>NZ_LFIP02000001.1 GCF_001189235.2 Bradyrhizobium embrapense
CCTGATAGGTGGTCTGGGAAAGTTGCGCCGCCGTGATGTCGATCTCGGTATTCGCGGCCTGCGTAGCTCCGTTGACGCTCCAATGCCCGTTGGTATTCGAATCCCACAGCGCATATTTCGTGATGGCATCGCCATCCGCGTCCGTCGCGCTGAACAGGTTCGATGCAGCAAAGGTCTGCCCCGAGACCGTCACGACGTTGGCGACCGAGACCGTCGGCGCCTGGTTGGTGGCGGTTGCCGTGAAGCTCTTCCAGGCGCTCCACATGCTGCCGTCATTGGCCTTCACCCAGAGCGTATCCGATGCCGAGCCGCCGGGGCCGAACACGTAGCTCACCTGCGACAGGTTCGCCGCCGCAACATCGATCTCGACGCCGGCCGCCTGCGCGACCCCATTGACCACAAAGTGGCCGTTGCCGCCGGTGTCCCAGAACGCGTACTGGGTGATGGTATCGCCTAGATCGGGATCCGAGACCGAAAACAGGGTCGAGGCCGCCACCGAATGATCGTGGATTCCAGTCGTGTTCGACGCCGTCACCACCGGAGGCTGATCGGGTCCGGGTGTCGCGGAGAATCCCTTCCACGCACCCCACATGCTGCCGTCATTGGCCCGCACATAGAGCGTATCTGCCGTCGAGCCGCCGGGGCCGAACACATAGCTGACCTGCGACAGGTTCGCCGCCGACACATCGATCTCGACGCCGGCCGCCTGGGCGACACCATTGACCACAAAGTGGCCGTTGCCGCCGGTGTCCCAGAATGCGTATTGGGTGATCGCATCGTTCTCGGCGTCGGAGACAGAGAACAGGCTCGAGGCGAGCGTTGAAAACTCGCCGTGAACCGCTGCCAAGTTCTGCGCCGTTACCACCGGAGCCTGATCAGGTCCCGGGGTCGCCGTGAATGCGGCCCAGGCGCCCCACTTCGATCCGTCGTTGGCCCGCACGTAGAGCGTGTCCGGCGTTGAGCCGCCGGGACCGAACACGTAGCTGACCTGTGACAGGTTTGCCGCCGCGACGTCGATTTCGGTATTGGCGGCCTGGACAACGCCATTGACCACAAAGTGGCCGTTGCCGCCGGTGTCCCAGAATGCGTATTGGGTGATCGCATCGTTCTCGGCGTCGGAGACAGAGAACAGGCTCGAGGCGAGCGTTGAAAACTCGCCGTGAACCGCTGCCAAGTTCTGCGCCGTTACCACCGGAGCCTGATCAGGTCCCGGGGTCGCCGTGAATGCGGCCCAGGCGCCCCACTTCGATCCGTCGTTGGCCCGCACGTAGAGCGTATCTGGCGTCGAGCCGCCGGGACCAAACATGTAGCTGACCTGCGACAGGTTCGCCGCCGAGACATCGATCTCGACATTGGCTGCCTGGGCGACTCCATTGACCACAAAGTGGCCGTTGCCGCCGGTGTCCCAGAACGCGTACTGGGTGATCGCATCGTTCTCGGCGTCCGACACCGAGAAGAGGCTCGAGGCGAGCGCCGACGTCTGGCCGTGACTGGCGGTCACGTTCTGCGCCGTCACCACCGGAGCCGTGTCGGAGCCCGGTGATGCCGTGAACGCGGTCCAACCTCCCCACAGCATGCCGTCATTGGCCCGCACGTAGAGCGTATCGGATGGAGAGCTGCCGGGACCAAACATGTAGCTGACCTGCGACAGGTTCGCCGCCGCAACATCGATCTCGACATTGGCTGCCTGGGCGACTCCATTGACCACCCAGTGACCGTTGCCGCCGGTGTCCCAGAACGCGTACTGGGTGATCGCATCGTTCTCGGCGTCCGACACCGAGAAGAGGCTCGAGGCGAGCGCCGACGTCTGGCCGTGACTGGCGGTCACGTTCTGCGCCGTCGCAACCGGAGCGTGATCGGATCCTGGCGTTGCCGTGAACGCGGTCCAGCCTCCCCACAACGTTCCATCGTTCGCCTTGATGTACAACGTATCGGGTGCCGACCCTGTGGGCCCGAAGACGTAGCTCGTCTGCGACAGCTGCGCCGCCGTAATATCGATCTCGGTGTTGGCGGCCTGCGCCACGCCGTTCACCACCCAATGACCGCTTCCTCCGGTGTCCCAGAGCGCATACTGGGTCATCGTGTCGCCGTCCGGATCGCTCACTGTGAACAGGCTGGATGCGGCAATCGACGTTTGGCCGTGCGCCGCAGTCACGTTGACTGCGTTCACGGTCGGCGCGGTGTCGGCGAATGCTTTGGCCGTGAATGCAGTCCAGCTGCTCCAAGCCGTGCCGTCATTAGCCCGAACGTAAAGCGTGTCAGTCGATCCGCTTGGACCGAAGACGTAGCTCACCTGCGACAGGTTCGCCGCCACAACATCGATCTCGGCGTTAGTGGCCTGGACGACGCCGTTGATGGCCCAGTGGCCGTTACCCTGCGTGTCCCAGAACGCATATTGGGTGATGGGATCGCCATCGGCGTCCGAAGCGGTGAAGAGGCTGGACGCCAGCGCAGAGCTCTCGCCACGAACTGCCGTGACGTTGGACGCGGACGTCACCGGTGCGACATCGGCGCGCGTCGTGACCAGCGTGCCGGTGCCGGAATCCGCGCTGACGCTGAAGCGCACGCCGGGCGTTGCATCAAGCTGCAGATCGAAGGAGGAGGCTCCCTCGGTGACATGCAGGATGTTGCCGGCGAGCAAGGTCGCCGACCCGCCGGAGACGAAATTGAGGCCTGCCAGATCGATGCTGTCGCCCAAGACCAGACTGCCGATGGTCGTGCCGGCCAACGACGTGCTGTCGATCTTCAGCTGACCGCCGGACCCGCTGAAGGTGATGCCGCCGCTCGCGGTGCTGCCCGCCTGCAACTCGACCACGCCGCCCGAGATCGACACCGGACCTGTCGACCCGCCGGAGGAGACGATTTCCGCGCCGCCGGCAAACACCACCACGTTGCTGGTCACTGCGCCGGCCACATTGAACGTACCGCCGCTGGAGACGGAAACATTGTGCGCAGTCGCTCCGGACCGAACGTTCAAGACGCCGCCACTGATGACGGTCGTGTGGTCGATCGCGCCTCCCGACGACACGTTCACCGTGCCGCCCGAAATGCCGGTCCCGGAGCCGGTCACGCCGGTGACCACACCTCCGGAGAAAACGTTCTCGATGCCGCCGGCAAAGACCGCGACATTGCTCAGAACCGTACCGCCGACGTTGAAGATACCGCCGCTCGAGACGGAGATATGGTCCGCCGTCGCGCCGGACGAGACATTCAGGTCACCGCCATTGAAGACTGTCGCGTATTCGAACGACGCTCCGGAGAGAACGTCGACCAGCCCGGAAATTGCGGTCCCCGAACCGGTAACGCCGGTGACGGAGCCACCTGCCGAGACGATTTCGTGGCCGCCGCTCTGAATGGTGACATTGCTGGTGATCTTGCCCCGCACGTTGAGCGTGCCGGACACGTTGATCATGCTGGCCGAGCCTCCAGCCAGCACGTTGAGCGTTCCGCCCGCCGCGACGAACGTTCCCGTACCAGCCGTGCCGCTGATGGTGCCCTGGATCACGCCACCGGACGAGACGTTCTCGATGCCGCCGCTCAACACCGCGACCGTATTGGACGTGGTCCCCGTGACATTCAGAGTGCCGCCCGCCGAGACCGTCGTTCCAGTGGCAAATCCACCACCCAGCACGTCGAGCGTTCCCCCGGAGACGAGCGTTCCGCTGGCCGCACCGCCGCTGCTGACGAACATCGTCGCGCCACTTGCAACGACGGCATTCGCATCGTTCCCAGCGACCACTTCGGTGCTGCCGGAAGAGATGGTCGTACCCGTGTCGTTGCCGCCCTTGCTGATGGTCAGAAGGCCGCCGCTGCTGACGGTGGTGCTGACGGCTGTCCCGCCCGAGGCAACGAACATCGAACCGCCATTGAGCACGGTATCACCGGTGTCGGTTTGTCCGCTCGACACCGTGTAGGACGATCCGCTGCTGACGGTCACAGGGGCGCTTTCGATCACAACCGTGCCGCCATTGCTGGTCACGTTCGTGACATTGGCGCCGGCGATGAGAATCAAGGTGCCGCCGCTATCGACAGTGATGCCGCTTGCGGTGCCGCCGGACGAAACGACCTCGGTGCCGCCGGAGCTGATCACTGTGCTGCTGGCGATGCCGCCCGCCATCACGGTCTCGGTGCCGCCGGCGCTGATCACCGTAGTCCTGGCGATGCCCCCGGATGAAACGATCTGGGCGCCGCCGGAGCTGATCACCGTGCTGCTGGCGATGGGGCTGTACACGCCGCCGCCCCACACGATCTGTTCGCCGCCCGCGATCAGCGTGGTGGAGATCGCCGTTGCGCTTCCGCAGTATTGGCCACTGCCGACGTATTGGATGCTGCCGCTGCCGGTGACCGTCGTACTGACGGCTGTGCCGGTTTCAATGTAGCCGTATGGCGCAATGTACTGGATTCC
The DNA here is from genome assembly GCF_001189235.2 of Bradyrhizobium embrapense. Classification (GTDB taxonomy): domain Bacteria; phylum Pseudomonadota; class Alphaproteobacteria; order Rhizobiales; family Xanthobacteraceae; genus Bradyrhizobium; species Bradyrhizobium embrapense. Next base: position 4,406 of record NZ_LFIP02000001.1, read on the forward strand.
GCCATCGGTAACGGTGGTATTGCTGGCGTAACCAATACCGGCGCTCCCGAAGGCGGCATAGCCTATGTACTGCGTACTGGCGTCGACGACGGTGCTGACCGCAGAGCCGGCCCCAAGAAATCCAACGATCTGTTCGGAACCGCCTTGCAATGTCGTATTGGACGCGAATGCGCTGCCGTAGGCGTTAGGGTTGTTGTTGTAGTCGTTCGAGATGTACTGGTATCCGCCGCTCACAACCGTCGTGTTGAACGCGGTACCGCCATAGATTTCCTGTCCTCCCCCACTGACAGTCGTATTGCTGGCGGTGCCGCCGAACAGGTCTAGCCTGCCGCCGCTGTCGAGCGTGGTGTTACTCGCGGTTGAGCCGGTGTCCACTGACAGTCGGCCGCCACTGATCGTGGTGTTGATCGCGGTTCCAACGCCGGTTGTGTATGAAGGGACATAGCTGAAGCCGAGGATCGCGTTGCCGCCGTCGATCACGGCGCTGATGATGGTGCCGAGAACATACAACTGCGCGGCACCATTTGAATCGTAGGATACGGTGTCGCCGATATCGGTGCCGCCGGAGGACACAACGACAGTGCCGACATCGAGCGTGCTGCTGATCGTCCCGCCATTCAGCACGTAGAGCGTGCCGCCGTCCTGGACTGTATTGCCGCTTTGCGTATTGGAAACAGAAGCGGTGCTTCCGCTGGAAACGAACACCCCCATAGACCCCCCGAAAAAAAACCTACGAAATGCAATACGTCCGTCGTGCAATTCATCCCGCGGCCCGGCCCGCCCGAAATCCTGCCGACAGCGGAATCAAGACGCCTGCAAGCCCTCGCCAATTCACTTGGCGCGAGCTCCTGATCACTGAGTTTTGGAGAGCAGTTGAAATGCTGGCGGGACGCGAACCAGATTCAAGTTACTACGTCATCCAAAATATAAAGGCCGATCTGAACTAAATACACGACCAGCTTACAAATCGCGCAAAGGCCGTCAAGGTCGCGTTGGCAAAAGTCCAATGTTCCTCGCCTGTTGTTCACAATGTGGGACCTTCGCGCCCGCCTTGAATATTCCGTTCGATCGCCGCGAGCGATCCGCCCTCTCCAAATGTTTCTGGACGTTTCAGAACAGTCGTGACCGGCACAAGCGCGGCCATGCCAAGCTTGCGACAAACGCCGATCACCTCGCCCCCGATGCCACAGCCGTGCCTGCCGGGCGCGAATGCCTCACGCCGCCTTCTTGCTCTCCGCAAGGTTGGCGAGCTGGCGCAGGATCTCGGTGGTGCCGGCGAGCCGCTCCTCCGGCGTATCCCATTCCTGGAAGAACACCACCTTCATGTCGGGGCGTACCTTTGCGGCTTGGCCGTGCTGGCGAATGAACGTCACCAGCCGCTCCGGATGCGCAAAGCTGTTGTCGCGGAACGCGATCACGGCGCCCTTCGGGCCGGCATCGACCTTGCCGACATTGGCCCTGCGGCAGTAGGCCTTGATCGCCGCGACCTTGAACAGATAGCGCACCTCGTCGGGCAGCACGCCGAAGCGGTCGCGCATCTCGGCGGCGAAGGCGTCGATCTCGTCGTCGGTCTCCAGATCGGCGAGGCGCCGATAGAGCGACAGCCGCACGCTGAGGTCGTTGACGTAGTCCTCCGGGATCAGGACCGGCATGCCGATCGTGATCTGCGGCGACCAGCGGTCGGCGGCGGGCTCGGCGACGCCGGCCTTGAGGTTGACGATCGCCTCCTCCAGCATCGACTGGTACAGTTCGAAGCCGACTTCCTTGATGTGGCCGGACTGCTCCTCGCCAAGCAGATTGCCGGCGCCGCGGATGTCGAGGTCGTGCGAGGCAAGCTGGAAGCCGGCGCCAAGCGTCTCCAGCGACTGCAGCACCTTGAGCCGCCGCTCCGCCTGCGCCGTGATCTTCTGCTGGGCCGGCAGCGTGAACAGCGCATAGGCTCGCAGCTTCGAGCGGCCGACGCGGCCGCGCAGCTGGTAGAGCTGGGCGAGACCGAACATGTCGGCGCGGTGCACGATCAGCGTGTTGGCGTTCGGGATGTCGAGACCGGATTCGACGATCGTGGTCGAGAGCAGGATGTCGTATTTGCCGTCGTAGAACGCCGACATGATGTCCTCGATCACGGTCGGCGGCATCTGGCCGTGCGCGACCGCAACCTTCATCTCCGGCACGTTCTTGTCGAGGAAATCCTTGACGCCGGCGAGATCCTCGATCCGCGGCACGACGTAGAACGCCTGACCGCCGCGGTAGCGCTCGCGCAGCAGCGCCTCGCGGATCATCAGGGGATCGTGCGGCGCGACGAAGGTGCGCACCGCGAGGCGATCGACCGGCGGCGAGGCAATGATCGAGAGCTCGCGGACGCCGGTCAGCGCTAGCTGCAGCGTGCGCGGGATCGGGGTCGCCGACAGCGTCAGCACATGGACCTGGGCACGTAGCTGCTTCAGCCGCTCCTTGTGGCTGACGCCGAAATGCTGCTCCTCGTCGACGATCAAGAGGCCGAGGTCCTTGAACTTGATGGCCTTGCCGAGCAGCGCGTGGGTGCCGACCACGATGTCGACGCTGCCGTCGGCGAGCCCCTTCTTGACCTGGTTCAACTCCTTGGTCGACACCAGCCGCGAGGCCTGCGCCACATTGACCGGGAAACCCTTGAAGCGCTCGGTGAAGGTGCGCGAGTGCTGCCGCGCCAGCAGCGTGGTCGGCACCACGACCGCGACCTGCCTGCCCTCAAGCGCTACGGCGAACGCCGCGCGCAACGCCACCTCGGTCTTGCCGAAGCCGACGTCGCCGCAGATCAGGCGGTCCATCGGGCGGCCGATCTCGAGGTCCTTCAGGGTCGAGGTGATGGCCCCCAGCTGATCCTCGGTCTCCTCATAGGGGAAGCGTGCGCAGAACTCGTCATAGACGTGCGGCTGCAGCGGGAATTTCGGCGCCTCGTGCAGCTGCCGCTCGGCTGCGATCTTGATCAATTCGCCGGCGATCTGGCGGATCCGGTTCTTGAGCTTCGCCTTGCGCGCCTGCCAACCGCCGCCGCCCAGGCGATCGAGCTCGACATTGGCGCTGTCGGAGCCGTAGCGCGACAGCAGCTCGATGTTCTCGACCGGCAGGAACAGCTTCGTCTCTGCCGCATAGTGCAGCTCAAGACAATCATGCGGCGCGCCGGAGACTTCCAGCGTCTGCAGCCCGACGAAGCGGCCAATGCCGTGCTCGACATGGACGACGAGATCGCCGGTCGCAAGGCTCGTCACCTCGGAGATGAAATTGTCGAGCTTGCGGCTCGCCTTGCGCGGCCGCACCAGGCGGTCGCCGAGAATGTCCTGCTCGCTGATAACAGCGAATTCGTCGGTCTCGAAGCCGGACTCCATGCCGAGTACGGCGAGCATTGTCTCGTTGCGCGGGGTTGCCTGCACGATCCGCCAGGTGTTGACGCTGGTGGTGTTGAGCAGCTTGTGGTCGCGCAGCATCGCACCCATGCGGTCGCGCGAGCCCTCGCTCCACAGCGCGACGATGACCTTCTTGCGTTGCGACTGCAGCGCGCCGATATGGCCGACCACGGCCTCGAACACGTTGACGTTGGTATCGGCGCGCTCCGGCGCGAAGTTGCGGCCCTGCCGGGCACCGGCGTCGAATACGTCGGGCGAGCCTTCGGGCACTGCGAACGGCGTCAGCCGCGCCAGCGGCGCCTCGCCGAGCAGTTTGGTCCATTCGGCTTCGGTCAGATAGAGCTTGTCCGGCGGCAGCGGCTTGTAGATCGCGCCGCTGCCGGGATGCTCCAGCGCCTCGCGCCGCGCGTCGTAATAGTCTGATATCTGCGAGAAGCGTTCGCGCGCGGCGTCCTCGCCCTGCGGCTCGATCGCGATGGTTGCACCGTCGAGATAGTCGAACAGCGTGTCCATCCGCTCCTGGAACAGCGGCAGCCAGTGTTCCATGCCGGGATGGCGGCGCCCCTCGGAGACCGCTTCATAGAGCTGGTCGTCACGTTCAGGCGCGCCGAACGCCGCGACATAGCCCATGCGGAAACGGCGGATGGTTTCGGTCGTGAGCTGGAATTCGGAGACCGGCACGAGATCGAGTCCGCGCATGTCCAGATGCGTGCGCTGGGTCTCGGCATCGAAAGTGCGGATCGATTCAAGGGAGTCGCCGAAGAAGTCGAAGCGCACCGGCTGGTCAAGGCCGGCCGGAAACAGATCGAGGATGCCGCCGCGCACGGCATATTCGCCTGGCTCACGCACGGTCGACGAGCGGGTGTAGCCGTTGTGCTCGAGCCACGCAACGACCGAATCCATCGGCACGACGTTACCGGGTGCAACCGACAGCGCCTGCGCCGCGACCTGATCGCGCGCCGGCACCCGCTGCACCGCGGCGTTCACCGTGGTCAACACGATCAGCGGCTTATCGCTGCCGACCAGCCGCGACAGCTTGGCGAGCGTGGTCAGGCGTTGCGCCAAAATACCGGAATGCGGCGAGACCCGATCGTAAGGCTGGCAGTCCCAGGCCGGAACCTGCAGCACCGCGATATCGGGCGCAAAGAACTCCAGCGCGCGGGCGAGCTGCTGCATCCGCGCGCCGTCGCGGCACACCACTGCGAGACTGACCGCGGGCCGCTTCGGCTGCGCGGCGATGGCGCGCGCCAGGTCGGAGATGACGAGCCCCTCGGCGCCCTCGGCGACGTTGGCGATGGTCAGCACCCGGCCGGGCGCGAGCATTGCGACCGGCGATTTCATCGGCTGTTTCATGCGCTGGGATCCGCGACCCGGAACGCCTTGATGCGAGCGAACAGCGCGGTCGCATATTCCGCCGCCAGCACCTTGTCGCCGGTCAGCGCGGCATAGAGGTCGGGGTCCGGCACCTCGATCAAATGCTCGAGTTCGCCGAGCTCCTGATCGGACAGGTCGGCGATGCTGGCATCGGCGAACCGGCCGAGGATCAGGTCCATCTCCCGGGTGCCGCGATGCCAGCAGCGAAACAAAAGCCGCTTGCGGCGGTCATCGAGCCCCTGGCTCGATCGTGTCGATCCCGTCATGTTCCAAAATCCATCGAACGCCAAAAGCCCGGACGTGCCGGGCGCGCTTGATATAGCGATGGCGGCGGCCCATGTCAGCCCTCATTTGCCGCCTTTTGCGGTTGCCTTGCGCGCATGCCGTGAGTCGTGTGTAAAGGCACCGATGCGCCCCAGCCTGCTCAATCCGCTGTTTGCCCAGGTCACGACCTTGCAGGGTGTCGGCCCGAAGCAGGACAAGCTGCTGCGCTATCTGCTGGACCGCAGCGAGACGCCGCGGCTGGTGGATCTGCTGCTGCATCTGCCGGCGAGCGTGATCGATCGCCGCGCGCGGCCGAAGATCCGCGACGCCGCGGTCGGAACCATGGTCACACTGGAAGTCACCGTCGACCGCCATCGGCCGCCGCCCCGCAATTCGCGCGCGCCCTATCTCGTCTATGCCAGCGACGACACCGGCGATGTCGTCCTGACGTTCTTCCGCGCCCAGCCCGGCTATGTCGAGAAGCTCTTGCCGGTCGGCGAGAAGCGCTACGTTTCCGGCACGCTGGCGATGTATGACGGCATCCCGCAGATCGTGCATCCGGACCGGGTCATCGATGAAGCCGGATTTGCAAAACTGTCCGGTATCGATCCGGTCTATCCGTTGACCGAGGGGCTCGCGATCGGCTCGCTCCGCCGCGCCATCGCTCAGGCGCTGACCAAGCTGCCGGAGCTACCGGAGTGGATCAGTCCCGAGGTGCTGCGCCGCTGCAACTTTCCGCCGATCCAGGAGGCGCTGACCCGCGTCCATGTTCCGATTGAACTCACCGACATCCTGCCCGACGGCCCGTTCTGGTCACGCCTCGCGTTCGACGAATTGCTCGCCGGCCAGCTCGCGCTGGCCTTGATCCGCGCCACCCTGCGCCGCCCCGCCGGCGTCCGCAACGCCGGCGACGGCCATCTGCGCAACCGGATCATCGACGCCCTGCCCTATGCGCTGACCAAGTCGCAGCAGCAGGCGGTCGCGGCGATCATCGAGGATCTGCGCCAACCGGTACGGATGCTGCGCCTCGTGCAGGGCGACGTCGGTTCCGGCAAGACCGTGGTGGCGCTGATGGCGGCCGCCGCCGTCGCGGAAGCCGGCAAGCAGGCGGCGCTGATGGCGCCGACCGAAATCCTGGCGCGCCAGCACATCAAGACCATCGCGCCGCTCGCCGAACGCGCCGGCATGCGGGTTGCGATCCTGACCGGCCGCGAGAAAGGCAAGGAGCGCCGCGAGCTGCTGGCGCGGCTCGAGGCCGGCGAGATCGATCTTTTGGTCGGCACCCATGCACTGATCCAGGACGACGTGACCTACAAGGCGCTGGCGCTCGCCGTGGTCGACGAGCAGCATCGCTTCGGCGTGCGCGAGCGCCTCGCGCTGACCTCCAAGGGCGAGGCCGTCGACGTGCTGGTGCTGAGCGCGACGCCGATCCCGCGCACGCTCGTGCTGACCTATTTTGGCGACATGGACGTCTCGGAGCTGCGCGAAAAACCCGCCGGCCGCCAGCCGATCGACACCCGCGCGGTGCCGATGAGCCGGATCGAGGATGTCATGGACGGCGTCGGCCGCGCGCTTGGCGCCGGCAAGCTGGTGTACTGGATCTGCCCGCTGGTCGATGAGTCCGAGGCCGAGGGCACCGAACACCTCACCAACGCGACCGAACGTTTCGAGAGCCTGCAGCAGCGGTTCGGCGATCGCGTCGGCCTGGTGCACGGCCAGATGAAAGGCACCGAGAAGGATCGCGTGATGGCGCAATTCGCTGCGCATGAGATCGGCTTGCTGGTCGCGACCACGGTGGTGGAGGTCGGCGTCGACGTGCCGGCGGCGACCATCATGGTGATCGAGAACGCCGAACGCTTTGGCCTCGCGCAATTGCACCAGCTGCGCGGCCGCATCGGCCGCGGCTCGGAGGCCTCGACCTGCCTGTTGCTCTACAAGGAGCCGCTCGGCGAGATGTCGAAGGCGCGGCTCAAGGTGATCCGCGAGACCACCGATGGCTTCCGGATCGCCGAGGAAGATCTGAAGCTGCGCGGCGAAGGCGACGTGCTCGGCATCCGCCAGAGCGGCCTGCCCGGCTACCGCATCGCGCGCTCCGAGGTGCACGGCCAGCTCATCACCCAGGCGCGCGACGAGGCGCTGCGGATCTTGAAGGACAATCCGAAGCTGAAGGGCGAACGCGGCGAAGCGCTGCGGGTCCTGCTCTACCTCTACGAACGCGACGAGGCCGTGCCGCTGATCGGCGCGGGGTAGCGGCCAACCGCATCATTGCGAGCCCTTCCCACCGTCATTGCGAGCGAAGCGAAGCAATCAATCGCGCAGCATATGCGGAGCCATGGATTGCTTCGTCGCTTCGCTCCTCGCAATGACGGGATGGAGCGGGGCCCCTACTCCACCTTCGCCGGCGTGGGCTGAGTGGCCGGCTGCAGCGAGGCCTGGTTGGCGATCCGCGCGGCGTTGGCCATGCCGGCAAGCGCTGCGGCGCGCTTCGGATCGTTGGCGCCGGGCTGTACCACGCCGGCCGACATGATAAGCGTCGCGGCATCCTCGGTGCTCATCTCGATCTCGATGATCTTGCTCTTCGGCACGTAGAAGAAGAAACCGGTGGTCGGGTTCGGCGCGCACGGCAGGAACACCGAGATATGCTCCTCCTCGCCGGGGAAGCTGGCGGCGAGCTCGGCGCTCGGCGCCTGCGAGATCAGCACGATCGACCACATCCCGGGCGAGGGAAACTCGACCAGGCCGACGCGGCGGAAGCTCGAGCCGTTGCCGGAGAACAGCGTCTCGAACACCTGCTTCAGGCCGCGATAGATCGCGCGCACCGCAGGGATTCGCCCGAGCAGCCGCTCGCCGAGGTCGACCAGGGTTCGGCCGATCAGGTTGGCGGTGAGGAAGCCGAGCAAGGTCAGCGCGATGACGGCGACGATCAGGCCGGAACCGGGCAGCCCGAACGGCAGATAGGTCTCCGGCCGGTAGGCCGTCGGCACGAACGGCCGGACCAGATTGTCGACCCAGTTCACGAACCACCAGGTCAGATACAGCGTGATCGCAACCGGGCCGGCCACCACCAGGCCGGTCAGGAAATAGTTGCGGAAACGCGCCATCAGCCCGCGAGGGGCATCCGGGGGCAAATCACCCGTGACGGGAGGCACTTGGTTGGAGGTCATTGCGGTTCCAAGGTCGTCGAAGCGGCATCGAAGCGGCCGTTGCCCACCACCCAGCTAAGCCATTCTGACGCATTTTTGAAGGGCCCGCGTGACGGCCCGGCTTGCGGCTATTCGACCGTGACCGATTTGGCCAGATTCCGCGGCTGATCGACGTCGGTGCCCATCACGACGGCTGTATGATAGGCGAGCAGCTGCACCGGCACGGCATAGACCATCGGCGCGAAGGTCGCCCCCATGTCCGGCATCACGATCGTCACCAGCGACTGGATGGTCGCCTCCGCGGCGCCCTTGGCGTCGGTCATCAGGATGATCTTGCCGCCGCGGGCGGCGACCTCCTGCATGTTGGAGACGGTCTTCTCGAACACCTTGTCATAGGGCGCGATCACCACGACCGGCATGTGCTCGTCGATCAGCGCGATCGGCCCGTGCTTGAGCTCGCCGGCGGCGTAGCCCTCGGCATGGATGTAGGAGATCTCCTTCAGCTTCAGCGCGCCTTCCAGCGCCAGCGGATAGCTGGTGCCGCGGCCGAGATAGAGCACGTCGCGCGACTTCGAGATCTCGCGCGCCAGCTTCTCGATCTGCAGCTCCGACGTGAGCGCTTCCGACATCAGACGCGGGATCTCGACAAGGCCATGCACCAGCTTGGCCTCGTCGGCATCGGACAGCTCGCCGCGCGCCTTGCCGGCGGCAACCGCGAACGAGGCCAGCACCATCAGCTGGCAGGTGAACGCCTTGGTCGAGGCGACGCCAATCTCGGGACCGGCCAGCGTCTGCAGCACGGTCTCGCTCTCGCGCGCGATCGTCGAGGTCGGCACGTTGACGACCGAGAGCGTGTGCGCGCCCTGCGCCTTGGCGTAGCGCAGCGCCGCCAACGTGTCGGCAGTCTCGCCGGACTGCGAGATGAAGATCGCAAGGTCGCCCTTGCGCAGCGGCGCCTCGCGGTAGCGGAATTCCGAGGCGACATCGAGCTCGACCGGCAGCCGCGCCAGCCGCTCCAGCCAGTATTTTGCGACAAAACCGGCATAGCTCGCGGTGCCGCAGGCCGTGATCGAGATGCGCTGGATGTCCTTGAAGTCGAACGGCAGCTTGACCGGCAAGGTGACGCGCTCGGTCGCCATGTCGACATAACGTGCGAGCGTGTGCCCGACCACTTCCGGCTGCTCGTGGATCTCCTTCGCCATGAAGTGGCGATAATTCGCCTTGTCGACCAAAGCCGTTGCAGTCGTGTGCTTGATCGCCTCGCGATGGACGATGGCGTTGTCCTTGTCGAAGATCGTGGCGCCCTTGCGGGTCAGCACCACCCAGTCGCCGTCCTCGAGATAGCTGATCGTATCGGTGAACGGCCCGAGCGCGATCGCATCGGAGCCGAGATACATCTCGCCGTCGCCATGGCCGACCGCGAGCGGCGGGCCGTTGCGGGCGCCGATCATCAGATCGTCCTGGCCGGCGAAGATGAAGCCGAGCGCAAAGGCACCCCGCAGCTGCGAGAGCACCGCCCTCACCGCCTCGATCGGCTTGACGCCGCCCGTGAGCAGATCGTCGACCAGATGCACCACGACCTCGGTATCGGTCTCGGTCGCGAACACCGCGCCCTTGTGCTCGAGTTCCTCGCGCAGCTCGCGGAAATTCTCGATGATGCCGTTATGCACCACGGCGACGCGTTCGGTTGAGTGCGGATGCGCGTTGTTCTCGGTCGGCCGGCCGTGGGTGGCCCAGCGGGTGTGGCCGATGCCGGTGTGGCCGCCGAGCGGCTTGGCCTGCAGCCGCGCCTCGAGGTTTTTCAGCTTGCCCTCGGCGCGGCGCCGCGCCAGCGAGCCATTCTCCAGCGTGGCGACACCGGCCGAATCATAGCCGCGATACTCCAGCCGCTTCAGCGAATCCACCAATTGCTCCGCGACCGGAGCGCGTCCAAGAATGCCGACGATGCCGCACATGCGGTTCAATGTCCCCAAAAATCGCCGAAAATTTGCCGAAGCGGCGACACGGTCCCTTAACGGGAATCGCCGGTCGCAAGATACTCAATAATTATTGCCGATTGCGACAGTCTTAAGCGGCAAGGTTGGTGCGAAGGGCTGGTTAATCGGGGCTAACTATTTTGGCAAGAGCGCGTCGTCGGGATCCGTCTACGGCAGCCCAGCCTTGAGCTTCTACCCATGCATCTTGGCGTAAGCGAATATGCTCACGAAGGCCCAGAATATCATTCCGCTGATCATCGCCACGACGTCGTGCGGCCGCAGACCGAGGAGCCCCCACAGCCCGCGACCGGTCTTTGTGAAGATCGTTTCGACCAGTGCTTGGACTAGATATTCGATCACGGTTCCCAACCCCGGCCGCGCAGCCAGACGTCGCGGCACGTGACCAGCATGCCGTGCAGTCCGTTCTTGAGGAAAAACAGATAAAGCGCGAACAGCAGCACCAAGCTGAGCCGGTCGTCGCTCCAGGAAACGAACTCGGGTTGGTCGTGCGTCTTCCGGGACAGCACGGCCAGGTGTCCGGTCTCGGCCCATTGGTACAGTCGTGCGGCGCTGAAATACGTCACCAGGCTGCAAAAGACTCCAATCAAGACAGTCGCGGCATGATTGCGCATGACGTGTTTTGCCTCGTCGCCTGCTAAAGCCAGTGAAACCGCCACCGGCGAACATGTCGGATCACGTCAACGCAGCATTAACGCCTTTCGGAGAGGGTGCCGCCGCCGGAGGTACCCCGATGCACACTGCGCATGATCGCGAGGCCCGTCGCCTCGATACGCTCGCGGAACTCGACATCCTCGACACGCCGCGCGAACTGGCATTTGACCGCCTGACATCGCTATGCCGCAAGATCTTTCGCGTACCGATGTCGACGATGACCTTCATCGACGGCCACCGGCAATGGTTCAAAGCCTCCGACGGGCTGGACCTGCGCGAAACCGACCGGCGCCCGGCGCCGTGCAATGTGACCATTACGCTCGATGAGCCGCTGGTCGTCCCAGATATGACGCGCGACTCGCGCTTCGCCGACAACATCTTCGTGCGTGGCGCACCGTTCGTCCGCTTCTATGCCGGCGCACAGCTCAAATTGTCCGGTGTCGTGATCGGCAGCCTGTGCGCCATCGACACCCGCCCGCGCGATGACTTTGACGCCGAGGCGACCAGCATGCTGGTCGATCTCGCCGCGATCGCGGTCGACGAATTGAAGCTGCGGAACCTGTCGATGCAGGACGGCCTCACCGGCTGCTCCTCGCGGCGCGCCTTCCGCGGCGAAGGCGAGCGGCTGACCGCGCTGGCGACACGCCATCTGAGCCCGCTGTCCTGCGCGGTGCTCGATGTCGATCACTTCAAGGCAGTCAACGATACCTACGGCCATGCGGTCGGCGACATGGTGCTGGCGGCGGTCGCAGACGCAGCACGCGGCGCGGTGCGCGGCTCCGACGTGATCGGTCGGCTCGGCGGCGAGGAATTCGGCATCCTGCTGCCGCACACCAGGCTCGATCAGGCGATGGGCGTGCTCGAGAAGGTGCGCGCCGCCGTCGCGGCGACGCGGATCGATACACCGGCCGGCACGATCGGCGTCACCTGCAGCCTTGGCGGCGCGGTGCTCTCGCCCGGCAACTGCTTCGACGACATGCTGCGCAACGCCGACCTTGCGATGTACGGCGCCAAGCAAGGTGGCCGCAACCAGGCGCTGGCCTGGGTCGAGCGGGCGCCGTCGATTGCACCGACCGCGCGGCGGGTGTTCAAGGCCGGCACGATCAGCTTCAACGCCGGCCATTCGACGATCGACTGCACAGTGCGCGGCCTGTCCCGCGACACCGCGACGATCGAGGTGATGTCGACCTCGGGCATTCCCGACCAGTTCAAGCTCGCGATCGCCGCCGACGCGCTGTCGCGGGCCTGCCGGATCACCGCGAAGGCCGACAACCGGATCGAGGTCGCCTTCACCTGACCTGCGGGCTGCGAAACCGGCGCCACGCTGGCAAGACGCTCTATGGTTCGACCCGGTAGAGCCGCCAGCGCTCCGGCACGCCCTTGAGCTGGTGCGCGCCGCGATCCTTGAAACGGATCTCGGACTCCAGCATCAGATTCCTGACCGCGCTCGAGACCAGCACCTCGCCGGCCCGCGCTTTCGCGGCGACGCGGGCGCCGATGTGAAACGCAAGGCCGATGACCTCCGCGCCGCTGACCTTGTATTCGCCGGCGTGCAACCCCACCCGGATCTCGAGCCCCAGCGTGCGCACGGCGTCACGGATCGCGGTCGCGCAACGCACCCCGGCCACCGGCACGCCGAACGTCGCCAGCACGCCGTCCCCGGTGGTCACAACCTCCTTGCCGCGCAACGCCTTCAGCTCGCGGCGAACCGCGGCGTAATAGTGATTCATCACCGTTGCCCAGCGCGCGTCGCCGAGCCGGGCTGCCTTTTCGGTGGATCGGACGATATCGACGTAGAGGATGGTGGCGAGCGCCTGCTTCAGCTCCGAACTTCGGTCGGCGGTCCGGCGCCGGTTCGCGATATTTCCGGTCAGCGGTTCATAGCTATGGCTGCGCCGCCGCGCGATGGCGGCTTTGGTGTAGTCCTGGGCACGCTGTACGGTGCGGCAGCGAATGGTTTTTTCCTGCGGTGGAAAGGTCCAATAGACCTTTCGCCCGGCTCCGGCGCCCTGCACCTCCACCGCGCCCCACTTCAGGAACACGGTCGAGCCGGTGCGTCGAATGCACCATGCCTTCGACGTGTATCCGGACACGTTCGACTGATGCACTCCGATGCGAAGGAATTTGGGCATGAGCGTCCGGCCGATCGAACGAGCGCTTTAAGGGCTTACCTGGGGTAAACCGTAGCCAGACATTCCCGCATTGGCAACAGGACTGCTGAGCAGCGATCCAAATCAGCGATCGGCGATATCAACGTCGACGGACAGAAGCGCCTCGTCGCTCGCTTTCGCAGTTTGCAGTTCTTCATCGCGAAAGCGCGCCGGAGTAAGCCGGCGGCGGTCGACCGTCATGCCGAAGATGTCGAAGCGGTTGTAGTAGCCGACCACGTCGTGAAACTGCTTCGGCTCGACGCAGCGATTGAGATCGATCTCCGCATAAGCGATCCCCTCCTGGTCCTGCAACTCATCGCCAAAGACGCCTCCCGTCGGATCGACGAAGAAGCTCGCTGCACGCGGCGTCTGGTCGATCACGTCGGCGATGGCTCTGTCGCGTTCGATGAGGAAGGCCCGCATCGGCTGGTCCATGTAGCCGGCGGTGACGATTCCGAAGACCTTGGCTTCGAAGCAGTGCGCGCTGGCACGGATGCGGTTGGCGGCGACATTGTCGAAATTGCCGCCGCCCGCCGGGCGCCTTGTCGGCCACATCGGCGGCCAGCTCGAGATGTGCACCTGCTCGCCCTGCGCCATCAATGCGAAGCGGGCCAATGGATTGGTGTTCTCTCCACAGATCAGCCCACCGATCCGGCCCTGCCGCGTCTCCGCGACCTTGAGGCCCGCACCGTCCCCCGACGACCACACCAGCTTCTCATAGAAGGTCGGTACCAGCTTGCGGTGATGGACCAGGATTTCGCCGGTCTCGCCGATCAAGAGGTTCGAGTTCCACAGTCCGCCAACGCTGACGGCCGAGCGCTCGCTGATGCCGATCGAGACGGTGACGCCGAGGCTGCGCGCCTCGGCGCACAGCCTCGCCACTTCCGGTCCGTCCACCAGCACCGACTGCTCCGCCATGCGCACGAACAGATCGTGGTTGTCGATCGGGGGCCACAGGGCGGCCCACACCGGAAAGGCCGGAATGTAGGTTTCAGGAAACGCGATCAGCTCGGCGCCAGCCCTTGCTGCCTCGCGCATGATGGCGATCGCCTTTTCGGTGGTCGCCCGGCTGTCGAGGAAGACGGGTGCGGCGTGCACGGCGGCAGCCTTGAAACGAGGGAGCATGTCGAAAATCCGGCTAGGACCAGGGAGGCGAAGCGGTATCATCCCTACCTTTCCGGCGTGCATGGGAATTGTCGCAAGGTCGGTTGCGAAGGATCGGAGCCGTCCGGCGCGTTGGAACGGGAATTGCTTTGCTGACAGGGGCCGCAATCCGGAGGCAGGTCATGTTCGATACGATCAACTGGGACGATCTGCGGGTCTTTCTCTGCGCCGCTCGCGCCGGCAATCTGAGCCAGACAGCCAAACGGCTGCGGCTGGATCATTCCACGGTGAGCCGGCGTATCGCCCAGATGGAGGCTTCTCTCGGGATTGCGGTGTTCGAACGCCATCGCACTGGGCTCAAGCTCAACGAAGTCGGCGAGCGCTTGCTGCGTCATGCCGAGCGGGTCGAGAGCGCGGTGATCGCCATTCGCGAGGAGGCCAGCGCCAACGACACCCAGGAACTGATCGGGACCGTGCGGCTCGCCACCATGGAGGGGATCGCCTCGCTCTATCTGGCGCAACGTTTTGCGAAACTGCGTCAGAGCGCGCCGCAACTCTCCGTCGAACTCGTCACGTCAGCGCAGACGGTCTACGTCCACAAGCGCGAAGCCGATCTGTTCGTGTCGTTCTTCCGGCCGCCGGGTCCGGGCCTGATCTCCGAGCGCATCGGCAAGTTTCGGCTTGGACTGTTCGCCAGCCGGAGCTATCTCGACAATCACGGCATGCCCGCAAGCCTGCGCGACCTCGCCGATCACTGGTTCGTCTCCTACATCGAGGACCTGATCCAGGTCGATTCGGTGCGCTGGCTCGCCGACGTCATCGAAGAGCCGAAGGTCGCATTCCACTCCAACAGCATGATCGCGCAGATGAACGCCGCGGCGGGTGGCCTCGGCATCGTCATGCTGCCGAGCTTTGCCACCAACGATCGGCCCGACCTGATCCCCGTGCTGCCCGCCCTCGCCGGCACCTTTCGCGAGGTCTGGCTCAACGTCCACAGCGACCTGCAATTTGCCCCACGCATCCGCGCCGTCCGCGCGTTCTTGAAAAATACCCTGAAGCAGGACCCCGACATGCAGGTCACGCTGGCCGATGCCGTGGCGCAGCCGCGCACGGCAGATTGCAAAAATCCATAGTTCCCTTCCATCGGAGCCCGGCTGAAGCTCGTCCGATTGGCGCAAGGTAGCGCGCACTGAAGCTTTGAGAGGGCAAGCATGAACGTGGTTATTCCCGGCAAACCCGATCTGGCGCCGAGCGCCAGCGCCGCCTTGGCCAAGAAACTGGCCAAAAAGCGGTTGACCGTCGCGCTCGTGCTCAGTGCTGCGATGATCGCGATCTATTTCGGCTTCATGGGGCTGTTCGCGTTCGACAAGCCGCTGCTCGGCACCATCCTGGTGCCCGGTCTGTCGCTCTGCATCGTGCTCGGCCCGCTCGTCATCGTCTCCTCCTTCGTGCTCTGCCTGGTCTACGTGCTGTGGGCGAACCGGGTGTTCGACGCCGGCATCCGCGATCTTCGCTAAGGGAGCGGTGCAAGATGGGCAGCAGCACGCTTTCGATCGGGTTCTTCTTTGCATTCATGGCATTGACGCTGGCGATCACCTATTGGGCCGCACGGCGCACGCGCACCACCGAACACTTTTTTGCCGCCGGTGGCCAGGTCACGCCGTGGCAGAACGGCTGGGCACTCGCAGGCGACTTCCTGAGCGCCGCCGCCCTGCTCGGCATTGCTGGCATCGTCACCTCGAATGGCTTCGACGGCATGATCTATTCGATCGGGTGGCTGGTCGGGTGGCCGATCATCCTGTTCCTGATCGTCGAGCCGCTGCGCAACGTCGGCCGCTTTACATTTGCCGACGTCGTGGCCTATCGGCTGCGCCAGCGCCCGGTGCGCCTCGCCGGCGCCGCCGGGACGCTCGCCGTCATCCTGTTCTACCTGATCGCCCAGATGGTCGCGACGGGATCGCTGATCAAGCTGCTGTTCGGCCTGCCCTACACCTGGTCGGTCGTCGTGGTCGGCAGCGTCATGCTGGTCTATGTGCTGTTCGGTGGCATGCTGGCGACGACCTGGGTGCAGGTGGTGAAGGCCGCGCTGCTGATGGGCGGCGGCATCCTGCTCGCCTTCCTGGTGCTGACCCATTTCGACATGAACCCGCTCAAGCTGTTCGCCGCGGCGTCCGAGAAATACGGCACGAAAGTCCTGCAGCCGGGATCGAAGGTAGTCTCGGGCCAATGGGACGCCATCTCGCTCGGGCTCGGCCTGATGTTCGGGACCGCCGCGATGCCGCATGTGCTGATGCGGGCCTATACGGTGAAGGATGCCAAGGCCGCGCGGCTGTCGATCCTCTATGCCACCGGCCTGATCGGCGTCTTTCATCTCATGGTCTTCATCATCGGCTTCGGCGCCATGGTGCTGGTCGGCGCCGACGCGGTGGCCAAGGCCGGAGGCGGCGGCAACATGGCCGCGCCGCTGCTCGCGCTCGCGGTCGGCGGCAATGCCTTTTTCGGCTTCATCTGCGCGGTCGCGTTCGCGACCATGCTCGCCGTCGTCGCGGGGTTGACGCTGTCGGGCGTCGCCACGCTCTGCCATGACGTCTGGACCAATGTGATCCGGAACGGCACCGCTTCGGAGGCCGAGCAGCTCAAGGTGGCGCGGATCGCGACCGTCATGATCTCGATCTTCGCCATCCTTCTTGGTATCGCGTTCGAGGGCCAGAACGTCGCCTTCATGGCGGGCCTCGCGTTCTCGATCGCCTGCGCCGCCAACTTCCCCTCGCTGGTGCTCGCCATCACCTGGCGCCGCTTCACGACGCCTGCAGCCGTGGCGAGCATCCTCGTCGGCACGCTGAGCTCGCTGGTGCTGATCTATCTGTCGCCGACCATCCAGGTCGACATTCTCGGCAAGCCGCTGGCCGCGGTCGAGCAGCAATGGTGGTTCGTGTCGCTGCGCAACCCGGCGATCGTCAGCATGCCGCTATCGTTCGCGGTCGCGATCCTGCTCTCGCTGGTCACGCAGGAGAAGAACGCCAATCTCGCCTTTGACGAGATGCAGCGGCGCATCCTGCTCGGTCCTGTTCAGCGCGGCGCCGATGAGCCCGCCCGGGCAAAGAGTGCGGCCTGAACCGCGGCGCGTCACTGCCAGCGCTACGTATTCGCCGGGACGACGTCATATCGATGAGACACGCTCGCGAACGTCGCGCGACGTCTTCACTTCCCCTTCGCGGCCTTCGCCTTCAGCTTCGCGGCGCGATAGCGCGCGGCGCCGCCTTCGCGGATCGACTGTTCGCTGCGCTCGAGCGCCATCGCGTCGTCGGGGACGTTCTTGGTGATGACCGAGCCCGAGCCGATATAGGCGCCCTTGCCGATCGTCACCGGCGCGACCAGCGAGGTGTTGGTGCCGACGAAGGCGCCCTCGCCGATCAGCGTCTTGTGCTTGAGGAAGCCGTCATAATTGCAGGTGATGGTGCCGGCGCCGAGATTGGAATTGGCGCCGACATGGGCGTCGCCGACATAGGAGAGATGGTTGACCTTGACGCCGGCCTCCAGCGTCGCGGCCTTGGTCTCGACGAAATTGCCAATCCGCGCGCCGTCACCGAGCGAGGTGCCGGGCCGCAGCCGGGCATAGGGACCGACCGACACCTGCTTGCCGATGGTGGCCTCGACGATGTGCGAGAAGGAATGGATCACGGCGCCGTCGTCGATCGAAACGCCCGGTCCAATCACCACGAACGGCTCGATCACAACGTCCTTGCCGAACTTGGTGTCGGCGGCGAGATAGACCGTCTCAGGCGCGATCAGGGTCACGCCGGCCTCGAGCGCCTGCTTGCGCAGCCGGGCCTGCATCACGGCCTCGGCCTCGGCGAGCTGCGCCTTGGTGTTGATGCCGCGCACTTCATCTTCGCTCGTCTCGATCACGACGGCCTCCAGTCCCAGTTCCCTGACGATGCCGACGGCATCGGTCAGATAATATTCGCCCTTGGCGTTGGCATTGCCGATCTTCTCGATGATCGCGAGCGCCTTGCTGCCGTCGAACGCCATCACGCCGGCATTGCACAGCGTGATCTTGCGCTCCCCGGCGCTGGCATCGGCATGCTCGCGGATCGCAACGAGCTTGCCGTTCCCGGTCACCAGCCGGCCGTAACCGGTCGGGTCGGCGGCGTGGAAACCGAGCACCGCGAGCGCGGCGCCCTCGCGCAGCGGCGCGCGCATCCGCGCAAAGGTCTCGGCCGAGATCAGCGGCGTGTCGCCGAACGCGACCAAGAGGTCGTCAGCGCCGCGGCCGAGCGCCTCGCGCGCAGCGAGCACCGCATGCGCCGTGCCGAGCCGCTCGCGCTGCACGAAGATCCGCGCGTCGGGCCGCACCCGGCGCGCCTCGGCGGCGACCGCCTCGTGGTCGGGACCGATCACGACCGCGAGCTGCGATCCCTCGCCGGCGGCTGTGGCATCGAGCACATGCGCCAGCAACGACTGCCCGGCCACCAGGTGCAGCACCTTCGGTAGCGACGAGCGCATCCGCGTGCCCTCGCCGGCCGCAAGCACCACTGTCAGGCTTGATCGCGCAGTCATTCAGTATCCTCGACGGTTCACGCAGTTCGCTGCGCAGGGCTTTCTTCGAGGCCGTCTTTAATTGTTTTCCCGGGCAGAAGAAACCGATTCGCCTCCGCGGCCCTCCAGATTCAGGTTCCCGGTCCATTTCCTGTTAATCTTTGCCTCGTGATTCGGCGGGCCTCGAGGAGGGCCAAGCGGGCTTTGGCCAAAGATCCCGACAATCTGGCGGCGGATTTCGACACCGAGAGCACCACCGGCTTTTTGGCCGAGGAGGATGCTCTCGATCGGCGCATGCTGTGGCGGCTCGGCTCGTGGGGCGCGGCTGCGGTCGGTGCCGTCACCATCGCCGTGATGGCCAACCAGTCGGCACTGACGCTGCGGCGCGACCAGGTTGCCGCATCCGATATCGCACGGCAGGCCCAGCAGCTGCAGACGCTGGCGAAGGAGAGCCACAACGAAACGCGCCGGCTGGCCTCCGCGATCGATACGCTCAACGGCGACCGCGACCGGCTCTATTCGCGCGTCACCACGCTGGAACAGGGCCTCGACTCCGTGACCGGCACGATCGCGAAACAGCCGGCGGCGCCCGCTACGCCGCCCGCCTCAGCCAATTCGGCGCCCGCGGCGGCGGCACCAGCCGTTGCCGCCGTCGCAACAACCCCGCCTGCCGCATCGGACAAGCCGGTCGCCACCGATAAGGTGTCATCCGTCGACAGCAAGGCGCCAGCGCCGGTCGAGAAGCCGGTCGCTGCGGCCGAGAAGCCTATGGCGGCCGACAAGAAGCCAGCCGCCGCCGCGAGCAGGCCACAGCTTGCCGCGGAGAAGCCGTCCGCCTCCGAGAGTTCGCCGACGATTGCTGCCTCCACCCCATCCGTTGCCAGTCCGATGAGTGCCGCCGTTGCCGCGGCCAGCGCCGAGGAAACAAAGTCGTCGGCAGCCACGCCGGTCGCGGACAAGCCGCTGATGGCATCGCGCGATCCTGCGCCGAACAGGGCAACCGAAGCGGCCAAACCGGCGACCGCCAAGGATGTCAGCGTCGCGCCGATCCCGCCGCTGGTGATCACACCGGATCCGGACTCCGACGCTGGCGACGATGCGCCGAAGGCGCAGATCCAGCGCACCGAGTTCGGCGTCGATCTCGGCACCGCAAATTCGGTCAATGGACTGCGCGCGCTGTGGCGCGGCCTCTTGAAGTCGAAGGCCAACGCGCCGCTGACTGCGCTGCGGCCGATCATCGTCATCAAGGAGAACAGCAACGGGCTCGGCATGCAGTTGCGCCTGGTCGCCGGACCGCTGAACGACGCCGGGACCGCCGCCAAGATTTGCGCCGGGCTTAGCCTGGTCCAGCGGACCTGCGAGACGGCGATCTATGACGGCCAGCGGCTGGCCCTGAACGAGCCACCCGCCAGCGCCAAGCCGGCGCTGCCGCACCGGCGGGCCGTGCCGAGGCGCACCGTCGCACCACCGCCGCAGCCGGTTGCCGAGGAAAAGAAGCCGGAAGGAACGACAATCTCCTCGATGTTCCGGCGGAACAGCCAATAATCATGCCCGGCAAAGGGATTGCGGCCAAATTCTCAACCGATTTCGCTGCTTTGACCGAGCCTTGTCCCAGACCCCGTTCCCGACCATAGTGCCGCGATGACAAAACCTCCGTTCCGCCTCTCCCCCTATCAGGTCCAGTTCCTGATGGTCGTGGGCTTCATCACCGTCGGCTACGCGCTGTATGTGCGGTATCTCGCCATCGAGTTCTCGCCCGTTGCATTGGCCTGCGACGCCGGCACGCAGACCATGCTGTGCAAGGCGCGGGCGCTGTCGACCGTGCTGTTCAAGAACTCGGTGTTCGGGATCACCGCGCTGGTGATCGCGGTGCTGAACCTGACGCGGCCGTCGATCGTGCTGCTGACCTTCGGCTTGATCGCAGCCGGGCTCGGGATCGTGCTCTACAACGTCGTGCTGTCGGGGCTCGCGATCGGGCTGTTCATCCTGGGTTTTGCGCGGCCCGCGCCCGCCACAGCGTAGCGGCGAGCAAGAGGTACATCACGCAGGTCCAGTCCGACTGCCAGTTGATCGTGCCCTCGTTGAACATCGTATAGAGGGCGGCGACCACGAGCAGGCCGGCGAACACGGATTCCGCGAGCGGCCGGATGCCTTCCTTCGGGCGATTGAGCATCGTCAGCAGCGCGAACGGCACCACCGCCATGGTCAGCGAGGCATAAGGGAAATCGCGGTAGCGCGGATCGAAGGTGAAGCCGAGCGCGGTTTCGGCTGCAATCACCGTGGTGATGACCAGCACGATCGCCAGCAACGCGCCGATCGCGCCCTTGCCGCGATAGTCGCGCGGCCCGACCAGTTCGAGGAAAGTCGGCAGCGAGCGCCCGGCGATCAGCGCATGCGCGGTGAGCAGCGGCGAGACGATCGCGGCGGCGAGCAGCGCGCCCCAATGCAGCCAGCCGCCGAGGCCGTAGCTCTCGTAGTACATCTTGTCGCCGGCGATCCCGAGCAGCGCCCCTGCCGTGGTCGCCGAAATCGCGACCGCGATCCATGCCGACGGCCGCGGCGTCCAGGGCCGGCGGCGCAGCGTCAGCCAGGCGACAAGGAAGGTGGCGATCGACAGCGCCATGCCGCCCACCATCTGCGGCTTCCAGTCCGGATAGTTGCTGATGGCGACGCCGGGCGGATACTTCACCTGCCGCTTGATCGAATCGAACAGGCCCCAGTTGCCGCCGACGGTGCCCTCGAGCTTGCGCTTCCAGGGCTGGTCATAGGCCTCGATCAGGTTGACCCGAAAGCCCTCGCGCCTGGCGAGGTCGAGGATCTCGGACACCACCCGCGCCTGGTTGGTGCGCGACGGCAACGCGCCCTCCCGCATGCGCCCCTGGCTCGGCCAGCCGGTTTCGCCGATCAGGATCTCCTTGCCCGGGAACGTCACCGCCATCCGCTTGCGGATATCGTCGACATGCGCGGCGGCATATTTCGCCTTGACCGGGACGTCCTCCCAATACGGCAGGATGTGAATGGTGACGAAATCGACCGCGTCATAGATCTCGCGGTTCTTCACCCAGTATTCCCAGACGTCGGCATAGGTGACGGGGAGATTACCCGCCGCAGCCTTGACCGCGCGGATGTTGCCGGCAAGATCGGCGGCGGTCATCTCGCCGCGCAGCAGCACCTCGTTGCCGACGATCAGCGAGGTGACGACACCAGGATATTCCTTGGCGAGCCGGACCGCGATCGCGATCTGCTGCAAATTCTTGAAGCGGTTGCTGCTGAGCCAGATGCCCTGCATCACCTTCAACCCGACCTTGGCCGCAACGCCGGGCACCTGGTCGAGGCCGTTCTCGATCGAATAGGTCCGCACGCAATCGGTGACCTTGGCGAGATCGGCGAGGTCCTGCTCGATCTGCTCGACCGGAATCTGCGTGGTCGGATCAAGCGGGGTCTGGGCGCCGCGGAACGGCGTGTAGGACACGCATTGCAGCTTTGCGGCAGGATCGATCGGCGCACGCGCGAGGGTAATCGGCGTGGCGAGCCACCACCACACGGATGCAATCACGGCGAGCGAGATCAGGAGAAGCGCCAGCGGCGTACGAAGCGAAATCGGTTCCATCCTCCGGGGGACCGTCGAATTAGCCGGTCACAGCCCGTCTGCCAAGTCCAGGAATCGGTCAATACCATGGTTGTCCTGCGACAGTTTTACGCCGGATCGATAAAGTTGTGAGTTTGCTGGACAAAATACCAAATTCCAGTCATGGGATTCCGCCAGCGTCTCCGCCGCACTGGAGACCTATTTGGACGGCATCACGCGAGCCGTTAGGATGATCCCGCAGGGGCAGGAACATATCGGGGAATGCATGCGTCGACGGCTGCTTGAGTTGAAGAACACTGCTTTGCGCCATCTTGCCGTAACGGGCCTTGTCACAGCGCTTGCGCTCTTGAACGGAGCCGGCGATGCGTTCGCCCAGAGCGGCACGCCGAATCCGCCCGACCAGGCCAAGCAGCAGCCCGGTCAGCCCGACGCCAATGCCAACGCCGCGCGCGAGGCCAATCAGCGCAAGGTCGAGGAATTCGTCGAGGCCCAGCAGGCCATCAACGGCCCGGCCGGCAACCCGGAATGCGTCTGGCTCGGCCGCCGCGTGGTCCGCCTGATGTGGAACGACGACCTCGATACGGCGTTTCGCCATCTCGACCTCTACGACCGGTTCGGCTGCCCCGGCGGCCACGTCCAGGCCGCGTTCCGATGCCTGACCCGGTTCGGCGCCCAGATCGACAGCAAGGTGAGCGGCAGCCTCGACGGCCGCATCCACGCCTGCTGGATCAACCCGGGTGCCCAGCCGCAGGCCGCTGCAGCCTCCGCGCCCAGCCCCGCGCCGTCGACGGCAGGCAATGCCGCGCCTGCGCCGGCAGCATCGCCCTCGCCTGCGCCGATCCCGTCGGCGTCACCCGCGCCGGCGTCGAAATAGCCGCATCCCGCAGATCGGGTCCGGCCGCGCTTTTTTTCGCGGCTGGAACGGCTTGCGCCCTTAAAACGCCACTGCGGCATACCAGTTGTTAAATCTGATGGCGGAGATATCTTTCCGTCGCCGCTAGTTGGTCGAACCCAGGGGACGGGTTCGCTTAGTCCTCAATCTCAGGCCCCGTATGGTTTAACCGCGATGCGCGCCGTCGCCGCCGTCCTGTTGCTTGTCACCGCCGCCCACGCCGCCCTGTGGGGTCTCTTCCAGGAGAGGCAGTCGGCGCCCGATTTCCGTGGCACGCTGCCGAGCCTGTCCTATACGCCGTTCGAGCCGAAGCACACCGTCGTCGATGGTGATGCCGACAAGGTACGCGCCGACCTGAGGAAACTCTCCACGCTAACGCGAGCAGTCCGTGGATACTCCTCGACCGAGGGCAACGAACTGGTGCCGCCGATTGCTGCCGAGTTCGGCATGAAGGTCATGATCGGCGTCTGGATCGGCACGGATGCCGACCGCAACAGTCGCGAACTTGCATCCGCTATCGATCTTGCCAAGAGCAACAGCAACGTCACGGGCATCGTGATCGGCAACGAAACCGTCTATCGTGGCGAGCAGATTCCAATCGAGAACCTCGGGCCGATACCAAAGCTCAAGCCGACCTCCGAAGAGAACGAGCGCTATACTGCCGAGTCTGCGCGCTTCCTTCACGAAGAAACCCCGCGCATCGATCAAGAAGAGGATGGACGACTTCAAGACGCCAAGGCGCAGCCCGAGGACAAGCGGGATGAAGCCGTCAAATGGGCGATTGCCGAAAACAACGTCCATCGGCTGATCAAGGTGATCCAGCGCGTCAAGAAGTCCGTCAGCGTTCCCGTCACGACAGGTGAAATCTGGAACATCTGGCGCGACCATCCGCAGCTCGCCAACTCGGCCGACTTCGTCGCCGCGCACGTGCTGCCGTACTGGGAAAACTTCACCGACAAGCAGGCGGTGGACCAGGCAGTCGACCGCTACAACCTCTTGCGCGACTCCTTCCCCGGCAAGCGCATCCTGATCGCGGAATTCGGCTGGCCGAGCCAGGGTTACAATCTGCGCAACGCCGATCCCGGCCAGTTCCAGCAGGCTACGGTGCTGCGCAACTTCGTCACCCGCGCCGAGGCCATCGGCATGGACTACAACATCGTCGAAGCCATCGATCAGCCCTGGAAGTACTTCGAAGGCGGCGTCGGTCCTTACTGGGGTATCCTCAACGCCGACCGCGAGGCGAAGTTCGCCTGGACCGGTCCGGTCACCAATCTGGACTACTGGAAGCTTGCGCTCGTCGCCGTGCTGGTCGGCCTGTTCATGTCGCTGCCGATCCTGCGGCTGGACCAGCCGACCGTGATGCAGGCGCTGCTGCTGTCGGCCGCGGCCAACGGCGTTGGCGCCTGGGCCGCGACCGTGTTCTCGTACTGGACCACGCACTATTTCGTCTGGGGTTCGGCCTTCGCGCTCAGCCTTGGCCTCGTGCTGCTGGTTCCGCTGGTTTTGATCGCGATGGCGCGGATCGAGGAGATCGCGGCGGTGGCGTTCGGCCGCGGCCCGCGCCGGCTGATCGGCAGGAGCGCGCCGCTGGCGCCCGCCACGATGGGCGAGGACGTCAAGTTTCCGAAGGTCTCGATCCACATCCCGGCCTATTTCGAGCCGGTGGAGATGCTGAAGCAGACGCTCGATGCGGTGTCGCGGCTCGACTATCCGAACTTCGAGTGCGTCTGCATCATCAACAACACCCCCGACCCCGACTTCTGGCGGCCGATCCAGGATCACTGCCGGCTGCTCGGCGAGCGCTTCAAGTTCATCAACGCCGAGAAGGTGCAGGGTTTCAAGGCCGGTGCGCTACGGATTGCGATGGAGCGGACGGCAGCGGACGCCGAGATCATCGGCATCATCGACGCCGACTATGTCGTGCATCCGGACTGGCTCAAGGACCTCGTACCGGCGTTCGCCGATCCGCGCGTCGGCCTGGTGCAGGCGCCGCAGGAGCATCGCGACGGCGACCGCTCGCTGATGCACTACATCATGAACGGCGAATATGCCGGGTTCTTCGACATCGGCATGGTCCAGCGCAACGAGTTCAACGCGATCATCGTGCACGGCACGATGTGCCTGATCCGCCGCGCCGCGATGGACAAGGCCGGCGGCTGGTCCTCTGACACGATCTGCGAGGACACCGATCTTGGCCTCTCGATCCAGCAACAGGGCTGGCTGACGCACTACACCAATGTACGCTACGGCGAAGGCCTCCTGCCCGACACCTATGAGGCGTTCAAGAAACAGCGCCACCGCTGGGCCTATGGCGGCTTCCAGATCGTCAAGAAGCACTGGCGGCGCTTCTTGCCCGGCGCCAGCCGGCTGACGCCCGACCAGCGCCGCGAGTTTTCGCTCGGCTGGCTCAACTGGCTCGGGGCCGAAAGCCTCGGCGTCGTGGTCGCGATCCTCAATCTGATCTGGGTGCCGATCGTCGCCTTCGCCGACATCGCGATCCCCGACAAGATCCTGACCCTTCCGATCATCGCCTCCTTCATCGTCTCGCTGGTGCATTTCGTCGCGCTCTACCGGCTCCGGGTGAATATCAAGGCCGGCCAGATGCTGGGCGCCATGATCGCGGCGATGAGCGTGCAGTGGACGGTGTCGCGCGCGGTGGCGCAGGGCCTGATCACCGAGCACCTCGCGTTCGCCCGCACCTCGAAGGGCGGCCTGTCGCGAATGTCGATCGAATTCCAGGCGTTCTGGGAGGCCGTGATCGGCGTGCTGCTGCTGGTCGGCGCCACCGTGCTGGTCGTCACCAACGGCTACAAGCAGGTGCGCGAGATCTACATCTTCGCCGGCGTGCTGGTGCTGCAAAGCCTGCCGTTCCTTGCCGCGGTTTCGATTGCGATCCTGGAGAACTCGCGGATCAACGAGTTCGCGTTCTGGCGCAACAGCGCGATCCGGACCGCGGAACTGATCGGGCTGCGTCCGGTCAGCCTGCCCTCGGTCGCCGCCCCGTCGCAGCCGGTCGGCTCGGAAATCCGCCACGACAGCTAGAGCGTTTTCGAGCGAAGTGGATCCCGGGTTCGCGTGAGGAAAACGCGTCAAGACAAGAATCCGGAGCTCTTCCGTTCCGATTCAATAGAAACGGAAGAGCTCCAACTTCAAGAAACCGGCCTAACCCGAGGGGCCGGAACGGCAAATCCCCCATCACGGTGCCACAATTGGCCGCCCGTCGGCTATTGACCCGATGGGCCCTGCCCCCTACACAGCGCGGGCTGGAGCATGATCCGGAGCGGCTCAGAGCCTATCGTCCGGATCCGATGTTCAGGTGAGTGAGCGCGTAGCTCAGGCGGTAGAGCACGTGACTTTTAATCATGGGGTCGAGGGTTCGAGTCCCTCCGCGCTCACCAACAACTAACTCATATCATTCAAGTTTCGGCCTATCCCCCTCGATAGTCGAGGGGGCTTGTCTACAAATTTCCCGGATTGTCTACAAACTCGGTTCACTGAGCGTTCTCCAGAAGGAGCGCCAGCGATGATCGCGACGCTTCCCCGGATCGTCTCAGTTTTCGACCGCCGCTTCCCTGAATTGCGGTCACCGGAGGCCTGCGCTGGCCTGTGCTGTTGGGCCGCCGGACTCTTTGCGGCAGCGGTGCCCGGCGCGCGCGTCGTCTACCTGCTCGGCTCTCGCCTGACCTTCCGGGACCGCGTCGACGAGTACCCGGCCCGCGACCCCCACTTCTTCCACGCCGTCGCCGTCGTACGCGGCCAGGCCTTCGACTGGACCCGCCGGCAACTCGACCCGCGCGCCCGCCACCCGTTCGTCCAGCCGGCCGCCGAGTTGCGCCGGGATTGGATCCGGCTCGGCCGCTCCCCTGAAGAACTCGGCTTGTGAGGTATCCGATGGCGAAACAGCATGTGGTTGCGGTCCTCAGAAACCCGCCTGGCTCGAAGCGTGTGAAAGCGCGGCTCGGGGCCGACGGGTACCTCGAGATCCGATCCCCTATCGATTTCCCTGGGACGATCCGGATCTCCCGGTTGGAGATCGAGCGCGTCCTGGCGGCCAACCCGCGCCCGCAGCGGCGCAACCTGGTCGGCGGCCATGAATAGGCGGTCCGTCCTCCAGCCACGCGAGGCCGCAGTCCTCTCCCGCCTCGCCGCCGACGGCTCCATGACGGCGATGGAGATTGGCCACGACTCCGGCCTTTACCCGAACGGCAGGCCGGCCACCTGGGCCGAGCTCGGCCGCCTCCTCGTCCAGCCGCTGCTACGCGCCGGCGCCGTCACCAAGGCCGGCCGCAAACCCCTTCGCTTCGAAATCACGGAACGCGGCCGGATCGCGATCGCGCTCTTCAAGGCCATCGCCAACAGAAAGGCATCGACATGACGACCTCACATGAAGGGAGACTAGCTTGACCCGCTCAGGTGTTCTTCTGGCTGGGCTGATCCTCGCCCATTCCTGGTACCCGCCCGAGTGCTGCAGCGACGGCGACTGCCGGGCGGTTCCCTGCGAGCAGATCTCCACAGATCCGCGCGCGCCTGGCCAGATCGTCTATGGCGACCATGCCGCCGGCAAGGAGGAGATCCGCCAGAGTCCCGACGGCCAGTGCCATGTGTGCGCGCGGCCGTCGTCCTGGAAAATGTTCTGTGTGTGGATGCCGAAGGATCTAACGTCATGACCAATACGACTGCCCCTACCCACCGACCCGTGTCCGACGAGCGCGCGTTCGAGCTCGCACGCCGCCTCAAGGATCATCTCACGGCCGAAGAGGCCGCCATCGCGATCATGGAGTACGCGACGGACGCCATCGAGCAGGAACGCGCCCATCGCAGGGCCGCATGGGCTGACGATGACGACAGGCCGCTGCCGACCTATGGCCAGATCCCGTGGAAACAACTCGGCCGCGACGTCGTGGACGCGATGTACGCCAAGCGCAGAGACTATGAATTTGACGAGACCTATTACCCTGGCCACCAGATGGTGCCCCAGATCAACTTCAATTCCCTCGCCCGCATCGTCGACAAATATCGCTACTACGGACAACCGCCCGCTTCGCGGCTGGAAGGAGGCCGCTACGAGTTCCCATACTCAAGGACGTTCCAGGCGATCGCCGCAGCGACGTCGTTGTATGCCGGTGGCATCGGCATCAACGTGTCGGTGGAGAAGTTTCAGGCGGCATTCAACAATCATCCCGGAGGAAAGCCCCTTCCGCACGAACAGGGCTCAGAGCCAAGCTGCCCGTTCTGCGGCCGCGATCCATTCCACCGTGTGGACAACGGCGTTGCCATGGAAGCCGTCGCTGTGACCTGCTGCGAGCTTGGCGACGCCTATTTCCGCGGCGCGCGCCCTCCGCTCGAGGAAGTCACCCTGGGTTGGGAAGAGTTCGTTCAGATCGGCCAGCGGCTATCCTCGCGACCGGAGACGCAGGGCGGCGACGTCGAGGTCGACGTTGACCGCCTTCGCAAAGCCATGACCGAGGCCTGCGACCTGCTGGCTGAGCGGACCCCCGGTAGCCCGGCCCGATCGCCGGGACACAACGCGCGTCTGCTTCTGGAGCGGGCGCTGAAGACCATCCCCGCGCCGGCCGCAGAACAGACGCCTGCGGCGCGTTGGCGCGAGGACGGCGAGCCCGATCCGCACGGCGACCGATACGACTGCGAGCGAGCACAGCTGGCCGGCGGCGACATGACCGATGACGAGGTGGCCAACGCGGTCTTCCTCAATTCAAGCATTCACAATCTGACAGTCGCTAAGGACCGGATCCGCTGGCTGTCCCGCCGGCTCGAGTCCGCGGGCAGGAACGCTCCTATCATGGCTGCGCTGGCGAGGCGGCTTTGCCAGCTCTTCGACAGCGGCGGAGAGAGCCAGCGAACCGCCCGAGCGCGCCACGCGTCAGTTCTGTTCCGCATGCTCGATCAAGACGAGCCGCGCTATCGGGACGAACAGCGCAAATGCGACGCGGACCCGGTTGGCTATCTCGAGGCAGCCGAGCGCAGGGACCGTTGATGAACTTCGCGCCGGTCAGCACCCTCGCCGATCTTGAGACGCTCGAGCACGAGCAGATCCGCGAGGGCTATAGATCGGCCGAGCGCGGAGATCCCGAACCGGGACCGAACCGCGGCCGCGCCTTTTGGCATGGATGGAGAAACGCGATGATAGATCTGGGGGAGTTGCCCGGCGACGATGCGTCCAGGTCTTTGGCCCGCGAATATGCGGCCGCTCAGCGGCAGCGGGCGACGGAGGGGAAATGAACTTGATCGAAAAAGCCCGCGAATTCGCGCGGGAGAAACACGCACCACAAAAACGGAACTACACCGGCGAACCGTATTTCGTTCACCTCGAGGAAGTCGCCGGCATCGTGGAGCGCGCTGGACTGTCCGAGACGGCGATCGCCGCGGCATGGTTGCACGATGTCGTCGAGGACACCGATGTCACCCTGCCCGAAGTCTGCGCCAAATTTGGCTCCGGCGTCGCGTTGATGGTGTTCGACCTCACCAACACTCCGCCCATGGCGGGCATGAACAGCGAGCGCCGGAAGCGGGCTGACCGTCTCCGACTCGAGCTCGCCGGCCCTGAGACCCAGGGCATCAAGTGCGCGGACTTCATCAGCAACACCTCGACGATCGTGAAGCACAATCCGGGCTTCGCGAAGAAGTATTTGCCGGAGAAGAGAGCCACGCTCGAGATCCTGACGAAGGCGCCGGCGCCGCTGCTCGACCAGGCGTGGCAATCGCTGATCGAGGCCGAGCGGCAGTTGGAGGCGACAAATGCCGCACGATGAGGATTACGATTACGGCTATGACGACGACTACGATTCCGAGCGCGACTGTGAGCATGAGCACTACGAGATCGACGTCTGCACCGGTCGGGCACAGTGCGATTATTGCTCGAAGTCCTGGCATCTGTCGGCGGAAGAGATTGATGCCGAACTGGATCGCCAAGCCAGCTATCAAGAGGAATGCGAACGCGAAGAACGTCGCCGGCGCAGACGAGAGTTCTGGCGGAAGCTGACACTGCCGGTCCGATGGCGGGTCTTCCGGCTGCTTGAGCGGATCTGGCCGCGCAAATCCCTGTCCGTGCTGACCGATGACGAGATTCCTTTTTGACAGGCAGCAACCATGACCAACCCGCAGCAGATGATCACCATGGACGAGCTCGAGGCCGGCAAGATCGAGCAGATGTGGCTGGAGGCGGTCGTCGAAAAACTCGGCCTCAAGGGAAAGCCCGGGTCGGAGATCACTCAGGAGCGCGTGAAGGACACCAACGTCACCACGCTCTGGCACAAGAACCAGCCGATCGCGATCGCTGTCCGGCAGCGGAACGACTGGAATTGGACCGCGCTGACGATGGTGGAGATCCAGCCGATGAAGGCCGAATTGGCAGGAGCGGTAGGAATCGAACCCACGTAACCGGTGTTGGAAGCCGGTGCCTTACCACTAGACGACACTCCCATGGAGAACTTGATGACCGCCGACGAGACCTTCGATGCACTGGAAAAGCACTTCGGCACCACCGTTCATGGCTGGCCTTGCATCCCGCGGACTCGCGCCAGGTGGTGGCAGTTCCGGGCGCGTCGCGAAGACAAGCTGGTCGATAGCGCCCTCGCCGCGATCGGCCGCGGTCCCTTCACGCCGGAGATGAGCCGCGTGTTCTGGGAGCAGGTCCGGTACGGCCAGGACATCTGCGAGGACGCCGGCGGATACGACTGGCGCTGCTGGTGCGCGGCACTCGGCCTGCCGTTCCGGCGACCGACCTTCACGTACAGCGGCTACGTCGCGCCCGGAGAGGATCCAAAGATCGGCGCCGCATATCGAGACGTCTTCACGGCACTCGGTGCCGGCGAAGGTATTTGATGGTCCTGACTGGGTGAATCGAACACCGCGTCTCCCGGTCCACGGCCGAGCGTCCTACCATTGAACGAAGTCAGGAGAATTGAAGATGGCAACAGACGAACAGAAGACCGCATCCAAGCACGTCATGGATGCTGTGACGGCGCTCAACAACGCGCTAACCGATGCCGGCGCGCTGGGCATCTTCGTCGAGCTCAGACAGTACGGCACAATCGGCGGGCGGAACGGCGGCTATCTCGTCGAGAAGATCGAGATTCGGGAAACGGTGCTACCGGCATGAGATATCCCGTTCGCTGCTGCTGCGAGCCGACGAAGCTCTACGGTCACATCGAACTACCCGGTCCAGCCCGCCGCTCCGGCGACGCGTTCGTGGTAGAGCGCGCCGAACGCCTGCCGCGGCCGCGGTCCATACGCGAAATCCTCGACGGTCAGCCCAGCATGATGCCGGGCCTCCGCAGGCATCGCATGGAGTTGAAGCGCGTCGTCGGCCCCGGCCTGGATGAAATCGCGGTCTTTTCTGACGACAGGCCGATTGAGTTCTGGCGCAACATCGTCGGGTTTGAAGAATTGGTCCCGGCGGACAGATTCGAACTGCCGACCAACGCCGTATGAAAGCGCTGCACTACCGCCGTGCTACACCGGGATGAGAATGGCAGGCGCGGCAGGAGTCGAACCTGCGGATGTCGGAATCAAAATCCGGTGCCTTAACCAGCTTGGCTACGCGCCCATGGGTGGTCCTGCCAACGGGAGTCGAACCCGCGAAGTCCGGCTTTGAAAGAGCCGTACCCTTTCCACCAGGCGATGGCAGGCCATTTGCCGCCCACATCCTGCGCGAGTAGGATGGCAGTTGCCGGAACGCTGTTACCGCGGCGCCCGGCGCTTGAGTGGAGGGCCCCCGAGGAGATCACTCTCTCCTCGGGGTTTTCGTCTCAGAATTGGTGCGGGCGGTCGGGATCGAACCGAACACCTCCTGTTTGGAAGACAGGCACGCAGCCCACTACGCCACGCCCGCGTTGAAATTGGCGGAGAGCCGAGATCCCGCCTCCCATGGCCGTAGCCACCAACCGGTTAGCAACCGGCGCCGGGCACTCGCCCGATTGACTCTCCAAGATGGCGATCGCCGCCGGACTCGAACCGGCAACCTCCGGGATAGGAGCCGGGTGCTCTGTCCTGTTGAGCTAGGCGACCCTGGTGGACCAATTGCGCTGTTGATTTTCGTCAGAAATAGCAGTCATTTCGCTGCCCGGCGATTTTGCCGAGATTGTTGGAGTCCGTTTATGAAGGTTAAAATTAAGCGATTTGACGTGGAGATGGAGATCAAGAACAGCGGCATCGAGCTTGAAATCCGGTCACCCGATGGCGAGAAGCAACTGGGTGATATGCAGGTTACCAAGACGGGTTTGGAATGGCATAACGGCAAAGCGTCGAGCGGCCCCAAGAAGACATGGCAGCAAGTGATCGCGTGGATGAATGACGAATGATTGACGAGAGGCGGCGGTTTTCCCAACCGTCGCCTCGTCGGCATTGGCGCGCTCGGCAGGACTCGAACCCGCATGCGGCGGAGTAGAAATCCGCTGGCCGTCCAGTTGGCCCACGAGCGCTCTGCAAAAGATCTGAAAATTAATCCTCCGTTTTGGCGTTGGAGTTCCAGGGCGGACTCGAACCGCCGTGCACGGTTTTGCAGACCGGCCGATAACCCCTCTCGGCACTGGAACGAATTGGCAGGGGATGACGGATTCGAACCGCCGATACCGCGTTCAGAGCGCGGCGCTTTAGGCCAGGCTAAGCTAATCCCCGTCAACCTATGGTCAAGGCGGTCGGACTCGAACCGACGACATCCGGTACCCAAAACCGGCGGGTTAGCCGCTACCCTACGCCCTGATGATTTGGTGCCCACGGCAGGAGTTGAACCTGCATGCTCCAGTTACGGTTCTTGTGCTTCGTAGGCACAGCCGGTTACGTGGGCGAACTGGTGCAGCCAACAGGACTCGAACCCGTGTCGACCGGTTGAGAACCGGGCATCCTGGCCACTAGACGATGACTGCGTGAATTGGCTCCCCGACCAGGACTCGAACCTGGATGGACCCGGATTAAGCCGCGATCGGCTCTGCCGGCATCACTCTCGGATTCGACCCCTTCGGGATCGGAAGGCCGCGCGCGATATACGGGTCGACCCAGAATTTGGCCTCATCGAAGCTGCTTTGGGATGGGCAATCACGCAAACCAGCGTGCACTTCGCGGTGACAGTTGGCACAGAGCAAGATGCATTTCTTCAACTCGGCGACCAACACCTGCAACGAGCGGGGTGCGGCCCTGAACTGGCTGAACGAGAATTCCTTCTTGCTGGGATCAAGGTGGTGAATTTCCAGCGCTTCCTGGCAACGGTCGTAGCCGCACGTTTGGCATTTTCCACCCAAGGAGTCGCGCATTCGCATGGCTGTCCGGATGCGGTAGCGCTTCACCTTTTCCGTATTTGGCGCACCCATTTTCTTTGGCTCCCAAGGCACGACTCGAACGTGCAAGTCCTTCGACGTCGGATTAACAATCCGGTGCGTTTACCATTCCGCCACTTGGGAAAACTGGATTCGGAGAGGCCATCCACCGGCAAGTGGTTGGCCCGTAAGGGATCGGGAAATACCGTCGGAGTTATCCCTCGAGCGGCATTTTGGACGATGGACGGAACCGCACGCCCCGTGGTTGTATGCCGGCGCTGGGAGTACCATCCATGGAATTGAAATTTGCGTGGCTCGCGCTGGCGCTGGCCCTGGCGGGCTGCGCCGGCAGCAGTAGCGCTGACCGAGTGTTGCAGGCCTACGGGAATGTTCGCGTCGACGCCGCCTCACCTGGCCTGCCCTACGATTACGTCGTCTCGATCAACAACGTGAAGGACATCGGGTACGATCCCGACAATCCCGAGACCCGGAACAGCACCGCGCTACGCTTCATGAGCGCCCAGTGTCCATCCGCGCGGGTTGTCGGCGAGACCGTCATGACCACCGGATCCTATCCGCTCGGCGGCGCCGCCCGCACCTATGCGGTGCAGGTGAAGTGCAAAGCATAGTGGTGGAGAGCGTCGGTACCGCCCCGACCGAGCCGATGGTGCAAACATCAGCTGCGCCCTTGCGCGCTCCCCAATTTTACAACGATGTCCGTGGTGCGGGGGCATCCCAGACGGCGAGCTACCCCCGGTGGACAGCGGGAGGATTCCGTATTTTGGAATCGAAAAGGCCTGTGAAACCTGGGTGTAAGTTTTTCGAGAACATCGCCGGGGTTGCAGAACCTGCTGGAACTTCCGTAAGGGATGAAGGGGGCGGAAAGCTGGACATAGGGGATTTCTTTGCCCGAATTTTTCGAGATCGATTTTATTCCGGTTCATAGGCGGGACAGCGGCGATGCGATTTCAATGCGCTATCAGAACGGCGCAACCTGGGAGGTCCATGCCGTCGACGGCGGCTTCGACACCACGACGCCAATAGTCGCAGCCCATATCAGGAACAACTACGGCACGGATTTCATCAACCGGGTGGTGGTGACCCACCCGGACCAGGACCACGCCGAGGGGCTCGCAGGCATCCTCGAAGACTTCCGCGTCGGCGAACTCTGGATGCTGATGCCCTGGGATTATGCGGGAGAGCTGTTGCCGCACTTTGCGCGGTATAACAACGTCGCCCGTCTGCAGGAGCGTCTGCGTGAGGACTATCCGTACATCGCAAAGCTCGAAGAGATCGCGCGCCGCAAGCACATCCCGATCTACGCACCCTTCCAAGGAGCGCAGATCGGCGCGTTCACTGTCTTGGCACCGACACCGGATCGCTACCTGCGCATGGTGATCGAGTCGGAAAAGACGCCGCAGCGATCGATTCGCTCCAAATCCGTCCTTGCGACAATTACAGAGGCGGCCCGCTCGGTCGTGTCGATGATTAAGGCCGGCTGGGGCTCCGAGAATTTCTCGTCTGAGCCGACGAGCGTGGAAAACGAGATGAGCGTAGTGCAATACGCCTACCTGTGCGGCGAGCGCATCCTGCTCACCGGCGATGCCGGGCGCGA
This sequence comes from Bradyrhizobium embrapense, assembly GCF_001189235.2. Taxonomy (GTDB): domain Bacteria; phylum Pseudomonadota; class Alphaproteobacteria; order Rhizobiales; family Xanthobacteraceae; genus Bradyrhizobium; species Bradyrhizobium embrapense. The sequence goes on from NZ_LFIP02000001.1 coordinate 39,375, forward strand.
CGGGATGAAGGAGTCCGCCGACTATCTCGAAAGCCGCGGCGTCTCTCTGCCTGGCATAGATCGTTTCCAGGTGCCACACCACGGCGGCCGTCGCAACATATCGACCGAACTCCTGGATCGCTGGGTCGGCCAGCGCCTCCCGCAAATGGTGAAGGAAGGCGATGAGCTGTTCACGGCTATGATTTCATCGGCCAAGGAAGATCCAGACCATCCCCGAAATGCCGTGCTGCGCGCGCTGTATCATCGAGGTGCCCGCATCGCGACCACAGAAGACGGACATTTTCGAACACAGAAGAACGCGCCCGAGCGCGCTGGCTGGGTCGCCGCGAAGCGACCGGCTTATCCCAGCGAGCAGGAAAGCTGATGCTCAAGAACCTCGACACATACACCTTGAAGGCGCGCTACTATCCCGCGCTCCTTGCTACCATTCCGGGATTAGCCGCGCTCGCGATACTGATTTCCTGGAGCAAATTTGGCCTCACGACGATTGTCGGATCGGCAGCTATTCCAGTGCTCGTGTTTGCGGCCGCTGACATCGCGCGCCGTCTCGGAAAGCGCATTGAGCAACGGATTTACAATGAGGTCGGCGGCAAACCCTCCGTGACGATGCTTCGATACTCTGACAACACGTTCGATGCCGGCTCGAAAGCCCAATACCGAGCTCTCCTAGAGTCCAAGGTAAATCAGCCTGCGCCGACAGAGGAGCAGGAACGCGAAAACATAATGGCAGGTGATGCCTTCTATGAGCGAGGCGGAGCTTGGCTTCGCGAGAACACTCGCGACGTTAAAAAATTCTCGCTTTTGTTCGCCGAAAACATCACTTATGGATTTCGACGAAATCTTTTCGGACTCAAGTGGCCTGCCTTACTTTTGAATCTAGGGCTCGTCCTGCTATCAGCCTTCTTTCTTTACAAGAAGATCCCACTCGATACCGACGACGATACAACGCTTCGACTTCTCGTCGTCTTTGCGCTGGCGATCATTCATTCGGTCTATATGGCTTTCGGTGTCAGCAAGCAGAGCGTGGTCGATGCTTCGCGCATCTACGCTCGACAACTCATCCTGTCATGCGAGATCTTTATCGCGAAAGCGAGCAAACTCACATCCAAGACCGCGAAGAAAAAGTGAGGATATTTGGTGCCCGGAACAGGAGTTGAACCTGTATCTTCGCGTTTTCAGCGCGCCGCATAGACCAGCTTTGCTATCCGGGCAAGTTTGCGAAATTGCGCAAATGCGCAAGTTGATGGCGCGGGCACCGGGAGTCGAACCCGGGCTTCGAGAGTGGCACTCTCGACGACTACCGTAGTCATTTGCCCGCTTGAATTGGTGCGCAGAGACGGAGTTGAACCGCCACAGGTTTAACCGGCGCGTTTACAGCGCGTTGGGCTCGCCACATGCCACAGTGTCTGCGCGTGATGGATCTGCTGCCGGGCCGAAGCCGATGCCGACTGTCCCTTCCCAGAGCCTCCGAACTTAATCCGAGGTTGCGGGCCTAGCGCGCGGGCGCGACACCCGGCAGCAGAATTGGTTGCGGGGGCACGATTTGAACGTGCGGCCTCCAGGTTATGAGCCTAGCGAGCTACCGGGCTGCTCCACCCCGCGATAATCGTGCAAAGGCTACAAACTCCTCTGCGGCGCCGGCGTACATCCGGCCAAGGCGCGATCGTTAGCCCGACGACTAAATTCAGTTCGTGGCCTAACTGAGTCAAAATTGGCGGAGAGCCGAGGAGTCGAACCCCCATCCCGAAGGAGCGACGGTTTTCAAGACCGCTGGCAGACCATCCCGCCTGGACTCTCCAATTTCGTAGACCTATCCGCTGGCGCGGCAGGCGCGGCCGTTTCAAATCTCCCAGTGAAGGGCGCGGGCCCCGCGCTTTTCGGTCATCTGGCTTCCCCTGCTGGACTCGAACCAGCGGCCTCGGCCTTCGGACGGCCGCGCTCTCACTCCACTGAGCTAAGGGGAAATGCAAAACGAAAGCCGCCCGGATCGCTCCGGACGGCCTCGGAAAGAATTCGCAGAAACTGCGAAAATTTCAGTTGACCCGATTCGCAGAAACTGCGAATCTAAAGGGGTCAGGTAAACCCGCCTGACGACTAGGAGAAGGAAGAATGAAGGTCACCTTCATCATCCGCCTCCGGTTCTGGAAGTGGACACTAGCACTGTCCGTTTCCCGGTAACCGGGTTCCGGAGGGGGTCCAATCCCCTCCGGTTCCTTGGTTGAATATAGCCGTTTCATAGGAGGGCTTCAACATGGCCATCGAGAAGATCGCCACTGGCGCCGACATCGAGGCGCTGCGAAAGGCCCTTGGCTTCAACCAGGCTGAAATGGCCGACCGGATGGGGCTTGGCTCCAGGGCATATTTCACCATCGAGAAAAGCCCGGAAGCGGTCAATGACCGACATATCATGTTGGCCGAGCACGTCGCGCTGACCGTTGCAGTGGAGCGCGGCGACCGAAGTCTGGTCCCGAGCAACGTCGCCGATCTGGCGGACCGTTTCGCCAAGATCCGGAAGAAGTAACCCGGCGGCCTAACCCGCCGCCGGTCTTTTCAACGCTCACGCCGTCTGGTTGTATTGGGGCGCGGTCATCCCGCCTCTTTTTGACAACACTGAATTTCTTCCTGGGCAATTTCCGGGACAAAGCCGTTTTGAAGTTGACCATTTCAGGAGACGCATATGGCGCTGGTCGCCTGCAGCGAATGTGGCCAATCGATCAGCGATCAGGCTACGGCGTGCCCGCACTGTGGTATGCCGCAATCGACACCTGCGCCACCGGACCTCGCTCCGCCAAACCCGGCGAAGCCCGGAGGTAAACCGTCTACGCGCGAGAAGTTCGTTGTGGGTGTCGCGCTCCTAATTGGAGCAGCCATCTTCATGACACCAAAGAGCGACACCGGTTCTGGCTCGGCGGCACGGTCAGCCGCGCCACCGGCAAAGGCGGATTGTGGTGACGATCTGGCTTGCCTCTTTAACCAGGTTCGCTTCGAGGCGGGCCGCGTGTGTCGGGACGATATCGAACGCCGTGCAAAGTACAGCTTCGAATGGACGAACTGGACGATTGACGGAATCTTCAATCAATACGGTTGGCTCGACAAGCAGGCTCGAACAGTCATTCTCGCTGGCGACGAACTCAAATTCCAGAACGGTTTCGGTGCGTGGTCAATCATGAACTATCGTTGCGACTACGATCCAGCAAAAAAACAGTTGCTGGCCGTGCGCGTCGGCGAAGGACGATTGCCAAGAATCGAACCCAAGAAGTAGCCGACGGCGGGTACCGCCGCCGGCCCCTTCATCTCTCGAGCTCGACGTCCCAGTACAGGAAGTCCTGCCAGGACTCGTGCAGGAAGTTCGGCGGGAAAAGCCGCTGTGCCGCCAGCAGGTCGTGCTGGTTCGGCTCGAACGGCGCCCGCAACGGCTTCAGGTGGAAGCGGTCCTTCCGCGTGTTGCAAGGACTGCACGCCGCCACGATGTTCGTCCACGACGTCTGACCACCGTCAGCGCGAGGCAGAACGTGATCGAACGTGAGCTCCCCGCGCAGGTGCTGCTCGCCGCAGTATTGGCAGCGGAAGCGATCGCGGAGGAAGACGTTGAACCGCGTGAAGGCCACCCGGGCCGGCGGCTTCACGTACTCGCGCAGCGCGATCACCGAGGGCAGGCGCATCACCGTCGACGGGCTGCGGATGACCTGGTCGTACTCCGCGACGACGGCGTGAGATCCCTTCACCACGGCCTTAACGGCGTCTTCCCAATTGAATAGCGACAGCGGGAAATAGGACAGCGGCTGGAAGTCGGCATTGAGTACCAGCGCCGGATTTGCGGCAAACATCGTCGGCTCCCTTGGCTGGAACTATGGTTGAATTGCGGCTGCGGGTTGGCTAGTTAGGATCGGTTCTTCTCTGGGTTGCGATTCCAAAACCAGCTATTTGCGGTGAATTTCAATGAAATCGGGTACTTTCGGCCTTTTGTTGACCTGTATTGCCTGTCCCGCCTTGGCCGATCCGCTACCCAACCCAGCAATGAACTGGACAGGCTTTTACCTCGGCGCCCACGGTGGCTACGGCGTCGCGTCCTCGATCTACAACGAGCGCGAGGGCGGCTTCGGCGGCGGTCAGGTAGGCTACAACTTCCAATACGAGCACCTGGTGCTCGGCATTGAGGGCGATGGCTTTGCTGGTCGGATAAGCCAAAGCACGAATACCGGCTACGCCATCTCCAACACGATCAACGGCGGCTTCAGCGTCCGCGGCCGCGCAGGTATCGCTGTTGATCAGCTTCTCCTTTACGGCACGGGCGGCGTCGCCTTCGTCAAGAACCAGTTTTACTGGACCAATCTGTCCAACCCCGGCATCGGTCGCCCGTTGGTCGGCACTCCGATGCAGGATGCTCAGTGGCACGACGGCTGGACTGTTGGAGCCGGCCTCGAGTACGCGTTCGATCGCAACTGGTCGGCGCAGGTCCAGTACACTTACGCGCGCTTTTCGGCTCACGACTATCTGTACCTCAACAGCAACATCAACCACTACGGCTTCGACCTGTCGACGGCCCGAGCTGGCGTGAACTACCGCTTCTAGGTTGGTAGGCGCAGCCGGATTCGAACCGACGACCAAACCGTTATGAGCGGCCGGCTCTACCACTGAGCTATGCGCCCGTTGATGGTCGGCGTGGCAGGATTTGAACCTACGGCCCCCTGCTCCCGAAGCAGGTGCGCTACCAGGCTGCGCCACACGCCGGATGAACTTTCCGATGAAATCGGACGATAGGAATGGCGCCCCTGACGAGGATCGAACTCGCCGAAACCCGATCGACAGTCGGGCCCCTTCTCCAGCTGGGTCCAGGAGCAATTTGCATTTTTTGCAAAGATGGTGCGCTCGGCCGGGGTCGAACCGGCACGGTTTCCCGGCGCCCTCTCAAGACGCTGCGTCTACCGAATTCCGCCACAAGCGCATATAAAGCCCCATGCCCGAGAACGTCCGCTGCGACCATTGCGAAGAAGAATTCACGCCGGAAGAACTGGTCGTAGTGGCACCACCGGCCGGCGACGGCGAGTTGGCCTGCAAGCGGTGTATCGAAATCATGCTGAGGCGAGCGATCGCGAAGTTGCCTCGCGAGAACTGATCTTGGTGAACGAGGCAGGATTCGAACCTGCGCGGGGCTCAAGGCCCGTGCGGTTAAGAGCCGCGTGCCGTCGACCGCTTGGCTACTCGTCCATGGAGAATCCGGGTGGTTTCGAACCACTTGCGCACGGGTTAAAAGGCCGCTCCATCTCCAGTCAGGTTTAACGCTCCGGATCCATCGTTGCGATGGTTGCGGCGGCCAGCCGCTCCGGTTTGATGTGGCGCGCCGTGACGGCGTCGCTCTTCGCCTTTGCGCGCGCGAGCGCAGCCTGGCTCTCGGCCGACAGCACATGCACGCCGGCGGGCAGCTTCTCGGTCATGTCGGCCTCCTCGTTGTTGGTGCACGCTGCTGGAATCGAACCAACTGCCACTCGCTTATCAGGCGAGGCCCTCACCGGTCGGACTAACGTGCGTTGAAATGGTGCGTCTGGATGGAATTGAACCACCGGCATCGACCGTGTCAGGATCGCGCTCTACCACTGAGCTACGGACGCGAATTGGTGCGCGCTGACCGGCTCGAACGGCCGACATCCTGCGTGTAAAACAGGCGCTCACCCGCTGAGCTAAGCGCGCGGTTGTGGTGCCCCAGGCCGGATTCGAACCGGCAATGAAGCTGCTTTTGAGGCAGCGGCGTCTACCACGTTCCGCCACCGGGGCAATGGAATGACCATGGAATTGCAATGGTGCGGACGGAGGGGATCGAACCCACACTCCGAAGAACCGGTTCCTGAGACCGGCGCGTCTACCACTTCCGCCACGTCCGCGCTAACTTATCTCGAGCTAGGGGGCTCTCACGATGCACAAAATTCTAACGGCAGCAGTGGCTTTTACGGCCATCGCCGGGATCTCGCATGCGGAAGATAGGCAGACCCAAATGTTCACGGATCCTGACATGAACGCATGCTGGTTCGGGGAAGCCCCCGGTTGCGAATCCTGGGCGCGCGCGGAGAGCTATGCCACTATGGCGCTCATTTGCCGACAGATCGGCAAAGCCGATCGTTGCATGCCAGCCGAACAGGTTTTTGACATTACCTTGGTGGCCGGTGCAGCGATCGCTCTCGCCAAATCGAGCGCAGCAGGCAATCCGCTCCAGGACGATCGATTTTGGCTTGTGACGACCATATTGCGCGCCGCGAGCCGCGCTCGCGCAGCCCAATCAAATGCCGCTATTGAAGGCTTGCGAGCCGCGATTGCGGCCGTACCTGAGAAGCTCCGGTGGGACGGCTTCCGCGAGACGCTGAAGGACAAGGGCTTGTAGAAGGCCTTGAGGTTTGACCGTCTGGTGCTTCCAGCAGGCCTCGAACCTGCGTTGCCGCCTTACCAAAGCGGTGTCCTCCCGACTGAACGATGGAAGCGGATTGGTGCCCGCAGCATGGGATCGAACCTGCGACCTCTCGCCTACAATGCGAGCGCTGCTACCGCTGAGCTATACGGGCGGATCTGCTGGCCCCTCACCCGAACTCTGCGCCTGCAAGCGCAATGCGCGGAGCGAGGGAGCAGGACGGGAACAGTTTGCAGGCCGTGACCGTCAATCCTTGGTGCCGGCGGCCAGATTTGAACTGGCGACCTTCGCGTTACGAGTGCGCTGCGCTACCGCTGCGCCACGCCGGCGAGAGAGAAATTCACAAACGGCCAGGACGAGCCTGGCCAAAGAGAAAAACATCGCTGCCTGAAACCACCGTTTGCCGCTCCACTGAAGGAGACCGGTACCGGTCAGCGAGATCGCCTTATGTCCTTGCGGGGGCGATCGTCCCGTATTCCAAATTCACGTCATGCAGCCGTCGGCGCGCCGCGACGATGCGGCTGCGAGCGGTTTAGGTAATCGAGATAGATCCTGCGGGCCTGGGCCTCGGTGACCTTGCGGCGGGCCACGACGGTCCGCACGAAGGCGAGCGCGACCGGCGAGGAGAAAATCCTCTGCTCGGCACGGTTCTCGAGTCCTGTGGTGGTCTTGGTCCGGGACATCGCCCTTCTCCGCCTGGTGTGGCGGAGGACGATTCCTGCCGCCGGTTACGCTCTTGCTGGTGTGGGTAGCCCGGACTGTCCGAGCAGATAATTCGAACCTTGCTTCGTCACGCGCATGCACGCCCAATCGCTCGACCGGGTAAACGGTCGTTCGATGGCGGCGGCGACGATATGTGCAGCTATGCGCAACACGGGCTTCGGTCCTAAGAGCGCGGGCAAATCATTTGCCGGCGGTTTCGATGGGGCAGCGGTATGCGCAGAACTTCGCGAATCCGTCAAGGCCTCCACTCCGCACAATCGTTGAGCGAGGCCTCCGTTCCGTGCCGCCACGGGCAGTATGCCGCTCTAGCTAACTGCCTCAAGATATGGACGATTTGACTCCGGCGGAGCGCGCGGCATTCACTGCGGCATCATGACCGAAAAAATTTCTTCAGATGCCGCCAAATTGACGCGCCGACCGATGGAAGAGCGCACCGGATGGCACGTCTACTACGCCGATGTTTGCATCGGATGGATCGCCGCCCGAGCCGGCGTCCCCCGCGAGTCCGACCAGTGGGCATGGTACTGCGGCTTCTATCCGGGGGCTGCGCAGCACACCGAGCGTGACGGCACCGGGGTCGATTTCGAGCAGGCGCGAGCCCGCTTCGAGGGCGCCTGGGGAAATCTCGCTGAGATCCTGACCGAGGCCAATCTGCAGGAATGGCGCGATCAGCGCGACTGGACCGAGCGGAAATATGCGATGTGGGCGCGTGGCGAAAAGCTGCCTTCTCAACGGCCGTCATCGTTGATGCGCTGTCCCTGCGGGGCGACCTTTGATAGCCAGCAGCCCGACGAGAGCTACTCGCACCGCCAACACATCTATGCCGCGCAGAAGCGGGATGGGATTTCTCGATGAGAATGAAGGGCGATCGCCCCTATTCCGACGCCGAGAAGGCCGCCCGCAGGATCATGGAGCACGCCCGCGCGTTCGAGCCGATCCAGGATGGCCGGATCTACATCGAGAAGATCAACCGACCGATGATCGACGACGACCAGGCCACGCCGGCTGAATATTGGGCCGGGCTCCAATATGCGATCGGCCAAGGCTGGCTCGAGTACCACGAGAGCGGAACGTTTGTGAGGATGAAGCAGGCAGGGAAAGACCTGTTCGCATAAAAAACACCAGCGCCCTACCCCGACGCTGGTGTTGTAGGTCCGCATGCGTTGTAGCTGCCGCTGCGTGAAGCCAGCTTCCAAAAATTACCGCCTGCACGGCAATCGGCCAATGGTCTAACGGAACTATTGGAACAATTTGCACGGACGAGTTCCGACTCGCAAAACCCACCTCGATACCTATCTCCTGGGCATGCCAAAACCCCTGTTTCAGCCCTGCGTGCCGGTCGCCGCCAAGGCCGTCCCCACCGGGCCGGACTGGCTGCACGAGGTCAAATATGACGGCTACCGCGGCCGCGTCGAGCGCGACGGCAACGTGGTGCGGGTAAGATCGAAGTCCGGGCTAGACTGGACGTGGCGCTTCCCGTGGATCGTCGAGAGCGCGCTGCAACTGCAGGCCCAGCGCTTCGCGATCGACGGCGAGATCTGCGTGCTCGATGTCCGCGGCGTCTCCGACTTCGACGCCCTGCACTCCAACCGACACAACGAGGAGGCCCAGCTCTACGCCTTCGACCTGGTCGCACTCGACGGCGACGATCTGCGCGAGCTGCCGCTATTCGAACGAAAGGGTCGGCTTGCAAAGCTGCTGGCGCGCCGGCCGCAGGGCATCTTCGCCGCACCCTTCGAGGCCGGCGAGATCGGCCCGGACCTATTTCGCGCAGCCTGCGACATGGGGCTCGAGGGCCTCGTCTCGAAGCACCGGAACCGGAGCTACCGTCCGAAAACCTGCAGCTGGATCAAGGTCAAGAACCGGAAGCACCCCGCATTCAGCCGGGTGAAGGACGCCCTGTCGTGAAGTTTTCAGCCGGCGGCTGAATGCACGATGAGAGAACCGACGAAAAAGGCGAGCGCGAGCAAGCTTCCGGCGACGAGCAAAATCATCGCGGTCGGAAACAGTGATCTGCGCTGCGGCGTGGAAATCACGATGTCGGTCATTTAACCAGATGTAGTATCCGCCGACACCGGATCATATCCGGACTGATACGGATAGACCCTAGAAACGCAAAAAAAGCCCGGCCATCCCCATCGGGACAGCCGGGCAAGGTGGCGTTTGGGTAGTTGGATGGGCGGCCACGGATTGCTCCGCGACAGCCCTTGGTTACCGTCGCAACTTGGAGGGCAACGACGGGTCCGTCACGGCGCGGGCATGCGCCGGATATCTATTGAGAGATGGGCACGACGATGAAGCAGAGCGCGACGATCAAGAGCCCGATGAATGCGACACCGAGAGCCGTGTTCGTCTGGTTGACCGACTGGGCGCGCTTCGCCATGAAAAACCCGGCAAGCGCAGCGACGACGCCGGCGCCGGCAGCAATCGGCACGACCCAATCCATCGCGGCCGCCTACGGGATGAGAGAAAGCGTCGTAGCGATCGCGGCCGCAACGATGGTGGTGAAGATCCAGACCTCGCGGCCCCAGCGGTCAGGCGCAAACACCCGAATGACGCAGGCGACGCCGAGGATTTGAACAAGCGCTGTAACGAGAAGCACCGGGCTGTGCAGCATGGAGTCAGCGTCCATGCCGCCGTTATCGAGATGGCGCCAATACCAGATCCATATCCGGGAAGCCGCCTCGGGCGCGAACGCGACGAGCAGCGAAATTGCGGCCTGAAGCCGGACGCGCCTCACACCGTTCTCCATGATCTCGCGTACCATGTAGACGCCGAACATAACGCAGGCGAAAATCAACAGAAACGCCAACGTGCCATTGGCGCTCTCGAGGAGTTTCAGCATTTCAAATTCCTTGCCTCTTGCCGAATGACCGCATGTCGTGAACGAGTTGCGCAATCTCGTCGTGCCGTGGCGATGCCTGCGCGGACTCGCTCGACGAACGCGAAAGACTTACTGCTTCACGAAGCCTGCTCTGCGCATTGGTGATCTCGCGATCAGCAGTGTCGAGGCGGCGCATCGTGGCTTCGTGATCGTGCAATGCATTTTCGGCTGAAGCTTTGTCGATCTCCTCGTCATCAAACGCCTTGATGATGCGGAGATGGCGCAAAAATTGTCGGAAGAGGCTCATCGCTGCCTCCGCAAAAGGGCCCCATCAATTTTCGAAGCGATGCTGTCGATCTTCACTTTTGTTTCGGTGGCGGCTGTCGCCGCGGCGGAGCTGCTGTCTCGCGCCAGCGTGACCATACCCGTTAGGACTCGAACGGCATCCGCCTGTGAGGCAAACGTGCCGATCAGGTCTTTCAGCTTTTCGATGTTGTTGCCGTGGTAGAACTCGATCCGCTGGTTCACCATCTCGAACGCCGTGGCCTGCACCTTGATGGCCTCGGCGAGCGCCTCGGTGACACGATTCCGCTCCTCGGTCGACTCCGCGACCTTGGTCAGGGCCGCGTTGTTTGCCTCGACGAGCTTGCTGAAACGCGCGAGCTCTTCCTTCCGCTCGACATGGAGACGGTTGTTCGCTTTGAACAGCACCACGATTGCTCCAGCCAGGACGGAGATGGTTGCCAGCAGCACCGCAATCACGGCGCCGGCCGGCCCCCACCCGGCAAGGGTTTGGGCAACGATTTCAGGCGTGCCGGCGGCTCCCATCACCGCTTGCCCGCCTTCTTCTGTCGCGAGCAAGCCCGGGCGACGTCGCGGTCACCGATCGCTTGGACTGCGACCGCGGCGAGCGCGCTGCTCGGCGCCGCCCGCATCTCGGCGGCTACCTGTTTTTGGAAGTCCTGCGACCAGGTGCGGACCGGCGGGCAGACAACCGCCGGCGCGGTATCGGGCATAGTGCAGGTAAGCTGGACCGCGATGAAGGCCCAGCCGGTGCAGGTGAACGTCATGCCGAGCCCTCCTCGAGGCGCTTGATGGCGTCGTCGACCGACTTCGGGGCATTGGCTTGTGCCTCGAGCTCGGCCTGCTGAGCGTCAATGGTGGCGTTCTGCTGCTGGACGGTCGCCTGCGCCGCGCCGAGATCCTTGGCGTTCTGGTCGGCACGCTGCCGCGCCAAGTAATCGTTTAGCGAGTTCCCGAAGGCGTTGAAGAACGCCTCCAGGAGCGGCTGCAGGACCGTTAGAACAGCGGCGACGGTCGTTCCGCTGAACATGGCGATCGCCTTACGTTTTGGGGACGCTGGTCACGGCGGCGTTGACGTCCGGGACGGCTTCCGGCGCCAGGTTCAGCCGCGCGATGATCTTCTGTGCGATCTGCTCCGGGGTGCCGATGAACTGGGCCAGCCAGTCGGAACCGTGATCCAGCACGTACTGGAGAGCGGCCGCGACGACCTGGTTGTGCACGTCCGCGGTCAGGGCTTTGTCCTTCGTCGCGCCCTGCACCATGTTGATGCCGTAGTTGATGCCCTTCTGGAGCAGCTGGTCGGCACGGACCGACACCAGGATAGCGTAGACCTGCGCCGGCAGCTTCCGCAGCAGCCACGTCACGAAAGCGAAGATCATGGTGCCGATCGCAGTGGCCCACTGAGACACCGTGGCACCGTACGCCCAGGTGACCTTCGTGGTGTCGCTGGTCGCCTGCGCGACCGTCTCCGGTGCCGCGGCGTCGGCTGCGAACGCGACGTCGATCGCGAGCGAGACGCCGACCAGCACGGCCAATCCGAGAGCGAACGGGCGGACGCGACGCGGCAGCGCAACGGCAGCCAGCGCCAGGCCGATCAGGCCGGCGATCAGCATGCCCGTCGGATCAAAGGACGGGCCTGCGGCGACGAAGAACGATTTGCCACCCGCCAGCGCCAGGCTCGGCGCGAGCAGAAGGGGCACGGCAAAAGCCGCGCTGTAGAAGCGGTTCATATTTCACCTTTTCGGTTGTGGAAATGCGCGATTTCCGTCGCGCGGCGTTCTTCAAGATGCCCGGCGATAGGTGCCGAACACGAAGTCCCAGATCGGCGTGGTGACGCCGAAATTACCCTTCCCGCCCCGGTGATGACCGGAGTGGTGATCGTTCATGAAAGCGATGTATCGCGACAGCTTCGCCTTCGGTCCGTGATGGTGGAACCGGACGTGGATGGCGCAGTACGCCAGGTAACCGATCATCACGCCGGCCACAAAGACCGCCGCGCGATCCTCACCCGCAACCGCGCAGGCCAGCAGCCAGACCGCGGCGAACGCCGAGAACGTGCCGAGGCTCGAGATGCCGATCATGTCGCGAGGGAGTCGATGGTGCATGTCATGCATCGGCGCGAAGCGATTGTTGCCGTGGAAGATCGCGCGATGGATCCAGTATTCCGCGAGCGTCCACGCCGCCACGCCGGCGCCCACCCATCCGGCGATCGCCGAGAGGCTGATGCGGCCGAGGACCGCGAAGGCGATCAACGTGCAGATCGCCCATGGCACCAGCAGGAAGTCGAGGAAATACTGAAACGGCGACAGGTCGAAGGCCGGATCGAGCCCGGCGTGACGGTTCTCGTCCATGGCCGTCACGCCTCGTTGGTGGATACGCGGCCGTTGCTGAGGACGACCGGGAGATGGCTGAAGCCGATCTGGCTTGCCGGCGGCGGCGGAACGTCCTTCGGCCACCAGAAACCCTGGTTAAGCCGCGAAGCGGCAAAGGGCTCGATGTTGACGGCATCAGACTGGTTGCCGCCAAGCCCCATCACGTTGCCGTGCTGATCTTTGCCGACAACGACCGTGATGTGACCGCCTCCGGTCCGCTTCATCGGAGCAAAGGCGCCGACCGCCGGCCCGGCCAGTTTCACGGACGGCCACTTACCGGCGAAGTCTAGAGCCCAAAGCGTCTTGGTGCCCTTGAGGCCCACCTTGGTCAGGATGTGATTGGCGAAGAGCGCGCACCACGGGATCGAATCGTGGGTGTATTCGGCCGCGATATCGCCGCCTTCATCCTTGGCCCAATCGATGATGACGGGGTTGTCCTTCGAACCCGCGCCCTCCTTCGTTCCGATCAGCTTGATGCCGGCTTCAAGCCACAGCGGCCGGCTGATTTCCGCTGCCGGCGCCGGTGCCGGTGCCTTTCCGGTCATAGCAGCGTCAAGGGCCGCTCCCGTCAACGGCCCCACCTCACCATCGACGTTCAACCCGGCGCGCTTCTGGAACGTCTCGACTGCTGTATCGGTCGCCGGACCGAACCAGCCGGTCCCCTTCAAATCATATCCGATGGACTTCAGAGCAAGTTGAACCTGCTTCACGGCGTCACCCGTTGCGCCCATGCGCAAGGGCGTCGCCGCCACGAGGGCCGCGATCGTCATCCCGTTCTCCTGTTGGGTATCAAAAAGCCGCCCGAAGGCGGCGCGTTAGATCAAAGCTTCGAGGCGTTGATCCAGAGTTCGTCCATTTGGGCGGACGTCCATTGAAGAGCCGTGCCGAGCTTGAGAGTCGTGGGGTGATTCCGGTTGAACGAGGTGGCCCCGGATATCAGCATCTCCGCGTCGAATTGCTCCTCGGTAGGCAGGAGGTTGAGCACCTGCTGCAGCGCAGCCGGGATATCACCTGTCTTGACCGCGGCGAGCGCCTCGGCGTTCGTGATGACGCCCTGAATGGCGAGGCGCTGGAAAAACTGGCGATCCGAGATCGTCTCCGGCACCATCGTCGGATTGAGAAATGCAACGACGGACGGATCATCGTCGTCGATCGGATCGAGGACACGGTCGGGCTGCTCGCACCGAAACCATGAGACGATCTCACCAGCGTTGTTTCGCTCCACAAATCCCATATCGATCAGCCCTCCAATGGATCAAACCAGCCGCGCGTAAAGCAGCGATATGACGTCCCGGCTGCGGACGATCGCGCGCAGATTTGCGCGGACGTGTCCGTCCAGACCCTCAAATCGGACGCATTGCCAGAGGTCGCAGTCGAGGCTTCCAGACCGTTGGCACCAACGCTATAGCTTGGCGGGTTGTCAGTGATGCCGGTCTCGTGCGTCCACCAGGTGGTGTTTTGCGTAGCGTTCCAGGCGATGACATTGAGCAAAGCCTGCACCCTGACGCCAGTTGGACAGCTGGCGAGAGCGAACGTTTGTAACGTCGTTCCGATCGTCGTGGTTACATCCAGCGCCGAGCCCGGCCAGAAAAACTCCCTGCCCCGCTGCAAAATCTGCGAGAAATTTACACCACTGTTGAACCACACGGCACCGATGCGACGGAACAATGTGTATCCGGCCGGCATCGTCGGCGCAGTTGCACTCTTGGACATCAGCACATCGACAACCGACGTCGTCGGATTTTTGATTATGAAGACATGGTAGAAGCCGTTTGCAAGCGCCCCGGTATCAAGGCAACCATTGTTGTTGCCAGCCGCCCATGCCGAACTTGACTTAGTCAGTGCAGCACTGAGAACGATCATATCGGTCCCGCTTCGATCGCAAGCGACACCGGCGCTGACGCTGAACGTCGAAACACCGCCCGGCGACGTGATCTTCAATCCTGAGAGATGGCCGAGCAGCAAGCCGGGGACACCGAGATTGACGAGCGCAACAGGCTTATTCGTCAGATCAGACAGATTGGCGGTCGACGACAAGTCGCCAGCGCCCGGCTGACCGACGCGGCTGAAATTCCAATCGTTGAACGTGCCGGCGCCGGCAAATTTATCCCTGTACATGAGGAGAGCGCCGGTCGATGGATCGTAAGTGCAGACCCCCTCTTGCCAGTTGCCGATGTTGGCATTGGACGATGCGCGAAGGCGAACGCCATTTTGATAAGACAGATCAGGTTGCGTCGTAAACCCGATGGTGCCGGCGCCGATCGTCACCGAAGTCGTGCTTGTTCCTTCTTTGAGGCTTTGAGCAATCAGCTTCCACTTGCCAGCCGCAAGATCGGTCGCGAACACTCCGGAGTTATGCGGAACGATGCACTGATACGTATTGCCATTCGGCCCTGTCACGATCGACGCGGGCGCTGCTGCAACAAACGCTATGCCCGTCGCCCAGGCTACCGGGACGGCCCAGGGCACTGAGCCGGTATCGCCCTTGTCGCCTTTCGCCGCCAGCACCTGCCAGTAAGTTGGGTCCGGCGCTGGATGCCCAGATCCCGGCGTTTGGTTGATCCAGACATAGGACGTACCCGCTGTCGTCTGGACGTCGCCGACCGAATAGGCCGCGGCATTGTCGTATGCGCCGCGGAAGCTGAAACCCTTGTAGACCCCCAGATAGGACCAGGCGCCACCGGTATGAACCCACATCTTTCCGGTGGTAGGCTGCAGCGCGTACTGCCCGTCCGTACCGAGCGAGGGATCGGGCGCCGCGAGCGACGCGTCGACGAACCAAAAGAAGCCCGACGTGTTCAGCGCCGCCACGAGCGCGGAAACATCCGCCATAGCTTGCGCACCGGCGATGCGCTGGGACGATACCTTCCAGACAACATACGCAACGGCTGCCTGCGCGCCGCCACCCCACGGGGGAATGACGAGATGCGTGGGATCCGTAACGTCAGTGATGATCGTTTGGAAATTCCCGATCTGGAGAATGTCGCCGGGCCGCACGTTGGTGCTGGACCAGATCGTTCCGACTCCGGACACAGTGGTATCGCCGGCCGCAACGGAAACCGTCCCGGTCGAGTAACTGGCAAGCGCCGTCATCTCGAGAACCTCTCGATTGAAGCTTCTTTGTGTTTGCGGGGGGCAGAGCCGCTATGGCTCCGCGCAGGCTACGGCAGCAGGGCCAGCCGCTGATCCTCGTAGTGCGCCGGAACGCCATTGTCGGCGAGGATCCTGTTCAGCTCTTCCAGGGTCTGCGCATTGCGCACGGCGACGATCAGGCCCCTGCGCCTGTTTTCCTTGGCCATGAGATCGTCAGGCTTGGCGAGGATGATGGCCGCGAGCTGCTGCGCGGTTTTGCCCTCGATCCTGGCAGCCTCTTCAAATTCTGCGGTCGGCGCCGCACCGTTCTGCACAGACAGCGCCAGCATGTGCTTGCGGGAGTGCGCCACGTCATGCCCGTCAACCATCAGGAACGTGTTGATCCGGCGCTCCGCTCGCTTCTTTTCCTGGACGAGCGGCGAGATGCTAATTTTCATCGCGCGATCACCTCGAAGGCGCCGACCTTGTACGGCTGCGCGGCAACAATGGTTACCCGGAACGTGCCGGCCTGGTCGATCGCGAACTCGATCGCACCATCCGTGACGTCCTCCTGGTGGACCAGCCTGTTCTCAAACCAGACATAGACCGTGAAATTTTCCGGCCGGACCGTCAGATGCAGCACATCGATGCCGTCCGCCTTGATCGGCCGGATTTCGCCGCTGATGACAACCTCCGGCTTGGGCCGAATTTCCGGCGGATCGGTCGACAGGTCGACATAGGCCTCTTTGATGTCGACCGGTCCATCGTAGAGGATGTGGTCAATGCCGGCCTCCGCGAACGACTTGGAGATCTCGTCCATCGGCCTTGCAGCCTCGAGAATGACCTGAGTAATGACGCCGTTCGCGTCGTGCCTGATGAGCGTCTTTGTCCTGTTCAGCGCCTTCGGCTCCTCGACAGTGATCGGCTGCGAGCCGACCGTCAGACCCTCACCGTCGGCCCCGGCCGGGACGAAGCCGGGAACAGCCCACGCACTATCGAGCGTTACGCCCGTCATCCTGCGATCCTCCTGAACAGCGAAAAATAGAGCCGCCCGACTTGGTTGCCGAACTTGAACCGGAACTGGATCGCCGACGACGTCACCGCGGCGTAGATCCAAAAGTCAGTGCCTCCGCCGCGGTAGGCTTCGCACTGTAGATATTGCGCGCCGGGATTGAGGATGATGCTGGGGTCGCAGTAACCCAGCATGAACGGAACCTCCGGCAACGTCTCGCCGAAATTCAGCTGCGCCACGCTGTCGTTGCCGCTGTCGAGGGTGCCGCTCAAATAGAACTGATGGCCCGACCAGCGGGAGTCGAACACGGTCTGGTCGAGGTTTGCGAGGGACGCTTCGATGCCCGGCTTGCTGACCACGAGCTTGGCGTCTGCCCCTCCCTGCATCAGGACGCGCTGGGTCACCCGAGGCTCCGGTTGAAGACCATGTAGTCGACGTAAATGCCGTACGACTCGGAGATCAGATTGTTGAAGTTCATCGTGTTGTTGTGGATCTGGAAACCGTTCTGGATCTCGTAATAGACCGTGCCGCCGATCGTGATGTCCCTCGGGACCGCCATGTCGAGGCGATACGGGTAGGAGACGACGCCATTGTCGATATACGTCCGAAAGGAGACGTATGGATTTTGCGGCAGGGACGCCGGGTACGGGATAGACACGTTCCCACTGAGAGGCGGCAGGTAGATGCTGCCCGACATGATGACCTGCTCGTTCTTGACGTCCGATTTGAGCAGGAACTGAGCTGCCGCCGTGGCCGCGACGACGTCGACGCCAGGCACGGAGAGCCAGACGCCGTACTGCCCGAGGTTGGGATGCAGCCCCATCAGGAAGCGCTGGGCCACTTACCAGACCTTCCACGCGAGGTAGAACAGGTTGTATGCGATCCCATGCAACCGGGAGTACCTCGCGAACACCAGGCCCGAGTCATCCGGCGTGAACCCGTCTCGCGCACATAGCACGGCGAAGGGAGAGCGCTGGATGGCGGTCGAGCTGTTGGCATCCCTCATCACGAGCGTCTGGCCGTATCCCGCGACACCCGAGCTGAGACTGTAAGGGACGATGTCGACGGCCGGCGGCGTTGGGTACGTGCCCGAATAGAATACCTTGGCGCCGCTCAGAAACGTGTAGGCCGGAATGAGGCCGACCTCGAGCGGCCTGCCCTGGTTCAACCGGCTGTCGAGCGACAGGTACTTGTAATCGACGGCCGGCGGAAACTGCGCGTCGTACCCCGGCTTGGATACCGTGACCCTGGTTGGATCGATATAGATCCGGACGGCCACACGGTCACTCCGAGATGACGAGGGTGCCGGCCGTCAGGTTGAAGACCGTCTTGCCATCTGAGCTCTGGATGATGCCGGCAGTTACGGTCCCGATGTTGGCCGAGATCGCGCTCAACACGCCGACGTTCATCATGCGTGCCGTGAGGACGCCATCAAGGAACAAGTTCGCCGTGATGCCAATCGAAGGAACTCCGCTGATCGTGCCCACGGTGAAGACCGCTTTCGGCGCGCCGCCATTGTAGCCTGGCAGTTGGATCTGGAACTTGTCGGCGACGACGGTGAAGGCTGAGACCCCCGAACCGCCGTTGACCAACTGTATTCCGGAGATGTAGCCGTTCACGTTGAGCGTGAGGGACCATGCCGCGGCGGCGTATCCGCCCAGCTGCGCGATCGCGGTCGATTGTTCCGTGATCGACGCGTTGACGTCGCCGAACTCAGCCGTAACGGACGTGCTGAGATCCGCGACGGCTTGCTGGGCGTCGACGGCGACGGTCTGCACCGTGGCGATTTGAGCAAATGCAGCGCCCACACGGGCCGAAATTTCGGACTTGATCGACTTTTTGTCGAGCCAGTTGCGCGCGTCCTGGTTCGCAACGGCCGCCGTGGTCGCCTGCAGGACGGCGTTGATCTCGTCGTTGTTCTGATCCGTGACGTCGGCGACCTGTTTTTTCAGCGCCGCGTTGAACGACTCGAGCGTGACCATGCCGGGCGCCAGCTTGACCGTGGGAGCATCGAGATCGACGGTCGAATAGGCGCCGCGCATTGTCGCATTGACGGCCTGCACTCGCAGCGTCGCGCCCGCCAGGCTGACGATGATGTCGAACTGGTTCTCAGCGCCCTCGTAGACCTGCGTCCAGCTCTTGCCGCCGTCATATGTGATGCCGGCAACGTAGTAGACTGCACCTTCCGTCGGGAACCAACTGGCGAACAGCCTCGGCTCGGCGGTACCTTGGCTGATGTAGGCATTCAGACCGTAGACCAGCGGAACCTTGGCATTTGACGGATATTGCGGGCTCGGCAGGATCGGCGGGGTGCCGAGATCGGTCGCATGGACCCGCTCGTCGTCAACGACGAGGCTGAGCGAGCAGGTATCGCCATTCGGCGTGCCGTTCAGGACGAGGCAGAGCTTCGAGGCACTCTCGCCGGTGCCCAGTTCGAAGGACGCCGGCTCGCCACCATCCTCACGCGCCAAAACCGCGGCCAATGTGGTCGACTGCGCCGCCTGGGCCGCCGCCAGGCTGGTTGGGTCGAGATTCGCGATCGACGCATTGGCGCCCTTGCCGCAGGCGATGGGGCCGAAGAACTTGCCGTTCGGCATGCGCAGCCGGATGTAGAACGGTCCGCTATCCCATGTCGGCGCCGGGTCAAGCGTTAGGGCATTGCCGGCGACGCCGACCACCGCGCCACCGTATCCGTAGTCCTGCGGCAGTTCGGACTGCAGCCGGATAACGGAGCCGAGGGTAATCGCCCTGCCCTCGTACTCGACGCCGATCGTGACGTTCTCTCGACGGTAGAAGGACTGCAGATAGGTGAAGGCACACTCGCGGAAGGCCTGCAACCGGTTGACGATGCCGTCAATTCGGATGGTCGTGGCGTTGAGCGAGGTGAAAGTGTCGCTGTTCGGCGGGTACTGGACCTGCGCGGCCTGCCAGGTGTTCTCGTCGACATACTCGAGAATGACCGCATCCGGGTCTTCCTCGCCGAGCATCGTGAGGTCGATCGCGGTCGAGTCCCGCACGATCTCCCGATCGGTCAGCAACATCGTCGGGACGTCACGCCATTCGTCGCGAACGATGGAGACGGTATCCCCGAGCCAAAAGTGCTTTGCTCTAGCGACAGCGAGGATCTTGTCGAAGGCATCGGGTACCGCGACGGCGGCGTCGAAGCGGAAATCGAACGTGTCGCCGCGGCTGGTGCACCCCGCTGCAAAGTTCACGACGGCGTTGAAATCGACCTTCGAGATGCCGAGGCCGGATCCGTATTGGGTGTTGCTGACGCTGTCAAAGAAGGCCCAGCCGGGATTGCGCGTCGCTTGCTGTACGAAAGCTGCCCCATTCCAAACCGGGAGAACCCGGGTGGCCAGCACGCCGAACTTATAGGAGCCCTGCGTGGACTGCGACGCCTTGATCCGGATCGCGATCGTTGAGACGTCCGGGAACGAGTTGTTGCCCTTCAGGAACGAGCGGAGACCGGCCCAGATGACGGAATTGGAGCCGCCGGTGCCGGCGAGCTCGGCATCCTCGCGCCTGAAGCGGACCAGGTATCGACCCGGGAAGACGTCGACCTTCACGCTGTTGCGGACTGGCGCCTGCGACGCGTACTGAAACGACGTCGAGAACAGCGTCACGAACGGCCCGGTCTGGGTGCCTGCATCATCGCAGGTGGCGTATTCAGCCGTCAGCCCGACGTTTGAATAGCCGATCGAATTGTCCTTGCCGCTGACGGTGAAGCAGCCGGCCGGGAACGCGAAGTCGACCGCGATGGACTGCGAGAGTGTGCCGGCGGGATTGGCGACGAACGGGCCGACCCATGCGCCAGGCGTCCTGGCCGACGGCGGCAACGGCGCGCCCATGGCATCGTACTGACCGCCGGACGAGCCCGCCCCCGACGGCAGCTGTTGGCCGGTGACCTCGGCCGACTGGTCGACGTTGGTCGGGAACAACGTGACGGTCGCACCCGGCGCATAGAACGCGACCTGCGCGCCGGCGAACGCCGCCGAGACCCCATTGACCGGATCCCAGAAGATCGTGTCGTCGACGTAGATCTTCTCGTAGGACATGCTGCCCATCGAGACCGAGAGCAGCAGGTTGAGATATTGGTCGTTGCCAACGAACTCGGCCCAGGGCGTCGCGGCGAAGTCCGGGAAGGCCTTCATGCGGCCATACCAAACCGGCAGCGGCTGCCCCAGCTTGGCAACGTTGCCCTGTGCCGTTACCGAATAGATCTGGTCCGGCGTAGCGTTCGGCGAGTTGGTCGCGCCGGCCTTCGGAAGGATCAGGGCGTTGACGAGGAGCGTGCCGCCGATAGCGAGGCCCGCACCGAGCGCCGTCGCGCCGAAGCTGCCGGCGGCGAGACCGAACAGGCCGACGGGCGCCCAAAGCGCGAATGCCGACACCGCCACGAGGGCGACGATACCGATGATCTGCTTGACCGAATTGCCGCCCTGCCCGCCACCGCGGGGGAAGCTCATGAAGCGGACGCGATCGTCAGGACCGATCCGGCGCCGGCGCCATTCCTTCCGCAGCACCGCCTCGCCGTTGATCTCGAGGATCGTCGGCAGTCCCTTCGCGAACTGCCAGCCATAGGCGCGATCGCGCCATGCCCAATTGGTCCGGCGCAGGAAGGACGTCACGGTTTCGCGCGGCCGCGGCTGAGCGCGCGCGACCTCGAGGCCCGGCATCACGAGATGCAGAGCGGGATGGCGGGGCGCGCGCTCACGCCGACGGCGGTCACGCGGCCGCGGCGCCGGAGAGCGAGGCGCCGGAGCGGGTTTCAACGATCCATGCATGTCAGTTCGGCTCGAAAAACGTCAGCTTCTTCCAGCCCATTTGACGCAGGGCCAGAACGGTTTCGCAGGCAACCCCCTGCTTCTCGTCGCAGTGGATGACCCGCTGCTCGGACTTCAACCAGACGCCGATATGCGCCGGCACCCGCAGGTGGGCCATCAGGACGAGCGCGCCATCCGCGGCGACGACAAGGCCGCCGGGCCCCTCTGGCACTTCTCGCCACAAGCCTCGCTCGGGATGCCCCTCGAAGGACTCCAGCACCCAGCGCTTCGAGAAGTCGTTGGGTACCGGGATGCGGGGGAGATCGCGCCCGAACAGTTCCTTCTCGACGTGGCAGGCGAAGTCCCAGCAGTTTCGCGCCTGCCATGCCCACGGTTCGCCGATAAGCGGCGCCAGAAATTCGGAACGGTTCATTAAGGCAGCAAGCTCGGGAATTGGACGTAGTCGTAGTTCTTCGTGAGGCGCGGAAACCGCTTGTTCTGCAGGTTCTTCACCATCACGGTGCCGGTGATCGAGGTACCGACCACCTTGACGTTGCGGAGCTCGAACTCGACCGCGCCATAGGACGGCTGCGTCAAGTCCGAGGCGAGATATTCCCGGTACAGAACCGAGATGTACTCGCGGTACCCCAAGGCGGCCCGGATCTTGGGCAGCAACTCGCGATTGACGTTGTCGATCTTGATGTCGGTCTGCGGCGGCTGCCCCTGCCGCTGCTCCGGATACTTCGACTCGAACGGGCACGCGATGAACGTCACCGTTTCGCCGGGATTGCGCGGGGCCGACAACTCGATCCCGAAGGTCATGTCGTCACCGACGTTGGCGACGACGCGCGCCGCGACATCGAACGACGACTGCCAGATTTCGAGCGTGTGATAGACCCGCGCGCTAGGCGGGCAAGACGCGTAGGCCTCGAGGAGCGCTTCGTTGTGTGTCGCCATCAGAGATTAAACACCATCAGGGTCATCGTCGCCGCGACGTGGCTCGTTCCCACCGGCACGTAGGTTGGCTTGCCGCCCTTCGCGAACTTGCAGGTCTTGCTGGTGTAGGAAGACCCGAGCCAGACGTTGGCGGTGAACCTGCCGGACCCGTTACCGAGCGTGTCCCTCACCCAAGCGACAAACGTGTCGTACTCTGCCAGCGTGAGATTGATCGTCTGCACCACGGTCCCGACGTTGTCGCCGGGCCGCGGGCGTTCTCGCGTATTCCCGCCTTCCATGTCGGTCGCGATCGGGTCCAGGAACCGCTTCTGGATTTGGAATCCACTTTTTTGCGGCCGGCTGTTGACCCCGGGCCAAGACGGAAGGGCCATCGCTTAGCTCCCGAAACCGCGTTGACGTGACGTCATGGCCTGAGAGATCGGGCCATTGCGGGAAGCGTCGTCGACCATGAGACCGGTGACGGCGTTTTTGAACATGATATCGACCTGCGTGCCGTTATTTGTCCGGCTGACGCTGGTCTGCGGATCGGATCCAGACGGCGCGTTGTAGATGTTCACCGTTACAGCACCGCCGCCGGCACTGTTGTCGTTTGCAGCACCCAAGCCGCCGGCGGAGACGCCGAGGCGCCCGTCGCGGCCGCGGCGCAGCGGCATGACGGCCTCCTCGCCGGCCTCGCCCATGAGACCGGTGCCACCATTCGCCATAGGGAACAGAGTCGGCCGTGTCACGACGCCACCGAGCCGGAACGGGATGATGTTGCCGCCGGCGAAGACGTTGCCGCGGGCGCTCGGCGCTACGGGGCCAAACAGGTTGCTGCCGGCGGTGCCAGGCGAGCCGAAGGTGACGCCGGCGGACCCGAGGAGCGACCCGAAATCAGCGCCGCCACCCAGACCACCGAACGAGCTCTGCAGGCTCCGCATCAACGGCCCGACGACGAGCAGCTTGATGATCATTTCCTCGATCGCTCGGATCACCAGCTTCGAGGTGTCGGAGAACGCCTGGCCGAAGCTCTTGGACCCGTCGATCGCATCGGTGATTCCGGTCACGAGGTCGCTCGAGATCGTCGAAGAACTCTGGCTGATTGCCGCGTTTGTGCGGAGCGCTTGGGCCTCGACCGAGGCTAGCGCGGTCGCGACGTCCGGATAAACGGACTTCAACTGCTGCGCGATTTGAACGTCGTCGGGCGACAGCAGCGCGGTCTGGCGACCGAACCTAATGTCGTTCTGGATCTGCTTGAGCGCATTGGCCTGTGCCGCTGCACCGAGCGCCTTGGCCTGCGCTTCGATCGCGGCCTTGTCTTGGTCGGTCAGTTCTTTGTGGTTGCGGACGGCGTCGGTGAGAGCCGTCATCCGGGCCACGTACTCGGCCGCAGCACCCGCGGACATGCCGATCGTCGCGGTCTGGATCTTGGTCGCATCGGCCTGGGCCTTGATCTGCAGCGAGCCGTCGGCCTGCGCGCGGGCAAGGTCCAACTGATCCTTGATCTGCTTTGCCGTCAGGCCGGCGCCGGCTTCCTGTGCCCGCTGGAGCTCGAGCGTCTTCTGCCTGACGCTGTCAAGCACGCCGGCCGACTGACCGAGCGCGGACATGCGCGCCGATTGGACGCTGGAGGCAATATCCAACTGCAGGGCCGCCGTCGCCCGGCCGGTGTCCGTCGGTGATGCACCAATCTGGGCCGACTTGGCGCGGATCTGCTCAAGTCCGGCAGCCAGCCGTTCCGCCGGGCTTGCCGCGGCGCCGAGGAACTCGACGAGGGCGTTCTTCGGCAGGGCCGCCAGCGCAGCACTGGTCGCCGTGATCGAGCGCTGCAGTTGGTCCATCGACTGACCAACCTTGGCCAGCTTCTGGTCGACGTCCGGCGCCGCGGCGAGGTCTTGAAGCAGCTTCAGTTGGTTCTGGAGATCCTGCGTCTGGCCGATGATCGGCAGCGCGGTCCGAATGGCCTGCTGCTGGGCCAGCGACTGCTGCGCATTGCGCGCTTCCTCGACAGCGGTCTTCTGGCGCTGGAGCGCGGCGGTAACCTTGTCGATCTGCGCTTGGGCGGCAGCGACGGCAGCGGGGTCAGCGATGGCCCCCAGCATCCCGGTCTCCGGATTGACCGTCCGCCCGCCTGTCTTCTGCAGAAATTCGAGATTGCGCTGGGCCGCCTGCAACTGGGCGTCGAGCGTCTGCGCCGGATTCAAGACGTTGTAGATGCTCTTGCCAATCGAGTCCCAAGCGTTCGAAACGGTGTTGCCAAGCGCCGTCCATGCAGTCCGCGTCGTCGAGACGGTATTAGCGACGTCCAGCAGGCTTGATTTCACGCCCGCCGCGAGCACCACCTGCGCGGCGTAGGTCTTGTTCTGAGCGACAAGGTTCGTGATGTTTTGCTTCGTCGCGGCATCCAGGAAGCCGAGGCGCTGATTGAGATCTTCCGCGCCCTTCACCGGGTCGGCGAAGGCCTGCGCCAGCATCTTTGCCGCTTCCGTAGCGTCGACGCCGAAGATAGTCGAGATGTCCTTGCCCATCTGTACGATCGGCAGGATGTTGTCGTTGGCGATTTTGCCGGTCTCGGCCAGCGTCGCCGCAAATGATCGCGCCTCGGCGACCGAAAGCCCCGACCGGGATGAACCGGCGTCCGCGATCGAGTTGATGCTGCCAGGAGTGGCGCCGCTCGCGCGGCCGGATCCAAGGACCGACCGGTTCACCTCCTGCTGCTTGTTCTGAAATGAGATCAGGGCTGCCACGCCAAGCCCGATTGCGCCGGCGATGCCGCCCCACACCAGACGGCCAACGCTGAGCAGGCTCAGAAACTTCGACCCAATCACGCTCGCGAAATCCAAAATGCTGGCCTTCGACGACTGGAAGATCTGGAAGACCTGCCCGCCCTGCTGCGCCAGGATCATGAAAGGCGACTGACCGAGCGCGAGGCCGGTGACGACGTCGTTCAGCTGATAGGACAGGTTGACGAGTTCGCCGGACGCGACACGGCCTGTGGTGCTGGCGTTCTTCAGCTGCTGTTGCACGTCGGTCAGCCGCTTCGCCAGCATGACCTGGGCCTGCTCATACTCGCCGGTCGAGATGTAACCGTCGGCGAGCAGCTTCTTGTATGTGACCATCTCGGCGCCGAGCCGCTGGAATTCCGTCTCGAGCGGCGCGATCTTCGAGCGCAGTTGCTCAGCCGCCGCGGTCATCTTCTGCTCGGCCGCGATTGCCTCGTCGAATTCCGCAGCCATGGCGGCGCCGGCGGCGTCGATCTCCATGAAAGCAGCGGCTGACGCCCTCGCCGATTTGGTGACCTGGTCGTAGCCGAACGCCTGCGCGATCGATTGCTGGGTGCTGGCAGCGAGATGCGCGGCTCGTGCCTGCTCGATCTGGTCGAGGCGCGCGACCTCTGCGGCAAGGGCTTCATAGGTCGCGCCCTGCGAGGTCGCCGAAGCGCCGCCACCACCCAGAGCCTCAGTTAGGCTGCGCTGGAAATTCGCACCGGCCTGCTCGGCACGCATCCGGGCGATGTCGTCCAACTGTCGCAGATTGGCATCGAAGACGCTGGCGGAGTCCTTCGCAGACTTCGCTGCACCGGCGATCATCAGCCGGTCGAGATCCGCGCCGAATGCCGCACCGGTTTCCTGCGCCTTGGCCCGAGCGACCCCCTCGAGCCCGCCGTACTGCGCCAGGAAGGCGTCCGCACTATCCTTGGCCGACTTCGAATCGCCGCCGATGCCGAACGTGGCATTGATATCGGCTTGTGACTTCTGCGCCGTCGCCAATTGCTCGATCGCTGTCGCGGCACGGGTCGCGACCTCGGCATGGATCGAATATTCGTCGTTCAGCTGCCTGACGGCCGAGGTGATGGAGACCAAACCCTTCTCGGCTAGCGACGTGGCATCGGCGGTGAGCCCAAACTTCCGATAGGCCGCATCCAGGAGCAGGTTGGCCCGGTCGAGACCCATGCCACGGTCAACGGCGTTGCCAATCCGGCGGATAATCGCCTCGAACTGCGCACCGGCGCCGTAGCCATCCAGCAAGGCCTTGCTGACAGAGGCCATGCCGCCCGGGATCCGAGCCAGCGCCGCATCCTGCTGCGCCAAGGCCGCGTTCAGGGCCTTGTCGCTCGCGATCATGCGATTGTCGGCGTCGACCTTCTGCTGGGCGCCACGGACATAGCCCGTGGCGTCGTAGTCAGAGGTGACTCGGAGAGACGACAGAGCTACTCCCGCCATGATATCCCCCCTCCGTCATCCGCTTGCGGTTGTCTTCCGCCTCCCTCTCCTTCCGTGCTTCACGCGCGACGTGCTCGAGGTATTCCTCGTCCAAGCCGCCGACGAGCGCCAAGAACGTCTCGAACTCGACGCCACAGATACCGTAGCGCCGCGCATAAGCATCGATTGAGAGGAAGGTGATGGGCGACTCTCCGCCCATGGCGCCGTATTGGCGATCGAACCGAAGCGCGTGCCAGGCTCGCCAGTACGTTTCGGCCCAGAATGGAAGCGAAGCTTCATCCGGGCGCTCGGCCTGCGCCGCAAACTCTGCGGCGTCAGGGTCTTCTTCGGCGAGCTCGGCGAGCCAATCGTCCGTGCCCTTCTGCTCGAGCTCGTAGCGAAGGGCCGCCCTCAGTTTTTTACTTTGGCCGCGACGAACTCGGCCTCATCACGACCGACCCGCATTGCGGCGGCATAGATCGAGCCTCGGATATAGCGGTACTCCGGATCGGTCAGGATCTCGGTCGCCTTCTCCTTCGAGAACAAGATGTCCTGCTCGTCATCATCGACCAAGCCGTCCCAGCCGAGAAGCAAGTGCTCCACGGCAAGTTCGCCATAGGCGTCGGCGAGGATCTCATCCGGAACGCTGTCACCGTGCTTGCGGGCCAGCTTGGCGGCGATCGCATCGCGAGCGATCCTGAACGGTGCGTAGTTCGTCGACCGGACGAACCACTTGATTGCACCGCCGGCGTCAATATCAAGAGCCGGTATCCAGTCGCCTTCGCGCTCCTTCTGGCTGTCGGCCCTCATTGAGGACAGTTTCAACTTACGCACGGTCTTTTCGGGGGTTTCAGTCATGGTTTGGTGTCACCTTGGAGAAACAAGGGAACCTGGCTGGCGCCAGGGGTGAGACCGCACTTCACGAGGACACCAATCCTCTACCGGCATCAACCGGTCCTGAAGGCGGAGAAAGATGGAGATAGGGTGAGCGAAATGTCCGGCGCGATCGGCGCAGCCGCAACACTTCGTTATTGAAGCTGCGGAGGCGTCGGAGGCGCCGACGGAGTGTTCCGATACGAGTTATACTGCGACAGCGTCACCGAGAAGGCGATGCCGCCCGGATTGTTCGGACCCGTGATCAGCAGCCGCGCATCAGTCACTGACGACGTGATGGCGAAATTGAACTGGGCTCGCCCGGCGGTGGCCGGCAACGGCTGGATCGTACTGATGGGCGAGGTGCCCGATATGACAGTCCAAACGCAAGGATTTCCAGCGGTGCAGCCTGTCTCTGCCGATATATCGGCGGAAGCCCAATAGGTGTCGCCACTGTTCAACGTTCCGATCGGGACGCCGCCGCCTAGCGGATAGGCGGAAGCCGAGATCGTTATCGACCCGGCGCTATTCCATACCGCACTGCCACCGAACGCCGGATCGCCGACGAAGCCGGATGCATTGGTCGGGAAGGTCGTCTCGAGCACGGTGTTGAGCGTCGGAAACGGATAGCTGGTTGTCGCCTCTACAGTGCAGCGATTGATCTGCAGGAGATTGTCGAGGAATTCAGAAAATACCCAAGACCCGGCATATGTCGCCAGCTGCGGATCGTGCACGGTCTGACTGCCGAGCACGGCGCCGGTCGCCGCGTTGCGCATTACCATGGAGGCGTTTGTGCCCCCATCGTAATTCAGCTCACTCTGGTATTGAACGCCTGACACCAGTGTGTAGTTGGCGGAAACCCACCACGCGGGCAGAGTGAAGTTTGCGCCATTCACGCCGAGACGCAGGAGGAAGAACGTTGCGTCACTCTCGCCGTGCAGATAGGGCAGCGTTCCGGTGGTGTCGTTGGTGAACGCATAGGTTGGCGGCGTGTTCACCGTGCCGGATGGATAATTCCACAGGCACGACATCCGACGCGGCACTTGCCCGAACTTCTGAAATGCGTACAGGACTTGGCTCCCGACCGGCAGCGTCATCCGGCCGCCGCCCGCGATGCCGTTCGCCGCGCCAGTGCCGCTGGCCTGATACGCCGGCCCCTTCGGCGGGATGCGACCATTCAGCGATGTCGTCTTGCCTGTGTAGTCGTCATAGCCGAGATATTTCGAGAACGGAGCCGGCTTGCCGAGCAGCGATGTCTGCCGGCTTTGATCGAAGGCGTGAGCTTCGGTCACATGTTGCAGGAAATTGATGAAGACTGCGATGAAGGCGATCAGCGCGAGGATCGGAACAGTCCAACTCAACCACCGGGGGATGGGACGGTTATGCATCAGTTGAGCCCCACCGTCGCGATACCGACGCGCAGCACCTCCCCGCTTACCGGCACATACGGGTTGGTCACCTCAACCATGCCGATGATGTTCTGCGTGCCCGACGTACATTGCGCCTGATACGGTGCCCCGGACAGGCTCACGCCGCTGTTGGAGCCGGACGATTGATTGCTGCCGAGCGTGAACGGGGTGCCGTTGAAACTACCTGTCAGGTTGGCGAAGTCGGCTGACGTGATGTTGAAGGCCGCATTGTCGTTCACATTCGTGCCAGGCGTCGCCGAGAACAACCACAACACGCCACTCAGCTTCAGCGTCGGGTTGGCGCTCGACCAGATGTCGGTACGCGTGATCAGAACCTGGCCACCGTTCACGCGGCAGACACCGCTGAGCGTGAAGAAGTTCGTCGCGCCCGAGGTCGCATTATTCCAGCCGGTGTTGACCGTGTATGTGGTCGTGTTGGCTGGCCGGGTAATCGAGGCCGTCGCGTATGCCGCGAACCCGGCGCCGATAGCGTTGCCCGACGCATCAACGTTCTGGGTCTTCTGGGTACCGTTTGTCTGGTTCGCCGCGGTGGCTGCTCCAGATGGTAGGTTGACGGTCAGCGTTCCGGCCAGGAGCGCGCGGACCGCCTCGAGCTTGACTCCCTGATAGCGGTTGATCGCCATCAGGCTGGCTGCGCTGGAGCCGTCCCAGGTCGAATTGGCCTGCGCGCCGATGGAGGTATCGATGTTGCCGACAGACGTGTTGCCGGTTGCCTGGTTTGCTGCGGTTGCGGCTCCGTTCAACGTGCCAAGATTGAAAGTCGGCGTCGATGCAAAGCCGGGCAGCAGGACGCCCGTTCCGAACTGAAACGAGAGCGGATTGGCCGCCGTACCAACCGCGGTGCCGGCACTATCCGTCAAGTAATGCGGGACGATGCACACCACGCTCGTGCAGTCGCCGCTGCTCTTGAATGTGAGCGTCGCGCCATCCTTATTTTTGCTGGTGAAGTCAGCACAAGCGGGACCGACCAGTGCAGCAATCAGGGCAAGAGCGAGCGATATCCTGCGCATAGCGGCTCCTTAGAAAAGGGCTGAAAAAATCGAGGTCTGGCAGCTGTCAGAGAAGTCGATCTGGCCCTGACCGGTGCAGCCGACCGGCTGGACACCTCCGGACTGCTTCTTCATAACGGCGCGGCCCATCTTCCCGACGCTGACGCCATACTTGCCGACACCGAGAGCCTGCACGTCGGTGCCCAAAAAGGCGGAGGCGAGCAGAGCGGCCACCGCAAACGCGGCGATAGCGCGCTTCATGGATTGGCCACGATCGAGATGATCTGGCCGGCCTTCACTCCGAAATATTCCGGGGCATCCGGTCCCAGCGGAGTGTTCGCAGTCGTTGCAGCGGTCGATCCCGCGGGACCAATGGACACCGCGCACCTGGTGTCGCAATTGACGCGGATATAGGTCGTCCCGACTGAGAACGCCGCCGACTCGGCATGACCGCCCGAGAAGTCAATCAGAGGCTGCTCCACCGCAGGAGGCATCGCCGCAATCTGCAATCGAACGTTCATTGCGGCTGCGCCGGCCTCGGTAAACTCGGCGATATGTGCCTTCGCCGCGAATGCCGGGCTTCCGCCCAGCAAAACGGTAGCCGCGATCAGCGCCATGACCCTGTTCATGTCGTTTAGCCTCGTTTTCGCGATGTGGGAGAGCGGCGGATCAGGCGCTTATTCGACATACTCGAGCCGATCGAGGAGTACGTGCGCATTGGTCACGACGTCCTGCGAGGCCTGGTAATCGAAGTCCGCCATGACGTCCGTATTCTTGGCAGTGGCCTGCGGGTTGCCGCCGCCGCGGTACACGGCGCGCGGCACCTGGAAGATCAGGGCTTGGCCGTTCTTCGAGATGCGCGAATTGATCGGCCGCGGCGTGCCGTTGTAGAAGGCCTGCACCTCGGTCGCGCTGCCGAAGTACGTCGTGACCTTGCCGGTCACGGTGCACTCACCGTCGTTGATCGCCACCGGAGCGTCGGAGTCGACAGCGTCCAGCGTCCGGAGGTTGTTGTTGATCTGGATCGAGAAGCCCTTCGCCCAGTTCGGCGCGCCCAACTGCAGCTGGTTGACGCCCAGGCGCCCCACGTTGGCGTTTGCGGCCATGACGACGCCCGTGGTGACGGGATCCGGGCTGGCGTCCAAAGGCACCGTCCCGATGCTGCCGCCGAGACCCGTGAACGTTGCCTGCCACTTCAACTTGTCGCCGCTCTGCATGTCGACATTGAAGGTGTTGGCCTGCATGCCGATGTTCACGATGTAGGACGGCACCGGCTGGCCGAGGAAGCCGCGCTCGATCGTCACGGAGTTCGGCAGGACGCCGTTCTTGATCTGGTCGCCAAAGAAGGCCCAGATCGTCTTGCCCGTGCCGGCATCGGCTGCCCAGCCCGACGGCAGATTGTCCAGCGTCAGCTTCTGAGCCGCGATCGCGGTGACGCGCGCATATGCGGCCGCTCGCGCCTTCGCCCCGGCAGTGACCAGGAACGCAAACTGGGTGATATCGGCACCGCCGCCGACCTTGATCCACTGACCGACGACAAGCCCGAGGGTGGTGAAGTCGAGCGCGGTCGAACCGAGACCGTCAACCAAGGCCGTGATGTCGCCCGCAACGCCGGCAAAGCCAACGACCTTCAACTTGGCGGTGCCGGGAGGTGCTGCTTCCGCCACCAGGCCGGCCGCGCCGACGATTGTGGTTCCGGTTGAGGCAGACGCTCGGAAGACCTGGTTGTTGGCTGCCTGGCCGAAGCCGCTCGCGCGCACCAGCATGCCCACCTTCACCGCGGCGCCGCCCGACGCCACGGCATAGGTCGAGGCGGTCGTGCCAGCATCGGTGATGATGCTGTCGGCGACGCCATCGTTGAAGAACTGCGGGGTGTTCACCCAGACGCTCTCGAAGGCCGACATCAGGATCTCGGACAGCGGCGAGCCGTCGTCCGGATACGAGATTTCACCGTTCAGCCCGCCCGACGATGCCTGGTTCGTCTTGATTGGGTCACCGAGCATGCGGTCGTCTCGGATTTCCTCCGAGTCCACATACGTCGGACCATACTGGAGCGACTCGCCGGTCATTCTGACCTTGCGCATGCGAGGCGTCGTCGGGGTTACTCCCGGCGTGGTCTCCCGAACGAGCGTTACTTGCGTGCGGTTGGCTGAGGTCACGGCTTTCTCCCAAAGAAAAAGGCGCCAGAGGCGCCTTGCGTGAGGTCAGGAATTGTGGGTGATGACTATTTTTCGGACGTCGGCGGAGCTGCCTTCGGGAGCGGCTCGGGCTTGTCCGGCGCGACGAACACGGGCGCCGACGGCGGGCCTGGCAGCGGCGCAGGCTTGTCGCCCTGCTCCTTGATGAAGCCGCGCGACTTCAGCGTCTCGATGGTGTGCGGCTCGATATGATCGTCCGAGCGGACAACGTTGCTGCGGTCGTCATCGGGCTTGAAGCGGCGGTTCACGGTGTTGAACGGCTTCACGACGTCATAGTCCATTGCTGTCTCCTATTCGGCCTCGGTCAGGCGCCATTCAATGCTGACGGACATCAGGTAATAGTTCGCGTTCTCGGCTCCGGGATCACCGGCGCCCATGTCGGCGTCCAAGAACTCGAGGCGATCATTGAGCATCGTCTTGCCGCGGAACATGTTCGCGAGTCCCTTGGCGATCCGGCGAGCGTCGCGCGATCCAATGCCGCGAGGCGTGAAGACGTGGAACCAGAGCGTTCCTTCCTCATCCCAGCGATTGCCGCCGGGATCGACACCGCCGCCGATCGATTGTTGCCCGTACAACTGGCTGTTCAGGATGACCAGAACCCAACTCTTGATCTCTCCACTCGGAGAACTGTCTCCCTCGTTCTCGTAAACGAGCGGCGCGACGCTGAAATCCCAGTCGCCCGCTACCAACTGGTTATTGGTGACATCGACGTAACCAAGATAGCCGCGGATCGCGTCGAACACCTCGTCGTACGGTTGATCCACCATCACTCGACCTTCATCGTCATGACCAGCGCCGGGTATGTCATCTGCGCACCGGCCGCGGTGTCAGCCCTGAGCCTCGTTCTGGCGAACGGGCGATAGCCGCGCCGGAACTTCCCCTTCAGGATGTAGCCGCCAGGCAGCGTAATCATCGTCCGCTTGGCCGTGACGAAGTTGCCGAACCGCGCCATGACCATCTTCCGAACGTCTTCGATAATGCCCGGCGGCACCGACATCCGCATGTGACCGACGTCGATCTTGCGGCTGTAAGGCCGATTGTTCGTCAATATGACGGTCGAGTTGATCGAGATGGTGTCGAAGTTCGCTACCACGCCGCCAGGCGTCATGATGAACCACGACTTCTTGTAGTCGCCGGACTTCTCCGGTGATCTATCGACCGCGGCTTGCAGCGCGAGCTCGATAATTTCCTGCCACCACCTGAAGACGTAGAGAATCGGCCCCGGCGGCTCGACCGTGTCTTCGTCGGCTTCGGGACGACCGTTGACGTACTTGTCGTAGCGCTCGGACCCGACGCCTTCCTGGATGGCCTTCGACAGTTCGGAGCGAGCGAAGGCCGCCAGTTCCCTTGCGATGTTCTCCGGCGCGATCCCGGCGGTTGCCAACTGGAGATCGCGCGCGAACGTCGAGATCCTGGCCATCGCTAACCGTCTACCATCATCTTGACGCGGACAATCTCGCCATTTACGGCGATAGCGTCGCTCGCCTTCACCGTCTTCGGCTTGCCTTTGATGACTACGACATCGCCGATCACCGGAATGCCGGGGTCAACATCGAACGGCGGGGCCGGCCGTGGTGGCGCATGCTGCGGCCAGCCCGCAGCCCTGATTTGCGTCATCGAGATGATGACGACCGACGGCTCTTTATAGATACCCTTTGTGAGTTCCTCAGCGTTGAGGCGATAGCTTCGGACGTGCGCACGGACTGGGACCTCGTCCTTGTTCGCGCCGATATTGCGGCGAAGGACGATGTCCTCGCCCTCGGCCTGCAACGATGCATCGAGGTCGTCGATGTGGTCGCTCATGGCCTACACCGACCGGGAGCGGTAAGGAGCCAGCTTGGCCTGGATGTCCGGCGGCAGGCCACCGCCCTGCGCGAGACCGCCTACCCAATATTCCCTGGCGTCGATGTCCTGGACATCCAGCGATTTTAGCAGCGGATCGCGAGTCCGTGCGGCCCGCATGCCCTTGACGATGTCGACGACGGCGGACTCGATGTCGTATGGCAACGTTCGGGCAGCGCCCTGGTCTGGCAGCAGCCATCCTGCGGTAAACCTGACCTCGATCTTGACCCGACAGCGCCAGAAGCACTCCTGATAGAAACCGAGGCCCCGCAATCTGGTCAGGACGCCGTTCCGCCCCTCGAGCTCATACTGCTCGGCGGTGAGATCGACATCATTCTCTTTGATGTAGGCGATCGCGGTCACCGGCCTGCGAGCCAGGACCAGCTTGGTCAGACCGCGATGCTGGTCCCGGAGTAGGAAGGTCTGGATCAGTTCCTCCGACGCCAGCGTGCGCGTGCCGTCATCGGCCATTGTCACCCTAAGATGGGAGCACACCATCGCGCTGGCGCGCGCGATGGCTTCGTCGATATAGGCATCTTCGGCCGTGCCGCTGATTTTCAGGTCGGATTTGATCGTATCCCGGAGGGTCAGCGCAGTCAGCGCTGCCGGGACCGCCCGAACGATGGTGCTCAGCATCTACGCCTCACCAGCACAGCCGATCCAGATATCAGCCGGCCTTGGAAGCGCCGGCGCCAGCGTCCGTGCCGGCAGCACTGCCACCGGCGCCGTCCTGCGCGCCGCCGGCGGCCGCCTGACCTCCGGTGCCCTCCGACTGCCCCTCCGAATGACCATCGGTGGTATCGCCGGTCTGACCAGCAGCCGAAGTCTCGGGGTTCGCGCGGCGATCGACTTCCGCCTGGACGATCGTGCGAGCCTCATCGGTGCCTGCCACTGGTTTGCCGAAGATCTTCTCGGCCAGCGCCTTCAGCGCGAACCATTTCAGCTTCGACCAGTTCTCCGGGATCTCGACCTGGCCATCGACCACGATGACTTTCCCCCCACCATCACCAGCGCCGGCGGCGTCAGCCCCTTCGCTGCCCTCCGGGACTGCCAGCCCATATTTCAGCGCGGTCTCGGCGAGATCACCATCGATCACATCGCCTTCGACGAAATTGGTTGGATCGGTCTCGCCGTCCCTGACACCCGGAAAGGGCGTAATGACTACTGCGCTCATGGCAGATCTCCCTTAGTTTGGAACACACGACCCCAGGTCGCGGCGCCGTTTGGACGACGGCGCCGCACCGGATCGCGAGAGCCTCTCAGGTTACGCAAGTGGCGAGACGCGGGCCCGCGAGCGGATGACTGCCATCGACTGCAGCATGCCCGTGGTCGCGCCAGCCGTGACGATCGAGCCACGGACATAGCGCTTGCTGCCGACATAACCGACGCGCTGAACAGCGTTCTGGCCGGCAGCGCTCGTAACCGGGGCGAAACCGCCCTGGATGTCGGAGGCAGCAGCGGCGACGTAGTTTGTGCCATCGTCGCTGTGCTGGATCGACGGGGTATGCGAGCCATCGGTCCAGGCGCCGGCTTCGAATGCGAACATCACGCTCTCGTAGCCCTGGAGGTCGACGGTTGCGCCGTTCGCGGTGCCGTTCACACGGGCCGCCGGCGCAAGGGTCTGAGCAACGTCAACGTTGCTCCGGAGATCACGCTTCATAGCGCTGGTCCCTTCTGAAGGTTGAGGAAATGGTGGAGCAGTGCCGCGGCCCGGCGAGCGCCGAGCCGCGCTAATGAACGATGCTCGAAGCGCGCTTACGCGAACTTCAGGAGCTTGATCGCCTCGAAGTTCTGGACACCACCGCCGACGCGCTTAGTCGTGTAGAACAGCACGTAGGGCTTGGCGGTGTACGGGTCGCGCAGGACGCGGATGCCGATCCGATCGATGATCAGATAGCCGCGCTTGAAGTCGCCATAGGCGACCGAGAGCGAGTTGGCACCCATGTCCGGCATGTCCGGCATCTCGACCGCCGGCCGTCCGAGAATCTCCTCAATGAAGCCCTCCTGGCGGAGGACCATGTTGAGAAGATAGTTGCCCTGGCCATCCTTCAGCTTCCGGATCGCACCGAGCGTGCCGCGGTTCGCGATGAACGTCGAATTGATGCGGTACGGGCTCTTCACCGAATGCAGGAGGTCGACCAGGCAGTCCGCCGGGTTGGTGGCCGCGAAGGCGCCGGCTGCACCGGTGGTCACAAAGCCGATCTTGCCCCAGGCATAGGCGGCATTCGCAACAGTCTGATAACCGCCAATGATACCGTTCGGCTTGTTCTGGCCGTCGCCGACCACGAAGGCGTTGCCCTCCTGACGAGCGAACTCCAGTTGCACCTCGCCGGCGATCCAGGCGCCGATGTCGACGAAGGCATCGTCGAGAAGGCTCTGGGAAGCTGCCGGCATGGCGTACATTTCCATGACCGGGAACTTCAGTTCGCTCAAATTCGAGCCCGCGGTCTGCGGACGGGAATCGACTTCGCCGACCCAGCCCGACGCCGTACCGTGCTGGTTGACCAGCTTGCGGTACTCCGAGGTGCCAATCGTGCGGACCGTGGCAAGATCGCGCATCGGCGAGATCTGCTGCACAACCTCGTCGATCGTCTGCTCGATCTCCGGCAGAACGGTGTAGCCACCATCCGGATCGGAGCCGATCGACATCGCGGCCTTGACCTCGAGGTCGCGAAGCGCCGAAGCGCCACCCTGGAGGGCGTTCTCACCACGGCGGAAGTACGTGGCGAACGCCTTAGCGTACTCCGGCAGGTTCGGGTTCGAGACGCGCGGATCCTTGGAGGCCTTGGCGCCACCACCGCCGAGAGCGGTCAGGGAAGCCTGCTTCTCGTTGAGCTTCTCGATGTCCGCCAGCACCTTCTTGATGAGGGCGTCGGCATCCTTGTTCGCCTGGACAAGCTCATCGACCGAGGCGTTGATCTTGTTGACCTTCTCGTCGGTTACGGCGTCCGCCTTGTTCTTCAGGGCGGCATCGTTCTCCGTCTTGAAGGTGGCGAAGGTCGCCTGGAGCTGTTCGTAGCTGGTCTTCTGGGCAGCCTTGAACTGGTCCAGATTGGTGGTGAGCTGCTGCACGAGCTCAGCAACGTTCGCACCGTCAGCACGGATACCGCCGAGCATGAGGGCACGAGGCGCAGCCGACTGCAGCGCGCGCGGATTAACGTGGCGCATAGCCAATTCCTTCAGATTTTGAGGGGTTTCAGGACTTCAGGGACTGATTCAGGCCAGCGAGGGCCGCGATCAGGTCAGCGTCACCAGCGCCAGGCGTGGTGGTGGTGACGTCAGCGCCAGGCTTGACGTCGGTTTGACCAGCGGTCGCCGCAGGCGAGCCGCTCTTCAAATCTCGGATGAGCGAACGGAACGTGCCGCGGGACATGCCTTCATGTCCGGCATCGTTCTTCGTCAGGATCTTCTCGATTTCGCGCACCGCCGGCGTGCCTTCCTGGCTCGCCGCGCTCACGATCATGTTGCGGGCCTGCGCCGCCGGGACATGGCCACGGCGGACCAACGCAGCCTCGATGTGGAGAGCCGCAATCTTCGACTTCGAGCTCGCCGCCGCGGCCTTGTCTTCCTTGATCTTGTCCTGCGACAGGATCGTATCGGCGAACCCCTCGTCGATCGCCTGCTTCGCGCCGATGAACGTCTCGTCGTCCATGTAGTTCTGGACGTGGGCGGTCTTCATGTCGGTGCGGGCGACGTAGATGTCGCACAGCGCCTGATCGAAAGGCTCGAGATAGTCAGCGACGTCGCGCATGTCGTTGCGGTTGCCGATCGCCATGACCCAGCAGTTGTGGATCATGATGAAGGCGCCCTGCCCGATCTGGATCTCGTCGCCGGCCATGGCGATCACCGATGCGGCGCTCGCGGCCAGCGCCATGACCTTCACGGTCACTTTGCCCGGATACTGGTTGAACAGATTGTAGATCGAGATGCCTTCGAACATATCGCCGCCGGGCGAATTGATCTGCACCTCGACCGGTTGGCCGCCGAAGCTTTTCAGCTGGTCCGAGATCCACTTATCGGTGATGCCGCCACCGGTCCAAAAGTCGTAACCGATGACGTCGAAGATCTCGATGACGTTCTTCTCGTCAGCGGCCGCGGCGCGAATGCCGGGATTCCAGCGCGAGAAGCAGTCCGGGCTCGCCGGCGCCGAACTCGCGAGATCGGACCGCGGCTGCACCTCAATCCGAGGCGGGCGGTTCGCGACCGTGATCGCGCCGGCGCTCGGGCCCTTTCCGGCGTCGGCCTGGCTCGAGTCGCTGTCGCCGTTGATCTCATCGAGCAGCGCGCCGGCAGCGTCATAGATGGCCTTGTCCTTCTGCGCGCTCGAACGTGACCGGATCGACACCAGCGCGCTTTTGTAGATCTTGCCACCCTTCGCGAAGGGATACTTCCAGTGGTCCTTGGTGTCGAAGCTCTCGGTCGTGTCGACGCCGAGATGGTTCTTGCCATAGGTCGCCCAATCCGTGCCGGCATCACCGAGCAACGCATTGCCGTCGTCGGCAGTGAATGACCACGCCGAGTCCCGATCGATGTTGTCGCCGGCGATGAGTTCGCGCGCGTAGGCGCGGCCGGCGCGATTGAGATCAGCCATGTGCCCTCTCGATTACTTTGATGTCGGAGCGTTCGGATCGTGCGCGGCCAAGTCGTTGGTCGCTTTGTTCGCATCCTGCATGTTCACGGCCTGCAGGTAGGTATCGCCGCCTTCGATCGGATTCTCGTCTTCCATCTCGCGGACGTCGTTCGCCGACCACCAGCCCCATTGACGGCCGACGGCGTACGACAGCATCCGCGTCTTGATGTCAGCCCGCATCAGGCCCGCTGGATTGATCCGGACGTAGAGATTCGGATCGTCGGCCGGCTGCAGGTCGCGCTTGATCGCGTCTTGCCACATCGTGAACCAGTCCTGGAGCGTGTAGGCGACGAACCCGATGCCCATCGACTCGATGCCGGAGCCCCACGACGTTTGCTTTGTCGTCAGACCGACCATGAACGGCGGCACGCCGAAGAACATGCAGATCTCAGTCGCCGTGATCTCCCGGTTCTCGATGAACTGCATATCCTCGTTGCTGAGGTCGACCTTCTCCCATTTCAACCCGCCCTCGAGGATGAGGGTTTTGTGCGCGTTCTCTGCTCCGCGGTACTCGTCGAGGTTGGCCTTCAGGCGATCCTTTTCCGGATCGTCCATCTCACCCTCGGTTGACAGCACCGTCCCAACCGAGGTGCCGTTCTTGTACATCTTAGCCAAGCGTTTCTCGGACTGGATCGAGATGCCGAGCGTCTCACGGGCGAAACCGAGTACCGACAAGCCGTTGATGCCGTCGAGCGACATGCCACGGAGATGCAGCATGTCTTCCTGGGCGATGGTGACCTGACCACCGTCGGGGCGCGTATAGGTGTATGTCAGCGTGAAGTCGGAATTCTGCCTCACTTGCATGGCGCCGGTCAGCGGGATCAGCCACTTGATCTTGCCGATGGCACCACGAACGATCAGCGCGTAGCCGTTACCGCGCATCAACACCATCATCTGCATGAGGCGCTTGAACTCGCTCGGCGTCTGCCAAGGGTTCGGCTTCGTCTTCAGGACGTTCCAAATCACGGCGTCCTCGGCGTCGACCCGGTTCTTCCCGACACGCCGCTTGATGTCCATTGGCAGCGTCGCCATAGCGCCGCAGATGATGGCCGAACACCGATATGCGGTGGCAACCTTCAGCGCGCTATGCGGCGTGACCGGCGCGCCGGCCTCGCTTTCATAGCCGCGGCCGCGCAGCCATTCCGACACCCGAGGGTCGTCGAGGTCGAGCATCTCCGACACCTCGACGGATGCATTGATCCGCGGCTCGCGCCGCTGCTCGACTGGAACGCCGCCGCCAGATCTGAAGAAATCGAGAAATCCCATTCAGACCCCTCAAAGGACCGTTGCCCTCGGCTTTGCGCGGCCATGAGCCTTCGGGTTGGTCGCCATCAGATAGGCGGAGTTGAACATTGCGATCGCGGGATCGATCTTGGAGTCGCCGGCGGTCTGCTTCGTCGCGCGGATCGCCGTTGCCGTCGGCTCGATCTTCAGGTTGCTGACGCACCAATCCATCATCGGGCTCGGAGCGTGCCGAAGCTTCCCGGAAACCAGCATGCGTTCGCAGGTCTTGATGCTGTTCATCATGCCGAAGCCCTGGGGGGCGCCGATGAGCAGCTTGTTGTCGACCGTGATATCGACGTCCTTGTCCGCCAAGGCATCGACGAATTCGCCGAGACCAGCCGGGTCGACCGCGACACCGCCGAGAAGGCGCCGGTCCTTCACCAACTTGATGATGCGGACGATCTTCGAGATGTCCTGCAACGAGTCATCGACGATGGTGAGATCGCCCTCCTTCTCAAACTGAAGCAGGCGCGGTGCGATCGACTGCCTGAGTTCGAGCACGCCGCGGTGGCACCAGGCATGAACCCAGAGCAACCAGTCGCGGGTTTCGCGGTGCCGCCCCAGGAGGCTGAGGCCGAACAAGTCGTCGAGACCGCCGCCATCGATACCAGGGACGATGACGTCGCAAACCTTGAACAGGTACCGCAGAGTGATCCGGTCGTCGTCACGCTTCTGCCAGTGCGCGGCACCTGCCCAGCGGTTCGCCCGGAGGTTCATGCCGATCTCGACGTTGAGATGCTTGGCCAGGAAGGTCCGGAGCGCGTCCTCGCTGCCGCGCTGGGCCTTGATTAGTTCGCCGAGCAGCCATTCCGTGCTGACTGACTTGTCGAGGTTCGGGTTGGTGATCCGCCAGTTCTTCGGATCGAGATAGCCTTTCGCGGCGAGGATGGCAGCCGGGAATTCGTACAGCACGCCGAGGCTGGTCGGATCCACGATCTTTCCGTCGCGGACGTCGCGGAAGTAATCCAGCTTCTCCTTGAACACGCCGGTCGGCGGAGCATCCGACTGGGTCGTCAGGAAGATGACGAACCCCTCGGGCCTCGAGACCAGGCCGCCGAGCGCTTCCTGGAACATCGAAGCGGCGTGAGCGCGCTTGCCGAAGATCCAGAGCTCGTCGACGAGCACGAAGGCCGCCTTCTTGCCGCCGACAACGTCGGTGTCGGCGGCGACGACCTTCAGGACCGCGTCTGTCGTCAGATGTGTGATCTGCCGATAGTTGTCCTGGACGTGCAGCAGATCCTTCAGCTTGGGGTGCAGCCTGACCATGGCCGCCGCCGGCACAAACGAGTTGTTGGCGATCTCGATCGTCGGCGCCAGGATGAGCAGTTCGGCGCCGTGCCGCCAGTTCCGCACCAGCGCGGTAACCATGATGCCGGCTGCGATCGTCGACTTGGTGTTCTTCTTGCTGATCAGCAGCAAGAACTCGCGGATCAACCGCTTCGCCTGCCCGTGATCATAGGCGCCGAAGATCGCCCGGACGAAATCGAACACCCATGGCTCGCAGGCCTCGCCGAAGGTCGGCTGCCGCGGCAGATCGTAGATCCGGAGCGACTTGAACACCTCGAGCG
Organism: Bradyrhizobium embrapense; assembly: GCF_001189235.2. Classification (GTDB taxonomy): domain Bacteria; phylum Pseudomonadota; class Alphaproteobacteria; order Rhizobiales; family Xanthobacteraceae; genus Bradyrhizobium; species Bradyrhizobium embrapense. Next base: position 80,796 of record NZ_LFIP02000001.1, read on the forward strand.
CGGCGTCCGCTTCGTCCGGGAACAGCGGCTCGAACGGCACCAGGCTCTCGCCTGCGACAATCCTCCGTTCCCAATCGATGCACGCTGTGGACCAAGCCAGCGTCATTGCGATCGCGACGACCTGTGGCGCCGCCGAAGCTCTTTGTGCAGGCCGGTGACGAGAGGCTCAGCGCGCCGCTGGCCGCACCGGGACAGGATGGCGACCGCTCTATCGAGCGTGCAGAACGGCAGGCGACGCATGATCCGCATGGCGACGACGCGCCGACCGGGGCGCTCGTGATACGACTGCCGCCCGTACACGCCGGCTACTCATTGACCGCGGTGTTGTCGATCACCAGGCCGATCTTTGGCGGCTCAGGCGGCTGAAACGCTCCCGACGCCGCAACTCGTTCTGCCGCGGCCTTGCGCTCGGCCTTCTTGCCGACCTTCTCCGGCGCAGGTGGTGCAGCCGGCACTTCGCCGCCCGCCCTGCCCAGATCCGCGATCGCCTGCGCGGCCGCCGACACCCGAGTCATCTCCTCGAGCTTCTTGATGCAGGTGGCGTTGCCCTTCTTCGCCTGCTTGAACAGGAGCCCGACCACCTCGGCCCGCTTCTTGGCCACGCCGGTCGCGATCTCGTCAGGGAAGGACTTTGCCAACGTCGGCGTCGAGATCCCGAGCACCCGAGCGCATTCGTCCTGGGACATTCCGCACGCGATCCACTCTTCGACCTTCGTGCGCTGCGCTTTCGTCGGTTTGAACGCCGGCCGACCTCGGGCCATGCCGAAACTCCAATTTCTTTGCCGTTCTTGGCGTTCCGGACAAATTTTCCGGCCAGCCAAAAAAAATTGCGCGAATGAGCCCCCGTGCGGTCCGTGCCCCCGCCGGTTCCCAGACTTTCCGACCCCATACCCCTTGGCCGAGCATGGCCGGCCGGCTTGCGGCGGGTTGGCGTGTCGTTAGCGCTGGCGTGCGATAGGCCGAGGCGCGTAGCCTGGCCGATTAGTGTCAACCCTGCAGGCTACATGCTGGCGCCGCTGGCGCCGCGCCGCGCGCGCGGTAGCCTTCCGCGCTTCTGTCTCGAATAGCTGGCGCTAGTGGCGTTGCGCGGTTGACGTCGCGGCCTTGCATCGATCCGCCGAGGCCGAGGCCAGAAATGCAAAACCCGCCGAGGCTTCCCGCGGCGGGTTGGCTGCAGTGACACTGCGCCGAATGCCTGTTCTGAATCATAACTGGAGTCGGACTGTCAAACCCGGTTCCGCTACTCGGCGGTGCATGACGGCGCCGCGCGGCCTCGGCCTCTCCCTCTTCTGTGATAGCTATTGCTTACGGACTGTTGAAACTCACGGAATAGGGAAACCCAATGACTGCAGCAAAGGCGGATAAGACGGCGCCGAGGCAAGCCGGCAAAGGCCGCGCCTATGCCTCGGCCGGCGCCGCAATGCGAATCAGCGCGGCCGAATTCATGGCTTGGCAGGAAGAGCTACGCCTATCCAATGGCGCCGCAGCTGCAGCGCTATTCATCTCGCCCAATACCGTTACAGCGGTGCGCGCGGAAGGCGGTAGCGCTGAACTGGCGCTGAAGTGTCGCGCCATCGCCGCCGGCCTTTCGCCAGCGCTACCCATGCAAGAGGCCTTTCGCCTCGGCCGAATTGCCGCGATCCTGCAGGAATAGAGCCGCAATTCCCTCTAGTGTGAGTCCGGCCGGGCTAAAGGCTATCTTTTTTCACAGAACAGCGAATTAGGGGATTGACACGCGCCGCGCTTTATAGGCATGTGCGGTTTGTGAGGCGCGATTGTGCGCAAATCTAAAGGCCGCGAAATGAACGCTTTCATTTCCTCTTGCATCGCAAATCCGGCTTTGGCCGGTTTCCTCTTTGCTGCGATCTATTCCCTTTGCTGGGCTGGCCTAGCTCCCTTCCTGTATGCGCCGGCAAAGCCTCGGCGCCTCATGATCCGGCGCCGCGCGCGCCGTTCCAGTTCGCCGCGCCGCTAACCCGGCAAGGCTCAACCCGCGCAATCGTGCGCAAATCGAAAAGGTAAGACAGTGACAAACTCAACCGTGAAAAGCCTCTTGCACCATGCGGCCGCGGCGATCCGGGTTGGAAACCTCACACTCGCATTGCGGCTTGTGTCCAATGCCGAATGCCTGGCCTCGGCGGACGAAACCATTTCCGCGGTGCGCCTCGGCCATATTCGCACCGCGCGGCTTGCGCTCGCAATCGCGAACTGAGGAGCGCGCGACAATGGCAACCGCCACAATCAAAAAGCGCGATCATGTCACCTATGTTTGCAGCGCTGGTGTCACCGTTACCGCCATCGTTCGCACCGCGCACCGCGACGGTACCGCTACGGTTGAGGCCCGGCATATGCTGGACTCGGCCGGCAATATCCGCGGTTGCTATCTCGGTTACCGCTACCGTTTCGACGCCAGCGATCTAACCCGGGTTGAGGCATAACGCACATGGCAAAGCCTGATGATTTGACCGTGTACGCCTCGGCCGGATATGCCGCGCCGGATTCCACAAATCCGCACCTCTGGAGTAGCGCAACACACATTGCCTATTGCCTCGGCCAATGGTTTCACGCAACCGGCCGGCCGGCGCCGCGCGCGGTCCGCATGTCCCGCGGCCTTTCGATCCGCGCAAACGATATGCTGATACGCTGGGATGCTAAAACCGGCGCATGCGAGCGTATCAACTAACGCGATTTGCAGCCTATGCCGTGCACGTCACGGCATAACCGGCAAACCGCCGAAACCGCGCAATTGTGCGCAAACTGAAAAGGAAACCGCTATGAAGTATCGCAAGCATGACTCCGACCGCCGGCCGATGGACAAGCGGACTCGGCGCGCCGCGGTGCGCAACGGAAAGCGCTCGTTTCTGAATTCGTGCCTCTGAGGGATACGCCAATGCGATGGACGTTTGACCAATGGTTGACGGCATGCGGCGCGGAAATGTCGCTCCAGTTTAATTGGACGCTGGAGCATTCCGGGTTGCGCGGTTTCGATTGGAGCGCGGCCTATGGCCGAGGCCTCACGGTCCGCGCGGCTTGTGACGCGGCTTACGATCATGTGCAGGAAACTGCACTAGACGGCGCCGTCTATTTCAATTGCTGCACTGGCAACACGGCGCCGGATTGGTCCGCCTTCCGTTCGCTCGAAATTGGCGGATGCAAAATGGTGAGCAATTCCGCTGGCGAAAGCTACGTGCACGGGAATCAGGCGCCGGACGATTCCGCTTTTTGGACTGTCTACGCTCGCGAGCATGACGGTTGCGCGCTGGCGATTACCGATTGCGGAATCCTCACGGAAACCCACGCGATAGCGGAAACGCTTTCCCGGCTTTCCGGCCTTCCCCTGATTTGACGTTGCGACACTGCGCAGCATGTCTGCGCAGCACGGAACGCCAAAGCGGACCAACGCGCGATTGTGCGCAAACTTGAAAAGGACAACGGCCAATGCCTTGGAAACTGGAACTGCAGGAAACCCGGCGCGGTTGCCAAATGCTGGAAACGACACCGCGCTATGACGTTCTCTTGAACGGCGCGCGAACCGGCCAGCTGTATTTCAACACGCGCGGTTATGTCGGATATCTGCCGACGCCGGCCGGCGGAAAGATCGATATCGGAGAGAAGGGAATCACGGCGTTTCGTCGCGAGGTTTCCGCGCTCAACCGGGAAGCTAGGAACCTGGCCGGCTAACCCGCGCGATTGTGCGCAAATTGAAAGGACAGACTACAATGGCACGATATGGCGGCGATCCGCGATGGATCATTACCAAATATCCGACCAATGACCGCAACGGCCGTTTCATCCCGGTAGGAACGCGCGCGTTCTACTATCCCGCTTCCAAACGCATGTTGACCGGCGCCGAGGCGGAACAGGCAAGCCGTGACTTTGAGGCCGCGCGCTTTGACGAAAGCATGGGGTAACGGAAATGGATTTTGCAGCATTCCAAGCCGCCGCGGCCGAGCTGGATAACCGGATGACAACGGCCGGCGCGCGCCTCGGCGCCGTGACAGAAAGCCTTGCGGCCGAGATGGGGATTCCGGCGCGCGGTCCGATGGGATTGACGCCCGATCGAATTAAGTTCGATCCGCGATACCGGCTTGCGAAGGCCGCGGCCGATATCGCCTTTTCGGAACTGCGCGCATTCAATGCCCGGTATGCCCGGCGGTTCAAGAAAGAGATACGCGCCGCGATTGACGCGCGGCGCCGTGCCAAGGCAACGGCCTGACCTGGCCTCGGCCTTCCCTCAATTCTCGGCGCGATTGTGCGCAAATCAGAAAGGACAATGGACCATGCAACAGGTTGATTTGATCGCGGCAAAGGCTGCAAAGGCAACGGAACGGCGCGCGCTCGCAATCGTCGCGTATGACAACGCAACAGCGAATCCCGATTGCGCGAACTGGCGCGCGGTTGCCGATTTGCTTAGGCTCGCATTGCCGGCGCCGAAAGCCGGATCCGCCGCGGCCAAGATCCCGGACGGCGCGGCCGATCATTGGGCGGACTATGTGATTCCGGCAAGCGCGACCAAACGTCTAGGCAAATCGCCTATTATCGTTGTCACGTTCTCTTGCGGCGCCGTGGTACGCGCGCCGGCAGTTTCCCTTCCCGGCAAGCCGGTCAATATCGGCCGCGGCTTGCGTGTTGCCTTTGCCTTCTACCGGGCACGGATCGCACGGGAATTCGGCAAGGCCTCGGCCATTGGTTCCGATTGTGTCGCGGTTCCGGCCATCGTTTCCGTTGCCTGTGACGTTGCCGGCGCCGAGTATTCCGCCGAGGAATGCAACGCGCGAACGGCCGAATTCCGCCGCGGCCGTTTCGATCATATCGCGCTTTCGGCCGAGGCCTCGGCCTTGCCGGAAACCGCCGAGGCCGGCGAGTTGACGCGCGCCGACTTCTACCGCGGCCATTACCTCATTGCCTCGGCCGAGGCCGAGATTTTGGCCGGCGCCAATGAGGATCACGCGGCCGAGCTCGGCGCGCAGATTGCCGACTATCGGTCGCGTCTCGGCGGTATGGCCTGGCTGGAGATTGAAGCGCGGCGCCGCGCCATCATTCGCGCGGCCGAGGCCGAGGCGAAAGCCGCGGCAAAGGCCGAGGCCGAGGCCGGCCGGCGCGCCGAGCAAGAGGCCGAGGCCCGCGCAGCTGCAGCCGAGGCCGAGGCGTCGCGGTTGCGGCTTGTCGCGGACAATTCCGCCAGCGTCGAAACCGCGTCGGCTTCCCTCCCGGATACGGCCGATTCCCTCCCGGTTGCGCCCGCGCCCAAATCGATCGCGCCTATCCCGGTTGCGCCTTCCCGCGCCGCGCGCTTCCTGGCCTCGTCATCGCTCGGCGCGCCTCGGCCTTCCCTCCCGGTTGCGCCTTTCTGCGCGATCCGCGCCAGCTAGTCGGAGTCGCCAGCAATGCGAGCCTATGGATTCGATATCTTGCCCGATGGCGCAAAGTTTCGCCTGATTGATCGCTGCGAATTCAACAATTGGGGCGAGCTATCGCCGCGGTTTGATACTCCAGCCGAGGCCGAGGAATACGCGCGCCGCTGCGACGAATTCAAGCGCGGCAAGCGTTCAAGCGTCGAATTGCGCGCTTGGGAACTGCACTAGGCCGCGGCGCGCCTCGGCCTCACGGAATGCAACACGCGCGATTGTGCGCAAACGGAAAGGAAAACAGACCATGCGGAAGCCGAATCCCAACAAAGAGAAGGCCGCGCAGCTGGCGCGCCAGATTGCCAACATGACGGAAGAGCAGAAGGCGATTTGGCTGCAGCGCGCGCCGATCCTCACCGCGGACGCGCGGCCGATATCCGGGAAAAATCACATGCTGGCGGCGATGCAATGCGAAGGCGCAACCATGCTCGGCGGCTTCAATCAATGGCTTTCCGCCGGTCGCGTGGTGCGCAAAGGCGAGTCCGCAATCTACATTTTCGCGCCGTCCGGCCGGCGCGCGACGGCCGAGACCTCGGCGGCGCCGAGCGCGGAAGGCGCCGCGGCCGAGGCCGTGGCGGAGTCCGTGCGGTTTATCCTGGTCCCGGTTTTCGACGTCTCGCAAACCGAGGAAAAGCCGGCCGAGCAAGCCGCCGCGGCCTAGTCCCGGGTACGGCCGATTTCCCCAATCCCTCGGCTACGGCCGATTTTCTCGGCGCAATTGTGCGCAAACCAAAGGAGCTAACGACATGCCGAAATTGATTCTCGATTGCCACCCCGCAACCGTCCAGGGCGATTGCATCTTGACGTCCATCATGCAAGCCGGCCCCGTGGCGCGCCTCGTTGTCGATATCGCGCGCGCCGCGGACGCCGAAAGGGAATTCGCGGATTACTGCAAGAGCATTGAGGCAACCGGCAAGCCGGCGAGCGTTTCAATGCGGATCGCCCGCGCCGATCGCTCCCCGCCTGGCTTCAAGAAACTGAAGGGCGCGGCCGGCTTTCACAGTGTCAATTGCTGAGGGCGCCGAAATGACTTTCCGCGCCTATGACTTTCCTGCGGCCGTCATCCGGATTTATGCGGATGGCAGCTGCAGGGAGTTTCCGAAATGGTGCCTAATGATAAGCGTCGAACGCTCGCGCGCCTATGTCGCCAGTGCACTGCGCGAGTTGCGCAGCTATCGGCGGCGCCTCGCCGCTGAACCGCTTCGCCCCGCCGCCGCCTGATTTCCCATCACAGAACAAAGGAACCGTTATGCATCTCACCTTGCCCCGCTCGCCGCTCGCCGCGCTCGTTAACGAGGCCTCAAAGTATCGATGGCGCATCCGCTACGCGCTGCAGCGCTACGGCGTAGCCTGGCGCTACGCTCGCCAGCGCTCAACCCGCGATGACGGATTGACGCTGCTTTTCGACGCCGAGCATATCGCCGGGATTTACGGCCTCGCCTGCTTGTCCGAGGAATCCGTTTTGGATCGCGCGCGCGACCTATACGGCGACATTCCCGGTCTTGAGCGATGGGCGGCGGACGCTTGCGCGCGCGTCAACTCGAAACATGGCGGCGGCGATGGCGAAATGATCGGCGCGGCGGAAGATTGGGCGCTTGAACTGATGGCCGAATACGCCGCGCACGATGGCGTGACGCTGGCAGAACTCGCCGAGTAACCCCCGGCGCCGGCTGATTCCCCAGCCGGCGCGACACCTCCCGACTACGGCCGATTTTGCGCGGTGGATGACGCGCGGACCTGGCCGCAGCCGCTCAACCATCCGCGCAATAGTGCGCAAAGCGAAAGGACGCTCCCATGAGAACGATTAAGCCCGCGACACGCGACAATGCAATCCAACTCAACAACGCAATAGCGCTGATGAAGAAGGCCCGCGGCTGGTTGCGCGGCGCCGATAGCCCGAAAGCGTTGGAAGCGCTGCAAGCGGCGCTGAAGAGCGCCGAGGGCGCAAAGCGACACATGCAGCACAGACTCAACCGGGCCAATCCGCCTGGCCTTCGCGCGCCCGGCGTCGATCACATGCCGGGATAGCCTCCGGGCTACGGCTGATTTTCCACCCCTCGCATACGGCTAATTTTCACAAGGAGATCACCATCATGAGCACAATCACGATTTGGACTTGCACCACGGAAGGCGACAACTGCGGGACCGAAACCACGGTGCACGCAACCCAAGGCGAGGCCGTGGACTACGTGCGCGCAGCGCTCCGCGATATTCTCAAAAACCGCAGACCCGAGCGCCTGGCAGCGATCGCGGCGGCGACCGCCGAGAACATCAAAGAACTCTGGGAAGATGCGGTTGACGGACCTTGCATCATCGAAGAGCAGTCCGTGACGCTTCCGCCCTTTGCGGTCGCGATCTACGAAACCCGCTACGGCGACGAAACGCGCCTCTACGCCAACACGGACGACGCGCAGACCTGGCGCCGCGAGATCGCCGCCGAGAACTGGGCGGCGCGGATGGACGAGGAACGGCCGGCCGATGCCGACGAGACCGCAGACGCCTATTTCCATCACGTCGGCGAGGCGCGCGGCGACTTCTTCCGGGTCGAAGAGCTGGAGATGATCGGCGGCACAGTCCCGGTTGCGCCTGCCCAGGACTGGCGCCAGATCGCCCGCGACTTGGCCGGCGCGCTCGATGCATGCACCCATCAGATTGGCCAGATGCGCGGCATGTTCGACGACGAGGACGGCACGATTGCGGAAGCAGTTTCCGACGCTGACGCCGCCTCCGAAGCCTACCGCCGAGCCGCCGCCGGCCTCCCGGCTGCGCCCGCGCTGCAGCCCATCGGTCAAGATGACCGCGCCTGCTCGGAAGGCTGGGGCCTCTTCGAGAACAGCGACACAGGCCGGCTTGAGATTCAGGCCGACGCCGAGTCCTCAATCTTTGTGCGTGACGGCGTGAGCCACGACGACGAGGCCGAGGCATTCGTAAAAGCAAAGGCCGCCGAGGGCAGCGAGTACCACGCCGCGGCGCTCGCCCGTGTCGGTACGGCCCAATAGGCCCGGCTACGATCGATTTTCCACCCCCGAGCTACGGCCGATTTTGAGGAGCAGCACACATGCACTTGAGCGAGACGACAAACGGAAAGCTGGCGGAGGTCTCAACCCAGATTGAGGAGCTAATCCGCTGGGCTGAAGCGGACGCCGAGCACGCCCGCGAAAACGACGCGCGTCAAACCGCGCGAGATGATCGGAGCCGCGCCGCGAAGCTCCGCAAGGCGCTCGCCCTGGTGCGAGCGTGCGAGCGATAGCCACTTGACACCGCCGGCAATCTGACTCATTGAACAACCCCCGCGCGATTGTGCGCAAATTGAAAGGATGAAGACACATGCAGCATTCCGCCACCTATTCGCCCGATGATAACAAGCTGCGCCTTTACCCGGCGCACCGGCTCGACGCCGAGGAGCACGCGCGCGTAAAGGCGCACGGCTTCAAATGGGCGCCGCGTCAAGAATTGTTCGTTGCGCCGATGTGGACGCCAGAACGCGAAGACCTGCTGATTGAGATGTGCGGCGAGATCGGCGACGAGGACAAGAGCCTGGTAGAGCGCGCCGAGGATCGCGCCGACCGTTTCGACGAATACAGCGACAAGCGGCTGTCGGAAGCTAACCGCGCGCGCGAGGCCGTGGACCAGATCGCGGAGCGGTTCGCGATGGGGCAGCCGATTTTGGTCGGCCATCATTCCGAGAAGAGCGCACGCAAGGACAAGGAGCGGATGGACTCCGGCATGCGCAAGGCAATCAAGCTGTGGGACACTTCCAAATATTGGACGGCCCGCGCCGAGGGCGCCATCGCCCACGCGAAATACAAGGAACTGCCGGCGGTGCGTCATCGCCGCATCAAGGGCATTGAGTCCGATAAGCGGAAGCTGGAGCGCCAGCAGGCCGAGACCGAAAGGCAGCTGAAAGCCTGGCAGATCGTCGCCGGCATCACGGACCCGGAGAAGCAGCGCGCGGCCGGTTTGGCCGTGGCCAACACCGGCGGTTATTGGTCGATGTCGTTTCCGCTGGCCGACTATCCGCGCGACCCGCCGGCCTCGCAGTATGAGGGACCGATGGGCCTTTGGTCGGCGATTGAAGGGAACGTCATCACCGCCGCCCAGGCCGCCGCTATCGCAATTCCTGGCCTGGAGCGCGGCGGGCCTCGGCGGGAGCGCTGGATTGCGCACTATGACAACCGGCTGGCCTATGAACGGGCGATGTTGGCCGAGCAGATCGGCGCGGAGGCCACTGCCAACCCGCTTGCAGACCGTTTCGCCTTCGCCGTTGGTGGTCAGGTGCAAACCCGCCGCAGCGACGATTGGCTTACGATTGTGAAGGTCAGCAAGGGCGCTAACGGCTCGGTTTCCAGCATTCAAACCGCAGCCCCGTCAGGATCGCGCGGGCGCGGCGTTTACTGGAAGGTCGAAAGCGTCCGCGACTATCGCGCGCCGACCGCCGAGAACGTCGCCGCGGCGAAGGCCGCCACGAAGCTCCCGCCGATTTGCAACTATCCCGGCGAGGGATTCCGCGAAATGACTGAAGCCGAATGGAAGGCGCGCCGGCAGTTCTCGGATTTCTCCTATATCGGCACGGTGAAGGCGACCGAGACCCAAGGCGCGCACCGCGTCCGCCAGATGCCGACGCCCGGCGAGTTCTGGAAGGCGCAAAAGGTTTTCATCACGGATGCAAAGCGCGTCGATCCGCCCAAGATCGCGCCGGCACCAGAGCCGACCGAACCGGCCGAATTTGTGGCTGAGTATGTCGCGCCGCCCGCGGTCGATCTTGACGCCATGCTGGCCACGGTCGGCGAAATCGTGGGCGCGCCGGTCGAGGCCGCGGCCCAGGACGAGCCCGAGGCCGCGCCGGCGCTGGCCCCGGATGCGCCCGCGGAAGAACCGCGACGCCTCGGCGACGCCAAGGCGGAGGCGCAGCGCATCGGCGCGGAGATCATCACCGGACTCGGCCAATTCCGTGTTGGCCTCGGCCAGCACGTTACCGACTGGTGCGACGACGAGGCGACCGCCTGGCGGCAGTTCTGCGGACTGGCTGGCGTGCCGTTTGAGGCCGAGGCCGTGCCGGCTGATCTGCGGCCGCGCGTTCTCGCCCCGGTCCCGGATACGGCCGATTTGCCGGCGCCGACCGCGGCGGACAGTTTCGAGGCCATGCGGGCGATGTTGAAGGGCGGCGGCGTGCAAGTCGTCGTCGCGCCTCAACTCTTCCCGACGTCGGACGAACTCGCCGCGGACGTTGCGGAGGCCGCGGACATCCGGCCCGGGCAACGCATCTTGGAGCCGAGCGCCGGAACCGGCGCCCTGATCGAGGCTGCGCGCAACTGCGCCAATGATCTGCAGGTGGTGGCGGTCGAGATCAACACGAAGCTGTGCCATGCATTGGCGGACCGCTTCACCGGCATGCAAATGACCGTCATCAATGCGGACTTTCTCGACATGGCCGGCGTCACGGACAAGTTTGATCGGATCATCATGAATCCGCCTTTCGAGCGCGGCGCCGATATCAAGCATATCGAGAACGCGCGGCGGTTTCTGAAGCCTAACGGCCGCCTGGTCGCCATCTGTGCCGACGGCCCGCGCCAGCGCGCGAAGCTCGAACCGATCGCGGTGGAGTATCGCGCCCTGCCCGCGGGATCCTTCAAGGCTGCTGGCACCATGGTCAACACGGCGTTGGTCGTGATCGACGGGCCGCCGGGATAGTCCCGGCTGCGCCCTCCCGCTTACGACCGATTTCCAAACCCTCCCGGCTACGATCGATTTTGAAAGGAACACAGCATGCCTGACCGTTTCGAATACACTTCGGAAGAGCGGATGTTGCTCGCCCGCCTGGCCCAAGGCCGGCAAACCGACCGGGATTGCATCCCTGAGCGCGTGCTCGTCAATCGAGGCATGGCGCGCCGGGTCGATCCCGGAGAGATCGAGATCACACCAGCCGGTCGCGACGAGCTCGCACGGATCGCCTCGAGCGCTGCTTTCTCCGGTCCAATCGACGGCGCACGCGCCGGCATCATCGAGGCGCTCGGCGGCGCGTTCGCAACGCCTCCGGCTTCGCCACCGCCTGGCCGGCAACTGACCGACGATGAGAAGGCCTTCATCGCTCGCATGGCGCCGCACGTCATGGCCGGCAAGACCCTCGAGGAAGCCGGGGCGGCCGTCCTCCAGGATGATGAACGCTTGTGGCTGACCGCCATGGAGGATTCGGACGTCGGCCGCGCGATCCGCGGCGAGCTCGCCAAGGCGACATACGTCGCAGCGCGCGCGAAGCCATAGGCGCGGCTGCCCCGACTACGACTGATTTCCCATCACCCCCTCGGCTACGGCCGATTTGAAAGGAGAATTACCCATGCTCGTCACCGTCAAGGCCGGCGCCAAGGTGGAAGGCCACACCTTCAGCCAGGACTCGAACCAAAACTTTGGGCGGGAGAAAGCCGAAGGCCTGATCAAAGATGGCCGCGCAAGGCCCGCGGCGTTCGACGCCGAGGGAATCTGCCGGATCAACACGCGGTTCGAAGCATGGCTCAACGAACATGGCGCGCTCGCGATCGGGTCTTGCGGCGATGCCTTTCTGCATCTCTCGCCGGAATTTCCGTTGGCTTACTTGCCCGAGGCACTGCAAGCCTATCAAGCGGGGCACCACCACGGCATGAGTTACGGCCGCAGCAAACTGCAGAACGAGCTTCTGAACTTGCTCGGGGCCGAGCCATGCAAGATATGACGGGGGAAGAGACAGTCACCGCGGCCGGCTACAGGGTTGCCACTCGCGCCGAGTTCGATGCCGCCACCGACGTGCCCGCGGGCGTGCGCCTGGTGGCCGATCGCCTCTTCAAACGCTGGGGCGGCGACTTCGTTGTTTACGATCCGGCCGGCGGTGATGACGGCTGGCTGCTGATCGACGACGACCGCGAGCAGATCATAGGCGAGACCGTGGAACACCTCGGACGGCTCAAACCTGAGCCGACTGCGCCGCCGGCACAAGGCTCGCTGTTTTGACACCCGGATACGATCGATTTTGAAAGGAGACCGAGCATGCCGCGGAACTGGATCGTGCGCGAGCGCCACCCATTCGATGATGGATACTGGGCGCGCTATGACGGCAAACGCCGCCCCAACAAGTCATTGACCGAGAAACGTGAGGGCTGGGAGGCTTGCGACCGCGAGATTGCCGAAGAAGCCCACGACGCTGAGGAGGCTGTGCTATGAGGCAGGTCCGCCGCGTCCCCGCCGATTGGCAGCACCCTCGCAATTCCTGGGGTCGATATACGCCGCTCCTTGAGTCCGCCCCGGATGCACCCGCGCCCGATCTTTCCCGCTGCATGCCGGCATGGCCGGAGGCGGAGCGCACCCACTGGCAGTTGTACGAGACCACCAGCGCCGGCACGCCGGTTTCGCCGCCCTGCCCGTCGCCCGAGGCCTTGGCCAAATGGCTTGCCGACCACCATGTGGAGGCCGCACCAGGTTTCACCGGAACGGAGGCGCAATGGCTCGGCGCCATCAAGCGCGGCGGCGTCATTCCGCCGGTGATGACCGTCGGCAAGCAGCAGGTCTCGCCGCTGGATTACACCTGATCGGCCGGGACTCCCGGCTACGATCGATTTTGTGCTACCCCCTCGGCTACGGCCGATTCCGGGCGATTGTGCCCAACCGGAAAGGAACTCTCAGATGTCGCCCCCCAGATTTGTTCACCGCAAGATCTCGGCCGAGGACTTCAAGGCCGAGTTGGCGAAGCAGGGCATGTCGGTGCCGGCGTTCGCCCGTGTCTGGTGCCAGAACCTTTCGACCGTCACGAAATGGGCCAACGGCGGGAACGATATCCCGACCTGGGTGCCGATCGCGCTGACCATGATGACGCTGCCAAACGCTCACGGGACCGCCCGTATGGCGGCGGCGGCGATGATCGAAGAAGATCGGCTGCATCCCGAGCTCGGAAAATTCCCGTACCAGAAGCTTCGGCAGATGCCGGCGGACGACGAGATCGAGGAATAGTCCCGGCTACGATCGATTTTGCGTGCCCCGGCTGCGCCTTTTCTTCGCCGCGTGCCGTTTCTTGGGCGGCGCTCGCTTCGCCGCTGGCGCCGGCGGCGCGTCCTTCGCTGCGGCCGCGGCGTCGAGGGCATCGAGCTCCCGCTTCTGCGCCTGCATCCGTTCCCACCTGGCTTCGCGTTGAGCGCGCAGCGCGTCGGCGCGCGGTGACGGCTCCCTGCTCATGACGGCGACCTTTGCCAGAACCAGCGGCGCCGGCGCAACAGCACGATTGCCTCTTGCGATCGGCCAGCAACGCTGATCGGTCGCCAACCGTCCGCAATTCGGCTGTTTAACTCTCGCCGCAACCATCCCTGCGACTGCGTGGAGTAAATGCTTTGGAGATCGTATTCGTAGCGATAGAGCAGCATCGGTCCGACTCCTAACCTGCGTCCGTGGGGACTTCGCCGACCTCGAGCATGACCGGCGGATGGCTCTGCGAGATGATCCGGAGGTGCACCGGCGCGCCGGCGTTCAACCGGGCCAACTCTTCCGCCGTCGGCATCCACGCGGACGACAGCGAGGGCAGCGAATTATTCAGCACCTCAACGCGGATCGGCAGATCCATGCACTTGCCATCCCTCTCCTCGTCCCAGTTCCTCGGCGCCTCCAGCACCTTGTTGCAGCCGGAGATCCTTGCGATTTCCATTAGTACCCTCCTACGATCGCATCCGGTCCGCTCGAGCCTGCAATCCCTTGCGGACGTTGTGCTCGGCGCATTTGCAGGCGCCGTTGTTCAGGTCTAGGGCGCGGGATCGATCGTCCCTGATCTCGACGACATGATCGGCGTACATCTGGTCGCCGTTGGCCCGGCTGCGCTCGCAGCGGACGCCATCCTCGACATGCTCGCAGCGCCAGCCGGCGCGCTTCTTGACCTGCAGCGCCCACCGCTGGTGCTCGGCAGTCTGGTAGTGCGGGTCCGCGCGCTTCTCCGGAGGCTTCACCTTCCTGGTGTCGAGGGTCGGAACGCGCGGGCCCAGCGTGGGAATTCGAGACCGCTTCATTTCTTTTCCCCGCGCCGCGGCCCGAACATCTTCCGGCCCATAGATCGCACCATTTCGCGCTGGTCCCATGTCATCACGTCGTTGTCGACATCGAGCAGGAGGAGACCATACTCACGCCAAACCCGCTGTTTCGTTTCCAGCGGCGTCTCGCGGCTATTGGGGGCAAACCGTCCGAGGGACATCAATCCAACCCTACTTCTGCAAGCCCATGCCGGCGGCGATCCTCAGCCGCCGAACCGCGTCCCATGTCCGGTCGACGATCTCGACGCCGTCGTAAAGCTTCACCAGCGCGTTCAGCGCGACCCGGAAGTCCGAATTGTTGGTGCGGTGCTCCTCGCCGCCATGCATCCGGACGTCCTCGCTGCTGCACTCGAGCCCGATCCTGACCAGCAGGATGTCGAACTGCCGGCGGCCGAGCCGGCGTTCCACTTCCCTGAGCCGTCCGCTGGCCTCGAGGGCGATGGTGTGCGAGGGCGAGCCGCCGCCGCCACCATCGACCTTGTCCTGCAGCGCGAAGCCGCGCGACCCATGGAAGGTGGCCAGATCGAAGTCGCGCCGAAAGCGATCCGCGGCGCTCTGGCGCAGCTTGTCCTCGGGATCCGCGGCGCCGCGCTTCTTGGACTCCGTGAGATTGAGGTGCGATGCACGAACCGTGTCGACCAGCACGTTGAGCCTTGGATTTTGCGGGTCCGGGATGGTGTGCTTGCGCCGACCGCTGGCCAGGCGCTCGGCTTCATCGGCCGCCTTCTGCTCTTTCTTGGTGAGTGGCTTGCCCCAGAGATTCAGGGGATCGACGGAGTCAGTTGTCCCGCTCCGGAAGCCTTGCTGGAACAGCTTGTTCCGATGCAGCGCCTCTTTCACACGACGAGCGCCCTCGGTGTCGCGGTCCATCAGGTACTCGACCACGAGTTCCTGGACGATGCGCTGCCGGCGTCGCGTCTCCTCAAACAGGAGTTGCCCCTCATAGGTCAGCCCCTTGTACGACTCCATCGGCCGCGCGCGCCGGATGTCGCGCATGAAAGCACGGGCTCGGCGATCGCGCTCCTTGTCGACGTGTACCGGTGCGACATCCGTGATCTGTGCTTGAGACATTCCATCCTCCACGCAGAATCACGGATATGTTTTGCGGAGGTGATTTGTCTACGACTGCAAGCGGAAAGTTGGAGCGCCGTCCACCGTCGATCTATCCGCGCGCGGGATAGGTCTCGACGTATTCGCGGATCGCCTGCGCGAAAGCCTTTCCGGCCTCGACGGTTGCCTGGTCGCTCAGGTCGAGATCCGTCATCGTTCCGCGAGCGCGGTCGATGCTTATCGTGCCGTTGACGCGCCGCGGGCATTGGCCAGCCTCGAGCGCCTGGTAATCCTCCGGACCAATCGATCGATCGTGACTGAAGGCGAACGCCCGCCACATTGGGCAGTCGCCCCAACCGCCGACACAGCCCGGGCATTGCGCGTCAGCGAAGGCTGCGACCCTTGCGTGGTCGGGACAAAATCCGACCTCGCTGTCGACTCCGCCGGTTCGATGCTCCCAACCAGGTGGGAGGACAATCTCAGTGCGATGGTTTTTGCCGCAAAAGCAGCAGTCGACTGAGATTTCAAGCTTCGTGGTCAAAACGGGATCTCCTCTCTGTTTGCGTTGCCCCCGAACATCATCCGCGGGCCATTGAAGTCGACCTCTTTCCACTTACAGCCGGTGCCGCTACGGTTCTTGAACACGGCGAACGCCGCCTTGTCCTTCCATATGTCGTATTCCCGAAGCCAGCGGTCGCGCTGCTCTCTTCCCTTCGGGTTGTCTTCTGATGCCGGCTCCGGCTCGTTGTCGCGGAGCCAGATCTTGGGAATGGTGACGCCAACGATGATGTCGCTGTTTTCAACGATGAGGCCGCCGCCGTAGATGTCGCCGCTGCCGAATTTCCAACTCGGCGCCCGCTGGCCTTCGCGGGTCAGTTGCGCAAGCTGCCAAACAACGCCGTCGAGTTCCTTCGCCAGATCCTTGGTGTAGGCGGACGCATACTCGACCGTCCGGACAACGTTCCAATGCTCCTGTTCCGGCTCGACCAGCTTCAGGTGATCAATGCAAAACTGCCTGACGCCGTAGCGGCGCTTCGCCTTGCGGAACTCGTCGCCGATCTGCTTGATCGTCATCCGGCTGCGGTCCTGGACCCATACCTGGATCGACTCGAGCTGTTCCTTTGCCCGCCGGATGTCGAGGAATTCCTTTTGGTTGAAGTCGCCGCTGATCTGCTTCTTGACCGAGACGCCGGACAGCGACGCGATGTCGCGGTATGCGATCTGCTCCGCGGACATTTCGAGGCTCAGGGAGAAGCCCGGGAAGATGCTCGACTCGTCGAGCGACGGTCCTGCATTGTCGCGCAGGATCTGAGCCATCAGCGCCGATTTGCCGTGGCCGGATGGCGCGGCCAGCGTGACGGTCGTCCCGCCGACGATGGGCCCGAGGACTTCATCCAATTCCGGGATCTTGGTGAGCACGCCGACGGCGCGCTTGCCGCGGTGCTCATAGGCCTCGCCGGCCTTGGCCATAGCCGTTCCGGCGGCGTCAGCCAGGCTGACAGCATGCCGAACCCGGTCATGGTCGTCGACGACGCGCAGCAGGTCGTCGATGTCTTGCCGGGTTTGGTCGAAGGTCTTGTTCGGTGCCGTGGCGACCTTGCCGAGCTCGATGCGGGCGCGCTCCCGCCACGCCAGCACGATGTCGTCGACGAAATCGAGCGCGCTGCCGACGTCCGCGGCCTTCTCGATCAGGATCTGGAGAACGGCCTCCGTGTCGCCGACACCCTCGAATTCCGTCGGGAGCTTGGCCTCGAGCAGCGACAGCGTCGGGCCGGCGCCGTTCAGGCAGCAGTCCTCGACCGCCGCGAAGATCAGGCGATGGTGGGGAACCGTGAACTGGTCCGCCGACACATGGTCGGAGACGGCCCAGAAATTCTCGGCCGCCCCTAAAATTTTTCCAATGATCGCCTCTTCGGCACGGACGTTTTGCGTCGGCCTATCAGGCGCGGCGGCTGGCCGCTTGTTCATGCCGGCACCTCGAACTTGAAATGATCTTGCGAAAGGCGACGCTGCATCGCGGCTACGATCTCGGGATCTGCCTCGATCAGAATGCTTGTGCGGCCGTGACGAGACGCAACGATGCCAGTGGTGCCGCTGCCGGCGCAGCAATCCAGGACGATTCCGCCAGGCGGGCTCGAATAGAGAAGCAACGGCTCGACAATACCCATCGGCTTCTGGGTCGGATGGAACGCCTGTCCGTGCTCGGAGCGGACATATTGGACGCTCCTCATCAAGCGCGGTCCTCCCTCGAAGGTTTTGTAGTCCTGGTCACCGATCTCGCCGAGGTGCGCCGGGCGACCGCGCCGCCGGATGCGGCGAGCAGACGCATCGTTTGTGAACTGCGGCATCTTGTAAACGTCAGCCCAGCGCGCGTCTGACCGGTAGAATTGAACAGCGGTTTCGTGAACACGGCGAAATCGATCATTCACAAACCCAGACCCGTTGTGCTTCTCCCAAACGACATCTTGCGCCATGCACCAACCGTCAAACTCGTCGTGTTGCTCGAGGAACATCTTCAGCGTGCCAAATACCCACATGCTGCCAGTCTTTTTCAGGACTCTTCTGACACTCGCTGGCCACCCTCGAGGCCAACGGTCCCATCTCAATTTCGTCGCTCCATAGGGCGGATCGGTCAGGACCAGGTCCACCGACTCGTCCTCCAAATCCGACAGCACGTCACGGCAATCGCCGCAGATCACTTGGATGCTCATGCCAGTGCCTCATCGAATAGCGGCAGCCCAAGCGGTAGCCGCTGCTTCGCCGGCATCGGCGGCGGCATGTCGATAGGCAGGATCTGGAAGGTGAGCAGTCCTGCCTTCGTCTGTCCGACGTATCGGAAGCCAGCCTTCACCCAGACCCATCCCCATGTTGGGTGGCTTCGGATCATCGTCGGCTTGACTTGCCGGTGATCGATGAACGTGACAAGGCCGAGCGCCGGCGGCTCACCGAGGGCTGCGCGCGTGGCCGACAATGCCTGCGTGACGAGTTCGACCGACCCGCCGGCATCCTCGCTGCGGAACGCCGAGCAAATCCACGCGCCTGGCCAATCATGTTTCACGAATTCCGGGAGCGGCCAGGACGTGACCCAAAATGCTCGTGCGGTATCCTCAACCAGCACGCAACAGCGGCCCGGCGGCACGAACTGCTCGGCGCCGACGGTCTGGCGATTGTAGTGCCGATCGGCGATCGCGCGCGCGACTGGATCGGCCCTGTTGCTGGCGCACCACCGCATCATGCCGGCACCGCCTCGATCTCGACGGAGGTCAGCATCGGATGGCTCGCGCCGATCCGTTTGGCGGCCATCTCGGCATAGTCGGGATTGAGCTCTATCAGGATCGCATCGCGCTGCAGATGATCCGCGACCATGCCGGTGGTGCCAGCGCCGGCGAACGGGTCGAGAACAGTGCCGCCCTGGGGCACGCCGGCGAGGATGCACACTGCTGCCAGTTCCGGCGGCATTACGGCAAAATGGTTGAGCCAGTCCTCGTGCGAACCGCACTCGCAGAAGCGATGCGTCAGCTTGCGGCCGTCGCGCTCAACTTTTTCGGTCCGGAGGCGGCCGAGCTCAGCGCTGGGATAGAACCTGCGGCACTTCGTGCAGAACTCATCGTTGAACCCGCCGGGCGCCACCCACCAAACCGAGCGCAGCGCGGCGCCGTTCGCGCGCTGTTCAGCAACCGACATGCCGTCCCAGCGATCGTTGAAGCCGGCGTGGCGGCGGCCGTGCCCCCGTTGGCGATCGCGCTTCCGAGCGCCTGCATGGGGCGGCTGTCCCTCTGGAGCGTATCCTCCCCCGCTGATGACCAGGTCGCCATCATTTCCCAGCTTGTCACGCATAGCGCGGGCCAAGCGCGTCACCGACTCTGGGGCCGCCGGCAGCCGGACGTCGTCGTAGCCGTGGTAATAGGTCTCCGACTTCGTGAGATGGAACACGTATTCGTGCGCCGTGGTCGACCGGTCGCGGGTGCTCTCAGGCATTCCGTTCGGCTTGGCCCAGATGTTGTCCTTGCGCAGCCACCAGCCGTCGGCGCGCAACGCGAAGGCCAGCATCCACGGAATCCCGATCAGGTCTTTCTGCTTCAGCCCGCCGGGCGGCGGCTCCCACGCTCGCCCGATCGCGCCCTCACCCTGGGCCTTCGCCTGGATGCCGGCCGGCACGCGGCTGCCACGCTCGGTCTGCGCCGCGGTCCTCGAACTCGCACCGATCTCCCAGTTCTGCCGCACCACCATGGACGCTTCCTGCGATTGCAGGGTGCCGAGCAGCGTCGACGAGGCAGCCGCCGGATTGCCGCCGCGACCGGAACCGGCATAGCAGTCCCCGATGTTGATCCAGAGCGAGCCATCATCGCGCAGCACCCGCCGCACCTCGCGGAAGAGCTCGACCATTTCCGCGATATAGGCCTCGGGCGAACTCTCGAGTCCGATCTGGCCGGCCATCTTGTAATCGCGCAGCCGGAAATACGGCGGTGAGCAGACGCAGGCATTCACCGAGTTGGAAGGCAGCAGCCGCACCACGGCACGCGCATCACCATTGAGAATTCGAACCGTCAAGATAGCGCCTCCGCGCGCAGTCGCGCATTCCAGATGTCGAGATAGTCGGTCCGCATGCGTGGCTCCGGCTGGCTGTCGTGCAGCTTTCCGAGCGCCACCATGCGTTCATGAAGTTTGCGCACCGCGGCGCGGCCGGCGGGTTCGGCCAGCACCAGATCCCCGTCCTGGCGCCGCCACGGCTTGTCGCCGTCCGGGAAAGACGTGATCCGTTCAACCTCTATCGGCGGCTCGAGCCCGGCGACGCCGCTGGTGCTGAGGCCGGCCCAGACCGGGCGGCGATACTTGATCAGCGCGCGCGCGGCGAGACAGGTTTCGAGGCCCTCGCCCAGGCCGATGTGCGCGG
Organism: Bradyrhizobium embrapense; assembly: GCF_001189235.2. Lineage (GTDB taxonomy): Bacteria > Pseudomonadota > Alphaproteobacteria > Rhizobiales > Xanthobacteraceae > Bradyrhizobium > Bradyrhizobium embrapense. Next base: position 101,183 of record NZ_LFIP02000001.1, read on the forward strand.
CGACGCCGCCGATCCGCACGGCGCCGCCGGCAGCTGCCCCGGCACCGATCTTCGCCTTCTCGACTGGCGCCTTGGCGGCCTTCGCCGGGTCGAGATGGACTTTCCAAATGGCGGTCAAGTCGCCGAAGACGTCGTCAACGCGTGCGACCAGCGTCGGGAACGAAAGGCGGGTGTCGAGGTCATAGGCCACACTGCGGTGGAAGCGGAGACAGTCATCCCAACCGTCTGGTGGCACTGGGATGCCGCGGGCCAGCAGATACGCCTCGGCGTGTGTGCCGGCGATCGGAATCCCTTCCGCCCAGATCTCAGCGGCCGTGCGCTGGCGCGCCTGCACATGCTCGGCGGCCCGCCGCTCATCCGCCGCGCGCTTCTCGGCAGCGTCGGCCTCGCGATCTTCTCGCCGCTTCCGCTCTTCCGGTGTCTCTTCGCGGGCGCGATCGAGCCCGACGAACTCGCGGGCCCGGTCGAACACCTCGGCATTGGCCCGGTGATTGCCCGTCAATCCGTAGGCGAACAGGTTGATCTCGTCGCCGCCGATGCTGGCCGAACTCCTGACCCAGGCGCCGCGGTCGTACTTGCCGATCTTGCCCAGATAGACGACGAATGAACCGAGATCCTTCGGCGACGCCGGCGCGCAATAGGCCAGTTTGCCCTTGGTCACATGACCGGGCCAGAAATGCTTCAGCACCTGTTCGAGCATCTCGTTCAGGCGCTTCTTGATCTCGGCGGTGTCTTCTCGCGTCACGGCCGCCTCGCATTGAAATTCAGGACGGCCTTGGAACCGTGCGCTTGGCGCGCCAGCGTGTCGTACTCGATCGCGGCGCCGATTGCGGTGGCGCAACGCTCGGAATAGATCACGGTCTCGCCGACGCGAAGCCGCGCGAAGTATGGCTTGGCACGCCAGGCGTCGTTGCTCTTCCTGACTCCGCGGAAACCGTTCTTGTTCTTCACGCGAACATATCCTGCTGTTCCGGCTGAACGGTCCAAACGCCGTTACACTGTACGGCGTCGAGACGCCTCGCCATGCGCTCGGGGTCAAGATTGAAATCCTTGAAATTGCGAGCGACGTTCACAGAGTCGACGGAGGCGAAGGGCCAGCGGTCGCCGGAGAGCGACATGCCGCGCAGCATGTGGATCCACGGCAGGTGTTGGTGGCGCTTTGCCAACTCGTTGAAGGCTTGATCGGCCCGGCGACACCAGAGATCAGAACCAACCTGCCAATACTGGCTCGTTGAACCGAAGCAGATCCGCGGCCAAGCATCGGCGAGTTCCAACAACCAGTCGATTGGAAGCGCCATGTGCCAGACCGGCGCACTCAGGGCACCGGGGTACGGCCAGTCCGCCAGTCCTGCGCGCTGCTCGTCGACGCTGCCATCAATTACGTCCGGCGGAATTGCCCAGTGCGGCGGTGCCAATCGCGGCTCGAGGAAGCGAATGTAGCCTGCGCGATCGAACTGCTTCTTCTGGGTGAAGGCACTGAAGGCACCGTTGTCGAACATGACGGCCTGCCCGATCGTGAGGCAGGTGTCCGCGTCGCGCGCGTCGGAATACGGCACGCAGAAGCACTTGCCCGCCATCTTCAAGAGCTCAGCGCGCGGGGATAGCGGCGTGCCATGGTAGTGAATCGTCACGCCGGCTCCTTCCGTCGCCGGCGCGGCGCGTCCTCGGCGCCGAATGCCGCCTTGATCGTCACATCCGCTTGGATGCGCTCCCAAAGCGCATTGCAGGCAGCCGCTGCTCTATCCCACGCGTTTCCGAACTTTTGGAGCTTCGGCGACCGAGCGATCGCGTTCTGCCGCCTCTCCCATCGGCGCTCAAACCACCGCGCGCGCTTGCGTAACTGCTTGTGGCGGTCGCGCATGGCTTGGTCGCCCATCCGCCAATGGCGGCCGCACATTATCTTCACGCCTTCGGCATCGCCGGCCTCGCGCTTGAAGGTCCGCCCGCAGCCCGGGATGCAGCACCTGATGCGTTCCGTCATAGCAAGCTTTCCTGTTTCGGTTCGGGCGCGGCGACCGGCGACGGCGCCAGCGGGTCCGCCGGCTTCCAGTGATCGAAGTCCGCGGCGATCTCGTCATAGGCCCGCGGGTGCTGCGCCTTGAAATTCGGGAAGCCAGGCGCGCCCCGGTAGACACCGTTGTCCAGCCTCAGCCACCCGGCGGCGGACGGCAGCCAGCGGCGGTGATCGATGTTGACGTGCTTGAAATCGGCGCGGACGAGGAAGCCGCGCTTCTCCAGAATGATTGCGATCTTGATGGCTGCAATCTTCCAGCTTGTCAGTTGGACCGGCGACGGCGCGCCGGCGTCGACATCAGGAACGTAATCCGGCAACGGGTGCCGCTTTGCCGGCGCCCACTCGTACCATTCCTTCTCGTTGATGCCGTGCCGATCACCCGGCAGGCTCGGCTCGAACACCTTGCTGGGACGGTTTGCATAGGCCGACGTCGGCTTCATTTCCGCTTCGGACCGGACATAGATGATGGTCAGACCGATGTAGCGGCAAATGCGGTCAAACCCGCCCTGAGAGTCGGCGGGCACCAGGACGGCCCGGCAGTCTGGTCCGGGATGATCGGCGTAGAAGGCCCCGTATTCCTCAAGCGCCTGGCTGATGACGTCGGTATTGAGCCGAAGCTTTGCCTCGACGCCGATCTGGAAGCCATCCGCATTGCGGACGAGCAGGATGTCCCACCCACACGTCTCCGGATAAGCGGTCCATCCCTCGGGCAATGAGGAGATGAACCGCTTGCACAACGCGACCTCGGTAGCGAATGGCTTCGTCTTTGCCATGTCAGGCACTCGCAGCGCGCTTGACGATGGCCGGTTCCGGTTTTGCTTTGGCCGCGGCATCCGCCATGATCGCGGCGACCTCGGCCTTCATCAGCGACACCGAGACTGCGTTGCCGATCTGCTTGATCTTCTGCGTCTTGGTGCCGGCGAATTCGTACTCGGCCTCGTCTTCGTTGAAGCCCATGGCCGCGGCGAGCTCGTGCGGCTCAAGCATCCGGAAGAGGATGTCGTACTGCGGCGTCGCCTCAACGAGGTTGACGTGGCCTGTGGCAGTGATCGCCGGGGTAGGTTCTGCGATATCGTGCACCCGCGGCGCCTGACCTTCCCGCTCGCCGAACTGCGCCGCGATGAATGCGAGCTCGCCGCGCGCGGCCGTCGTTACCGTCGGGATCGGTTCGCCGAGATCGCGGACGCGGTCGCTGTGGTCGTGATGGGTGACCGGCATAACCATGGCGAACTCGCCGCCCTTCGCCGTGGTCAGCGTAGGGAGCGGATCGGCGACGTCGCGGGCCGCGTTGCCGCCCTGGGTGTGGGTGACCGGCACCACCATGCCGAACCGCCCCTTCGACGTGACGGTGTCCAACGGCTCCTCGGCGCTCTTGCAAGTCTCGCCAGATCCCGAGCCGTAATACGGCGAGATCAGTACGTGGCTTTGCTTCGCGACCTGGGTTGGTGTGGGCTCTTCGACTGACCGCGGCGCCCCGCCGGCATGGCGAGACAGGACAAACGGCTCGACCAGGTATCCGCCGCCGTCGCAGTTCGCGGTCGGCGCCGGATCGCCTATCGAGTGCGCCCGGGTCTCGGCGAAGCCGTCGCCATGACGATTAAGGATGAACGGCTCAACCGCGCTACCGTTGATCTCGGCCATCATCTGATCGAACGAGATAACGGGAGAAACCAGCATCGGCCGCGCGCAGCCCGGGTCATCAGATCCGGCGCCGCCGGTGGTGATCGTCGGCAGCGGATCGTCCGCGGGCCGCGCCGCGCCGCTTCCGGTGCTGAGAACGAGCGGCTCAGCCAACCAGACTCCACCCTTGGTGTCCAAAGTCGGCGCCGGTTCGGACGAAACGCCCTTCGCCTTGTTGTTCTTCCGCCCATTGATGATGACCGGTTCGACAAAGAACTGGCCGCCGCCGGTCGTGGTGGTGATCCCGCCGACGGGCTCGTCGACACTCTTGGCGGTGTTGTTTGTCCGGTTCCCGCAGACGATGGGCTCCGCGAGCCCAATGCGAGCCTGCGTCATCACCGTCGGTGCCGGGTCGTCTACGGTCTGCGCGTCCCGCCTGAAGTTCTGCTTCAGCAGGATCGGCTCGGCCAGCGCCATGTGGAGACCGTTTGCAGCAACGGTCGGCAGCGGCCGGTCGAGGCTCTGCCCGTCCATGTGGTTGCGGAGAACGACGAGGAACGGCTCCGGCCAGTTGAACTTGACCGCGCCGGCATAGATCCGGGCCAACGTCTTCGGCGCCAAGGGCTTCGAGCGGTTGAAGATCGACCGGCCCTTGAGCGACCAGTCGATGATCTCGCGTGCCGGCTTCCACGGCTTCATGCCCGGGAACAGCAACGTGTCGTCGGCTCGCTTGGCGTGGGTCAGCGGGGCCCAAGCAACGATCTTGCGGTCGTTGCGCGCCTTCAAGATGAAGCGCTGCCGAGTCGTGGCGTCGCCGTAGTTCGCGGCGTTGAGCTTCCGCCATTCCGGTTCGAAGCCGAGCCGGCGGATCGTGTCGATCCAGAGGGCGAAATACTCGCCCTTGCGGCTCTTGATCGGCTTGCCGGTCCGCGGATCGACCGGGCCCCATCCCACGAATTCCCAGACGTTCTCGATGATCAACCGCTTGACGCGCAGTTCGGTCAGCCAGGTGATGATGTGCCAAGGGTCGGAGCGCTGCTGGTCCGAGGTCGGCTTGCCCCCGCGTGCGACGGAGTGATGGGTGCACGTCGGCGACGCCATCAACAGGTCGAGGTAGCCTTCCGGAACGATGATGTGCGGCCGGACGGCGGCGATGTCTTCGCAGTAATGGCGGGCGAGCGGATGGTTCTTCTTGTGCGTCTCGATCGCGATGCCCCAATGATTGACGCAGACCAATTCCATCTCGAGCCCGAGCTCGGCGAGAGCCCGCGCGCAGCCGGTGGACGAGCCACCGGCGCCGCAGAGAAGGTCAGCAACGAGGATCTTGCGACGGCTCAACTCAGCGCCTCCAAGATATCCCGGACCAGCGTCGGCACCGCGACCGCCACCGAATTGGGCGGCGCGCCGGGCACGTAAGGACCGCCCTTGTCTCCGACCTGTCGGACGGAGATCAGTCCGATATGCTGAACACCCTCGATATTGAGCGCCGGCACGCCGTGGCTTTTAAAGATGCGCAAGAGCTCGGCTTCCAGCTTGCGCTCATCGTGCTTGATGACGGTCATCGGCTACACTCTCATCGGCATGAGGACGTAGAGGATCGACTCATCGCTACCGCGCAGCAGCGCTGGCGAGCCCGGGTCGCCGAGATCCAGCCTGACTGTTTCGCCCTGGATCTGCATGAAGATGTCGTGCAGGTACCGGCTGTTGAAACCGATATCCATCGCATCGCCGGCGTACTCGGCTTCCAGTTCGTCCGTCGCGGAGCCGGCGTCCGGGTTCGAGCAGCTCAGCGTGATCTTACCGGCGCCGAGCGTCATCTTCACGGCGCGGCCCTTCTCGCTGGAAATCGTCGCGACGCGATCAGTGGCGGCGAGCATGTCCTTGCAGACAACCGCGATCTTCTTCTCGTTGTTCTGCGGGATGACGCGGCCGTAGTCCGGAAACGTGCCGTCGATCAGCTTCGAGGTCAGCACCATGTCGCCGGCCGAGAAGCGGATCTTGCTGCCGGAGGCCTCGACAAGGATTTCGTTATCGCCGGCGTCGAAGAGACGCGTGATCTCGGCGACCGTTTTCCGGGGCACAATGATCCCCTTCAAGTCGGCGGCGCCCTCCGGCAGCGGGTATTCGACCTGGGCCAGGCGATGCCCGTCCGTGGCGACGGCGCGCAGCGTGGCGACGTTCCCCTGCTTCACGGCATGCAAATAAATGCCGTTGAGGTAATAGCGGGTCTCCTCGGTCGAGATGGCGAAGGCAGCCCGATCGACCAGCCGCCGCAGATCCTTTCCGGTCACGGTGAAGCTGACATTGAGGTCGTCGACCGAGAGGTTCGGGTAGTCGCTGACGGGCAACGTCTGAAGCGTGAACCGCGAACGCCCCGACTTGACGACGGCGGTGGAGTCGCCGGTCTGCTCCAGCGTCACCTGCGAACCGGCGGGCATCTTCCGGACGATCTCGTGGAAGAGCCGGGCCGGCACGGTTGTCGACCCCTTCTCGGCCACCTCGGCCCTGATCGAGTCGACCACCTCGAGGTCGAGGTCGGTGGCCCTGATCGTCAGCTTGTCCTGGCTGATGTCGACCAGGACGTTGCTCAGGATCGGGATCGTGTTGCGCTGCTCCACCGCACGCGAGATGCGGCCGAGCAGTTTCGCCAGCGCGGCCTGTTCCATTACGGCTTTCAAAACGGGGTCTCCTTTCGGGTTGGGGTAAGCGTCGGTTCAAAGAGATCGCCGCGCGGCGCTGCGAAGCGCGGATCCAGATGGCCACGGAGCCACCAGGCCACGCCGAGGCTCTCGGCGGCGTCGAGGGAAGTGATGTTTCGGTCGATCAGTTGGGCGTAACCGAGCGACGTTTCCTTGGTGGCGCGCCCGTTGCCGGTGAACGCCTTTCGCCACGTCCCCTGATTGACGTAGATGAACGGGACGTCATGGGCGGCAAAGACTTCTTCGGCGATCGCGCACAGCCCGTAGATCCGCTGAAACGTCTTCATCGGCGGGCGCGTCGTCGCAGGCTCCGGGTTTTCCTCGGTTGGCTTCCCCTTGAGCTCAATGTCGGTACGAAGCGGCTCTTCGGCGGCGCCGTGCCTGACCTGGTTGTCCTTGACAATCTGGAACAGCGTCTTCCGGAAATGCCGAAAGACTTGTCCCGAGTTCTTGCCCTCCCAATGGAAGGCCCGGGCCCAGACATAGCGATCGCCGTCGAGCAGCGTGATGCCCGTTGTCGTCGCGATATCTAAGCCCAGGATCTTCATCGCGATCAGGCGACCTGGATCGCGGTTTCGTCGAACCAGCTTTCGGTCTGCCTGCCGTCGCCGGCGCGATAGCGGACCAGATAGCTATTGACGTGATCCTGATACTCAGCGCGGCCGATCACCGTGCCTTTCTCGTTGCTCTCGATCATGCTGACGATCGTTTTCAGTTCGTACAGGAACGGCTTGCTCTTCACGGCTTCTCTCCATGGTTTCCGGCGGCGGTTGCTGCCGGTCATCTCGAACGGTCAGGCCTCGTCGCCGTCGTCGCCTTTCGGCTGCTCGCCGCCTTCGGGCGTCGGCTGCGGCATGGCCATGATGGCGTCGCGCTCCGAACGGGCCTGACGGAATGCCGACAGCCATGCCTGCCCCTTGATCGAGCCGACTTCGTACGGGTTGTCGGATTCCTTGGAGCCGGGCTCGGTATCGAGACGGAAGCCGGCGGCGCGACCCTCGCGCTTGGCGCGCTCGTCTTCCGGTGTCGGCCCCTGTCCGCGCATGCCGAAGAGCTCGTACTGGCGCGGGCTCAACGTCTTGCCGAGCAAGCCGAGATAAATGCCGGCTTTCTCAATCTCGGCGCAGTAGGCGTCGATTACTTCGTCGCCGCCCTCCAGCAGCCTGATCGCGAGCTTGGCGGCGTCATTGTTCATGCCCTGCTGCGAGGTGATCGCGAAAACGCCCCGGAGCCGGTTTTTGACGGAATTGTTGGACTCGTTGGCGACCTTCGCTTCGGCTTGAGCGGCCCGGATACGTGAGAGGTTGTAGGCATCGAGCGCGCTCTGTGTCGGCTCATTTGGTCTGTCGGCGGCAGGCGTTGTCATATGTTTCTCCAGGTTGATCAGTGGGTGATGAACGCGATCGGACGTTTCGATTGCCAGCAGAGGCCGCACGTCGCGCATGCCTCGGTGCGCCCGAGTTGTTGGGGGCAGACAATCGCTTCAGCCGGCGCCTGCAGCGGGGTCTCGATCGAGACGGTCGAGCACTCGTCAATCGGGGCGTCGGAGAATCGGATGGCGAAGCGGTCCCAGTTCGCCAGCACCAGGCGCACCAGCGCCGCGGCGATCGGATCTCGCTTCGCGTCCCAGCGAGCCGTGAATCCGTAGACATGCAGCTGCGGCACCTCGGCCAGCAGCCGCTGCCAGAGAGCGACGTAGGGGACCGAATAAAAATCGCCCAGCACGTGCAGGCGCACCACGAAGCCGCGGCGATGCTTGCGGCCGAGCGAGCGGACTTCCTGCTCCAGCCGGGCCTCCAGCGCCGCCCCTCGGTCGAGCCGGTGCGCGTGCTGCATCGAGTTGCCGTAGCAGGAGCGCCAATGCCGGCACCAGGTCGGGCATGTCGCGCGCTCCTCGAGCGTCAGGGTGTAGATCGGGAAGCCTTTCCAGCGTCCCTTGGTGACGGCCTTCCCAATCTTCGAACTGTTGAACCCGCTCTTGAGAACGTCGTGGCCGTAGGAACTCGGATCGACCACGGTCGAGCGGTAGACCGTCCGGCCTTCCACGATCGCAGGGTTATCAAACGCGGGGATCTTGGCCGGCCGGCCGGCCAGCGGGAGCGCCGACTGCCGCGAATGGCTATTCGGCTTGACGCCGACCTTTCCTTTGATGATGAGACGGAGATACGCGGGCGATCCGCCGACGCGCGCCTTGATCTGGGGGACGGTCAGGTTCGCGGCATGAAGCGCCCTCACCTGGTCGTGGTCGATGGTGCGTTCTCTCATGCCCCACCTTCAATGATGAGGACACGAACCGGCGACGTCTCGCGGCGCCATTCCGAGCGGCCGTCGATGGCGATCCAGCGGCGCTCAAGCCGAACGCCGAAAAGTCGCGGCGCCAGCCGATATTCGGCCGTCGGCGCCCATCCGCGATTATCCCAATCCGGCGGTGGCGGCAGATACACCTTCATGCCGGCACCTCGATCGCGTCGAAAAGCGGGGTCGCCGAGGCCTGCTTCTCCGTCTTGCGGCGTGGCGGCACCCTGGCGCCGACTTCGATGGTGCCAACCTCGTCCCCCCAGTGCGTGAAGCCCTCATGGTTCTCGCGGGAGAACAGACACAGCCTCTCCAGGCCGGGCGTCTTTTCCCGGAGATGCTCGTACCATTCGACCGGCTTCTGACTGTGTCCCCGAGCTTTGCCCTTGATCTCGCCGTAGAGCGCGTCGTGGATCTGGTGCTCATCACCGAACACGCCGAGCAAGACCGACTCGTGCATGCCGCGCGACCGATACCCGGTGCCCATGCGCCCCTTCGGCCATACCAGTTCCGTCTTGAAGCGCGCGCCCCACTGCTCCAGGAGCCACATCGACTTATTCAGCGTCGGCGGGCCTGCCCAAAGCGTGATGATGCCGTTGCCGCGGACGAGGTGACCGACAGGCAGATTGGCGAGATCCTCCCAGGACATGATCTTGTATTGGGCGGACGCGGATTTCTTGTTGCCGCTCTCCGACCGCAGCTTGAACTCGGTCGGCGGATCGATGTCGACGACATCGAAACCAAACATCGGCAGCGGCTCGAAGAACCAGCTCACAGCCCGCACATCCCTTCGCAATCGTTGTTGAAGAGATCCGGCTGGCCACGCTCTTCGCTCGTCGAGAAGTCGACCTGGTCGAGCGGCTTCATTGAACGGTGCAGGTACGGCTTCAGCCGTAAGTGCCGTGAATAGCCGGACTCCGGCGAGCGGATTGCGTGGTCGACCTCGACTGCCTGTTGCCATCCGGCTGGATCGCGGTTGCGCAAATCACGCCATTGATGGTCGCTGCGATACGGACAGAACGTACATGCGCTTTTCGGTGGTTCCGGATAACCGTTCCGGCGCAGCCACTGCAGGCAATCCCATCGGGACATGCGCTTTTCGATCAGCGGCCAGCGGTTCACCTGCCACGCATTGCGCGCAGGCTTCATCCGGACCGCCTCATCGGTTGAGATGCCGATCCAGACTTCCATGCTTGCCGCTGGAATGCGCTTGCGCGGGGCGAAGCCAAGCAACTCGCGCTGCTTCTTCAAAAGCGGCTCAATCTTGTATTCCTTGGTGCACTGTCGGCGGCCGAGCCCGTCCTCACCATTTCCTCGATCGAGGAAGGCCGGGATGGCCGCATACCGACGCTTTCCGCCGCCGTTGGTGCCCGCGAACAACGCCGTGTGCAGGGCCTCTGGCTTGCGCGTGGTGTGGACCGGAAAGGGCAGGACGTTAGGCGACATCAGCCAGCGGAGATGTTCATAAACGGGTGCTGGCTCGCTTCCGGTGTCCGCGAATATCGCGGCATCCGGCATCGGTCCGATTTCGCCATGCGCCGCCATCAGCGCCATAGTGGTGCTCTGGACGCCGGCACCGAGGGAGATGACGCGCATCATGGGGCGCCTCCCACGAAGTACGCGCGCAGGGCCTCCTCGGCCGCGGTCCGCTCCGAGATCCGATGTTCGTGGGCATAGGCGCGGATGGCGCGGCGGACCTCCGGCAGCGGGCGCACAACGATCCCATCCCCGACACCCGGCTCCGGGATACTCAGCGTCCGAGCCTTGCCCGGAACGCGCAGCAGCGCGCCGCGATAGACGAGACTGTCGATCAGGTGCGAGATCGTGCCACGCCCCCGGATCCCGAGATGGTCGGCGATCTCCCGATACGATGGCGATGCACCGTGCTGCTCGACGTGATGCCTGACGAATTGAACGCACTGCGCCTGGACGTTGGTGAGGCCCATCATGCTGGACCTCCCGCCGGCAACGTCGGCTTGATCACTTCGTCAGCAAATCGCGAGAAGACATCGTATGTCTTCTCCCGTCCGATCGATCCGACCAGGTAGGACGCGATGGCCTGGAGGTGTGCGTCGATCACAAGCGCCGCAACGTCCTTGCCGCCGGCGTGCTCGACCGTCATCAGGGAGGCGATGCACTCCTTGCGGGCGTAGTCTTTCATGATGGTCGAGGCGCCGGGGTTCATGACCATGACGTGGCCGCCCTCTGTGCCCGGTGATGATCCTGAATTCGGAGCGACCGCTGCTCCTGCGTCTCCCTGCCCCGACGGTTCTGCGTCGGCTGATACGCCAGCCGAGTGTGATGCGCGCAGTACGGCAGACCGGCGAGCGCGCGACCGCTGCAGAAATAGAAATCCGGCGTCGTGGGATCTCCGATCGGCCAGCGGCAGTCGCCGTCACGAAGGTCGAGAATTCCCTTCCGCTGATCTTGAGGGACGCCGGGATCGAAGTCGGTCGCGGACTGGTGCGGCTCAGCACTCTCCTCGAGGATAGGCTCCTGTGCCTGGGCAAACACCTGGCGGATTGCGGACTGCCGGCGAGACGGCGCGGCTGTACGCTTCCGTTTCGGCGCCTCGATTTCCCGGACCTGCTTGGGTCGGCTGTTGGCCATGCCCAGACGGTGAAGCTTCCCGATGACCGCGTTGCGTGTCACCTGGCCGAGTTCGGCGGCGATCTGCGAGCATGACAAACCTGCCGCGAACAGTTCCTTCAAACGCGTGATGCGATCGTCGCTCCAGGTTGACGGCTTCATCGGCGCGCCGCCTTTCGTCGGGCGGCACGGATCTCAGCGAACGGCTTCTCGCAGCGGCTATCCAGCCACTTCGAGACGTCGAACCACCAGCTTCCCAACTTGATCCAGCTTTCGCCGCACGATGTGCAGCAGGTGCTGATAGCGACGGCCTGATCGGCCAGGAATGCAAACACGCAGAAGCTCGCTTTAACAATGCGCCGCGAATTCGCGCGGCTCGTACTCAGACCGACCGCCCGTTCAGCGCCGGGTCAACTCCATGTGGATCTGCCGCTCATCGGCCTCGCGCCGCACGCGCTTCACCTCGGCCTCTGCCTCGGCGAGCCGGCGCTCGAGTATCCGGCGAGTCAGCCAACGCTCGCGTGTCTCTTCGGGGATGTGCGCCCAGAGCGCGTCGATGCACTCGAGGCCTTCCGGCCCCGCGCAGACGTTGAGGAAATGTTCGAGGTCGATGACGCGATTGCTGGCGGTCCAATTATCGACGGTGCTCAGAGAGCACTGCGCACGCGCAGCCATCGTTTTGCGGAAGCTACCGCCGGTCATCGCGTTGCGACAAACCCGAATGATTTCAGCGGTTATCTTCGCGGCTCTTACGTTCGTAGAAATCGGTTTGCACGAACGTAGGACGGGTTCGTTTGCATTGATCGAAGCGGCAAGCGATGCTGTTCCCATGATGAATGCTCCCTTTTTTCACAAACACAATTCGAGCGTCGCCGTGGTGTCGACGCCTGACAAAGATGACGACTGGGCGCGCGCCGCCCTGGCCGGAACACGAATGCTGATTGCGGAAGAGTGCTTCGATGCGATGTTGCAGATGCTGATCGATGCCGGCTTGGTGCCGAGGAGTTGTGCCGCGGTCATGCTCGACCGCCTTTCGGAGAAGCTGCTTCTGCACGCCTCGGGACGAACGGAAACGCACTGGGCGATCCGAGTGCCGGAATTGATCGACCAGGCGACGAGGTTGTCGACGAAAGCCGCGACGCTGAAAACTGTGATCGGCGGCGTGTCATGACGCCCTCACCGGCCAGCGGTGTCAGCGGGCGCCCGCGCAGCGACGTTGGCGGCGTAGAGTTCCTCGGCTGTGACGTCGCACAGCCCGCGGATCACGCCCCAATGTCGGTCGGGAATGCCGATCTTGGACCATTTGTAGACGGCCTCGATCGTGACCACCCCGTCAGAGGCCTTCGCGATCTCCGCAGCGCCGCCGGCGTACTTGATGATTTCGGGAACCGTCTTTGGACGATCGGCGGGCGGAGTGTCTGCGGAGGCATCTGTCATGGCCTCTGGAATTTACTGGAATTTAATTCCGGAAACAAGTCATCCGAATTCTATTCCGAAAATAATTCCAGTTCCTATGCTGGACCCGTGGAGAATCTGGAACCCGACAAAGGACTTACCTTGGAGACACCGCCCCTACTGTGGAACCACCGACTGCGCGCTGCTCGCAGGTCGAAGGGTGTTTCGGTACCCGATCTCGCGCGCGTCATCGTTGGCAGCAACGATGCCGATGCGATCGCCGCGATGGTCCAGAAAATTTATAGCTACGAGAAGATCTCGGCGAAGCAAAAGCCCGTCGAGCAACCGCGTGGCAAAACGATGGAGCAACTGGCAACTGCGCTCGGCGTGAGCGTCGAATGGTTGCGCGACGGTAAAGCAACCTCGGGTAACCATATCTCGGATGAGACGATTGTTGCCCTTGACGAAAATATGGTTACCCCAAACCTTACGGGCGAACAAAGAGAAACAAAATACTCGCGGAAAACTGTGCCTATCTACGGTCGAGCCGCGGGTGGTCGTGAGGGAAGGTTCATCTTGAACGGGGAAAAAGTTGGGGAGATCCTGCGCCCACCGAGCCTCGAAGCAGTCGCCGAAGGTTACGTCGTGGAGCAGAGCGGAGACTCGATGTCTCCAGCAATCAAGGATGGGTACAAGGTCTACGTCAATCCGAAGCGCCCATACCATCGCGGCTCGCTGGTGGTCGTGCAGATCAAGACCGGCGTCGAAAACGAATTCGACGGCTACGCGAAGGAGTTTGTCTCCTTCTCGCGGAAGGAACTGATACTCGAGCAGTACAATCCGCCGAAGCAACTCCGGTTTGCCGCGAACCTGGTCGAAAGCATCCACGCAATTGTGGGCGTGGAGTTTTGACAGCCACCACATCTGGTGGCGTCGACTCTGGCGCGGAAAGATTCAATGATGCCGGCATACATCGTCACGAGCGAGAACGATGCGGCGTCAAAACACTGCAAAAACCGTTATTTCCGCGGTCACTCCGTCGTCTGGACAAGCAATGATCTCCAGCACTTTCGGATCCATCCGGAGACTACGATCGATGAGCTCGGTCAGCACATCCACTGCTCCCGTTGCCGCGGCCAGGGTGGCTGGGGCTGGAACGTCGAGATCTACCCTCGCCGCGTTTATCCTGATCAGTCTTGGCGCCGGCGCGCGGGTTGAAGCCGCTCAGCCGTCTGAGGAGTCGATCCGCGCCGCTCGCGCCGAGATCACCCGCATGAGCGAGCCGGAGCTGCGATCGCTGCTAAATTACTTTGCGGAATGCACCGACCGAACGACGATGAACCAGGCGGTGAGGCAGGCTTGCAAAGCGGCGTTCGTCAAGTACCAGACCGAGTTCGGCGGGAAGCGAACCGTCGACAAGCTGATCGCGGAACAGGAAGAGCTCGGCGATATCCAGCGCACCTTCCGCGCCACTGGCCAGGCGACGGACTCGAGCTATGTCGAGACCGTTGATCGGCAGCTTCGCCAAGCTGTCGGCGACGCGCTAAAGGCCCATCGCTAGCGCGACAACCTCGCGGCGAGCGCGTTTCGGATCGTCGGTAGCCGCTCGACGAATTCGGCGATGCCGGCGAGCTCTTCGCGAGCCGCCCTTACCTCCACCATCATCTCGGCGATCGTCGGCAGGAACTTGGACTTCTGCCGCCAGCGCCGGCACGCCATTTCGACCGCGCCGAACGACGGATCCAGCGACATGACGTCGTCGCGGAGGAACTGGCCGAAGACCCCGGCATCTTGGCTGCCGGCGTTCGGGTACGCCTTCACCAGCAAGCCCAAATAGGCGACGGCGCCAGCGACAGGGATCGGCGCCAGCGCCTGTTCCAGCGCCGCTCGGTTCTCACGGTGAACCGCGATGGCCTTGTCCACCTGCCCCAGGAGTTCGACACTCGGTTCGTCGGCCAGCGCAGCTGCCTCGCGGGCTGCGGCAATTGCGCGTAGCGGCGGCTCGAGTCCTGAGAACGATGGCGGTGCCGGCGGCTTCCCGCGTTGCGGTTCAACGAGATCGCGCATGGAAATCCCCCTCTGTTAGTCCGGCCATCATGCCGTCAATCGCGGTGTCGGCGCGGCTCGGCGCCGGCGCGCCGCCACCTCGAGTTGATCGGCGGTCGTAGTCATTGCCAACCCAGGTCCGCCATGCGGCGTCCCAGTCGGCCATCAGGTTGCCCCTGCTGGTGTGGAAGTTCTTGAACTTCTCCGCCTGAAACCGGATGTGGTCGTCGTTCCAGCCGCGCTCGCGGGCGTACTTCCATCCCGCTTCAGGAAGCTGCCAGTCGTCAGGAATCTTCGTCCTGCGCCCGGTCGTCTGCCGCTTCTTGCGCTTTGGCTGCTGCTCATCGGCCGGAGCATCATCGCCAAAAAGGCCTTGGGCCGGGACCAGTTTGCGCCCGGCAACGGGCGCCATATGATCTTCCCCTTCTTCCTTTCTTAGATTTTTTATTTCTTCTGTATTGTGCTGGCCCTGTGCTGGCGCTGTGCTGGGACCTTGCTGACGCTGTGCTGGGACGTTGTCGTCCACTGTGTCATCAGCTTGATCGTCACCCTGATAATGATCGTAGTTGCAAACGGTTATGACGGTCACCCCCTTGTCGGACCGTGTGTTGATCATGCCCTCTCTCTCGAGACGACCCAGATAGCCCCTCACCGCTCCTACGCTCCATAGCCAGTTTTCCGCGAGAAACCGCAGCGAGCCGGCGAGCTCGCCGCGATCGAGATCGACGAAGAACTGACCGAACCGACGCTGCCGCGGCTTCCACGCCGCTTCCTT
This sequence comes from Bradyrhizobium embrapense, assembly GCF_001189235.2. Taxonomy (GTDB): domain Bacteria; phylum Pseudomonadota; class Alphaproteobacteria; order Rhizobiales; family Xanthobacteraceae; genus Bradyrhizobium; species Bradyrhizobium embrapense. Next base: position 116,616 of record NZ_LFIP02000001.1, read on the forward strand.
GATCATCCAGATGAAGGCCTCGCGCTCGGTCATCGCCGATGGCCTGAAAAACTCGTGCCCGTACAGCGAGCGAAAGAGCTTGATGTAGCCTCGGGAACTCACCCCATAGATCTCCGACCTGGCATTTCGACTGGATGGCGGCGGGCCCGTCGTGGCGGACCTCGGTCCAGTCGTCATAATCCGGTCTGGAATTTATTTCCAGTTTTTTATTGACATGTCCCCGCGTCTGGAATTATCTTCCAGATGCCACGGGAGACTTGCTTTTGACCATCACGACATCAATCGCCGATCCGGCCGCCCTCGAAGAAGGGCAACGCTGCCCGATCAAGGGCTGCGACGGCACTGTCGTGTTGGTCCGCGCAGGCGATTGCTCCTGCCACATCGCTCCGCCCTGCCCGGCCTGCACCGATGCTCACTTGGCCTGCGATGTCTGCGGTGAGGAGCGCCGCCCATGACGGTGATCGCTTACATCGCCACGGCAATCTTCTTCACCGGGGTCGGCTTTCTGGTCGCGGCCGTTTGGAGCCAGCGGGCAATCGACCGGCTCACCGAGCAGCGAAACCGCCTGATCGGCGGCTTGCAACATGCCGGAGCGCAGTTCCGCGCGATCGGACTCGACGCCGCCGCCGACAAGGCCTTCGCCGCAGCCGACGTGACGAAGGAGCCGGTCTAATGCTGATCCGTGTCTCCGGCAAAAGCGACTGGCGGAAGTTCTTTTTCGATGCACCTGCCATCACGGTCGACGGACGGACCGTGATCGACGTGATCGAGGCCGACGACGAGGCCGGATACGTCATCCGCTACATGCGCGGCGAGGACGGCCAGTTGATCGAGGACGGCTACCGCTACGCAACCATCCGCGAGGATGGCGTCGTCACGATCACCGGACGCCGCCGCTGGAGCCCGGACGATGCTCGGGCCGCGGCGCAGACCAAGCGCGATCGCCGCGCCGTCCGCAACCTCGATGTTCAACGTCGAGCCGGAAAGGACGTCACGGCATGACCGACCTTTCCTTCGATCCGACCGCCATCATCGACGACCTTTCGTTCCGCGCCGGGTATCTCGAGGCGGCGCAGATCCAGACCATTGAGCGACTGCGGGCGCTTGCCGCGCGCGGCGGCGCAACGGCGGACGAACTGCGCCTTGCGATCGCCGGGCTCGCCATCGACACGCACAAGGGTTTTGCCGCGCTCCAGGTCGGTGCGGCTGCGCGGATGGCTGCCCGCAATGCCGCCACTACTCCTGAGGTGTGCGCGAAGATCCTGCAATTTCCGCCGCGCGACGGCGAGACAAGGCCGGAGGCCTTCTCGTCATGACGCATGCGGCGAACACGAACGCGCGGTGGAGCAGCCCGGTAGCTCGTCAGGCTCATAAGCTGAAGGTCGGGGGTTCAAATCCCCCCTGCGCAACCATTCCCGTATCCGAGCGAGCGGAGGATGCATTGTCCGTACGCGCGAACTCGGTGCTGCATCTGGGCCAGTGCGCGCCGGCCGGCCAGGCAGATGCAAGTGTCGGGTGCGCCCAACTCCCTGTTCTCAATTCTCGCGGCGACACAAGGGGCCAGGTCAGCGACCCAGCGGACGCGGCTGGTGTGAGAGTCGGCACCGAACTTTTCATCGGGCATGACAAGCAACCGAAACCGGACTCGAAGTCAGGGCCTCGCAAGGCGTCCGGCTGCCCTGTGTTCTCCGGCCCCGCAATGTCGATTACAGCCGGGCAAGCGCCCGGCCCGCGAGATGCATTTTCAATTCCGACCACTGCACTGGGGTCATCGGGGCGGCCACTCGCCTTGATGACGGATCTATCGCCGGCTCACCTGACGTGGACGCGAAGCCGGCGATACCAAACCCTAGAAGGTCGAGGCCCTGCCGAGGACAGGACAGGCGGGTGCCTAGCAGCGAGGGCGGTCAAATACCCGGCACGGCGGGGAGCCTCGCCCCGTGTGCTCATTTCATCTGTGGAGGCGCCCCCGTGATCACGGCATCCCTCCCACCGACTTGGACCCGCCTCATCTTCGCGCCGGCCGCGGAACGCGCAGCGGCGACTCCAGAAGAGCGCGCCGCCTACGACAATTATGTCGAGCGGCTGATGGCTCGGCCGGAGGACTTCGGATTTCGGCACGAAACACCCGAGGACGTCGCGGCGGATGACCGCTTCGACACCGCCCTCGCCGCAGAAAATCAGGATTGGGGATAGCCCAATGGCACATCCAGGAATGACCCGGTGCACGCCGGACACCTTCGACCTCGACCTCACCGGCGCCTATGCCGTGATCCTTCGCGCCTACGGCATGACCTATGAGGGCACCGTCGACGAGATCGAAGCGCGCGCGTTCAAGATCCTGTGGAATCCGGGCGAAGCGCGCCCGTATTCCCAGGTCAAGCCGCGGCTGACGGCGGCGATCGCCTTGGCGCGCCGCGACGGCGCCATCGACCTGTCGGTGGCGGCATGACGCTCGAACGCGCCGTCATCGTGATCCTGCTGGCCTTCATCATTGCCCTGCTCGCCGGCGGCAACACGGTTGAGGGCTTCGGCATCGGGCTGCTGGTCGGCCTCGTGCTGGGTGCGCCTGTCGGCGCGGCCTTTGTCACCGATCGTCAACGTAAGGAGCCGACCCCGAGATGAATGCTGTCCGGACATTGACGCGTGAAGTTGCGGCGTTCCTCGCGATCGCGGCGATGATTTTTGGCTGCATCGTCACGGCGGCGTCAGCGATGGGAGTTGGCCATGGCTGAACAGCGGCGCATCGAACTCGATCCGACCGTGTTGCTACGGCTCGGCGCCAACATGGAAACCATCGGTCAGGCCTGGCAGGCCGACGTCGATGAATTGAACACGGCACGCGACCAGATCGCGATGCTGAGACGCGAGCTCGACCAGGCGGACGACCGCGCGGCCAACTATCAGGCGGACCTCACGGCGACACGGGCAGAAGTCCGGCAGTTGCTCGAGCGGAACGCCTTCCTCGAGGCGCACACCAAGCGCCTTTTCGACACGGCTCACGATGTCGGCGACAGCATGAAGTCGCTCGCCGAGTCTGCCGTTGACGTCGCGCGCCGAGCGCCGGCAGTGGCGCCGGCCGTCGCTCCGGTGCGTGCCGACGGCACCACGGCGCCGCGGCCCTCGGTGGTCGCGGCGCCGCCCGGACCCGCGCCGGTTCAGCGGCCGCGCACCTTGGACGATGTCCGCCGGGAGCAGCTGGCCGCGGCCGACGACGAGGAAGACGGCACCGGCCTGCCGCCGGGCAAACCGCAGTTCCTCAGAACCCCACTTCCAACCGTTGCACCGTAGGTTCGCATGTCCGAGCAAAGGCAAAATTATCGAATTCTCTCATTCCAGATCGAAGGCATCCTCCGTGTAGTTGCGGTTACGATCCGGCCCGATGGCCGCACGCTGGAGCTCACCGGGCCCAACCGCCAAGGTAAGAGTTCGATCATCGACGCCCTCTGGATGGCGCTGGGCGGCGAGAAGTTCATCCCACAGGACCCTATCCATGACGGAATGGACGAAGGCCGCGTGTTGGTCGACCTCGGGGACGACTCCGGCACGAAGCTGAAAGTTACAAGACGCATCAAGCGCAAGGATGATGGCTCGTTCAAGCCGAGCTTGACCGTCGAAGATGCGGACGGATCGAAGTTCTCCAATCCGCAGAAGATGCTGAACGACCTGATCGGATCACTCAGCTACGACCCGCTCGACTTCATCAACAAGAAGCCGAAGGAGCAGTTTGACCTCCTCAAGTCGTTCGTCTCCGGCATTGATTTTGATGCCATCGCGAAGGCCAATGACGCGGACTTCGACGCCCGGACCGTGGTCAACCGCGATGCCAAGGCACTGCGGACCCGAGCCGACGCCATTGTCATCGACCAAACCGCGCCGACCGAAGCGGTGGACGAGGCCGCGCTCGTGCAGGAGCTCGCCCAAGCCGCCGACAAGAACGGCGCCGTTCAGCGCTTCCGGTCCGATCAGGCGGCGCGCCGGCAGCGGGCGCAGGAGCGCGACCAGGCCGCCGAACTTGCGCGCCAGCGGATCGACCAACTGCAAGCCGAGATCGAGAAGCTGACCGCGGAGGCTGATGCCGCCGAGACCGCGGCCGGCGAGATCCGGCTCGAGATCAGCGACGCCGGCGACGAGCCGCCATCGGTCGACACGCAGGAACTGCAAGCCAAGATCACTGCGGCACGCGAGACGAATGCCAAGGTAGCCGCCGCTGCACGCGCACGCGTCGAGAAGGAGCGGCTCACCAGCGAAGCGGCGGAGCTCGAGGCCAAGTCCGAAGCCCTCAGCAAGGCGATCGTCGCCCGCGAGACCGAGAAGCAGGAAGCCATTGCCCGCGCCGACATGCCGATACCCGGCTTGTCCTTCGGGGACGGCGTCATCTTGCTCGACGGTCACCCCCTCGCCCAGGCCAGCCAGGCGCAGAAGCTCGGCCTTGCCGTCGCCATCGCGATGAAGCTGCAGCCGCGGCTCCGCTTCCTGACGACCAAGCACGCCGCACTGCTGGACGACGAGTCCTGGGCGTCCCTTGTCCGCTTGGCTGACGAGCAGGATCTGCTCGTCATCGCGGAGACCGTCAATTCAAACCGGCCAACCGCAGTGGTGATCGAAGACGGCCACGTCCGCGGCGCCAAGCAGCAAGCCGCGGAGTGATCGCCATGTTCGACACCATTCTCCGTTTCTTCCGCCCTCATCGCTCTTCGCCCTGGGACTCTGCTCCGCCTTGGGCGCTGGAACTGAAGCACATGCAGGAGCGAATTCTGAGAAAAGAGGACCAACAGATGTCTGCCCAAGACGATCTCAACAACGCGGTTGTCGCGCTGGCTGCCGGCTACGGCAGCCTGCACACCGCCATCCTGCCGGTTCTGCAGGTCATCGCCGACAATGCAAATGGCAACTCGGTCATCACGCAGGCGGTCGCCAACATCCAGGCGGTGACCGGCAAGATGGCCGACGATGCGGCCGCCCTCACCGCCGCCGTCCCGGCCGCGACGACCGTCTCGCCGCCGCCGGCGTCGCAGCCGGTCGTGCAGGACCCGCCGTCCATCACGCCGCCGTCGATCGATCCGCCGACTGTCACCGATCCCGCTGCGACTCCGCCGACCGGCGACGCTTCCGGCTCCTGACCGGAAGACGGCTCCTCCCCAACTTGCCGCGCGGGTCTCATCTCGCGCGGCACCTTTCCCGGGCAATCCGATTGCGAGATCCCAACGTGTCCCTCACCAAGGTCGAACTTCACGTCGAGACGAGGCCGTCAAATCGCGTCCTCAACCTGCTCTGCCAGATCCTCTTCTGGGTGCTTCTGATTGGAGCGATCGCGGTCTCGCGCCTTTATCTCGGCGGCTCGTTCATAGTTGAGGTGCTGGCCACGATCTTCGCGCTCGTCGTCCTGGTGCATATCGCCAAGAGGCATTCCGGTGCCGAGATCACGATGTCGGTTTCGGAGGTCGACGCATGGATCCGCGACGGCGCGCCGACCGACGTCAAGGAATGGCTCGCCGCCAGGTCGGCCAAGGTTGTGGGTGGTCGGCCATGAATGCCGTTGTCAGCCCCGACGTTGCCGCGAGCGAACCGGTGAAATTCGAGCCCGGCATCTACTTCGGCGTGCCCGAGGACAAATACCACCAGGACACCTCGCTCGGATCCACGAAGCTGAAGGAACTGGTGATCGACCCGATCGAGTACCAGCACGGCCGCCTGCACGGCGCCGAGCAGAAGGAAACGTTCCAGTTGAAGTGGGGCCGCGCGATCCACTGTCGCGCGCTCGAGGGAAAGCAGTTCTTGGCCGAGCGCTTCCCGATCGCGCCGGCGCTGGCCGACTATCCGAACGCGCTCGTGACGATGGATCACCTCCGCGAGCACGCCAAGAAGCTGGGCCTGACCAAGGTCGGTAACACCAAGGCATTGGTGGCCACCGCGATCCGCGAGTTCGACCAGAGCATCCCGATCTGGGACGAGATCATGGCTCGGTTCGAGACCGAGCACGCTGGCAAGACCATCATTCCGCGTGAGGCGATCGAGCACATCGAGCGCGCCGTGGAATGGATGCAGCGGGAGCCGAAGCTTGCACCCGTCATGGAAGACGGCACTTTCACCGCCGGTGCATCGGAGGTCTCGATCTTCTATGTCGAGAACGGCGTCCGGCTGAAAGCCCGCATCGACCACCTGCTGTCACATGCCGTGGTCGACCTGAAATCCTTCCGGCCGTTCCTGCAGGAGCGACTGAGGGAAGGTGCCAAGAAGGCGATCTCGCGCATGCGGTACGACCTGCAGGCCGCGGCATACATCCGCGCGCTGAAGGTCGCCGCCAAGCTGTACGCCGACGGCAAGGTCTTCGATTGCCCCTACTCGCCCGCCTTCCTCGAGTCCGTGTTTGCCGCCTTGTCCATCGCGGAGCGCGATCCGCACTCGGCCGAGGCTCTGAAATGGGTCTGGGTGCTGATCAAGGCCTCGGGCGCGCCGCAGCCAGTCGTCGCCGAATTCGATCTCGGCAGCATGATCTTCCGCCAGGCCGCCGTCGATATCGACGACGCCATCAAGAACTACCGCCTCTACGTCGAGAAGTTTGGCCTTGACCAGGACTGGGTGCCGGAGCTCCCGGCCGAGGTCTGGGGCGACACCGACTTCCCGTCTTGGGCTTTCACCTAAACCACTGAGGACTGACGATGAATATGATTGTCGACGAGCGCGACCAAGAACGTCAAACGTTGCCCGCCGTCGTTGTGGAAAGTGCGATGCCGGCGATGCTGCGCGCCGAGATCGACGGTCAGATCGCTACCGCCAAGATGTATCCGCGGAACGTCTCGCGCGCGATCGGCAACATCAAGAGCCTGGCGACACTCGACGAAGAGACGGCCGCGGAGTCGCTGTACGCGCTCGTCCGCAAGAAGAAGCAGCAGAACCGCGGCGGTGGTGACTCGACCGATACCGCCAACGCGGCGATCGAAGGACCGAGCATTCGCCTGGCCGAGATCGCGGCCCAATGCTGGGGCAACTGCCGGATCGAGGCTCACGTCGTCACGGTCAACAAGAAGGACAAGTACGTCGAGGCCGTCGGCACGTTCCACGATCTTGAGACGAACATGGCTTCGACCGCGACGGTGCGGCGCCGGATCTCGACCTCCAGCGGCAACCTCTTCTCCGAAGACATGATCACAGTCACCGGGAACGCTGCCTGCTCGATCGCGAAGCGTAACGCGATCCTCGCCGGCATTCCGCGCGGCGTCTATCGGCCCGCCTATCATGCGGCTCGCGAAGTCGTCGCCGGCACCACCGCGACGCTTTCTCAGAACCGCGACAAGGCCATCAAGGCATTCGCGACCTATGGCGTCACGCCCGATCAGATCTTCGAGGCTCTCGACGTCAATGGAGAGGCCGAAATCCGACTCGAGCACATCGCAACCCTGCGCGGCATGTTCATGTCGATCAAGAACGGCGAAGCCACGGTCGAGGAGATGTTCGCCAAGGAGAAGCCGTCCCAGGCCGATCCCGACTACAACCCGTTGGTGAAGAAGGACACCGGCGGTGCCGAACAGCAGGCCGGTGGCGCAGCCGATACGGCCGGCAACGAAGAACGCACCTCAGCTGCGCAGGAAGGCAGCCAGACCGGTGAGAAGCCGGCCACGGAATCCGCCGCGGCGGAGGCAGCGCATCCATCTGACCATGCGGCGGGACATCAACCCGCGGTCGGATCGGACAGCGCTGCCACCTCGGCGCAGACGTCGGCGAAGCCAGCCCCCGCCGATGAAGGGACGAGCCAGGAGCGCACCGCCAGCGGCTCGTCCCAACCTGATTTGCTGTCCGGCCCAACCTCCGCCCAGGACAGCAAACCGCAGTCGAGCGTTCCCCAAAGCTCGACTGCTGACGGAGCGGATGCGTCCCGTGGCCGTGGCGCGTCCGCTCCCGATCAGCTTCGCTCCTATCACAGGACCCTCTCCACCATCGAGAACGGCGGCCCGGCCAAGCTCGGGAAGATGTCGCTCGCTTGGTACAAGGCCAACGGAGAGGCGAACGCCTTCGACGACCTGAATCACCCGAAGGCTGAGAAGATCTTCGCCGCCCATACGGAGCGTCTGACCGGTTCGATCGATCTCGCGGCGTGCACCAAGAAGGTCGAGGAGATCATCGCGCGATGACCATCCTCGATCGCCCGCCGTCGGACTGGAAGCGGCCGGCTATGCCCGTCCGCACCAAGCTGGACGTCGTCATCCGACAGGAAGGCAAGTGCAAGCAGACCGGCGAGAAGCTCGGCACGCTCGAAAACACCCGGTTTGATCACCGCCCGGCCCTCTGGGAGCGACAGTTCGACACCGTGGCGGACGACACGATCCCGCCGGCGAACGACGCCGCATTCATTGATGCGTGCACGGTCGCCGGCCACGACGTCCGAACCCATGGGAACGGCGCCACGACCGTCGGCTCCGACTCCCATCGTCGCGCGAAGATCAAGCGGATGACCGATCCCAAGCCGGCAAAGCCGAAGCGGAAGATCCGCGGGCGGTCGACCTTCCCAAAACGAAAGGTCCGGAGGTTTGGATGAATTCGGCAGCATCAGCATCCCTTGAATTCAGCACGTTGGCTGAGTTGTCGGCCCACTATCGTCAGGTCCGAGCTCGGTTGCCGGTTGTGGTCCCGCAGTGGCAGCGCGACACGCTGGCGCTGCCCCCGGGTCTTCTCCGCCTGCCGGCGCCGGCCGCCTTCGCGACCGTCGAGGATATCGTTCCGTCGCAGTTGAGACGGGCGCCGGAGGAAGTTCGGAAGTTGAGCGGCGAAGCCGAGCGCGTGGCGATCCGCAGGTCGATCGCCGCATACCGCGCCCTGCTTTGCCAAATGCCGGCGAACCAGCGCCGGGTCAATTTGATCAAGGCTGCGGTCGGTCGCGCTTTCAAGGTCAGCCAGGACGGCTTCACGCACCATTCACGCCGACACGGCGTGACGCGCATCCGGCAGATCGCGATGTGCCTCTCGAAGCTGCTGACCACGACCAGCCACAACGAGATCGGCCGCAGTTTCGGCGGTCGCGACCACACCACGGTGCTGCACGCCTACCGCAAGTTTCTGCCGATCGTCGCCGAGGTCATGGCCGAGATGAACGACGGTCAACCCTGCCAGATCGGGGGCCAACTATGACGATGACCGACGGATATTTCGCCGATCAGCCGATCGTGCCTGGCGCCGACGTCATCTATCGGCCGAAGGGCAACGCCGGTGAGTACGCGCCGCTGGCGACGAACCCCTATCGAGGCTGCGGACACGGCTGCGCCTATTGCTACGTTCCGCCGGCGACGCATATCCCGCGGCTGACTTTCGACCAGGGCGCAGTACCGCGACCTGGGTTCATGCAGCGGCTCGACCGCGATATCCGACGCTATCAGGCCGCCGGCGTCTCCGACGGTCACCCCGCCGATCAGATCTTCATCACGTTCTCCAGCGACCCGTTCCACCGCGGCGACCTCTCCCTGACTCGGCAAACAATGCATGCTCTCAAGGAAGGCGGCATGTCGTTCTGCACTTTGTCCAAGGGTGGACGTCGTGCGCTATCGTTCCTGCCGGAATACCGCCGCGAGCGGGACGCTTACGCCTGCACGCTGACAACGTTGGACGATGAGTTCTCGCAGACATGGGAGCGCAATGCGGCGTTGCCCGGCGAGCGGATCGCCGTGCTGGAGACCTTCCACCAGGCCGGCATTTTCACTTGGGTGTCGCTCGAACCGACGCTCGATGCCGCAGCTTCGGTTGCGATCGTCCGGGCAACGTACAGGTTCGTGGATCTCTACAAGATCGGGCGCGCCAACTACGTCCCCAAGATCTCCAAGACGATCGATTGGGCGGCATACACCCGCGACGTGACTCAGGCGTGCCGCGAGGTCGGCGCGCGCCATTACGTGAAGCGCGACCTGCAAGCCCATTTGCCACCTGGTTATGACAACCCCCTGCGCGTTCCGCAGCATCATGGAGCCACGGCATGAAGCCCGAGTTCATCACCTTCACCGGTATCGACAACTGGACCGAGCTCCACGACATCCACGTCCTCTCGATCAAGTACCCTGTCGAGTTCGGTGTCTTGTTCAGCCCAAAGCGCCAGGGCACCGATCCGCGCTATCCCGACGGCGACGCGCTGTCCCGCTTCATGTGGAGCGGGCTCCGGCTGTCAGCGCACCTCTGCGGCGACTACAGCCGCCGGATCATGGCAGGCGAGTCCATCGTCGACACCATCCCGGTCGACCTCGGGTACCTGAACCGGGTTCAGGTGAACCACGCCGAGCCGGATCCGGCGAAGATCATCGAATTTCGCAACGGCTGGGGATCGATGCGCGCGATCGCGCAGACCCGCGCCGATGCGTTCCCGGCCGACACCTCCGTGGACTGGCTCTTTGATCGCAGCGGCGGCACCGGCGTCGCGCCGACGGCCTGGCCGATGCATCCCGGCGGCGATCGGCTGGTTGGTTACGCCGGCGGCATCTCGCCCGACAACATCCGCGGCGTCATGTCGGTGCTCGAGCAGATGCCAGGTCGATACTGGATCGACATGGAAAGCGGAGTCCGGACCGACGACCGGTTCGACATCGCAAAGTGCCGTGCCGTTTGCGAGGCGGTGTTCGGCAAATGAGGGACGTTCCGGTAATCTTTAGCGCCCCGATGGTGCAGTCCCTGCTTCGCGAAGTTGAAGCGCCGGGGACCGGCAAGACCATGACGCGGCGCCTCGCTTGGGGCGAGCCGTTCACCGTCTACGACGACGAAGACGGCGAACAGGCGGCGAAGCTCCGAAAGAAGGGCTGCAAGGTCAGCGGTCCGGACGATACTTCCGCGCGTATCGCTTGGCCCCCGTCACCGTGGCAGCGCGTGAAGGCTGGCGACCGCCTCTGGGTGCGCGAGTCCGTCAAGGGCGAACCGAACGCAGAGGGATGGGACGGCGTCCGCTACGCCGCCGACAATGCCTGGATCATGTCGACGGCGGCGAACGCCGAAGAGGCCGACGAATTCGTCGCTCTTTACCGTTACGGCGGCAAGCGCGGCGCGAGCGTTCCTTCGATCCATATGCCGCGTTGGGTCTCCCGTATCACGCTGATCGTCACCGCGACGAAGATCGAGCGGCTGACCACGATCACCGAGGCTGATGCCATCGCCGAAGGTGTCGAGCACCGCGGCGAGCGCGACTACTGGGCCGGGCTCAACCGCGGGACCGATGCCGTTGCTTGCTTCTCCGCGCTCTGGCGGTCGCTACACGGTATGGGCTCGTGGGACAAGAACCCCGAGGTCGTCGCCCTCACCTTCAAAGTCATCAAAGCCAACATCGATAAGCCGGAGGCTCGTGCAGCATGACAGACACCGCTCCCATCTGCTGCGGCATCGCCACCCGCCTGACGACCGGAAAAGAGATCTATCCGCATCGGCGCGACCTGCATTGGAAGCACTTCTACAAGTGCGACCGCTGCGGCAAATATTGCGGCTGCCATCCCGGCACCACGAAGAGCCTCGGCACGCCGGCAGATGCCGCCACCCGCGCAGCGCGATCGAACCTGCACGACAACGTCTTCGATCCGATCTGGAAGAGCGCGGTGACGACAGGCCAATACGATCCCGAGGACCACAAAGCGAAGACCAGGATCCTGAAGGCGGCTCGGTCCCGGCTCTACCGCTACCTGGCGCACCACCTCGGTATCGATCGCGATGCCTGCCACTTCGGCATGTTCACGCTCGAGCAGTGCAAGCGCGCGACCGAGATCCTGAGCGGACTGTCCTATCGGACGGTTCGGGATTGGCACTATGCGCGGGTCAAGCAGGAAGGCAAAGCGGCATGAGCATCGACGGCGCTATCTATCCCTGCCCGCTCTGTCTCGGCACGAACCTGAACTCCTTTAGCCATTGGGTTTCGCTCAACGACGGCATGAAGGAAATCCCCAAGGTCCAGTGCAGGGCCTGCCACTGCGAGGCGAGCGTTCAAGCCTGGTCGGCGCGGAAGCCTGTTCCGCCGGCAGCGTGGCTGCTCGTCGAGGCCCTGCGCGCGGATGAGGCCCACAGCGTCACGCTGTTTTGTGACAACCCCGATTTCAACATGGGGCCGGACAGCGCGGTCGAGGTCTGCGGCGATTACACCGACTGGAGCGAGCGCCGGTTCGAGGGCGACAATCTCACCGCCGCGCTGATGGCGGCGTATCTCGCCAAGACCGGCGGCACCGTGTCGCCCGAGATCGCGGAAGCCCTGAAGCGGGAGGCCGCCCATGGCTGACGTCACCGGTCCTATCTCGACGCTGCCGGGCTCCGGTCACCGTCTGCCGGACGGCACGATGTGTGACCGCCACCCCGATCGGCCGGCGGTAGCGCGCATCCAAGGCGAGACCGACTCCTTCGGCTCCGAGATGAATGATCTCTGCACGGAGTGTCTCGAGGCTCAGCGCGTCTATGCAAGATCTCCGGAGGCGCGAACTGGTCGATGCGACTGGTGCAAGACGAACGCCACGGACCTGAGCAACACCCGCGACATCGACGAGGGCTCGGCAGGACCGGTCTACCGCGTCTGCGGCGGCTGCAAGAAGAAGCAAGACGACGCAATTCGCGAAGAACTCGACCGTTACGATCGCGAGCACGGTCCGCTCGACGATGGCTACGATGACTACGACGATTGACCCAAACATCCCGCAGGAGGTGAACCAATGCGCAAGACCGTTAAAGCAGATCTCATCATCATCGACCCCCAGAACGACTTCATGGACCAGAAGGGGGCAGCGCTGCCGGTTGCCGGCGCCGTCGCCGACATGACGCGCGTCGCCGGTGTCGTGAAGCGGATCGGCCGGCGGCTGAATGACATCCACGTCACGCTGGACTCGCACCGCGTCATCGACGTTGCGCATCCTGGGTTCTGGCGCGGTGCCGACGGCAAGCACCCTGCCCCGTTCACCATGATCACCAACGCCGACATCAAGTCGGGCATGTGGGAGCCGCGCAACCACACGCTCCGCAGGCGCATGCTGGACTACACCGCCGCGCTCGAGGCGGCCGGCAAGTTCGTTCTCATGATCTGGCCGGAACACTGCATCATCGGCAGCTGGGGCCACAACGTCGTCGACGTCCTTCGCGACGAGCTCGCCGCCTGGGAGCGCGACAACTTCGCCACGATCGATTTCGTCACGAAGGGCACCAACACCTTCACGGAGCACTACGGAGCTCTGATGGCTGAGGTGCCGGATCCCGCCGATCCCTCGACCCAGTTGAACGGTGGCTTCCTCAGCGTGCTGCAGGAAGCCGACGTCATCGGCATCGCCGGCGAGGCATCCTCGCACTGCGTCGCCACCACGATCCGGCAGATCGTCGACAACATCGGCGACGACCACCTTCGCAAGATCCACATCTTGACGGACTGCATGTCGCCGGTCCCGCAGACGCCCGGCGGACCCGACTTCCCGGCGATCGCGCAGCAGTTCCTGAAGGACATGGAAGCGCGCGGGCTCGTCCTCACGACGTCCGACGCCTTCCTGGCCTGATTCCACGACACCACCCTCGAATTCCCGAAAGGAGCCACAATGCCCCGTCTCGACGGAACTGACATCGAAACCCACAACCTCGGCGGCAACTTCTCATTCACCGGTGCCCGTATCGCAGGGCTCGGCGCCACCGAGTACACCCTGGTCGATATCGAAGTCGACATGAGCGGATCGGTCTCGCCGTTCCTCAGCGACCTGATCGCCATGATCAAGGCGTCGGTCGAGGCCTGCCGGAAATCGCCACGGTCGGAAAACCTGCTGGTCCGCGTCGCGGCATTCAGCAGTTCGTATCCTGGCGGCATCAACGAGGTGCATGGTTTCATCCCGTTGGCCAGCGTCGACCAGACCGCATATGACCGGCTCAGCGCCGGCGGCGGAACGCCGCTCTTCGACGCCTGCTACGTCGGCGTCGGCGCCGCGAATGCCTATGCGAAGATGCTCTTCGACCAGGAATTCAACGCCAACGGCATCAGCTTCTTCATCACCGACGGCGAGGACACCGGCGGCGCCGCATCACCGGCCATGATCAAGGCCGAGATCGCGCGGGCGACGAAGGAAGAATTCCTCGAGAGCCACGTCAGCATCCTGATCGGGATCAATGCCGCCGCCTGCACCGCGGCGCTCGGCCGGTTCCAGAAGGAAGCCGGCATCACCCAGTACATCGACGCCGGCGACGTCACCAAAGGCAAGCTGGCCAAGTTGGCGGCCTTTGTCTCGCAGTCGGTTTCGAGCACGTCGCAGGCGCTCGGCACCGGCGGTCCCAGCCAAGCCATCGCGGCCACGATCTGATCCCAGCCGCCGCGGAGAACATCATGCGCTTCACAGTTGACCACTCCTTTCATATCGGATCGCAGCATCTCCGCGGCGGCATGCCGTGCCAGGACTACGCGCTGTCGCACACCGACAGCGACTTCTTTGCGGCCGCCATAATCTCTGACGGCTGCTCAAGCGGCGGAAAGACGGACGTTGGATCTCGCGTGGTCGCCCACTCGACGCTCACGGCCATCATAGAGAACCCGCATCTGGATGAGAGGTCGATCGATCGTCACTGCCACGACCGCGATCGTCGCGCGATGATGGCTCTTTGCCTCAAGCCCGAAGACATGCTGGCAACCAGCCTCTACATCGCGATCTGGGGTGACCGCGCCATCTCGCGCGTTGTCGGCGACGGCGTGATTGCTGCAGTCCATCGCGATGGGCGGCTGGTTATGAACAAGATCGACTGGGCAAACAACATGCCCGTCTATCGGGCCTACGAGCGGCGCGACAACTATCGGGATTTCATTTCCGCTCACGGTGGTCCGGACGCCCTTGGGTTCTCCCAGCATGTGGTCTCCTGGGACGGTGAGTTTAGCCTTCCACACCCGGTCGAGGCCGGGCTCGTCGGCACCAGCATTGATCATGATCTGCAGATGTTCAGGCTCATCGCCGTCTTCTCCGACGGCGTGACGCAGGTCGACGGCATGGACTGGCGCGAAGTCGTCACCCAGCTGATGTCCTTCAAGTCGACCGGTGGCGCCTTTGTGAAGCGCCGCATGCTGCGGTTCCTCAAGGACTGCCAGGCGCACGGCAAAGGCCCGATCGACGATATCGCCATGGCCTGCATCCACATCGACCACGAGGCCGAGTGATGGGCGCGACCTATTTCCAAGACTTTACCCGCGACAACGGTTACCCCGTGACGGTCGAGTACGGCTATTCGCCGGGCAGCGAAACGACCTATTCGCCGATGCACGGCGCCTGCGGTGGCGCCCCCTGCGAAATCCAGATCGTCTCGTCCATGCCCAACACGCCGGCATTCGAGCGCTTCAGCGGGATCTACAACCATCTTCGCTGGGGCCGGCGCCAGGCCTGGCAGCGCCCAGCGTTCGAGCTTGCTGCCGCCATTGTCCGCCTTTGCCGATGGATCTGGGAGTTTCGCGCCCGCCTTTCGACCGAGGAGCGAGAGCGCATGGAGGAATGGCTCGCCGAGCACCACGTCTACGAACCCTATGAGCCGGAGGACTGCAACTGATGGCGCGCAGGGGCACGATCAACGTCCACCTCGAGGGCCGCGGCGCGATGACGCTGCGCGAGGCCAATTACGTCACTTCCGGCGGCGAAGGCTCGATCTACCGGACCGGCAAGACCATCGTGAAGCTCTACACCGACGCCGACAAGATGGCGCGCGACGGCATGCCGGAGAAGGTGAAGGCGCTGGCCAGCCTGAAGCATGCCGGCATCGTGGCGCCGCAAGGACTGGTGCTGGATGACTCGAGGAAGCCGGTCGGCTTCTACATGCCGTTCGTCGACGGCGAGCCGATGTCGCGGGTATTCGTGTCGGATTACCGGGTGCGGACCGGTTTCGCGGATGGCGACGCCGTCGCGCTGACGCAGTCCATGTACGAGATCGTCGAATATGCCCACAGCCAGAAGGCAGTGCTGGTCGACGCGAACGAGCTCAATTGGCTGGTCGGCTTCCGGAAGGGTGCCGCGGCGACCGCCTCGGTGATCGACGTCGATTCCTGGGCGATCGGCCGCTGGGGCGCCTCGGTCATCATGCCGTCCATCCGCGACTGGCACGCCTCCTCGTTCGATGCTCAGACGGATTGGTTCGCGTGGGGCATCGTGGCGTTCCAAGTCTTCACCGGCATCCACCCCTACAAGGGTCGGATCGAAGGCTATAAGCCTGCCGATCTCGTCCAGAGGATGAAGGACAACGCGTCGGTCTTCGACAAGCGGGCCAAGATGCCGCTGTCGGTCCGCGACTTTGCCTGCATCCCTGGCCCGCTGCTGGACTGGTTCCAGACCACGTTCCAACTCGGCAAGCGCGGGACGCCGCCGGCGCCGACGGCAAAGGGCAAGCCGGCGAAGGCGGCGCAGATCATGCGGGCCGTCACGACGGCGACCGGCGGCGCGCTGGTGTTCGAGAAGGTGTTCGCGCGTGGCGGCTGGCATGTCACGCGGGTCTGGGCGAACGGCGCCGCCCGGCTGACGTCCGGCGAAGTCGTCGACCTCTCGACTGGCGGCGCGATCGCGCACCAGGTGCCGGCGGACGCCGAGGTCATCAAGGTCCCAGAGGGTTGGGTCATTTCGCTCCCGACCCAGAACGAGATCCTTTTCGCGCACATCCCGTTCGAGATGGTCGGCGGCGCCGGCGGCCGCAGGTTTGCCGATCAGCCGGTACCGCTCCGCCGCGTCTTCCGCGCCGGCGAGACGCTATTCGGCGTCACCGACCGCGAGTTGATTGAGCTCGAGCTCAACGATGTCGGCGGCCGGCCGCGCATGATCATGGATCGGCGCTGGAACATGCTGGTCGGCGCCACGACCTGGTTGGATGACGTCGCCGTTACCGACGCGCTCGGCAACGCCTTCGTGGTGCTCCCGCATGCCGGCGGCATCTCGCAGATCCGGGTGCCGGAGCTCGACGGCGGGACAATAGTCTCAGGCAAGGCCGCAGGTCGCTTCGCCGCCTTCGCTGTCATCAGCGGACAAGGAAACTTCTACCGCATCGAACTGACGTTCGATCGCACCTTCACGACCTATCAGGTGTGGACCGGGCCGGTCGACAGCGCCGAGCTCAACATGGCCATCCTGCCGCGTGGGGTCGCTGCCACCATCACCAATGACTTCGAGATCACGATCTTCGTCCCGACCACGGGCGTCATGAACAAGGTCCGCGACACCGGCGTCAGCACCGCGATGAAACTGGCGGCCTGGGGCGAGCGCATCGTCTACCTGATCGACGGCGCCGTCTGGCAGATGAGGATGGCACCATGACCGCCGGCCGCGCTTGGGTGAAAGACCGGCTCGCCGCGATCCGATCGCTGGACGAGACCACGTTTCAGAAGTTCATGACCAAGTGGAACATGCCGCAGCCGCGACAGTGGTTGCCGCAGGCCCGGCTCGTTCTCATGCACAAGATGCGGTGTGATGCCGGCATCGTCGGGTTGACCGAGGAAGAACGCCAAGCCTCTCGGGACTGGCTGAAGCAGAACGGCTACAGCGAGTCGACCGCTCAACCCGGCGGCTGTCCTGCCTGCGGACACATCGGCCCATCGTTCACCGACTGCCCGACCTGCGGAATGGGAGCGAAGCAATGACGGCACCGCTTTTCGCTGGCATGGGCGCCCATCAGACACCGCGGCGCAATCGCACCGACAACTGGCTGACGCCGCCCTGGCTGCTGCGCATGCTCGGCGGCTGGGAAGCGTACGACTTGGATCCGAGCGCGATGGTCGACCAGCCGTGGCCGACGGCCCGCCGGCACTACACCATCAACGACAACGGCCTGCTGCTGCCGTGGGAAGGCGACGTCTGGCTGAACCCGCCCTATCTCCGCGGGCTGCTCGGTCGCTTCATGGCGAGAATGGCCGCGCACGGTCGCGGCATCGCGCTGATCTTCGCCCGCACGGAGACGTCGACCTTTTTCCGCTACGTCTGGGAGCGCGCCACCGCGGTCTTGTTCCCGCGCGGTCGGATCGACTTCTGCACCCCGGACGGCGGCACCGCCGGCGACTCCGGCGCGCCCTCCGTTCTCTGCGCCTATGGCGATCGGCACGCCGAGGTGCTCGCCGCCGTCGATCCCGACTTCGGTCAATTCCTGCCGCTGCGGCTGCCGCGGAGCGTCGCGGTCCTGGCGCTGGCGACGACCTGGCGCGAGGCGATCGTCGATTGGCTGCGCGCGCAGCGCGGTCCCGTCGCCCTCGCCGAAATCTACCGCGCCTTCGCGTCTCACCCGAAGGCGGCCACCAACCCGAATTACCAGGCCAAGATCCGGCAGGTGCTCCAGCTGGGCGCCGGCGTTCGGGTCGGTCGCGGACAATGGAGCGCAGCTTGAGGCCCTCTCTGACAATCACAAAGGTGAATTCTGGAAATGGAGACGACCGGGTCCGCGTCACGATTAGATCCGGGCAACGGGTCATAGCTCAGACCGAGTGTAGTCTTGAGGATTACGCGAAGGCGCAGTTCGGGCTGTCAGAGGTGGCGGTCAATCTGGTTACTCGCGAAAGCAGTGCGGTGCCGGCAGACACGATCTCGGCGGGCATTACCGAGCAAGTCGCCATCCTCTACTCGGACGGATCGTTCAACGTCCTCGGGACGAAGCGCGATCGCGCGAGGATTCTGGCGGAAGCGCGGGATCAATGCGCCGACGCAAATCTCTACGAGAAACGCCCCTCCCACCTCGCGCGTGTCGTGTTGGTCGAAGTCTTGGTCAAACGCGACATCCCCGAAGACGAGAAGTGATCATGATCATTCGCCCGTGCGATGTTGAGACAACCGGTCTCGAGGCCTCCGACGAGGTAATCGAGATCGGCTTCACTGACCTCCGGAATGTCAGCGATATCTGGGGGCTGTCGACGGTCAGCAAGCAGACATTCATCCGTCCTGCCCGGCCGATCCCGCCCGAGTCGTCGGGCATTCACCACATCACGGATGACGACGTAAAGGACGCGCCGTCCTGGGCGGACGGATGGCGCATGCTAGTCGAGACACCGAACGACGACGGCAAGATCATCTTTGCCGCACATGCCGCGTACTACGAGCGGCAATATCTCGATCACCTGATCCAGGCCGATTGGATCTGCACCTGGAAGTGCAGTCTCCGGCAATGGCCGGAGCTCGCGAGCCACAAGCTGCAGGCGCTGCGCTATGCGCTGAACTTGCCGACCGACCCAGAGCGCGCCTCACCGCCGCACCGTGCCGCGCCGGACTCCTATGTCTGCGGTTTGGTGTTGCTCGAGCTGCTGGAGCATCAGACCGTTGAGACGCTCCTGCTGTGGTCCTCCGAGCCCGCCGTTTTCACGAAGTTCGATTTCGGTCAGTTCGACGGCAAGCCGCTGTCCGCCGCCGACGACGGCTATCTCGATTGGCTCGCCAACAAAGACCATAAGATGGGCGAGGACTGGCGCTGGAACGCGCGCCGCGAGATCGAACGGCGACTGATCGTAAAGCGCAAGCAGGCGCTGGATCTCCTGCTGCCCGCGATCGCCGGCGCAGCCACCGTCACGGACCTCGAGAATTGGTACCACGGGTCGGCGGAGTACCTGGCCAAGCACGGCATCATCATCGGATCGACCGACTATCAATCGCTGATCTCGGCCTGTGCGGCACGGAAGAAGGTGTTGATCGAGGGCGGCCAGCCGCAGTTCGGCGGCACGCAGTGAACGCCGCCCTCCACAATCCCGGCGGCAAGGTCAAGCTGCGGCTCGCCGACGGTGTCGGTGGCGACGCCATGTTCTGGGGCGAGAACGACTGCTACCGCCCGATCCTGACTCGCAAGTGGGTAAACCTGTTCACCGCCGAGACCAGGCTGCCGAACAATTTCGTGCTCTGGATCGGGATGAACCCGTCGACCGCCGACGCATCATTCGATGATCCGACCCTGAACAAGGTGATCGACTTCTCCATGGCGTGGGATTTCGACGGCCTCGCCATGATGAACGTCTGCGATTACCGGGCGACCGATCCGAAGCATTTACTGAAGGACGGCGTCGCGCCGCGGAGCAAAGGCAACCTGCCGCTGATACGCGATACCGCAAAGCAAGCCGCCAAGGTCGTCGCGGCTTGGGGCAACCTCGACCGTCGGCTGGCGCATTTCGCGGTGGATACCGAAGACGCATTGCGCCGGGACGGAATCGAAATGTGGTGCCTTGGCCTCAACAAAGGCGGCACGCCGAAACACCCGCTCTACGTCCGCGGCGACACCCCCCTCGTTCGATTTAAGGAGATTCCTGTATGACGTTCGCATTCCCGCGCGCCGTGTTGGAGCAGCACACCGCTTTCCTGGGTAAGACCGGCTCGGGCAAGACATCGACCGCGAAGCTAGCCGTCGAGCAGATCCTCGCCGCCAACCCGTCGGCTCGAGTCTGCGTCCTGGATCCGATCAAGTCGGACTGGTGGGGCCTCACCTCGAGTGGCGACGGCCGGCAGCCGGGCCTGCCGTTCTACATCCTCGGCGGCCCGCGCGGTCACGTCGCGCTCCACGAATCCGCCGGCAAGGCGATCGGCGAGCTCGTCGCCACCGGCGATCTGCCGCTGTCCATCATCGACATGGCGGACTTCAGCGCCGGCGGCCTCCAGAAATTCTTCAACGACTTCGCCCCTGCCCTCATGAAGCGGATGCGCGGCGTCGTCTATCTCGTCCTTGAGGAGGCGCACGAGTTCGCGCCGAAGGAGCGTGCCGGCATCGGCGCCGAAACCATGGCGATCCACAACGCCAAGAAGCTGGCCACCGCGGGCCGGTCGAAGGGCATCCGCCTGATGGTGGTGACCCAGCGCACCCAGGCGCTGCACAACGCCGTGCTCGGCAGTTGCGACACCATGATCGCGCACCGCCTCACGGCGCCGGCCGATCAGGATCCAGTCAAGAAGTGGCTGAAGGGCAATGTCGACAAGGCGGTCTTCGAGCGCGTGTCGTCATCCCTGGCTTCCCTGAAGACCGGCACCGGCTGGATGTGCTCCGGCGAGGCGCAGGTCGCCGACCTGGTGCAGTTTCCGAAGATCTCGACCTTCGACAATTCCGCGACGCCGACCGACGGCGACGCCGAATTTCAGGTCACCACTGCACCGGTCGATCGCGACCGGTTGCGCGCCATCATCGGCGACGTCGTGAAGCAGGCTGAGGAGAATGACGTCCCGCGGCTGCGGGCCGAGATCACGCGGCTGACCGCCGAGTTGGCGAAAGGCGCACCAGCGCCAGCCGCTGGCGCCGCCCGGGAGGAGATCGACGCCGCATATCAGGAAGGGCTGTGGGACGGTCTGCATCCCTTCCTCGACCTATTCGAGGACTTCAAGGTGATCGGCGCGGGCGTACAGAACCTGCTCGCCCGTGTCGGAGAGGTGCAAGCAAAACACAAAAGCGCTGTGGACCACGCTCCCGCGCATGCGCGCGAATTGCGCAACCACCGCTCTTTGCTGAAGCCGGCCTCGCCTTCCCTGGCGGCCCCTCCCCGCGCGGCGGCGCTGCCGGCGCCGCCTCCTCGGCCAACGACGGCGGCGAGCGGTGATGGGAGCCTCTCGCCTTCGCTGCAGAATGCCCTCAACGCGATCGCTTGGTGGCACAAGATCGGCCACGCCTCCATCGAACGCGCGCGGGCCTGCGTCGTCGCGGGATTGAGTCCAAAGGCTTCCACGTTTGGAGTCTATCTCGCCGAATTGGCAAAGCGCGGACTCGTCACGACCGCGGTGCCAGGGAAAGTGTCGCTGACCGATGCCGGGCGGCAAAAAGCAGTGTTCCCAGCGGCGACATCGGCCGCGGATCTGCGCGCGGCAGCGGACTCACTCCTCAGCGGCCAAGAACGCAGGGCCTTCGACGTCGTCTATCGCGCCTACCCAGGATCAATCGCGCGCAAGTCGGTCGCGGAAGCGATGGGCTTGTCGCCGAGCGCAAGTACCACAGGCGTCTACCTCGCCGCCGTCGCCGGGTACGGCATCATCGTGAACGCCGGACCCGGCGAGGTCCGCGCGGCAGACTGGCTGTTTACGACATAGGAGGCGCACATGAAGCTCGATCGAAATCTCAGCGGTGATGGTCGCGGCAAGTATGGGCTCATCCTGAACCGCGAACTCGCCCAGCGCGCTGCGGAAGCAGTCGTCGGCGCCAAGCCTGGCAATCAAGTGACCGAGAGCCAGTTGGAAGCGATGAAGATCGTCAACGCGGTGAGTTTCCTCGAGGCAATGGGGATCATCGACTGGGGAACAACGCCTGAGACGGAATTCTTCGTCATGCGCCTGAAAGACGAGCACGCCGGCGCGGCGCTCGCAGCCTATGCGACCGACGCGAAGGCGCACGGAGATCCCGAGTACGCAAACCAGATCTATTACGGCTTGGCGACCCGCGCAGGCCGGCTCCACCCGCACAGCAAGAAACCCGACTGATTATGCCGAAGCGCGAACTGATCGACATCGCCGCCGAAGTGATGGTCGAGACACAGAGGGCATTCAAGATCTTCGACGGCAAGACCACCGAGTGGGTGCCGAAGTCGCAGGTCGAGCGCAACGACGACGGGACGTTCACGATGCCCGAGTCGCTGGCGAAGGAGAAAGGCTTCATCTGATGAACGTGCCGTATAGCCAGGAGCAGTTGCTGGCCCGCGCCGAGACCACCGAGCGGATCGCCGAGCGATGGAAGGCGAACCCCGGTTATGCCGAAACCCTGCGGATGGAGGTGTGGGCGCTGCGCACCGCCGCGGCACTGTTCTCGCCCGAGATCCAGGACTGGTTTGAGGGCACGCGGCTCGAGGCCGGCCACCAGGTCATCCGCTTCGCCGCGGAACACGATGCCGGCAAGACTGCCTTCGATTGGTTCTGGCTGGTCGGCTACCTGGCCCAGAAGGCGGCCGCATCGGCGGTGGATGGCGACGTAGAAAAGGCCATGCACCACACAATTTCGACGGCGGCGGCGTTACTGAATTGGCATCGGCATCTCTCGGGCGCGAGCCGCCTGATGCGACCGGGCATCGACCCTGTCGCGCGCGGTGTCGACGTGGAGACGACGACGTGACCGAAGCACGGAACGAAAGCACCGAGGCGCTCCGCGGCGCCGATATCCGCTTCCGGGTCGACCCCGGCGACGTGCCGCCTGAGAAGGCCGCCCGCCGGCTGCACCTGACGCTCGACCGGTTCAACGAATTGCTGCCCAACCTGCTGAAGCGCGGCTTCCCTCCGGCCGATCCGGACACCGGCATGTATAGCCTTGAGGCGATCGACGAGTGGAGAAAGGTGCGGGATGGGCTCAAATCGCCATTGACGGGCGCCAGCCATCCTCCCCAGGCTAACCAGCCGGCGGACAAGCCGATGTCGATGGGAGAGCGCTTTGCGGCCAAGAAGCGGAGCAGGCATGGTTGATCTGCCCAAATACGTCCATGGCGAGAAAAAGGCCAGCGGCCGCAGGTACTTCGCCTACCAGCGGTTCCGCGGGACACCGAAGGCATGGCCGCGGGTACCCCTCCCGGCGGATCCGCTCAGCGTCGAATTTGTGACCCGCGCCAAGCTATGCGAGCGGCTGGTCGCTTCGAAGGATGAGACCGGCTGGACGTGGAAGTTCATGGACGATGCCGGCAGCCCCCACGTTCTTCCGTCTCCCGACGATCCGAACACGTTCTGGGCAGCTGTAGAAAAGGCTGTCGAGGTCGCAAAGCAGATAGCCTCCGGCGAGCGGAGAACGTTCCGGGCACTCATCACCGAGTTCAAAGCGAGCGCGGCCTATAAGCTGAGAGGCAGCGTCGACGATGGCAACGCGGCTGCGCCGGCGGAGGAGCCCATTCCGACGCGGCCCGGTGCGAAGCGCAAGCCCGGCAAGCGCAGCACCGGAGGGCTCTCCAAGTCGACACGGGATCAGTACGCCCGCCATTTCCGAGAGATCGAAGATAACTGGGCCGATGATCCTGTCCGCGATCTGACCACGGTGGACGTGCAGCAGGCGATCGATGCCTTCAGCGATCTCGGCCAGCCGTCGGCCGGGCGTGCCTTCCGCGCCACCCTGTCGCGCCTGATCGACTGGGGAATTCCCCGGGGCTATTCGGAAACGAATGTCGTCGAGAAGACGGAAAAGCCGCGCGAGGACGGAACTTACGAGCCGTGGGCGCCGTGGGCTTTCGAGCACTTCTTCAAGCACGCGAGGCTCGGTCTTCACCTGCCTGTTTATTCAGGGCTTTTTACCGGCCAGCGCATCAGCGATATCGTCCAGATGCGACGACCGCAGGACGGCGTCACCGAGATGCCGATCATCGCCCAGAAGACCAATGCAATCGTGCCGGTCCAGATCCACTCCGAGTACCGCGCCATCATCAAGGCCACAGGCCAGACGCACGAGATGCTGCACCTACGCGAAGATGGCGAGCCATGGACCTATGAGGGTTTCAAGACGGCGTGGCAGCGGGAGATGAACCGAGACGTCTTCAAGCGATTCCGGGAAGAGCGAGTCGTCTTCCACGGCACCCGCAAGAACGCCGTTAACAACCTCCTCGAGGTCGGCTGCTCGGAAGCGCTGGTCGCCGCGATCGTGAAGATGAGCCCGGCGATGGTGCACCACTATTCGAAGCGGGTGAACCAGTTCCGACTGGCTCGGGCCGCGATGAAGCAGTTCGAGGCCGGCTGGGCTGAGCTCCGGCCGCACGTCCTGGGCAACCTGAAGGCGGCCACATGACGTCTACAAACCCCATGTTTTCGCCCACGTTATCGCACGTTGAGGGTCTGCGATTTGTAGACAGGTTTGTTGAAATCGCTGCGGAAAAGTGCCCGGGCACATTTCTTTTAATCATGGGGTCGAGGGTTCGAGTCCCTCCGCGCTCACCAAACAAAATCAATCACTTAAGTCAAAAAATCAGCCTCCAGACCGAACTAGAGATTTCGTCAAGCACACACCCAGCACACGCTAGGTGCGGCAATGACGATAGCCCTTATGGTGCTGGGAGTTGTCGCGCTGGCGGTGGTGTTGCTCGTCGCCGCCGCTGTCGCGCTGATCGCGACGGTCAACAGTTTCGGCGATCCGGGATAGGATGCGGCGATGTGGCTCCTATTCAGTCGCTCGTGATCTTCGCGGTAGTTGCGTCGAGCATCCATTGGCAATGGACGCCAAACGGATATCTCGCAAGTCTAATCGGCGTCGGGCTTGCGTGGCTGCTCACCGCGCTCGTCACTGAACTTCCTCAGACCCTCAAGGGCCTTCGTCGCCGCCGGTCGTGCCCCTGCGGCACAGACGGTGCAGTACGTTTGACGCTGGGGATTTCAGTGTCCCAGTTCAGGAAGAAAACGCCGCCGGGCGTGTATTTGTGAGACCGGCGGCGTCTTTTCCTGGGACGATCAGAACAGCAAGCCGCTGCCGACCGTCGCAAGGTTTTCCGCGCAGGGGGCGGCCTCGACACGTGGGCTGCGTCGAGGCCGCATTTCAATCTCCCGCAGTCGGGTTGCGCAACTGAGATGACGGGAGCCGTCTATTCTACCCCCGTCACCGTGGCCCATTCCGACGGCATTAAGGATTACCCCAATCCGACCGCGTCTGCCGGGCTCGATAGTCGTCAGACCATGGTGCCCGAAGATGAAGAATTGTCAGAACCTCGGCACCGGCACCTGGGCGATCGGGGGCCTCCTGCGCTGCGGCGGCGCGCCAAGCCGGGCCACGAAACCATTTTCGCAAACGGTCGAAACCGTGCTGAAACATTCGGCCGCTACCACTTCCGCAAAACCATACGGGGAAGTGTCATGATGGAAGCGGCTATCATCGCTTTGCTGTGTCTGAGCGCCACGATCTTCGGCGCCCACGTCTACGACGCCATACATACCCATTGACGATCACGCCAGTTGCAACGGGCGGCCAAGAGCAAGCCTCACGAGCCAGCCTCACGGCCCCACCGTCAGCGGCAGCTCGCCCTGACCGCCGGTCCAGTCGATGATCTCAAGCTGCAGCCCTCGCTTCAGCATCTCGGCCTCGAGACTGCCGGCGTGGCGTTTCCATTCGGGCGTTGAGCGGACGCGGAATTTGGGCTCTTCGCCGTGCGCCTCGAATTCATCGTCGGCCTTGAGCGCGCCGCGGATGGCTTCGTACATCATCTTCAGGCTGGCGTCGGTCAAGGCGCCGTAATCCATCGGTCGTCTCCCTCAGCACTCTCGGAACGCAAAAGGCCGCCACGGAGCTTGTCGTGGCGGCCTTCTGCACGGCGGCCCATCCAGACGGCCCGACATGAGCGTCGGTGAGTCGGGTTAATGAAACGTTGTTCGTGCGGCGGCACAGTTGCAGTTCACCGACAAAGAAGGGCCCCGCCGAAGCGAGGCCCCCTTTGATTGTGCGAGATCCGTGCGGCGCCCGTTAGTCGTCGTCCCAGTCGCGACCACGAATCACGACGCCACGGTCGCGGTAGTAGTCGCGATGATGGTACCAGCCGTGGTGCCAGCCACGATCGTGCTCCCGGTAGACGCGCGGACCGTCATATCGATCGCCGTAATAACCCGGGCTGCTGCCGAAATAGACGCCGACCCCCTGCGCGCTGGCAATGGTCGGTACTGCGATCGCGAGGGCCGCAACTGCGGCAAGAGCGTACCTAAGCTTTGTCATGGCATCCTCCTTTTCAGTCCCCCATGACAACGACTGCCGTCCGCGCATGTTGCAGGAACAAGTTCGGAACTTTCCTGAACGCCTGTTCAACATCGTGGCGGGTTCGGCGCGACAGCGGCGGAAGATCGATCTGCGTGACCGGTGCGCCGCCATTCAGCGAGCGTTACTTCTGCCAGATCCTCGAATGTGCCGCTCCGCGCGCCGCGTCAAAACCTCAGGCATCGAAACAGTTGGGCGAGCGCCGTGTTGGCGGATTGGGCGCGGCGTTCGAGGATTTCGGCCGCCGTGGCGTAGTTGCACGCCAGGATCTGGAGCGCGCGTCGAGCATCCGGTAGCGTGGACTGCCTGGCCATCTCCAGACACTGATGCTCGAAGTAGCGAAGCTCCTCAAGTTCGGTCATTGCGATTCGTCCGATTTCATCTGCATCTTCGAACTCAGTGCGCCAACGGCCTAGTGAAAATTTGGCAAGATTGTTGCGGACGCCGGAATATCTGATCGGAGTGTTTCTGGATGCATGATTTGATAATCACTGCTCCGTGACCAGTGCGGATGCGCGCTGCGCAGATCGACCAAGTAGCCCTGCCCGGCCCGCCGCTGGCGACGAACGGGCCCGACCGCCGCGATAGCTGGCGCAATAGCGTTCTTCACCACCGCATCGTCCCGACCTAAAGCGCGATGTGATTAGGTTGAATCGTCATCGCGCATTAGCTCTTTGATTGAGCATGATCTTATCGGAAAACCGCTTCGTACTTTTCCGGATCATGCTTTAGGGCCACGCCAGGCCCGCGACGACAGCGGGCTCATCGTCGTCGGTCTTCGCACCCGTCAGCCGCCTGCGGCGCGCGCCGTCCTTGGCGCGACGATGACGCGTGTCAAACCGGCGCAGCGCCATCGGCACACGCCGCGCGAGGCGTTGAGCGAGCTCGACGGCCTGTCTGACGACGGCCATGACGGTCGCCACGCGCGTGAACAGGCCGATCAGGAAGACCATCGAGAACACGTCGATATAGGCCAACACATCGCCGACCAGCATCAATTCGGGAGGCAGCGGAATCCGGTGCAGATAGGCCGCGATCAAGATGACGACCGGGATCAGCGCAGTCAGCTTCCGCAACGTCAGCCGATCCAGCACGCTGCGAGCTCAACGACCAGGACCTGCCAGAGCCAGCCGCCAAGCACGGCCGGCTTGTCGATCGTCCAAGTTTGCCAGAAGGCTTGCCACAGCCGCCGCCGGTTCCGTTTCCACATCGCCCCGTCCGGCATCCTCTCGAGCACAACACCGGCGGCTACGGCTTCGACGAGGCCTCGCTGCCGTCGCTCCCGACCGTCGCGCCTAGCGCTTCAGCCGGGTCCGCCGACGGAAAAATGCGCTCGTAGTTGGCTCGCGCCTCGCGAATCAGGCGCGCACGCTCGCGTTCCGACTTCGAGATGAACTTGATGATCTCGCCCATGTGCTCTCCAACGCAGGGGGAATTATTCGACCATCGACAATGCAACCATCATGCCTGATGGCCGACCGGTCGACATGCTGGCGGCGCCTACTGGATCCGCCGCGGCGATACGCGCGGTTGGCTGAATGCAACGCGCGGATTGATGCCGCAATAGGCATCGCGGCCTGACGCCGACGCCTGGCACTGCTCGTAGGTCTGGTAGCCGCAATAGCCGGGATATCCCTCATCCCTACCCTGGATGCACCAGGGATAATCGTAGGGATCGGCTGCCGCCGGCTGTGCGGAGCCGACAATCCAGCTCGTTCCGAGCGCCGCGAACGTCAGAAATGCCAAACTCGACCTGCGCATGATCCTGCTTCCTTCCTCGCGCGGCACCCAGTCGTTGATTTAGGTACGCTGGGAAAATCTGCGAGGTTTCCGCTCATCGCCTCAAGAAGGTGTGACCCGAGCGCGGCGCAGGACACCGGAAGCAAGGCGCCATCGATGGGTGCGGCATCCAACAAAAAACACGAGGCCCGGTGTGCCTAGGAGCCCGGGCCTCGTGTCTGATGTCCCCCGCCTCAGTGGCGGATCAGGTGTTTTGGTTACGCGAGCTTGTCGGCGCGATCCATCCCGGATGACTACGGGGTCGGGCGCGCGCAGATTTCACTTGCTGTAGCTGTAGAACCCCTGCCCGGTCTTGCGGCCGAGATGGCCGGCATCGACCATCTCCTTCAGCAGCGGCGCCGGCCGGTACTTGGGGTCGTTGAAGCCGGTGTAGAACACCTCCATCACCGACAGCATGGTGTCGAGCCCGATCAGGTCGGCAAGCGCGAGCGGCCCGATCGGATGGTTGCAGCCGAGCTTCATGCCGGCATCGATCTCCTCCGCGGTCGCAATGCCTTCCTGCAGCGCGAAGATCGCCTCGTTGATCATCGGGCACAGGATGCGGTTCACCGCAAAGCCCGGGCTGTTCTTCGCCGTGATCGCGACCTTGCCGACGCGCTTGGCGAACGCTTCGGCCTTGGCGACCGTGTCGTCCGAGGTCTGCAGGCCACGGATCAATTCGAGCAGCGCCATCACCGGCACCGGATTGAAGAAGTGCATTCCGATGAAGCGGTCAGGACGATCGGTCGAGGCCGCAAGGCGGGTGATCGAGATCGACGAGGTGTTGGTCGCGACCAGCGCGCTTGGCTTCAGCCCGGCGCAGAGATCCTTCAGGATCTTCACCTTCAGCTCCTCGTTCTCGGTCGCCGCTTCGATCACGAGATCGCAGGCGGCAAGCTTGGACTTGTCGGTGGTCGCGTTGATCCGCGCGAGCGTCGCGTCGCGATCGGCCGCCGACATCTTCTCCTTGGAGACCAGGCGATCGAGACTGGACCCGACCGTCTTCAGGCCGCGTTGCACGGCTGCGTCCGAGATATCCACCATGGTCACGGTAAGCCCCGCCGCCGCGCAGATTTGCGCGATGCCGTTGCCCATGGTTCCGGCGCCGATGATGCCAACCGTCTCGATCATAGTGTTCGTCCTTCCCGTCGCTTGCGCCGCCTCGCGGCCGTATCGTCAAACTGGCGGCCCCCCCGGGGTCCGCGGATGGGGCATGCATAGCAGTCCGGCTGAACGGCCGATACAGGAGACGGCGGTATCTTGGTAGGGTCTATTCCGCGCGCGGCGGGATGGGTCGCCGTGGCGGGACGGCGGCGCGCGGCGGCAATTGGGTGCGCGGCGGCTCAGCCGGGCGCGACGGCTCGAGCACGCGGTTGAGCCGCACGATCCACCAGGCGAACCGGCCGTAGCTGCGGCGCAGCGCCGATCCAAATCCTTCGTCGATGTCCTGGTCACGATCCATACCCCTATCGTTAACGTGCATCCTTGAAGGAACGGTGAGCGCCATCACGCGCAGCGCCGGCAATCGTTAGGAATTTGGCAACCATCGGCGCGCAGGCTGCAGGTTCGGCGGCGGTAATCTCCCGGATTGCACCAGGGCAGCCCCCCGCCGCAGCATCGCCATGGCGGCGCGACTCGCTTTTAGTTGATCGAATTTTCCGCCGGGCGCGGCGACATAAGGCCATTGGATGACGAGGGCTACGCCCATGCTTTCTGAAAAATTCTTTTTGGTTCTCGAGACATTGCTTAACGGCCAGACCCACTCCGACGGAAGCCCGCGTGTGGTGAGCACGTCACCCCACGTACCGGTCAAGCTTCCGCAGGAAAGCCAGCCGGAACGCAAGCTCCCTCGCTAGGCGCCTTGCCGCGGGCAAGCCTCACCGATCGCCGCGGCACGCGAAGCCGCTCGGCAGGCTTGCGCCCGTGATCCAGCTCATAGTCGGTGAAGGCGAGCCGCGCTACACCACTCCCGTAACGACGTGGTGCCGCCATGGACTGTGAGACCGACAGCAAAATCGATTTCGGGAGCATCGCCGTGGCGATCAGCGTCGCCGCCTACACTGCGATCATGCTCGCTTATCTCGCCCAAGACGATCTCGGCCTGACCGCCGCGCAGACGCGCCATTTCTCGATGGTGGCTGCGCTGTTCCTGGCGCTGCCGATCGCGCTGGATTTCCTGCGCACCGGCCCCAGCAGCGCGCCCTGAGGCGTCCCCTGCCGTCTACGCGCGTGCGCAACATAGCGCTAGGTGAAGCGAGGCGAATCAGCGTTACTTTGCAGCTGATCACTTCGTGGGATTTGGCTGCATGACCCAGCCCAGCGTCCTGGATCAGAAGAGTGCAGATCAGAACATTCGCGAGCTGCAGGAATGGCTCCGCACCGCCTGGCAACAGCTCGCGGACCCTTCCCTCACTGCCTTCTCCCGGCGCGAGCTGCGCAACCAGATGAAGCAATGCAATGCCGATCTGCGCATGCAGCTGCAAGCCGCTTCCAAGCAGATGCTTAGTCAGCCGGCTGGATCGGGCAAGACATTCGCCAGACCTGCGCTGCGAATACTCGCCTAGGCGCGTTTCGCAGCGAACCGGATACCGGCTTCGCGTGAAGAAACCGCGCCGCCGTTACGAGCGCCAGCGCGCCAAAATGCCGCGATCTCCTGCTGCATGCGCGCCATACCTCTGCTTGTGCAGGAGTGCCCGGCAAGGCACAGCAAAACGGCCCCGGTATGCCTATATTGGGCGTCGCAAAGCGGCCCATGCCGCCAAACCTCAGGGACTCCCGTGTTATATCTGGAACTTGCGATCGTGGCGGTCCTGATCGTCGTCAACGGTCTATTGTCGATGTCGGAGCTCGCGATCGTCTCTTCCCGCCCGGCGCGCCTCGCCGCGCTGGTCGAACGCGGTGTCAGCGGCTCGCGCCGCGCGCTTGCGCTGGCCTCCAATCCCGGAAAATTCCTCTCCACGGTGCAGATCGGCATCACGCTGATCGGCGTACTGTCGGGCGCCTTCTCGGGCGCGACGCTGGGCCAGCGCCTCTCGCAATGGCTGTTCGAGCTTGGCGTGCCGGCCAACGTGGCCGACGCCACCGGTGTCGGCATCGTGGTCGGTGTAATCACTTATGCCTCGCTGATCGTCGGCGAGCTGGTGCCGAAGCAGATCGCGCTGCGCGATCCCGAGGCAATCGCGGTGCGCGCCGCGCCCGCGATGACGGTGATGGCAAAATTGTCGCTGCCGGTGGTGTGGCTGCTCGACCGCTCCGGCAAGTCGTTGCTGTGGCTGTTGGGGCATCGCGAGGATGCGCAGGACCGGGTCAGCGAGGAAGAGATCAAGACGCTGGTGGTGGAAGCCGAAAACGCCGGCGTGCTGGAGCCAGGCGAAAAGGAGATGATCGCCGGCGTGATGCGGCTCGGCGATCTCCCGGTCGGCGCCGTCATGACGCCGCGCCACGAAGTCAGCCTGATCGACCTCGCCGCCCCCGCGCCCGAGATCCTGTCGACGCTGCAGAAGAGCAATCACTCGCGCTGCGTGGTGTTCGACGGCAATCGCGATCATGCGCTCGGCATCGTGCAGGCCAAGGACGTGCTAGACGTCTACCTCGCGGGCCAGACGCCCGACATCCGCGCGCTGACGCGCGATGCGCCGATCATTCCGGAAACCGTCGACGCCCGCGACGTGGTCGCGATCCTGCGCGACTCCGCGGTGCATATCGGCCTCGTGCACGACGAATACGGCACCTTCCAGGGCGTCGTCACCAGCGCCGACATCCTCGAGGCCATCGTCGGCGCCTTCCATACCGAGGAAGGCCCGGCCGAGCCCGCCTATGTCAGGCGCGACGACGGCTCCTATCTGATCTCGGGCTGGATGCCCGCGCTCGAGTTCAGCGAACTGCTCGGCATCGTGCTGCCCTCGCCGCGGCCCTACCAGACCGCCGCCGGCTTCCTGCTGCATGCGTTCGGCGCGATCCCCGACACCGGCGCGAAAACCAGCGCGCAGGGCTGGGAGTTCGAGATCGTCGACCTCGACGGCCGGCGCATCGACAAGGTGCTGGCGAGCAAGCAGGCAGCGGCCTGAGAGGTTGCCAGCCGGCTGGCCTGTTGATAACGGGCAGGACGGCCAAACCGGCGCCCGCAGTGTGCTATCGCCATGGCGGCAGCCCAAGCAAATCCGCGTAACCCCCACGGAATTGATCCCATGCGCATTACCCTTGTCGGTTCCCGCCATTTCGGCGTGACGACCCTGAACATGCTGCGCGAGCATCACGTCACGCTGGTCAGGGTGGTCGTCCATGACGGCGAGGACCGGCTGGCGGCAGCGGCCAGGGCGGCGGGCATCGAGGTCGTGGTCCAGGCCGATCCCAAGCTGGTGACGGCCGCCGAGATCGCCCCTAACACCGACCTGATCGTGACCGCCCATAGCCACGCCCGCGTCAGCAGGGAAGCGCTTGCCGTGGCCAAGCTTGGCGGCATCGGGTACCACCCGTCGCTGCTGCCCCGTCACCGCGGCATCGCGGCAGTGGAATGGACCATCAGGGAAGGCGATCCGATCGCCGGCGGCAGCATCTACCACCTCGCCGACCGCATGGACGCCGGCGCCATCGCCGCCCAGGACTGGGTGTTCGTGAAGAAAGGCGAGAC
This sequence comes from Bradyrhizobium embrapense, assembly GCF_001189235.2. Classification (GTDB taxonomy): domain Bacteria; phylum Pseudomonadota; class Alphaproteobacteria; order Rhizobiales; family Xanthobacteraceae; genus Bradyrhizobium; species Bradyrhizobium embrapense. Next base: position 149,575 of record NZ_LFIP02000001.1, read on the forward strand.
CGCACGCGAGCTCTGGGAGCGTGCGCTGGCACCGCTCGGCCTGCGCCTGCTGGGTGAGGTCATCGACTACGGCAAAGTCAACGGCTCGCTACCGGCCAAGCCCCAAGATGAGCAGTTTGCGACCAAGGCGCCCAACCTCCGCCCAGACAAACATTAATCCGCAATTGCGGTATTAAAGCACCACAAAAATAAGGAACAGGAACAGATTCCTCGTTCCTGATCCGGAACCGAATTCACCATGATGTGTTTGAGTTCACAGGAACATCTGGGGACTCTTGCGATGCAGCAAATTTTGAACACATTGTGACAGGATAAGCCGCGTCATCACACGAAATGACAGGGATTTGATTCATGCGTTCGATCCGCATTCGCGACCTGATTTTGGTCACTTCGGTCGCTTCGGCTGCCGCCCTCACCGCTGCTCCCGCCTCCGCCCAGCAGCCTTATGACGGCCTTTGGAGCGTCACTGTCGTCACCAAGACCGGCAGCTGCGAGCCGTCTTCCAGCTCGACGGTGAATGTCGTCGACGGAAAGATTTCAGCGCAGGGCGCGGCGATCTCCGGCACCGTCGGCAGCGGGGGCCTTGTGCGAGTCTCGATCAATGGTGCATATGCGAACGGACAACTCAGTGGCAACTCCGGATCGGGGAAGTGGAATGGGGCATCAGCTGGCGTACCGTGCAGCGGCCGATGGGAAGCATCCCGTCAGTAAGATCACCAGCGTATCGAATTTGTTCGCCATCGCGCGGCGGCCAGCATTTGCAGCCGCCGCGTTTTTCGTGACGGCATTGGCAAGCACCGCAGGCCATGCCCAGTCCGGCCCGTTCGCCGGCATGGCGGGCACCTGGTCGGGCGTCGGCTCAGTCACCCTCGACGACGGTTCCAGCGAGCGTATCCGCTGCCGTGCGACCTATCACGTCGGCGGGCCGCGGATGACCATGAGCCTCACCTGCGCCAGCGACGCCTACAAGTTCAACCTGGCAGCCGACGTGGCGGCCGAGGGCAACGCGGTGACCGGCAACTGGAGCGAATCCAGCCGCAATGTCAGCGGCGACCTCCGTGGTCGCGGCGGCGGCGGCAACTTCCAGGTCGTTGCCAGCGCGCCCGGCTTCAACGCCGACATCGCGATGCGCACCGCCGGCAACAAGCAGTCCGTCACCATCAGGGCCGACAGCCAGTTCCGCGGCGCCAACATCACGCTGTCGAAGTAACCGGCCTTCAGACAACAACGCCCCCGGGACCCAAATCTCGGGGGCGTTTTTCATTCGCCATGCGCTCGCTACGCAGTGCGTGGCTTGCCAAGATTCTCGGCGGTCTGCTGGATGGTGCGGGCGATCAACAGCGCCTGATCCTTGGTGACCGCAAAGTCGTGCACGCCTTTGTCCGTCGTCATGGAGATCACCATGATATCCGGTTGTTGCTCCGGCCAACCGGTCGCGAACCCCGTGAGAAGCTCAGGCGCCTTTCGCATGTTGCTCTGGTTCATCGCTAAAGGTCCTATGCCGCGGGAATGAATGCCGTGACCTCGATCTCGACCTTGGCGCGCTGATCGACCAGCCCGCCGATATAGAGCAGCGTGGATGGCGGGAAATTGCGTCCAAGCGTCTCCTTCCACGCCGCGCCGATACCGGCGCCAGCGGCCTCGTATTCGCTACGGCTGGTCAGGTACCAGGTCAGGCGGACGATGTGCTCGGGACCGGCGCCGGCTTCGTTCAACAGCTTGATGATCCGCTTCAGTGCGGTGCCGACCTGGGCGGCCATCTCGGGCGCGTAGTCGCCCTTCTCGTCGCCGCCGGTCTGCCCGGCCAGCACGATCCATTTGCCGGGCGCGTCGAACGCGACGCCGTGCGAGAAGCCGCGGGGTTTCGACCATTCGGCCGGTTGCAAGATACGCATGAGCAGATCCTCCTGATGTGATTATTCCCGACCTGCTTAGCAGAGATTGCGTGGTCGGCGCATCACCGCGTCGGCAGAATTGCGCGTTGCAAATTCATGACAGCTCGCCGATACCCGGCATCCCTCCTCACCTCGTTTCCATCATGGATCGCACGCCCTCAAAGACCCGCGCAGCACTATGGATGTCCGGTTGGCTCGCGCTGATGCTGATCGTGGCGGTGGCCGGCCGCGAGGCGACGCGCGAGGTCAACGTCTTCCAGCTGATGGCAGTGCGCGGCGTGCTCGGCTTCGTGATGCTGTATCCGCTGGTTCACATCAGGGGCGGGCTTGCGATCGTGAAGACCGCGCGCGTGCACCTGCACATCGCGCGCAACCTGATCCATTTCTGCGCGCAGCTTGGCTGGTTCTATGCGCTGACGCTGATTCCGATCGGCCAGGTGGTGGCGATCGAGTTCACGATGCCGATCTGGACCGCGGTCCTTGCGGCGGGCTTCCTCGGCGAACGGATGACATCCTGGAAGATCGTCGCGACCGTGCTTGGCCTGGTCGGCGTCATCGTGATTGTGCGGCCGGCGACCGGTGCAATCAATCCGGGCCAGCTGATCGCGCTTGCCGCGGCCATCGGCTTCGGAATCTCGATTGCCGTGGTCAAATCGCTGACGCGAACCGAGCAGGCGCTGACGATCATCTTCTGGATGCTGGTGGTGCAGTCGCTCGCCAGCATCGGGCCTGCGCTCTATGTCTGGACCTGGCCGTCGCTGTCCACCTGGGGCTGGCTTGCGGTGATCGCGTTCTGCGGCACCTTCTCGCATTACTGCATGGCGCGCGCCCTGCTCCATGCCGATGCGACCGTCGTGATCCCGATGGATTTCGTCCGGGTGCCGCTGACGGCGATCGTCGGGTGGCTGATCTATGCCGAGCAGCTCGACGCCTACACGGTGCTCGGCGCGGCCATGATCCTGGCCGGTAACCTCCTGAACCTGAGGCCAGGCGGAAAGGTGCCGGCACGTCCGACGTGAGCTCGCATCGCGCCACGTCCAGCGTAGCTATGCCCATAACAGCAAAGAGCCGGAGTTCAAGGTGCCGGAGCTTGGGGCGCCGTGAGCCGGTCCGCAAGGTGAAGGGCGAGTTCGAGATGCAGCCGATTTTTCTCGAGTTGGCGCCCAAGGAGCGTTTCCACCCGATCGAGACGGTAGCGAATCGTATTGTGATGGAGCCCGAGGCAAGCACCGGCTGCGCGGAGGTTGCTGTTGGCATCAAAGAATCCTTTGAGGGTGGCCCGCAAGCGACGCGCTTCGACAGTCTCGTCTGCCAAAGGGCCAAGCTTGTCGGCTATGAAGGCACGGCAGTATGCGGGATCATTTCCGCACAGAGCGGCGAGTTCCACGTGCTCAAAGTGAGCCACGCTCCCGGCGGGGTAGCTTGCAGAACGTGCTACACGAAGCGCATCGCGTGCTTCCCGGTGGCTGCGGCGGAACCCGACGAGACCGACGGCTGGCCTTCCCTGACCAACAAGCACTGCGGCTTGCGTCGGAGGGGGCGCGCGCGAGACGTTTGCCGAGACCCAGCACCAAACCGTGTCGATGTCGGTGCGGACCAGTAGCGGCTTTGCTCGGCTCAAAGTAGCGGCTATCTCTTGCGCGACCGAATCCAGCGGCGTCTGATCGCCGGTTTGGTGTCGCTGCAAAACGAGTGCAACATGATGCCCGGCAAGATTATAGCCCAAACGCAGGCTTGCATCGCGCATGCTGACATCGTCTTCGATCAGGAGACGCTGGACGTAGGCTGCCCACGCCAACGAGCCCTCTCGCGCAACGCGCTCGGCTTCATCTCTATACTCCGCACCCAGCCGGTGCGTGATCAGATCTAACCAACCGATCAGAAACGTCGTTCCAAAGCTGACAACAGCGACGGCAATGGTCGTATCGCGGCAATGCCGCTCGACCGCATCGGACCAGCGCTTGCACCAGTACATCAGTCCCACCCGGTATGCCCGCATGATTGCGTCGTAGCCGAAGTTGTGCCGAACCATCGCGCGCGTCGACTGCACCACTTCGGCCGGGGGAGTCATCTGTTCGAACGGGACTGCATCGATCAGCGCGTGCAGGACGGCCTTGCTGTTAGCGTGGCAACTCGCCCGAGCAAGGTCGATCATCGCCCCTCGCGGAACTTCCGGCATCGCCGCCAGGATGTGGGAAAGCGTCCCGTCACCAATCGAGGGTAATTCGGGCAGTAACGCCGTCGCGACACGACGAACGGTTGCCAGGATCAGTTTTTCCGATGGACGCGCCATAGACTGACTATACGCCAATTGGTCAATTCCGCCTCAAGAATTTGAACGTTCGGCCGAAGACAATGAATGTCGGCCAGGGCCAGGATCTGCGCCGGTCACCAAGGAAAACCTTGGGCCAAGTCACATGGAGGATACGCCAATGGAGTTGCATTACGACGTCGTTGTGGTGGGCGCAGGCTTTGCTGGTTTGTACGCAGCGCACAAGATTCGCAATCAGCTGGGGCTCGCCGTTCAAGGCTTCGAGGCGGCTGGCGGAGTTGGCGGCACGTGGTGGTGGAACCGATATCCGGGTGCGCGTTGCGACTTCGAATCGGTGCACTACAGCTACTCGTTTTCCGCGGATTTGCAGCGCGAATGGGAGTGGTCGGAGCGATTTGCAGGCCAGCCGGAAATCCTCGCATATCTGGAATGGGTGGCTGACAGGCTGGACGTCCGTCGCGTGTTCCGATTCAACACGCGCGTGACCTCAACGACGTGGGACGACAAGGCCGGGCGCTGGACGGTTTGTACCGACGACGGCGCGTCCTGCACGGCGCGCTTCGTGGTGTCATGCGTTGGAGGCCTTTCCGTCGCCAAGGAACCGGAGTTCGCCGGCTCGGAGACATTCAAAGGCGAGCTCTATCGGACAAGTAATTGGCCCCACGAGCCCGTCGACTTCGCGGGCAAGCGGGTCGCAGTGATCGGCACCGGCTCGACGGGCATTCAGGTCATCCAGGAGATTGCGAAGCAGGCAGCGGAACTGACCGTTTTTCAGCGGACGCCCAATTTCGCCGCTCCCTTAGGCAACGCACCGGTTCCTCCCGCACAAAGACGATGGAATGCAGAGCATCATGCGGAGCTGCGGGCCGGCTCGCGCCAGCACATGATCGGCGTACCCTACGAGCCGCCCAGCGGTCCCGCTCTGGCGACGACACCGGACGAGCGGCGCAGGATATGCGATAAGTATTGGGATCGCGGCGGCTTTCGGCTGCTCGTCTCGACATTCAGCGATGTCATTTTCAATCAGGAAGCCAACGAGGCGATCGCGGGGTATATCCGCGAGCGCATCCGCGAACGTGTACGCGATCCGGCGACGGCGGCGCTGCTCTGTCCGACTGATCATCCCTATGCGTCGAAGCGTCCGCCCTTCGAGAGCGGCTATTACGAGGCCTTCAATCTCCCGCACGTCCACCTGGTCGACGTGCGTTCCGCGCCGATCGAGGCGATTACGCCCACCGGAATCAGAACGTCGGAAAAATCTTACGAGTTCGACGTGATCATCCTTGCAACCGGCTTCGATGTCTTCACCCGGCCGCTGTTGAATCTCGGTGTGACCGGACGTGACGGATTGAAGCTCGAAGACCGTTGGGCGAAGGGACCCACAAGCTATCTGGGAATCCAGATCGCTGGTTTTCCGAACCTCTTCCTCATAAACGGCCCCAAGAGCGCAGTCGCGCTCTACAACGTGCCATTGGCGACCGAGGACAACGTCGACTTTGTCGCTGCGGCCATCGCCCGTCTGGCGGCCGATAAGATCGCGACACTCGAGGCGACAGCGGAAGCCGAAGAAGCCTGGGGGCGCCTGTGCGAAGGCATTCTCAACCTGACCGTCATCCCGCGCGCCAAAGGCTCTTGGTACATGGGCGAAAATATCCCGGGCAAGGCAAGGGCAGCCTATTTCTTTGCGGGTGGAGCCCCCCTGTACCGCGCGATCTGTGCCGAGATCGCCCATGCCGATTATGGCGGGTTCGCTCTCGACCGTGTGTCGGTGCCGATCCCCCCAATGGTCAAACTCGATCCGGCTGCGGCCCTGCTTCTGGGCTCCATGCTGGCGCGTGGCATGAAACCCCTCGATGAACTCAGTCTCGATGAAATGCGAGCGGTGGCGGAGTCGCTGAAGGAGTTGCAACTGCCGGGGCCAGCGATGCGAGTCGAAACCATCGAAGCGCCACGTGCTCGAATCTACGTTCCAGACCGCGAGGGTCCGTTGCCGGTGATCGTATTCTATCACGGCGGCGGCTGGATTGCAGGGTCGCTCGATCTGGCCGACGCACCCTGCCGGCAGATGGCCCAAGAAATTGGCGCGATCGTCGTCTCCGCGCACTATCGGCTCGCACCGGAACATCCCTTCCCGGCTGCGACCGATGACACGTTCACGGCACTCTGCTGGGCGCGAAAGCATGTTGCCGAATACGGCGGCGATCCCGACCGAATCGTCGTCATGGGCGAGAGCGCCGGTGCGAATCTGGCTGCGGTTGCCGCGATCCGCGCACGCGACGCCGGTCTGCCGCTCGCCGGGCAAGTCCTGATCTATCCGCCGATTGACCCGGATGCGTGCACGCCATCCCGGACGGAATTCGCAGACGGGCCCTTCCTGAATCGGGCCGCCGGCGAAAAGATGTGGGCGGCTTACTTGAGCGGCGCCGAGGTTACCGCGCTCGCCGTGCCATCACGGGCTGCCTCCCTTTCGGGCCTGGCACCCGCTCTGGTCTTGACACTTGAGCTCGACGCCATTCGCGATGAAGCCGAGGATTATGCTAAAGCCATGGCTTCGGCCGGGGTACGCGTGCGATTGCGTCGCCTCGACGGCTTGTTTCACGGTGTCTTCAACATGGGCGGCTTCATTCCCCGGGTTCGAGAGATGCACGATTTGATCGCAGAGTTTGTGGCCAATTGCTGCGAACAGGTAACCGAAGCGGCATAGTCGCGCCTGACCTAACGGCGAGGGCCCGGTACCGTGGGCCCTCAGCCTCATCCAAGCGTAGCGACCGTCATCCGCCCCTTGGGCGGCTTTGAATTCCACACTTTGGCTGGGGGCCCGGGGATCGTCCCGGACTGCCTTCTCAGAAGCGTTACTTCCCGGCGGCCTTGCGCAGCGCCGCGTTGATGCGGTCCTGCCAGCCGGGACCGCCCTCCTGGAAATATTCCAGCACGTCCTGATCGATCCGCAGCGTGACCTGCTCACGGACGCCGGGGACGGCCACCGTCTTCGGCACCGCGTCCGCGACCTTGGTGGTGGCGCGCTTGAACGCCGCCTCGGCTTCGCTACGGGCATCGTTCAGGGTTCGCGGGCGCCTCGGCTGATCGGCCATGTCGTGGATTCCTGTGTATCAAATTCCTTCAAACAACGCTGTCGACAGATAGCGCTCCGAGAACGACGGCACAATCGCCAGGATCGTCTTGCCCGCAGCTTCCGGTCGCTTGCCGATCTGCAACGCGGCCGCGATCGCGGCACCCGACGAAATGCCGCCGGGAATGCCTTCGTTGCGCGCCAGCGCGCGCGACGTCTCGATCGCGGTCGCGCTGTTGATCTTGACGATCTCGTCGATCACCGAGCGGTCGAGGATGTCAGGGATGAAGCCGGCGCCGATGCCCTGGATCTTGTGCGGTGTATGCTGGCCGCCCGACAGCACCGGGCTCTCCTCCGGCTCCACCGCGACCACGCGCAGCGACGGCTTGCGTGGCCTCAGCACCTGACCGACGCCGGTGATGGTGCCGCCGGTGCCGACGCCGGCGACGAAATAGTCGATGTTGCCGCCGGTGTCGCTCCAGATTTCCTCCGCCGTGGTGCGGCGATGGATTTCCGGGTTGGCGAGATTCTTGAACTGCTGTGGCATCACCGCGTTGGGCGTCGTGCGCACGAGTTCTTCCGCGGTCGCGATCGAGCCCTTCATGCCCTGCGCGGCCGGGGTCAGCACGATCTCTGCGCCGAGGAACGCGAGCATCCGCCGCCGCTCGATCGACATCGATTCCGGCATCACGAGCTTCAGCCGATAGCCGCGTGACGCCGCAACATAGGCAAGCGCAATCCCGGTGTTGCCCGAGGTCGGCTCGATCAGCACGGTGTCGGCGTTGATGATGCCGGCTTTCTCCATCGCCACGATCATTGCCGCGCCAATGCGGTCCTTCACGCTGGCCGCCGGGTTGAAATATTCCAGCTTGGCGAGGATCGTCGCAGTGACCCCGCTTGCCTGCGGCAGCCTGCGCAGCCGCACGATCGGCGTCGAGCCGATCGCATCGACGATGGATTCAAAGACGCGGCCGCGTCCGGGTTGCACTGCACTCGTTGTCGACGGCGCGTCCATCAAGCGGCTCCTGTTGCGGATATGCTGGAAATATGCGGTCTTCTCTCATTAGAAGCAGCGCATCATAACGCGCAAGTGAGAAACCGCCGAGGCGCCAATTCGTTGCATCGCAAAATAAGAACCTACGCAAATAACGTAAAACCTACGTATTTGTGTTGCGACAAGGTCAAACAAGTGCGTCTATATACTTCCGTCAGGTGCAGCTCAGAACGCAAAGGGAGGCGCACATGCCAGCACTTGCTGAAGTCCGGTCGACCGCAGCGTCCAGGCCCGATCCGCGCGGCAGCGATCTGCCGACCTGTCCGGTGTGTGCTGACTCCATGGTAGCGGCGGAAGCGTCCGCGTATCTGTTCGACAATCTGATCAGCTATCTCTGGACCTGCGACAATTGCGGTTACGGGTTCGTGACCAAGCACACGGTGAAACCGATCGTGTGCAACTGATCACTCAAGCTCACCTCGGAGCGATGTCACCGCGCGCCCAACCGGCGCGCGTTCTCGTTTTGAATTCCTCGAACGTGCCGGTTGCGACCGCGTCGCGGATGCCCTGCATGAGTTCCTGGTAGTAGGCGACGTTGATTTCGGACAGCAGCATTGCCCCAAGTGTTTCGCCAGCACGCACCAGATGGTGCAGATAGGCGCGCGAAGTACTGCGCGCCGCCGGCCATGTGCTCTCCTCATCGAGCGGACGCGGATCGTCGATGTGCCGGGCGTTGCGCAAGTTGATCTGCCCGAACCGGGTGAACGCCATGCCGTGACGTCCGTTCCGTGTCGGCATCACACAGTCGAACATGTCGACGCCGCGCGCCACTGCCTCCAGAATGTCCTCCGGCGTGCCGACGCCCATCAGGTAACGCGGTCGATCGGACGGCAGCGCCGGCGCGGTCTCCTCGATCATCGACAGCATCACCGCCTGAGGCTCGCCGACCGCCAGCCCGCCGATCGCGTAGCCGTGAAAGCCGACCTCGGTCAGCCCGCGGGCGCTGGCGTGGCGAAGATCGGGGATGTCGCCGCCCTGGACGATGCCGAACAGCATGTAGCCGTCCGGCGCGCTCTCGAAGGCACGCTTGGAGCGTTCGGCCCAGCGCAGCGACAGCTGCATCGCGCGCTCGATGTCGGCGCGCTCGGCCGGCAACCGGACGCACTCGTCCATCTGCATCGCGATGTCGGAGCCGAGCAGCCGTTGCACTTCGATCGAGCGCTCCGGCGACAGCTCGACCTTGGCGCCGTCGATATGCGAGCGGAAGGTCACAGCTTTCTCGGTCACCTTGCGCAGTTCGGAGAGCGACATCACCTGGAAGCCTCCGGAATCCGTCAGCATCGGGCCGCCCCAGCCGGTAAAGCGCTGCAGGCCGCCAAGCCCTGCGATCCGCTCCGCGCCCGGCCGCAGCATCAAGTGATAGGTGTTGCCGAGCACGATATCGGCGCCGGCATCGCGCACCTCGCGCCAATGCATGCCTTTCATCGCGCCCGCGGTACCGACCGGCATGAATGCAGGCGTCCGGACGAGGCCATGCGGCGTGGTCAAGCGCCCGGTGCGGGCGGCGCCGTCAGTGGCCAGCAATTCGAAATGATTGGGAAGAGTCATGCGGCTGCTTATTGCGTGTCGCCGAAGCCCGATCAACCCGTCGGGTAACGGTCTTCGCGCGACTTCGTGAACGCCAACGATCGGACGGATGCTTGCCGAGGGACAGTCCTTCCACTAAACAAAACGAAACCGTATCGTTTTATGTCAAGAATAAGGCGACGGGTCTTCCCGCCGCGACTGCGATCTGCGCGAAACCTCACCGGCCGAGATGTTCCCACCCTCCAGCGCCCGGCCTGACGGCGTCCGCCATCGGATGACACCCGTTCATGCGATCCGGCAAGCGGTGCTGCTGTGCGGGCTGGCTTTCGCGCTGGCGGCCTGCAGCTCGCTGCCGCGGATGCCCTACACGGCTGCCGACGCCGCCAATTCGCGGGTGCTCGATCTCGACGGGCTGCGCCGCTACGCCGACGAGCCGGCGTCCAAATTCCGACTCGAGAAGAATACCGTTGCCCCGATCAAGACCTATCTCGCCCTCTCCGGCGGCGGCGCCGATGGGGCCTATGGCGTCGGTGTCCTCAACGGCTGGACCGCGGCCGGCAACCGCCCGAGCTTCTCGGTCGTTTCCGGTGTCAGCACCGGCGGGCTGATCGCGCCCTTTGCATTCCTCGGCCCGCGCTACGACGATACGCTGAGGGAGGTCTACACGTCAGGCATCGCCGAAAGCCTGCTGCAGGACCCGAGCCTGATGCGGGTGTTGTTCGGCTCCGGCCTGTTCGGCAACAAGCGGCTGCGCGAGCTGGTGGCGCGGTACGTCGACCAGGACATCCTGAGCGAGGTGGCGCGCGAAAACGCCAGGGGCCGAAAGCTCCTGATCGTCACCACCGATCTCGACACCCAGCGCACGGTAATCTGGGACATGGGGCGGATCGCCTCCGTCGGAACGCCGGAGGCGCTGCAGCTGTTTCGCGACGTGATGGCGGCCTCCGCCAGTATCCCGCTGGTGTTTCCGCCGATCATGATCGACGCCGAAGGCCAGGGCCGCCGCTTCCAGGAGATGCATGTCGACGGCGGCGTCACGGCGCCGGTCCTGACGCTGCCTGACGCATTGCTGTTCCGCGAGCGTGCCTGGCCCGCCAACGGCCGCATGGACATCTACATCCTGGTCAACAAGAAGCTGGAGGGCAATTTCGAGCTGGTGTCGAACTCGACGATCGACGTTGCTTCGCGCAGCATCTCCGCGATCACCCAGGCGCAGACGCGCTCGGTCATTCTCTCGACCTATGATTTCGCCCGCCGCAACCGGCTGGGCTTCCATCTGTCCTACATCGAGCGCGACTATCCTGCGCCGGAAACCCAGGGCTTCGATACCGCTTATATGCGCGCGCTCTACCAGCACGGCTACGAGAAGGCGGCCGCAGGGCAGGCCTGGACCGCGACGCCGCCCTAAAGCGGGCCCGCTCCCGGTACCGCCGAATGGACGAATCCGCATTGCGCGGGTTATAGACCGGACAGACCCGCCCGGTGCAAACGAGATGAATGGGCAAATGGGATTAACGGCAACCAAGGCCAAGATAGCCAGCAAGGCGGCCAAACGCGGCGTGATCAAGTCACGCGGCGGCCGGCCGACCCGGGACGCTGCGATCGAGCGCGACCAGCGGCTGATCGAGGTCGCCACGCGCCTGTTCCTCGAGCGCGGCTTCGATGCGACCTCGATCGACGCCGTGGCCGAGGCCGCCCGCGTCAGCAAGCCCACCGTCTACGGACAGTATGGCGACAAGCGCGGCCTGTTCACCGCGGTGCTCCGGCGCGAAATCGCCCGCTGGCTCGCCCCGCTCGCCGCCGCGGCGGCCGAAGCGCAGGCCGGCGGCAGCTGCGACGGTTCGGTCGAGGAACGGCTGATCGAGCTCGGGCGCCAGTTGCTGGTGCTGAACTGCAGCGCGGACTCGATCGCCTTCAGCCGGATCCTGACCGCGCAGGCGATCAATTTCCCCGAGGTGGCGAGGCTCGCCGTCGATGAAGGCTGGTCGAAAGCCGTGTCGACGACGGCGGGTTTCTTCGACCATCTGGTCGACAAGGGCGCGCTCGACCTCGAAGACACCACGATCGCGGCCGAGACCTTCCTCAACATGGTGGTCGGCCACACCCACCGGATGGCGACGTTCGGGATTCCGATCGACATGAAGGCCGCCGTGACGCGGATGGAAGTCTCGATCCGGCTGTTCCTCGCCGGTGCCGTGGGACCGCGGGACCGGCTGCGCGACGCCGCCAAGGCCCGTCGCCGGCCGGCGCGCTGACCGTTTGTAGGATCGTTTCGCCGGCTTACACGTTGCCGTGATGAGACTTGAATAAACAGAACGAAACCGTATTGTTTAGTTGCAAAGAGACGCCGAACCTAAATCAGCCCCCCTAGGGTTTTGCGTCGCCTTGTAACTTCGACCGTCATGACGGAGCTGCCGCCATCGCTCCGCCTGAACGTTCGGCGGCCGACCTTTGACTAATATAAGGTCGGCCGCACCTTTCTCGGCCCGCCCCGTCGCTCGGCGAACGCGGGCCATGCGCGTGCAGATGTTCAATGCAGGTTCGACGATGAGGACAGGACGATTGCGCGCACCTAGGCATTGGGCATTGGGAACGTGGCTGCTTGCAGCCGCGCTGCCGGCCCTGCCCTTGGCATCCCCGGCTCATGCGATCACGAGTTCGGCTGCCGCCGCGCTCACCCCGCTAGACAGCGACAGCGCGCTCGACGCGCATGCGGTTCGCCGCGAGCTCGACAGCTTCCAGTCCGCCCAGGTCTCGCTGCGCAAGGCGATGGCGATTGCAGAGGCGCTGCACGCAGGCTCGATCACCGCCGATATCAGCTTCGACGGCGCGTCGGACCCCGCGGTCTATCGGGTCAAGACCATGCAGCAGAACCGCATCTGGCAGCATGCGATCGATGCCTCGACGGGCCAAGTGGTCGGCGGCGAGCCGCCTTCGCCGCTGGCCTCCCTCGGTGCTGAAGACCGCGACAACCTCGTCGTGCTCAGGGCGCTCCGGCATCGGCTCGCCGATGCGGTGCGTGTCGCCGAGCACACGACCTCGGGCAAGGCGATCAGCGGCGGCTTGATGCGCGAACGCGGCAAGCTCAATTTCGTCATCGTGGTGCTGACGGGCAGCGACCTGAAAGAGGTGATCCTCGAGCCGCCCGGCGTCCGCAAGCGCTGAGGGCGTCTCAGGGCTTGCCTGGTTCTCCCTCGCCAAGTTTTCGCCCAAAAGCCGTTGACGGACGCCGATCTCTGCCGCATAAGTTCGCACCATGATCACCGCGACCAAACGCACCACCAAAACCACCAAGCCCTCTGGGGCCTCGGGAGGCGTGCGCGCGTAGTCGGTCGTACAGCATCGTCTCTACCCGAAGCCCCGCCTGATGAAAGGTCCGGGGCTTTTTTGTTGCCTGCGTCATGCTCAAACTCGAATGGAGGACAAAGTGAGTAACGATCCCGTCGTCGCGATTGTCGGCGTCACCGGCGCAGTCGGCGCCGAATTCATCGCCACCATGGACAAGCGCGGCTTTCGTGTCGGCAAGCTGAAGGCGCTGGCGAGCGCCCGCTCGGCCGGCAAGACCGTCAGCTTCCGCGGCAAGCCGGTCGTGATCGAGGAACTGACCGAGCGCGCCTTCGAGGGCGTCGACATCGCGCTGTTCTCGGCCGGCGGCGGCATCTCCAGGAAGTTCGCACCCGTTGCCGTGAAGTCCGGCGCCGTCGTGGTCGACAATTCGTCGGCGTTCCGGATGGATCCGAACGTGCCGCTGGTGATCCCCGAGATCAACGCCAACCGCATCCGCGACCACAAGGGCATCATCGCCAACCCGAACTGCGCCGCCATCACCGCGCTGGTGCCGCTGTGGCCGATCCACCAGAAGAACCGCATCAAGCGCGTGATCATCTCGACCTACCAGGCCGCGAGCGGCGCGGGAGCTGCCGCGATGGAGGAGCTCGTCGAATCCACCCGCGCCAATCTCAACGGACAGGTCTACACCCCGAAGGTGATGCCGCACCCCTACGCCTTCAACCTGTTCAACCACAACACGGCTGTCGATCCGGAGACCGGCTACAACGACGAAGAGACCAAGGTCATCAAGGAGACCCACAAGATATTCGAGGACGAGAAGATCGCGGTCGGCGTCACCTGCGTGCGGGTGCCGGTGCTGCGCGCGCATTGCGAGGCGATCACCTTCGAATGCGAGAAGCCGATCACCGAGGACCAGGTACGCGCGATCATGGCGCAGGCGCCGGGCGTCAAGATCGTCGACGATCGTGCCAAGAACTACTTCCCGATGCCGATCGATGCGTCCGGCCAGGACGATGTGCTGGTGGGCCGCATCCGCAAGGATCTCAGCGACCCCAGCGGGCACTCGATCTCGATGTTCGTCGCGGCCGATCAGTTGCTCAAGGGTGCCGCGCTGAACGCGGTGCAGATCGCCGAGCTGCTGCCCGAACGCGCGATGGCGTGAGAAAGATGGACTGCGCAGTTCGTAGGGTGGGTTAGCGAAGCGTGACCCACCCTACGCCTTTGGCCGGAACAGCAAACACGCATCGCCATACGAATAGAACCGATAGCCGTCGCTGATCGCGTGCGCGTAGGCACGCTGCATCGTCTCGAGGCCGGAGAAGGCCGAGACCAGCATGAACAGCGTCGAACGCGGCAGATGGAAGTTCGTCAGCAGGATATCGACCGCGCGGAAGCGATAGCCCGGCGTGATGAAAATCGAGGTTTCCGCCGCAAACGGCTGAATGGTGCCGTCGGCATCGGCAGCACTCTCCAGCAGCCGCAGCGACGTGGTGCCGATCGCGACGATCCGGCCGCCCTTTGCGCGCGCTGTGTTCAAGGCAGCAGCGGTCTCGGCGGTGATGCAGCCCCATTCGGCATGCATCCTGTGCTCGGAGGTCTCGTCCACCTTGACCGGCAAGAACGTTCCTGCCCCGACATGCAGCGTCAGGCGATGCAACGCGACGCCGCGGCTCTTCAGCGTGGCTTCCAGCGCCGGCGTGAAATGCAGCCCGGCCGTCGGTGCAGCGACCGCGCCCTCATTGGCGGCAAACATGGTCTGGTAGTCGCTGACGTCCTTCTCGTCGGGCGTGCGCTTGGAGGCGATGTAGGGCGGCAGCGGCGTGGCGCCGACATCGGCGATGGCCTGGTCGAGCACCGGACCATGGAACGAGAACGACAGCGTCACCTCGCCCTCCTGCCCCTTCGCCTCGACCTCCGCATCGAGATTGCCGAGCAGGCAGACCTTGCCCTCATTGCCGAAGCGGATGGTGTCGCCGGGCGCAAGCTTCTTCGCCGGCTTCACCAGCGCCTGCCAGCGCGAGCCGTCGAGCCGCTTGATCAGCGTTGCCTCGATCTTCGGCTCGGTCTCGCGCCCGATCCGGCGGCCCTTGAGCTGGGCGGCGATCACCTTGGTGTCGTTGACCACGATCTGATCGCCCGCCTCCAGCCAATGCGGCAGGTCGGCGATGGTGGCGTCGCGCAGCACACCGTCCGGATGCACCACCAGCATCCGCGCGGAATCGCGCGGGCTCGCGGGGCGAAGCGCGATGCTTTCGGGCGGCAGCTCGAAGTCGAAGAGATCGGTGCGCATGGTTCAATGCTGTCATTCCGGGTTCGTCGCTTCACGACGCCCCGGAATGACGATGGTTCAAAAAATCAGGCCGCGTCGGCGGCCATGCGCGCCTTGACGATCTTGTCCGGATCCTTCACCGGCTCGCCGCGCTTGATCTTGTCGACGTTCTCCATGCCCTCGGTGACCTTGCCCCAGACCGTGTACTGGCCGTTGAGGAACGAGGCGTCGTCGAAGCAGATGAAGAACTGGCTGTCGCCGGAATCCGGATTGGCGGCGCGGGCCATCGAGGCGGTGCCGCGGACATGCGGCTCCTTGTTGAACTCGGCCTTCAGCTTCTTGCCGGAGCCGCCCATGCCGGTGCCCTGCGGGCAGCCGGTCTGCGCCATGAAGCCGTCGATCACGCGGTGGAACACGATGCCGTCATAGAAGCCTTCCCGCACCAGCTCCTTGATCCGCGCGACGTGGCCGGGAGCGAGATCCGGGCGCATCTCGATCGTGACCGGGCCCTGGGTGGTTTCAAGGATCAGAGTATTTTCGGTAGCAGCCATGCTCGCTTCTCCTGGCTTCGGGGTGGATATTTCTTGTTCCGGAACGGGATCGCGAATGGACGGCCCGCAACCGCGCCGCCCAGGCTCTCGGTAAATGGCATCGGCGTGCAGCGTTGCAACGCCTCCATCACCGCGACCCGGTACGCGATCCGGTCGTCGTCGGTCGCCTCCTGCGATTCGTAGCTGATCCTGGGATGCCCAAGGATCGCGCCTTCACGGTTGAAGCTGACGATGACGGTAATGTCGATCGGAGCGGCCTTGTCCGCCGGTGGCGGCCGCCAGCAGCGATGGATGGCCAGAACAACGTCCCGGATCGTATTGAGTTGCTCCGGCTCGGCCGCCGCAGGTCCGGTCAGCGCGAGCCACAGCACCAGCGGCGCGGCGAACCAGGCAAATGGCTTGCTGCGCGCTGCCATCGCCGGTCACTTGATGTCGGATGCGACCTGCACCTTCACCATCTTGTCGGGATCGGTGACGGCGCCGCCGGGCGAGCCGGCCGACGCCTTCTTCAGCTTGTCGACCACGTCCATGCCCGACACCACCTCGCCGACCACGGTGTACTGGCCGTTGAGGCTCGATCCGTCGGCGAACATGATGAAGAACTGCGAATTGGCGCTGTCGACAGAGTCGCCACGCCGGGCCATGCCGACGATGCCGCGCTTGAACGGGACCTGCGAGAATTCCTGCTTCAGGTTCGGATATTTCGAGCCGCCGGTGCCGTTGAAGTTCTGGCCGTCGCCGGTCTGCGCCATGAAGCCGTCCATCACGCGATGGAACGGCACGTTGTTGTAAAAGCCCTCGCGCGCCAGCTGCTTGATGCGCTCGGCGTGCTGGGGCGCAATGTCGGTGCGCAGCTTGATGACGATGCGGCCCTTGGTGGTGTCGATCACGATCGCATTGGCCTTGTCGAGATTGGCAGGCAGCGGCTGCGCGACCGCGGGCACGGCAAAGAGCAGCGCGGCAACGAATGCAAGAATGCGGATCATGGAAACTCCGGATCTCTGGACGTTCTGGGTGTAGCAGGCCGCCGGCGTCAGCCGGCGAACTTGGCCTTCAGGCTAGCGGCGACTGATGACGGCACGAATGCAGAGAAGTCACCGCCCATCTGGGCGATTTGGCGCACCAGTGTGGCGGTGATCGGGCGGACCGCGACCGACGCCGGAACGAACACGGTATGCACCTCGGGCGCCATCGCCTCGTTCATGCCGGCCAGCTGCATCTCGTAGTCGAGATCGGTGCCGTCGCGCAGGCCGCGAATCATCAGCGTGGCCTTGGCCGCGCGCGCCGCCGCGACCGTGAGGTTGTCATAGGTCGCGCTCTCGAAGGCGCAGCCCGCGTTCTGGGCGATGGGACCGAACACCTCGTGGACCATGGCCAGCCGCTCCTCGGTGGAGAACAGCGGCTTCTTGCCGGGATGGACGCCGATGGCGACGATCAGGCGGTCACAGAGAAAGACAGCCTGTCTCACCACGTCCAGATGGCCGTTGGTGACGGGATCGAAGGAGCCGGGGTAGATCGCGATACGGGACATCGTCCCTCCTAACCCGCCCCGCTCGCCCCGGCAAGCCGCCCGGGTTCCACCCTTCGAACGAAATAAATCTCTCCTCGTCCAGTGAACGAGTTCTGGGATGCCAGCGTCTATGTGGGTGAATGTTTCGTCGGCCACTGGCGGATGAAACAAGACCGGCCCGCGATGAAACCATTTTCCACGCTGGCGAAGACGCCAGGAAACGGGCGGCCGGTAGACGTTAAACAACGAAACGACGGGCCCCGGGGGCCCGATCATATGGGGACCGTCATGATCAAGGCATTTTCCGCCATCGCCGTTGCCGCGTTCATTGCCGCCGCGCTCACCGTTCTGCCGGGCTTTGCGCCGCAGGTCGAAGCTTCCACCCCGCAGCCGCTGGCCAAGAGCGATCGCCTCGACATCCATCCGGTCGGCAAGGATTGCTCCCAGCAGGCATGGCCGAACTTCCAGGCCTCCTGCCTGCGCAGCGCCGGCAACAAGACCGCGGTTCGCGAAGCCCGCCTCGTCACCGCCGACCGCACCCCGTAGGTGATTTGAGGACATTCGGCTCTGGTCCAAGCCTGGCACGGGTCCAGGCGCAGACGGCCAATCCCGACAAGCTGCATGGGCGTTGCCAAATATCGAAAACAACCCCATGCAAAGTAGCTGCCCATCGCAGCAACGCGAAGCGATCGCCTTGACGCTCCGCCGCGATCGAACCGGAAACCGGCCCGTCAGTTCGGTGTAAGCTCGATCCGTCACACAAAACCCAATGGCAATTTGCGACGTCCCGTCGCAGACTATCGTCTAACGTGCCCGACCGGATGACCCGGCGGGCGCAAGCCACCAGGGGATTGCCGTGACCAGTACGCCCGCGATCGTTTCTTCCGGCCATCCTCCGAGCAGCCCGATTCCGGTGGCCGTCACGCTCGGAGCCCTCGGCGTCGTCTATGGCGACATCGGCACCAGCCCGCTCTACGCCTTGAAGGAAGCCGCCAAGGCCGCCGCCCATGGCGGGCCGCTCAGCCAAACTGCGGTGCTGGGCACGGTCTCGCTTATCCTGTGGGCGCTGATCCTCATCATTTCAGTCAAATACGCGATGCTGATCCTGCGCGCGGACAACCGCGGTGAAGGCGGCATCGTCGCCCTGCTGGCGCTGCTCTCGGCACGCAACGCGGCACCCGGCACCTGGCGTGCCCATCTTCTGGTCGTCGGCCTCATCGGCGCAGCCCTGCTCTATGGCGACGGCGCGATCACGCCGGCCATTTCCGTGCTTTCGGCGATCGAAGGCCTCAAGGTCGACGCGCCTTCGCTAACGCCGGCTGTGGTGCCGCTCACCGTCGTGATCCTGATCGGCCTGTTCTTCATGCAAAAGCAGGGCACGGGCTTCATCGGCAAAATATTCGGCCCGGTGATGCTGTTCTGGTTCGCCGTGCTGGCAGCGCTCGGCATTCACGGCATCGTCAAGGCGCCCGGCGTGCTGGTTGCACTGAGCCCGTTCTATGCGTTCGATTTCCTGATCCATCAGGATTTTCACGTCAGCTTCGCCATCCTCGGCGCTGCGTTCCTCGCCGTCACCGGCGGTGAGGCCATGTATGCCGACATGGGGCATTTCGGCCGCTTTCCGATCCGGCTCGCCTGGTTCGCGATCTGCCTGCCCGCGCTGGTGCTGAACTATTTCGGCCAGGCGGGCGAGCTGATCAACAATCCAAGCTCGATCGACAACCCTTTCTTCCAGCTCGCTCCCGACTGGGCGCATTACCCGCTCGTCCTGCTCGCGACCGTTGCCACCGTGATCGCCTCGCAGGCCATCATCTCGGGCGTGTTCTCGCTGACCCAGCAGTCGATCCAGCTCGGCTTCCTGCCGCGGATGCATATCCAGCACACCACGAGCGATGCGATCGGACAGATCTACGTGCCGCTGGTGAACTGGTTGCTCGCGGCCGCGACGCTCGGGGCTGTGCTGGCGTTCGGCACTTCGGATGCACTCGCCGGCGCTTACGGCATCGCCGTGTCGCTGTTGATGGCGATCACCACGCTGCTCGCGGCGCTGGTCGCGATCCAGTGGGGCTATTCGCCGATCCTCGTGGTCGCGGTGAACGGCTTCTTCTTCATCATCGACGCGATCTTCTTTGCGGCGAACACCGAGAAACTGTTCGAAGGCGGCTGGTTCCCGCTGCTGCTTGCGGCCGCGGTGGCGTTCCTGATGCTGACCTGGCGCGGCGGCGTCAAGCTGGTCGAAAAGGCGCGCGCCAAGCTGCGCCAGCCGGAAGAGGACCTGATCGAGACCGCGGTCAACAAGTGCAGCGCGCGCCTGCCCGGCACCGCGGTGTTCCTCGCCTCGGCCCCCAATGGCGTGCCGCTGGCGCTCACCCAGTTCGTCAAGCACAATCACGTGCTGCATGAGCGCGTGCTGCTCGTCACCGTGCAGATCGAGGAGCGGCCGAGGATTCCCGACGAGGAACGCGCCGACGTTCACGAGATCAGCCCGGGCATCACCCGAATCATCCTGCACTACGGCTTCATGCAGTATCCGACGATCTACGAAGGGCTGCAGCTCGCCTGCCGGCAGGGCAAGCTGCCCGGCATCGATCTTTCAGACGTGACCTATTACATCGGCCGCGAGACCATCATCCCGCGCGAGGACGTTCCGGGCATGTGGGTGTGGCGGGAATCGCTGTTCGCCTTCCTGCAGCGCAACGCCGAGCGGTCGGCCGCGTTCTTCGGCGTGCCGAGCGGCCAAGTCGTGGAGTTCGGCACCGAGATCGAGATTTAGCCGTGCGGCCCGGATGAGCGAAGCGTAATCCGGGACGCTCAGCGACGCGTTGCCGGCCCCGGCTTTCGCTGCGCTGCATCTGGGCTTCCGGGTTACCTGGCTTGAGCCGTTACGGCGGCGCTAGCCGCCGTTGCCGTTCTCGCCGTTTTCCTCTTCCGGGATGTGCTCGACCGAGACCACGTGCTCGTCCTCGGCGGTGTCGAACACGATCACACCCTGGGTCGAGCGGCCGGCGACGCGGATGTCGGCCACCGGGCAGCGGATCAGCTGGCCCTTGTCGGTGACCAGCATGATCTGGTCGGCGTCCTCGACCGGGAACGAGGCCACCAGATTGCCGTTGCGGTTGTTGACGCTCATCGCGACGATGCCTTTGCCGCCGCGGCCGGTGGTGCGGTACTCGTAGGACGAGGTCCGCTTGCCGTAGCCGTTGACCGAGACGGTGAGCACCACCTGCTCGGCCGCCGACAGCTCGGCGTAACGCTCCTGCGACAGCTGGATCGCGTTCGTCGTCTCCTCGCCCTCGGCATCCGCCGGCTCTTCGCTTGCGGCCTCGCCGGCCACCGCACGGCGCATCTTCAGGTAGGCGGAGCGTTCGTCCGAGGTGGTCTCGACATGGCGCAGGATCGCCAGCGAGATCAGCTTGTCGGCTTCGGCGAGCGCAATGCCGCGGACGCCCATCGAGGTGCGGCCGGTGAAGACGCGCACGTCGGTGACCGGGAAGCGGATGCACTGCCCGCCGGCGGCGGTCAGCAGCACGTCGTCGCGCTCGGTGCAGATCTGCACGTCGACGATCGCCTCGCCTTCGCCGAGCTTCATGGCGATGATGCCGGAGCGACGGACGTCGACGAAATCGGACAGCTTGTTGCGGCGAACGGTGCCGCTGGTGGTCGCGAACATCACGTCGAGATTGCTCCAGGAGGATTCATCCTCCGGCAGCGGCATGATCGTGGTGATGCGCTCGCCCGGCTCCAGCGGCAGGATGTTGATCAGCGCCTTGCCGCGCGCGTTGGGAGCGGCCATCGGCAGCCGCCAGACCTTCTCCTTGTAGACCTGTCCGCGCGACGAGAAGAACAGCACCGGGGTGTGGGTCGAGGCCACGAACAGCCGCGAGACGAAATCCTCGTCGCGGGTCTGCATGCCGGCGCGGCCCTTGCCGCCGCGACGCTGCGCCCGGTAGGTCGACAGCGGCACGCGCTTGACGTAGCCCGCATGCGACACGGTGACGACCATGTCCTCGCGCTGGATCAGGTCCTCATCCTCGACCTCGCCCTCCTGCTCGATGATCACGGTCTTGCGCGCCGTCGCGAACTGCTGCTTGACCTCGGCAAGCTCGGTCTTGACGATGCCTTGCACGCGGGCACGCGAGCGCAGGATGTCGAGATAGTCGGCGATCTCGGCCGCGAGCTTGTCGAGTTCGTCGGAGATTTCGTCCCGCCCCAGTGCGGTCAGGCGCTGCAGCCGAAGATCGAGGATGGCCCTGGCCTGCTCCATCGACAGCCGAAGCGTGCCGTCTTCGTTGATGCGATGCCGCGGATCGTCGATCAGCGTGATCATGGCCTCGACGTCGCGTGCCGGCCAGTCGCGCGACATCAGCGCCTCGCGTGCGGTGTTCGGATCGGGCGAGGTTCGGATCACGCGGATGATCTCATCGATGTTGGCGACCGCGATCGCGAGGCCGACCAGGATATGGGCGCGATCACGGGCCTTGCCGAGCAGGAACTTGGTCCGCCGAGTCACCACCTGCTCGCGGAACGCGACGAAGATGGTGAGCAGGTCCTTCAGATTCATCGTCTGCGGACGGCCGGAATCCAGCGCCAGCATGTTGGCCGGGAAGTTCGTCTGCAGCGGCGTGAACCGGTAGAGCTGGTTCAGCACCACGTCGGGAACCGCTTCGCGCTTCAGCTCGATGACGACGCGATAGCCGTCACGGTCGGACTCGTCGCGCAGGTCCCCGATGCCCTCGATCTTCTTCTCTTTGACGAGATCGGCGATGCGCTCGACCATCGTCGCCTTGTTCACCTGATAGGGAATCTCGGTGATGATGATCGCTTCGCGATCCTTCCTGATGGTGTCGATCGTGACCTTGCCACGCATCACGATGGAGCCGCGGCCGAGATGGTAGGCGCTCCGAATGCCCTGGCGGCCCAGGATGACGCCGCCGGTCGGGAAGTCCGGACCCGGAATGATGTCGATCAATTCGTCGATCGTGAGCGCCGGATTGTCGATCAGCGCCACGCAGGCGTCGACGACCTCGCCGAGATTGTGCGGCGGGATATTGGTCGCCATGCCGACGGCGATGCCGCCGGCGCCATTGACGAGGAGGTTCGGGAACCGGGCCGGCAGAACCGACGGCTCCTTCTCGGAGTTGTCATAGTTCGGCTGGAAATCGACGGTCTCCATGTCGATGTCGGCCAGCACGGCGAGCGCCGCCTTGGTCAGCCGCGCCTCGGTATATCGATAGGCAGCCGGCGGATCGCCGTCGACCGAACCGAAATTGCCCTGGCCGTCGATCAGCGGCACGCGCAGCGAGAAATCCTGCGCCATGCGGACCATCGCGTCGTAAATCGACTGGTCGCCATGCGGGTGATATTTACCGATCACGTCGCCGACGACGCGCGCGGACTTGACGTACTTCTTGTCCGGCGTGTGTCCCTGCTCATGCATCGAATAGAGGATGCGCCGGTGCACCGGCTTGAGCCCGTCGCGCGCATCGGGCAGCGCACGCGACACGATCACGCTCATCGCGTAATCGAGGTAGGACTTCTTCATCTCGTCGAGAATGGAAACGGGACGAATATCTGAGGGCCCCGGCGGCTCGCCGGGCTTGTGGTCGTCGTTGTCGGACAAAGGGGAAATCCGGTCAGTTCTGCTGGGGAATCATATAGCCCATCGGAGGCCTGATAACCACCCTTGCGCGGCTCCGGAAAGCCGTTTTTCCCTTCGTTTTTTCATGCACTTACCGGCCGCATCACAGATTTGCGGCGCGCCCGCATTGCCCTGCGGTAGCGAGGTCGCAAAGACCTGGTGGAACCGGCCTTCGCACAGCCCTGATCCTCCGATCACTGGCCGAAAATCACCGCGTGCATGATCCGCCCGGGCACAAAGGTAAAGAGACCGGCAATGACCAGCGCGCCAAAGAAAATGCCGGTCATCGTGAACTTATGGCGGCGAACGTTGTGGCTCCGCGCGGCCGCGACGCCGAGCACCAGCATGATCAGCGAGAAGATCGAGAGCAGATGGATCGGGCTCCACGGGCCCACCAGCCGGATCTGATGGATCCAGAACGAGCTCCCGGCGACCACCAACATCAGGATCACCCAGATCCAGCCCAGCGTCCGGTGCGGCAGCGTGCCCTTCGGTGCGGCGAGCTGGATCGAGCCGAGCACGAAAGCGGCCATCGCGGCAAAGGCGTGGAGCGGGATCGCAGGCGCAGCGTCGAGCAATGGCGCGAGGCTTATGATGGCAGCCCTCGAATGAAGCTCGCGGCCAGACGTCGCTCGCCGCAGGCAAATGTAAATATCATTTACATCAGCTTGTGTCAAAGTCTAGGGAACCTGAGCTGATTGTCCCTAGATGCGCGAGATCCTGCAGTCGTTTATCGGAATACCCTCATAATCCACACAAGGAAGCTGCCACGGCAAATTGCAACGCCGCTCCGCGAAATGATCTTCACGGAACGGCATCCAATTGAACAGTGGGGAGCGCGCCCCGTCGTCAGAACGGGATGTCGTCGTCCATGTCGCTGTTGCGGCTGCCGCCGCCGGCGGCGACCGCACGGCGCGGCGCCGAGCTGACCGGACCGGACGAGCCGAAATCGCTGCCGCCATCATCGGAGAAGCTGCCGCCTCCACCGCCGCGCCCGTCGAGCATGGTGAGGTTGGAGTTGAAGCCCTGCAGCACGACCTCGGTCGAGTACTTCTCGACGCCACTCTGGTCGGTCCATTTGCGGGTCTGCAATTGACCCTCGATGTACACCTTGGCGCCCTTCTTCAGATACTGCTCGGCGACCTTGCAGAGGCCTTCGTTGAAGATCACCACGCGGTGCCACTCGGTCTTTTCCTTGCGCTCGCCGGTGCCCTTGTCGCGCCAGGTTTCCGAGGTCGCGATGGAAAGATTGGCGATCGGACGGCCGTCCTGCGTCCGCCGGATTTCCGGATCCTTGCCGAGGTTTCCAACCAGGATCACCTTGTTCACGCTTCCCGCCATCGCATCATCTCCGCTCAAAACCGGGCGCCGGACATCGGCCGCCACTCTCAACCTTCGCCACTTACCTTGCAGGCGTCGTGGAAGACCCTATACGACGGCGCCGGCTCGCTGCCGTTGCCGTTGCGCGGTTTATCCACGGATATCGAGATATAGCATCGCCGCCGGGATTGTTCCAGTTTTGTTCGCCACAACCAGCCGTAGAAGCGGCCGATACCGATCGAGCGGCAGCCGGTTTATATCCGGGCCGCCTGCTCCGCTCCATTAGAACGAAAAACAAGCCATAAATCAGTGCCTTGCAATGGCCACACTTCTTGCGCGAGTGTGGCTTTTGGGAGACGGCGTTTCCGGTTGAATCAGCGTATAGCTACCGTCCATCAGACGGGCGCTCGCGTCTGAAGTCGCGCTTCGGGACCTGTGGAAGCCGATTGGGAAGCTGGGGGGGGGTGATGATGAAGAAGTTTTTGCTCGGTACGGTTGCCCTGATTGCGTTCGCTGCGCCGGCCGCAGCTGCCGATCTCGCTGCGCGCCCCTACACCAAGGCGCCGCCGATGATTGCCGCCGTCTATGACTGGAGCGGCTTCTACATCGGCGCCAACGGCGGCTGGGGCTCGAGCCACAATTGCTGGGACCAGATCCCGGCCGGCGTCTTCATCGGTTCGGATGGTTGCCATGATGCGACCGGCGGCGTTGCCGGTGGCCAGATCGGCTATCGCTGGCAGGCTGGCACCTGGGTGTTCGGCCTCGAAGCGCAGGGCGACTGGGCTGACCTGAAGGGCAGCAACAACAGCGCGATCTTCCCGGGCCTGTTCACCAACCAGAGCAAGATCGACGCGTTCGGCCTGTTCACCGGCCAGATCGGCTACGCCGTCAACAACGTGCTGCTGTACGCCAAGGGTGGCGCGGCGCTGACCGACAACCGCTTCAGCACCTACTTCACGCCGACCGGCGTGCTTGCCGGCCGCGCCACCGACACCCGCTGGGGCGGCACCATCGGCGCCGGCATCGAAGTCGGCTTCGCGCCGAACTGGACCGCCGGTGTCGAATACGATCACCTGTTCATGCAGGACAAGACCTACAACCTCACCACGCCGACCGGCGCGCTGTTCAGCAGCATCCGCGATCGCCAGGACGTCGACCTCGTCACCGTCCGCGTGAACTACAAGTGGGGCGGCCCGGTGGTTGCGCGCTACTGATCGCGCCGCACGGATTTGATCCAGACGAAGGGCCGGCCTCGTGCCGGCCCTTTTGTTTGCGCGGTCGGCGAGCGGCCAACGAAGGCAACGAAGGCAACGAAGGCAACGAAGGCAACGAAGGCAACGAAGGCAACGAAGGCAACGAAGGCAACGAAGGCAACGAAGGCAACGAAGGCAACGAAGGCAACGAAGGCAACGAAGGCAACGAAGGCAACGAATCAAACGCGGCTAAACCTTAATAAATTGTAAAATATTAAGTGAATTCAATATGTTACATGTGTTGCAGGCGCGCCACGCTCGATTGCAACCTGTGCTGGTAGCCTTGTCCCGTCAATGATCGATTCGAAGTGGGATGGATTCCATGAAGCAGCTTTGGGTTGCCGCAGCCGGCCTCGCCGCGCTGAGTGTTTCGTCCGTATCGGCGGCTGACCTCGCCGCGCATGCCCCAACACCGGTGCCGGTC
This sequence comes from Bradyrhizobium embrapense, assembly GCF_001189235.2. Lineage (GTDB taxonomy): Bacteria > Pseudomonadota > Alphaproteobacteria > Rhizobiales > Xanthobacteraceae > Bradyrhizobium > Bradyrhizobium embrapense. Next base: position 175,649 of record NZ_LFIP02000001.1, read on the forward strand.
GTAGCGCCCGTGACCAGCTGGAACGGCTTCTATCTTGGCGCCCAAGGCGGCGGCGGCTGGGGCACCAGCAGCGAGACCTATCTTGGCGCACCGAACGACGCAGCGTTCATCGGCACCCAAACCTACAACACCAGCGGCGGCTTTGTCGGCGGCGTGATCGGCTACAATGTCCAGACCGGCCCCGTCGTGTTCGGTGTCGAGGGGGACTACCACTGGTCCGCCGTCACCGGCCGCTCCGGCGTGATCAATGTCGGACCGCCCAGCGTGCTCGACAGCTATTACACCGAGCTACGCAGTTTCGGCGACATCAAGGGCCGGCTCGGTTACGCCCACGGCGCCACGCTGTGGTTCGTCAACGGCGGCGCCGCGGTCGGCGACATCCTGCACCGCTACAATGCCGGGCTCGCGCCGCCCTCGGCCTCGGCCAGCGACACCCGCTGGGGCTGGACCGCCGGCGCCGGCGTCGAATACATGTTCGCCGCCAACTTGTCGGCCAAGCTCGAGTACAACTACGTCGATCTCGGCAAGGTCGCGCCGATCCAGTACACGCCTGCGATCAACGATCGCTCGGAGTGGAAGGACACCTTCCACACCGTCAAGCTCGGCATCAATTACCACTTCAACGCGCTAAGCCCGGTCGTATCGGCGAAATACTGAGGTACCGGCGGCGCGCGCCGCTTCTGCGCAGCGAACACAAGGGCCGGCCTTGCGCCGGCCTTTTCGTTGCGTGCAAGCGCGCGCATGGCTTGGGCCGTTTTCCGCGCATTGTGGTTTCACAGATACACAACTTCCAAGATTTCTATGTAGAAACACGTCAGGGCCACGCGACACTGCCGTGGCGCTCCCTTCAACGTTTGAAGGGGACAACAAGAAAATGGGACTGGGACTTTGAAAATCAGAAATGTTTTGCTGGCCTCGGCCGGCATGTTTGCCCTCAGCGCAATTGTACCGGCAATGGCCGCCGATATGGCGGCTCGCGCGCCTTACGTGAAGGCTCCGCCGCCGGCTGCGATCTATAACTGGACCGGCTTCTACATCGGCGGCTTCGGTGGCTATGCCAGCGAGGACTCCGGCAACCCGAAGATGGAAGGCGGCTTCGGCGGCGGCACCATCGGCTACAACTGGCAGGCCGGCAACATTGTGTACGGCCTGGAGGCCGACGGCGCCTGGGCTGACGTCAATGCGTCCGCGACCGCGTTCGGCATCACCGCGACGAGCAAGATCGACTCGCTGGGCACCGCGCGCGGCCGCATCGGCTTCGCCGTCGACAAGGTGCTGTTCTACGGCACCGGCGGCTATGCCTGGGCCGACAACAAGCTCACCGTCAGCGCTGGCGGCGTGAGCGTCTCGCAGAGCAACTTCCACTCCGGCTGGACGGTCGGCGCCGGCATCGAGGCGTTCATCGCGCCGCAGTGGTCGATCAAGGGCGAGTACCTGTATCGCAGCCTCGGCGGCGAGACCTACTTCGGCGTTCCGTCTGCCGACATCAACCTGCACACCGTGCAGTTCGGCGTGAACTATCACTTCGGCGGCCCGATCGTCGCCAAGTACTGAGCGAAACGGACCTCAGGGTCTCGGAAAGGCCGGCCTCGCGCCGGCCTTTTTACGTTTGGGAACCGGTTCCTGCTGACGGCTGCTGCCAACAGGCAAACTATCCGTTGATGGACGCGACTCAGCACTGGAAATTGTCGGCTGTTCTTCCTACGTTCCAGTCTTCTCACCCATCGGCGCAAGGTCCCGGCAGCACCGGCGATGCGCGCCCAAAAAAGGCGCCCGATCATGCGCCCGGAACTGTCGCTATGGATGAAGTGCTCAAGGCGAAGCGCCAACAGAACGCCGGCTCCTCATCGCGCGCCATCACGATCCGCGGCGCGCGCGAACACAATCTGAAGAACATCGACGTCGAGATTCCGCGCGACAAGCTGGTGGTGTTCACCGGCCTGTCCGGCTCCGGCAAGTCGTCGCTGGCATTCGACACCATCTATGCCGAGGGCCAGCGCCGCTACGTCGAGTCGTTGTCGGCCTATGCGCGGCAATTTTTGGAGATGATGCAGAAGCCGGATGTCGACCAGATCGACGGCCTGTCGCCGGCGATCTCGATCGAGCAGAAGACCACGTCGAAGAACCCGCGCTCCACCGTCGGCACCGTCACCGAGATCTACGACTACATGCGCCTGTTGTGGGCGCGCGTCGGCGTGCCTTATTCGCCGGCAACGGGGCTGCCGATCGAGAGCCAGATCGTCTCGCAGATGGTCGACCGCGTGCTGGCGCTCCCCGAGGGCACCCGCCTCTATCTGCTGGCGCCGGTCGTGCGCGGCCGCAAGGGCGAGTACAAGAAGGAGCTCGCCGAGTACCTCAAGAAGGGCTTTCAGCGCGTCAAGATCGACGGCACCTTCTACGAGTTGTCGGAGGCGCCCGCGCTCGACAAGAAATTCCCGCACGACATCGACGTCGTGGTCGACCGCATCGTGGTGCGCCCCGACCTCGCCCAGCGCCTCGCGGAAAGTTTCGAGACCGCGCTGAAGCTCGCCGAGGGCCTTGCGGTGATCGAATACGCCGACACCCCCGCGGTAGCCGGGCAGGACGAGAAGAAAGAGGACAAGAAGAAGACCGCGAAGATCCACGACAAGAGCGGACCCGAGCGTATCCTGTTCTCGGAGAAATTCGCCTGTCCGGTCTCCGGCTTCACCATCCCCGAGATCGAGCCGCGGCTGTTCTCGTTCAACAACCCCTATGGCGCGTGTCCAGCCTGCGGCGGCCTCGGCGTCGAGCAGCACATCGACGAGGACCTGGTCATCCCCGACAAGGAGCTGACGCTGCGCAAGGGCGCGATCGCGCCCTGGGCGAAGTCGTCCTCGCCCTATTACATCCAGACCCTGACCGCGCTCGGCAAGCACTACAAGTTCACGCTCGACACCAAATGGAAGGACCTGACCAAGAAGGTCCAGAACGCGCTGCTACACGGCTCCGGCGACGACGAGATCAAGTTCTCCTATGAGGACGGCGTCCGCTCCTACGACACCAAGAAGCCGTTCGAGGGCGTCGTCACCAACATCAACCGCCGCTACCGCGAGACCGAGAGCGAGTGGGCGCGCGAGGAGCTCGGCAAGTATTTCTCCGACGTGCCCTGCGAGGGCTGCCACGGCTACCGCCTGAAGCCGGAGGCGCTGTGCGTCAAGATCGGCGGCAAGCACATCGGCGAGATCTCGGAGCTCTCGGTCAAGCGCGCCGGCGAGTGGTTCGAGACGGTGCCGGAGGCGCTGAACGCACAGCAGAACGAGATCGCGACGCGGATCCTGAAGGAGATCCGCGAGCGCCTGACCTTCCTGCTCGACGTCGGCCTGAATTACCTGACGCTGTCGCGTTCCTCAGGCACGCTGTCCGGCGGCGAGAGCCAGCGCATCCGCCTGGCCTCCCAGATCGGCTCGGGCCTCACCGGCGTGCTCTACGTGCTGGACGAGCCGTCGATCGGCCTGCACCAGCGCGACAATGCCCGCCTGCTCGACACGCTGAAGCGGCTTCGCGACCTCGGCAATACCGTGGTCGTGGTCGAGCATGACGAGGACGCCATCCGGCTCGCCGATTATGTGCTCGACATCGGGCCCGGCGCCGGCATGCATGGCGGCCACATCGTCGCCGAGGGCACGCCCGACCAGATCATGCGCAACCCGAAATCGCTGACCGGCAGGTATCTCACCGGCGAGCTTTCGGTTCCGGTGCCGGACCGGCGGCCGCCGAACCACCGGCGCACCATCAAGGTCATCAACGCCCGCGGCAACAATCTGAAGAACGTCTCGGCCGAGATCCCGCTCGGCCTGTTCACCTGCGTCACCGGCGTCTCCGGCGGCGGCAAGTCGACCTTGCTGATCGACACGCTCTACAAGTCGATCGCGCGCAAGCTGAACAACGCCAGCGAGGGCGCCGCGCCGCACGACCGCATCGAGGGCCTCGAGCACATCGACAAGATCATCGACATCGACCAGTCGCCGATCGGCCGCACCCCGCGTTCGAATCCGGCGACCTATACCGGCGCCTTCACGCCGATCCGCGAATGGTTCGCCGGCCTGCCCGAGGCCAAGGCGCGCGGCTACGAGCCCGGGCGCTTCTCCTTCAACGTCAAGGGAGGCCGCTGCGAGGCGTGCCAGGGCGACGGCGTCATCAAGATCGAGATGCACTTCCTGCCCGACGTCTACGTCACCTGCGACACCTGCAAGGGCAAGCGCTACAACCGCGAGACCTTGGAGGTGCTGTTCAAGGGCAAGAGCATCGCCGACGTGCTCGACATGACGGTCGAGGAAGCCGCCGAGTTCTTCAAGGCGGTGCCGCGCGTGCGCGAGACCTTCCAGACCCTGCACCGCGTCGGCCTCGACTACATCCATGTCGGCCAGCAGGCCACCACGCTGTCCGGCGGCGAAGCCCAGCGCGTCAAGCTCGCCAAGGAGCTGTCGAAGCGCGCCACCGGCCGCACGCTCTACATCCTGGACGAGCCGACCACCGGCCTGCACTTCCACGACGTCGCAAAACTGCTCGAGGTGCTGCACGAGCTAGTCGCCCAGGGCAACACGGTGGTGGTGATCGAACACAATCTCGAAGTCATCAAGACCGCCGACTGGGTGATCGATCTCGGCCCCGAAGGCGGCGACGGCGGCGGCGAAATCGTCGCCTGGGGCCCGCCGGAAGACATCGTCAAGGCGCCGAGGAGCTACACCGGCAAGTTCCTGGCGCCGGTGCTGAAGAAGGCGAACAGCAAGCCAAGGAAGAGCTCGGCGAGCGAGGCGGCGGAGTAGGCGCACCACGCGCAGGCGATTGCGCTGCTTGCGGGCCTTTTGCGGGTGAGCGCGTACGATGGGTAGAGCGAAGCGAAACCCATCGACTTATCTCTCGGCCCGAATGACTGGTATCGCTTCGCTGCACTCATCCTACGGACTGCGAGTCAGCTCCCACGGTAGGTGGCGATCTGCCAGACGTTTGCCGAGGCATCCCGGACCATCGCACGTCGGTCGCCATAAGGCGTATTCGCAGGGGCCTCGATCGTTTCAGCGCCCGCCGCAATCGCCCGCCGGTAGGTCTCGTCTGCATTCTCGACGTAGACATAGAGAAAGGCCGGCATCGCCTCGCGGACGCCTCCGCCGTCGCTGATCAGGATGATCGAGTCCCCGATCCGAATTTCCGTTGGCGCGCCAGGCCGGACTTCGCCTTCCGCGCCGAAAACGTCTCTCAGAAATCCGGCCAGGCCGGTCAGGTCGCGCGTGACAATTCTCGGGATGACGGAAGGCCTGCCGGCCGGCTTGAATTGGGTCATGTATGCCTGTCGTAGACTAAGCGAGTGGCCCGGATGGACGAAGCGATATCCGGAACTTCCAACCAAACAGTTGGCGGCTCCCGCATGTCGCTTCATTCATGCGGGCTCCAGTTCCCCTCACCTGCTCTGCTACACCGCCCAATAATTCGGGTGCGTGTAGGCGTGCGAGCGGTCGCCCCAGTCGAATTCGTCGCCGTCGAACTCGGATGGGCCGGTGCGCAGATCGTCCAGCGTCACTTCGGCCTCGAAGGCCTGGCGCGCGGGATCGAATTTCAAGGCTGTCCACTTCACCGGATAATGGTGGTGGCTGCTGAGCACGCCGCCGGTCTTGATCACGGCGTAGGCCACCGTGCCGCTCACCTTGTCGAGCATCAGCCGCTCGATCGATCCGAGCTTTGAGCCATCGCGCCCGAACACGCAGACATGCTCGACGCGGTCGCTGGGCACCAAGGTATGATGCATGGCATCCTCCCTGTTTTCCCTTGTTTAGCAGACATTATAGCACCAGAGCACGCCGGATGTGCAGGGATCGCATCCACCGCAGCGCGCCAAACCCGCCGCCTCCCCGCGGCTTCAGCCGCCGCGGCCCATCCGTTAGCGGTCGCCCGATGCTTTCGCGGCGATTTCCGCCCCGGAGCCGTCAGGCGAATTCGGCGGCACCTTGATCCAGCGCAAAGTCCGGGACGGTCTTTTCGTCTACTGATTCATTCAGCCTTCTGCGTGGATCACTGCCATGGTCATCGACATTCTGTCCCGGGAACACCGCAATATCGAGCGGCTGCTTACCGTTCTTGAGCACGAGCTGAACATCTTCGATCACGCCGGTCGGCCGGACTACGAGGTGATCGGCAGCATCATTGCCTATTTCGAAGTCTACACAGAACTCTACCATCACCGCCAGGAAGATCTGATTTTCGCCAAGCTCCAGCTCCGCGATCCGGTCGCTGCCGCGAAAGTCGGCGACCTCGCCCGCGAGCATCAGAAGGGCTCCGATCGCCTGCACCGCGTCGCGCATGCCGTCGCCAATGTGCGCGCGGGGGCCGAAATTCCGCGCGAGAATGTCGACGCGATCATCCGCGATTTCCTGGCGCACGAACGGCGGCACATCAGGATGGAAGACCGCGATTTCTTCCCGGCCGCGGTCAAGGCATTGACGGCGCAGGACTGGGCCGAAATCGCGTCTACCCTCTCCCCGCACAAGGATCCGCTGTTCAGCGACGTGACCGAGGCGCGGTTCGACGTGCTGCGCGACCACATTATAGAGCTGGAGAAGGAGGCGGAAGCCGAGCGGCATTAGCCACCATGCCGGGCGGCTGCCGGCACATCGCCCCACGTCTCACCGATTGCAATCCAATCCATTTCAGGGGACTCTCATGATGGGAATGAAATTCGGCGCCGCCTGCACTGTCGGCAGCGTTACGCTCGCCGCCACCTTGCTCGCAACATTGCCCGCGCCGGTCCGCGCGATGGACGGTGACCCGATCGCGGGCCAGGCCATCTTCCAGCGCACTTGCGTGAACTGCCATTCGCTCGATGTCGGCGTGAACAAGGTGGGCCCGAGCCTCTGGCACATCGTTGGCCGCCAGCCGGCGTCGGTCCAGGGCTTCGACTATTCGGACGCCATGCGCGGCAACAAGACCCCCTGGGACACAGCAGCGCTTGATGCCTACCTCGCCGATCCTCGCGGCGACGTTCACGGCGTGAAGATGTTCTTCAAGGGGCTGCCCGACGCTCATGATCGCGCCGACGTCATTGCCTATCTGAAGACCGCGCGCTGAACCTCGCAGCACGCGTGCGATGAAGGAGCCGGCATGCAGCTTTCGCTCATGCGGGCGCCGGCTGCACCTACTTCGTCCTTCTCAGAAGCGCCCGAACGCGCGCGGGCCGTCGCCGAACTTGACCTCGGCACCCCCGCCGCGATCGGCGTCAATCCTCGATCGCCGCCTCGACGAACCCCTTCGGATCGTCGCAGAACTCGCGCATGACCTTGTAGTGATCCGTGTCTCTCAGGTTCACCGGCTCGAGCCCGTACTTCGTCAGCCGCAGCAGCGTCGCGTTCGGATAGGCCATCAGTATCGGCGCGTGCGTTGCCATGATGACCTGACAATTGCCGGAACTCTCCATCCGCCGCAGCAGCTTGAGGAATTCGATCTGGCGCGCGGGCGACAGCGCAGATTCAGGCTCATCGAAGATGAAGATGCCTTGCCGCTGGCAGCGCTCCTCGAAGAAGCGCAAAAAACCCTCGCCATGGGAATACGACAGGAAGTCGGCATAAGGGCTGGCGACGGAATCGAGATATCTGGCGACCGAAAAGAAACTTTCGGCTCGGAAGAACCAGCCGTTGGTGATCTTGGGCAGCCAGCTCGCGCGCAGCGCTGACGCAAGCGAGCCGCCCATCTTCTCCACCGCATTGCTGTGGTCGACCGGCCGATAGCCCTTGCCGCCGCCGGCGTCGTCATAGCCCGCCATCACGGCGATGCCTTCCAGCAGCGTCGACTTGCCCGTGCCGTTCTCGCCGACGATGATGGTGATCGCCTTGTCGAAGCTGAGCTCGAATTCGTCGCGCAGCAGCGGCAGCACGAACGGATATGCGTCGCGGTCGGGAATCCGGTCGGGATCGAGCCAGACCCGCCGGAGATACGGTGCGGGCATGTTGATCGGGCGGTGTCGTCCTCTGGCCATATGCGCGGATCCGGGGAAACAATGGTGGGTGGCCGAGTTTATAACGGCAGCCCGTCACGATCCTAGATGACCCGATATCCCATGCCCAGGAAGGCCTATGCCCACTTCCGCGAGGCAATCCTCACCGAGCAGCAAGTGGTCTGCATCTATGACGGGCGGCCTCGCGAGCTCTGCCCGCATATCATCGGCCACAACAAGAGCGGTGAAGAGGTCGTGCTGGCCTGGCAGTTCGCCGGCGAAAGCTCAGGCAGGCTGCCGCAATGGCGTTGCCTGCGTCTCGCCAATGTCGGCGAGATCAGCCTGCGCCAGGAGCGCTGGCATGAGGGTAGCTCGCACCGCACCGAGCAGACCTGTGTCAGCGCGATCGACCTCGACATCAACGTCCATGTCCGCAAACGGCGGTGAGCGCCGCGGCCCTTACCTGTTGCGAGAACGCGGATGTGTGACCCACAGGCGGCTCAGCACGCTCCCCGTCGTCCCGGCGAAGGCCGGGCCCATTTCCCCAAAATGACTGTTGTTGCGCGACGCTGTGGCCCCAGCTCGCTCCATCCATACGCCCTGCGGTTATGGTTCCCGGCCTTCGCCGGGACGACAGCGGAGAATGCGGGGTATCCGCTCCAGCGAACACCGGGAACGACCGGTGGAGGGGCCGGAGGGCATCCTATGGCCGCTCCGCCTCTTCCAGCACCTCCAGCACCAGCTCCATCGTCATCAGCACTGGATTGTCGCCGCGCACCAGGCGTCCCTCGGCGATGCCGCCGAGATAGTCGACCAGCGCGACATCGAGACTCGCGCGCAGGCGGCGATTGGCGTCAGGCGCAATCTGCCCGGAGGTCACCGCAAGCTCGGTCGCGAACGGCACCACGCTGTGGCCGTCCCTGAAGACCGCGCCGATGGTCGAGCCGACGCCGCCATGCAGGCGCGCCCGCAAGATGCCGTGCTGGCGGCAGAAGCCTTCCAGCGCACAGGCAAAATCCTGGTTCGGCCGCAGCCGCAGCGCGAACGCATGGCTCGTGGTCTTCGCACCCGCCGGGGCGCTTTCGACCGGCCCGAACAGCTTGAAATTGGTCTCGCTGTCGGGCTCGGCCACAAACGTCGCGCCGTCGATGCCGAACGCGCTGACCTCGAACGGCTCGGCGACGATGGTTTCGTCCGGCTGCATGTGTCCGCCGTTGAAGCGGCCATCCGCCTCGGTCCATAGTCCGTGGCAATGGAAGAAAGGTGCGCCGTCGCGCTCGCCGAAGGTCAGCGCCGCGAGCTTGAGCCGGGTCACGCCATCGGGACGGAACGTATCGCTGTAGAACGCGGCGTTGACGCCGTCCTTGGACAGCGCCGGCATCACATAGGCGAACGGCCCGAGCGCGCCACCCTTGGCGCTCAGCACGCCGCCGCAAAAGCCTTCCGCCGCAAAGCCACGCCGCACGGCTTCGAGCAAGGGAATGCCGGCTTCCAGCACGAATGAAAACGCGCGGCCGCGCGCGGCGACCCATTGAATGCGCTCGGGTATGGGAGTGCCGGGCTGGGCGATGCTGCGCATCGCCTCACGCGCCCGTCGATTTTGCGATCACCTCGAGCAGCCCGCGCGCCTCGAGCTCGTCGCGGATCAGCCGCTTCGGCACCTTGCCGTAGCCGGACTTCGGCAACGCCTCCCAGAAGAAGAACCGCTTCGGCATCTTGTAGCGCGGCACCTTCGGCGCGAGATAGGCGGCAAGCTCCGCTTCCGCGACCGCGTCGACGCCCTCGCGCGCGACGCAGACGGCGACCCCGACCTCGCCCCAGAACGGATCGGGCACTCCGAGCACGGCGACCTCGCCGACCGCGGGATGCGTCAACAGCTTCTCCTCGATCTCGCGCGGATAGATGTTGGAGCCGCCGGAGATGTACATGTCTGAGGCGCGGCCGGTGATGTAGACAAAACCCTCCTCGTCCATATGACCGAGATCGCCGGTGCGGAACCAGCCGTCACGAAACGCCTTCGCATTGGCTTCGGGGTTGTCGTAGTAGCCCGCGAACACGCCGGGACCGATCACGCAGATCTCGCCGGTCTCGTGCGCCTTCAGCTCGCGTCCGTCGTCGCCCTGGATCGAGACCTGCATGCCTGTTCGCTCGAAGCCGCAGGTGCCGATCCGGGCATGCGGGCCATCCTCGGGATCGTGCAGACCGGGCGGCAGCACCGTGATGTTGCCGGTGACCTCGCCGAGGCCGAAATACTGCACCAGCACGCCGCCGAGCTTATTCAGCGCGGCCTTCTGATCCTCGCGATACATCGGCGCGCCGGCATAGATGATGTAGCGCAACGAGGAATGGTCGTGCTGGTCGGCGGCGGGATGCTCGACCATCATCTTCAGGATCGTCGGCACCGTGAACATGTTGCTGACGCGGTATCTCGCGATCAGGCGGTACGCTTCCGCGATGTCGAACTTCTCCGACGGCAGCAGGATGGTCGGCACGCCGCGCGCGGTCTGCACCAGCTGGTGCACGCCGGCGCCATGCGACAGCGGCGCCACCACCAGCGAGGCGTCCTGTTCGGTGGTGCCGGGCATCAGATCGGCGAGATGGTTGGTGATGACGAAGGCCATCTGGCCGTGGGTCAAGACTGCGGCCTTGGACCGGCCGGTGGTGCCTGACGTGAAGAAGAACCAGCAGGGATCGTCGTACTCGACCGCCGTGTTCTCGACCGCGGCGCCGGCATGCTTGGCGGTGACGTCGCCAACCGTCGCCTCGCCGAACGTACCCTCCTCACCGATCCGCCAGACGAATTCGAGCGCGGGATTGGCCGCCGCCTTGGCGTGCTCGGGGAAGTCGGCATGGCAGAGAAACGCCTTGGCGCCTGAGGCTGCCGCCAGATAGGCGACCTCGTCCGGCATCAGGCGGAAATTGGTGGGCACCCAGACCGCACCGAGCCGGAAGGCCGCGAACATCGACCAGAACATTTCGTCGCAATTCTTGGAATGCACCAGGATGCGGTCGCCCTTGCCGATGCCGCGCGCGGCGAGCGCCGCCGCCAGCGCTGAGACGTTCTGGTCGATATGACGCCAGGACCAGACCTTCTCGTTCCAGATGAAGCCGGGACGATCGCCGTGGCGGCGGGCGTTCTGGGTCAGGACGTAGGCGAGGTTCATCACCCGGCGCGACACCCGCGCGATCCCGCCGCGCGGCGCGGTCTCAGCCGACCCGCTCATTGCCACCCCGCCGCTACACACAACAGAGAGGGCAAGGTCGGAACAGTCATCGGCTATTTCCTCGGTCAGAACCGGACGTCTTCAAGCGCCGCAAGGGATTGCTGCCAACCGGTTTATCGCCAAGCCGCCGCCCCCGGCAAGGCCTGCCGCGCAGCCGCATGATACCGCGCGCCGATGGCGGCGAGCCCCTTGGTTGCTTGCCCGGACCACTACTGCGGATGCTTGGCCAGTTCCTGCTCGCTCAGGTTCCAGTCCTGCCAAAGCTGCAAGGCGCCGATCATGGCGACCAGCCCGCCGAGCAGGATGTGCCAGAGCTGCAGCGTCTGGTCATCCGAATAGCCGAAGATGTTGGGCGACGCGATCAGCCAGAGGCCGAGCACGATGCTCGCCACCTCCTCCCAGCGATGCAGCGCGACATATTCGAGCTGGGCGAGGCCCAGCACCAGCATGCCGACCACGAAGCTGTTGAGCACCAGGTGGCTGCGCTCGACATCGACGACGTCGCTGACCTGCATCGGAAACCAGGGCGAGACCATGATCAGCACGCCGAGCAACATGCCGAGCCAGTCCTCCCAGGGGCGGTGTGTGCCGAAGAAACGATTGTCCGACATGACGAACCTCCTTGCGACAAGGGGCATACGTCAGCGGCCGGTCCCATCACTCCGTACCTGACGACCATCGGCCGCATCAGGGCGTATGTCTGGAGATCAAGCCTAATCAAATTGCATCGGCCCGCAAGGCCCGATCGGCCAGTGTGCGATGCGGCAGGACCGACGGCTTCGAGGCACGCGTCCCGCCGAGCCGCGAATGCCGCGCTCAGGCACGCCAAAATGCGCATATCAATCCAAAAATGCCAAATATGCGGCTTCGTCGCGGCTTTGCGCTGGCGGGTTCACCCGCTTAGATCAGGGCCGGTGAATCAATCAGGATTTTGCGATGGCTACCGTCCGGGACAACAGGGATCAAAACCGCTTCGAGCTCGACACCGAGGGCGGGCTAGCCTTTGCGAACTACCGGCGGACGCCTTCGGCAGTTATCATCACCCACACCGAGACACCGCGCGCCCTGCGCGGCCGCGGCATCGCGTCGGAGCTGGTCAAGGGGGCGCTGGAGCTGATCCGCGCCGACGGCCACAAGGTGATCGCCGGCTGCGGCTTCGTGGTGGATTACCTCGACAAGCATCCGGAATACGCGGACCTTGCCGAATAGGGCCCTGCTCGGCCTCAGACGATCTTGATCGACATATCGGGCAGGCCCTCTAGCTTGCAGAGCAGCACGTCCCCCTTGACGACCGGGCCGACATTCTCCGGCGTGCCGGAATAGATGATGTCGCCGGCCTTCAGCTCGAACGCCTCTGAGAGCTTTGCGATCTGCTCGGCAACGCTCCAGATCATGTTCTTCAGATCCGAACTCTGCCGCACCGTGCCGTTGACTGCGAGCGAGATCGCGCCGTGCGTGAAATGGCCGGTCTTGTCAGCCGGATGGATCGGCCCCAGCACCGCGGCGTGGTCAAAACTCTTGCCGATCTCCCACGGCTTCTTTTCCGCGGCCATGCCGTTCTGCAAATCGCGCCGCGTCATGTCGAGGCCGAGCGCGTAGCCGTAGACGTGATCGAGCGCCTTGTCGGCGGGGATGTTGGTGCCGCCGGACTTCAGCGCCGCGACCAGCTCGACCTCGTGGTGATAGTTCTTGGTCAGCGACGGATAGGGATGATCGGCGACCGTGCCGATCGCGACATTCTGGATCGCATCGGTTGGCTTCTGGAAGAAGAACGGCGGCTCGCGGGTCGGATCGGAGCCGCGCTCAATCGCGTGCGCGGCGTAGTTGCGGCCGATGCAGTAGATGCGGCGAACCTGGAACACCTCGGCGGCGCCGACGATCGGGATCGTCACGGCGGGGACCGGAAATATCGCCTTCGGTGCGGCCTCAGCGTGGGCCGGCGCGGATTGCGCGGCGGCACCGGCCAGCGCGAGGGCGCCGGTCGCAAGCATCGTGCGGCGGTCGAGATCAGTCACGGAAGCTTTCTTGGGAGTTTTCATGGGAATTTTCATGGGCGTTCTCCTTCTTGTTCGCCGATCTATAGATGTTCGCCGGTCCATAAAAAAGGGCCCACGCTGGCGCGGGCCCTGACCGTCTGCGGGAAGGCGATCCCTTCAGTGCTTGATATCCGGGGGCAGCTTGCCGCCGTTGGCCGCGAGCTTGGTCATCACCTGCTTGTGCAGCCAGATGTTCATGCTGGCGGAATCGTTGGTATCGCCGGTGTAGCCGAGCTCCTTGGCGAGCTCCTTGCGCGCCGACAGGCTGGAGTCGATGTCGAGCGCCTTCATCAGATCGACGATCGAGGTCCGCCACTCGAGCTTCTCGCCCTTCGCGGCAACCGCCTTGTCGAGGATCGGGGCGACATCAACGGACTGGGCGGGCGCCGCGCCGGCGGGCACCGCGGCAGGAGACGCCGATGCGCTGCCGGATCCACCGGCGGGAGCTGCGCTCGTGGCCGTTCCGCTGGCGGGCGCGGCGCTGGCGCTGCTGCCGAAGATCGCGCCCATGATTTTTCCGAAAATGCTCATCGTTCGCTCCCAAGAGAGTTGAGATGTGAAGGCCACACGGCAAAGCGCCGGCTGACCAAGGTCGCAGTTCAAGTGTATCGCTCCCTCAATAGCTTGCCAATGCGACATTCACTTAAGCGTGAGTGCTTTTGCCGCGGTTTGGGAGTACCCTTGCTGCACAGTTCGCGACACGGCCAGTTCCCTGCTTTGTCTTTCGCGTCTGGCTTGCTCGTGATCGCTTCGAGAGGCGGTACGTTTGTGCCCGCGCACCGGGCGCAGAATGCGCCCGCCCAGAGGGAGACAACGACCATGGCCACTCCATACCAAGGCAATGTCACAGGGATGACGCAGAGCGGACAAGATACCGCATCCGCGCCGGTTATCCGCACCATCGGCCTGTCCGATCTGCATCAAGCGCTGCGTCTCGGCTGGGAAGACTTCAAGGCAGTACCAAGCCACGCCATCATTCTGTGTCTGATCTATCCCGTGCTCGGCATCGTGCTTGCGCGCACCGTGCACGGCTATTCCGTGCTGCCGCTGCTGTTTCCGCTGGCCGCGGGCTTCGCCCTGCTCGGCCCGTTCGCCGCGATCGGCCTCTACGAGATGAGCCGCCGCCGCGAGGACGGCGGTGAGGCATCCGCATGGGACGCCATGCAGGTATTCCGCTCGCCGTCGTTCGGCGCGATGCTCGGGGTCGGAACGTTGCTGTTCGCATTGTTCGTGACCTGGATCGCGACCGCGCAGGCGATCTACACCGCGGTGTTCGGCTATCAGGTCGCGGCCGACATTCCCGATTTTGCCGCGCGCGTGCTGACCACCCCGCAGGGCTGGTGGTTGATCGTGGTGGGCTGCAGCGTCGGCTTTCTGTTCGCGCTCGTCGCGCTTTGCATCAGCGTGGTCGCCTTCCCCATGATGCTCGACCGCCATGCGACCGCCGGCGAAGCCATGGTGACGTCGATGCGTGCCGTTGCACAGAATCCGGTGCCGATGGCTGCCTGGGGCCTGATCGTCGCGCTGTTGCTGGTGCTCGGTACGATCCCGTTCTTCCTCGGGCTTGCCGTCGTGATCCCCCTGCTCGGTCACGCCACCTGGCATCTCTATCGCGAGGTCATCGTCAAGGATCCGAATGCACGGCCGGTGATCCCCGAGCCGCGCGAGCGCAAGCCCGCCGCCGACTTCCCGGCCAACCTGTTCCCGTGGCGGCGCAGCGATCGCGGATAAGCGCCCGTTAACCCGAACTCGTAAACTCCAAAGCAACCGCCGGCCGATTATATTCGGCCGGCGGTTTGTCGTTCCGGATCGTCAAATGGGTATGAAGTTGGCGTGGCATTTGCAGCAATGCCTGAGATCAACGGCTCGATCACGAGCCATGTTTTGGCCGCTGTTGCCGCGAACATACCCGCCGGGTTTCGCGACCAATCGATGACATCGCAGATGCCGGAGTGCAATTGCCTATGACCTCGCGCTTATCCTTTCACACGCTCGCCGTCGGAGCGTGGCTCTTGACCTCGACCGCGTTTGCGCTCGCCGCCCAATGCGGCACCGGCACGTTCGAGTCCTGGCTCGACGACTTCAAGAAAGAGGCTGTGACCAAGGGCATTTCGCAGAATGCGATCCAGGCCGGGTTGAATGGCGTCACGCAGGACAAGGCTATCCTGGCGCGCGACCATTCGCAGCAGGTGTTCAGCCAGACTTTCGAGCAGTTCTCGGGTCGCATGGTGCCGCCGCGGCTCAATCGCGGCTCCGATATGATGAAGCGCTACGGCTCGGTGCTGTCGCGGATCGAGGAGGCCTACGGCGTGCCCGGCGAAATCCTGGTCGCGATCTGGGGGCTGGAGACCGATTTCGGCGTCAACACCGGCAAGTTTCCCACCATGCGCTCGCTGGCGACGCTGGCCTATGATTGCCGCCGCTCCGACATGTTCAAGGCCGAGTTGATGGATGCGTTGCGCATCGTCGAGCGTGGCGATCTCACGCCGCAGGAGATGCGCGGCGCCTGGGCCGGCGAGATCGGCCAGACCCAGTTCATGCCGTCCTCCTACATCAAGTTCGCGGTCGATTTCGACGGCAACGGCAAACGCGACCTGTTGCACAACGTGCCTGATGTGCTGGCGTCGACGGCGAACTTCCTGAAGAGCTACGGCTGGAAAAAGGGCAAGGGCTGGGAGCCCGGCAGCGAGAATTTCGCGGTCATCCAGCAGTGGAACAAGAGCGAGGTGTACGCCAAGACGATCGGCTACTTCGCCACCCAACTCGCCAAAGCGCCATAGGGCACGAGGGCCGAGTGCCCCAGGCAGTCGGCCTATCGCCATGATCGACGATTTCCTTGGCGATGCTGGCGCGAGTGGGCCTGCCGAGGGGCCGGCAGGGCCCATCTTGCCGTTCAGCACCGCCGACCAGCCGCAATCCTGACGTCGCGGTTACAGCGTGCGTTCAGAACGATGCGCAAGTGGTCGAGAGCGTGAGGCCAACCGACTGTTGATGAAAGCGCTGCCTGTACGCGGTGCTGATCTGTGTCAGGCGCGCCAAGGTCTCCGGGGTCTCGGCAGCGATGATGCGCACGACAAAGGACGGCTCGCGTGTGATCCGGCCGGTGTCCGGGTCGCGCCATTGGCCGGAAGCCCTGAGCTGGGTCAATCCATCTGGAAAGCGCGGTGTCACCTCCCTCAGAAGGAAGTCCGACCATTGGGCGTCCGATACGCGGCCATGTCCGGCGATCCGGCGTCCAAACAGCAGTTCGGCCTGCATCATCGACTTGCCATTGATCAACTGGCAGGACTTTGCTGCGCCTTCGGCGGTGGATGTGTTGGTTCCGGCAACGAGGACAAGCCACGCCGCAGTCAGGATCAGTGCGCGCATGAAGTTCGAACTGTGAGCTTTACAACGTCTTGGGTATTGCGGAACACGATCCAGGCAAACATCATCATTCCGGGGAACACGGCCAGTACCGCCCGTGACACCCGTGTGGCAAGCCTGACGTCGCCGGGCGCGACTTCAACACGCAAAGGCAGTGTTAGGATCACATCATATCTTTCTGCGAATGAACCTAGCTTGCGTGATGGCTTTTAGCGACGTGCCCGCCCGCCGGCTTGGACAGGCGCGACAACGCATTGGATGAAAACGACCTGGCGGGTCGGGATTTTCAAGTTTGTATACGTTTCGGCTATGGGACGTGCGGTCGAACTCGGAATTGCCGCAGGAGCGACCACGGATGGAACATATCTCGGGCGCTTTGACACAGCCGAGTCATTGGCTAGAAGCCCCTGCGTCGCGTGCGGTTTTTGCCGCCGAACCGGGGCGCCTTGGTGAACCAGACGCGGCAATTCGGCGACATCTGTTGCGACAGCCTGAGTTTCCCGATGACCTCGACGGCCGACGACGTTGCACTTTCCCGGTTTTCCCTGGAAGATTTTGCCGAACAGGATCGCATGGCCGCATGGCGTGATCTGTACGGCCGGCTGGTGCTGAATGCCGACCTCACGCCACTGCCGGATCATTCATTGCATGCGGAGGTGACCGTGCGGATGCTCCCCGGGCTGTCCATCACGTCGGCCAGCATGTCGGCGTTTCGCTACGAGCGGGGTGCCGAACAGTTGACGGATGGCAACGACGGGCTTGTTCTGGTGACGGGTTCGCACGAGGCCATGATGGTGCAGCGTGGATGCGAGGTCAGGTGGAGCGCCGGCGACGGGCTGTTGGTCAGCTCGGCGGATCCGGTCGCGATGGTCTGCCCTGCCCCGGCGAAGATTCTGTGCCTTCACGTTCCACGGCAGGCGCTGGCACCGCTGGTGAGCAGCGTCGATTCCTCCGTGATGCAGCCGATCGCGCGCTCCACCGAAGCACTGAAATTGCTGGTGAACTATGTTGGAGCGCTGCAGGAGGATTATGCGCTTGCCACGCCTCAGCTACGGCACCACGTGGCCTCGCATGTGCACGATCTGATCGCTGTGGCGCTCGGCGCAACGGGAGATGCCGCGGCTCTTGCCCATGGGCGGGGCGTGCGTGCAGCGCGGCTGCGTGCCATCAAAGCCGATATCATCGACCATCTCAATCATAGTAATCTCACGGTTGCGACTGTAGCGCGGCGGCACGCCGTCACCCCGCGCCAGGTGCAACGGATGTTTGAAGCCGACGGGACCACATTTTCACAATTCGTGCTTGGGCGCCGTCTCGCGCGAGCGCATCGATTGCTCGTCAATCCACGCTATGCCGATCGGCCTGTGAGCGCGGTCGCCTTTGAGGTCGGTTTCGGCGACGTGTCCTATTTCAACCGCACCTTTCGCCGGCAATACGGAGCGCCCCCCTCGGATGTGCGTGAATCGGCGCGAAGAGGGCAAATCATCGGTACTCCATCCAGAACGGAAGAAGGGCGTTCGACAATCCGTGAAGCGTAACCGGCCGCTTCGATAAGTTTCGAAGCGTGATTGCGAGCAGTAGTTTCTGACCCAACCGAGCCGATCACGCGGTACGCAAATCAAAGGGCCGATTGCCCCAGGCAATCGGCCCTTATTCCATGATCAGAAGCTTACTTCGCCATGCTCCCTTCGGCGGCTTTGCTGAGGTGCGCGCCGCATGCGCCCCACTTGTTGTTCAGCATTGCGTCCTGCGCGAGCGAGACTTCCTTCTCCGCCGCGAATTTGGCCTCATTGTCGGCCATAGCTTCGACCGCAGCTTCAGTCTTGCCGAAATTGGCACCGCTGCAGCCGACACCCATGTGGTGGCGATGTGCGGCCTGAGCAGGAGCAGCGACAGCGTAAGCAACGGCAGCCATGGTGGCTGCGGCGATGAATGTTTTAATCATGGGAATGATCCATCTCTTGTTCTTGGACAGATCCCTGCGTGATTGCGGAATCTGCAGCGCAATTATTCGCTGTTCCTGGCGCCGTTCGGAATGAACTTCGCGCGACGCGAATGTGATCGGCGCTGCGCGCGGATCGCGCATGCGTTGCATAGTGTTTCGATTACATGTCGGTAAGGAGGCGGCGCCGCATTAGCTTCGTTGCCAGCGTTCAGTTCAATCGAATGCACTTCCGATAATCCTCAGCGCATTCGGCGCGACGCGCCGGACGGGACGGAGATCCGCGCGGCGCGAACGGATCGAATTACCTCTCACGTCAATGCGACTGATTGACGCTACGCCCATTTGGCGTGTGCGAGGCCTCATAAGATGAACAAATAATCATTTCTATGGCATCTTGTCGCATGCGAATCACGCATGGAACACGTGGCGGTGATCCGGCCAGTGAGGCGCGGGAAAGCTTGATTGGGCGGTCTTTAGCTACCATGTATCAAGTGTGATCCGGCACACCGAAATTCCACCAATTAGTTGATTTTAGACATATTTTTGCGGGACGTGCCGCGACGGCGGAACTTTCGTTTATGGGCCTTCCCGGCAAGCCCCAAACGGTTAATCGAAACTTACCGCCGCCATGCGTTTTGGGCTTAGCTGCATCGCACCATTGGAACTACCGCGTCGCACCATATCATTTATATTCACTTCAACGATGAGGCTTTGAAAAGCTGAATCTGAATTACTAGGAGACTACCATGTTGCTCTCGCTCATCCGCATGATCCAGGCTTTCCGGGATTATCAGCGCAATGTCAGCGAACTGTCCCAGCTCAGCGATCGTGAACTGGCCGATATCGGCCTCGACCGCTCGGACATTCCGCGCGTTGCCGCCGGTACCTACAACGGTTAATCGGCCCGCAAGCCATCTGATGAACGGATAACGCCCGCTTCCACAGCGGGCGTTCTCGTTTTTGGTGCGGTTTCAGATGCATATGGACTCGAAACGCGCTAACGCTGCGCGATGACACCGCTTCAATCCTCTTCCCAACCCGTGCACATCGTGGGCGCGGGGCTCGCCGGCTCGGAAGCCGCCTGGCAGGTTGCCAATTCCGGCGCCCGTGCCGTTCTGCATGAGATGCGTCCACACCGGATGACCGAGGCGCACCGGACCGAAGGCTGCGCCGAACTGGTCTGCTCGAATTCTTTCCGCTCCGACGACGCCGCCAACAATGCGGTCGGGCTGCTGCACGCCGAGATGCGGCGGCTGGGCTCCCTCATCATGCGCTCGGCCGATGCCAACCAGGTGCCGGCCGGCGGCGCGCTGGCGGTCGACCGCGATGGCTTCTCTGCTGCCGTCACCAAAGCACTGAACGAACATCCGCTGATCGAGATCAGTCGCGAGGAGGTCGCAGGGCTCCCGCCGGCCGACTGGAGCAATGTGATCGTCGCCACCGGTCCCCTCACCTCGGCGCCGCTCGCCGACGCCATCAGGCAGCTCACCGACGAGAGCGCGCTGGCGTTCTTCGATGCGATCGCGCCGATCGTGCACAAGGATTCCATCGACATGTCGGTGGCCTGGTTTCAGTCGCGCTACGACAAGGTCGGTCCCGGCGGCACCGGCGCCGACTACATCAATTGCCCGATGACCAAGGAGCAATATGACGCCTTCGTCGCGGCGCTGATCGACGGCGAGAAGGTCGACTTCAAGGACTGGGAGACCAACACGCCCTATTTCGACGGCTGCCTGCCGGTCGAGGTGATGGCCGAGCGCGGTCCGGAGACGCTGCGCCACGGTCCGATGAAGCCGGTCGGATTGACCAATCCGCACGATCCGACGGTCAAGCCATATGCGATCGTCCAACTGCGGCAGGACAACAAGCTCGGCACGCTCTACAACATCGTCGGCTTCCAGACCAAGCTGAAGCACGGCGCGCAACAGCGCGTGTTCCGTACCATTCCGGGTCTCGAGAACGCGGAATTCGCCCGCCTCGGCGGCCTGCATCGCAACACCTTCCTGAACTCGCCGAAGCTGCTCGACGGCCAGTTGCGCCTGCGCGCGCAGCCGCGGCTGCGTTTCGCCGGCCAGATGACCGGCTGCGAGGGTTATGTCGAGTCGGCCAGCGTCGGCTTAATCGCGGGCCTTTGCGCCGCCGCCGACATGCGCGGCACGCCGTTGACGCCACCGCCCGCCACCACCGCGCTCGGTGCGCTGCTCGGTCACATCACCGGTGGCCATATCGAGACGATCGACGCCGGTTCGCGTTCATTTCAGCCGATGAACATTAATTTCGGTCTGTTCCCGCCGCTGGCCAGCCCTCCGACCAAGAAGCCGGACGGCTCGCGTCTGCGCGGCAACGAGAAGACCATCGCCAAGAAGCAGGCGATCAGTACGCGGGCACTCACCGACCTCGACCACTGGATCGCAGAGCACCTGCGCGTTGCGGCAGCGGCTTGACCGTCATGAGCTTGCCGAAAGACGACCGCGCCATCCTGTCGGCGCGATGGAGCCAGGGCGTGCTGCTCAAGCGCGACGTGTTCTCGACGGTCGAGCGCGGCCGTTTCCGGACCGATGACGGCGAGGTCGACGGCGTGCTGCGCCGGCTCGATCAGGTGCCGTTCTGGTCGTTCGCCGTGGCGCTGCATCTGTTCTCGCGCGAACGTCGCGCGCTGACCTTGGCGCGCGATCTCGATGTCGGCCCCAAGCTGTTATGGGCAGGCAGGCGCGCACTGGTACGCGGCTTCATCGACGGCGCGGCGCTGCATCTGGCGAAGCCGCATGGCGACGTCGCCTATTTCCGCTCCGCCAAGGCTGCGTTGCGCAAGCTGCATCGCGCCGGCATCTGCCACAACGACCTCGCCAAGGAGCAGAACTGGCTGGTCGGCCGCGACGGTCGCGCCTACCTCACCGACTTTCAGCTCGCCGCCTGCTTCAAGACCCGAAGCCGGCTGTTCCGCATCGCGGCCTATGAAGATCTGCGGCATCTGTTGAAGCACAAGCGCAGCTACGCGCCGGAGGCGTTGACGCCGAAGGAGCGCAAGGTGCTCGCGAAGAAGTCTGCGGTCGCCAGCCTCTGGCTCAAGACCGGCAAGAAGGTCTATCAGGCGATTACCCGCGGCATCTTCAATTTCACCGACCGCGAGGGCGGCGGCCGGCGGCTGGTCAACGACGCGCCGGTGCTGGTCGATCTGATCCGCAGGAATCCCGACGTGCGCGACACCGCGATCGTCGCCTTTGCCGACCGGCGCGTCGGCGTCGGCCTCTACGCCTTCGTCGAGGCCGACCAGTCTGCGCTGGAGAAGACGCTGCGGAGCGAGCTTGCCACAGCTAAGGGCGTCAAGCCGCCCGAACACATCCAGGTCGTGCACGCGTTGCCCCGCGATGCGGCCGGCAAGCCGCGTACCGAGATCCTGCAACTCGTCGCCATGAACCAGATCGACCTGATCGAGCCGATGATGCGCAGTGACGCTGATCGCGAGTTCCTCAAGGACATCCTCGAGCAACGCAAGAATCTGCGCGACCGCTTCAATTTCGAAGTTGCCGAGATGGATCGGCCAGCGCGCTGAAGCGCGCGCACTCTCGACAAACGCAGCTCGACGCGCCAATCTCGTGAGGGCTAGCGCGCTCAAGGGACAAGTCCAATGCCACTCACCCGTGGCCGTATCGGGGGATATGATTCCGAACGCCTTGCGTTCGGATTCACCATGATGAACGGCGATCAGGAAATCGAATGCCAGATCAGCGACGCCGCAATGGACGAGCTGGCCGGCACACGTGGAACGGCGAGCATGGCGCGGCAGGCGCAATTTGTTGCGCTCCGCGACGCCGTCGAGCAAATCGCATCCGACGTCTATGACAGCAGCCCGGTGGTCAGAGGTGCGACGATCCGGATCTTCACCAAGCATATCCTAGCGAAACAATAGAGCTAGCGACCGAACTCCTCGGTGCGCGCCGCTCGCCACAACGTCCAGAGCGTGCGCAGCCGAGAGACCGGCTTCGGCAGGAACGGATCGTAGTCGGCGCCCCTCGCCCGGCTCAATTCGCGCCTGACGTAAGCGAGCGGCAGGAAGATCGGCCGCACGCCGGACGGCGCATCCGCAAGCAGCCCGAATGCGGTCTTGAGATGAGCTTGAGCCTCCTCCGCCAGCTGATCGATCGCCGCGCGGATGTTCGGCGTCGGCTTGCCGGCAAACACCTCTTCCTTGCTGCTGCCGTGCTGTTGCAACAGCTCGACCGGCAGAAAAAGTTGCTGCCGCGAGGCATCGCGGCCGAGCCCGGCGATGACCTGCGCGATGCCCTGGGCGAGGCCGGCATGACGGGCCAAATGATCGATCGCCTCCGACGGCCGCGCCACCACGCGCGTCGCCTGCGCGAACAGCGCTGCCACCGTGGCGTCGAGGTAGCCCTCGAGCGCGGCCAGCGACGGCATCGGGTCGTTGTAGAGATCGAACTGATGCTCCTCGACCAGGAGCGAGAATGGCGAGACCGGCAGGCGGTGATTGCGGATCGCATACAGCAGCTCGGCCGCGACCGGATTGCCCTCGACGCCGCCGTGTCCGGCGCCCGCCAGCATGTCGGTCCACCATTGCAGCCGCATCTCGCCGGGCAGCGGCTGACTGACCTGCTCGTGCACGCGCGAGACCTCGATATTGAAGGCGTAGATGGCGAGCAGCGCGCGGCGCTCCGGACCCGGCATGAACAAGGTCGACGCGTAACGCACGAAGTCATGGCTTCGCACCAGATCGGCGCAGAACGCCGCGCCGTCGGTCGGCGCCTCCGTCGCGCTCATGGCACCGCGATCAGGGCCGCCGCGACGCGACGCCGCTCGCCCAGCATGATGTTGTAGGTGCGGATCGCAGGGCCCGTCTGCATCGGGTCGAGCACCACCCGCACCGCGCGCAGGGCCTCGCGCAGGCCCTTAGGCGGCACCCAGACCTCGGTGCCGCTGCCGACGATCAGCGTATCGATCGCATTGGCGGCCGCGAATACCTTTTGCAGCGAATATTCGTCGATCTCCTGCGCCCTGGTCACCGGCCAGGCCCACATCGAGTCGGGCAAGCACAGCAGCGAGCCGCGGTGCGACATATCGGCGAACGCGAAGCCGCCCTTGCCGTAGGCCTCGATCGGCGCCGACCTCGGAAGATGGGGAGCGTCCGAGGAGTTGCTCATGAGCCGCTACTTCTTGGCTGCCGCGTTCGGCTTCTTCTCCGATTCATCATCGGCGGCGTCGCGCCGCGTGGTGCCGACGCCGAGGTAGATCAGGATCGGTGCCGCGATGAAGATCGAGGTGTAGGTGCCGACCAGCACCACGCCAAACATCATGACCGCGGTGAAGCTGTGGATCGCGTGGCCGCCGAACAACAGCAGCGCGAGCAGCGCCAGGGTCACGGTGACGTGGGTGATGATCGAGCGCGACAGCGTCGAGTTGATCGATTCGTTGAGCAGCTGCGGCATCGGCATCTTCTTGTAGCGCCGCAGCATCTCGCGGATGCGGTCGTAGATGACGACGGTATCGTTGAGCGAATAACCGAGAATCGTCAGCAACGCCGCGATGCTGGTGAGGTCGAAATCGACCTGGGTGACCGACATGAAGCCGATCGTCAGCACGATGTCGTGGACGTTGGCGATCATGGCGCCGAGCGCGAACTGCCACTCGAACCGGAACCAGAGATAGATCAGGATGCCGACGATCGCGAGCATCAGGCCGAGCATGCCGTAGGCGAGCAGTTCACCCGAGACCCGCGGTCCCACCACCTCGACGCGGCGGTAATCGACGGACTCACCGAGTGCGCCGCGGATCTTGCCCACCGCATCCTGCTGGGCCTTGTCGCCGCCCGGCTGCTCAGCGACGCGGATCTGCACGTCAGACTCGCCCGTACCGCCGAGTTGCTGCAACTGCACCTCGCCGAGACCGAGGCCGTTCAAGGTCGTGCGCATCGCGGCGATGTCGGCGGTGCCGGACTTGGCCCGTACTTCCAGCAGCGTGCCGCCCTTGAAGTCGATGCCGAAATTCAGGCCGTGGGTGAAGAACAGCGTGATCGCGACGATCGAGAGCAGCGCCGAGATCGGGAAGCTGATGCGGCGGAAGCGCGTGAAGTCAAAATGCGTGTCGTCGGGCACGATGCGCAGCGACGGCAGGAGGCCGAGCGCCGCGACCACGGTCAGCACGGCGATCAGGATGCCAAGGCCAATGAGAACGGTATGAGTCACAATAGGCCTCTCAGATCGGCACGGTTTGCGGCCGCTTCCACCGCACCCATGCCGCGACGATCAGGCGCGTCAGGGTAAAGGCGGTGAACACCGTGGTGATGATGCCGATGCCGAGCGTCACGGCAAAGCCGCGGACCGGCCCGGTGCCGATGTAGAACAGCACGGCGGCAGCGATGAAGGTGGTGATGTTGGAATCGAGGATGGTCGCGAGCGCCCGCTTGAACCCGGCGTCGATCGCCGAGATCGCGTTGCGGCCGCCGCGCAATTCCTCGCGGATGCGCTCGTAGATCAGCACGTTGGAGTCGACCGCGATGCCGACCGTCAGCACGATGCCGGCGATGCCGGGCAAGGTCAGCGTGGCGTTGAGCAGCGACAGCAGCCCGAAGATCATGGCGACGTTGATGGCCACGGCGATGTTGGCGAACACGCCGAACAGCCGGTAGGTGAGCAACATGAACACGATCACCAAGATCGAGCCGACATAGGCCGCGAGCTCGCCCTTCTCGATCGAGTCCTGGCCGAGGCCGGGACCGACGGTGCGCTCCTCGGCCACGCTCAGCGGCGCCGGTAGCGCGCCGGCGCGCATCAGGATCGCCAGATCGTTGGCCGACTGCACGGTGAAGCTGCCGGAGATCTGGCCCTGTCCGCCGGTGATCGGCTCGCGGATCACCGGTGCCGAGATCACCTTGTTGTCGAGCACGATCGCAAACGGCTGGCCGACATTGTCGGCAGTCGCCTGCGCGAATTTGCGCGCGCCCGACGTATTGAACTTGAAGCTGACGATCGCCTCGCCGGTACGCTGGTCAAAGCCGGGCTGGGCATCGGAGAGCTCGCCGCCGGAGACCAGGACCTGCTTCTTCACGACGTACGGAACGGGTGGCGGCGAAGCGCTCATCAGGAGCTCGGAGTCCGGCGGCACCCGGCCCTGCTGGGCCTGGTCGGGCGACACCGAGGTGTCGACCATCCGGAATTCCATCTTCGCGGTCTTGCCGAGCAGCTCCTTCAGATGAGTCGGGTCCTGCAGGCCCGGGACCTGCACCAGGATGCGATCGGAGCCCTGACGCTGGATCACTGGCTCGACGGTGCCGAGCTCGTTGACGCGGCGCTCGACGATCTGGATCGACTGCTCGATCGTCTTGCGCATCCGCTCGATCATCGCCGGCTGCGACACGGTCAGACGGATCAAGCCGCCCCCTGCATCGGTCACGTCGACATCGCGCTGGCCGCTGGAGCCGAGCATCCCGCCGATCGGCTGCGCGATCTCGCGAAGTTTCGCCAGCGCCGCCGGAACATCGCTTTCCTTCGCGATACGAGCCTCGACGGCGTCGTTGCGGATCGTGATGCCGCCGGTGAAGCCAATCCGGGCATCGCGAAGCGCCTTCCGGGCGTCGTCACGAACCTGTTCGAGCTTTTCCTTCTTCACGTAGTTGGCGTCGACCTCGAGCAAGAGGTACGACCCGCCCTGCAAATCGAGACCGAGCACGAGGCGCCGCTGCGCCCAGGCCGGCCAGGTCTTGACCTGCGCTTCGGGGAAGAAATTGGGCACGGCGCACAGGCAGACCACCAGCGCTGTCAGGATAATCCCCAGCGCTCGCCACCGCGTGAAATACAACATCGAATTGACCTGTCAGATTCGGCAAGGGGCTCCGCGGCGATCAGCTCGCGGATGCCTCGTCCTTGGCGTCGCCCTTCGCCGGCTCACCCTTGGTCCGCACGCCCGAAATCATCTGGCGCATCTGCCGCACGCGGACGCCGTCCGAAATCTCGAACTCGATCTGGTCGTCGTCGACCACCTTGGTCACCTTGCCGACCAGGCCGCCCGAGGTCACCACGGTGTCGCCGCGGCGGATGTTCTTCACGAGGTCCGCATGATCGCGCACCTTGCGCTGCTGCGGGCGCAGAATCAGGAAGTACATGATGACGAAGATCAGCGCGAATGGCAGCAGCGACATCAACATGCTGTTGGTATCAGTGCCAGCTCCAGCCTGAGCAAACGCAGGAGTAATCAGCATTCAGACGATCCTCGGATAAGACGGGAAAGGACCGGCAGCGCCCTCGACCTTCGGGGCGGTATGGCGGTCCGGACAAATTCGCGCGGACTATAGCGGCCGCGGTCCCAATTGCAACGTTAACGGACCTTCATTTAGGGCGCTTGCGGGACCGCCGCCAGCCCGATAAGGCTGCGCCGTCAGGAACTGGACAAATGCCGAAAAAAGCCAAAAAAACCACCAGTAAAATAACCAGCAAAACCGCCCCCAAAGCTGCCGCCAAGCGCGCCGCAAACGCCGCGACAAAACGCCCGGTCATGCAGCTCGACGGCGCGGCCGCCGAGCGGATCGCGAGCGCCCTGGAGGCCATCGCGAGCCGCCTTGCGGACGCCTCCCCGGCCTCCGATCCGGCCCGCTCATTCGGCGCCGCGGACGCCTTTGTCTGGCATCCGGACGGACGCCTTGCCCCGGTGCCGCGCGTCAGCCGTGTCGAGATCGGCCTGCTCAAGGGCGTCGACCGGATGCGCGATATCTTGATGGAAAATACCGAGCGCTTCGCCAACGGACTGCCCGCCAACAATGCGCTGCTCTGGGGCGCCCGCGGCATGGGCAAGTCGTCGCTGGTCAAGGCCACCCATGCCAGCATCAATGTCGATCGCAAGCCGGCCGACCGGCTCAAGCTGATCGAGATCCATCGCGAGGACATCGAGAGCCTGCCCGGCCTGATGGACCTTCTGCGCAGCTCCTCCTTCCGCTTCATCGTGTTCTGCGACGACCTCTCGTTCGACGGCAACGACGCCTCCTACAAATCGCTCAAGGCGGTGTTGGAAGGCGGCATCGAGGGACGCCCCGAGAACGTCATCCTCTATGCGACCTCGAACCGGCGACATTTGCTGTCGCGCGAGATGATCGAGAACGAACGCTCGACCGCGATCAATCCGGGCGAAGCGGTCGAAGAGAAAGTATCACTGTCGGATCGGTTCGGTCTCTGGCTTGGCTTCCACCGCTGCAGCCAGGACGAGTACCTTGCGATGGTCAAGGGCTATTGCGACCATTACGGCATCAAGATCGCCGAGGACGAACTGGAGCGCGAGGCGCTCGAATGGTCGACCACCCGCGGCTCGCGCTCCGGCCGCGTCGCCTGGCAGTACACGCAGGAACTCGCCGGCCGGCTCGGCGTGCGGCTGAGCGGGAACTGATCGCAGCAGCATTTGCGCAACACAAAACGGGGGAGGCCTTGCGCCTCCCCCGTTGTCTTTGTTGTGAGACTTGGAAGTCCCTTGGAAGTCCCGGCGCGTAACTTACGCGCCGTTGAGGAACTGGAGCGGATCGACCGGAGACGATCCCTTGCGGATTTCGAAATGGAGCTGCGGCGAGCCGGCCTCGCCCGACTGGCCCGACTTGGCGATCACCTGGCCGCGCTTGATCGTATCGCCGCGCTTCACCAGAAGCTCGCTCGCATGAGCGTAGGCGGTGACATAGCCGTTGGAATGGCGAACCAGCACGAGGTTGCCGTAGCCCTTCAGCTCATTGCCCGAATAGGCGACGACGCCGTCTTCGGCCGCCTTGACCGGCGTGCCTTCGGGCACCGCGACGTTGATGCCGTCATTGACCTTGCCGTTGGTCTTCGAGCCGTAGGCGGTGATGACCTTGCCGCGCACCGGCCAGCGGAACGTCGGCAATGCCCCGGTGGCTTCGCTGGACTTGGTGGCAACCGGCGCTTCTGCGGCGGCGACCGGCTGTTCGACGGTAGCGGTCGGCTGCACCAGCCGCGCGCTCTGCTGCGACAGCGCCGTCGCGACGACCTTCGGAGCCGCCACGGCCGGCGCCGGGGCAACGGCGACGGGCGCAGCGGCAAGAGGCTGTGCAACGGGCGCAGGAGCCGCCATCGCGGTCTTGGCACCGGGCACCACCAGCTTCATGCCGAGACTCAGCCGGGCTGATTGATCGAGATTGTTGGCGCGGGCAAGCTCCGCCACGGGAATGTGGTGCTGGCGCGCGATGTTGCGCAGCGTGTCGCCGCGATTGACATAGTGGACGCCGGAAGGCGCGGCGGCCACGGCAACGGGTCGCGTGGCCGGTGCGGCCATCGCCGGCACTGCTGCAGCGGCCGTCGGGCGCGGAATGACGAGCTGCTGGCCGGGCGACAGCGCGCGCGGTCCCTTGTAGCCATTGGCGCGCAGGATCTCGGCGGTCGAGACGTTGTAGCGGCGCGCCAGCACTTCGAGCGTATCGCTGGTGCCGACGATGATGGTGGTGCCGCTGTGTCCGGCATGCGCTGCGGCGACCGAATGCGGAACGGTGCCGGTGGCTTCGATCTGCGGCTGCGCAGGCGGCGTGTAGGACGAAACCCCGCGCCCGCCTCCGGATACGCCAGCATTGGCAACCGGATAGGACTGCGGCGCAGCAACCGGCGGCGGCAACGGCTGTGACTGATACTGTGAATATTGCGGTTGCGTTCGTGGCCGCGCGTATTGCGGCAGCTCGCGCGGCGGCTGTGCCTGCACGGTGCCGGTCGGCTGCGGATCAAACGCAAACGGATTTTGCGAGTAAGAGTTTTGCGAGAAGCGCGACGACATGTCGGCGCTGCAACCGGCAAAAGCCATGGACATCAGCGTCAGCACCGCAACCTGCGGTACGCGACGCGAGCGAAGCAACTCAACAACCCCAGACATGGTTACTCACTCGTACGCAACAAAAGACTGTTTTGAGTAAACACGTCGCGAGTAAATAACCGCTTAACCCTGCGAATAAGGCGTTGGTGCCAAGCGGCAAATCGCCGAATTTACAATTCGCGCGCGATTCCCGGCAGCGCCGGCACAAAGCGGACGTCGACCAATTCCTTGCGGTCGAATCCGCTCTCCGTGCGCACCACGCGGACCAGGGTCTGGGTCCCCTGATGCGGCCCGACCGGGGCGATCAGGATGCCGCCCGGATCGAGTCGCTCCAGCAGCTTCTCCGGAATCTGCTCCATTGCCGCGGTAACGATGATGCGGTCGAAATCGCCGGCCCCCGCCGGGACGTCGAAGCCGTCGCCGAGCAGCACCTCGATGTTGTAATAGCCCAGCTTTTCGAGGCGCTTGCGGGCGGCGTCAGCCAGCGTCCGGTAGCGCTCGATGGTCAGAACCTGCTTGCACAGCCGGGACAGGACCGCGGCCTGGTAGCCCGAACCGGTGCCGATCTCGAGCACGCGGTGATCCTTCTGCAGCTGCAGTTGCTCGGTCATGTAGGCGACGACGAAAGGCTGGCTGATAGTCTGCCCGCAGGCGATCCCCAGCGCGCTGTCGCGGTAGGCCTCGTTGCGATCGCGCGGATCGACAAACAGCTCGCGCGGAACCTCCTCCATGGTGCGCAGCACCGCCTGATCACTGACCCCTCGCCGCCGCAGGGTGAGCTGAAACATCATCTTCTCGGTCGGATCGGGCTTCACGGCCATGTTCATCAGCGTCTCTGGGCAGTAGCGCGGAATCTTCCTTAAGCTTCATGCCATTGAAATCCGAAATGCCGCGTTAAGGAAAAATTTCCCGTTACCTTTTGTTCCCGGCCAGGAACCGGCAGCCCGATTTCGTATTGGCGCTAACACAGCAGCTTCCCATATAATACCGGCGATGCGCGGCTAACGCCCAGGGACAGGAGCTCAGTCTGCACTAATCCTGCGCAACAGAGTCAGTCAAAACGATCCGGCGACGCAGCGTCGCGCGCTGGAAACCGACAAATTCCAAACGTTTGCATTGCGCCTTTTGGCGTTATTTGCGAGCCTGTTTCGGGGACGGGCAAGGATTCCATCATGACAGCGACACGGCCGGCGGGCTGTTCAGTTTTCCTCGTTGAGGACGAGGTCATGATCCGGATGATGGTCGCCGATATGCTGGAGGAACTCGGCCACAGTGTCGCGGCCGAGGCCGGCGAAATCGGCGAAGCCGTCAAGCTCGCGCAATCGACCGAATTCGACCTCGCGATCCTCGACGTCAACGTCAACGGCAAGGTGATCACTCCGGTCGCCGAGCTGATCAATGCCCGCAACCGCCCCTTCATATTCGCAACCGGGTATGGCTCGTCCGGCCTGCCACCGGAGTATCGCGATCGTCCGGCGTTGCAAAAGCCCTTCCAGCTGGAAACGCTGGCGCAGGTGATCTCCAGCGCAATGCGGAGCGCACCGGTTTAAATCTCACCCGCATTCGTATTCGTAGCCCGGAGCAGCGCAGCGAAATCCAGGACTGCGCTCTATGCGTTTAAGATTTCCCCGGATTTCGCTGCGCTCCATCCGGGCTACAGATTCCCTGCATCACTTCAACGTCGCGGTCAGCTTTTCCGAAAACGCCTCATCGGTGCGGTCGAGCCGCAGCGGCGTCACCGAGACGTAGCGCGCGGCAAGCGCGGCGAGATCGGTGCCTTCGGCCGGCGTATCCATCATCGCCGCGCGCTCGAAGCCGATCCAGAAATACGGATTGCCGCGTCCGTCGTGACGACGATCGATTTTCAGGAAACCCTGATTGCGCTTGCCCTGCCGCGTGATCCGGATGCCCTTGACGTCATCGGGCATGCAGGACGGGAAGTTGACATTGATGACGGTGTTGCGGGGAACGCCTGCGCCGATCACCTTGCGGATGATGTCGGGCCCGAATTTCAGCGCGGTCTCCCACAGCGGCGCGTTGCGCGTCTCGATCGAAAACTCCTGCGACAACGCAAACGACGGAAAGCCCAGGATGGTGCCTTCCAGCGCGCCGGCAATGGTGCCGGAATAGACCACGTCCTCGGCGACGTTGCGGCCCTTGTTGACGCCGCTCAGCACGAGATCGGGCAGCTTGTCTCCGAGAATGTGGCGCGCGCCCATGATGACGCAATCGGTCGGCGTGCCGCGCACCGCGAAGTGACGAGGGCTGACCTCGCGCAGACGCAGCGGATCGTTGAGCGAGAGCGAATGCGACACGCCGGACTGATCGAGTTCGGGGGCGACGATCCAGACGTCGTCGGACAATGCGCGTGCGATCTGCTCGACGACCTGCAGGCCGGGGGCGTGGATGCCGTCATCATTGGTGCAGAGAATTCGCATCCGTCAAAGTGCCTCTTGTTTCGATTCGACGCGGGTTTCTTGAGTTGCGGTTTCTTGAGTTGATTTGCCGTCTTAACCGGCTAGGGCCGCGGAGGCAAACCGGGCCCGTGCCATCGCGCCGAGGGGACGCGCCATGGGTGCACGAATCTGCCGCTACCGGCGATCTTGCGGTCGAACACCGGCCACGCCGGTCGGGCTGACTGCCGAACGGTCGTGAGAA
This sequence comes from Bradyrhizobium embrapense, assembly GCF_001189235.2. Taxonomy (GTDB): domain Bacteria; phylum Pseudomonadota; class Alphaproteobacteria; order Rhizobiales; family Xanthobacteraceae; genus Bradyrhizobium; species Bradyrhizobium embrapense. The sequence goes on from NZ_LFIP02000001.1 coordinate 207,620, forward strand.
CCGGCGGCGTGGGCGCCTCCGGCTTAACCGGTGCAACCTGGCAAGCGTCGGGCTTTGGAGCTTCGGATCTGGGAGCTTCGGACCTGATGGGCTCGGTGTTTGGAGGCTCAGGCTTGGGAGCCCCGCGTTCGGCAGGTTCAGCCCGGGGCGATTCAACCTTGGGCGGTTCAGGCTTGGGCGTTTCAAGCTTGGGCGGTTCAGGCTTCAGCGGCGGCCGCGCGGGCGCCTCCTCGGCCGGCTTTGCGACCGGCGCGGCCGCAACCGATTTCGATTTCAACCTCGCCAGCAGCTCCTCGATGGAGGGCACCGATTCCGCGCCAAGCGGAGCCCGGAGCACGGCCCGGACCGGAGGCGCCGGCGGCGGCGCGACGGCTGCTGGCGGGGGCAGATCGGCCGGCGCCAAATAGGCGAACTTGCCGCGCGCGATCTCCAGTGCCTTGTCGAAGTCCGGCCTGTCGATCCAGACCTTCGACTGTATCTCGGTCACGCGGGCCTCCCACAAGCGCGCGGCCTCAATGTCGTAGTAGCCCATCTGCTTCTGATTGATCAGTTGCAGACCGTGGCCCGTGACGGCCCATTGTCGACCAAGCCAGTGGATGTCCCGGTGGAGCGGCATCACACTGGCCCTCGCCTCACATGCCGTGCTCGATGACTTTGAGCCCGCCCATATAGGGCTGCAGCACATCGGGCACCGCGATCGAGCCGTCCTGCTGCTGGTAGGTCTCCATCACGGCGATCAAGGCGCGCCCCACCGCCGTGCCGGAGCCGTTCAGCGTATGCACGAAGCGCGGCTTACCGTCGGGGCCGCGATAGCGCGCGTCCATGCGGCGGGCCTGGAAATCACCGCACACCGAGCAGCTCGAAATCTCGCGATAGGCGCCGCCGTCGCCCTGCCCAGGCATCCACACCTCGATGTCGTAGGTCTTCTGCGCGGAGAAGCCCATGTCGCCAGCGCACAGCGTCATCACGCGATAATGCAGGTCGAGCTTCTGCAGCACCTGCTCGGCGCAGGACAGCATGCGTTCGAGCTCGTCCTTGCTGGCTTCGGGCGTCGTGATCGACACCAACTCGACCTTCGTGAACTGGTGCTGCCGGATCATGCCGCGCGTATCGCGACCCGCAGCTCCAGCTTCGGCGCGGAAGCACGGCGTCAGCGCGGTGAGCCGCATCGGCAGCTCCTTCTCGTCGAGGATGGATTCGCGCGCGAGGTTGGTCAGCGAGACTTCCGCGGTCGGGATCAGGCCGAGGCGCTCGCTGCGCAGATCGGCATTCGGTGTCGAGAGCAATTCGCCCTTGATCGCCCAGAACTGGTCGTCCTCGAATTTCGGCAGCTGGCCGGTACCGAACATCACGGCGTCGCGCACCAACAGCGGCGGATTGATCTCGGTGTAGCCATGCTCACCGGTGTGCAGATCGAGCATGAACTGCCCGATCGCGCGCTCGAGCCGCGCCAACCCCCTCTTCAGCACGACAAAGCGCGCGCCGGACAATTTCGCCGCGGCTTCGAAATCCATATAGCCGAGCGCGGTGCCGAGATCGTCATGCAGCTTCGGCGCGAAGCCGTAGTCGCGCGCCTTGCCGAACACATGGTGCTGCACATTGCCGTGCTCGTCGGTGCCGTCGGGCACCTCGTCGAGCGGCAAGTTCGGAATTGACGACAGCTCCCTAGTCAGCTCGTCGTCGAATGATTTCGCGGCGGCCTCGAGCTCTGGCATCGTGGTCTTCAGCTCGGCGACTTCGGCCATCAGCTTCGCCGCGCGCACCTCGTCCTTGGCCTTCTTGGCCTCGCCGATTTCCTTTGAGGCAGCGTTGCGCCGCGCCTGGGCCTGCTCCGACGCCAGGATCGCCGCACGCCGCTTCTCGTCGATCGAAAGCAGCGACGGCGACAGCGCCTCGAGTCCGCGGCGTTTCAGGCCGGCGTCGAAGGCAGTCGGGTTGTCGCGGATCGCTTTGATGTCGTGCATGGCAGTCGGGGTCCTAACGTCGCTCAGGCAGATAACGTTGTGTGTCAACGTGTTGCGGCGTGCTTGAACTAGCACAACTGTCATCGCCCGCGAAGGCGGGCGATCCAGTATTCCAGCGACGTCGGCGTGCCGCTGAGAGGTCGCGACGTACTGGATACCCCGCTTTCGCGGGGTATGACACCGCGTGCGTGGAAAAATGCCCTATTCGGCCGGATTGGTCGCCGACGGCGCTCCGGACGAGGCGTTCGAAGGGGCGGCCTTCTTCTCCACGATCCGGACCGCGATGATGGCCCCCTCATAGAGCAGGAGCAGCGGGATCGCGAGCGAGGCCTGGCTCAGCACATCGGGCGGCGTCAGCACGGCGGCGATGATGAAGGCGATCACGATGAAGTAGCGCCGCTTCTCCTTCAGCATCTTCGAGGTGACGATGCCGATCCGGCCGAGCAGCGTCAGGATCACCGGCAGCTGGAATGCGATTCCGAAGGCGAAGATCAGCGACATCATCAGCGAGAGATACTCGCCGACCTTGGGCAGCAGCTGGATCTGCGCCGTCTCCGTGCCCGCCGCCTGCTGCATGCCGAGCGAAAAGCGGGTCAGCATCGGGAAGACCACGAAATAGACCATCATCGCGCCGAGCACGAAGAACACCGGCGTCGCGATCAGATAAGGCAGGAACGCGTTGCGCTCATGCTTGTAGAGCCCGGGCGCCACGAATTTGTAGATCTGCGTCGCGACGATCGGAAACGAGATGAAGCCGGCGCCGAACAACGCGAGCTTGAGCTGTGTCAGGAAATATTCGAGCAGCGCGGTATAGATGAATTTGGAATTTTCCGGCCCCGCCACCCAGATGAAGGGCCAGACCAGGACGTTGAAGATCTGCTTGGCGAAGAAGAAGCAGATGATGAAGGCCACGCCGAAGCCGAGCAGCGCCTTGATCAGCCGCGAACGCAGCTCGATCAGATGATCCATCAAGGGGGCCTTGCTGGCCTCGATATCTTCGGCGCTCATGACGCCCTCGCGTCCTTGAGCACGTCGGGCTGCGCCGGCGTCGCGCCCTGCGCAGGCGCCGACTCGGGCTTCACTTCGCTGGTGATCGCGAGCGGCTCGCTCGTGGTGGCCGCGTGCGCCTCGGCCTCGACGAAGGTTTCCGGCGTCGGAGCTGCGGGTGTCGTGGGTGTGACCGGTGCGTCGATCGCGGAGGCAACCTGCGCATCGACCGGCTTGTCGATCTGCAGAGCGTCGCTGACGTCCTTCTCCAGCGAGGTCATGATGCCGCCGCTGGTGATGCCGGTCGCGGCCTCCCTGACTTCGTCAAAACTCTTCTTGAGGTCGGCCATCTCGGCCTCGCGCATGGCCTCCTGGAACTGGCCCTGGAATTCGGCGGCCATCCTGCGGGCCTTGCCCATCCATTGCCCGACCATGCGCAGCACGCCCGGAAGTTCTTTCGGGCCGATGGCGATCAGCGCGACGACCGCGATGACGACCAGTTCACTCCACCCGATGTCGAACATGAATGCTTCCGCCTAAGCGCGCCGCTATCGGCCCCATCGATCCCTAGCAGGATCTGGGGCTGCCGGCGCCTTTTCTCAATCGGCGTCCATAGCGCGTCTGTGCGACGGCGTCACCGTTTCGCGCCAGGAAAAACGTCGAAATATGCGTCAGTACAAGCGCGTTAGACGGCCTTGCTGCCGACGTCCTGGCGCGCGGCCGACGGCGCCGCATTGTGGTCGATCGCCTTGGTGGACTCCGGCTTGTCCGCAACCTTGTCGTCGTCCTGCATGCCCTTCTTGAAGGCCTTGATGCCTTGGGCGACGTCACCCATCAGGTCCGAAATCTTGCCGCGTCCGAACAGCAGCAGGACCACTGCGATCACGACGATCCAGTGCCAAATGCTAAGCGAACCCATCCTGCAACCCTCCAGAAATGGCCGGGGGACCGGCCTGAACATGGCCGGAAGTTAGGCCCGCGGGGTGTCAAAAACAAGGACCTCAGCCGCGGCAAATCGCTGTCGCGGCTACGTAATATTGCTAGGCTTAACCGGGAATATTCCGGGCTATTCGCCCTTCTCCTCGGTGCCGTCGTCATCGTCCGCGTGGTCGATGCGCTCTTCTGGCTCGCCAGCGTCAGGTTCGGCCGCGTCAGGTTCGACTGCATCCTCCTCGGCGGCAGCGTCCGCCTCGGATTCGGCTCCCGCTTCGACGGTCATTTCGACCTCGGCAGTCTCAACCTCGGTCGCTTCGCTCTCGGGCTTCGGTTCCTCGGTTTCCGGCTCGACCGCCGGCGCGAGCAGCAGTTCCAGCGTGTCGCCAGGCTCGAGCGGCTCCTCGTCCTCGCGCAGCGTCGCATCATCCGATGGCGAGGGAACGGAAAAGCCGGTCGGCAGGCGGGAGTCGAGCAGGCCGGTGCCCTTCAGTTCCTCCAGCCCCGGCAGGTCGCCGAGCGCTTCCAGGCTGAACTGCGACAGGAAGGCGTCAGTGGTTCCGAAGGTGAGCGGACGGCCCGGCGTCTTGCGGCGGCCGCGCGGGCGGATCCAGCCGGTCTCCAGCAGCACGTCGATCGTTCCCTTCGAGGTAACCACGCCGCGGATTTCTTCGATCTCGGCACGGGTCACCGGCTGGTGATAGGCGACGATCGCCAGCACCTCGATCGCCGCACGCGACAGCTTCCGCGTCTCGGTGCTCTCGCGCGTCATCAGCCACGACAGATCGCCAGCGGTACGGAACGTCCACTTGTTGGCGACCCGAACCAGGTTGACGCCGCGCGGCGCATATTCCGCCTGCAATTGTGCGAGTGCCGCCTTGATATCGACGCCATCGGGCATCCGCTTCGCGAGCGTTGCCTGATCGATCGGCTCGGCCGATGCGAACAACAGGGCTTCCAGGAGCCGCAATTCCTCAGGACGCGCTACCGGATGGTCCATAGGAGAAACCTCCTCCTCGGGCTCGTCTCTGCGCACTTCCGCCAAGCTTGCCATGGGCTTGCTCTCCTTCTTCCACTTACTCAACCGACAGGTCCGGCGCCGCCATTGCAGCCTGCGCCTGACGCTTTCGGAAATAGATCGGCGCGAACGCCTGCTTCTGGTTGATCTCCATCTCGCCTTCGCGAACCAGCTCGAGGGCGGCAGCGAAGCTCGAGGCGAACACCGTCGCCTTCTGCTTGGGATCGGCGACGTACTTCATCAGGTACTCGTCGAGGCAGCTCCATTCCTCCGCAAGGCCGACCAAGCGCTCCAGCGAGGCGCGCGCTTCCGCCAGCGACCACACCGTCCGCTTGGCCAGATGCACCGAGGTCAGCACGCGCGACGCGCGCTGCGTGGCATAGGCCGACAGCAGGTCGTACAGCGTCGCGGTGAACTTCGGATGCTTGATCTCGGCGATCGATTCCGGATTGCCGCGCGGAAAGATATCGCGCTGGAACTGCGGTCGGTTCATCAGCCGGTTCGCCGCCTCGCGGATCGCCTCCAGGCGCCGCAGCCGGTTGGCAAGCGCGGTGGCCATTTCCTCGGCACTCGGCCCCTCCGCGGTCGGCGGCTCGGGCAGCAACAGCCGCGACTTCAGGAAGGCAAGCCAGGCCGCCATCACCAGATAGTCGGCCGCAAGCTCGAGACGGATTTTGCGCGCGGCCTCGATGAACGACAGATATTGGTCGGCGAGCGCCAGGATCGAGATCTTCGACAGGTCGACCTTTTGCTGCCGCGCCAGCGTCAGCAGCAGGTCGAGCGGGCCCTCATAGCCCTCGACGTCGACCACCAGCGCCGGCTCGCCGTCGGCGAGGTCAGCCGGCCGCCCGGTCTCGAATGATAGAATTTCAGCGGTCATGCCGTCCCTACCCGATCCAACAACGCATCCAGTTCAGCCCGTGCCGCCTGCCGGTCGAGCGGCTGAGGTGGCTTCCGCGCGGCGAGCGTCGCCTCGGCCCGCTCAAGCGCCTTGCCGGCCAATTCCGGCGTCTCTCGTGCGACCTCGCGCATTTCGTCGATGTTGCCGTTGCAGTGCAGAACCATGTCGCAACCGGCGCTGACGATGGCGCGGGTCCGCTCGGCAATCGATCCGGCCAGCGCATTCATCGACACGTCATCACTCATCAACAAACCCTGGAACCCGATCCACTCGCGAATCACCTGATCAATGATTGTCGCAGAAGTCGTCGCCGGATGGACGGGGTCGAGCGCGCTAAACACAACATGTGCAGTCATCGCCATCGGCAAGTCCGCCAGGGGCCGGAAGGCGGCAAAATCGGTCCGTTCCAGCTCGATTTTGGCGGTATCCACCGTTGGAAGCCGGAAATGGCTGTCCGCCGTGGCGCGGCCATGGCCTGGAATATGCTTGAGAACCGGCAGCACCCCGCCCTGTTCCAACCCGTCCGTGACCGCACGCGCGATCGTCGCGACCTGCTCCGGCTTGGTTCCATAGGCTCGGTTGCCGATCACCGCATCTGCGTCGGCCACCGGAACGTCGGCCAGGGGCAGGCAATCGACGGTGATACCAAGATCGATCAGGTCGGCCGCAATCAGCCGTGAGGTGAGGCGGGCTGCGGTCAGGCCGAGCTTCGGGGCGATGTCATAGAGCGCGCTGAAGCTCGCGCCGGGCGGATAGAGCGGCCAATGCGGCGGGCCGAGCCGCTGCACCCGCCCGCCTTCCTGGTCGATCAGGACCGGCGCATCGGCCGTATCGGCCGCCGACCTGAGTTCCCCAACAAGAGCCGCCACTTGAGCAGGACTCTCGATGTTGCGCTTGAACAGGATGAAGCCCCATGGCCGCTCGGCGCGAATGAATTCGCGTTCAGCGTCGTTGAGGATCAGCCCGGATACGCCCGTGATGAATGCGCGGCTCGCCATCCGGCCGATTAGGCCGTATGCAGCTCACGGGTCAAGGAAACTGCCCTTAATTTCTTTGGATGAGGCACTGCGGCCCACCGGCCGACATCAGGCTCCGGCACAGCTGGTTCGCCTCTTCCGACGACGCGAATGGGCCGGCAAAGGCGCGGTAGTAGACGCCTTTCTCACCGAGATCGACGCGTTTCACCACCAAAGGCTGCGATCCGAGTACGCTGCGATACTTGCCTTGCAGGGTCCGATAGGACGCCTGCGCGTCCGCCTCGTTCTTCTGCGACGACACCTGGACCAGATACCCCCCGCCACCAACCGAGGCGGTCGAGGTCGACGCCACCCGGGTCGGGGGCGCAGCGGGAGCCGCGTCAGCCTGACCGGGAACCAGCGACATCGGCGCGTTCACGCTGGCGTTGGCCGCCGAAGGGTTGCCATGCGACACCGGAGGCTTCCCAGCGACAGCGGGCCTCGCCGGCACGGCGGCCGCGGCCTGCGCGCCATCGGGCGAATCGCCCTTGACCGCGAGCGTGCGGATCTTGCGCGGCTCGTTGTTCGGCAGGGTTCCGTTCGCGGTGATCGGCGCCGGCGCGGGCTGCGCGGTCTGCACGCTGGCGGCCGGCGGCGGATTCGCATTGGCATTCAGTGCAGGAAACACGACGCGCGGTCCGGCAGTCTTCGAATTTACGTCGACCGGCGTCTCTTCCCGCGACACGATCTTCTCGGTGCCGTCGCCGGTCGCCATGCGGTCCGGCGCCTTCGCGGGCGCATCGGCCTGGGCCGGGATCACCTTGGTCGGCGTGTTGTCGGCCTTGATGATCGGCGGCTCACCCGTGCGGGGCGAGCCGACATAAGTCCGGTAGGCATACGCGCCACCGACGCCGAACACGCCAAGCGCCAGGACGGCGGCGACCGTCATCAGGCCGCTACTCCGGCGGCGCGGTTCGGGTTCTTCCTCGTCGGCCTCGTAGGCATAGGGATCATCCGGATAGGATGGATCGCGCTGCAGATCCTGTTCGCCGGCTTCCAGCTGGCCGTAGAGCGCATCGTCGTAGCGCGACGGATCATGGCCCTGGTCGCCGCTCTGGTAGGGCGGCTCGTCGTCAAAGGCCTCGGGTTGTCGAGGGGGCTCGACCGGCCGATAGGTTGCGACCGGCTCGGGCGCAGGCGGTTGCGCCTGCTGGGCCGCATACCGATGCAACGGATGCACCGGCTTCGGCTGGTAGTCCGGTTCGGGTTCTTCGTACTCGGTGCGCTGCACGGGCGGCGGAACGACAGTCTCCTGCCGTGCGCGCTGCATCCACGGCGGCGGACCCGCGGGCGGTGTGTCGTCCTCATCCGCTTGCGGCTCATATTGTTGCGGCCGCGCGTTGGCGCGCGACAGCGGACGCGGCGGCGGCTTGTTCGCGGAGCCGAACGGATCCGTCTGGCCGATCAACCGGGCCAGTTCGGCCAGCGGATCGCTCTCGGCCTTGTGGGCCGTGTCGGTGGAAAAAAGTCGGTCCTGATATCGATCAGCCATCGTGATGATGCATCCCCTTCGGGACAGCGCCAAGATCGCCGGCACAGCCGGTCCGAACGAGTTGGCCCCTGCCAGATGCCCTCACAAATCCCCACTCGTGAAGGCCTAATGCCCCTGCCTACCGCATCTCGGTTGGAGCGTGGACGCCTAGAACAGCTAAGCCCGATGCCAGAACCGAGACGACGCCCTGAACCATTGCCAGTCGCGCCCTCGTGATCTCTGCATCATTATTGATAATGAAGCGTAAATAGGGCAAATCGCGCCCCTTGGTCCACAGCGCGTGAAATTCACTGGCCAAATCATATAGATAAAAAGCGATTCGGTGCGGTTCATGTGCCACCGCGGCAGCCTCGATCATCCGGGGATAAAGCGCAAGCCGCCTGAGCAGGTCGAGCTCGGCCGGGTCGGTCAACCGTTCCACCGCAGCGCTCCGCAGATAGGCCAGCCGCGCCTCGTCGGTCTCGGGCAGATCGGGAACCGCCTCCTCCCGCGCGTTGCGGAATATCGAATGGCCACGGGCGTGGCCGTACTGGACGTAGAAGACCGCGTTGTCCTTCGACTGTTCGATCACCTTGGCGAGGTCGAAATCGAGCACCGCGTCGTTCTTGCGGAACAGCATCATGAACCGCACCGCGTCCGAGCCAACCTCGTCGACCACTTCGCGCAGCGTGACGAAATCGCCGGACCGTTTCGACATCTTCACCGGCTCGCCGTCACGCAGCAGCTTCACGAGCTGCACAATCTTGACGTCGAGTGTCGCCTTGCCGGCGGTCACCGCCTTCACTGCCGCTTGCATCCGCTTGATGTAACCGCCGTGATCGGCGCCGAACACGTCGATCAGGTTGGTGAAGCCGCGCTCGAACTTGTAGCGATGGTTGGCGATGTCGGATGCGAAATAAGTGTACGAGCCGTCCGACTTGATCAGCGGACGATCGACGTCGTCGCCGTACGCGGTGGCGCGGAACAGCGACTGCTCGCGGTCTTCGTAATCCTCGACCGGCTTGCCCTTCGGCGGCGGCAGGCGGCCTTCGTAGATATCGCCCTTGGCGCGCAGGAAATCGATCGTCTCGGCGACCTTGTTGTTGCCTGACGTGATCAGCGAACGCTCGGAGAAGAACACGTCGTGATGGATGTTGAGCGCGGCGAGATCGCCCTTGATCATCTCCATCATCATGGCGATCGCCTGGTCGCGCACGATCGGCAGCCACGCGGCTTCGTTCATGTCGAGCAGTTTCTCGCCGTAGTCCTTGGCGAGCGCCGCGCCGACCGGCACGAGATAATCGCCGGGATAAAGCCCTTCCGGGATCGCGCCGATATCCTGCCCGAGCGCCTCGCGGTAACGCAGGAACGCTGAGCGCGCGAGCACGTCGACCTGGGCGCCGGCATCGTTGATGTAATATTCGCGGCAGACGTCGAAGCCCGCGAATTGCAGCAGGCTGCACAGCGCATCGCCGAACACCGCGCCGCGGCAATGGCCGACATGCATCGGCCCTGTCGGATTGGCGGAGACGTATTCGACATTGACCTTCTCGGCCTTGCCGATGTCGCTCTGCCCATAGGCCGAGCCGGCGGCCAGCACGGCGCGCAGCGCGTCGGCCCAGACCTGCGGCTTCAAAGTCAGGTTGATGAAACCGGGTCCCGCGACGTCGACGGATGCCACCAGCGCATCGGCGCGCAGCCGCTCGGCGATCTTGTCCGCGAGCTCGCGCGGCTTGGCCTTGGCCTCCCTGGCGAGCACCATCGCGGCGTTGGTGGCCATGTCGCCATGGCTGGCATCGCGCGGCGGCTCGACCACGACGCGGGTGAGATCGATGCCCGCCGGCCAGTCGTCCTCGGCTGCGACAGCGGCACAGATCGCGTGCACGCGCGCCAACATGTCGGCAAAAAGGTGTGATGGTGCAGTGGTGTCGGCCATGGCAGGGCGCTAACGCAAATCCGGGGTCGAGTCAAAAAGCCTTTGGTGCTCGATCAGGGCAAAACGGTCGGTCATCCCGGCAATGAAATTGCCGATCCGCCTGTTCCGCGCGCTGCCGGTCTCCTGCACGCTGCCCTCGATCCATTCCGCCGGCAGGTCCCCCGGCGATTGCCGGTAGCGCTCATACAGATTGCGCACCACCTGCTCCGCCTCCCGCATCACAAGCATGACCCGCCGGTGGCGATACATCCGCCGGAACAGGAACGCCTTGATCGCCGCCTCCTGCTCGGCCACCTCGGGCGGAAACGCGATCAGTGGCGCGTTGTGGTGGCGCACGTCTTCAGCCGATTGCGGCTGGGCGGCCGCGAGGCGCCGGGTCGCCTCGTTGAAGACAGCGCTGATGAAATGTGAGATCAGCTCACGTACCAGCTCGGCGCCGCGCCGGACCTCGTCGAGCCCGGGATAATGGCGATCGATCTCGGCGATGATCTCCGCCGTCAGCGGCATCTCCTTGAGGTCGTCGACCGCAAACAGGCCGGCGCGCAGGCCGTCGTCGATATCGTGCGCGTCATAGGCGATGTCGTCGGCGAAGGCCGCGATCTGCGCCTCGAGCGAGGCATAGCTCCAGAGCTCGAGGTCGTAAGTCTGGTTGTAGTCGGCGATCCCGATCGGAAGGCCGCTATCGAGGTAACGACCGCGAGGTGCGCCGTTGCGTTCGGTCAGCGGCCCGTTGTGCTTGACGATGCCCTCGAGCGATTCCCAGGTCAGGTTCAGCCCGCCGAATTCGGGGTAGCGATGCTCCAGCGAGGTGACGACCCGCAGCGCCTGCGCATTGTGGTCGAAGCCGCCGTCCTCCTTGAGGCAGTCGTCGAGCGCCCGCTCCCCGGCATGCCCGAACGGCGGATGGCCGAGGTCGTGCGCCAGCGCCAGCGTCTCGGTCAGATCCTCGTCGACCCCGAGCTGGCGGGCCAGCGCGCGGGCGATTTGCGCGACTTCCAGCGAGTGGGTCAACCGGGTGCGGTAATGATCGCCCTCGTGGAAGACGAAGACCTGGGTCTTGTGCTTGAGCCGACGGAACGCGGTGGAATGGATCACCCGGTCGCAGTCGCGCCGGAATGGGCTGCGGGTCCGGCTCGGCGGCTCCGTGACAAGCCGGCCGCGGCTGCGGTCGGGGTCGCAGGCATAAGGCGCGCGGGGGGCAGCCATTCCGACCGACACGGTATTTTAGTCCTTATCCATTTGATTCCATGGTTCGACGCACTTAACTATGCCTGAGGCGGCCGACCAAATGAATTGGGCATGACGCCGGGCATGATCCGATCAGACCATGCTCAAATAAGGTTTCGGAGACCGACATGACTGCTGCCATCACCGTCAGCGAACGGGCCGCCCGCCGGATCGGGCAGATCCTCAGCAAGGAAGGCGCCGGCGCCAAGCTGCGCATTTCCGTCGAGGGCGGCGGCTGCTCCGGTTTCCAGTACAAGTTCGACGTCGAGCGCACCCAGGCCGATGACGACCTCGTGATCGAGCGCGACAGCGCCGTGGTGCTGATCGACCCCGCCTCGGTGCCGTTCCTCGCGGGCTCGGAAGTCGACTTCGTCGACGACCTGATCGGCGCCTCGTTCCGCGTCGTCAACCCGAACGCCACTGCTTCCTGCGGCTGCGGCACCAGCTTCTCGATCTAACGCTTCCGCATCCTGGGTGGTTTCTTCGCGAATCGTTTTGCGGCTCGCGCGGCACGGCTGACTATTCCGCCGCGACCACCTGCGGCCGCTCGACGTCGCCATCCGCCTGCGGATCGAGCTTGCGGCGCAGCCGGCGGTCGATGCGGTCGAGATAGATGTAGATCACCGGCGTGATGAACAGCGTCAGCAGCTGCGACACGCAGAGGCCGCCGACCACGGCGACGCCGAGCGGCTGACGCAGTTCGGCGCCGGCGCCGGCGCCAAGTGCGATCGGCAGCGTGCCGAAGATCGCCGCGAACGTCGTCATCATGATCGGGCGGAAGCGCAGCAGCGCCGCCTCGCGGATCGCGTGCTCGGCGCTGAGGCCGACGCGGCGGCGCTCCAGCGCAAAGTCGACCATCATGATCGCGTTCTTCTTGACGATGCCGACCAGCATCACGATGCCGATCATCGCGATCACGGACAGCTCCATCCCGAACAGCATCAGCGTCAGGATCGCGCCGATGCCGGCCGACGGCAGGCCGGAGATGATGGTGATCGGGTGGATGAAGCTCTCATAGAGGATGCCGAGGATCACGAAGGCCGCGAACACGGCGGCGAGGATCACGACACCCTGCCCGCGCAGCGAATCCTGGAACACCTGCGCGGTGCCGGAGAATCCGGTCGCAATCGTCGGCGGCAAATTCGCGTTCTGCTCGAGCTCGGTGATCTTGTCGACCGCGTAGCCGAGCGAAATGCCAGGCGCCAGATTGAACGAGATCGTCACCGCCGGCTGCTGGCCCTGATGGTTGATCTGCAACGGCCCGACCGTCGGCACCAGCTTCGCCACCGCATCGAGCGGAATGGTCTGGCCGTTCGCGGTCTTCATGTAAAGTTTCGACAGATCCGACGGGTCGACGCGGAACTGCGGCTGCACCTCCAGGATGATCTGGTAGTCGTTCGACGGCATGTAGATGGTGCCGACCTGCCGCGCGCCATAGGCGTTGTAGAGCTGGTTGCGGACCTGGTCGACGGTGACGCCGTAGACCGCCGCCTTCTCGCGGTCGATGTCGACCGTCATCTGCGGGTTCTTGATGTAGAGGTCGGTGGTAACGTCGAGCAGCCCTGCGATCTTCTCGATCTTGTCGCGCATCTCCGGCGCCAGCCGGTACAGCGCCTCGGTATCGCCGCTCTGCATCACATACTGGTACTGGCTCTTGGAGATGCGGCCGCCGATGTTGAGGTTCTGGACGCTCTGGAAGAACGCCTGCATGCCCGGGATCTCGCGCGCCTTCTGGCGCAACCGCCCGATCACCACGGCGGCATTGTCGCGGGTTTTCTGCGGCTTCAGCGCGATGAACAGGCGGCCGTAATTGGTTGTCGGATTGGGACCGCCGGAGCCGACGGTCGAATTGATGTAATCGATCGCCGGATCGGTGCGCATCACATCGACCAGCGCCTGCTGGCGCACCTTCATCGCCTCGAAAGAGGTGTCGGTCGCCGCTTCCGTTACGCCGATCAGGAAGCCGGTGTCTTCCTGCGGGAAGAAGCCCTTCGGCACGATCATGTAGAGATAGACGGTGCCGCCAAGCGTCGCCAGCGTCACGATCAGCATCAGGGCCTTCTTGGCCAGCACCCAGTCCAGCGCCCATTCATAGGCGCGCAGCCAGGCCTCGAACATCGCCTCGAACGCCCGCAGCACGATATTCGGCCGCTTGGTGGCGTCATGCGCGCGCAGCACGCGGGCGCACAGCATCGGCGTCAGGGTCAGCGACACGAAGCCGGAGACGATGATCGCGACCGAGATCGTGACGGCGAATTCGCGGAACACGCGGCCGACGATGCCGCCCATCAAGAGCACCGGGATGAACACGGCGATCAGCGAGAAGGTGATCGAGATGATGGTAAAGCCGATCTCGCGGGCGCCCTTCAGCGCCGCCTCGAACGGCTTCATGCCGTGCTCGATATGGCGCACGATGTTCTCCAGCATGACGATGGCGTCGTCGACCACGAAGCCGACCGAGAGCGTCAGCGCCAGCAGCGTCATGTTGTTGATCGAGTAATCCAGCGCGTACATCGCGGCGCAAGTGCCGAACAGCGAGATCGGCACCGCCAGCGCCGGGATGAAGGTCGCCGACGCCGAGCGCAGGAACAGGAAGATCACGAGGATCACCAGCGCGATCGCGATCAGCAGAGTCTCCTCGACGTCGCTGACCGCCTGCCGGATCGAGACCGAACGGTCCATCATGACCTGCATGGTCACCGAGGGCGGGATCGCGGCACGCAGCGACGGCAGCTTGGCTAGCACGGCGTCCACCACCGCCACGGTGTTGGCGTCGGGCTGCTTCTGGATCGCGAGCACGATCGCCCGCTCGTCGTTCATCCAGGTCGCGATCTTGTCGTTCTCGACGCTGTCATAGACCTTGGCGATCTCGTCGAGCCGGACCGGCGAGCCGTTGCGCCAGGCGACGTAGATCTGGCGATAATCTGCCGCCTTGTCCATCTGGCCGGAGGCCTGCAGCGCGACGTCCTGCTTGGGGCCGTTCAGCGTGCCGACCGGGGTCGAGGAATTGGCGCGCGACACCGCCGCGCGGATGTCCTCCATCGAGACGCCGCGGGCGGCAGCAGCCTCCGGATCGGCCTGGACCCGGATCGCGAATTTCTGCGCGCCGTAAATCAAGACCTGGGCGACGCCCGGCAGCTGCGACAGCGCCTGTCCGATCGTGATGTCGCCATATTCGTTGACCGACGACAGCGGCAGCGTCGCCGAGCCCAACGAGACGAACAGGACCGGGAAATCGGCCGGGTTCACCTTCCGGAAGCTCGGCGGAATTGTCATCTCGATCGGCAGCCGGCGCTGCGCGATCGTCAATGCGGTCTGCACGTCGAGCGCGGCGGCGTCGATGTTGCGGTTGAGGTCGAACTGGATGGTGATGACGCTCGTGCCCTGCGAGGAGTTCGAGTTCATCGAGGAGATGCCGGCAATGGTCGAGAGTTGGCGCTCGATGATGCCGGCGACCGAGGCGGCCATGGTGTCGGCGCTGGCGCCCGGCAGCGTGGCGGTGACCGCGATGGTCGGGAAATCCACTTTGGGCAGCGCCGAGACCGGCAGCAGACGGAAGCCGAACACGCCGAATGCGATGATCGACGCCGTGATCAGCGTCGTCATCACCGGACGGCGGATGCAGAGCTCGGACAGCGTCATCGGTCAGGCTCCGGCCTTGCGTGCCCGCAGCTCGACCCGCGATCCCTCCGACAGCAGCAATTGGCCGTCGACGACGACGCTTTCATCGCCCGCCAATCCGTCCGAGATCACCGACGAGCCCTGGAAGGTGCGATCGACCTTGACCGGCCGGACCTCGGCTGTGCCGTCCTGGACGACGAAAACGAAATTGCCGTTCTGGCTGCGCTGCACCGCGACCGTCGGCACCACGACGGCCTCCTCGCTGCGGATGATCAGCTTGGTCTGCACGATGGTGCCGGGCCAGAGCGTCTCGCTCGCATTGTTCATGATGCCGCGCACCGTGACCATGCCGGTGGTGGCATCGACGGCGTTTTCGACCATCGCGACCTTGCCGCTCTCGGAGCGCTGGTGGCCGGGAATGGTCGCGATCACCTGGGAATCGCCCTTCGCCATGGCGTCGCGCAGATCGACCAGCGCGCGCTGGGGAATGGCGAAGGTGACGTAGACCGGTGCCATCTGGTTGATGACCGCGAGCGGCTGGGTGTCGGCGGGGCGGACGAAGTTCCCGACCTTGACGTTGGCGGCGCTGATCCGGCCCGCGAACGGTGCGCGGATCACGGTGTAGCTCTTCTGGACGCGGAGGTTTTCCAGCGCGAACTGGTCGGCCTTGATGGTGCCGATCAGGACGTCGGACTGGGTTTTTGCGTTATCCAGATTGACCTGGGTGGTGGCGCCCTTGCCGACCAGATCGGTATAGCGGCGGAGGTCGCGCTGGGCGCCCTCGAGCTGGGCCTGGTCGCGGGCCAGCACGCCCTCGGCCTGCTCGATCTGGGCCTCGATCTGCCGCGCGTCGAGCATGAACAGCAGGTCGCCCTCATTGACCTTGGCGCCATCCTCGAAATGCACCGAGACGATGGTGGTCTCCAGCCGCGACTTCAGCGCCACGCTGGAGATCGGCGTGACCTGTCCGATCGCGTCGACATCGACCGGCACCGATTTGCGTTCAGCCTTGGCGAGATCCACCGAGACCACCCGCGGCCGCGGCGTCCCCTGCACGGTGGAGGCGTTGCCCCCCATCCATGAAGCGCGGATCACGTAAGCCGCCCCGGCCGCAATGCCGAGAACAGCGACAGTCAGAACCAAATTGCGTTTTTTCATACGTCTTGCACGTGCGCCGCCGACTATCCTTGAAGGCCGGGACGCCTCGCAACTCCCCCATCGGCAATTGTTACGCCTTGTTTCTGGGGAGGGTTAGCACAGGCGGACAGCCCATGGTATGCCACCTAAGAAAAATCCTGCGGCTCCCCCGAATCGCGACCTTATGTCCAGCTCCGTTCTTGTCTGCACCTGGGAAGAGGCCCGCCAACGCTCCCGTGCCATCCGCTACAGCGTCTTCGTCGAGGAGCAGCGCGTGCCGGTAGAACTGGAATGGGACGACTTGGACGCGTCGAGCTGGCATGCGCTGGCGTTTGCCGATGACGGCATGGCGGTTGCGACGGGCCGGCTGCTGCCCGATGGTCATATCGGCCGCATGGCCGTGCTCAAACCAGCGCGCGGCACCGGCATCGGCGCCCGCGTGCTGGACGCACTGATGGCCAAGGCGGCCGAACTCGGCTATCCCGAACTGATCCTCAACGCGCAGACGCACGCGGAACCGTTCTACGCGCGCGCCGGGTTCGAGCGGGTCGGCGATGAATTCGAGGAAGCCGGCATCCCACACATCGAAATGCGGAAGCGCTTGGTCTAAGCGGGGGCTCGGTCGCGTGTCCCATCAATGAAGGAAGTCCGATGGCAGTTCGCATCGCTACGTGGAACGTCAACTCGGTCCGGCAACGGATCGAACTTCTGGTCGCCTGGCTGAAGGAGTGCTCCCCCGATATCGTCTGCCTGCAGGAGATCAAATGCGTCGACGACGCGTTTCCCCGGCTCGAGGTCGAGGCGCTCGGGTATAATGTCGTCACCCACGGCCAGAAGACCTTCAACGGCGTCGCGCTGCTCTCCAAGCTGCCGTTCGACGAGACCAAATCGGGCCTCGCCGGCGACGACGAGGACGCCCATGCCCGCTTTCTCGAAGGCGTTGTCACGCTGAAGCAGGGCGTGGTGCGGGTGGCGTGCCTTTACCTGCCCAATGGCAACCCCGCCAATACCGACAAATACCCCTACAAGCTCAAATGGATGTCGCGGCTTCTTGAGTACGCGCGGGAACGGCTCAAGGCCGAGGAGCCGCTGATCCTGGCCGGCGACTTCAATGTCATTCCGGCCGCCCGCGACGTCTACAATCCGGCTGCGTGGGCCGACGATGCCCTGTTCCGGCCTCAGACCCGCGAGGCCTTCCAGTCGCTGCTCGGCCTCGGCCTGACCGATGCACTGCGCGCGGTCAATGACGAGCCCGGCCAGTACACCTTTTGGGACTACCAGGCCGGCGCCTGGCAGAAGAACTGGGGCCTGCGCATCGACCATCTCCTGATGTCGGCGCAGGCAAGCGACCGGCTGATCGATGTCGGGATCGACAGCTATGTCCGCGCCTGGGAGAAGCCGTCCGACCATGTCCCGGTCTGGGCCGATCTCGATTTCGAGACACCCTGAGCCTTGCGGATCAAACGATTGGGGCCGCCCGGAACATCAATCCCGGCCTCTAATCGCGACGACCCTGCACCCAATGCTCGAGCATCTGCAGCGCCATCGCCCGGTCGTCCTCGGACGCCTTGGCGATGGCCCGGTTGTAGCTTTCCTTGATCCAGGCCTCGTCGGGCGTTGCGCTGTCGCGCGCCAGGGTCAGCCACATCAGGCCACGGGCCCGCTGCGGCGGCAGCCGGTCGCCGTTGAACAGCATCTGGCCAAGCAGCGCCTGCGCCTGATGCTGGCCCTTCTGGGCCGCGAGCCCGAGCCAGCGTGCGCCATAGCGGAAATCGTCCCGCGAGGCGTCAGGCGTCTTCAGGTACAGCCGGGCAAGGTCGTACTGGGCGTCGGCATTGCCGAAATAGGACGCGGCATAGGAGAACATCTCCCGCGCCCGCTCGGTGTCCGCCTTCACCTTGGAATTGGGGATGCCGCTCAGATAATAGCGGCCGAGCGCCACGAACGCGTTGGCCACGATCGAGGCCTGCGGCGCCGACGGCGAATCCTCGGCATGCGCATTGGCGATCCGGCTGAAATACTCGAAGGCGCGCATGTCGTCCTGGATAACGCCGTCGCCCTCGGCGTACATCTTGCCGAGCTTCCACTGCGCCACGGGGTGACCGCCCTCGGCCTGGTACTGCAGCGTGCTGAAGGACGAGGTCGGCACGGTCGCCGCGGGGGCAACCGGCGTCGTGGCCCGCTTCAACGCGCTGGCCGTACCGGGCTGCGGCGCGACCACCGGAAGAACGGTATCCTGGGGGCTGACCGGGGCGCCGTCGAATCCGAATCCGGGGCCCGCCACCGGAATGGCCCCTAACGCAAACGCCAATATCGTACGCCTAAACGTCCGCATAACACTGTTTCTCGTGCGCGCCACCCGGATGGGTGACTGCGCCATCCACCGCCGGCCCCACTTGCTCGGCGTACTTCCACAGCGCACCAGATGTGTGGTTAGTCGCCCGAGGGGCCCATTTGGTCTTACGATTTGCGAGCTCGGCGTCGCTCAATTTTACGTCAAGTGTGCCGGCGACCGCATCGATCTCGATGATGTCGCCGTCCTGCAATAGCCCGATCGGCCCGCCGACGGCCGCTTCGGGTCCAATATGGCCGATGCAGAAGCCACGGGTGGCGCCGGAAAACCGGCCATCGGTGATCAGGGCAATCTTGCCGCCCATCCCCTGCCCGGTCAGCGCCGCCGTGGTCGCCAGCATCTCCCGCATCCCGGGACCGCCCTTCGGCCCCTCGTAGCGGATCACAATCACTTCGCCTTCCTTGTAGGTGCGCTTCTGCACCGCCTCGAAGGCGTCTTCCTCGCGGTCGAAGCACCGGGCCGGACCGGTGAACTTCAAGTTGGACATTCCCGCGACCTTCACGATCGCACCCTCCGGAGCGAGATTACCCTTCAGTCCGACAACGCCACCTGTCACGGTGATCGGATTGTCGGCGGGCCGCACCACGTCCTGGTGCGGATTCCATTTCACGCTTTTGAGGTTTTCGGCGATCGTTCGGCCAGTGACGGTCAGGCAATTCCCGTGCAGGTGGCCATTGTCGAGCAGCGTTTTCATCAGCAGCGGAATGCCGCCAACTTCAAACATGTCTTTGGCAACATAACGGCCGCCCGGCTTCAAATCCGCGACGTAAGGAGTCTTTTTGAAGATTTCGGCAACGTCGAACAGATTGAACTTGATGCCGCACTCATGGGCGATCGCCGGCAGGTGCAGCGCAGCATTGGTCGAACCACCTGAGGCTGCAACCACGGCCGCAGCATTTTCAAGGGCTTCCCGGGTGACAATGTCGCGGGGCCGGATGTTTTTCTCGATCAGCTCCATCACTTTCTCGCCTGCGGCGGCGCAGAAGGAGTCGCGGATCTCGTACGGCGCCGGGGCCCCGGCCGAATACGGCAGCGCGAGGCCAATCGCCTCGGAGACGGTCGCCATGGTGTTGGCGGTGAACTGGGCGCCGCAGGCGCCGGCCGACGGGCACGCCACCCGCTCGATCTCGTCGAGGTCCTCGTCCGACATGGCGCCGACCGAGTGCTTGCCAACCGCCTCGAACATGTCCTGTACGGTGACCGGCTGCCCGCGGAAGTTGCCCGGCAGGATGGAGCCGCCATAAATGAAGATCGACGGCACGTTGAGGCGGACCATCGCCATCATCATGCCCGGCAGCGACTTGTCGCAGCCGGCGAGCCCGACCAGCGCATCATAGGAATGGCCACGGACGGTAAGTTCCACCGAATCGGCGATGCATTCGCGTGACGGCAGCGACGAGCGCATGCCGTCATGGCCCATCGCGATGCCGTCGGTGACGGTGATGGTGCAGAACTCGCGCGGCGTGCCGCCGGCCGAAGCCACGCCCTTCTTCACCGCCTGGGCCTGGCGCATCAGCGAAATGTTGCAGGGAGCAGCTTCATTCCAACATGAAGCAACGCCGACAAACGGTTGATGAATCTGGGCTGTCGTCAGCCCCATCGCATAGAGATAGGAACGATGCGGCGCGCGTTCGGGGCCTTCCGTCACGTGACGGCTCGGCAACCTGCCCTTGATGTTCGTCTTGCCGTCCACCTTGGCGTCCATCGCGACCCTGTTCCCGACGCTCTTTCCTCCAACAACGCCGGAACCGACCAAAAGTCCCGTTGTCGCGAGCGCTGGCTATTCAGCTAGGTGAATATCCTTTCATGTCAGGGTGTGGCCAAAAAGCGGCGTGACTACGGACCAGCTGTGTTTAGGGTTAAATGCCGAGTAACTGTTGCGATGACGCAACAATCGTGGCTCCCGGGCAACCATGTATTATCGG
The DNA here is from genome assembly GCF_001189235.2 of Bradyrhizobium embrapense. Taxonomy (GTDB): domain Bacteria; phylum Pseudomonadota; class Alphaproteobacteria; order Rhizobiales; family Xanthobacteraceae; genus Bradyrhizobium; species Bradyrhizobium embrapense. The sequence goes on from NZ_LFIP02000001.1 coordinate 228,109, forward strand.
TCCTTATGGGAACCTGACCGGTGCCTCGCCAAATGACCCTAACGTTGCCATCCCTCGAAGAAACGCGCCTGACTTGTGGATTTGTGCCCTCGCTACGCGGACAAGTAGCTCCACCCTTCCTGCAATCTACTCAGCCGCCAGCTTCGGCGGCGCCGGAGGCGCCCAGCACTCAACGCGATTCCGGCCGCGGTCCTTGGCCTGGTAGAGCGCCGCATCGGCGGCCTTCATCAGCGCCTCGATCCCGGGCATGCTTGTGATGGCCTCGGCAACGCCGATGCTCACCGTCAGTCGCATCGGACGATCGTCCGCCCGCAACGCCAACCCTTCCGCCCTCCTGCGAATGCGCTCGGCGACGGTTCGGGCGCGCGACAACGTCGTTTCCGGCAGCAGAACCGCGAACTCCTCGCCTCCGACGCGGCCGACAACATCGGACTTGCGCTTGCCGCGCGTGCAAATCTCGGCGACGGCCTTGATGGCCTCGTCGCCGGCCGCGTGACCGAACCGGTCATTGATGCTCTTGAAGTAGTCGATATCGACCATCAGGACGGAGACGGAGCGATAGTAGCGCTGGAACCGGCTCCACTCTGCATCCAGCGTGGTCAGGAAGTGCCTGCGGTTGAACAGCCCGGTGAGCGGATCGGTGGTCGCGAGCACCTCGAGCTGACGCGCGTTACCGACAAGATCTGTCACGTCGACAAAGGTCAGCATCCGGCCGCCGTTCGCCATCGTCGAGCAATGGATCCTGATGTTGCGGCCATCAGGCGTCTGCACGTCGCGCTTGTGATCGCCCGCCTTGATCTCCGCGATCCGCTTTGCCGGAAAGGCTCTGATCTGCTCCGGGGTCGAGCCCGTCGGGACTGCCCGGCGATTGCGCGTGAGCAGCGTCATGTAGGCCGGATGCCGCTCCACTTCCTCCTCGCTCACCTCCCAGAATTCACGCATTCGGCGGTTAAGGAAGACCGCATTGAGATCGCGGTCGAGGAGGACGACGCCGTCCTCCACGTTCTCGAGCGCGCCGGTGAGCACCTTCAACTTGTCCGATGCGCGCACGATATCGGTTACCGGCGTGTAGCTCACCATCCGGCCGCCGTCGGGCAGCGGCGTGCACTGACACCGCACCACATCGCCGTTGCTGCGCCTGAGATCGATCGGGTTTGCGTCGCCGACGGCGACGAGGCGGACGCGTTCGGCGACGTAGGCTTGAAGCTGCTCAGCCGGCAGCTCATAGGCCATGATCTTGCAGCCGTGATGCATCAGATCGGTGAAGCTGGGGTTGCGGTCGGCCACCGCGTCCGGAAGCTGCCACATGTTCCGGAACGCGCGGTTGATGAAGAGAGCTTTCAGCTCTGCGTCCAGGAGCAGGATGCCGACCGGGATCTGATCGAGCGCCGCACGCAGCGCCAGCATGTGCCCGCGCAAGATATCGCCGGCGCGCCGCTCCGGCATGGCCGATGGCGCAGGAACGGCAGACACGGCAGCCGCAGGAGCCGCAGCGGTCGCCTGCTGCGCCTCGAAGGCCAGGCCGAGCTGGCGGTCCGACTGCCACAACCGCTTGCATGGTCGCACCTGATTGGTGCCGACGATCAGCAATTGGACCAGGTCGGGAATGCCGACCACACTTTCGAGTTCCACGGTCGCGCCCGTATCGGTGAGCTGCCGGACCGTGCAATCGAAGGCCGAGCGGCCGAAATTGAAGACGATCTTTCCGGCCAGAAACGTTCGGCCGCGGGAAGCTGACACCTGTCCGGACATGGCGAGACGCACCTGGAGCAATTGCGAGCCCGCTCACATCAGCATGTTTGAGTCACCAAGCCATGAACGCTTTCGAGGCGTTTTGACCCAGAGCAAAAGGCGGTGTGCGCTGCAAAACAGGTTCCATCATTCGATTCCTGGAACCCGTGCGTTGGAGGACTACGACCCGCCGAGCCGCTTCCGCTTTGCGTTCAGCGCGCAGGCGACGCGGCTGACCGGCGGACGGCCGAGCAAGCCGGCGACCTCGTTCGTCGCAGCCAGCAGCTTCTCCATGTCGACACCGGTGTTCACGCCCATGCCTTCGAGCATATAGACGACATCCTCGGTCGCGACGTTGCCGGTGGCCCCGGGCGCGTAGGGGCAGCCGCCGAGGCCGCCGGCGGCGGCATCGATCACGCGAACGCCCTCCTCCATGCCGGCATAGAGATTGGCGAGCGCCTGGCCATAGGTGTCGTGGAAGTGCATCGCGAGGTTGGCGACCGGCAGCTCGGCGCCGACCGCGCGCAGCATCTCCTTGGCCTTGAGCGGCGTGCCGACGCCGATGGTGTCGCCGAGCGAGATCTCGTAGCAACCGAGATCCCAAAGGGTCACTGCGAGATCGGCGACCGCCTTCGGCTTGATCTCACCGTCGAACGGACAACCCAGCACGCAGGAGATATAGCCGCGCACCTTGACGCCATCGGCCTTGGCGCGCGCCAGCACAGGCTTGAAGCGCTCGATCGATTCCGCGATCGAACAGTTGATGTTGGCGCGCGAGAAGCCCTCGGAGGCCGCCGCGAACACCGAGACGATCTGGGCGCCGGCCGCGCGCGCGGCGTCATAGCCCTTCTCGTTCGGCACCAGCACGTGGAATTCGGCGCCCTTGATGTGGCTGACGCCGCGCAGCACCTGGTCGGAGCTCGCCATCTGCGGGATCGCCTTCGGCGACACGAAGGCGCCGACCTCGACGGTGCCAAGCCCCGCCGCCACCAGCGCCTCGACAAAGGCGATGCGCGCCTCGACACTGACCGGCGTCTTCTCGTTCTGCAGGCCGTCGCGCGGCCCCATCTCGACGATGTGGATCTGATCGCTCATGACGCGGCCGCAGCCTCGACTTCGGCAAGCTCGACGCCCTCGCCGACGATGTCGCCGACCTTGCATTTGAGCTTCTTCAGCACCCCGGCATAGGGCGCGCGCAGGGTCTGCTCCATCTTCATGACTTCGAGCGTGAGGATCGGGGCGCCCTTCTCGAGCGTCGCGCCCTCCTCGGCCAGCAGTGCGACCACGGTGCCCGGCAAGGGCGCCACGATCTTGTCCTCGCCGACCTGCTCCTCGCTCTCGCCGCCGAACGGGTCGACCCAGTGCAGGTCGAAGCGGCCGTTGCGGGTACGCAAGTAGAGCTCGTGGCCCTCGATCACAGAGGCGACGCGCGATTTGAGGCCGTCGAGCGTCAGGTCGAAGCCGTCATCACCGGATGACGAAATCGCAAGGGCAAGCTCGCGCCCGCCGACGGAGAGCGTCGACGGTCCGTTGCCATAGTGCAGCGTGATGGTGTGGGCGGGCTCGTGGCCCTGCCGGAACGAAAACACCCGCTGGCGACGGCCGACCGGCATCCAGCCGAACGCCTGCCAGGGCGAGTTCGCCTCGCGCCGCGCCGCCGTCTGCTCGGCGTTCACGATCGCAGCCGCCGCCGCGCACAGCTCGAACTCGCCGGCCGCGCCGGCGCCTGATGTCAGGTTCTTCAGCTCGCGCTCGATGAAGCCGGTATCGATCGCGTTGGCCCTGGTGGCGGGATGCGTCACCAGCGCCGACAGGAATGGGATGTTGGTGACGATGCCGCGGACGTCGGTCTGCTCCAGCCCACGGTTGAGCTTCTCGATCGCGCCTTCGCGCGTCGGCGCCCAGGCGATCACCTTGGCAAGCATCGCGTCGTAGTACGGCGAGACGTTATCACCACTGCGGTAGCCGGCATCGATGCGCAGGCCCTCGCCCTCGGGCGGCGTCCGCCAGGTCTTGATGCGGCCGACCGAAGGCATGAAGTTCTTCTGCGGATTTTCTGCGTAGACGCGCGCCTCGATGGCGTGGCCATTGAGCTTGATCTCGTTTTGCTTCAGCGGCAGCGCCTCACCGAAGGCGACGCGCAGCTGCCATTCGACGAGATCGACACCGGTGATCAACTCGGTGACGGGATGCTCGACCTGCAGGCGGGTGTTCATCTCGATGAAGAACACGTCCTTGCCGTCGGAGACGAACTCGATCGTGCCGGCGCCGACGTAGTCGACCGCACCGGCCGCCTTGCGCGCGGCCTCGCAGACCGTCTCGCGCTGCGCGGCGTTCAGCGTCGGCGACGGCGCCTCCTCGATCACCTTCTGGTGCCGGCGCTGCAGCGTGCATTCGCGCTCCCACAGCGAGAGCAGATTGCCGTGGCTGTCGCCGATGATCTGCACCTCGATATGGCGCGGGTTCTGCACGTATTTCTCGATCAGCATGCGGTCGTCGCCGAACGCCGCCTTGGCCTCGCGCTTGGCGCTGGTGATCGCGGCGGACAGTTCGCCCGCAGAATTGACCACGCGCATGCCGCGGCCGCCGCCGCCGGCCGACGCCTTCACCAGCACCGGGAAGCCGATCCGGTTGGCAGCCTCCGCCAGGATCGCCTCGTCCTGCGCCTCGCCGTGATAGCCGGGCACCAGCGGCACGCCGGCCTTCTCCATCAGCGCCTTCGAGCCGGATTTCGAACCCATCGCGGTCATCATCGCGGCGGTCGGGCCGACGAAGACCAGGCCGGCATCGAGACAGGCCTGCGCGAACTCGGCATTTTCGGACAGGAAGCCGTAGCCGGGATGCACCGCTTCCGCGCCGGTCTGCTTGGCAGCGGCGATGACGCGCTCGATGTTGAGATAGCTGTCGCGCGCCCGTGCGGGCCCGAGCAGCACGGCCTCGTCGGCGAGCGCGACATGCATCGCATCGCGATCGGCCTCGGAATAGACCGCGACGGTGCGCAGCCCCATGGCACGCGCCGAGCGGATGACGCGGCAGGCGATCTCGCCGCGGTTGGCGATCAAAAGCGTGCGGAAACGCCGGTAGAGTTTTGAGCGGTCCATGGTCAGATTCCGGGTCACATCCTGAACAGGCCGAACTTCGTCGGCTCGATCGGCGCATTGGCGGCGGCCGACAGGCCGAGCCCGAGCACCAGGCGGGTATCGGCGGGATCGATCACGCCGTCGTCCCAGAGCCGCGCGGTAGCGTAATAGGGATTGCCCTGCTTCTCGTATTGCGCGCGGATCGGCTCACGGAACTTGTCTTCCTCCTCCGCCGACCAGCTCTCGCCCTTGGCCTCGATGCCATCGCGCCGCACCTGACTGAGCACCATCGAGGCCTGCTCACCGCCCATCACTGAGATGCGGGCGTTCGGCCACAGCCAGAGGAAGCGCGGGCTGTAGGCGCGGCCGCACATGCCGTAATTGCCGGCGCCGTAGGAACCGCCGATCACGACGGTGAATTTCGGCACGCCGGCGGTCGCAACCGCCGTCACCAGCTTGGCGCCGTCGCGCGCGATGCCGCCGGCCTCGTATTTCTTGCCGACCATGAAGCCGGTGATGTTCTGCAGGAACACCAGGGGGATGCCGCGCTGGCAGCACAGCTCGATGAAATGAGCGCCCTTCAGCGAGCTCTCGCTGAACAGGATGCCGTTGTTGGCGATGATGCCGACCGGATAGCCCCATATATGGGCAAAGCCGCAGATCAGCGTGGTGCCGTAGAGCCTCTTGAACTCGTCGAATTCGGAACCGTCGACGATCCGCGCGATGATGTCGTGCACGTCGAACGGCTTGCGGCCGTCGGCGGAGACCACGCCGTAGATCTCCTCGGCGGGAAACAGCGGCTCCTGGACCGGACGCATGTTCAGCGGTGCCTTCGCCGGCTGCTTCAGCGTGCCGACGATGCGCCGCGCGATCCCGATCGCATGGGCGTCGTTCTGCGCGTAGTGATCGGTGACGCCCGACTGACGGGAGTGGACGTCGGCGCCGCCGAGCTCTTCGGCGGTGACCACCTCGCCGGTCGCGGCCTTCACCAGCGGCGGGCCGCCGAGGAAGATCGTGCCCTGATTGCGCACGATGATGCTCTCGTCCGACATCGCCGGCACATAGGCGCCGCCCGCCGTGCAGGAGCCCATTACGATGGCGATCTGCGGGATACCCTGCGACGACATCTGCGCCTGGTTGTAGAAGATGCGGCCGAAATGCCGCTCGTCGGGAAATATCTCGTCCTGCAGCGGCAGGAAGGCGCCGCCGGAATCCACCATGTAGACGCAAGGCAGATTGTTCTGCCGGGCGATGTCCTGGGCGCGCAAATGCTTCTTCACCGTCATCGGGTAATAGGTGCCGCCCTTGATGGTGGCATCATTGGCGACGATGATGCATTCGCGCCCCGAGATGCGCCCGACGCCGGTGACGACGCTGGCCGAATGCACGTCGCCGCCGTAGAGCCCGTTGGCGGCGAGCGGCGACAGTTCGAGGAACGCCGTACCCGGATCGACCAGCAGATCGACGCGATCGCGCGCCAGCATCTTGCCGCGCGAGGTATGCCGCTTGCGCGAGGTCTCGCCCCCGCCGCCGGCCACCTGCTTGAGCTTGTCGCGGAGCTCCGCGACAAGGCTGCGCATCACATCGGCGTTGCGGGCGAATTCGGAGGATGTGGGATCGATCGTCGAATGAAGCGGCATCGGTGTTGCACGTTTCGTTGGAGGAGCCGACAGGATTTTGGGAAGGCGGGCCGTCGCGCGAGAGGCGCGACGGTGCGCAGGTCAAGCGGTCTTGGCGAACAGCTCGCGGCCGATCAGCATGCGGCGGATCTCGCTGGTGCCGGCGCCGATCTCGTAGAGCTTTGCGTCACGCAGCAGCCGGCCGGTTGGATAGTCGTTGATGTAGCCGTTGCCGCCGAGCAGCTGGATCGCATCCAGCGCGCATTGGGTGGCCTTCTCGGCGGCATAGAGGATGGCGCCGGCAGCATCCTCGCGGGTGGTCTCGCCGCGGTCGCAGGCTTTCGCCACCGCGTAAACATAGGCGCGCGAGGCGTTCATCGTGGTGTACATGTCGGCGATCTTGCCCTGCACCAGTTGGAACGAGCCGATCGGCTCGCCGAACTGCTTGCGCTCGTGGACGTAAGGCAGCACCACGTCCATGCAGGCCTGCATGATGCCGATCGGTCCCGCGGCCAGCACCGCGCGCTCATAGTCGAGGCCCGACATCAGCACGTTGACGCCGCGGCCGACCTCGGAAAGCACGTTCTCCTCCGGCACCTCGCAATCCTCGAACACCAGCTCGCAGGTGTCGGAGCCGCGCATGCCGAGCTTGTCGAGCTTCTGCGCGGTGGAGAAGCCCTTCATGCCCTTCTCGATGATGAAGGCGGTGATGCCGCGCGGACCGCCGTTCGGATCGGTCTTGGCATAGACCACCAGCGTCTCGGCGTGCGGGCCGTTGGTGATCCACATCTTGCTGCCGTTGAGCACGAAGCGGTCGCCCTTCTTCTCGGCGCGGGTCTTCATCGAGACCACATCGGAGCCGGCCGACGGCTCCGACATCGCCAGCGATCCGACATGCTCGCCGGAGATCAGCTTGGGCAGATATTTGCGCTTCTGCGCCTCGTTGCCGTTGCGGCGGATCTGGTTGACGCAGAGGTTGGAATGCGCGCCGTAGGCCAGCCCGACCGAGGCGGACGCCCGCGAGATCTCCTCGACTGCGATGCAGTGCTCGAGATAGCCGAGGCCCGAGCCGCCGTACTCCTCCTCGACCGTGATGCCGTGCAGGCCGAGTGCGCCGATCTTGGGCCAGAGGTCGCGCGGAAAGGTATTGGAGCGATCGATCTCGGCCGCGCGCGGCGCGATCTCGTTGGTCGAGAAATCATGCACCGTCTCGCGGATCGCATCCGCGGTCTCGCCAAGGTCGAAATTGAAGATTGCCGCCCGGTTCGAGGCCATGATCCCTCCCATGAGATTCATCTTGCAATTAAACGATCATACGTTTTTTTCTTGGCTTCGCAAGCGACTGTGCTATGCTTTTACCTGTGAAATCCGCAGTTCATTGAATTTACTGGGATTTCATGCGATATACATACGGTCGTTTGCTTGTTTCCGGCTGTCCCTGGCAAGCCACATCCCTCCGAGGCCCTGATGGCACGCACGATCGGCTCACACGGCCCCACGACGCTGGAGGCGATCCGCAAGGCCGGCGTGCGCCTGATCTTCGAGCGCGGCTATGAGGCGATGAGCCTGCGCCAGCTCGCCGCCGAGGTCGGCATCCAGGCCGGCTCGCTCTACAACCATATCTCAACCAAACAGGACCTGCTGTTCGATCTGGTGCGGGAGCATATCAACGATTTGCTGCGCGAACTCGATCTCGCGCTGGAGGGCAAGGCCGATCCGGTCGAGAAGCTACGAGCCTTCGTGGCCTTCCACGTCAGCTATCACATGACCCGCAAGCGCGAGGTCTTCATCGCCAATTCCGAACTGCGCAGCCTCGAGGCCAAGAACTACGACGCCGTGGTGGCGTTGCGCGGCGCCTATGAGCACCGGCTGGCGCAGATCCTGACCGACGGGGTCTCGGAGGGCGTGTTCGAGGTCGTCGATATCCAGGTCGCGACCTTCGCCATCATCGCGCTGCTGACCGGTCTTTGCACCTGGTACCGCCCCGGCGGCCGCCTGACTCGCGACGCCATCATTGCCGCGCATGAGAAGCTGGTGCTGTCAGGCGTCACACCGCAAGCCGCGCTTGGTCGGGTCGGCAGCCCTCGGACCGCGGTGGCGGGCCTGTGACTGTGACAGAGCGCCCACGGCTCGATGACATTGATCTGCGGATCCTGTCCGAGCTGCAGCGGGACGGCCGGATCAGGATCAACGAGCTGGCCGAGCGCGTCGGCATATCAGCCCCGCCCTGCCTGCGCCGGGTCCGCGCCTTGCGCAGCCGAGGCGTGGTGCAGGCGATCCGCGCCACGCTCGACGAACGATTGCTCGGCTATGAGGTGACGACCTTCGTCCTGATCCAGCTCGACAGCCAGAACCGGGTTGCGATCGAGACGTTCGAGGCCGCGGTGGCCGCCGTGCCGCGCTTCCTGCAATGCTGGCGGATCTCAGGCGATGCCGATTTCATGCTGAGATGCGTCGCGCCCAGCGTCGACGACATGCGTCAACAGCTGCTGCAATTCGCCGGCCTGCCCAACGTGCGCAAAATTAGAAGTTTTCCGGTGCTCGGAGTTTCCAAGGACGCGCCGCTGCCGATCCCGGGGGCGCTGGCCGCGCCAAACCCTGCGAGCTGATCGCCTGCCCTAGTGCGTCCACGGCTCCCAGCGGCGGAACGCAAAGTTGTCGGCATAGGCGACCTGGCGGTGCGCCGAATCCTTTGGCTCGATCACCTGGTAGGCGATGCCCTTGCGCTCGCAATAGGCGACCGCCTCCTCCTTGGTCTCGAAGTGCAGCGTGAGCTGCTGCTTCATGTCGGTGGACGACGTCCAGCCCATCAAGGGCTCCACGGTGCGCGGCTGCTCCGGCTCGTAATCCAGTTGCCACGCTTTGGTCTTGGCACGTCCCGATTGCATCGCGTTTTTGGCGGGCTTAAAAATGCGTGCGGTCATGGATGGTCGGCCCCGTGGGATGTGCAATATGGAAGCGATTTGAAGGAAACCGCCGGGATAGTATAGAGACACCGTTCTACGCACTGATCGGTGATTCCTCGATCTCGGAGGCAGCCTTCGCCGGACCGGTATAGTCATTCTACCGCGCTGTGACAATCTGGCCCCGGGAGGCCTCCTTTGGAGACCCCTCGGGCCCGCGGCGCGTTCTCGACAGCATCACATCGAGGAAGCGGGGCTCCATGGAAATTCACGCTCATTTGCCCGAAAAAGGCCGTGACCTCCGGCTCGACCTGTTCCGCGGGATCGCGAACTGGGCGATCTATCTCGATCACATCCCCGACAACATCGTAAACTGGATCACGACGCGGAACTACGGCTTCAGCGATGCCGCCGACCTGTTCGTCTTCATCTCCGGCTACACCGCATCCTTCGTCTATGCCCGCATGATGCTGGAGCGCGGCTTCATCGTCGGCGCGACCAGGCTGACCAAGCGGGTCTGGCAGCTCTATGTCGCCCACATCATCCTGTTCGTGATCTACATCGCCTCGATCAGCTATCTGGCGCTGCGCTTCGGCGATTCCGAGATCATCAACGAGTTCAACGTCGCCGGCCTCGTCGACAACGCCACCGAGACGCTGCGCCAGGGCCTGTTCCTGAAGTTCAAGCCGGTCAATCTCGACGTGCTGCCGCTCTACATCGTGCTGATGGGGCTGTTTCCGCCGGTGCTGTGGTTCATGCTGCGGCAGCCGAACTGGGCCATGCTGGCCTCGCTCGCGCTGTGGCTGGTGTCGCGGCACATGGGCTGGAACCTGCCCGCCTACCCGGCCGGGACCTGGTACTTCAATCCGTTCGCGTGGCAGGTGCTGTTCGTGTTCGGCTCGTGGTGTGCGATGGGCGGCGCGCGCGCCAACATGCACATCATCAATTCGCGCTACACGCTGTGGTTCTGCGTCGCCTATCTGATCTTCGCCCTGATCATGACGATGGCCGGCCGCTTCCCGGACTTCGGCGCGATGTTCCCGGACTGGCTCTATTCGACCTTCAACCCGAACGACAAGACCAACCTCGCGCCCTATCGCTTCCTGCACTTCGTGGTGATCACGATACTCGTGATCCGCTTTGTCCCAAAGGACTGGTCGGCGCTGGAGTGGAAGGTGTTCGATCCCCTGATCGTCTGCGGCCAGCAGTCGCTCGCGGTGTTCTGCGTCGGCGTTTTTCTGTCCTTTGTCGGACATTTCGAGCTCTCGATGAGCTCGGGCTCGCTGTTCGCGCAGATCTTCGTCAGCATCTCCGGCATCGCGATCATGACGATCGTAGCCTATTACATCTCGTGGTCGAAGCGGCAGGACAAGCCGATCAAGCCGCCGGCGCAGAAACCCGCGGCACCGGCAAAGGCAGCGTAAGCCCTCTTACCTGAGCGTGGCCTACGCGCAAACGCTTCGCGTTTGTCGCGGGGAAAACCGCATCACACTTTTCCGGGTTACGCTGTAGCTTCAGGCGCCTCCCCGGCTGCCGTCCTGCGTCGTCGAGGAGACGATGGTGGCGACGTCGCCGAACGTCGTCATCACGGGCGTGACAACCTTGTGCATGGCGGTCTTCGACACCAGCGTGTCGTGCAGCACGAGGTTGTCGATGCCGGTGGTCAGGAAGCAGCTCACCGCATCCTGCGGCGTCTCGACGATCGGCTCGCCCTTGACGTTGAACGAGGTGTTGATCAAGACCGGTACGCCGGTCAGCGCCTCGAACTCCTTCAGCAGGCGATAGAGCACCGGGTTGGTTTCCTGCCGCACGCTCTGCACCCGCGCCGAGCCGTCGACATGCACGATCGCCGGGATCTTGTCGCGCCATTCTGGCCGCACCGGCTTGGCGATCAGCATATAGGGCGAGTCCTCCTCGCCCTCGAAGATCTCCCTCATGCGCTCGGCCAGTACGATCGGCGCAAACGGGCGGAAGGCCTGGCGGTGCTTGACGCGGCTGTTGAGGATGTCCTTCATCTCGGCGTTGCGCGGATCGGCGATCAGGCTGCGGTTGCCGAGCGCCCGCGGACCGAATTCGGAGGGACCCTGGAACCAGCCGATCACGCGCTGATCGGCGAGCAGCTTGGCGGTGTCCCGGCAGATATCGTCGCTGCGCTTCGCGTTGACCTGGATGCGCACCAGAAAGCTTTGCAACGCGGCCGCAACCTCGGCGTCGCTGTAGCGCCGGCCGACATAGGCATGGTCCATCACGAACGAGCGGCGCTGCTTGAGGATCTCGAGCCAGCCGTAATAGGCGCAGCCGATCGCGATGCCGTCGTCGCCGGCGGCGGGCTGGATCCAGACGTTCTCGAAGCCGGCCTCGCGCGCAATGCGCCCGTTGGCCACGCAGTTCAGCGCGACGCCGCCGGCGATGCAGAGGTTCTTCGCCCCCGTGGTCTCGCGCAGCCAGCGTGCCCTCGCCAGCAGCACGTTCTCGGTGTCGTCCTGCACCCGCCAGGCGATGTCCTCCCAGTGCCGCATCGTCGGGCTCTTTTCCCAGCTGCCGCTGTCGAGCACGAAGGGCTGCCGGTTCTCCTCGCCCCAGAACGGCACGTGGAGTTCGCCGTCCTTCATCTCGAGCAGATGGCCGACCTGCCCACGGCGGCCATAGGGCGCAAGCCCCATCAGCTCGCCGCACTTGTTCCAGTCGCCGAACACATAGGTCGAGACCCTGCTGTACAGCGCCCCCAAGCCGGGCATGTTGTAGAACTCGTCCGACAACAGGCCGCGTGCCGGCTCCATGAAGACCTTCTTCAGGCATTCGAGTTTGGTGTCGTCGAACCTGTAGTAACTCTCGGACTCCCGGGCGAGCGGCGAGGCCCCATCCTGCGGATAGGACTCCATCGCGTCGGCCCGATAGTTGCCGACGCCGTCGACGATCATCACGACGCCGTCCCTGAACGGCGACACCGCGAACGCGCTGTAGGCATGCGCAAGGTGATGCGAGACCGACACCACCTTGTCGGACTTGGAGCGAAACAGCGGATGCTTGATCGCCTCATTGCGTTCGGCGATCGGCAGGAAGCCCGGCATGTCCTGATGGAGCATCCGCTCCTCCATCTCGGGCACCGGCAGGATGTAGCTGTTGCGCACCACGAGGTCGACATCGTCGAGCGTGATGCCCTCTGCAGACAGGCAGTAGTCGACGACCTCCTTGTAGAAGCCGGAGGCGTGCTTTTCGCGGGTGATACGCTCCTTGGAGATCGCGTAGGCGATCGCGCCGTCACGCAGCAGGCAGGCGCTCACGTCATGGTCGTAGACGTTGAGACCAAGGACGTAGGTGTGTTGTTTCGGCATGGGCACTCTTCAGGGAGGATTCTCAACGCTCAGAGAACATGATCGTGTCGACTTCAAGTTCTCGACGGCATTTTCCGCGGCTCGCAAATCTCTGCTTCTGCGATGCACAAATCAAATCGGCGCCAAGTCGATGCAGTGCAAGATGAACAGAATGAACGGCGGATGAACGACAAGATGAGCGTAGCAACCACATCATCCTTTGCAGACAGGAACGTAACTTGACCTTACCTGTTGGTCTCAATAGAGTCGTTAAAGCTCGCAAGAACCTTAGTGAAAATATTGTCTTAGCATGCGCGAACCGGACGCCGGTCTCACGCGTCTAAGCGAGACAGCCAGCATCGGTTCTGATGTTTGGAAGTGACTGGAGATCTTCAGAATGACTAAACGCTACAATATCCTGACTCGTTGCCTCGCAGCGGTCGCTTTGTTGTTCGTCTATGTCGCAAGCACCTCCGCCATCCTGGTCGGCGCAACCACCTCTTCCGCGCAAGCGCAATGGCGTGGACGCGGCTACTGGGGTCGCGGCCGCGGATGGGGCTATGGCCGCGGATATTATGGCCGTGGCTACGGTTACTACGGCGGCTACGTCGGTCCCCGCTGCTGGTGGACCCCGCGTGGTGTTCGCGTTTGCCGGTGGTAACAGCCCCCGACGCACAAGCGATATTGAAGGCATGAATCAGGTGCGTCGGTTCCGGCGCACCTGATTTTCTTTGAGGGGTTGGTGCACGCGCCGTGGCTTGGCGCGCCTGCGGCACGCAAGAAAGAGCCCCGGAAGACGCCGGGGCTCTAGTCACGGGAGAGAACGCTTTCGGCAATCGGGACGCGAGGACGAGCCGCCGGCCCGATCACCCAATGCATCTACGACGTGCATCAGAGCAGATTCATCTGCCTTAGGCTGTAGCGGTGCCGCAACACCCGGCGGAATGAACGCCCTGTCCACCGGTTCCGACCGGCCGAAAAACCGATAGCGGCTAGCCGTCGAGGATCGCAACCGCCCTCGTCCACCCCGCCGATGCACGCTCGATCTTCACCGGGAAGCACGACACCATGAACCCGGTCGACGGCAGTTGCTCCAGATTGTGCAGCTTCTCGATGTGGCAGTATCCGATGTGGCGTCCGGCCTTGTGGCCTTCCCAGATCAGGCTGGCGTCCCTGGTCTCGGCATATCTCTTCGCGGTGAAAACGAACGGCGCATCCCAGCTCCAGCCGTCGATGCCGGTCAGCCGCACGCCGCGGTCGAGCAGATACATCGTGGCCTCGTAGCCCATGCCGCAGCCCGAATTGACGTAGTCGGCCTGGCCATACTTCGGGCCGGCACTGGTGTTGACGACGACGATCTCGAGCGGCGACAGCGTGTGGCCGATCCGCTTCAATTCGGCCTCGACATCGCCTGCGGTCGCGACGTAGCCGTCAGGCAGATGCCGGAAGTCGAGCTTCACGCCGGGCTGAAAGCACCATTCCAGCGGCACCTCGTCGATCGTCCACGAGCGTTCTCCGCGGTTCATGGTCGGATGGAAATGCCAGGGCGCATCGAGATGCGTGCCGTTGTGGGTGGAGAGCGAGACCTGCTCGACGGCCCAGCCCTGCCCGTCAGGCAGATCCGCAGCCTTCAGCCCATCGAAGAACTGCAGGATGCGCGGCAGCCCTTGTTGATGGTCGATATACTGGATAGTCGGATGGTTGCCCGGCGGATCGGCAGGAACATCGTTCTGCAAGGGAACCGAGATATCGATCAGTCTGCGCGCCATGGTGCCTCCTCGCGGATTGGTCTTGTCAGGCTGAAGCAACCTGCCAGTCCGCGCGCACCATCGGCAAGCCACATCCGCTCGAGATCAGGGCCTGCCCCGGTCGCCGGCAGCGGTAAGGCGCCGCGGCGTTGAACCTATTTCCCGCGCGGACGACCCATGGGCACTGGGGATTTCAGGGCCCAGTATTCGGCGACGCCGTCTGGGCGAATATATTCCGTCCAGGCGGCGTTGTTGCGTCCGGTGTGGCATCGCGGCCGAAGCATGGCTACCCCTGCCAGAACGCCGTTCACGCACAGAGAGCCGCAGAAACAATCCGTGTGCTGATGTCGGGCGGTTTGCCGGTGGTGTTGCCACGACGATACAGAGATACCCCTGCAACGATGCTAACCAACCTGCATCTGAACCAAGACGGGGTTGCGTCGTGTCGGGATTTGATCACTGGAACGGTGCAAATAGAGCCTACTCGTCCGCGGACGCGCCACATCTGCGCGATCAGCAGCAGCAGTTCGACCGCTATCACAAATTCGACGACGCGATCTCGCGACCATCGGCGAGCGGCTCAAGAACCGTGATCCTGGATCGCTACAACCCGCCGGCTCGTTGATCTGGTCAGCGCCCGGGCGGCTGGAGTTGCAGCGAGCGGGAGCCGCGAGGCTTCAGTCCGGCGCTCGATTTAAATGGTCGGGGCAGCTGGATTCGAACCAACGACCTGCAGTACCCAAAACTGCCGCGCTACCAGGCTGCGCTATACCCCGACATTTCCGAGAAGCCCGTGGATACACGCTTCAGCCAGCGCCAGCAAGGCACCGGTGCGGGACCTCCGGCTCGAAGATTGGCAGCGGTTTCCTGGCCGGAAAGCGCAAAGGAACAGAGAGCCTAGTGGCCGCCGAACAGCGGGTGGCCGACCCGGTCGCCGGGCTGGATGCCGTATTTCTGCGCGGTGCCGGCAATCACCTCAAGAACGCCCTTGGCGAGCCCGCGTGATGGAATGATCTTGGTCGACATCGGCTCGGTGTTTTCGGCGATCCGCAGGATGCGCCCGTCGGCGCGGATGAAGATCATGTCGAGTGAGATGTAGGTGTTCTTCATCCACATCGACACCTCCTGCTCCGGCGTGAAGTCGAACAGCATGCCTTTGCCGTCCGCGAGCTCCTTGCGGTACATCAGGCCGGTCTCCTTCTCCTGCTCAGTGGTCGCCATTTCGACGGAGAAGACGTGCACGCCTGACTTGGTGACGATCTCGAGCGGCTGGACGCTGGCCGCCTGCGCGGCCGGGACCAGCAGCGCGCCGAACACCATGACGAGGGAGGCCAACAGCCACGGGCGGAGCCGCCCAACCATGCAATCGAAATTCATCGACAAATACTCACACCGGGGAAGATTTTCCGGCGGACCCTAACCCGATGATTGCGGCAAATGCCAGAGCTCAGACGGCTCGCCGGAGGCTCACGTTTCCGTCAGGGCGTCCGGCTCCGGGCTCAGTGCGACGACAGCGCCGAGGGGCCGGTCTCCGGGTGGATCTCGGCGGCCATCATGCCCTTGGAGCCGGGCCCGAACCGCACCAGCACATACTGGCCGGGGCGCAGCTCGGTCATGCCGAAGCGGCGCAGCGTCTCCATGTGCACGAAGATGTCGGGCGTGCCCTCCCCGCAAGTCACGAAGCCGAAGCCGCGCAGTCGGTTGAACCACTTGACCTGTGCACGCTCGAGCCCGCTGGTCGCGGTCACGGTGACATGGGTTCGCGGCGGCAGCATCTGCGCCGGATGGATGGCGGTCGACTCGTCCATCGAGACGATGCGGAAGGCCTGGTAGCCCTTCGCGCGTTGCACGCATTCGACAACGAGCCGCGCGCCCTCATAGGCGGTCTGGTAGCCGTCGCGCCGCAGCACCGTCACGTGCAGGAGGATGTCAGGCCAGCCATTGTCGGGGACGATGAAGCCGTATCCCTTCGACGCATCGAACCATTTGATGACGCCGGAGACTTCGACGAGGTTGGCCGCGGCGTCGCCGAGACCGGAGAAGGCATCCAGCGCCGGATCGCGCGGCGCGCTGCCATACTCGCCTTGCGCAATCCTGCCTTGCCCAACTCCGCCGATCGGCGGTCCGCCGAGCTTCTTGGACTCAAATCCGTCCGACCCCATGACCCCGGACCCCACACGTCAAATGCAGAGCGCCGACGTTGCGGCGCACCCTGTACACGCTGCTTTCCATGACCAACTCATTTGGACGCTGCGCGAATCTCTCAACCAAAAGATAACACTCCCGCTTGCGGGGCATAGCTAAAAAACGATTCTTGCGGGAACTATGAACAGGCTTGCACAGCCGCGAATCAATCAGGCGTCAATTGCCTGCGAAAGGACCAAGCGTGTCGCCAATGTCATGGCGGATCACCAGGTCGGCGACGTCGTCCTGATCGGTCGGCTCGTTGTTGATGATCACGAGCCGCGCACCGCTCTCCTTCGCCATCATCGGAAAGCCTGCAGCGGGCCACACCACCAGCGACGACCCGATCGCAAGGAACAGGTCGCACTGCCGCGAGAGTTCCGCCGCGCGGCGCATCGCATCCTCGGGCATCGACTGCCCGAACGAAATCGTCGCGGTCTTCACCGGATCGCCGCACTCCGCGCAGTCCGGCGCACCACCGGTCTTGTCGAAGTGCAGCTTCACCCACGCAAGATCGTAGTCCTTGCCGCAACCGATGCAGCGGGCGTAGGTGGTGTTGCCGTGCAGTTCGATGACATCATCGGCCTTGAAGCCCGACGCCTGATGCAGATTGTCGATGTTCTGGGTGATGATGCCAGGAACCTTGCCGGCCCGGTAAAGCTGCGCGAGTGCGCGATGCCCGCGCCCCGGCTTGGCGGCCGCAAATGTCGGTTCCATCGCGAAGCGCCGCCGCCACGACTCGTCGCGCGCCTCCTGACTGGCCACGAACTCGTCGAACGGA
This sequence comes from Bradyrhizobium embrapense, assembly GCF_001189235.2. Lineage (GTDB taxonomy): Bacteria > Pseudomonadota > Alphaproteobacteria > Rhizobiales > Xanthobacteraceae > Bradyrhizobium > Bradyrhizobium embrapense. Next base: position 245,469 of record NZ_LFIP02000001.1, read on the forward strand.
ATCGGGCGGTTGCGCGTCCACAGCCCGCCAGGCGAGCGGAAATCGGGAATGCCGCACTCGGTGGAGATACCCGCCCCGGTGAAGGGCACGATCGACGATGCCTCGGCAATCATGTTGCCGAGCTGCTCGACGCCGCTGCGCAAGTCTTTTGCAATCACTGGGAATGATCCGGTTGACCGGCGGCGACTATAGCATGGCCGGAGCGATTGCGCGCTCAACCCTCACGCGCGCGATCGGACTGCGACGACGAGCTGCTCCGCCGGCTCATCGGCTGCGTCGCTCCTCTGCCGCCCCAGCATCATCACAATCCCGCACTGCCCGCTCCGCATTGACGCCCAATTCATCGACGCCAATGCGCCGGGATAGGACCACGACCAAGAGGATGGGCAATGACCGATCTGGAAAACCGTGTCGCGCGCGAGCGCGAAGAGATCGTCGCACGCGTTGCCAGCTTCCGGGCGACGCAGCAGAAGTTCGAGCGCGATCGCCAGGAGTATTACGACAATACGCTCGGCAATGTCTGGAGTGGATTGCAACGCAAGAGCGCGTGACGTCGCGCCGACCGGGCGCTCGCCGGCGAATAGCTGCGAATGCGCTGACGCGCGATCACACCATGACGCGCAATTGAGAAAGCCCGGAGCGATGTGCTCCGGGCTCCTCGCCGTCACCAGTAATGGCGATAATAGTGGTGCCGATAGTACGGACCGCGATAATAGGCGTACCCGTCGTCGTAGTAGCCGTAACGCGGGCCATAATAATAGCCATAGTCGGGACCGTAATAGCGTGGGCCGTAATAAGCACCGGCCGCGCCTGCGGCCAGTGCGCCGGCGGCCAAGCCGAAAGCCAAGCCGGGTCCGATATGACGCGCCTGCGCCGGCGCGCTGACCATCGTTGCGCCCACCGTCGCAACCGTCGCCAAAACTGCCAATGTCTTTTTCATGGCAAACCTCCTCACGTGGTTATGGGCATCAACGCGGGCACACTGGGATGGTTGCAGCGAAATGGCGGTTCGGGTTCCGCAGCCATGCGATGGCGCAAATCTACCATCGGTTATCGTTGGAACAAAAACACAACCTCAATGGTAAGCTTGAGTTGAGTGAGGTTGGCATCGATGCCGGCGTGGATGGAACTGCTGCTGAACGTGATGGGCTTTGCCGGCTTTGTCGGCATCGCGATGTATCACGGGCACCCGAACGGGAAGCTGCCGGACTGAGCGCCGAGGGCGGCTCAGCTTGCCAATTCTAATTTGACTTGCGCGCCTCTCCCGCCGTGCGGACCAGCCGGTCCGCTTTCACCAGTATCTTGCCACCCTCAGGCTGCGGCCGAAGCCAGAAGCTGATCGCGACAAAGGCTAAGCAGAGCAGCAAACCCACCACCATCACGCGTCGGTGGGTCGGTCTGTCAGCGCTATGGAACGACGGCGTCATGGCTGTCACCTGCAGCCATCTCAACTGCAATTGCAGGTGGTGACAACGCGATGCCGCTCTTAACCTAACCCGGTAGGGTTAGCGGTGGCCCGGTATCGGGTCGCCGGGCGATGTGTCGCGACATTCCACAACGATATCCCGGGCCTGTCCGCAGCAAATCCACAGCTTCGGCGAAGCCTTTTGCCTAGCAAAATACGGAGCTTGCTGCGCACTCGTCCACAGCTCGCCGCAATCAGGCGTCGGCCAGCCTTTTCAGGGTTGCATGAAAGCTCAGGCTGCGGGTTCCAACCAGCACTGTCCCGAACACTTCGGCCCGGTCACCGCTGAAGGTGCCGGAAAAGCCGCTCGTCACTTCCTGCCCCGCGAACAGCGGCCGGGCAAACGGATCGGAAAGCGGGGAATGCTGGTTGGTCCTGAGATGCCCCTTCCAGGTGCCCTCACCCACCGTATAGGCGCCGATCGACCAGAAATACGGTCCGCCTCCGAGCAGCAGGCCATCGCGCAGGATCAGGACACCACTGTCGCGGCCCCGCACCCCGTCCAACATATGGATGTGGATCGAATAGAGCCCGTTCCTCATCGATCGCGCCGTCCGGTCCCAAACGGCCCCCAGTATGGCCCCAGGCAGGGCGGCAGGCGAGCGGCCGGCCGCCGATTCGAGCCGCAGGCGCCGGTTCACGCGCTTACAAATCGTTAAGAAAGCCCTGACAGGCTTCGACAGCCGGAGGGAGAGAGCCATGCTCATTTACCCCGTACCTGTCGAAGTCACGCAAGCCAGAGTGCACCTTGTCGTCGATCAAACGGCGAAGCAGCAGCCGCACGTCATCAGCGAGGACGTGCTCGACGTCTTCGCCGCCAAGAACAAGGCCGATCGCGATGCCGTCGAGACCCTTCTCGACATCAAGGTGTGAGATCGCAACCAGCTTTGCGGCGCTTGCACTGTACACCTGGCAGCGCGCCGACACATGGCGCGCGTGACCTCGGACCCACCGTCCCGGCAGCCGTTGGGCGGCGCCGCAAATCCCCTCGCCGGGCTTTCCTTTGAACCTTTTGCGCGGTGCCAAGACATATGTGCGCTGGGGATTTCAGGGCCCAGTGTTTGGCGCAGCGCTGTGGGACGAGGATATTCCGTCTACGCGGCGCTGTTGCATTTTGTAAATTCAACCTTAAGTTTGGTCCCCAACAGTTGACGGCTCACGCCCTGAGAGATCCCCAGTCCGTCAACTGGGAAAGCCCCGCATCCAGCCTGCGGGGCTTTCTATTTTTGGGATGCTGGAACCTGCCGGCGCGAGCATCGTTGAGTATTCGGTTGCCGGCACGATCTCCCCAAGGCCGGCCGGCATCAGACCTCGCGAGCCCCGCTCGCGGGGTTTTACTTTTAGATGAGGTCCAACTCGCGCATCCTTGATTGGCCGTGATGGGCATTCGATGAGATAGATGGCCGTGCCTCCAAGGCTCGACCACGAAAGCCCCGTTCCAGAATTTTCCTGGGCGGGGCTTTCTCGTATCGCGTGCGGCATGCGCACGTCGCCGGTCGCTCAATACAAAGGCTCGCGAAAGCTTGAGAGCCCAACCGCTGCGAACGGTCGGCAAAAGTCGTGCAAGCCCCTGCCCGGCGTCGCGTTTTGCTGCTATTTCTTGACCCGTCTCGCCCGAGCCAAACAAAATCTCGCAATTCCCAGGAGGACAAGAAAATGCGCTATCTGCACACCATGCTGCGCGTCCGCAATCTCGATGTCGCGATGAAATTCTATCAGGACGCGCTGGGGCTGAAGGAAGTGCGCCGCATCGACAATGACAAGGGCCGCTTCACGCTCGTGTTCCTCTGCGCGGAGGAGGACCTCCATCTGCTCAAGTCGCTGCCGCCAAGTCGCGGCGCGCCGCTGGTCGAATTGACCTACAATTGGGACGAGGAGAAATACGGCGAGGACCGCTATTTCGGCCATCTCGCCTACGAGGTCGACGATATCTACGCGACCTGCGAGAAGCTGATGAAGATGGGCGTCACCATCAATCGTCCACCGCGCGACGGCAACATGGCGTTCGTGCGTTCGCCGGACCTGCACTCGATCGAGATCCTGCAGAAGGGCGATCCGAAGGCACCGGCCGAACCATGGGCCTCGATGCCGAACACCGGGCACTGGTAAACGCCGCGCCCGCGCGCACGTTCCTAATCCGTGTCTTTCCATCGGCGATGTGCGGAGCGATCGCGAGGAACATGGCACTTTGGTTGACGTTGCCTCCTCACAAGAGGAATGCGAGGAGGCAATGAGATGGGAAAAGGACTTTTGCTTTGGCTGTTGGGTGTGCCGATCCCGGTGATCATCGTGCTGTGGTTGCTGTTCGGCCACTGACTGCGCTTTGACTGATCTCGACGAGGCTCTGCCGTACGCGGCGGAGCCTCTTTTTTTGCGCTCGGTACAATTCAACCCGCGATTTTCGGTGACGGTTCGGCTAACAACGCGCGCAAAGCGCAACAGCGGGAAGAAGACGCGTGATGGACAGCAAGCCGCAACTGACGATCTGGGGCCGGCCCAATTCGGTCAATGTGCAAAAGGTGCTCTGGTGTCTCGCCGAGCTCGAGCTGCCCTATCAGCGCATCGATGCCGGCATGCAGTTCGGCAAGAACGATCAGCCTGATTATCTCGCGATGAATCCCAACGGCCGCGTCCCGACGCTGGTCGACGGCGACTACGTGCTGTGGGAATCCAATTCGGTGATGCGCTATCTCTGCCTGGCCTACGGTCAGGGCTCGCCGATCTATCCGCAGACGCCGAAGACGCGCGCCGCCGTCGACCGCTGGCTCGACTGGACGCTGTCGACGCTGCAACCGGTCGAGCGCCCGCTGTTCTGGGGACTGGTGCGCACGGCGCCGGACAAGCGCGACATGATCCAGAGCCAGAAGGACGCCGATGCCGCCGGCCTTGTGTGGCGCGTCGTCGAGGCGCAGCTTGCAGGCCGCCGCTATGTCGAGGGCGATCAGTTCACGATCGCCGACATCGCGCTCGGCGCCTTTGCGCGGCGCTGGTTCGGTGTCGAGGGCGTGACGAGGCCGAAGCTGCCGCATCTCGAACGCTGGTTCGGAGAGATCGCGCAGCGGCCGGCCTTCGTTCGCATCGTCGCGCCGCCGATGTCGTGAGCGGCAAGCCGCTCAGCGTCCGCTGGACACCCCCGCACCGACACTAACGGCCCCACCGAGCTTCACGCAGGTGTCCGAGCCCTCGACCTTGACGAAGCCCGGTCCGAACGACGCGCAGGGATTGCTCCGCGTCGCGGATTTCGACGGCAGCGTCCGGCCGGCATCGGGCGGTGTCTGGAAGTTGCGGCGGTCGCCGGCTTGCGCGAACGCAGCGGCGGGAAGCAGCACGGCGAGGATGGCGAAGCAGCTCTTGCGCATCCCGCCTTTTATCGCGCGTCGGACGATCAGGCTAGCGCACGAATCTGACGCCGAACGTCCTGCCCTCGCGCCAGACCACTTCGCAGGCGCGCCCGGTGCGGGCATCGCGCGAAAACGCCAGCCGCAGCTTGGCCGGCAGCGTGTTGTTGTCCTCAACGGTGATCTTCGCGCCCGACGAGGAAATATCCTCGACCACGCAAGGCCGCGCGGCGAATCCGCCGTCGAGCGTGATCCAGCCGGATTGACGCAGCGATTTGCGCGTTTCGCGCTTCTTGGACCCTAAAGCCATCACATCATCCCCGGCCCAGCCGTATCGCCGCGGGCTTACCAAAGGGTTGAGAAAGATCGACGGATTGCAGTGATCGTACCGTTGTTCACAGCGAGCCGAACCGCATGGCAAGGCCTTCGCCGGCGCGATAATTCGTTGAGTCTGCTGGATTTCCCGTTTGGCGCTTGTGGCGCTCCCTAGCGGAATCGAACCGCTCTCTCCACCGTGAAAGGGTGGCGTCCTAACCGATAGACGAAGGGAGCAAAACTCCCGGCAAATCAATACGTTAGACGTGAGATAGGCCGGACTGGCCGTGACCTGCACCCGGCCGCGACGGGCGAACGTATAGTGGCGATTGGGCGGACGGGCAAGCGTTCAGAACGCTTTTCCGGGATTGCCGCCCGGATCACCCGCAGACCATCGCCCCTGAGGTCACTTGCAGGACAATCCGGCCTCGATCGAGGTCCAGAAGCCGCAATGCGACGGCACATGGGCATGAGCCCGCGAACCGCCGGCATGAATCAGGATCGCGGCCGCAAGCGCGACGACGATGGCGGGAACAATGAATCGACGGAACGACATGGGCCTGCGCATCGAACGATATCGTGGCCTAACTATGGCCTGCGGGCCGGATGGATGCCGGCAACGGCACGCGCGGTACGCAGCCGCTCACCCGCTGTGCCCGGCCGGCTAGTGATTGCTGGCGACGTCCTGACGATTGCTCGGCTGCGCTGCCGCCACCGCCGGCGTCTGCTTGATGCAGGTGCTACAGATCACGAGCTTGCGCGCCAACCGGTCGTCGGCATCCCCTTCCGACAATTGCGTCTCTGCGGCCGGTGACGCATTCCGGGTATGGCGTCGCGTTGGCGGGCGGTTGGGATCCTGCCCGGCGCCGTCCCAGGCGAGCGGACCGGCTCCCGGCGGCGGGGTCGTCATGCTGTATTGCTGCGAATATTGCGCGCAGGCGCCGAGCGCGATCGGAAGAAACAGCACAGCGGCCTTGCCGGCCCAGTTCCTGAATGCAGACATGATCACACTCACACGCTATTCGTACCGCGACATCAGTCCTGCGAACTAAGAGCAGAACCGCTAAGAAATCGTTCACCCTGATTGTTCCGTCGCATCCAACCGCGACCGCATCAAGACGGGATTGAGGCACCAAGACGCTAATCCGGAGTAGTCCAACCATGCCAGGCATCAACGGTCGCTTCGACGGCAAGCGCGTGCTCGCCGATCTCAATGCGCTGCGTGCGATCGGCGCCTACAAGACCGGCGTACACAAGCCGACATTTTCGGAGCCGCATCTGCGCTCGCTCGACTGGCTTGCGACGCACCTGCCCGATGCCGGTCTCACCGCGACGATCGACGGCATCGGCAACGTGTTCGGCACCAGCGCGAAAGCGGGACCGAAGCTGCTCGCTGGTTCGCATCTCGAAAGCCAGAACCATGCAGGCTGGCTCGACGGGCCGCTCGGCGTGATCTATGCGCTGGAGGCCGCGCGCGTCATCAACGGCGATCCCGGCATCGACGGCGCGGTCGAGGTCGCCGCTTGGTGCGACGAGGAGGGCCATTTCGGCAGCTTCCTCGGCAGCCGGTCGTTTGCCGGTGCGGTGACCGAGGCCGACATCGAGGCGGCGCGCGATCGCTCCAGCGATCGCACCATGCGAGGCGCGTTGCACGATGCGGGCTTCGCCGGCCGCCCGCGCGTCACCGCTGAACAAGGTCGCCATATCGGCTATCTCGAAGCGCATATCGAGCAAGGCGACACGCTGGAAAGCAGCGGACTCAAGATCGGCGTCGTCACCTCGATCGTCGGCATCTGGCAATATCGCATCACCTTCGCCGGCGAGCAGAACCACGCCGGCACCACGCGAATGGCGGTGCGCCGCGATGCCGGCCTGGCGCTGGCGCGGTTCTGCGTCGCGATCGACGACAGCTTCCCTGCCCTGTGCGGACCGCGCACGGTCTGGACCACCGGCCGCATCACGCTGGACCCCGGCGCGCCGAGTATTATCCCAGGCCGCGCCGAGATGCTGTTCCAGATCCGCGACGACAATCCTGCGGTGGTCGCGCGGCTCGAGGCGCACCTGCATCAGCTGGCGAAAGACGCCAACGCGCAGGGCCGCTGCGGCGTGAAGGTCGAGCGCATCCGCACCGGCGTGCCCGCGATGATGACGCCCGCCTTTCAGGATGCAATCGAGGCTGCGAGCGCGGCCTGCGCCGGCGGCAAATCAATCCGGATGCCGAGCGGCGCCGGCCACGACGCCCAGGTCCTCGCCACCATCATGCCGGCCGCGATGCTGTTCGTGCCGTCGATCGGCGGCATCAGCCATCACTGGAGCGAGAACACTGACGACGCCGATATCGTCACGGGCGCCGAGGTATTCGTCGAAACCTGCCGGCGCCTGCTGGCAGGTTAGAGCGCCTTCGCGCGAGGTGGAAAAGCTCTAGCCACCTTGCGAACGCCGCCCCGCGGCATTGTCGGCATCAGGTTGGGCCGCCCCTAGGCCGGATCTCATCGGCGCCAACGCGTGCGGGCCCTGCGCGATCCCTCTCCGCGCGGTGAAGAAGACATACAACAAGCAGATGTCGATCAGGATCGTGCCGGCCATGACGCTGTAGGCCCACGGGCTTCCCACCAAATTCACTTCGACCAACACGCGCGACAGACCGAATCCCACGACCCACGCATCGAAGCTCATGCAGATCCGGCGAAACGTCTCGGCATCCAGCCGCCGGATCATCCAGGCCCCGAACGGAATGCCGACGACCACGCAGGGAACGAGCACGAACAAGATGCTCCGGCTCTCCTCGATGAACAGACCGAGCTTGTAGTACGCGATCGCGGTCAGGCCGGACTCCGTCACCCGCACCAGTGCGAGACCGGCCCGAAACTCGTCTTTCACCAGGCCCTGATTGTTGAAGAGGATCGCCAGCGGCGGTCCCGAGATGGTCGTGACCGAGTACAGCACTCCGAGCGCCGTTCCGAACGGCAGGCCGACGAGCCACTTCGACTGGATCGGCTTCCGCCAGCCGGCTGCCTGCACCAGGATCAGCGGCAGAATGATCGAGTAGGTGGCGAATTTGATCCAGCCGGGTTGCAGTGACGTCAGCGCAAAAGCTCCGACGGCGATGCCGGGCAGCATGCCGATGAGAATGGGCAGCACGCGTCGCCACACCGCCGGAACGCCGCTCAGATTGATGCACAGAACATACAGATTGACGAAGACTTCGACGATGACGACCGCAGGATTGAGGACACGGTTGGTGTAGAAGACAAGCGCGACCGGCACGGTAAGCGAGGAAAACCCGTAACCCAGCGCACCGTTTACAAACGCCGCAAACAGGGCGATCACGGCAAGAACGATCACAGCGGAATCAATCGAAGACATCTTTAGCTTTTACCGGATCAGTCGCCTTGCCCGCGACATTATAGCCCACGGAAAGCCACGCGGTGCCGAAACTTGCCGCCACCACGTCGCGCTGCGGCCACGCGCCGTGAAGTTCGCCCCATCTGCGGGTCGGTGATCTCATCGTGCCGAGAGCCACCTCGCTGTGCCCCCGATCTCACCCCGACACGACGTCGGCGCGCCGCTCGCGGCATTCAAGCAAGCTGGCTGGCTGGACCGACGGATCGTCACCCGATCACAGTTCGGTGCTGAGGTTCTGCGCCTGGTACGCCGCACGGGGCGTTTCGCTGCCAGGAACTGCCCGGCAGCCGGCCGTCGGCCCTTGCTTTGAGCCGATCGAGGCTCACGCCGCGCTTTCGCCGGCAACCGTGGCATATTGGACACGAGAACGGCATCAGCCGAGCCGATTTCCCGGTTGTCTGATTTGCAATCCGCTGAACTTGCTGCCATTTCTTCAATACGCATCGCTTTGGTGCCATAAAAGGGGCCTTCCGGCTCATGTTGTTGCTTGAGTCGCTTCCGACTGTGATCGGCGCTGCCGCCATCGCACCCGCACTGCTAGTGCTGTGGCTGGTGATTGCCGCCGACGAGCGTCCGGGGCCGCCGGTGCAGGTTTGGCTCGCCTTCGTGCTCGGCGCGGCCAGCATCTCGCTGCTTGGGCTGGCGCGAATTCCTTTCAACGCGCTGCTCGCCATTCCCGACAATCCCTGGGCGACGCAGGCGGTCCGCGCGCTGTTCGGTGTCGCGGCGCCGGAGGAGATCGTCAAGGTTCTCGTCATCGTCGTGATTTCGACGCGGCGGCGCGCCTTCGCCGATCCGATGGATACGGTGGTCTATGGCGCGGCCGCGGGCCTCGGATTTGCGGCTTACGAGAACCTCGCCTATCTCGTTCAGCACAAGGACATGTGGCGCGCGCTTGCGGCGTTGCGCAGCGTGCTCACCGTGCCGTTTCACGGCGCGCTCGGCATCATCGCCGGCGCCTACCTTGCGATTGCGCGCTCGGGTGGCGCGCTTGGCGCGTACCGGGGTCACCGCGACTGGGCGCGCATCACCAACTGGACGCTGGTGCTGGTCGCGCCCGTCCTGCTGCACGCGGCCTTCGACTTTCCGCTGCTCTCGCTGCAGCGGATTCCCGATCTTAGCCCGACCACGCGCCTGCTGCTCGGTTCGGCGAGCGTCTTGGTCGGCTTCTCCTCGATCGGCTTTGCGATCCGCCTGGTGCGCCGCCTCGGCCGGCATCATGCCCCGCGCACCGACGTTGCGCGCGAGCGGCTCAGCCAGTTGCGGCGGATGTGGGCGCTGCTGCTGGTCGGCGGCGGCGCCGGTTTTGCAGGAGTCGCCTTCCTGCTCACGTCGCTGCATCACTGGTACGTCAATCCCGAGCGCAATGCGTCGTTCATCCTGGTCCCGATCGGCTTCACCTCGATCCTGATCGGGCTGGCGCTGCTGATCGCGACCACCGCCGTGTATTTCCTCGGCCGCAACCGGATGCGAACCGCCGCGGAGGGCTTTCCGTCCGCGCCGGGCCAGAGCTAGGATACGCTGCACGCCCGCAGACTTTGCCGTTGCAGACTTTTCAGTTGCAGATTTGGAGAGCCGTGATGACCCTGTCCAACGATCTCGACAAACTGCGATCGGAGATGCAGGCGGCGGTCAAGCAGCACTGGAAGGCGTTCCTGTTCGAAGGCATGCTGCTCGTCATCCTCGGCATCGCGGCGATGATCGTGCCGACATTCGCGAGCCTCGCCGTCACGGTCTTCCTCGGCTGGATGTTCCTGATCTCAGGCATCGGTGGGCTGATCGTGACCTTCTGGGCGCGCAACATACCGGGCTTCTGGTGGTCGCTGATCTCGGCCGCGCTCGCCGCATTGGCCGGCATGGTGCTGCTCGCCCACCCGATGCAGGGCGTGCTGACGCTGACTATCGTGATCGGCGCCTATTTCGTCGCCGAGGGCGTCGCTACCATTATGTACGCGCTGGAGCACCGCCGCGAATTGTCGGGACGCTGGTCCTGGCTCTTGATCGCCGGCCTGATGGATATCCTCGTCGCCTTCTTCATCATCGCGGGCCTGCCTGAGTCGGCGGGCTGGGCGATCGGGCTTCTGGTCGGCCTCAATCTGATGTTCGGCGGCGCCACCCTCATAGGTATGGCGTTGGCCGCGCGCAACACCTGACGGCGAACTGGCTCCCCTCCCGGATTTGAGGGGTGACAGGTCGAAATCCCTGGGCTATAGAGCCGCCCATGATCACCGTCGCCACCAGCTATTTTTGGTACTTTAGCTACGACAGCTCGCTGGCGGCAGGAGGATCGCGCTCAATCTGAAGAATTGCAGCAAACGTCCAAAACAAGCCGCCAGACCTGGCGGCTTTTTGTTTGCCGGCAGGTCCCAAAAATCCAAAGGAGCCAGCCGTGTTGAGTACGACAGACGATCTTCGCATCAAGGAATTGAAAGAGCTGAGCACGCCCGAAGAGGTGATGCGGGAGGTCCCGCGCACCCTGACGGCGACCCGCGTCGTGATGGGCGCCCGCAACGCCATCCACGCGATCCTGAACGGCACCGATGACCGCCTGCTGGTCGTCGTCGGCCCCTGCTCCATTCACGATCCCGCGGCGGCCGTCGATTATGCCGAGCGTCTCGCCAGCCTGCGCGAACGGCTCACCGACCGCCTCGAGATCGTGATGCGGGTCTATTTCGAGAAGCCGCGCACCACCGTCGGCTGGAAGGGGCTGATCAACGACCCCGATCTCGACAACAGCTTCGACATCAACAAGGGCCTGCGGCTCGCCCGCAACGTGCTGTCGGCCGTGAACAATCTCGGCCTGCCGGCCGGCACCGAATTCCTCGACATGACGACGCCGCAATACATCGCCGACCTGGTCTCCTGGGCCGCGATCGGCGCGCGCACCACCGAGAGCCAGATCCACCGCGAGCTGGCGTCCGGCCTGTCGTGCCCGGTCGGCTTCAAGAACAGCACCGACGGCGGTGTGCGGATCGCGGCGGACGCGGTGAAGTCGGCCTCGCACCCGCATCATTTCATGGCGGTCACCAAGGGTGGCCGTTCGGCGATCGCCGCGACCAGCGGCAACGAGGACTGCCATGTCATCCTGCGCGGCGGACGCGTGCCGAACTATGATGCAGCGAGCGTCGATGCGGCCGCCATCGAGCTCGGCCACGCCGGTGTCGCAGCGCGGCTGATGATCGACACCAGCCATGCCAACAGCAGCAAGAAGCCGGAGAACCAGCCGGTCGTTGCCGCCGACATCGCCAAGCAGGTCGCAAGCGGCGAGCAGCGCATCATGGGCGTGATGATCGAGAGCAACCTCGTTGCCGGACGTCAGGACGTCGTGCCGGGCAAGCCGCTGACCTACGGCCAGAGCATCACCGACGGCTGCATCGATCTCGCGACAACGGCGGATGTTCTGAAGCGGCTGGCCGATGCCGTCGACGCCAGGCGCAGCGTGCGGCGTGACGGACTGCAGGAGCGTTCGGCCTGACGTGGCCGGACGGATTGAGCGTTGCCGGCGGAGCGTGCGTGCATCGCGCTCCGCCGATCTCTTCCGCAGCCTAGCAGCCGCGGCAGATGCTCTTGATCTTTTTGTCGAGCGCCGCGTCTTCCTTGTTGGCCTGACTGTTCGGATCGCTGATATTCTTCTCATTGCCAACGTCGCCGCGGCGCGGCTGACGATGTCCGATCGGCGCTTCCGGTACGCCGCCCGAATTCTTCTGCATGGAGGACGATCCGCCCTGCTGCTGCGCCCATGCCTGGGACGTTCCAACCTGGGGCGCTCCAACCGCAACCGCCATCAGAGCCATCAACAAAACTGTCTTCCGCATCTCGCGTCTCCGCTTCTCAATCCTATCGCGCCCGTTCCGGCACCTCGACGGTAGCACAGTTGCGTCGCCCTTGCGCTGCGCAATCCTGGACCTTCCGTATATCGGCCATCGCGCCAAGGAGCCAGATTGCCGCGGCGACCAGCACCACAAAGAAGCCGAACATCACAGCATTTTCCACGCTGCGGCCGCCCTCGTCCTCGGGTGGCTGCTGCCGTCCATCCCCAGCCCCGCCCATCACCCCTCAGGATTGCGGCGGGTAGAGATGAACGTCGCCGCAATAATCGACGATGCGGTACTGCCTTTCCGGCGAATCTTCACGTTCGCGGGAAGCTGGCTGCGACAAATAGGTCGGACCGATCGGCGCCTTGCCGTAGCCGCCGGGAATGTCGAGCACGTAATCCGGCTGGCACAATCCGGAGACGCGTCCGCGCAATGCCCGCATCAAGTCCTGCCCGGCCTCGATCGTGGTGCGCAAATGCGCGGTGCCGGGCGCAAGGTCGCCGTGATGCAGATAATAGGGCTTGATCCGGCACTCGACGAAGGCGCGCATCAGCGCCGCGAGCGTCGCGGCATCGTCATTGACGCCGCGCAGCAGGACGGACTGGCTCACCAACGGGATGCCGGCGTCGGCAAGGCGCGCGCACGCCGCGCGGGGATTGGCGGCGAGTTCACGCGGATGGTTGGCGTGGATCGCGATCCAGGTCGTCGCCCCCTCGACCCGTAGCGCAGCGACCATGTCGGGCGTGATGCGTTCGGGATCGGCGATCGGGACGCGACTGTGCAGGCGGATGATCTTCACATGATCGATGGCAGCGAGATCGGCCATGATCTCGGACAGCCTGCGCGGTGACAGCATCAAGGGATCGCCGCCGGTCAGGATCACTTCCCAGACTTCCTGATGGGCACGGATGTACTCCAGCCCGGCGCGGTAGGCATCGTCGGACAAGGCCGAGGCCTTGCCCGGCCCGACCATTTCGCGCCGGAAACAGAACCGGCAATAGACCGCGCAGACATGGACGAGCTTGAACAGCACCCGGTCCGGATAGCGATGCACGATGCCGGCGACCGGCGAATGCGCATCGTCGCCGATCGGATCGGCGTTCTCGCCCGGCTGCTCCACGAGCTCGTCAGCGCTCGGGACAAACTGCCGCGCGATCGGGTCGTTGGCGTCGTCCGGGTCGATCAGCGCCGCGAGCTCCGGCGTCACCGCGACCGCGTAGCGCGCAGCCACCTGTTCGAGCTCGGCAAGTGCTGCGAGCGGCACGAGGCCGGCATCGGCCAGCTCTCGCGGCTGGCGCAGCGTCGCCGCAAGTTTCGGATCGATCCTGTTCATGGCTCTCCTGCAGGTGGCGTCCAGACCACCTGGTCAATTCTTGGCGCGCCGCTCGCCAGCATCACCAGCCGGTCGAAGCCGAGCGCGACGCCGCTCGCTTCCGGCATCTGGCCGACGGCGGCAAGGAAATCGTCGTCGAGCGGGTAACGCTCGCCGTAGCGGCGGGCCTTCTCGTCCATCGCTGCGGTGAAACGATGGCGCTGCTCGGCCGCATCGGTCAATTCGCCGAAGCCGTTGGCAAGCTCGACCCCGCAGGCATAGACCTCGAAGCGCTCGGCGACACGCGGCTCGCCCGCCTTGGTGCGCGCCAGCGCAGCCTCCGGCGATGGATACTCGAACAGCACCGTCAGGCGGCCCTGCCCGAGATGAGGCTCGACATGCTCGACCAGCACCTTGCTGAAAATATCAGACCAGGTGTCGTCATCGGCGATCCGCACCCGCTCCCGCGCGGCAGACGCCAGCACCGTTCGGTCGCCCTCGCCGCCCGAGATCGTGGCGAGCAGGTCGATGCCGGCGAAGCGCTCGAAACCTGCGGCAACCGTCAGCAGCTCCGGCTCGGCAAACGGATCGGCGGTCCTGCCGCGGAAGGAAAACCGGCCGATCCCGGTCGCCTGCGCCGCATGGGCGATCACCACGATCGTGTCGGCCATGATGGCGTCGTAACCGGCATTGACGCGGTACCATTCCAGCATGGTGAATTCAGGCAGATGCAGGTCGCCGCGCTCGCGATCGCGGAACACCCGCGCGAACTCGTAGATCTTTGGCTCGCCGGCGGCGAGCAGCTTCTTGCAGGCGAACTCGGGCGAGGTGCGCAGATAGCGCGGCGCAGCTGAGCCATCGGGGCGCCTGAGCTCGGTGCGCGGGGCGTGCAGATGCGTCTCGTTGCCCGGCGAGATCTGCAGGATGGCGGTCTCGACCTCGGCAAAGCCCTGCTCCTCGAACCAGACCCGGAGCGCCCGCGTGATCGCGGTCCGCGCCTGCAGGAAGGGCCTGCGGTCTGCGTACCTTGACGGCGTCCACCACGCCGAGGGCTGGTCATGGGCTGTCATCGACCGGCAACCCCGACGGTTGTGGATTCGACATCAACAAGCCACCGCTCCGAATGAAGAGCCCGGCGCAAATCCTTGATTCCATACGAATACATGGTCGACACGCCCTTGGTCGCAGCGGAACTCAGCGAAGCGTGTCCCTTCTTGTCGAAAGAAGCCCGCATTGTCCATGCGCAGCCTCGGCTAGCGGCCTGGATTCGGGCGGCTGGAACGGCCGGCAAACTGCCGAATTCGGCCGCAAAAGACTGGCATCTCAGGGACAAATCAGTATGTTGCAGCCCGAAATCGCCGCCACGGCCGAGGGGCTGCCGGTCCGGTTTGCGCCCCCGCTTCTCAAATTCAGGAAAACACCTTTGAAAGTCATCGCCAGTTCCATCCGCAAGGGCAACATCATCGAGCAGGATGGCAAGCTCTATGTGGTCCTCTCCGCCGAAAACATTCATCCCGGCAAGGGCACGCCCGTCAGCCAGATCGAAATGCGCCGCATCGGCGATGGCGTGAAGGTGTCGGAGCGCTACAAGACCACCGACCAGGTCGAGAAGGCCACCGTCGAGGACCACAATTACAACTACCTCTATGAGGACGCCGACGGCTTCCACTTCATGAACAACGACAGCTACGACCAGGTCCAGGTCTCCAAGGAGATCGTCGGCTCGTCTGCGCCGTATTTGCAGGAGAACATGACCGTGAAGCTCTCGATGCACGAAGGCAATCCGGTCGCGATCCAGCTGCCGCAGCGCGTGACACTGGAAGTGGTGGAGACCGAGCCCGTCACCAAGGGCCAGACCGCCTCCTCGTCGTACAAGCCCGCGGTGCTGTCCAACGGCATCCGCACCGGTGTGCCGCCGCACGTCTCCACCGGCACGCGCATCGTCGTCATGACCGAGGACGGTTCCTACGTCGAACGCGCCAAGGATTGAGCCACGGATCGAGCGCAAGGATTCGAGCGCGAGGCGCGGTGGTATTCGCAACGAACCTTCACCGCGCATCAGGCTGTTGTTAAAGCTCAAACTTTCCGGAAAACTGCTGCACACTTTTCCGAAACTTGCTCTAGTCTCTCACGATCAGACATGACCCGGGGAGTGCGGTGAACAGGACGGTCGTCAGCTTCATCAGTTGCTGGCTGGCACCCCTGCTCTTGCCTCCTCCCGGCGCTCATGCCGACGAATTCCGGACGCCTTCGATCTCGGCCATGCGGGTCGAATGGCGCTCGGTGCTCGACCAGCTCCGGCAAGAGATCACCTCCCGCCCGGCCATCGCCGCCAGCTTCACATTCGCCGGACAGCGCCGCGTTCCGGCCTCCGATCCGCGCGCCGTGCCCGCGCTGGTGCAGCTGAACGCGGTGACGTCGCCGCTGTTCCCCGGCATTGGGCGCAGCCCGATCCCGGTGTTGCTGCCGTTCGACCCCGCAGGCTATCTCGACGCCCGACAGAACGGCGCACCGGCCAGCCTGCCGGTCGCACGCTACCAGGCCGACTTCCGCGCGGCTGACGTCTTTCACGCCGGCGCGTCGGGCTATGACGCGGTGTTCTCGCTCGACCCGGGCGCTGGCGACGGCATGCCGCCGCGGACCTTTGCAAAACCGGTCGAGGTGCAGATCTCGGGCTCGATCCTGGTCTACGACTTCGCCGACCGGCTGGGCGGCAAGGGCGAACCGGTCAAGACGCTGGCCGCGCAGTTTCCGGACCTGCGCCGCTTCATCCGGGAAGGCTATGTCCGTTACGCCTTCACCCGCTTCGGGATTCCCTATGTCGTTTCGATCCAGTGCCTCGACAGCGCGCCGCGGCCGAAGCGGCTGGCCTGCCGCGAGGCCTATCCAGTCGCCGAGCGCTTCCTGAAGGCATTGCGCATCGCCGGCGGAGAGCCGTCGCGGCCGCGCAGCGACGTCGCCTCCGGCATCGCCGAGCGGCCGCTCGCTCAGTCGGCGGACTTCACCTACCGCCCGAGCGGCGACATCGTCGCGGGCAGCGGCAGCCGCAGGCAGCAAGGTGGCCACGCCGACTTCACGGTGTACTCGCAGATCCGCTTTCCGCTGCAGAAAGCGCCGGCCTTCGCGCACTCGCAATCCTTCGCCAGGCGCAAGGCAGGCGCTGTGGTCGACGAGTATCCCTGGCAGGACAATTTCTGCGAGGCGCGCAGCTTCGAGGTCGGCCAATGCGCCAGCGGCTACGGCCATCAGGGCCAGGATATCAGACCGGGCGCGTGTCCGGCCGACAGCAAGAACACTTGCGACCCCAGGCAGCAGGCGGTCGTCGCGGTGCGCGACAGCATCGTGATCCGCTCGGCGCAGCAACAGGCCGCGACATTGCAGGTCAACACCAGCACCGAGCATATCCGCTTCCGCTACATGCACATGAACCCGTCGGTGATGGATGCCGACGGCCTGCTCAACGGACGCCAGGTCAGCGAGGGCGAGAAGATCGGCGTGGTCTCGAACTATCTCGACCATCCCAACGGCACGTCGCGGCATCTGCATTTCGACGTGCAGGTGTTCACACGCGACGGCTGGCTTTGGGTCAATCCCTACACCACGCTGGTGTCGGCCTATGAGCGACTGATCCGCGGCCGCGGCCGCGAGATCGGACCGGAGCCGGGGCCTGCGGCCGCCGTGGCCCATGCCCTGCCCGACGATGTCGTGCATCGCATCGACACCCAGGAAGGCGGCGGCAATTAGGGCGAGCGAACCGCGGTTCGCGGGCGCACTGCCAAAATATCGAAAACAACCCCATGCAAAGTAGCCGGAGGCTGCCGTCATCGGACACGGCAACTTGACACGTCGGGCAACTCAGGGGTATTTTTCCATTATTCCGAAATCGTGCAGCCGCCGCTAGCCTGGGAGCCATGGCCATGGCTCCGTCGACACCACTTTCCGGAACTTCCGTTCCCGTGGGTCACATCGGCCTGCAGGATGGCTGCGGCGCGATCATGGACGATAGCCACGAAACATCACCCCCTATTCGCAGAGCGCTGATGAAGAAGCTCCGCGTGCCAGAGCGGTCACGGCGATCCTCGCAGCGTATTGAGCCGAGAGGCCGGCGCCCTGCTCTGCGAGAGCTGGAACGCGAAGATGTGGGCCGGCGGCGGCTCGGTCGATCCGCTGCCCTCGATCGACTATGCCATCAACGCCGGCTACACGTCTGCGAGACACTCGCGGAGATCCTCGACGGTTTGAGCAGTGGGCGCTCACATGCTGTCGTATTTTTTTTTGCGAAGAGCTCTTGACACTTTCTGAGCCCGATCTAATTCGTGACACGTCGGTCCGCGTGGCCGATCACCTGGACGCCGGTCGGGTCCAGGCGTAACGGGCACCGGTCGTGTCCGGTGCTTCTCATACCCATCTTGCTCTTTGGAGGATTTGGCTATGCGCACGCACGATTTCTCTCCCCTCTTCCGGTCGACGATCGGGTTCGACCGTCTCTTCGATCTGGCCGAGACCGCTCAGCGGGCCACCGAAGACAACTACCCGCCCTACAACATCGAACGACTTGCCGAAGATCGCTACCAGATAGCACTCGCGGTTGCAGGCTTCTCACCGGACGATATCTCGGTTACGGCCGAGCAGAACGTCCTGACGGTCGAGGGCAACAAGGTCGAACAAGCAGACCGCGACTATCTCTATCAAGGTATCTCGACCCGTCGATTTAGGCGGCAATTCAGCTTGGCGGACCATGTCCTGGTGAAGAACGCCGCGTTCGACAATGGTCTGCTCAGGATCGAGCTGGCACGCGAAATTCCGGAAGCGATGAAGCCGCGGCGGATCGCGATCAACGCAACGCAGCCGAACCGGCCGCAACAGCTCGAATCAGCTGCAGCGTGACACACAAGCAGCCGCGTTCGGAACGCCGAGCGCGGCCTCAACATTCAATTCTCGTCTTAGAACGGAGGCAAACATGCGGCCGACGACCGCCGAAGTCATTTGTTTGAGACCTGACCGCAGTAAGGCGCGGTTCAATCATCCCCGGGATGTCCTGGCAGATCTCTCGCTGACCACGGAAGAAAAACGCGCTCTCCTGGCGTCATGGGCCTCTGGTGCTGCCGCAGTCCGGTGTCGTCCGGACTTGCGGGCGCCAACAGAGCGATCAGCAGTAACCATCGACGCTGTTCTCGACGCGCTATGTCGTCTCGACAGCGATCCCCATCGTCCGCCGGGCGGCAAGCCCAATCGACTTCGCTCAACGGTGCGTCCGCTGGCGGCGTAGGAGGGTGATATGACCGACATCAATCTTCCGAAACACATCGTAGACAGAATCGAAGCCCGCTGGTGCGCAAGGCAGGAAAAGCGCGAGATCGTCGACCGCCGGCTCGAACAGCTTCGGGCGTATCGCAACAACATCCGACGGTATCGACGGTTACTCAGCACCAAGCTGAGCGACCTTGAGCGCCAGTTCATCGAACGACGTCTTTCCGAGGAATCCTCGGCGATGGGGGCGTGGCCGCCGACATGACACCTCTATTGCATGAACGGCCATCGCTGAGCGTCGGTAGATGGGAAGGCGCCTCGCCATGAGCACGACGCAGTTTCTGATACGCGGAAGCGAGAAGGTAATCAGTCACTATCAGTTCTTGCTCGACACTGCCAAATCGGATCAGGAACGGGAGAAGTTCGCAAGAAGGATCGACGAAGAGAAGCGCAACCTGGAACGGCTGTACGCTGATCTCCCTCGGGTGGCCCAGGCCGCCTGATCGGGTTGCCCAGGGACAACGTGTGGATGGCGAGGCTCAATGATGAGAACGCCAATTTCGGCAAGAGATCTCGAGTTGATTGCGCTGCGCGAAATACGCAGTCTTCCCGGCGGGGAGCACGTATGCCACGTGGAAATCGTCTCAGCGAATGCGGACTGGAGCCTTCATGCATCGGTACGGGACGGTGCAGATCTCAACCGGATCCAGCACGCGACGAGCGTCACGGCGACCCGCCTGAAGAATCGGTATCAACTGCGAACCGATTGGTGAGTAACGACACGCTATGGAGCGGGACGTCGGCAAACGCGGGGACCGATCCGGCCATAAAGCCGATCAGGACGAACGACGCACCCGCGAGCACGCGCTGGAGGGCGGCCCGCATGGTGAGCCGCGTTCGCCTATTTCTTCCAGGGCGTATCGCCGCGTGCCGCGGCGTCTGCGAAGATGCCCTGCTCGTAGTCGATGAAGGCGCGTACCATTGCGCGATATGCGGCTTCCGCAACCTTCGGCGACAGCCCGTCCGCTTCCGCAAGCGCCATCGCCTTCTTCACGACAGCCTCGGCGCGCTCCGGCGCCTCGACCTGCGCGGGGTTGGCCTTGAAGCGCGCGGCCTCATGGACGTAGCGGCCGCGCTCGGCCATCAGGCGGACGATCTCGCGGTCGAGCCGGTCGATATTGCTGCGCACCTCGCCGAGCGTCTTGCAGCAGGCGCCGTTGTCGACGGTGGGACTGCCCCACAACGCCGGCGCATTGGTCACGGGCTCCTCGGCCCACGCCATCGCGGGGATCAGAAGCGTCAACAGAACCACCGGCAATCGCATCGAACGCCTCCGTGTCAGCAAGCTCGCCTGTCGACGGTTATGCCGATTTTACGCACCGATGGAAGCCACCATGGCGGTCGAGCGACCGCGAACGCCCTTGCGAACCGCGTCGATGCGATCAACCGAAATCCATGCCGGCCAACACGTCACGGACCTTGTTCTGGGCATCCGGGGGCAACGGCAGGATCGGACGCGGAGGCTCTGCCGCACAGATCCTCCTGAGATTGGCGATCGCGTAAGCCACCCGCACGCTCGAGAATGTCTTGAACAGCTGCCAGACCGGTTGCAGCCTCGCGTCGAGCTGCCGGGCCCCGGCGGCATCTCCGCATTCCACGGCACGGACGATGTCGACGCAGATCTTGGGGAACACTCCCGCGAGAACGCTGTACCAGGTCTCGCCACCCGCCAGCAGCGCCTCGGTGCAGTTCCAGTCGGCGCTGTAGCCCAACGAGAAGCCGCTCGGCACCACAGCCCGCAATTCGGCGATATGGCCCGGCACTGCGGCCGCGTCCAGTGCGGGACTCTTCACCGCGACGATTCCTGCAACGTGACTCAAACGGCCGACCAGGTCAGGCGTAAATCGAAAATGCGTCGTGCCCGGATTGTCATAGATGCAGATCGGCAATCCGCTTTCACGCGCCACCGTTTGAAAGTGCTCGAACACCTCGTCATCGGTCAGCGGCGTATAGGACACCGGCGCCAGCAGGCCTGCCGCCGCGCCTGCATCGCGCGCATCCTGCGCCAGCTTCACCGCATCATCGGTGCGCAGCGCACCGACGCCGACCAGGAGCGGCGTCTTGCCATCTGCGAGCGCGGCGGCCACCTGCACCGCACGCCGCCGCTCGTCGCGGCTGAAATAGGGATATGAGCCGGTGCTTCCGAGCAGCCCGATCGAATCCACCTTCGCCGCGACCAACGGCTCCAGCAATGCGCGAAGCGCTCCCGCGTCGACCTGCCCATCCCGGTTCGAGGGCGTGATCGGAAAGGCGGAAAGCCCCTTGAGATTGGCCATCGGTTGCTCCTGTTCGGTGACCGCCGCGCGAACGGCGCCATCGCGTTGCGGTCGGCGCCGCAGCGCCATCAATCACCACGCCCAATTCCGCTTGCAAGGTCCAGTTTGCTGCGGACTTCACGGCAAACTGGTCCAGTGCGCAGCGATGGCTATTCCAGCATCGTGGTCAGTTGCGCGCCCTCGTCGGCGACGAACACCACGATCAGTTCCGCCGGCTCCGTGGTGCTGGCATTGGCCGAGACCATGTGGGTCGAACCCGGCGGCTCGAAGAAGGACTGGCCGACCTTGAAGGTTTCGACCGGCCCGCCGCCGAGCTGGGAGCGGATCTCGCCCTTGCTGATGTAGGCCGTCACCGAGCCCGAATGGCGGTGCGGCGGCGTGAAGCCGCCGGGACCATAGAACACGCGCACCACCGTGACGCGTTTGCCAGCCACGTTGGGCAGCGCATGCGAGGTGATGACCTCGACCTTGTCGAGCGGCGACGCCGCATTGGCGCTGGCGCAGAGCGGCGCGATCACCGCGGAGATCGCATCCATCGGGGTCGGCAAGGCTTTTCCGATTACGAAAGCTGACGCCAGCCCCGCAATCACGGCCAGCGAGACCGCGCGCGGCGGCCGCGCGAATGAAAGAGATGGTGTCATCGCCATCGAGGTCATCGGCCGTTCTCCCTTGTCGATTGCTTTCGCGCCGTCTCACGAAGCCGCCGCGGCCGTCCGCTGCCGGCGCGGCGGCGGCGTCCAGCGATAGGCGGCGCCGAACCGGTTCCAGACGTTGATCGAAGCGATCGCCGAGGTCAGGTAGGTCAGCTCCTTTTCCGAGAATTCAGCGGTGACCTCGGCATAGACCGCGTCGCTGACGCCGTTCGGCAAGGTGGTCAGCGCCTCGGTCCAGGCCAGCGCCGCGCGCTCGCGCGCCGAGAACTGCGCCACCTCGCGCCACACCACGACGAGGTTGAGCTTATCTGTGGGGACGCCGAGGCTCTCGCCTTGCAGGATGTGATACTGCACGCAGAAGGCGCAGCCATTGATCTGCGAGGCGCGCAGCTTGACCAGCTCCAGCAGCTGCTTGTCGAGACCGGCCTTCGCCGCGAACTGGCCGAGCTCACGCACGACGGCGAAGACATCGGGCGCGAGCTTCTCGAAGTCGAGATATTCCTTGCGGGCGTGTGACATCGGCCTGGCCTCATGTTATCAGTATACTGACATATTATCAGAGCTCTGATATAGAGCAAGACGCAGACATTCGCGAAGGCAACATGGCGGGAATGCACAAACGTGGGAAATCCGGTGCCGCTGCGCGGTGGCCGGCGGGAAAAGCACCGGCGGGCAAGGTCGCGAGCGGAGCAGAAGCGGACGCCCTGCCCGCCTCGGCGGTCCCGCCGCCGGGCGAAGGCAAGCGCGGCGAACAAGGCTATCTCGCCTATCTGCTGCGCCAGGCGCATGCCGCCTCGCGGCTGTCGATGGAGCGCGAACTCGAATACCTCGGCGTCACGTCCCCGCAATTCGTGGTGCTGACGATGCTGAAAGCCTATCCGGGGCTCTCCGGCGCCGATCTGGCCCGGGTGGCATTGCTGACGCCGCAGACCGTCAGCGTGATCATCCGCAACCTCGAGCGCGACGGCGCGATCCGCAAGACGCCGCATCCGGTGCACGGCCGGGTGCTGCAATGGACGCTGACCAGCCATGGAACCGGGCTGCTGGAGAAATGCCGGCATATCGCCCAGGCCCAGGAGCGGCGGCTCGCCGCCAGCCTCGATGCCAGATCGGAACAGATTGTCCGGCAATGGCTGTCAAAAATCGCCACAGATTTGCAGGATAGCTAGTTCTTGCGGCGTCATGGCTTTTGGCCCACCCGGACGGCGCCGCTAGACTGGGCGCATGAAACAGCCTGATTCTTTGAATTTCCCTGCCCGCCGCGCCGTGCTGAAGGCAGCACTTGCCGCGGGCGTGACACTCGCCAATCCATTCGGCGCACTGGCAGCCACGCCTGCTGGCTTCGACCAGTGGCGCGACAATTTTCGCGCCCGCGCACTGGCAAAGGGCATTTCGGAGGCGACCTGGAATCGCTGCATGGGACGGGTCGAGCCCGACATGAGCGTGTTCAAGCAGATGCGCAACCAGCCCGAATTCCATGAGCAGATCTGGCAGTACATCAACCGCCGCGTCTCCGACTGGCGCGTCATCCACGGCCGCGAGGCGCTGAAGAAGAACGAGGCGCTGTTCGGCCGGATCGAGCGCGACTTCGGCGTCGAGCGCGGCACGCTGCTCGCGCTGTGGGGTGTTGAATCCGCCTATGGCGATCCGCTGGTGCAGCAGAACCACATGACGCCGGTGTTTCCCTCCCTCGCCGCGCTCGCCTGGAACGAGCCGCGGCGCAAGGCCTATTGGGAAACCGAGCTGATCAACGCGATGAAGATCGTGCAGCGCGGCTGGAGCACGCCCGAGGAGATGAACGGCTCGTGGGCCGGCGCGATGGGCCATTCGCAGTGGATGCCGGAAGTCTGGCTCAATGTCGGCTTCGACTATGACGGCGACGGCAAGGTCTCGCCGTTCGGCCGTCCCGACGACGCGCTCGGCTCGACCGCGAAGTATCTGGTCAATCGCGGCAAATGGCACCGCGGCGAGCACTGGGGCTACGAGGTCCGCGCGCCGGGCGGTGGCGCCAGCGGCAGTCGCACCTATGCGGCCTGGGCCAGCGCCGGCGTCGTGCGCGCCGACGGACAACCGTTTCCGCAGCCGAACGCGTCGGCGCAGCTCTGGATTCCCGTTGCCGGCGGCCCGGCCTTCCTGCTCGGCCCGAACTTCAATTCGGTAAAGAGCTACAATCCGTCGATGAACTACGCGCTGGCGATCTGCCATCTCGGCGACCGCTGTCTCGGCGGGCCGCCCTTCATCCAGCCGTTCCCGGGCTCGGAGCGCGCGCTGACGCTGGCCGAGGTGCAGGAGATGCAGACGCGTCTGACCAAGGCTGGCTTCGACACCGGCGGCACCGACGGCCGCGTCGGCAACGACACCATGCAGGCGATCAAGGATTTTCAAATCAAGGCGGGCCTGCTGCCCGCCGATGGCTACGGCGGGCTCAAGGTGCTGGCGCGGCTGCGGCAAGGCGGATAGCCGCCGCCGTCATTGCGAGCGGAGCGAAGCAATCCATCTCTCCGCGTACGCGGGACTATGGATTGCTTCGTCGCTTCGCTCCTCGCAATGACGGAGACTATTTCGCAGGCTGCCGCACCACGCCGCCGGCGTTCATGCCGCCGTCGATCACGAGCTCGGTGCCGGTGACGTAGCGCGACGCATCCGAGGCGAGATAGAGCACGCCCTGCGCGATCTCGATCGCCTGGCCGGCGCGGCCGAGCGGCGTGGCGAACCTGGCGCGCTCCTCAGGATCGATCGGTGCGTTCTGGCCGGCGCCCGTCGCGCCTGTCGGAATCTTGCCCCAGATCGGCGTGTCGATGATGCCGGGATGCACGGAGTTGACACGGATGCCGTCATTCACCTGCGCGCATTCCATCGCGATCGACTTGGCGAACAGCCGCACCGCGCCCTTGGTCGCGCTGTAGCCGGAGAGCGTCGCTGCACCGCGCAGGCCGGCCAGCGACGACATCATGATGATCGAGCCGCCGCCAGTCTTGCGCATCAGCGGGAGCGAATGCTTTACCGACAGGAACACGCCGTCGATATTGATCGCGGTCTGCCTCCGCCAGTCCGCGAGCGACATCTCGACGATCGAGGGCGCCCCGATGCCGATGCCGGCGTTGGAGACCATGATGTCGAGGCGGCCATAGCGCTTGCCGATTTCGGCGACGACCTCGATCCAGCGCTCCTCGCTGGTGACATCCTGCGGCAGGAAAAGCACCTCGCGGCCGGCCTTCTTGAGCCGCGCGGCGAGCTCGGGTCCCCGCAACTCGTCGATATCGGTCGCAACGACCGTCGCACCTTCCTGCGCGAACAATTCGACGATCGCCTCGCCGATACCCGACGCGCCACCGGTCACCAGCGCGACCTTGCCTTCAACCTGTCCTGCCATGTCCACTCCCGACGTTTCTTATCTGATCACCGCCGGGCCCTGATCCGGTGCCGCGACGTCGAGGACACGGAATTGCACACGTTCGGTGCCTTGCCAACGGTCGACTGCCAGAGAGCCCGCCACGTGCAATTGCTGGCCGCGATTTTGCGTCAAGGCGCTGCCGAGCTTCTGTCCGACCGAGCGGAATGCGATACCGTTGACGATGGAACCATCGCCGGACTTGAAGCGCAGCCGCAAATGCGCCTGCCCGACCTCGTCGGCATAGACCAGCTGATGCGACGGCAGCGCGATCACCGGCTCCGGATTGGCGGCGCCAAATGGTCCCGCCCGATTGAGCGTCGCGGCGAATTCCGGCGTCACCGCGCGCGCCGTCACGGCGCCATCGATGAACAGCTCGTTCTCGTGGCGCGAGTTGGCGACGTCGGCTGCCAGCGCGCTTTCCATGTAGGCGCGGAATTCGGCGAGCTTCTCCTTGCGTAGCGTGACGCCGGCCGCCATCGCGTGGCCGCCGCCCTTCATCAGAAGGCCGTCATGCACCGCCTGCCGCACCGCTTTGCCGATGTCCACGCCGCCGATCGAGCGGCCCGATCCGGTGCCGATGCCGCCCGGCTCGAGCGCGATCGCAAACGCCGGACGCGCGAACTTCTCCTTCAGCCGCGCCGCGACCAGCCCGACCACGCCGGGATGCCAGCCTTCCGCCGCAGTGACGATGACGGCGCCCTTGTCCTCGAGCCCGAGCGCGGCCAGCGCCTCGGCTTCGGCCTGCGCCTCGGCCGCCTGCTCGATCACCCGCCGCTCCGCATTGAGGCGATCGAGCTCGGCCGCGATCCGCGCGGCCTCCGAGACATCGCCTTCGAGCAGCAGCCGCACGCCGAGGTCGGCGCGTCCGATGCGGCCACCGGCATTGATGCGCGGCCCCAGCATGAAGCCGAGATGCCAGGCCTCCGGCGGGCCATTGAGCCGCGCCACATCCATCAGCGCGGTGTGGCCGACATGGTCGCGGCGCCGCATCGCGATCAGACCCTTGGCGACGAAGGCGCGGTTGAGCCCGATCAGCGGCGCGACGTCGGCGACAGTGCCGAGCGCGACGTGATGCAGCACGCTGAGCAGGTCGGGCTCCGGCATCACGCTGGTCCAGAAGCCGCGCTGGCGCAATTCGCGGTTCACCGCGACCAACGTGACGAACACCAGACCGACGGCGGCGAGATGACCGAGCCCGGAGAGGTCGTCGGGCCGGTTCGGATTGACCAGCGCGTCGACCTCGGGCAGTTCGTCGCCGGTCTGGTGATGATCGATCACCACGACCGACATGCCGAGCTTCCTGGCTTCCGCCAGCGGCTCGATGCTGGTGGTGCCGCAATCGACCGTGACGAGCAGCGTCGCGCCCTTGGCCGCCAGGGCGCGGACGGCGTCGACGTTCGGACCGTAGCCTTCGAAGATGCGGTCTGGGATGTGGATCAGCGGGTCCAGCCCGCAATGGCGCAGATGCCAGGTCAGCAACGCCGCCGAGGTCGCGCCGTCGACGTCGTAGTCACCGAAGATCGCGACCTTCTCGCCACGGACAGCGGCATCCGCGATCCGCTTGGCCGCATGCTCCATCTCGGTGACGGTGTGCGGGTCCGGCATCAGCTTGCGGATGGTCGGATCGAGGAAATCAGGCACCTCGTCGATCGCGACGTCGCGGCCGGCCAGCACGCGGGCCAGCATTTCCGGCAAATTGTGCCGCTGCACGATGGCGAGCGCCCGCGCCGCCCCGCGCGCATCCAGCCGGTCGCGCCAGAGCTTTCCGGTCAGCGACCGCGCCACGCCAAGGAACGCCTGCGGCACCTCGACGGGCAATGCGGATGCGTGGAGCGTCATGATTCCTTTCCAATCAGGCAGGAATCGTAGCGCCTCAATGAATCCCAAGCCAGTTCTAGCAACCCATCCGGGTGGCGATTTCCCCGAAATCCTTGGCTACGATGTCCCAGCTTCCGGTGGCCTCGAAATCGACTTTCTGCAACGGACCGTATTCGGTCGGCCGCGCCACGAACGCCGTCTTCAGGCCGTGCTTCTGGGCATGCTTCAGATCGTAATTGTGCGCAGCGACCATCATCACCTGCTCCGGCGGCAGGCAGAGCAGCTTCGCGGCGCCGAGATAGGTTTCCGGATCGGGCTTGTAGTGCTCGAACAGTTCGGCCGACATCACGAGGTCCCAGGGCAGGCCTGCGAACTTCGCCATGTTGGTGAGCAGGGCGACGTTGCCGTTTGAGAGCGGCGAGATGATGTATTTGCTCTTCAGCCGGGTCAGTCCGGCGACGCTGTCGGGCCACCCGTGCAGGCGGTGCCAGCCCTTCGTCAGATGCTGCAAATCGTCCTCGGAGAGGCCCTTGATGTCGAACTGCGTGACCAGCTTGTCCAGCGAGCGGCGGTGCAACTCATCGAGGATGACGTAGCCGTTCTGCGGATTCTTGCGCACCTCGTCCATCGAGGCCGCGTAGACCGCGCGCCAGCCATCGACCAGCGCCGTCCAGTCGGCCTTGATCCCACGCTTCTCGCCCCATGTCGTGAAATCGTTGATCAGGCTGGTGCGCCAGTCGACCACGGTGCCGAACACGTCGAACACCAGGGCCTTGACGCCGGAAAGATCGGACATGGGTGCTTCCCCTTTTGTTGTTCTTGCTTGCGCTAGATCTCTCCTCGTCATTCCGGGATGCACCTCTTGGCGCAGGCCCGGAATGACGTGTCTGTCAATCCAGGTGGAATTTCTCCAGCTGGCGGTGCTCGGCCTTGATGTAGCGCACGGTGCCGGTGACGGAGCGCATCACGACCGTCTCGGTCTCGATCACGTCCTTCTTGAACTTCACGCCTGACAGCAGCGAGCCGGTGGTGACGCCGGTGGCGGCGAACAGGCAGTCGCCCTTGGCCATGTCCTCGATGCCATAGATCATCTTCGGATCGAGGACACCCATCTTGTGGGCGCGCTCGCGCTTCTCCTCGGTGTCGAGGATCAGGCGGCACTGCATCTGGCCGCCGATGCAGCGCAGCGCGACGGCTGCCAGCACGCCTTCGGGCGCGCCGCCGGTGCCGATATACATGTCGACGCCGGTCTCATCGGGTTTGGCGCAGTGAATGACGCCGGCGACGTCGCCGTCGGTGATCAGCTGCACGGCAGCGCCCGTCGAACGCACGCTGTTGATGATGTCGGCATGGCGCGGACGGTCGAGCACCAGCACGTTGATGGCGGTGGGATCGACGCCCTTCGCCTTGGCGAGCCGGCGGACGTTGTCGGCCGGCGGCGCGTCGAGCTCGATCACGTTCTTGGCGTAGCCCGGACCGATCGCGATCTTCTGCATGTAGACGTCGGGGGCGTGGAGAAGCGTGCCGCCGTCGGCCATCGCCATGGTGGCGATCGAGCCCGGCATGTTCTTGGCGCACAGCGTGGTGCCTTCGAGCGGGTCGACGGCGATATCGACCTTGGGGCCGGCATTGAGGCCGACCTTCTCGCCGATGAACAGCATCGGCGCCTCGTCGCGCTCGCCCTCGCCGATCACCACCGTGCCCTCGATCGGCAGCTTGTTGAGCTCGCGCCGCATCGCGTCGACCGCGGCCTTGTCGGCGGCCTTCTCCTGGCCGTGGCCGCGCAGCCGCGCGGCCGACACCGCCGCGCGCTCCGTCACGCGCACGATTTCGAGCGTCAGGATGCGCTCGAGCAGCATCTGCGGCGGAACGGAAATATGGGTCGACATCGGCGTACTCCTTAAGCCTTTGGGACAGGCCAGCCTGCCCGCATCAATCGTCTCACGCCCGACCCGTTCAGGCCATGCGCTAGTTTTTCTCGATCCGGATCACCTGCGGCCGGCCGCTGATGACCTTATCGCGCTGCACTGCGGCCAGCGCACGATGCACCGCATCCTCGCTGGTCGCATAGGTAATCAGAATGACCGGGACCGGTGAAGGTTTTTTGGCCGCTCCGTTCACATCGACGCCATCCGGATGCCGCTGCACGATGGACTCCAGAGATATCTTCTGTTCCGCGAGCCGGGTGGCGATTGTTGCGGCAGTGCCTGCAAGATCGCGCGCCATCAGGCGGATATAGTAGCCACCCTCGTGGCGTTCCATCGGCGCCTTGGTGGTGTCGCGCAACCGCTCCACTGGACGCCCGAACGGCTTGGCACGGATGCCGCGGGCGACATCGGCGATGTCGGCGACCACCGCCGAGGCGGTCGCGCCACCGCCGGCGCCGGGGCCGACCAGCGTGATCGGGGGAATCCCCTCGCCGTCGATTGCGACGGCATTGGTGACGCCCATCACCTGCGCGATCGAGGATGATTTGGGCACCATGGTCGGATGCACGCGCTGCTCGATGCCCTTTGCGGTGCGCACGGCAACCCCGAGCAGTTTGACACGGTAGCCGAGTTCCGATGCGGCCTTGAGGTCTTCCGGCGTGATCGAGGAGATGCCTTCGACATAGACCGCGCTTTCCGCGACCTTGGTTCCGAAAGCGAGGCTCGCCAGGATCGCAAGCTTCTGCGCGGTGTCGTGACCATCGACGTCGAATGAAGGGTTGGCTTCGGCATAGCCGAGCCGCTGGGCGTCCTTCAGGCATTCCTCGAACGACAAACCCTCCTGCTCCATCCGGGTCAGGATGTAGTTGCAGGTGCCGTTGAGGATGCCGTAGACGCGGTTGACGCTGGTGCCGGCGAGGCCCTCGCGCAGCGTCTTGATCACCGGGATCGCCGCACCGACCGCCGCTTCGAAATTCAGCGCGCCGCCGTGCTTCTCGGCCGCGGCGGCAAGCCGCAGCCCGTGCTTGGCGATCAGCGCCTTGTTGGCGGTCACGACCGACTTGCCGGCCTTCAGCGCGGTCTCGATCGCGGACAGCGCGGGATCGCCGGCGCCGCCCATCAACTCGACGAAGCAATCGATGTTGGGATCCTCGGCCAACGCTTGCGGGCTCTTCGCCCAGGCGACGCCGCGCAGGTCGAGGCCGCGCTTCTTGGCTTTCGAGCGCGCGGCGACGGCGACGACGCGCACGGGCCGGCCGCTGCGCTCGGCCAGCGCCCGTCCTTGCGTTTCGATGAGGCGGACGACATCGGCACCGACGGTGCCGAGCCCCGCTATGCCCACGTTCAGGGGTGCGACCATGAGATAAAGCAACCTGGAAGGATTAGCGTCGGTTGGCGAGAGGAACGACGTTGTGCAACGTTTCGATGCCGCTTTCAAGGAAGCGGCGCACGCCGCGCGCGGCCTGCCGGATGCGCTGCTCGTTCTCCACCATCGCGATGCGGACATAGCCTTCGCCATGCTCGCCGAATGCAACGCCGGGCGACACCACGACGCCGGATTTCTCCACCATCAGGGTCGCGAACTGCATGCTGCCGACCGTCTCGAATGCCTTGGGCAGCGGTGCCCAGGCGAACATCGACGCCTGCGGCGGCGGAATGTCCCAGCCGGCGCGGCCAAATGACTCGACCAGCGCGTCGCGGCGCTTGCGGTAGGTGTCGCGCATCTCGCGGATGCAGTCATCGGGGCCGTTCAGCGCGGCGGTCGCCGCCACCTGGACCGGCGTGAAGGCGCCGTAATCGAGATAGGATTTGACCCGCGCCAGCGCCGCGATGATGCGCTCATTGCCGACCGCAAAGCCCATGCGCCAGCCGGCCATCGAGAACGTCTTCGACATCGAGGTGAATTCGACCGTGACGTCGAGCGCGCCGGGCACCTGCAGCACCGACGGCGGCGGATTGTTCTCGTCGAAATAGACTTCCGCGTAGGCGAGATCCGACAGGATGAAGATGTCGTGCTTCTTCGCGAACGCGACCAGATCCTTGTAGAAGTCGAGGTCCGCGACATAGGCGGTCGGGTTCGATGGATAGCAGACGATCAGCGCGATCGGTTTCGGAATCGAGTGCTGGATCGCCCGCTCGACCGCCTCGAAGAACTGCGGCGTCGGCTCCGACGGCACCGAGCGAATCACGCCGCCCGCCATCAGGAAGCCGAACGCATGGATCGGGTAGCTCGGATTCGGGCACAGCACGACGTCGCCGGGCGCGGTGATCGCCTGCGCGACGTTGGCGAATCCCTCCTTCGAGCCGAGCGTCGCAACCACCTGGGTATCGGGGTTCAGCTTGACCCCGAAGCGGCGCCCATAATAGGCGGCCTGGGCCTTGCGCAGGCCGTTGATGCCACGGGAGGCCGAGTAGCGGTCGGTCCGCGGCTTGCCTAGCGTCTCCTTGAGCTTCTCGATCACATGCGGCGGGGTCGGCAGGTCGGGGTTCCCCATGCCCATGTCGATGATGTCGGCCCCGGCATTGCGCGCGGCCGCCTTGGCCTGGTTGACCTTCTCAAAGACGTAAGGCGGCAGACGGCGAATGCGGTAAAAATCTTCCATGGGACCCTTGCTCCGACAACCGCGATGCCAGAATCGTCCCCCTTGGTAGATTTGCGGAAGCCGGCTTGGCCTCTTACAGAAATCGCACTGAATCAATGACTTAGGGCGAATTCAGGCGCACGATCAGGGGGCTGCGGCCGGATCTGCGGTTGAATTGGGTTTCTTTTAGCACGGACGCCGGGCGGCGCCAGCGCTGATCGGCCAAACTGGCGCGCTCACTTCCCGCTTTGGGCGGCCGTCGCGGCCTGAGCCTGGGCCTGGCGATCGCGTGCGGCAATCAACTCCTGCTCAATCTTGGCCTGATCCGCCGGCTTGATGGTCGGATCGGCGCGGTCGGGCGGAATATCGTGGACCGGGAGGTAGCCGTTGGCATCCTTTTGCCGCGCTGGCGCATCGGCCGGCATGGCCATATCGGCGATCGTGCTCGAGCACCCGCTCAGCGCCAGCATCGACGCGAGCAGCGCTGCGGCCGCGAGCCCCCTGTTCATTCGATCGATCGGCATGCGCCGAATTGTCCCCAACAAGCTAGCGCGCACGTCGCACGTTGCCGACACGGGTCGCACTGGTACGAGCCTTGCAGCGTCCCCGCTGCATCAATCCTGGCTTTAGCCGTTTCAAACCATTGTCGCCCGAAACGCTTAAAGCGTGAACAACAAAGGCGACCCCTGAGGCTTCAATATGACGGAACAAAGATTTTTTTATCGCACCGCAGCAGAGCGAAACATCGGCTTTTGACTGATTTCCGCTACCGCACCGCGCGATGACGCCCTCCAAACGACGCGATATTGTCCCTCAGATGAGCAACGTCAATACCGACACCCAAGCCGCCCCGAAATTCAACGCCGAAGCCTTCGCCATGAATATCGCCCGGGCGATGGAGAGCAGCGGCCAGGCGCTGGCAGCCTATCTCAAGCCGCGCCAGACCGGGGAAGTCCGCGACAAGCCGCCGAACGAGCTCGGTGAGGTCATCAAGACCTTCAGCGTGATCGCCGAATACTGGCTGGCCGACAAGGAGCGGGCCTCGTCGCTGCAAATGCAGCTCGGCAAGGATTACCTCGACCTCTGGGGATCGGCCGTGCGCCGCATGGCGGGCGAAGCCGATGCCAAGCCCGCGATCGTGCCGGCCCCGCGCGACAAGCGCTTCCAGGATCCGGAATGGAAGTCGAATCAGTTCTTCGACTTCATCCTCCAGCTTTATCTGCTGACCGCGAAATGGGCGCAGCAGCTCGTCCACGACGCCGACGGGATCGATCCGCACACCCGCAAGAAGGCCGAGTTCTACGTCCAGCAGATCACCAACGCGCTGGCGCCGTCGAATTTCGTGCTGACCAATCCGGAAGTGCTGCGTGCAACGGTCGAGACCAATGGCGACAATCTGGTCCGCGGCATGAAGATGCTGGCCGAGGATATCGAGGCCGGCCGCGGCACGCTGCGGATCCGCCAGTCCGATTCGAGCAACCTCGAAGTCGGCGTCAACATGGCGACGACGCCGGGCAAGGTGATCTACCAGAACGAGCTGATGCAGCTGATCCAGTATTCGCCATCGACCGAAAGGGTGCTGCGCACGCCGCTCCTGATCGTGCCGCCTTGGATCAACAAGTTCTACATCCTCGATCTGCGCCCCGAGAAATCCTACGTCAAATGGTGCGTCGACCAGGGCATCACGGTGTTCGTGATCTCCTGGGTCAATCCGGACAAGGAACTGGGCAAGAAGACCTGGGCCGACTACATGACCGAAGGCCCGCTCACGGCGATGGACGTGATCGAGAAGGTCACCGGCGAGTTGAAGGTGCACACCGCCGGCTATTGCGTCGGCGGCACCCTGCTCGCCTCGACGCTCGCCTATCTTGCCGAGAAGCGCCGCCAGCGTGTCATGTCGGCGACGTTCTTTGCCGCGCAGGTCGACTTCACCCACGCCGGCGATCTGCTCGTGTTCGTCGACGAGGACCAGATCTCGGCTCTGGAACGCGACATGCAGGAATCCGGCGTGCTCGAGGGCAGCAAGATGGCGATGGCCTTCAACATGCTGCGCTCGAACGACCTGATCTGGTCGTATGTCGTGAACAATTACCTGAAGGGCCAGCCGCCCTCCTCGTTCGACCTGCTGCACTGGAATTCGGACGCGACGCGGATGCCGTCGTCGAACCACTCCTACTATCTGCGCAACTGCTATCTGGAGAACCGGCTGTCGACCGGCACGATGGTGCTCGACAACACGCTGCTCGATCTGTCGAAGGTGAAGGTGCCGGTCTACAACCTCGCGGCACGCGAGGATCATATCGCGCCGGCGGAATCCGTGCTCTACGGTTCGCAGTTCTTCGGCGGCCCGGTGAAGTATGTGCTGTCCGGCTCCGGCCATATCGCCGGCGTGGTCAATCCGCCCGCCTCGAAGAAGTACCAGTACTGGACCAACGACAACATCAAGGACATCAAGCTCGCCGATTGGCTGAAGGGCGCCGAGGAACACAAGGGATCGTGGTGGCCCGACTGGCGCGACTGGCTGGAGAGCCACGACCCCGAAACCGTGCCGGCGCGCATCGTGGGCGCGAACGGGGTGTCGGTGCTCGAGGACGCCCCGGGCAGCTATGTCCGGGTCCGCGCGTAGCGCCAAGTCTTCGCGCGGTGCAAAGGCTTCGCGTAGCGCCAAGTCTTCCGCTCAGCTATAAACGGATGATCCCGACGGTCGGGAATCGAATTCACGTGAGGGGGAGACGATGACGCGCGAACTGTTCTGGCTGTCGCTGACGGTGATCCTGACCGGCATACTGTGGATCCCCTACACCATCAACCGCTGCCAGGTGCGCGGCCTGTCCGGCGCCATGGCCAATCCCTCGCGCAACGACAAGCCACAAGCGGAATGGGCCAACCGGTTGATGTTCGCCCATGACAACGCGGTCGAGAACCTTGCGATCTTCGCACCGCTGGTCCTGATCCTCAACGCCGCCGATTACTCCACCAAATGGACCGTGCTGGCCTGCGCCGTCTATTTCTGGGCCCGCGTGGCGCATTTGATCGTCTACGCGCTCGGCGTGCCGGTGTTCCGCACCGTCGCCTTCACGGTCGGGTTCCTCGCGCAGGCCGTGCTGGCGCTCGCGATCTTCAAGATCCTCTAGAGCCACACATTCGCGCCAGCGCGGTGACGGCCGCGCCGGCGCTATTCCCCGCTCTTGCGCACCACGATATGCAACATCGTCGCAGGCGCCTCGTCGAAGCTCTTGATCTCGCTGGTATCTGACGAGACTTCAACCCACGCCCCTGACGCGGCGTAGGTTGCCGCCAGCCAATCGGCCGGCGGATAATTGTAGTAGCGGCCGATGCTGTCGCGGCCGTCGCCATGGCCGACCTTGTAGCTCGCGTAGAACATGCCGCCGGGTTTCAGCGCGCGACGGATGCGGCCGAGGATGCCG
Organism: Bradyrhizobium embrapense; assembly: GCF_001189235.2. Classification (GTDB taxonomy): domain Bacteria; phylum Pseudomonadota; class Alphaproteobacteria; order Rhizobiales; family Xanthobacteraceae; genus Bradyrhizobium; species Bradyrhizobium embrapense. The sequence continues at coordinate 280,508 of NZ_LFIP02000001.1, forward strand.
GCCAATTCGTCGCGCGGCACATGCAGCAGGCACGCGCTGGCCCAGACGCCGTCATAGGCCTCACGATCCTCGAGTTCATCGAACAGCATCGCCTCGACGGGATGGTTGATGCGTCGAGCCGCGACCTCAGCCATTTCAGGAGAACCGTCGGTGGCGCGCAGCACGAAACCTTGAGCGAGCATGACCGCGGCATGATTGCCGGCGCCACAGCCGAGTTCGAGGATCGCGCCGCCCGGCGGCAGCAGCTTGAGAAAACCGATCAGCCGGGTGGACGGTGCTTTCGCCCACCCGGCATAGGCCTCGGCATTGCGCCGGTAGAATTGCAGCGTGGCGTCGTCCACGATGCGCCTCTCGCCGTCAGCTGTCGGCGAGCCCGAGCATCAGCCGCATGTTCTGGACCGCGGCGCCCGAGGCGCCCTTGCCCAGATTGTCGAGCCGCGCGACCAGCACCGCCTGGCGGTGCTTGTCGCTGGCGAACACATAAAGCTCGAGCTGGTTGGTCTCGTTGAGTGCCTCCGGCTCGATCTTGCCGTCCTTGCTGGCCTCGTTCTGCAGCGGCATCGCCGAGACGTATTTGCTGCCGGCGTACCACTTTGCCAGCACGGCCTGCAGATCGGCACCATCGGGCTTGCCCGGCAACGCGTCGAGCTGCAACGGCACCGAGACCAGCATGCCCTGCCGGTAGTTGCCGACCGACGGGACGAACAGCGGCCGCCGCGTCAGATGCGAATAGAGCTGCATCTCCGGCACGTGCTTGTGCTCGAAGCCGAGGCCGTAGAGGTGGAAGGCTGGCGCCGACCCGTCCTCGAAGCTTGCGATCATCGACTTGCCGCCGCCCGAATAGCCGCTCACCGCGTTGATGGTGACGGGATAGTCGGCCGGGAGCAGGCCGCCGTCGACGAGCGGCCGCAGCAGCGCGATCGCACCGGTCGGATAGCAGCCCGGATTGGAGACCTTTTTCGCGGTCCGGATCTTGTCGGCCTGGCCGGCTGCGAGCTCCGGGAAGCCGTACGCCCAGTCGGGTGCGACCCGGTAGGCGGTCGAGGCGTCGAGCACCTTGGGCGCGGCATTGCCCATGGTGTCGATCAGCGCGACGGTGTCCTTGGCCGCGTCGTCAGGCAGGCAGAGGATCACGAGATCCACCTCCTCCATCAGCGCGCGCTTGGCGCCGGCATCCTTCCGCTTGTCCTCGGCGATGTGCTTCACCGCGACGTCAGGCAATAGCCGCAGCCGCTCCTGGATGCCGAGGCCGGTCGTGCCGGAACCGCCGTCGACGAATACGGTCGCCGTGGTCGCACCACTCCTGGTCGTCTGATTGGTATCGGTGAGGGTCATGGCACGTTCCTTTCAAGCTCATTCGTTTCGTTTGCTAGCACATCTGGCCGCGCCCGCACCGCCAATAGATTGAGCGCATCCCCGTCCGCGACAACACCTCCGCTCACGGAAACAGCGCGATCTGCTCCAGTCCGGTGGTTTCGGGCAGGCCGAACATCAGGTTCATGTTCTGGATCGCCTGTCCGGCCGAACCCTTCACGAGATTATCGAGCGTCGAGAGCACGATGGCGCGGTTCGTGATCCGGTCGGCGACGACGCCGATCTGAACATAATTCGAACCGCGTACGTTCTGCGTCTGTGGCAGCACGCCCTTCTTCGTCACATAGACGAACGGCTCATTGGCGTAGGCCCTTTCCAGCTCGGCGCGCAAATCGTCCGGCGTAGCCCCGTTGAGCTTGACATAGGATGTGCAGAACTCACCCCGCGCCATCGGAATGAGATGCGGGGTGAAGTTCACCGTCACAGGAGAGCCAGCGGCTGCGCCGATTTCCTGCTCGATCTCCGCCGAGTGTCGATGGCTTCCGATCGCATAGGGCGACAACCCTTCGCCGGCCTCGCTGAATAGCGTGTTCTGCTTCAGTCCGCGTCCGGCGCCGGTGACGCCCGACTTTGCGTCGATGATGATGTCGTCGACGTCAATCAGCTTTGCCTTCGCCAGCGGAACAAGCGCCAGCAGCACCGCCGTCGGATAGCAGCCGGGACACGCCACCAGCCGCGCGGCCGTGACCTTCTCCCGGTAGAGTTCGGTCAGCCCATAGACGGCCTCGTCCTGCAATTCGAGCGCCCGGTGCTCATGGCCGTACCATTGCGCGTAGCTGTCCTTGTCGCGCAGCCGGAAATCCGCGGACATATCGAGGATCTTGATTCCGGGATTGGCGTTCAGCACCGCGGCGATGATCTCTTGCGTCGTCCCGTGCGGCAGTCCGCAGAACACGGCATCGAGCCGGGTCCAGTCGACCTTTTCCCATTCCACGAGTTTTGGCAGGTCGAGCATGAAGAAGTGAGGAAACACCTCGCTCATCGCCTTGCCGGCATGGGTGTTGGCGGTAAGCGCGGTGATTTCGGCATTCGGGTGCCGCGCCAGCAGACGCACCGCGTCGGCGCCGGTGTAGCCGGACGCGCCCAAGATTCCGATATTCTTCTTCGTCATTACTCGCTCCCCGGAAGCGTCGTCATCTCGGCCTGTGTCGTTGCGAAAGCCTGCGGGCGCACCTCGCGCATCAAGGCCGCGATGTCCCGGGCACCGGCTTCGGCCTGCAATGCGAGCGTGTTGCCGACCGCCGCGAAATCGATTTCAGACTTGTGCTGGTTCAGCTTGAAGCTGCCCTCCACCTCTTCCACCGTCATCTCGAGACCGACGATGGCCCTCTTCATTGCTTCCAGCCGCGCGGCGGTCATCTTGCCCGACACCCACGGCTTTTTCGGCAGCAGCCGCTCCTCGAACTTGGCGCTCAGTGTGTCGATCTGAACGGCAAGCTCGTCATCCGACAAGGTCCGCACCGGCCCGGTCAGATGCACCGCCTGATAGAGCCAGGTCGGTACCTGATCGGGTGACACGTACCAGTCCGGCGAAACATAGGCGTCGGCGCCGGTGACGGCCAGCAGCCAGGACGAGCCACCCGCCAGCTTTACCAGCGGATTGTGACGAGCAACATGAAACAGCGCCCGCGGCGTGCCGTCGGCGGCGAAAGTCAAATAGAACGGCAGCGCGGAAGCGATCGGCTTGGCACCGTCCCACGCGCAGGCAACGCCGAAACCGCGCGCTTCCGCGAACGCAAGGCTCGCGGCACGGTCGGGCTTGAAAGGCGGTGGCGTATACATGGTCGAAAACTCCTGCGTGACGAAGGAGCCGCCAGATCGAACCGCGTGTCTTTTTCAGGAGAGCGCCGCGGGATCAGGTCCGGCGGCAGAGGCGTCTTAAACGCGAGCGACCGCCCAAACCGCGAGAATGCGGCGGCGGCGGGCGATGATGATGGTCGCTGCGTTGATCATGGGCGCGGCTATAAGGCCGCGCCCGTTTTGCGTCAAGGAAAACCGTTCAGATCGCCGGATTCCACGGTGCCGGCACGACGCGGTAGCCGCTGCCGTCCTTGACCACATTGCCGAGGCCCGGGAACGGATAGTGGAAGCCCTGCACCTGGAGCCGCTCCGCGACCACCATGTCGTAAATCCGCCGCCGGGTCTTCTCGGCCACGTCGCCGTCCTGGTCGAAGAATGCATGCCAGCCGGGATTGGCCGCAAACAGGTTCGGATTGTTGGTGACGTCGGACTGGATGAAGACCTTGTCCGGACCCGAGACCAGCACATAGGAGGTATGGCCCGGCGTGTGGCCGACGGTCTCGACCGAGGTCAGGCCCGGCGCGATCTCCTTGCCCCATTCATAGGGCGTGACCTTCTTCTTCAGGCCGGCCTCGAAGATGTTGCGGTTGTTCTTGAACAGGCCCGCCATGCGGCCGGCCGGCGCGCGGCTCATCTCGCCGTCGTCCATCCAGAACTTCCATTCGGTCGCCGGCACCAGCACTTCGGCATTCGGGAATGCCGGCGTGCCCTCGGCCGTCAGCAGACCGTTCACGTGGTCGCCGTGGAAGTGCGAGATCACGACCATGTCGACAGCCTTGGGATCGAAGCCGGCTGCGACGAAATTGTCGGCGAACAGGCCGTTGGCGCCCTTGCTGCTGGCCTTCGCCAGCGCGCCATTGCCGGTGTCGATCACGACCAGCTTGCCGCCGGTGTTGAGCACCAGCGGTGCGAACCAGATCGTCACCATGTCGCGCGGCATGAACGCCTTCTCCAGCGCCGCGTTCACCTCGTCGCGTTTCGCATTCGGGATGAAGCCGTCTTCCAGCTTGAAGACGTTCTTGCCGTCGGACACCACGGTGACGAGGATGTCGCCGACCTTGTAGCGATAGAAGCTCGGCGCCTGCTTGTCGGCTGCGGGCGCCGCGGCGGCTGCAGGAACGGCTGAAAGCAACGGTGCGGCGGCAATGCCGGCCAGAGCGTGACGTCGTGTCAATTCCATGTGGTGTCCTCCCAGTGAAACGGCGCCCGGTGAATTCGCGTTTGGTGGGCGAGGTTGTATCAGCGTTTCGATGCGCGTGCGATGACGACGGCGCTAGCAGTTGTCTTCCCGCCTAACCCCTGCCCTAAAGCGTTATTCCGCGCGGCCCTACGCCGCCCGCCACATCCACTCGATGCCTTGCCCGATCACGTCGCCGAACAGCAGCAGCGCTGCCGACCAGACCAGGGCGGAGACGAAATTGGCGATCTGGAATTGCCAGTACGACATCTCGAAAATGCCGGCTGCAAGCGGCACCGAGGCGCGCAGCGGGCCGAAGAAGCGGCCGATGAAGATGCTCGGCACACCCCATCTCTTCACGAAAGCCTCGCCGCGCGGCAGGATCTCGGGATAGCGCGACAGCGGCCACATCTGCGCGACGTGCTCCTTGTAGCGATAGCCGAACCAGTAGGAGACCCAGTCGCCGAGCGCGGCGCCGACGCCGCCGGCGATCCAGATCGGCCAGAAGTTGATCCCGCTGACGCCGATCAGGGCGCCGATCGCGACCAGCGCGCCCCAGGCGGGCACCAGCAACGAGATGAAGGCGAGCGATTCTGCGAACGCCAGCAGCAGGACGATCGGAGCGGCCCAGGCCTGATGATGGCGCACGAATTCGGCCAAGGCCTGCGCAAGCTCTTCCATCTCGTCGTGTGCCTTCCCGCTCCGTTGAACCTCGAATGAACCTTTCTAGCCGCACGCAGCCTAAGAACAGGTAAGCCGGCCCATTGCGTGACATCAAGTCACAAAGGCGGGGATCAAACGTGATTTCCCGTAAGGCCCCCGCGGTCGGGGCTGGCTCGCATATCCCTCACAAAAAAGGAATCACTTGATGATCGGGTCACTGATGATGTGCGTCGGCGTGCTCGTCTTGCTGTTCGGAATGCTCGCGGGCATCGCCATGGGTATCCAGCACGACTTCACGTTGGGGCCGGCGCATGCGCATCTCAATCTCGTCGGCGGCGTGCTGCTGTTCCTGTTCGGGCTCTACTACCGGCTGGTGCCGGCCGCGGGAAGCATGCTGCTCGCCAAGGTCCAGGGCTGGCTGCATATCGTCGGTGGCGTCTTGTTTCCGGCCGGTGTGGCCGCCGTGCTGTTGAAGGGACCCTCATTCGAGGCCGCGCCGATCGTCGGATCGCTGATGGTGGTGGCCGCCATGGCCCTGTTCACGGTCATTGTATTCCGCACCTCGCGGGCGTAATCGCGGGCTCCTATCTACACAGGCGGCTGGGCCTGGAGGCGCGGCCGCCCCCATTTGGCAGCCCATCCGTGGCATAGTCAGAGCAACCGATTCGCTGCGCCCAGATCGGCGCATCACTTGAAGAACCATGTCCAAGCCACTGAAATCGAACGCAAAAAGCAAATCTGCCGACGACCTGTTCGGAGCCCCGGAGCCGAAGGGACGAGCCCCGGCGAAGGCTGCCTCGCGACCCGCTGGAGGCGCCGAAGCCGGCTATACGGCGGCTGACATCGAGGTGCTGGAAGGGCTGGAACCGGTCCGCCGGCGGCCCGGCATGTATATCGGCGGTACCGACGAGAAGGCGCTACACCACCTGTTCGCCGAGGTGATCGACAACTGCATGGACGAGGCGCTCGCCGGCCACGCCACCTTCATCGACGTGGAGCTCACCGCCGACGGCTTCCTAACCGTGACCGACAATGGCCGCGGCATTCCGGTCGATCCGCATCCGAAATTTCCGAAGAAGTCGGCGCTCGAAGTCATCATGTGCACGCTGCATTCGGGCGGCAAGTTCGACTCCAAGGTCTACGAGACCTCGGGCGGTCTGCACGGCGTCGGCGTCTCCGTCGTCAACGCCCTCTCCTCACGGCTCGAGGTCGAGGTTGCGCGCAGCGGGCAGCTGCATCGCATGACGTTTGAGCGCGGCCATCCCAAGGGCAAGCTCGAAGACCTCGGCAAGGTCAACAACCGCCGCGGCACGCGGATCCGGTTCAAGCCGGACACCGACATTTTCGGCGCCAAGGCGGCCTTCAAGCCGCAGCGTCTGTTCAAGATGACGCGCTCAAAGGCCTATCTGTTCGGCGGCGTCGAGATTCGCTGGCATTGCGACCAGGAGTTGTTGAAGGGCGTCGAAGACGTCCCGGCCGAAGCCAAATTCCACTTCCCCGGCGGCTTGAAGGACTATCTCGCCGCGGCGATCCACGCCGACACGCTGGTGCATCAGGACATCTTCTCCGGCAAATCCGGCCGCAGCGGCGCGCATGGCGCCTGCGAATGGGCGGTGGCCTGGACGGCCGATGCCGACGGCTTCCTGTCGTCCTACACCAACACGGTGCCGACACCCGATGGCGGCACGCATGAATCGGGGCTGCGCAGCGCACTGCTGCGCGGCCTGAAGGATCACGCCGAGCGCGCCGGTCAGGGCAAGCGCGCGGCCTCGATCACTTCGGAAGACGTGATGGTGGGCGCGGCCGTGATGCTCTCGGTGTTCGTGCGCGAGCCTGAATTCCAGGGCCAAACCAAGGACCGCCTCGCCACCGCCGAAGCGCAGCGCATCGTCGAACAGGCGATGAAGGATCCGTTCGACCACTGGCTGTCGGGCAATCCGAACCAGGCCAACCGGCTGCTCGACTTCGTGATCGATCGCGCCGAGGAACGGCTGCGCCGTCGCCAGGAGAAGGAAACCGCGCGCAAGACCGCCGGCAAGAAGCTGCGCCTTCCCGGCAAGCTCGCGGATTGCTCCGACGCCGGCACCGAAGGCTCCGAACTGTTCATCGTCGAAGGCGACTCGGCCGGCGGCAGCGCCAAGCAGGCGCGCGATCGCAAGACGCAGGCCGTTCTGCCGCTGCGCGGCAAGATCCTCAACGTCGCCTCCGCCGGCAAGGACAAGCTGACCGCCAACGCGCAGCTCTCCGATCTCGTGCAGGCGATCGGCTGCGGTACGCTCGCGCACTACCGCGAAGAGGATCTGCGCTATCAGCGCATCATCATCATGACCGACGCCGACGTCGACGGCGCGCACATCGCATCGCTCCTGATCACCTTCTTCTACCGGCAGATGCCGCGGCTGATCGACGAGGGACATCTCTATCTGGCAGTGCCGCCGCTCTACAAATTGAAGCACGGCACCAAGTCGGTCTACGCGCGCGACGACGCGCACAAGGAAGAGCTGCTCAAGAGCGAATTCAACGCCAACGCCAAGGTCGAGGTGAATCGCTTCAAAGGCCTCGGCGAGATGATGCCGGCGCAGCTCAAGGAGACCACGATGGATCCGGCCAAGCGCACGCTGCTGCGGGTGGTGCTGCTTGCCGACGATCGTGAAGGCACCGCCGACTCGGTCGAACGGCTGATGGGCACGAAAGCGGAAGCCCGCTTTGCCTTCATCTCCGACAAGGCCGAATTCGCGAGTGACGACCTGCTCGACGTCTGAGGCCAACCGACTGATTTGAAATGGTTTTCCGGCCGCCCACCGATCGGGGCGGCCGTTTTCATTCGCGCTTTCGGAGCGTGCCTGCGGTTTCGTTTTCGGGCGGTTGTGTCTCACCCGCAACAGCATTTCCGGCGGGACCACGTATAGTCCGAGCATGAATTTCGGGAATCGGTGCCACCGCGCCCCAGTCAGCGACCCGATCGAACGCTAAAGTCGAGGATTTGGAAATGAAGAAGATTTTGCTCGCTCTGACCGCGGTTGCTGCGATGACGGGTTCCGCGTCGGCGGCCGATCTGGCCGCCCGACCCTACACCAAGGCGCCGGCCCCGATCGCGGTGGCGCCGAGCTGGACCGGCTTCTACATCTTCGGCGGCGGCGGCGGTGGCGTCTGGGACGCTGATACCGGCACCCAGTCGACCGCCACGGGCGCACCGATCCTCGGTTTCAACCAGCGCCAGGGTGGTGACGGCTGGTTCGGCACCGTCGGCGCCGGTTACGACTGGCAGACCGCCAACAGCTGGGTCATCGGCGTGTTCGCCGACGGTCAGTTCGGCAGCCTGAAGGGTACGATCCAGGATCAAACGGCGTTCCTCGCCGGCAACATCAAGAACGACTACAGCTGGGCTGCCGGTGCGCGCCTCGGTTACCTGGTCGCTCCGAACGTCCTGTCCTATGTCAACGCCGGTTATTCCGACGCGCACTGGAAGGGCACCACGCTGTTCAACACCGCGTCCGCGCTTCCCTCTGGCCTGCACACCAACGACTTCGATCGCGGCGGCTGGTTCGTCGGCGGCGGCGTCGAGAACAACCTGAACATCTTCGGCATCACGGCGCCGGGCTGGTTCATGAAGACCGAATACCGCGCTGCCTACTACGACAAGAAGAGCATCTCGGAGCGGGTCGACGGCACCAACGCGCTGGCCGGCACGGACATCACCTTCAAGCCGCTGGTCCAGACCATCAGCACCTCGCTGGTCTACCGCTTCAACTGGACCGGTCCGGTTGTTGCCAAGTACTGAGCTGCGCACTGATCTCTGCTGATCAAGCAGACTAAAAGCCCCGGCATCGTCCGGGGCTTTTTTGTTGCCCGCTGGCTTCGGGAACCGTCCCGCGCGCGCCGGCCTATGCAGAGCCGCCCGGCCCCGCCCGATCTGGTCAGCGCTGTGGCGATCAGGCACTCTCGCGACCGGATTCAAACCACAGCGGACAACAACAATGAGAAACGGACAGTTTGATCTCTCGGGCAGGGTCGCGATCGTCACCGGCGGCAATGGCGGCATCGGGCTCGGCATGGCGCGCGGCCTCGCGGACGCCGGCGCGGCGGTTGCCGTGGTCGGCCGCAACGATGCGAAATCGAAGGCCGCCGTCGAGGATCTCGGCAAGCGCGGCGTCAAGGCGATTGCGGTCGCCACCGACGTGACCGACAAGGCCGCCATCGCGGCGATGGTCGAGCGCGTCGTCGGCGAGCTCGGCCGGATCGACATCCTCGTCAACAATGCCGGCATGAGCATCCGCAAAGCCCCGCACGAGCTCGAGCTCGACGAGTGGAGCCGCGTGATCGATACCAACCTCACCAGCGCCTTCCTGTGCTCGAAGGCGGCCTATCCGGCGCTCAAGGCCTCGGGCCACGGCAAGATCATCAATATCGGCTCGATGATGTCCATCTTCGGCGCGAGCTTCGCTGCGGCCTATGCCGCGAGCAAGGGCGGCATCGTGCAGTACACCCGCGCCTGCGCCAACGCCTGGGCCCCCGACAACATCCAGGTCAACGCCATCCTTCCCGGCTGGATCGACACCGATCTGACCAAGGGCGCGCGCCAGCAGGTCGCCGGGCTGCACGAGCGCGTGCTCGCGCGCACGCCGGCGGCCCGCTGGGGCACCATCGACGACTTCTCGGGGATCGCCGTGTTCCTGGCCTCGCCGGCATCGGACTTCGTTACCGGCACCGCGATCCCGGTCGATGGCGGCTATTCGGTGATGGTCTGAAACACAGGAGCCCCGGCAAGCCGGGGCTCCTGCGTCCTGTTCGCCTCAGTGCAAATTCAGTAGCGCGCGATCACCGGCGCGTCGAATTTGTAGTTCATGCGCACCACCGCCCACTGAATGTCGCGCGGCTTGCCGTCGAACGTGTAGGTGCCCGCCGCGGTGCCGGCGAGCTGATAGGTCTGCCGCTCGAAGGCCGCGTAATTGTATTCGACGCCGATGGTCCAGTTGCGGGTGATGCCGTATTCCCAGCCGGCGCCGACCGTCCAGCCGCTGGCCCAATGGGTCTGGCTGCCGGAGCCGGTTGCCGGCGGAACATTGTCGACGACGGACAGGCGGTTGTTCACGCCGGCATAGCCGCCCTTGAAATAAAGCAGATTGTTCTGGATCGCGTAGCCGGCGCGACCGACGATCGTTGCCATGACGTTCGTGCGCCAGCTGAATTGATCGTCGCGGCCGACGCCGAACACCGTGTTGGTGACGCGGCCGGAATTGTCGAGCCCGGAGATCGTGCCCTCGACGCCGAACACGAAGTCGTTGGCCTGCCAGTTGTAGCCGATCTGGCCGCCCCCCATGAAGCCTGAGCCGCGCTGCCGGAAGCCCTGGCCGGGCGCGAGATCGCCGAACGCCGTCGTGTTCGCGCTGTTGATCCACTGCTGGTTGGTCCAGGCGCCGCCGAGATGGCCGCCAATGTAGAAGCCGGACCAGTTATAGAGCGCCTCCACATAGGCCGGCGCCTTGGTGTACGGACGGGCGGCAAGATCGGCGGCCGATGCGGCACTGAGGCCGAGCGCCGTGGTCACGGTGAGCGCGGCAATGAATTTGGCATGAGACATGGTGACATCCCCAGATTGTCCGATGGGGAGAGCTTTCCCAGAGAGACCCTTACCAAAAGCAACCCGCGGGAACCGGCGGTGCGGAATCCATGTGCGCCGGTTTCGAATCATGTCTGTCTGTTGCAATCACGCAACTTCCAACGGTCCCTTTAAGCAGCTGTTATCCTTGATAATTTCCTTCTCTGCAACGATGCCTGTCAGTTCGCGGCCGGCGAATGGACGTGCTCCGGCCGCACCCCGACCGCGACAAGACGCGCCGTCAGCCCTTGCAGCCAGGGCATCGCGGTGATCAACCGCAACGCGAACGGCACCGGTTGATGGCCGCCCTTCAGCGCGGCGCTGATGATGTTGTTCTGCGCGATCACCTGCATGCGCTGCGTCACCCGCACCGGGAATTCGCGCCGACGGCGCACGGCATCGAGCTCGTGCTCCGTCGGACAGCCTTGTGCGAGCCTGACCGCCAGGATGTTTGCGGTCGCGACCGCGTCTTGCACCGCGAGGTTGACGCCGACGCCACCGATCGGCGACATCGCATGCGCGGCGTCGCCGATGCAGAGCAGTCCGGGACGGGTCCAGCGCGTCAGGCGATTGATCGCGACCGTGAGCAGCTTGACGTCGTCAAAGCTTTTCACATCGGCAATGCCGGCCTTGAGGATCGGCGCGAGCCGCAGCACGTCGTCGAGCAGCGCCGGCAATCCCCTCGCCTTCACGGCCTCGTACTGTCCCTTGGCGATCACATAGGCGCATTGCCAATAGTCGCCGCGATCGAACGTCACCATCATCTTGCCGTGGTCGATGCGGGCGAACAGATTCTCGGTCTCGTCGGGGCGCCGCCCGACCCGAAACCACAGCACGTCCATCGGCGCCCCGATCTCCTCGACGACGAGGCCGGCGCGCTCGCGCACGATCGAATGGCGGCCGTCGCAGCCGATGGTGAGATCCGCCTCGATCTCGATCGGGCCATCGGGGGTGTTCACATGGACGCCCGCAACAGCATCGCCGCGCCGAATCAGGTCGGTCGCCTCGGCGCTCATCAGCACCTTGAGCGAGGGGAAACGCCTGCCGCTCTCGCGCAGGAAATTGAGGAAGTCCCACTGCGGCATCATCGCGATGAACGGATATTTGACGCTGAGACGGCTGAGGTCGGCGATCCGCACCGCGGTGCCACCGAACATGCCGTCGAGCTTCTGGATGTCCTGGTGCGGCAGCTTCAGGAAGCCATCGATCAGTCCGAGTTCATCCATCACCTGCAGGGTCGACGGATGCACGGTATCGCCGCGGAAGTCGCGGAAGAAGTCGGCGTGCTTCTCCAGCACCACGACATCGACCCCGGCGCGCGCAAGCAGATAGCCGAGCATCATGCCGGCCGGCCCGCCCCCGACCACGCAGCAGCGCGCCTTCATCTGACGCGTGTTCGATCCTGCCTGATTGCCTGCATCCATGATGCCGTCCGTAGCGTTGCCTCACCGCCTCCACTGTAACGCGGAGCGGACGACAAGGATGCAAGGCTATCGCCTGAAGGTCTTGATTTCCGACACGCTGCCGTCGCGGTAGGTCAGTTCCACCGAGACCGACTTGGTCTGCGGCGCGAGCTTCAGATAGGGCTGCGCATCGGACGGGATTGCGCCCGGATCGCGCGAATTGCAGGCCGGCATCTTCAGCACCTTGTCCGGCACCGCGGTGTCGATGCCGATCCGCACCTCGCGGATCGCGCAGCGATACGACATCAGGTGGGTGTAGTAGACGAGCAGCCCGTTGAACTCGCGGAACGACAGCCAGCTCGTCGCGGTCATGTCGAGGATCTTGCGCTGGTCGCGGATCAGCGCGGCGTCGGGATCGAACTTGATCGGGAACGGCCCCTGCATCTCGCCTTGCGTATCGACATAGCGGAGCTCGATCGTCGCCGCCGGCGCGTCCGCCGGCAGCTCGATCGAGGGATTGGGCATCCGCTTGCGAGTGCGCGGATCGAGCGTGTCCATGAAGCCGGTTTCGCGGAAGTCGCCGCTGTCGCCGATCCGCCAGGAGATGCCGAGCGTCGGATCGGCGATCGAGAACACGACGGTCCAGCCGCCATTGTGCCGCGAGAAGCTCGCGATCGGCGCGTTGATCGAGTCTTCCTTCGGCAGCTTCGGCACCGAGACCGGCGGCAGCGCGGCCACCTGCTGCGGCGGAGCCGACGGCTTGGCCGCCTCGGCCAGCGCCTCTGCCTTCCCTTTGGCAATCCCGTTCAGGAAAACGTCGTCGACCATCTGGTCGAAATAGACCGGGATCTGCTTGTGCTTCACCGTCTCGGCCATTTCGCTGACCAGACGCCGCGTGCGCTGCGCGACCTGCACCAGGTTTTCGCCGGGCTGCAGCAGCTCCTTGGCGAAGGTTCGCGTGAATACCGAATTGGGATTGGCGTCGTCGTTCGAAAGGCGGTCGAGCGCGGTCTGGCGCGGCCCTGCCGAAAACACCGAGAACACGCCTTCAGGCAGTTGCGTCATCGGCGCGAGGCCACCACCGCCGGCAACCGCCCGCGTGCCGGCGCGCTCGAACGGATTGTTGCGGCAGGCGTCGAACACCAGGATCGAGGTCCGCGCCTTCTTGTTCTGCAGCCGTTCGATAATGCGATCGGCGAGCACCGAGGCGTCGCGCACCAGCTCCTCTTGCCCTTCGGTGGCGGCCGGCACGTCGGTCGGCAGCAGGAAATTCTGGCCGGCGATCTCGAAGCCGTGGCCGGCATAGAAGAAGAATGCAGTGTCGCCCGGCTCCACGGTGCGGTCGAAGGCGAGCAGCGTTTCGGAAAACGCCTGCCGGTTCAGATTCTCGGCCACCATGACGTTGAAACCGAGCTGCTTGAGCGTGTCGCCCATGGTGCGGGCGTCGTTGACCGCCTTCTGTAGCTTGGGCACGTTCCTGTAATCATTGTTGCCGATCACCAGCGCGACGCGCTTTTGGGCCTGGGCGGGCGCCGCCGATGCGACGAAGGCGACCGCCAACAGCGTCGCGGAAAGTCTCGAAAGCCAGCTCTTCATCCCAATTCCCGCTTGCACGACACCTGCGCCGCTCGTGCGACCGCCGCCTAATAGTCGGATCAGCCGTTTGGCGGGTTCAAGGCCGACGCCGGATGGCCGCCGTGACCGCCGCCTGGCGACCTTCTTGGCCACCATGGGGCGCCCCGTCGGTCTCAGGTCAAGTTTCTTTTTACGGCCCACGTGATAGATTCCGTCCTCCATCCGGCGCGAACTCTCCGCACGTCCCAAGGGCACTCCAGGGGCTTTTCCGTGTACACATGGTCTACTGAGCAAGTCGATCCCTGTGATCGCTTCGACTATTGGCGCGAGGTGCGCGCCAAGGGGTTGTTCGGCGTCACCGCGGAACTCGAACCCGAGCGCCGCCGCGACTTTTTCGGCGAGTTCTCGCTGCGCCAGCTCGGCGACGCCGGGCTGGTCGAGCTGCGTGCCTCGCCCTACCGCGTCGAGCGCCGCGCCGGCGACATCGCGGACGCCCGCAGCGACAGCCTGTGCATCTATCAGCAGCTCGGCGGTGGCGGCTGGTTCGGCGGCGCGCGGCTCGATGAATTCGCGGTGCGCGATGGCATGTTCGCGACCAGCTATTCGGACCTGCCCTATCGCACCACCCCACTGCACGATGACGGCTTCCATCTGCGCATCATCAAGATCCCGGTCACGAACGTCGTCCCGCCGGGTGCCGAGCTCGGCGAATTGGTCCCGAAGCCCGTGCAGGATGAGACCGCGCTGCAGCCACTGCTGGAATCCTGCTTCCGCGACCTCGTCGAACGCCATGACGCCAGCGCGGCGGATGCGGCCCCGATGGTGCAGGCACTTGCCCATATCGCGCTGATCGAGCGCGGCATCATGCGGCCGAAGAGCCGGCTTGCGCAGCAGGCCCTGCGAAGCGCCCATCTGTCGCTGGCTCGCCGCCTGATACGGCGGCATCTATCGAGTGCGGCGCTGACGCCAACCCTGATTGCCGGCCTGCTCGGCATCTCGGTGCGTCACCTGCACATCCTGTTCGAGGAGACGGAGAAGACCTTCTCGGAGACGGTCACCGCACTTCGGCTCGCGCAAAGCCGCCGCCTGCTCCGCGAGCAGTCCGGGCAGACGATCGCCGAGGTCGCGTTCGCCTGCGGCTTCGAGAGCCTCGCGACGTTCTACCGCCTCTTCAATGCGTCCGAAGGGATGACACCGGGCGATTACCGGGCACGGGTGGCCTGAGCGCGGACGGGCCTCGCAATGTTGGCGGGCCGGCACTCGGGCGCTGGTGAGACAGATCGACCGGCGGTTCTCGATAACGCCAAGCCGACATGGCCTGCTGATCAGCTAAAGAGTCGGTCGCTACGTTCGGGGCGGAACTGCTTCATTAGCCAATCTGACTGCATCGTCGTCGGCTTTTTTCACAAGTTCAGGCCATCGCGCCACCGAAATGCGACGAGCAAAATAGAGGGCAGCTGGGGCAGCCAGAGGAACGCGAAAAGCGCAGAACCACGCTCACTGATTCCTCGCGACATCATCTCACAGGCGATGGCTAGAAGCGTTGGCACAAAGATGCAGAGCGCAATCAGCAGGGTTCGTTCGCGGACCTGCATCTGCTCGGCGGACCAACTTCCTTTTATAGGAACCGCATCTATCCACCAGAAGCCACGAACCCAGAATTCGTTGGTTGGCAGATGCACACGTCCGCCGAGCCGCTAGGCAGCCGCATCGTCACCTCTCATCACCTCCCGCGGGAACAATGTGCTGGCGAGGCCGCGCAATCCGGGCAGGTTAAGTGGCCACGCAGCGATCAGCCATACAATCAGGCTGCGCTTGGAGCCAAGCTGCAAATAATCGTTCAAGAAGTCTGAAAGTCCGCTCCGGGTCACAATAGCGGACTTCGTGCGCCTTTCCCGCAATGACCGGCCCGCCGGCCGATCCGAAGCTCTCACGACCGAACTGAACAGCCTGCGCGCATTGAGAAGATATTTTCCGGCGATTTCGCCAGAACAATGCAGGCGCTTCGCCCGGTCGCGGCACAGCAAATCTCCTGACCGGCGACGCGCGCGCTCACGCGGAGCGAGGGATCACGCACGATGCGCGGTAAGCGCCAGGAACACAGCCCGGAAGGCTTGGTTGGCATACGCGTGTCTGACGCCGCGGGCCTGCAGGCGGATCCAACTTCGGCCCCCCGGCCGGCTCGTCAGGACGCTCCGACGACAAGCGATCGGGGCTGGGCGCCGTTGCTCGAAGCCTGCCTTGCCGACTTCAACGAAGCCACCGAGGCCGGTGATACCGCTCGCATTTCCGCGCTGGTCAAGATCGTGGCGGAGCTCGCGCTGATCGAGCGGGGCGCGATCAGGCCGGGCAGCCGCCGCGCCCAGCAGGCGCTGCGGGTCGGCCGGCTCAGCCTCGCACGCCGCCTGATCACGCGTCATCTCGCGAAGCCGGCGCTGTCGCCAGGCATGGTCGCCGAGATGCTCGGCGTCTCGGTCCGCTACCTGCACGTCCTGTTCGAAGCGACCGGGGCGAGCTTCTCGCAGACCGTCACGGCCCAGCGCCTGAGCGAGAGCCGCAGGCTGCTTCGTGAGAAGCCGCCTCGGCCGATCGCCGATATCGCGCTCGCCTGCGGGTTCGGCAGCCTCGCCACGTTCTACCGGATCTTCAGTGCCTCCGAAGGCCTGACGCCAGGTGAGTACCGGGCTGCGGGGCACTAGCGCCTGGCGGCGCTGCCGCGCGGCCGAAACGCTCCGTGCAGCATGATGCCGGGCAGCCACACCTGAACGCATTTTCGCAGCAGCCGCATTTTGGATCGACGGTATGCGCGCACTGAGAAGACGCCGCGCGACGGTTGCGCCAGAAACATACGGTTACAATATTGGGGGCATGGTCATGATCGGCATCGGCGGCAGGCTGAGGATGTGGCGCGGCGCGCTGCTCGGCTCGGCGTCACTGATTGCGATGGCCTCCACGGCCGAGGCGACGGCCCCCTGCTCTGGCGTCGGCACCGCCGACGTGCTCTGTGACGCCGCCCATCCGTCGGACGGCGGGCTCAGCGTCAATTTCGGCGGCGATCTCACCGTGAACGTCAATGCCGGCGCAGGGATCAACTCCCGTGGCGCCACCGCGAACAGCGGCGGCAACCTGACGTTCAATCACAACGATCCCGCCGGCATCACGTCATCGTCCATTTACGACGGCATCGGGCTCAGCGCCCAAGGCGCGATCACCTACAGAGGGTCAGCCGACGTCACCTCCAATGGGTATGCGATCAGTGCCCAGATGGGCCTCGGTCCGGTCTCCATTACGCAGACCGCCGGCACGATCAGGGGCGGCACCGGCATCGAGGTCACGGGCTTAGGAGCGGGCAACAGCGTCAATATCAACACGACCGGAAGCCAGATCGTGGCGGGTCTGGGAATCTACCTTCGGACCGATGGCCCACAATCCGACGTCACGATCGCGACAGGCACGATCACCAGCACCACTCCGACGTTAGGCAGCGCAATGTTCGTCCGGACGGGACAGATCACCCACACTGCGCGCAACCTGTCCGTGACGACGAACGGCGCGGTCACCGGCAACATCGATCTGCAGAACGGCGGCGTCGGCACCGTCGACCTCACCACCAACGCGAGCGTCGCGGGCAACATCACCCTCGAGAGCAACAATTCGGCCAATAGCAGCGCGTTCACGGCGAAGCTCAATCAGGATGTCAGTGGCTCCGTGAGCTTGCAGAACTACGGCACCGGCACCATGACGGTCCGAACGCGCGACATCACGGGCGGCACGCTGTCCGTTTACGACGCGGGCGGCGCCAACAACAGCCTCGTCGTGGACGGCAATATTGCCAAGGGAAACCGCCCGGACACGGCCTACTACGGCGCCCTGGCGACCGTCAGTTTCTCTGGTGCCAGCGGCACCAACACGGCGACCTTCAATGGCGACATCTCCGGAGTCTTTGACACTAGAACTTCGACCTCCGCTTCGGCCGGTGGCAGCGTCGCCGGTCTTTCCGCCGGATTGGGAAGCACATCCAGCGACGGCTCGGCGGCGCTGAACGTCAACGGATCGATCACGGTTACCGGCATGACGCCGTCCGGCAAGGTCGCAAATGTCACCGGAGCGTCCCTGGGCGCCTCCGGTGTGGTCCCGATCGACTTCAATCTGCACGGCGCAGTGACGGCAACCTCGATCAGCGATACCGCCTCAAACGTCATCGGCATCAGCGTCGCACAGAACAATCTGACCACGACCCGGTTGACGGTCGATGGCGCCGTGACGGCCACCGCCATCGGCACCGGCAGCACGGCGACCGGAATCACGGCCTCAACCCTCAGCCTTCCGCCGACCCTCATCGGCACCGGCACGCTCACCGTTCGCGCCAATGGCGACGTGACCGCTGCCTCCGACGGTGCCGCGACCGGTATCGCGCTGAGCCGCGGCATTTCCAGGTTCTCGACCCTCACCGCGGGACTCGGCGGCATCGATCTCGACACCAAGGGGACTGTGAGCGCGACCTCGACGAGCGCGGCGGCGATCGGCATCAGCGGCATCATCACCCACGGCGCCGACAATGCCGCAACACTGGCGCTGCGCGCGGAAGGCAACGTCATTGCGAACGGCACGGCCGCCGGCAGCTACGGCATCCTCGCCCAACGCGACGGTCTCGGCGACATCAAGATCGATGCGCTGGCCGGTGTGCAGAGCAGTGGCATCGGCATCTCCGCGTCGCGCTCGACCCCCGGCAACATCTTCATCACGACAGGCACCTTCGTCACCGGCACCACCGGCATCAAGACGTCGGGCGGCACGACCACGCTGATCGCCAACGGCACCATCACCGGCACCGGCGGCACCGCCGTGCAGTTCGGCGGCACCAACGATTTGCTGCAAGTCCAGTCCGGCGCCGTGTTCAACGGCAACATCGTCGGCAGCGGGACCAGCATCGTGCAATTCGGCGGCACGACCGCTTCGAGCTTCGACCTGTCGAAGCTCGGCACCGGCTTCGTCAATTTCGGGGTTCTTGCCGGCTCGAACTGGAGCTTCACCGGCAGCTCCAACTTTGCCGGGTCCGTCAATGTCGACAGCACCTTCATCCTCAACGGCGCGATGCCGAACGCCAGCGTCACCGTCGGCCCAAACGGCACGCTCGGCGGCAACGGCACCATCGGCAACACGGTGATCAGCGGCACACTGTCGCCCGGCAACTCGCCGGGGACGATCACGATGGCAAGCCTGACCATAACGGCCGCGGCGACCTATCTGGTGCAGGTCACCAACACGATCAGCGACAAGGCGATCGTCACCGGCACCGCCAACCTTGCCGGCAATGTCGTCGTCGAGCCGCTCGAGCGGATCACGAAGAAGACCACCTACACGATCGTCAATGCGGGAACGCTGAGCGGCACGTTCGGCTCGGCCAGCCTGTTGCTTGCCAACGACCTCGCACGCAATCCGGTGCTGAGCTATGTCGGCAACGACGTGCTGCTGTCGGTCGATCCCGGCCTGCTCTCCCCGATCCTGCCGGCCAACGCCAGCATCAACCACAGAAGCGTCGCCGGTGCGATCGACAACAGCCTACTCGGCGGCGCCAACCTCTCCAACGCCTTCAGCGCGATCTTCAAGGTGTCGGGCGACAATCTCCTGAGCGGCCTGACCCAGCTCTCCGGCGAGAGCGCCGCCGGATCGCAGCAGACCACGTTCAACGCGATGAACCAGTTCATGGGTACGCTGCTCGATCCATTCATCGACGGCCGCGCCGCGACGGCGATCCCGGCCGGCGCCCCGGCCTACGCTGATGACAATTCGCTGGCTTATGCCGCCAAGCGCTCGACCAGCGATGCCTATGCCGCGATCTATCGCAAGGCGCCGATCGCCGATAGCCATGATCCACGCTGGAGCATGTGGGCGGCAGCCTACGGCGGCTCGCAGACGACTAGCGGCAATACCGCGCTCGGTTCGAACAACACCACAAGCCAGCTGTTCGGCACCGCTGTCGGCGCCGATTACCGGTTCTCGCCGAACACGATAGCCGGCTTCGCGCTCGCCGGCGGCGGCACCAATTTCGGCGTCGCCAACAGCGGCGGCGGCCGCTCCGACCTGTTCCAGGCCGGCGGCTTCATCAGGCACAATATTGGCGCGGCTTATCTCGCCGGTGCGCTGGCCTATGGCTGGCAGGACGTCACCACCGACCGCACGGTGACCGTCGGCAGCGTCGATCGCCTGCGCGCCGAGTTCAAGGCCAACGCATGGTCGGGCCGCGCCGAAGGCGGCTATCGCTTGGCTGCGCCATGGATCGGCGGCATCGGCCTGACGCCCTACGCCGCCGGCCAGTTCACGACGTTCCAGCTGCCGGGCTACGCCGAGCAGACCGTCGTCGGCGCGAGCACCTTTGCGCTCGCCTACAACGCCAAGAGCGTCACCGACGCGCGCGGCGAACTCGGCCTGCGCGCCGACAAATCCTTCGCGCTGTCAGATGCGGCGCTGACGCTGCGCGGCCGTGTTGCCTGGGCGCATGATTTCAACCCGGACCGCAGCATCGCCGCAACGTTCCAGACCCTGCCCGGCGCCAGCTTCGTCGTGAGCGGCGCGGGACAGGCCTCCGAGTCCGCTCTCACCACCGCCTCGGCCGAACTGAAATGGGCCAGCGGCTGGTCGGCGCTCGCAAGCTTCGAGGGCGAATTCTCCAACGTGACCCGGTCCTACGCCGGCAAGGGCGTGGTCCGTTATGCATGGTAGGCAGCCGCCCGCGCGGGACCGGCGCGGCGGATTTTTGGCGGCAAAGCCGCGCGAACGCCCCTCGCCGAGGTCTCGTCTCCAGGTTCCGGGACAGCGATTCATTTGACCGCCAAATGACGGAAACGACGGTTATTTTGGCGAAAACGTTAAGCTTTTTCGGCTATCCGGCCGGTTCCCAGATTGACTTTGCCGCTTTCCCCCCTATGTTGCGGGCAACGCGGCCCTCGGATCGAAACGCGATTCGTCAGGTTTGCCGTCCGTCAGCGTTAGTCAGAGCCCCCGAGCTTTATCGAAAAGCGAGCCGTTTCGGGGCCGAACGCGACAGCCTTTTACCTGCGATGCCGAACGGCGGTTTCGACCAGAGGCTCAATGTCTTTTTCCAATCTAGGCCTGTCCGATAAGGTCCTCGCCGCAGTTGCGGCCACCGGTTACACCAACCCCACCCCCATCCAGGAACAGGCAATCCCGCACGTCCTCGCCCGGCGCGACGTCCTCGGCATTGCGCAGACCGGCACCGGCAAAACCGCTGCCTTCGTTCTCCCGATGCTCACCTTGCTCGAGAAGGGCCGCGCGCGGGCACGCATGCCGCGCACCCTGATCCTCGAGCCGACCCGCGAACTCGCCGCGCAGGTGAAGGAGCAGTTCGACAAATACGGCGCCGGTCAGAAACTGAACGTCGCCCTCCTGATCGGCGGCGTCTCGTTCGGCGACCAGGACTCCAAGCTGATGCGCGGCGTCGACGTCCTGATCGCAACCCCCGGCCGCTTGCTCGACCACACCGAGCGCGGCGGATTGCTGCTCACCGGCGTCGAGCTGCTGGTGATCGACGAAGCCGACCGCATGCTCGACATGGGTTTCATCCCCGACATCGAACGCATCTGCAAGCTCGTCCCGTTCACGCGGCAGACCCTGTTCTTCACCGCGACGATGCCGCCGGAAATCAGCCGCATCACCGAGGCCTTCCTGCACAATCCGGCCCGGATCGAAGTCTCCAAGCCCGCGACCACCGCCGTCACCGTGACGCAATTGCAGGTCCCGGCCGGCCGCGAGGCGCATGACAAGCGCGAGATCCTCCGCCGCCTGCTGCGCGACGCCAAGGATCTCAACAACGCGATTATCTTCTGCAATCGCAAGCGCGAAGTCGCCGTCCTTCACAAATCACTGCAGAAGCACGGCTTCAGTGTCGGCGCCCTGCACGGCGACATGGATCAGTCCGCCCGCACCGCGGCGCTGGATCAATTCCGCAAGGGCGAGATTCCGCTGCTGGTCGCCTCCGACGTCGCCGCGCGCGGTCTCGACATTCCCGCGGTGAGCCACGTCTTCAATTTCGACGTGCCGCACCACCCCGACGACTACGTCCACCGCATCGGCCGTACCGGCCGCGCCGGGCGCACCGGCACCGCGATCTCCATCGTCACCTCGCTCGACAGCAAGTCGATGACCGCGATCGAGAAGCTGATCGGCCAGCCGATCCCGCGCGCCGAGGGCGACTACACCGTTCACAGCGAGGCTTCCGACGAGGACGGCGCACCGCGCCGCTCGCGCAGCCGCGAAGGCTCGCGCGATGGTGCCCGTGGCGGTCGCAAGCCGCGACGCGAGCGCGAAGCGCGTCACGGTGAACGCGAGCCGCGTCACGGTGAACGCGAGCCGCGTCAGGACCAGGAGCCCCGCCAGGAGCGTGCAGCCAGGCCGGAGCGCGAACCGCGCCACGGCCGCAACTCCTCGCCCCAGGCCACCCCGTCGCACGTGCCGTCGATCGGGCGTGCCGAGCCTCGGCGGCCGCAGCGCGAGGTGGACCGCGAGCCCGGCGATCATTCGCACCTGCCCGCCTTCCTGCTGCGACCTGTGCGCGCGCGCGCCTGAGGCCGGCTCCGATACCGCCGCGCCAGCGGCGGTATCCTTCGGAATCCGTGTCGCCGCCGGCGACCAGCGCCCAGGCTGATTCCTCGCGTTTGACGCAAATGCGCGCAGTTTTCGCAGCGCAAAGGGGGAGCGAGCGAAAAGCTTGCGAGAGCCGCGCGCGATCCGCGATGGGATCGCGCTCGTACGACATTCGTCGCGACGAAATCCCCGTAGTTCCACTGTTTACCTTGCCTTCATCCTCGTCCCGTACCCTCGCACCAATAATTTAGTCATTGCTGCCGGGCACGACCGGCATTGCGTGCATTGAGGACGTAACAGTGGTCAAGCTGCTGGACGAACACGAACGTACGTTGGCTTTTGCCGAAGTCGCGCTTGGCCAGATCCGCTCGCTTCGCCAGACCGCCGTCCCTCGCAACTATGAGATCTGGTACGTCTATGCGACCGGGTACAACGCACCGCTCAACAAGGTCATCAACGAGACGCTGACGCGCAGCGGCAAGCTCTCTGAATCCGACCTCGAGCAGATCTACGAAACCTATCTCTCGCACATCAAGACTTCGGACCGCATCGACAAGGTCGGCGCGCGCGTCATCGGCGAGATCGATGCCGTCATGCGGCTAATCACCGATGCGCTCGACGTGTCCGCGACCTACGACGCGAACCTCGTCGGCGCCAGCGATCGGCTCTCGACCGCGACCACGCGCGACCAGATCAAGATCATCGTCGAGGCGCTCGCCAAATCGACGCGCGAGATGCGCGAGACAAATCAGGCGTTGGAGAACCGGCTTGCGCTGTCGAAGTCGGAGATCAGCGACCTGCAACACAGCCTCGAGGCGATCCGCGCCGAGAGCCTGACCGATCCGCTCACCGGCCTCGGCAACCGCAAATATTTCGACCGCTCGATCGACATGGCGGTGCAGGCCGCTTTGGCCAGCGGCGAGCCGCTGTCGCTGCTGATGTTCGACATCGATCATTTCAAGTCGTTCAACGATTCCTACGGCCATCTCACCGGCGATCAGGTGCTGCGGCTGGTGGCACAGTCGCTGAAGCAGAACATCAAGGGCCAGGACATCACCGCCCGCTACGGCGGCGAGGAGTTCGCCGTCGTGCTGCCGAACACCGCGCTGCGCCAGGCGCTGACGGTCGCCGACCACATCCGCCGCGCCGTGATGGCGAAGGAGCTGAAGAAGAAGTCGACCGGCGAGATCCTCGGCCGCGTTACGATCTCGGTCGGCGTCTCCATGCTGAAGCCGGCGGACGACACGGATTCCCTGATCGAGCGCGCCGACGCCTGCCTCTATGCCGCCAAGCGCTCCGGCCGCAACCGCGTGATCTGCGAAGCCGACCCGGAATACAGCGCCGAGACCCAGACCCGGGTGGCGTGATCCCTCACGTCAGGAGGATCGCTTCCGTGCCGATCGCTCCTTCCTGGCCGACGGCTTCTTCGCCGCCGCCTTCCTCACCGCTGCCTTCTTGGCCGCTGCCTTCTTGGCCATAGCCTTCTTCGCCGGCGCCCTCGCCTTCCTCGGCCGCTTGCGCAGCGCGGCGCGCTGGGCGGCGCCGAGCGCCAGGCGCGCCCAGACCGCAAGCTCCTCGGAATCGTCGAACAGCCGCGCCGGCAGTTGCCAGTATGAATTCACCTTCACCGTCTTGGCGCGGGTCTGGTACTGGAACGGCCCGCAGCCTTCGGCCTCGAACTGCGCGATAGTCTCCTCGTCGGCACGGAAGTAGAGCCCGGCGCGCAGCGCAAGCGCGAAGTTGGTGCCGTCAACGGAGATGCCGTAGCCGGAGAACATCCGGCGCAGCGTGACCGGGCCAAAATCGGCGAACAGGTCGATCAGGAATTCGCGGTCCATGTGCCCACCTTCGTTCCAGCGCGGCCGAACGCGCCTGCCGCAGCCCGTTGGCAGCGCAGTATGGTCGACGACCGCGTCGACATGCAACGATGGTGGGCGGCGGGTAACGCGCGAGCGCGATCGCGCGCTCGCCAGGCGCAGCGATCAGACCGTGGCCGGCTTGAGCTGTACCGATTCGCCGCAACCGCAGGCGGAGACCTGGTTCGGGTTGTTGAACACGAATTGGGCCTGCATCCTGTCGGCCACGTAGTCCATCTCGGTGCCGAGCAGGAAGAGCACGGCCTTCGGATCGACCAGGATCTTGACGCCCTTGTCCTCGACCACTTCGTCGGTCGGGCGGATCTCATGGGCGTATTCGACCGTGTAGGACTGGCCGGCGCAGCCGCCGTTTTTGATGCCGACGCGCAGGCCGACGATCTCGGAATCGGCGCGCCTGGTCAGCTCGGTGATCCGCTCCGCCGCGGCATCAGTCAGTTTCATGACCTGCGGGCGCGGCCGCTTCGGCTTGGCTGGGGTTGGTGAAGCTTGCGTCATGTCACTCATGTGGTCAGTCCCGGCGGCAAATCAATTGCCGATATTCCAAGGTTAAGCCCGATACGCATCACCACATATTGAGGACGAGGCGAGCCTCGTCCGACATCCGGTCCGGCGTCCAGGCCGGATCCCACACCAGATTGACGTTGACGACACCGACACCGGGGACGCTGGCAACCGCGTTCTCGACCATCGTAGGCAATTCGCCGGCGGCCGGGCAGTTCGGCGTGGTCAGCGTCATCAGGATGTCGACCGAGCGATCGTCCTTGAGGTCGACCTTGTAGATCAGGCCGAGCTCGTAGATGTCGGCCGGGATTTCCGGGTCGAACACCGTCTTCAGCGCCGCGACGATCTCGCCGCTCATGCGCTCGGTCTCCTCGGCCGGCAGTGCCGAGGTGGTTTCCATGGTGGCCGTCTTGACTTCGGCTGTATCGGTCATGCGAACAATTCCCGCGCCTTGATCAGCGCCTGCGCCAGATGGTCGACTTCTTCCCTTGTATTATACATCCCGAAGGATGCACGGCAGGTGGCCGTGACGTTAAACCGCTCTAAAAGCGGCATCACGCAATGGGTGCCGGCGCGCACCGCGATGCCCTGGCGGTCGATCACGGTCGCGACGTCGTGGGGGTGCGCCCCCTTCATCTCGAACGAGATCACCGGACCCTTGTTGCGGGCGGTACCGATCACGCGCAGCGAGTTGATCTCGCGCAAACGATCCTGCGCGTAGGTGAGCAGCTCACGCTCATGCGCAGCGATGCGCTCCTTGCCGATCGAATTGACGTAGTCGATCGCGGCCCCCAGCCCGATCGCCTCGACGATCGGCGGCGTCCCGGCCTCGAACTTGTGCGGCGGATCGCCATAGGTGACCCAGTCCCTGGCCACTTCACGGATCATCTCGCCGCCGCCGTTGAACGGCCGCATCGCCACCAGATGCTCGTGCTTGGCATAGAGCGCGCCGATGCCGGTCGGCCCGTACACCTTGTGGCCGGTGAAAGCGTAGAAATCGCAGTCGAGGTCCTGGACGTCGATCGGCAGGTGCACCGCCCCCTGCGCGCCGTCGACCAGCACCGGAATGCCGCGGGCGTGAGCCAGCCGGATCACGTCCTTGACCGGAACCAGGGTGCCGAGCGCGTTCGACATCTGGGTGATCGCGACGATCTTGGTGCGCGCCGTCAGGAGCTTCTCGAACTCCTCGATCAGGAAGTTGCCCTCGTCGTCGACCGGCGCCCACTTGATCACGGCACCCTGGCGCTCCCGGAGGAAGTGCCACGGCACGATGTTGGAGTGGTGCTCCATGATCGAGAGGACGATCTCGTCGCCCTCTCCGATGTTCACCCCGCCCCAGGACGACGCCACGAGGTTGATCGCCTCGGTGACGTTGCGGGTGAAGACGATCTCTTCGCTGCGGCGGGCGTTGATGAACTGCGCGACCTTGCCGCGGGCACCCTCATAGGCCTCCGTCGCCGCATTGGCGAGGTAATGCAGGCCGCGATGCACGTTGGCGTATTCGCTTTTGTAGGCCTCGGTCATGCGGTCGAGCACCGCATTCGGCTTCTGCGCCGAGGCCGCGTTGTCGAGATAGACCAGCGGCTTGCCGTAGATCTGCATGGCGAGCGCCGGAAAATCCTGCCGCACCAGGGCGACGTCGTAAGAACCGTTGGCGACCGCCTTGTGCATGCTCACGCCCTCGCCTGAAGCCAACGCTGTGCGGCGGCAATTGCGACCTCGCGCAACGCGTCGCTGGCAATGGTCTCGATCGCCTCACCGACAAAGGCCTGGATCAGAAGCGCTTGCGCTTCCTTCTCCGGCAGTCCGCGGGCCCGCATGTAGAACAGCAGGCTCTGGTCGAGCGCACCGGTGGTCGCACCGTGACCGCAGGTGACGTCGTCGGCGAAGATTTCCAGCTCCGGCTTGTTGTCGGCTTCTGCGTCGTCGGACAGCAGCAGCGCGCGGGTCATCATCTTGGCGTCGGTCTTTTGGGCGTCCGGACGAACGATGATGCGGCCCTGGAACACCGAATGGGCGCGGTCGTCGACGACGGCACGGAAGATTTCGCGGCTCGCGCAGTGCGGCACCGCGTGATCCATGAACAGCGTGGTGTCGGCGTGCTGCTTGCCGTTGATCAGATTGACGCCGTTGGTCTCGACCTTGGAGCCCTCGCCGGCACAGGTGATCGTCAGCTGGTAGCGGCTGACATGACCGCCCGAGGTCAAACTAAACGTGTTGAAATGCGCATGCGCGCCGAGCGACACCGTCGCCGAGGAAATGTTGAACGCGTCGACGGCGTCCTCGACCAGCCTGACGTGATCGAGCCGCGCATTGTCGCCGATCGCCACGACCAGCCCGTCATGGGTCTGGTAAGCCTTGGCGCCCTCGCCGGCGAGATAGCTCTCCACCAGCGTCACGCCGGTATCGCGACCGAGGCGGAGCAGCGAGCGCGTGAACGTCGAGGCCGGCGCCGTGCCGGACGCGACGTGGACGATGTGCAGCGGCTGGGCCAGCACCGCGCCATTGGCAATTTCGATGACGACGCCATCGGTCGCCATCGCGCCGTTCAACGCGATCATCGGATTGGAGATGTCGGAGGCAAAGGCCTGCGCGGAGAGCGCGCCATCGCCGGCGTCGAGCACCTCACGCAGCGGGCGGATGCTGAGGCCCTCTTCGGGAGTGCCGAGATCGGAAAGTTCAGGCGCAAACGCGCCGTCGACCAGCACCAGGCGGCGCACGCCGTCGATCGCCCGCAGCTTGACCGCGTCGGCAGCCCGCCCCAGCGCTGCGGCATCCGGCGCAGGGGCCAGCGGCAGCACTTCTCGCATCAGCGCGCGCAGGTCGGTGTATTTCCAATCCTCGATCCGGCGATGCGGCAGGCCCAACCGTTCATAGGCCTCGAACGCCTCGCGGCGTTGCTCGGCGATCTTGCCCTTGCCCGGCAGACGGTCGCGCGCCGCAGCGAATGCATCGCCCAGCGCGCGCCCGGTCTCGGTCTTTGCGACAACGTTCATCTGAGAACCCGTATTTGTCAGGCAGCGTCTTCGAACTGCGCGTAGCCGGACTCTTCCAGCTCCAGCGCCAGTTCCTTGCCGCCGCTCTTCACCACCCGGCCCTTCGACATCACGTGCACGACGTCGGGCACGATGTAGTTGAGCAGCCGCTGATAGTGGGTGATGACGACCATCGCGCGCTCCGGCGAGCGCAGCGCGTTGACGCCGTCGGCCGCGATCCGCAGCGCGTCGATGTCGAGGCCGGAATCCATTTCATCGAGGATGCAGACAGCCGGCTCGAACAGCGCCATCTGCAGGATCTCGTTGCGCTTCTTCTCACCGCCGGAGAAGCCGACATTGACGCCGCGCTTCAGCATGTCCTGCGGGATGTTCAGCGACTTGGCGACCTCGCGGACCTTCTTGAGGAAGGCCGGCGACGAGATCTCGTCCTCGCCGCGCGCCTTGCGCTGGGCGTTGAGCGCGGCATGCAGGAAGTTCCAGGTGGTGACGCCGGGGATTTCCACCGGATACTGGAACGCCAGGAACACGCCCTTGGCGGCGCGCTCGTTGGGATCCATCTCCAGGAGGTCCTCGCCCCTGAACAGGATCTGGCCGCCGGTGACTTCATAGCCGGGCTTGCCGGCGATCACGTGGGAGAGCGTCGACTTGCCGGAGCCGTTCGGCCCCATGATCGCGTGGACCTCGCCCGGGTTCACGTTAAGCGACAGCCCGTGGAGGATTTCGCGTTCCTCGACACGAACCTGCAGATCTTTCACTTCAAGCAGAGACATCTGATTTTTCCTGAGCATCACCCCGGGGCGCGTCGGCCGCGCCCTCAAGCGGGATGGATTAGCCAACCGAACCTTCAAGGCTGATCGAGATCAGCTTCTGCGCTTCCACCGCGAACTCCATCGGCAGTTGCTGCAACACGTCCTTCACGAAGCCGTTGACGACGAGGCCGACGGCTTCTTCCTGCGAGAGCCCGCGCTGGATGCAGTAGAACAGCACGTCCTCGGAAATCTTCGACGTCGTCGCTTCATGCTCGAACGTCGCCGAGGAATTCTTGGCCTCGACATAGGGCACGGTGTGCGCGCCGCATTTGTCGCCGATCAGGAGCGAGTCGCAGGCGGTGTAGTTGCGCGCGCCGGTGGCCTTGCGATGGGCGCTGACGAGGCCGCGATAGGTGTTCTGCGACTTGCCGGCGGCGATGCCCTTGGAGATGATCCGGCTCGACGTGTTTTTGCCGAGGTGGATCATCTTGGTGCCACTATCGACCTGCTGGAAGCCGTTCGAGATCGCGATCGAGTAGAACTCGCCGCTCGAATTGTCGCCGCGCAGGATGCAGCTCGGATATTTCCAGGTGATCGCCGAACCGGTCTCGACCTGGGTCCAGGAGATCTTGGAATTTTTGCCACGGCAGTCGCCACGCTTGGTGACGAAATTGTAGATGCCGCCCTTGCCCTCGGAATTGCCGGGGTACCAGTTCTGTACCGTCGAATACTTGATCTCGGCGTCATCGAGCGTGACGAGCTCGACCACCGCGGCATGCAGCTGGTTCTCGTCGCGCTGCGGCGCGGTGCAGCCTTCGAGATAGGAGACGTAGGAGCCCTTGTCGGCGATGATCAGCGTGCGCTCGAACTGGCCGGTGTTGCGCTCGTTGATGCGGAAATAGGTCGAGAGCTCCATCGGGCAGCGCACGCCCGGCGGCACGTAGACGAACGAGCCGTCGGAGAACACTGCCGAGTTCAGCGTCGCGAAGTAATTGTCCGAGGTCGGCACCACGGTGCCGAGATATTTTTGCACCAGCTCCGGATGCTCGCGGATCGCCTCCGAGATCGGCATGAAGATCACGCCGGCGGCCTTCAGCTCCTTCTGGAAGGTGGTGGCGACCGAAACCGAATCGAACACGGCATCGACCGCGATCTTGCGGTTGGCCGACGGCGGTCCGCCGGGCGGCGGCTCGACGCCTTCGAGGATCGCGACCTCGCGCAGGGGAATGCCGAGCTTCTCGTAGGTCTTGAGGATTTCCGGATCGATCTCGTCGATCGAGGATAGCGTCTTCTTCGGCTTCGGCGCCGCGTAATAATAAATGTCCTGGTAGTCGATCTTCGGATAGTCGACGCGCGCCCAGGTCGGCTCGGTCATGGTCAGCCAGCGGCGATACGCCTCAAGGCGCCATTCCAGCATCCACGGCGGTTCGTTCTTCTTTGCCGAGATGAAGCGGACGGTGTCTTCCGACAGCCCCTTCGGGGCCTTGTCGGACTCGATCTGCGTCTCAAACCCATATCGATACTGGTCGACGTCGATGCGCCGGACGCGCTCGACCGTCTCTTGTACAGCAGGCATTCAATCCTCCGCTCGCGGTTTCAAGGACCGCGGTGGATCTCAAGTTCAGAAAAATCGCTTACGATGCTTTGAACACGAAATCACTGGCTTAGAACAGTTCAAGCTGTGTTTCGTCGTTCCCCCTTAACTAAGGTATCGGCGAGCTTTCGCCAAGCCTTGAGGGTCAAATCCACGTCTGTCTCCGTGGTAGACCAGCCAAGACTAAGCCGCACCGCTCCCTGGGACATCTCTGAACGGTATCCCATTGCCTCCAAGACATGGGACGGTTGAACCTTGCCCGACGAACAGGCGGAACCGGAGGAGACCGCGATTCCCCCGAGGTCGAACCCGATCACGGCCGTTTCGGCCTTCATCCCCGGCGCAGTGAAGAGAACGGTATTCGGCAACCGTTTCACATCATCGGAAAAGACCACGACGTCCGGCGTCTGCCGCAGTCCATGTTCGAGCCGGTCGCGCAGCTCCCTGACCCGCGCGGCGTCGGCCTTCAGCGCCGCCATCGCGGCCTTCGCAGCCGCGCCAAAGCCGGCAATCCCGGCGACGTTCTCGGTCCCTGCCCGCCGCCCGAGCTCCTGCCCGCCGCCACGCAACAACGCTTCCAGTCCTTCAACGCCTTCAGCAAGCACCAATGCGCCTACGCCCTTCGGTCCACCGATCTTGTGCGCCGACAGCGTCACCAGATCGGCCTGCGTCGAAGCGAGATCGAACGGGATCTTGCCGAACGCCTGGATCGCATCGACATGCAGCAGGCCGCCGGCCGCGTGAACGATCCCGGCGACGTCGGCCACCGGCTGGATGGCGCCGGTCTCGTTGTTCGCCAGCATCACCGAGACCAGCGCGGTCGCGCCATCCGCCAGCAGCGCACGCAGATGATCGAGATCGATCACGCCGGCGCGCGTGACATTGATCGCGAAGGTCGCCGCGCGCGCAAACCGTCCGCCCGCGAGGACCGACGCATGCTCAATCGCGGACACCAACAGCCGCCCGACCGGCGCGCCGGCGCCTCGGCGCAATCCCGGCGTCAATGCGAGCGCATTGGCTTCCGTCCCGCCGGAGAGAAACACGACGTCCTGGGGCCGGCCGCCGACCGCCTTCGCCACCGCACCGCGGGCATCCTCGACCAGCCGGCGCGCGCGGCGTCCCTCGCTGTGCACCGAGGACGGGTTGCCGCTCAACTCCCACGCCGTAGCCATCGCCGCCTTCGCTTCCTGGCGAAGCGGCGTGGTGGCGTTCCAGTCGAGATAGACGCGATCGGCCATCGAGCTTGTCCGCAGCAACCACCGTGGTTGCGTCCTCCACCGCGAGATAACGACAGCCGGGCACCGAGACCAGATCAGAGTCACCAATGCGGGAGATTTTTCACCGGACGTCCCGCCGTGTTGCCAGGCAAGACATTCGTCTGCGTGCAAAGCGCGATGGCAACATGACAAACCAAAGCTTCAGGCAGCCAACGAACAATTCGACGTACTGACCCGGATCGCCGGCGGCGCGCGGCGCCGAGCGGGTTAACCTCTGCCAAGCGGCACAATTTCCTTGATTTTTGCCCCTTGCGTCATGCTAGAAGGCCCTCCAGCGTGCCGCCCGACGGCGCCTGCGCCCGATTTCAACACGAGCCGCTCTGCTCGCGCCCGTCGCCGAAGATGGCTCCAACCGGTTGATTGATCGACGTCAATCAAGGGAACGCGTCAATCAAGGGAACACAATGCCTGAAGTCATTTTCACCGGCCCTGCTGGCCGTCTCGAAGGCCGCTACCACCCGGCCAAGCAGAAGAACGCGCCGATTGCGATGATCCTGCATCCGCATCCGCAGTTCCACGGCACGATGAACCACCAGATCGTCTACCAGTGCTACTACGCGTTCGCGCATCGCGGCTTCTCGGTGCTGCGCTTCAACTTCCGTGGCGTCGGCCGCAGCCAGGGCTCGTTCGATCACGGCACCGGCGAATTGTCCGACGCGGCGAGCGCGCTCGACTGGGCGCAGGCGATCAATCCCGAGGCGCGCGCCTGCTGGGTCGCGGGCTTCTCGTTCGGCGCATGGATCGGCATGCAGCTCTTGATGCGCCGGCCCGAAGTCGAGGGCTTCATCTCGATCGCACCGCCGGCCAATCTCTACGATTTCTCGTTCCTCGCGCCCTGCCCGTCGTCGGGCCTGATCGTGCATGGCGACAAGGACGCCGTGGTGCCGCCCAAGGACGTCAACACGCTGGTCGAGAAGCTGAAGACGCAGAAGGGCATCGTGATCGACCAGCAGGTCATCCCCGGCGCCAACCATTTCTTCGACGGCAAGCTCGAGCCGCTGATGGAGACGGTGACCGGCTATCTCGACATGCGCCTCGCCAACGTGCGCTGAGGCGATCTTGTAGCCCGGATGGAGCGCAGCGAAATCCGGGACCCACTTGTGGCACGACTGATCCCGGATTGCGCTTCGCTTCATCCGGGCTACGACGCCACTTATTCCGGCGCAAACTTCAGCGCGGCAATGCCGACCAAGACCAGCGCGATCCCGGCCACCTTCATCGGGTTCAGCGCCTCGTTGAACAGCAGCACGCCCATCGCGAGCGTGCCGACCGCGCCGATGCCGGTCCATACCGTGTAGGCGACACCGACACCGAGTACCTGCAACGCGCGCCCGAGCAGGAACACGAACGCGGCGAGCAGCGCCAGCGAGACCAGCGTCCAGCCCAGGCGCGTATAGCCTTCGGCATATTTCATCGAGATCGCCCAGCCGACGTCGAGCAGACCGGCGACCACCAGCGCGATCCAGGCGATGGAATGCGACATGGCTTACGCGGCAAGTTTCAGCATGTGCGCGCGATGGCCGACCAGGAACGCGTGCAGCAGCGCGGGATAATCAGGAGAGACCGCGCTGCGCACGCTCGGCCGCTGTGCCAGCGCGCTGCGCCAGGCGCGAAGCTTTGGCGTGTGGGTGAACACGGCGAGATCGGTCAGCTGGTCGAACAGATCGAAATAGCGGAAGACCGGCGCGAACACCGCATCCACCAGACTGAACTTCTCTCCGGCAAAGAACGGACCCGCGCCGAGCGCCGTCTCGACGCGCGCGAACTTTGCGGCCACCGCCTGCCGCTTGCTCTCGAAGGTCGCGGCATCGGTCGCAGTCTCGAGCCCCCAGAGGTCGCCGAGAATGGCGGAGCCGAATTCCATCCAGGCGCGATGCTCGGCGCGCGTCAGCGCATGCTCCGGATGCAGCTTGGCGCCGGCTTGTGTCTCCTCGATGTATTCGCAGATCACGTTGCTCTCGAACAGCGCGACTTCCCTGCCGTCGTCGCCGGTCACGACCAGCACTGGCACCTTGCCGAGCGGCGAGATCTTGAGGAACCAGTCCGGCTTGTCGGCGAGATCGATGTCGATCCGCTCGAACGGCACGCCCTTCTCGCGCAGCGCGATCACCGCGCGCTGCACATAGGGACAGAGCTTGTGGCTGATCAGCTTCAGGGCGGCCATGGACGAACCTCGCGTTCAATGCATCTGCATCCAACTAAATGCAGCGGCATAGAATTGTCAAGGTAGATGCATTTGCATCTAAATCACGGTCGCGCGATGATGCCCCCGGTCATCGGGATCGGCACCCCCGTGGTGGCCGGGTAGCTCAGCGGCAGCCCCTTCATGCCGCGCGCGGCGAGGAAGCCGAACGCCTGCGCCTCGATCGCGTCCGCCGCCCAGCCGAGCGCCTGGGCCGGCTCGACGGTTGCCGGCGCCAGGCGCTCGCGCAGCATCCGCAGCATCGTGAGGTTGGAGGCGCCGCCGCCGCAGATGATCCAGTTCTTCGGCCGCTTCGGCAGCAGCGGCACGATGCGGGCGATCGCCGCGGCGGTGAACGCGGTCAGCGTGGCCGCGCCATCGGCCGGCGCCACGGCGCCGAGCTTGAGGCCGGCGAAGTCGTTGCGGTCGAGCGATTTCGGCGGCGGAGCCGAGAAGAACGGCAGCTTCAGCGCGTCGGCAATCCAGGCCTCGTCAGGCCTGCCCAGCGCGGCGAACTTGCCGGCAGTGTCGAACGGCTGATGCATCTGACGGAACATGAAGTCGTCGAGCAGCGCGTTGCCGGGCCCGGTGTCGCAGGCGATCAGCGTGTCGGTTCCGTCGATATAGGTGATGTTGGAGACGCCGCCGATATTGACCACGACGATCGGCCCCTCGCGGTTCAGCGACTGCGCCAGCGCGCGGTGATAGACGGGCACGAGCGGCGCACCCTGC
Source organism: Bradyrhizobium embrapense (assembly GCF_001189235.2). Lineage (GTDB taxonomy): Bacteria > Pseudomonadota > Alphaproteobacteria > Rhizobiales > Xanthobacteraceae > Bradyrhizobium > Bradyrhizobium embrapense. Next base: position 314,611 of record NZ_LFIP02000001.1, read on the forward strand.
CCGCCGGCTTCGACGTCGGCGGCACGGAAATCATGCATCACCGGAATGTGGATCGCCCTGGCGAGCGCCAGGGCGTCGCCGATCTGCACCGTCAACTTCCGCTCCGGGCGATGCAGCACGGTCTGGCCATGGAACCCGACGATGTCGATGTCCTGGGCGGAGATCCGGGTCTGCGCCGTGAAGCTGGCCACCGCCTCGGCATGGGCGGTCGTGACGGCCTGCTCGGCCTGCCGCAAGATACCCGGCCGTGCATCGCGGTGCGACAGATGAACGGCCTCGGTCAGCGCCTGGCGCAGCAGGCTGCGCTCGCTTTCGGTATAGGGGCGATAGCCCGTAGGTCCGAAGGTCTTGATCTGGCGGCCGTCGGTCTCGATCAGTGCCACGTCGACCCCGTCGAGCGAGGTGCCGCTCATCAGACCGAGTGCCGTTAACATCATCGTGGAAGCGCCCCAGCCGGGAACCCCCGGCTTGTCTCAAACAAGTACATCCTATAATGCCACTGCGCGTCTGCCTGCGGCAGCCGGAGCATCAAGGTTCCGCAAATAGATGCAAAAACCGTAAAACAAGAATGATCTGGCTCGCCGACAAATGACTGCATTTAAATCGGATTTCCTGAACACTCTACAGGAACGCGGCTTCGTCCACCAGTGCTCCGATTTCGAGGGCCTCGACGCGCTTGCCGCGAAGGGCGAGGCAACCGCCTATGTCGGCTATGACTGCACCGCGCCATCGCTGCACATCGGCAACTTCCTCACCATGATGATGCTGTACTGGCTGCAACAGAGCGGCAACAAGCCGATAACATTGATGGGCGGCGGCACCACGATGGTCGGCGACCCCTCCGGCAAGGACGAGACGCGCGCGATGCGCACCGTCGCGGAGATTGAATCCAACAAGGCGAGCATCCGCGGCGTGTTCGCCAAGGTGCTGCGCTATGGCAATGGGCCCTCCGACGCCATCATGCTCGACAACGCCGAGTGGCTGACCAAATTGAACTGGATCGAGATGCTGCGCGACATCGGCCGGCACTTCTCGGTCAATCGCATGCTGACGATGGACTCGGTGCGGCTCCGGCTCGAACGCGAGCAGGAGATGAGCTTCATCGAGTTCAACTACATGGTCTGCCAGGCCTACGACTTCGTCGAGCTGTCGCGCCGCACCGGCTGCCGGCTGCAGATGGGCGGCTCCGACCAGTGGGGCAACATCGTCAACGGCGTCGATCTCGGCCGCCGCATGGGCACGCCGCAACTGTTCGCGCTGACCACGCCGCTGCTCACCACCGCTTCCGGCGACAAGATGGGCAAGACCGCCAAGGGCGCGGTCTGGCTCAATGCCGACCAGTTCTCGCCGTACGATTTCTGGCAGTACTGGCGCAATACCGAGGACGCCGACGTCGTCAAGTTCCTCAAGCTGTTCACCATCCTGCCGATGAGCGAGATCAACAAGCTCGCGGCGCTCGGTGGCAGCGAGATCAACGAAGCCAAGAAGGTGCTGGCGACCGAAGCGACCGCCCTGCTCCACGGCCGCGATGCCGCCAATGAAGCCGCCGAGACCGCGCGCCGTACCTTCGAGGAAGGCGCGCTGGCCGAAACCTTGCCGACGGTGGAAATTCCGCGCGGCGAATTTGAAGCCGGCGTCGGCGTGCTCGCCGCCTTCGTCAAGGCCGAGCTGGTCGCGTCCAATGGCGAAGCGCGGCGGCAGATCAAGGGCGGCGGCCTTCGCGTCAACGATGTCGCCGTCACCGACGAGAAGATGGTCCTGACGCCGGCCAATCTGACGCCGGAAGGCGTCGTCAAGCTGTCGCTCGGCAAGAAGCGCCACGTCCTGCTGAAGCCTGCATAGGCGCATTCGGATTTGTCGGTTGTGGGGAGTGCGGAAAGCGCGCTCCCTGCTTCCCAAATGGACCAGACCACGACTCCGAACGACACACTTTCCGCGCCTGCGAAGCAGTCCCGCGTCGCGCTGAACGTGCTTGCGCTCTGCTTCGTGCTGTCGGTGCTCGGGCGCGGCCTCAGCGACAGCTTCACGGTGTTCCTGAAGCCGATCTCGGAAACTTTCGGCTGGGATCGCGCCTCCGTCGTGTCGGTCTATTCGCTGACCTGGCTCGCCAGCGGCCTGACCGCGCCGCTGGTCGGGCGGCTGTTCGATCGCTCGGGTCCGCGCGTGGTCTATGCGCTCGGTCTGTCGCTGCTCGGTTGCGCGTTTCTCGTCGCATCGCGCGCGCAAGCGCTGTGGCAATTCCAGCTCAGCGTCGGCCTCTGCGTCGGCTTCGGCACCGCGCTGATCGGCAACGTCTCGAACTCGATCCTGCTCGGCCGCTGGTTCGGCCCAAAGCTGCCGACGGCGATGGCCGTGATGTATTCGGCGACCGGCGCCGGCCTGCTTTTGCTGCTGCCGCTGTCGCAAGTCTTGATCGACCGGATCGGCTGGCGCGAGGCCTACCAGGTGTTCGGCGTCAGTGCGCTCTGCCTGCTTGTTCCGCTCGTGTTCCTGCCGTGGCGGTTGCTCGCGGGCGGATCGCCGCACATCCTGAAGAAGGCTGAGACCGGCTTGATCGATGAAGGCTGGACGTTGCTGAGCGCGATGCGCCACCACGCCTTCTGGGCGCTGTTCTCGACCTTCTTCTTCACGGCGATCGCGATGTATGCGCTGACGGCCCAGATCGTCGCCTACCTGATCGATGTCGGCTTCCCGCCGCTGCAGGCCGCCACCGCCTGGGGCTTCTCCGGGGTCGCGCTGTTCGTCGGCATGCTCGGCGTGTCGACCCTCGATGGCATCATCGGCCGCCGGCCCTCGGTGCTGTTCAGCTACGGCGTCTCGATCCTCGGCATCATCCTGCTCTGGCTGCTGCAGTGGTATCCGAACTACGGGCTCTTGACCGGCTTCATCATCTGCTTCGGCAGCATGATCGGCTCGCGCGGCCCGCTGATCACCGCGACCGCGCTGAAGATCTTCCGCGGCGAGCGCGTCGGCACGATCTACGGCACCATCATGATCGGCAGCGGTCTCGGATCGGGGCTCGGGTCATGGAGCGGTGGCCTGATCCATGACTGGACTCACAGCTACAATCCGCTGATCGCCTTCGCGCTGGTGAACGTGGTGCTCGGCTTGATCCCGTTCCTGGTGGTGCCGGCGCTGCGGCGCTAGCGCTGCGTTCGGAGCATACGCAGCAGATTGCACTCAGCGCCAAGCAGACGGATATTGTTGCAACCGCCGGCCCGATCTAGGCTTCCGCAGCCGAGGTCCTCGAATGGATATCAAGCGAGCGCTCCCCCACCCAGAACTTCGCGGCGTTCTGCGCTCGTTCGAGGAAAGGCGCATGGACCTTGGGAGCGCCGTGCTGGCCTGGCCGGTCGCCGCGCGGCCGCATCAGATCCTCGATATCCATTTGGCTGAACCATATCGCGTGTGCATCGACGGCGGCAGGGCCAGTCCGACGGCGGACGTCGGACTGGTCGGACCACAAACCTATCGCCGCGCGCATGTTTGCCTGTCGGGCTCGGTGCATGTCTTCAACATCCTCTTTCAACCGACCGGCCTCAACCGGTTGGTCGGGATCGACATGACCACCTTGGTCAACCAGGACCCGGCGGCCTCCGACGTTCTCGGCCGATCCGCCACGTTGCTGGGTGATGCCGTGCGCAGGGCGCCAGACTTCGATCTGCGTGTCGCTGCGGTCGAACGCTGGGTCGAGGCCATGCTCGAGACGCGCGGTCCCGACTGCGCGATCGCCGCCGCGGCGCGCCGGATGATCGCCGTCCGGGGGCGCACGCGGATCGAGGACCTCGTTGCAAAGTCCGGCTTCAGCACCAGCCAGTTCCAGCGTCGCTTTGCGGCGCAGGTTGGAATGACGCCAAAGCTGTTTGCGCGCACGATCCGGTTCGACCGGGCATTGGTCGCCCGTCGTGACGCCCCGAACCGGTCCTGGACCGACATCGCCCACGAACTCGGCTATTTCGACCAGGCCCATTTCATCCGCGACTGCCACGCCTTCGCCGGCTTGCCGCCCAGCAGCCTGATCGGCGAGTGGGACAACATTTTTTTCCCCGCTTGATGACCAAAATCTACAAGCGCTGTCGCGAGCGCTTCCCGCATGGTCCGGCTTCGCAGGGAGGCGAGCATGGCGGTGAGAATGACGCGGCGCGAGTTCGGCGGCGGCGTCGTGATCGGAATCGCGATCGCCGGCCCGGGAGCCGGAGCCATGAACATGTCGACCAATCTGGAGCGCTTCAAAGCCATCGTCGAACGCGGATTTTCTCAGGGTGATCTGACGGTCGCAGACGAAATCTGCGCCGAAACGCTGATCGAGCACGAGTATCTGTCGAAGACCGATATTCCGGGCCCGCAGATCCTGAAAGCGCAGATCGCAGATGCGCGGCGCAGCATCAGGGACTTGAAGCTCACGATCGAGGCGATCGTGGAAACGCGCGATACGGTGTGGGCGCGAAGCAAGGCAACGGGCGTCGACCCGCACTCGGGAAAGCCTGTTGCCATCGATGTCATCGACATCTGTCGATTTGCCGACGGCAGGCTCGTCGAGCACTGGGGCGTGCCCGACCGGTTTGCGCTGCTTCATCAGATCGGAGCGCTGCCGCCTCCGCCGCAAGGCCGGCGCTAGCGGGAGGCCGGACGGCGCAATGATCCGCATGGTAGATAGCCCCTCCCCACAGGCACATGGGGAGAGGCCGAAGGCTACGACGTCTTTCGCTCAGTCGATATCGTGGCAGTCGTCGCCACGATGGTCATGGCCGCAGGAGCCGTGGTCATGGGCTTCCTCCCGGCCATCGCCGGTGCCCGGCGTGAACGACACGCCGCGCAGCGCCTCGCCGGAGTTCGCAGTCCGCAGCGTGACGAAACGCTCGCCGGCCGGCAGCGTCGTCGCGGAAAGCGTGTCCGTGATCATCACGAGCTTGTTCGGATCGGCACCCTGGTCGCCGCTGCCGCTCACCGTGGAGGTGATCGCCCAGATCGACACGCTGCCGTCGCGATTGACCCGGCCGGTGATGTTGCGCAGGCCATCGGTCGCCGGCGACCACGGCTTGCCGGTCGCGGCGTTGTTGCCGGTCGGATAGCCCTGCACCGTGTAGGGCACACCGAGGTCAAGTCCCGCCTGCAAGGTGTAGGCCTGCTTCCAGGCGCCGGCCTTGCTGTCGAACACCCACTTCTGCAATCCGGCCGTGGTCTGCGCTTTGGCGGCGGTGTAGCTGTTCGATGTCGGATCGAATGTCGCGGTGCCGTTGCCTTCGTCGGCGACGTAGAGCGTATTGGCGTCGGCGAACCAGATGCCGAACGGGAACGAAGTCGTGCTCTTGAGCGCCGTCGGGAAGCCGCTCAGCACGCACATGTTGTAGGGCGTGACGCCCTGCGTCGCCAACTTCGAGCCATCGAAGAAGATCTGCGTCGTCGGCAGCGATGCAGACGCGGCCGGCACGCCCACGCCGTTCGGGCACGCCTTCGGGTTGCCGTTGGCGGCGTTGCCGGTGGTGTCGATGAAGTAGACGGTGTTGATGCCGTTACCGCCGCTGCCCGTGGTCGTGTAGATCACGTTGTTGAACACGGTGAGGCCGCGGAAGTTGGTGTCCTTGCCGATCTTGTCGGCCTTCTGGCCGAGCTCGGTGATGTTGAAGCTGCCGAGCGGGAACGGACCGCCGGGATCCGGCTGCCGGGCGAGCGGCGCGTCGGCCTCTCGCGCGATCTGCATGCCGGCGCCGGTGATGACTCCGGCCGGCTGCGGATTGCCGCCATTGCCCGCATTGCCGGCAGTGTAGAACACACCGGCGCCGTGCCGATCGTTGAAGACCGCGGCGCGGCCGTTGTTGCCGCTATAGCCGTTCACCTTGGTGAAGTGGAAGCGACCGTTCTCGTCGACTTCGGCGACCAGGCGATAATAGGTGCCGGGCACCGGATTGGTCGGATCGATGACGTCAGGCGTGTTGGAGTTCGACACGTCGATGGTGCCGATCGGCGCGAGATAACCCATGAAGGTCACGCTGCGGTGATCCAGCGACAGATTGAGCGCCAGCTCGGATTTCGACGAGAAGCTGGTGACCATCTGGTCCTTGTTCGGGGAGATGCCGCGCTGGGTGCTGTTCGGCACTTCGAGCGACTGCACGTGCCTGCCGTCGAGACGCAGCTCGTCGAGCAGGATCTTCGCGGTCAGGCCGAACGAGCCGTCGACGCCGTCGTTGTTGAACACCGTCGGATAGGTGCCATCGGCCGTTGCGGTCACGCAATTGGGCGACACGCAATTCGGCGGCAACTGCGTCACGCCGGGCGTGATGGTGACGGCGTTGTTGACGAACACCGCACGGCTCAACAACAGATGACCCGGCCGGAAATGAACGTCGTCGCCGTCGGCGTGCGCAAGACTGCTGGCGAGCGCCGTGGAGGCGAGCAGCGTCAACGCAAAAACCGGCCGAGACAGCGGAAGCCCCACAGGCGGGCGCAATCCTTTGGCGATCATTGCTTTTCTCCCAATGTAAGATTTTCTCAGAAAACGAGGGGGGCGTAGCCACCCGCCATGTCGGCGGCTGGCGCGCGCAATCTGCGGGCGGACTGTTACGGGCGTGCGACAATCGACCGCATGTCCACTGCGGCGTCACGCTCGTCACGATGGATGATCAGTCGGTTATGCCCGGCAATTTCGTCCCGGGCCCTCGGCCGCGGCCGAGGGAATGTGCCGACGCGCTAATTGTTCGTCGTCGGCAGGTCGTTCGGGCCGTACTGCTTGAACTCGAAGATTTTTCGCGTCAGGCCGGGCGCCAGCGCCGAGATCGGGTTGACGCGCAACACCGGCTGGCTGGGCGTGCCGACCACTTCATAGGTCACGCCGATCAGGCCTTCATTGCTGCCGGCGCCGAGGAAAATTCCGAAGAACGGGATCTGGCCGAACATGTTGTTCAGCCCGTACATCGGAATGAAGGTGCCGTTCATCCGCACCTGGTTACCGAGATAATCGATGCTGCCTTCGATGGTCGCGCCGATGCTCGGTCCCTTGACCACGCCGTTGCGGATCGAAAGCTGGCCGCTCTGGCGCGTGAACTCGGCGCGCAGCGCGTCGAACCCGATGCCGTTCTGGGTGCTGACCGGCCCGCCAGCGACGGCGCGGTCGAGCTGGGTTTCGCCCTTCACCGAGAAGCCCGTGATGTTGAGCAGTCCTTCCCGCGGGCCCGGATCGGGAATCGGCGGCTCCATCGCCAGCATGAGCTGGCCGCCGACCACCTTCGAATAGGTGTCGATGAAGCGCAGGAACGCGCCGGCGTCAGCGGTCTGCAGGTAGATCACCTCGCGCGCCTGCTGGCGCCGCAAGTCGGCGCTGACCGGGGTATCGCGGCCAACCCTGCCGCTCAGCGTGAACGTCTTGAAGTACCCGTTGCGACGCGAGACCTTGGCGTCGACCCCGCGCAGCGCCTCGCCGTTGAAGCCCGCCACCGCGCCGAGCTTCAGATCGACATCGAAATCGATGGTCTTGGCCTTGTTCTTGGGATCGCTGTCGCGGCCGGAGATCGCCGATTTCAGGAAGCCGCGGCCATCGAACACGTCGCCGCGCATCGTCACCTTGATCACGCCGTCAGGACCGCGATCGGCCCGCAGTGATGTCTTGTCGCCGTCCGACGGTGCATAGGTCGGGAAGTTCGCATTCATCAGGTCGCCGTTCTGGTCGACCTCGAGCGCGCCCTTGATCGAGACGCCGCTGCCTTCGATCGAGACATCCTCGAACCGCGTCGACTGCCCCTTCGGCACCACGTTGAAGGTCGCCTTGCCGGCCCTGCCCTGCGCCTTGACCCATCCAGGCAGGATGTTGTCGAGCTTGAGCTGGGTCAGGTCGGCCTCGACGCCCAGCTTGGTGGTCGGATTATCGCCGCTGCCGAGCTTGCCGGAGAGCTTGATCGGGATCGCGCCCGACACTGCGGGGCCGAGATCAAGCCCGAGCCGCGCGCGGCTCGCATCGTCCAGCGTCGCCTGCAGCTTGACGTCGGCATCGCCGTCGGCCGGCTTGCGGTAGTCGAGCGAGGCGGCCTGGCCGTTGATCTTGACGTCGCCCTTGACCTGGAAGCCGGCGTTGCTCGCAATCACCTTCAGCGTGTTGGCCTCGAGCTTCTGATTCATCACCAGCTTGTCGACGGCAACGCCGGAGATGTCGGCGGTGACGGAATATTGCGTGTCGGCCTTGGTCAGCCCGCCCGTCACCGGCATACCGAGATTGATCGCGGCCGTGACGTTGCCCTTGCTGGTGCTGGGATCGATCGGCGGACCGGAGAGATCGCTGAGCCGATCGGATGCGAGGATTTCGGCGGCGGCCGGCACCGGACAGTCGACCCGGAACCTGACCTTCGACGGCGACGGCTTCGGCGCCATGTCCGGCACCTCGAAGGTGAAATCCGACAGGGTGATCTTGCGGCCGGCCGGCGTATCGGCAACGCCCTGGTTGATCGTTACGGTCGCCGTGCGGCCTGTCACCCTGGCCTTCAGATCCGCATCATGCACCGCGGGCATCTTGTCCACCGGGCGTACCGTGACACCCGACGCGACGATGTTGACCGAGAGGCCGTCATCCGGGATCGGCGGTCCCTTGCGCGACAGATTGTGCACCGGCGAGTTGACGCCGACATCGATGCGCTGGAGCGTGCCGCGGTCAATCCGCTCGAGCACCCATTCGCGCACCTCGGGCACGACGATGATCGGCCACATCCGCTTCAGGGCGGAGGCCGACATCGGCGTGCCGGCGAAGCCGAGCTGCAACCGCGGCTCGCCCGAATAGTCGATGCTGCCGGTGCCGGCCACCCCGATCTCGCCGTTGCTGATATCGGCCTGGGTCAGCAGCACCCGCTTCTTCTCGGTGTCGAACCGGAAACCGATGTTGATGCGATTGAAGATCAGCGGCGGTTCGTCCTTGTCGGCGCCGGCCAACACAATGGTGCCCCCGGATAGGCCCGCCTGCCAATCGGTGACATTGTCGTTCGGCGGCTCGAGATGGCCGAGCAGCGTGATGCGGTTGGCGCCCGAGACGATCTTGATCGGCGCCAGCAGCACGCGGCGGCCCGAATCCCATTCGACGCTCATCTCGGCCGAATCGACCGGCATCGGATAGTCTGGCGTGTCAGTGTCGATGATGTTGCCGGCGCCGACATTGAGCTTGCCGCGGAAATAGGTCGGCAGGCCGTCGCGGCCGAGCTCGCCCCTCATCTCGCCCGAAAGCGGCAGGTCCGCGGTGTAGGTGAGGTCCTTGGTCCTCATCGCGAGCAGGATGTTGCGGGTGGAAACCTTGTCGGCCTTGATGTCGACCGAGCGCACGCCGTTCTGCTGCGGCCCAACCAGGACACGCACCGACCAGGGCTTTGGCCCGTCCTCGCCGAAGCTGAGCGCAACCCCGCCGCCGCTCGGGCGCCGCAGACTCAGGCTGATATTCTCAAAGCTCCATTTGTTGCCGCGCTGCTGGTCATCGACGACGAGATTGCCGTTCTTGAGGCCGATCTCGTTGAGGTTCTGACCGTCGAGGCCGGTCATGCTGAGGCTGTCGAGCCAGTCGAGGCCGGCGAGCAGCCCGCTCTGGGCCGAATCGGGGGCGGCCAACGGAGGCCCGGAGGCAACCGGCGGGGCAGTCGGCGGCTGCGGAGCTGCGGGTGCAGGCCGCGGGAATGTCGGCGGCAGCCCCGCCTCCCGTTTGGATGCAACCCCGGTGGCAAGCGGTTTTGCGGTGTCGCCGGCAGACACGGTGACGTTGCCATCGGGCGTGATGCGCACCGACAGTTCCGCATCGACCAGATTGAGGCTCTCGGCCCGCAACTGGCCCATCAGCAATGCCGTTCCGGACAAGCGCACTTCGGCTTTCGGCGCGCTGGCGACGACCGCGTGGTCGCGGTCGCGGACGATGATGTCGCGGATGCGCACCGCGATCCTGACCCGGCCGGCGCGCTCGATCTGCGTTCCGCCGACCTCGACCGTGTTGCCGTGGCCGATATTCTCCTCGATCGCCGCGGCAAGCCATGGCGTCGCCATATCCAGATTGATCGGACCGGCACCGAGCCGCCACCACAGCGCGCCGAAGCAGGTCGCGAACAACACGACCAGCACCACGAGGACCAGCGCGATGCGACGAATCCAGCGCTCGCCGTTCAGCCAGCGCTGCATGCCGGAGCAGAAGTCGGTGAAACGATGCAGGTTGGTGTTGGAACGCGCCAGCAATTGCCGCGCACGGTTGCCCGCCGCCTCATCCTGCTCGTCCCACGCGGCGGCGTCTTCCCATTGCGAGAAGTCGGTCCCGGCGCGCGGATTTGGACCCTGCGGCGACGTGTTCCTTGCCATTGCCTCTCGGTGCTGACGGCGAAGCTGATCACCGCCATCGGGGCGCCCGTCGACGACTATCGAGCGCTCCCTTGCCGGCATCGCCGCCTATCCTCGCCTAATCATGTTACTCGCCGATGGCCCCAAGAACGGACCAAAAGAACGGACCAAACCAATCAAATCGAAAGCCAATTCAGCAAGCGGACGGGTAACGCATCGAATTCCTTGTCACCATACTCCGTGGCCATCAAACTTGCCCAGCGGCCGATGCGAATCCGGCCGCTGCGAATGAGACCCGCAATACCCCAATGGTTGAGCTTCGGAAAGCGACGAAAGGAAGGCGTATGTCCAAGAAAACGCGCAAGAAATCCTCCAACACAACCGGAAAGCGGGTCGCAACAAAGGTTGCGCGCGCCGCAAGCGCAAGCACTGGGAAGTCCGCGACCAAAACCCGCACAACGGTTGCGAAGAAGGCCGCGGCCAAAGCAGCGAAGACCAAGTCCGTAGCGGGTGTTCAGGAGAAAGCCTTGCACAAGGCTGCATCGAAGCCGTTAAAGCCGAAGGCGGCCGCGACCGTGACCAAGTCGTCATCCGTCACACTCACCGAAGGCGCCCCGGCGCCCGGCTTCGACCTGCCGCGCGACGGCGGAGGCAGCGTTTCGCTGAAGGATTTTGCCGGCAAGAAGCTGGTGCTGTTCTTCTATCCCCGCGCCGACACCCCCGGCTGCACCAGGGAGGCGATCGACTTCACCCGGCTCAAGAGCGAGTTCATCGCAACAGGGGCGGAGGTGGTCGGCATTTCCGCCGATACGGTGAAGGCGCAGGAGTCATTTCGAAACAAACACCAGCTGTCCGTGCCGCTGGTCTCGGATCCTGCCCATCAGATGCTGGAGGCGTATGGTGCCTGGGGCGAAAAATCCATGTATGGCAAGACTTTCATGGGAATTGTTCGCACCACGGTTCTGGTCGATTCCAGCGGAAAAGTCGCCCGCATCTGGCGCCATGTGAAGGTCGACGGCCATGCCGAAGCGGTATTGGAGGCCGCCCGCGCGCTCTGACCGGACGGTTCCGTTTCCTGAAAATTAACCATGACGGGCTCAAATCGGCCTCGCAATTAAGCCGTACGGAGCTTGGTCCGACCGGCCGCGGGAGTGCCGATGTCGAGCCGGTCCGGTCATCACCAGAAACACCATCATCCTCAAGACCATGGCCGGACGCCGGCGCGCCGTCCGGTCGCCCGGCAAACGGCCGCCGTTGCCGCCTCCGGCGAGGGCTATACGTTGGTCCATGCCGGCAAGCAGGTCCGCTTCGGACCTGTAGTGTTCTGGATCGCGGTCGGCACCGTCGTCCTGCTCGGCATGTGGTCGGCGGCGACCGCGACGTACTTCGCGTTCCGTGACGACGTCCTGACCCGGCTGATCGCGCGCCAGGCCGAGATGCAATACGCCTATGAGGACCGCATCTCGGAACTCCGTGCCAAGGTCGACCGCACCACCAGCCGCCAGCTGCTCGACCAGGAACAGTTCGACCAGAAGCTCGACCAGATCATGAAGCGGCAGTCGATGCTGGAATCGCGCGCCACTGCGCTCGGCACCATGCCTGACGTTACGACCACCGGATCGATCAAGCCGCAGGGCCGCGCCGATGCCGCGCCGTCATCCGGCACACCAAAGCCCTCCCCGATCAGCGACACCGTGATCTTCGTGGCGCCGCCGGATCGCGAGGCGCGGCTGGAATCGCGCGCGCCTTTGATCGCCAAGGCGCAGCCGAACCAGTTCGCCAAGGCCCAGGGCGTCGACAACGTTTTGGTCCGTCTGCAGACCTCGCTCGACCAGGTCGAGCGGCGCCAGGTCGCCGCGCTCTCCTCGGTCGAGGACAGCATCGAATCTCGGGTGCGCCGGATGCGCGGCGTGATCTCCGATCTCGGCCTCAACATGGCGCAGCTCGAAGCCGCAACCCCGCGCTCCGGCATGGGCGGCCCCTTCGTGCCGGTGAAGCTCGCGCCCGACGCCGGGGCGTTCGAGCGCCAACTCTACCGCATCAACATCAACCGCGCGCAGATGCAGCGCTTGAACCAGACGCTGGCGCTGGTGCCTTACCGCAAGCCCGTGGTCGGCGAGGTCGAGTTCACCAGCGGCTTCGGCGTGCGCTCCGATCCGTTCCTCGGTCGTCCGGCGATGCACACCGGGCTCGACTTCCGCGCCGCGCAGGGCGATCCGGTGCGCGTCACGGCCAACGGCAAGGTGGTGTCTGCGGGTTGGGCCGGCGGCTACGGCCGCATGGTCGAGGTCGATCACGGCAATGGGCTGTCGACGCGCTACGGCCATCTCTCCGAAATCGGCGTCAAGGTCGGTGAGTACGTCAAGATCGGCCAGGTCATTGGCGCCGTCGGCTCTACCGGCCGCTCCACCGGTCCGCATCTGCACTATGAGACCCGGATCGACGGCGAAGCCGTCGATCCGCAAAAATTCCTCCGCGCCGGCGTCCGGCTCAGCGCGGGCTAGCTCAATCTCACAACGATCGATCTGAACATCGGCGCAAGCGGCCCTGCTTGCGCCGATCGCGTTTGTGGCTCAGCGGCGGCCGCCGATCGTGCGCCAGACGGGCTGCCTCCGCCGAACCGCCGCAAGGTCCGAACGGTCCACCGCCGCTGACCGCGTAGTCGGGTCGTTGCTTCGCAGGGACGACAATGGCGGCTGGCACGAACAATCGCTTGACCGGCGAGTTCCTACCGCGTCGCATCGTGCCCGACCTCGCCGGTGATGACGTCGCCGAACAACTCCCACGCCACGCCGTTGAATCGCATCAATTGCATTTGCTCGATCGGGTAGTAGTCGTCGGGCGAGGTGTTGACCATGATACCGGGCAGCATCAGGTCGGAGTGAAAGTTCTTCAGGCTGGCGGCCTGCTTCATGACGTTCTCGCGCGTGAGATTGTCGCCGCATTGCTTGAGCACCTGCACCATCGCCTCCGCCTGGACATAGCCATAGACGTTGTTGAAATTGGCCTTGTCCCCCTCGGGATAGTATTTATCCATGAAGCCGCGCCACTTCACGACCGCGGGGTCCTTGTCCCAGGTTGGGTCGGTCGGATCCTTCAGGTACTGGGTCGAGATGATGCCCTTGGCATATTCGAGCCCCGCCGGCTTCAGCACCGAGGCGACCGTGGTCGCGGTGTTGGCGAGGAAGAACTTCGGCTTCCAGCCGAGCTCGCCGACTTTGCGGATCGCCTGCGCCGATCCCTTCGGCGCCGCCCAGGAGAAGAAGATGTCGGCGCCGGAATCGTGCAGCGCGACGATCTGCGAATCGATCGAGGGATCGGAGACCTCGTAGGATTTGTCGGCGATGATCATGCCCGCCTTGTCGCCGAGCCCGTCCTTCAGGCCCTTGAACTGATCCTTGCCGGCGTCGTCATTCTGCCAGAACACCGCGATCTTGCTGTCGGGGAATTTGTCGCGAATGTATTTCGCATAGATCCGCCCCTCGCTCTGATAGTTGGGCTGAAAGCCCATCGTCCAGGGAAAGTTCTTGGGGTCGCCGAATTTGGTGCCGCCGGAGGCGACGAACAATTGCGGCACCTTCTTGGCATTCATGTATTTCATGATTGCCGAATTCGACGGTGTGCCGAGCGCCTGGAAGATCAAGAGCACCTCGTCGCTCTCGACCAGCTTGCGCGCCTGCTCGATCGCCTTCGGCGGCGAATAGGCGTCGTCGTAGCTGATGAAGTTGATCTTGCGGCCATTGATGCCGCCCTGCTCGTTGATCATCCTGAAGAACGCGGCTTCGGTCTTGCCGATCACGCCGTAGGACGACGCCGGGCCACTATACGGCATGATGTTGCCGATCTTGATTTCGGTATCGGTCGCGCCCGGATCGTACTTCTTCTGTGCGGTGGCCGAGGTCGTGATCAATGCGGCACTTGCGAAGGCCACGATTGCGCCAATATATCCAGAACGAGCCGGCATCGTTTTCTCCCGATTTTTTTCGTGGTTTTGACGACAAGTCTCGCAAGAGACGCATGTGCTGGCAAGCGCTGGGATTTTCCGTTGGGCGAAACGGCATTGTTGCCTGGCGCTGTTTATGATTGAAGGTCGACTGGGGATCACGAGTCGAGGCGTCTGATTGCGTAAACCGGACATTCGTACCGGTCCACGGCATCCGCGTATTGCGGCCGCGGGCTATGAGATCACGCGCCGCCTCAGCGAGTCCGCGTTGGCGAAGCGTGGCCTGCACAAGGTCAATGGTGAGTTCGCACAACGCACGATCGCCTCGATCCGCGAAAAGCTGCAGCGCGGCGAGACCGTCTACATCGCCGGCCTCGCCTGCCCCGGCACCCACAACACCGGCGTTGCACTGGTCGAGGTCACCCAGAACGACGGACCGCGCCTGATCGTCAACAACGAGGAAGAGCGCTTTTCCGGCAAAAAGCACACCAACGAATTTCCGCAACACGCGCTCGACGACATGCGCAAGGTGCTGCAACGGATGGGCCGCGACATCGGCGACATCGCGGCCTTCGTCACCACGTGGGATTATCCAGCGCTGCTGCCGATGCTGATCCGTACTTCGCTCGAGGAAGCGCCGGCCAGCATCAAATTGCTGCGCGCGCCGATCGCGCCGGCGATCAACCTGCGACAGATGGACCAGGTGCGGCGCATCGCGCGCAGGCTCGGCAATATCTACGGGCTCGGCGAACAGCTGCCGCTGATCTGCATGCCGCATCACGACAATCACGCCTGGTACTCGTTCACCGCATCGCCGTTCGCCGACCTACGCGAGCGCGTCGCGATCGCGGTGCTCGACGGCACCGGCGACGTCGGCTCGATCTCGCTCTATGTCGCCGAGAACGGCGAGATGAAGCGGCTCTATTGCAATGAGAGCCTGTTCGATTCGCTCGGCGCCTTCTACACCGTGATCTCGTCGAGCCAGGGCGGCTGGACCTGGCTCTCCAGCGAGGGCCGCTACATGGGCGCCGCCGCCTGGGGCGACATGAACCGCGCCACCAATCCCTATTATCAGCGCCTGAAGGCGGTATTGCAGCTCGGGCCCAATGGCAGCGTGCAGCTCAATCGCGCGATGGCCAATTGGTACGCCGACCCCGCCGACGCCCCCTATCATCAGCCGCTGATCGACATTCTCGGCCCGCCGTTGCGGCCCGACCAGCTGTGGAATCCCGACGCCGTGCTGCGCGTCGAGGATATCAATCACCGCCCCGACACCAAGGACAGAGTCGACAAGGCCGCCGCCACGCAAATGGTGTTCGAGGATGCGATGATCCACGTCATCGATCACCTCTTGCGCATCACCGGTACTGACCGTTTGGTGCTGACCGGCGGCGTGGCGCTGAACGCGCTCGGCAACATGCGGCTACTCGAGCACTTTGACGAAGCGTGGTTCGAACGCGTGCAGCAGCGCAAGACGCGGCTGCATATGTGGGTGCCGCCGGTGCCCGGCGATCCCGGCGTGCCGATCGGCGCGGCCTGGCTGTTCGCGCATCTGGCGGGCGCGGCGCGCGGCGCGCCGCTGTCGCACGCCTTCTATTGCGGCCTGCCGCCCTCGAACGCCGACATCACCGCGGCGCTCGCCGCCGACGACATCGCCTCGACCGTGATCGGCAATGTCGCGACATCGGAGGGACGCGACGCGGTCGCCGACCTGATGGCCAGCATGGTGGCGCAAGGCGGCGTGATCGCGATCTATCAGGGCGCCGCCGAAACCGGTCCGCGTGCGCTCGGCCATCGCTCGATCCTCGCCAATCCCTGCGACCCCGAGGTCCGCGAGCGGCTCAACGAACGCGTCAAATATCGCGAGGCGATCCGGCCGCTGGCGCCGATGGCGACCTTGCGGGCCGCGCGCGACTATTTCGATCTTGAGGACGGCGCATCCGACGCCGACTACAACGCCTACAACTACATGGTGCTCACGGCGCATTCGAAGCCGGAGGCGCGGGCGAAGATTCCCGCCGTCGTCCACGCCGACGGCACCGGCCGCATCCAGATCGTGCGCGAGGCCGACGATCCCCTCACCTACGCCTATCTGAAGGCGCTCGGCCGCCATATCGGCGTCGAGATGTCGGTCAACACGTCGTTCAACGTCGCAGGGCCGATCGCGCAGACGCCGATGCAGGCGATGGACACGCTGCGGCGCTCCAGGGGGCTCGATGCCGTGGTGCTGGTCGCCGACGACGGCACCACGTATGCCGCCTGGCATGGCGGCGAGCGCGACAGCGGCCACTTCAGCGGATGGTACGCGGCGTGGAAGCAGGCGCGCGGCTGAACCAGCTCAAGACACGGCCGTCGATCAGCAGCAGGGCGCTCGCGATCACGAGCGCGCCGATCACCTCGCGCGGCGCCACCGGCTCGCCAAGAATGAAGAAGCCGAGCAGCATCGCGGTGACCGGAAGCAGCAGCGTCACCAGCATCACATTGGTCGCGCCGGAGCGCTGCAGGATCTGAAAGAACACGATGTAGGCCAGCGCCGTCGACAGCGCCGCGAGCCCGAGCACGGCGAGCCACGTGGTCGGATGCGGCATCGCGAGCTGCCAGGGCCGTTCGGTGACACCGGCGACGACCGCCATCATCACACTGGAGGCCATCATCTGGAACGTCGCCGTTCCGAGCGGCGGTACGCGCTGTGGCAGTCGCCGCCCGACCAGCGCTGCGATGCCGTAGCTCAAGGCGCCGGCGAGGCAGAGCAGGATGCCGATGCCCTGCCGGCTCTCGAAGCCGAGCGCATCACCATGCAGGATCGCAACCCCGATCAGTCCGACCACCACGCCCGCCACGCGGCGCATTTGCAGCCGCTCCTCGCCAGCCACAGCCATCACGACCACTGCAAACAGCGGCGTCGTCGCATTCAGGATCGAGGCCAGCCCGCTCGGAATGTAAGTCTGGCCGAACACGATCAGCGAGAACGGCAGCGCGTTGTTGAACAGCCCCATCGCGGCGAACGGCGCCCAGCCGGACAGGCCGCGCGGGAATTCGATCTTCCGGGCCCGCAGCAGCGGCAGCAGGATGAGCGCGCCCAGCACGACCCGCAGCAGCACCAGGGTCAGCGGCGGCAATTCGCGCAGGATCACGCCGTTGAAGAAGAACGAGCCGCCCCACAGCACCGACAGAAAGAGAAGCAGCCCCCAGTCGCGGCGATCAATCTTGTTGTCGGCGGAAGGCATGGCGGGCACTCATCTGCGAAGGCGCAGATGCCTAACCGGGTGTGGTGGCGGTGGCCACCCGATTTCCATGAATGGCAGCTCTGCCTATTTCGGCCGCGACACGATCTCGATCATCTGTCCCTCGTCGCCATCGGGCGCGTGGGCCTTGGCCTTGTCGTAGGCGGCGAGCGCAGCGCGGCTCACGGGCACACCGGGCAGCAGCGTCTCGGCGAGCCGCACCGCGTAGTCGGCATCCTTGTGGCGCAGCGCCGCCGTGAATGACGCCCCGGAGAAGTTTCGCTCGATCATCCGCTTGGAGTGGCGGATCACCTGCGGGCTTGCGATCGCGCCGGTCCCCAGCGCCTCGGCCACCAGTTTCATGTCGAGGCCGGCCTGCTCGGCGATCGCAACGCCCTCGGCGAGGCTTGCAATCTGCACCGCGCCGATCAGATTGTTGATCAGCTTGAACACTGTCCCGGCGCCGACCGCGCCGAAATGACGGATCGTGCTGCCGATCGGCGCGAGGAACGGCTGCGCCCGTTCGAGATCGGCCGGATCAGCGCCCACCAACAGCGTCAGCTTGCCGGCAGCCGCCGCCTCCGGCAGTCCGGTGACGGGGCAATCGATGTAGATCAGCCCACGGCTCTGCAGCTCGCGCGCCATGTCGAGCGTGTGCTGGTACGAGACCGTGGAGCACTCGATCGCGAGCGTCCCGGCCTTCATGGTGGCGGCGGCGCCGTCCCTGGTCAGCCAGACCGCGCGCGATGCCTCGTCGTCGGCAACCATGGTCACGACGGCATCGGCATCGATCGCGGCATCCTCCGGCGAGGTCGCCCACAGGGCGCCGCGCGCGATCAGATCGTCGGCCTTTGCCTTGCTCCGGTTCCACACTGCGACGGTGAAGCCGGCATCGAGATAACGGCCGGCCATGCCGTGGCCCATGCGTCCCAATCCGATGAAGGCGACGCGCGGCATGGCCTAATCCACATCCTCGACGGAGCCGGGCCCAGTGCCGAAAGCACGCTGCGCCAGCGTCGCCGCCATGAATTCATCGAGATCGCCATCGAGCACACCCGAGGTGTCGGAGGTCTGCACGCCGGTGCGCAAATCCTTCACCATCTGGTAGGGCTGCAAGACGTAGGAGCGGATCTGGTGACCCCAGCCGATATCGGTCTTGGCAGCCTGATCGGCAGCGGCCTGCTCCTCGCGCTTTTTCAGCTCGATCTCGTAAAGCCGCGCGCGCAGCATGTCCCAGGCCTGCGCCCGGTTCTTGTGCTGGGAGCGGCCGGCTTGACAGACCACTGCGATGCCGGTCGGGATGTGCGTCAGGCGCACCGCCGACTCGGTCTTGTTGACGTGCTGACCGCCGGCGCCGCCCGACCGCATCGTGTCGGTGCGAACGTCCGACTCCTTGATCTCGATCTTGATCGAGTCGTCGATGACCGGGAAAATCTGCACCGACGAGAACGAGGTGTGCCGCCGTGCATTGGAATCGAACGGCGAGATGCGCACCAGGCGATGCACGCCGGCCTCGGTCTTCAGCCAGCCATAGGCGTTGTGGCCGGAGATCTGGATGGTCGCGGATTTGATGCCGGCCTCTTCACCCTGGGACTCCTCGAGGAACTCGATCTTGAAGCCGTGCTTCTCCGCCCAGCGCGTGTACATGCGCAGCAGCATCTGCGCCCAGTCCTGGCTTTCGGTGCCGCCGGCGCCGGCATGGACTTCAAGATAGGAATCGAACTTGTCGGCCTCGCCCGAAAGCAACGCTTCCAGCTCGCGCCGGGCAACCTCCTTCTTGAGGTCCTTCAGCGCCTTCTCGGCTTCGGCGACCACGGCCGCATCGTTCTCGGCCTCGCCGAGCTCGATCATGCCGATATTGTCCTCGAGCTCGCGCTCGACCTTGCCGATGCCCGACAGCGCGTCCTCCAGCGAGGTGCGCTCCTGCATCAGCCGCTGGGCCTTCTGGGGATCGTTCCAGAGATTGGGGTCTTCAGCGAGCTTGTTCAGCTCAGCGAGGCGTGCCGTCGATTGTTCGACGTCAAAGATGCCTCCTCAGCAGCCCGACTGACTGCTTGATCTCTTCAACAAGGCGTTCGATTTCCGCGCGCATGATCTTTCAGGTGTTGGCGAAACAGTTCCGGGGATGTAGCGACCGGCGCGGCAAAGCGCAATCGGCTTGGCTGGGGCTATACCGCCGATTCGGACATAGAGACGGCTAATACAGCCCCCCGGTTCCCGGCCGCATGAAGAAGCCGCCATCGGACTGGCCACCGCTCTGCGACGGCTGCGGGCCGGGCGCTGGGCCGCGGCCATCGGCATCGGCGACGCCGATCACCGAGTAGTTCTCCGGCGGCGCGGTGCCCGGCTTGAAGGCCTCGAGGATGGTGTTGCCGCCATCGCCCGGTCCGGCGCGCATGCCGGTCTTGGCGTCGACGCGGATCAGCTTGATGCCGGCCGGAACCTTGAATGGCGTCGGCGGCTTGTCGGCGAGTGCAAGCTTGAGGAAGTCGCGGGCGATTGGCGCCGCGACGTGTCCGCCGGTGGCCGTGCGGCCGAGATTGCGCGGCTTGTCGTAGCCCATATAGACGCCGACCGCGAGATCCGGCGAGAAGCCGACGAACCAGACGTCCTTCTCGTCATTGGTGGTGCCGGTCTTGCCGGCGATCGGCTTGCCGACCTCCTTCACGACGGTCGCAGTGCCGCGCTGGACCACGCCTTCCATCATCTCGGTGATCTGGTAGGCGGTCATCGGATCGAGCACCTGCTCGCGGCGGTCGACGAGTTGCGGCTCCGGCTGGTTCTTCCAGCCCCCCGGCGCATCGCAGCCGCGGCATTCGCGGGTATCGTGCTTGAAGATGGTGTGGCCGTAGCGGTCCTGGATGCGATCGATCAAGGTCGGCTTCACCCGGCGGCCGCCATTGGCGAACATCGAATACGCCGTGATCATGCGCATCACGGTGGTTTCACCGGCACCCAGCGCATAGGACAGATAGTTCGGTAATTCGTCATAGACGCCGAAGCGTTTTGCATACTCGCCGACCAAGGGCATGCCGATGTCCTGCGCGAGCCGCACCGTCACTGTGTTGAGCGAGCGCTGCAACGCGTTGCGCAGCGTGGTCGGGCCGTAATACTTGCCGGTCGAATAATTCTCGGGACGCCACACGCCGGCGCCCTGCCCCTGATCGATCTCGATCGGCGCGTCGATCACGGTGGTCGACGGCGTATAGCCATTGTCCAGCGCCGACGAGTACACGATCGGCTTGAACGACGAGCCGGGCTGCCGATAGGCCTGCGTCGCGCGGTTGAACTGGCTTTGGTCGAACGAGAACCCGCCGACCATCGCAAGCACGCGGCCGGTCCACGGATCCATCGCCACCATCGCGCCGGAAACCTCAGGCAATTGCCGCAGTCGATATTGGCCCTCGACCGCAGTGCCTTCCTTGGTCACCAGCGGGTCGGCATAGATCACGTCGCCGGGCTGCAGCACCTGCGAGACCGCCGTCGGCGCCTTGCCCTTGGTCTTGGCCCAGCGCACGCCGTCCATCGTGATGATGCCGGTCTGCCGCTCCTTGCTGACCGCGCCGCCGAGCTCGCGGCCCGGCTGGAAGCCGATCCGCGCCGACTGATCGCTGGTCTCCAGCACCACCGCCATCCGCCACGGCGAGATGTCGGAGAGCGATTTGACGTCGGCAAGCTTGACGCCCCAATCGCCGGAAATGTCGAGCTTGTGGACAGGACCGCGCCAGCCCTGCGCTTCGTCGTAATTCACGAGACCCGCGACCATGGTCTTGCGCGCCATCACCTGGATCTTGGGATCCAGCGTGGTGCGGACCGACAGGCCGCCCTCGTACAGCTTCTTCTCGCCGTAGCGCTCGAAGATGTCGCGGCGGACTTCCTCGGCGAAATATTCGCCGGCGAAGATATGAGCGCCGTTGGAGCGGTTGGTGACGTTGAGCGGATCCTTGCGTGCCTTGTCGGCGTCGGCCTGCTTGATCCAGCCGTTCTCCAGCAGGCGGTCGATCACATAGTTGCGGCGCTCGATCGCGCGGTCACGGTTGCGGACCGGATGCAGCGCGGCCGGCGCCTTCGGCAGAGAAGCGAGATAGGACGCTTCCGCGATCGTCAGCTCGTTGACCGACTTGTCGAAGTAGACCAGCGACGCGGCCGCGATGCCGTAAGCACCGAGCCCGAGATAGATTTCGTTCAGATAGAGCTCGAGGATGCGGTCCTTGGAATAGGCGCGCTCGATGCGCATTGCCAGCAAGGCTTCCTTGATCTTGCGCGCGAACGAGACTTCGTTGGTCAGCAGGAAGTTCTTGGCGACCTGCTGGGTGATGGTCGAGGCACCCTGCGGGCGGCGGTTGGAGCCGTAGTTCTGGGCATAGAGGATCGCGGCGCGCGCCATGCCCTGATAGTCGATGCCGCCATGCTCGTAGAAATTCTTGTCTTCGGCGGCGAGGAACGCGTTGATCACGAGTTTCGGCACCGCCTGGATCGGCAGATAGAGCCGTCGCTCCTTGGAGTACTCGCCGAGCAGCGCGCCGTCGGCGGCGTGAACGCGGGTCATCACCGGCGGCTCATAATCCTGCAGCTGCGAGTAGTCGGGCAGATCCTTGGAGAAATGCCAGATGGCGCCGGCGACGGCGGCGACACCGACCAGGAACACCACGGTTCCGGCGGCGAACAAGAAACCCATGAACCGCACGAGCAGGCGCATTATCGACGTTCCGTTCCTACCCTCGGGCGCCTAATGGTTCGAAGCGCCTGTCCAAAAGTGCGAAAGCCTCACAGAGCACGCCTCCACAGCGAGGCTTCCAACAAACGAAGTTTTGACCCAGCGAGCCGCCTTGCGCAGGCGAACAAACAAAAGACACCGGACAATATGGTCGATTCTGCGGACCTGCGGTCCTTTAGTCTATAGCGTTGCCGCTGTGGCCAAACTAGGGCTTCCGGGCAACGGCCCCGGCTTTTCAGACGGCCAGTTTCACTTTGCCGGTCCAGCAGTTGCCAGCCGTTTGGCGAAGAACGTGTCGATCGCCTGGACCATCGATCCGACGGCCTTGTTCCGCCAGTTCTCGGAGACCAGATGCTCGAGGTCGCCTTTGTTGGAGACGTAGCCGATCTCGACCAGAACGGACGGCACGTCGGGCGCCTTCAGCACCCGGAAGCCGGCCGATTTCAGCGGATGCTTGTGCATCCGCACCGTGGTCTTCATCTCGTCCATCAAGAGACGGGCGAAGCGGTTGGAGAACGTCTTGGTTTCGCGCTGCGCGAGGTCGATCAGGATGTCGGCGACCTCGGTCGGCTCGTCGGTCAGGTTCACGCCGGCGATCGCGTCGGCCTTGTTTTCCGTTTCCGCCAGCCGCTCGGCTTCGGCGTCGGAAGCCTTGTCCGAGACGGTGTAGATCGTGGCGCCCTGGGCATCGCCCTCGCGGCGCGGCAGGGCATCGGCGTGGATCGAGACGAACAACGCCGCGGATTGCGAGCGGGCGATCTTCACCCGGTCGTTGAGCGGGATGAAGGTGTCGTCCGACCGGGTCATCACCACCCGATATTTGCCCGACTTCTCGATCCGGTCGCGCAAGGCAAGACCGAAGCCCAGCACCAGGTTCTTCTCGGTCTGGTCGCCGGACTGGGTGCCGTTATCGATGCCGCCGTGACCGGGATCGATCACGATCAGGGGACGCGGGTCGGTGGTCGTAACCGGCGGCAATGCCGCCGTGGTGACGGCGGGGATGCTTGCCGTATTGCCTTCGGAGATCGCGGGCTTCAATTCGGGCCGGCTTTCCGGCGCCAGCGACTGCACGAAGCTGGTGCGATCGACCTGCTCGAAATCCAGCACCAATCGGGGGGGCTGGCCGTTGGCGGCATCGAGCACATAGGAATTGGCGACCTTCACCGGGCCGGTCATGTCGAACACGATCCGGGAGCCGCCGGGCATCACGAGGCCGTAGCGGAACGCCTTCACCAATCCCCGCGCCGCCGAGCCGGTGCCGGCGGCGAGTTGGAAATTGACCTGCGGGATGTCGACCACAACGCGGTAAGGGTCGGCCAACGGGAAGGCCCGAAACGCGATCTTGCGGTCGAGATCGAGGATGAATCGGGTCTGCTTGTCGTCGCCAGCGAGCCTGGCGCCTGATGCGACCGGGAAATCTGGAGCGCTGGCGGTGGAGGCACTTGCAGCCGGCGCCGCCTGCCCATCCTGCGGTCCCTCGGCCGCGCTCGGGGCGCTGGCCACCGGAATCGCCAATGCTGCAGCGCACAACAGCCCGCATCCCAGGAAAACAAGGTGTTTTGCGCGGTTCTCCACCCGATTCGGAGCCTCCCAGCTGCTTCTTACCGCATTAGAACCACACGGTTAATCGCAGGCTAATGACGCGGCGGCGAAAAGAACCGAGTGTTGCGGCGGCGTGACGCTTCCCTTGCACGCGGCGGGCAATCCACGTATGTACGGGGTGCTGACGGCTAGTACTCCCGGTTGTGTCGCGTTCAGCCTCCCGGTGCAGCGGTGGAACCTTCCAAGTTGAAGATCCCGCCGTGTTTTTCCGGTCCCTCCCCAGCCAGCGCCGCGCGCGGCTGACACGGAGAGGCGGATTCAAGCCCGAGCGGCGTCCGGTCCCAGACACACTCCCTCGCCAGAGGGGCGGTTTGAGACACGGCGTAACCGATTATCCGGCCCCCTGGTGGATTCCTTGGGGCCTCGATATGCGATGGCCGGCAGGCGCTTCGGCGCCAGGCGGGGCCTTCAGCAAAAGATACGGCGGTCAATTTCGCCGCCAACATGTTTAGACGGGCCGACGCTTAATGCGCCAGACTGCATTGCCGACCAGGATCCCCCGAATGATCGCGCTGACGCGAGGTGAAAACCTCGCCCGTCGCATCATCCCGGTGGGTTCCCGTCCGGCGCTGCGCCGCGAGACGCGTTTTGGCCTTCCCCTCACCCCCGAATCAGGTGGACCGTCGCGTCACCGGGCGGCGCAGTTTGCGCGCGCCATGATCCGCGCCCGCCGCCGTCAAGAGTTCCAAAATGCCCAACAAGATGTTGATCGATGCCACCCACCCGGAAGAGACCCGGGTCGTCGTGGTCCGTGGCAATCGCGTCGAAGAGTTTGATTTCGAGACCGCCCAGCGCAAACAACTGCGCGGCAACATTTACCTCGCCAAGGTTACGCGCGTAGAGCCGTCGCTGCAGGCTGCCTTCATCGAGTATGGCGGCAACCGGCACGGCTTCCTGGCCTTCAGCGAAATCCATCCCGACTATTACCAGATCCCGGTCGCCGACCGTCAGGCGCTGATCGAGGCCGACGAGCGCGCCCATCGCGAGGCCGAGGAAGAGCACGAGAACCGCGGCCATCGCCGCCGGTCGCGCCATCGCAATGCCCGCCGCCGCGGCCATGGCGAGCGGGTCCAGAGCGAGGTGATCGAGGGTGCCGTCGACGCGCAGGCGCAGCCCGTTGCCGAGGCTCACGAGCATCCCGTCGATGCCGAGCATCACGAACATGATGCCGGGCATCACGAGCATGGCGTCGCCGCCTACGAGGGTCACGAGCATGAGGCGCATGATCATGCGCATCACGACGACCATGAGCATCACCACGATCACGAGCACCATGACCATGGTCACGACGATCATGGCCACGATGATCACGATCATGATCGTCACGACCATGATCATGCGCACGATCACGACCACGCCCCGGTCACGAGCGAGGCGCCGGCAGCCGACGCGCCGTCCGATCCCGTCGTCGCGGTGGTCGAAGCCTCCGTTGCGTCGGCCGCGCCGGAGACCGTTGAGGCCTCCGAGGTCAATCGTGAGCCCGAGCGGGCGCATGAAGAACAAGTCGAGGAAAACGCCGCCCATGCCGACGACGCGCCGTATATGGCCGCCGACGACGTTCTCGCCGCGGCCGATGAGCATGGCGTCGCAGAATACGCGGCGCTCGCGGACGTCTCCGCACCCGAGGCCGTGCATGGCGACGAGGCCGGCGAAGACGACGACGAGGATGACGGCGAGGAAGAGGATGTCGTCGAGTCCGTCGGCGGCGACGACGTGCTCGAGGAGGTTCCGGAGCGCGCGTTCCGCCCCCGTCGCCAGTACAAGATCCAGGAAGTGATCAAGCGCCGGCAGGTCATGCTGGTGCAGGTCGTCAAGGAAGAGCGCGGCAACAAGGGCGCCGCGCTGACCACCTATCTCTCGCTCGCCGGCCGCTATGCCGTGCTGATGCCCAACACCGCGCGCGGCGGCGGCATCAGCCGCAAGATCACCTCCGCCCAGGACCGCTCGCGGCTGAAGGAAGTGGTGCAGGACCTCGACGTGCCCGAGGGCATGGGGATCATCCTGCGCACCGCCGGCGCCTCCCGCAGCAAGCCGGAGATCAAGCGCGACTTCGAATACCTGATCCGGATGTGGGAAACGGTGCGCGACCTGACGCTGAAGTCACAGGCGCCGACCCTGGTCTACGAGGAAGGCTCGCTGATCAAGCGCTCGCTGCGAGACCTCTACAACAAGGAGATCGACGAGATTCAGGTGGCGGGCGAAGCCGGCTACCGCGAAGCGCGCGACTTCATGAAGATGCTGATGCCGGCCAATGTGCGCGCGGTGAAGCAATATCGCGACGGCCAGCCGCTGTTCTCGCGCATGGGCGTCGAAAGCCAGCTCGACGCGATGTTCTCGCCGACAGTGCAACTCCGCTCCGGCGGCTACATCGTGATCAACCAGACCGAGGCGCTGGTCTCGATCGACGTCAACTCCGGTCGCGCGACGCGCGAGCACCATATCGAGGACACCGCGCTCAAGACCAATCTGGAAGCCGCGGAAGAAGTCGCGCGTCAATTGCGTCTGCGTGACCTCGCGGGCCTGATCGTCATCGACTTCATCGACATGGACGAGAAGCGCAACAACCGCGCGGTCGAGCGCAAGCTGTCCGACTGCCTGCGCCAGGACCGTGCCCGGATCCAGGTCGGCCGCATCTCGCATTTCGGCCTGCTGGAAATGTCGCGCCAGCGCATCCGCGCCAGCGTGCTGGAGAGCTCGACGGAGCCCTGCCCGCAATGCGGCGGCAGCGGCCACGTCCGCTCGGTCTCGTCGGTGGCGCTGCAGCTGCTGCGCGGCATCGAGGAGATCCTGATGAAGGGCGCGACCCACAATCTGGTGGTCCGCACCCGCACCGACGTCGCGCTCTACGTGCTCAACCACAAGCGCGGCCATCTGCGCGACCTCGAGGACTCCTTCCGCGTCTCGCTGTCGATCGTGGCCGACGCCACGGTGCACGGCCAGCAATCCTACGTCATCGATCGCGGCGAGCAGGTGCATACGCTCGAAGCCGCCAAGGCGTTGCTGGCCGCGCAGGCCGCCGCAGCTCCGGCGCAGGCCGAAGAGGCCGATGACGAGGAAGAGCTGTTCGAATACGAGGCCGAGATCGAGACCGACGAGACCGAAGGCCTCGCCGACGACCGGGCGACCGGCGAGGAATCAGGTGCCGCCGAGAGCGAAGGCGACGGCCAGCGCCGCAAGCGCCGCCGCCGGCGTCGCGGCCGTGGTGGCGCCAATGAGCCGCGTGACGGCGCTCAGCAGCCGCGCGAGGACGGCGATCTGATGCATGTCCTGCCCGAGGGCACCGAGGCGGTTGCCGTGGGCGAAGCGGAAGGCGATGAGGACGAAGGCGACGAAGCGCAGGGCGCAGGGCGTGACGATCAGGCCGCCAACGGCGATCGCCGCCCGCGGCGTCGCGGACGTCGTGGCGGCCGCCGCCGTCGCGGCAGTGGCGGACCGGACGACGGTCTCGCCGGATCGATCTCCGACGAGTTGAGCCCGGCGGCAGCGCCCGAGGCGGCCGATGCGGTCGCCGATTTCGACAGCCATGACACCGAGCCGGCTCCCTCGCTCGCGCAGCCGGAATTGGTCTCGCCGCCGGACTGGCAGCCGGTCGAGACCGCGCCTGTCGCATCCGTTGCAGCACCTGCGCCGGAGGCACCGCGCGCAGCCGCCGACGACACGGCCGCCGAAAGCGACCGCGCGCAGCGGCGCCGCTCGACGGTGCGTGAAAAGGTCAGCTTCGGATCGAGCCCGCAGCCCGAGGCAGCGGCACCCGCTCTGGTCCAGAGCCCCGCAGAAGAAGCAGCTCCTGCGCCCGAGCCCGCCGCAGCGGAGCCGGCGCCAGCCGCCGCGGCCGAGGCGCCGGCCCGCAAGGGCTGGTGGTCGCGCCGGTTCGGCGGCGGCAACTAGCACCACCCGCAAGTCAAAACGCCCGGTTCACGCCGGGCGTTTTTATTGGACAGGCCATCCGTTCGTCAGACACCGGCGTGGCGGAGCCTGACGGAGACGGATCCCGATGCAAAGCGCGATCGTTCTTGGCGGCGGCATGGTTGGCGTCAGCACGGCGCTGCACCTGCAACGCCGCGGCTGGTCGGTGACGCTCGTCGACCGCAAGGAGCCTGGCCGCGAGACCAGCTACGGCAATGCCGGCATCATTCAGAGCGAGGCGGTGCGGCCCTATCCGATGCCCCGCGATCCGGCTGTCCTCGCCAGGATCGCGATGGGGCGCACCAACGACGTGCGCTATCGCCTGGCCTCGCTGCCGCAGCACGCCGGTCCACTGCTGCGCTACTGGTGGAACTCGACGCCCGAACGGCATCGCGAAGCCACCATCGCCTGGGCGCGCCTGATCGCCTATGCCACCGCGGAGCACGACACGCTGATCCGCGATGCCCATGCCGACAATCTGATCCGCCGCGCCGGCTATCGCCTCCTGCATCGCGACCCGGCGGCGCTGGCGCAGGCGATCGCGGTCGCCGAAGAGAACCAGCGCGACTTCGGCGTGACGTTTCGCGTGCTCGATGGCCGCGAACTCGCCAAGGCGGAGCCGTTGCTGCGCGACGACCTGCCCGGCGCCATTCACTGGCTCGGGCCCTGGACCGTGTCGGACCCCGGCGGTCTCGTCTCGGCCTATGCCGGACTGTTCGAGCGTCTGGGCGGGACGCTGCTACGCGGCGACGCGCAGACATTGGCGGAGACCGCCACCGGCTGGTCGGTCGAGACGACCGGCGGCCGGATCGATGCCGCCCATGTCGTCGTCACGCTCGGGCCGTGGTCACCACAATTGTTGCGCAAGTTCGGCTACCGGATCCCGCTGGTACGCAAGCGCGGCTACCACATGCACTACCAGGGCGGCCGCTCGCTCGACCTGCCGCTGGTCGACACCGCGAATGGCTATGCGATGGCGCCGATGGCCAAGGGGATCCGCATCACGACCGGCGCGGAGCTGACCAGCCCCGATGCTCCGGCGACGCCGATCCAGCTTGGCTATGCCGAGACGGCGGCGCGCGAACTGATCGAGATCGGCAGCCGGGTCGAGCCCGAGCCGTGGTTCGGCACCCGCCCCTGCACCACCGACATGCTGCCGGTGCTCGGGCCCGCGCCGCGACATCGCGGGCTATGGGTGAATTTCGGTCACGGTCATCAGGGCTTCACGCTCGGCCCCGCGACGGCGCGGGTGCTGGCCGAAACGATGAACGGCGAGGCATCCTCCGTGGACACCTCGCCGTATCGGTTGGACCGGTTCTGACGTCGAGCTTAGTCCGTCGTCAGCGCGGTCTCCATGTCGGTCGGGTCGATCTGCCGGGAAAGATTGGCATTGAGCTTGTCGCGATCGAGCTCGCCCTCCCACCAGGCGACGATCACGCAGGCGACGCCATTGCCGCACAGATTGGTCAGCGCGCGGCACTCGCTCATGAACTTGTCGATGCCGAGCACGATCGCCATGCCCGGCACCAGCCGCGGATCGACCACGGCAAGCGTTGC
The DNA here is from genome assembly GCF_001189235.2 of Bradyrhizobium embrapense. GTDB lineage: Bacteria > Pseudomonadota > Alphaproteobacteria > Rhizobiales > Xanthobacteraceae > Bradyrhizobium > Bradyrhizobium embrapense. The sequence continues at coordinate 343,844 of NZ_LFIP02000001.1, forward strand.
CGCCAGCGTGATGAAGCCCGCGCCGGTGATGCCGGAGGCGCCCTTCGAGGTCAGCATCGCCACCACCAGGATCGTGAGCTGCTGGCTGAACGAAAGGTCGTAGCCCAGCGCCTGCGCGATGAACAATGTCGCCAGCGTCATGTAGATGTTGGTGCCGTCGAGGTTGAACGAATAGCCCGTGGGCACCACGAGGCCGACTACGGATTTGGAGCAGCCGAGACGTTCGAGCTTTTCCATCAATGACGGCAGCGCGCTCTCGGAGGACGAGGTGCCGAGCACGATCAGCAGCTCGTCCTTGATGTAGGCCAGGAACCTGAAGATCGAGAACCCGGCGATCCGCGCGATGATGCCGAGCACGACGAGCACGAACAGCGCGGCGGTCAGATAGAACGTCGCAATCAGCCCCATCAGATTGAGGATCGCGCCGGTGCCGAACTTGCCGATGGTGAAGGCCATCGCGCCGAACGCACCGATCGGCGCCGCCCGCATCACGATCGAGATGACGCCAAACACCGCGTGCGCGGCATCGTCGATGAACGAGCGGATAGTGTGGCCGCGCTCGCCGAGGCCCATGATCGCAAAGCCGAACAGCACCGAGAACAGCAGCACCTGCAGGATCTCGCCCTGCGCGAACGCGCCGACCACGGTGTCCGGGATGATGTGCAGCACGAAGTCGACGCTCTTCTGCGCCTCCGCCTGCTTGGCATAGCCGGCAACCGCCTGCGCGTTCGCCGCCGCGCCGCCGAAGCCCGCGCCCGGCTTCACGATGTTGCCGACCAGCAAGCCGATCACCAGCGCGAAGGTCGAGACGATCTCGAAATAGACCAGCGCCTTGACGCCGATCCTGCCGACCTTCTTGGCATCTTGTATATGCGCGATGCCGGAGACCACGGTGCAGAAGATGATCGGCGCGATCACCATCTTGATCAGCTTGATGAAGCCGTCGCCGAGCGCCTTGATCCACTCGTTGGTGGCAAGCGACGGCCAGAACGCGCCAACCAGCGCGCCGAGCACGATCGCGATCAGAACCTGCACATAGAGAATCTTGTACCACGGCTTGCTGCCGGCAGGCGCCGGTGAAGCCGTGGCAACGGTTGCCGTTGCCATGTGTCACTCCCCCTCAGAAATGGCGGAAATAGCCAAGATCAACTTGGCCGTTCGAGTCAAACCGGAACTGTTGGCGCCTGCCGCTTATCCGCGACGATCTGCCGCGCACCGCGCAGCCGAAAACACGGCGCCAGATGCGAAATCGATCAGTCTGACAAGACGGAAGGCTGTCGAACTTCGCGGGCTATTTAAGCCAATGCGCGATCCGCGCAACCGCTTCCTGCATCTCCGCCGCCGAACGCGCATAGGAAAATCGGATGAAGGCGCGGCCGTGGATCGGATCGAAATCGACGCCGGGGGTCGCCGCGACATGCGCCTTCTCGAGCATCTCACTGGCGAAGGCGAAGCTGTCCGAGGTGAAGTCGGAAACGTCGGTATAGAGATAGAACGCGCCGTCGGCCGGCAGGAACTTGGTCAACCCGGCCTTGGGAAGGCCTTCGATCAGGATGCGGCGGTTCTCCTGATAGCCGCGCTTGATCGCTTCCATCTCCTCGCGGCCCTCGAAGGCCGCTTCGGCGGCGATCTGCGACAGGGTCGGCACCGAGATCGACAGGTTCTGCTGCAGCCGCTCGATCGGCCGCGCCAGCACCTCGGGCACCACCATCCAGCCGACGCGCCAGCCGGTCATGCAGAAGTACTTCGAGAACGAGTTGATGACGAGCGCGTTCGGCGACAGCTCTGCCGCCGTCACCGCAGGAAACGCGTAGTCGAGGCCATGATAGATCTCGTCGGAGATGAAGCGGATGCCCGCGCTGTCGGCGGCGGCCATCAGGCTCGACAGCGCCTCGCGCGACATCATCGTGCCGGTCGGATTCGCGGGGCTGCCGACCAAAACGCCCTTCAGCGGCGCCTTGCTATGGGCGGCCAGCAGCGCCTCCCCGGTCAGCGCATGGCGGGTGTCGCCGGAGGTCTCGATCAGCACGGGCTCGCAGCCGAGCGCGGTCAGGATGTGCCGGTACGGCGGGTAGCCGGGCACGGTGACGGCGACCCGGTCGCCCGGCTCGAACATCGCAAGAAACGCCAGGATGAAGCCACCCGACGAGCCGGTGGTGACGATGATGCGCTCCGGATCGATCGCGCAGCGATACGTGTCGCGGTAATGCCGGGCGATGCGCGCGCGCAGGCTGGGAATGCCGAGCGCGGAAGTGTAGTCGATTCGCCCGCCGGCCAGCGCGGCCTGCGCGGCCGCGATCGCCGGCTTCGGCGCACCCTCGGCGGGCTGCCCCACCTCCATGTGGATGACGTGGCCGCCCGCGGCCTCGATTCGCGCCGCGGCGGCCATCACGTCCATCACCATGAACGGTGGAACGTCGCTCCGGCCGGACGCTGTCAACAGGCTGTTCAGGCGGTCTCTCGGTGTCGATTCACGCATGGATTTCTGCTATTGCACGGCCGCTGCCGAATTCGGGTTCCCGTTACCGGCTACCGCCCCAGACTGGCCGCATTCGGTGGCTCCTTATAACGCTTTCAGGCCAAGTGCATACCCGGTTCGCGTGAAGAAGAACTGCAAAAACAACAGACTGTGCCACGCGCCTGATCCGGTCGGGTCGGGAACCGGACCTTGCCGCGGCGCGGCCAGCCATCGCCGATAGATCGCCCATGCTGCTCCGCCTCACGCTGCGCACCAAGACCTCCAAGCTGACCGCATTATTGACCGCGGCTGCGCTCGCCGTCGGTCCCATCGTCCCTGCGCGGGCCCAGCAGAAGGGTCCGCCGGTGCTGCGCGACACCGAGTCCGAGCAGCTGCTGCGCGAATACACGCGGCCGATCCTGCGCGCCGCGGGTCTCGAGAAGCAGAACATCCAGATCGTGATCATCAACGACGGCTCGTTCAACGCCTTCGTCGCCGACGGCCGCCGCATCTTCGTCAATTACGGCGCGCTGCTGCAATCGGAGACGCCGAACCAGATCATCGGCGTGCTGGCGCATGAGACCGGCCATCTGGCCGGCGGCCATCTCGCCAAGATGCGCGAGCAACTGGCGCAGGCGCAGACCCAGATGATCATTGCGATGCTGCTCGGCGTCGGTGCGCTGGCCGCAGGCGCTGCGGGCGGCGGCGTTGGCAACGGCCTCTCCAGCGCAGGAGCCGCCGCGATCTCGGCACCGCAGTCGGTCATTCAGCGCACGCTGCTGTCCTACCAGCGCCAGCAGGAGGAGAACGCCGACCGCGCCGGCGTCAAGTTCCTGAACGCGACCGGGCAGTCCGCCAAGGGCATGTACGAGACGTTCAAGCGCTTCACCGACGAGAGCCTGTTCGCCGCGCGCGGTGCCGACCCCTACCTGCAATCGCACCCGATGCCGGTCGATCGTGTCTCGGCGCTGGCGGAGATGGCGCGGTCGAGCCCCTATTGGGACAAGAAGGACGATCCGGCGCTGCAGCTGCGTCACGACATGATGCGCGCCAAGATCTCGGGCTTCATGGAGCGGCAGGACACGGTCTACCGCCGCTATCCACTGTCCAACACCAGCCTGCCGGCGCGCTATGCGCGCGCGATCACCACCTATCTGCACGGCGACCTGCGTTCAGCGATCGCGCAGATCGACGGCCTGATCCAGGTCCAGCCCAACAATCCCTATTTCTATGAATTGCGCGGCCAGGCGCTGCTCGAAGGCGGCCGGCCCGCCGAGGCCATCGCGCCGCTGCGCCGCGCGGTGCAGCTCTCAAACAGCTCCCCGCTGATCGAGATGCTGCTGGGTCAAGCCCTGGTCGCCTCCGACAACAAGGCCTACACCGACGATGCGATCAGCATGCTGCGCGCCGCCGTGGCGCGCGAGCCGGAGGCGCCGCTCGGCTATACCCAGCTCGCGATGGCCTACGGCCGCAAGGGCGACTATGCCCAGGCCGACCTTGCTTCGGCCCAGGCCGCCTATCTGCGGGGCGACAACAAGACCGCCCGCGAACTTGCCTCGCGCGCCAAGACGCGGTTCGCGATCGGTACGCCCGGCTGGGTCAAAGCTGACGACATTGTGAGCGCCAAGCCGATGCCGGGTCAGAAAAACAACTAGAAATAAACCGTAGTTCCATACAACGATCACCGAAACCGGCCCGCGGCCCTGCCGTATTTCGGGCCACCTCGAACAAGGATTTTGTCATGCCAGCGCTTCGTTTTCTCGCCCCTGCCTTGCTCGCGCTCGGCATTTGCGCCACGCCGTTGACTGCGTCCGCGCAGAGCTTCAACGACACCCAGCGCGGCGACATCGAGACCATCGTGCGCAACTACCTGATCGCGCATCCCGAGGTGCTCGAAGAGGCCATGAACGAGCTCAGCAAGCGGCAGGCCGCCGCCGAAGCCGAGAAGCATGAGCAGAGCGTCGCAAAGAACGCCGACACGATCTTCAACTCGCCGCGTGGCGTCATGATCGGCAACAAGGACGGCGACGTCACCTTCGTCGAGTTCTTCGATTACAATTGCGGCTACTGCAAGCGCGCGATGTCCGACATGCTCGACCTGATGAAGTCGGATCCGAAGCTCAAGGTCGTGCTGAAGGAATTCCCGGTGCTGAGCCAGGGCTCGGTCGAGGCGGCGCAAGTCGCGGTCGCCGTGCGCATGCAGGATCCGACCGGCAAGAAGTATCTCGAGTTTCACCAGAAACTGCTGGGCGGCCGCGGCGCCGCCGACAAGGCGCGCGCGCTGGCGGTCGCCAAGGACGTCGGTCTCGACATGACCAAGCTCGAGAAGGACATGGCAAGCCCCGAGGTCAAGGCGACCATCGAGGAGAACTTCCGCCTCGCAGAATCCATGGGCATGAACGGCACGCCGAGCTACGTGATCGGCAAGCAGGTCGTGATCGGAGCGGTCGGCGTCGACGGCCTCAAGGAGAAGATCGGGATTGCCCGCTGCGGCAAGGCGACCTGCTGATCGTTGCTTCGACACAGCTCGTTCACCCGACAAGATCCGGCTGCCTCTGGCAGCCGGATTTTTTATTGGCGGCATCGAACCTGCTCCATGCCGGCCGCAAGAGGCCTCGCCAACAGTGAAAGCCGCGCGCATGCCTTCGCCTCGCAACGCGCGACGACGGTCCCAATAGCAACGGCCAGCTCGATCTTGCGAGCATGGAGTTCGACTGGGCCCGCGGTTGAAGCGCAGATTGTTCATCGCGCATTCACACAAGAAACAAACCGCAGGGAACCGCAATTCAACAGGAACATCGCACATCCTCTCCCGTTGTCGGCGCGGGCAATGCTGAACTACGAGGAGGAATTACGATGTCTAAACGCTTTCTGATTTCGGTCGCTGCGGCGGCCCTGATCGCCGGCACCGGCTTCGCGAATGCACAGGGCGCCGGCGGCGCCAACAGGGAATCCGGGGCCGGCGGCGGTGCGACCATGCAGCACTCTGCACCGTCCGGTGGTGCATCGTCCGGCACGATGCAGCACGAATCGGGCGGCATGAAGGGTTCCGAGCATTCCACGACGGGTCAGTCCCCGAGCGCGAAGGGCGCCGAGTCCGAGAAGTCGGGAACGGCCACCAAGGGCGCGGAGGACAGCACCCAGAAGTCGAAGGGCATGAGCTCGGAGAACGAGGCCACCAAGGGCTCACGCGAGAGCTCGAAGGAGATGAAGGCGGAGGGCCGCGACAAGAGCGGTACCATGAAGGCCGAGGAGCGCGACAAGAGCGGCAAGATGAACGCGGAGAGCCGTGAGGGCCGCGAGCGCAACAACGCCGCGGAAAATCGCGACAAGAGCGGCGCCACCACCAACCAGAACGCTCAGACCAAGAGCCCGACCGACACCAATCGCGCGCAGACCAACGACACAAGCCGCACGCAGACCACGACCGGCAACGCTGCGACGTCGGCTACCGCGGCTCCGCCGGCCGAGAAGCGCACCCAGATCTCGACCGCAATTAAGTCGGAGCACGTCACCGAAGCCACCAACGTGAACTTCAACGTGGCGGTCGGCACCCGAGTCCCGGCTGACGTTCACTTCTATCCGCTGCCGGAGCGGGTGGTGTCGATCTATCCGCAGTGGCGCGGCTACGAGTTCATCCTGGTCCATGGCCGCTACGTGATCGTGCAGCCGGAGACCCATGAGATCGTCTACATCATCGAGGGCTAACCCGGCCTCAGGCGCGAGGGTGCCGCCACGGGTCCTCGCCCATTCGCAACCCCGCCCCATTGGGGCGGGGTTTTGCGTTCGGCCACGGCCCCAGACGGCAGTGGATGGCTGCGCAGCGCGCTCCATGAGGCTACATTCCGCAGGATTTGGTTAATCAGCAATTTCCGCAGGTTACGGCAAGTACCTGACAGCCTGGGAGAAGTTGTTGGACACGTTCCGATTCCACCTAAAGACTTCCCCTGCGGCCGGTTGTTACCTATAACCCGGCCCACTTCACCCCTTGTCGGAACCCTTATCGGGACCATTGGCCGGAACCTCTGGCAGGAAATTTTGGCAGGAAATTTTGGAATGGCTGCTGCCGGAACGATCTATGTGCTGAACGGCCCGAACCTCAACCTGCTGGGGACGCGCGAGCCGGAGACGTACGGCCATGCCACCCTCGCCGACGTCGAGAAGCTGTGCGCGGACACTGCGCGCCAGTTCGGGCTGACCGCCGACTGCCGACAGTCCAACCGCGAGGGCGAACTGATCGACTTCATCCATGAGGCCCACGCCAAGAAAGCGGTCGGCATCGTCATCAACGCCGGCGGCTACTCCCATACCTCGATCGCGCTGCATGACGCGCTGGTCGCAGTCAAGATTCCCGCCGTCGAGGTCCATGTCAGCAACATCCACGCCCGCGAGAGCTTCCGGGACCACTCGTTCACTGCTAAAGCCGCCTTCGCGTCACTTTGCGGCTTCGGGATCGACGGCTACCGGCTTGCGATCATCGGCCTCGCCACCAGAATCGGTGCGAAGGCAAAGACTTAATCGTCAATCCTGACGTTCCCCGTCACCAGACAGAGATTTCGGATCAAACAACATGGCGCGCCAGCCAGACGACAAATCAGCCGCAAAGTCCAAGAACGACACCAAGAGCGACGACAGCGTCCTCATTCGCGAGCTCGCGCTGCTGCTTGCCGAGACCAACCTCACCGAGATCGAGATCGAGCGCGCCGGCCTGCGCGTCCGGGTCGCACGCAACATCAGCATCGCCGCATCGGTGCCCACTGCCGCCGTGCATGCGGTCGCTGCGCCGGCCGCCGTGGCGGTTCCGGCTGCTGCCGCTGCTGCCGCCACCGACCTCGCAAAACACCCGGGCGCCGTGCCCTCGCCGATGGTCGGTACCGCCTATTGGGCGCCGGAGCCCGGCGCCAAGCCGTTCATTGAAGTCGGCACCAGAGTGACGGCCGGCCAGACACTTCTGATCATCGAGGCGATGAAGACGATGAACCAGATCCCGTCGCCGCGCGCGGGCACCGTGACGCAGATCCTCGTCGAGGACGGCCAGCCGGTCGAATTCGGCGAACCGCTCGTGATCATTGAATAGCTTCCGTCAACGTCAGGCGCTGCGATGTTCGACAAGATCCTCATAGCCAATCGTGGCGAGATCGCGCTTCGCGTGCTCCGGGCGTGCAAGGAGCTCGGCATCTCAACCGTCGCGGTGCATTCCACCGCCGACGCAGACGCCATGCATGTGCGGCTCGCCGACGAGAGCGTCTGCATCGGCCCGCCGCCGTCGAAGGACTCCTATCTCAACGTGCCGGCGCTGCTGGCCGCCTGCGAGATCACCGGCGCCGACGCCGTGCATCCCGGCTACGGCTTCCTGTCCGAGAATGCGCGCTTCGCCGAGATTCTCGCCGACCACAATCTGGGCTTCATCGGGCCGAAGGCCGAGCACATCCGCCTGATGGGCGACAAGATCGAGGCTAAGAAGACCGCGAAGCGCCTCGGCATTCCCGTGGTGCCCGGCTCGGACGGCGCAGTGACGGCGGACGACGACGCCATGGCGATCGCCAAGCAGATCGGCTTCCCGGTGCTGGTGAAGGCGGCGGCCGGCGGCGGCGGCCGCGGCATGAAGGTCGCCCACACCGAGGCCGATCTCGCGCTGGCGCTCACGACCGCGGCCAACGAGGCCAAGTCGGCATTCGGCGACGCCTCGGTCTACCTCGAGAAATACCTGCAGAAGCCGCGCCACATCGAGATCCAGATTCTCGGCGACGGCCGCGGCGGCGCTATCCATCTCGGCGAGCGCGACTGCTCGCTGCAGCGCCGTCACCAGAAGGTCTGGGAGGAAGGCCCCTCGCCCGTGCTCGCGGCCGCGGCGCGCGCCAGGATCGGCGAGACCTGCGCCAAGGCGATGCGGGACATGAAGTATCTCGGCGTCGGCACCATCGAATTCCTCTACGAGGACGGCGAGTTCTATTTCATCGAAATGAACACGCGCATCCAGGTCGAGCATCCCGTCACCGAAAGCATCACCGACATCGATCTGGTGCTGGAGCAGATCCGGATTGCCGCCGGCGGCGAGCTGCCCGCCAAGCAGAGCGATATCGCGATCATCGGCCACGCCATCGAGTGCCGCATCAATGCGGAGAACCCGCAGACGTTCCGTCCCTCGCCCGGTCGGATCACGCAATTCCATCCGCCGGGCGGCCTCGGCGTGCGGATCGATTCCGCCGTCTATCAGGGCTACGTGATCCCGCCCTATTACGACTCGCTGGTCGGCAAGCTGATCGTGCACGGCAAGACCCGCGGCGAATGCCTGATGCGGCTGCGCCGGGCGCTGGACGAGATGGTGGTCGACGGCATCGAGACGACGCTGCCGCTGTTCCGCGCGCTGGTGCGCGAGCCTGACATCATCGAGGGCGACTATCACATCCACTGGCTGGAGCAGTACCTCGCCGGCCAGCCGTCCGACGCCTCGAAATAGTTTGGAACCCGGTGGAACCGAGAGCCCTGTACAAGCGTATTTGAGGGGTATTGGCTTTCCACGGGGACGCATTGAATCCCACTCCCGCGAAGAGACCGTCGTGACACTGGTTTCACGACGCCGGTCCACGCTACAGATCCTGCTGCTTTCGGCGGGATTTTTCGTGCTGGTCGCGGTCAGCGTGGCCTCCGTCCTGCTGGTCAACAAGGCGCGTGAAGACAATGCCTTGGTGGTCCATACGGTCGAGGTGGAGAGCCAGGTTGCCAATCTGCTGCTCGACATCAGGCGCGCCGAAAGCGCGACCAGGGCGTATCTTTTGACGTCAGCACCACAGTACCTGTCCGAGTACCGGTCGGCTGCAGGCGGGCTTCCGGCGGCGCTCGGCCATCTCCAGATGATGACCGTCGATAATCCGGCGCAGGTCGCCAATGCCGCGAAGCTAAAGGCCGCCGTCGAGCAGCGGCTGGCCGAGTTCGCCCTCAGCATCGAGCGCGTCAACAACAACGACACCGCGACCAGCATCGACATCCTGCGCAAGGGCACATCGACCGACGCGCTGGAAGTGATCGCCCGGATCGGCCGCGACATGCGCGCCGAGGAAGATCGCCTGCTGGCGACGCGCACCGCGACTGCGGACAGGACCCAGGTGCTGGCCTCCTCCGTCACCATCGCCGGCTCCTGCATGGTGCTGGCGCTCGCCGCCCTCTCTCTCGTGCTGCTGCGGCAATCCTCGCGGGCGCGCGACGAGGCCGAGGCCAAGCTGCGCGACAGCAACGTCAATCTCGAAGCCATCGTCAACGAACGGACGGCCGACCTGCGCGAGGCCAACGAGGAAATCCAGCGCTTCGCCTATATCGTCAGCCACGACCTGCGCTCGCCGCTGGTCAACATCATGGGCTTCACCAGCGAGCTGGAGGAATTGCGCGGCGATATCTTCAGGCGCATTGCCACGCTCAATCGCACTGTGTCGCTGACGCCAACGATGGAAGACGCGACCGACGTGGCCGAGCCCGAGCTCGAAGGCTCCGACAAGCGGTTATCCGACGAATTCAACGAATCGCTCGGGTTCATCAAATCGTCGATCGCCAAGATGGACCGCCTGATCAGCGCGATCCTCAATCTCACCCGCGAGGGCCGCCGCGAGTTCAAGCCAGAGCGGATCGATCTGCGCGAGCTGATCGACGGCATCGTCAAGACGGTCGCGCATCAGGCGGCCGAGGCCAATGCGACCATCGAGGTCCGCGCCTTGCCGAATATCGTCAGCGACCGCCTCGCGCTGGAGCAGATCTTCTCCAACCTGATCGACAATGCGCTCAAATATCTCAAGGACGGCGTCCCCGGCGAGATTACGATCGAGGGCCGCACCAAGCTCGGCTTTGCGATCTTCGAGGTCACCGACAACGGCCGCGGCATCGATCCGAAAGACCATCAGCGTATCTTCGATCTGTTCCGCCGTGCTGGGACCCAGGACAAGCCCGGTCAGGGCATCGGGCTTGCCCATGTCCGCGCACTTGTGCGCAGACTGGGAGGCACCATGTCGGTAGCATCGGAACTTCACGGCGGCAGCACGTTCACGATCACGCTGCCTATCAAATGGTCAGGCAAGAACTCAGACAAGCACCGGGATAAGGAATCATGAGCGATCCAGTCACCATCATCATGATCGAGGACGATGAGGGCCATGCGCGCCTGATTGAGCGGAATATCCGGCGCTCAGGTGTCAACAATGAGATCGTCCCGTTCACCAACGGTACAGAGGCCGTGAACTACCTGTTCGGCAAGGACGGCAGCGCGGCGGAGCGCAAGAACCAGGCCCTGCTCATCCTGCTTGATCTCAATCTGCCTGACATGACCGGCATCGACATTCTGAAGCGGGTCAAGGAGAACAAGCATCTCAAAGCGACGCCGGTGGTCGTACTGACCACCACCGACGACTCCCAGGAGATCAAGCGCTGCTACGAACTCGGTTGCAACGTCTACATCACCAAGCCGGTGAACTACGAAAGTTTTGCCAACGCCATTCGCCAGCTTGGCCTGTTCTTTTCCGTGATTCAGGTGCCGCCAGCTTCCCTATGACCAGCGCAACGCCGACACTGCTCTATATCGACGACGACGCGGCGCTGGCGCGCCTGGTCGAACGCGGGCTGACGCGCGCGGGCTACAAGGTCGTGCACGCCGCAAGCGGCCAGGAAGGCCTCGACCGCCTCGCGCAGGGCGGCATCGACGTCGTCGCGCTCGACCAGTACATGCCCGGCCTGGACGGGCTGGAGACGCTGGAGCAGATCCTCAAGATTGCGGACGCGCCGCCGGTGGTGTTCGTCACCGCCTCGCAGGATTCGGCGATCGCCGTCACCGCACTGAAGGCCGGCGCGGCGGACTATCTGGTCAAGGACGTCAGGGGCGAATTCATCCCCCTGCTCCAGGTCGCGGTGAACGGCGCGCTGCGGCGCGCCGCCATCCAGAAGGCGCGCGACGAGGCCGAGGCCGAGGTGCACGCCTCCCGCGACCGCTACGCCGCGCTCGCCGCCGAGCGCGAGGTGCTGCTTCGCGAGGTCAACCATCGCGTCGGCAATTCGCTGCAGATCATCGCCTCGCTGCTGCATCTGCAGGCCAATTCCGCGAGCCAGCAGGACGTCAAGGCGGCGCTCACCAATGCGATGGGCCGCGTCGCCGCCGTCGCGCAGGTGCATCGCCGCCTCTACACCTCGCACGACTTCAAGACGGTGATGCTCAACCAGTATCTCGAGGCGCTGCTCGAGGATCTCAGGCGATCGGCCGAAGGCAACAAGATGTCGCGGCTGACGCTGAAGGCCGACCCGATCGAGATCGATCCGGATCGCGCGGTCGCGATCGGGATCATCGTCAACGAGCTGGTGATGAACGCCGTAAAATACGCCTATCCCGACGGCGCCGGCCCGATCCATGTCGAGCTGAAGCCGCAAGCCGACGAATTGCAGCTTGCGATCAGCGATGAAGGTGTGGGCTTCTCCGACAAAGCCGATCCGCGCGGCACCGGCATGGGCCAGCGCATCGTCGCGGCGATGGCCGCCAAGCTCGACGCCAGCGTCGAGCGCGACCCGGATCACAAGGGCACCCGTTTCGTGGTGCGGTTCGCCCGCGTCACCCCCGCGCCGGCGAAATCGACAAGCGCCGCCGCAAGTTAGGCCGCTGACGGCAGCGAATCGGTCGATTTTCGCGTTGGCCTTAACGGCCGGGTCACCCTGTTGTTCGATCGCCGCCGCTTGCCCTGACCGATTAAGACAAATCTGGGCATTGTTTGCCATGCTTTTCCCCCAACTTGGCAGGAACGGCACGATGTTCGAGCGCAGGGTGGTTTTCGGAAAGAAGCAGGCGACCTCGGGCGAGCTCAAGAAGCCCTTGCGTCCGGCGCCGGATGCCGCTGGCGCGGCACCCGCCTTTCACAAGAAGCAGTGGGAAGATCCGCGGATCGGACCGATGCTGCGCGATGCGGGGTTCGCACCCGACGACGCAGCCAGCATCGCGCCGAGCGCTGACAATCGCCTCGCCGTGTTCGCTGCGGCCAGCCAACGGCTGCAGGAGCGTACCGAGAGCTTCAACCGTGACATGACGGCGCGCCACGGCTACTGCCACGCGTTGCCGTTCCTGGTCATCGACCACAAGATCTGGGATGGGCCGCACGGCGCGTTCCTCTACGCGCAGCTGGATCTGATCGGCTACGACCAGTGGAACGTGATCATGCTGGCGGCAGATCCGCAGACCACGGAAGCATGCGGCCTGGCAGGCCATCCCGGCTTCCTGCCGGCGGTGACGCAAGCCATGACCGAGCAAGTGATCGCATGGGAGGTGCGGCACAACGTGCTGCTCAAGACGCTCGGAACCACCGCGAGCGGCGACCGTGACACCTCGCGCGAGCAATATGAGATGGAAAAGGACGCGTTGCGCAGGGAGATTATCGACAAGGCCGGCTGGATGAAGCCGCGCATTATCGAAGATCTACTGCGCAAGAGCTAGAAGTGTCGATCTCCCGAGCTCCTCACTCCTGCCGGTCGCGGTGCCGCCGCGTGCGCTGCGGACGGCAATCCTGGCATGGCGCGCCGAAGGTCACCTGCGACGGATAGGGCCGCGTCGAGTGATACGGCGTCGAGCCGAACAGGCCCGCCGCGCCGAAGCCCGCGCTGAAGGGATCGGCGGCGAAGCTGCCCGGAAACGAGCCGTTGCTGCGGAAATCGCGGTCGTCGTTCCTGCCGTCGAAATACGCACCGCCGGTGCTGCCGTAGCGCAGCGGCCGTCGCCGCTCCAGGTTCTGGGCTGACGCAGCAGCAGCGCTGAGCGCGATGGCTGCGCAGGCGATCAGTATTCTGATGGCGGTCATGGCCAAGGCCTTCATTGCGGAATGGTCCCCCAGTCACCCTTCCAGGCGATCAGGCGCCCCTTCCCGAACTGCAGATAGAGCCCGTCGCTGCGCCGCGACAGCACGCTGCCCCTCACATTGGGCAGCGCGACGAACAATTCATTGCCCGGCGTGCCGCGAACGTAGTTCAGGGGAACACCGAGCGATTGGCTGGCCTGGTCGGCGCTCATGCCGAAGGCGAGCGGAATGCTGTTCGGTGGCCGCTGCTGCGCACGGACCGTGCCGGCCGGCGCGCCCAGCGCGATGACGAGAATAACGACGAAGAGCGTGACGAACCGCTGCATGACCGACCTCATGGCACTGCCGTCGCGAGCGTGCCGGCCGGCGTCCAGCCGCCGCCGAGTGCCTGGAACAGACTGCTCGCCGCCAGCAGCTTGTTGAGCCGCACCGACACCAGATTGAGTTCGGCCGTGAACAGCGTCTGCTGCGTCTGCAGCACCGTGATGAGATTGACCGTGCCGCCGCGCAGCTGCGTCTCGGAGACCTCGAACGCCTTGCGCGAGGCGGCGACGACGTCGGACTGCAGCCGCTCCTGCAGGGTATACTTCTGCAACGCGATCAGCGCCTTCTCGACATCGGCGAAGGCCGACAGCACCGCCTTGCGATAGGCCTGCAGGTTTTGCAATTGCTGGCCCTTGGCGAGCTTGAACTGGCTCTCCAGCAGGAAGCCGTCGAACAGCGGCTGGGTCAGCCCGGCGGCGAGCGTGTAGTACCAGGCGCCCGGCGCAAACAGCGAGGCGAGCGCCGCGCTCTGGAAGCCCGTGGTGCCGGTCAGCTGGATCTGCGGGAAGAACGCCGCGCGCGCCGCGTCGACGCTGAAATTGGAGGCCGCGAGCTGCGCCTCGGCCTGGCGGACGTCAGGCCGCTGGTAGAGCAGTTCCGACGGCATGCCCGGCGTGATGCGCGGCACCGAGATCTGCGTGGTGCTGCCGCCGCGCACCGAGAAATCGGCCGGCGCGCGCGCCACCAGCAGCGCGAGCGCGGCCGTGTTCTGCCCCAGCGTCACCTCGAGCGGCGGGATCGCCGCGCGCTGCGTGGCGACCAGCGCCTCCTGCTGCGACAGGTCGAGCTGCGAGGCCGTGCCGCCGGCGAATTGCGACTTGATCAAGGCCAGGATGCGCTCGGCCGCCGCCAGATTGCGCCGGGTGGCCTTGATCTGGTCCTGCGCCGCCAGCACCTGGAAATAGGTGTTGGCCACCGTCGCCATCGTGGTCAGCGCGACCACCTCGCGATTGTAGCGGGAGGCCGTCGCGCTCTCTTCCGACGCCGACAGCGTCGCGCGGTTCTTGCCCCAGAAATCCACGATATAGCTCGCGCTCAGCCCCAGATTGTATTGCGAGAACGTCCCGCTGCTCCCGCCGAGCGACGAACTCGATCCCGTCGCTACCTTCTGACGCTCCGCATTCGCTGATCCCGAGATCGACGGCAGCAGCGCGGCGCCGGACACGCCGGTCTGCGCGTCGGCCTGCACGATCTGGGCGATCGCCACCGCGATATCGAGATTGTATTGCTGCGCGGATTCCATCAGCCCGGTCAGCTCGGGCGAGCGGAAGCCGCGCCACCAGGCGAGCGCCGGAACGGCGGCGTCGGCATCGCCCTTGGCCGCGGCGCGATAGCTCGCCGGCACTTCGAGGCTGAGCTCGGGCTTCTCAACCCCGGGAATGCAGCCGGTCAGGCCAAGGCTCAGACCAAGGCCGAGCCCGCCGAACGCCGCCACGCGGCGAAACCGGACCGGTTTCCCCAATATTCGAAAACTATGCAACGCTGCACCTGTGGGCATTTACTCGCCCGGTTGAAGTGAGGAGCCCGGCATCGGCATGGCGCTGCCGCGGCGGACGCGCTGGGCCCACAAGCGGAACCGGTCGAGATAGAGGTAGATGACCGGCGTCGTGTAGAGCGTCAGGACCTGACTCAGGATCAGGCCGCCGACGATGGCGATGCCGAGCGGCTGCCGCAGCTCGCCGCCGTCGCCCATCCCGATCGCGAGCGGCACCGCGCCGAGCAGCGCGGCCATCGTCGTCATCATGATGGGACGGAAGCGCAGCAGGCAGGCCTCCTTGATCGCCTCGAGCGGCTCCAGCCCGCGCCTGCGTTCCGCGTCCAGCGCAAAGTCGATCATCATGATGGCGTTCTTCTTCACAATCCCGATCAGCAGGATGACGCCGATCAGCGCCATGATACTGAACTCGGTCTTGAATGCCATCAGTGCCAGCAAGGCACCCACACCTGCCGAGGGCAGTGTGGACAAGATGGTCAGCGGATGGACATAGCTCTCATAGAGCACGCCCAGCACGATGTAGATCGTGACGATCGCGGCCAGGATCAGGAACGGCTGGTTGCTGAGCGAATCCTGGAACGCCTTCGCGGAGCCCTGGAAGGTGCCGCGGATCGTCGCCGGAACGCCGATCCGGTTCATGGTCGCGTCTATGCTGGCGACCGCGGTGCTCAGCGACACGTTCGGCGGCAAGTTGAAAGAGATGGTATTGGCGACCAGGAGGCCCTGATGGTTGACTGCCAGCGGCGTCGCGCCCTGCTTGAACGCCGCTACGGCCGACAGCGGGATCATGGTCTCGCTGTTGGTCGAGACGGCCGATCCGGTCGACGCCGCGCCCTTCCCGGTCGAGCCGATCGAATTGGTGGCCTGGTTGCGCGCGGCCTGGGCATTGGCTGAACTGGCCGCGCTCGAGGTTCCCGGCGCCACCACGGTGCCGGCCACCGCGTTGGTCGATTGCGAGCCGCCGACCGACCCGCCCGACGTGCTGATGTAGACGTCCTTCAGCGTCTCGGGGTTCTGCCAGTAGCGTGGCGCGACCTCCATGATCACGTGGTACTGGTTGCGCGCGACATAGATCGTCGACACCTGACGCTGGCCGAAGGCGTCGTAGAGGGTGTTGTCGATCTGGCTTACCGTGATGCCGAGCCTGGCCGCGGCGTCGCGGTCGATCACGAGTTCGGATTCCAGGCCCTTGTTCTGCTGGTCGCTGTTGACGTCGGCGAGGTTCGGATCGCGCTGCAAGGCTGCCGCAATCTTCGGCGTCCAGTCATTGAGCTCCTCCAGCGTCGAGCCCTGCAATGTGTATTGATATTGCGCGTTCGAGGCCCTGCCCCCGACCCTGATGTCCTGTACCGCCTGCAGGAACAGGCTCGCGCCGGGCACCACTGCCATCTGGCGGCGCAGCCGTGAAATGACACCGTCGGCGCCGATCTTGCGCTGGTCGAGCGGGCGCAGCGAGACAAATACGAAGCCGGAATTGGTCTGGCCGCCGCCGGTGAAGCCGACCACCGTCTCCACCGCCGGATCCTTCTGGATGATGCCCACGAACTGCGCGAGCTTCTGCTGCATCAGCTGGAACGACACGCTCTGGTCGGCCTGGATCGAACCGACCAGCCGGCCGGTGTCCTGCTGCGGAAAGAATCCCTTCGGGATCACGTCGTAGAGATAGAAGTTGAGGCCGAACACCGCCGCCAGGGTCAGCATTACCGACAGCGGGTGCTGCAGCGCCGCGGTCAGCGTCCTGCGATAGAAATTCAGCATCGCCTCGAAGAAGCGCTCGCTGGCCCAATAGAGCCGGCCGCGGCCGCCGCGGTCCGGCTTGAGCAGCACGGCACACATCATCGGCGTGGTCGCCAGCGAGACCGCGAGCGAGATCAGGATCGAGATCGAGATCGTCATCGCGAATTCGCGGAACAGCCGCCCGACGATGCCGGCCATCAGCAGGATCGGGATGAACACCGCGATCAGCGAGATGCTCATCGACAGCACGGTGAAGCCGACCTCGCCTGCGCCCTTCAGCGCCGCCTGGAGCGGGCTGAGGCCCTCCTCGATGTAGCGGGTGACGTTCTCCAGCACCACGATGGCGTCGTCGACCACGAATCCGGTCGCGACCGTGAGCGCCATCAGCGACAGATTGTCGAGGCTGTAGCCGAACAGGTACATCGCCCCGAAGGTCGCCACCAGTGACACCGAAACCGCCACGACCGGAATGAAGGTGGCGCGCAGATTACGTAGGAACGCGAACACCACGATGATGACGAGCAGCACCGCCAGCACCAGCGTGCGCTCGACGTCCCTGAGCGAGGTGCGGATGGTTGTCGAGCGGTCGACCGCGAGGCCGATGTCGATCGCCGGCGAAATCGAGGCCTGCAATTGCGGCATCAGGCCCTTCACCAGGTCGACCGTCGAGATGATGTTGGCGTTCGGCTGGCGATAGAGGATCAGCAGCACGGCCGGCTTGCCGTTGGCGAGCCCGGCATTGCGCAGGTTCTCGACGCCGTCGGCTACCTCGCCGACGTCGGAGAGATGAACCGGGGCGCCATTGCGGTAGGCCACGATCAACGATCTGTAGTCGTCGGCCTTGTTGGCCTGGTCGTTGGCGTAGACCTGATAGCGCTGGTCGCCGACGTCGATGCCGCCCTTGGGGCTGTGGGCGTTGGCGCTCGACAGCGCCGCGCGCACGTCTTCCAGACCGATGCCGTATTTGTAGAGCGCCTGCGGGATCAGATCGACGCGCACGGCAGGCAGCGAGCTGCCGCCGACCACCACCTCGCCGATGCCCTCGACCTGCGACAGCTTCTGCGCCAGCACCGTGGAGGCGGCATCGTAGAGAGCGCCGCGCGTCAGCGTGTCCGACGTCAGCGTCAGGATCAGGATCGGCGCGTCGGCCGGATTGACCTTGCGGTAGGTCGGATTGCTGCGCAGGCTGGTCGGCAGATCGGCGCGCGCCGCGTTGATCGCGGCCTGCACGTCCCGCGCCGTGCCGTCGATGTCGCGATTGAGGTTGAACTGCAGCGTGATCCGGGTCTGCCCGACCGAGCTCGACGACGTCATCTCGCTGACGTCGGCGATCTGGCCGAGATGCCGCTCAAGCGGGCTGGCGACCGTGGTCGCGACGTCCTGCGGACTGGCGCCGGGCAGCGTCGCCTGCACCGAGATGGTCGGAAAATCCACCTGCGGCAGAGGCGACACCGGCAGCTTGAAGAACGCGACGAGGCCCGCCGCCGCAAGCCCGAACGTCAACAGCGTGGTTGCGACCGGCCGGCGGATGAAGGGCGTTGACGGATCCATGGCTCAACGCGACCCGCTCGCCTCGCCGACCTCGTCCGCCCGCCCGGCAAACCGCAGCGCGAGGCGATCGAACCAGAGATAGATCACCGGCGTCGTGAACAGGGTCAGGAGCTGGCTCACCAGGAGGCCGCCGACGATCGAGATGCCGAGCGGATGCCGCAGCTCGGAGCCGGCGCCGCTGCCGAGCATCAGCGGCAGCGCGCCGAGCACCGCTGCCATCGTCGTCATGATGATCGGCCGGAACCGCAACAGGCAGGCCTGGTAGATCGCCTCCCGCGGCGGCTTGCCCTCGTTGCGTTCGGCATCGAGCGCGAAGTCGATCATCATGATCGCGTTTTTCTTTACGATGCCGATCAGGAGGATGATGCCGATGATCGCGATGATGGTGAGATCCTGCCCGGCCATCATCAGCGCCAGCAACGCGCCGATGCCGGCCGACGGCAGCGTCGACAGGATGGTCAGCGGATGGATGAAGCTCTCATAGAGCACCCCGAGCACGATATAGACCGTGATGATCGCGGCCAGGATCAGGAACAGCTGGTTGGAGAGCGAGGACTGGAACGCCAGTGCCGCGCCCTGGAAGCTCGTGATCATGCCGAGCGGCTGGTTGATGTCGGCCTGCGCCTGCTTGATCGCGGTGACCGCGCCGCCGAGCGAGGCGCCCGGCGCCAGGTTGAACGAGACGGTTGCCGACGGGAACTGGCCGAGATGCGAGACCTGCAACGGCGCGGTCTCGATCCGCATCTTGGCCATAACCGACAGCGGCACCGGCGTCGAGCCCACCGATGAGGGCAGATAGATCGACGACAGCGAGTCCAGCGAGGTCTGCAGCGACGGATCGGCCTCGAGGATGACGCGGTACTGGTTCGAATTGGTGAAGACGGTGGACACGATGCGCTGGCCGTAGGAATCGTAGAGCGCGTTGTCGATCGTCGCCGGCGTGATGCCGAACCGCGCGGCCTGATCGCGATCGATGTCGACGAACACCGAAAGCCCCTGCGCCGAGATGTCGCTGCTGACGTCGCTGAGCTCGGGCAATCCCCTGAGCTTGTCGACCAGCTTCGGCGTCCACTCCGCAAGCTCGTTCGGATCGGCGTCCTGCAGGATGAACTGATACTGCGTCCGGCTCACGGTGCCTTCGATGGTGAGGTCCTGGACCGGCTGCATGTAGAGCGTGATGCCGGTCAGATCGGCGGTGCTGGCCTTGATCCGGTCCATCACCGTCGCGACGCCGGCCTTGCGCTGCGCATGCGGCTTCAGATTGATCAGGATACGGCCGCTATTGAGCGTGGTGTTGGTGCCGTCGACGCCGATGAAGGACGACAGGCTCTCGACGTCGGGATCCCTGAGGATCGCGCTGGCAAGCCGCTGCTGCCGCTCGGCCATCGCCGCATAGGACACCGATTGCGGCGCCTCGGAGATCGCCTGGATCACGCCGATGTCCTGCACCGGAAAGAAGCCCTTGGGGATGACGACGTAGAGCAGCGCCGTGAGACCAAAGGTGGCGAGCGCGATCAGCAGGACGAAGGTCTGGCGATCCAGCACCCAGTTGAGCATCCGGGCGTAGATCGCGATGACATGATCGAAGCCTTCCCGGCTGAGCCGCTGGAAGGTGTTCTCCCGCGTCATGCTCTCCGGCTTCAGCAGCTTGGCGCAGGCCATCGGCACCAGCGTCAGCGACACCACGGCGGAGATCAGGATCGTGACCGACAGCGTGATGGCGAATTCGCGGAACAGGCGGCCGACGACGTCGCCCATGAACAGCAGCGGGATCAGCACCGCGATCAGCGATACCGTCAGCGAGATGATGGTGAAGCCGATCTGCTCGGAGCCGCGCAATGCCGCCTCGAGCGGCGACTCGCCCTCCTCGATGTAGCGCGAGATGTTCTCGATCACGACGATGGCGTCGTCGACCACGAAGCCGGTCGCGATCGTCAGCGCCATCAGCGACAGATTGTTCAGGCTGAAGCCGAACAGATACATCGCACCCAGCGTGCCGACCAGCGACAGCGGCACCGACAGGCTCGGGATCAGCGTCGCGCGGGTCGAGCGCAGGAACGCGAAGATCACGAGCACGACCAGGATCACCGCAAGCGCCAGCTCGTATTCGACGTCGCGGACCGAGGCTCGGATCGTGACGGTCCGGTCGGTCAGGATGTTGAGATCGATCGCCGCCGGCAGCGTCGCCTGCAGCTGCGGCAACAGGTCCTTGATGCCCTGGACCACCGAGATCACATTGGCGCCGGGCTGGCGCTGGATGTTGAGGATGATCGCCTGCGTCTCGTTCATCCAGGCGCCAAGCTTGTCGTTCTGCGGGCCGTCGACGACGTTGCCGACGTCGCTGAGGCGAACCGGCGAGCCGTTCTTGTAGGCGATGATCAGCGAGCGGTAGTCGCTCGCATTGCGGATCTGGTCGTTGGCATTGATGGTGTAGGCGCGCATCGCGCCGTCGAAATTGCCCTTCGGCGTATTGACGTTGGCGTTGCCGAGCGTGGTGCGGAGATCGTCGATGTTGAGCCCGTAGGCCGCGAGCTTGCGGATATCGGCCTGGATCCGCACCGCGGGCCGCTGGCCGCCGCTGATGCTGACGAGGCCGACGCCGGGCAGCTGCGAGATCTTCTGCGCCAGCCGGGTGTCGACGAAGTCCTGGACCTGCGTCAGCGGCATGGTCTTCGAGGTCAGGCCCAGCGTCAGGATCGGCGCGTCGGCCGGATTGACTTTGGCGTAGATCGGCGGCGCCGGCAGGTCCGACGGCAACAGGTTGCCGGCGGCATTGATCGCGGCCTGTACCTCCTGTTCGGCGACATCGAGCGAGATCGACAGGCCGAACTGCAGCGTGATGACGGATGAGCCGGCCGAGCTCACCGAGCTCATCTGGTTCAAATTCGGCATCTGGCCGAATTGCACCTCGAGCGGCGCCGTCACCGACGACGTCATCACGTCGGGGCTCGCGCCCGGATAGAAGGTCTGCACCTGGATGGTCGGGTAGTCGACCTCAGGCAGCGCCGCGACGGGGAGGAATCGGAACGCCAGCATGCCCGACAGCATGATGGCGATCATCATCAGGGTCGTCGCTACCGGCCGCAGGATGAATGGCCGCGACGGGTTCATTTTGTCTGCCCGTCCGCAGGACCTTTGCGGTCGCCGCCTCCAGGCTTGTCGGGAGCAGCCCCGCCTCCCTTCGCCGCGCCGTTCGCGGTCCCCTTAGCTGCACCAGCCGGGTTCGCGGCGTCGGTGGCGGAGCGCACCACCACCTTGGCGCCCTCGCGCAGCTTGTCGGCGCCGTCGATCACGATGCGGTCGCCGGGCACCAGCCCCGAGAGCACCTCGACACGGTCGCCGTCGGTGACGCCGAGCTTGACCGGCCGCACCGAGACCGTGCTGTCGGCATTGACGAGATAGACGAAGGTGCCGGGCACGCCGCGCTGGATGCCGGCGGTCGGCATCGTCGTGGCATCCTTGTGCGTGTCGAGCAGCAAGCGGATGTTGACGAACTGGTTCGGATACAGCGTGCGCTTGTCGTTCTCGAACTGGGCACGCAGCTTGATCGTGCCGGTGGTCGCATCGATCTGGCTGTCGAAGGTCTGCAGCGATCCCTCGGCGAGCTTGTTGGCGCCGCTGCGGTCATAGGCCGCCGTCGGCAACACCGCGCCCTCCTTCAGCCGCTTCGCGACCGCCTGCAGATTGTCCTCGGGCAGCGTGAACAGCACGCTGATCGGTTCGAGCTGCGTGATCACGACGAGGCCGTTGGTGTCGCCCGGCGTCACGTAGTTGCCGAGGTCGACCTGGCGCAACCCGACCCGCCCGTTGATCGGCGACACGATGTGGCAATACGCCAAATTCACTTCGGCCGATTTCACCGAGGCCCGGTCGGCCTCGACCGTGCCCTGATACTGCGCGACCAGCGCGACCTGGGTATCGAGCGTCTGATGCGGCACCGCGTTCTGCGCCGCGAGGTTCTGGTAGCGGGTGAGATCGACCTGGGCGCCCTTCAGCTGCGCCTCGTCGCGGGCGAGCTGCCCCTTTGCCTGCGCCAGCGTCGCCTCATAGGGACGCGAATCGATCTCGGCGATCAGATCGCCCTTCTTGACCTCGTCGCCCTCCTTGAAATCGATCTTCATCAGGTAGCCGCTGATCTGGCTCCGGATCGTCACGGTGGCGAGCGACGTCACGGTGCCGAGCGCATTCAGGCTGACGCCGATATCGCCCTTGCCGACCGCCTCCGGCACGATCGACATCGGCCCGGCGTTGCGCCCGCCGCCGGCCTGCGGCGGCGCAGCCTGTTGCCGCGTCCACCAGACGATGCCGGCGAGCACCGCCAGCACGATACATCCCGTCAGAAAGCCTCGCCAGCGCGACGGCCGCCTGGTTTGTTCGGGCGCCACGATCGACGGGTTCTTGATATGCTGGTCCATAAACTTGCCCACGAAGAAACACGAACGAGCTCGCGCCGTCCCAAGTGTCCCCTGACGTTCGCGCGCGCCACATCCGAGGAAGCATTTTGGACGCTTCCGTCAGACAAAGCGCGTTAAGAATCGGAAAGGATAGCCCTCCTTCCCGCTCGGCCGCTGTTTCTCGCTGGATTGTGGCTATTTTACCCGATCGTCTGTAGCCAGGGCAACACGATCAGCAACAATCCGGCAAAGTAGATTACGCCGAAGATCAGCCCGAACTTCCAGAAGTCGCCTTTGCCGATATAGCCGCTGCCGTAATACATCGGCGCCGGCCCCGTCGCGTAGGGCGAGATCACGCCCATCAGCCCGAGCGAATAGACGCACAACAGCATCAGCGTCTGCACCGACAGGCCGGGAATGCTGGAGCCGACGGCGAGCACCACCGGCAGCACGGCGGCGGTATGCGAGGTGATGCTCGAGAAGAAATAGTGGATCCAGAAAAAGAAGGTGACGAGCAGGATCATTCCGACCAGCGGCGACGTCCCTGCGAGCGGCTTCGCATAACCCTCGGCCACCCATTTGATGAAGCCGATCTCGTTGAGACCCGACGATAGCGTGAGCAGCGAGGTGAAATAGAAAAATACCTCCCACGCGCTCTTCTCCGCGACGATGTCCTCGAACGCGATCACGCCCGACAGCAGCATCAGCGAGATCACGACGAACACCACCGTGGTGGCGTTGATGAAGTTCGAGCCGAGCAGCGGCACGCTGATGTTGGGATTGGAGCCGCAGATCCACAAGAACATCGCGAGCAGCACCAGCACCGCCATGATCCATTCCTGCCGCGACGGCGGCCCCATCTTGGCGAGTTCGCCCTCGCTCCAGGTCACGATCTCCGGGCTCGCCTTGATCTCGGGCCGGCAGACCATGTAGCTCAGCAGCGGCACCAGCAACAGCAAGAGGATGCCCAGCGGCGCGAAGCCGATGAACCATTGCGACCAGCCGACCTCGACATTGACGAGCTTCTTGGCGATCGAGAGCGCGGCGGCGTTCGGCGCCAGCGCCGTCAGAAACAGCGAGCTGGTGACGGCCGTGGTCGCAAACGCCGTCCACATCACGAAGGTGCCGATCTTGCCTGCGGTCGGACCGGGCTCGGAGCCGTAGATGCGCGGGATGTTGCTGACGATCGGATAGATGGTGCCGCCCGAGCGCGCGGTATTGGACGGCGTCGCCGGCGCCAGCACCAGATCGGAGAACGCCACCGCATAGCCGAGGCCGATGGTGCGGCGGCCGAGCCCGCGCACGAGGAGCAGCGCCAGCCTTCGGCCGAGCCCGCTCTTGCGGTAACCGATCGAGAACACGAAGGCGCCGACGATCAGCCACACCGTGCTCTCGGAAAAGCCACTGAGCATCCAGCGCAGCGACTTGTTCGGGTCGGGCTCGACATAGCCGCCGACGCCGGCGACCGTGAGGCCGATCAGCCCCACCGCGCCGACCGGCATCGATTCGAGGATCAGCCCGGTGATGACGGCGGCGAACACCGCAAAATAGTGCCACTGATTGGCGTTCAGCCCTGACGGCACCGGGACCAGATAGATCACCAGCCAGACCAGCAACGGCGCAAACGTGCGCCATGACGATTTCATGCAGCGTCCCCCTCACCTGTGTTGATTGTCAGGCGCAAGCCGCCATGTCCCGGGCGGCGGCGCCATATTTTGTGGCAATCTAGCATGGCCGCGCAGTCCGTCTCGGGAAACTGCGGCGGAATGGCGCGGCTTGTGGAGGAACCGGCGCGCTTCGTCAACACGTCGCAACCCCGTAGCCGGCCCCATCGCAAGACCGCCCGCGCTTTGCTATCTTCGCCAGCATGACCTCACGCGACTCCGCCTCCTCCGAGATCACGCCCGAGGTGCTGCTGCGCGCCTATGCCTGCGGCATCTTCCCGATGGCAGAGAGCGCCGACGATCCGACCCTGTTCTGGGTCGAGCCCGAATTGCGCGGCGTGATTCCACTCGACGGCTTCCGTGTCGCCTCCCGCCTCGCGCGCACCGTGCGCTCGGATGTCTTCACCGTCACCGTCGATACCGCGTTCAAGGCCGTGATCGCCGGTTGCGCGGCGCCGCAGCCCGGCCGTGACGACACCTGGATCAACAAGCGCATTCGCGACCTCTATGTGGGGCTGCACATGTCGGGCCATTGCCACAGTGTCGAGGTCTGGCAGGACGACAATCTGGTCGGCGGCCTCTACGGCGTCAGCCTCGGCCGTGCCTTCTTCGGCGAGAGCATGTTCCACACCGCGCGCGACGCCTCGAAGGTCGCGCTGGTGCATCTGGTGGCGCGGCTGATCGCCGGCGGGTTCGAGCTGCTCGACACGCAATATGTCACCGAGCATCTGAAGACGTTCGGCGCCGTGGAGATTTCGCGCCGCCGCTATCGCGCGCTGCTCGACAAGGCGATCGCTGGCGCGCCGGCGGACTTTGGCAAGCTCGACACCACGCAGCCGGTCAAGGGGGCCGACGCACTGGCGATCATCGCAGAGCGCAATTGATCTTGCGACGCATGTAGCCCGGGACGACGCCATCCGCGCAGAAAGAACCCGGATTTCGCTGACGCTCCATCCGGGCTACGCAGTGCCGATCAATTTCCGAACAAGCCGCCGAACAATCCGCCCGGCCGCTGCTGCTGGGGCGGCGGAGGTGGCGGCTGCTGCTGGTATTGCGGCAGCGGTTGCGGCGGCGGACGCGGCGCGGCCTGCTTCGGCGGCGCACGCTTCTGGGCCGGCGGCGGTGGCGGCGTCGGCGCCTTGGGCGGATCGGGCGCCGCGGTCACGATGGTCTGGTCCGGCCCTTTGCAGTCGGTCAGCCAGATGTCGTAGATCGGATGTTCGACGCCATGCAGGCCGGGGCTCGCCGCGAACATCCAGCCCGAGAAGATCCGCTTCACCTCGCCCTGCAGCGTGATCTCGTCGACCTCGACGAAAGCGTCGGTGTTGGCGGCTTCCGTCGACGGCCTGGTGTAGCAGGCATCGGTCTTCACCCGCAGCGCGCCGAACTGCACGGTCTCGCCGATATCCTCGTCGAAATTGATGATGCGTCCGGTGATCTTGTCGAGGCCGGAGAAGCTCGCCTTCTTGTTGGTGATCTTGGTCGACGGCGGCTCCTGCACGACCTCGTCGCCCGGCTGCAACGCGGCAGGCGTCTGCGGTGCCGTGCCCGGAGCGGTGCCCTTGGCCGGCGGACGCTGCCCCGGCGCCGGATTGGCTCCGGGCGGCGTGTTGGCGACGGCCGGCCCGCCCGGTTGCGGCGGCTGCACCGCAACGCCGGGCGGAGCGA
Organism: Bradyrhizobium embrapense; assembly: GCF_001189235.2. Lineage (GTDB taxonomy): Bacteria > Pseudomonadota > Alphaproteobacteria > Rhizobiales > Xanthobacteraceae > Bradyrhizobium > Bradyrhizobium embrapense. The sequence goes on from NZ_LFIP02000001.1 coordinate 369,946, forward strand.
CTGTGCTGCCGGGCGGCGGCGCCAAAGGCTGCGACTGCACGCTGCCGGGCGGCGGCACCGCCTGGCCCGGCGGCAACGCCCGCGGCTGGGTCGGCAGCAGGCGGCCGCGCGGCAGTTCCGGCACTTCCTCATCGTCGTCGCTGGGCGGCGCCGCCTGGCCGCGCGGGATCGCGCCGGGCGGACGCGGCGGCGGATCGGAGAAAATCGTTCCGATCTGCGCGCGCGCAGGCTGCGCAAGCGAGATGGTTGAGGCGGCAACCAAGGCCGCAAAGCCAGTCAGGGCAATGGTTCGAAGCATCTCGCGCGGCTTTAAAGGGCGAATCGGGCTCGCGACAGTCTACCTAGATATCGGCCGCTCGCAGGCCACCGGTTAACACGCCGAATACGGCGGGGAAAGGGCGCCCGGCCGGCCCTCCCCGCACACTGGCCACCCCTGGGGACACGTGTGATAGTCCTCACGCTGAAGCCACGCGGCAACGCGTGAAAACCTGAGAAAATCCGGATCGAACCAGACCAGCCAGAGGAAACCCAATATGCCAGCTCGCATCAGGCTCGACGGTCCGGGTCACCGGCGCTGCCGGCGTCATCCAAACCGCTAAGCTCCGCCTGATACAACCGTCATTCCGGGGCGGTCCCGCAGGGCCGAACCCGGAATCTCGCGCTTCCGGGTTCGACGCATCGCATCGCCTTGGAATGACACAACAGAAATCAAGAAGGTCCCCGCAAATGCCCGTCGTTCTCGATCCCGATGCCGCCGCCGTCTACAAGGCATTCCAGGAGGCCGGCCGCCCCGCCTATGAATCGCTGACCGCACCGGAAGCGCGTGAATATTACCGGGCCGCCCGCATTGTCTCCAATCCCGAGCCGCCCGCGCTTGAATCGAGCAAGGCGCTGGCGATCCCGGCGCCGCACGGCGCGATCCCGGGACGCATCTACACGCCGAAGACGCTGCGCAAGACGGACGGGCTCGCGCCGTGCCTGGTGTTCTTCCATGGCGGCGGCTGGGTGATCGGCGATCTCGATACCCATGAGGTGGTTTGCCAGAAGCTGGCCCATGAGGGCGAACTGATCGTGATCTCGGTCGACTATCGCCTCGCGCCCGAGCACCGCTTCCCGGCGGCGGTAGACGACGCCGTCACCGCGACCAGATGGGTCGCCGCCAACGCTGCGGAGCTCGGCATCGATGCGTCGCGCCTGATCGTCGGCGGCGACAGCGCCGGCGGCAATCTGGCGGCGGTGGTTGCCCTCACCGCCCGCGACGGCGGTCCGAAGCTCGCGGCCCAGCTGCTGGTCTATCCCGCGACCGATTTTTCGCGCAAGCATTCCTCGCATCGCGAGCCCGAGACCAGCATCCTGTTGACGCATTCGGTGATCGGCTGGTTCGGCAACCACTATCTCGGCGATGCCGACAACAGCGACTGGCGCGCCTCGCCTGCGCGCGCAAAAAGCTTTGCCGGATTGCCGCCGGCCTATGTGCTGACCGCCGGCGCCGATCCGCTGCGCGACGAAGGCGACGAGTACGCGAAATTCCTCACGGATGCCGGCGTGCCCGTCACCTACCGGCATTTCCCCGGCCAGTTCCACGGCTTCTTCACCATGGGCAAGCTGCTCAACCAGGCCAATGTCGCGGTGACCGAGATCAGCGCCTGGCTGAAGACGCTGGGCTGATCGTGTCGTCCTCGATCGAAATCGCCAGGCACACGCTGCTATCATGCGGCCTGATCCTGGCGATCGGCACGATTGCCGCGCTCTTCGCTCAGAAGGTCAGAATTCCCGACGTCGCGGTGTTCCTGCTTACCGGCATCGCGATCGGGCCGCATGCGCTCGGGCTCGTGCACATCGGTGCCGACTCTGCGCTGAACCAGATCATCCTGCTGTTCGGCGCGAGCTATATCCTGTTCGACGGCGGGGCAACGCTTCGGCTCGCTGTGCTGAAGCAAGTGTGGATCACCATCGTGGTGATCGCAACGTTGGGCGTGATCATAACGGCGGCGATCACGGGCTTCGCCGCGCAATACATTCTCGGCGTTCCCCCGATCGTGGCGTTCCTGCTGGCGGCGACAGTGGCCTCGACTGATCCGGCGACACTGGTGCCGATCTTCCGCCAGATCCCGATCCGCCACCGCGTCGCCCAGACCGTGATGAGCGAATCCGCGTTCAACGATGCCATGGGTGCGATCATCACCCTCACTCTCCTCGGCCTTGCGACCGGCAGCGCGTTCTCGCTCTCGGCCTCGCTGAGCCAATTGATCACGCATTCCATCATCGGCATCACCGCCGGCATCGTACTGGGCTATCTCGCAACGATCTTCATCGCCCATGAGAAGTGGGCCTTCCTTGCCGAATATGCCCCCGTCGTCACAGTGGTTGCGGTGATTGCCGCCTACTTCGCAGCCGAGGGCCTGCATGCCTCAGGCTTCATGGCGGTGTTCGTGTTCGGCATCATGCTTGGCAACAAGGAGACCTTCGGCTTCGCGATGGAGCCGGGCGAATCTCAGAAACTCAGTGAGTTCGTCCTGACCACCGCTTTCATGCTGCGCCTGTTCATCTTCATCCTGCTCGGCGCGCAGGTGGATTTTGCGCTGATGCAGCAATATTGGCTCAGCGGCATTGCGGTGACGCTGGTGCTGATGTTCGTGGCCCGCCCCATCACCGTGTTCCTGTGCGCAGCGCCGGATCGCCGCGCGCGCTGGAGTCTTGCGGAGCTGCTGTTCATGTGCTGGACGCGCGAAACCGGTGTCATCCCCGCCGCGCTCGCCGGCCTGTTGCTCGGCATGAAGGCGCCGGGCGCGGAGATGATCGCCTCCGTCACTTTCGTCGCGATCCTGACCACGATCCTGGTCCAGGCCTCCACCACGCGCTGGCTTGCGTCGAAGCTAGGGCTGCTGGAAACCGATGAGAGCTAACGCTGACACTTATTCCGCATTTATAACGCCGGCTTGGCGTTCGTCTCGCATTCCTATGCGATCGGCTTGATATTGCATGAGGCAATCAGCGCGTAGCTTTCACGCGCATGGGAACTCTCTCCCGATTTGGTGCTGACATGTCGCAAGAGAACAATCGGACCCCCTACTCTCTGCCGGTGTGCATCGCGGTTCTGCTGATATTCGGTGCAGCAACCCAGCTCAACATGCTCGCGAGCTGGCTGTGATCGCCAGCCCTGGGCGCGGAACCACCAGGATGATTATCGATTGTTCCGGCGAGAGCGCGGATGATCTTCGATTAGTCACTCGCCGCTGGCCTGCCTGTCGACTTGATCTACGCCCTGCTGAGGCCTGAGCGGTTCTAGCGCCGAAAGCCACGTTGGTCCGAAGTCGCCTCCCAGCGATATGGCAAACGGTCGCAGGACGCCCGAATAGGGTTGCCCTATGCCCGTCGCTGTGCAAAACGGGCTATGGGTGTCAGCTGCATGGCGCAGCGACAGGTGAAGCGATGGTCGGGCCACCACGCCGAGTGCGTGCGCCCGATGGATCACCGACTGCCCACCCAAGACCTGCCACGAGCCCAACTGCTTGCCGAACGAGCGTTCGCCACGCTCCAGCGCTTCCTGCACGTCGAGGCTGTCGGCGGCGGCGTACTGCTGGCCGCGGCAGCCGCTGCAATGATCTGGGCCAACTCGGCTTTCGCCGACAGCTATCACGCTCTCTGGCACCAGCAACTCTTGATCGGGTTTGGCGACTTCGTCAGCTCCCGATCGCTGCATTTCTGGATCAACGACGGGCTGATGACGATTTTCTTCCTCGTTGTCGGCATGGAGATTCGGCGCGAAATCCATGAAGGCGCGCTGAGCAGGTTCGACCAGGCGCTGCTGCCCGTGATCGCGGCAGCCGGCGGCGTCATCGCCCCCGCGCTCATCTACATTGGCCTGAATGCCGATCCCGTGCGCGGCCAGGGCTGGGCCGTACCGACGGCGACGGACATCGCCTTTGCCGTGGGGGCGCTCGCTTTGCTGGGACGATCGATCCCGGTCAATCTACGGGTGTTCCTGCTGGCGCTGGCGATCATCGACGACGTCATCGCGGTGTTGATCATCGCCTTCGTCTACTCCAGCGGACTGGAGCTGAGCGGGTTTATCGTGGCGGCGCTCGGCATTCTGATGGTGGTCGGGCTTCAGCGGATCGGCATCGGCTCCGCCCTCGCCTACGTTCCGCCGGGAGCGCTGGTCTGGACCGGGCTGCTGATGAGCGGAGCGCATCCGACCCTTGCCGGCGTCGTGCTCGGCCTGATGACGCCGGTGCGGCCGATGCCGCTGCGGGAGCCGCCCCTGCAAATGGTGTCGCGCGTGATCGCGGAGTTGCGCGACAGCGATGCGGCCTGGAAGGATACCCATCGCCTCAGGTCACGGCGCCGTACGCTCCACGTCGCGAATCGCGAAATGTTGCCGCCCGTCGTGCGCGTGCAGACGGCGCTGCATGGCTGGGTCGCCTTTGGCATCATGCCCCTGTTCGCGTTGGCGAACGCCGGCATCAGCCTCACAGCTTCCGGCCTCGGTTCCGGAGCTCAGTCCGTGATGCTGGGCGTCGGGCTTGCCCTTGCCTTGGGAAAGCCGGTCGGTGTGATCGGTGCCACCTGGCTTGCGGTCAAGTTGGGCTGTCGGCTGGCACCGGGCATTACGTGGGGCGGCGTCTGCCTCATCGGCCTGTTGGCCGGAATCGGTTTCACCATGTCTATCTTTACCGCCATGCTCGCCTTCCCCGACGAGGCCCTGCTCAACGCAGCAAAGCTCGGGGTGCTCGGGGGCTCGCTCGCCGCCGCCCTGTTTGGGCTCGGCTGGGGAGTGGCCCACGCGCGTCGCCAGCACAAAGAGGCAGCTGCGCACCCGTGACGCTTCGCGGACGGCAAACGAACCTGATCCCCCGACGCCTCGTTGGCTCGCGCGCGATGCCCGGCGCAGCGATTGCGGCGCAGGATTCGCTATGCTGCAACGCACAATTGGACTTCTCCTAAACTTGTGGAAAAGCGAGACAAATCCGTTGACATTGCTAAACTCCACTTGCTGTAACAACTTATGGAGCCTTCGCATGAGTGTGAGTGCAGAAGTCCTCGCCCGCGCCCCGTTGGAAACGACGGAGAGCGAAATCGACACGGTGAGTACGCATCGCCCACGCAGCAACATTCGGCCTCTCTCGCCGATGCCGGACTACGTCGAGCACCGCAACGGCGTCAACGAGGTCGGCAAGCTATCGGCCGAGGCGGTCGTGCGCGAATACGAAGCGGCGGTGAGAGAGATCGAGGCCCTTGGATCGGAACTGCAACTGGCCGCCAAGAACTGCGAGGTCATGGTGGCGGGCGTTCATGACATGATCGCGGAAATCAAGGAATTCGCCGCGGGTTACCGCGATCAGGGCAAGCGTTTCTTCCTCCAGATCGAAGCCGTCTCGCTGATGACCACGGAGGTCCGGAATACCTGCGAAGCACTCAAGAAGAAGATCGCGACCGATACATTGAGCAATTGATATCTCGCCGTCCGTGGATTTTCAGTGATCGTACTGATCGTTTGCAAGGTGAATGGCTGCGCTATTCCGGCGCGGCGGAACCGTTAGTTCTATTCAGACCAAGTCGTTTTGAGATCAAGTCGTGCAGGATCAAGTGGTTCAACATCTTGCCCCGCCTTCGGCGGGGCGTTTGTCCTGCGCTAATCTCTGCGCGCGGCCTATCCGAGAACCGGCCGGATCTGCGTCGATGACCGGTTTAACGCTCCTCAGGTGCGCGCTCAGTCATGTTTATTGCCGGGGGCAAAGCTGAAATCGGGGACCAGCGGTCGCTGAAATCCCTAGCCGGGAGCGGGCCCGTCTCGACGACAACGCCATCGCTTCGGGGCAGGTGTGACCGGATCGTCGCGGCGGTTGCAGTGACAGCCAGCAGGGTGACGGCCACGAACCCGGTAATCGTTCGATGCTTTGTCATGTGGAACCTCCTCGGGTCCGCAACGCCCCACCTAACGTGGGTCACAGGAACCTTCGCGCGGGTTCATCGGTGCAACGACTGAATGAATCGTGTGAGACCGGACAACGAGCTTGTCCCAAACTCAAATTGCCGCTGCCGGTAACGCCGGTGAGCTTGGCGACGGTCCTTCATCGGCAACCGCGTTGGCTTCGCCGTGGAATGATTGCCCTATCTTTCCAACAACGCGCCGCGATTGCGCACGTCCGCGGCCTACCCCGCGCGCGATGCCCGGCGCAGCGATTGCGGCGGCTGGCCGAAGGCGCGGATGAAGGCGCGGCGCATCCGCTCCGGATCGCGGAAGCCGGTGATCTCGGCGACGCGTTCGATCGCCTCGCCCGACGACTGCACGCGCTGCCGCGCCACTTCGATCCTCAATCGCTCCACCGCCTTCGATGGTGTGGTACCGGTCTCTGCGATGAAGGCGCGGGTGAAATGCCGCGAGCTCATCCCGGCCTTGTCGGCGAGATCCTCGACCGTCAGCGGCGCGTCGAGATGTTCGCGCGCCCAGGCGAGCAATGGCCCGAACCGGCCGTTCGGCGCCTTCAACTCCAGCAGCGAGGAAAACTGCGACTGCCCGCCACTGCGCCGATGGTACAGCACGAGCTGCCGCGCGGTGTTCTGCGCGACCTCGTCGCCGTAGTCCTCGGTGATCATCGCGAGCGCGAGGTCGATGCCGGCGGTGATTCCGGCCGAGCTCCAGATATTGCCGTCGCGGACGAAGATCTGGTCCGGCTCGAGCTTGACCTTCGGATAGGTCTTCACGAAGTGCGGCGTCCGCTGCCAATGCGTGGTGGCGCGGCGGCCATCGAGCAGGCCGGCCTCGGCCAGCACATAGGCGCCCGAGCAGACGCTTGCGACGCGGATGCCGCGGCTCGCCATTCGCCGCACGAATGACAGCGTGACAGGACACGTCGCCGGCGTGCGCACGCCGTTGCCGCCCGCGATGATCAGCGTCGTGATCGCCGCCGACGGCCTGAAGCCGCGCGCCAGCATCTCGATGCCGGACGACGAGCGCACCGGTCCGGCCTTCACCGCGATCGTCTTGATCGCGGGCGGGTCGTTGGCGAAGCGCGCCGCGATCTCGAACGCCGCGATCGGGCCGGCCGCATCGAGCAGCTGGAAGTCGGGAAAGATCAGGATGCCGATCATCTGCCAGATCCTTGCAATGCCAAATCCCCGGAGGCGGCGGCAACGTCCGAAAATGAGGGAATTACGCCATTTTGGACAGAAAGCCATCATGGCATCGTGGTTCCGTCAAGCGCTATTTGGAGAGCTCCGATGTCCGAACCCCTGCAGATTGGATTGCTCGTCTTCCCGAAGGTGACCCAGCTCGACCTCACCGGGCCGCTGCAGGTGTTCTCCTCGGTCCCCGGCGCCAAGGTGCATTTGATCTGGAAACGGATCGAACCCGTTCCGACCGACTCCGTCATGGTCCTGACGCCGACCACGACCTTCGCCGATTGCCCGCAGCTCGACGTGATCTGCGTGCCGGGCGGATTCGGCACCGACGACATGGTCGGCGACGAGGAGATGCTGGCCTTCCTGCGCAAGCAGGCCGAGGGAGCGAAATACGTCACGTCGGTCTGCACGGGCTCGCTGGTGCTCGGCGCCGCCGGTCTCTTGAAGGGCTATCGCGCCACCACGCATTGGAGCGCGATCGATTTCCTGTCGGGGTTCGGAGCCATCCCGACCAAGACGCGGGTCTGCGTCGACCGCAACCGTTTCACCGGCGGCGGCGTCACCGCCGGCATCGATTTCGCGCTGACGCTGGTCTCCGAGCTCGTCGATCGCAAGACCGCCGAAGCGATCCAGCTCAGGCTCGAATACAACCCGGCCCCGCCGTTCAATGCCGGCTCGCCCGATACCGCGCCGGCCGAGGTCCTCGCCTCCATGAAGGAGCGGATGGGACCGGCACACGCGCGCCGGGGCGAATTGATGAGCCAGGCGGCCGCACGGCTGCCCTGACTGATCGTGAGACAACGAAATTGCGAGGCAAAGAAAAAGGCCGCCCGGTTTCCCGAGCGGCCCTTCCTGTCTCACGGTAGCCTCACATTTGCGGGCGATTTCAGGACGTCTGTGCCGGGGGCCTATCTCCCGGCCGCATCCAACTCGGAGGCCGCTGCTCATCGGGACAGTCGCGATCTGGAGCCCGATCCGACGCGATGGTTTCCCATCTCCGTAAGATGGCTTCATTGAGCCGCGAAGACGTGCGCAGCGCAAGCGGACAGCATCGGACACGCACAGCTGTCCCCGCTGTTACCGTTGTCCACAGGCACGCACTCGCGTTGCCACAGGTGCGTGTGCGGTGCACGCGCGCTGTTACACGCGCCGCGTCCGAAACAACAATGCGTGAAGCTCAGCTTCCCGGCGTCCAGGCGTGATAGTCGCCGGTCGCCTTGGGGCGGCGGCCGCTCGCCAGCGTCGAGCCGGACGGACGGTAAGCCTGCGCGGTGCCGGTCATGTTCGGCAGATGCGGCTTTTCCCACTCCCGGGCCACGTACTTCTCGTCGGTCGGGGGCACATCGACCGTGTGATGCAGCCAGCCGTGCCAACCGGACGGGATCCGGGACGCCTCGGCATAGCCGTTATAGACCACCCAGCGGCGCTCGAAATGCAGCGTCGGGTCGATCTCGCCGCCCTTGGTCCGGTAGTAGCGATTGCCCTGCTCGTCCTCGCCGACCAGCTCGCCGTAGCGCGAGGTCCACAATTGCGTGCCAAAGGTCTGGCCGTTCCACCAGGTGAAGAATTTCAGCAGGAATTGTTTCATGCGTGGCCGGTCGTCGGTTCGAGGCAGTCCGGCTCTGATGCCACCTGAATCTGCAAATGTCCAGTCGCCGCCAAGGTAGCCGGACACTCCCGAATTACACCCGGCTTGCGGGTCCTTTGGCGACCAAATGACGCGATCGCGAGGAGTTTTGTTCACCCGCCATACATGCGCCGCCGGTCAAGCAAAGATGACGGACAATCAATGTCGAGCACTGGAACGCCCGACCGCAGAGATGGTTAGACATTGTCCGTTTTGATGGAGTCCAAAATGATCAATATGAAGGTTCTGAGCACCGCCGCGGCGCTGGCGCTTGCGCTGCCGTTGGCTGTGGCGCCGACCGTTTCGTTCGCCCAGTCTGCCGCGCAGATGGGCGCGATGGGCGGTGGCGGTGGTGCGCGCGGCGGCGGCGGCGGTGGCGGTGGCCATATCGGCGGCGGCGGTGGTGGTGGCTTTGGCGGCGGCCGTGGTGCTGCGATGGCCGGTGGCGGCGGCGGTCATTGGGCCGGTGGTGGCGGCGGCCACTGGGCCGGTGGCGGCGGCGGTGGTTGGCACGGCGGCGGTGGCGGCTGGCACGGTGGCTATCACCGTGGTGGCGGCTTCTGGCCGGGCGCGGTTGCCGGTGCAGTCGTCGGCGGAGCCCTCGCCTCCGGCGCGTATTACGGCGGCTACGGCCCCGGCTACTATGACGACAGCTACGGCTACTACGACGAACCGTCTGTCGCCGTGGAGGCGGTGCCGGGCGGCGACGCGAGCTACTGCGCGCAGCGGTACAGGTCCTACGACCCAGCCTCGGGCACCTATCTCGGCTATGACGGCCTGCGGCACCCCTGCCCGTAATTACGGGCTGAGTGCTTGAGTTGGCAAAGGGCGGCGGCAACGCCGCCCTTTTTCATGTCCGCAGCGCCACCGCGACGGCTGCGAAAGTCACTACCAGCGCGATGATGTCGCTCGCGCTGAGCGGCTCGCGCAGCATGACCGCGGCCGCCAGCACGCCGACGACGGGTACCAACAGCGTGCCGATCGACGCGGTCGCCGCCGGCAGCCGCTCCAGCGCCGCGAACCAGCAGACATAGCAAAGGCAGAACTGGATCAGCGTCATGTAGACCATCGACGCCCAGCCGAACTGCGACAGCGCCGCGAGCTGCGGCTGCTCGATCAGGACGCCGGCGATCGCGATCGGCACGCAGCCGATCGCAAGCTGCCAGGCCGCGAGCGACAGCGGCGGCATTGCGAGCTTGAAGAACTTGGTCAGCACGGTGCCAAGCCCGACGCAGAGCGCGCCCGCGAGCGCGAACAGGATGCCGGGCAGCTTGCCGAGGCTCGCGTCGAGACCGCCACCGCCGATCAGCGCGGCGATGCCAGCGAGCGCCACGGCAAGCGCGAGCGCACGCGGCAGCGAGACACGCTCGCCGAGCACCGGCCAGGCCACCAGCGCAACCCACACCGGGATCGAGATCCCGAGCACGGCCGCCTCGCTGGCGCGCAGCCAGATCAGCGCCAGGCCCATGGACGCGACCCAGCCGCCGATCGACAGCGTCGACACCAGGACGAGCCGCAACCACATGCCGTCGGGGACGCGCAGTGGCTGTCCGCGCGCGATCGCCACCAGGCCGAGCGCGAGCGCGCCGACCACGCCGCAGAGCCCGCGCGACGACAGCGGCGGCCACTCGCTAAGCAGGAACTTCATGATCGGGAAATTGAGGCCCCAGCCGGTCGATGCGACCACCAGGAATGCGAGGCCGAGCGGTGACGGCGGGGTGCGGCCGTCGACTGGAACTGCGGTCATGGACCCGTCGCAATGTGGGCGGACAAATACAAGTGATGGTGTCAGGGCTAGCTGGAAATCTGCTTGTCAGCAAACAGCATATGCATTTTATGATACAGACTTTCCGTCCAGGTTCCGCCTTAATCGGGAGACTGGCCAAGCGAGTCGCCGGCACGCGAGGCCGCAGCAAGAGGATGCATCGTGCCGAGCGTTCTCGTGGTCGATGATGACCCGATGGTGTGCGTCGCCATCGAGGTCTGTTTGCAGCGCCAGGGCTTCGACGTCACCGTCGCGGATGGTGGCGAATCGGGTCTGCGCGCGCTGGACAAGGCATCATTCGACGTCATGCTGGTCGACGTCTTCATGCCGCATATGCGCGGTTTCGAGGCGATCCGCATCTTCCACGAACGCGCGCCGCATATTCCCGTGATCGCGATGTCGGGCTATGCCTTCGCCAATGCCGACCGTGCGCCGGATTTCCTGCGGATGACGATCGAGCTCGGCGCGTCGGCCTGCCTGCGCAAGCCGTTCACCCCGCAGGCGCTGGTTGCCGCGGTTAACGAATGTCTTGCGAAGTCCGCTCCTTCTGCTCGTCTTTCCAAATAATTGCTCGTACTAATCGTCGATGGCTTCCCAGCGTCTCATCCTTGGCAGTGGCCTTGCGATCCTCCTCGTCATCAGCGCGGCGTCGATCGGGCTGGACGTCAAGTCGCGCAGCGAGATTGATTCGGTCGATCACGCACTCGGCGTCCTCAAGCGCATTTCGGATGCGCGTTCGCTGCCGCGCGGCGTCGAGAGCGCGGCGCGCGGTTTCGCGCTGACCGGCGACGCCTCCTTCGCGGACGAGTTTCGCGAGCAGAGCACCGCCCTCAGCGCCGCGTTCGACGATTTGATGGCTGCGGTGAAGTCGGCCCCGGAGGAAGCAAAGCTGATCGAGGGCACCCGAGGACAGGTCGAGCGCGCCATTGCGCTTGGTGCCGAACTGATCAGGTTGCGCACGGCGGGCGACACGGCCGGCGCTGCGGCGCTGATCTCGGCGGACGAGAGCCGCGCGCTGATGGACAAGGTCGGGGCGGCGCTCGACCGCCTGGTCGCCGAGGAGCGCCGCCTGCTCGGGATTCGCACCGAACAGTCGAAGACCAATGGCCGGCTGTTGCTGGCGGTCGACCTTGCCGGCGTGGTGATGATCCTGCTGCTCGCGGTCGCGCTGACGTTGACGGCGCGGCGCGTCAGCCGCGAACTGCAGGGCGCGCTCAGCGCGACCAAGGCGACCAATCTGTCGCTCGAGGGCAAGGTGGCCGAACGCACCAAGGATCTCGGCGCAGCCCTCGAAGAGCTCCGCCGTTCCACCTCGGTGATGGAAACCACCTTCCGCACCATGGCGGAGGCGGTGCTGGTGATCGACAGCGGCGGCACCGTGCTGCTCTCGAACCCGGCCGCCGAGAAGATGCTGCGCTACAAGCCGGGTATGACGGTCCGCGAATTGCGCGCCATGAGCACCGTGTTCCAGGCCGACGGCGTCACGCCGATGCAGACCAACGACATGCCTTCGGCCAGGGCGCTCCGCGGCGAGGAATTCGACGGGCTGGAATTCGTCGCCCGGCCGGTGCGCGGCGCGCCGGAAATTCACCTCGTGGTGTCGGGCCGGCCGCTGCGCGACGGCGACGGCACCATCACCGGCGCGGCGCTGATCTATCACGACATCACCGCCTCGCGCGAAACCGAGCACAAGCTGCAGCAGGCGCAGAAGCTCGACGCCATCGGCAAGCTGACCGGCGGCGTCGCGCACGACTTCAACAACATGCTGACGGTCATCACCGGCACCACCGAGACGCTGGTCGACAGCCTGCGTTCGCAGCCGAAGCTTGCGCAAACCGCCGAGCTGATCGACCGCGCCGCCGAGCGATGCCGCGAGTTGATCCAGCATCTGCTCGCCTTCGCCCGCCGCCAGCCGCTGGAGCCGCGCACCGTCGACATCAACGGCACCGTGGTCGATATCGCCAAGTTGCTGCGGCCGACGCTCGGCGAGCAGATCGAGATCGACTCCATGCTCGCGCCCGATGTCGCCAGCGTCCATATCGATCCGTCGCAGCTTGCCAACTCGCTGCTCAACATGGCGATCAACGCCCGCGACGCGATGCCGAACGGCGGCAAGCTGCTGTTCGAGACCAGTAACGTCGTGCTCGACGACGCCTATGCGGCCACCAATCCCGACATCACGCCGGGCCGCTACGTGCTGCTCGCGGTCAGCGACACCGGCACCGGCATGTCGCTCGCGGTGCAGGACAAGGTGTTCGAGCCGTTCTTCACCACCAAGGAGGTCGGCAAGGGCTCCGGACTCGGCATGAGCATGGTCTACGGCTTCGTCAAGCAGTCCGGCGGCCATATCAAGATCTACAGCGAGGAAGGCCACGGCACCACGATCAAGCTGTATCTGCCCCCTGCCCGCGGCCAGGTCGAGGTGGAGGCGTCTGCGCCGGAGCCGGCGCGGCGCGGCAGCGAAGTCATCCTGGTGGTGGAAGACGACCAGCTGGTGCGCAACTACGTCGTCACGCAGCTCGGCAGCCTCGGCTACAAGACCATTGCCGTTCCCGACGCCCGCGCCGCGCTGGCGCTGGTCGACAAGGGCGAGAAGTTCGACCTGTTGTTCACCGACGTGATCATGCCCGGCGGAATGAACGGCCGCCAGCTCGCCGACGAAGTGAGAAAGCGGCGCCCCGGCATCAAGGTGCTCTACACCTCGGGCTATACCGAGAACGCGATCGTGCATCACGGCCGCCTCGACGAAGGTGTGCTGCTGCTGGCAAAGCCCTATCGCAAGGCGCAGCTCGCCAGCATGCTGCAGCAGGCGCTCGGCGAGTGATGTGAGCTACCGCGTCGCCAGCGCGACGCCGGCGAGCGTGAACAGCAGCGCGGTGATCTGGGTCGGCCCGAGCGGCTCGTGCAGCGCGATCGCGGAGGCGATCACGCCGATGACCGGCACCGCCATGGTGCCGATCGCCGCCACCGAGGCCGGCAGGCGGGCCAGCGCGGCGAACCAGGCGACATAGGCGACGCAGAACTGGATCAGCGTCGAATAGACCAAGAGCCACCAGCCGACCGTGGTGACGCGGTCGAGATGCGTGGTCTCGATCATCAGGCCGATGATCGCGATCGGCACGCAGCCGAGGCCGATCTGCCAGGCCGCGGCCGGGATCGGCGGCATCACCAGCGGATATTTCTTCGCCAGCACGGTGCCGAGCGCAAAGCCGAACGCGCCGCCGAGCGCCATGATGATTCCCGGCAGCTTGTCCTTGCTCGCGGAAATGCCGTTGCCGCCCATGATCGCGGCGAGCCCCGCGAACGCCATCAGCAGCGCGATGGTCCGAAGCCACGTCGGCCGCTCGCCGAGCACCGGCCAGGCCAGCAGCGAAGCCCACACCGGCATGGTGTAGGCGATCAGCGCGGTCTCGCTCGCCGGCAGCCAGAGCAGCGCCAGCCCCATCAGCACCATCCAGCCGGAGACGTTGAGCGCCGCATACAGCAGGAGGCGCGGCCACAGCCTTGCCTCGACATGCAGGCTCTGGCTACGGAGCAGCGCCAGCACAGCCAGCAGCACGGCGCCGATCACGCCGGTGATGCCACGCAAGGTCAGCGGCGGCAGCTCGCTGAGCAGGAACTTGGTGGACGGCCAGTTGAACCCCCAGCCCACCGAGGTGATGGCGAGGAACATCAGGCCGGCGGGCGCAAGGCGCGTCCGCCCGGAAGGTTTCTGGTCTGTCATGGAACCCGGCAAGGGTGTGAAAGCAAAGGAGTGAAGACGACGTGAGTCGGCCACACCTTGCCCGCGATTTTGTCGCCCGACCATCACGGCTCTGACATGCCTGATCCCTAAGTTGCCCGTACGCTTACGTGAGTCCCCAAGATTCAATCCGCCGCGGCGAATAAAAACTTCGCCTGTGAACAGCGGGGCGAAACTCCAATCCACAGGGACCAGGAATTTTTTTGGCTTGGGAATCCCTGAGGACTCACCGATAGTTGGCTCGATCACAGGCGCGGCACCGACCCCTGTTATCCCCCTCCTTCCACCATATTTAGTGTTTGATTCAGAAACTCGTACTAGTCCTTGACGGGCGCAACGGACATGGCCTAGCTTTCAACCTGTTCGGCGCGAGTGTGTTTGGGTCCCCGCCGGTCGCTCCCACAAGGGTTCCAAAATGACCACTCCGCCAGGCCTTCGGGCCGCGGGTGAAGGGCTTGTCTGCCCTGATTTTGGGCCCGAGGTCTTTCGAGTCCGGGACGACAAACGGGCCGAGAAGGACCCGGAAACAGAGGCCGTAACCGGCCCGCAAGAAGCGTACGCGTGACGTGTCGCGTGAGCGTTTGGGGCGTTGAATGCATGACCCGGAGGACCCGACCAGTCGGGCGCCGCCCCGGGATCATGCCGCCGCCGGGCCGGGTCAAACCGGCGCCTGGCGGATGAGAGAAAACAGGCCGGGTCCACCGGCTGAGCTGCGGATGACGGGAGGCGTGCCACGCGTGTTCCCAAAGTCTGCGAACAGACAACAATTCCGGCAACCTGCGGGAAACGTGGGACCGGGCAGAACAAGAGACGGGGCTCGACCATGCGAATCGAACGACGCAACACCACCAGCGGACAATCTCCCTACGCCGGGATCAATTTCCGCCTGACCACCTCGGAGATCCGCAACCCGGACGGCTCGGTCGTGTTCCGCGCCGAGAACGTCGAGGTTCCGGAGTTCTGGTCGCAGGTCGCCTCCGACGTGCTGGCGCAGAAGTATTTCCGTAAAGCGGGCGTTGCCGCGCGCCTGAAGAAGGTCGAGGAAGAGACCGTCCCGTCGTGGCTGTGGCGTTCGGTGCCGGACACCGAGGCGCTCGCGACCCTCCCCGAGAACGAGCGCATCGTCGGCGAGACCAGCGCCAAGCAGGTGTTCGACCGCCTCGCCGGCTGCTGGACCTATTGGGGCTGGAAGGGCGGCTACTTCTCCACGGAAGAAGACGCCCTCGCCTTCTTCGACGAGCTGCGCTTCCAGCTGGCCAAGCAGATGGTCGCGCCGAACTCGCCGCAGTGGTTCAACACCGGGCTCCATTGGGCCTACGGCGTCGACGGTCCCGGCCAGGGCCACTATTACGTCGACTGGAAGACCGGCAAACTGACAAAATCGAAGTCGGCCTATGAGCATCCGCAGCCGCATGCCTGCTTCATCCAGGGCGTCGGCGACGACCTCGTCAACGAGGGCGGCATCATGGACCTCTGGGTCCGCGAGGCGCGCCTGTTCAAGTATGGCTCCGGCACCGGCTCCAACTTCTCGAGCCTGCGCGGCGAAGGCGAGAAGCTGTCCGGCGGCGGCCGCTCGTCGGGCCTGATGAGCTTCCTCAAGATCGGCGATCGCGCCGCGGGCGCGATCAAGTCGGGCGGCACCACGCGCCGCGCCGCCAAGATGGTCGTGGTCGATGCCGATCACCCCGATATCGAGACCTATATCGACTGGAAGGTGAAGGAGGAGCAGAAGGTCGCGGCGCTGGTCACCGGCTCCAAGATCAACCAGAAGCACCTCAAGGCCGTGATGAAGGCCTGCGTCAACTGCGAAGGCAGTGGCGACGACTGCTTCGATCCCGAGAAGAACCCGGCGCTGCGCCGCGAGATCAAGCTCGCGCGCCGCAACCTCGTGCCCGACAATTACATCAAGCGCGTCATCCAATTTGCAAAACAGGGCTACAAGGACATCCAGTTCGACATCTACGACACCGACTGGGATTCCGAGGCGTACCTCACCGTCTCCGGCCAGAACTCCAACAACTCGGTGTCGCTGAAGGATGACTTCCTCCGCGCGGTGGAAACCGACGGTGACTGGAATCTGGTCGGCCGCACCACCAAGAAGGTGACGAAGACGCTGAAGGCGCGCGACCTCTGGGAGAAGATCGGTTACGCCGCCTGGGCGTCCGCCGATCCCGGCCTGCACTTCAACACCACGATGAACGACTGGCACACCTGCAAGGCGTCCGGCGACATCCGCGCCTCCAATCCGTGCTCGGAATACATGTTCCTGGACGACACGGCGTGCAACCTCGCCTCGGCCAACCTGCTGACGTTCTACAGCACGTCAACCAAGCGGTTCGACATCGAGTCCTACGAGCATCTCTGCCGGCTCTGGACCATCGTGCTCGAAATCTCCGTGATGATGGCCCAGTTCCCGTCGAAGGCGATCGCCGAGCTCTCCTACGAGTTCCGCACCCTCGGCCTCGGCTTTGCCAATATCGGCGGCCTGCTCATGACCATGGGCCTGCCCTATGACAGCAAGGAAGGCCGTTCGCTGTGCGGCGCGCTGACCGCCGTGATGACCGGCATCTCCTACAAGACGTCGGCCGAGATGGCGGCCGAGCTCGGCACCTTCCCGGGCTACAAGAAGAACGCGAGCCACATGCTGCGCGTGATCCGCAACCACCGCCGCGCCGCCCACGGCAACGCGACTGGCTACGAAGCGCTCGCGGTGAATCCAGTGCCGCTCGATCACGCCTCCTGCCCGCAAGCCGACATCGTCGCGCATGCCAAGCTCGCCTGGGACGACGCGCTGGCGCTCGGCGAGGTCAACGGCTATCGCAACGCGCAAGTTACTGTCGTGGCGCCGACCGGCACCATTGGCCTGGTAATGGATTGCGACACCACCGGCATCGAGCCTGATTTCGCGCTGGTCAAGTTCAAGAAGCTCGCCGGCGGCGGCTACTTCAAGATCATCAACCAGGCGGTGCCGTCCGCGCTGCGCGCGCTCGGCTATCGCGAGAGCGAGATTGCCGAGATCGAGGCCTACGCCGTCGGCCACGGCTCGCTCTCGAATGCACCCGGCATCAACGCCTCGACCCTCAAGGCAAAAGGCTTCACCGATGAAGCCATTGCCAAGGTGGAGAAGGCGCTGCCGACCGCGTTCGACATCAAGTTCGCCTTCAACAAGTGGACGTTTGGCGAAGACTTCATCCGCGACCAGCTCGGCATCGGCGCCGAGGCGATCGCAGCCCCCGGCTTCGACCTGCTCCAGGCCGTCGGCTTCACCAAGCGCGAGATCGAGGCTGCCAACGTCCACATCTGCGGCGCGATGACGGTCGAAGGCGCCCCGCATCTGAAGGCCGAGCACTACCCTGTGTTCGACTGCGCCAACCCCTGCGGCAAGATCGGCAAGCGCTATTTGTCAGTCGAGAGCCACATAAGGATGATGGCGGCCTCGCAGCCGTTCATCTCGGGCGCGATCTCGAAAACCATCAACATGCCGAACGACGCCACGGTGGAGGACTGCAAGTCCGCCTATCTGTTGTCGTGGAAGCTGGCGCTGAAGGCCAACGCGCTGTACCGCGACGGCTCGAAGCTGTCGCAGCCGCTCAACTCGCAGCTCATCTCCGACGACGAGGACGAGGACGATGCGGTCGAGGCGCTCTACGAGAAGCCGATGGCCGCGCGTGCCGCCCAGGTCTCGGAGAAGATCGTCGAGAAGCTGGTCGAGCGCATCGTCGTGATGCGCGAGCGCGAGAAGATGCCCGATCGCCGCAAGGGCTACACCCAGAAGGCGGTTGTCGGCGGCCACAAGGTCTATCTGCGCACCGGCGAATATGACGACGGCCGGCTCGGCGAGATCTTCATCGACATGCACAAGGAAGGCGCGGCGCTGCGCTCCTTCATCAACAACTTTGCGATCGCGGTCTCGCTCGGCCTGCAATACGGCGTGCCGCTGGAAGAATATGTCGACGCCTTCACCTTCACCCGCTTCGAGCCCGCGGGTCCGGTGCAGGGCAACGACTCGATCAAATACGCGACCTCGATCCTCGACTATGTGTTCCGCGAGCTCGCGGTGAGCTACATGAGCCGCTTCGATCTGGCCCATGTCGATCCGAACGAGTCGGGCTTCGACGCGCTCGGCAAGGGCGTCGAGGAAGGCAAGGAGCAGCCCGAAGAGGCGCCGCACCACCAGGCGACGAAGTACCTGTCGAAGGGCCTCACCCGGTCGCGCACCGACAACCTTGTCGTCATGCGCGGCGGCTCGGCCGCTGTCAGCAGCAATGCCGACAACGCCCCCGCCGGCGGCAGCCGCGTCACCGCACTCGCCTCCCACGGCGCCACCGCGCGCGGCGCCTCCGACACCATCGAAGGCGCCGTCGCCCTGAAGCAGGAAGTCAGCCACGACCTCTCGCCGACCGAGAAGCTCGAGGCGCTGAACTGGAGCAAGCCCGGCACCGCCGCAGCCGCCGCCCCGTCCAAGGCGGAGCGTCGCGCCGAAGCGAAAGCCAAGGGCTACGAAGGCGAGATGTGCTCGGAGTGCGGCAACTTCACGCTGGTGCGAAATGGGACCTGCATGAAGTGCGACACTTGCGGCAGCACGACGGGATGTTCGTGAGGGATGATCGACGACGAAGAACGGTTCCAGTCTGAGCTTTTCTAAGGCATGCATGAAGGGCGGCCGGCGGGCCGCCCTTATTATTTAGCCGCTCCAAGGCACTCCACGGTTAACCAACTTCGGGTTCTCCGCTCACGCGCCCCGCAAGTGGCTACGGATGTTTCTGGCCCAATCAACAACGTCGCCGTCTATCAGCTTAACCACGAGATTCATGCACATCTTGGCTTCTTCAGTCATGTCCGTGATGTCTTGCACTTTGCCGAAATAAGCGACCGCCTTCAGGCTCGTGCGAGATACATGAGACGCGCCTTCGTCATCCCACGTGCCATGCACCAATCTCACTCGCGCGTCGTTAACACGAAAGCATCTATTAAAGACCTGCGTAACCTCTGTTTCTGTTGGCTCGCCAGGCTCCAACAACGTGTGAATAAAGGCTGATGTTACTCGACAAAGAGCCGCAAAATCGTAAGACGCAGTCACGATGTGGAATTGATCAGGAGTTAACTCCAGGAGATCGCTGAGTAAGTGCCGAATTGCGAACTCTAGCTGAGAGAACTGATAGACGAATTTTCCGATCGCCTGATAAAGAACTGGATCATCCAGGAACTCTTTGATTTCTCCTTTGGGTCCCTTCATCGACATTCCCTCCGACCTATCGGCAATACTCTCTCCTACCACGTGCACGGAAAGGGTGCTAATGGGGGCTATTTCAACCGAAGCGCCCAGCCCCTGCTCCCCTTCAACACTGAAGCAAGCCTAGCTCGGATGAGCGAAGCGGAATCTGGGACCGGCACATAACTCGCAAGGTCAGTCCCGCATATCGCATGCGCTCATCCGAGCTACTTGCCGCCAATGACTTTCAGGAGAAATTTCCATTATGGATTCGCCCTCTGAATCAGTGCCTTCACTTGAAACTCATCCCTACAATTGCCACGCAATTCCCCAGGCCACGCGAGTCTTAATTGTTGGGACTGCGCCTCCGCCAAGATTTTCGTTGCCACGCGCGCAGCATGCGGGACCGAAGAAAGACTTTGATGCTGATTTCTTTTACGGGTCTGGAAGTAACTATCTATGGCTGTACTTGGAAAAGGCCACGGGTGAGCAAGTCTTCGCAAATCCTGGTAGTCCGGAGGCAGCGGCCGAACCCACCGAATATCTAATGCATGACTTCCTGCGGCGCCATCGCATTTGGATGCGCGACGTTCTTCAAACCTACAAAAGGAAGAAAGGCCATGAAGCCAGTTCGTCGGACGAGCATATCGACATAAACAATAGAGAAACAACCTTCCTGAACTTTCCCGCCGTACTTGAAGCCGCTCCGAACTTGAGCAGAGTCGTTTTTACCAGCGTCCGAGCTGCTGACTGGTTCTTCAATAGGGCGTTGGCAGTTGGAGCCGCCTCTGACGGTTCCCAAAACTATCGCCAGATGTTTGTTGCCGCCAACAGCGCAAGAAGCGAACGCAGCGGAAGAAGGCAAGTCGAACAATTTTGCGAAGCAGAGTTCAACGGCATGGTTATCGGATTCTACGTTGCGCCCTCTCCGTCTGGCTCCGCGCGCCACGGTCTCAACACAGGCCAGTGCGTCGAGATCTATCGAAGTATCATCTTTGACAACCGCTAATGCTGCTCGATAGCCCGAGCGCGCAAGGGCGCAGCGGGGTTGGGCAAAGCAAGCGTAGCCCGGATGAGCGAAGTGATATCCGGGACCAGCACGCAGACCGAAAGATCAATGCCGCATATCGCTTCGCTCACGCGGGCTACTCGCTGACGATCAAGACGGCACCGTCTACCGCGAGCCATGCGCGCGCTTTTCGAGAAGCAGCGTGCGGTCGGCGATGTCCTTCAATTCGAACGCCTGGGAGTCGAGGAACGCGACGGACCCGTTGTTGGGGTCCGCGGCGAGGCGATGGGTTTCGCTGAGATGATGCTTCAGCCAGGCTCGCTGCTCGCTGAGCAATTGCGCGTGCGCCTCGCCCTTCGAGGTGGGGAGAACGGCTTGATAGGCGGTGTTGAGCCGCATGTCCCACTTGCCGATTTCGGCCTTGCCGCAATCGAGCATCTTCGTCGACACCCCTTCGGCCTTGTCCATGCACGCGTCAAACTCGGCGCTTTGCTGCGCGCCGGCCGATAAGGTGCCGAGCACGAGCATGGCCGCAACAATGACAGGCCTCCGCGAAAGCATCACCACGTCCAAATCACCCCGCCTTGCGTCTCTCGACAACCATCGCCGCACAAAAGCGTCCGAAATGAGATCAAGGCAAGCGAAGGGCGGATTAGGACTACCGCGTCAGAGTACTCCCTCCGCCGTCACTGCGAGGAGCGACAGCGACGAAGCAATCCATCTATCCGCGTTTGCGGCGGAATGGATTGCTTCGCTTCGCTCGCAATGACGGCTGGCAGCCTCCGCAGCCCTCACGCCGCCTTCGCGGTCTTGCCGTCCGCCGGCGCCGTCTCCATCGCGCGCATGTAGAGATCGAGCAGGCTTTCACGCTCGTCGCGCTCGTCCTGGTCCTGCTTGCGCAACTTGATGATCTCCTTGAGGATCTTGACGTCGAAGCCTTCTCCCTTGGCTTCCGAGAAGACTTCCTTCTTCTGCTCGCTCAGTTCCCCGATTTCGGTGTCGAGGTTCTCGATCCGCTCGACGAAGGAACGAATTTTTCCGCCGGGAATGGTGATGTCGGACATGGTGCCTCCTGCTGAATGAGGTCGTGAAAATGAGAGCAAAGAGATGACCAATGTCTTAAGCAAACGCGATCGCGGAGGCGTCTCGATCGCGCTCGGCCAAAAGTCGTAAAGCTCGTCCGCCAATGTCGCTATTCAGTTACGCGAAATCCAAGCTACGATCACCTTGGGAACCGCTCCTTATATGTCCAAGTGGCGGTAGGGAATGAAACAGCCTGCATGCAAGATTTTGATGATCGTTGGGATGGCGCGTCTATTCCTAGCGAACACTGGCACTTTCATCGGCGCTTGCTGCAGCGATACGGAGTCGTGCTCGGGCCCGGAGAGTACTCCGGCATCGTTAGGGCGCTTCGCAAAAAAGAAGCTATTGTCGTCGAAGCGAGGGGCAAAGGTCTGGCAATATATCGCGTCAGGCTGAACATATCGAGAGAGCGCGTCTATGTACTCGCGAAAGGACAGCAAATTCTCAGCGCCTTTCCACCACAGCGTTTCCGGAGACGACGGACGCCGGAGGTGAAGAAGGGATACCTCGACATTCCAGGAAAGCCCTCCATTCAAGTTTTCTTTCGAGTGCTAAAATCATAGGCTCTAACCGCGTCATCCGCCACCCGCAACGTGATCCGCGTCAATTCGGAGGGACGGCCGAGCCGCAAGGCAAAACCCGGCCACAGCGCGGTGCCGTTGTTGACGTAGAGCGTCATGCCGTCGACGTCGTAGCGGCCCGAGACGAAGCCGGCATTGGCGGGTGCGGCGAGACGATCGATTCCCCAGATCAAGCCGCCATGGGTGTGTCCGGAGAGTTGCAGGGCAACGCCGAGCCGAGCGGCGTTGCGGGCGTCGCTCGGCTGGTGGTCGAGCAGGATGACAGGCGCGCCCGCAGGCGCGCCGTCGAGCACCGCGGCAAGGTCGCGGATCGAATGGCCGCGGTGGCGCGAGGCGCGGTCGGTAATCCCTGCGATCACCAGGCGGCCCTCGCCGCGTTCGAGAACGATGTGCCGGTTCTCGAGCGAGCGCAGGCCGAGCGCTTCGTAGTGCGCCATCCAGCCGTCATAGCCGAAGATATATTCGTGATTGCCCGAGATCACGTAGACGCCATCGGCGGCCATCAGGTCGCGCAGCGGCGCGATGTCGCCCCGCCGCGCATCGATGG
The DNA here is from genome assembly GCF_001189235.2 of Bradyrhizobium embrapense. Classification (GTDB taxonomy): domain Bacteria; phylum Pseudomonadota; class Alphaproteobacteria; order Rhizobiales; family Xanthobacteraceae; genus Bradyrhizobium; species Bradyrhizobium embrapense. The sequence goes on from NZ_LFIP02000001.1 coordinate 392,637, forward strand.
TGCCGTCGATCAGGTCGCCGGTGATCGCGATCAGGTCGGCGCCGAGCTTGTTCGCTCGCTCGACCACGGTGCGCGCCCATGGCGCGGGAAACAGCCGGCTGATGTGCAGATCGGTCAGCTGCAGGATGGTGTAGCCGTCGAACGCTTGCGGAAGTCCCGGGATACCGACCTCGACATTCTTCAGCGGCGGAATGCGCATCGCCTGATGCACGCCGATCGCGGCGGCGACGCCCGCCACGCCGGCAAGTGCGTAGCGGACACTGTCGGGCGCGCCGACAAAGCCGCCGTGGATCAGCGCTGCGACCAGCAGGCCAGCATCGAGCGCCAGTTGCAGCAGGGCGAGCAGCATGACCGCGCCGAACGCCCAGTTGAACAGCGCCACCACCGGGCGCGGAAACTCCGGCGAGAATTCCGATCCCGACGACCATCTGTTCCAGCGATGAAACTGCAAGGCGACCAGCACCAGCAATGCGGCGACGATCTTGGCCGCAAGCGGCCAGTCGAGCGGCCAGATGAAGCGGGTCAGGATCAAGAGGCTGATCAGGCCGAAGATGAGTTGGGGAATAGGTTCGCTCCGAATCGGATCGGCGGGACTGTGCGGGCGGCGCGCAGCGAAGGTAGGGTGGATCGGCCGCGGGTGGTAGCGGTCGTCATTAATAACATTTTCGCCAGGTTGCACGGCGCTAAAGCGCCGGTGAGCGTGGCCTCGCTGTGGGGCAAGGCTGACGTGGCATGGCGGCGGGCGCCTGCACCATTTCGGAATAATGGAAATTTACCGCTGAGTTGCCCGACGCGTCAAGTCGTTTCTTCGGGCCGCCCCTCGCCATTGCTACTGTGCATGGGGTTGTTTTCGATATTTTGGGACCGGCACGGGCGGATTGACCGGGGTGGCGACCATATCCATATGCATCTGCATGAACCGGCTGCGCCCCGCCGTTTCGCCCTCGCCTGGACATAGCCAAATACCACCGGCGCCGTCCCCAACGTTCCGGAGCTCCCGTGGCCGCCCTTTCCATCCTCGATCTCGTCCGCGTCACCGAAGAGACCGACGCGCGCGGCGCGCTGTACAATGCGCGCGATGTCGCCCGCCATGCCGAGGCGCTCGGCTATCGCCGGATCTGGGTGGCGGAGCATCACAACATGGCCGGGATCGCGAGCGCCGCGACGTCGGTGGTGATCGGGCATATCGCGGCGGGCACCAAGACCATCCGGGTCGGCGCCGGCGGCATCATGCTGCCGAACCACGCGCCTTACGTGATTGCCGAGCAGTTCGGCACGCTGGCGCGCCTGTTTCCGGATCGGATCGACCTCGGCCTCGGCCGCGCGCCGGGCACCGATCAACTCACCCTGCGCGCGCTGCGCCGGACGCCGGAATCCGCCGAGAACTTTCCGCAGGACGTGCTCGAGGTGCAGGCTTTCCTCGCCGCTGCCGGGCCCAACCAGCGCATCCAGGCGGTGCCGGCCGCCGGCACCGACGTGCCGCTGTGGATTCTCGGATCGAGCAATTTCGGCGCGATGCTGGCCGGCGAGCTCGGCCTGCCCTACGCCTTCGCCTCGCACTTCGCCCCCGAGTTGCTGCTGCAGGCGCTGCAGATCTACCGCGCGCGCTTCAAGCCGTCGGAGCAGCTCCAGCAACCGTACACGATGGTCGGCGTCAACATCATCGCCGCCGACACCGATGCGGAAGCGCGGCGGCTTGCCACCACGCAGCAGATGTCGTTCACCAACATCTTCCGCGGCGCGCGCGGCCTCAGCCAGCCGCCGATCGACGACATCGAGACTTACTGGTCGCCCGCGGAGAAGGTCCAGGCGATGCGGATGCTGGAGCGCTCCATCATCGGCTCGCCTCAGACGGTGCGCGCCGGCATCGAGGCGCTGGTCGCGGAGACCGGCGCCGACGAATTGATGATCGTGTCCGACGTCTACGACCACCAGAAGCGGCTGCGATCGTTCGAGCTGATCGCCGAGGCCGGCGGGATCAAGCCGCAGACGTAGCGGCAGGATGGGGGAGCGAAGCGCTACCCATCCTACACGCTCACACCTTGCTCAATGCCTGCGCGATGTCGGCGATCAGATCGGAGGGATGTTCGATTCCGATCGAGAGCCGGATCGTCGTGTCGAGCACGCCGATCTTCTTCCTGATATCGGCCGGCACGCCGGAATGCGTCATCGTCGCCGGCAGGCTCGCCAGCGACTCGGTGCCGCCCAGGCTCACCGCGAGCTTGAATATCTGCAAGCTGTTGAGGAATTTCTCCGCCGCCTGTTGCCCGCCGACGATGTCGAACGAGAAAGTCGAGCCGGCGCCGCTGCTCTGGCTCGCGAACACTCGCCCCGCCGGCGACGCCGGATCGTGATGGCCGAGATAATGCACCTGCGCCACCTTGGGATGGTCGCGCAGATAGTCGGCGACGATGTGCGCATTGCGATCGGCCTTTTCCATGCGCAGGCTGAGCGTTTCCAGCGAACGGCTGATCATCCAGCAGGAATGCGGATCAAGCTGGGTGCCGATCGCGCCGCGCAGCGCCTTGACGTCCTTCATCAGCTTCTTCGAGCCGAGCGCCGCGCCGGCGATCAGATCGGAGTGGCCGCCGACATATTTGGTCAGCGAATACAGCGAAAGGTCGGCGCCGTGTTCGATCGGCCGCTGAAACACCGGCCCGAGCAGGGTGTTGTCGCAGGCGATGATCGGGGTGAAGCCCTGCGCCTTGCCGATCGCGTCGGCGACGCGCCTGACAAGCGCGATATCGACCTGGCCGTTGGTCGGATTGGCCGGCGTCTCGATGAAGATCATCGCGACGCGGCCCTTCTTCATCGCCTCGTCGGCGGCGGCGCGGACGACGCGCTCGTCGAGGCCGTCGGCAAAGCCCACGGCTTGAATCGAGAACCCCGCCAGCGTCCTGGTGAACAGCGTCTCCGTGCCGCCATAGAGCGGCTGCGAATGCAGGATCACGTCGCCGGGCCGCGCGAAGGCCAGCACCGTGGTCGAGATCGCCGACATGCCGGATGAGAACAGCGCGCAACTCTCGGTGCGCTCATAGATCGCAAGCCTGTCCTCGACGATCTCGCTGTTCGGATGATTGAAGCGCGAATAGACCAGCCCGGCTCCCATGCCTTCCGGAGGCTCGCGCCGGCCCGCGACGAAATCGAAGAAATCCTTGCCGTCCTCGGCAGTCCTGAACACGAAGGTCGAGGTCAGGAACACCGGCGGCTTGACGGCGCCCTCCGACAGCTGCGGATCGTAGCCGTAGTTGAGCATCTGGGTTTCTGGATGCAGCAGATGGTTGCCGATGTGGGTTCTGGATGGAAACGGTTTTGTCATGGCCGGTCTCCTGGTCACGGGCCGCCGCGCTGGCGGCGATTCCCGGAATGATGCGACCAGCATACCCCAGCTTCATGCCATCAAGCCAAAGCACGGCATCAGACAGTTCTGGATAACGAACGGCCGGCGAGCGCCTTGCACCGCCGGCCGTTGCGGATTTCCCGCTGCAGTGAATATGCGGCTACCAGCTGCGATCCACGTTGCGCACCTCGCCGGTACGCGCATCGACATCGACCTGCATCCAACGGCCGAGCCTGTCACGGCCCTCGACCTCCCACTCGTCGCCGAGGAACTGGGTGTTGGACACCGTCACGACGCCGATACTTGTCGCAACGTCGAGGGCGGCCTCCATCGAGATCTGGCTGCCGGAATCATAGGCCATCGCCGGCGTCGCTGCGCCGATCGCCAAGGCCGCAATTGCGGGAATAATCAAGCTTCGCATCAGTCACTCCTCATGGAACGGGATGTCATGTCGCATCAAACGAGCAGCGCACCGGATCAGTTCCAGGAACAGCAACGACGGAACGGCGTGAAACTTCGGCAGTTGCGGCAATTCGGTGGCAGTTCCAGTTTCATCGATGCACGCCGCGCGGCTTGCGCGCGCTCTTCTTCCACATCCGGAATCCACCCTCGAATGCATTGGCGTTGTCGCCGAACCTCACCTTGGGCGGCGGGTTGTCGACCTTGTCGGCATTGCCGCCGCCGAGCACGATGTAATCGGGCTCCAGCGCCGCCGACAGCCGCGCGATGACGTCGTCGACACTTTTGCGCCATTTCTTCCGGCCGCGCCGCTCGAGGCCGGCAGCGCCGACATAGTCCTCGAACGTCCCGTCCTTGCGATAGGGCAAATGCCCAAGCTCCATCGGCTCGCACACGCCCTCCACGATCATCGCCGAGCCAAGCCCCGTGCCGAGGCCGAGAAACAGCATCCGTCCGCCCTGATAGCTGCCGATCGCCTGCATCATCGCGTCGTTGACGACCTTGACCGGCCGGCCGAACGCGCCGTGAAAATCGAAGCCGGCCCAGCCGCGGCCGAGATTGTGCGGCTCCGTCAGCGGTCGGTCGTGAACCACCGGTCCGGGATAGCCGATCGAGATCACATCATAGGACCAGTCCCTGGTCAGCGCCTTGACCTGCCGCACCATCTCGGTGGCGGACAATGCTGGACCCGACTCGAATTCGCGCTTGATGCGCTCCTTGTCGGTCATGACCTTCACATGCGTGCCGCCGATGTCGATCGCCAGCACCGTCCGCCGCGACGCGGGCCTTGCCCTTTTCTTGTTGGTCTTCCTGCTTGTCTTGTTGGCCATCAATGCACTTTCTCTTGCGCGCACCGAGTGGAGCAGAGAAACGCATCGTACGCCACCACCCGTTCTGCATCTGACTCCAATTTGTTCGCGAAGAACGAATCGGAATCGATAAAATCGGTGCGGCTCAAGCATTAACAGGACGTATGCATCCGCAGCATCTGAGGAGCCGATGTTGTACCGGGATGGGAAAATTGCTCCCGGCACGGAATATCTCCGCGCATTTCGAGTGCATTGCCTTCGATTGCCTCAGCGATCAAGCGACGCCTCGCATCACAATCACGTTCCCCATCCGACTCCAGTTTGTTCGCGGGGAACGAATCGGAATCGAAAAATCAGCACGAAGCGATTCTTAACAAGGCGTTTCTGCTGCCCGGCGTTCACATTCTCAATGTCGAGCAGGCGGATCGATTCAACAATGAGGTCGCGCGCTTCTTGCAAGGCGCCCCCCTAACCGTTCTTCATCCGACTCCATTTTGTTCGCAAAGAACGAATCGGAATCGGACAAATCAGCGCGAAGCAAATCTTAACAACACGTTTGCGATTTCGGTGCCGGTCTACTTTGTAGGGCGACCAGCCGAAGGCGTAATCCGCCGTCCACGCAACAAAGATGGCGGGTTACGCGGAGCCTGTCATACCCGGATCCCGGCGAGCATCGCCTCGCGCTTGCCGGGCTCCATCTGCGTGAGGTCCCATGGTCGCTTCAGGCGAGACGTACCAGTCGTTCGAGATGTAGGCATCATCGCCGGAGACGATCAGCAGGAAACGCCTTGTGCCGTCGGCGAGTTCGACCAGCGGGTTCTTCGCGGTGAGATGAGTCTGCCAGGTCACGCGATCCTCGCGCCGCGCGATCACGAACGGCACATGCGACGCCCGCGGGCCGCGCGCATCGGCGGCGACGATGGCGCCGAAGCCGCGCGCTGCGGCAAAGGCCAGCGCGCGGTCGTCCTCGATGCGAAACTGGGGACGGAGGATGTGCATGGCGGCGGCGCTCGCGGCTGGAGGGAGACGGCCCAGCGAAGCCAGCGCAACTTTTGCCGGAGATCACCGCCATGCACCGTCCGGCTCAACAGATCATGGCATTGTCGCCGTGATCGCAGACGCCGCCAGGCTGGTCCCGGGGCAACGTTTCGAACTCGCCGTAGCGCGGCACGGCCATGCGCGGCGGTCCGCCGCCCCAGCGGCCGGCTGCCGCGGCATGTCCTTTTGCCAGCGCAGATGGGCCAGCCGGGACTTCGCGCGCCATGGCGGATGTCGTCAGCATGCCGAGAGCGAGCAAGCCCGCCGCGACGTGTTTGATCGTGGTCATCGAGCGTCTCCTGCCGGATTCAACAGGATCGGACCTTCTCGCCGGCCTGCTGAAGCGTTTTCGCTAAAGCCATGACGCGCGATGCGCCCCGATTATTCCGCGCCCACACAGCGAATTTGCGCGTTCTGCGGCTCGGTTCGACACATTCGATTGATCGGAGCGTGAGCGCCGGGACCTAAGGTTCGAGCGGCCGCACTCCGCTGTCGTCCCGGCGAAGGCCGGCGCGTTGGCAATCGCCTCGGCACGCCATCAGCCTCATCAAGGATATCGAGGCGCTTCGTGGAGATGTCGCTTCCGACGTAACGAAGAGCTATGATCACGGTGCCTGTCCCGGTGAGGCGAGGTCTGTTGGCGCAGCCTCGTGCACCTTGTTGCGCGACATGGGAACGACGAGTCCCGTTCGCAACGCCGGCTGCGGCGTATGGGTTCCGGCCTTCGCCGGGACGACGAATGGAGATAGATCCGCGCTCCAACTCCATGGCCGTCATTGCCGCGATACCGATCCGCCGTTGAACTCGCGGCGACTCGCGGGTTACGCTGCCGCCAATCGCGCCCTCTCGCTGGAAGGACCACCATGAACGGCAATCGATATTATGGCGTACGCGTCGAAGGTGCGAAATACGGCGTGGGATTCGGCTCGGCGCTGGCGATCGCGATCTCCTACACCAAGAACCATTCGATCCTGTGGGCGATCATCCACGGTATCCTGGGCTGGCTCTACGTGATCTACGCGGCGCTGTTCGGGTGATGCGAACAAGATGACCGTCATCTCGATCCAGTCACAGGTCGCCTGGGGCCATGTCGGCAACAGCGCGGCCGCCTTTCCGATCCAGCTGCACGGCATTGACGTCGTCGCGGTGCCGACCACGCTGCTCAGCAACCGGCCGGGCTATCCGACGATCCGCGGCCGCGTGCTCGACGTCCAGCTGGTCGCCGACCTCTTGCGCGGCATCGAGGAGCGCGGCGCGGTCGAAAGCGCCCGCATAATCCTGTCGGGCTATCTCGGCTCGGCCGACATCGCGATCGAGGTCGCCGACTTCGCCGCCCGCGCGAAAGCGGAGAACCCCACCCTGCTCTATTGCTGCGATCCCGTGCTCGGCGACCGCGACCGCGGCATGTTCGTGCGAGCCGATATCCCGCCGCTGGTGCGCGACCAGCTTTGTCCACTGGCCGACATCATCACGCCCAACCATTTCGAGTTCGAATTCCTCTGCGGCGCACGCGTGGCGACGATCGATGACGTCATCGCGCAAGCGAGCGCGCTGACGGCGCGGGGCCCTGCGACCGTCGTCATCACCAGCGCCGAGCTTGCCGGCACGCCCGACGGCGAAATCGAGACGCTGGCGATCGAGCGCACCCAATCGGGCAAGATTTGCGCCTGGCGCGTGCGTACCCCGCGCGTGCCGATCAGCCCGTCCGGCACCGGCGACCTGTTCGCCGCGCTGTTCATCGCCGGCCGCGCGCGTGGCCTGGCGACGCCGGAGGCGCTCAGCCACGCCGCCTCCGGCATCCACGGCGTGCTGGTGCGCACCGCGGAGCACGGGACCGAGGAAATGCGCATTGTCGAGAGCGCCAATGTGATGCTTGATCCGAAGCCGCGCTTCGCGGCGGTCGCCATCCCCGCATCCTGACATCCGGGACATTACTCATGATCGACATCACCACCCTCCTCACCTACGCCGCTGTCGTGCTCGGCCTGTTCCTGATCCCTGGGCCGGCCGTGCTGCTTGTGCTCGCGCGATCGATCACCGGCGGACCACGCGTCGGCGTCGCGACCGGGTTCGGCATCGCGCTCGGAGACCTCGTCCACACCGCGATGGCGACGTTCGGTCTGTCGGCCGTGCTGATGACCTCGGCGCTGGCGTTCTCGATCGTCAAATATGCCGGCGTGATCTACCTGATCGTGCTCGGCGTGCGCGCCTTGTTCGAGAAAAACCACGACCTGCATCTGCCGACGGCACAGCCGGTCGATCCGCGGCGTGCGTTCCGGCAGGCGATCTGGGCGGAAATGCTCAACCCGAAGACCGCGCTGTTCTTCCTCGCCTTCCTGCCGCAGTTCGTGCATCCCGGCCACGGCTCGGCCGTGGCGCAGTTCGCGACCCTCGGCCTGATGTTCGTCGCGATGAGCGCGGCCTACACCTCGCTGCTCGCGCTCGCCGCCGGCCAGATCAGCCCGTGGATCCGGCAGCATCGCCGCATAGGCCAGTGGCAGGGCCGCGTGGTCGGCACCATCTACATCGCGCTCGGCATCCGCCTCGCGTTTCAGGAGCGCTGATGTCGCCGCTCAAGCCACAAGCCAGCTACGACGACTTCGCCCGCCTCGACATCAGGATCGGCAAGGTGCTCGAGGTGCAGCCGTTTCCACGCGCCCGCAATCCCTCCTACAAGGTCGGCGTCGATGTCGGCGCCGGGCGGATCATGTGGTCGAGCGCGCAGATCACGAATTATGAGGCGGCGGCGCTCGTCGGCTCGCTGGTGGTGTGCATCTGCAATCTCGGGCCGAAGAACATCGCCGGCTTCACCTCTGAACTGCTGATCCTGGGCGCGAAGAGCGCCGGCGGCCAGGTGATCGTGCTCGGCCCGCGGAGCGAGGTGGCAGTCGGCGAGCCGATCTACTGACTTCGCCCCGATCACGGCCGCGTGATTCAAATCCTCTGGATTCCCCGTAGTTTACCGATGGGGGATCACCCGGATTCTAACTGCCCGCGCGCGCTGCTATGCCAGCACACGAGAATCGCTTCGGCATGGGAATCGGAAGATGTCTGCAGTTTACTTTCACTGCTCCGACGACAAGCACGTCATCATGGATCGTATCGGCGCCGCGATGGATTTTTCGGAGGTGCGGGTGCACGCGGAGCAGCTGGCGCGCAGCTTTGTCATGACACCGAGTGTGGAAGACTGGCGCAACTGGGCGGTCCACGTCACCGACGATATCGGTACCGAGATCTTCGAGCTGCCGTTCACCGCCATCCTCGGCGAATTGCACTGAGGCGTGCCATGAATCCGATGGAACTCGCCCTGCAGCCCTTGCGGCGGCGCGTCGCCCGCCTCGTTGCGCGCTGCGTCGCGCTGATCGAGGGTGTCGTCAACCCCTATCGCCCCGAACTGTACTACATGCGCGGGCCGGGTCCGAAATGCCGCGCCAGGCGTCAGGCGATCCTGCGCGACTAGTCCAAGGGCTTGAGCGACGAGAAAAGGCCGATGGGCGTTACGCCACCGGCCTTCTCCTGCGAGTGCCGGTTCCCGGAGTCCGGTTCCGCCGCAATTCCACTTGCTCCCAAGCTTGCGACGACAGTTTTAATCAAATCTTAACGGCATGGCGGTGAGCTGGGTGGCAGAACTCCTTCGCCGTGCAGCGCAGCTTCATCGTTCATCGTGCCTGATACGCTGCACATCGTTTTTGCGCCGATCGCTCGACGATTGTGCGCGATGCATCTTAGGGAATGCACGACTCAGTGTTACCCTGTGATGCAAACCGAAACGGAGAACTTCGGAATGCCGTACTACACCTTCGATCTCGTGGTGGGGGACGAGTTCCGCAATCAAGGAACGATCATCCTCGAAAACATCAACCTCGCTTCCGATCGCGCCGATCAGCTCGCCAACGAGCTGTCGCAGGTCAAGCCGGAGTTGAAGGCGCGCGGCTGCGCCGTGCGCGTCACCGACATCGACCGGCGCGAGCTCTACCGGACGCCGCTCGATCCTGTGCCGCGGTGGCGCAGGGCCGGCTAGCAGGGCCGGCTAGCACCGGCAGGCTTCGGAGTCTGTTGACCGCGCCGGTCGGCGCGCGGTCCTGGCCTTGCTGCGCATAGCGGCTGAGGTCGCCGCCTCAACAAGACCAGTCGGCGGCGCGCGGCCGATCACTTCTTCATGTTCAACCGGCCAATGAAGTCACGTTTGCCGAGCGGCGCGCCCTTGTGGCGGAGGATGTCGTAGGCGGTGGTCGAGTGGAAGAAGAAGTTCGGCAGCGAGAACGACATCAGGAATCCCTCGGCCGTGAACGGCATCGACCGGTCGCCGACCCTGAACGTCACTTCGCGCCCGACCAGCACATTCACGGCGTCCCGCGTCAGCGCCGACAATTCGCTGTGCGCATCCTTCACCAGCGCCTGCAGCGCGGCGAAGTCCAAATCGGGCTTGCCGGACGGCGGGACAAACACGCCGTTCCTGGCGGCTTCCATCGCGCCGCGGGAGTGATGGGCGAGCGAGACCACCTGGAAGCGGAACGGCAACATGTCCGGAAACAACCGGGTCTCGACGATCTCGGCCGGATCGATGCCGTTGTCCTTGAAGTGCGCAAGGCTCTTGTCGAGAAAGCCCGAGACGGCGCCGAGGATCTGCAGATAGTTGGCAACGGTCGCGTCGTAGAGTGAAAAGGTCATGGCGAATTCCCCCTAACAGAATTTGTCTGCTGCTTGCGGGAACAGAGTTCCCGGAATTTCCCGAGAAGGCAAGCAGAACAGGGAATTCGCAAGTCGATGAGTCCAGCGCGCCGCGCCGGATCACCCGATCAGGTGTTGCGGCTTCCGCCGTCAGCTCTGGTGCGGCCCGCGCATCATCTTCAGCGCGTCCTCGATATGACGCCAGTCGCGGGCGTCTTCGGTCTCACCCTTGCGCTCGCAGGCCACCGCGTTCTGCGCGGCCTGGGCGATCGCCTCGGGACCGTGCCTCAGCAGCATCTGCCGCGCGATGGTGTGGATCTGCATCTCGGCTATCATGACGCTCTCCTCGGCTGTCGACTGCTGACATCAAAAACCGCCGAAAGCCGTGTCTGGTTCCAGCCGCTCAGCCGGGCACTGCACAATCAGCGGTTCCCACGTGCCGCGGCGGCGGTTACAGAGAGACGAATTCCGTCGCTGCCCTGACTTGGCTGAGCCATGGCCCAGAACATCTATGACGATCCCACCTTCTTCGCCGGCTACAGCCAGCTACCGCGGCAGGTTCGCGGGCTGCGCGGGGCGCCCGAATGGCCCGCGATCCGCGCCATGCTGCCCGACATTTCAGGCAAGCGCGTGGTCGATCTCGGCTGCGGCTTCGGCTGGGTGTCGCGCTGGATGCGCGAGCAAGGCGCCTCGGGCGTGCTCGGCGTCGACCTGTCGCAGAACATGATCGCGCGCGCCACGGCGATGACGCAGGATCCGGCCGTCACTTACGAAATCGCCGACCTCGAGACGCTGGAGCTGCCGAAGGCCACCTTCGATCTCGCCTACAGCGCGCTCACCTTCCATTACATCAGGGACTTCGATCGGCTGGCGCGCATGCTCTATCGCACGCTGGTCCCGGAGGGACATCTGGTCTTCACCATCGAGCATCCGATCTACATGGCAGCCGCCCATCCCGACTGGGGACTGGACCAGAACGGCCGCAAGACCTGGCCGGTCAACCGCTACTTCATCGAGGGCGAACGCCGGACGGATTGGTACGTCAACGGCGTGCTGAAATATCATCGCACCATCGGCACCACGCTGAACGCGCTGATTGGCGCCGGCTTCACGCTTCGCCATGTCGAGGAATTCTCCCCGACGCGGGAGCAGATCAAGGCGATGCCGGAACTCGCCGACGAACTGGAGCGACCGATGATGCTGCTGGTGTCGGCGCAGCGCTAGCACTATGCCGCGAGCAGCTTGTCGAATTCCTCCGGCGGGTATGATTTTCCGTCCTTGTCGGTGATCACCACCTGCCATCCCTCGCTCGCCCAGACCTTGGCCTTGGCGATGATGATGAAGGTGCTCTCCCGCTCGATCCTGACCGTTTCGTTCTCGCGTTCTGCGATCATCTTGTAGGCCAACGCTTGTCCCTCGCCGACGTCATCCATTCGGCGGTGTGTTGGCAGCGGCGTTGGGCCGCAATTCGCCGGCAGCATGACAATTTGATGGAAGCACAGGCGCCGGATAGCGCACAGCGCAACGTACGGTCGCGGCTAGCTCAACTTACCCATCAAGGTCGGCATATCGAGCGCGTGCTTGGCGCACTCGGCGCGCAAAGAAGAAAACCCGCCTCGGTGGGACGCCAAGGCGGGGCAGAAGTTCATTGGGTAGAAATCCACGCGCCTTGAAAAGGCGAGCGCGAGGAAGTAGCGGCGACAATTCTATTTGCGGCTAGCGTTCGGACAACAGGATTAAAGCGCGCGCAGAGCCGGGACTTTTTCCCGATCCACCCGGCAAAATTCCCGAACCCGGCTTGCGGCGCGGCTCACTGCACCACGTCGAGCCTGACATTCGCGACGCCCTTGCCGATCATGCCGAGCGACTGTGCGGCAGAATACGAGACATCGACGATGCGCCCGGGAACGTAAGGCCCGCGGTCATTGACACGCACCGTGACCGAGCGACCGGTCTTGACGTCGGTGACGCGCAGCTTGGTGCCGAACGGCAGTGTCGGATGCGCGGCGGTCAGTTCGTGCGCGTTGAATTTCTCGCCGCTCGCGGTCTCCTGCTCGTCGCTGTAGAAGCTCGCGACGCCCTGCGATGCAATCCTGGTGCTGCCGCTTTTGCGTGCGGCGTAAGGCGTGTGCTTGCGCGCGGTTGCGACATGTGCGCGCGGCGCCGATGACGCAGCCCGGACCGGCTCGGCCGATGCCGACCGGCTCGCGAGCGCCTGCGAACGCTGGCTGACGACCGAGGACTGCGCACAGGCAGCAAGTGACGCAGCGCCGATCACGACGGCGAACAGCCGCAACGGCTTTGGGGCATGCGAAAACAGGATCGGAGGCGCAGCGCCGCGCGCGCTGCGGTTGACGCCGACGTAAGAGATGACTGCATCGTCGCGTGACATGTTGCACCCCCAACTTGCGCCCCCAGCCCAAGCCGAAAATCCAACACCCGCATCGCCGAATCCAATCGGGGCGGAACGGAGGCGGAGCGCGGCCAGACGCACCACAGACAGCCCGATTTCCCCTCCGGTGTGGTGGATGCGCCACACAACCGTGGAGATTCACCCGGCAATGCGATCCCCGAGCATCCCCGGGCGCGCCGGTCGGCGCCCGCTCCCTCGGCTCCCGGTTTTGTTCCCGAAACTCCCCAACCTCTCCACCCTCTCGCCTTGCTTTGGTCAAACCGGACTGGAGTCGTGGGGACAGGGCCAGGGGTGGACCAGAGGGTCAATACAGAGCTCAAATTGCCGGCCGCCCATTTGCGGTTGACCTTGGACTGAAACGGGGACCGCCATGCAATCGACACTGAAAGACGCAGATCCGCACGACATTTTCGCGATCGAACCTAGCTTCGCACCGGCACGCCCGGACAGCGCCACTGCGCCGGCACCTGCCGGCAAGGCAGGGCCGCGCGAGCCATGGTTCGGCCCGAGCCTCGCGCCCTCTGCCGCGCCACAGGTCGCGCCCGCCGCCACGATCGCCTCGGTGCCACCGGTGACGCCGATACCAGTGTCGGCGCCGCCGGCCACGCCGGAATACAGCACTGCGAGCCATGACGGCAGGCTGGACGACATCAGGCTGGAGCGCGCGCCGCGTCCGACCAGCAAATGGGCGATCCGCGCCTTCTGGTTCATGTTCGCGATCGTCGGCGCCATGGGCACCGCGGCGTGGCAACACTACGGGCATCGCGTCAAGCAAATGGTGGCGGAGTACGTGCCGCAGGTCGAGGCGCTGACGTCGCTGCTGCCGGGCAAGGCTACTCCCGCTGCCGATCAGGCGAGCCCGCCCGTGCAGGCGGCTGCCGCGGATCAGCCGGCTGAGGCTGCTCCGGCGGCTCCGCCGCAGGACGTCGCCACAGCCGCGCCCGCTCCTGCTGCTGCACCCGCTGCCGCAGCGGCGCCGGTTGCAGCTGCCGCCCCGGCCGCAGCAGCCGCAACCGCACCTGACCAAACGCAATTGCTGCAGTCGATGGCGCGCGATCTCGCGTCGATGGGACAGCAGATCGAGCAGCTCAAGACCAGCATCGATCAGCTAAAGGCGAGCCAGGATCAGTTGACGCAGCGGGTCGCACGGACCACCGAGACGAGGGCCGTCGAACCGCGGCCGGTTGCGCCGCGCCCGCGCGCCGCGATCGCACCGCCGCCTGCGGCGCCACGGGCGGCTGCCGCTCCACCGCCGGTGCGCCGGTCGTACCCGCCGGCACAGGCCTACATCCCGCCGCCGCCGGCTGCATCATCAGCGGCCCCGCTGCCGGCGCCAGTCGCGGCCGCGCCGCAGACGGTAGCACCGCGGCCGGTTCAGCCGCAGCAGTCCTCTGTTGTCGATGCCGATGATGACGGCCCCGTGGTTCGACCGCCGATGCCGCTGCGCTGACGACCAGCTGACGGACGGGTGAAAGAAAAGGGGCGCCGATCGCGATGACACGCGATCGGCGCCCCTACATCTCTATAGGCGAATTACGCGCTCTGTCCCGGCGGCAGCACGACCACGGTCGCGCCCGGCTTGACGTGCTGGTAGAGGTCGATCACGTCCGCGTTGTTCATGCGGATGCAGCCCGACGAGATCGCCTGCCCGATATATTCGGGCTGGTTGGTGCCGTGGATGCGGTACAGCGTGTCCTTGTTTCCCTGGTAGAGGTAGATGCCGCGGGCACCGAGCGGATTGGCCGGTCCACCGGCGACACGCTTCGGATACGGCCCCAGCCGCTCCTGAATATCCTGGGTCGGGACCCAATCGGGCCACTCCGCCAGACGGCCGACCGTGGCCACGCCGGAGAACGCCATCGCCTCCTCGCCGACGGCGACGCCGTAGCGGATCGCCTTGCCGCCGGGCAACACGTAATAGAGGTAGCGCGCGTCGGTATCGACCAGGATCGAGCCCGGCTGCTCCTTGCGCGTGTAATCGACAATGTGGCGCTGGAACTGATCCGGAATTTTGGCCTCCGCATAAGGCGGATGCGCCAGCAATTGCCGATCGCGCGGCGTCATCGCGGCATCCGTCACCGGCGACAGCGTCGCCTGCATGCAGCCGCCAAGCGCAAGCGAACCCACCAGCACCGCAGCAAGCCCCAACTTCGACACGATCATTCTCCCCTGCGTCAACTTGTGGCACTTGCTGCCGAAATCGTGCTGAAATCGTGGCAGCTCGAACTGGAACACGGCTGTTTGATCGGTTCCTTCGGCAAGTGTGTCCTTACGGTTGCAGTCGGTTGCCGCGGACGCTAGCCTTGCCACAAAATGGCTAAAACACCGGGAGGAATTCGATGCGTTACGCCCTGCTGATCGGCGGCCTGATCGTCGCGGCTAACCCGGCCCATGCCGACCCGCGAGCGGCCTATGTCACGATGGTGCTGCAGGCCTTTGCCGCCAAGGTCGAGTGCCCCGGCACCGATCTGGTCTATCAGGACCTCGTGCAGCGCGCACAGGACATGCACCTGCCCGACGGCACCACCGAACAGGTGCGCAAGGCGATCGCCTACATGCACACCGGCGGCAAAATGGGCGAGAAGCAGGCCGACGACCTGATGACCGAAGTCGCGATCGCGACCCAGACCACCGACCTCGACCAGCGCCGCATCGGCATGACGACCTGGTGCAGCGACCAGAAGGCGCGGCTCGCGGGCTACATCAGGAGCAAGGAGTAGAAGCGCTTTCGCGCGAAGCTGTCCCGCACGCAATGCGGCGAGCCCGATCGGAGCGAGATCGTCAGCCCGACCAAGACCTGCGCTCAGCAAGACCTGCGCTCAGTATGGTGGCGCCTTGCGCGCCCGCTGCGCCTTGGCGGCTTCGATCCACCAGGTGAAGTCGTCGGCAAAGCGTGGGAAGGCGCGTTCGAGAGACTTGCCGCCCTCGCCGATCGGCTTGCCTTCGGCCGAGAGAGTTTGCGCGATCGGCCCCGCGCTGATCGTGCTCGACACCACCACCATGCCCATCTCCGACAGCGTGCCGTGCCAGGCGGTCGCAGCCCGCGCACCGGCGAACCGCCCCGCCGAATAGCTTGCGATCGCCGCCGGACGCCAGAACCATTCCTCGAGGAAATGATCGGTCAGGTTCTTCAGGCCGGGCTGAATGCCCCAATTGTATTCGCCTGTGACGAACAGGAAGCCGTCGGCGTCACGGATCTTTCCGGCGAGCGTCTCAAGCGCGGCCGGCGCCTGGCCCTTCGGATGTTCCTTGTACATCCGGTCGAGCATCGGCAGGCCGACCTCCTTGGCGTCGATCAATTCGACATCGTCGCCGCGCGCGCGAAAGCCGTCGACGACGAAATGCGCCAGGCGGATGCCCATGCGATCCGAACGATAGGAGCCGTAGAAAACGAGAATGCGGTGGGTCATGGCGCGATCCTACCACGGCGCAGCGACTGCCGTCCCGCGACCTTGGCGCGCTGACCCGGCGCCGCCCGGCGCCGCAGACGTTAACCGCCATACGCGGGGTATTTTCCCGGCGGTTAAGCAATTGGTCGCAGGCTCGCCGCGATGGCCAAAAATCGCCAGATTTGTTTTCTGGATATGTCGTCGCTTCGAGAAAGGAGACCCCGACATGCCGATCGCAAGGCTGGTTTTTGCAGGTTCGCTCGCGGCCATCGCCGCCATTGCCACACCGGCGCTCGGCAAGGGTGCCGAGCGGCAGAAGGCCGACGAGAAGTCCGCCACCGCCACCCCGAGCGGCTGCCAGGCCTACCAGCAGGCCCCTGACGGCACCTGGAACCAGCTTCCCTGCGGGGAAGCGGGCTCCAATGGCTCAACCCAACACCGCGCCACGACCAAGAGAGCGGACGACGACGAGCACTGACCGTCGCGCCGTCCGGTGTCGTCTTGCGAAAGCAAGGACCCTATAACCACCGAAGGTGATGATCGCACGACGCGGGGGGCACAGCGCTCTCCAACAACACGCCCCTGTGGTTATGGGTCTCTGTTCGCAGGAACGACAATCGGGATGCCGGCCGCGCCACCCACGGCTCCCGTATCATAAACCCAAGCTTAATGCGCGCCCGGTACGGTTGAGGCCCCTCCTCTTCCGTCAAGAAATGGCGCGCATCTCATGAAAATCGGTACTCTCCTGACGGCCGCGATCGTCTCGTTGTCCGCGGTCGGCGGCGGCCTGGCGGCCTATGTCGCGGTGACCAAGTACCAGACCATGGACAAGGTCTCGACCGCGCAGAGCCGGCTCGAGATCGTCCGCGCCGTCGGCGACATCCCGCGCTACATGAACCCCGAGCGCGGCTACGCTACCAACCTGCTGCTTGGCGGGGCCACGATCGATCCGAAGCAGGTCGCAGAACTCGACCGTCAGCGCCACCTGACCGACGGCGCGCTGGCCAAGGTCAACCAGGTGCGCGCCACCCTGCCGGGATCGCTCGACGACGGCGAGGCCGTCGCGCGCGAGATCGACTCGCTGAAGGCGAAGTTTGGCGGACTGCGCGACGCCATTGCGGCTGCGATCGCCGGACCGGCCGATGCGCGCCGCGCGGCGGCCGGCAAGATCGTCGCCGACAATTCCGTGTTCAATGCCGGGGTCACCGCGCTGCTCGACGAGCAGGTGCGCCGCCTCGCCGGCCTCGACGGCAATGCCTATCGCCAGGCCAGCTACGCCAACGTCGCCTGGACGCTGCGCGACATCGGCGGCCTCAACGCCAGCCTGCACAAGGCGCTGGTCGGCGCCAAGCGCGTTGCGACCGATCAGGAGAAGATGGAGCTCTATCGCTCGACCGGCCGCACCGAGCAGATCCTCTCGACGTTGCTGGAGCTGCGCAACAATCCGGCGACGCCGGCGAACGTCATGACCGCGCTCGGCAAGATGCAGGCCGACTATGTCGAGCGGTTCGGCAAGGCGCTGAAGTTCGCCAAGGAAGGCGCAGTAACCGGCAAGTATGAGCAGGATCTCGACGCCTACTATCCGGAGTCCCAGGTCGGCCTCGCCGCCATCATCACCGTGCGCGAAGCGTTCTACGAGAATGCCGAGCAAGTGCTAGCGAACGCCTATTCGTCGGCGCGCCTCAGCTTCGTGATTGCCCTGATCGGGCTGCTCGCGGTCATCGCCGTCAGCGCCGGCCTTATCGTCGTGGTCCGCCGCCGAATCCTGAGCCCGATTGCCGCCCTCACCGGCCGGATGTCGCGCCTTGCCGCGGGCGACGTCGCCGAGGCGATCCCGGGCGCCGCACGCAACGACGAGATCGGGGCGATGGCCGCCGCCGTGCAGGTGTTCAGGGACAACAGGATCGAAGCCGATCGCCTCGCGTCCGAGAAGGAAGCCGAGAGCGACGTCAAGATGCGCCGCGCCCGCGTGCTCGACGATCTGACCCGCGCGTTCGAAGCCAAGGTCACCGAACTGGTCGGCGGACTGTCCGCGGCCTCATCGGTGATGGAGGACACCGCGCAATCGATGTCGGCCACCGCGGCCGCCACCAACCGCCAGGCCGCGGTCGTCGCCGCGGCGTCGGATCAGACCTCGACCAACGTGCAGACGGTGGCGAGCGCGACCGAGGAGCTGACCTCCTCGATCTCGGAGATCGCCCGCCAGGTCGCGACCTCGACAGAGATCGCCGCGCGCGCCGTCGATCATGCCCGGCGCACCGGCGACACCGCGCGCTCGCTGGCCGAGGGCGCCCAGAAGATCGGCGATGTCGTGACGCTGATCCAGAGCATCGCGGCGCAGACCAACCTGCTCGCGCTCAACGCCACCATCGAGGCGGCCCGCGCCGGCGAGGCTGGCCGCGGCTTTGCCGTCGTCGCCTCGGAGGTGAAGTCGCTGGCCGGCCAGACCGCGAAGGCGACCACGGAAATCTCCGAGCAGATCACCGCGATCCAGACCGCGAGCGACGAGACCGTGACCGCGATCCGCAGCGTCGTCGACGTCATCACCGAGATCGACCAGATCGGCACTGCGATTGCCGCCGCGATCGAGGAGCAGGGCTCGGCGACCAAGGAGATCTCGCGCAGCGTCCAGGAAGCCGCGCGCGGCACCCAGGAGGTCAACTCCAACATCTCCGGCGTGCAGCGCGCCGCCGACGACACCGGCGCGGCGGCAACCCAGGTGCTGGGCGCCGCCGAGCAGCTATCGACGCAGTCCAAGGACCTCGCCGGTCAGGTCAACCGCTTCCTGTCGGACGTGCGGGCGGCGTAGTCGCGGGGCCGCGCCGCTCGCGGAACGGCCACGGTTTTGTCCGCGTCATTGCGAGCGCAGCGAAGCAATCCATCATGCCGCAAGTGGAGGCGTGGACTGCTTCGTCGCTGTCGCTTCTCGCAATGATGTTAAGAACCTCGCGGCTCTCTAACCTCCCCGCAACCCGAGCACGCGGCGGGCGATCGCCTGGCGATGGACCTCGCTCGGGCCTTCATACACCCGCATCAGGCGGGCCTTCTGCCAGAGCGCGTTCAGCGGCAACTCCAGCGTCACGCCGAGCGCGCCGAGCGTCTGCATGGCGTGGTCGCAGGCGTCATAGGCCATCTCGGTTGCGAACACCTTGATCATCGAGGCCTCGTGGCGGATGTCCTCGCCGCGATCGGTCTTGTCCGCGGCTTCGCGCACCATCAGCCGGCAGGCGTGCATGCGCGTGGAAATGTCGGCGATCCACCACTGGATCGCCTGGCGCTCGGCGAGCTTGACGCCGAAGGTCTCGCGCTGCTTGGCGTGCTCGCACATCATGTCGAGTGCGCGCTTGGTGATGCCGACGCAGGTCGACCCCATCTCGAGCCGCCGCGTGCGCAGCCGCAGCTGCATCGGCGCATAGCCCTTGCCGACCTCGCCCAGCACCGAGTCCTTCGGCATGCGGCAGTCCTCGAACACGATCTCGTAGGTCGAGCCGCCGCCGACCATCGGAATCTCGCGCTCGATGATGAAGCCCGGCGTGCCCTTCTCGACGATGAAGGAGGTGATGCCGCCCTGGCGCTGGTCGCTGCCCACGCGCGCCATCACGATGATGAAGTCGGCGGCGCGCGCATTGCTGATCCAGATCTTGCGGCCGTTCAGCACCCACTGTTCGCCTTCGAGCACCGCGCGCGTCTTCATACCCGCGGGATCGCCGCCGGCGCCGGGCTCGGAGATCGCGATCGCCGACGCCATCCGGCCCTCGATATAGGGTTGCAGATATTTCTTCTTCTGCGCGTCGGTGCCGACCGCCTGCAGCATGCGCAGGTTCGGCGAATCCGGGGGCAGCACGAACGGCACGCAGCTGCGGCCGAGCTCTTCATGCACCGCGGCCATCGTGCGCGTCGGCAAATCGTGGCCGCCGAGATCCTCGGGTGCATCGAGGCCCCAGAGGCCGAGCTCCTTGGAGACATCGCGCAGCCGCTTGCGCTGCTCTGCGGTGAGCTCGGGATGATCGCTGCCGGGCAGTTTCGATTTCAGATATTGCGGCTCCAGCGGGATCAGTTCGCGATCGACGAATCTCGCGACGGTCTCGCGGATCATGGCTGTCTGTTCATCGTCGCTCATCTGGGATTCCTCGCATGTGCTGTTTCGCTTCACAAAACCAGTAGCGCATTTTTTATCGGCACGAATAGCGGAAATGCGCGCGCACACTCACTGTCGCGCGAGGGGTTTCATCAAGCGGAATTCAATATCCCGCGGCGCGGTCAGCACGTGCGCAATTGAGCTCGCACGCGCGGCCGCGTCGACCGAGCGATCACGCAGCGCGGCGTTCTTGGCAGCAAGCAGGCGATCTAGGTGCGGGCGTGCCCTACTCGGCAAAGCCGACATAGCGGACGAAGTCGCTGTTGGCCTCGCGGTCCGACCGCACCGCGTTGGCGGCAAAGCTGTCGTCGGGATAGCCCATCGCGACGCAGGTCATGATCACCTGGTCTTCCGGGATGTTGGCGACCTCGCGCACGATGTCGGAGCGCATGATGCCCTGGCCGTTGATCACGCTGCCGAGGCCGCGATCCCACGCCGCCAGCACGATGCCGTAGCAGAGCGCGCCGAGGTCGAAGTGGCAGACCGCGCCGGGATCGAGGATCCGGTCGTAGGTCAGGACCAGCGAGACCGGGGCGTCGAACTGGCGGAAGCCGCGCAGCACCCAGTCCTGCCGCATCGGCTTGTCGTCGCGGGCGATCCCCATCGCCCCGAACAACTTCTTGGCGATGTCGACCTGGCGGCCGCGGTGCACGCCCTGGTATTCGCCGTGGCTGACGATGTCGCGCTTCGCCTTGGCGCCGGCGAGCATCTCCTCCATGTTGCGGCGCCGCACTTCCTCCAGCGGCGCCCCGGTCAGGACATGGACGTGCCAGGGCTGGGTGTTCATCGAGGACGGCGCGCGCTTGGCCACCTCGATGATCTCTTCGACGGTCGCCCGGGACACCGGCTGCTTCTTGAACCCGCGCACGCTTTTGCGTGTCTGTACCAGCGTCTCGAATTCCATTCCGCGTTTCCCCCATTTTGTTCCGCGCTGCACACGGAATTTTCTCACGGTTATCCGGGCATTTTATAGACAAATTCGGCCGTGGGAACTTGATCGAGCCAAGAATCCGATATCCAATCCGTCCACTGGTTTGGTTTAGGGAGAACCCAGATGAAGCGGATTTTCTTGGCGGCCGTGATCGCGACCTTTGCCGCCGGTTCGGCATTTGCTCAGGACGCCTCCTGCGAGACGAAGGCCGTCGGCAAGGACGGCAAGCCGCTGGCCGGCGCGGCCAAGACCTCGTTCATGAAGAAGTGCATGACCGACGCCTGCGAGACCAAGGCAGTCGGCTCCGACGGCAAGAAGCTCGCCGGTGCGGCCAAGACCTCGTTCATGAAGAAGTGCCAGAGCGGCGCCTGAGCCCTCGCCGGCGCTTATTTAGCCCCCTTTAATCGGGACAGATCATCGGGTCGCGCAGGCCGCGGCCCGAGCCGTTGTTGACCGGTGTCCTCAGAACGAGACGCCGACCCGGACCCCCTTGCTCCAGACCCGCCGGACGCGCTTGCGGGTGTTGCCGTGAAACATCTCGAAGCGTTCAGGCAGCTGGACGGGCTTCGAAAACTCCAGGCAGGCCCCGCCGGCGGAATAATCCACCAGCCGGCATTCGATCAGCGGCGCCTTCGGTTCGAGCTGGAGCTTGACCACGCTGGAGACGCATCCTGTCGGACGAACACGCGCAAATCGTCGGGGATGCATCAGGCCGCCTCCGGTGGAATCGTACCCACAGATTCGCAACCGCCCGTTAAGATTCCGTTCAGGCGAATTGTTACGATTCGTGTTTGCCGCCGGCCGGCTCGGCCGGCCCGACGCCAGCACGGCGCGAGACCGCCAGCGTCTCCGATGGCGCTTCCCCGAACTGCGATCGATAGCTCCGCGAAAAATCGCTGAGGTGCCAGAACCCGTAGGCCAGCGCACAGGCCTTGACGCTGGGCGCACCTGCAAGGAGTTGCTGGCGCACCAGCCAAAGCCGGCGCAGCCGCAGATAGCGATGCAGGCTGATGCCCCGGTACCGCTGGATCGCATCATGCAGCGTGCGCACCGACACGCCGATCTGCCTGGCGAGTTCGCCGCTGTAGATCGGGTGAGCCACGTCGCCAGCCAGGATGGCGCGCGCGTCGTTGAAGACCTTGAACTGGCGCGTCGTGTTGGCCCGCGTCGTCCACTTGGCCGGCACGATCTCGGCGAACGCGTTGTCGATTGCGGTGAGCAACGTCTCCTTGATCGCCGCGCCCGTTGCGAACTCCGCGATCGTGACCTGATCCGACGTGACGAGCAGAACCTGCCTCACCACTTCGCGCAGCCGATCCTGCGCGCGCTGAGAGATCTCGTGAATGCTGAAATGGAGACCAGGTTCCGGCCAGCCGCGGTCGACAATCTCGGGCGTGAACATCATCGAGACGTACTGGCGGGGCGTCTCCTCCACCGAGGTGTAGAACGCGCCGCCGCCGCCGAGCACGATCACCGCACGATCGCGCTCGACGCCGTTGAACCGCATCGGAACGCCGTCATCCATCGTGAAACCGACCGCTGTCGTATGCCGCGCGAGCTGCGCGTCGACGATCCGCGGGAACGACTGTGTGTAGTTGAGCTCGCATCCCGGCAAACTCAGGATGATCTGCTCGGCCGAAATCTTCCGTGCGAGTGGCGTGAAATCAACATCCAGATCCCGGATCGAACTCCGGAATGCGTCGACATCGTCAAAACGAAAGACTCTCGGCAGCAGCAATTGCGCCGTCAAATGGCTGCTCCTGCGAAATGATTTCTAAAATTGGCGCCCGACGCCGCGCATAGCGCGCCGGCCGCATTGATAAATTGCATGCACAAAATGCGAATCGTCCAAAGTATTCGATCAAGAAAAATGCGATCCGTCGGTCGAACCGGACAATCTGGCAAAACAGTGCCGCTGCCGAATTTCGATAGTGTTTGCCAGGATATCCACCGGCTAGGTCAACCTCCACATCAAATTCTATACCCCTATTAAAGATTTGGGGAGCAGATTGACATCGGGAACGATGATGTTCTCCGTCGCGGAACATTTTAGAGACCGCAATGACAGCCATTGCCTCGCCTGACCTTATTGCCAAGCTCGACCATATCTTGAGAGCCGGTTCCCCGGACCTCCGCGCGCGCATGCTGCAGGAGGTGGCCGGGCTGTTTCTCGACGACGCTCACCGCCTCAGCGAGCATCAGGTGAGTTTGTTCGACGACATCCTGATCTGTCTGACCGAGAGCGTCGAGCTGCGGACCCTGACCACGCTCAGCCGCTCGCTCGCCGACTTGCATCTGGTGCCGCGGGAGCTCGCCCGTCGCCTCGCCAACCATGACGATGCCGATGTTGCCGCTCCGATCCTGCGAACATGCGAGTGCATTCCAGACGCCGATCTGATCGACATTGCCTGGATGCGGGCCGAGGGACATCTCTGCGCGATCGCGGGACGCAAGGCCGTCAACCAGGAGCTCACGGACATTCTGCTGATGCGCGGCGACGGCAACGTGCTTCGCGCGCTCGCGCGCAATCCTGGCGCCGACATCACCAGCGCAGGCCTTGCCATGATGGTCGACGCCGCCGAGCGCGACGCGGAGATCGCAGCCGCACTGGTTTCGCGCGAGGACCTGCCTCACCACGTGCTTGCCGACCTCATCAAGCGATCCACGCCGCGCCAGCAGGCCCGATTGCTCAAATGTGCACGCCCCGAGTTTCGGGACGCAATCCGCGCCGCGATCGATGCCGGCCTCGCTGCGAAACCCGTTCAGGCAGTATGAGTGGCGTCATGACGTATGGTGACCGCAGGGCGGAGCGCGTCAAGCTCGAGACGCGTCATCCCGTCAACCTCATGGGGGTCGACGGCACGTGGCGGCGAAGCTGCATCCTGCTCGACGTCTCGCAAAGCGGTGCCCGACTCGAGGTCGATGGAACGCTTGATGTGCTGAAGGCCCAGGAGTTCTTCCTTGTGTTGTCCTCGCGCGGATTGGCGTTCCGCCGCTGCGAGCTGGTTCGGGTCGACGGCACCGAGATCGGCGTGCGATTCATCGAAGAGCGAAAGCGAAAGGGACGAGCCGTCATTCCGAGATGAGGATTGGCGGCAACCTGCCATCAAGGAAAGTTGACGACATGACCATGCACAGAGCAACCAACATCGCGGTATCGGCCGTCTCCGCCGCACCATTACGCGGCACCATCGCAATCGACTGTTCCGGCACCGTCGCGACGTTCGAGATCGACGAGGAGCTTGCCCATCGCCTCTGCAGCGATCTCGAGCGGTTTCTAACCCAAGTTCCGCGCCAGACCAGCACGACGCGGTGACCTCGAGCCGCCGACTGCCGCGCCCTACTCGCGCTTGAAGCGATAGTCGAAGCGGTCGCCATCCGCCCTAATCAGGCCGACGGTCGGGGCCGGAAAATGGATCGGCAGGATCAATGTGTCGGTCCCGGCAACCGATGCAAAGAACTTTCGCCGTGACACCGCCGATTGCTTCGGGTCCCAGTCGGGCTTGGCCGACCACTCCGGCTCGCGGCACTGGATCGCGTGGTGCATCAAGTCGCCGGCGACCACGGCGCGCTGCCCCTTCGAGAAGATGTTGACGCAGCAATGGCAGGGCGAATGGCCCGGCGTCGGCGTCAGCGTGACGGTGTCGTCGAGTGCGTAGTCGTCGTCGACCAGCAGCGCCTGCCCGGCCTCGACGATCGGAAGGCAATTGTCGCGAAACACCGTGCCGGGCGGATTGGCGCCCTTGGCGTACTCGGCCTCCCAGGCCGCATACTCGCCCTTGTGGAAGACGTATTTCGCGTTCGGGAAGGTCGGCACCCAGCGCCCGTCGCGCAGCGTGGTGTTCCAGCCGGTGTGATCGATATGCAGATGCGTGCAGAACACGTAATCGATTTGCTCATAGGAGATGCCGAGCGCGAACAGCTCGTTGCGCCAGCGCTCCTTGCCCGGGAAGTCGAACGGTGGCGGATGGCCCTTGTCCTCGCCGGTGCAGGTGTCGACCAGGATGGTGTAGCGCGGCGTCCGCACCACGAAGGTCTGGTATGTGATCATCATCATGCCGCGCGCGGCGTCGAAGACTTCCGGCTCCATCGTCTTCAGATGATGCCTGAACACACCGTCGTCATAGGTCGGGAAGAAATCCTGCGGCCGCCGCCACGGCCCTTCGCGCTCGATCACCGCGTCGATCGTGATGTCGCCGATCCTGATCTGCTTCATGTTTCACTCCCGCTTTTTTATGAAGCGTAGCGAGCGGGACCGAACCCCACAAGGCGCGCGGCACGCAGTGCGCTATGCGCCCAAACTGCTCCGCGAGCAGCGCGGCGCTCGGCCTGCTGCCCTTGTCATCTCGCCGTAATAGAAATCATGCGACTGAGACGGCTCGCCGCATCGAGGACAACGCTATGAACGCACCGAAGCCTTCCCGCCCCAAGCTTGCCGAAACCGTCATCGAGCCGACGGTCAAGCTGCGCGAGGTCAAGGTCGGCCGCTGCTGCGAAGTGCTCGGCGACACCGCGATCGAATACACCGAGCTCGGCGATTACTCCTATCTCGGCAGCGGTTGCATCGTCGCCGATGCCGTGATCGGCCGGTTCTGCGCGATCGCGGCGCAGGTCAGGATCGGCGCGCCCAACCATCCGGTCGAGCGCCCCTCGCAACATCGCTTCACCTACTGCCCCGAATACTACGCGGCCACGGCCGAGCGCGATCATGGCTTCTTCAGCGACCGGCGCGCGGACCGCGTCGTGATTGGCAACGACGTCTGGATCGGCCACGGCGTGATCGTGCTGCCCGGCGTCACCGTCGGCGACGGCGCGGTGCTGGCGGCCGGCGCGGTGGTCTCGCGCGATGTCGCGCCCTACACCATCGTCGGCGGCGTCCCGGCGCGGCCGATCAAGGAGCGGTTCAGCCGCAAGATCGCGGCCGAGCTATCACAGATCGCCTGGTGGAACTGGCCGCCCGAGACCATCTGGGAGCGCCTGCCGGAATTTCAGTCCGGCGACGTCGAAGCCTTTTGCGCGCGGTGGCGGGCGTGAACCCCTAGGACTGCCCCGGATTTCGCTTCGCTTCATCCGGGCTACAGAATAGAGCCATTTGACTTCGTAGCCCGGATGAAGCGAGGCGAAATCCGGGGTAATCTATCCGCATGGTGCACTATCGACGTAACTTCTTGCCAGGCGGAACGTTCTTCTTCACGGTGACATTGGAAGACCGGTCGTCGTCGTTGCTTGTCGATCATATCGAACTACTGCGTGCTGCATTTCGTGCAGCACGCGGCAAAAAGCCGTTCACGGTCGATGCCATTGTGATTCTGCCCGAGCACCTGCACGCGGTGATGACCTTGCCGTCCGGCGATGCCGACTTCTCGGATCGATGGCGGCAGATCAAGAGCTACTTCACTCGCGGGCTGGTTGCCGCTGGTGCACCACTCTCAGCCAATCATCGTGGCGAATACGCCCTCTGGCAGCGGCGGTTTTGGGAGCACACTGTCCGCAACGAACGCGACTTTGAGCGTTGCGTCGACAACATCCATTACAATCCCGCCAAGCACCGGCTGGCCTCGTCGCCTGGGACTGGCCGCACTCGTCGCTTCATCGATACATCCGCCAGGGTGTATTGCCGTCCGATTGGGGCGGCAACGGAGCGACAGACAACGACGACTTTGGCGAGCGGAAGGACTGACCTGGATTTCGCTTCGCTGCATCCGGGCTACAAGACTGGCGCGCTTGATCGCAATCCTAGCTCCGCAATCCCGGCGCTTCATGGCCGGTGCGGGCGACGTATTCGGTGTAGCCGCCGCCATATTGGTGGATACCCTCGGGCGTCAGCTCCAGCACGCGGTTGGAGAGCGCGGCGAGGAAGTGCCGGTCGTGGGACACGAACAGCATCGTACCCTCGAACTCGGAGAGCGCATTGATCAGCATCTCCTTGGTGGCGAGATCGAGATGGTTGGTCGGCTCGTCCAGCACCAGGAAATTCGGCGGATCGAACAGCATCTTGGCCATGACGAGCCGCGCCTTCTCGCCGCCCGAAAGCACCCGGCACTTCTTCTCGACATCGTCGCCCGAGAAGCCGAAGCAGCCGGCCAGCGCGCGCAACGAGCCCTGCCCGGCCTGCGGAAAGGCATCCTCCAACGACTGGAACACGGTGCGCTCGCCGTCGAGCAGATCCATCGCGTGCTGGGCGAAATAGCCCATCTTGACGCTGCCGCCGATCGCGACCGCGCCGTCATCCGGTTCGGTTGAACCGGCGACCAGCTTCAAGAGTGTCGACTTGCCGGCGCCGTTGATGCCCATCACGCACCAGCGCTCCTTGCGGCGGATCATGAAGTCGAGCCCGTCATAAATGCGCTTGCTGCCATAGGCCTTGTGGACGTTCTTCAGGCTGACGACGTCCTCGCCGGAGCGCGGCGCCGGCTGGAATTCGAACGCCACGGTCTGCCGCCGCCGCGGCGGTTCGACCCGCTCGATCTTGTCGAGCTTCTTGACCCGGCTCTGCACTTGCGCTGCGTGCGAGGCGCGCGCCTTGAAGCGCTCGATGAACTTGATCTCCTTGGCGAGCATCGCCTGCTGGCGCTCGAACTGCGCCTGCTGCTGCTTGTCGGACAGCGCGCGCTGCTGCTCGTAGAACTCGTAATTGCCGGAGTAGCTGGTGAGCTGGCCGCCGTCGATCTCGACCACCTTGTTGATGATGCGGTTGATGAACTCGCGGTCATGCGAGGTCATCAGCAGCGCGCCCTCGTAGCCCTTCAGGAACTGCTCGAGCCAGATCAGGCTTTCCAAATCAAGATGGTTGCTCGGCTCGTCGAGCAGCATGACGTCGGGCCGCATCAAGAGGATACGCGCAAGCGCAACCCGCATCTTCCAGCCGCCGGAGAGTTTGCCGACGTCGCCGTCCATCATCTCCTGGCTGAAGCCGAGCCCCGAGAGCGCCTCGCGCGCGCGGCCATCGAGCGCGTAGCCATCGAGTTCCTCGAACTGATGCTGCACCTCGCCATAGCGCGCGATGATGTCGTCCATCTCGTCGGCCTTGTCGGGGTCGGCCATCGCGGCCTCGAGTTCCCGAAGCTCGGCTGCCACCACGCTGACGGGTCCCGCCCCGTCCATCACCTCGGCGACCGCGCTGCGTCCGGACATTTCGCCGACATCCTGGCTGAAATAGCCGATCGAGATGCCGCGATCGAGCGAGACCTGGCCTTCATCGGGGATATCCTGGCCCGAGATCATCCGGAACAGCGAGGTCTTGCCGGAGCCGTTCGGGCCGACAAGGCCGATCTTCTCGCCCTTCTGGAGCGCCGCGGAGGCTTCGATGAAGAGGATCTGGTGGCCGACTTGCTTGGAGACGTTATCGAGGCGGATCATGCTCAAATATTGGGGAATTAAGGGGTTGCGGCCTCTTATTCGATCTCGGACGCCGGTGGAAGCCCATTCCGCGGGTTTCGCTCCGCGCGCCAATGCATGCCACGATCGTTGCAGATCGAATATGACAGGAAACCGTTCGGCGACCGGTTCTGGGGCATCGCATGCAAGTCTGGCTTCTCTATCTCCTCGCGCTCGGCGCCGGCATCGCGGTGGCCGTTCAACAGGTCCTGAACGGCAACCTCCGCGCCGCGCTGAACTCGCCGGCCTGGGCCGGCCTCGTCAGCTATCTCGGCGGTCTCGTGACGATGGCGGTCGTGCTGGTGGCAACGCGCGAGCCGGTGCCGTCCTGGAAGCTGGTCTCGGCTGTGCCGTGGTGGGCCTGGAGCGGCGGCATCCTCGGCGGGGTCTTCATCCTGCTGATGATCCTGCTGCTGCCCTCGCTCGGCGCCGCGACCCTGCTGGCGCTGGTGGTTGCGGGTCAGATGATCGCGGGCATCGCGATGGACCATTTCGGCATGTTCGGGCTGACGCAGCATCCGGTATCGTTCTCGCGGCTGGCCGGCATCGCGCTGATCATCGGCGGCGTGCTGCTGATCAAGGATTGAGGCCATCGACAAGCCGGTCGACGCGATTGATTCCCTGAATGAGAAAGCCCCGCTGAATCCGGCGGCGACTGACGTTATGATGCAACCTCCGGGGTCATCTCCGGGTGTGGACACCCGCCGATTCGTCGCTTAGCTGTAAGCACCCGCCTTCTTCGTGTTGCGTCATGCGGGACCGACCATCCCTGTTCATTTGCGTCAAAGAAGTATTGAGCATCCCCCCAGTGTCGAGAGGCCGCATCGCGGGCTTCGGCGCGGGTCGGAGGCTGCGAGGAGCATCACATGACCCATCGTTTGCATTTGGTCACTGCGTTGGCGCTGCTGCTCGGCAGCACTGGCGCCGCGCTCGCCCAGTCGCTGCCCGACTACATGGCGCCGATCTCGGGCAAGACCGCATCGACGCCGGCCGATGTCGCGACCAAGGACGTGCTGGCGCTCAACACCGGCATGTTCGAGCTCTATGGGGATGCGGCGCGGATCTTCCAGAAGAACATCCTCGACAAGCATCCGGTTATCCTCGGCCTGTTCTCGGGCGCCGGCGGCCGCCTGATCCTGTACCGGCCGGGCAAGCCACCGACCGAGGCGCCGCAGGTGCCGGTGGTTTATCAGCTGCTCAAATCGGTCGGCCACAGCACGATGGCGCTGGCGGAGGTGGTCGGCCCCTACGTCGACAATCCCGACGACAAGGCGTGGCGCGGCTCGATGCAGGCCTATCGCAGCCGGATGCAGTCGGCGCTCGACGGGCTCGATGCCACGCCGATGCAGGCGGACTGGCGCGACAACAATCGCGCCATCCTCAAGAACAACATCGCCTTCATGGACGAATGCCTCAGCGCCGGCGCGATCCCGTTCGCGACGCTCGAGGCCTTCGGCAAGAAGCAGGCGCCCTTGCTCGCCAGGAACGTCGCCTGGGCCGCGCAGACCCAGGTCGCGCACTGGATGGGCGTCATGGCCGACTGGAAGACCCAGCTCGGCCCGGACTGGGACAAGACCTATGGGGCGAGCAACACGATCTATGTGGCGCGGCAGAACAACGTGATCTTCAGCGTGCTGGCGCAGTTCTTCGGCCCTGACGCCATCAACGACCGGCTGATGCTGATCGAGACGATCTCCTTCACCACCACGCCGTCGGACATGCTGGAATCGCTGACGCGGATCATTGCCGACCGCTCGGTGGGCGCGCTGTTCTTCGGCAGCTATCATTTGATGGATTATGAGCTGATGGGAGGCGACGCGCGCGAGGCGATCATCGCCGAGACCAAGAAGCGGGGCATGACGGCCTTCCTACCACCGCTGGTGCCGTTCGGTTCCAAGCAATGGCCGACGCTGATCACATCAGGTCCGGGACCGGCCACCATCGCCGACCTCAAGTGAGGTCGCGGCTACGACCTATTGCGACATTGCGATCGCATTCGCTTTGCCGCAACACTGCAGCTTGTATTGCACAGTTTATTGAACCTTGGCGCGATATGCCGTCGAGGTGTTGATGAAAGATCAGACCATGCAGCCCTCGCGACGCGAATTCGTGAAGTGGTTGTCGGCAGGCGGCATCTCGGTCAGCCTGTCGCATCTGGCGCTGGCAAAGGAGCCGGCCTTCGCGGCTCGCGAGACGCTGCCCGGGCGCGGCCATTTCAATCCGGCGGCCAGGGGCGCCGGCCGCGTCGACGGCGTCGCCAAGGTCACCGGCGCAAAACTCTACGCCTCCGACTTTCGCGCCATCGACATGCCGGGCTGGCCTGCGACCACCTCGCACGCCATTTTGGTCCGCGCCGACGACGCGACACATGTCTATGCCGGCTTGGACCTCGCCCGCCTCGACGGTCCCGCAAAGCCCGCGGTCGTCGTGACAGCGGCAGATCTCGACCGGATCGGGACCCGGGTGCCGGAGTTCTACACCGGCGATCTGTTCTGCCCGGTCGGCAAAACGCCGCTCTATCTCGGCCAACCCGTCGCGCTGTTGATCTTCGAACGGTTCGATGCCTTCGATCGCGCCCGCCTTGCGCTGCGCGATGGCGGCTTCGTCAGGTTCGGCGACGAGACCGGGCCGGTCGTCCTGCCGGACTTCGGCGCCTATCGATTCACGCGCGTCGCCGGCGCCACGCCTGGGGCACCCGACATCTACTCGCCGATCCAGGCCGGGTGGGTCTCACCGAGCCGCATCCAGAACGCGGCGTTGCCGGTCTGGCTGCCGCTCGCCAAGGAGACCAAGGCGGACTACGCCAAAGCCGCGATCCATGGCGAAGCGATCCGCGCCCAGCTCGCCAAGGACGATCCGTCGCAGCTCGTGCTCGACCGCGAGTTCGAGACCCAGTCGGTCGATCCGATGTTCCTCGAACCCGAGAGCGGGCTCGCCTGGTACAGCGACAACAGCGGCAATCTCGAACTGGTGCTCGGCGTGCAGTCGCCCTATGAGGCGACCGAGTCGATCGCGCATCTGCTCGGCAAGGCCCGCCCGCCATTCCGCCCCTCGCATATCAACGCGCAGTTCGCCCATGTCGGCGGTGGCTTCGGCGGCCGCGACCACACCCCGTTCGTGCTTTACGTGGCGCTCGCGGCGATGTTCTTCCCGGGACGGCCGGTGCGGCTGGCGCACGACCGCTACCAGCAATTCCAGGGCGGCATCAAGCGCCACCCGATCAAGATGCGCTCGCGGATCGGCATCGATCGTGCAAGCGGCAGGATCACGGCATTCGCCGCCGACCACGTGCTCGACGGCGGCGGGCTCGCCAATTTCTCCGCCAATGTCGCGGTCGTGGCCGCGACCGCCGCGATCGGCATCTACGACATCCCGAAGGTCGACGTCACCACCGTGGCAGTGCATTCGCGCGGCGTCACCGCCGGTTCGATGCGCGGCTACGGCACGCTGCAGACCATGACCGCGCTCGAAGTGCTGATCGACGAGGCCGCCAGCGAGCTCAAGGTCGATCCGATCGCGTTCCGCCGCAACAATGCGCTGAAGCAGAACGGCCGGACCATGACCGGCAATCCCTACATCGTGTCGGTGCGCACATCCGACATCCTCGACAAGCTCGAGACGCATCCGATCTGGCGGCAGCGCGCCGACTTCAAGCAGAAAGTGCCGGAAGGCCGGCTGGTCGGCACCGGCGTCGCCTGCGTCACCAAGGATTACGGCTCGGGCGCGGATTGCTCGCTCGGCCGGGTCGAGATCGATCCCGAGGGACGGATCGCGATCCATTGCGACCACGTCGAGATGGGCAATGGCGTCGGCACCGCGCTCGCCAACCGCGTTGCGGGCCATCTCGGCGCCGTGGCCGACGAGGTCGCCGTCTCCCGGGTCGACAGCTACGACGCGCTCGGGCTCGTAACGTCGGGTGATCCCTACACGATGGATCAGAAGACCCAGGACCTCGCCGAGAAGAACCCGCGCTGGGTGCCCGCGATCAGCTCGGCAACGAGCGCGTCGATCGGCGCCCATGTCGGCACGCATTCGTCGGCCGAGGCAGCCCGCGTCATCTTCCGCTTCGGCCTGTGGCCGGCCGCGCTCGAGCTCTGGCACGTCGGCAAGGCCGATCCCCGTGCCGGGCAATGGAACAAAGCGCGCTGGAGCGATGGCCAGCTCGTGCTCGATGATCTCGCGCCGCTGCCGCTGCCAAAACTTGCGGCGACCGCGCATGCGCGCGGCTTCGTCACCGGCGCAATCGCGCACAGCTTCTCGCGCTGGGCCTGGTCGCGTGCGCGCTTCCCGCTGTTCGGCGAGCAGTACCGCGCCGAGATCGATGCACTCGCGATCCGCCGCGGCCACGGCCGGTTCGAGCGGATCGACCGCGTCAGCGTCAAGTTTCCGCCGACCGACAACAACCGGATCGGCACCGCCTACACCTCGATGTGCGGCACGCTGGTGCGTGTCGAGATCGAGCGCGCGACCGGCATCTTGCGCATCGCCAAGGCCTACAGCGTGTTCGAATGCGGCCAGGCGCTGGTGCCTGAAGTCGTGCTCGGCCAGGCGCATGGCGGTTTTGCCATGGGGGTCGGCTACGCGCTGCTGGAAACCCTGCCGCCGTTCGAAGGCGGACCCGGCAACGGCAAATGGAATCTCGGCCAATACCTGATCGCGCGCGGCTCCGACCTGCCGCTGCACGAACTCGAGATCGAGATGCTGCCGCCGCTGACGCCGGACGAACCGCCGAAGGGCATGGCCGAGGTGGTGATGATCCCGATCGTGCCGGCGCTGCTCAACGCCATCAACGATGCCACCGGCCACCGTTTCCGCTCATTGCCGGTGACAACGAGCCTGCTCAAGGGGGCGCTTGCGTGACGACGCTCAACCTCACCATCAACGGCCAGAAGCACGGCCCGATCGAGGTCCGCGACGACCTCTCGATGAACGATTTCCTTCGCGAGATGCTCGGGATGACCGGCACTAAGTTCGGCTGCGGCGCCGCGCAGTGCCTGAGCTGCGCTGTCATCATCGATAACCCTGATGGCACGAGCTACACCAGCCCGACCTGCGTGGTGCCGGCGGCGAATTTCGACGGCAAGGCGATCCGCACCGTCGAGGGCCACGCCAAGGACGGCGAGCTTTCGCCCTTGCAGCGCGCCTTCATCGACCATTTCGCGTTCCAGTGCGGCTATTGCACGGCCGGCTTCCTCAACGAAGGCCAGGTGCTGCTCGAATTGCTGGCCAGAGAGCCTGTGCCGCGCGACCGGCTCGAAACCGTCATCGCTGATGCGCTCGACGGCCATCTGTGCCGCTGCACCGGCTACATCAAATATCATCAGGCGGTGCGCGACGTGATCCTCGCCGATGCCACGCGGTATCTGACCGCCAACAAGTGAGCCCACGCGCGATGACATCGGAAACGCGGTTTCGGATCATTGCGGTGCTGACGGCGCTCGCGACCAGCCTGTGCGCCGGCTATGCGGCGTCGGAGAGCGCGAGCCACGCCCTCGCCTCACCGGAAAGCTTTGCCGGCATACAGAATATCGAACAGCGCTCGGCGGCGATCTTCACCGAGCTCGGCAAGGTGCTGACTCATCCGCGCTGCACCAATTGCCATCCTGCCGGCGACAGCCCGCGGCAAGGTGATGTCAGCCGCATGCACCAGCCCCCGGTCACGCGCGGCGCCGACGGCCACGGCACCACCGCGATGCGCTGCTCGATCTGCCACCAGCGCGCCAATTTCGATCCCGGCCACGTGCCGGGTCATCCCGAATGGCATCTCGCGCCGCGCGAGATGGCTTGGGCCGGCAAGACCATCGGCGAGATCTGCCAGCAAATCCGCGACCCTGCGCGCAACGGCGGCCGCAAGGTCGAGGAGCTGATCGACCATATCGGCAAGGACACGCTGGTCGGCTGGGCCTGGCATCCCGGCCTCGGCCGCTCGCCGGCGCCCGGCACGCAGGCAGAGGCCGGCGCGCTGGTCGAGGCCTGGGTCAAGACCGGGGCGGCCTGCCCGCCGTAGCGTACACGCTTAGTGGCGCTTGAAATACTGCACGTCGCGCTCGTGCTTCTCGGCCGCGGCGCGCGACTTGAAGGTGCCGAGATTGCGACGCTTGCCGGTCTTCGGATTGACCTTGCGGGAATACAGCCGGTGCTCGCCGGAACGCAACTTACGGATCATGACAGCGCCTCGCCGATGTCTTTCGCATGTCAACGACCAGCCGCGGCGAGCGTTCCAGTTTGACTAGAAGCAGAGGTTGGTCACGGCATTGCCGCGCTTGTCCTTGATCACGTAGGGACAGCGGGCGCGCTCCAGCGCCTTCTTGGCGTCCTCGTCGCCAAGCGCGGCCGCCCGTTCGTAGTAGGCTTTTGCCGCATCGCTATCCTTAGGACCGCCGCGGCCGGCCTGTGCGAAGGCGCCCATCCGCTCCAGCGCGCCCGGATGGTTCTGCGCCGCGGCCTTCTCGAACAGCGCCCGCGCGCCGGCATCGTCCTGCGCGCCGCCCTTGCCTTCCGCCAGCATCAGGCCGAGCTGGTACTGCGCCTCCGCGTTGGTCTCGGCCGACCTGGCGAGCAATTCGCGCGCACGTGCCGGATCGGCAGCCGCGCCGCCGCCGCCGAGCGCGGCGAGATTGCTGACGCCGCGCGCATTGCCGGCCTGCGCCGCGCGCTCGAACAATTTGCGCGCCTGCGCCTCGTCTCTGGCAACGCCGGTGCCATTACCGTAGAGCACGCCGAGCTCGACCATCGCCGATGTCGAGCCCTTGTCGGCTGCCCTGCGCCAAGCCGACATGGCTTCCGCGGTCTGCCGGTTGGCGGCATAGGCCCGGCCGAGCTCGTACATCGCGCGGCGCGACGATTTTGCGGCAACTGCGCAATACTTGATCGCGGTCGCGACATCTGCCGGCGCGATTTCAGGCACGCCCTTCACGTCGGCCGGCTTGTCGGGATCGGTGGGATCGGCGGCGAGCCGGTCGCACAGCACGAGGTCGGCCGATTGCGCATGAGCCAGCACAGGCGCGGCCAGCGCCGCGGCAAGGACGATCGCATGGAGAGGTCTGAACATGACCGGCAGGTTGCGTCGCGGTGCAGGCAAATTCAAGGCTCGAGCCAAGACTCGAGCCCAGTCTCGCGCAACACCGGCGCGACATCGGCCGACGCGAGGTACCGCAGCAAGTGATCGGCGGCCGATGCGCGCTCTGAGGCGACCATTCGGCCCGCCGAGAATACCGCCGGCGTCTGCAGGCCCGAGGGGATTGGCCCGACGATTTCGATGCCATCGATCTGCTTCAACTCGCTGATCTGCTGGATCGCAAGATCGGCTTCGCCGCTGACGAGCTTTTCCGCCGTGAAGCCGACCGGAATGATCACCGCACGGGCGTTGATCACCTCGGCAATGCCGAGACGCGCGATCAGTTGCGCAAACAGGACGCCGCTGGCGCCGAGCCGCGAATAAGCCACCGCCCGCGCACCGAGCAGCGCCGCACGCAATGCGGCTTCGCTGCCGATATCGGGATGCGCAGCGCCTGCCCGCACCGCGACACCGACGTAGGAGCGCGCGAGATCCACAGCACTGTCCCGCGCGATGCGGCCCTCGCCGGTCATCTCGTCAAGGCCCTCGCGGGTCAGGATCACGAGGTCGGCGGCCTCGCCTTCGCGCAGGCGTTCGAGCAGCGCCAGCGTCGGCGCGAAATCGGCATCGATCCGCACGGCGCTCGCCGCCTGGTAGGCCGCGGCAAGGCGCGCGACCGCGCCCTTCAGCGCCAGCGTCGAGAGTACGCGAACCGAATTGTCCATCCCGCTTACGCCCGCCGCATCAGCTTGAGGGTGGCCTTGAGGCGGAGGCTGCGCTTGCCGGCGAGCGCCGTTGCCTCGAGCACGGCGCCTTCCGCGTCGCAGGTCCCGGCAAAGCCGATGCCGACCTCATGGCCGCCGAACACCGGATTCTCGCTCATCGCCGAGGTGTGCTCCTGATTGAGGATCTGGCCCTTCCAGCGGCCTTTCTCGGAGGTGTAGGTCCCGAGGTAGTAGAAGAACGCGTCGCCGCCGAGGATGCGACCGTTGTTCAGCAGCATCACGCCCGTGAGATTGCCGTCGACACCGTCGAGCAGCTGGATGTGGATTGAATACAGCCCGTTGACGACGCCTCCCTCGCCGACCCCGCCCGCGATCGGGGCCTCGTCCTCGGTGATCGGCGTCATCACCGACTGGAACGGCACGCCGGGCAATTCCTTGAGCTCGCCCTTGAAGCGGTAGAGCTCGCCGTCCGGGCCGCCCTTGGCGAGCAGCGTCGCATCATCGGTGCCGGCCATCGCGCGGTAGTTCGGATCGGGGTTGTGGCGGACGGTCTGGATCTCGACCGCGACCTCGTCGCCGGTCTTCTCGTAGGTGCCGATATGGGCAAAGGCCGAATTGCCGCCGAGCATCTTGCCGTCGCCGACATACATCACGCTGCGGCCGACGGCGCCGCCCAGCTCGAACCGAACCTTGTAGAACCCCTCAAACAAGCGCCGCGTCCCCGGCAGCCAAGATACAACCGTTGTCTAGCGCGGTTCATAACGCAGCGAAACCGCTTTCGGCGGCAGGCCCGCCGCAAAGACTGTCGTTAAAATGCAAAGGTCCGCCGAGGCAGTCGCCCTGGCGGACCCGATTGCGATACCGGATGGCTCCATCCGGCTCCGATAGCTGCTTAGGCCGCAGCCTTGGCGCCGGTCGGAACCTCGGAGATCGTCTTCAGGATCTGCGAAGCGATCTGGTAGGGGTCGCCTTGCGAGTTCGGACGGCGGTCTTCCAGATAGCCCTTGTAGCCATTGTTGACGAAGGAGTGCGGCACGCGGATCGACGCACCACGATCAGCCACGCCATAGCTGAACTTGTTCCACGGCGCGGTCTCGTGCTTGCCGGTCAGGCGCTTGTCGTTGTCCGGGCCGTAGACGGCGATATGATCCATCAGGTTCTTCTCGAACGCCTTCATCAGGCTCTCGAAGTACTCCTTGCCGCCGACTTCGCGCATATACTTGGTCGAGAAGTTGGCGTGCATGCCCGAGCCGTTCCAGTCGGTGTCGCCGAGCGGCTTGCAGTGGAATTCGATATCGATGCCGTAGCTCTCGGTGAGACGCAGCATCAGATAGCGGGCCATCCACATCTGGTCAGCGGCGGTCTTGGAGCCCTTGCCGAAGATCTGGAATTCCCACTGGCCCTTCGCCACTTCGGCGTTGATGCCTTCGTGGTTGATGCCGGCCGCGAGGCAGAGATTGAGATGCTCTTCGACGATCTTGCGGGCGACGCTGCCGACGTTCTTATAGCCGACGCCGGTGTAGTACGGGCCCTGCGGAGCCGGATAACCCTCTTCCGGGAAGCCGAGCGGGCGGCCGTCCTTGTAGAAGAAGTATTCCTGCTCGAAGCCGAACCAGGCGCCGTCGTCGTCCAGGATGGTGGCGCGCTTGTTGGACACATGCGGCGTCTTGCCGTCGGGCATCATGACTTCGCACATCACCAGCACGCCGTTCTCGCGCGCGGCGTCGGGATAGCAGGCGACCGGCTTCAGCACGCAGTCAGAGCTGTGGCCTTCAGCCTGCTGGGTGGACGAACCGTCAAAGCCCCACAGCGGAAGCTGTTCGAGGGTCGGGAACGACGCGAATTCCTTGATCTGCGTCTTACCGCGCAGGCTCGGCGTCGGCGTATATCCGTCGAGCCAGATATACTCGAGCTTGTACTTGGTCATTGAACCTCTCTGTTGATGATGCAAAACCGTGAGGAACCGAAAGCCAGTCGGCCGCCGCACGCGTACCCGGCCACCATCGGCCAGCTCTTACTAAGCAATTAAAATGCCAGTCGCTGCACTGCGGCACCCGCCCTCCTCGCGGATGTCCACAGCGGACATCGCATTTTCAGCTGCGACAAAGCAGCGCAGCCGGCGCGCACCACCGTCGGCCAAAATCTTCTCTCAGCGCCCTCCGCCGCCCGTTTCTGCAGCAAATTCAGCTACGGCGTCGGCCGCCGATTAATGCAGCGGCAGCGCCGTGTGACAGTCCGTGTCCAGCCATCGGGCGCCGAGCAACCATCCGCTCGGCCCAAGCGTTGGTCAGCTGCATCCTGCCTCGCAGGATGCAAACGACGATTTGCACACGATTTAGACAGCTGACGACTATTTCTTGGTCAACTTGCACCCCGCCGAGCCGGGGCCGATATCAAAATGACGGTAACGACACGCGAATGAGTCGGGCGCACCATGGAGGCTCGCTCCGGCCATAGGAGACTTTGACATGATCACGACGGGCCAAAATCAGGGATCGGCAACGATCTATCAATTCCCGGCAGGGGGCCGCGCGGCTCTCGGCGGACGACGCTACGGCGAGATGCGGACGGCGCGCGAGCTCGCCGCTGAGGTCGAGACCTCCGCCTGCAGCGAGAGCTGGTACCATCAGGCGGCCATCGACGACGCCAAGCCGAGCCGCGATCACTGATGTGGATCAGGCAGAGAGGCGCGACGCAAAAACGTCAGACAGCAACAGCCAAGTAAGAGAGGGTCGGAACGCAGCGTTTCGGCCCTTTTTTCATGCCGGCTCGCAGGCCGTCACCGGCCGCTTCGCGTGCCGGAGCCGGGTCAGTCCAGCCCGCGTAATCTCGAGCGTGACCCCACCGCCTCTGTAGCGCATGCCCGTCAGCGCCAGACGCTTCGTCAGTGTCACCGCCTTGCCGTCGAGTTGCAGATGCGCGCGGGTATCCCCGCCGAAGAACGCCGCAATGAATTGCGTGCCGTCGGCACAGTGATAATTCCGGAAGGCGGATTGCGCCGGCGCTGCCGAGGGCCCAAGAATCTCGAAAAGAATTACGCCTGCGAGAATGGCGCCTCCGCGATAAGTCATATTCTCCCCCCGAGAGGCTCATTATAAACCTGTCTGCGCCGACACCCCTGCGCCAGGATTTCTGCGCCAGGATATTTGCGCCAAGAGCTCATGAGCTGCAACAGGCCCGCCCGATGTCAGAAGCCCCTGCCCGTCACCTCAATCTCGCCGGCGCCAGCAATTTTCGTGACCTTGGCGGCTACCAGACACGCGACGGCCGGACGGTGCGCTGGCGGCAGATTTTCCGCTCCAACCATCTTGCCTATCTCACCGAGCAGGACGTCGCCGTGGTGCGCTCGCTCGGGGTCAAGAGCGCGTTCGACTTCCGCGGTGTCGCCGAGCGCGCCGATGCGCTGTGCAGCATGAGCGACGTGACCGTGCATTCACTGCCGGTCGAGCCGACGGTGGTTGCTTCGCTGCGGGCGATCGCCAGCAAGCGGCAGCTATCGGCAGCCGATGCGATCGACGTGATGCGGGATTCCTACCGGGGCTATGTGCAGGACAACACACAGCGCTACCGCACGCTGTTCGCCCATCTGCTCGAGGACAGCGCCCCGCTGGTGATCCATTGCACCGCAGGCAAGGACCGCACCGGCTTTGCCTGCGCGCTGATCCTGCACGCGCTCGGCGTGTCCGGTCAGGTGATCGCGGACGACTATCTCCTGACCAACCAGTTCTACAAGCGAGACCCGGCCCACAGCACCGAGCTGCCTGATGACGTCAAGCAGGTGCTCGGCACCGTTCGCGCGGCGTTTCTGGAGGCGGCGTTCGAGGCGATCGATGCCGATTATGGCAGCCTCGACGGATATTTCCGCGAAGGCCTCGGGCTTGGCCAGGCCGAGCGCAAGGCGCTTGAGGGCCGCTATCTGCAGGCCTGACTATTTTACTTCGCTCAGGCCGCCGCGGCCTCGAGCTCGAGCTCCGCATCGAGGTCGGCAATCACATCCTCGAACGCCGAGATTGCCTGCTGAATTGCTGCGATCTGCATCAGCTCCCAGCTGCCCACGGGTCCTTTGCGGTTTTGCAGCGCCACCACGAGATCGCGCCGCTGCTCCTTAAGCTGAACAAGCGGTAAACCGTGATCCGGAAGATTTCCCATTCGCGTAACCCCTACCTTGGCTGGAGTTCCGCTTCTAAGCAAAGGGTTCTGAAAACGACTTACAGAACTGCTGCAAATTTTATCGAACCGGCCCACCTCCGTAGTCTTACGTAGTCAGCGTTACGTGATCGCCTCCGGCTTCAAGGTTTCGTCGATCGCGCCGAACAGCGACTGGGTCACGCAATTGGTCGCCCATTCGCTGGTGTGAAGCTGGCCGCCATCGTCGAGCTCGCCAAGCGGAATCCCGGCATCGGCCCACCGCTTCATCAGCGCGAAACGGCTGAACAGGTTGACGCCCTTGCTCGAGGTGACGTCCGCGATCATCGGCATGATCGCGTTGGCGAGGTTGAGCGCAGCGTCCGTTCCGACGATCGCCTGCGTGTATTGTGAATCCATCACGATCACGTCGAGCGGCTCCGCCGCGAGCACGTCGAGCCCAGCCTCCAGCGTGGCGCGCACTTCGGCCGGATTGTAGCTCTTGTAGACGGCGTTGGTGCCGACCTGCCAGATCACCAGCGCCGGCGCCTCGGCCGTGACGTCGGACTCGATGCGCGAGTATTCCTCCGGCGCTTCCTGGCCGCCGATGCCGCGGTTGATCACATCGATCATCCGGCCGAAGAAGCGTTGCCGCAGCAGGATTTCGAGCCGCGGCGGAAATGGCAGGATGTTGTCGGCGCCCGCGGTCGACGATGATCCGAGCGTCACCACCTTGATCTTGCGCTGATGCCGAAGCGCTTCCGCGAAGTGCGGCAGCCGATGAGCGAACTTGACGAGTTCGAGATGGGTTTCGCACGGCCTTGATGTCGGCATCGCAAACATCCTTGAGGCGAATGAATTGATGAATGCGCGCAGTAGGAGACAAAATTGGCGGCATTGCAAATGAAATCCGCCTGATCATAGTGGGCAGCAACCTGTTGCTGATACGGAGACCGCCATGAAGGGAAAAGCCATCGTCATCACCGGCGCGCTCGGCGCGCTTGGCAAAGTGGTCGCCGAAGAAGCCCTGGCGCGCGGCGCGCGCGTTGCCGGCATCGATCATGCGGCCTCGCAGCTTGCCGCGACGGCCGATCGTATCGAGCTCGGCAATGTCGATCTCACCGACACCGCGCAGGCGACGGCTGCGATCGACAAGGCGGCGTCGCATTTCGGCCGACTCGACGGGCTGATCAACATCGCCGGCGGCTTTACCTTCGAAGCGGTGAGCGATGGCGATCCCGCGACCTGGCAGCGCATGTATGCGATGAACGTGATGACCGCCTTCAACACATCGCACGCGGCCATTCCGCACCTGATCAAATCGGGCGCCGGACGGATCATCAATATCGGTGCACTCGGCGCCTTGCAGGCCGCGGCCGGCATGGGTCCGTATGCGGCCTCGAAAGCCGGCGTACATCGCCTCACCGAGTCGCTCGCGGCGGAACTCAAGGGCAAGGTCACGGTCAACGCCGTCCTGCCATCGATCATCGACACCGCAGCCAATCGGGCGGCGATGCCGAAGGCCGACATCTCCAAATGGGTGACGCCGAAGGAACTCGCCGAGGTGATCCTGTTCCTCGCCGGCGATGCCGCCAGCGCCGTCACCGGCGCGCTGCTGCCGGTCAACGGGCGGGTTTGAGCCTGTCGCTGCCGAACGGACCCGCTACCAGAGATCGCGATAGTTCGCGAACTTTCGGAGGGTCTCGTCGTAGCGGGCCGGTACGATCCAGGGCAACAGCAGCCTGAAAATCGCATTCAGAAGCGGAGAGCGAAAACGCGCATAGAGGTCGAGCGGATCGAGCTCATGCCGCATCCGGAATTTCGGCTCGTAGCTGAGACCTGTGCTGCGAAACCACCTGTAACCGTTGGCGATCGCCCAGTTCATCATGTCGCGAATGGTGTAGTAGTAAAGATGGAGGTCAAGGGCGACAGCATAGTCCAGCCCGACATACTCCCAGAACAGGCTGTCGCCTTCGACCATGCAGAGGCTGAAGGCAATCACCTTCCCGCCCCGCCGCCAGATGAAGAAGCGGGCCGTGTCCTTCATGTCACTGCCGACCCGGCGCAAATACTCGGCTGTCAGCTTCTCGAAACGGAATTTCGAACGGTCGAAGACCTGCAGATAGAGCGGATGGATGTCGTCGACGGCATCCCCGGCATCATCGGTGACGGTGAGGACAAGGGGTACGCCGTCGGTCGCCTTGAATTTCTTGCGAAGCTGCCACCGCGCCGATCGCGGCAGCGCATGTTGCATGTAGGCGTCGAAATCCTCGTGCTCGATATTGAGCACCGTCATCGGCATGCTCGGCGCGCGGGCAAAGCCGTGCCGGACGAAGCAATCCAGCACCGGCCGATAGCGCGCAGGGAATTCCTTCAGGACGATGAGCTGCGCCCGGCACGATCTAGCGAGATTGACGATCTCGCGGCAGAGAATCTCCGCCATCTCGCCTGGTGGGACCGTGTCTGATGCGCCGAGATGTCCTTCCCCGGCGAAGCATCCAACCATCAAGGTGCGCATCTTGAGAAATCGGGGAACGAAGCGCCGGATGCGCGCCAGCCAAACCTGCCATTCCGCGCCAAGTCCTTCGAGAATGTCCTGGTCGAGAAGAAAGAACGGCTGGACGGCCTGGATGCAGCCGGCCCGGTCGACGATCGCGACGTAGCGGTACTCAACGCCGTCGCGGAGCGTATCCTCCAGGATTTCGTAGTAGCGACGATCCTTGCGCAGGGCAGCGAAGGTGTCAGCCCAGGCGCGGCAACCGGCGAGTTCGCCGCGCGTCATGATCTTCACGC
Source organism: Bradyrhizobium embrapense (assembly GCF_001189235.2). Lineage (GTDB taxonomy): Bacteria > Pseudomonadota > Alphaproteobacteria > Rhizobiales > Xanthobacteraceae > Bradyrhizobium > Bradyrhizobium embrapense. The sequence continues at coordinate 435,902 of NZ_LFIP02000001.1, forward strand.
CGAACCGCGCGGCAGCAGCCGCGGCGTCGGCGACACTTGGTGTACCAGACAGGCTGACGGTGTCCGACATCACGCTTGGCCCCAGTGATGCTTAACCTTCCAAGTCCGGGTTGGAACTTAATCGATCTGGGCTGGGGCCCCTGTGCCATCCGCGCAACAAGCAGTAACATTTCAATCGGTGTCACCAGGCGGACAAGGCTAGCAAGAAAGCCGTAGGTCAATCGCGCGCGACCCGGACGCCGCGGGGCGGCCGATGTCCCCGACCGCGACCTTGCAGGCCTGGCTCGGCGTCTTAGTCGGCAACCAACAGCCGCAGCTTCGACCTGAAGCGGATGCTCTGCTTACCGGCGAGCGCCATGCCGTCGCCCTCGGCGGTCTGGTCGGTATAGGTGCCGGTGAAGCCGATGGTCACCACCTTGCGTTCCCACACCGGGCGCTCGCCATAGGTCGGCGAGTGCTCCTCGTTGGTGACCTCGCCCTTCCACTTGCCGTCGGCCGCGGTGTAGCTGCCATGGGCAAAGAAGAACGAGTCGCCGCCGCGCATCTGGCCGTCGCGCAGCACCATGACACCCTGGTTGCCGCCAGAGACGCCATCGAGAAATTCGACGGTGATGTGATAAAGGCCGTTCCGGATCATGAAATGGTCGCGCCCTGTCCGGTCCAATAATAGCCGCCTGGCCGCGCTTTGGGCAAATTCCATCCGGCTTAGGGAGTACCATTCCGCGCTATGCTGGGCACCTGAGTCGCGGCAGGATGCCGCAGGAGCCTGCCTGTTGGAAACCGCGCTTTATCTGCCCGTCAAACACTTCCTGGAAAAGCTCGGCTTCACGGTGAAGGGCGAGATCGGAGGGTGCGACCTCGTGGCGCTGAGCGACGGCGATCCGCCTGTCGTGGTGATCGGTGAGCTGAAGCTCGCCTTCAATCTCGAATTGATATTGCAGGCGGTCGATCGCGCCGCGGCGGCCGATGAGGTGTGGATCGCGGCCAAGGTGTCGGCCCGCGGCAAGGGCCGCGAGAGCGACGCGCGGTATCGCAACCTGTGCCGGCGGCTCGGCTTCGGGATGCTCGGCGTCACCGATCGCGGCGACGTCGAGGTGCTGGTGCCGCCACCAACCGCGGCACCGCGCCGCAATCCGAAGAAGCGCTCGCGCCTGATCGCCGAGCATCGCAAGCGCAAGGGCGATCCCGCCATGGGCGGATCGACGCGGGCGCCGATCATGACCGCCTACCGGCAGCAGGCGTTGGCCTGCGCCTGTGCACTGTCGGATGGCCCCCGGCGGGTGCGCGACCTCCGCGTCGAGATTCCTGACGCCGGCAAGATCCTGCTGCATAATGTCTACGGCTGGTTCGATCGTGCCGAGCGCGGCATCTATGTACTCAATGATGCCGGCCGCGCCGCGCTGAAGCGCTGGCCGCAGCCGATGAGCGCGTCAGGGGCGGAAGCCGCTCCATAACAACAGGGGGGAGATCATGATCGTCGTCACCGGCAGCGTCACCGCCCGCTCCGACTCGTTCGACGAGGTGCGGCGATTGAGCCTCGCGCATGTCCATCGCTCGCGCACCGAGCCCGGCTGCATTTCGCACGCGGTTCATGTCGACTGCGAGAATCCGCTCAAGCTGGTATTTTTCGAGCAATGGGCCGACCGCGCCGCGCTGGCGGCGCATTTCGCGGTCCCCGCGTCACGCGATTTCGTCCGCTCCCTGCAATCTCTTGCGGCCGCGGCGACCGCCATCGAACTTTACGACGCTCACAAGATTGAGAGACTCTAGCTGCATGGCTGGATTGCCATCTCATATTCATATTGCAATGCAACATTGGGGACCTTACGTATCTCCCGCGATTCAAAGATGAGGCGGCGATGAGCGGAGACTGGAATACCAAGTACGGCACAAGGCGCGTGCGGCATGATCCGCCGACGCTGGAGGAGGCAATCTTCGCCGCCATCGGCATCACCGATGACGTGGAGGCCCAGGCCGAGATCGCGTCGTCGCTGATGGGGCTACCCTATGAAGAGGTGCTGGCCGAGGTGAAGAAGACCGCGCGCGTCAGCGCCCGCACCGGCACGGCGACCCGTGTGATCGCCGGCGAGCAGGGCGCGCAGCGCTCGGTCGTGGTCGAGCGCCGCGTGGTCCGCCGTCTCGCGCCCGCCAAGCGCACCGGCACCTGAAATACAACATCCGATTGCTCAAAGAAGAAGGGCAATCCGCTGAGCGGATTGCCCTTTTTACGTTAGATCTAAGACCGATGGCTCAGGCAGCCCGGCCCCAGCCGGACATCTGCATCACCATTCGCCAATAGGCGCGGTTCATGTCGACAATCGCGCGCGCGGCCTCGACCGGCGTTACCGGGGCAATCGCCGGCGCGGGCTCCGGCTGGTGCTGCTCCGTTAGGTCGATGCTGCCGGTGGACTCACCGTGACGGAAGCTCAGCTGCGCCCCGAACTTGGTGGCGAGCGCGCGCATCGCGTCGTTCTGCGCACCGGTGGTGATGCGCAGGCTGCCGTAGCCCTTGGCATGCGCCTCGGCGATCAGCTTGCGGAACAGCGTGCTGCCGACTCCCTTGCGCCGCACCGACCGCTCCACGCTGAAGGCGATCTCGGGCTGCGCGTCCGGTGACTGCTCCGGCGGATGCAGTTCGGCCGCGCCGCGGACTACGCCATCCTCGAAATAGGCGATGATGACGGTGCCGTCGTTGGCGCAACGCTCGGCGTAGCGACGGATGAAACTGTCGTCGATGAAGCCATGAAAACGATCATGGCGGCTGGTACGATCCAGTCGCAGCAAATGATCGCGCAGCAGAGGAAGCTCCTCCTGCTGGCTCAACGTCCGCACGGTGCCCTTCGCGGACGTCGGACGGATGGAATCATAGTTCATTTCATAACTCCTCTTGGTAGCCCTCGAGGAGGCGTCGAGTCCCTAGCAGCTCCTATATTGTGCGTCGCACCATATATTCAAGTACCAAGATTCATTTAAGTAAACAATGATGTGATCTCCAAATCACATCCTTGCCTCATCATAATACCAGTTGCGTTTGGGTGACGACGGCGACCAGCCTGCCGTCTTCGGTCTCCAGCCTGGTCTGCCAGACTTGGGTCCGCCGGCCCCGGTGAACTGGGGTTGCCGTCGCGATCACGATGGTCCCCTCCTTGGCCCCGCCGATGAAGTTGGTCTTGCTCTCCAATGTCGTAGTGCCCTTGGCATCCTCGGGCAGGTTGACCACGGTGGCGGCGGCGCCGACCGAATCCGCAAATGCCATCACCGCACCGCCATGGACGGTGTGATGGAGGGTGCAGAGGTCCGGCCGTACCACCATCTTGGCGATCACCCGATCCTTGCTGGCCTCGGTGAAGATGACGCCCTTCAGTTCTGCAAACGGCATCTTCATCGACTGGATCTTCTCGAGCGGTGTCATCAGGTTCCTCCGGTTTTTCTGGCGTCATACGCGGGCTTGACCCGCGCATCATCGTTCTTCGTGGGAAGCTTGCTCTGCATGATGGATTGCGGGGTCAAGCCCGGCAATGACGTGCGAGGTAATGGGGCGAATGACGTCATGGCCGTCGTGACATTGCCGTGACAATCCTTGGCGAGTCTGCCTACCGTCCGCGATGCGTGACTTCCCTCCCCGCCGGATCGTCTGCCTGACCGAAGAGACGGTCGAGACGCTTTATCTGCTCGGTGAGCAGGACCGCATCGCTGGCGTCTCCGGCTACGCGGTGCGGCCGCCGCAGGTCCGTCGCGAAAAGCCGCGGGTCTCGGCCTTCATCTCCGCCGACATCCCGAAGATCCTGGCGCTCGACCCCGACCTGGTACTCGCCTTCTCCGATCTCCAGGCCGACATCGTCGCCGACCTCGTGCGGGCCGGTGTCGCGGTCCATGTCTTCAATCAGCGCGACGTAGCCGGCATCCTTGCGATGATCCGCACGTTGGGCGCGATGGTCGCCGCCGCCGATCGCGCCGGGCAGTTGGCACAAAGCCTCAAGCAACGGCTCGCCGCAATCGCAGCAACGCCGCGTCCGGCTCCGCGGCCAAAAGTCTATTTCGAAGAGTGGGATGATCCGCTGATCAGCGGCATCGGCTGGGTGTCCGAACTGATCGAGATCGCCGGCGGCGAAGACGTGTTGCCACATCTGCGTGCCCAGAAGGCGGCCAAGGACCGCATCGTCACGCCTGATGCCGTACGTGCGGCGATGCCCGACGTGATCCTGGCATCCTGGTGCGGCAAGAAGGTGGTGCCCGACCGCATCCGTCAGCGCCCTGGCTGGAGTGACATTCCGGCCGTACGCAACGACCGGATCGTCGAAATCAAATCGCCGCTCATCCTGCAACCGGGCCCCGCCGCGCTAACCGATGGGCTCGATGCGATCGTCAAGGCGTTGTGGCCGAAGGGCGCATGATCTGACCGCCGTCATTGCGAGGAGCGAAGCGACGAAGCAATCCATGTCTCCGTATGTGGTGAAATGGATTGCTTCACTTCGCTCGCAATGACGAGCGGACAACGAAGCTACGCCTTCTCCACCCCGCACCATTCCGCGACGAACAGCGCCATGGCCTTGGTCGCCTTCCGCAGCGAGTCCAGCTCGACATACTCGTTGAAGCCGTGCATCGCCGCGCCGCTGGCGCCGAAGCAGAGGCTCGGGATGTCGTAGTTCAGGCCGTAGAAGCGCGTGTCGGTCAACGCCGTGAAGGCGCGATCTTCCACCGCGCCGCCATAGACCGCGTGATGCGCCCCGGCGAAGGCGGCTTCCGGCGCCTCAGAATTCACCAACTCATAGCCTTCCGAGAGGAAGCCCGACCATTCGACCTGCGGCGGGTTGTTGGAGAGGAAGCGATGGTCGCGCGCCGCGGCCGACACGCAGGCCAAAATCTCCTTCTGACACTCGGCGATAGACCAGCCCGGCAGCACCGCGATGCGGCAGTCGACATCGCACCAGGCCGGCACGCTGGAGGCCCAGTCGCCGCCCTTGATGATGCCGGGATTGAAGTTGATCGGATGATTGACGTCCTTGAAATGGCGGTCGGCCTTGGCGCGCTCGTTCCAGGTGATCTCGAGCTTCTCCAGCGCGTGCACCAGGTGATACGCCGCCATGATCGCGTTCGAGCCCGCACCGGCCTCGAACACATGCACCGGGAAGCCGCGCACCTTGAGGCGGAACCAGATCACGCCGACCTGCGAGCGGATCATCTTGCCGCCCGTCGGCTCCGGGATGAAGCAGGCATCGGCGCGATAGCCGCGCTGCAAGGTCGAGAGCGCGCCGACCCCGGTGCTCTCCTCCTCGATCACGGACTGGAAGTGAATCCGCGCCGTCGGCTTCAGGCCGGCCTTCTTGATCGCATCCAGCGCATAGAGCGCGGCGATGGTGCCGGACTTCATGTCGCAGGCACCGCGGCCGTACATCCTGCCTTCCTTGATCACAGGCGAGAACGGCGGCGTCTCCCACATCTCGAGCGGCCCGGTCGGCACCACGTCGCAGTGGCCCTGCAGGATCAGCGATTTGCCGGCATTGGTCGCCGGGCGGTAGGTGCCGACCACCGTGCGCGCCTTCGAGAAATCATGCTCGATCGGGCCGAAGCCGCGCAGGTCCTTCAGCTCGTCGAGATTGATGTGCCAGTCGTCGACCTCATAGCCGCGCTCGCGCAGGAGATCGCCGATCATGTCCTGGCACGGCCCCTCGGCGCCGCGGGTCGAGGGGATCGCGACGAAGGCCTGCGTGGTCGCAAGCTGCGCATCGAATCCCTGGTCAACGGCATCAAGGATTCGTTGTTGAGTCTCGGCAGTCATGCGGCAGCTCCATGGGGGACATCAGAAAAGGCGGGAGCCGCACCGTAACCCGATTTATCCCTCCGGGTATTGCGCAAAATAGGCATCTCGCAATGCATCTTCGAGCAGACGGCCTTCCGAATAGCCATCGAGCGTCGCAGGCCGCGTCACGCCGTCGAGCAGCCGCGGACACGGCTCCGGCGCGCCGAGCACGGTGCGCACCGGAATGCGCTCGGCATAGATCGGCAACTCGTAATCCTCATCGTCGTCGGCGACGCCCTTGGCGCGTACCTTTGCCGAGGCCTCCTCGATCTCCATCGCGATGAACGAGGTTGCCTTGATCTCCTGCTTGCTGCTGGCGCGCAGGCTCGCCGTGCGCTCCGGAAAGAAGCGGTCGACCATCGCGACGATCGCGCGCTCCTTCTCCTCGGGATCGGTGACGAGATAGGCCGAGCCGAACGCCATCACCGCGCGATAATCGGCAGAATGGTTGAAGCCGCAGCGTGCCAGCACCAGGCTGTCGAGATGCGCGACCGTCAGGCACACACGCTGGCCTTCCGACTGGTTCTCCAGCATCCGGCTCGCGCTGGAGCCGTGCCAATAGAGCCTGGTGCCCTCGCGCCAGAAGAAGGTCGGCGTGCAATAGGGCTGGCCGTCGATCACATAGGAGACGTGGCACAGCATCGAGGCGTCCAGGATCCTGTGCACGGTGGCGTGGTCGTAGAATCCGCGGTCATGGCGGCGCTTGACCCGGTTGCGGGACGACATGGGGTAGGACGGAGTGGACGCGCCTTCGGTCACGGCAGTGCCTTTCGAAATCTGGAATCTGTCCAGAGTTGTAGCGGCCCATTTGGTCTGCGATAGTGCCAATTCCATGCGAAAAATTCCGACCAATTCCCGCAAGCCCGCAGCGCGCAAGGCGGAGCTGCCGCTCGACCTCACCGGCCCGCACATCACGCAGGGCGCGGCCTCGCAGCAGCGGCTCTACCAGGCGCTGTGCCACACGATCGTCGGCGGCCTCGTCAAGCCGGGTGAGCCGCTGCCGCCGTCGCGCGCGCTGGCCAAGCAGACCGGCTTCCGCCGCAACGCGGTCACCACGGCCTATGAGCGGCTGATCGCCGACGGCTTTGCGGTGGCGACCACGGGCTCCGGCACCTTCGTCGCCGCGCGCATTCCGGCCCAGGCCAGCGCGCCGCGGCGTGCGAGGATCGAGATCGAGCCGCCGCAGCACAATGCGCTCTCGCTCGGCTGCACCCATATCGATGACCGCGCGCTGCAGCGCTTCCGCGCCTTTGCCGGCCGCAGGCTGCGCGCCTTCGGCGCCGAGCATCTGCACTACGGCGATCCCCGCGGCAGCAGCGAATTGCGCGCCGCGATCTCGGACCATCTGCTGTCGGCGCGCGGGCTGCGCTGCGATCCCGACCAGATCATTCTGGCCTCGGGCACGCTGCATGCGCTGCGCATCGTGCTCGGCGCCATCCTCAAGCCCGGCGACCAGGTCTGGTGCGAAGACCCCGGCTATCCGGCGGCGCGGCGCGCGATCGAGCATTGCGGCTATCGCCCGGTGTCGGTGCCGGTCGATGGCTCCGGCATGCGCATCGACAAGGGACGCGCATCCGCTTCCGCCGCGCGCGCCGCCTATGTCACGCCGTCACACCAGTTTCCGCTCGGCGTGCAGATGTCGATGCCGCGCCGGCTCGAACTACTCGACTGGGCACGAGATGCCGGCGCCTTCGTGTTCGAAGACGATTACGACAGCGAGTTCCGCTATGACGGCGCGCCACTGCTGTCGCTCGCCGGCATCGATCATCTGCGCCGCGTAATCTACATGGGCACGTTTGCGAAGACGCTGTTTCCGGGATTGCGGATCGGATACTGCGCCCTGCCCGAAGCCTTGATCGGTCCAGTGACTGCGGCGCGCGCCGCGCTCGATCGCTTTCCCGGCACCTTGATGGAAGGCGCGGTCGCGGACATGCTGAACTCCGGCGCCTTCGCCGCGAACCTGCGGAAATCGCGAAAGCTCTATCGCGAGGCACGTGACGTGCTGGCGTCGACACTCACCCGTGCATCCGAGGGCGAACTCACGGTTCCGGTGCCGTCGCAAGGCCTGCATCTCGTGGCGCGGCTCGATCCCGCAACCGATCCGCTGGTTGCCGCGCAGGCCAAGGCCAGTGCCGGCGTCGGCGGCTGGCTGCTCGCCGAGACTTATCACCGCGCGCGGCCCCTGCCCGGCTTCGTGCTGGGATTCTCCGGTCACCCGGTTCCGCAACTTGTCTCTTCGGCGGAACAACTGGCAAGGACAACGCTGACTGCGCTGCGCGCGACGCGCAAGATATCCGTCAAGGCATCCGCCGCGCCGCGGCGCTCTAGGAGAATCGCAACCACCTGACTAAGGTCGCCCGCGTTGAGTCGTCGAGTCAGTGTCCGCCTAAGGAGATACCGGATGCCCAATCGCAACGTCCTGTATCTCGTGATCGGCGCGCTGGTCGTGATCGCGGGCATGCTCGGCTACAATCTTTACCAGGCGAAGAAGCAGCCGGAAGGCCTGCAGATCAATGTCGGCCCCGACGGGCTCAAGATCCAGAGCAAGTGAAGGAGGCTCGGATGCTGCGCTTCGGATTGGTCGCGCTGATCGGCACCGTCGCCATCGGTGCGATGGCTCACTCCGCCTCCGCCCAGCAGGCCGTGATGCGCGAAGCCGACATCGTCGATCTCCGGGTCGGCCAGCGCGTCCTGGTCGATGACGGGTCGTGCCCGGCCGGACAGATCAAGCAGATCGTTGGTTCCAGACTGAGTGAGAACGGCGTCGTGCGCACCAGCAGCTGCGTGCCGCGGCTCGCCAAAAGGTAAAGCGCCTCGCTGTCGCGAGGCGCTTGCTGCATCACTGCGCCTTGTCACGTTGCTCAGTTCGAGATCGGCTCGAACATGCATTGCAGCGTCGGCTTGGCGATCTTGGTGAAGGTCGGGCCGATCTCGGCCTGCTTGGAGGGCGGCACCCAATCGGTCTCGATGGTCGGCACGCCGGTTTCGCTGATGCCGCGCAGCAGCGCCTGGCGCAGATCGGGATCGTCCACGGTCGCAGCAGCATGGTCATGCAAGCAGCCGCACACGGCTTCGGGATGCGCCCAGCGCCCGAGCATATGCGGCGCGCACTGGCGCACGAATTCATCGCGCGGTTCTGGCACCCGGTAGAGCGAGCGGATCTGCATCGACTCGAGTGGAAGTTGGGATTGGGCCTGCGCGGAACCGGCCAGAGCGAGCGATGCCAGGAGCGCGGCGGAACAGATACGGAGCGACATGGGGAGCTTTTACCGGCAGTTCTGCTTTTTACGTCGCGCTCAGTTGACCAGCGCCATCACCATCGGGGCCGAGGCGACCACCGGCGAGCCGTTATAGGAGAAGGTCCCGATACCGGGCAAACCGTTGTCCGGGGCACCAGCCATCGACGAACCCACCATCACGAAAGCGAAGGCGAGGATCAGGCTCATGGTCCGCATCTGACAGTCTCCGTCATTCCGGTTCGGCGCCCGGCGCCGTTGTGTTGACGGTTTGATAACGATCTGCCGTTTCCGGAGTTCTGCGGAACAAGCAGAAAATGGTTTCGTCGCCGGGACAATTGTTTCGTCGGCGGGCAGCCCACGAAACATTCGCCGGAAAACCCCAATGTTTTCAGTAGCCGCGACACTGCAGCCAGCCTGCTCAAGATTTCGAGCGTTCAACCTGCCGGGCAGTGGAGGGTTCGATTATGCGTGCAAATCGAGCGTCCTACCGCGTTTTCTTAACTTTCCTCTGCTGAGACAGGAAGCGGCCCAGCAAGGGGACGTGAACCGGTCGGCGGTTCGGCCGACTCATCTGGGCGTCGTGCAACCATCTTCGTGGTGGCGCGTTGTGGTGATTCCCGATCCAACGGTTGTTGTGATCCGATCCAACGAAGGATGTCAGTCGTGGGAAATGGCAACATCGGTGTTGGCAATGAATCCGCGGCGAGCAAATCCGGCCAGCAGCAGCAGATGACGGCCGCGATGCCGCAGCAAGGCGCTTATGTGATGGGCGACAATGAGTGCGCGCAGCAAAAGCTGGTCCGCCTGGTCGGTTGCCGCGACTCGAAGGTCAAGCCAGGCGTCAGCATCGGTGCGAAGCAGTTCGGGCAAACCAAGCGCTAGCTCGCCCGCCGCTTCAGCCAACAGGGCCAAGTCCCTGCTCCAGCTACTGAATGAACTCGCCGCACTTCTGCACGGCGGTACTGTCGGCCGCGCCCCAAGGCATGATCGGGACCGACGACGTCGAGTTCTTCGGGGAGCCCTCGATCAGCTTGTCGGAATAGACCATGTAGACCAGCACGTTGCGCTTGGCGTCGCAGCCCCGCACGATCTGCATCTTCTTGAAGAACAGCGACCGCCGCTTGCTGAACATGTCGTCGCCCTGGCCAAGCTTGCTCTTGAAGCGGATCGGTCCGATCTGGCGGCAAGCCAGCGAGATGTCAGAGACTTCCTCGGCAAGGCCGAGCCAACCCTTGAAGCCGCCCTTCTCCGGCACCGTGAAGTGACAGGCGACGCCCTCGACCTCGGGGTCGTCGACGCCATAGGTCGCAAGCTTGTCGTTGGGGCTCACCCATTTGAACACCGTCGAGCGGCGAAAGATCAGGTCCGGCTCGTCGGCCGCGGCCGCGGGAACTGGCTGCCCCAAAGCCAGCAACATCAGCAGCACCGCGCCGCCCAATCGAGGCAACAGCCGCACGTCACACAAGCTCACATTTCTCATCGAGGTCTCCGGCCGGGTGGTTCCCGCCTATGTAGTGCGCAAACGCCGCACAGGAAGGCGCTGACAGTTCGGTGAACGGACCGGGCGCTTTAACCTCCTGTGAGGCTTTTTTGCTACTCTTTCGTCGAAAATCCGCCCCTCACGGAAGGGTTAGATCGCTTGCGCTGGTGAACGTGTTCGGCGTCTGCGACAACCAACAGATAGCTTGGACTGGGATTCGGAATATGCGCGCAAGCGGACGTCGGATTTCGATTTTTGATTCTGCGAATGGGCGGTTCTGGCAGTTTGCAATTCTGACGGCGGCCGGCACTGTGGCCTCTTCCTCTCAGGCCGATGCAGCCTTGTTCTACTGGAACCGTGACTCCGCCTATTACGGCGAGGTCGAGCCGATGCTGCCGCAGCAGCCCCGGCCGAAGCCGAAGCGTAATACAGCCAAGAAAAGTCCGGCGATCGAGAAGGAGGCTGGCCGCAAGCCGCAAGGCCCCCTGATCATCTCGGTCTCGATCGACCAGCAGCGGGTCAGCATCTACGACGCCAACGGCCTCTACGCCGAGAGTCCGGTATCGACCGGCATGAAGGGGCATTCGACCCCGATGGGTGTCTTCAGCGTCATCCAGAAGCAGAAGTACCATCAGTCCAACATCTATAGCGGCGCGCCGATGCCGTACATGCAACGCATCACCTGGTCGGGCATCGCCATGCACGCCGGCGTGCTGCCCGGCTATCCGGCATCGCATGGCTGCATCCGCATGCCGATGTCGTTTGCGGTCAAGATGTACAACTGGACGCGGATGGGCGCCCGCGTATTCGTCACGCCGGGCACGATCTCGCCGGAGAATTTCTCGCATCCGCTGCTGGTGACGCAGAAGGTCGCGCCACAGCAGCCGGTTGCCGAGGACATCCTGAAGATGGATGCGCCGCTCGGCGTGAAGAGCGACAAGGGCGCGGACAAGCCGCAGACCGACCTCGACCTGCGCAGCAGCGTCGGCCATGCTGCCGCATCACTGCGCGACAACACCCACACCGCCGACGCCAGCAGCGCGATGCCGGCGGCAAGCGCGTCGGCGACGATGTCCGATGCGTCCTCCTCCGCGCGCGACGCCATTGCGCAGAAGATCGCGGCTGACAAGTCCGAGGCGAGCGCGACCGAGACTGCCGCAGCCGACAAGCCGGCCGAGGCCAATTCCGCCGCTGGCGACGACAAGACCGTCGGCGAAGTCACCGGCAGCACCGACACGGCGAAGTCCGAGGTTTCCGCAAGGGACCCAGTGAAGGCCGAAGCCAAGGCCGACGAGCCGAAGGCAGACGCCGCCAAGCCCGGCGTTGCCGACGCGCCCGGAACGGATACATCGAAGTCGGATGCAGCCAAGACGACGGATACCGCCAAGGCCGCTGCCAGGCCATCTGAGGCGGCAACCGCGGCCGACACAGCCGACGTCAACAAGGATGTGGCCAAGGATCCGGCGCGGCTGCCGGGCGTCGCCAGGATCGACGTGTCGAAGCGCGCCGGCCAGATCGCGGTGTTCATCAGCCGCAAGGATTCCAGGCTCTACGTGCGGCAGAACTTCGCGCCGCTGTTCGAGGTGCCGGTGACGATCGCGGCAAGCGACCGGCCGCTCGGCACGCATGTGTTCACCGCGGAAGCCGACAAGACCGATGCGAACCTGCTGCGCTGGTCGGTGGTGACGCTGCCGACCCGCAGCGCCGCCCGCATCGACGTCGAGGAGCGCGCCTCGCATCGCCGCAAGGTGGCGGCCGCAGCCCCGGTCGAGGCGAAGCCGCAGCCGGCGACCGACACCCCGGCCGAGGCGCTCGATCGCATCTCGATCCCGGCCGACGTGATGGCGCGGATCAACGAAGCGCTCGGCACCGGCGGATCGATCATCGTCTCCGACCTCGGCGTGAACCAGGGCGAGACCGGCGAAGGCACCGACTTCATTCTGCCGCTGCATTAGACCCGGACATAACGCCTTCTTGAAGGCCTACGCCTCCACTCTGGATTATGATCCCTGGGAGCATCTGTTCCGGGGACGAGACCATGATGGACCGCAGGACACTGATCGTGGCGGCGTTCGCCGCGGCTGCAGGATCCCGTGCGCTGCATGCGGAGCAACCCGCGATGAGCCGGATCACAGCCTACGCCTTCTCATTTCCGGCGCTCGCCGGCGGCGACATTCGGCTTGCCGACTATGCCGGCCATCCCTTGATGATCGTCAACACGGCCTCGCTCTGTGGCTTCACGCCGCAATATGCCGGCCTGCAGCAATTGTGGACCGAATTCCGCGACCGCGGCTTTGTCATCATCGGCGTGCCGTCCAATGATTTCGGCGGCCAGGAGCCCGGCGGCCCGACCGAGATCGCCGAGACCGCGCAGCATCAATACGGCGTCACCTTCCCGATCGCGGCGAAAGCCGTGGTCAAGGGCGCGAACGCACATCCATTCTACCGCTGGGCGGCGGAGGCTCGGCCCAGGGACGTGCCACGCTGGAATTTCCACAAATACCTGATCGGGCGCGACGGCTATATCGCCGAGGTCTTCCCTGAGTCGGTGACGCCGGACGACACCCGTATCAAGACCGGGATCGCACGGGCATTGGCCGCGGCCTGAGGGGCTAGGGTAATCCACGGAATTAACTGGGATTTCGGACACCCCCCCGCCACGTTCATTGCCTTGGCGTCGCCACTGCGACTAGGGTACGATGAGTTGGGGGTGAAGCGGTCCGGTTGCGGCAATACCGCGATCTGGAGCGCGATCAGCAGGGAACACGCCATGCGCATTGCGGCAGGTCTGATTTTCGCAGGGACCGTATCGTTGCTCGCCTCGAGCGCAGCTTGGTCGCAGACGCCACCTACCAAGGGCACCGCCGCGGCGCCGGCGGCAGCACCAGCGGCCGCAGCCCCGGCCCCTGCTGCAGCAGCGCCTGCGCCCGCCGCAGCGGCCGCTCAAGTGCCGCCGAAGCAAGCGCCGCAGCCGGCGCGCGCTGCCTGCAACAATCCGAACGCGCTCGGCGTCGCGCGCACGGTCGAGATCGACACGACAGGCGGTCCCGGCTTCGGCTTCGAGCATTTCAAGCAGCTCGACTTCCTGCGCGATCACGAAGTGGTGCTGACCTTCGACGACGGTCCGTGGCCGGGCAACACGCCGGCGGTGTTGAAGGCGCTCGCGGATGAATGCACCACGGGCATCTTCTTCCCGATCGGCAAGCACGCCACCTATCACCCCGAGATCCTGCGCCAGGTCTATGCCGCCGGCCACACCGTCGGCTCGCACACCTGGTCGCACGAGAATCTGAACAGCAAGAAGCTGACCGAGGACCAGAAGAAGGACGAGATCGAGCGCGGCCTGGCTGCGGTCAAGTGGGCGCTCGAGACGTCACCCTCGCCGTTCTTCCGCTTCCCGGCCCTGCAGCACCCGCCGGAGATGGTCACCTATCTCGGCAACCGCAACATCGCGATCTTCTCCTGCGACCTCGACTCCTTCGACTTCAAGTCGAAGAACCCGCAACAGGTGATCGACACCGTGATGAAGAAGCTCGCCAAGCTCGGCAAGGGCATCATCCTGATGCACGACTTCCAGAAGCACACCGCGGAAGCCCTGCCGACGCTGCTGACGCAGCTCAAGGCCGGCGGCTACAAGGTGGTGGCGATGCGCGCCAAATTCCCGGCGACCGTGTTGCCGCAATACGAGCAGGAGCTCGCCAAGGACGTCAAGCTACCGACCGTGAGCTCGCGGCCGGTGAACAGCGTCGTGACGACAGTCGATCAGTAAGCGCGCCGGCGATATTTCCAGTGTCTGGGTTGCGTATCGAGGGCTTCGTCATCGTCTCCGCCGATGGCCGGCTGGCGAACGCGCGGAATGTGATGCCCGACGACCTCAAGATCGAGGGCGACAAGCGGTTCTTCACCGCCGCCCTCGACCGTGCCGATCTCGTCGTGCATGGCCGCCACTCCCAGGAAGAGCAGCCGAACGCGCCGAAACGGCGCCGCCTGATCCTGACCGGCAAGGTCGCGGCGATCGCACCCGACCCGGACAATCCGAAGGCGCTGCTGTGGAATCCCGCCGGCTGCCCGTTCGAGACCGCGAGCCGCGAGGCCGGCGTGAGCTCGGGCATGGTCGCGATCATCGGCGGTCCCGCCGTGTTCGGCATGTTCATGGACCGCTACGACACATTCTGGCTCTCGGTCGCGCCGAAGGTGCGTATCCCTGACGGCGAGCCGTGCTTTCCCGGCGTCCCTGCCCGCACCCCGCAGCAGGTGCTAGCGGCGCACGGCCTTCACGCCGGCACGCCGCAGCTGATCGATGCGGAGCACGATGTCAGCGTGACGCCGTGGCGGCGCGCGGATTAACGGAGGGCACGACCCTCGTCGCTCTCGCCACGTCAATCGACCGAAACCCGTCAATTGCCTGAAACTGGTACCGCCGCCGGCCAGCGAAAAGCCGGCTCGCACAATATGCCAAGAGCCAGCAATCGGCCCCGACGGCGGTCCCAAACCAGCGGCTTGTTCCGTCTCTCGAGGAAACCAGAGCGCAGGCCTGCGTCGGTGTCCGACGCGCGCCGAGCTATAACCGGCATGGGATGAATATCGTCAATACAAGCTGATGCTCGCGAAACGCCAGATCAATAGACTGAGACAAAAACGCAAACTGGGGTATCGCGACGGACGAGCGATCGCCCCTGCCGCGCGGCCATGATCTTGATGGAACATGACGAGGGTCGCGCCAAACGGCCCGCCGGCGACTTTCCGTTCCGACAGCGGCGACCTATACCCGGGTCTTCAGAGACGATTCATCAAGGGAATGGCACGACCTGCGGCCTATCCCCCGAGCCGGATGCGAAATCGAATTCCCGAGAAGACTGGGCTCCTGCCACAATGACCGACGACCCCACCACGACCGGCGAGCGGCCAACGGCCGAAGCAGCCGGCGATGCTGCCTCCGTGTCGTCCCTGCTACCGACCTTCGGTTTTGCCGCCGCACGGATGGGTCCGGATGAAAACATCGCAGCCTGGCAGGAAGCAGTCGCCACGCTGTTCGACGTCGACGAACTGGCGCGCGGCGAACCTGCACCATTCTCGGCGGATCTCTGTTCCTATGCGATGGGACCCCTGCTGATAGGGTTCAGTCGCGCCAGCGGCCAGCGCTTCCTGCGCACCGCCGCGACGGTGGCGCGGTCCGGTGTCGATCACATCATCCTGCAGCTCTATCTGAAGGGCGGCTTCGACGGCGTTGCCGGCGCAATGCCGGTCCGCGTGCGCGCCGGCGACATCTGTGCGTTCGACCTCGCCCAGACGCTGGAGACCAGAGCGACCGCTTTCGAGAACGTGACCCTCGTCGTGCCGCGGCCGATGTTCGCGGCCCACATCGTGCAGGTCGATGCCCTGCACGGCCTCGTGCTACCGGCGAGCAGCGCAGTCGGACGCCTGCTGGCCGGGCATCTCACGGCCTTGTTCGAGTTCGCGCCGCGCATGACATTCGAGGAATACCCATCGGTGGTCGAAGGCACGATCTCACTGCTCTCAGCTTGCCTCAGGGGCCAGCTCGAGCGGGGCGATGCCGACCGTGGCGTCACCGCGAATGCATCGCTGATGCGGATCAGGCAGCATATCGAGGCGAAGCTCGGTGACGAACAGCTCTCGGTCGCGTCGCTCGCGGTCCATTTCGGCCTGTCCCGGGCCTCGCTCTACCGGCTGTTCGCGCCGGTGGGAGGCATCGCCGAATACATCCGCAGCCGACGTTTGCATCGGGCACTTTTCGACCTTGCGGGGTCGGACGGACACAACCTGAGGATCAGCGAAGTCGCAAGGCGCTGGCACCTCGGCACCGACGCGCATTTCACCCGCTCGTTCAAGACCGCCTACGGCATCACGCCCCGCGCAGCGCGTGCGGCCGCGTTGCTCGGCACCCGCATCGACCGAACAGCGGCCGATGCCGACAGCGCGACGATCTCGAGGTGGATGCGGGAAATCGCCCCGCCCCGCATCGCGGACTGATTGCCGACCGCTCTCCCGGCCTGCCTGACCAGTGCTCCGGCGCGCTACACGTCCCCATACGCCGGGTCGTCGCGGCGTGGGCCGCGGCCGTAGCCGGCGATGATGAACAGCGCGCCGATCAGCGACAGGTTCTTCAGCGCGTCGATCAGGGTCTTGGCGTTGTCGGGCGCCGGCTGATTCCAGAAATCATGGAAATAGAAGGTTGTGAAGCACACGAAGATGATCAGCAGGATCGCGAAGAATCTTGCCAGTACGTTCACCGCGATCATCAGCCCCGCGATGATCTCGAAGCCACCGATCGTGATCGCCAGCAGCTGCATGAACGGCATCCCGACGAAGGTCTCGATCTGCTGCGTATAGGGCGCGACGATGGCGGGGATCGTCACCTTGGCCGTGAGGAGATCCGCCGTTGCCTGGATGCCGAACAGCTTGCTCGCCCCCGAATAGAGGAACAGCACGGCGAACAGAATCCGTCCGAAGGTGATGAACGCTGGCATGGGTCGGCCTCACTGGATGGCAGAAATCGGACGAAGCAGGCGGGGCGAGTATGGCCGCCCCGCCTGCTTCGATCAAATCGAATCCGTCCGACGTCGCTGGTTCACCCGAACAGCGTCGGCTGCGCGCGACCGGCGCGCTCCTGGGCCTCGACCGCGGCAACCGCGGTCATGTTGAGGATACCGCGCGCCGTGACGCCGGGCGTGAGGATGTGCGCCGGGCGCGCCGGACCGATCAGGATCGGCCCCACCGGCAACGCGTTGGCCAGCGACTTGATCATCTGATAGGCGATGTTGGCGGCGTCGAGGTTCGGCATGATCAGGATGTTGGCCTCGCCTTCCAGCCGCGATTGCGGCAGGACGAGCTTGCGCGCAACCGCCGACAGCGCGGTGTCGCCCTGCATTTCGCCGTCGGCCTCGAGCTCCGGATGCTTGTCCTTCAACAGCTGGGTGGCCCGCCGCATCTTGCGCGAGGACTCCGTATCATAGCTGCCGAAGTCGGAATGTGACACGAAGGCGACCTTCGGCTTGAAAGCGAAGCGCTGGACATGGATCGCCGCGAGCGACGCCACTTCGGCGAGTTCCTCCGCACTCGGGTTCGGCCGCACCTGGGTGTCGGCGAGGAAATGGGCGCCGGTGGAGGTGATCATCAGCGCCAGCGCGGCATAGTCGCTGACCCCCGGCAGGAAGCCGATGATCTCGCGGACATGGCGCAGATGGCTCATATAGCGGCCTTCGACGCCGCACAGCATCGCGTCGGCTTCGCCGCGCGAGACCGCCAGCGCCGCGATCACCGTGTTGTTGGTGCGGACCACCGTTCGCGCGGCCTCGGGCGTCACGCCGCGACGGCCGGCGACGTCGATATAGGACTGCACGTAGGAGCGGTAGCGCGGATCGTCCTCGGGATTGATCAGGTCGAAATCGCGGCCGGCCTTGATCGACAGGCCGAAGCGCTTGATCCTGGTTTCGACCACCGACGGGCGGCCGACCAGGATCGGCCGCGCCAGCTTTTCCTCGAGCACCACCTGAGTCGCGCGCAGCACGCGCTCGTCCTCGCCTTCGGCGTAGATCACGCGGACCGGCTGGGTCTTCGCCTTGGCAAACACCGGCTTCATGGTGAGGCCGGAGCGGAACGCGAATCGTTCGAGGCTGGCGGCATATTCGTCGAAGTTGGCGATCGGCCGGGTCGCGACGCCGGACTCGATCGCGGCCCTGGCGACGGCCGGTGCGATGCGCAGGATCAGGCGCGGATCGAACGGGCTCGGGATCAATGACCCCGGGCCGAAGCCCTGCGTCTCGCCGCTCTCGAAACCGTGGGCCACCGCATCCGACGGCGGATCGCGCGCGAGCTGCGCGATCGCATCGACCGCGGCATGCTTCATCGCCTCGTTGATCGCGGTGGCGCCGACATCGAGCGCGCCGCGGAAGATGAAGGGAAAGCACAGCACGTTGTTGACCTGGTTCGGATAGTCCGACCGGCCGGTGCAGATCATCGCGTCGGGACGCGCCGCGCGCGCCTCTTCCGGCATGATCTCCGGCACCGGATTGGCAAGCGCCATCACCAGCGGCTTGTCGGCCATCTGCTTGACCATTTCAGCCTTCAGCACGCCCGGCGCGGACAGCCCGATGAAGATGTCCGCGCCCGGAACGACGTCGGCCAGCACGCGCGCGTCGGTCTTCTGGGTATAGACCGCCTTCCAGCGGTCCATCGTGGTGTTGCGGCCCTCATAGACCACACCGTCGATGTCGCAGACAAAGATGTTCTTGCGCTGCGCCCCCATCGAAACCAGGAGATTGAGCGTCGCGATCGCGGCCGCGCCAGCGCCGGAGCAGACGATCTTCACGTCGGACAGTTGCTTGCCGTTCAGCAGCAGCCCGTTGACGATCGCGGCCGCGACGATGATGGCGGTGCCATGCTGGTCGTCGTGGAACACCGGGATCTTCATCCGCTCCTTGAGCTGGGTCTCGATCTCGAAGCACTCCGGCCCGCGGATGTCCTCCAGATTGATGCCGCCGAAGGTCGGCTCCAGTGCCGCGACGGTCTCCACCACGCGCTCGATCGTGTCGGCGTTGATCTCGATGTCGAATACGTCGATGCCGGCGAATTTCTTGAACAGCACCGCCTTGCCTTCCATGACGGGCTTGGAGGCCAGCGGGCCGATATTGCCGAGCCCGAGCACGGCCGTGCCGTTCGAGACCACCGCCACCAGATTGGCGCGGGCGGTCAGCGTCGCCGCCTCGGCCGGATTATTGGCGAT
Organism: Bradyrhizobium embrapense; assembly: GCF_001189235.2. GTDB lineage: Bacteria > Pseudomonadota > Alphaproteobacteria > Rhizobiales > Xanthobacteraceae > Bradyrhizobium > Bradyrhizobium embrapense. Next base: position 455,164 of record NZ_LFIP02000001.1, read on the forward strand.
CTCGGTGCAGGCGGCGGCGACGCCCGGCGAATAGGCCAGCGCCAGGTCGCGCTGGTTGGCAAGCGGCTTGATCGCCTGGATCTCGAGCTTGCCCGGTCGCGGCAGCCGGTGATAGGCGAGCGCGGCGTTATGGAGTTCTTCAGACGATGACGACATGCGTGCTCCCCGCGTTTCCGGCCCAAATTTCTTGTTTCTGTGCTAATCCAGGCAAAAGTCAGTTGTCCGGTAAATCGAGCCGGATGTGAAGCATGTCCCGCCGCTTGGATGCAACATCGGATACTGTCCTCGTCAACAGGCCCGGGCGGGCCCCTTCATCGATGCTGCACCTTCCGACCGCCGATTGGCAATTTTTTTTCCTCGATGATCCGGAGTTGACCGAATGAAGAAAATTCTGCTCGGCCTGGTCGCCGTCGCAGTCCTCGCGGCCGGCGGCTATTTCGGTCTCGACTTCTATGCCCAGCGCCGGGTCACCCGCGACGTCGAGGCCGCCTTCGAGCAGGTCCGCGCCAACGGCGCCAAGGCGAGCCACGGCAAGATCGCGTTAGACACCAGGAGCCGCACCCTGACGATTTCGGACATTGCCACCGAGTCGGGGACGCAGCCCCCGATCAACGTCAGGATTGCCAGCCTCACCTTGACGGGCCTCGGTCAACTCGACGCGGGCCGGATCTCCGCCGACAATATCGCATTCAATGACGTCGAGATCGGCGCGACGGGACCGACGGCGACCATCGCCATCCTGACCTACAAGGCGCCGCAGATCACGGTGAAGGACTATTCCGGTCCCGCCTCCCTGCCGCAGCTGCCGGCCTCATCGTCGCTCATCGAGCTGTACCGGTTTGCATTCGCCCAGGTCGCGAGCATCAACGCCTCGTTGGTGACCATCCCCACATTGAGCGGAACGATGACCTTCAGCGCCGCGGCACACGCGGGCGACGGCGCCGGCGGCACGTTCGACTATTCGGGCCTTGTGATCGAAAATCTGAAGGACGGAAAGATCGCGTCCAGCAAGACCGACAAGGTTGCGTTCAGGATCAATACGCAGCCGCAGGCGGGCAAGCCGGTCAGGATGACCGGCGAGCTCGCCAATATCGCCACGACCGACATCGACGTCGCTGCGATGGCGGCGATGTTTGATCCGGCCAAGGCCAACGACGACCGGGACTATCGGGTTCAGGGCCGTGTTTCGGTCGGTCCCTATGTCATATCGGCCAAAGCTGATGGCGTCGCTGCCATGCCTGGCCTGAACATGCGGATCGAGGGCGTCACCGTCGACGACGTCAAGATCAACCCGTCGCGGATGCAACTGCCGGCGCTGTTGGCGATGATCCCGCCGCAGGGCAGCGCACCGCCGAGTCCGGCACAGGCGCGCGAGGTGCTGGAAAAGGTCGCGCGCCTCTATTCGGGCGCAGGAATCGGCAATGCCGAAATCCGCGGTCTTTCGGTTGAAACCCCGGAGGGTCCATTCAAGCTGTCCTCGGTGCGCTTCAATCTCGAGCATGGCAAGATCGGCGAGCTTGCGATCGAAGGGCTCGATGCGCGTGCGCCGAACGGCCCTCTCAAGGTCGGACGCTTCGCGCTGAAATCGCTCGACCTCGCGAGCCTCATGCGGCTGTCGGCGCAGTTCGCCGCGCAGAAGCCGTCGCCTGAACAGGCGCTCGCGCTGTTGCCGCTGATCGAGGGTGTCGAAGTTAAGGGCGTCACGTCGCCCTACAAGGCGACCGGCAAGCCCGTCAACATCGACGTCCTCAGTCTCGACTGGGGTCAGTTCGTCGGATCGATCCCGAGCAAGCTTCGGCTGGTCGCGAAGATGGCGGCGCCGCTGGATGCGGCCGATCCGCAGCAACAGGTGCTCGCCGCCGCCGGAATCGACCGGATGGCCGTCGATGCCGATCTCGGCGCGGTCTGGACCGAGGCGTCCCGCTCGTTCGCGCTCGAGCCGGTCAAGCTCGACATGGCCGGACTGTTGAATGCGTCGGCGAAGGTCGCGCTCGCCAACGTGCCGCGCGAGGCATTCTCGGCCAACGCCGCGGAAGCGATGGGCGCGGCCGCACAGATCGAGGCCGGCGCGATCGAGCTCGCGGTCCACGACCTCGGCGCCATCGACCTTGCCATCGCCCAGTATGCGCGCTCCCAGAATGTCAGCCGCGACGAGGCGCGCAATGCCGTCCTCGACGGCATCAAGGCGCAGGGCGAAGCGATGAGCGGAGGCAGTGCCGATGTCACGGCGCTCGTCACCGCCATCAGCCAGTTCATCGAGACGCCGGGGCAGACGCTGGTGATCAAGCTGACGCCACGCGCAAAGGCGCCGGCGCTTCAGCTGATGCAATTGCTCAAGACCGATCCGCCATCGGCGCTGGCGCAATTCAAGATCGAGGCCTCGACGGGGTTGTGATCACACTTCCCCTTCCGTAGCGCGGATGAAGCGGAGCGCAATCCGGGGCAGTATCTCCATCGGAAAGGCCGCCCCGGATTTCGCTGCGCTTCATCCGGGCTACGCACCTCTCCTTCCAACCTATCCCTTCGCCGGCAGGTTGGTGCGGATGTGCAGCTCCTTGAGCTGCTTGGGCGTCGGTTCCGACGGCGCGCCCATCAAGAGGTCCATGGCCTGCTGGTTCATCGGGAACAGCGAGATCTCGCGCAGATTGTTGGTGCCGCAGAGCAGCATCACGATGCGGTCGAGACCGGCCGCCATGCCGCCATGCGGCGGGGCGCCGTACTGGAACGCACGGTACATGCCACCGAAGCGGTCGATGACCTCCTGCTCGCCATAGCCCGCGATCTCGAACGCCTTCACCATCGCTTCCGGCTTGTGGTTGCGGATGCCGCCGGAGGCGATCTCGTAGCCGTTGCAGGCGATGTCGTACTGGAACGCCTTGATCGTCAGCGGGTCCTGCGTCTTCAGCGCGTCGAGGCCGCCCTGCGGCATCGAGAACGGGTTGTGCGAGAAGTCGACCTTTTTGTTCTCCTCGTCATACTCGTACATCGGGAAGTCGACGATCCAGGCGAGCTCGAACCGGTCCTTGTCGATCAGGTTCAGCTCCTCGCCGAGTTTTGTCCGTGCAAGGCCCGCGAACTTCCAGAATTTCTCGGGATCGCCGGCGACGAAGAAGGCCGCATCGCCTTCCTTGAGACCGAGCTGGTCGCGGATCGCGGCCGTGCGCTCTGCTCCGATGTTGTTCGCGAGCGGACCGGCACCCTCGCCGCCCTCGCGCCACATGATGTAGCCGAGACCGGGCTGGCCTTCGCCCTGCGCCCAGGAGTTCATGCGGTCGCAGAACGCGCGGCTCCCGCCACCGGTGCCAGGGATCGCCCAGACCTGGTTCTTCGGGTCTTCCAGCATCCGCGCGAACACCTTGAAGCCGGAGCCGCGGAAGTGCTCGGAGACCTCCTGCATCACGATCTTGTTGCGCAGATCGGGCTTGTCGGAGCCGTATTTGCGCACGGCTTCCGCGAACGGGATCCGCGGCCAGTTCTTCGTCACCGGCTTGCCCTTGGCAAAATCTTCAAAGACGCCGGTGATCACCGGCTCCATCGCCGCGAACACGTCGTCCTGGGTGACAAAGCTCATCTCGACGTCGAGCTGATAGAACTCGCCCGGCAGGCGGTCGGCGCGCGGGTCCTCGTCGCGGAAGCACGGCGCGATCTGGAAGTAGCGGTCGAAGCCCGACATCATCAGCAGTTGCTTGTACTGCTGCGGCGCCTGCGGCAGCGCGTAGAACTTGCCGGGATGGATGCGCGACGGCACCAGGAAGTCGCGGGCGCCCTCCGGCGACGACGCCGTCAGGATCGGGGTCTGGAATTCGAAGAAGCCCTGCTCCTTCATCCGCTTGCGCATGGAATCGACCACCGCGCCGCGGGTCATGATGTTCTGGTGCAGCTTCTCGCGACGAAGGTCGAGGAAGCGGTACTTGAGCCGGATGTCCTCAGGATATTCCTGCTCGCCGAACACCGGCAGCGGCAGCTCGGCCGCCGGGCCAAGCACCTCGATCTCCTTGATGTAGATTTCGATCAGGCCGGTCGGCAATTCCGGATTGTCGGTGCCGGCGGGACGGCGGCGCACCTTGCCGTCGATCCGCACCACCCACTCCGAGCGGAACTTCTCGACTTCGGCGAACGCCGGCGAGTCTGGATCGGCCACGCACTGGGTGATGCCGTAATGGTCGCGCAGATCGACGAACAGCACGCCGCCATGGTCGCGGACCCGGTGGACCCAGCCTGACAGCCTGGCCGTCTGGTCGATATCGCTCTCACGGAGCGCGCCGCATGTGTGTGACCGGTAGCGATGCATATTCGTTCCAAAACTGATGTCGGAGGGTCGAATCGCGACAGGGCCAAAATGCCCTGTCCGAAGTTGCGGAGGGTTTACCCGACGAGGCCGGGTGCGGCAACCAATGGAACGCCCGCTTTTGCCCCGAAACTGCACATTTTGCGGCGGCCCGGCGCCAATCGTTTGCCTATTCGCCCCGCAGGCCTATCTTCCCGATATGACCATCCATTTCCCGTTCCAGAACACCTATTCGGCGCTGCCGGCGAACTTTTTCGCCCGCGTCGCGCCGACCCCGGTCGCCGCCCCCCGGCTGATCAAGCTGAACCGGCCGCTCGCGGTCCAGCTCGGGTTGGATCCGGACCTGCTGTCGACGGCCGAGGGCGCCGAAATCCTTGCCGGCAAGCGGCTGCCTGAAGGCGCCGACCCGATCGCCATGGCCTATGCCGGCCACCAGTTCGGGCACTTCGTGCTCCAGCTCGGCGACGGCCGCGCCATCCTGCTCGGCGAGGTTGTCGACAAGGACGGCGTCCGCCGCGACATCCAGCTCAAGGGATCGGGCCCGACCCCGTTCTCGCGCCGTGGCGACGGCCGCGCCGCGCTCGGCCCGGTGCTGCGCGAATACATCGTCAGCGAGGCGATGTTCGCGCTGGGCATCCCGACCACGCGCTCGCTCGCCGCGGTCGTCACCGGCGAGCCGGTGATGCGCGAGACCGCGCTACCGGGTGCAGTCCTGACCCGGGTCGCCTCGAGCCACATCCGCGTCGGCACCTTCCAGTTCTTCGCCGCGCGCGGCGACACCGACGGCGTGCGCGCGCTGGCTGACCATGTCATCGCCAGGCACTATCCCGAGCTGAAGGACGCGGCCCAGCCCTATCACGCGCTGCTCGCCGGCGTGGTCGCGCGGCAGGCCTCGCTGGTCGCGCGCTGGCTGCTGATCGGCTTCATCCACGGCGTGATGAACACCGACAACACGTCGATCTCGGGCGAGACCATCGACTACGGCCCATGCGCCTTCCTCGACGCCTACAATCCGGCGCAGGTGTTCTCCTCGATCGACGAGATGGGCCGCTACGCCTATGCCAACCAGCCGCGCATTGGCTTATGGAATCTGACCCGGCTCGCCGAGTGCCTGCTGCCGCTGTTCGATGCCGAGCAGGAGAAGGCGATCGAGCAGGCGCAGACGATCCTCGGCGAATTCCCGGAAAAGTTCACCGCGGCCTATCAGGCCGGGCTGCGCGCCAAGGTCGGCCTGTTCACCGCGCGCGACGGCGACGAGGCGCTGATCCAGGACCTGCTCGATGCGATGGCGAAGAATGCGGCCGACTTCACCTTGACGTTCCGCCATCTCGGCGCAGCCGCGTCCGACGACGCCGCCGACGTCCGTGCACAATTCACCGATCCCGCAGCGTTCGACGAATGGGCCGTCCGGTGGCGGGCTCGTCTCGCGCTGGAACAGCAGACGCCGGCCGAGCGCAAGGCCGCGATGGCTGCCGTCAACCCGGCGTTCATCCCGCGCAATCATCGGATCGAGGCGGTGATTGCGGCCGCCGTCAACAGCGACGACTATACCCCGTTCGAGGAGCTGCTGACGGTGCTGGCAAAGCCGTTCGAAGACCAGCCGCAATTCGCGGCCTACGCCGACCCGCCGCTGCCCGAGCAGATGGTGACGCAGACGTTCTGCGGGACGTGAGCCGAAGATTTGCAGGTGGGTGGAGCGCAGCGAAACCCATCAATCGCGCCGGCGGAACCGCCGATGATCGGGTTCGCTTCGCTTCGCTCCATCCATCCTACTGTCACACGGTCACCACGATCTTGCCGAACTGCGCGTTCGACTCCAGATAGCGGTGCGCCTCGACGATCTCCTCGAACGGAAATGTCCGCGCGATGATCGGCTTCAATGCGCCGTCGGCAAGCCCATCGAGAACGAACGCTTTCGCCGCGGCGAGCCGCGCGGGATCCTGCACGATCTCGTGAACGCGGTAGCCGCGCAGGATCAGGCTCTTGCTCAGCACGGTGAACAGCGGAAACGGCGTCGGCTCCTCGCTGAGCCCGCCATACTCGATCAGGATACCGCCATGCGCCATCGCCGATGTCAGCGGCATGAAGACGGGGCCGCCGACCGGATCGAGCACCACGCGAACGCCGTTCGGCCCTGCGATCTGCTCCAGCCTTGATTGCAGGTCTTCCTCAGTGGAGGCGATCACGTGCGCAGCGCCGGCCTCGCGCAGCGCTTGCACCTTGGCGGAGGTCCGCGTCACCGCGATCGGGATTGCACCGATGCGGTTCGCGATCTGGATCGCGGCGAGCCCGACGCTGCTCGATGCCGCCGTGATGACGACGAACTCCGCACGGGCGAGCTTCGCAATATCGATCAGGGCGCCGTAAGCCGTGAGATACTGCATCCACACCGCTGCAGCCTCCTGAAAACCGAGCGCCGGCGGATGCTTGGCGACCAGTTCGGCCGGAAATGTCGCGAGCTCGCCATAGGCCGGCCACCGCGCCATCGAGATCGGCGGCACGATGCTGACGGCATCGCCCGCCGCAAAACCGCCAACGCCCTCGCCGATCGCTTCGACGATGCCGGCGGCCTCGAGGCCGAGGCCGGACGGCAATGTCGGCGTCTCGATGTAGCTCCCCCGCCGCATCAGGGCCTCGGCGCGGTTGAGTCCGAGCGCCTTGATGCGGATTTGGACCTCGCCACGCGCGGGCGGCGCGATCGTAACGTCCTCGATGCGCAGCACCTCGGGACCACCGGTTTGATGAAAACGAACCACACGCGCCATCGGCAACACTCCTGAATTGCAAAACAGTTCAATTGAATGAGCTATGCCAAGGCCAATTCCGGGGATAAATCATCGCGCAGACGGAACAGTCAAAACCAGGAGTTTCGAATGATGGACCGCCTGACCAGCATGGCCGTGTTTCTCAGGGCGGTCGATCTCGGCTCGTTCGCGGCCGCTGCCGAGGCACTCGAGATGTCGGGCCCGATGGTCGGCAAGCATGTCCGCTTCCTCGAGGAGCGGCTCGGCGTCCGCCTGATCCATCGCACCACGCGGCGTCAGAGTCTGACCGAGTTCGGGCAAGCCTATTACGAGCGTTGCCGCGCGGTGCTCGCCGAAGCTGATGCCGCTGACGCGCTCGCAGCCGATCAACTCTCCGAACCGCGCGGACGGCTCAAGGTGACGATGCCGGCGCTGCTCGGCCGACGCTGCGTCGCGCCGCTGCTGCTCAAGCTGGCACAGAAGTATCCCGCGCTGGAGCTCGATCTCTCGTTCGGCGATCCGGTTGCCGATCTGATGGAGGGCGGCTACGACCTTGCGATCAGGACCGGCGATCTCGACGCGCAATCCGGCGTGATCACCCGGCGGCTCGCCCGTCAGCGCATGGTGGTGTGCGGCTCGCGCGCGTATCTGAAGGCGCACGGCAGGCCGCGCGGGCTCGACGAGCTCGGCCAGCATCAGGCGATCGTCTATCGCCGCCTCGGACGCGCACGCCCGTGGCTGTTCCCGCGCGACGGCCAGCCACCGCGCGAGGTTTGGCCGGCCGGACGGCTCAGGCTCGACGATCTCGAAGCCATCGCCGACGCGGCGGCGCGCGGCATGGGGCTCGCTTGGCTGCCCTCCTGGCTGGTGCGCGTACGCCTCGACGACGGCGCGCTGGTTCGCGTTCTCGGCAGCGAAGGCGAACTGCCATACGATTGCCACGCGGTGTGGCTGCCGACACCGCGATTGCCGCCCAAAGTCCGGCTGGCGGTGGACGCGCTCGCAGCCGCGCTGCCGAAGCTCGTCGCGTAGCGCTTCGCGCCGCGCTGGTCCCGTAGGATGGGTAGAGCGCGGCGCAAACCATCGATCTCACACGCGGACGGACGGAATCCGCTACGCAGCACGCATGACGCCTATTGTGAGCGTTAACTCACCTTCCACCATGCCGGGAGCCTCGCGGCGGTAACCATAAGGCTTAACAGCGCGTCAACGCTCCCCCAACAAGTCTAATTGTTTCTAATGGGGGAGAATGGCGCGTGGACACATTTGCATTCGAATTCATGGGATTGGCAATGATCGCGCTGTGTCTCGTCGTGCTGGCGATGCCTGCGGCGCGGCGGCCGTCGAAGAACATGCGCTACGAGTGAGCCGAGCAGCTTAAGTCCCTCGCCCTCAGCACTTGTTTCGCGATGGCCGGACAATATCGCGCTCACGCGTCATCGAATGACGATATGATCGCCCTGATGAGTCCTGACACGGGACGCAAGTCAGGGAATTGACGCTTGAACGACACCGACGTCCGGAAGCCTGCCACGCCGGCCTCCACCCCGAGCTCAGCACATTCGCCGCTGGAGGTGCTGCTCATTTTCCTCAAGCTCGGCGTCAGCTGCTTCGGCGGCCCGATCGCCCATATCGGCTACTTCCGCGACGAGTTCGTCATCCGCCGGCGCTGGCTCGACGAGCAGGCCTATGCGGACCTGGTCGCGCTCTGCCAGTTCCTGCCCGGCCCCGCCAGCAGCCAAGTCGGCTTTTCGCTCGGCCTGATGCGAGCCGGATATCTGGGCGCGCTGGCGGCCTGGACCGGCTTCACGCTGCCGTCCGCGATCGCGCTGGTGCTGTTTGCCTCCGGCGCCGGCGGATTGAGCGGTCCGGCCGGCACAGGCCTGGTGCACGGCCTCAAGCTGGTGGCGGTCGCGATCGTCGCCCAGGCGGTCTGGGGCATGGCGCGCTCGCTCTGCCCGGACCGCGAACGCGCGTCGATCGCGACGGTCGCGGCACTCCTCATCCTCGCCAGTTCATCATCGATCGCGCAGATCGGCGCCATCGTACTCGGCGCCGTCGCCGGGCTTTGGCTGTGCCGGGCGCAACCGACCAACGGCGTCACCCATATCGCGATGCCGGTGTCGCGCCGCGTTGGCGTTGTGGCACTGATCCTGTTCCTTGTCCTGCTGGTCATGTTGCCGCTGCTCGCCCGAGCATGGCCCTCCCTGGGCCTGTTCGAGGCTTTCTATCGCTCGGGCGCGCTGGTGTTCGGCGGCGGCCATGTCGTGCTGCCGCTGCTCCGCGAGGCCGTGGTGACGCCGGGCTGGATCGGCGACGATGCGTTCCTGACCGGCTACGGCGCCGCGCAGGCCGTGCCGGGCCCGCTGTTCACCTTCGCCGCCTATCTTGGCGCCGTGATCGGCGGCGTGCCGGGCGCGATCACGGGCCTCGTCGGCATCTTCGTGCCCGGAATTCTCGTCCTGCTCGCAGCGCTGCCGTTCTGGGATGGCTTCCGCAAACTGCCTACCGCACAGGCGATGATGCGTGGGGTCAACGCCGCCGTGGTCGGCATCCTCGGTGCGGCGCTCTACAATCCGGTCTGGACCAGCAGCGTGCAGCGTCCGCTCGATTTCGGCATCGCGCTGGCGGGCTTCGTGCTGCTCACGGCCTGGCGGACGCCGCCGCTCGTGGTGGTCGTGCTCAGCGCGGCCGCCGGCATCGCCGCTGGCCTCCTCCAATCGTGAACGGCTGCACCGGCCCTCGCCAGCACGATTAAGAACGCTTTCATGCCTCGCCGCCATGATTGACGGCGCATGCCGAGCGTACCCAAACAACCGGATCCGAACCGGGTGCCCGTGCTTGACCTGCTGCGGCTCGCCGCGGTCGGGGCCGTGATCCTGTATCATTACGGCTTCTGGGGCACGGCATCGCACGGCGTCCAGAAGGTGGCGTTGCCCTCCCTTGCTCCGGTCGCCCAATACGGCTTCCTCGGCGTCCCCGTGTTCTTCGCAATCTCCGGCTTCGTCATCGCCTATTCGGCCGAAGGCCGCACGCCGGTCGGTTTCGCGATCGCCCGCTTCAGCCGGATCTATCCGACCTTCGTCATTTGCATGACGCTGACCTTCCTCACCACGCTGCTGCTGGGCCACACCTGGTTTCACGTGACCTGGAGCCAATGGCTGGCAAACCTGTTCATCGCGGCGCCGATGATTGGTCAGCCCTATATGGACGACGCCTACTGGTCGCTGGTGATCGAAGTCGTGTTCTACGGCTGGGTCGCGCTGTTTCTGGCCTTTGGCATTTTTCCGCGGAAGATCGACACCATCATCCTGGCGTGGATCGCCATCACCTTCGCCAACGAGCTGACGCTGGATGTTCCGCTGTTCGAGAAGCTGTTCATGGCCGACGACAGCGGCTTCTTCGCCGTCGGGCTGCTGATCTATGAACATTACCGCGGACGACGCGACACCAGACTCTACAGCCTGCTGACATTGGCGATGGGCACCGCGACGTTCCAGGCCGTGCACAAGCTGGAGCGGCTCGGCGTCCACACCCATGGCAGCTTCGATCCGGGCATCGTCACCGCGATCTGCATCGTCTCGCTCGGCATCGTGTTCGCCGCCACCCGCATCAAGTCCGTGCCGCTGCCGGCCAGCCTGGTCAGGGCCGTGGGCGGCATCACCTACCCGCTCTACCTGCTGCATCTGCAGCTCGGCTACGTGATCCTGCTCCTGATGACGCCAGTGCCGGACGCGTTCTCGACAGCGTTCGTGGTGGCCGGCATGGTCGCGCTGGCGTGGTTCGTCTGGCGCTTCCTCGAAGGCCCCGCCCACTATTTCGTCAGGGACGCGTTGACGATGCTCGCCGCGCGCCATGGATGGCCGTCGCGCCTCGGGCGCCCCCGCGACGCCTTGCTCACGGACGGTTGATCCGGTCCGATCGATTGGAACGTCGCGATCCGCTGGCCGTTGATCGCCATATCGTCGGACTCTGTCCCGACCCGGCGGAGCCGTACCAGCAGCAAGGAGGCTCGACATGGCAAGTGCGACAGATCGTGATCCGCGCCATCACACACAGAAGATGCAGAAGGCGCTCCATGACATCCGCAATCACCTGCGCGAGGACATCCAGAAAGTCAACGAGCCGCAGTTGAAGGCGATGTTTGAAACGTCCGCCGAGGTTCTCGGCGGCCTCGAGAAGGCTTTCAAGGACTACGAGCAAAAGAACGAGAAGGCCTGGCGCTGACGCGCTGGAGGGCTGACCAACGGTCCCGCGCTCTGGCAGCAGGAGTGTCGCCATGGAAGTCGTCAAGCCAAACAAGCGCCGGCTGCTCCTGCTCGGAGGGGTGCTGGCCACCACGATCGCGGCGCCGGCGATTCTCACCAGGCCGACTTGCGCCGAACCGAAAGGCGTCGGCGAGAAGTTGAAAGATGCGGTCGCCGGCAAGACGGACGCGGAGGTCACGCCGCCCGAAGACCTGATGCGCGAGCATGGCGTACTCGATCGTGTTCTCCTGCTCTACGAAGCGGCGATCCGAAAATTGTCCGCCGGCGAGGACTTCGACCCCGTCCTGATCACGCAATCGGCCGCGATCATCCGCGATTTCATCAACAACTATCATGAGAGATCGGAGGAGGAGCATGTCTTCCCGCGCTTCAAAAAAGCCGGGCAGATGACGGACCTTGTGGACACCCTGCTGCGCCAGCACGACGCCGGCCGGAAAGTCACGGAAACGATCCTGAGGCTGGCGCCTTCGGGCAGGAGCAATGCGGACGATCGCCGGCAACTGATGGGCTCGATGCAATCCTTCATCACGATGTACCGGCCGCATGCGGCCCGGGAGGACACTGATCTGTTCCCGAAGCTGAAGGACGTGGTCTCATCCAACGAGTACGACGCGATGGCGGAGGATTTCGAGAAAAAGGAGCACGAACTGTTCGGCGAGGACGGCTTCGAGAAGACGGCGGCCCGTGTCGCCCAACTGGAGCAGCAGATGGGCATCCACGATCTCAACCAGTTCACGCCGCGCTGATTGCCGCATTTGCAGATCATGGCACGTATGATCAATCCGGTAAGCCGGCGTGAGAGGTCATCGTCAGATTCCGCCGCCTCCTGCACCTCACTAGGCGCTCTTGCTCGGTTGGTCCGCGCGGGAACGGCCCGTCAAGGACACCGATCTAGTTCGGTCGCCCGATCTTTTGCCGAAGATCTGCAGTCGTCACATCGACGAACAAGTTCGGAATGTCGTCGGCGCGGTGTAGCAGCCACGCCACGACGATCATGATCCCGATTCCGGCCGCGCTCACCGCGAGCTGTGCGATGACCGTGCCGCTGTATTGGATCAAGACCCAATGGGCGGAGAACGAAAGCAAGACCCCGAGGCAAAAGATCGGAAGCGAATGCTCGCCGCACAAGGTCAGTGGACGCATCGATCGGAATTTCAGCGGCGGCCAGTCCTGCGGAATCAGGCGATGGACGATGACTGCGAGCGCGAGGAAGTGGGTCAAGCGCAACATGTCCAGATCGGTCTTGTCGATCGGGTAGATGAACTTCATCATCCATCCCGGTATGAACGCCTCCAGCGCATGAAAATGCCAGGTCATCACGATAAGGAACGCAAAGATCAGCCAGGCAATTGCCACCGCCGCGACGATCCGCGACTGGATAAAGCTGGCGATCTGGGACCATGCGCCCACGCCGCACCACTGGCCGAAGACAAAGAGCAACTGCCAGCAGAATGGATTGAAGTACCACGTTGTGCCTGGGGGGTAGGAAGCGATGTTCCAATCGAACCATCGCGCCAGCACGTAGAGAACAATCGAGGCCAGCAAGGTGAGATTGGGACGGCGCACCAGGCCCCAGATGACCAGTGGGGACGCCAGCAGCAAGACAATGAACAGAGGCAGCACGTCGAGATCGACGGGCTTGTATCGCAGGGTGAGTGCCTGCCCGATCAGGATATCCGGATGCTGGAGGAAATTGAAAACGTTGAATTCGTTTTCATACATCGGATTGTCGAGCCGTCGGGAGGTTCTCGCGACCTGGGCCGTGAAGATCAGGAACAGCATGATATGCGCCGCGTAGATCTGCGCGGCTCGCGTCCACAGCCGCTTCGCCGCGGACAGCACGAAGCCCGAAGCGATGATCGGGCCGTAAATGAAACCGGCGAGGTAGCCCGAGATGAAAACGAAGAACTCCGCAGCGTCGCTGAAGCCGTAATTGCGCAGCGTAATCCAGCCGATGGCTCCGTCGTTGGGGATGTGATCCAGAAAGATCATCCACAACCCAAGCCCTCTGAACAGGTCGAGCCGAACATCACGTTCGATCGTTTCCTCGATCTGGTTCGCGTGGTGGAGCTCCATCGGGACGATCCTCGGCTGCTTCTGAGATCGCGATAGGTGCGCCCGTCGGTGCCTTGCTGCGCGTCAGGCTGGAATGCGTTAGCCGACAGCAAATCCGGGTCGACAGGCGAAGATCAAAGACATCCTTATACTCCCGCGTGACATCGCCGTCCAAGTGCCGCACCGGCATGCTTGGGTCGGGCCGACCCGGCGCGTTCGGTCCGAGTTGCGTGCCGGCGCAAGTTTGCGCATCATTGCCAACGCAGCCTCGCCGCTCACCGCCGCGACCAGCGATTGCTCGCCCATCCGGCGCAGAACACCGCATCGGCGCGGTCGGGAATCGTCTGCGCGAACCAGCGGTCGACATCCGGCGAGGTTTGGGTCGTCGGCTCAGCGCCGTAGCGAAGCTGGCCATAGGCTCCCCGCATCGCCATTCTGTACGAAGGACGACGGCCTGGCCTGCGCACGCCAGAGCTTGACGCCAGAAATTTCCAGATTGCGTAATCTCTGCATCACAAAGGCAGACAGCAGGTGGCCCGGTGCAGTGCCTGCCCAAATTGCTGCTTCCCCTGCCCCCTGAGGCAATCGCATATGGCCACGGCCGCGTTTCATCGCCAGGAGCGGCGCCCCGCACCATTTCCGAATAATCGAATTAAGCTACTGATTTTGCCCGACATCTCAAATTGCCGCGCCGAACGCCCGCCGCTGTCGCCGCTACTGTGCATGGGGTTGTTTTCGATGTTTTGGCGCTGCGCCCCAACAACGGCGGACTATCGCCTGTGGCGCTGAGCGCACCCTTCGTCTTGCCCGGTCGAGCCGGCCGTTGACACCGAGGGTGGGGTCACCGGCACGAAGGACGGATTCACGGCACGATCGTGCCGAAAACACCCCCGAATCGCGCCGGATCAACTCAAAAATGCCCGGTCCCTCACCTCGCGCAGGGCCAAAATCCCTGCAAGACCCTTGACATAGCTGCCCTTTCGGCAGAACGCGTGGGGTCAAGCCGTCATGGACTGTTCATGGATCTGATTAGCACGACCTCCGACCTCGCCGCCGCCTGCGACCGGCTCGCCAAACACAAGGTCATCACCGTCGACACCGAGTTCCTGCGGGAGACGACCTACTATCCGCTGCTCTGCGTCGTGCAGATGGCGAGCGCGGATGAAGCCGTCGTGGTCGACGCGCTGGCGCCCGGCATCGACCTCAGGCCGTTCTTCGATCTGATGTCGAACGAGGCCGTGCTGAAGGTTTTCCACGCCGCGCGGCAGGACATCGAAATCGTTTGGCACCTCTCCGGCACGATCCCGCATCCGATCTTCGACACCCAGGTTGCGGCCATGGTGCTCGGCTATGGCGACAGCATCGCCTATGACCAGCTGGTCGATCGCGTCACCGGCCACCGCCCCGACAAGACCCACCGCTTCACCGACTGGTCGCGCCGGCCGCTGAGCGAGGAGCAACTGCATTACGCCGTCTCCGACGTCACCCATCTGCGCGAAGTGTTCGCGGCGCTCGATGCCGATCTAAAGAAGCGTGACCGCAGCGACTGGGTCAGCGAGGAGATGGAGGTCCTGACCTCGCCGAAGACCTACGACTTCCATCCTGAGCGCGCCTGGGAGCGGCTCAAGACCCGCGTCCGCAAGCCGCGCGAGCTCGCGGTGCTGATCGAGGTTGCCGCCTGGCGCGAGCAGGAGGCCCAGAGCCGCGACGTGCCGCGCTCGCGCGTGCTCAAGGACGATGCGGTCGGCGACATCGCCACCCATGCGCCGACCTCACTGGAGAAGCTCGGCAATCTGCGTTCGCTGCCGAAGGGTTTCGAACGCTCGAAATGGGGCGCCGACATCATCGCCGCCGTGCAGCGGGGGCTCGCCCGCGACCAGGCCACGCTGCCCAAACTGGAAAAGCCGAGAAACAATTCCAATGGAGCTGCGACCGTCGAGCTGCTGAAGGTGCTGCTCCGCATGACCTCGGAGCGCCACGGCGTCGCCAGCAAGGTGATCGCCACCGTCGACGATCTCGAACAGATCGCGGCCAGCGATCAGGCCGATGTCGGCGCCCTGCATGGCTGGCGGCGCGAATTGTTCGGCGAGGCCGCGCTCAAGCTCAAGCACGGCCAGCTCGCGCTCGCGATCGACAAGGGCCGCGTGGTGCGGGTGGATCGGGGCTAGCGCACGCCGCGTTGCAACGCGAAGTTCCGTCCCGCAATCGTCGGCCAATAGCCGGAACGCCGCGCCAGCAACCGCGCGGCACAGGTTGAGGTTGCATCACGCAAAACCAGCCCGCTTGCTAAGGGGCAATTTTCGTGTTGCAATCCCTTCACAATCGGATTGCGGCCGTTCGACTGTGCGTTTCACGACGTCGAAATCCAAGGCTTCAATGGCTTCGAGAGGCGAAACTTCGGACTTGAAGACTTTGGATCTGAAGACCCGGGAATTGAACAGACGGCGGAAAGCCCGCTTGTGGCGTGGCACGTGGAAAACGTGGCCGCGTCTTTTTTATGTCTAGACTGGGAGAGAGACGATGCCGAAGGGTACCGTCAAATGGTTCAACCCGACCAAAGGCTACGGGTTCATCAAGCCGGCCGTCGGCGACAAGGATGTGTTCGTTCACATCTCGGCGGTCGAACGCGCAGGCCTCAGCACACTCAACGAGAACCAGACCGTCGAATACGAGTTGGTCGAGAACCGCGGCAAGGCGTCGGCAGAGAACCTCAAGGTTCACTGAACGCCGCTGCTGGCGGACTTCATTCTGACGCCTCCCCCGGCCGCATCACCCCGGGGGATCGCTCTCGGGGATCTCTTGCGCAACCACGGGCTAGGGCGCCGGCGCGATCAGCGTGCTGCCGGTTGCCGCGCTGCCCTGCGTCTTGCAGACGTCGCCCTCAAGCTTAAGCCGGCCGCTCGCCAGAAGCCGCAGCGCCTCCGGATAGATGCGATGTTCGATGGTGATCACGCGTGCGGCGAGCGTCTCGGGCGTGTCGTCGTCAGCCACCGTGACCGCGCCCTGCATCACGATCGGTCCGGCATCGGTCTCCGGGATCACGAAATGCACCGTCGCGCCGGACAGCTTGACCCCAGCACGCAGGGCCTGGCCGTGCGGATCGAGGCCGGGGAAACACGGCAGCAGCGACGGATGGATGTTGAGCATCCGCCCGTACCAGTGTCGCACGAAGTCGCCGGTGAACAGCCGCATGAAGCCGCCGAGGCAGATCAGCTCGACCTTTCTGTCGTCGAGCGCCTTCTGCAGCACCGCCTCGAAACCGGCGCGGTCCTTGCCGAACGGCTTGCTCTCGATGACGACGGTCGGAATGCCACTCGCGGCCGCCTTCGCGAGCCCGGGAGCATCGGCGCGGTTGGAGATCACGGCGACGATCTCGGCTGGAAAATCCGCAGCCTTCGCGGCCTCGATCAGCGCGGCCATATTGGAGCCGCGGCCGGAGATCAGGATGGCTGTGCGGCGCTTCATCTGGAGAGATCGAGATGACCGTTATAGACCACGCGATGCTCGCCGCTCGCCTCGATCACCTCGCCGAGCAGCGTCACGGTCTCGCCGCCGGCGGTGAAGGCCTCGGTCACCGCATCGATCGCATCGGCCTTGACGATCGCGATCATGCCGATGCCGCAGTTGAAGGTGCGCAGCAGTTCGAGTTCGGCGATGCCGCCCTGCTCGGCCAGCCACTTGAACACCGGCAGCACCGGCAGCCGCGCCAGGTCGATGCCGACGCCGAGATGCTTCGGCAGCACGCGCGGGATGTTGTCGGTGAAGCCGCCGCCGGTGATGTGGGCGAGGCCCTTCACCGCACCGGTCTCGCGGATCGCGCTCAGGCAGGACTTCACATAGAGCCTGGTCGGCGTCAGCAGCGCCGCGCCGAGCGTCATGACCGGCGCGAACGGCGCCGGCGCATCATAGGCCACGCCGGACTGCTCGACGATCTTGCGCACCAGCGAATAGCCGTTGGAGTGCACGCCGGAGGACGCCAGCCCGATCACGGCATCGCCCGCCGCGATGTCCCCCGTCGGCAGCAGGGTGCCGCGCTCGGCCGCGCCGACCGCAAAGCCGCCGAGGTCGTAATCGCCATCCTTGTAGAGGCCGGGCATCTCGGCGGTCTCGCCACCGATCAGCGCGCAGCCGGATTCGCGGCAGCCCTCGGCGATGCCGGCGACGATCTGCGCGGTGGCCTCCGGATGCAGCTTGCCACAGGCGAAATAGTCGAGGAAGAACAGCGGTTCCGCGCCCTGCACGACCAGGTCGTTGACCGACATCGCGACGAGGTCGATGCCGATGCCGCTGTGGATGCCCGTCTCGATCGCGATCTTCAGCTTGGTGCCAACGCCATCGGTCGCGGCCACCAGAACCGGATCCTTGAAGCCCGCAGCCTTGAGGTCGAACAGCCCGCCGAATCCGCCGATCTCGGCGTCCGCGCCGGGCCGTGCGGTGGCCCGCACCATCGGCTTGATCAGATCGACCAGACGATTGCCGGCGTCGATATCGACGCCCGAATCCGCGTAAGTGAGCCCGTTTTTGCGCTCGGTCATGCCCAATTCCAGATGATCAGGGGCTGGTTACGAGGAATTCCGCCCCCGCGCAATGGCTCGCGGGCGGCTAGCCGCGATACTATGTAGATAACAGCCGGCCGCCGCGCAAAAGAGCCGGATATCGAGTAAAATCAGGCTTCTAGCCGGGAAGCGATTCAAGTTGAGCATTCCGAACATCATCACCCTCGCCCGCATCATCCTGGTGCCGGTGATCGTCTGGGCCATTGTGTCGAGCCAGATGGAGATCGCGTTTGCGATCTTCGTGATCGCCGGCGTCTCGGACGCGGTCGACGGTTTCCTTGCCAAGCGCTTCAACATGGCAAGCGAGCTCGGCGCCCTGCTCGACCCGCTCGCCGACAAGGCGCTCTTGGTGTCGATCTATGTCGCGCTCGGAATCTGGGGCGCGGTGCCGCGCTGGATCGTGATTCTCGTGGTGTCGCGCGACATCATGATCGTCTCCGCCGTGATTGTGTCATGGTTGTTCGACAAGCCGGTCGAGATGAAGCCGCTGATGGTGTCGAAGCTGAACACGGTGGCACAGGTGGCGTTCGCGGCCCTGGTGCTGGCCTCGCTCGGCTTCGGCTTTCAGCCGCATCCCTACGACCTGATCCTGATGGGTCTGGTCACGATCTTTACTTTGGGTTCGGTGTCGCTCTATCTCGTGGAGTGGGTGCGGCACATGAGCACGATCGAGGCTCGGTAGCACCTGATCCGGAAAAGTGGAAAGCGGTTTCCCGCGACAAACGCGAGGCGTTTGCGCTGGGATGATGCTAAAATAAAGTGGTTTGGAGATTTGCGTGGCCGGTAGCGTTCAACCTCGTCAATTGGCCTTGGCCCTGCCGCACGAGGAGAAGCTGACCCGCGACGATTTCCTCGAGGGGCCCGCCAACGAAGCCGCGCTCGCGCTGATCGACGGCTGGCCCGACTGGCCGAACCGAATTATGCTGCTGGTGGGGCCCGACGGCTCCGGCAAAAGCCACCTCGCCGCGATCTGGGCCGAGTGCGCCGGCGCGCGCGCGACCGCGGCGCATGCGCTGACCGCCGACACGGTGCCGGCCGCGCTCGCCACCGGCGCGCTGGTGGTCGAGGATTTGAGGCCGGCGGATTTCGACGAGCGCGCGATGTTTCACCTGCTGAATCTCGCCCGCCAGGACGATGCCTTCGTTTTGATCACGGCACGCATCCCGCCGTCGGCATTCGAGATCGAGCTGCGGGATCTACGGTCGAGGCTGCGTGCGGTGCCGACGGTGGCGCTGCTGCCGCCCGACGACCAGCTGTTCCGCGGCCTGATCCTCAAGTTCTGCGCCGACCGCCAGATGAGCGTGGACGAACCGCTCGTCAGCTACCTGACCACCCGGATCGAGCGCTCCTATACCGCGGTCCGGCAGGCAGTCGAACTGCTTGACACCGAGGCGCTGCGGCTCGGCCGGCCGGTGACCCGGGCGCTGGCGGCGGAGCTGTTGCGCGATGCCTGAGCCATGCCGCGGCTTGACGGCGCAGCCGGGCGGAACATCAATGTCATCGAAACGTCATCGCAATATCACATGGTCGGCGCGGCACTCGGCTAGACCGCTCCGGCCCCTGCCCCGAATTGGACCAGCACTTGATGGACTCGGCACAAGCACCTGAAATCAAAGAGAAAGAGGCGGAACTTCCGCCCGTCCCCGCGATCGCAACCAGCCCCGAGCGGTTCATCAACCGGGAGCTGTCCTGGCTGCATTTCAATCGCCGGGTGCTCGAGGAATCGGTCAATCCCGGCCATCCCGTGCTGGAGCGGGTGCGCTTCCTGTCGATCTCGGCGAATAACCTCGACGAGTTCTTCATGGTCCGCGTCGCCGGTATCAAGGCGCAAGTCCGCGAGGGTATTACCGAGCGCAGCCCGGACGGCCTGCTGCCAGCCGAGCAGCTCGTGATGATCAACAAGACGGTGTCGCAACTCGCCGCCGACCAGCAGGCGATCTGGAGCGAACTGCGCGACATCCTGTCCAAGGTCGGCATCCAGTTGGTTGACGGGCGCGACGTGACCAAGTCCGAACGCACCTGGATCGAGGATCACTTCCTCCACAACATCTTCCCGCTGCTGACGCCGCTGGCGATCGATCCGGCGCATCCGTTCCCGTTCATCCCGAACCTCGGCTTCACGGTCGCGCTGCAATTGTCGCGGATCGCCGACGGCAAGGCGATGAACGCGCTGATCCGCATGCCCGGCAAGATCGACCGCTTCATCCGCATCCCCTCTACCAAGGAAGGTGCGCCGGCGCGGCTGATTACATTGGAGCAAGCCACCGGTCTGTTCATCGGCCGCCTGTTCCCCGGCTACACCGTCAAGGGCCAGGGCGCGTTCCGCATCATCAGGGACTCCGAACTCGAGATCGAGGAAGAGGCCGAGGACCTCGTCCGCTTGTTCGAGACCGCGCTCAAGCGCCGCCGCCGCGGATCGGTGATCCGGCTCGAGATCGAGGCCACGATGCCCGAAGAGCTGCGCATCTTCGTGCAGCACGCATTGTCGGCGGCGGACGATGAAGTGATCCTGGTCGACGGCGTGCTCGCGATGAACGAGCTGTCGCAGCTGACCCGCCTCAATCGCCCCGACCTCGAATTCCCGCCCTACGTGCCCCGCCACCCCGAGCGCGTCCGTGACCATGGCGGCGACATCTTTGCCGCCATCCGCCAGAAGGATCTCGTGGTCCACCACCCCTACGAATCCTTCGACGTCGTCGTCCAGTTCCTGCAACAGGCGGCGCGCGATCCCGACGTGGTCGCGATCAAGCAGACGCTCTATCGCACCTCGAACAACTCGCCGATCGTGCGCGCGCTGGCGGAAGCCGCCGAAGCCGGCAAGTCGGTGACCGCGCTGATCGAGCTCAAGGCGCGCTTCGACGAGGAAGCCAATATCCGCTGGGCCCGCGACCTCGAACGCGCCGGCGTGCAGGTCGTGTACGGCTTCATCGAGCTGAAGACGCACGCCAAGCTGTCGATGGTGGTGCGCCGCGAGGGCGGCAATCTCACGACCTATGTGCATACCGGCACCGGCAACTACCATCCGGTCACCGCGCGCATCTACACCGACCTCTCCTACTTCACCTCGGATCCGATCATCGGCCGCGATGTCGCGCGGGTGTTCAACTACATCACCGGCTATGCCGAACCGAGCGACATCGAGAAAATGGCGGTATCGCCGCTGACGCTGCGCAAGCGGATCATCGAGCACATCCATGACGAGATCGCCCACGTCAAGCATGGCCGGCCCGGCGCGGTCTGGATGAAGATGAATGCGCTGGTCGACCCCGACATCATCGATGCGCTGTACGAGGCCTCGCAGGCCGGCGTCTCGGTCGAGCTCGTGGTGCGCGGCATCTGCTGCCTGCGGCCAGGGCTGCCGGGATTGTCGGAGAACATCCGCGTCAAGTCGGTGATCGGCCGGTTCCTGGAACATGGCCGGATCTATTGCTTCGGCATGGGCCAGGGCCTGCCGAGCACAAAAGCTGCTGTGTATATCTCGTCCGCCGACATGATGCCGCGCAACCTCGACCGCCGCGTCGAGGTGCTCTGTCCGCTGCAAAATCCGACGGTGCATCAGCAGGTTCTCGAGCAGATCATGGTCGCGAACCTGAAGGACAATGAGCAGAGCTGGCAATTGTTGCCGGACGGATCGTCAACGCGTATGAAGGCCGCGAAAGGCGAAGAGCCCTTCAATCTGCATGACTATTTTATGACAAATCCGAGTCTGTCCGGCCGTGGTAAGTCTCTCAAGGAATCTTCACCGCGCCGTCTCACGCGTCGCAACGAGCGTCAGCAGCCATCGTCTTAAGGGGGCTTTACGGTGAAGCGGCCGCGGAAGCGCGCTTCCAGCGTCGCTGTGATCGATATCGGCTCGAACTCGGTTCGTCTCGTGGTCTACGAGGCGATGGCGCGCAGCCTCGTCACCATCTTCAACGAGAAGGCGTTGTGCGGGCTCGGACGCGAGGTGCAGAGCACCGGCCTGCTCGCAACCGATGCCGTCAACAAGGCGCTCACCGCGCTGCGCCGCTTTCGCGCGTTGTGCCGGATCCAGCAGGTCGGCCGCGTCTACGCGATCGCGACCGCGGCCTGCCGCGACGCCAAGAACGGACCGGACTTCATCGCCAAGGCAGAGCGCATCTGCGGCGCCAAGATCGAGATTCTCACCGGACCGCGCGAAGCGAAGCTGTCTGCGCTCGGCGTCGTCTCGGGCGTGCACAATCCGAACGGCATCGTCGGCGACCTCGGCGGCGGCTCGCTCGAACTGATCGACGTCCGGGGCAACCGCGTGCGCAGCGGCGTGACGCTGCCGCTCGGCAGCCTTGCACTGCAGGACCTCTCGAACAAGTCGCTCAAGCGTGCTGAACGCATCGTCAAGAACGAATTGCTCGGCGTTGCCCAGCTCAAGACCGGTCGCGGTCGCACCTTCTACGCGGTCGGCGGCACCTGGCGTGCGCTGGCGCGCATCCACATCATCCAGAGCGGCTACCCGCTCAAGGTGATGCACGGCTATTCGATTCCGGCCGCCGACGCGCTCGACTTCGTGCAGCGGCTGCGGCGGCTCGCGGCCACCAACATGCTGGCCAATATCGAGTCGATCGCCGACGCGCGGCGGCCGCTATTGGCCTATGCCGCGCTGGTGCTCGAATACATCATCCGCGTGGCGCAGCCGAAGAGCATCGTGTTCTCCACCTTCGGCGTGCGCGAGGGCCTGCTCTACGAGATGCTGCCGCCGGCCGAGCGCGCCAAGGATGGGCTGCACTGCGCCGCGCAGAACCTCAACGAATTGCTGTCGCGCTCCGCCCGTCACGCTCAGGAGCTGACGGCGTGGACCGACCGGCTGGTGCGCGTCGTCCGGCTGCGCGAGACCGAAGAAGACCGCAGGCTGCGTCACGTCGCCTGCCTGCTCTCCGATATCGGCTGGCGCGTCCATCCCGATCATCGCGGCGAGGAAACCCTCAGCCTGATCATGAACGGCAATTTCGGCTCGATCACCCATCAGGGCCGCGCCTTCGTCGCGCTGTCGGTGTTCTATCGCTACGCCGGCCTCAGCGAGGAGAACGAGCCGCCGCCGCAGATCCGCGCGCTGGTGACGCCGGCGATGGACGAGCGCGCGCGTGTGCTCGGCGCGGCGTTCCGCGTCGCGCATCTGATCACGGCGGCACGCACCGGCGTGCTGCCGCTGACGCATTTCCGTACCCAGGGTCGCAAGCTGATGCTGGTGTTCGAGCATCGGATGGTGGATCTGGTCGCCGACCGCGTCGGCAGCCGCTTCAAGCAATTGGCGCGGCTGGTCGGGCGCGCCGGCTCGATCGTGCGACGCTAATAATACCCCTCACGCCGCCTTGGCGGCGTGCTTGGCTTTCCGCTGCGCGTGGCGGCGCCAGATCGATCCCACAACCAACACGACGATGATGCCGAGCACGGCGAGCGCGATCTCGCCGCCGTTGCCGCCATGGGCGAATTGCGGCGACATGCCGAGTGAGTTCAGCCAGGAATCCAGCCTGGCACCGAGCGGTCCGGCGAACAGCGCATCCAGCCTCGGATGCACCGCCGGATCGGTCGCGATGACGTCGCCCGCGATCCAGCCGAGCAGCGCGGCGCCGGCCCAGACCAGGACCGGCAGCTTGGTGAGCAGCGCCATGATCAGCGCCGCGCCGGCAACGATCAGGGGAACGCTGATCGCCAGCCCGAGCACCAGCAGCGGCACGCTGCCATTGGCGGCGGCGGCGACCGCGATCACGTTGTCGAGGCTCATCACGATGTCCGCGACCACGACGATCTGAACCGCGGCCCACAGATGCGAGGCCGCGTGCACGCTGTCCTCGTCCTCCTGCTCTGGCACCAGCAGCTTGGCGGCGATCACGATCAACGCGAGGCCACCGACCAGCTTCAGATAGGGAAGCTCCATCAGGCTGGCGACGATGCCGGTGAAGATGACGCGCAGCAGCACCGCCGCGGCGGCGCCGAGAATCATGCCCCACAGGCGCTGGCGCGGCGCGAGCCCGCGGCAGGCGAGCGCGATCACGAGCGCGTTGTCGCCCGACAGCAGAACATTGATCCAGATGATCTTGCCGACGGCGACCCAGAAGGTCGGGGTCGCCATCTCGTTCTTGAACTCGGTGAAGAACGCGCCGATGTACGCCGGATCAAAGATCTGCCACAGCCAGTCCACAGCGGGTCCTATTCGGCCTTGCGACCGCCCCTGGCGGCGGTGGTCCGCCGCTCCCCGGTTCATTCCTACGCGGTCTCGTCGGGAGACCGCGTCATTCCCAATTGTGCGGCGTCAGCCGACGATCTCGTTGCCGGCGAAGAACTGCGCGATCTCGATCAACGCGGTCTCCGGCGCATCGGAACCGTGCACCGAATTCTCGCCGATCGACTTCGCATAGAGCTTGCGGATGGTGCCTTCGGCGGCCTTCGACGGATCGGTCGCGCCCATCACATCACGGTACTTCAGGATGGCGCCCTCGCCCTCCAGCACCTGGACCACCACGGGGCCTGAAGTCATGAAGTCGACCAGCTCGCCGAAGAACGGGCGCGCCTTGTGGACGGCATAGAAGGTCTCGGCCTGGCCGCGGGTCATGCGGATGCGCTTCTGCGCCACGATCCGCAGGCCCGCCTTCTCGATCACCGCGTTGACCGCGCCGGTCAGGTTGCGCTCGGTGGCATCGGGCTTGATGATCGAAAAGGTGCGTTCAATCGCCATGATTTCGTCCTTGTAAACGGTGGCTGGGAGTTGCCGGGGCTTATATCGGCGCGATGGGGTAACGGCAAGCGACCCTGTGACGCGTTAGCCTTTAGTTTTGAGGGATCTTCACGACAAAAACCGTTGTCCGGGCGGTCTCCGGGCAGAGACAGGCTCGGCCAACTTACCGCGATTTCACTTAGGTGAACCCATTCTGACAGCGCCGTGCCGCTGCCGTTCAGCTGCAGCCGCCTAGGCTCTCCACCGATCGGACGCCTTGCTGGCCCCCCATCCGCAAGCCTCACAGGACGTCTCGGGAAACGATGTCACCGCGGGCGCGACATGCGCGCCCATACCTCGAGGAGACGATCATGCTACGCAAATTATCGCTCGCTGCCGTTGCCGCAATTTCGCTCGGTGCCGCCGCGCTCGCCCCGACCTCCGCCTCGGCCTGGGGTGGCTGGCATGGCGGCTGGCACGGTGGATGGCACCACGGCTGGTGGGGCGGCCCGCGCGTCATCGTCGGAGGCCCGGCCTATTATGGCGGATACGGCTATGGCTATGGCGGCTGCTATGTCCGCCGCGTCGTGCCGACCCCGTGGGGTCCGCGCTGGCGCCTGGTCAACCGCTGCTACTGATCCATCCGTTCTGTCGACTGCTCCCCCAACTGACTCAGCCCCGGCCTCGCGCCGGGGCTTTTTTCATGCCCGCAGGGGAACCGGCCGCGTGACGCCGCTCACCACCACCCCAAGGCGAGAGTAAGGCGGCGCGGAAACCAAATTCAGGGTCGCGACTTGTCATGGCAAGAATTTATTCGAATACGCGAGGTGGAACTCGCCAACAACCATACCAAGAGATCGACCATGACGATGCCCATGACCCAGATCGAAAATGATCCCGATCAGATGGATCACAAGACCTGCCGTTACATCTGCGACGCCGTGGGTGAACGGCTACAGCAAAGCATGCGGCCAGAGCCCGCGCTGTCCTCCCGCCTGCAGCAGCTCCTGGACGAGATGCAACGACGCGAAGCCGATCGCCATTAATGCCATTTAATGTTAGAGGCTGACCAGCAGCCAATTTGCGCTTTTGCAACAGCTACCCGGAGAGATTTACGGGTTGCGTTTCGCAGCGGGTCCGGTGACAACGCTGCATGCTCTCCATCACTGACATTTCAGTCCGGATCGCCGGGCGGCTGTTGATTGATCACAGCTCTGTGCAAATCGCGCCCGGCGCGCGGGTCGGATTTGTCGGCCGTAACGGCGTCGGCAAGTCGACGCTGTTTCATGCCATCCGGGGCGACCTCCCGATCGAGAGCGGCAGCATCGCGCTGCCGCCGCGGTGGCGGATCGGCAGCCTTGCGCAGGAAGCGCCTGACGGCCCCGAAAGCCTGATCAACGTCGTGCTGAAGGCCGATCTGGAGCGCGACGCGCTGCTGCGCGAGGCCGAGACCGCGCACGATCCGCACCGGATCGCCGAGATCCAGACCCGGCTGGTCGACATCGACGCCCACTCCGCCCCTGCCCGCGCCGCGGCGATCCTCGCCGGCCTCGGCTTCTCGACATCGGACCAGGCACGGCCGTGTGCGGAATTTTCCGGCGGCTGGCGCATGCGCGTGGCGCTGGCGGCGACGCTGTTCTCCGCGCCCGATCTGTTGCTGCTGGACGAGCCGACCAACTATCTCGATCTCGAGGGCACGTTGTGGCTCGAGAACCACCTCGCCAACTACCCGCGCACGGTGATCGTGATCAGCCATGACCGCGATCTCCTCGACACTTCGGTTGATCAGATCCTGCACCTCGATCGCGGCAAGCTCACGCTCTACAAGGGCACCTACTCCTCGTTCGAGGAGCAGCGCGCCGCGCGCGAATTGCTCGACGCCAAGCACGCCAAGCGGCAGGCCGATGAACGCAAGCGCCTGCAGGACTTCGTCGACCGCTTCAAGGCCAAGGCCTCCAAGGCGCGGCAGGCGCAATCGCGCGTCAAGATGCTGGAGCGGATGAAACCGATCACCGCGCTGGTGACCCAGGACGTTCGCGAGATTTCGTTCCCGGCGCCGGAGAAGCTGCTGTCGCCGCCGATCATCGCGGTCGATGACGTCTCGGTTGGCTACGAGCCGGGCAAGCCCGTGCTCAACCGCGTGACGCTGCGCGTCGACACCGACGACCGCATCGCGCTGTTGGGCGCCAACGGCAACGGCAAGTCGACGCTGGTCAAGCTGCTGGCGGGCAAGCTCGCGCCGTTCACCGGCAGGATCACGCGGGCGGATAAACTGTCGGTCGGCTATTTCGCCCAGCATCAGGTCGACGAGCTCAATCTCGACGGCTCGCCCTATGATCACATCCGCAAGCTGATGCCCGAGGCGCCGGAGAGCAAGGTGCGCGGCCGCGTCGGCGCGATCGGCTTCTCCGGCAAGGCCGGCGACACGCTGGTGAAGAGCCTGTCGGGCGGCGAGAAGGCGCGGCTGCTGCTCGGGCTGGCGACGTTCTACGCCCCCAACATGATCATCCTGGACGAGCCGACCAACCATCTCGACATCGACAGCCGCGCGGCACTGGCGGAGGCGATCAACGAATTTCCCGGCGCCATCATGATGGTCTCGCACGATCGCTACCTGATCGAGGCCTGCGCCGACCGCCTGTGGGTCGTGGCTAACCAGACCGTGACGGCATATGACGGCGATCTCGACGACTATCGACGCATGATCCTGTCGGCCAATGACGGACGGACCGTGTCGCGTGAGCGCGTCAAGGAGCCGGCACGGCCGGAACGCGCCCGCAATGAGAAGCGCGCTTCACCGAGGCAGCGCGTCGCACAGGCCGAGAGCGAGATCGAGCGCATCAACGGCATCATCGCCAAGATCGATACCGCGCTCGCGCTGCCCGATATTTTCACCCGCGATCCCAAACAGGCCGCACAGCTGACCAAGGCGCGCGCCGGCGCCGAGAGCGCGTTGCAACGCGCCGAGGAGGAATGGCTGGAAGCGAGTTCCGAGCTCGACGAAGCCGCAAACTAGATTTGATCCGCCGGACGGAGCTGCGGCGAAAATGCCCTAACCGTGCGCGGTCTTTTTCTTCTTCGGCTTCGCGGGCTTCGGCTCGGGCGCAGCATCCGGGCCACGCTCGACCGATGTCAGGCGCCCCGAATTGAACGTGTAGATGCCGGCGCGCGCGCCGCGCGACCAGGTCACGACCGCGACGCGCTCGCCGCCCGGCGCGCTGGACAGGTTCACGCTGTCGGGGGCGCCGATGCCGCGCACGACGTCGCATTCGGTGTGGCCGAGTGCGACGCTGCCGCCGGTCGGCTGCGGCGGCGCACCGGGCGCCTGCGCGTTGGCGTCAGCGGCACCCGCGGGCGGCGCCATGCCGGGACAGCTTCCGTCGGCGCTGACGAGATCGTCGTTGGTCACCGGCTTGTCCGGCGTCAGCGGCGGCGATTCGATCGAGATGTTGCGGATGAACACCCGTCCAGGGCGCGAGAACCAATCCGCGTCACGCGAAAAGATGTCGGATGCGCTCGAGCAGCCGGCAAGGCCAGGTGCAAGCACCAGCAACGCCAGCAGCGACTTCCGACTGAATGTTCCGTCTCGCACGATCGACAAGGCTCCTCATCCCTCTACCTAAGGGCTTGTCCGAACATCACTTTGCGGCATGACCGTGACCCGCCCCAAGCCCCGTCTCAGGAAACGTCGAATTATCATTAATTAGTCGATATCGCTATTGGCGCCGCTGCCAGCGTCCCCGCTCGTCGGTCTGCCAATAGGTGACCTCGAAGCCGCGTGCCTTGCAAGCGGTCCAGCTCTCCCGCGCCGAAGCTACCGCGTCCGGGTCGTCGCCGTTGAACACCAGGACGATCCGCTCGTAGCTGTCGCAGTCGGCCGGGAGCGCCGCATTGTCGACCAGGAACCGGACATTGGCCCGATTCGGATTGCCCTCCTCGATCGACAGGAGGATCGGCTGATCCTGCGCGTCGGCAACGCGGGAGCTCGCATGCGGCAGGAACGAATCGTCGCTGTAGGTCCACAAATGCGCGTCGAGCGTCTCGGCGCGCTCCTGCGACGTCGATTGTACGACCACCCGCCAGCCGCGCTCGAGCGACTTCTCGAGCAGCGGCGGCAGCACGCTCTCCAGCGTCATGTTCTGCAGATGGTAGAACAGAACCTCGGTCATGCTCCGGCCGATACTCTATGATTTCCTGGCTTCATAATATTCGGAGACGAGCCGATCGAGCAGCCGGACGCCGTAACCCGAGCCCCAGCTCTGATTGATCTCGGTCTTCGGCGCGCCCATCGCGGTGCCGGCGATATCGAGATGAGCCCAGGGCGTGCCGTCGACGAAACGCTGCAGGAATTGCGCCGCCGTGATCGAGCCGCCATTGCGTCCGCCGGTGTTCTTCATGTCGGCGAATTGCGAGTCGATCTGCTTGTCGTATTCGGGACCGAGCGGCATGCGCCAGACTTTCTCACCGGTCTCCAGACCGACCTTGGTGAGGCGCTCGGCGAGCTCGTCATTGTTGGAGAACAGGCCGGCGTGATCGGTGCCGAGCGCGACCATGATCGCGCCGGTCAGCGTTGCGAGATCGACCATGAATTTCGGCTTGCACTTCTTGGCGACGTACCAGAGCACGTCGGCGAGCACGAGGCGCCCCTCGGCGTCGGTGTTGATGATCTCGATGGTCTGGCCGGACATCGAGGTGACGATGTCGCCCGGACGCTGCGCGTTGCCGTCGGGCATGTTCTCGACGAGCCCGATGGCGCCGACCACGTTGACGCGGGCCTTGCGCGCCGCCAGCGCGTGCATCAGCCCGACCACACAGGCCGCACCGCCCATGTCACCCTTCATATCCTCCATGCCGCCGGCCGACTTGATCGAGATGCCGCCGGTGTCGAAACAGACGCCCTTGCCGACGAATGCGACCGGCGCCTCGCTCTTCTTGCCGCCGTTCCAGCGCATGATCACGGTGCGGCTGGGCCGGACCGAGCCTTGCCCGACGCCGAGCAGCGCGCCCATGCCGAGCTTGGTCATCGCCTTGACGTCGAGCACCTCGACGGTGACGCCGAGCTTGCGCAACTGGCTGGCGCGGCGCGCGAACTCCTCGGGGTACAGCACGTTCGGCGGCTCGTTGACGAGCTCACGCGCGAGGTTCACGCCATCGACGATGGACGATTCGGGCGCAAACGCCTTCCTGGCAGACGCGACGTCGTCGACCGCGATCGAGACATCGGCCTGCACGGTGCCGTCCTCGCCGTCCTTCTTCTTGGTCTTGTAGCGGTCGAACTTATAGGCGCGCAGCCGGATACCGGTGGCGATCGCGGCCGCCTGGTCAGCTGTCATCGCCGCATCGGGCAGTTCGGCGATGATGGTCATCGCGCCGCTGCCGGCGTTCAACTTGCCGGCCGCCACGCCGCCGAATTTGAGCAGATCCTTCTCCTTCAGCTCGGCCGCCTTGTCGGTGCCGATCACGATCAGCCGGTCGACCTTGATTCCCTCTGGCGCCAGGATATCCAGGGCCGCCCCGCTCTTACCCTTGAACTGGTTGGCTGCCGCGGCGCGCTTGACCGTCTCGGCGGCAGCTCCCAGCGCCTTCCGGGTGGCGGTTCCCAGCTTCAATTGCTGATCGCAGAAGGCAACCAGAATGCCGCGGGCAGGCGCGGAGAACGGGACAAAGCCGACCTTGACGGCGTCGGACATAGGAAAATCCTCCAAAACTCAGGGTGTTGCTCGGGCCTGAGGCGGCCCTTCCGGCACGCGGGGGTGAGCATTGCGATGGCGGTCCGGGGCGACCCGGACCAAGCTTCCGATACATTATGACCCGCGGGCTGCGCCGCTGCCAAGCACCGGAGTGGCCGGAAGGCCACAAAAGCGATTAATTAACCATAAATTAAGCGCGCCTTGGCCCGGCCATTTTGTTGACGGATCAAAGGGATGGTAGTGAGATTGTGAACAGAGAGTGAGCCGGACGAGTCCGCGGCTCGACCATAGGGGAACCCGGGTTGACGGGATTGGTCGAAAGCCGTGCGTCTGGTTGCGTGCAGGGGTCTTTGGGGGTCGTGCGGTAGCGATGGGGTCGATCGACAAGTACATCTTCAAAACGACGCTGGCGTCGTTTGCGCTTGTCCTGGTCAGCCTTACCGGCGTGATCTGGATTACGCAGGCGTTGCGCGGCATCGACCTGATGACCAGCCAGGGTCAGACCATCCTCACCTTCCTCGGCATCACCGGCCTCGTGATCCCGGCTTTGGTCCTGATCATCGCCCCGATCGCGCTGATGATCGCGATCTCGCACACGCTGAACAAGCTCGCGACCGACTCCGAAATCATCGTGATGAACGCGGCGGGCTTCTCGCCGTTCCGGCTGTTCCGACCGTTCTTCTTCGCCACCTGCGTGGTGGCGGCGCTGGTCGCCTTCATCGGCGCCTATCTCGCCCCCGACGGCATGCGCCGGATCAAGCAGTGGGACGCCGAGATCACCGCCGACGTGCTGACCAACATCCTGCAGCCCGGCCGCTTCGCCCAGCTCGATCAGAACCTGACGATCCGGATCCGTGAGCGCCTGCCCGGCGGCGTGCTCGGCGGCGTTTTCGTCGACGATCGGCGCGATCCGCAGCAGCGCGTCACCATCGTCGCCGACCATGGCACCGTGCTGAAGAACGAGAGCGGTTCATACCTCGTGCTGGAAGACGGCAATCTCGAGCGATTCGAGGTCGGCAAGCGCGACCCGACGCTGGTGGTGTTTCAGCGCTACGCCTTCGACATGTCGAAATTCTCGCAGGGCCGCGACGTCACGCTCGGCATTCGCGAGCGCTACCTCTGGGAATTGATGTGGCCGGACGAGAACGACCAGACCTATCAGCAGCTGGCGGGCCAGTTCTTCGCCGAGCTGCATGATCGCTTCATGGCGCCGATCTATCCGTTCGCGTTCGCAGCCCTCACCTTCGCCTTCCTCGGCGCACCGCGCACCACGCGGCAAAGCCGCAATTTCTCGATCGGCGGCTCGGTGTTTGCGGTGTTCGGCCTGCGCATGGTCGGATTCGCCTGCTCGGTCATGGCGGTGAAGACGCCGCTGGCGGCGCTGGTGCAATACCTGATGCTGTTCGCCGGCATCGGCGTCGGGATCTGGATGATCGTCGGCGGCGTGGTCGTCGAACCGCCGCCGGCGCTGATGGAAGCGATCAACCGGAACAACGAGCGCATTGCGCGCCTCTTCCGGAGGCCTGCCACCGCATGAGCATGGTCACAAATACGCTCGGGCGTTATTTCGCCGGCCGCTTCGTCGTCGCGGCGGTGGGCGTGTTCGCGGGCATCTTCGTGCTTCTCGTGCTGGTCGACTACATCGAGATGGTGCGCAAGACCTCGAGCCTGGTCGGGGCCTCCGCGATCACGGTCGCGGAAACCTCGCTGTTCCGCGTGCCGCAGTTGCTCGAGAAGCTGATGCCGTTCTGCGTGCTGATCGGGGCGATGACTTGTTATCTTGCGCTGTCGCGGCGGCTGGAGCTCGTCGTCGCACGCGCTGCCGGCGTCTCGGCCTGGCAATTCATCTCGCCGGCGCTGGCCAGTGCGATCGTGCTCGGCATCTTCGCGACCACCGCCTACAATCCGGTGTCGGCCAATCTGCGCGAACTCTCCAAGCGGATGGAGGCCGAACTGTTCGGCTCGGCGCCCGGCGGCGGCATCCAGGACGCGTCCGGCTTCTGGCTCAACCAGATCAACGACGAAGGCCAGGCGATCATCAATGCGGCGCGCAGCGAGCAGCAGGGCATCCGGCTGACCGGCCTCACGGTGTTTCGATTCGATACGGCGCTGCAGTTCAAGGAGCGAATCGAAGCGCGCGAAGCGACGCTCGAAGAAGGCCGCTGGGCGTTCACCGGAGTACGCCGATACACCCTCGACAAGGCTCCGGTGGATCAGGACACCTTCTACCTGACGACCACCCTCACCCCGGCGCAGGTGCGCAACAGCTTCTCCACCCCCGAAACTGTGTCCTTTTGGCAACTGCCGAACTACATCCGTTCGTCGGAGAGTTCAGGGTTCGCGACGGCTGGCTATCGCTTGCAGTATCACAAGCTCATCGCACAGCCGTTTTTGCTGGCTGCGATGGTGATGTTGGCGGCTTCTGTGAGCCTCCGCTTCTTTCGGATGGGCGGCGTGCAGAAGATGGTTTTGAGTGGCGTGGGCGCAGGCTTTCTGCTCTACGTGCTGTCGAAAGTAACTGAAGATTTGAGCAAGGCTGAGTTGATGCATCCCATCGCTGCGGCGTGGTTGCCTGTCGTTGTGGGTAGCCTCACCGGTTTCTTGGCCTTGTTGTACCAGGAGGACGGGTAGTGGCTACTGTCGCCGCCCGCCAGTTGAGGTCGCCTGCATTCGGGCGGCGCAGTGTACTGCGCCGTCAACGGAGCTGCTTGGCCCCGTTTGGCGTTTCGATCTCTGCTCTCGTTGCCGCGTTCTTCGTGGTCAGCGCGCTCGATGTCGTCGCATCGACGCCGGCTGCCGCGCAGGCATTCACCTACAATCCGCGTCCGCCGAAGCCGGTCCGCCCGCCGGCCAAGAATGACGGGCAGATGCTCGTTCAGGCGACCGAGGTCGATTACGACTACAACAACAGCCGCATCTCGGCCGTCGGCAACGTCCAGATGTTCTACAACGGCACCAGCGTCGAGGCCGACAAGGTCATCTACGACCAGAAGACCAAGCGTCTTCATGCCGAAGGCAACATCCGCATGACCGATGCGGAAGGCAAGATCACCTACGCCAACATCATGGATCTCAGCGACGACTACCGCGACGGGTTCGTCGATTCGCTGCGCGTCGATACTGAAGACCAGACCCGCATGGCGGCGACCCGCGCCGATCGGTCCAGCGGCAATTACACGGTGTTCGACAACGGCGTTTATACCGCCTGCGCACCCTGCAAGGACGATCCGAAGAAGCCGCCGCTCTGGCAGGTCAAGGGCGCGCGCATCATCCATGACCAGACCGAGAAGATGCTCTATTTCGAGAACGCCCAACTCGAATTCTTCGGCGTTCCGACGGCATATCTGCCCTACTTCTCGACGCCCGATCCGACCGTGAAGCGCAAGAGCGGCTTCCTGATGCCGGGATTCACCACTTACACGGCGTTCGGCTACGGCGTCGAAATCCCCTATTATTGGGCGATCGCGCCTGACATGGACGCGACGTTCAGCCCGCGCGTCACCACGAAGCAGGGCGTGCTGCTGCAGACCGAATTCCGCCAGCGCTTCGCGGACGGCTCATATCAGTTCCGGCTTTATGGCATCGACCAGACCGATCCGCACGCCTTTGCCGGACAGCCGGGCGATCGCCAGTTCCGCTGGGGCGTTGACACCAAGGGTCAGTTCGCACTGAATGACAAATGGGTCTGGGGCTGGGACGGCGTCGTGCTGTCCGACTACTTCTTCATGTCCGACTACCGGCTCGCCCAGTACAAGGACCCGTTCGGCTCGTTCCTGTCGCTGCCGACGGAAGCGATCTCGCAGCTTTATCTGACCGGTGTCGGCAACCGCAGCTTCTTCGACGCGCGCGCGATCTACTATCTCAGCTACTCGGGCAACCAGAACCAGGTCCCGGTGGTCGCCCCTGTCATCGACTACAACAACGTGATCAACAACAACATCCTGGGCGGCGAGTTCAGCTACAAGATGAACTTCGTCAACCTGACCCGCGAAACCGCGGTGTTCGACCCGATCACGGCACAGGCCGCCAACCCTCTCAATCCGTTGTGCACGACCACGTCCGCCGATCCGATGGCGCGCACGCCGTCGCAGTGCCTGCTGCGCGGCATGCCGGGCACCTACACCCGCCTGACCGCCGAGGCACAGTGGCGCAAGTCCTACACCGACCCACTCGGCGAGAT
Source organism: Bradyrhizobium embrapense (assembly GCF_001189235.2). Lineage (GTDB taxonomy): Bacteria > Pseudomonadota > Alphaproteobacteria > Rhizobiales > Xanthobacteraceae > Bradyrhizobium > Bradyrhizobium embrapense. Next base: position 489,612 of record NZ_LFIP02000001.1, read on the forward strand.
CTGGACGCCGTTCGCCAGCGTCCGCGCCGATGCCATCAACGCCGACATCTCGAACCAGCCGGGCGTTTCCAACTTCCTGCCGGTCGGCGACACCCAGACGGTGCGCCTGATGCCGACCGTCGGCTTCGAATACCGCTACCCCTTCATCAACGTGCAACCGTGGGGCACGACCACCGTCGAGCCGATCGCGCAGGTCATCATCCGGCCCAACGAACCCAATGCCGGCAAGCTTCCGAACGAGGATGCGCAGAGCCTGGTGTTCGACACCAGCAACCTGTTCGCGGTCGACAAGTTTTCCGGCTACGACCGCGTCGAGGGCGGCAGCCGCGCCAATGTCGGCGTGCAGGCCACCACGCAGTTCGACCAGGGCGGCAGCATCAAGGGGATGTTCGGACAGTCCTACCAGATGTTCGGGTTGAACTCGTTCGCGGTCGCCGACGTCACCAATACCGGCATCGACTCCGGTTTGCAGAACCCGCGCTCGGATTACGTCGCGAGCCTCGCCTATTCGCCAAACCGCACCTACACCTTCAGCGTCCGCTCGCGGATGGATGAGGCGACCTGGAACATCAACCGATTCGAGGCCACGGCGAGCGCGAATTTCGACCGCTGGTCGATCGCCGTGACCTACGGCGATTACGCAGCTCAGCCGGAACTCGGCTACCTGACCCGCCGCGAGGGCATCCTCACCAGCGGATCGGTCAAGGTGGCGTCGAACTGGGTGGTTCAGGGTGCGGCGCGCTGGGACCTTGAAGCGAACAAGATCAACCAGTATGCCGTCGGCGCGGGCTACGTGGACGACTGCTTCGTGCTGGCAGCCAACTACATCACGTCCTACACCTATCAGGCCGGTTCGCAGCCGCCCGTCCTCAGCCACGCGTTCATGTTCCAGATCGGGCTGCGGACGATCGCCCAGACCTCCACGACCAGCAGTTCGGCTGGCGTGCAGTAACGAGCGGGGGCTTGTATTGCCCGTGGGCCTGCGGCCCCGGTTTGAATGGTTTAAACGGCTGACATGACAACTATGACGACCGCTAGCCTGCCAACGCGCCGCTATCAGCTGGTGTTGAGCTCCCTGCTGGCTCTTTTCCTCCTCCTGGGGGGCGGTGCACGGCTGCATGCCCAGACCATCGCCGTGATGGTCAATGGCGAACCCATCACCAATTTCGACATCGAGCAGCGCGCCAAGCTGAACGCCCTGACCGGCGGCAAGAATCCCGATCGGAAGGCCATCCTCGATGAGCTGATCGACGAGAAGCTGAAGATCAAGGAAGCCAAGAAATTCGGCGTCGATCCCACCGCCAACGATATCGAACAGTCCTATGGTGGCATGGCCCAACGGATGCGGCTGAACAACGACCAGCTGACCAAGGTCCTCGAGAGCAAGGGCATCCGCCCCGATACGCTCAAGCAGCGCATCAGGGCCGACATGGTCTGGACCAGCCTGGTCCGCGGCCGCTTCAAGGAAAGCCTGCAGGTCGGCGAGAAGGACGTCGACACCGCGGTCAAGGGGACCGGCGAGGCCCCCGACGCCGAAGCGTTCGAATACCGGATGCAGCCGGTCGTTCTGATCGTTCCCCGCGGCTCTCCGCAATCCGAATTCGAGAGCCGTCGCAAGGAAGCCGACACCCTGCGCGAGCGCGTGACCTCCTGCGAGGAGGCCAACACCTTCTTCAAGTCGATGCGCAACGCCGCGATCCGCGAGATCGTCGTCAAGACGTCGGCGGACCTGCCGCAGTCGCTGCGCGACATCCTGGACAAGACCCCGGTCGGCCACCTCACCCCTCCCGAACTCACCAAGCAGGGCATCGAGATGGTCGCCCTCTGCGGCCGCAAGGCAACCACCGTGGACACGCCGAAGAAGCGTGAGATGCGGGACAAGATGTACGTGCAGAAGTACGAGGCGAAGTCGAAGGCCTACCTGCAGGAAGTCCGGAAAGCCGCGATGATCGAATATCCAGGCGGGCGATGATCGACTATCGTTGACGCATGGCTCAACCTCTCGCACTGACATGCGGCGAGCCCGCAGGCATCGGCCCCGACATCACGCTCGCCGCCTGGCTGCGCCGCCGCGAACTCGATCTTCCGCCGTTCTATCTGCTCGGTGACCGCGCGGCGCTCGCCGAGCGCGCCAGGATGCTCGGGCTTGCCGTCGAGTTTGCCGAGGTCACCGCCGAGGAGGCATTTGCAGCATTTGAACGGGCGCTGCCCGTCGTTGCGACCGGCAAGGTAGCGACGGCGCGACCGGGCAAGCCCGATGGGACCAGCGCGGATGCCGCGCTGGTATCGATCCGTCAGGCCGTCGCCGATGTCGCCTCGGGCAAGGCCAACGCCGTCATCACCAATCCGATCGCCAAGAACGTGCTGTACCGCGCCGGCTTCCGCCATCCCGGCCATACCGAATTCCTCGCCGAGCTTGCCGGTCGCGGCGGGCCCGCGCCGCAGCCGGTAATGATGCTGTGGTCGCCGGCGCTCGCCGTCGTGCCGGTGACGATCCATGTGTCGGTCCGCGAGGCGCTGGCGCAATTGTCGACCGACCTGATCGTCTCGACCGCACGGATCTTGGTCGCCGACATGAAGGCGCGGTTCGGCCTCGCCTCGCCCCGGCTTGCCGTCGCCGGCCTCAACCCGCATGCCGGCGAAGACGGCACGCTCGGCATGGAAGACGTCGAGATCGTCGCGCCCGCGGTCGAGATCCTGCGCCGCGACGGCATTGCCGCCCGAGGCCCGCTGCCGGCCGACACCATGTTCCATGCAGCCGCGCGCAAGACCTATGACTGCGCGCTCTGCATGTATCACGACCAGGCGCTGATCCCGATCAAGACCGTCGCGTTCGAGGACGCCGTCAACGTCACGCTGGGCCTGCCCTTCATCCGGACGTCGCCCGATCACGGCACCGCATTCGATATCGCCGGCACCGGCAAGGCCAATCCCTCGAGCCTGATCGCCGCCCTCCGGCTCGCCGCGCGCATGGCCGCGGCATCAAGCTAGGTGAGCGCGATCGACGATCTGCCGCCGCTGCGCGACATCATTCGCGAGCATTCGCTGTCGGCGCGCAAATCGCTCGGCCAGAACTTTCTGCTCGATCTCAATCTCACCGCACGCATTGCCCGCGCCGCGGGCCCGCTGGAAGACTCCACCGTGATCGAGGTCGGGCCCGGCCCCGGCGGACTGACGCGCGCGCTGCTTGCGATGGGCGCCAGGCGCGTCATCGCCATCGAGCGCGACGAGCGCGCGATCGATGCACTCGACTACATCGTCAAGCGCTATCCCGGCCGCATCGAGATCGTGCATGGCGACGCGCAGCACTTTGACCCACGTCCCTTGCTTGATGGGGCTAAGGCCAAGATCGTCGCCAACCTGCCCTACAACATCGCAACCCAGCTGCTCGTCGACTGGCTGTCGATCGAGCCATGGCCGCCCTGGTACGACACCATGGTGTTGATGTTTCAGCGCGAGGTCGCCGAGCGCATCGTCGCCCATGAGGACGAGGAAGCCTATGGCCGGCTCGCGGTGCTCGCCAACTGGCGCGCCGAGACCAAGATCTTGTTCGACATTTCGCCGGCGGCCTTCGTGCCGCAGCCGAAGGTGACGTCCTCGGTGGTCCGATTGATACCGCGCGCCGCGCCGGAGCCGTGCGACCGCCGCATGCTCGAGCAGGTCGCCGCTGCCGCCTTCGGCCAGCGCCGCAAGATGCTGCGCCAGAGCCTGAAATCACTGTCGGTCGATCCGGCGCGGCTTGCCGCCGCAGCGCAGATCGACGCGACGCGGCGCGCCGAAACCATTCCGGTCGCGGGCTTTGTTGCCATGGCCAGGGAATTGGCCGATATACGGTCCACAAAATAGAACATCAGGAGAAAACGTAATGGCGCGAATGGTTCGCCAATCCCTCGTCAAATTCGATGCACCGCTGTGCGAAACCATCGTCGACACGCCCAAACCGCAGGGACGCGAAGTGCTGGTGCGCATCGAACGCTGCGGCCTCTGCCATTCCGATCTCCACATCCAGGACGGTTACGCCGATCTCGGCGGCGGCAAGAAGCTCGACACCACCCGCGGCATGACCCTGCCCTTTACGCTCGGCCATGAGATCGCGGGCGTCGTCGACGAGGTCGGCCCCGATGCGCCGAAGGATCTGGTCGGAACGAAGAAGGCGGTATTCCCCTGGATCGGCTGCGGCCAGTGCCGCGACTGTCTCGCCGGCGACGAGAATCTCTGCGTCAAGCAGCGCTTCCTCGGCGTCTCCATCGACGGCGGCTTCGCCACCCACGTGCTGGTGCCTGACGCGAAATACCTGCTCGATTACGATCCGCTGCCGGTCAATCAGGCCGCCACGCTGATGTGCTCCGGCGTCACCGCTTACGGCGCGCTGAAGCGCCTGGTCGATCGTCCGCGTCAGCGCAATCTGCTGCTGATCGGCCTCGGCGGCGTCGGCATGATGGGCCTGTCGTTCGCACAGGCGATGTTCAAGCAGCCGATCACCGTTGTCGATCTCAGCCCGGCGGCGCGCGAGACCGCGTTGAAGAACGGCGCGGCCGCGGCCTACGATCCCGCGGAGCCCGACGTCGTCAAGCGCATGCTGAAGGAGAGCGACGGCGGCTTCGACGGCGTCGTCGACTTTGCCGGCAACGAGAAGTCGATGGCGTTTGCGGTATCGACGGTCGCGCGCGGCGGCAAGATCGTGGTGTCGGGCCTGATGGGCGGCAACTTCTCGCTGCCGATGGTGCAGTGGGTCTACAAGCGCATGACCATCGAAGGCTTCATGGTGGGCACGCTGGCCGAAGGCCAGGAGCTGATGGCGCTGGCCCGCGCCGGCAAGATCAAGCCGACGCCGATGAAGGAAGAGCCGATGGCCGACGTCCAGAAATGGATCGACGAGCTGCGCGCCGGCAAGGTCGTGGGACGTATCGTCCTTAAGAACTAAGGCACGGATCCGGGAAGGTGCGCAGCGGTTTGTCTGCGACAAACACGAAGCGCTTCCACGAAGATCATGTTCAGACAAGACGTCGCGCCGGCGTTGCCATCGCCGGCGGGACGCAACGGTCTTGCTGCAGTAACGCCAGTTCTGGCCCGTCGGAACCTGACAGCCGACCGGGCAATCATTCAGCTCGCGTCCCAGCCTCCAGCGCGCCGCAATTGCGGTACGCCGCGAGCCTCAATTAAGCCCCACCCGTTCCGGATTTGCGGCGCATTGCGACCCAACTCTTTACCGAGATTGGCGTCACCAGCGTTTTGCGTAAAAAAGAATACCGGGGACGCGTATGTCAAATCGTTCAGCGAAATTCGCGGCCGCGCTTGCCGCCAGCATGTTGGCCGGCGCCTTCAGCGCCATGGCCCAGAACGCCGCCGATACGGCGAGCACCACTACTGCGAATGCCAAGACGGCTGACAAAACGGCTGACACCTGTCAGTCCGCGCCGAAGGGAACCGCACCTGCGGGAAGCCACTGGTTCTATCACCTCGACCGCAGCACCCAAAAGAAGTGCTGGTATCTCGGTGACGCCAAGGCCAAAACCGTCGCCAAGGCCGACGCCAAGACCAACGCGAAGACCACGACAGCGCAGCAGCAGCCTGCGGCCGCGCCCGACACGGCGACGGCCGACGCAACCCCGCCACAGGGCCAACCGGCGCCCCAGCCGGCCATGCGCAAGTCCGTCGCCGATGCCCATGCCGAATGGCCCTCACCGCAGGCCGTGGCCGCGCCGGTCGCCCCTGCCGGTCAAGCCGGCGGTGCGGCAGCGACGACCGATCCGGCGGCGTCAGGCACGAACGCCCAGGCGTCCGATGTGAACGCCAGATGGCTGGATGCGTCGAGTATGGCCGGCACCAACGGAACCCGTCACACCGCGGACCAGCCGACCGTGCTCGCGCAGGCCGATACGACGGCGCAACAGGCGGCCGCGCCGGCACAGGCCACCGCCCCCGCGACAGCGGAGGCGTCCCCCGACAAGTCTTCATCCTCGACCCAGATGCTGCTGATCGTGATGGTCGGCGCGCTGGCACTGGCCGGCCTGGTCAGCGCGCTGGTGTTCCGGCTGACCCGCACCCGCACGCCGCCTTACGAGATCAGCGACGAATGGCGTGCGCCCTGGGATTCACTCCACACCGAGCCGGCGCCGCCGATGGCAGTCGTCAGCCGCGACCGTCCGCTGCGCCTGTCGGAGGCCGCGCCGCGCCGGTCAGAGACACCGGTTCCGCGCCGCGCCGAGACGCCGGCTGCTCGCCGCGAGACGACGGCGCGCGAGCCGGATCAAACCGAGCAGGACAACAAGCAGATCGCCGCGATGCTGCAGCGGCTGGCGCGCAGCGCGGCGAATTAGAGGGCAGATGAGACATGATGCGATCCCCGGATCGCATCATGGTTCCGAAGCGTTACTTCTCGAGCTGACGCTGCAGGCCGCGCACGAACTCGGTGAGGCCGGTGCGGCGTTCTCGCTTGAGACGCTCGGCCTTCAGGATCGACTGCACCTCGGCAAAGGCGTCGTCGACGTTCTGGTTGACGACGATGTAGTCGTATTCCGCCCAGTGGCTCAGCTCATGGGTGGCGCGGTTCATCCGCCCGCGGATGACCTGTTCGGAATCCTGCGCACGGGTGTGAAGCCGCTTCTCGAGATCGGCGGCTGACGGCGGCAGGATGAAGACGCTGACCACGTCGGCGCGCGCCTTCTCGCGCAACTGCTGGGTGCCCTGCCAGTCGATGTCGAACAGCACGTCCTCGCCGGCCGCGAGCGCAGCCTCGACCGGCGCGCGCGGCGTGCCGTAGCGGTTGTCGAACACGGTGGCCCACTCCAGCAGCTCACCCTGCTTGGCCATCGCCTCGAACTTCGCCTTGTCGACAAAGAAGTAGTCGCACCCCTCGACCTCGCCCGGCCGCTTCGGTCGCGTGGTCGCCGACACCGACATCCTCAGCCCCGGCATGCGGTCGATCAGCATGCGCGACAGCGTCGTCTTGCCGGCGCCCGAGGGCGACGACAGAACGAACATCAGTCCGCGCCGCTCAACGCCGTCAAAACCCTGCGCCGTCATCTCTCACTCCAGATTCTGGACCTGTTCGCGGAACTGCTCGACCACGTTCTTCATCTCAAGACCGGTATTGGTCAGCTCGACGTCGTTCGACTTCGAGCAGCAGGTGTTGACCTCGCGGTTGAACTCCTGGGCGAGGAAGTCGAGCCGGCGCCCGACCGGTCCGCCCTTGCCGATCATCTCGCGCGCCTGGCCGATGTGCGAGGCGATGCGGTCGAGCTCCTCGCGGATATCGGCCTTGGTGGCGATCAGGATCGCCTCCTGGCTCAGCCGGTCGGCATCGAAGCGATCGGAGGTCTCCAGCAATGCCGCGATCTGCTCGGCGAGCCGCGCCTTGATCGCCTCGGGCCTGCGGCCGGGAGCCGCCTCCGCGCGCTTGGCGAGCCGCTCGATCTCGTCCATCCGCTGCATCAGGATCTGGCCCAGCGCATCGCCCTCGCGGCGGCGCATCTCGACGAGGCTGCCGAGCGCCTGCTCGAACGCCTTCGCCGCCGCCTCGCGTGCCGCCTTGTCTTCGTCCTCATCGCTCGCAGGCTCGACCACCTCGACGACGCCCTTGATGCCGAGCAGTCCGTCGATGCTCGGCGCCACTGCGTCGATCCGCTGCGCGAGCTCACCCGCGACCTTCACGACCGCGGCGAGCACATCCTCATTGATCCGGATGGTCTGCGCCGCATCGGTGCGCTTGACGCTGAGATTGGCGTAGACCGTGCCGCGCGACAGCAACTCGCTGGCCCGCTTCTTGGCGAGGGCTTCCAGTTCGTCCCAGCCCTGCGGCAGCCGCAACCGCAGGTCAAAGCCCTTGGCGTTGACCGACTTCAGCTCCCACTCGAACGTATAGGGACCACTCGCGCCATGGCTTCGGGCAAAGCCGGTCATGCTCGATAGCGCCATCGCGTGGACTCTCCAACAGAAGGATATGGGACTCACCCCGGAGACGACGAGACTCGTGGGCAGCCGGTGCGACCTTAAAACGGATTCCGTGAAAGTGGAATTACGTTCCACCCTCACAATGCAGAGCTACAGCATGATCCGGAAAAGTGTGAAGCGGATTTCCGAAAGACCATGCTCGAACAAGAAGCTAAGGCGCGATGATCGCATCGCGCTTTAGCGCTGCACGACGGGCGGCGAAGTGGTCTGCTGGGCTGCGCCCTGGCGACCGCTGCGCGGCGGCTTCTTCTGATTGGTGGGCTTCGGCGGCGTGGCCGCCGTGGGATTGGTGTCGGCGGCCCCGGGCGCCGCGGCGGCGGGCGCCGGATCATCCGCGGGTTCGACGGTGTCGTTCTGGATCTGCTTTTCCGATGCGCGCAGCTTGGCGACGTTCTTGGCGTGCTGGTCGTAGGTTTCGGTAAAGGCGTGGCCGCCGGTTCCGTCGGCAACGAAGAACAGGTCGCGCGTGCGCGCCGGATTGGCGGTCGCCTCCAGCGAAGCGCGGCCGGGATTGGCGATCGGCCCGGGCGGCAGCCCGTCGATGACATAGGTGTTGTAGGGCGACGGCTGCGTGATCTCGCTGCGCTTGATCGGACGCCCCAGCGTGCCCTTGCCGCCCACCAGGCCGTAGATGATGGTCGGGTCGGACTGCAGCTTCATCCTCTGCCGCAGGCGGTTGACGAACACCGCGGCAACACGGCTGCGCTCGTCGGCGCGGCCGGTTTCCTTCTCGACGATCGAGGCCAGCGTCACCAGCTGGTCCGGCGATTTCAGCGGCAAGTCGGTGTTGCGGCGTTCCCAGATCTCGGCAAGCACACGCTTCTGCGCCTGCTGCAAGCGCTGGATCACCTGGTCGCGCGTGGTGCCGCGCGGGAATTTGTAGGTCTCCGGCAACAACGTGCCTTCGCGCGGAATCTCGCGCACCGAGCCGGTGAAGATGTCGTTGTCGGACAGCCGCGTCACGATCTGCTCCGAGGTCAGACCTTCCGGGATCGTGATGGCGTGCTGCACCACCTTGCCGTCGACGATGGTCGCAATGACGTCGCGCAGGCTCGCGTTTTTCTGGAACGAATATTCGCCGGGCTTGAGGTCGGAGCTCGCCTTCAGCGCAAACACGCTGCCGATGAAGACCCACGGATTGACGTTGATCACGCCCTCGCGCGACAGCACGTCGGCGATGTCACGCTTGCCCGCGCGCGCGGGGATGTTGACGATCTTGTCCTCCTGCAGCGGCCCCGGCGATTCCAGCGTCTGCTTGCCGTAATAGTAGGTGGCACCGGCGCCGATCATCAGGATGATCAGGATGGTGAAGATGGCATTGCCGACGATCACGAAGGGATTGCGGGCACGATCCGAGCGCTTGGGCGGCGGCGGAACCTGTTCGGGCTCCAGCGCGGCACGTGGACTCCTTGGAGAAATGGGCGGCCTCTCACTCATCGATGCAAACCAATATCCTGCCGGTTGAATCGTGGCCGGACAAACCCCTGCCCTGCCAATAGCATACGCCCGCTATTAGGAGTCACCGCGGAATACGGCAAAACGGTGGACTAGTTCTAAAGTCCCGTTCCGATCGAATCGAACCGGGACTTTAGATTGTTTTTGACGCGTTTTCCTCGCGCGAACCGGTACCCACTTCGCTCGAAAACGCTCTAACGACCTACTAATTGGTCACGCGCTGCACGATCACGGAGGCGTTGGTGCCGCCGAAACCGAAGGAATTGGACAGCGCCACATTGACGTCACGCTTGCGCGACGTATGCGGCACAAGATCGATCGCCGTTTGCACCGACGGATTGTCGAGATTGATGGTTGGCGGCACCACATTATCGCGAATCGCCAGCACCGCGAAGATCGCCTCGATCGCACCGGCCGCGCCGAGCAGATGTCCGGTCGCGGACTTGGTCGACGACATCGAGACCTTCGAAGCCGCATTGCCGAGCAGACGCTCGACTGCGCCGAGCTCGATCTCGTCGCCGACCTGCGTCGAGGTGCCGTGCGCGTTGATGTAGTCGAGATCGGAGGCCGCCAGGCCGGCGCGCTTCAGCGCCATGCTCATGCTGCGGAAGCCGCCATTGCCGTCCGGCGGCGGCGATGTGATGTGGAAGGCATCGCCCGACAGGCCGTAGCCGGTGACCTCGGCGTAGATCTTCGCGCCACGGCGCTTGGCGTGCTCGTATTCCTCGAGCACGAGGACGCCGGCGCCCTCACCCATCACGAAGCCGTCGCGATCCTTGTCGTACGGCCGCGATGCCTTTTGCGGGGTGTCGTTGAAGCCGGTGGACAGTGCGCGCGCCGCGCAGAAGCCGGCGATGCCGATGCGCGAGATCGGCGATTCGGCGCCGCCCGCGACCATCACCTCGGCATCGCCGAGCGCGATCAGCCGGGCTGCGTCACCGACCGCATGCGCGCCGGTCGAGCACGCCGTGACGACCGCATGATTGGGGCCCTTGAGGCCGTGCTCGATCGAGACGTAGCCGGACGCCAGATTGATCAGGCGGCCCGGAATGAAGAAGGGAGAGATCCTGCGCGGTCCACGCTCCTTCAGCAGCACCGCGGTCTCGGCAATGCCGGTGAGGCCGCCAATGCCGGAGCCGATCATCGTGCCGGTGGCGAACTGGTCCTCATCGGATTTCGGATGCCAGTCGGCATCGTCGAGCGCCTGCTTGGCCGCGCACATCGCATAGAGGATGAAGTCGTCGACCTTGCGCTGGTCCTTCGGCTCCATCCACTGATCGGGATTGAAGGTGCCGCCAGAGCCGTCGCCACGCGGAATGTAGCAGGCGACCTGGCTCGGCAGGTCGGACACTTCGAAGGTGTCGATCTTCTTGCAGCCGCTGTCGCCGGCGAGGATGCGCGCCCAAGTCGCGTCAACGCCGCAGCCGAGCGGTGTAAGCATGCCCAGCCCCGTGACGACAACTCGTCTCATTTCCACGTCTCCGGCCAGCAATGCGCGGCTCATAATAAGAAGCCGGGGGACCGCTCGATCACGGTCCGTCCGGCCCCGTCAACTTCGCGATCGGCGTCAGCTCTTCGCGTTCTTCTCAAGAAACTTGGTCGCGTCGCCCACGGTCAGGATCGTCTCCGCCGCGTCGTCGGGAATCTCGCAACCGAATTCTTCTTCGAAAGCCATCACGAGCTCGACCGTGTCGAGGCTGTCGGCGCCGAGGTCATCGATGAAGCTCGCGCTATCGACCACCTTCTCGGGTTCGACACCAAGGTGCTCGACCACAATCTTCTTAACCCGCTCGCCAATCTCACTCATCGTTCAACCTCGTTGTTCCATTGGACCCGACCCCAAGACGATACGAGCCATCGTGGTCGTCTCGATTACTCAGTCGCGCATAGTCTTGATTCGGCCCGGTCGTAGCCGACTAAAGCCCCGGCGAACGGCAGGCGTCGCCACGCCAATATACAGGGTTTCAAAATCCTGCAATGGCGTTCTTTGCCCATCCATGGGGGGTTCAGCTATCATACTTCCCAAGCCTTGACTACACGCCTGAACCGGCTCCCGAAAACGGCTTTTCGCCGCATTGCGAGAACCGGCAACCAGCTCAAATCATAGCCATCCCGCCGTTGACGTGAATCGTCTGTCCGGTGACGTAGGCGGCCTCGTTCGAGGCCAGATAGACGGCTGCCGCAGCGATATCCTCGGGTGTTCCGAGCCGCGCCGCAGGAACCTTCGCCAGGATGGTTTCGCGCTGCTTGTCGTTGAGCGCATCGGTCATCGGCGTCTTGATGAAGCCCGGCGCGATGCAGTTCGCGGTCACGCCGCGCTTGGCGTATTCGGCGCCCAACGTCTTGATCAGGCCGATGATGCCGGCCTTCGACGCGGTGTAGTTGCCCTGCCCCGGATTGCCGGTGACGCCGACGATCGAGGTGATCGCGATGATGCGGCCGAAGCGCTTGCGCATCATCAATTTGGTCGCCGCGCGCGCCAGGCGGAACGTCGCGGTCAGGTTCACCGCAATCACGTCGTCCCAATCCTCGTCGCGCAATTGCACGAACAGATTGTCGCGGGTGATGCCGGCATTGGCGATCAGGATGTCGACCTGCCCCATCGCGGCCTCCGCCGCCGGCACCAGCGCCTCGACATCATCCTTGCTCGAGAGATTGCACGGCAGCACGTGAACGCGCTCGCCGAGCTTGGCCGCAAAGCCGTCCAACACCTCGCGCCGCGTCCCCGAAATCGCGACCGTCGCGCCCTGCGCATGCAGCGCCTGCGCGATCGCGCCGCCGATGCCGCCGGTTGCACCCGTCACGAGCGCCGTCTTGCCAGTCAGATCAAACATCGAATTCTCCTTCCGGCTGCTTCAGGCCGATGCTGCCAGCGCGTCCTTGGCCGCAGCGATATCGTTCGGGCCGCCGACCGACACGCCGACCGCACCATCTGCGATGCGCTTGACGAGGCCGCTCAGCACCTTGCCGGCGCCGATCTCGAAGAACCGCGTCACGCCCTGGCCTGCCATATAGGCAACCGACTCGCGCCAGCGAACGGTCCCGGTGACCTGCTCGACCAGGCGGCGGCGGATCTCATCAGGATCTGATATCGCGGAGGCCAGCACGTTGGAGACGAGCGGCGATGCCGGCGCCTTGATGGTCACGCCGGACAGCGCCTCCGCCATCGCATCGGCCGCCGGCTGCATCAGCTTGCAGTGGAACGGCGCCGACACCGGCAGCAGCATGGCGCGCTTTGCCCCCTTGGTCTTCGCGATCTCGACCGCGCGATCGACGGCCGCCTTGTCGCCGGAGACCACCACCTGACCGCCGCCATTGTCATTGGCGGCCTGGCAGACCTGGCCCTGCGCCGCCTCGTTGGCGACCGCGACCGCCGCCTCGTAATCGAGGCCGAGCAGCGCCGCCATCGCACCGGCGCCGACCGGCACCGCCTTCTGCATCGCCAGCCCGCGGGTGCGCAGCAGCCGCGCGGTGTCGCTGATGCTGAGGCTGCCGGCGGCGGCGAGCGCCGAATACTCGCCGAGCGAGTGCCCGGCCACGAAGGCAGCGTTCTGGCCGACCGAGAAGCCGGCCTCGCTCTCGAGCACGCGCAAGGTGGCGATCGACACCGCCATCAGCGCCGGCTGGGCATTTTCCGTCAGCTGCAACGTCTCGCCCGGACCGTCCCAGATGATCGCGGTCAGCTTCTCGCCGAGCGCGGAATCGACCTCGTCGAACACGGCTTTGGCGACCGGAAAGGCCTCGGCCAGGGCCTTGCCCATGCCAACCGCCTGCGAGCCCTGACCGGGAAATGTGAATGCTGCCGTCATCGGCGCTCCCTACCTTGTTGAGCGTGATCCCCGCGCAAGCGCCGCGCCTGCCGCAGGGGAAAACGGTATCCCGTCGCGCGAAACGCGCCACAGCGGGTCCGGACCAATTCCCTGCAACCAAATCTTGCAACTGGCCCCGGACCGGGCCGTAAGACACTGATGGGGGGCGCGATGTCAAGCCGCGCGCGCGGAACCCTGGGGATGCCGGGGCCGGCCCGGCCTAGAATCCACCGGCATTCTGGTCGGCGTTAACCTCGGCGCCCGCCCTCGCCCGGCGCGCGCTGTTGACCAGTTGGCCCTGGCGGTCTTCCCGATTGGGCCTGGCGGTCGCCAGCCGCAGCACGGCGGCATAGCCGGGCTGGACTTCCATCCGGTCGGCATAGCGGCTTCCGCTCAGGATACGGTGGACGCGCGGCAGGTTGTAGCACGGCACGTAGAACAGCAGGTGATGCTCGAGGTGGTAGTTTACGTAGTACGGCGCGATGAACAGCCGCTCGAGCACATTGGCCCGCGTGGTGCGGGTGTTGCGCAAGGGATCGGCGCTGTCGGGCACGACGGCATGTTCGGCGATGTTGCGGATCCGCGTGATCACCATCATCCAGGTCAAGAGCGGCACCAGCCACAACAGCGGATAGGCCCACCACACGCCGGCGGCGGCAAGGCCTGCGAACAGCAACGCGTTGGTGACGCATTGCGGCCCGAGCTTCTGCCAGAAATTGGCGGCGCGCCGCGATAGCGGCCAGTCTTTCGGCCCGATCGCATTGAGCAGTTGCGCCTTGCGCTGCTGGTAGCCGGTCTGCCCGGTGATGTCGCGGAGGAATTTCCGGCGGTAGCTCATCTTCGTGATCGGAAACGGCGCCGACAGCACGAGGTCCGGATCATCCTGCTGCTGCGTCCTTGCATGGTGCTGCAGATGATAGCGGCGATAGCCGCGGGTTTCCGCGAAGATCGGATAGGCGCAAAACCACTGGCTCAGCGTCAGATTGGTGTTCTCGTTGGCGGAAAGACAGCCATGCGCACCGTCGTGCATCAGGATCGCAAGCCCGAGCTGGCGCGAGCCGATGATCGCGACCGCGAGCAGATAAGTCAGCGGATTGGGCCACCATGCGACCAGCGCGATCGCGCCCAGGATCAGCGCCCAGGCGTGCACGATCAGGGCTGCGCCCTTCCACGTCGTGCGTTGCCGGACGGCGACCAGTTCGTCCTCGGTGAGGAAATCGCGGGCACGCATGCGAAGCGCGGTCATGAGCTGGTCTCCCCGTCCGTTGCGGATGAATGATCGCGGTCGCCGACGATGCGCAGCCGCGATCCATCATTCATCGATGGCGATGTCGCCTGCTCGCCGAGCGCGCGCAGCAATTCGCGGCACATCTCCTCGGCGGCGCGCCCCATCGCAAAACCCTCGACGATCACGCCGATCGCAATCGCCCAGAACCGCCGCGAGCTCTCCTCGGGCGCGCGCAGCGAGCGCCAGCCGTGCCGCTCGACCTGGCCCGCATAGGCGCGCGCTCCCTCGCTGTGCAGACGTTCGATGGTGCGCTCGACCAAAGGCGCGAGGTCCTGCCGGCGCCGTGTCAGCGTCAAAGCCTCGGCGAAGAAGGCGACCGTGTCGGTCGCGGTCACGGTCTCGGCCAGGGCGCGGGTGTAATCGCGCGGCGTGTGGGCCTTCAGGGCGGCCTGCTCGGTCGCGCGCGCGAGGTAAAGCATGTCGCGGCTGGCGGCTTCGACGAACAGCGCTTCCTTGGTGCGGAAGTAATAGGTGATCTGGCTCGGGAAGGCGTCTGCCGCTGCGGCAATGTCGGAGATCGACGTGCCCGAGAGCCCGCGCTCCTTGAACAGGCGGCTGGCGGCATCGAGCAACAGCGAGCGCATCTTGCGTCCCGCCGACCGTGTCGCGCGGACCGCGTGCTTCGGATCGGGCGCGGGCATGCCGCTGGCGGTCTCCGAACCCATCGATCATCCTCCCGTGAGATATTTGTATGACATACAAACAAAGAAATCAACTCGGAACTCCGCGAAGTTGCGCCGAGCGGCCCGGAGGGCTACGACCCCTCGCAAATCCAGGGGCCAGCCCGCTCTGCGGACCCTTGCGTTCGCGGCCAAAATCCGTATAAGCGCGCCATTCGTGGGCTCCGGCCGGGAGCTGAACGGACGGTCTCAGCAGATTCACCCTTTCATTTTGATGTGGCGATTTTGATGTGGCAGGGCCAGTCGGCCCGTCGTCCCGTGCTCCCGCCTTCTGAGCAGCTCGAGTCCTTTCCGAAGGTCTCGAAGGGCTTGTCGCCGGAAACCGCGCCAACTTTAGGAAAGGACAACCATGCCTCTTTATGAGCATGTTTTTCTCGCGCGTCAGGATGCGAGCACCCAGCAGGTGGATGAACTGACGGCCCAGATGACGGGCATCGTCGAACAGGGCGGCGGCAAGGTCACCAAGACCGAGAGCTGGGGCGTGCGCTCCCTCACCTACCGCATGAACAAGAACCGCAAGGCGCATTTCGTGCTGATGAACATCGACGCACCGTCGGCTGTCGTCACCGAGATCGAGCGCCAGGAGCGGATCAGCGAAGACGTCATCCGTTATCTCACCGTGCGCGTCGAAGAGCACGAGGAAGGCCCGTCCGCGATGATGCGCAAGGCCGACCGTGACCGCGAGCGCGATGACCGTGGCGGCGGCTTCCGTGGCGACCGCGAAGGCGGTTTCCGTGGTGACCGTGAAGGTGGTGGTTTCCGTGGCGACCGTGGTCCGCGCCGTCCGCGCGACGAAGAAGCTGCGACCGAGGAGTAATGAATCATGGCTGATGCTGGTGCCCGCCGTCCGTTTTTCCGTCGTCGCAAGTCCTGCCCGTTCACGGGCGCGAATGCGCCGAAGATCGATTACAAGGATTCCAAGCTGCTGATGCGTTACGTCTCCGAGCGCGGCAAGATCGTGCCGAGCCGCATCACGGCCGTGTCCGCCAAGAAGCAGCGTGAGCTCGCCCGCGCCATCAAGCGCGCGCGCTTCCTCGGCCTGCTGCCTTACGTTATTCGCTGACCGTTTCCGGCCGGCGGCGCCTGCCGCCGGCCGCTCATCTCATAAGGCTTCCGGGTCGTCCGGTCGCCGATGGTTGGGGTTCTCGAAGCAGAACCCCTAACCGCTCAAAGGGGGCGGGACAGCTGATGATCACGATACTCATTGTTGCACTTGTCGCCGGCGCCGCGTCGGCGTTGATGTTCGCCTCGATCGTTTCGGGCGCGGCGGTCTCGATATTGCTGTTCTATCTAGCGCCGCTGCCTCTGATGGTGACGGCGCTCGGCTGGGGCCCGCTCGCCGCCGCCATCGGCGGTATCGCTGCGGCGTCCGTGCTCGGCGTGCTGTTCGGACTTCCCTATTGCATCGCGTTTGCCATGATGGTCGCCCTGCCCGGCTGGTGGCTCGGCCATCTCGCTCTGCTCGGACGGCCGATCGCGGGCGCAGCCGCCGATAGCGCTGCCCAGCAGGCGCCTGCGCTCGAGTGGTATCCCGTCGGCCGTATCCTGCTCTGGATCGCGGCCTTCGCCATTGTCACCACGACCGCCGCGCTGCTGACGCTTGGCATGGATACCGACACGATCACCGGCACGTTGCGGCGCGGCCTGCTCAAGATGCTCAGCGCCGGCGAAGGTCAAGCCGGCAGTGACATCGAACGGGTCGTCGACGCGTTGGTGATCTTTGCGCCGCTCGCGGCAACGGTCATCGCGATGGTCACGCTGACGCTCAACCTGTGGCTCGCCGGCAAGATCACGCAAACCTCCGGGCGGCTGAACCGGCCGTGGCCGGAGCTCCGCGGCACCGCGCTCCCCGCCGTGACGCTGGTCGCGTTGCTGGTGGCGATCGCCGTCAGCTTCGTCGGCGGCATGCTTGCGCTGCTGGCGCAGATCGTCACCGCGGCGCTCGTGATCGCCTATGCGCTCGTCGGCTTCGCAGTGCTGCACACCCTGACGCTGTCGCTCGCCAATCGCGGCTTCTGGCTCGGCGGCATCTATGCCGTCGTCGTCATGTTCGGCTGGCCGATCGTCGCGATCTTCGCGCTCGGCATTGCCGACGCCGTGTTCGGACTGCGCCAGCGCTACCTGCAAACCAGGCCGCCGCCTTTGCCCGCGGCCTGACATTCGATCCAACCACGTAACCCCAATACTTAGCCTCTAAAGGAGAACGAAAATGGAAGTCATTCTGCTGGAACGCGTTGCCAAGCTTGGTCAGATGGGCGAGGTCGTGCGCGTCAAGGACGGGTTCGCCCGCAACTTCTTGCTGAAGCGCGGCAAGGCGCTGCGCGCCACCGAGGCGAACCGCGCCAAGTATGACGGCATGAAGGCCGAGCTCGAGGCCAACAACATCAAGGCCAAGGGCGAAGCCGCCAAGGTCGCCGAGAAGATCGACGGCCGCGACATCGTCATCATCCGCCAAGCCTCCGAATCGGGCCAGCTGTTCGGCTCGGTCACGGTGCGCGACATCGTCGCCGCGTTGGCTGCCGACGGCGTGCAGGTTGCCCGTCCGCAGGTCTGGCTCGACTCGCCGATCAAGGTGATCGGCCAGCAGAAGGTCACGATCGCGGTTCACCCCGAGGTCGAGACCAGCGTCACCGTGACGGTCGCCCGCTCCGCCGAAGAGGCCGAGCGGATCAAGCGCGGCGAGGACATCTCGACCCGCCAGGAAGACCAGGACGCTGCCGCCGAGGCGCTCGCCGCCGCCGGCGAATTCTTCGATCCGGAAGCCCAGCACGACGACGAGGCTGCGCCGGCTCCGGCTGCCGAAGAGAAGTAAGCGTCTCTTCATCGCTCCACCGACGAGAGCATCGGTTCTGAACCGATGCTCTCGATTCTGGTTTTGACGCGGTTTCTTCACGCGAACCGGTATCCACTTCGCTCGAAAACGTTACGAAGCCCGGCCCCATCAGGCCGGGCTTTGGATTCGCGCCGCCGCCTCATCGTCGAGCATCGCGATCGACGCCAGTGCGGTCGCGGTGTGCTTCTCCTTGCCGTCGATGATGCAGAACACGTCGGCCGCAACGACCGCGACCTGACGTCCCGGTTTGATCACGCGCGCGCGACAGATCAGGCGGTCGCCAGACGCCGGCGACAGCAAGTTCAGCTTGTACTCGGCCGTCAGCGCCGGCTGGCCACGCGACGTCGCCGCCGCGATCGTGGTGGCGTTGTCGACCAAGAACGCCGTCACCCCGCCGTGAAACAGGCCGTGCTGCTGCAGCAACTCAGGCCGGCGGTCGACCGCGAGCGTGCACGCACCGCGCGACAGTTCGGCCACTTCAGCTCCGACAAGACCCATGAAGCCCTGACGGCCGACATTGTCGCGAATCCGCGTGGCGATCGGCGCAAAGTCCGGATCGGCCTGGTTCATGACGTCCCTCCCGCTCGCTCCGGCGCACCCGGCGCCACCACCGCGCGCATCGCGCAGGCGATCAGCGTCTCGACCTGTTCGCGCGGGTCGCCATGATGGCGGCCCGACAGATAGGCGCGGCAGAAGATCTGCGCCGGCCCGATGATCTGGCTGAAGAACAGCACAGCGCTCATCGGTAGCAACTCGCCACGCGCGAGCAGCGGCGCGCGCCAGCGCTCGATGCCGTCAGTAAGCCGGGAGTTCTCGGTGCGCTGTGCGCCGCGCACCTCCTCGCTCCACTCGCTGCGCGAGATCTCGAACAGGAAGCGGGCCTCGCGCCTGTTGGTCACGACCCAATCGAGGTGGGCCCGGATCAGCCGCGCGACACCCTCGCCGGCGCCGTGCGTGTCGTCGACCGCGGTGATGATCGCGGCGTGATAGGCCTGCAGGATCTCCAGGAACAGGGTTCCGGCGAGCTCCTTCTTCGAGCTGAAGAAATGGAAGAAGCTGCCGTTGGACGCGCGCGCGCGGGAGCGGATCTCGGCGACCGTCGCTCCCTCGAACCCGTCGCGGTCGAACACCGCCAGTCCCGCCGCCAACAGGTCTTCGCGCGCCGTACTCAACGACCGCTCCGTTCACCGTTAGATCAATACTCTAGAGCTACACTCTAGCGGCAGTCAAATGATAACGCCGGACCTCACGGCCCGGCGTTGGCGATTACTTCGAGCTCGGCGCTTCCGGCGGACCGGAGCCCGGCGTCGTCGGGGGCGGCGGTGGCGGCGCGGCCGCGGTTACCGGCGGCGCGGCGGGCGCCGGCGCGGGAGAAGCGGCGGCGGCTGGCTCCGGCGCAGGGGAAGCGGCGGGAGCTGCGGGTGTCACCTGCGGAACGGGGTCCGATCGCACGGCAGCCGGCTCGCCACCCGCATTGCTCTTCGGCGCCTCGACCTTGGCCGTGTCGGGCTGGCTGGCAGGCCTGGCCGGCTTCTCGGCTTCACCCTTGTCCTCGCGTGTGACGGCGGTCTGGGATTTGGGCTGCTCGCCCGCCGCCTCGCCCTTGGGCGCCTCGTCGGACTTCGGCTCCTCAAGCGGCTTGCCGCGACGGCCATGCTTCTGGCGCGACGGCTTGCCTTCGCCGGCGGCCTGCGGGGCCTGGCCATCGTCCGGCTTGGCAGCATCAGGCGCCTCGCTCGGCCGCGCCATGCGGCGGCCGCGGTGGGCGGGACGTCCTTCGGGATTCAAGCCGTCGGCATCGGGCTTCGCGCCTTCCTGTGGCGCCGCACCCTGATGCTGCCGGCGCGACGGGCGTTCGGCCGGCTGCTCCGGAGACTGGTTTGCCTCCTGCCTGGCGTCGCGGCCCTTGGCGCCCCGGGGGTTATCCTTGGCCTGGTAGCGCGGATCGTTGGCGCCGTTGGAGATCAGATAGGACGCCAGCACGCCGGCCATGTCGCTCGACGTCGTGTAGTGCTGACGCAGGAAGCCCGGCAGCGAACCGGCCGGCACGGTCTTCAGGAGACCACGCGGGCTTTTGTGGCAGGCCGTGCAGGTGTTGGCGAAAATCTGGGAGGGGCTTTTGCCGGCCTCGAGGTTTTGCGCCTGCGCTGATACGGCCGACAGGCCAATCAGAAGCGTCACCGTCGCCAGACTGAGGGCTCGGCTCAACATTCCTTAAGTCTCCAGATTCCGGAAAAATCGCCGCCTGCGCCTCATGGATCGGCCGCGGCGGTCACCTTTTATCCGATTATCGCGCGAATGGAAGCGCGCGCGTGACGCATCCACGCAATTGTCACATTTTGGAATATCGGCTTTGAGCACAACGCAATAGCGCTATCCAATTCCCTGCCTATCTTTAGGTTGGGGACACATTGGAGTGATCAGCTCCGGTGGTGTCGGTGTGCAGCTTGCCGTTCCGTTGGTGTTTCGATGGACCGATTGTTGCGATTTTTCTTGGGGCGCTTCATCCGCCGCGGTTCGATCACGTTCACGACCGCGAGAGGCGCTCAATTCACCTGCGGCGATGGCACGGGCATTCCGGTCGCCGTGCGCTTCATGACCAGGGCGGCCGAACTGCGCGTACTGGTCGATCCCGAGCTTTACCTCGGCGAAGCCTTCATGGACGGCACGTTCGTGGTGGAACAAGGCACCATCGCCGACGTGCTGGCCGTCCTGATGGGCCAGGCTGCGATGTTGCCGAACTTCGCCCGGCTGCAGGCCTGGCTGCGCTTCCTCGGACGGCGCGCCCAGCAGATCAATGTGCGCGGCCGCTCCAGGAGCAATGTCGCCCGTCATTACGACCTCGACGGCCGCCTTTACTCCCTCTTCCTCGACGCCGACAAGCAATATAGCTGCGCCTATTTCGAGACGCCGGACACGACGCTGGATGACGCCCAGCTCGCCAAGAAGCGTCACCTCGCCGCAAAACTCCTGGTCAAGCCCGGCGACCGCGTCCTCGACATCGGTTCCGGGTGGGGCGGACTCGGGCTCTATCTTGCCGAGATGAGCGGCGCCGACGTCACCGGCGTCACCCTGTCGACCGAGCAGCTGCAGATCTCCAACGCCCGGGCGGCGGAAAAGAACCTGACAAATTCGGCGCGCTTCCTGCTACAGGACTACCGTGACATCCCGGGCCCGTTCGACCGCATCGTCTCGGTCGGCATGTTCGAGCATGTCGGGGTCGCCTATTACGAGACCTTCTTCAAGCGCTGCGCCGAGCTGCTGAGCGATGACGGCATCATGATGCTGCACTCGATCGGCCGCTCGACCGGTCCCGACGTCACCAGCCCCTGGATCCGGAAATACATCTTCCCCGGCGGCTACATTCCGGCGCTCTCCGAGGTCATGCCGGCAATCGAGAAGGCCGGATTGCTGATCTGCGACATGGAGATCCTGCGCCTGCACTATGCGGAGACTCTGAAAGCATGGCGCGACCGCTTCATGGCGCGACGGGAGGAGGCCGTGCGGCTCTATGACGAGGCCTTTGCCCGGATGTGGGAATTCTATCTGGCGGCCTCGGAGATGTCGTTCCGCGTGCAGAACATGATGAACTTCCAGCTGCAACTAACCAAGCGCCAGGGCATCGTGCCCATGACCCGCGACTATATCGGCCTTGAGGAAGGTCGCCTCCGGCTCAAGGAAGCCGGCGCCGCAAAACCCCGGCTGCAACTCGCCGGCGAATAGGTCCGAAAGCGCGGGTACCGCTAGTTGCGCAGGCTGTAGGTCGAGCCGCAATGGGCGAAGGTCGACGCCGGCGGGCGCGCCAAGTGAGCCGCAGCGGCCGAAATCAGACTGACATCGCAGGGCACGTGCCGGACCTCCGGACGCGCCGCCTGCTCCATGGCATCGACGAGCGCCGCCAGCCAGCGGCGGTCCATACCACCTGCCTGGCCGAGCCCAATTCGCACTGTCGGAAACTGCCGAGCCATCGTCACCGTATCTTTCCTTGGACGAGGACAACCCGGAATCCGCCAGGTCGTTCCCGCAAGCCTGCCGCAAAGAAAATGCGCCAGGTGTGATCTGCTTCACAGAGGTCTGTTCCGGGCTGTCGTAGTGGTCCTGAATGACCCGAGAACCGCACCAGACGATGCTGGACCCGCAGCGCGACCTCGTGACCGACTACGCCTTGATCGCAACCGGCGTGGCGGCCGCCTTGATCGCGCTGGCTTTCCTCATCCTGGTCTGAGCAACCGAGGCCAGCACCGACCTCCCTGCTGGTTGGGCGCGGCAGCCCGGAAAAAGGTTCAGGCCGTGGCGAATTTTCGCCGACGACGTCGCTGACCGGCCGAACCCCGCCGGTTTTCGACCGAATCCCCCGTCAAGCGGAATGCTCCCTGCCGTCCCGGATTCACACCTCGTGTTGTGTGAATCGTGCATAAGAAACATCCGTCCTTTCGCTTGGTGCCGGGCTGGCGCTTGATCGCGGCCCCACAGCCGAAAATCTCAGTAACGACGAAATCAGAAGAATAAGCTCGTCCATGGCCTTGATTGATTCGAACGTCCACAAGCTCGCGCCCGACGCCGCGTCCCCGACCTATCGGAGCGCGCCGCACAACATCGAAGCGGAACAGGGGCTGCTGGGCGCTATCCTGGTCAACAACGACGCCTTCTACCGGGTCTCCGACTTCCTGGAGCCGAAGCACTTCTTCGAGGCCATCCACCAGCAGATCTATGAAACCGCCGGCAGCCTGATCCGGATGGGCAAGGTCGCCAATCCCGTGACCTTGAAGACATTCCTGCCTGCCGACCTCGACCTCGGCGGCATCACGGTGAGCCAATACCTCGCCCGCCTCGCCGCCGAAGCGACCACCATCATCAACGCGCAGGACTATGGCCGTACCGTCTATGATCTCAGCCTGCGCCGCAACCTGATCCAGATCGGCGAGGAGATCGTCAACGTCGCCTACGACGCCCCCGTGGATTTCGCCCCGCGTGCGCAGATCGAGGACGCCGAACGGCAGCTCTACAGCCTCGCTGAAACCGGCCGCTACGATGGCGGCTTCCAGCGCTTTGCCGACGCACTCACGGTCGCCGTCGACATGGCAGCCAAGGCGTTCCAGCGCGACGGCAAGCTGTCCGGTATTTCGACCGGGCTGCGCGACCTCGACACCAAGATGGGCGGATTGCAGCCGAGCGACCTGATCGTGCTCGCCGGCCGTCCCGGCATGGGCAAGACCTCGCTCGCCACCAACATCGCCTACAACATCGCCAAGGCCTATGTTCCCGAAGTGCAGGCTGACGGCACCATCAAGGCGATCAACGGCGGCGCGGTCGGCTTCTTCTCCTGCGAAATGAGCGGCGAACAGCTCGCCACCCGTATTCTCGCCGAGCGCACCGGCATTCCCTCCAGCCATATCCGGCGCGGCGGCATCTCCGAGCTCGATTTTGAGAAGATCCGCGACTGCTCGATCGAGTTGCAGTCGCTGCCGTTCTACGTCGACGAAACCGGTGGCCTGTCGATCTCGCAGCTCACCGCGCGCGCCCGCCGCCTCAAGCGGCAAAAGGGTCTCGACCTGATCGTGATCGACTACATCCAGCTGTTGCAGGGTTCGGGCAAGAAGGGCAACGACAACCGCGTGCAGGAAATCACCGAGATCACCACCAATCTGAAGGCGCTGGCGAAGGAGCTCAACGTCCCCGTGATCGCGCTGTCGCAGCTCTCGCGTCAGGTCGAAAACCGCGACGACAAGCGGCCGCAGCTTTCGGACCTGCGTGAATCCGGCTCGATCGAGCAGGACGCCGACGTCGTGATGTTCGTGTACCGCGAGGAATACTATCTCGCGAACAAGGAACCACGGCCCGGCACTCCGGAGCACGCGACCTGGCAAGCCGAAATGGAGCGCGCGCTCGGCAAGGCCGAAGTCATCATCGGCAAGCAGCGCCATGGTCCGACCGGCACCGTCGAACTGCACTTCGAAGCCAGCGTCACCCGGTTCGGCGACCTCGCATCGGACGGACAGGTCCCGGATCGCCCCTCGTACTAGCGGAGCGGCGCAGTTGAAGGCCGCCCGCCCCGCGCGTACAACTGAGCCATGAACATCGTGACCGACGCAAAATCGCAGCTGACGCCCGAAGCCAATCTGCTGGCGGCCCATCCGACCGCCACCGGCATCCTCACCGTCGATCTCGACGCCATCATCGCCAACTGGCGCAAGCTCGAGAAGACCGCGGTACCTGCGGAATGCGCCGCCGTGGTCAAGGCCAACGCCTATGGCTGCGGCGCCGAGCAGGTGTCGCGGGCGCTGGCCAAGGCCGGCTGCAAGACCCTCTTCGTCGCCACCGTCGAAGAGGCCGCCGTGGTGCGCGCCGCCGTTCCGCAAGCGACCGTGTATGCGCTCGGCGGCTTCTTCCAGCAGACCGGCGACGCCTACGCCAAAATCGACTGCAAGCCCGTCATCGGCGATCTCAACGAGCTCGCCGAATGGGACGTGTTCTGCCGCCGCTCCGGCTGGTCCGGCGGCGCCGCCATCCATATCGACACCGGCATGAACCGGCTCGGGCTGACGGTCAGCGAAGCGCAAGGCATCATCCCGCGGATCAATGCCGGCGATCACGGCATCACGCTGGTCATGAGCCACCTCGTCTCCGCCGAATTGCTCAACAATCCCGCCAACGCCAGGCAGCTTGCGAGCTTCCGCGAGATCGCAAGCCTGTTCACCGGCGTGCCGGCCTCGCTGGCAAACTCCTCCGGCGTGTTCCTCGGCGCCCAATTCCAGTTCGAAATGGTGCGGCCGGGCTGCGCGCTCTACGGCGTCAACCCGACGCCGGAGGCGGACAACCCGATGCAGCCTGTGGTCGACCTCAAGGCGCGCATCGTGCAGATCCGCAACATCGATCGCGGCGAGACCGTCGGCTATGGCGGCACCTGGACCGCACGGCGGCCGACCCGGCTTGCGATCGTCGCCGCGGGCTATGCCGACGGCTATTTCCGCGCCGCCAGCGCCAATGACGGCACCCGCGGTGCCGAGGTCGTGGTCGCCGGCAAGCGCTGCCCGATCGCCGGCCGCGTCTCGATGGATCTGATCGCGGTCGACGTCACCGACCTCGACAAGAATGCCGTGCGGCGCGGTCACATGGTGACGCTGATCGGCGAAGGCATCACGGTCGACGAGGTCGCGCATCATTTCGGCACCATCGGCTACGAGGTGCTGACCAGCCTCGGCCGCCGCTTCGTGCGCATCTACAAGGGCGGCGATGCCGTCGCCGCGCGCAGTGACACGGTCGCCGAGAAGGGCGAGACAGCCGCCGAGAAGACCGAGCCCGCCGCTGCGCAAGCGGCGCCGCCAACCTTGCCGACAGCAGCGCCGCCCGCGCCGCCGCCATTGCCCTCCGCCTGACGACGTGACCAGTCGCGACTGCCTGACCGCATGAAGATCGCGACCTTCAACATCAACAATGTCAATCGCCGGCTGCCGAACCTGCTGCGCTGGCTGAAATCGGCCAAGCCCGACGTCGTCAGCCTGCAGGAGCTGAAGGCGAGCGACGCCGAGTTTCCAGCGGCCGCGCTCGAGAAGGCCGGCTACGGCGCGGTGTGGCAGGGCCAGAAGACCTGGAATGGCGTCGCCATCCTCGCGCGCAAGGCCGAGCCGGTCCTGATCCGCTCCGCCCTGCCCGGTGACGCCAGCGATCATGAAGCGCGCTACATCGAGGCCGCGGTGCGCGGCATCGTCGTCACCAGCCTTTATCTGCCGAACGGCAATCCGCAGCCCGGCCCGAAATTCGACTACAAGCTCGCCTGGTTCAAGCGGCTGCGCGCCCATGCCGCCAAGCTGCTCAAGCAGAACGTCCCCGTGGTGCTCGCCGGCGACTACAACGTCGCGCCGACGCCGCTCGACATCTATCCGACCCGCTCCTGGGACAAGGATGCGCTGATCCAGCCCAAGAGCCGCGCCGCGTTCAAGGCACTGGTCGATCAAGGATGGTGCGATGCGATCCGCACATTGCATCCGGATCGTCAGATGTTCACCTTCTGGGACTACAAGCGCCAGCGCTGGCCGCGTGATGCAGGTCTCCGGCTCGATCATCTGCTGCTCAGCCCGCAAGTTGCGGCGCGGCTCGCGAAAGTCGGCGTCGACCGCGACGTTCGTGGCGAGGAAGGCGCCAGCGATCACGCGCCGGCGTGGGCAGTGTTGCGGTGATCGCGCTCGAACCACAGTCACACAATCGACCCGGCGCAGGCTGGTCCGAGTCTCGCTGCGCTGCGCACGAACGCGTGTCGCTGGCTGGGCGGCACCCTTGCATCGTCTCCGACCATGGGGTCACACTGAGCCTTCGCTCTCGGGACGCATATCCTGAATGGCCCGGCAGCAGATCCGGAGTGCGCGTGGGCTTCCTGTTCGTCCTCACCGTCGGCCTGGTCGCCGGCACCATTTCCGGCATCGTCGGCACCGGCTCGTCGATCATGCTGATGCCGGTGCTGGTCTATCAATACGGGCCGAAACAGGCAGTGCCGATCATGGCGGTCGCCGCCGTCATGGCCAATCTGTCGCGCATCCTGGCCTGGTGGCGCGAGGTCGACTGGCGCGCCTGCGCCGCTTACTCGATCACGGGCATTCCAGCCGCAGCGCTCGGCGCGCGCACCCTGCTAGCCCTGCCCTCGCGCGCGGTCGACATCGCGATCGGCGTGTTCCTGATCGCAATGGTGCCGGTGCGGCACTGGCTGGCGCGACATGAACTGAAGGCCAATCTCTGGCATCTCGCAATCGGCGGCGGGCTGATCGGCTATCTCACCGGCATCGTGGCCTCGACCGGCCCGCTCAGCGTGCCGCTGTTCTTGTTTTACGGCCTCAGCAAGGGCGCGTTCCTCGCCACCGAAGCGGCGAGTTCGCTCGGGCTCTATGTCAGCAAGTCCGTGACCTTCGAGCGGTTCGGCGCGCTGACGCCTGACATCGCGCTGAAGGGCCTGATCGCCGGCGCCTCGCTGATGGCCGGCGCCTTCATCGCCAAACGCTTCGTGCTGCGGATGAAGCCGGAGGCGTTCCGCCTGATCATGGACGGCATCATGCTGGCAGCGGGGGTGTCGCTGCTATGGTCGGCTGCGGTCAGTTGAAGCTCGATCATCGACGGAAATGCGAACATGAAATCCTTCGAACTCTCGCTGTTCGCCGATTATTTTCAGTTCTACATCCAGGACGAACCTGCATCGGGCGACCTGTCCGCTGCGTGGACGGGGGAAGCGACCGATCGATTGCTCGCGACCGCGCCTGGAACGGTTGGAATCGGTACCGTAAGGAACATGGATGTTCCGGTCGCGGTGCAGTTGCTCGAGCGCGAGCCGGACGATGATTTTGCCAACTGGGATCATGTGGTCGAAGCCAGCCTCGACGTCGCATCCGGACGCATCGTGATCGCTGGTTGTACGGACTACTTGCCTGACGCGATGCGCATCGAAACCGCACCGGGGACCTATCGGGTCCGCGCGTCCTACGGCGCGCTCGACACGCTTTCGGAGGACGGCCTGGAGGGAAACGATCACTACAGGCTACAGCTGTGGCCCGCCCCGTCGATTGCGGTACGCATTGTGAAGCAGCGACCGACGCCGGCCAACTGACTCCGGTTCTTGACCGAACGTGCCTGGGCACGGCGACGACGTCGGAGGTTGCCGGCTCTTGATCCATGCTATGGAGAGAGAACGGAATCGAGCTCTTCTCCATGGCCAAATCCACCCTCTCTTTCATCTGCCAGAACTGCGGCGCGGCGTATAATCGCTGGCAGGGCAAGTGCGACTCCTGCGGCGAGTGGAACACGCTGGCCGAGGAAGACACCACGGGCTCGGTGCCGGTCTCGATCCGCTCGAAGCGCAAGGGGCGGACGTTCGCGCTGGAATCGCTGTCCGGCAAAACCCAGGACGCGCCACGGTTGTCGTCCGGCATGGCCGAGCTCGACCGTGTCACCGGCGGCGGCTTCGTCCGCGGCTCGGTGCTCTTGGTCGGCGGCGATCCCGGCATCGGCAAATCGACGCTGCTGACCCAGGCGACATCCATGATGGCGCGCGCGGGCCACCGCGCGGTCTACATCTCCGGCGAAGAAGCCGTCGCTCAGGTGCGGCTCCGCGCCGAGCGGCTCGGGCTCGCGGACGCGCCGGTGCAGCTCGCCTCCGAAACCTCGGTCGAGGACATCGTCTCGACACTGTCGGAAGGCGCGGTGCCGCGGCTGATCGTGATCGACTCGATCCAGACCATGTGGACCGACACGGTGGAGTCCGCGCCGGGCACGGTGACGCAGGTCCGCGCCTCGGCGCAGGCCCTCATTCGCTTCGCCAAGAAGACGGGGGCAACGATCATCCTGGTCGGGCATGTGACCAAGGACGGCCAGATCGCCGGCCCCCGCGTGGTCGAGCACATGGTCGATGCCGTGCTGTCGTTCGAGGGCGAAGGCTCGCAGCAGTTCCGCATCCTGCGCTCGGCCAAGAACCGCTTCGGCGCGACCGACGAGATCGGCGTGTTCGAGATGACCGGCCTCGGCCTGCGCGAGGTCACCAACCCCTCGGAACTGTTCCTCTCCGAACGCGAGCTCGGCAGCCCCGGCACGGCGGTATTTGCCGGCATCGAGGGGACCCGCCCGGTGCTGGTCGAGTTGCAGGCGCTGGTGGCGCCGACCTCGCTCGGCACCCCGCGCCGCGCCGTGGTCGGCTGGGACCCGAGCCGGCTGTCGATGGTGCTGGCGGTGCTGGAAGCGCATTGCGGCGTCAAATTGTCCGGACATGATGTCTATCTTAACGTCGCGGGCGGCCTGCGCATCCAGGAGCCGGCCGCGGACCTCGCGGCGGCGGCCGCGCTGGTCTCCTCGCTGGTGAATGCGCCCCTGCCGACGGATGCGGTTTATTTCGGCGAGATTTCGCTGTCGGGTGCGATCCGCCCGGTGGCGCAGACCCCGGCCCGGCTCAAGGAGGCCCTCAAGCTCGGTTTCGGCCGCGCCATCCTGCCCGAATCGGCCCGCGGCGATGGCGGCGGAGACAGCGGGCTTGCCCTCAACACGGTTGGCAATCTGACCACGCTGGTCGCCGAAATTGCGGCGCGCGGGACGCCGCGAGGTGGCCGGGCCGCGCCGAGGGACGACCAAGGCGGCTCCAGCGCCGCTGATCCCGTTGAGAAAAATGCCACACCGGCCCGATTCCGTCGCGAGACCAGCTAAAGCGGGCGTGACGTATCAGCCCCCCGCCGCTATACATCCGCCGCGCGGGACAGGTGGTGTTGCGGCCTTGCCGGATGCCCCCGATGCGCCTCAGTTAGGACGGCACCGACTTTGCCGATTCGCGAGAGCCCTTAACAGCGTAAGCCCCGTACCGAAACGTACCAGCGGACCTGACCAGCCGATGCCCATAACGATACTCGATCTCGTCCTGCTCGGCGTGATGCTGATTTCGGGCCTGCTTGCCATGGTGCGCGGCTTCATGCGCGAGATCCTGTCGATCGCGGCCTGGGGCGCCGCAGCCCTGGTCACGCTGTATGCTTTCTCGAAGCTGCTGCCGACCGCCAAAACTTACTTCAATAACGACACGGTCGCGGCCGTGGTGGTGGTGGCCGGCGTCTTCATCGGCACGCTGATCGTGGTCTCGATCATCACGGTGCGGATCTCGGACATGATCCTGGATTCCCGGATCGGCGCGCTCGACCGCACCCTCGGCTTCCTGTTCGGGCTCGCCCGCGGCCTCCTGATCGTGGTCGTGGCGTTCATGTTCTTCACCTGGCTGGTTCCGGACAAGCAGCGGCCCGATTGGGTCACCGGCGCGAAGTCCCGGGTGGTGCTGCAGGGAACCGGGGATTGGCTGATGGCGCTCTTGCCTGATGACCCCGAGAACACCATCTTAAAGAAGTTCAAGAAGAATAAGCCGGACGACGATTCTGCGGCTGATACCAACGATCAGGCGACGCCGGCGTCGGGCGATGGCTATAGCAAACCTGCGCGTGACAGCTTGAAAAAGCTGATCGAGAAACCCGCGGGCCGATAACGTATTTGGGCCCCTTGCGAGAGGCGATGAACGAGATGCAAACCCCTTCCGATCATGCCGCCCAACTGGATCTCGACCTCGGCCCGACGGAATTGCAGGAACATCTTCGACAGGAACATCTCAGGGACGACGATCTCAGATACCACCCCGATCTCGATGGCGACACGCTGCGTGAGGAATGCGGCGTGTTCGGCGTCTTCGGCCATCCGGAGGCCGCCGCGATCACCGCGCTCGGCCTGCACGCCCTGCAGCACCGCGGCCAGGAGGCCGCTGGCATCGTCTCCTTCGACGGCGGCCGCTTCCACAGCGAACGCCGCCTCGGCCTGGTCGGCGACGCCTTCTCCCGCCGCGAGGTGATCGAACGTCTGCCCGGCAGCGCCGCAGTCGGCCATGTCCGCTACTCCACCACCGGCGGCACCATCCTGCGCAACGTGCAGCCGCTGTTCGCCGAGCTCAGCGCCGGCGGCTTTGCGGTCGGCCACAACGGCAATTTGACCAACGGCCTGACCCTGCGCCGCGAGCTGGTCAAGGGCGGCGCCATGATGCAGTCGACCACCGACACCGAGGTGATCCTGCATCTCGTCGCGCAGTCGAAGCGCACCCACTTCATCGACCGTTTCATCGAGGCGCTGCGCACCATCGAGGGCGCCTATGCGCTTGTCGCGCTGACCAACAAGAAGCTGGTCGGCGCCCGCGATCCGCTGGGCATCCGTCCGCTGGTGCTCGGCGATCTCGACGGCCATCCGATCCTGACCTCGGAGACCTGCGCGCTCGACATGATCGGCGCGAAATATGTCCGCGACATCGACCCCGGCGAGATCATCGTGTTCGACGAGCGGGGGGCGCACAGCCACAAGCCGTTCCCGCCGAAGCCGGCGCGGCCCTGTATCTTCGAGTACATCTACTTCGCGCGCCCGGATTCGATCGTCGGCGGCCGCTCGGTGTACGACGTGCGTAAGGCGTTCGGCGCCCAGCTCGCCCGCGAGAGCCATCCCGAGGTCGACGTCGTGGTACCGGTGCCGGATTCCGGCGTGCCCGCCGCGGTCGGCTACAGCCAATATTCCGGCGTGCCGTTCGAGCTCGGCATCATCCGCAACCACTATGTCGGCCGCACCTTCATCCAGCCGACCCAGACCGTGCGCGAGCTCGGCGTGCGCATGAAGCATTCGGCCAACCGCGCCGCGATCGAAGGCAAGCGCATCATCCTGATCGACGACTCGCTGGTGCGCGGCACCACCTCGAAGAAGATCGTCCGCATGATGCGCGACGCCGGCGCCCGCGAGGTGCATTTCCGCCTCGCCTCGCCGCCGATCCTCTATCCCGACTATTACGGCATCGACCTGCCCGATCGCGGCGGCCTGCTCGCCGCGACCCATTCGCTCGAGGAGATGCGGGACATCATCGGCGCCGACTCGCTCGCCTTCCTGTCGATCGACGGCATGTACCGCGCGATGGGCTATGAGGGGCGCGATCCCGCCAATCCGAGATTCGCCGACCACTGCTTCACCGGCGCCTATCCGACCCATCTCACCGACCAGAGCGAAACCGAGGCCCCGCCGCGACAGCTCTCGCTGCTGGCCGAGGCAAGCTGACGGAGCACGCCATGCAGCCGATCATGGGCATCCTCTGTGGGGTGCTGCTGGTCGGCTTCATCGTGTTTGCGTTCAGACAGGGCATGAAGGTGACGCCCGACAATTCGGGCAACGGCACCAACAGCAGCAATATGGACCAGGGGCCCGGCCCCTAGCCGAAAGCGCAGGAATTCGTCATGGCCGGGCTTGTCCCGGCCATTTCCGTCTGTAATACCCGCCGCGAGAGATGGACGGACAGACAATGACAAAACCCCTCGCCTCCCGTATTGCCCTCGTGACCGGCGCCTCGCGCGGCATCGGCTATGCGACATCCGTCGCGCTGGCCAAGGCAGGCGCGCATGTGGTGGCGGTCGCGCGCACGCAAGGCGGGCTGGAAGAGCTCGACGACGAGATCCGAAAAGGTGGCGGCAGCGCCACCCTGGTGCCGCTCTCGCTCACCGATTACGACGGCATCGCCCGGCTCGGGCTCGCGCTGCATGAGCGCCACGGCAAGCTCGACATCCTGGTCGGGAATGCCGGCACGGCCGGCCCCTCCTCGCCGCTCGGCCATATCGAGCTGAAGCCGTGGAACGACGTGCTCGCGATCAACGTCACCGCGAACTTCCAGCTGATCCGCTGCATGGACCCGCTGCTGCGGCAATCCGATGCCGGTCGCGCGGTGTTCGTGACATCAGGCGTGGCGCACAAGGCCAACGCCTATCTCGGCCCCTATGCGGCCTCGAAAGCTGCGCTCGACGCGCTGGTGCGCTCCTGGGCCAACGAGACCGCCAACACGGCGTTGCGTGTCAATCTGTTCAGCCCCGGCCCGATCCGCACGCGGATGCGCGCGCAGGTGTTTCCCGGCGAAGACCCGATGACGCTCGATACGCCCGACATGGCCGCCGAATACATCGTGCCGATGTGCTCGCCCGAGTGGACCGAAACCGGCAAGCTCTACGACTACAAGGCGCGCACGCTGCGGAGCTTCCAGCCGCCGGCGTAGATTCGTTTCGCTCTCCCGTAGCCGGATGGAGCGAAGCGCATCCGGGATATCTTTACGCGGAGAAAACCGGCCCCGGATTTCGCTTCGCTCCATCCGGGCTACCCACCTCCTTGCAATTGACTCCTCCCCCGCCCCACGATTGACTGCCTCCTCAAGCGGGACGACCGCCAAGAAGAATCTCGGGAGGCATCATGACGCCGACGGTCAATCGCGCGCGCTCCATTCTGTCCGGATTGTTTCTCTCCGCCGGCATCGCATCATCAGCCCTTCTTGCTCAGCCGACGCCCGCCAGGGCCGGCGACGTCCCGACATTCGCGGTCGATGCGTCCTGGCCCAAGCAGCTGCCGAACAACTGGATCATCGGCCAGGTCGGCGGCATCACCGTCGACTGGCAAGGACATATCTGGGTCGTGCACCGGCCGCGCTCGCTGACCGACGGCGAGAAGGCTTTGAGCCTCACCCCGCCGCGCGCGAAATGCTGCGTGGCGGCGCCGCCGGTGCTGGAATTCGATGTCGACGGAAATCTGCTGCGCGCCTGGGGCGGCCCTGGCGACGGCTATCAATGGGTCGGCCGCGAGCACGGCATCGAGGTCGACGAGCGCGGCTTCGTCTGGATCGGGGGCAATGCCGACGACGACAGCGAGATCCTGAAGTTCTCGCTCGACGGCAAGTATCTCGGCCAGATCGGCAAGATCGCAGCCCGCACCAACAGCAACGACACCACCCAGCTCGGCCGTCCCGCCGAGATGGCGATCGACAAGGCGGCCAACGAGCTCTACATCGCCGACGGCTATGGCAACCGCCGCGTCATCGTCTACGACGCCACCACGCTGGCCTACAAGCGGCACTGGGGCGGCTACGGCAAGCTACCCACCGACGACAAGCAGCCGCCCTACGATCCAAGCGCCGCGGTGCAGGAGCAGTTCGGCAATCCCGTGCATTGCATCAAGATCGCCAATGACGGGCTGGTCTATGTCTGCGACCGCAGCCAGGACCGCATCCAGGTCTTCCAGAAGAACGGCACCTTCGTCAGGGAATGGTTCTACGAGAAGAACACGCGCGGCGACGGCGCGGTGTTCGATCTCGCGCTGTGGCCCGATCCGAAGCAGACCTATCTGCTGAATGCCGACGGCGCCAACAACGAGATCCGCGTACTGAAGCGCGACGACGGCAGCGTGGTCGGCACCTTCGGCCATAGCGGCCGCAATGCCGGACAATTCGCGCTGCTGCACGTCATGGCGGTCGACCAGAAGGGCAACGTCTACACCGGGGAGGTCGAGGGCAAGCGGATCCAGAAATTCAAGCTGACCTCGGATGCGCTCAAGTAAGGATGACGGCAGGATGACGCTTCGACGCAGCTCATCCGGCTTTATGCGGATTGCCGCTCGCCGAAGGAAAGGGTAAGCGGGAACCCGAACGACCGGCACAAGGCTCCACAAGAGGGCCCGTCCGGAAAAAAACATGGAGGGAATGTCTCATGACGACGACGCTCGCACGGCGCCACGCCGTGCTTCTCGCTTGCGCTGCACTCGGCCTTGCTACCCCCGCCTTTGCTCAGGACAAGAACGTCAAGATCGGCGTGCTCAACGATATGTCGGGCCTCTATGCCGACATCGGCGGGCCGAACTCGGTAGCCGCGGCCAACATGGCGGTGGAAGACTCCGGCCTGCGCGCCAAGGGCTGGAAGATCGAGGTGGTCAGCGGCGACCACCAGAACAAGCCCGACGTCGGCGTCAACATCGCGCGTAACTGGATCGACAACGAGAAGGTCGACATCATCACAGATACGCCGAACTCCGGCGTCGCGCTGGCGGTGAGCAACCTTGCCAAGGAGAAGAACTCGATCGTGCTCAACTCGGGCGCGGCGACCGCCGATCTGACCGGCAAGGCCTGCAACGCCAACACGATCTCCTACACGTTCGACACCTACATGCTCGCCAACGGCACCGGCAAAGCGCTGACCAAGGCCGGCGGCGACACCTGGTTCTTCCTCACCGCCGACTACGCCTTCGGCCATGCGCTGGAGCGCGACACCTCGGCGGTCGTCACCGCGAACGGCGGCAAGGTGCTCGGCGGCGTCAAGCACCCGCTCAACACCGCGGACTTCTCCTCGTTCCTGCTGCAGGCGCAGGCCTCCAAGGCCAAGATCATCGGCCTCGCCAATGCCGGCGGCGACACCACCAATGCGATCAAGCAGGCGTCCGAATTCGGCATCACCGCCGGCGGACAGAAGCTCGCGGCGCTACTGCTGTTCGTCAACGACGTGCACGCGCTGGGGCTGAAGATCGCGCAGGGCCTCACCTTCACCGAGAGTTTCTACTGGGACACGAACGACCAGACCCGCGCCTGGTCGAAGCGCTTCCAGAAGGTCTCGCCCAAGGGCTCGATGCCGTCGATGACGGTGGCCGGCGTCTATGCCGGCGTGCTGCATTACCTGAAGGCGCTCGATGCGATGGGCGGCAATCCGCATGACGGCGCCAAGGTCGTCGCCAAGATGAAGGAGATCCCGACCGACGACCCGCTGTTCGGCAAAGGTCCGCTGCGGATCGATGGCCGCCGCATCATCCCGGCCTATCTGTTCGAGGTGAAGAAGCCGGAAGAGTCCAAATATCCCTGGGACTACTACAAGCTGATCGCGACCATCTCGCCGGAAGACGCCGCCAAGCCGCTCGAAGCCAGCGACTGTCCGCTGGTGAAGAAGTAAGCGAGCTGCGACCACCGGAGCGGGTTAGGCGAAGTCGTAACCCGCCGCGTTCTCATCGCGGAGACAATGGCGGGTTACGCTGCGCTAGACTAACCCGCCCTACGCTCTCTTCGCCGTCGCACGCCACGCGATGGCGAGCGCGAGCAGCAAGAGCGCGCCGGCCAGGTAGAACGGCGCGCCGGGCATCTTGATCGGCACGTTGTCGCCGATGAAATACGCGAACGTCAGCGTGAACAGGAACGGGCCGATCAATTCCGACATGCTCTGCACGCTCGATGTCGCGCCCTGCAACTGGCCCTGCTGGTCGGCGGCGACGAGTTGCGTCGTCAGCGCCTGCGTCGCGGCGCCCGAGATACCCCACAGCGCCATCACGGGAATGCCGATCCAGAACAGCTGGCCGGTCGGCGCTGCACCGAAGATCACGAAGCCCAGGGCGCCGCAGACGAGGCCGAGGAACAGCGCGTTGCGCTCGCCGAGCAGCTTGACGATCGGGCCGATCGCCGCGCCCTGCACGATCATGCCGCAGAGGCCGACCAGCGCCAGCGTCGCGCCGACCGTGCCGGTGTCCCAGCCGTAGCGGTAGGTGGCGTAGAGCACGAACACCGACGGCAGCACGACATGCGCGAGCTGGCCGAAGAACGTCGCCAGCGACAGGCCGGCCAGCGTCCGGCTGGAAAGCAGGAAACGCAGCGCGCCGATCGGATTGGCGCTCTTCCATTTGAACGGCGCGCGCCGCTCCGGCGGCAGCGATTCCGGCAGGATGAACAGGCCATAGAGGCCGTTGGCGAAGCTCAGGCCCGCCGCGGCCCAGAACGGCAACCGCGGATCGATCTCGCCCAGCAGGCCGCCCAGCGCCGGTCCCAGGATGAAGCCGGCGCCGAAGGCAACCCCGATCTTGCCGAACATCGCGGCGCGCTGCTCCGGCGCGGTGACGTCGGCGATATAGGCGAACACCGTCGAGATGCTCGACGAGGTGATGCCCGAGATCGCCCGCCCGAAGAACAGCCAGATCAGGTTCGGCGCCAGCGCCATCAGCACATAATCGGCGGCAAGGCCGAAATTCGACAGCAGGACCACCGGCCGGCGGCCGAAGCGATCGGACAGCGCGCCCAGGATCGGCGAGCAGACGAACTGCATCAAGGCCCAGATCGAGCCGAACACGCCGAAGATGCGCGCCGCGCTCGCGGTGTCGTTGTCGACGAAGCCCTCGATCAGCTTGGGCAGGATCGGAATGATGATCCCGAGCGCGAGCATGTCGAGCAGCAAGGTGATGAAGATGAAGATCACCGCACCGCTGCGCGGTTGCGGAAGTCCCGTCGCGGTATTCTCGTTTTGACGCGTTTTCTTCACGCGAACCGGTACCCACTTCGCTCGAAAACGCTATGCCCGCTCACGACGGCCGCTTGCGCTTGTGGGCGAACGGATTGGCCTTCTCGCGCAGCGTGATCCGGATCGGCGTGCCCGGCAGATCGAAGGTCTCGCGCAGCGAGTTGGTGAGGTAGCGCAGGTAGGATCTCGGGATCGCGTCGGCGCGCGAGCAGAACAGCACGAAGCTCGGCGGGCGCGCCTTCACCTGCGTGATGTAGTTCAGCTTCAGCCTGCGGCCCGAGACGGCCGGCGGCGGGCTCGCCTGGATCGCCTGCTCGAACCAGCGATTGAGCGCGGCAGTCGGCAAGCGCCGATTCCAGACTGCATAGGCCTGCTGGATCGCGATCATCAGGCGGTCGATGCCCTCGCCCATCAGGCCGGAGACGGCGACGATCGGCGCGCCCTTGACCTGGGGCAGCCAGTGGTCGGCATCGGTGCGCAATTGCGAGATCTGGTTGGGCTTGCGCTCGACGAGGTCCCATTTGTTGACCGCGAGCACGATGGCGCGGCCTTCGCGCTCGACCAGGTCGGCGATGCGCAGATCCTGCTCCTCGAATTTGTTCTGCGCGTCCATCATCATCACGACGACTTCGGCAAAACGCACCGCGCGCAAGGCGTCGGCGACCGAGAGCTTCTCCAGCTTCTCCTCGATCCGCGAACGGCGGCGCAGGCCGGCGGTGTCGAACACGCGGAACTGGCGGCCCTGCCAGGTGATCTCGACCGCGATGGAATCGCGCGTGGTGCCGGCCTCGGGGCTGGTCAGCAGCCGCTCCTCGCCGAGCAGGTGGTTGATCAGCGTCGACTTGCCGGCGTTGGGCCGGCCGACGATGGCGACGCGGATCGGGCGCTGCGCGGCCTCCTCCTCCGAAATGTCCTCGTCGTCCTCGGCCTCGTCGTCTTCCTCCGAGGTCGCCGGCACCAGCGCGCTCAGCGCCTCGTGGAGATCGCCCATGCCCTCGCCGTGCTCGGCGGAGATCTGCACGGGGTCGCCGAGGCCGAGCGCGTAGGATTCCATCGCCCCTAACTCGCCATGCTTGCCCTCGGCCTTGTTGGCGACCAGCACCACCGGCTTGTTGGCCTTGCGGGCGAAGTCGGCGAAGGCGCGATCGGTCGGCGTCAGGCCGACACGGGCGTCGATCACGAACATCAAGGCGTCGGCGAGCTCGATCGCGGTTTCGGTCTGCTCCTGCATCCGCGCCGTCAACGAGCCCTTGGCGCCCTCGTCGAGGCCTGCGGTGTCGATGATGGTGAAGTCGAGATCGTAGAGCTTGGCCTGGCCCTCGCGGCGGTCACGCGTCACGCCGGGCTCGTCATCCACCAGCGCGAGCTTCTGGCCGACCAGCCGGTTGAACAGCGTCGACTTTCCGACATTGGGCCGGCCGATAATGGCAATCGTGAAAGACATGGATCATCCAGGCGCCGCGACGCGGCGCGCGTCAATGCATTGAAGCAGGAGCCTAGCGGCTAAATCCGCCGCTCGGTAGCGGCGCGGGGAACGCGCCGCCGGATTGTTGCGTGGTCTGGGTCTGCTGCTGCGCCGGCGCCGCAGGCTGCGCCTGCTGGTCGTCGGCGGGCGGCGCGGTGGTGCGGCGGCGGACGATCTTCTTCGGCTTCGGCTCGGGCGGCAGCGCGGCGGGTGCGCCCTCTTCCGGCGCCGCGGCGTCGGGAGCGGCGGCCTGATCCGCAGCCGGCGCGGCGCGTTTGGTGTGCTTCTTGGCGCCCTTCGGGGGCTCCGGCGGCGGCGCCGGCTGGGCAGCGGCCGCAGCCGCGGCGTTCTGCTGGTCGAGCTGCTCCTGCTGCGAGCCCTTGTACAATTCCTTCGGCACGCCCTGCTCGAGGCCGGGTACGCCTTCCGGGAACACCGGCTTGCGGTCGCCCTGCAGCTTCTTCTTGGTGTCGAGGAAATCCAGCAGGTCGCTCGGGTCGAAATTGGCCATGCCGCCACCGCCGCAGCCGGCCAGCGCGCTGCAAAGCGCTGTCAGAACTGCGGCTGCGATCAGGCGTTGCGAGCGGCGCATGGTCGATCTCTCACTCAAACTCGGGTTTCGCGCCAAATCAGCTTTTCGCGACCGGCGGCAACAGTGCCTGGAGCGCTTCGGCGCGCGAACGCAGGCTCGGCGGCGTCTCGCCGTCATTGGCAATCTGGTCGAGCCACTGCCGCGCGGCGGTGGCATCGTTGGCGCGCCAGGCCGACAGCGCCAGCAGCTCGCGCGCGGAGTGGCGGAACGTCGAATCCTTGGACGTCGCCATCGCCTCGAGCCGTTGCACCATGTTCGGATAGGTCGTGGTGTCCATCACCATCTGCGCGGCGCGGATCCGCGCCAGATCCTGATCGGGGCCGCCGACGCTGCGGTCGGCCGCGATCTCGTCATAGAGTTTCGCAGCGGCCGGCTGATCGCGGGTTGCGACCTCGGCGGCCATGCGCAGCCGCGCCAGGTTGCGGTAACCGGACGGCGCCTTGGTGATCAGGTCGGCGAACGCAGCCTCGGCCTCGGCGTGCTTGTTCTGGTCCGACAGTTCGACGGCGCGGTCGAACGCCGCACCGGCCACGGCGGCCTTCTGGGCCTCGAGATATTGGTAGCCACGCCAGCCACCGACGCCGGCGACCACCAGGATCGCCAGCGCGATGATGAAAAGCGAGTACTTGTCCCACAGCTGCTTGAGCTGATCGCGACGGACTTCCTCGTCGACTTCGTCAAATAATTCAGACACTTAAAGCTATCCCATCCCCTCGGGACCGCGAATCTCGGCGGAGCGCAGCCCCTACCTGATCCCCACATCGCGGCGGCGTTACCCTAACGGTGTGGCGGAGGCAAGGCAAAGCGAGGCGGATCAAAGCGTTAACCGGGGAGTTTGTCCTACGCCGCGCTACACCCCTGCCGAGATGCTCTCCCTGAGCTGGCGCTTGATCACCTTGCCGTTGGCGTTGCGCGGCAGTGGCTCTGACGTCAGCGCCATCGTCTCCGGCACCTTGTAGTCGGAGAGACGCTCGGCGCACCAGGCGCGCAGGCTCTCGGGACTCACCTCCGTGCGGGTCACGATCACGGCGTGGACGCGCTCGCCGAGCACCGGGCACGGTTTTGCGATGATCGCGCTCTCGATCACGGCCGGGTGGCCGGCCAGTACGGACTCGACCTCGGCGGAATAGATCTTCAGACCGCCGCGGTTGATCATGTCCTTCTGACGGTCGAACACGCGGACGAAATTGTCGGCATCGACCGAGCCGAGATCGCCGGAATGCCAGAACCCTGCGGTGAAGCTTTCCGCGGTCGCGTTGGGATTATTCCAGTAGCCCTTGATGACGGAGGCGCTGCGGATCCAGAGCTCGCCGATCTCGCCGCGCGGCACCTCGCGGCCGTCGGCGCCCATCACGACGATCTCGGCACCGGGACACGGCAGGCCGACGCTGTCGATATGGGCGGCGGTCAATTCGCCCGGCATCAAGGTCGAGGGCGACGTGGTCTCGGTCGCGCCGTAGCAGTTCGCGAGCTTGAGCCCGGGAATCTTGGCGTCGAGCTTTTCGATGGTCGCAACCGGCATCGGCGCGCCGCCGAAGCCGCCGATCCGCCAGCTCGACAGATCGGTGCTGTCGAAATCCGGCTGCATCAGGCAGAGATTGTACATCGCCGGCACCATCACGGTGTAGGTGACGCGCTCGCGCGCCGCGACCTTCAGATATTCCGAGGCCTTGAACTCCGGCATGATGATCAGCGCGCCGGCGCAGCGCGCCATGGTGGTGACGTTGGCGACCGCGCCGGTGACATGGGCGAGCGGCACCGCGGCGATCGAGCGATCGGCCTTGGTCAGTTTCAGGCACGATGCAAACACCATCGAGGAGTGAATGATGTTGCAATGGGCGAGCATCGCACCCTTCGGCCGCCCCGTGGTGCCCGAGGTGTAGAGGATCATCGCGGTGTCCTCTTCCCTCACCTCCGCCGGCGCTGGCGGTGGAGCATGGTCGCGCAAGGCAGCGAATTGCGACGCACCGTCGTCGCTGACCGAGACGCGATGCAAAAGGCCGGGAATGTCGGCAGCGTCGGGGACGCGGTCGGCCAGCGTCGCCTCATGGACCAGACACTTCGCGCCGCAATCGTTCAGCACATAGGCGATCTCGGGTTTCTGCTGGCGCGTCGAGAGCAGCACTGTCACCAGCCCGGCATGGGCAGCCGCGAACATCGTCAGCACGAACTCGATGCGGTTGCCGAGCAGGATCGCGACGCGGTCGCCGGGCACAAGGCCGAGCCTGGCAAAGCCGGCTGCGACCTTCGCGGATTGCTCGGCGACCTCGCGCCAGTTCAAGCGCTGATCGCCGCAGACCAGCGCCTCGCCGTCGCCGTTCTGCGCGACGGCATCCGCGATCATCGCCCACAGGCTGGCCGGCCGCTCGACAAACGCCGGCACGACGCGGTCGCCGAAGCGCGGCTCGAGCCGCATCGGCGGCAATGCGTGTTGCGACCAGTCCATATCAGCCTCGTCAGCTCTTCTTCATGCCGTAGACATGCTCCGGCCCTGGAAAGGCGCGGCTTTTCACGTCGCGCGCATAGCCTGCAATCGCTTCCTCGATCATCGGCCCGAGATTGCCGTAGCGGCGCACGAATTTCGGTGCACGCGGTGACAGGCCGAGCATGTCCTCCAGTACCAGCACCTGGCCGTCGCACGCAGCGCTGGCGCCGATGCCAATGGTGGGCACGGCGATCGATTGCGTGATCTTGCGCGCCAGCGGCTCGGCGACCGCCTCGACCACGATCGAGAAGGCGCCGGCTTCCGCGATCGCCTTGGCGTCGTTCTCGATCGGCGCCCAGCTCTCCTCCTCGCGGCCCTGCGCGCGGAACGAGCCGAGCGTGTTGATCGACTGCGGCGTCAGGCCGATATGGCCCATCACAGGAATACCGCGCTCCGACAGGAACGCCACCGTCTCCGCCATCCGCGCGCCGCCCTCGAGCTTGACCGCGCCGCACAGCGTTTCCTTCATGATCCGCACCGCCGACCGGAACGCCTGCTCTTTCGATTCTTCGTAGGAGCCGAATGGCATGTCGACCACGACCAGCGCAGCCAGCGAGCCGCGCATCACGGCACGGCCCTGCAAGATCATCATGTCGAGGGTAACCGGCACCGTGGTCTCGAAGCCGTGCATCACATTGCCGAGGGAATCGCCGACCAGGATGGCATCGCAATGGCGGTCGACCAGTGCTGCGGTGTGCGCATGGTACGACGTCAGCATCACGATCGGCTCGCCGTTCTTGCGGGCGCGCAGGTCGGGCGCGGTCTTGCGCTTGATGGCGGATTGAACAGACATAGTCAGGCTCCCATGACAGGCACGCCGATCACGACCGGGTGGAACGCAAACGCAAGCGCCAGGTAGACGATGACACCGACCGCGATCGCGATCAGGTCGTTGGTTGGGCCGCCCACCGGAATCGGCGGCGCGCCGGCATCCGCGCGGCGCTTCAGCGAGATGCGGTCATAAACCGCCCAGCCGAGAAACGAGCCGAACAGGATGATCGAGCCGAGATCGCCATTGGCGAGCAGATGCGCGAACGCCCACAGCTTCACGCCCGCCAGCATCGGATGCTTGACGGTGGTGTAGATGCGGCCGCGGATATAGGAGGCGACGACGAGGATGACGGCGGGCAACATCAGCGCCACCGTGATGTGGCGAAGCGCGGTCAGAAGACCTGCGGGCACTTTATCTTCCCACACGGGAATCATGCCCGTAGCACGGTACTGGCCGAAGCCCCAGATGATCAGGGCGAGCCCTGCGAACGACACCAGCGAATAGATGCCCTTATAGGCGCCCTCGCCCATCGCTTTGACGAAGCCGGCGCGCAGCTCGCGCAGACTGGTCAGCACATGGATGCCGAGGAACAGCACGAGACCCAGGATCATGACGAGCAGTCCCACGATGTTCCTCCCTGATTGTTAGTGTCTTCGCGTAACATCTTCGCCGGGCGGGTGGCAATGCGTCACGCCGGGTCGCGGATCACGGATTGCCGGCCGGCTTGCCACCCTGTATTCCGTTCTACCGCACAAGTGATCTATCGAGTCGGCGACCGAACCATCAACCTCGCGAGATAGTATCATATGAACTGGCAGGTTTTGTTATCAGCATTGATAGGCAGCTCTGTGCCGGGCTTGTTGATGGGCGTCTACTTCAACCGATCGCTGGAGCGCATGAAGGGCAACATGCAGCGTGACATTATTAAATCCACAAAATGGCACGAACGGCGTATCGATGCGGTGATTGCGATCTACGAAGCGTTCGAAACTCATCTCGAATTCTTACGCAAGCACCTCTATTGGAACGGCGAAAAAGGACCAGTAGATTCAATCCACGCATTCCCAAAAATCATCGCCAAAAATATCATGTTTCTTGACGACGACCTCGCAGAGACCGTCCTCAGTTATCAAGGTCAACTAGTTTCGTTTTGGAACGATACGATCGCCAATGACGCGGTTGCCGACGAACATACAAGGGAAAAGCTCGACTATGAGCTACCCGCGCTTTTACCGAAGCTTCGCCGAGCAATTAATAAAAGTATGGACCCCCAATTTAGCAATCCTAATCCAAAACACTTCATTCTAAAGTTTTGGGAAGCCGGAGAACCGACACCTTTCAACACTTAATGGATTCCGCCGAGTTGGACGGCAATCGTACCAGCCAAGTCACCAGACTATGATGTGCCGAGTTTCACACCGCCACTTATTGACGTTGTTTGTCTGTTGATTAGGACATGAAAAAAGAAACCGGCACTGCCCAAGCAGGTTCGATTATCATTGCGTGATTGGGAACAACTGCGCCGCGTCGCATTTCGAATGCACGTGCCGATGGCGACCCATCTTCTCGAAGATGATCAACGAACATCTATGAGCCAGGAAAGCCGCGTTATGGACATGCTCTCTGCTGGCTGGGTGTGCCAGAAGACGTTCTGGGATTCTTACACGCGAAGCCCGCGCAAGCGTCGCGCTGAAGCGGCAATCGAAGCTAAGCCCGAAATTGAAACGCGCAAATGCATCCACGGGCTCAAGAAGAGTTTTGACTACCGTTTTGTGCCGAAGGACCCAACTTTGTTCTCTTAAGCTCCGGCTATCCTGTTTCTCGGGTCAATCGACGGATCAGAGCCATCGCTGCCACGAACGCCGAAAGCGTCGCTGCATCGATCGTGAGGTGGAAGTTGTTGAGCAAGTTCACCGTGAGCATTCTTTTCTCCCTGTTCCAGGACTCAAGAATGCCGCTGACTCAGTTAAAATATTCTTCAGTATGCGGGCTGAAATCGATCACGACCTCGTGAAGTGAAAGGGATTTTTAACCGACGCACCGGAGAGAACGAACCAAGGCCCGGAGGCTTAAAAGAGACACTTCAGAATATACAGCTGCGTTATCAATGAGTTGCCTGCTTTAGTTCGCGGTTGTCGACATAGCGGATCATTATCGGGCGGCCGGCGAGCGCGCCGCCGAGCCCGCCGGTGAATTTCAGCGGCAGGCAGGCGCCGAGCGAGGCGTTGATCGCGTTGAGGTAGGTGGTGCGGGTATCGGCCGGGACGCCCCGCGTCGAAAACGTCAGGCGCGGCGCGCCGATCATTTCGCCGGATCGTTTGAAGCTGAAGCGCACCGACATCTGCATGCCCGCATGCGCGTCGTCTGGCGGCGGCGGCGCCCAGCAGGCGCGGAGCGCGGCAAAGAGGTCGCCGATGGTATTGAGATCATGATCCGGCTTGCGGTACTTCTCGGCCTGCCCCTCGGGCGGCACGGTCAGGATCGTGAGCTGGAGATTTTCGCCGTACGGATAATCCATCTCGGGAAAGCACGGCCCGTGATTGAACACGCTGCAATAGGACGGGACGCAAGGCCCTTCGTCGAGCACGCTGCAAGGCGTGTGTGCGAACGGCGCCGGGTCAGTCTGCTGCCGCTGCTGCGCCGAGGCGGCGCCTGCGAGCGTAAAGGCCAGCACGGCAAAAGCGAGA
Organism: Bradyrhizobium embrapense; assembly: GCF_001189235.2. Classification (GTDB taxonomy): domain Bacteria; phylum Pseudomonadota; class Alphaproteobacteria; order Rhizobiales; family Xanthobacteraceae; genus Bradyrhizobium; species Bradyrhizobium embrapense. The sequence continues at coordinate 534,227 of NZ_LFIP02000001.1, forward strand.
CGGATGGCGAGGCGTCGGAGCATGCAGACGGACCCGGATTGCGCTCCGGGGAACATGGTACCGCGGCCGGACCGGAGCAAGCGGCGCCGGTTCACGTCCTCGCGCTTTTCTCGCCACAACCCCGCTGTCATCGCCCGGCTCGACCGGGCGATCCAGTATTCCAGAGACGGCTGTGATTGACCGATAGGCCGCGGCGTACTGGGTCCCCCGGTCGAGCCGGGGGACGACACTGAGGATGCGGCACGGCACCGCCTCTTCTCGTCCTCGCGCTTGTCTCGCCACAACCTCGCTGTCATCGCCCGACTTGATCGGGCGATCCAGTATTCCAGAGACGGCTGTGATTGACCGATAGGCCGCGGCGTACTGGGTCCCCCGGTCAAGCCGGGGGACGACACTGAGTACACTGGGCCTTACGCTTTCTTCTTCACGTCCTTGACGTTGGAGAAGGTGATGCCCTCGGCGCGCTCGCGGGTGTAGCCGAGATAGAACTCGTTCTTGGCCATGAACACCGGATCGCCGTCGACATCGTCGGCGATGCCGGAATTGTTGGCGGCGACGAAGGCCTCTAACTTCTTGCGGTCGTCGGAGGAAATCCAGCGCGCCAACGAGAATTCGCTGACCTCGAACTCGACCGGCAGCGAATATTCGGCGTCGAGCCGCGCCTTCAGCACGTCGAGCTGCAGCGGGCCGACCACGCCGACCAGCGCCGGCGCGCCGTCGCGCGGACGGAACACCTGCACGACGCCCTCCTCCGACATCTGCTGCAAGGCTTCCTTCAGCTTCTTGGCCTTCATCGCATCGGTCAGGCGAACGCGGCGGACGATTTCCGGCGCGAAGCTCGGCACGCCGACGAAGGTCAGATCCTCGCCCTCGGTCAGGGTGTCGCCGATCCGCAAGGTGCCGTGGTTGGGAATGCCGACGACGTCGCCGGCGAACGCCTCGTCCGCCACCGAGCGATCCTGGGCAAAGAAGAATTGCGGGCTCGACAGGCTCATGTTCTTGCCCGTGCGAACCAGCTTGGCCTTCATGCCGCGGCTGAGTTTTCCGGAGCATAGCCGGGCGAAGGCGATGCGGTCGCGGTGGTTCGGATCCATGTTGGCCTGGATCTTGAACACGAACGCGCTCATGCGCGGCTCTGAAGCCTCGACCTTGCGCAGATCGGAATCCTGCGCGCGCGGCGCCGGTGCGAACTTGCCGAGGCCTTCCAGCAAGTCGCCGACGCCGAAATTGCGCAGCGCGCTGCCGAAATAGACCGGCGTCAGATGGCCCTCTCGGAACGCCGCGAGCTCGAACGGCTTGCAGGCTTCCGAGACCAGCGCGAGCTCGTCCTTGACCTCGGCGACGTCGAGATTGGGGTTGCGCTTGCCGAGATCGGCGATGTCGATCTGCTCAGTGGCGCCGGTCTTGGCGCCGCCGCCCTCGAGCAGCCGCACGCCGCCATTGACGACGTCGTAGGTGCCGAGGAAGTCGCGGCCACGGCCGACCGGCCAGGTCATCGGCGTGGTGTCGAGCGCCAGCGTCTTCTCGATCTCGTCGAGCAGCTCAAAGGTGTCGCGGCTCTCGCGGTCCATCTTGTTGATGAAGGTGATGATCGGGATGTCGCGCAACCGGCACACCTCGAACAGTTTTCGGGTGCGCGCCTCGATGCCCTTGGCGGCGTCGATCACCATAACCGCGGAATCGACCGCGGTCAGCGTGCGATAGGTGTCTTCCGAAAAGTCCTCGTGGCCCGGCGTGTCCAGGAGGTTGAACACCAGGTCGTTGAACTCGAAGGTCATCACCGAGGTGACGACCGAGATGCCGCGCTCGCGCTCGATCTTCATCCAGTCCGAGCGCGTGTTGCGACGCTCGCCCTTTGCCTTGACCTGACCCGCGAGGTTGATGGCGCCGCCGAACAGCAGCAGCTTTTCCGTCAGCGTGGTCTTGCCGGCGTCCGGGTGCGAGATGATCGCAAAGGTGCGCCGGCGCGCCACTTCCTCAGACAGTGGCGAGCGGGACGGCGATTCGGTTGAAACAGCGGTATCGGACATGGCGGGGCAGCGTTTGGCAGGGAAAACGGGCGCAATCAAGGGCGTTTTGTCGCAATGCGGAATGGCCGCACCATCCTCATATAGGCATGGGAAGGACGACCTTTCCTCACCATACCATCCGCGGGGACGACCCTGCCTTATCCGGAGGGTTCGTCATGGCTTGGGCCATTCTGTTCACCGCGGGCCTGCTCGAGATCGGCTGGGCGATCGGGCTGAAATATACCGACGGTTTCTCGCGGCTGGTGCCGTCGGTGCTGACACTGGCGGCGATGGCCGGCAGCGTGATCCTGCTCGGCATCGCGCTGAAGACGCTGCCGATTGGAACCGCCTATGCGGTCTGGACCGGGATCGGCGCGGTCGGCACCGCGGCGCTCGGCATCATCCTGCTCGGCGAACCCGCAACCGCGATGCGGCTTGCCAGCATCGGGCTGATCGTCGCCGGCATCGTCGGGCTGAAGCTGGTCGGATAGTTATTTGAGGACCTGCACCGCCCAATAGGTCGCGGCGGCGACCGCGGCCGACGCCGGGATCGTGATCACCCAGGCATAGACGATCGAGCTCGCCACGTTCCAGCGCACGGCGGAGAGCCGCCGTGCCGCGCCGACGCCGACGATGGCGCCGGTGATGGTGTGGGTGGTCGATACCGGCACCCCGAGATAGGTCGCGATGAACAGGGTCGCGGCGCCGCCGGTTTCGGCGCAGAAGCCCTGCATCGGCGTCAGCTTGGTGATCCGCAGCCCCATGGTGCGGACGATCCGCCAGCCCCCCATCAAGGTGCCGAGCGCCATCGCGCTCTGGCAGGCGAGCACCACCCAGAACGGGATCTCGAAGGTGTCGCCGAGATGGCCCTGCGAATAGAGCAGCACGGCGATGATGCCCATGGTCTTCTGCGCGTCGTTGCCGCCATGGCCGAGCGAATAGAGCGAGGCCGAGGCGAATTGCAGGATGCGGAAGGCGCGATCGACCGCGAACGGCGTCGAGCGCACCGACAGCCAGGACACGATCGCAACCAGCACCAGCGCCAGCAGGAAGCCGACCAGCGGCGACAGCACGATCGCGAGCAAGGTCTTGGTCAGCCCGCTCCACACCGCCGCCGAGATGCCCGCCTTCGCCATGCCGGCGCCGACCAGGCCGCCGATCAGCGCGTGCGAACTCGACGAGGGAATGCCCAGCGCCCATGTGATCACGTTCCAGACGATCGCGCCGACCAGTGCAGCGAAGATCACGGTCGCGTCCACCACCGCCGGATCGATGATCCCGGTGCCGATCGTGTTGGCAACGTGCAGGCCGAACACCGCGAAGGCGACGAAGTTGAAGAAGGCCGCCCAGAACACCGCATATTGCGGCCGCAGCACCCGGGTCGAGACGATGGTTGCGATCGAGTTCGCGGCGTCGTGCAGCCCGTTCAGGAAATCGAACAGCAGCGCGACCGCGATCAGAATGGTCAGGACGGGAAGACCCAGCGTGGCGTCCAACTGATGGCCCTGCCCTAAACCTGTTCAATCACGATCGAGTTGATCTCGTTGGCGACATCGTCGAAGCGGTCCGCCACCTTCTCGAGGTGATCGTAGATCTCCGCGCCGACAATGAAGTCCATCGTGTTGGCGTCGCGGTGCTTCAGGAACAACTCCTTGAGCCCGATGTCCTGGAGATCGTCGACCCGGCCCTCGAGCTTGGTCAGCTCCTCGGTGATCTGGGTCAGCATCGAGACGTTATGGCCGATCGATTGCAGCAGTGGCAGCGCGCGGCCGACCAGATTGGCGCATTCGACGATCAGGCCGCCCATCTCGCGCATCGGCGGCTCGAACTCGCGCACCTCGAACAGCATCACCGCCTTGGCAGTCGCCTGCATCTGGTCGACCGCGTCGTCCATCGCGGTGATCAGGTTCTTGATGTCGCTGCGGTCGAACGGGGTGATGAAGGTGCGGCGGACCGCGGTCAGCACTTCGCGGGTGACGCTGTCGGCATCGTTCTCGAACTGATTGACGCGCTGGCAATAGACCGGCGTTTCCTCCCCGCCCCTCAGCATGTCCTGCAGCGCCTTCGCACACTGCACGGAGGTCTGGGCGTGGCGGGCGAACAGGTCGAAAAATCGCTCTTCCTTGGGCAGGAAAGCGCGAAACCAGCGCAGCATGTCTCAGTTCCATCGTTCCGGGACAGCCCTTTTAGCGACTGTCACAAAACTGTCATAGAACAAATTGCGCTGAATGCGCCCGGGCTTGACTGCCCGAATGGGCGGTCATCCACTGCTATATCGAAGGAGGCCGCGGTCCCCTGCCCCTAAAGCGACCGGCGCAGCAGGTGGGCCAGCTCGCCGACCAGGCCGCGCCGGAACAAGAGCACGCAGGCCACGAAGATCACGCCCTGGATCACCGTCACCCACTGGCCGAAACCGGCGAGATATTGCTGCATGGCAATGATCACGAACGCGCCGACCACCGGTCCGAAGATGGTGCCGAGGCCGCCGACCAGCGTCATCAGCACGATTTCACCGGACATCGACCAGTGCACGTCGGTGAGCGAGGCGTTCTGCGCCACGAACACCTTCAGCGAGCCGGCAAAGCCCGCCAGCGTGCCCGACAGGATGAAGGCCAGCAACTTGTACTGGTCGGTCTTGTAGCCGAGCGAAATCGCGCGCGGCTCGTTCTCGCGGATCGACTTCAGCACCTCGCCGAACGGCGAGTTGATGGTGCGGTAGATCAAGAGGAAGCCGGCGAGAAAGCCGACCAGCACGACGTAATAGAGCACGATCGGCTTGGAGAGATCGAAGATCCCGAGCAGGTGGCCCTGCGGGATGCCCTGGATGCCGTCTTCACCGTGGGTGAACGGCGCCTGCAGATAGAGGAAGTAGAGCAGCTGCGACAGCGCCAGCGTGATCATAGAGAAGTAGATGCCCTGCCGCTTGATCGAGATGTAGCCGGTGACGAGGCCGAGCAAGGCCGCCGCGGCGGTGCCGACCACGATGCCGAGCTCCGGCGACAGCCCCCACACCTTCAGCGCATGCGCCGAGACGTAGCCGGCGGTGCCGAGGAACATGGCGTGGCCGAACGACAGCAGGCCGCCATAGCCGATCAGGAGGTTGAACGCGCAGGCGAGCAGCGCAAAGCACAGCGCCTGCATCACGAAGAAGGGATAGACCCCCGTGAACGGCACCACCGCCAGCAGCGCCGCCATCACGGCGAATACGATCATCTCGTCGCGCATCGCGCGCGGCGTCATCGGAAGTGTATCGTCGGTCAATGCTGACATATCAGGCCGCCCGTCCCGTCAGTCCCGTTGGCTTCACCAGCAACACCACCACCATCAGGACAAACACCACGGTGTTGGAGGCCTCGGGATAAAAATACTTGGTCAGTCCCTCGATCACGCCGAGCGCGAAACCGGTGATGATCGAACCCATGATCGAGCCCATGCCGCCGATCACGACCACCGCGAACACCACGATGATGAGATCGGCGCCCATCAGCGGGCGGACCTGGTTGATCGGCGCCGACAGCACGCCGGCGAGCGCGGCAAGACCGACGCCGAGCCCGTAGGTCAGCGTGATCATGCGCGGTACGTTGATGCCGAAGGCCCGCACCAGCGTCGGGTTCTCGGTGGCCGCGCGCAAGTAGGCGCCGAGCTGCGTCTTCTCGATCAGGAACCAGGTCGCAAGGCACACCACCAGCGAGAAGATCACCACCCAGCCGCGATAGATCGGCAGGAACATGAAGCCGAGATTGACGCCGCCCTTGAGCTGATCCGGGATCGAGTAAGGCAGGCCCGAGGAGCCGAAATAGTTCTGGAACACGCCCTGCACGATCAGCGCGATGCCGAACGTCAACAGCAGTCCGTAGAGATGGTCGAGGCCGGCGAGCCATTGCAGCATGGTCCGCTCCAGGATCATGCCGAAGATGCCGACGATGACAGGAGCGATGAGCAGCGCCCACCAGTAGTTGATGCCGCCCAGATTGAGCAGGAAATACGCCACGAAGGCGCCCATCATGTAGAGCGCGCCGTGCGCGAAATTGATGATGTTGAGCATGCCGAAGATGACGGCGAGCCCCAGACTGAGCAGCGCGTAGAACGAGCCGTTGATCAGTCCCACCAGAAGCTGTGCGTAGAGAGCCTGCATCGAATGAGCTTTCGCTGGATAGATGAAGCCCGCCGGCCACGCGCATGGCCGGCGGGCATGATCGTCACTTCTTCAGAAGCGCACAGGCGCTCTTGTCGAGCGGCGTGAAGGCCTGGTTGCCGGGCACGGTGCCGACCAGCTTGTAGAAGTCCCATGGACCCTTGGACTCCGAGGGCTTCTTCACCTCGAACAAATAGGCGTCGTGGGTGACGCGACCGTTGGCCTCGACCTCGCCCTTGCCGAACAGCGGATCGTCGGTCGGGATGGTCTTCATCTTGGCGACCACCTTGGCGCCGTCATGCGGATTGCCGCCGAGCGCTTCCAGCGCCTTGAAGTAATGCAGCAGGCCCGCATAGACGCCGGCCTGCACCATGGTCGGGGGCGCGCTGTTCTTCATCCGCTCCGAGAAACGCTTGGAGAAGGCGCGGGTGTTGTCGTTGAGGTCCCAGTAGAAGGTCTCGGTGAAGTTGAGGCCCTGCGCGGTCTCGAGCCCGATCGCCTTGACGTCGGTGAGGAACAGCAGCAGCGCCGCGAGCTTCTGACCGCCCTTGACGATGCCGAACTCGGCCGCCTGCTTGATCGAGTTGGTGGTGTCGCCGCCGGCATTGGCGAGACCGATGATCTTGGCCTTGGAGGCCTGCGCCTGCAGCAGGAACGAGGAGAAGTCGGCGGTGTTGAGCGGATGCTTGACGCCGCCGACCACCTTGCCGCCATTGGCTGTTATGACCGCGGTGGTGTCACGCTCCAGCGCCGCGCCGAACGCGTAGTCCGCGGTCAGGAAGAACCAGGTGTCTCCGCCCGCCTTCACCAGCGCCTGGCCGGTGGCATGAGCGAGCATGTAGGTGTCGTAGGTCCAGTGCACCGTGTTCGGCGTGCACTGCGCGTTGGTGAGGTCGGAGGTCGCAGCGCCCGAATTGATGTAGACGCCGTTCTTCTCCTTGACGACGTTGTTGACCGCGAGCGCGACGCCGGAATTCGGCACGTCGACGATGGTGTCGACCTTGTCGACGTCGAACCACTGGCGGGCGATGGTGGTGCCGATATCGGGCTTGTTCTGGTGATCGCCGGAGATCAGGTCGATGGTCCAGCCCTTGGCCTTGAGGCCACTATCCTCGATCGCCATCTGCGCCGCCAGCGTCGAGCCGGGGCCCGCGAGGTCGGCATAGAGGCCGGACTGATCGGACAGCACGCCGATCTTGACTGTCTTGTCGTCGGCGGAGGCGACGCCTGCGACGGAGAGCACCATCGCGGTGCCGAGCAGAAGCGCTGAAATCGTATTCCTCATGGCGTATTCCCTCAGTTCTTAAATTTTCTGGCTTCGGCGGTTTCAAACGCCGAGATAGGTATGCAGCTTGTCCATGTTGGCCGACAGCTCCGAATTGGCGAAGCCATCGATCACCTTGCCGTGCTCGACGATGTAGTAGCGGTCGGCAACGGTCGAGGCGAAGCGGAAATTCTGTTCGACCAGCAGGATGGTGAAGCCCTGCGACTTCAGGCGCGCAATGGTGTGCCCGATCTGCTGGATGATGACCGGCGCCAACCCTTCGGTCGGCTCGTCCAGCATCAGAAAGCGCGCGCCGGTGCGCAGGATGCGCGCAATCGCCAGCATCTGCTGCTCGCCGCCCGAGAGCTTGGTGCCCTGGCTGGTGAGACGCTCCTTCAGATTCGGAAACAGCGTGAAGATCTGGTCGAGCGGCAGGCCGCCCGGACGCACCACCGGCGGCAGCATCAGGTTCTCGCGCACGTCGAGGCTGGAGAAGATGCCGCGCTCCTCGGGGCAGAATGCGATGCCGAGCCGCGCGATCTTGTCGGAGGTGGCGCGGATGATCTCCTTGTTGTCGAAGCGGATCGAGCCGGAGCGCTTGCCGATCACGCCCATGATCGACTTCAGCGTCGTGGTCTTGCCGGCGCCGTTGCGGCCGAGCAGCGTCACCACCTCGCCGGCCCTCACGTTGAAATTGATGCCGTGAAGAATGTGCGATTCGCCGTACCAGGCCTGCAAATCGCCGACCGTCAGCACCTCGGCGCCGGCCGCAGCCACGGGCCTCTCCGCCAGTTTTGCCTCAGCCATGACCCGCTCCCAGATAGGCTTCCTTCACGCGCTCGTCCTTGGAGAGGTCGGCGTAATTGCCCTCCGCCAGCACCTGCCCGCGCGTCAGCACGGTGATGATGTCGGAGAGATTGGCCACCACCGAGAGGTTATGTTCGACCATCAGGATGGTGTATTTGGCGGAGATCCGCTTGATCAGCGCCGCGATCTTGTCGATGTCCTCGTGGCCCATGCCGGCCATCGGTTCGTCGAGCAGCATCATCTCGGGGTCGAGCGCGAGCGTCGTTGCAATTTCAAGTGCGCGCTTGCGGCCGTACGGCATCTCGACCGCCGGCGTGTTGGCGAACTCGCTGAGGCCGACGTCGTTCAAGAGCTCATGGGCGCGGGGGTTGAAGCGGTCGAGCACGCTCTTCGAGCGCCAGAAATCGAATGACGCTCCGTGCTGGCGCTGCAGCGCCACGCGCACGTTTTCGAGCGCGGTCAGATGCGGAAAGACCGCCGAAATCTGGAACGAGCGGACGAGGCCGAGCCGCGCCACGTCGGCCGGCGGCATCGCGGTGATATCCTGGCCCTTGTAGCGAATCTGCCCGCCCGTCGGCTTCAGGAATTTGGTCAGCAGGTTGAAACAGGTGGTCTTGCCGGCGCCGTTCGGCCCGATCAACGCATGGATACTGCCGCGACGCACCTTCAGCGCAACGTCGCGAACGGCAAAGAAACCCGCGAATTCCTTGGTCAATCCGCTGGTTTCGAGAATGAACTCATCGGCCAAATAGATTCCCCCATACGCCATCGCCGCGAAGCCCGTCGCCCGCGTGGCCAGCTCTTTTTCGTGTCCGACAGGATGTCCGCAACGTCTTGGAAACCGTCCGGGTCCTGCCGCCTCCGGGCCGGAATATGCCGTCATCTGTGGCGGTTACGCAAGGTGGAAAGCTGTGCAGTGCAGTATTGGCACGACCAGTTCCGGTTGATCCTTAGTCGAATGGTATTTGAGCGCGCTTTGCGCCTCGGAAAGCCGGCGTTAAGCGTGTTTTGCTCCGGTCATTCCCTTTCATAGAATATTTCCGCCTCCCGCCGAAACTCCGGCCCATTGTATTGTGAACAGTCAGAGCCTTGCATTTCGCACGCGCCAATTCCTCCACCGTCAAATCGATCCGGCACCTTATGCCTTCGGTCAGACCCTCGACACGGCAGCACAGCCGCCGCAGCCACTTGAATTCGATTAGCCCATGCCATTCAAGAGTGCCGATCCATCGGTGATCAAATCGATCACGCAGCGGGTGCTGCTGAACGCCTGGCTGCGCGCGGTGCGTATGCCGGACGCCCTTCCGTTGCTGTGCGACTTCCATACCGACGGCAGCGCCGACGAGCGCGCCGACATGATGGGGTTCGACGTGGTCGGCAGCGGCGAGGACGCCCGCTTCCTGATCACGCAGGAAGGCGCGCGGCTGACGACGGCCTATGGCAACGAGCACGTCGAGCCACGGTTGCGCACCAACCGCTATCTCGATGACGCGATCGGCCCGGAGCGCTATGCCGGCGTCATCCTGTCCTATCGCGCCTGCCTCGCGCGCAAGCGACCGACCTACACCATTGCGGAGCTGACCGACGCCGACGGCAAGGATGTGTCCTACGAGCGGCTGCTGCTGCCGTTCGGGCGCGGCGACCGCGTCGACCACATCATCGGCTCCTACAAGGCGATCAGCATCGAGGGCGGCTTCCGGCTGCACGATCTGATGGGCGTGAAGGCGAAGTCGGTCCCGGTCGTCACGATGCGGGCGGTGATCGATCGCAGGTTCGTGCCGGCGGATCGGCCGGCGAGCCAGGATTCGGTCGAGCTGATCTAGGACGCGTCAGCCCTTCTTGCGCGCCTTCGCCGGCACTTCCTTGGCGTAGATATCCGGCTTGAAGCCGACCACGCGTTTGGACCCAAGGTCGAGCACCGGACGCTTGATCATCGAGGGCTGCTCGGCCATCAGCGCCAGCGCCTTGCGCTCGTTCAAACCTTCCTTGTCGGCATCGGGCAGCTTCTTGAAGGTGGTGCCGGCGCGGTTGAGCAGCGTCTCCCAGCCGACCTCGTCGCTCCACTGTTTGAGCTTGTCCTTGGCGATGCCGGCCGTCTTGTAGTCGTGGAAGTCGTAGGCGACGCCGTGATCGTCGAGCCAGCTGCGTGCCTTCTTCATGGTGTCGCAGTTCTTGATGCCGTAGATGGTGATGGTCAAGGCCGTTCCCCGCATGCGATTGCGGCGGGGAAACTAACCCCGCAGCAATGACAGCGCCAGATCAGAGCGTGCCGCTCTCCACACCGATCTTGCCGGTGCTTAATGCGCGTAGTGCGTGAAGACGAAATCGTGATCGCTGGCGTGGGCTTCGTGGCAGGCGAAGCAGGTCTCGTGCTGCGCGGCATCGACCGGCTTGCCGTCGATGAAGCGGCCGAACCCCCAGCCTCCGGTCGAAGCATATTTGACGGAGTCCTTGACCATGACCTGGACCGTGGTCGCCGGCCCCGTGATGAAGGCGCCGTCGAGGCCCGCAACCGGCTTGCGCTTCCAGGCGAGTTTCACCAGCACGGTGCCGTCGGGAAAGCGCGCAGCGCCGTCCTGATAGGCTTTCACGGCGGCCGCGTTGCCGAGCACGCCGCGCAGCTCGTCGAGCCCGGTCTCTTCGCCGACCGCGATCAGCTTCCAGTTGCGATAACCTTCGGGAATCTTCACGCCGAAGATCGGCGATGCCAGTGCCGCATCATCGGCATGCCCGACCGCAAACGGCAATGCCGCGCTAATGCAGGCTGCCGCGATCGCGGCAGCTGCCCATTTCACAACCTGTTTCATGATCCGGGCTCGGCTCAGATCTTGCTGACGTCGATGATGGCCTGGGTGAAGGCCTGCGGCGCTTCCTGCGGCAGATTGTGGCCGATGCTGCCGGGCAGCTGGCGATGCTCGTAATGCCCGGAGAACTTCTTGGCATAGGCCGCCGGTTCCGGATGCGGCGCGCCGTTGGCATCGCCCTCCATCGTGATGGTCGGGATCGCGATGACAGGCGCCTGGGCCAGCGCCTTCTCGAAGGCATCGTACTTCGCCTCGCCCTCGGCGAGACCGAGCCGCCAGCGGTAATTGTGGATCACGATGTCGACGTGATCGGGATTCTCGAACGCGGCCGCGCTGCGATCATAGGTGGCGTCGTCGAACTTCCACTGCGGCGAAGCCAGCTGCCAGATCAGCTTGTTGAAGTCGTGCCGGTTCTTGGCGTAGCCCTCGCGGCCGCGCTCGGTCGCGAAATAGAACTGGTACCACCATTGCAGCTCGGCCTTCGGCGGCAGCGGCATCTTGCCGGCGGCCTGGCTGCCGATCAGATAGCCGCTGACCGATACCATGGCCTTGCAGCGCTCGGGCCACAGCACCGCCATGATGTTGGCGGTGCGCGCGCCCCAGTCATAGCCGCCGAGCACCGCCTTCTCGATCTTCAAGGCGTCCATCAGCGCGATGATGTCGGCGGCGACCGCGACCGGCTGGCCGCTGCGCTTGGTATCACTGGAGAGGAAGCGCGTGCTGCCGTAGCCGCGCAGATGCGGCACGATCACGCGATAGCCGGCCTCCGCCAGCGCCGGCGCAACGTCGGCATAGCTGTGGATGTCGTAGGGCCAGCCGTGCAGCAGGACCACGGCGGGACCTGATGCCGGACCCATCTCGACATAGCCGGTATCGAGCACGCCGGCCTTGATCTGCTTCACCGGACCGATCGTGGTGTGGCCGGCCTTGACCACAGGCGATGCGGACTGCGCGCGGGCCGAACCGATCAAGCCGAACCGGGACGCGGCGAGGATCCCGCCGGCGATACCGAGGAAGCGGCGGCGTTGCGGATTGATGGCTTGCGACATGGCGATCTCCTTACGTCTGGTGTCGAAACTGACTATCGCAGAGACCGAGCCCGCCCGCTTTCAGAGGACATGGATTTGTCCTTCAGACCGTCGTGATTTTGGCTTCCGTCGGCCTGTGCTAGGTTCCGCCCCGGATTCAGCCGCCGGCCGTCGGACTCTTCGAATTGACCTACCATTTCAACGACTTGACCCTCGATTCCGAGCGCCGGGAGCTGCGCCGCGGCGCCGCCCTGGTGGCCGTCGAGCCGCAGGTCTTCGACCTCCTGGAATTCCTGATCCGTGCCCGCGACCGCGTCGTCAGCCGCGACGAGGTGCTGGCCGCCGTCTGGCACGGCCGGATCGTCTCGGAGGCGACGCTGAGCAGCCGCGTCAACGCAGCGCGGACCGCGATCGGAGACAATGGCGAGGCGCAGCGGCTGATCCGCACCCTGCCCCGCAAGGGTCTCCGCTTCGTCGGCGATGTCCGGGAGGACAGCGCGCCCGCTCGTTCGGTTGCCGACAACGCCGCCTCGCCGCGACCGAGCGAAGGCCCGTCGATCGCGGTGCTGCCTTTCACCAATATGAGCGGCGATCCGGAGCAGGATTATTTCGCCGACGGGATCGCCGAGGACATCACCACCGCGCTGGCGCGTTGCAGCCGCCTCACCGTGATCGCGCGCAACTCCGCCTTCACCTACAAGGGCAAGGCGGTCGATATCCGCCAGGTCGGGCGCGAGCTCGGCGTCGGCTATGTGCTCGAGGGCAGCGTCCGCCGCGGCGGCGACCGCTTGCGCATCACCGGCCAGCTGATCGACGCCGTCTCCGGCGCGCATCTGTGGGCCGATCGCTTCGACGGTGCTGCGACCGACGTGTTCGACCTCCAGGACCGCATCACCGAGACCGTGGTCGGCGCGATCGAGCCGACCATGCTGGTCGCGGAAGCCGAGCGGGTGCGGACAGCGCCACCCGACAAGCTCGACGCCTACGATCTGCTGCTGCGTGCCTACAGCCTGAGATACGAGTTCACGCCCGAGAGCATGGAAGCCGCGCTCGATTGCCTCGACCAGGCGCTGGCGCTCGACCCGGCTTACGCGCCGGCGCTGGCGGCGTCGGCCTATTGCCACGCGATGCGCCACGTCCAGGGGTGGCTGAAGCCGAACGACGCCTACCGGGAACGCGCGGTCGCGCAGGCCTGGCGCGCGGTCGAGCTCGCACCGGGTGATCCGCAGGTGCTGTGGATGGCGGCGTTCGCGATCTGGAACATGGCCGACGAGATCGAGCCCGCGCGCGAATTGTTCGAGCGGTCGCTGGCGATCAACCCGAACTCGGCGATGGCGCTGGTGCTCTGCGGCTGGATCGAGGCGATGCGCGGCAACCAGCAGGCCGGCCGCGCCATGATCGAGCGCGCGCAACGGCTGAACCCGCGCGATCCGCGCGGCTGGTTCGCCTCCGCGGCACTGGCGATCTGCGCGGTGCTCGATAGCAACTTTGCCGAAGCCGTGACGTGGGCCGACAAGGCGCTGGCGCAGAACCGCCGTTTCGCGGTCGCCCTGCGCGTCCTGATCGTGGCGCTGGTGAAGACCGGCGAGACCGAGCGCGCGACCCAGACCGCGCGCGAACTGCTCAAGGTCGATCCGGAGTTTTCGATTTCCGGATTCCTGTCGCGGATTCCCTTCCCAATGGAAGCGATGTCTGCGACCTATCGTGAGACCCTCACGGCCGCCGGCGTCCCGGATTGACGTCGCCCCGAGCACCCGACGATCATTCACCAGTGGTGGGCCGGACGAGCCGTCCGGCGAAACACGACCGAGCAGTGTCACCAGGTGATCAATGGAGCGCGATGCAGCCAAGCATCACTGCACAGTTGATCCAGAACGAACGCCGCAACGTCTTGTCGCGAGATGCTTCCGCCACGAAAGCCGGAGAGATCAGTCAGGGCTCGGACCTGTCCGCGGCCAGGCTTGTCGTTCAGGACGGAGGGACGCACGAGGACCCAGTCGAGACCGCTGTCCCTCACGATGGCTTCCTGCCTGTCCTTGTCGGCGTACACCTTCTTCAGCAGAAGCGGAAAGATCACCTTGTCGAACACGAAGCCGCCGTGCCCGCGGCTAACGCCGGCGCCGATCCCCGTGATGGTGACCAGGCGAGAGACATGCTCGGCCTTCATCGCCTGAACGAGCGCACGCGTCGCGGTCGATAACAGCGTTACTTCGCGGAATGGACTCGCCGGCGTGCCGAGCGCGCTGACGACGGCGTCCTGTGCGTTGAGAGCTTCGCGAAGCAACTTCGCGTCGCGCACATCGCCAACAACGAGGCGTGCGCCGCCCAGATCGCCGGCCTTTTCCGGTGACCTCACAAGCGCGGTGACCTGATGACCGCGGGCCAGCGCCTGCTTGACGATCTGACGTCCGGTGCCGCCGGTCGCTCCAAGTACCAGTATCCTGGCCAAGGACGTCTTCGCGCTGTTGTCCGTCAAAGTATTCATTGATGCCTCCATGAACAGGGGCGCCTTCCTGGAGGCGAACCCGCTGTCTCGATTTCGGTATGGGGTTGGGTCGCATGCGTGGGAGGCTTGCTCCCACGCGTGCAACGATCACGCTCGATCGACGAAGGGATAGTCGGTGTAACCTTCGGCACCGCCTCCGGCGTAGAACAGGGCAGACCTCACCTCGTTGAAGGGCGCGCCGGTCCTGAGGCGATCGACCAGGTCCGGATTGGCCAGCGCCATGACACCGAGCGCCTCGATGTCGGCAAGTCCCGCGGCCACATCCGCACCGACCTGCTCGCGCGTGCGGCCCGGACGGTTGACGATCAACGTGCCGCCAAGCGCCTTGCGGATGTCAACAAGAAGCGGATCGTTGCGCACGTAGAGGAGGTGCACATAGGCAAGGCCCATCTTGTCGAACTCCTTCGCCAGATGACGGTAGAGATCGTCGTTGTCCTGGCCCTCTGCGATGCCGTTGGTGGGGATGCCCGGCGAGAGGCGGATCGCGGTCTTCTCCGGGCCAATGGCATCCGCGATGGCGCGAACCACTTCGACGGCGAACCGCGCGCGATTTCCCATCGAGCCGCCATACCGGTCGGTGCGGTGGTTGGCGTTCGGCGCAAGGAATTGATGGACCAGATACCCGTTGGCACCGTGTACTTCGACGCCATCGGCCCCGGCTTCGACGGCACGTCTGGCCGCGTGCGCGAAGTCCGCAACGGTCTGCCTGACTTCGTCGGTGGTCAGTTCGCGCGGCTCGGGAATGGGCTGCATGCCCTTCATCGTGAACATGTCCACATCGGGCGCGACGGCCGACGGCGCGACCGGCTGCCGATGATGCGGCGTGTTGTCGGGGTGGGACATGCGGCCGACATGCATGAGCTGGACGAACAGGCGTGCTCCGGCAGCGTGGACAGCATTCGTGACCTTGCGCCAGCCGGCGACGTGGTCGCCAGTGTAGATGCCCGGCGTCGCCAGATAGCCTTGTCCGTCGGCAGATGGCTGTGTGCCCTCGCTGATCAGAAGGCCCATCGTGGCGCGCTGGGCATAGTATTCCGCCGCCAGATCGCCCGGCGTGCCGTCGGGCTTCGCCCGGCTGCGCGTCATTGGCGCCATGGCCAGTCGATGCGGCAACTGCATGTTGACCAGTTTGATCGGAGACCAGATATCGGTCATGTGACTTCTCCTGTGGTGCTTTGTTCGGCGTTCAAAGGGAATTGGTCAGAGCGCGCCGTCGGCGAGCAGCTCCCGGGTGCGCTTGAGCGTCGACACGAGAGCGGCCCTGTAGCCGTTGTCGCTATCGAACTGCGACTGCTCGGCCTGCTCCTCGGGACCGTCCGGCTGCTTTCGACGGAGGCCGAGGTAGCAGTAGAATGTGAGCAGCAGTTCGCCGGCCTCATTCTCAACGATCTCGTTGATAATGGCGCCCTCGCGCGGGCCGGTGGCCTGGAAGAACGTGACCTTGCTCTGCGGCTCGAGCGCTATGATCTCGCGCAGGTCAGCGCCGGCGATCGTTGCTTCTCGCACGAAGTGCGTCGTGCTCTCCTCGATGACGTCGCAGCGCGTGCAGAGGCCTGGTGGCAGGAACAGGCGGGCGTCACGCGCCTTGAGTTCGAGCCCCTTCCAGACCTGATCGCGGGTCAGCCTCGTTTCACCCTGCGGGTTCACCGGGACGGTGGCGGTCGAATAGATCATGACGATGGTCCTTGTTTCTGTGGTTGCGTGTTCGGCCACGACAGCTGCGCCGAACGGGTTGGCAGCCACGAAACTAGTGATCCATATGAGTGACGATAGCCGTCTGTTTTGGACACTTCGTCTCACCAGTGAGACGAACGCTGCGCTTGGTGCAATCGGCTCGTCAACCGCCTGCGCAGCTGAGCGTCGAAGCGGCCCTTCGCCCGCACCTTAAGAGGAGCAAACCCTGAGATTGTTCGAGAGCTGCGTGCTGGCGGCTCAAGCCGAGCCGCGCTGATCCAACGCGGTGCTCTGCTGTTCGGGCTCAAGGGCGCCACAACGCCAATGGCGGCCTGGCTGGATCGACAACGCTGCGGCGGTCGAGCCCTCGGCTGCCGCCGGTTACGATCGCAACCCTTTCCGATGTTCGAGAACAGTCATAGGACTCACTCGGACCGTTCGAGGTTAGTGAGCCCCCGGCAGGTTAGTGATCCGCGGTTTCGTCAAAATGCACTATATTTGCTCAGACCGTCTCAAGGATGGAACAAATGGATTTGCTTGCCCTCGCCGATTTCAACCTTGTCGCGCGGCACGGAGGCTTCGGGCGTGCGGCCCGAGCGTCCGGGCGACCGAAGGCCACGCTCTCTCGCCGGGTTTCCGAGCTGGAAAGCGGCCTCGACCTCCGGTTGTTCGAACGCGGAACACGCGCCTTGAAGCTCACCCAGGAAGGGCGTGCGCTTCACGAGCGGACTGGCGCGCTGCTCGCCGAGCTCGAAGAGAGCACGGCTGCGATCGCCTCGGGCGGCGACAAGCCGCGGGGACGGCTGCGGGTCAGCGCACCTCTGCTGTTTTCGCAAACCGCGATGGGAAAGCTCGCCGCTGCATTCTCACTGAAATATCCGGAGATCCGGCTCGAGATCACGACGGAAGATCGCTCCGTCGACATGATCGAGGAAGGCTACGATCTCGTAATCAGGGTCAATCCGGATCCGGACGAAACACTCGTCGGACGCGTCCTGATGCGCGACCGGCTGGTGGTGGTGGCGAGTCCCGAGCTGAAGCGTCCCAAGGCCGATCGCGCCGTTCCAAGCGTCGTAAGGGGTGCGAACGATCTCGGCCCTGCCTGGGACGTCACCGCACGAGGGCGGAAAGTTCGGATTGCGACCGATCCGGTGCTTCGCCTGTCGTCGCTCGTCATGATCCGCGATGCGGTCCGTGCGGGCGTTGGCGTCGCGCGCCTTCCCGTCTCGCTGGTCAGTCACGACCTTGGCGCCGGCAAACTGATCCATTGGGGCGACGTCGACGGGCCGCCAATCGCGCTCTGGGCGCTCTACCCGTCGCGCAGACTGCTAAGCGCCCGAGTGTCGGCCTTCCTCGACTTCCTCAAGGCGGCCTTTCCCGCCGGTACGCCAGAAGAACTCGCAGCCTTCATCGATTGAGTTTGCCGCCTCCTCCCGCTCTCCACCCCTTCGACGATTTGCATGGCGCGGGACGCGGAGCACGTCTACTCATAGCCCTTGCCCGTGAGGGACCTTTCGCAACTACTCAATCGGCCCTGCTCCGATGCTGCGGGCACTACAATCCCGGTGACCTCGCCGCCCAGGCCTTGGTGGCCTGGCAGCTTTCCATCGCTCTGAGGTAGGCAGGGCGTGCCGTCGTGCGGGCGAGATAGTCCCGCTCCGTAGAGCCGGGAACGTAGTTGCCGGTTCGCAGGCCAAGCAAGAGGGCGTAGCTCACCGAGATATCGGCCGCAGTGAATCGGTCGCCGGCGAGATAGGGGCAGTCCGCGAGGCGGCGGATAACCAACCCCAGCCGGCTCTCGAAGGTCTCGCGTGCCCAGCGGGTAACCCGGGCGTCTCGCTCGGCTTCGGGCGCCAGTTGGCGACCGACAATGACAGCGTTCATCGACCCGGCGAGCCCGGCCTCGCCCAAGTGGAGAAATTGCAGATAGGACGCGAAGGCGGGATCATCCGGCGCGACCGCAAGCGAACCCGAGCCGTGGCGGGCGAGCAGGTACTCGAGAATCGCGATCGATTCGACCATGATCGTCTCGCCGTCCTGCAGCACGGGAATGAAGCCGGCGGGATTGATCGCGAGGAAATCGCGATCCTTCTCGGCCGCGAGCAGATCGACCGGACGCAGCCGATAAGCCAATCCCAGTTCCTCGAGCAGCCAAACGACGCGGAAGCCGCGACCTTCGCCATAGACAGTGAGCATGGTTATGCATTCCTGGATTGGGCTGGTGGACTCTGTACTCATGAGCAATCAGCCATGTCTGCTTGCTCCGATACTTACGGCCTCATTACAACCGCTGCAAATGTCGGGAAGAGCCGGCAGGCGACGTTCGCTAAATCAAACAGGCGAGCAGCTCAGGCACCTTTCCTTCTTACGCATAGAGCGCACCGGTGAAGCTGCCGAGAGCAACGGTGAAGAGAACCGCAACCGCAGGGCTCGTGCTGGAAAACACGCAGTTAAAATGCGACGATAACCATGAGGGTTATGGTGATGCTGCGATTGCAGCCCAGAAGATCGCCCTGTTGATTCATGGCCGCGAGCCGAAGCAGACGTCGAATACTCGTCTTCAGCCGCCGCTTGTGAGATGACTTCGACAGCTGACCGACTGTTGGCGTGTCGACTAGCATCTCATGATCCTCTGCTCAGTTGCGCACGAAGTAGAGCGGCGTTCTGAGCGTCAGCTGGTAGGCGGGCTTCGGCACCCACATGATCTCGGCCGTCACGCCAAACAGGCGATTGTCGTTGTCATCCATCCGGTCGATATCGAATCGCAAGACGGGCTCGGTGAAGGACTTGACGAGCGTGACGTTCTGAAGCTCAGCGCCGCCGAACCACTGAAGGCCGACGCGGCCCGTGAATTTCCAATTGTTCGGCCATTGGTAGTAGCCGCCGACATAGCCGGTGATGCTGGGATGGATGCTTGCCAACGGGGAGTTGATCGCAACATGCACATCTTGCACGCCGGCCAGCAATCCCCGGGTTTCGTCCTTGTCGAACGCGTAGCTCAGTTCGAAAATGTTGTTGAATGTCGTCGTGCCAACCGGCCCATTCGGGATCGCCTGTGTAATGGTTGATTGCCAGGTCAAGGTCGGAATCGTGCCGCCGTTTTGCTTGTAGAGTTCGGCCTGAAATCCGATGTTCCAGCTCGTGATCGTCGCCTGCGACCAACCGGTGTCGGCGGTACCGGTTGAACTGGCTGACACGCCTGTGTAGAGCGACACACCATCGGTCACGTCGACGGTCATTGGAAGATCGACAACGACTGCCCGAGCCGAGGGCAGCGGCAAGCCGCTCGAACCTGTCGGGAGGCCAGTGGCCCTTGATAGCGCAAGTGATTGCAATGCCGTGACCAGAGCCGGATTACCAAATCCGATCGCCAGCGAGCCGGCAGGGATGCTCGCGAACGCTGTTCTCATATCGAGGTAGGTATTGGGCGCCTTGGATGCCTTATTCGCCCCGCCGTCGTCCTCATCATCCCCGGCAAGGACACGGCCGGCGAAGCAGACGCAGACAACACTAACCAGAGCTGCTTTCAGGCAGGCTGAAACAATGACGAATGTCCGGGTTCGGACTTTTGCAGCGGCCGACAAAATGCTCTCCCGAATGAAGCTCCGAAGCGTGGGATCGCTGGCAATGGATCGGGAGTTTAGCCAGGCCAGATCACCTACGCAATTGACCAGTGGTCCGTTCGATCCTTCTATGAACTCCGTCTTGATCGGCCAGCCAGATCGCGATCAACGCGCGATGTTTTGGAGACGCAAACTTGTGTGTCTCATAGGCGAATTCGGTCGGAGGACAGCGGCCTAGGCTGGGCCGCGAATACGGCGCATTCCCTCGCCCGCCTTCGAAGTGGAAGCCTCGGTTACAGAAGCCCGCAACGCCAAATGCGGCAGCGTTGGGCCGAGGGACACCCGGGTGATTTCGGAATATTAGAAATGTATCCCTGAGTTGCCCGACGTGTCAAGTCGGCATTCGAGCGCCGGCGGGCGCCCGCCGGCTACTGTGCATGGGGTTGTTTTCGACATTTTTGCTGGCGCCCCCGCGACGCCCCACAACTTCATATTGCCCTAGCCGGAGCCGCCCGGCTCCAGCGCCTCGCCGAGCTGGAGCGGATGGGCCATCGTCTCGTGCAGCGCGTCCTTGTCGAGCTCGCCCTCGGAGAGGCTGATCACGACGCAGGCGACGCCGTTGCCGATCAGATTGGTGAGCGCGCGGCACTCGCTCATGAACTTGTCGATGCCGACCAAGATCGCGATCGACTGGATCGGAATGTCGGGCACGATCGACAGCGTCGCGGCGAGCGTGATGAAGCCGGCGCCGGTGACGCCGGAGGCGCCCTTCGAGGTGATCATGGCGATGCCGAGGATGCCAAGCTCCTGCCAGATCGTCAGATGGGTGTTGGTGGCCTGCGCCAGGAACAGCGTCGCCAGCGTCATGTAGATGTTGGTGCCGTCGAGATTGAAGCTATAGCCGGTCGGCACCACGAGGCCGACCACCGAGCGCGAGGCGCCGAGATGCTCCATCTTCTGGATCATCTGCGGCAGCACCGTCTCCGACGACGAGGTGCCGAGCACGATCAGCAGCTCGTCCTTGATATAGGCGATGAAGCGGATGATCGAAAAGCCTGCCAGCCGCGCGATGGCGCCAAGCACGATCAGCACGAACAGGATGCTGGTCAGATAGAAGGTGGCGATCAGCGCCGCCAGATTCACCAGCGAGCCGAGGCCGTAGGCGCCGACGGTGAAGGCCATCGCGCCGAACGCGCCGAGCGGTGCGACGCGGACGATCATCCGGATGATGCCGAAGAACATCTTGGACGCCTTGTCGATCGCCTCGGCGATCGGCTCGCCCGGCTTGCCCATCAGGGCAATGGCAAATCCCGACAGGATCGAGATCAGCAGCACCTGCAGCAGGTCTCCGCGCGCCAGCGCGCCGAAGAAGCTGTCGGGGATGATCGCCATCAGATGCGCGACGATGCCCTGCTCCTTCGCCTGGGTCACGTAGGTGGAGACCGACTTCGGATCGATCGTGGCGGGATCGATGTTGAAGCCGCGGCCAGGCTGCAGCAGCTCGCCGATCAGCAAACCGACCGCGAGCGCGACCGTCGACACCGCCTCGAAATAGATCAGCGCCTTCAGCCCGACCCGGCCGACCCGCTTGAGATCGCCCATCGAGGAGATGCCGTGCACCACGGTGCAGAAGATCACCGGCGCGATCATCATCTTGATCAGCGCGATGAAGCCGTCGCCGAGCGGCTTCAGCTGCTTGCCGAGGCCGGGATAGAAATACCCGATCAAGACGCCGGCGAAAATCGCGATCAACACCTGGATGTAGAGGATCTTGTACCAGGGCTGGTGCTTGTGATGGGCGGCGGGCTTGATCGCGTCTGTGGTCATGAGGTGCCCCGGGCTGGAATGAACTCAACTGGTGATGCCATCTTGGCGGAGCCGTGCGCAAGCGACAATGGTCATTCGCGCTGCCGCGCGCGCACACGAATCTGTCATAGACTACGGCCGGCTCGCACCCGGAGGCTGAGATGGAATTCACCGCACTGTTTCTCGCCATCACCATCGCCATGCTGGCGGCCTGGCATGGCCCGCGTCCGGTCGCGATCGGGTTGTTCGCGGTGATCCTGGCCGCTTGCGTCGCGACGTTGCTGCACCACGCCACCGACCGGCTCACGCTGTCGTTCTGAGGCAAGCCATGACCGACACCCAAGCCGGGACCCTCAATGCCCTCGCGCTCTATGGCCTCGCGCTGCTGCTGGCCGCAGCCTTTGCGGCGCAACTCGTGCTGCACGAGCTACCCTGCCCGCTATGTTTGTTGCAGCGCATCCTTTTCGCCCTGCTGGCGATCGGACCGATCCTGAACATCCGCTTCGGACCGCGGCCGAGCCACTATGCCTTGTCGCTGCTGACAGCTGTCCTCGGCGCCGCGGTCTCGACCCGGCAGGTGCTGCTGCACATCCTCCCCGGCGACGCCGGCTAC
The DNA here is from genome assembly GCF_001189235.2 of Bradyrhizobium embrapense. Taxonomy (GTDB): domain Bacteria; phylum Pseudomonadota; class Alphaproteobacteria; order Rhizobiales; family Xanthobacteraceae; genus Bradyrhizobium; species Bradyrhizobium embrapense. The sequence continues at coordinate 556,436 of NZ_LFIP02000001.1, forward strand.
GGGTCGGCGCTGCTCGGCCATCATTACTACACGTGGGCACTGACCGGATTCATCGCCGCGATCGTCCTGCTCGCGGCCATGCTGCTGTTCGACCGCCAGTTCGACCATCGCGCGGCGCCGGGCGTCGCGCCCGGCAAATTCGCGCAGGGTGCGGTGTGGCTGGTGGTCGGACTGACGGCGCTGAACGTGCTTTCAACCCTGCTCGAATGCGGTTTTGCCGCCTGCGCCGACAATCCGATCGTCTATGAGTTGCTGAAGCAGGCGAGTTAGGGCCGCTTCGGAATATTGAGTCCACGTTCCACGGCCGGCCGCTTCAGACCGCGCTCCAGCCAGGCGGCGACGTTCTTGAACTGGTCGAACGCGACGAGTTCGCGGGCGCCGTAAAAGCCGATCAGATTGCGCACCCAGCCGAGCATCGAGATGTCGGCGATAGTGTATTCATCATCCATGAACCACTGCCGCCCTTCGAGATGGGTCTCCATCACACCGAGCAGGCGCGCGGATTCGGCGACGTAGCGCTGCAGCGGCCGCTTGTCCTCGTAGTCCTTGCCGGCGAATTTATGGAAGAAACCGACCTGGCCGAACATCGGCCCTAAGCCGCCGATCTGGAAATGCACCCACTGGATCGCCTGGTAGCGGCGCGCGGCATCCGTCGGCAACAGCTTGCCGGTCTTCTCGGCGAGATATTGCAGAATCGCGCCGGACTCGAACAACGGCAGCGGCTTGCCGCCGGGGCCGTTGGGATCGAGGATCGCCGGGATCTTGCCGTTCGGGTTCAGCGACAGGAACTCCGGCGTCTTCTGGTCGTCCTTGTTGAAGTCGACGAGATGGACCTCATAAGGCAGCCCGATCTCCTCGAGCATGATCGAGACCTTCACGCCGTTCGGCGTTGGCAGCGAATAGAGCTGCAGGCGGTCCGGATGCTGGGCGGTCCAGCGCTTTGTGATGAGAAAGGCAGACAGATCGGTCATGTCGACATTCTTTGCAGGGTTGTTGTCGAATGGCTAGTGTACGGAGTGAAGTGAAAGCCGCAAGGTCTGCAACCGGCCATGAACGATCAACAGACAAGCGCGACGCTCGGCCTCTCCGACGACGAACTCGCAACACATCCGACCGTGTTTGCGGCCGGCGCCTTGGCGGGTCAGGTGGTGGTCGTATCCGGCGGCGCCGGCGGCATCGGCCGCGCCATCGCATGGCTGTTCTCCCGGCTCGGCGCGCATGTCGTCGTGATCGGCCGCAATGCCGACAAGCTCGATGCGCTGGTCGACCATCTCGGCCATCGGGGCCTGAAGGCGTCGGCGTACGTTGCCGACATCAGGGATGCCGACGCGGTTGCTGCGATGTTCGACGCGCTGTGGACCACGCATGGCCGTATCGATCATCTCGTCAACAGCGCCGGCGGCCAGTTCCCGCAAGCGGCGATCGATTTCTCGATCAAGGGCTGGAACGCGGTCATCAACACCAACCTCAACGGCACCTGGTACATGATGCAGGCCGCCGCGCAGCGCTGGCGCGACCGCAAGCATCGCGGCAGCATCGTCAACATCGTCGTGGTCACGACGCACGGCCTCTACGGCATCGCGCACACGATCGCGGCGCGCTCCGGCGTGATCGGGCTGTCGCGCGCACTCGCAGTCGAATGGGCGCCGCTCGACATCCGCATCAATTGCATCGCGCCCGGCGCGATCGAGACCGAGGGCTGGAACGTCTACAGCGAGACGACGCGCGCCGCCTATCCGCGCTCCAACCCGATGATGCGCCCGGGCAACCCTGGGACATCGCGGAGGCCGCCGTCTATCTCGCCGCGCCCTCCGGCAAGTTCATCACCGGCGAGACGCTGACCGTCGATGGCGGCGGCCAGCATTGGGGCGAGACCTGGACCACCGGCAAGCCCGACTACTTCAAGGGCCACGAATAACGCACGCACACGCTGCCCGTCGCTCGTTCGATTACTTGCCGTCGTCGAAGCTGACGATGACGGCAGCATTCGCGATCAGGATCGGGTCGTTGCCGATATCCGACGGAATCTCGAGCCCACCCGCGATCGCCTTCACGGTCTTGGTGCCATAGGGCAATTCCTTGGCGACGGCCTCGATATCGACCGCTTCGGGATTCGGCACGGCGATCGTGACGTCGACGAACATGTCGTTGGCGGTCTTGCCGAGCATGCGGAAGAAGCCGAGGCTGGAATGGCGGATCGCGTCCGAGACCGCCCTCTTGGCGGCCTTGGTGGCGTCGCGGCCGTGGACGTCGACGCCCATGCCCATTTCGGTGATACAGCGCACGCGTGTCATGAGACTTCCTGTTGTCGTTGGCGTGAGAGACCTTCACTCCTTCGACCCCTGCGCGCGCGCCGTCAAGCCGGGTCACTCGCCTCGCTGACGCGCTTGTGATCGCTGCGCGCCAGCATCCAGGCCGCCAGACCGGCGAGGATTGCAGCGGCAACCACCATGACGCAAGCCGCGTTCCAGCCCCACGCCGAGACGACCGCGCCGACCGCGATGGGGCCGTCACCTGGCCGAAATTGCTGCCCGTCATCAACCGACCCATCATGACCGGCACCATCGGCGCCGACCCTGCCGCTGCGGGCGCGGTCGCGAGCAACGTGGCCGGGATCAGGCCGCCGGTCGCGGAGAACAGCAGGCACAGAATGAATGCGCCCTGCCCGCCGAGCACCGGCAGGAAGATGCCGAGCGCGGACGCGCCCATGACGACAGCGGCAACTGCAATCAACAGAGGCCGGCTCACACCGCGCGCGAGCAGATTTCCGGCTGCGAGATTGCCGACGACGTTGCCGGCCGCGGCCAGCGCACTGAGCCCGCCGGCGCCCTGGCTGGAGACGCCGAGCCGCTCGGTCAGAAGGATCGGCAGGAAGCTGAACACTGCAAAGAGCATCAGGCTGTAGAGCCCGAACAGCACCATCAGAAACGCTGGCGTACGGCGCCGCGCCAGCGCAGTTGCCTCTTGCATCAGCCGGCGCGTGCCGGGCCGGTGCGCGGTGAGACCTCCGGCACGATGACACTGGCAAGCACGAACAGCAGAGCGGCAAACGCGGCGCTCGCCCACCAGATCGCGCGCCAGCCGTCGAATATCGGACCTGCGACCAGCGCCAGCGCGATTCCGAACGGGATCACGCAACTCCACACCGCCATGGTGATGTCGCCCGCACCGACATCGACCACGCGATTGAGCAATGCGGGGGCGGAAACCATCACCAGCAGGAAGCCAAGCCCCTCCAGCAGGCGCGATCCCAGCAGCACCGCAAGCTGCGGCGCCAGCGCGCCCGACGCCGCACCGAGCGCAATCGCCGCAAGGCCGCACAGCAGCACCCTGCGCGCGCCGACCGAGGCAAGGCGCTGCTCGGCAATGCCCGCGACCTGTTGCTCCGGGCCGACGCGATGCGGGCGCGGGCGCACGGCCTGGCGAGGGAGTGGAATCGGAACTCGCGCTGGTGGTCGACACGCTGTTTCCGGTCGCCGCAGTCGACGCGGCGCTGACCGAAATGCGCTCGGCCTATCCGTCCGTGAGCGTGCGGCTCGCGGTCGAAGCGATGCGCGGCCCGATCGCAGCTTTGACCGAGCGGCGCAGTGCGCTTGCCGTCACCGTCGGCGAGGATTTTCGCGATCCCCGCCTTGCGCTCGATGCGATATGCGCCGTGCAGATCGTAGCCGTCGCCTCTGCCGACCATCCGCTCGCGCGCCGCGGCCGCAAGGGCGTCGCCGACCTCGCCGATCATCTGCAGATCGTGCTGTCGGATCCGACGCCGCTGTCGGAAGGCCGCAGCTTCGGCGTGCTCTCGCCGCAGGTTTGCAGGGTGAGCAATCAGGACACCAAGCACGCCATGATCCTGGCCGGGCTCGGCTGGGGCCGGCTGCCGCTCTGGCAGGTTTCGCGCGACCTGAAGGAGCGTCGCCTGCGTGTGCCCGGCTCATGGGAGCGATCTCGCATAATGCGAGGTCGACAGTCCGCCTTACACGGACCCTCCCGAGCCAGCCGCTCCGGAGGGTTTTTTGTTGTCCAAAGCACGGCTCATCTGAACTGCCCGGCGCAAGCCGGAACGGGAGACCCGGATCCCGGGGCCCGCGCGGACACGCGCGTGCCCAAGCGCGCGGGGCCTGCCGGAGGGAACGAGGCGATGAGCCGGACACCGATGGCAGAGTGAACTCCACGGAGTTCGCAAACGGCGGCGCGTCGACAGCGCCGCGACGAAATTTTCTATTCGGTTTGCCGCATCGCTGCGGCTCAACCGACGCTGGTGGTGAAGATACCGGATACTTCGCTCCCCGGTGGATGCGGGCTCGACGCCCGCGCTTGACGCACGCACCGGGGATGCGGCCTCGCGAGGGTTCGCGCGCGCCCCGGCACGGTCTACATCCGCGAGGATGATGCCGTGTTGCGTCGCCCACCAATCCGAGATCGCCTGTTCCCCAGCGTACCCTTCGCCGATGCGCAAGCATCGGTCTGGCGGTGGTGAAGATGTCTGTTACTTCGTGGTAAGGCACGTCGGTGCCGAGCGGGTTCGAGGCCCGCACGCCGAAAGGCGGTTCGCCCGCAAGGGCAGCGACAGCATCGCCTGTTCCCCGCCAACCCTCTCCACGCCCGTGGTGAAGATCGCTGTTACATCGTCTGTGAAACGAGAGGTCGCGGGTTCGACTCCCGCCCGGCGTCATGTGCGCTGGTAGCTCAGCGGTAGAGCGCTTCCCGATCGGCAGGGTAAGCTGCCGGCTGGGGTCTCAGCAATCGCCTGTTCCCGGGTCGTGGTGTTCGATCGTTGGCATGGCGTCCTCGCAAACGCTTTCCGTTTGCTAGGACGTCGTGCCGACAGCCGGTGGTGAAGAGTGCTGTTACTTCGGATCGCCAGTTGAGGGTTCGATTCCCTCCGGACCGAGTGTCCGCCGCTCGATGGTCGAGCAAGCGAAGCCCGCAAGGGCAGTCCAGGCTCGTCTGTTCCCCGGCACCACGTTCCAATCCATACTCACACAGAAAGGAGGCCATCATGGCCACGATCAACAAGATCATGCGCGCCTTCACCCGCGAGGGGGCGCGCGGCAAGCGCTTCACGCCCGAGATGGAGCTTCGGCGCGCGCTGCTGAACTGCCTCCTGTGGGAGAACCAGTTCTACGAGGATGGCGTCGCGATCGCCGATCGCATCAAGGCGCTGGTGCCGAAGGTCGAGCCAGCGCGTGTGGCGGAGCTCGCCATCGCCGCCCGCGAGACCATGAAGCTGCGGCATGCGCCGTTGCTGCGGCACGCGACCCACCGTGGCCTCGTCGCCGATACGCTGGCGCGGGTGATCCAGCGGCCGGACGAGATGACCGAGCTGCTTGCGATCTACTGGGCCGATGCGCTCGGACCGCAGCAGCAGCGCAAGCGTCAGCCGGTCTCGGCGCAGATCAAGAAGGGACTGGCGCGGGCGCTCACCAGGTTCGACGCCTACCAGCTCGCGAAGTACGATCGCGACGGCGCGGTGCGGATCAAGGACGTGCTGTTCCTGGTTCATGCCAAGCCGAAGGACGCCGCGCAGGAGAAGGTGTGGAAGCAGCTCATCGACGGCGAGCTGGCCTCGCCCGACACCTGGGAGGTTTCGCTCTCGTCCGGCAAGGACAAGCGCGAGACTTTCGAGCGGCTGATCGCCGAGAAGCGGCTCGGCGGGCTGGCGCTGCTGCGCAACCTGCGCCTGATGCAGAAGGCGGAGGTGCCGCGCCGGACCATTGCGGACGCGATCGAGGCGATGCGGACGGATCGTATCCTGCCCTACCGCTTCATCACGGCGGCGCGCTATGCACCCGACTTCGAGCCCGAGCTCGAGGCCGCGATGCTGAAGTCGGTCAAGGACTACGCGCGGCTGGACGGCCGCACGCGGCTCCTGATCGACGTGTCGGGTTCGATGTTCACGCCACTCTCGGCCCAGTCTGAAATGACCCGGGCGGAAGCGGCCTGCGGGCTCGCGATCCTCGCCCGCGAGGTCTGCGACGAGGTGGAGATCTTCACGTTCAGCAATGAGGTCGTGAAGCTGCCGCCGCGCCGTGGCTTCGCGCTGCGCGATGCGATCATCGGCTCGCAGCCGCATGGCGGGACGTATCTCGGCAAGGCGGTGACGGAGATCGACCGCAAGGGCGATCGCCTGATCGTCTTCACCGACGAGCAGAGCCACGACCAGGTGCCCGCCCCCAGGGGGCGCGGATACATGGTCAACGCGGCGTCCTACCAGCACGGTGTCGGACACGGCCCGTGGACCCGGGTCGACGGCTTCTCCGAGGCCGTGATCGCGTGGATCGCGGCGTCGGAAGCAACCGCACATTGACGTCTGCATCAACAACAACGGGCCCGGACGCGCGATGCGCGCCCGGGCCCAACATTTTTTTACGTGATCGCCGCGGAGGACCGCATCAATCCTCGATCTCGCCGCTGCGGATCGCGAGCCGGATGGCCTGCGCCGTCGTCGCGACACCAAGGCGCAGCCGCGCACGCCGCAAATGGTTCTCGACCGTGCGTTCGGAGAGCCCCAGCGAGGCCGCGATGTCGGCCTGGCGCCGACCGGCGGCGATCCAGCGCAACACCTCGCGCTCGCGCGGCGACAGGGTCGACGCACCGTTGGCCTCGCGCGCTTCCAACAACCGGCGGGCGGCGCGAAAGGCCGCGGAGCCGATCATCGTCAGGGCCACACGCGCCCGCGCCGACGCGTCGATCCGCGTTCCGGCGAAGCTCATCGCGCCCTCTAGGCCAGTACGCCCGAACACCGGGACCTGCAATCCATGGAAACCGGGCCCGCGCGGCGCGCGCACCACGCGGTATTTCTCGCCGCGCGCCGACATCACCTTGGTCCAGAAAAACGCCTCATCCACATTGAGGAAGTTGCGCGTGACCGGACAGTGCCGGACATAGGTCTCGGCATCGACCGTCACGCCTCTGCCGAACCAGTCGCCCTCGACCCAGTAGATCCTGTCGACCAGGTCCTCGCGTGAGGGGGACGCCGAGAACACCACGAAGCGGTCGTAGCCGAGCGGCCCGCTCGCCGACCGCACAGCCGCCTGAATCGCGGACAAGCTCCCGCTGCCCTCGATCGCAACCACGGCTTCGATGTAGTGGTCCATGCAGATGCCATCGTATCCCGGGAAACCCCGTCGAGCGCAACCGTGCCCGTTGAGGACTTTCTCCCAAGCCAGGTGGACCTGCAAGGCGCGCACCGTTGTCCGGCCGCGGGCGGCGTGGCGGGTTCGTCGTGCCGCCTCGAGCCGGGCCGATGGCCTCAACGCCCGCCAAGCGTATCGAGCAAGGCCTTGGCCGCTACCTTGCCGACATTGTTGGCGGCGAAGGGACTGTCTCCGGTGATCAGCTTGCGATCCTGATGCGTCTTGCCGGTGATGTCCTTGTTCAGGATCTCGACGCCGAGCGCCTGCAGCTCCTCGCCAAAGGCCCAGGTTAGCGCACCCGGCATGTAGCCGATGTCGGGCGTCGTCCGATCGATGGCATCGGGGAATGCGCAGATCTTGTAACCCCTGAAAGGATAGTCGCCCTTGGCTTCGCCGACTGCGGACGCCAGAAGTGCCGCCGGACCATGGCAGAGCGAGACGATATGCTTGTCGTTGTCGAGCGCCCATTTCAAGGTGGCCTTGACGTCGAGGCTTTCAGGAAGGCCGATCAACGCACCATGGCCGCCGGGAATGAACACCGCGATGTAATCGGAATCCTTGCCGAGCTTGCGTTCGATCACGTCGGAGAGTTTCAGCGGCTGCTTCAGCTTGCCGAGATACTTCTGGTAGATTCTCTTGACCGCGTCGTCCTGGTTCGGGAACGCCCACAGCTCAAACTTGACCGGATTGCCCGACAAGGTAGCGATGTCGAACTCGAAGCCGGCCTTGTCGAGATGATACATCGGCAACAAGGTCTCGACGGGATGGTTGCCGGTCGAGAACATCGTGCCGTTCTGCAACAGCAGATAGCGCTCGTCCGCGGCAATCATCAGAATTTTCCAGCGACCACCCCTGTACGCGTTGGGATAGTCCGCGCCGGACAGATCCGACTTGGCCGAGGTGAATTGCCCAAGCGAGTAAGGCGACGGAAAGAAGGCGTTGTTCTCCGCCCGATCGGCTACGGGACGCTTGTCCTGGGATTGCTCGGTCATCGAGATATCCTCTCTCGTGTGTTGCGGTCCGGCAAAGCTAAGCACGACGGGCGAAATCACGAATGAGGGATTTCCCTCAATCCACCTTGCCGAACACCCCTACCCCTGCTTTCGCAGCACGGTGATGTGCAGACGGCGGCGGATCTCCATGCCCTGGCGGCGGTAGAGCGCGATCGCCGAGACGTTGCTGGTGAAGACGTGCAGGAACGGAATCTCGCCGCGCGCCACGATCTGGCGGCCGACCGCCGACAGCAGCGCCTGGGCGTAGCCGCGGCCGCGATGGTCCGGATGCACGCAGACCGCGGTCATCTCGGTATAGTTCCCCGGCTTCATCCGTTCCCCGGTCATCGCGACCAGCTCGCCGCCGACGCGAATGCCGAAAAAATTGCCGAGTTCATGCGTCCGCGCGCTGAACGGTCCGGGCTTGGTCAGCGTCGTCAATGCCGTCATCGCCGGAACGTCGGCCGCGCCGAGCGTGACGATCTCGACACCCGGCAGAGAAAACTCCGCCGGTGTGCCGATCATCTGCTCGCCGGTCTCGGCCAGCAGCACCTTGAACTCCGGCGGCGCGGTGACTGGATCTGGCGTGAACAGCACCGCGATGTCTGGCCCCGATAACAGCGCGCCGAGTGAGGCAAAACTCCCTGGCGACATGTCGACCATGTCGGCGAAGGGAGCGATCGCAACGGGAAAGCGTCGCGCCTCAGTACCGCCCTCCGCAAGGTCCCGTTGCCTTGTGGTCAGCGCGCTCCAGATCGGGCGATCAAGCGGATGGATGGGAGGGACTTCGGACATGCGGCGCTTCGCTCCTGATTTTCTTCGAACAGAGCAAGAAGCGTCGACAAAATCCAGCGTGGCGGGATGTCGTTGCGGCTCACAATCACGCCAGCGGGATTTCGCCGGGCCGAACCGATCCTTAACCTACCTTCAGGCAGAGCTCGGTACCGCCCTTGAGCGGCAGCGTGATCGACACGAAGCCGTTCCTGGGGTCGCGCACGAACTCCAGGAAATCCGCCTCGGCATTGTCGTTCATGACATAGCCGCCGACGCGAAGCTGCGGGGCGACGATCTCGATCACCTGCCGTGCCAGCGTCGGTCCGCTGTCGCCCGGCCAGCCGTCGATCAGGATGAAGTCGACGAGACCACCGAGATCGCGCAGCGTCTGGCGCGCGTCGCCCTCGCGGATCTCGGCGTAGTCGGCAAGGCCGGCCTCGGCGAGATTGCGCTTCGCGGCCTGAACCTTGGCCGGCACGATCTCAGAGCCGATCACCGTGCCGCCGCCATTGTCGCGCATCGCGGCTGCGAAATACAGCGTCGACATTCCAACGGACGTCGCGAACTCGGCGACGCGTTTGGCGCGCAGGCCGCGGCACAGCAGATAGATCAATTCGCCCTGCTCCGGGTGGATCGAAAATCCCTGCTCGGCATAATCGTTCGGATCGCGGCTCATCGCTGGATTGCCGCGCGGACCGCCCGCAGCCGGCCTGGGGCGCGAGACCTGCAGGCGCGCGATGACGGCGGCAATGCGGGCGTCAACAATCGCACTGTGCGGTTCAGCGTTGTACATGAAGGGTCTCCTTTGCGATTGCGTCATTGCTGCAGGATTTCGGCGGCAGCACGGTCGAGGATTTTCGCGATGCGGCGCGCCTCGGCGGCATCGCAGCCGCGCTTCTGGCGCAGCGCGCTCTTCAGCGCATGACGGGCGCGGTGCACGTCGTCGGAAGCCTCGCCATCGAGATCGCTGACGCCGGCGAAGGCTTCGCGCACCTCGTCCATGCGGCGGCCGATCCGCGACAGCGCTTCGAGAATGGTGTCCGCGGTGGCGCGGTTCTCGGCGAGATGCGCCTTGCCCTGCTCGGTGATGCTGTAGAGCTTGCGCGCCGCATCCTGGGTGACGCTGGCATGGCCGATCTCCTCGAGGAAGGTCAGCGCCGGATAGATCACGCCCGGGCTCGGACTGTAGAAGCCGTCCGACCGCTCCTCGATCTTCTTGATCAGCTCATAGCCATGCGCCGGCTGCTCGCCGAGCAGCGCCAGGATGACGAGTTGCAGATCCTGCGACGAGAGCCGCCGCGATCCCGGAAAGTCGCCGCTGCCGCCCCGTCCAAAGAAGCCATGGCCGCCGCGGCCAAAGCGGTGACCGCCACGGCCGTGCCGGCCCATGGCGAAGAAGCCAAACCGGAAGCCGTCATCGTCCCGGCCGCCAAACATCGATCGTCTCATTTTCCGTTTCCTTACTGAAAACATATCTTACGATATATCGATAGATACTTTGGCGACAACCCACATTTTCGTGAGCTCCAGGGCAAATCGTCGGCCGGGACTGCCGGCTCACCCGAGACTTGTCGGCATTGGTGCAGCTGGCCTATGGCTTTGAAGTCGCCCAGTTCCATCGATTCATGCGCCCAAAAACCTTCGAAGCCCATTGCCTGCGCCTGCCCGCCGCCACCAAGGTCGTGCAATGGGAGGGCACATCGGTGTTCAAGGTCGGCGGCAAGATGTTCGCGCTGGCCGGCGGCTTCGTCGCGAGCACCGGCGGCTTCATGTTCAAGACCTCGAACATGGCCTATCAGCTTCTGATCGAGCAGGAACTGGCGCGGCCGGCGCCGTATCTGGCGCGCGCCAAATGGGTGCAATTGATCGGCAACGACGCCCTGCCCGACGCCGAGCTCAAGGCCTATCTCGGTCAGGCGCATGCGCTGATCGCATCCAAGCTGACGCGGAAATCGCGCAAGGCGCTCGGGCTCGACTGATCGGCGCGGCCGCGGTTCAGCCACCCAATGGCTTGTCGGAATCGCCCGACAGCAGTTTCGGAAACAGCTCCTTGAAGGCGAACTTGTCGTCGCCCTTGGCACGCTCGAAGCGCAGCACGACGTCGAAGCGGCTGCTCTCCCATTTGGTCGGCGGCTTGCCCTTGCTGACCGGGATCAGCGGCAGGATGTCGGCGATGATCGCCTTGTGCTCCCAGCACAGCAGCACGACACCCTTCAGCGCCAATATGGCCTTCATCAGCGCCGGCTCATCACCCTTGCCGAAATCTTCGTTCGGTGTGATGCCGCGACGTGCGGCGAGCGCCGAAATCGTCTCGGCGGGACGGCTCGACGGCGGCCGATCGGGCGTGGTGCCCGGCGTCGCGGCATAGATCGCATCGGGCTTGGCATAATCGCCGGTCGTCAGATCGGTACCGAACAATGCCGTCCATGCGCCGGCGCGCTGCCAGCCGCGGAGCACCAGCGACTCGGTATCGGACACACCGTCCGCGGTAAAGCCGGGTCCCGGCCAGGATTCGCCCGGCTTCTCGGCATGGCGGATGATGTAAAGCGTGAGCGCGTCCATGTCAGCCTCGCGTGACAATTGCATTGTTGCGAATAAATTCGGATAGGTTGACTCTATCGCAGATCCGGCTTCCGCTTCATGAACGGCGTCACAATCTGCGAAAACTCGCGCGATACTGCGCAGCCGGCACGCCAAGCCGTTCGGTGAACACGATGCGCATCCGGTCCGCCGAGCACGCGCAGTGCATGCGAGGCAGCAATGCGCGCGGTGTCGCTGCGGCATCGCGCAACCATGCGCGGTCTTCACGCTGCCGGAGGAATGAAGCTGTCATCGGAACAGGCGCAACCACGGCGCCAGGTGAAATGCGCTCATCAGCGCGTACATCGGGACCATGCCCTGCAACGAGAACGGTCCCTGCGTGGCACCACAGATCATCTCGGCCGGCGCCAGCGCGGCCACCAGCGCCATCGCGGCGAAGGTCGGCGCCGCCGCCAGCGACAGCCAGCGCGCGACCATGGCTCCGCGGCCGCTGATGCGGCCTTTCAACCAATCCTCACGTGTCTCTACTCCGGTCATCATTCGATCTCTCTGGAGATGATCCATGTCGCCATGTGCTAGGTTAGGATCGGTCTTCGGAGGGCAAGAGTGACAAGTGTGTCGGGATTCGAATGGATTCGCTGATTACGGCAGCGGCGCGCGCGCTCGCGGCGGGTGATCCCCTCGGCGCACTGAAACGGGTGGCCCTGCGCGACGATGCGCCGGCGCTGGCGCTGCGCGGCATCGCGATGGCCCGGCTCGGCGATTTCGCCCGCGCCAAGGAGCTGTTGCGGCGCGCGGGCCGCGGCTTCGGTCCGCGTGAAGCGGTCGCGCGGGCGCGCTGCGTGGTGGCCGAAGCGGAAATCGCGCTGGTGTCGCGCGACCTGTCATTTCCCAGCAAGAGCCTCGCCGCGGCGCGGGCAACGCTCGGGGCACACGGCGACGCGCTCAACGCCGCGCACGCCGGCTATCTCGAGATCCGCCGCCTGCTGTTGATCGGGAGCCTCGATGCGGCCGAGCGCATGCTCGATGACCTCGACCCGGCGCCCTTCCCGCCGGCGCTGCGGGTCGGGCATGAACTGGTGGTCGCCGGAATCGCGATGCGGCGGCTGCGGACCAAGCTGGCGCGCGAGGCGCTGGCACGGGCAAGGGATGCCGCACGGCGCGCCCGCATCGCCGCGCTTGCGGCCGAGGTCGAAAGCACCGCTCACCTGCTCGCCACGCCCGCGGCACGCCTGATCGCGCGCGGTCACGAGCGGCCTCTGCTGCTCGAAGAGGTCGAGGCGCTGATGGCATCGGAGGCACTCGTCGTCGATGCCTGCCGCTACGTCGTGCGCGACAGCGGCACCACGGTCTCGCTGACACGACGGCCGGTGCTGTTTGCGCTCGCCCGCGCGCTTGGCGAAGCGTGGCCGCAGGACGTCTCGCGTGCCACGCTGATCGCGCGCGCGTTCCGCGGCAAGCACGCCGATGAATCGCACAGGGCACGTCTGCGAGTCGAGATCGGACGGTTGCGCCGGGCCTTGCTGCCGCTCGCCGATCTCAGCGCGACGCCTGACGGCTTCGTGCTGGAGCCGCATGGCCGCCGCGAGGTCAGCGTGCTGGCACTGCCGGTCGAGGAGGAGCATGCGGCGGTGCTGGCCTTCCTCGCCGATGGCGAGGCCTGGTCGAGCTCGGCGCTAGCGGTGGCGCTGGGCGCGAGCCAGCGCACGGTGCAGCGCGCACTCGACGCGCTGGCCGCCACGGGCAAGGTGCAGTCGGTCGGCCGCGCCCGCGCCCGACGCTGGATGACGCCGCCGGTGCCGGGATTCACGACGACGTTGTTACTCCCTGCCCCGCTGCCGAACGGCTAGAATCAGGCAGCAATCAAAAGCGTTTTCGAGCGAAGTGGGTATCGGTTCGCGTGAAGAAAACGCGTCAAAACAGGAATCTGGAGCGCCGCATGAAGAAGTCCGAGGCCGAGATCATCCGGGAATATGCCTTCGAAGGCGTCGAGAGCGTGGGCGGCGTCAGCTTCGACGGCAAGCAGGTCTGGTTCGCGGCCGGAGGCCAGCTGATCGCCTTCGATCCCGACAGCGGCAATACCACCCGCACTCTCGATATCGCGGCCCATGCCGGCACCGCGTTCGACGGCAAGCACCTCTATCAGATCGCCGAGGACCGTATCCTGAAGATCGAGCCGAACAGCGGACGCGTGGTGTCCACGATCCCCTCGCCCGGCGGCGGCCGCGACTCGGGGCTTGCCTGGGCGGAAGGCTCGCTGTGGGTCGGCCAGTATCGCGACCGCACCATCGTTCAGGTCGATCCGGAAACCGGCAAGGTTTTGCGCACCATCGAAAGCAACCGGTTCGTCACCGGCGTCTCCTGGGTCGATGGCGAACTCTGGCACGGCACCTGGGAAGAGGACCAGAGCGACGTCAGGCGGATCGATCCGCAGACCGGCGAGGTGATGGAACGGCTCGAGATGCCGAAGGGCGTGTTCGTCTCGGGGCTCGAATCCGACGGCAAGGACCGGTTCTTCTGCGGCAGCGGCTCGACCAACAACAAGGTGCGCGCCATCCGGCGGCCGAAACGCAGCCGCGCGTGAAGCAGAGGGCTTGACACGCGCACCAGCCTCACGCTGGCACCGGCACCGCCGCGGGCCGCGCCGCCATCGGCCGGAAGGTCATCATGATCAGGAACGCGCCGAGGCCGACGGCCCAGGAGCCGACATAGAGCCACGTATAGCTCGCGAAAGTGTCGTAGATCAGGCCGCCGGCCAACGGACCAGTCGCCATGCCGAGGCTGCCGGCCATCGCTGTGCCGCCGATCACGGTGCCAAGCATCCGCAGTGGGAAATTCTCGCGGATCAGCACGGAATACAGCGGCATGGTGCCGGCATAGATGAAGCCGAAGATCGCCGCGACGGCGTAGAACGCGGCAAGCTCGCGCACGAAGACGTAGCCGAGCGCGCCGAACGCCTGCGCCAGCAGCCCCAGCACCAGCACGCGCTTGGCGCCGAAACGGTCACCGAGCAGGCCGAAGGCGATGCGGCCGCCCATGCCGGCGAGCCCTTCCACGCTGTAGATCGTCACCGCCGCGACCATCGGAATGCCGCAGGTGACCGCGTAGCTCACCGTGTGGATGATCGGTCCGGAATGGGTGGCGCAGCAGAAGAAATTGGTCGCGATCAGGATGATGAATTGCGGCGAGCGCAGCGCCTGCGCCAATGACATCGGCGGCTCACCGCTCGTGCTCGCCACTTCAGCATGGCCGCCATGCAGCGCCGGCGGACGGCGCACCAGAAACGAGACCGGGATCATGATCGCGCCGACCACGCCTGAGATGATCAGCATCGACGTCCGCCAGTCCTGATGGGAGATCAGCCAGGCCGCGAGCGGCGACATCGTCATCGGCGCCATGCCCATGCCGGCCGACACCAGCGAGACGGCAAGGCTGCGATGGGTGTCGAACCAGCCGGTGACGCAGGCCATCATCGGGGCGAAGATCGCGGCCGTCGCCGCGCCGACCAGCGCCCCGAACAGAAACTGAAATGCCAGCAGCGACGGTGCCTGGCTTGCCAGTGCGAGGCTCGCCGCCAACACGACCGATCCGGTCAGCACCACCGGGAGCGGCCCGAAGCGGTCGGACAGCGTGCCCCAGATCATGCTGGTGAAGGCCATTGCGAGGAAGCCGATCGTCATCGCGCTGGAGATGCCGGTCACCGACCAGCCGGTCTCCCGCGCCATCGGCTGCAGGAACACCGGCAGCGAAAACATGCCGCCGATCGCGACGCAACCAAGCAGGCCGCCGGCTGCGACAATCACCCAGCGATAGGTCGAGTTGGTCATTCCAGAGCTCCCATGCAGTGCGTTCCGGCTGAAAGACGAACGGACCGGCCTGGAACCGACAGCCACCGCGCGCGCCAGCTCATTTTTTTCGAAGTCGGAAGGCCGCAGCAGTTGAAACGCGATCATGGTGTCGGGCGGCCCCGCGACGGGAGGGGTTCCTTTTTGCGCGCCGCCGGTGTTTCCTCCATCACGGCGGAGAACGGGCATGCAGGGATCGCTGGGAGAGAAGATCGGCGATGGACTTTTCGCTGATGTCTACGCTTGGGCGCCCGGTCAGGTCGTCAAGCTGTCCAAGCCAGGTATCCCGCAATGGGTCGTCCAGCACGAGGCGCAAATGACCCCCGCGGTCTTCGCCGGCGGCGGCCCAGCGCCGGAGGTGCTCGGCGAAGTTGCCCTGGACGGGCGCTTCGGCATCGTGCTGCCGCGGTTCGATGGGCCGACCCTGATGCAGGCTACGCGCACCGGCGCCGTCACGCATGAACAAGCTGGCGCAATCCTTGCGGCGCTCTGCCTCGCCGTTCACAAGACGCGGCCACCGCCGGACGCACTCTCGTTGCGCGAGGCAATGGACGCCCGATTGCGGTTCGGCGGCAGCGTACTTCCGGAGCGCATCACCACTGGCGTCCTCGCGCTGATCGAGCACCTCGCAGCCGATGACGTGCTGTGCCATTCCGATCTTCACCCCGGCAACGTGATCATGACAGCGCAGGGTCCGAGACTGATCGACTGGCTCGGCGCGACCCGCGCGCCTGCCGCCTACGAGATTGCGCAGTGCCATGTCTTGCTCGCCGAGCTTGGCCCGGACTACGCCGACGATCCGGTGCGGGCCACGGTCAATTCGGCTCTGCAGGCGGAGTATGCGCGGCTGGCCGGCATGCCCCCTGCGGCGCTGACCGCGGCGATGCAGCCCTATTTGCCGATCGTCCGCGTCTTCCTTCTGCTCGGCGGGGCCTTGCCCGAGATGCGGGAGCGGCTGATCCAGCGCGTCGAGGCGGCCCTGCGCTCGGAAGACTGAATTGTGCTTCGCGTGGTGGAGCTTCTAGTCTCGCGCAGGTCGACCTAGCTGACGCCGGCCCAGGGTCCGCCACGGGTCACAAGACGATATCCCAGACGTCAGATTGGGTGTCGGCTTCGCCCCTGAAAGCGGGCGTCGGGCGTGCTGTCAGCGACCAGCCAGATTGCATCCAGGCTGCGGCGTTATGGCGCCGAGCGCACGGACCTGCACCAGTTCCGTCCCTTGCGTCCTGGCGATGAACATGTTCATCGCCACGTGATGATCCTGGCGGAGTGTCACCGGGCCGGTCGGCGATGCAATGGTGAGGCCGGCCATCGCGTCGATGATGGCCTCCTTGTCGAGCTTGCCGGCCTTCTCGGCCGCGGCCTTGAGCGCGATCAGGGTGTTGTAGTGCGTCATCACATAGTTCGACACCGCGACGCCGGGGTTCGCGGCAGCGCGGGCCTTCGCCACGAACGCCCTGACCGCGGGATCCGCGCTCGCCGCGACCGCCGGCACCACCGTGACCATGTTCTGACCCTTGCCGCGGAAGATGCCGAGATCGACCTCGGACAGTCCGAGGAAGGCCACGGTCATGTCCTTCAGCAATCCGGCCTCGTCGGCCTGCCGGATAAAGTCCATGCCGTCGCCCTTCAGCGCAAACAGCAGCACCTTCGCCTTGCTCGCCGCGATCTCCCTGATCAGCGGCGAGAAATCGGACTCGGTCCCCAGCGTATATTTGGTCTCGACCACCTTGCCGCCGAGCCGCTCGATCAAGGGCTGCGCGATGCTGAACATCTGATGCGGCCAGACCCGGTCGGCGCCGAGCAGGAAATACGTGTCGCCGTAGGTCTGCGTCATGTAGGGCAGCAGCTGGCCGAGTTCCTGGTTCGGCACCGCGCCGAACGAAAACAGATAGCGGCTGCATTTGCCGCCCTCGTAATTGGTGGCGTAGAGCAGCGGCGTCTTCGAACTCTCGGCAAGCGGCACCAGCGCATTCAGGTTGCGCGAGGTGATCGGACCGACCACCGCCAGCACGCCGTCTTTCTCGACCAGCGAACGCATCGCCTCGGCGGCCGACTCCGGCCGCGTCTTGTCGTCGGCATAGATCACCTCGACCGGCCTGCCGAGAATGCCGCCCGCGGCGTTGATTTCCCCAGCGGCGAGATCGAGCCCGAGCCTGGCCTGCTGACCGTAGAGCTCGACGCCACCGGAAAACGGCAACACCGCGCCGATACGGATCGGTTCGGCGGGGTCAGCAGCACGTGACGGCTGAAGCGTCGCGCCGCAGAGCACCAGTGCGAGCGTGATGCAGGTGATCGAGCCTGATGCCATGTGCGCCTTCCCTTCGAGCAGAATACAACGATGCTTGATCGAGATTATCGGCGCGGCGCTGAAGAATTCGTCAAGCGCACCTCGTTTGCGTCACATTCGATGCTATGCTCGTCATGCGCGTCGAGACATCTCCGCGCCTTCCCCAGGGCTTCAGGCTTATCGAGCAGCCCGCATCAGCGGGGCGCCGGCTTGCGCCTTGTGACGATTGATGAAAGGACATCTCTTGAACAGTCGCTTCGTCCTGATCTCCGGCTGCTCCGGCGGCGGAAAATCGACCTTGCTGGCCGAATTGCGCGGACGCGGCTATCCGGTCGTCGAGGAGCCTGGCCGCCGCATCATCACCGATGAGCTCGCATCCGGCGGCACGGCGCAGCCCTGGATCGATGCGGCGGCTTTCCTTCGGCGCGCCATCGACGTCGCGCTCAAGGACATGGCGGAGGCCAACGCCTATTCCGGATGGGTGTTCTTCGATCGCGGCCTCATCGACGCCGCATCCGCGCTGGAGGCATTGACGGGCGAGCCGGTGCTGCATCCGGTCTGCTCCAACCATCGCTACCACGCGCGCGTGTTCATGACGCCGCCATGGCCCGAGATCTACGTTAACGACGCTGAGCGACGGCACAGCTTCGAGGCAGCGACGGCGGAGTATCAGCGGCTGATGGAGACCCTTCCCAGGCTGGGCTACAACGTCATCAGCCTGCCGAAGATATCGCCGTCGGCACGCGCAGACTTCGTGCTGACAACGCTCGGCGGCGTCGAACTGCAAGCGACATGATGACACTCCTAGAACAACGTCCCGCCTCGGAATCTGAACTCCTACGCGATGGCCGGTTGCACCGTGGCGAAAATGCGGAACGACGCGGCGCGTATACAGCGCGTTACAATTTGGTACGGCAGCGCGGTGCGCCGGCACGCCGCCGCCGCAGCCTCAGGCCTTCTTCGAATCGCCGCGCGTGTGATTCAGCAGATTGTCACGCAGCCTGACCACACTCTTCTGCACGATCGGAAACTCGTCGCCGAGCCCGGTGGCCTCGACCAGCGACGCGTTGATCTCCTTGTCGAGCAGGCGCCGGCCGGCTGCCGTCAGGCTCACCCGCACCTGCCGCTCGTCGGCGGGATCTCTGACGCGGCTGATGTAACCGCTCTGCTCCAGTTTCTTCAGGATCGGCGTCAGCGTGTTGGATTCCAGGAACAGCTTCTCGCCGAGCTCGCTCACGGTCTGGTCGTCGGCCTCCGACAGCGCGATCAGGGCAATGTACTGGGTGTAGGTCAGGCCGACCGCGTCGAGGATCGGCTTGTAAGCGCGGCCGAAGGCCAGATTGGCCGAATAGACCGCAAAGCATAGAAAATTCGAGAGTTTTCGGCCTTTGGCCTCGGCCTTGGGGGAGCGGGTCACGGGCGCCTCCGGAGTTTGTGAAGTCCCAATCCATATAAATCGTATCCGATTAAATCGGAAGTGCTTGACATAGTCCAGTGCCGGAACTAATTCAACGCGCATCCGATTAGATCGGATACGATCTAACTTTATCCAAAAGGAGCGCATCATGACTGCCAATGCCAAGGTCCTTGTCACCGGAAAGACCCACGTCACCGCCGGCCCGAACGGCGCCGCCCGCTCAGGCGACGGCTTCCTCGACGTCAAGCTGCCGCAGCCGCACCCGGCCGCGGAGAACCTGTTCGCCGCCGCCTGGTCGGCTTGCTACATCGGCGCGATCCAGCTCGCCGCCGGACAGCGCAAGGTCAAGCTGGCGAGCGAGCCCGAGGTCGATGCCGAGATCGATCTGAACCAGGCCGGCAGTTCGTTCTTCCTGAGCGCACGCCTCAACGTCCGCGTTCCCGGCGTCGAGCGCGAGGTTGCGCAGCAGCTGATCGAAGCCGCGCACGGCATCTGCCCCTACTCCAAGGCAGTCCACGGCAACATCGACGTCGCGACCACCCTTCTCTGAAGCAGAGAGATGACGACCACCGACGCGGGCCGGCGCCTTGCCGGTTCGCGGTCGGGCACGTCCGGAAGACAAACCCAGGAGTTGAAGATGACGCGCAAGCTGATGATTGCGACGCGCCTGGTCGCAAGAGCAGCCCTGATCGTTGGAAGTTTCCTGACGACACCGACTGCCCAAGCTCAACCGCCGGCCGACTTCACGCGAACCGATTTGCAGCACCACGACCTCAGCGCGCCCGGACGCGAAGCCGTCCAGGTGCGTGTCGATATCGCGCCCGGCAAGGCATTCGGCCGCCATACGCATCCCGGCGAGGAGATCATCTATGTGCTCGCCGGGACGCTCGAATATGATGTCGACGGCAGAGCGCCGGCAACGCTGAAGGCGGGCGACGTGCTGTTCATTCCCGCAGGCACGATCCATGCGGCGAAGAACGTCGGCAACGTCACCGCCAGCGAGCTTGCGACCTATATCGTCGAGAAAGACAAGCCGCTGCTGACCCTCGTGAAGTGAATGTCGCCGGCCCGCCCCTTTCCGGGGGCGAGCGCGACGACGTCAGGTTCACTTGGTGCCCTGGGCTTCGGCCTGCCGCATCGGCCGCGCGTTGAAGATCAGGAAGCTGATCGCGGCCATGATCCATACGCCGATGCCGCCATAGAGCATCACCCAGCCAAAGCCGCTGGCCAGCGCCTGGTGTACGACAGCCCCTGTCAGTTCGGGCGCGGATACGGCATCGCCGGCCGCGATCCGTTCCACGATGACGCGAAGCTGCGCGCCATCCAGCGCGGGCAATACGGCCTTCAGATGCGCCAGCACGCCGCTCGCCAGGATGAAGCCCATCAAGGCGATGTTGACCGAAAGCGAGACCATCCGCGCGCTCATGTCGATGCCGGAGGCCATGCCGGCGCGGTCGCTCGAGACCGAGCCCGTCGTCGTGTTGGTCACCGGCGTATTGGTGATGCCGAGGCCAATTCCGGCGATCAGACAACCCGGCAGCATCGTCAACCAATCGGGCTGCGCGGCGGCGCTGCCGAACTTCATCAGCATGAAGCCGATGCCGATGGTGAACAGCCCCGCGGGGATGATCAGGCCGGGCTGATAGCGCAGCGACAGCCGCTCGGCGAAGGGCGGCATCACCAGCGTCGGCAGCGTGTAGGCCAGCAGCGCAAGGCCGGCGGACACGCTGTCATAGCCAAGGCCGGCGTGAAACCAGATCGGCAGATAGATCATGAACGGCCAGTAGCTGAGGTTCATCGCGGCCGAGCCGACGATCGAGCCGGAGAACGCCGGGATCCGAAACACCGAAAAATCGAACATCGGACGCCGGCTGATTCTTTCGGCAACCAAGAACGCGATGAAGCTCAGTGCGGAGACACCGAGGATCGCGAGCCCCTTCGGGCTGGCGAAGCCGAGATCCGGCCCCTGCGTGATGTAGAAGGCGAGGCAGAACACCGCGAGCGACATCGTGACGATGCCGGCAACATCGAGGCTGCTCGCCTTCGGGTCCTTCGATTCATGGACGCCGCCGATCGTGAGCACGAACGCGACCGCTGCGAACAACACATGGACCAGGAACACCCATTCCCAGCTCAGCAGCGCGACGACGGCGCCGCCGATGATCGGCCCGAAGCCGAGACCGATGCCGAAGATCACGCCCCACCAGCCCCAGGCAACGGCGCGTACCCGCCCGCCCTGGAATTCGTGCGACAGCACGGCGATCTGGCAGATCAAAAGCGCGCCGCCGCTCAGCCCCTGCAGCAACCGGGCGATGATCAGCATTTCGACGCTCGAGGCGACACCGCAGATCAGCGAGGTGATGCCGAACGCCGCGATCGCGACCAGGAAGATGCGCTTCCGCCCATAGCGATCAGCGATCGTCCCGATCGCCATCAGCACCGTGGTCACCGCGATCGTGTAGGCGTTCATGATCCATTGCAGCGACTTGAAGTCGGCATGCAACACCCGCTCCAGCGTCGGCAGGATCGCGGGGATGCTGGATATCTCCAATCCGAACATCAGGCAGGCAAGGCATACGGCGGACAACACGACAGCGCCGCGGCGGCTCAGTTCAGTAGACATGATCAGGCCTTTTGTTATGGCAAGCCAACGGGATACCGCACGCTGTTGCCAGGGTGCTGGCAGCAGCGACGGTCGATCGACTCACGATGTATTGAGGCAGCAACGGCAGGAATCGGGTGGCCGCGGCGCTTCACGGCCAAAAGCTAATCACGGCTTGAGCATTGTTGAATTGGATGACTAGATATTTCAGAGACAACAATTCCGGATGACTGACATGACCACCCTCGACGTCGACGCCGTGAAGGCTTTCGTGACCATCGCAGATCTCAAGAGCTTCACACGCGCCGCCGACGCGCTCGGCACCACGCAAGGGGCGATCAGCGTCAAGCTGAGGCGGCTGGAAGACCGGGTCGGCCAGAAGCTGGTCGAGCGAACCCCGCGGCTGGTGCGCCTCTCGGTGCAGGGAGCCGCATTCCTCGAGTCCGCGCGCGCCTTCCTTGCCGCACACGATCGCGCGGTCGCCGGGCTGTCGTCCGTTCGCCGCCGCTTCTCATTGGGGATCGCGACCCACGTCGGCGCGCCCGAGCTTCCGACCTTGCTGGCGCGGCTCAATGCGCATGATCCGGCACTGACGATCGAGGTCCGGCTCGACGATGCCCGTGACCTGCTGGAGGCCTTCGATCGCGGGACGATCGACGCAGTGATCGTGTTCCGGGATGACGATCGGCGCGACGGCGAGGTTCTGGGACCCGATCATTTCGGCTGGTTCGCCACGCCGAACTTTGTCCATCGCAAGGGCGAGCCATTTCGATTGGCGGCCTCCTCGCCGTCTTGTGGAATCCTCAACACCGCGACCCATGCGCTCGACACGGCAGGGTTGCCGTGGACCGAAACCTTCCTTGGCTGCGGAGCCTTTGCCGTCGCCGAAGCCGTCTCGGCTGGCCTTGCGATCTCGGTGTTCTCGCGCCGGGTCGTCCCGCCGGGCGCGGTCGAGGTCACCGAGAAGTTCGGCCTCCCCGCGCTGCCTCCATCCGAGATCATGCTGCTGTCGAAATTGTCGGACGCGAAGTCGCGTGCGACGCTGAAAACGTTGGCGAGCGCCTTTCGCGAACATCACCGTCCGCCTGCGGATCGCCCGGCACGGGATCTCCGCATCGTCACCGAAGCGGCCGGGTCCTGATCGATTGGCGCGCCCTACCCGCTACCGCCGCGCGTGGCCGGCTCGCCTGCCCTCGAACAGCGCGCGCTCCGACACCAGCGCCTTGGCCAGGAAATCGAGCGTGGCGCGGATGCGCGCGGTGCGTTTGATATCGTCATGCGTCAGCAGCCACAGCGCCGAGCGCGGCTCGGCGAGCGCCTTCGGTGTCAGGCGGCGCAGCGCCGGCGCGGGATCGCCGACATAGCAGGGAAGCAACGCAAGCCCCAGTCCCGCCGCCGCCGCATCGCACAGCGCCGGAAGCGCATCGACGCGGCAGGCGAAGCGCGCCGGGCGCAGGTTGTCGCGCATCCAGCCGGCGATCACGGTCCCCGCCAGCGCATCGTCGAGCCCGACCCAGTCGTGTGCCGACAGATCCTTGTCATTGCGCCGCGCGAGATAGGCCCGCGATCCGTAGACCGCATGCGCAATATCGGCGACGCGCCGTCCGACCAGCAGTTCGGACGGCGCCGGCGTCGGCCGGATCGCGATCTCGGCCTCGCGGCGGGTCAGATTCGCCATCGCATTGGAGATGATGATTTCCGGCTCGATCTCCGGATGCGCAGCGCGCATCGCGGGCAGATGCCGCATCAGCACCGCGCCGAGCGTATCGGTCGTGGTGATCCGGACCGGGCCTGATGGCCTGAGGTCCTGTCCCGCCAACCTGCGCTCAAGCGCGAGTACCTCATCCTCGAGCCGCGCCGCCGAAGCCGCCGCTGTCTCGCCGGCCGGGGTCGGCGCGTAACCATCGCGGAAGCGCTCGAACAGGCGTGTTCCGATCGCTGCTTCGATCGTGCCGAGGCGGCGGAACACGGTCGAATGCGTCACGCCCAGTCTGCGCGCTGCCCCGGATAGGCTGCCCTCGCGCGCTACCGCGAGAACGAGGCGAAGATCATTCCAGTCGAGCGGGCTGTGCATTTTTGCAAACTCGGTTCGCAGAGTTGGCGAATACCTTATCACGAACGGACAAGCCATCTTCCCGAAAAGTTCGGCCGACGGGCGCACCTCGAGTGCCGCACCGGCGACGCGGAGGAGCTGGCAGGTGACAAGCGAAACCACCGAGACGTTGCAGCTGCACGACACAAGGCCGGCAACGGTCGACCCGCGGCGATGGCTGGCGCTGCCCGTGCTTCTTACCGGCGCCTTCCTGCCGATCCTCGATTTCAACGTCGTCAACCTCGCGCTGCCGGCCATTCGCGACGATCTCGGCGCCACCCCAGGCGAAGTGCAGTTCGTGATCTCGGCCTATGCTGCGACCTACGCAGTGTTCCTGATCACCGGCGGCCGGCTCGGCGACCTGCTCGGCCGGCGGCGCATGTTCCTGACCGGCGTCGCCGGCTTCACGATCGCGTCGGTGCTGTGCGGCATCGCATGGTCGCCGGACGTGCTGGTCGCCGGGCGAATCCTGCAAGGCCTCACCGCGACCGTGATGGCGCCGCAGGTGCTCGCCTCGATCCGCGTGCTGTTTCCGGCGGCCGAACAGGGCCGCGCGCTCGGCTTCTATGGCGCAACGTTCGGTCTTGCCAACATCTGCGGCCAGGTGCTCGGCGGCGTCCTGGTCTCGGCCCATCCGTTTGGCCTCGCCTGGCAAGCGATCTTCCTGATCAACGTGCCGATCGGCCTTGCCGCCTTCATTGGCGGACTGCTGTTCCTCACGGACTCGCGCGCCGAGCATGCGCAGCGGCTCGACGTCGGCGGCGTCATCCTGCTCTCGTTGACGCTGGGCTTGCTGGTCTATCCGTTGATCGAGGGCCGGGAGTCCGGCTGGCCTATCTGGATCGTCGCAATGCTGCTGGCCTCTCCGCTGATGCTCGCCGCCTTCGTCCGCTTCGAGGCGCGCCTCGCAAGGCGCGGCGGCAACCCGCTGGTCGCGCTTCACCTTCTACGCAACAGCGATTTCGTCATCGGGCAGGTGATGGCGCTCGCCTTCTACATGCTGTCGTCGTTCTACCTCACCTTTGCGGTCTACCTGCAAAGCGGGCTGCATTTTTCCCCGCTGGCAGCCGGCCTCGCCACCCTGCCCTTTGCCACCGGCTTCTTCGTGAGTTCGCTGGTGTCGTCGCTGGTGATGCAGTGGCTCGGCGCGCGCACGCTGACGCTGGGCTTTGCGGTCCAGGTCATCGGCTTCGGTGTCGTGATGCTGTCGGTTAGTGGCATGTTGCCACAAAGCGCTGAATTCGGCCTGATCTGCGGCGGGCTCGGCTTCGGCACCGTGATGCCGTCGGTGATCAAGGCCGTGATCGGCAGCATCGAGCCGCGTCACGCCGGGCTGGCATCCGGGATGATGATCTCGACCTTCCAGATCGGCGCCGCACTCGGCGTCGCCATCATCGGCGGCATCTTCTACAGCCTGCTCGGACCGCATCCGCAGGCCGGCGATTACGCACACGCCTTCACGATCGCGCTCGGCTGCAATGTCGCGCTGCTGGCGCTCGGCGGCTGGCTATCGCTGTGGCTGCCACGCGAGCCGGCGGCAGGCTGAGATCGCAGCGACCGATGGTGAATGCCATGAAGCTCATGATCAACGGTCTCTGGCGAGGCGATGTCGATCCGACGCCCGAACTCAAGGCGCAACAGATGATCCATGCCGGCCGCTTTCGCGACCGCATCACCGCAGACGGTGCGTCGGGTTTCCGCGCCGAGCCGCGGCGCTATCACCTCTATGCCTCGCCGGCCTGTCCGTTCTCGCACCGGGTCCTGATCGTGCGCGCGCTCAAGCAACTGGAGGACATCGTCGGCCTCTCCGTCCTGCATCCGCATTGGGACACGCCCGACGGCTGGAGCTTTGCGGACACCGCCCTGTCGACCATCGACAATGCGGACAACGGCTTCCTGCATCTGCACGAGGCCTATCGCGCCTCGGCACCGAACTATACCGGTAAGGTCACCGTTCCGGTGCTGTGGGATCGCCACTCCCGCCGCATCGTCAGCAATGAATCGGTCGAGATCGCAGCAATGCTGAACGACGCATTCGATGCGATCACCGGCGATCGCGTTCTCGATCTCTGCCCGGCCGAGCTGAAGCCCGCGATGGACGACCTGAACGGCGAGATCGCACGCCGCTTGTCGGTCGGCGTCTACGCGGTGGCCGGCGCGACGCATCAACGCGGATACACCGCCGCGATGGATCAGCTATTCGGCTTTCTCGACGAGCTCGACGACCGGCTAAGCGATGGCCGCCGATTTTGCCTCGGCGAACGGCCAACGCTGGCCGATGTCCTGGTCTATTCGACGCTGGTGCGCTTCGATGCCGTGTACAATCCGCTGTTCCGCGCAAGCCGCAGGCGGCTCGTCGACTATCGGCACCTGCCGGATTTATTGAGGCGCGTCCACGCCCTTCCCGGCGTCGCTGCCACGCTGCGTTACGACCATATCCTCACACACTACTACGACGGCGATTGGGCGATCGCGACCCGCCGCGGCATCGTGCCGGAGCTTCCGGAGATGAATTGGCTTGCCCCGCACCGGACATGACGAATGGGAGAATGCCCATGAGCACACCATTGTACGACGCCTCGGTTCCGGTGTTCCGGCAGATGCTCGACGCGCTTGCCAATCTTCTGCGCAAGGGCGAGGCCCACGCCCGCGAACGCGGTCTCGATCCCGATGCCATGCTCGCGGCGCGGCTGGCGCCGGACATGCTGACGCTGGTCGGTCAGGTGCAACGGGCCAGCGATCACGCCAAGGGCGCCGCCGGGCGGCTCGCCGGTCTGAAGCCGCCGCCCTTTGCCGACGGCGAGCAGCGCCTCGCCGAGGCCTACGCAAGGATATCGCGAACGCTCGACTACATCGACACGGTCCCGATTCGGGCATTCGAGCGGGCGGCGGAACGGGTCATCACCTTGCCCTTCGGCGTCCCGCCAATGCCGGCAGCGCGCTATCTGTACGGCTTCGCGCTGCCAAGCCTGTTCTTCCACGTCACGACCGCCTACGCCATCCTGCGCCATCGCGGCGTGCCGCTCGGCAAGCGTGACTTCCTCGGCAACTACCTCTCGGAATGATTTCTATTTCTTCGCGACCTCGCGCAGCGTGGTGTAGACCCACTCCGCCCCCTGCTTGATCGCCTCGACGCCGATCCGTTCGTCGTTGCCATGCATCCGGCTCAGGATGTCGTCGTCGAGCGGATAGGGATAGATGCCGTAGACGGGTACGTTGCGCTCGCGCCAGGCGGTGGCGTCCGTCCCCGCCTCGAACATCGTCGGCACCAGGACGGCGTCTTTCCAGATCCGCTTCGCGTTGCGGTCCAGCGCCGCATAGAGCTCGGTATTGATGGGCGACGCCGGGATCCTGGAGCGCGTCAGATAGGCGTCCCGCGCGTCCTGTTGCGACAGCGACGTCACGATGCTGACCTCGATGCCGGGGTCGCCGATCACCCGCTTGATCTCCTCGATCATCTGATCCGTGGTGCTGCCCGGCAGCAGCCGCGTGTTCACCACCGCCTTGGCGTCGCCGGGGATGACGTTGGGCTTGATGCCGGCGTCGATCATGGTGATCACCATGGTATCGCGCAGCAGCGCGTGCAGCAGCAGGCTGTCCTTGGGATTGTCGGCGACCAGCTTCCTTCCCGCGGCATCGCGATCGCCCTGGTCCTTCGCAGCCAAGAGCTGCCTGATATCGGCTGCCGTCTGCTCCGAGCTGATCGGAAGCAGCGCCTTGAAATAGGCTTCGGTCGCCGGCACCAGCTTGACGGCCGGATCATGTGCCGCGAGCTTCGCCAGCGCCGCGATCAGGCGGTCGTTGGCCATCGCCCCCGCCGGGAACGGCCGTGAGGAATGACCGGAGGGACCGGTCGCCTTCAACGCAAACGTCGCCGAGAGCTTCTCTGCCGTCGTGATATTGATCTGGCGCACCGTGCCGTCGCGCTCCTGCAGCACATAGCCGCCTTCGTTCAGCGCGAATTCGGCGTCGATCTTGTCCCAATGGTTCTTCGCCAGCCACACCGTGCTGTATTGGCCTTGCTCCTCGTCGGCCTCGGCGAGGAAGATCACGTCGCGCGACAGCGGCGTCTTCTCCTCGGCAAGCCGCATCACCGCGCTGGCGAAGACCGCGAGCCCGCCCTTGAAGTCCATCGCGCCGCGCCCGTAGACGAAGCCGTCCTTCTCGACGCCGGCGAACGGCTCCACGGTCCATTTCTCGCGCTCGACCGGAACCACGTCGGCATGCGCGGCGAGCAGCACCGGCTTCCGCGAACCGTCGCCGCGCAGCCGCGCAATAAAATGTGCGGCCTTGCCGTTTGGGGCGACGAAGATGTCGACCTCGGCGCCGAGCGGCGCGAATTGCGATTTCAGATATTCGGCAAGTGCCCGCGTATCGCCCGGACCATTCGACGTGTCGAAGGAGATCAGCTTCTTGAGCAGCTCAACCGTGCGGTCGCCCGGCTGCTCGGCGTGTGCATCTCCCGCTCCGGCACAGCACAGCAATGCAGCAAGAGCAAACGCAGCGAAGCGGGTCTTGGTCGACGGCACCATGTTCTTCTTCCTCCCTTATCTGGATTTGAAGCAGGATAACTTGCGCCGCCTACCTCAGCGAGTCCCTGCGCTCAGGAAGTTCTGGGGAACATCACCTTCAGCATCGCGGCCGCGAGCAACGTCGTCACGGCGAGGCCGGTCGAGAGATAGAGCGCGCTGGCATCGCCGTAGCGGTCGATCACGATTGCATAGACCAGCGGCGCCGCCGCGGGCAGGATGAAGCTCGGGACGATCAGCCGGCCGACCAGCGTGCCGTAGCTGCGGTGATCGAACAGGATCAGCGGCAGCGTTCCCCTGGTGATGGTCAGAATGCCGTTGCAGGCGCCGTAGAGCAGCGCGAAGGCGATTCCCATCTCCTTCGCCGTTCCGCTGAACAGGCCGGCGATGAACGACAGCGGCATGATCAGGCAGGCCATCAGGTTGAGCGCCAGCGGATCGAGCCGTGCACCGAACAGGATCTCGCAGAGCCGCGCGGCGGATTGCCCGATGCCCCGGAGCGTTGCGATCCATACCGCCACGGTGATGGTGAGCCCGAGGCCGGTGAGCACCGCGATCATATGCGCGGACATGCCTGCATTGAGGAAGTTCGCACCGGTCATGATCACGGCGTAGAGCCCGCCGGCCGCCGCAAGCCGCGGACCGCCGGCGGCGCGCGGTTGCCTGGATGCCGGCGCTGCCGAACCCGACACGACGGCAAACCGCTTGTTCGGGATCAGCAGATGCAGCGGGATCGTCAGCAGTGCAAAGCCCGCATAGACCAGCACTGCGATGCGCCAGCCGAACTGTTCCGAAAGCATATGGCCGAGCGGCCAGAATACGGTGGCCGCCAGGCCACCGAGCAAGGTGATCCCGGACATCGCGCGGCGCGCTTCCGGTCCGCCGATCCGGGCCAGCGCCGCAAATGCCGCATCATACAGCGTCAGCCGCATGCCGAGGCCGAGAACGATCCATGACGTGAAGTAGGTGTCGATCTTGTGCGAGATGGCGAGACAGGCGCAGCCGAGCGCGTTGATCACGGCACCTGCGACCATGACCTCCCGGCCGCCACGGCTGTCCACCCATCTTCCCGCAAGCGGTGACGCCACGCCCATGACCAGCAGCGCCGCGGCAAAGCCGCCGTAGACAATGTCGCGCCCCCAGCCGAGATCCGCGGCGATCTGCTCGCCGAAGCCGCCGATCAGATAATAGGTCGCGCCCCACGAGATCAGTTGAGCCAGCCCGAGGGCGGCCACGACCCGGCGTGCGATCAACGCGCCGTTTCCGTGTCTGGCGGGAGCGTGGAGGCCCCCGGTCCAAGCGGCCGCTGCATCAGCACGGTGTCGACCCACTGCCCGAGCTTGAAGCCGACCGATTTCAGCGTCCCGACCATCTCGAAGCCCATGCGACGGTGCAGCGCGATCGATCCGACGTTGCCGCTGTTGCCGATCACGGCGATCATTTGCCGCCAGAGCCCCGCTTCCGCGCGCGCAATCAGCTCTTGCAGCAGCGCCAAGCCGATGCCGCGTCCGCGCAGCCCGTCGGCCACGTAGACCGAGTCCTCGATGGTGTGGCGATAGGCCGGCCGCGGCCGGTACGACGTCGCATAGCAATAGCCGACCACACGGCCATCCATCTCGGCCACCAAATATGGCAGCCCCGCCGCCAGCACCGCGGCACGGCGGCTGCGCATCTCGTCCGCCGTCGGCGGCACCTCCTCGAAGGTCGCGAGCCCATTGAGCACGTGATGGGTGTAGATGCCCTGCACGTCAGCCATGTCGCCGTCGGTCGCGTCGCGGACCACGACGCCGTTGATGCCTGCC
Organism: Bradyrhizobium embrapense; assembly: GCF_001189235.2. Taxonomy (GTDB): domain Bacteria; phylum Pseudomonadota; class Alphaproteobacteria; order Rhizobiales; family Xanthobacteraceae; genus Bradyrhizobium; species Bradyrhizobium embrapense. Next base: position 586,453 of record NZ_LFIP02000001.1, read on the forward strand.
ATCACCTGTCTTCCTGCCTTGAGCCGTCAATGTTGCCCGAGCATGCGCCACGGCATTATATAAGTGAAGCTTTGATTGGTTATGCGTAGTATAAAAGATTCTTTGATGAAGAACCTCAACCTCGACTATCTCGAAAGCTTCGCCGTCGTAATCGACAGCGGTAGCTTTTCTGCCGCCGCCGAGCGATTGCAGCTCACGCAGCCGGCGGTGAGCCTGCAGGTGCGCCAGCTTGAGCGCAGCCTGAATGCGATCTTGATCGAGCGGGTCGGACGACGCGCCCGGCCGACCGCGGCCGGCGTTGCCCTGCTTTCGCACCTGGACCAGATCAACGCGGCCGTAACGTCGGCGGTCGACGCCGTCGCGCAGCAGACGGCGGGAACCGCAGGCCGTGTGCGGCTCGGTACCGGCGCGACCGCCTGCATCTTCCTCCTGCCACCGATCCTGAAGGAACTGCGGGCCACCATGCCCTCGCTCGAGATCACGGTGACGACGGGCAACACAGCGGAGATCTCGCGGGCCGTCGAAGACAACACGATCGACATCGCGCTCGTCACGCTGCCGGTGTCTGGGCGCAGCCTTGAGATCACGCCGGTCATGAACGATGAGTTCGTGCTGATCGCGCCCCGCGACATGAAGCTGCCGGCGCGGATCACGCCAGAGGTGCTGGCGACCCGGCCGGTGCTGCTGTTCGAGCCCGGCGGCAACACCAGGCGTACCGCGGATGAATGGCTGGCGCGTGGCGGTGTGTCGCTGAAACCGTTGATGTCGCTCGGCAGTGTCGAGGCGATCAAAGAGATGGTGCGCGCCGGACTCGGCTGCGCGATACTGCCCGAGATGGCGGTGCCCGCCAGGACCATTCAGCGCGACCTGAACCTCCGGTCGCTATCGCCAAGGCTCTACCGCCGGCTCGCGGTCGTGATCCGTCGCGACAAGCGCCTCGACCGCGGTCTCCGGCAAACGCTCTCGGCGCTGAAGACACTCTCGGTAGCGAAGGACAATGGCCGCTAAAGCGCGATGAGATTCGGTTGAATAACCTTCGCGCTTTAGCTCCTTGTTTGAGCATGATCTTTTCGGAAAACCGCTTCGCACTTTTCCGGGGAAAACGCCGCGCGTCCTCCCTGCTCCACCCGTCAAGTCGCCTTGCGTTCCTGCTCCGCGATCTTGCGGAACGCGGCCTCGCCGGCGTCGGTCACGGCCGCCCACTTCGCGTTCGGCGCGGTCTCCACCTCGTAATTGTCGTGCCAGTTCCACCATTTGTAGGTCGGGCCCTGCGGATACCCCTTGGGCGAGTCCTCCCAGAGTTCCTGGCGGCCGAACGGCGTGATGTCGAGATAGCTCCACACCGTACCCATCGCTTCATCGCCGCGGCTGTTGACGAGATAGGTGCGGAAGATCCGCTCGCCGTCACGGACGAACACGTTGTGGCCGTGCCACTCGGCAACGCCGAAGTCGGCGTCAAAGCTGTCTGTTATCGTGTACCACGGCATCTCCCACTCCATCCGCGCCTTCAGCCGCGCGATGTCGGCCTGCGGCGCGCGCGAGGCGTAGGCCAGCGTGGTGTCGCGCTGGTTCAGGTGGGAGAGATGGCTGACCTGGTCGGCGCCGAGCGAGCAGCCCCGACAGGCGTGATCCGGCCAGCCGAACACGCCGGGCTCGAAGAACGCGCGGTAGACGATCAGCTGCCGGCGGCCCTCGAACAGGTCGAGCAGGCTCGCCTTGCCGTTCGGCCCCTCGAAGACATACGGCTTCTCGACCGCCATCCAGGGCATCCGCCGCCGCTCAGCAGCAAGCGCGTCGCGCGCCCGCATTTGCGCCTTCTCCTTCACCAGCATCTCCAGCCGCGCCGCCTCCCACGCCTCCCGCGACACCACCGGCGGCGTCTGCATTGCCGCCAGTCCGCCGCGATCGTTCTCGGCCGATTTGGTCATGATGATCTCCATCTTTCGAATTGGACGAACTCCGCGACCACGACGCAGTTCCCGCGCCGAGGCCGTTCGTCATTGGCCATGCCGCAGTCTGACGCGGCGGCAGCGAATGATGGGAGTGACAAGTGTGTCGGGATTTCGCGCACGCACCCCATCGCTTCGATCTCCTTGCATTATACTTGCACATTGCAATTATTTGTGCGAGCCTCGCCGCCATGAAGCAAACCTTGGCCCCTGCATCCGATGATGCCCTGAAGCTCAGCGCCTGGCTCCCCTATCGCCTGTTCCTCGTCGCAGCCCAGGTCGCCCGCCCACTCGAGAGCTTCTACAGCGAGACGTTCGGACTGAGCCAGGCTGGCTGGCGCATCCTCGCCGTGATCGCCGAGCGCGATGCGGCCAACGCCTCCGAGATCGGCCGCGCCTGCGCGCTCGATCCGTTCGCGGTCAGCCGCGGCATCGGCCAACTGGTCGAGCTCGGCTTCGCGGTGCGCCGTCCGGGCAAGACCGACCGCCGCTTCGCGGCGGTGAGCATCACCCGCAGCGGGCGGACCGCGTTCAACAGGATCGCCGCCTTGGGCAGCGCGATCGAGGCGCGGCTGCTTGCGCGCCTGTCGGACAGCGAGCGGACAACTCTCGATTCCGCCCTCACCCGGCTCGAGGGCGAAAGCGCGCGGATCGACGCCGTCGGCTGGCGCGCGCTGCTCGACGACGCTGCAACGCCGTGACGGCCGCACTGTTCGCGCTGACCGCACTGCTCTGGGGTGGCGGCGCGCTGGCAACCGCGATGCAGGCCGGCGTCACGCCCGCGCCGTGGTCGGTAGCGCTGCGCATGGTGCTCGCGGGCCTCATCCTGGTCGGTTACAGCCGGCTGCGCGGCGTGCCGCTCGCGATCCCGCGCAAGGACCGGCTGGCCGTCGCGTTGCAGGGCCTGCTGTTCTTCGCCATCGCCTTCATCGCGTTCTATGAAGCGACCGCGCGGATGCCGAGCGGCCTTGCGGCGCTGGTACTGTCGACCTCGTCGCTGTTCGCGGCCGTGATCGCGCGAGCCGCGCTCGGTGTGCCGATCTCGTCGAGCTTCGTATGGGGCGCGCTGTGCGGCATCCTTGGGCTCGCGATCATCTTCCTGCCCGGCACCACCGCGCATGGCGTCGCGCCGCTCGCGGGTCTGGCCTGGGCACTTGCGGCGGCGATCGCGACCGGTGCCGGGACAACGGTCGGCGCGCGCAACCAGCGCGCCGGACTGCCCGTCGTCGCCGTGCTCGCCTGGGGCGCTTTCATCGGCGCCGCGGCGAGCGCGCTCTGGGCCGTCGCAACTGGAACGCCGTTTGCCGCCGATCTGTCGCTGTCCTACGGGCTGAGCTTCCTCTACCTCGCCGTCGCAGCCTCCTGCATCACCTTCATGCTCTATTTCGAACTCGTCCGCCGTCTCGGCCCCGGCCGTGCGGCGTACACGCTCGCACTGGTGCCGCTCGTCGCGCTGGTGCTGTCGGCGCTGTTCGAGCACCTTGCGCTGGGCTGGCCGGTGCTCGCCGGCGCCGCCGCGATCCTCGTCGGCAACGTGCTGGTGCTGGCGCGGGGCTAGACGTGCCTGCCTGATTGCGCAGCCTCTGCAATTGACGACCGGATGATGTCTGACTAAGGTCAGACATATGCTCGACCCGGTTTCCCGCGTCCGCCGCTTCAACCGTGCCGTCACCTCCGCGGTCGGCGCGCTCGACACCTCGTTCCTCGGCCGCGGCCGGCCGCTCGGCGCGGCGCGGGTGCTGAACGCGATCGGGCACGGCCGCGCCGACGTCGGCGACATTAGGGATTATCTCGGGCTCGATTCCGGCCTCATGAGCCGCCTGTTGCGCAGCCTCGAGGACGAGGGACTGATCGAGACGAGCGCGCACGGCGACGATGCGCGCCGGCGCATCGCGAAGCTGACCCCAGCGGGCAGACGCGAGTTCAACGCCTACGAGGCGATTTCCAACCGGCAGGCCAAGGACTTCCTCAGAGATCACACCCAACGCGAGGCGCTGCTGGCGGCGATGGATCTGATTGCCTCGGCGCTCGGGCGCGACGGCACTGCCCTGCACGAGATGGACCCGCGCAGCGAGGCGGCGCGCTACTGCCTCGGCGAATATTACGCCGAGCTCGCCCGGCGCTTCAAACAGGGGTTCGACGTCAAGCTGTCGCGCGATCCCAATGCCAAGGACATGGTCCGGCCCCGCGGCAGTTTCATCGTGGCGATGTCGGACGGCCTGCCTATCGGCTGCGTCGGGCTGAAAGGCACGAGCGGCGAGTACGCGGAGATCAAGCGGCTCTGGGTCGCGCCAGCCGCGCGCGGGCTCGGCCTCGGCCGCCGCCTCATGGACGCCGCAGAAAGCGCCGCCCGCGAACTCGACATCGCGGTGCTGCGGCTCGATACCAACAGCGCGCTGGCGGAAGCCGGCCAGCTCTATCGCAGGACCGGCTGGACCGAGATCCCGCGTTTCAACGACGATCCCTACCCCGACCTTTTCTTCGAGAAGCATCTCTGAACGACGCATCTCGCGGGGCCCCTGCTTGCGCGTGTTGTCCAGCGCCGTGAGCTGGCCTATGACACCGGCATGACCATCCGCCCCGTCGTCCGTTATCCCGATCCCCGGCTTGCGCTCCCGGCTGAGCCGGTCGACCTGTTCGACGACGCGCTGCGCGAGTTGGCGGCCGACCTGCTGGAGACCATGCATGCGGCGCCGGGCATCGGCATCACCGCGCCGCACATCGGTGTGCCCCTGCGCGTCGTGGTGCTCGAGCTCGATGCCGGCGAAGGGCCGCGGACCTATGTCAATCCGCAGATCATCTGGGCCTCATCGGAAATGATCCTGCACAAGGAAGGCAGCGTCTCGATGCCCGGGGTCGACGACGAAGTCGAGCGCCATGCGCGCGTCCGCATCCGCTATCAGGATCTCGACGGCAACATGCAGACCGAGGAGTCGGACGCGCTGCGCGCGGTGTGCCATCAGCACGAGATCGATCAGCTCGACGGCGTGTTCTGGATCAGGCGGCTGTCCCGCCTGAAGCGGGAGCGCCTGATCAAGCGGTTCGAGAAGATCTCGCGCACGTAACTCGACCTCACCCTCCCGCCATCAAATCCTTCGCCAGCGCCATGTAGGCCGGCAGCGTGACGGGGTCGTTTGCGGCATTGCCGGCGGCGTGATGCGAGGCGTAGCGCGCGATCACCATCTCGGCCTTCGGATCGATGTAGATGCCCTGGCCGTGCACGCCGCGCGCCATGTAGGCGCCGTGCGCATTGTGCGTCACCCACCACTGATTGCGGTAGGACGCGCCGGGCAAGGTGGTATAGCCGGCCGGCTTGAACCTTTCGGGATCGCCGCCCCGCGCGATGTCCTCGACGACGGTGGACGGCACGATCTGGCGGCCGTTGAAGCGACCATGGTTGCGGATCGTCTCGCCGAAGCGGGCGAGATCGCGCAGCGTCGTGGACAATCCGCCGCCGCCGCTTTCGGTGCCGATCCGATCGACATGATAATGCGCATCCTCCTCCGCGCCCATCGGCGCCCAGATCTTCTCGGACAGCAGGTCCGACAGGGTCATACCGCTGGCGCGCCTGATGATGAAGGCCAGCACGTCGGTGTTGACGGTCTTATAGGCAAAGGCCTTGCCGTGCTCGCCCTGCTTCTGCTGCCCGCACAGGAAATCGAAGATATTGCTGGCGCCCTCATAGCCTGGGGGAATCGGCGCCATGCCGTTGGCGCGCCGCAGCCCCCACACGTCGGAATTCCTGTCGGTATAGACCTCGGTGTATTTCAGCCCCGTGGTCATATCCATCACCTCATGCACGCGCGCATCGCCGAACGCGCTCGCCTTCAACTCCGGCACATAGTCGGTCACCGGCGCCTGCGGATCGATCTTGCCCTCGGCCACCAGCATACCGGCCAGCACGCCGGTGAACGACTTCGTCACCGACATCGCGATATGCGGCTTGTGCGGCTTCAGCGCGCCGAAATAGCGCTCGTAGATCAATTTGCCCCGATGCAGCACGGCGATGCCGTCGGCATAGCTGTCCTCCAGCATCTGCGCGAACGTCTGCGGGCGGCCGTCCATCGTCACCGACGCGGAGGCGCCGATGTCGTGATCCTCGCGCGGAAGCACCGAGGCCGGCCCCGCTCCGCGCCAGACGTTCACCGTCGGCACCAGCTGGCGGATATTGCTCCAGGCCCAGCGCAGTTCGGGAAAGCTGCGGAACGAGCCGTCCTGGAACGCGATCGTCTTGTCCCGCGGCGGCGGAAAGCCCTGCATCCAGCCAAGCGCCTCGGGATCGCTCTCGGCGGCGGTGGGGTTTGGTTGCTGATTGGCGGCGGCTGCGACGGACATCAAGGCTGGCTCCAGAGCTGCGGAACAAGATGCGTATCATGCGATGGCACGAGACACATCCTGCGTTTGCGCCGGGGTGACCGTCGCGGGGAGCGCACGCCGCGACGTGAAATGGCCGAGCCCCGCACAGACCGGCTCGATTGGACACCTGACTGTCGCGCTCGGGCCAAATCATTGCAGCGCGCGGACTATGCCGCAGCCGCCCGCTCGATCGCGGCGATGTCGATGTTCTTCATCGTCATCATCGCCTCCATCGCGCGCCGTCCGGCGGGGCGATCGGCGCCGTTGACGAGTTCGAGCAACCGCCGCGGCGTGATCTGCCAGGTAAAGCCCCAGCGATCCCGGCACCAGCCGCACGGCAATTCCTTGCCGCCATTGCCGGTGACCGCATTCCAGTAGCGATCGGTCTCCTCCTGGCTGTCGGTGAGCACCATGAAGCTGACGGCCTCGTTCGGCGTGTAGTTGGAACCGCCATTGAGTCCGACGAAGCGGCGGCCGAGCACGGTGAACTCGACCGTCAGTTCATCGCCCTGCCCGATGCCCGGGATCGGCGAGACATGCCCTGCATCGACATGGCTGTCGGGAAACGTCGCAGCGTAGAATTCCGCCGCTGCGCGCGCCTGGCCCTGATCGAACCAAAGGCATGTGACGAGATCGGTCATTTGCAGTCTCCTGGTTTTTGCGCCCAAAGGACGATTGGCGGCGACGCCAGCCGACACCGCGGCAAGACGCCGATGAAAATAATTCGCGGAACCGCGTTTGTCACAACACCGCCTCTACAGACGGCACTGTCGTCCTGGCGAAAGCCAGGCCGACGACAAGGATTTGAGCGGCATGGGCCGCGGCGTTGCGGCCAAAATAATCCGATATCGCTCGTCGGGCCGCGCGTCGCCCGTTCGTCCTCGGGACGCAAGGACATGGAGAGACACGATGACCCCCACCATCACCGCCTTCGAACGCTCCCCCGACGGCGGCAAGGGGCTGGCGCGCGATACCCGCGTTCGCTGGGCGCTTGAAGAGGTGGGCCAGCCTTACGAGGTTCGGCTCGTTTCGTTCCAGGCGATGAAGGAGCCCGCCCATCTGGCGCTGCATCCGTTCGGCCAGATCCCGACCTATGAGCACGGTGACCTCGCGCTGTTTGAAACAGGATCGATCGTGCTTCATATCGCCGAGCATCATGCCGGCCTGCTGCCCCGCGATGCCAACGCCCGCGCCCGCGCCATCAGCTGGATGTTTGCCGCGGTCAACACCGTGGAACCGCCGATCCTCGAACTCGCAACCGCCAGAATTCTGGAGAGCGACAAGCCATGGACCAGGGAGCGCCTGCCTCTGGTCATGGATCGCATCCGCGACCGGCTGAAGCAGCTCTCAGCCCATCTCGACGATGCCGACTGGCTCGACGGCACGTTCAGCGCCGGCGACTTGATGATGGTGTCCGTTCTGCTCAGGCTGAGAGCATCCGGCATCCTCGACGAATTTCCGGGCCTCTCCGCCTACATCGCGCGCGGCGAAGCGCGACCTGCGTACAAGCGGGCTTTCGAGGCGCAGCTGGCGGTCAACACACGGTAGCATCGACCGGCTGAGGTTGGCGACACGCGGGACAGCACCTCGTGCAGGCGCCCAACACCATCACACCGCATCCAGTTCCCGCACACGATCACGACCGTATCGTATCCCTCACGCAGCGTTGAGCCGGCGTGAGCAATGATTGCATTCAAATGCGCCTGCTCTGCGCACATCTATCTGACGAGGCCAGACTCCTTGGCCCCTTAAGCAAGACGGAGAAACTCAATGACGAACGTCAAACTGTTGTCGGCTGCTTTCATCGCGGTTGCCATGATCGCGACACCGGCGATGGCGCGCGAAACGCACGCTGTGTCCAGGCATGTCGCCGAAGCCAATGCCGCCGCGCCCACTGAGCCTGTCTATGTCGATGGTCGCGCCTGCATCCCGGCGCCGCGCGTCGGCTCGTTCGCGACTGCGCCGTGGACCGGCAACAACGTTCCCTGCGAACCGGGTCCGTATTGATCGCGCCTGCTGCCCGGCTGACGCGAGCGTCCCGCCACCAGGCTACAGCATTCACGTTTCAAACAGCATGAACGTCCGCGATCTCGCGACATGATCTGTCCGAGTTTTGTGCTTCGTTTCGCCCTCGCTGCCAGCAGAGGGCGCAGGGAAGACCGGGTGCCGATCGCACCCATGGGCCCCGAGCAAAAGGGCAAAAAGCTCGGGGGGTAGGACCACAGGTGTAACCGGAAACAACCCGGCCTTCCCTGCGCGATGGGCTACGGCTTACTTCGTGCTCTCCCCGGCGAGACTTGGCTTGCTTGTCACCGTCTTCGCAACGCGCGACCTGCGCAATCGGAAGAGACACCTGCCATTAGGGCGTCAGGACCACACGACTTCACCGTCCGCTTCATGCGCATTCGTCGACTGCGCACCCAGCGTCCACCGCATCCCACACCACGCTCGTGACGATCGCGAAGCGCCCTCGTGGCGGGTGGGACGCGCAGATTGAACATCTGAGTTGGGTCAAACGCCAAGCGGAATATTTTCTCAACCGCAGATTGACAGGTTTTGGTGAGTTGCCCGTCGGGGTGATTTGTCGCAGGGGACGGAGCGAGATTTGATTTGCGCGGGAGCCAACTCAGCGGCGCGGCGCGCAGCAAGTTGCGCGTCCTTAACATTGTCGGATCCGTCTCAAACCTGCCGCGCGTCAGTCGCGCGATAAAGACAGCCCGGCGAGGAGCGGTGCGTAGGCGGCGAGCCTGCGGGACACGAACTCAGTGAAGAGCCGCACACGCTTCGTCTTGCGTGTCTCCCCCTGTGTGAGAAGCCAGAGCGTTCCATACATGTGCAAGTCGGTGCCCGGCGCCCGCACCAGCAACGGGTCGGCATCTCCGACGAAGCATGGCAGCGTCGTCATCCCGATCCCCTGCCGCACCGCGACGATCTGCGCCTCGGCATCTGTAGCCCTGAACGGAACGTCGGCGGCGCGAACCTCGCCCTCGTGGGCCCAGTCCGGGATTCCATGAATGCTGATGACGATCCATCTGACGGGATCAGGCGCGCCCGCGCGCCACGCCGCCAGTCGATCGCGGGACATGTAGATGCCTCCGAACAACTCCGGTCCTTTCAATCCGTGAAGATTGAGCGGCAGGGTTTGGCGGTCGTAGACGACGCGGATCGCGACGTCGGCCTCCCGGTTGGTCAGATTTGCCAACTCGCCGGACGACAGGACCTCCATCTCGATGTCCGGATGCAGACGCGCGAAATCGGCGAAGTCCGGCATTAGCAGGTGGGTCGCGAGGGTCGGTGCCAGCGTCACCCGCAGCAGCCCGCGCACGCTCTGGTCGCGGCCGAAGACGCGCGTCTCCAGCTGGTGCGACGACACTTCCATCTGCTCCGCGAGCTCGAGAACCTCTTCCCCCGCGGCCGTCAGGCGGTAGCCGGAAGGCAGCTTCTGGAACATGTGTGCCCCGAGCCGTTCCTCCAGCTGTGCGACGCGTCGCAGCACGGTCGAGTGGTTCACGCCAAGGCGCTCGGCGGCAGCCCGCACCGAGCCTCCACGCGCGACGGCGAGAAAGTAGCGAACGTCATCCCAGTCGATCATGGTGCAATTCAGCACCGCCCGGGTGCGCCTTCCAAAGCCCCCGTCCAATCCATCGAACGGCTTCCCGCATACGGTTAGCACGCGCGCGCGGCCTGCGTCAGTCCAGCCGGATCGTTTTCGCACCACCCATGTGCACGCTTCCGCACTCAACGCCTGACGTCGGCCGGCCTACGTCGAGGTTGTCGGAGGCCATCTCGCACCGGAACAGAGATGCGGTTCGACACCACCAAAGGAGAAGTCATGGGAAAGCTTGAGGGTAAGGTTGCAGTCGTCACCGGTGGATCGAGCGGCATGGCGCTGGCGAGCGCCAGGCGGTTCGTTGAAGAAGGCGCTTACGTCTTCATCACGGGCCGAAGGCAGGAACTGCTCGACGAGGCCGTCAGGCTGATTGGCCGCAACGTGACCGGCGTGCGCGGCGACGCGGCCAATCTCGACGACCTCGACCGCCTGTTCGACGCTGTCAAGCGGGAAAAGGGCAAGATCGACGTCCTGTACGCGAGCGCCGGCATGGGCAACGCTGTGCCGCTCGGCGAGATTACCGAGCAGCATTTCGACGCGACCTTCGACCTGAATACCCGCGGCACGTTGTTCACGGTGCAGAAGGCGTTGCCGCTGTTTGGCGATGGCGGATCGATCTTCATGACCGGGTCGGTTGCTTCGGTGAAAGGCTTTCCCGGTTACGGCGTCTATGCGGCGAGCAAGGCGGCGCTGCGCTCGTTCGCACGCACCTGGCTCAACGAGCTGAAGGGCAGGAATATCCGGGTGAACGTACTGAGCCCGGGGCCGATCGCCACGCCGATGCAGGATCAGGTCCTCACCGAGGAAGCGAAGCGGATGTTCGAATCCCTGATCCCGCGGGGAACGATGGGTCGCCCCGAGGAAATCGCGGCGGCCGCGCTGTTCCTCGCCTCAGATGATTCGAGCTTCGTGAACGGCGTGGAGTTGTCCGTCGACGGCGGCTTCTCGGCGATCTGAATTCATCTCGCAACGCGATCGGAGAAGCATGATGAGCTATGCCATTGTAGGATTCGGCAAGGTAGGCCAGGCCCTCGCCCGCGCCTTCGCCCGCAAGAACATCGAGGTGACCGTCGCGAGCCGCCGGCCACCGGAGGCGTTGGCACCACAAGCGCGGGCGATCGGGCCCACGGTCGTCGCCAAGGCGCTGCGGGATGCACTCGAGGCCGACACGATCATCCTGGCGGTCCCGTTCGAGGAGCATCGTGAAGTTGCGAAGGCCCTGCCGAATTGGAAAGGCAAGACGGTCATCGACACGATGAATGCGTTACTTCCTCTTGAGGAACTGGACGGTCTGTTGTCCTCCGCCTTCGCCGCGAAGGCGTTCACCGGCGCCAGGTTCGTGAAAGGCTTCAATCACCTGATCGCGGCCAAGCTCGCTGCCGATCCGATCGTCGAGGGCGGGCACCGGGTCGTCTTCCTATCTGGTGACGACGAGAACGCGATCGCTGCCGTGGCAGCCCTCGCCAAACAACTCGGGTTCGCACCCGTCAAGCTCGGAAAGCTCAACGAGGGTGGCGCGCTGGTGCACGCACGCAGCCGCGTTTGGGGCCCGCTGATCTTCCAGGATCTGTTCAAGAAGGAGCCGTAGCGGATTGCGACGCTAGAAAATCCCGGATATCGCTGCGCTGATCCGGGCTACGCTTGCGATCTTGCCGATCCGCTCTCGCGTAAGCGCGAGAGCGGCCTTCGTAAGCTATGATCCCGATCAAGATGCCTCGATCGACTCGGACATCGTGATCCTGTTCCTGACGCTGGGACGCGCCTGCATCCGTGCATACCATGCCGAAAGCGCCTCGCACTCCGGCGGCACGGGCACGTTCACGAGTCCGGCGAAGATCAAGCCGCCTATGACGGTGATATCGGCCATCGTGAATGCGTCGCCGGCGACGAACGGCTGTCGCTTCAGAATGCCATCGAAGTAGTGCATCCCCCTGAGGGCCTTGTCGCGCTGACGGAATCCCCACTCAGCGTTCTGATAGATCTCGACATGAGGCCCAAGACCCGGCGTGGCGTGGTGGAAATAGACGCTGATGGCGTCGAGCAGTTCCAGCTCGGCGCGCTTGCTCATCATGTGGATCACGCCCTTTTCGCGCGGCGTCCTGCCGGTCAGCGTCGGCGCGCCATCGAGCGCGTCAAGATACTCGGTGATCGCCGTGCACTCGCCGATGAAGGTCCCGTCGTCGAGTTCGAGCACCGGCAGCGTGCCGGAGTAGTTCTTGGCGAGGAATTCGGGCTTCTTGTGCTCGCCCTTGTAGAGATCGACCAATACGAACTCCACCTGCGACCGCAGCTCCTTCTCGGCCAGAGCAATGCGAACGCGGGCCGGATATGGGCCGGTCGGCCAGTCGTAAATCTTCATTCAGGGCTCCTTGTCTACCTGTCACTTGGTAGGCTGAATAAGAATACTTCCCATTCGGCCGGTCAACGCCTATCTGTCACTTGGTAGATAACGAAGCAGTGAGGCGATGAGGTGAGCTCAAGCTCTCGGGAGGCCATCCTGGCGGCAGCAAAGCGAACCGCGCAGGCACGCGGCTATGCCGGCCTGAATTTCCGCGATCTCGCAGACGAGGTCGGGATCAAGGCCGCCAGCATCTATCACCACTTTCCGAGCAAGGCCGATCTCGGCGCAGCTGTTGCGCGGCGCTACTGGGAGGACACCGCTGCCCAACTCGAGACGATGCTGGCGGAAACGGCCGATCCGGTCCGCTGCCTGCGTCGATATCCCGATGTGTTTCGCAAGGCGCTCGAGAGCAACAATAGGATGTGCCTCTGCAGCTTCATGTCCGCCGAGGTCGACGACCTGCCTGATACGGTGAAGCTGGAGGTGCAGACATTTGCCGACGTCAACGTGGCGTGGCTGAGCAAGCTGCTGGTCGCGGCGCGCCTGGTCAGTGCAAGAAAGAGCGAACAGCGCGCCCGCGCCATCTTCGCCGCCGTCGCCGGCGCGCAGCTGATGGCCAGAAGCCGCGGCGATATCTCGCTCTACGACTCCTTGATCGACAGCTATCGCGCCGCCGGTCTGCTGCCGGCGTAGCTCATCCATGGCTCGATGATCGATGTGGTGCATCACGCCTCCCGGCCGATCCGCCCTGCCCGCTTCAATCGGCGCGCAGGCATGAAACCGCATTCTCGCGACTGAACCGTCCGAGCTTTGCTCTTGGTTTTCACCCTCGTTGACAACAGAGGGCGCAGGGAAAGCCGGGTGCCGATCGCACCCATGGGCCCCGAGCAATGGGTAGGAAGCTCGGGGGGTAGGACCACAGGTGTAACCGGAAACGACCCGGCTTTCCCTGCGCGATGGGCTACGGCTTACTTCGTGCTCTCCCCGGCGAGACCAGGCTTGCTTGTCACCGTCTTCGCCACGCGCGACCTGCGCAATGTGAAGAGACACCTGCCATGAGGGCGTCAGGACCACACGACTTCGCCGTCCACTTCATGCACACTCGTCAGTCGCGCATTCAGCGTCCACCGCATCTCGACCCGCGTTCGTGACGACCGCGATCCGCCCCTCGTGTCGGGTGAGACGCGCATATTGAACAGCTGAGTTGGGCAAACGCCAAGCGGAATATTTTCTTATTCGCGGATTGACAGGTTTTGCTGAGTTGCCCGTCGGGGTGATTTGTCGCAGGTGGTGCGACCAGATTTGATTTGCGTCGAAGGTGAGCCACCGGAGTGTAATACCTTTGAAGAAAGCATAGCGGTAAGGTCTACGGCCGGTCGTCAGCAACAGCACAAATTGTTTGGTTGTTCTGAAAATCCTGTAGCAAATCCAAAGCTCACCTCGACCCGTAAAACAGAATTCTGTCGTCCCACATGTATCGGCGAGTTAGAGGGGGCGAACGCCCATGCCGTCTCGGCGATTCTCCGGCTCACCTGAACCAGCCCGTCGCCGTGGCTACTCCTCAACAAAAAAGCGGGGCAAATGTATGCGGCCCGCCTCGCTACCTACGAATGTGCAGTAGGAACCTACACCAATCCGAGCTATGTATATGTTTTTGGGACAATTATATCAATGACAGCCGTGTCATTCGAAATTCTTATTGATGATGCTCTCGCCGGAATTACTTCCGTCTCTCAGCTCACCACTTTGGTGAACAAGCGGGTTCTTAGTTTAATTAACGACTTCGAGGACGCCGAGTGGCGGTACCTCAAATTCCAAAGTTACCTGTGGGACAATATAGCCCAAACCGCTCTGTCCCAAAGAGAGCGGTCCGCACTTGTGGACCAAAGTCACAGCAGCCTTATAGCGGCCGCTCAAAACCTTAGATTGACCGACAAGGACGAGCTGGGTCAGGGGAGCGAAATAGCTGAAGTGTTCCTATATGGACTAATGCGCCATCGTTTTGGCGCTTTACCTGTCGTTCCAAAGATATTTTACAAGCAGAATGTTCAGGACAATGCCAAGGGAGCAGACAGCGTACACATCGTCGTAGATGGTGACGACTTTACACTGTGGTTTGGCGAAGCGAAATTTTACAATTCCATCGCTGACGCTCGGCTCGATGCCGTAGTGACCTCAGTCCTGAACTCACTATCCACCGACAAACTGAAGAAAGAAAACGCAATCATCACCAGCGTGTCCGACCTGGACGGATTAGCGATCGCTCCGGGTCTTCGGGCGAAGATCAAATCTGCGTTGAGCAACCGTGAGTCAATCGACAATCTGAAGGCGAAGATTCACATTCCGATCCTTCTGTTACACGAATGTGCCACAACCGCAGCAGCGAACCAATTATCGGAGAGCTACAAGGCGGAGTTGACCGTCTTTCACACGGAGCGGGCTGAGTCTTACTTTTCGAAGCAGCTCGCAAAATCTAGCTCAGTTCATAAATATAATGATCTCAACTTCCACATCATTCTCTTTCCGGTCCCGAGCAAGAAAAAGATCGTTGATGCGTTTGTCCACGCCGTGGCCTTCTACAAAGGACAGAAGTGATGGAGATCTTTGAGACGTGCCAGGAGATCAATGGGCTACTGTCGGTCCAGAATGAGTTGGCTGCCAGAAATTTGCTAATACAACTGCTGGCAGACTTAGATCGGGCCAAGACGCCTTACCCGCAGTTAGTAAACCATATGATCCGGGCGACTGGCCTATTTCCTTATCTGCAGCTAGATAGCGCGTCGTGGGATCAGAAATATGTGCATCACGCATTTGAGGTCGACGTTGGCCGCCGGTTGGCAACTCTGCACCGAGAGCAATCCTCTGTACTAGCAAGGCTCCTGAACGGCGAGAACATTGCGGTCAGCGCCCCAACGAGCTTCGGAAAGAGCTTTATCATTGACGCATTTGTCGCAGCGAAGCACCCCGACACCGTTGTAATCATCGTTCCGACAATCGCACTGATGGACGAAACGCGAAGGCGGCTCTTCAAGAAGTTCGCCGAACACTACACGATTATAACCGCTCCAGACACACGGCTCGGACCCAAGAACATCTTTATCTTTCCGCAAGAGCGCGCCTTCGGTTATCTCACTTCCTTGCGGAAGATCGACCTTCTCGTCGTGGATGAATTCTACAAAGCAAGCCAAGAGCACGACCCCGAGCGGGCCTCTACTCTCATAAAGGCAATTCTAAAACTCTCGAAGAAAGCGAGCCAGCGGTACTACCTTGCGCCCAACATCAAGAAGCTCAACGACAATGCGTTCACTCGTGACATGGAATTTATCGAACTTCTAAATTTCAACACGGTGTATTTGAATATCCAAGAGCCTTACAAGGAATTTAAAGGAGACGCTGCTAAGAAAGGTGCGAAGCTAATTGAGCTGATCTCTCCAGGCGACCAGAAATCACTCGTTTACGCTGGCACGTACTCTGAAATCCGCAAGATTGCAGATCTCGTCATCAAGAACCTACCACGTGTAGATCGCATATACACCACTGCGTTCGCCAAGTGGCTAAGGGAAAACTACGAACACGACTGGCTCTTGGCCGACCTCGTCGAACGAGCCGTCGGGGTCCACAATGGCAGCATGCACAGATGCCTCAGCCAGCTACAGATCAAGCTTTTCGAGTATGAGGATGGATTTGACAGCATTGTTTCCACGTCCTCCATCATTGAGGGCGTCAATACTTCCGCTCAAAATGTGATTGTATGGCGCAGCAAAGTTGGCAGCACCAACCTTAAGGACTTTACATACAAGAATATCATCGGCCGCGGCGGCCGCATGTTCAAGTACTTCGTCGGCAACATCTTCCTGTTGGATGCACCGCCAAAGTCCGAGGATGCACAACTCGAGATCTCATTTCCGGACAAGATGCTAGGGACTCTCGACGAAGATGACGACGCGGACCAGCTGACAGATAATCAGATTGAGCGGATCGTCGCGTACAGGACTCAAATGTCCGACATCATTGGCGAGGAACAGTTCGTACGTCTAAAGAAAGAAAATGTTCTGCAGGACAGCGACGCAAATTTTCTGCTGAGCCTGGCGAAGAATATGAAAGACGCACCAGATGAGTGGAAGGGGTTCGGCTATCTCAACTCGTCAAATCCCGCTCAGTGGGACACTATGTTGTATAAAGTACTCAAACTCAAAGCCGGCGGCTGGGATAGTTCGTGGTCTAACGTGGTCAATGTCACCAAAGCAATTGCACACAATTGGCGTGACGACCTGTCCCACATTATTTCGTTGGTCAGACAGAGTGGCATAAGCATAGAGGACTTCTTCAAACTGGAGCGGACCGTTACCTTTAAGTTGTCTGCCCTCCTCGGGGATGTAAATGAGCTTCACAAGATCATTGTGAACCCTTCTGTCGATATCTCCGGGTTCGTAGGCAGAATGAGCCGCGCGTTTCTCCCTAGTGCGGTCTATCATCTTGAGGAGTACGGCCTGCCGCGCATGATATCGAAGAAGATCCATGCAGCCGGTCTGATCAATTTTGAAGATCCCGAAATGGATCTCATCAGAACACTTGAGCGATTCAAGTCTTTGGGGACTAATGCCGTGCTGGGGATCAGATCTCTTGGACCTTTTGATCGATACGTTGTGCGCTTCTTTTTCGATGGAATCACTCCTGACGAACCGCAGACGCCGGAAGACGCCTGATACGATGCGCGCCCCCCGATCCTGCTATCGCTCAAACCACCGCTGCACTTGACTAGCTGATCCTTCTGCTTGTCCATTTGCTGAATATGTCACCGAAGATCGCGCGCGCGTTTTGCGGCTTTGCAATGGGTTTAGTGGCGCGGACCCACGCGGACTTTGACGCGCTCAAGAAGGCAACGCCGTCGGGCGCTCCGCCTGCCCGGACTTCTGCGTTCCAACAGGAATCGAACGTACGGCCTCTTAAGTCGTGCAATTAGACGGGTGGCATAGTTCGGGACGGGCCTGAATCATTCCCACTCATTCGTTTCCGACAGAGTTTCGTCGTTGATTTGCAAGAACAATTTTTCGAATCCGACGGACAAATGCCGACGGCATACCCGCCGGAATTTTTTGGCTTTGAATTCACAGAAAAATTTGACCAGTTCGCACTCCCGGCGATTGCGCCAACTATCGGAGTCAATCGACTGATCAGCCCAGCCGGCGTGAGCAAGACTGCCCTCACCGCCCTCTTGTGGCGTATGTTTAAATACCGTCAGAGATCAGGAGCGCGCGCGCCAAGATCGATCGAGGTCCGCCGATGCTACTGCAAGAAGATCTCAGCTCCCTCCTGGTCTCTTGCAGATCGACAAGCCCAGGCACTCGCGCGGTATTAGGCACCGTTTTCCAAGGTCCGGAATTGGCAGCAATCGCTCTGCAATGGGGACAATCGCTCTGGGGCAGCGCCGCGGCCTGCTGACTACCATCACTGTGTCGACGCCAAGCAATGAGCGGAGGAACAAATGATGGTCTGGAGCAACCTAGTCAGCCAATCTGCGATACTTGCCTCCCGACCGAGAGTTCTCAGAACAACCTTCATGTGCGCCCTTTCCGCGACGGTTCGCTTCACGTCGACAATAGAGGAAGGACAGAAGATCCCGGGACCGTCCGTCGAAGCGCAAAATCCCATGGTCTTGATCACGGCCGCCGATGACGTGCCGGTCTTTTGCAGGAGCTCACGGCTGACGCGCCCCCAGCCCCCTGTATTCCTGCATCAAAAAAACTGCCGCGCGTGGCCGCTTTAGCAAGTCGATCGGATACATCGCCATGATCCGGTCCAATGCCGCCAAGCACGCGTCGCTCGTCGACGCCCTGAGAGCCATCAACGGGACCTCCTCGGCACGCGCGTGCTTTGCCGAGGGCCGCAACGTCCGGGGGACCTATATCCCCTCGGTTCGGGCCGACGAGATCACGACGTCCCAGAGCTTCACAAGACCATCCCGCGTGCTGGCGCGCTTCTCCGTGGACGGCTATCCCAACGGATCGGAGACCGACAATCTCGACCTGCGCGGCTTCAGTTTCAGGCTCGGGGACGAGGATCATCGCTCGGACATTCTCACGCAGAGTGCTCCGGTTCATTATGCGAGGACGCTCGATCAGATGCTGGCCTTCCTCGAGGCGCACAGTCTGCAAGTGGATGGAAGGCGGGACCCGGTGAAAGTCAGGGCATTCACCGCTACCCATCCCGAAACGCGACACCAGGCCGACTACATCGCCGCCCATCCGCTGCCCCCGAGCTTCGCCGACACCACCTATTGGGCCGTTCATGCGTTCCCCGCGACCAATGCGATCGGCGATACGCAGTTCATCAAATTCAAGGTTGCCCCGGTCGGCAGTGACGCTGCGCTGCCGAAAGGCGAGGTCAAGACAAGTTCGGCCGACGCCCTGCATAGGGACCTCGAAAGGCACATCGCTGACAGTGATATGCGCTTCAGCCTCATGGCGCTACTCGGCCGCCCCGACGACCCCATGCTCGATGTCACGGTCCGATGGCCCGATGAAGATAGCCGGGAAGCCATTCGGCTTGGTACCATCGTGATCACCGGTGTCGAGCCAGACGAAGCGTGCGACGCCTTTTTCTTCGATCCTGCAAACCTCGCTGAGGGCATCGGTTATCCGCCGGACGAGATCTTTGCAGCACGGCGGGCCGTCTACGCAATGCTACTCGCGCAGCGCCGCTGATCGAGTGGTCAGGACTCGCGGTCCCTGACGCCGAGCGCTTCCCGGCGCCATGCCGCCGGGCTGACACCGACGTGCGCCGAAAACACCTTCGTGAAGTGGCTTTGGTTGGCGAATCCCGCCGATATCGCAATCTCGGACAGCGTCAGATCACGCACGCTCATCAATTGCTTGGCTGCCTTCACGCGCTGGCGCAGCAGCCATTGATGCGGCGGTAAGCCTGTTGAGATGCGGAACGCTCGCGAAAAATGGCTAACGGAGAGACCGAGTTCAGCAGCGATCCGTTGCAATGACAATGTCCCACCAAGATCGGAATCGAGCCTTTCGCATGCCCGTCTCACCTGCCACGACGCAAGGCCGCCACGCGCCAGTTCGTTGATCGGCTGCAGTCCGCCATAGGTCTGGGCGACATGGGCGGTCAGCGCAAGCATCGTGTGATCGATGAACAGTTGATTGGCCTCGTCCTGCCGACGTAGGGCTTCTAGCAGCGACGCACCGAGATGACGCATGATCGCATCGTCATGACCGACGCCGAGCGGACAGGTCAGCTCGCCAATGCGGGGCGCGCCGAACTGTTCAGCAATACCGTCCAACGCCGAGCGCGGAACGTAGAAATGAAGCGAGTGAAACGGCTTGTCGATGACGTAGCGTGGATCGCGTTTGAGATCGTAAAGGTATGTCGCGCCGGCCCGGATATCCGCCTTAACGACGCACTTGCCATTATCCCAGAGCTCGCAGTCGGGGTAATCCTGAAGCTTCAGACTGACGTTGTAGGCGTCTTCGCGATAAGAGCCGCTCAGAGCTGGCTCTGGGTTATCGTTCCATGCTTCGGTAACAGCAACTTCGGTGCTGCGCAGTGAACGCGTAATCAGCGAAGATGGCACATTTTTCAAGCGCAAGAACTGCGCAAGCCTCTGACCATAGAAGCCGGTCTGTGCCATCTCGATCGCCATTCCAAAAGATTTTGACCCGCCAGGGCGTTACGCTCCACCACCCTAAAGTCAGCCCTCATTATCCGGTATCGGAGTGGGGCGGTCTAGGTTGACGGACGTTCAAACGTGCGATTGGACAAACGACAGCCTCGATCCTCAGAAGCGATTTTCCGTAGCTATTTCAACGCGATTTGCGATCTCCTCCCTCCGGTCGATCCGACAGAACGTCTTGTTCGACCGATCACAAGGTCTTGCAGCCGGCGCTTTGAGCAGATTTGGGAAAAGCGGCCCCGCTTTGGGAAAGACCCAGTAGTTCTCCGGGCATAGAACGCCCGCCAGCAGCTCGCGACACTCGCCGGTACCCGACGAGGGCAGACAGCAAGCAGCCGCCCTCGGGCCAGCCGCGAAGTCGAGCTCCGATGCTGTGACCGCAACGCCCTGAAGCGAGGACTCCAGCATGAGCCAGCCGATCGAGAATGCTGCTCCGGACGATTTGACGGCGGTATCCGAGCCGAGCCAAGGCCAACCGTCGACTGCCGGCCGGCGCCCCGCTGGTGCAGAGATGGCGCGCGTGCTCCACACCACGCCCTTCCGTATGGCCTTGGACGCCTCGGGCGCCGGCATCGCCCACTGGAAACATGATCCATTGCATGACGTCGTCGAACCCATGAGTCACCACGTCATCATGGCTTATAACGGCATGACGCAGCACATGGAGCGGCGGTCGGGAAGATCGGTTGCGAGAGGTACGTTTCGTCGCGGGGCCGTGATTATCATTCCAGAGGGATCAAGCTCCCGATGGGATATCCCGAAACCCGTCGACGTCGTTCAGCTCTATCTTCCTCACGCAACTCTGAGGCGCGTTGCCGACGAAGCAGTGACCGGCACAGTGACCGATCTCCTGGAGCGAACGGGGCATCCGGATCCAATTACGTCCCGATTACTCCTGAGCACAGTAACTGCCCTGGAGCGCAATGGCGCTCTCGATAACTTATTCAGGCACCAGCTCATAGACCTCTTGGCCATGCGCCTCCTGGCTGCGCACACCGGTTCGCCAACGACATTCCAGCCGATCGTCGGCGGACTTTCGCCGAAGGTCCTCTCCCGCGCTGTCGAACGTTTGCGCTCGGACAGCGATACCGACGTCTCTCTCGACGCCCTCGCCTCAGATGCTGGCCTGTCGCGTTCCCACTTCTGTCGCGCCTTCAAGGAGAGCACAGGGCTTTCGCCTCACGGCTGGCTGCGCCAACACCGGCTCCAGCAGGCCATGACCATGCTTCGCGACACCGACACATCGGTTGCCATGGTGGCAGCAGAGCTTGGCTACGCCTCGCAAACCGCCTTCGCCGCAGCCTTCAGGCGATTGAGCGGAGAGACGCCAAGCGATTGGCGGCGGCGCGTGCGTTAGCAACAAACACTCTCGACCTCGAAGTGTCTGCCGAATGCGAGGACCGCTTTATGGACAAGCCGATCCCACACGATCCTTTGGAGGCTCTGCTTGCCGCACCAAGCGCGCGCCCCAGTACCTCAGTGGCCGCCGAGCGACGAGCCGCCGATGCGGAGATGGCCCGTATCCTCAAGACAGCGCCGCTCCAGATTGCCTCGGATCCATCCAATGGCGGCATCGCGCATTGGAAGCACGGTGCTCTGCACGACGTCGTCCAGCCCATGACTGACCACGTCATTATGGCGTATCCGACGGGGGTCCAGCGCCTGGAGCGGCGCACGGGAAAGTCCGTGGCGATTGGAACGGCGCGTTCCGGAGTTGTGACGATCATTCCCGCGGGTTCAAGCGCCAGATGGGATATTCCCGGACCTGTCGACGTCGTCCAACTTTATCTTCCGCACGCGACACTTGAGCGCATTGCCCGCGAAGCCGACGCGCCGGCTCCCGGAGATCTCTTGGAGCGCACTGGGCATCCTGATCCCGTCACATCAGGTTTGTTGATGAGTGCGGCCGATGCGCTGGAGGGCAATGCCGTGCTGGACGCCCTGTTCAGACAGCGGCTGACTGATCTCCTGGCGACGCGCATCCTGGCGGAGCATTCCGGCGCACTAGCCGCCGCTGAGCCGATTAAGGGCGGGCTGGCTCCCCATGCGCTGCGGCGCGCGATCGAGCGACTGCGTTCGGACAGCGATTCAGACGTCTCTCTGGCAGCCCTCGCTTCTGACGCCGGCCTGTCGCGCTTCCACTTCTGCCGCGCCTTCAAGGAAAGCACGGGTCTTTCGCCTCACGCCTGGTTGCGCCAGCAGCGGCTCGAGCGCGCCATGGACATGCTCAAGGAAACCGATGTGGCAATCGAATCGGTGGCAAAGGAGCTTGGCTACGCGTCGCAGACCGCTTTCGCCGCCGCATTCAAGAATTTGACAGGTGAAACTCCAAGCGATTGGCGCAGGCGCGTGCGCTAACAGCAATCTCTCTGCAATCACATCAATCGCTCTGGCGCAGCAGCGGCTCCACTCCTGTAAATCTATGGCATCGAACACCGACAATGGATGGAGACGAACAATGGCCTGGAAGCACAGTGTCGCCCTCCTCGGGATGGCCCGGCCACGGAGGGCTATCGCAACAGCGCTGGTCTACGGGTTGTCACTCAGCGTCCGCTTCACGTCGGCAACGGGCGAAGAAGTCGAAATTCCGCCGGCTGCTGCGACGTCGATCGTGACCAGAAACGAAGCTGTCGCGTTCCACGACGGCGGGTTTTTACGCACAAGCGAGCCGATCGCCCTTCGGCTCGGCTGGCCGATGGCGTCACGAGGCTGTCACGCAGCATGCGAAACGCCGCTAACGCCGGACTGCAGCGCTCCATGAGCGACTAGCTTTCTTCGATTCACATCTTTTGCGTGTCGCAATCGCGGCAAGTCGTCTCCTTACCGGGGAGCGGCGGTGGTGACGCGCGTGTGTCCCGAGACGTCAAACCAGAGGAGTAGATAAAATGCGACTTGTTATCATTGGCGCTGGCTTCGCCGGCATGTATGCCGCACTTTCCGCCGCCCGCCTCCGCGACATCAGGGGCGCCACCCCCGAGGAGCTCGAGATCGCGCTGGTCGCGCCCGAGCCGACACTGGTAGTTCGTCCGCGGCTTTATGAACCGAAACCCGAAACGTTGACCGCGCCTCTGGCGGACGTCCTCAAATCCATCGACGTTGTTTATGTGCAGGGCAGCGCCGAAACGATCGATACCAATTCTCGCGCGGTAACTATCGCTACAGCGGAGAGCACGAAGAAGCAGTTAACTTACGATCGGCTGGTCGTCGCTAGCGGCAGCCGGCTTTTCCGTCCGAACGTTCCCGGCCTTTCCGAGCACGGCTTCAGTGTCGACCAGCTCGCCGATGCGGTTGCTCTCGACAAGCACCTCCATAGCCTTGCCAGCCGGCCGGCCACGAACGGGCGCGACACGGTTGTCGTCGCCGGCGGCGGTTTCACCGGCATCGAGGCGGCGACTGAGATGCCTGCGCGGCTTCGCGCGATCCTCGGCAAGGATGCAAAGCCACGCATCGTGATAGTCGATCGCAGCAAGGCGATCGCTCCCGACATGGGCTCGGATTCTCGCCCCGTCATCGAGGACGCCCTGAAGAAGCTCGGCATCGAGACCCGGATCGGCGCGAGCGTCGAATTGCTCGACGGATCCGGCGTCTTGCTCTCCACCGGCGAACGCATCGAGACCGAGACGGTGATATGGGCCGCGGGCATGCGCGCAGCGCCGTTGACCGCACAGATCCCCGCCGAGCGCGACAAGCTGGGCAGGCTGCTGGTGGACCGCGACTTACGCGTGCCTGGCGTCGCGGGGGTATTTGCTACCGGCGATGCCGCACGCGCCGCATGCGATGACGCCGGCAACTACGCGCTGATGTCCTGTCAGCACGCGCTGCGCATGGGTGCTTTTGCCGGCAACAACGCCGCCGCCGAGCTTCTGGGCGTGCCGACCAAACCCTATCACCAGGTCGCATACGCCACTTGCCTCGATCTCGGAGAAGCAGGCGCAATCTTCACACTCGGCTGGGAGCGGAAACTGAAATTCGTCGGAGACGAGGCGAAGAAGACCAAGCAGCAGATCAACACGGTGTGGATCTACCCGCCACGCGCCGAGCGCGCCGCGGCGCTGGCGTCGGCCGATCCAGAGCACGTCAGCGAGCTGTAGGGACCGTCGGGCCGCGCTTCTCTCGAAGGGCGCGGCCCGATCACAAGCGCTCAACCAGGATTTCCTCCAATGAAACACGACACCGTACGCACGGCGGCCTTCGCGATGCCGCTCACCAACCCGGCCTTTCCTGCCGGCCCCTACCGTTTCGTCAATCGCGAATACTTCATCATCCAGTACCGCACCGATATCGAAGCGCTGCGCCGTATCGTGCCAGAACCGCTGGAAGTAACCGATGCTGTGGTGAACTACGAATTCATCCGGATGCCTGATTCAACCGGCTTTGGCGACTACACCGAAAGCGGACAGGTCATCCCGGTGTCGTATCGCGGCCAGGCCGGCAGCTTTACCCATCAGATGTTCCTTAACGACCATCCGCCGATCGCGGGAGGTCGCGAGCTGTGGGGCTTTCCCAAGAAGCTCGCCCAACCTAAGCTCGCGGTCGAGATCGACACGCTCGTCGGCACTCTGAATTATGGCTCGGTCCGCATCGCGACCGGCACCATGGGCTACAAGCACCGCGCCCTCGATACCGAGATCGAAGCAAAGAAGCTTACCGCTCCCAACTTCCTGCTCAAGATCATCCCGCATGTCGACGGCACGCCGCGCATCTGCGAGCTCGTGCGCTATTACCTCGAAGACATCACGGTGAAAGGCTCTTGGACGGGGCCAGCTGCACTGGACTTGTATTCGCACGCACTTGCTCCCGTCGCCGAGCTTCCGGTTCTTCAAGTGTTGTCGGCCAAGCACCTCGTCGCCGACCTGACGCTCGGGCTGGGTACCGTGGTCCACGATTACCTCTCGCCAGGTCGGACCGCACGACAGCTCGACTCCGAAATCTTGATCGAGGCAAACGCGCGCTGACCGGAGCAGCCGCGATATCGGGAGTTTGCAACATGTTGAATGTGATGCGCGAGCAGACGAGTGCTGCGGCAGAGCAGTCCAGGTCCTTGCCCTATGACGTCGTCGCCTTGGTCTTGCAAGGGGGCGGAGCCTTGGGGGCCTATCAGGCAGGAGTCTATGAGGGCTTGCACGAGGCCGGCATACGGCCGAACTGGATCGCTGGCATTTCGATCGGAGCACTCAATGCGGCCATTATCGCAGGCTCGCCAGAGCCTGAACGGGTCGAACGGCTGCGTGAGTTCTGGGAGACCATCTGCGCGTGTCCAGCGGGATGGCCCGCCGGCGAAGGGCTGGGCGATGCCTTGCCGTTCGCATTCGACATGCGCTCGCTCAACAACGCTTTTGCCGCCATGCGGGCCTTGTTCCAGGGGCAGCCGGGCTTCTTCAAGCCGCGCTTTCCCTCGCCGCTCTGGTCACCCTTCTCGGGCGAAGCAGCGACGAGCTACTACGACACAGCACCGCTGAGCCGGACGCTCGAAAGGCTCGTCGATTTTGATCGCTTGAACTCGGGCGACGTGCGCGTCAGCGTCGGCGCGGTCAACGTGCGCACTGGCAATCTCACCTATTTCGACACTGCCGAACGCCGGCTGGGGCCGAAGCATTTCATGGCTTCCGGCGCCTTGCCGCCGGCATTTCCGGCAGTGGACATCGAAGGTGAACACTACTGGGATGGCGGCGTCGCCTGGAATACACCGCTGTCCCGCGTGCTATCCGGCGAGCCGGGCGAGACGCTGACGTTTCAAGTTGATCTCTGGTCCGCGCAGGGACGTGTCCCGCACGACATGATGGAGGTGTCGAGCCGCCAGAAGGACATTCAGTATTCGAGCCGAACGCGCGCCATAACAAATCAGGCGCTACGGATGCAGGAGATGCGCCGGGCGCTGCAGCGAACGATGGAGAAGCTGCCGGAAAGCGCAAAGCGGGATCCGGAAATTCGGGCTATTGCGGATTTGGCTCGCCACAGCTCCCACAACATCATTCATCTGATCTACCAGTCTAAGATCTACGAGGGCCACTCGAAGGACTACGAGTTCGGGCTGAGCGCGATGCGAGCTCATTGGCAAAGCGGCTTAGACGACATCCGCCGCACGCTGGCCGAGCCGCGGCGGCTGGACCCGCCCAATCCCGACCTCGGCATCGTCACCCATGACGTCCATCGCCACGACTGAGATCTGGCGTCCCAGAGCTTTCGGAGACAACCATGTCGACCACTTCTTACGCTCCCGAAGACAAGGTCAAGATCGGCCTTGCTCCATCGCGCCAGGCAATCCGGCGCGCGGCACTCGCATTCGCCGCAGCGCTCGGTGTCGCCGGGGCTACAGCCTACGGCCACTACTACCTCACGGCGGGGCGCTACCTCGAAACCACAGACGACGCTTATGTCAAAGCCGATTCCACGATCATCGCACCGAAGATCTCCGGCTACATCGCTGAAGTCCTGGTTACCGACAACGAATCGGTGAGAGCCGGCCAATTGCTGGCTCGCATTGACGACCGCGATCTCAAGACTGCGCTGAACCAGGCCAAGGCCGACGTAGCCGCTTCCGAAGCTACGGTGAGGAACATCGACGCGCAAATCGAATTGCAGGAGCCGCTGATTCAACAGCAAGCGGCCGAAGTCGATGCGACCGAAGCCGGTCTGAAATTCGCGCAGCAGGAGCGTGCCCGCTACGACGAGCTCATGAAGTCCGGCTCAGGGACAATCCAACGGGCCCAGCAGACCGATGCAGCGCTGCGCTCTCAGACCGCCCAGCTGCAACAAGGCAAGGCAGGATTGCTCGCGGCCAGCAAGAAGATCGAGGTGCTCGCGACCCAGCGGGCCCAAGCTGTCGCACAACTCGATCGGGCCCGCGCAATCGAGCACCAGGCCTCCCTGAACCTCTCTTATACGGAAATCGCAGCGCCTATGGACGGCACGGTCGGCGCACGGACGCTCCGCGTCGGCCAATATGTCCAGGCCGGGACTCAGCTCATGGCAGTGGTGCCGCTCGACGCGGTTTATGTGGTCGCGAACTTCAAGGAAACCCAACTCACCCACGTTCGCAATGGCCAGCCGGTCGAGTTGCGCGTCGACGGCTTCCACGCAACCAGGTTGAAGGGGCATGTCGACAGCCTATCGCCGGCGAGCGGCCTCGAGTTCGCCCTGCTGCCTCCGGACAACGCCACTGGAAACTTCACGAAGATCGTGCAGCGCGTCCCGGTGAAGATCGTGCTCGACGACCAGAGCCTGAACGGCAGCCTGCGCCCCGGCATGTCGGCGGAGCCGACCATCGATACCAAGTCGGCCGTTGTCGCGGAGAGCGAAGCTGAGAAGCGGCTCGCCTCGCGTGACGGCAAACCCCGCGGCTAACGAAGCCAACCTCTTTCGCACCTGAGCACACGGCCATGACGACACTACAAACCACGACCGATTCCGAGCCCAGTGACCATCGGTCGCCCGCCACCGCTCCCGGAGTATCCGCAAAAACCTGGCTCGCCGTGACCGGAGCGACGCTAGGTGCCTTCATGGCCGTCCTCAACATCCAGATCGTCAATGCCTCTCTTGCCAACATTCAGGGTGGGATCGGTGCGGGCATCGATGACGGCGGGTGGATCTCGACCTCCTATCTGATCGCCGAGATAGTGGTCATTCCCTTGAGTGGCTGGCTCGCCCAAGTGTTCTCGGTCCGCATTTATCTGCTCACCAATGCCTTCCTGTTCCTGGTGTTTTCGGCTGCCTGCGCGCTCGCCCAGAACTTGCCGCAGATGATCGTGCTCCGCGCCGTACAGGGCTTTACCGGCGGCGTCCTGATTCCCATGGCCTTCACCCTGATCATCACGCTGCTGCCGAAACCCAAGCAGCCGATCGGGCTGGCGATGTTCGCGATTTCCGCGACATTCGCCCCCGCGATCGGTCCGACCATCGGGGGCTATCTCACCGAGAATTTTGGTTGGGAGTATGTCTTCTACGTCAACGTCGTCCCGGGCGCAGTCATGATCACCATGCTCTACGCGTCGCTGGAACGGGCGCCTATGCGGCTTTGCCTGCTGCGCGAAGGCGATTGGGCCGGCATCGCCACGATGGCGATTGGGCTCGCCTCGCTTCAGACCGTGCTGGAGGAAGGCAACAAGGACGATTGGTTCGGTTCGTCCTTCATCGTTCGGCTGGCCATCGTCGCGGCGATTGCTTTGACGCTGTTCCTGGCCATCGAGCTCACTGCGAGGAAGCCGCTGCTCAACCTGCGAATCCTGTTCCGTCGCAATTTCGGCTTCGGCGTGCTCGCGAACTTCTTGCTCGGTGTGTCGCTATACGGCTCCGTCTATGTCCTGCCGGTCTATCTCTCTCGCATCCAGGGCTACAACTCCGAGCAGATTGGCATGGTGCTGGCGTGGACCGGCTTGCCGCAGCTACTGTTGATCCCGCTGGTGCCCCGCCTCATGCAACGGCTCGATCCACGCCTCGTCATAGGCATCGGCTTCGTGCTCTTTGGAGGGTCCAACTTCTTCAACATCTACATGACCAACGACTACGCGGCCGATCAACTCTTCTGGCCCAACGTTATCCGCGCCCTTGGGCAAGCCCTCGTCTTTGCGCCGCTCTCGGCGGTAGCCACCGCCGGAATCGAGGCCGAGAACGCCGGCTCCGCGTCCGCCTTGTTCAACATGATGCGCAACCTCGGTGGGGCGATCGGCATCGCCGCGCTTCAAACTCTCCTGACCAAGCGCGAGCAATATCATTCCAACGTCCTCACGCAGCAGGTCACGATGTTCGAGCAGGCTACCCGCGCGCGCCTCGACCAGCTCACCCAATATTTCATGAGCCACGGCGTGACCGACCGCGTCGATGCAGCTCATCACGCCTATGTCGCGATCGGCAGGATCATCCAGAAGCAGGCCTTCATCCTCGGCTTCAGCGACACTTTCTATCTGCTCGGCGTCTCGCAGATCGTCGCTCTGGCAGCCGCGCTGATGCTCAAAAAGCCCGATCGCCTCGACGCCGGCGGTGCCCATTGACCATCCTCCGCGCAGCTTCATTTCTCCCACACCGAAAAGGAACCCTCCATGTTGAAAAGCAAAGTCGCAATCGTCACCGGATCCACCAGCGGCATCGGGCTCGGCATCGCCAAGGAATTAGCCAGGCTCGGCGCAAACGTGGTGTTGAACGGCTTCGGCGATGCGAGCGAAATCGAGACGATCCGCAGCGACATCGAGCGTGAGCACGGCGTGCGCGTCATCTACGACGGCGCCGATATGTCAAAGGAACAAGCCGTGCGCGCACTGATCGCCAGAACGATCGAGACATTCGGTCGTCTCGACATCCTGGTCAACAATGCCGGCATCCAGTTCACTGCGCCCGTTGAGGAATTTCCTGCTGCCAAGTGGAACGCAATACTCGACGTCAACCTGTCCGCCGCGTTTCACGGGATCGCCGCGGCGGTGCCGCAAATGAAAAAGCAGCGGTGGGGACGCATCGTCAACATCGCTTCGACGCACGGCCTGGTCGCGTCGACCCACAAGGCGGCCTACGTCGCAGCCAAGCACGGGCTCGTCGGTCTGACCAAAGTGGTCGGCCTGGAGACGGCTGGCAGTGGCGTCACCTGCAATACAGTTTGTCCTGGCTGGGTACGAACGCCTTTGGTGGAAAAGCAAATCAGCGATATCGCCGCGCAAAAACACATAAGCCAAAAGGAGGCGGCCGAGGAGATTTTGGCTGAGAAGCAGCCGTCCCTCGAGTTTGTCTCTCCCTCGCAGCTTGGCGGGACGGTGGCCTTCCTCTGTTCGCCAGCTGCAGACCAGATAACGGGCACGGCAATCTCGGTCGATGGTGGCTGGACCGCGCAGTAACAGAACAAACGCGGCGGGCTCAGCCCGCCGTTCCGTCCAACATGGAGGCCCATCATGGGTACTAGTCAGAAAGTCGTGATCATCACAGGCGCGTCGCAGGGTATAGGTGAGGCGCTTGTCAGGGCTTATCGCGATCGCGATTTTCGCGTTGTCGCAAATTCCCGCTCGATCAGGCCGTCGTCTGATCCGGAAATCCTAGCCGTAGCCGGGGACATCACCGATCCAGCCACTGCGGAACGCATCGTATCGCTGGCGGTCGAGCGCTTCGGCCGCGTGGATACCCTTATCAACAACGCCGGCATCTTCATCGGAAAGCCATTCACCGAATATACGTCAAAAGATTATGCCAGTATCCTGGCGATCAATCTCAACGGCTTTTTCCACATCACTCAACGCGCTGTCGCGGAAATGCTCAAGCGAAGATCCGGGCATATTGTGCAGATCACCAGCAGTCTCGACGAGAACGTTGACAGCCGCGCACCGTCTGTTTTGGCAGCTTTGACGAAAGGCGGCCTGAACGCGGCTACGAAATCGCTCGCAGTCGAATATGCAAGCCGAGGAATCCGCGTCAACGCCGTCGCGCCGGGCGCGACGAAAACGCCAATGCATGCGCCGGAAATGTATGAATTCCTGGCCGGGCTGCATCCGATCGGACGCATGGGCGAAGTGAGCGAGATTGTCGATGCGGTGATGTACCTCGAGGGAGCAGGCTTCACCACCGGTGAGATCCTGCACGTCGATGGCGGACAGAGCGCGGGAAACTGAGGTTCCCTGAACGCCCCGTCCGCATGATTGCGGTGCCGCTTCGGACGTAGCAAACGCGGCAATGACATCGTCCTGCCGCACGGGATAACGTCGCCTGCTTCGACTGCTTCAGGCGGCGATCTCGTCTGTATGCCGGCAAGACAACAACCAAAAGGACTAACGCCAATCAACCAAGGTCCGGTTTCCGCGTAGCCGGCGCTCCTCCAAAAAGCAGTCCACGCCTTCAGCCTTTCTGCACGCTATGCTTCGCCACAGTACGCAGTCAGCGAAACTGAGGTGAAATGCCGGTTCGGATCGGGTTAAGTCGAGCCTCATAACTCGCGCCAGCGCCGGAATGTCGGAGCAAAGCAAAAGAGACCACCGTTCCGACTACTCCAAGGCGCGCAACAACAGCCAATCGCACTACGCCCACTCTATCATTTCAGCCAAAGTAGCATCGTTGATTTGGCAGCACAATTTTGCAAGTCTGACGGACAATGCCGACGGTATACCCGCCTCAATCTTTTGGTCTTGAATCCACAGAAAAATTTGGGTCGTCTGCGCTCTCCAAGATTTCACCACCTATCGGTGTCAATCGAGTGATCAGCGGGGCCGGCATGGTCAAGATTGCCGTTACCGTTCTGGTTGGGGTGAGCTCAAATACCGTCAGAGATTGGGAGCCCCCTGGTTTTGTCGTTGGCTTCATGTGCCGTCGCGGCGCCTCACAAGCTACGGGGCGCAGCTATCCATGAGAGTGTGGCCCGATATCAGCGCAGGATGTCTTGTCTCTCTTTGGGCACATCTCGGTAAAGACGTCCGCCATGAACCGTAGGCCGGCGTTTTGACCGGAGAACCTAGCTCTTGCTGTCGCGAGAGGCTAAGCTCGACGATGTCCTCTGTCGGTGATATGGCGTCAGAATAGGTGAGTCAGCAGCCCCGGGCCCCAAATTGTTGCTTGACCTGTTTTCCCGGATCGAGGCCTCCTAGTCGTTCAAGCTCCCTTTGCATAGGTGAAGCCAAACCTTTGCAACTCAACCAAGAAGGCTACTACGCTCGGGACTAAAACGGTGCCGGAAACAAGATGATTTGTCAGGTCCGCTGCCAGCGCGTCCGCGTCGGCTACATCTCCGCGGTCCAAGCGGGTGAGGTTTCGGGCGATGGCATGGATCGAGTCGTGGCACGCGATGAAGACCATGCCTCTATCCTGAAGCGTCGCTATGTTGTTGTTTTCCGGACCGTAGAATCCCATCGGATCCTGCAGACTATCCGACCGAGACGTCTTCCTCCTGGATTCGAAGTAGGAATTCGTCGTCGCGACGCCTCCCGCAAGCCTCGCCAATCCGTGTCTCTCCCATGCAGTTTGGTCGAATAGAGCAAGGTGGGCCGATCCGTGAACAGCTCCTGCGGCAAGGAATCCAGGATTTCCGTGTGCGAAAACCTGCCCGTTCAAGGCCTCTCTCATGAGGTTGAGCCATGGCGCGCCGAGTTCCGTGCACTCCCAGACCTGCCGCGCTCGGTTGCCGTATGAGAGTAGAATGGATGCTGCCTCATGGTCCCATTGCTCAACTGAGGTTACCACCAATGGTACCGAACCGAAGCTTCGCCGGCGAGGCGCAGACGCGAGCCTTTGCTTGAACAGTTCTAAATCGGCATCGAGCTCCTGATTGCCCGATGCGTCCGCTTTTCTCGCGACCGTTAACAGCGCCGCTTGGCTGAACAAGCCTAGGGCCGCTCGCCTGTTCAAATAGTTGAGTGCGAAAGACATGCGACTTCTCCAATCTCAAGGTTTGATCGAAACCGCGCAGATCCGCCCTTTGGAGCGTGCCCGGCAGTTGGTTCGATATTCCGGTTCTTGATGGCTGGCGTCAGCTGCGGCTCTAAACTGTCAGCTCGCGTGCCAACTAGCGGGCCGGGCTCGCCGAAGCCGCTGCCGAGACAACCGCCTCGATGCCCGCGCTCATTGCTCGAACCGCCTCCCGGGCGCTCGCATGGTGTCTCTCCGCCGCCCAAGCGGGAGCGTTGTAGGATACCCAAGTGACGCCGGTCTCGTCCTGCCAGACCAGCGCCTTGAGCGGCAGATCGATTCCAATTGTTTGAACCGATTGCATGAGCGGCGTGCCACCTTTTGGACTACCGAAGATGAGCAAATCTGTAGGCCGCAACGGCATTCCGACCTCCTTCGCCCCCGCCGCATGGTCAATCTGTGCGAAGATCGTCATGCCCTTGGAGCGAACGGCATCCTTCAGCCGCTCCATTGTTTCCGACGCACCGTATGCGCTCTTCACCGTCGTCAACCCTTCTGCAGCCATCTTCGTCTCTCCTGCCATCACTGTCGAATATAGAGCCACCGTCGACCAGGCGATCACGACCGCTCTCAGCCACCGCATGTTCTTCCAGACCATCGTCATTTCCTTTTCTGACGCAAATCGAACTCAGGATCCGGGACGAATCCGTCGCGATTGGGCATCTTGATTTTCGGCAACGAGTCCCTGTCGACCTTCCCATCCGCCGGGACGATCCCGTTGAGGCTCAGGATGTAGGCGGAGACGGCATAGGTCTCGTCGGTGCTGAGCGAGCCCGGGGTCGGATAGGGCATCGCGCGGCGGATGTAATCGAACAATGTCGTTGCATAGGGCCAGAAACTACCGACGGTCTTGATCGGCATGTTGGAGGCGAGCGTTCCCTGTCCGCCGACGAGACGATCCTTTATGCCGCCCTGGCCGTTCTCGCCATGACAGGCCGCGCAATTGTCGGCAAAGATCTGTTTGCCCTGTACGACGGTGCCGCCGCCGTCAGGAAGGCCCTTGCCATCGGGACCGACATCGATGTCCCATAGCTTGATCTCCTGGGGCGACGCAGGGCGGCCGAAGTCGGATGCAATCGCTGGGGCCGCGAGCAGACCAACGGCCAGGATGCCGGTGCCAAGGAGCTTCTTATGCGAGGACATTGCGGACCCTCCCTGCCTCGTCGATGCTCCAGGTCTGCTGGGCGTTGTAGTGAAACAGCGCGTTGGTCCCCGTGGCGGCGATAAAGGACGCCCGGTCTGGCTGAACATTGCCCTTCTCGTCGGTCGAGCGGCTCACGATCTTGGTCGGTTTGCCATCCCAGACCCAGTCCATCTGAAAGCGAACCTGCGCCTTGGACAGCACCGGCTGCGTCAATTGCGCCTGCTTCCAGGTTCTGGCGCCGTCGGTCGAGATCTCGACCTTGGCGATCTTGCCGTGGCCGCTCCATGCGAGGCCGGAGATACGGTTGTAGCCCGGCTGGATCTGCATCATGCCCGAAGGCTGGGTGATGACGGAGTTGGTCTCCATCCGCAGCTGAAACTGCCGCGCCTTGCCGTCCGCCAGTAGCTGCGTGTAGCGTGCGGTCTCCCAGCGGGTCATCCAGGGGGCCGCGCCGAACTTGAGGCGGCGCAGCCATTTGATGTGAAGATTGCCCTCGAAGCCCGGCATCAGCAGACGCATCGGAAAGCCGTGCGCGGGGCGCAACGGTTCCCCGTTCTGGCCGTAGGCAACGAACGCCTCGTTCATGATCTCCTCGGTCAGCGGAATACTGCGGTCGACTCCGGCGCCATCCCCGCCCTCCGCCAGCATCCAGTTGGCTCCCTTATCCCTGGCGACGAGGTCAACCAGGAACTTCAGCGGCACGCCGGTCCATTCGTTGGTACTGACGAGACCGTGGGTATTCTGCACAGTCACTTCGGGATCGGCCTTCTTCCAGTTTTCCCAGCCATTGCCGGTGCATTCGATGAAGACGATCCGCGTGATCGACGGCATACGCCTGAGATCATCGACGCTGAACACCAGCGGCTTCCCGACCATGCCGTGGATCAGCAGCCGGTGTTGCGTCGGGTCGATGTCGGGCACGCCGGAATGGCTGCGCTCGTAGTGCAGATCGGTCGGCGTGATGTTGCCGACCAGTTTCTGGTGAGGCGTCTTTGAATTGATGGCATCGCTCGGATCGATGTTCCGCTTGCCGGGTGTTGACTCCGGAATGCGGTCGAGCTTGGCGAAACGGGAGCGTTCGCTATGCGCGCCCAGATCGGCCCCCGGCCCCCGATCGGGCACGTCGGCCAAGGTCTCGGCGGAGGCGGCACTGGCGATGACCGCCCCCGCAGCCCCCGCCGTCGCCGTCAAGAACCATCGCCGCGAAAGCACTTCGTCTCTGTAGTCTTCCGGCATGGACATCCTCTCCCTCAAGGTCGATGAATTATTTTGACTCAGCGGATCAGTCGAAGGCCTGGTAGGTTGCAACGGCCGCGAGAAGCAGAATGAGTAGCGACGAAACGACCGAACTCGTGAGAACAGCCCTCGAGGCCTGCGGCGCGGCGTCGTCCAGCAGACGGCTGTTGCATGCGAAGCGCAGCGTCTGGATCGCTATCAGCGCGACGCCGCCGGCGACGAGGGCGATGCTCTCGTGCGGGCCCAGATGACCGGATATTCGCTCCAGTTGCGCTCTGCGCATCGCGTCGTTGGCTTGGGAAATCGCCAGCGTCTGGATGAACAGATCGAATTTCTCCACCACGATGCCGAACGACATGATGGCGATTCCGGTTCGTACCCACGCAAGGAAGGTTCGCTCGTTGGCCGCATGATCGCTGTAAGCCGGGATCATGGTTGCTCCCTTTTCTTGGCGGACGACTGATTCCTCGTGGTGCCTTCCGCGATGAGGCCAAGTGCTGCCGCCGCGGCGCCGGGTTGCGGTCGATTGTCGTCCGTCTTCTCGGCCGGCAGCAGCAGGGGCGGCTCGTCGTACCCTCCTCGACTGCTGTAAAAGACAAGTCCCATGAGGCCGAACCCGACGGCCAAGGAGAACAGAACCCCGAGTGCAAGCGCGACATACCCGGAAGCCGGAACGTCGGCCCCGCTTCCTGACGACCAGCCGAGGACCGCGATCACTAGCGTCCCGGCAAGCAGCAGCAGGAGCACCGTCACGATTGTCCAGCTACCGGCCGTCATCGCTCTCGGGCCTGGTTCGTCGCTCGAGTATGTCTCGATTTGCGGGGGCATGACGCTTTTTCCTTCGGTGTTCGCCGATGTCATGGCGCGTACCTCGTGAAGACGAAGTCGTGATCCTTCACGTTGGCCTGGTGGCAGCCGAAACAGGTCTCGTGCTGCGCCTGGTCGACGGGCCTACCATCTATGAACCGCCCAAAGCCCCATCCACCGGTGGAGGCGTATCTTCTGGAGTCCTTGACCATGATCTGGACCGTCGTGGCATGGCCTGGCACGAATGCTCCGTTAAACTCGGCAGAAGGCACGCGCTTCCAGGCGAGCTTGACCAATACTGCCCCGTCGGGGAACGGAAGGATCCCTTCTCGATAGGCCTTGACGGAAATGGCGTTGCCCACGATGCCGCGGAGTTCGTTGAAATTACCTTCTTCGTGCGAAGGCGCGATCATCTCCCATTGGCGATACCCTTCGGGGATGATCACTCCGAAGATCGGCGAGCCCTCCGGGTAAGCATGGACCGGCGTGTACAGCATCATCATGCCTGCTCTCAGCAGGACTGATGCTACGTGCTTCTTCATGGACGTCGGCCTTTTCGGAAACGGAACGTTGCGGAGGACACTTCGACGGACTGACTTCGTCAACAGGCGCTCTACACGCCTTGGTATACGAGCCTGGTGAAGAAGCCCGGATCGATGAGGAACTGACCGTATCGCTCGTCGTAGGCGGCCGTTGGTTTCGCAGCGACGGTCTCGTCGCGGGACATTCCCTTCTGCTTGAGCCTGGCGACCGCGTCCCGGATATCTACGAGCATGTCGCGCCACTGCTGCAGTTCGGCGCGGTTGCTGACGGGTTTTCCATGGCCGGTGATAATGATCGTGTCCTTTGTCGCCGCCGCGAGAGTGGCGTCAGATGCGGCGATCATTCCGTCGATGCTGCCGCCGGTCGAATAATCGATGAACGGGTAGATGTCGCTCCAGAAGGTATCCGCGGCATGAATGACGTCGGCCTCGCCGAAGATGGTGCAGATATCGCTGTCGGTATGCGCGCGCCCGTAGTATTTCAGCAGAATGGAGGCGCCGTTGATCTTCAGAGTCTTTTCTGTCGCGAAGACCTCACTCGGAATCCCGCCCTTCGGCATCGGAGGAAAATTGTAGTCCCAGTCCTCGACGCGCTGGAGCTCCGCGAGGTGTTTGCGTGTGTTTTCGTGAGCGATGATCTGAGCGCCGCTCTCGTTCAGCCAGGTATTTCCGTCAGTGTGGTCGAAATGCCAATGGGAGTTGACCAGGTGCGTGATGGGCGCGTCGCTCACGGTTGCGAGGGCCTTGGTCAACTGCGGTCGCGACACGCCGATGCCCGCATCGATCAGCAATTTGCCGTCCTTCCCGGTGAGTACGGCGATGTTGCCGCCGGATCCCTCGAGAACACTGATGTTGCCGCGCACCTTGTGGATGGCGATCGGCGATGTCGCCGCGCTATCCTTGATGAGGCTGACGATGCCTCTGGCCTCGGCGAACGCCTGCCGCGGCGTCAACCATCCGCCCGCCGCCATCGCAGCGCCGCCCAAGCAGCACAGGCAGAACCCGCGCCGGGACATGGTCTTCTGACTCCGGTGTTCCATGATCGTCCTCGCTTACATCTTGCAGCCAAGATTTCCTGTCGACCGCGATCTTGCGGTCTTCAGCGGCGGGCCGGTTCGCCCGTCGCTTCGCTCGAGGGGGCTTCAGCCCTGAATGAAGGCCAGCAGATCGCTGTTCAGCTGGTCCTTGTGCGTGGCGAAGAGCCCATGGGGCGCACCGGGATAGACCTTCAAGGTCGCGCCCTTGATGAGCTTCGAGGACAGCAGCGCCGAATCCGCGATCGGGACGATCTGATCGTCGTCGCCATGCAGCACCAAGGTCGGGACGTCGATCTTCTTGAGGTCGGCCGTAAGATCCGTTTCCGAAAAAGCCTTGATGCAGTCGTACGCACCTTTTTCTCCGGCCTGCATCGACCACAGCCAGAAACTGTCCTTGATGCCGCGCGACACCTTCGAATCAGGGCGGTTTGCGCCGTAGAACGGAAAGCTGAGGTCCTGGTAATACTGCGATCGGTCGCCCTTCACGCCGGCACGGATCTGGTCGAACACCTCGATCGGCAGTCCTCCCGGATTGGCCGGCGTCTTGAGCATCAACGGCGGGATGGCGGACACCAGCACGGCCTTGGCGACGCGCTTGGTCCCATGACGGCCGATATAGCGGGTCACCTCGCCGCCCCCAGTCGAGTGGCCGACCATGATGGTCTGCTTGAGATCGAGCGCATCCATGAGCTCGGCCAGATCATCGGCGTAGGTGTCGAGATCGTTGCCCTCCCACGATTGTCCCGAGCGGCCGTGCCCTCGGCGATCGTGAGCGATGCAGCGAAAGCCGTGGGAGGCGAGGAAGAGCATCTGGTCGTCCCAGGCATCCGCGTTGAGCGGCCATCCGTGCGAGAAGGTAATCGGCTGGCCCTTGCCCCAGTCCTTGTAGTGGATCGTCGTGCCGTCTTTGGTCGTGATCGTGCTCATCGTCGTGGTCCTCGTTTGGGTTGCGGGGTGTAGTCGGCGTTCCCTCAGCTCACGTCCTTCATGAAGCCGAGCAGATCGCCGTTGAACTGGTCCTTGTGGGTGAGCGTCAGCCCATGCGGTGCGCCCGGATAGATCTTGAGGGTCGCCTTTCCGATCATCTTCGATGAGAGCAAGGCCGAGTTAGCGATCGGAACGTTTTGGTCGTCCTCGCCGTGAACGATCAGCGTCGGAACGTCGAACCTCTTCAGGTCGGTCGTGAAATCGGTCTCCGAGAACGCCTTGATGCCCTCGTACGACGCCCGCAGTCCGACCTGCATGCAGCTGAGCCAGAACGCGTCCTTGGCCCCTTGCGAGACCCTCGAGCCCGGCCTGTTGGCCCCATAGAAGGGCCCGTCGCCGAGGTCTCGGTAGAATTGAGCGCGGTCGTTGGCAACGGCCGACCGGATGTTGTCGAACACCTCCATCGGCACGCCGCCCGGGTTCGCCGAAGTCTTCAGCATCAAAGGCGGGATGGCCGAGACCAGCACCAACTTCGCGACACGACCGGTGCCGAACCGACCGACGTAGCGCGCGATGTCGCCGCCCCCGGCTGAGTGGCCGACAAGCGTGACCTGCTCAAGTCGAAGCGTGTCGATGAGATCGGCCAGGTCGCTTGCGAACGTGTCGTAGTCGTTTCCTCGCCACGGTTGCCCCGATCGACCATGTCCGCGCCGGTCGTATGCGATGCAACGGAAGCCATGCGAAGCCAAGAAGAACATCTGGTCGTCCCAGGCGTCCGCATTGAGCGGCCAGCCGTGACTGAAAATGACGGTCGGACCACTTCCCCAATCCTTGTAGAAGATGTCGGTGCCGTCCTTCGTCTTGATGGCGCGCCCTGCGTGGCGGTCCGCCGAAGCGATCTCTCGCGGCCGAGCCGCGAGCGGCGCAGGTCCGATCAGGGCCAGCGCCGACGCTCCGGCCACTCCCCCAATCAGGACGCTGCGACGGGAGGCAAGATGCGACCCGATCGTCCGGTCGTTCGGATGTGTCATGTCGAATACTCCTGTGCTGCTTGACTCACGCGATGGGGACGTAGCGGTAGGAATTGCCGCGGGCCTCGACGAACCCAAGCCCTGGATAGGTCCAGTGGAATCCCAGGAGCTTTGTCTTGTCGGTCGATGCCCGATCGAGCAGCCGTCGCCTGTTCCGGACGGCTAGTTCTGGAATGCTGTCGTAACCGAAGTGCCAGTCGGGGTGCTCGACCCCGACGATCTCACTGGTCGCCGCGTCCGCAGCGATGATGAGCCCGACGTCCCCTGCGAGCTCGAATGACAGGTGCCCAGGCGTATGACCGGCGGTGTCGATCGCACGTATGCCGCTGATCACGTCATCCCCGGGCTTGAGCATGACCGCCCGGTCCCGGACCGCGCCCAGATCACGCTGCGCGCCCCTGCCGAATTCGTGAATTCCCTCTGGGGCCTTGCTGAAGAAGTCCGGATCCATCCAGTAGTCCCACTCCGCCGCGCCAACGAAGTAAGCGGCGTTCGGAAACAGGAGCGAGCCGTCGCAGGCGAGAGTGGCGCCCGTGTGATCCGGATGCGCGTGCGTGAAGACCACTTTGGTGACCGCGGCCGGATGGAAGCCGGCAGCCTGCAGATTATCGACGAGCCGGCCGTCGGTTGCCTGGTATCTCTGGCCGCCACCGACGTCGAACAGGATCACTTCGTCACGATAGCGCAGCACGGGGACATTAGTGGGCGCACGGACGATCTCTCCCGCCGTGTCGAGACGCTGGACGACCTCACTCTGGTCCCCAAGCGCCATTGAGGGCACAAAAATCTCTTCCGGGATCTCGAGGTATCCGTCGCTTATGATGCTGATCTCGAAGTCGCCGTGCGCGAACGCAAAGAACGACGTGCCGGGACGAACTTCGCACGGTTCGCTCGATTCTCGCGAAGATGCGTCCCACTTGGGACGATCTAAACTCTGAATGGCAACGCGCATCGTCGATCTCCGACTATCGTTCTCGATCGCTGCGATTGCGCGACCGACGATGCGAAGATGATCGGACAACCGCCGATGATCCATTGCACGAAGGTGTCGGTGATACCTTCGGATTGGTCGATGCCGTTCGATTTCGAAAAAGAACGACGAGCGCCTCGACGATACCATCGTGCAATGGATTCCGAGCAATTCGCTCGGCAGTTATGACGCAGCACGTCGGTCGTCGTGGCAGTCTCCACGACCGATCAGCCAGAAGCCTTTCAAGGAGGCGATCTTGTCGGAGGATGCGATGTCAGGAAATTTAGAGATGGGCACCGCCAGGCAAAGCCTGGCTTTGCGGCCGAACTACGATGAGATGGTGCTCCTGCGGGAGACCAATCATCGTTTCGCCAACACTCTGATGGTCCTTGCCTTCGCTCTTCGGCGCGAGTTCGCCGGTTCGGTCTCCGCCGAGACCCGGCGCTCCTTCGAGCGTTGCGAGGCCAGGATTGCTGCGTTCGGAATGCTGCACAGGTCTCTAGTCGTCGGTGGACTCCAAGGAAAGATCTCGCTTTCCGACTACATGGAGCAATTGTGCAGGTCTCTTTCGGAGGCACTACTCAGGCCGATGGGCGTCAGGTGCGAGCTAGTCACGGAAGTCGGTGATATGCCGGCCGAACGTTGCGAGAGGCTGGGGCTGGTCATCGCCGAACTCGTGACGAATGCCGCCCGCCACGCCTTCGGCGGGCGAGACAGCGGCACTGTTCGCGTAAGTATCCTCGAAGACGGCGCCTCCCTGGTCTGCATCGTATCCGACGATGGACGGGGAATGGGTATCGCCTTGGGGGGCGCGGGCTCGCGGATTCTGGATCAGTTGGTGCACGCGATGGGCGGCGAAATGGTCGTCAGGTCCGGACCGACGGGAACATCGGTCGTCGTGACGTGCAGGTGCGTCAGAGATTGAAGGGGTAAGCGGTGGACGGCGCTCGTTCGCCGACTGCCGCAAAATGCACGAGTTTCAAAAGGAGAAGGCCATGGGAAGATTGACTGGCAAGGTTGCCGTGATAACTGGCGGCAACAGCGGCATCGGATTGGCGACCGCCAAGCAGTTTGCTCTTGAAGGAGCGCGCGTTTTCATTACTGCACGGCGCAGGAAGGAGCTCGACGAAGCGACATCGATCATCGGCAACGGGGCTCGAGGCATCCAGGCCGACATCTCGAAGCTCAGCGACCTGGACACGCTCTATGAAATCGTCGCCGCTGAAGCCGGCACCATCGACGTGTTGTTCGCCAATGCCGGCGTAGGAGACTTCGCGCCGATAGGTGCCATCACCGAACAGCACTTCGATCGCATATTCTCCATCAACGTACGGGGCACGCTGTTCACCGTTCAGAAGGCACTACCGTTCCTGCGCAATGGCGCGTCGATCATCTTGACCGGGTCGACGACCGGCACGAAGGGCACTCCTGCTTTCAGCGTGTACAGCGCCAGCAAGGCGGCCATACGGAATTTCGCGCGTACGTGGGTTCTAGATCTGGCCGACCGTGCGATCCGCGTCAACGTGCTGGTGCCTGGCGCGACGTCTACTCCCGGATTGCACGGGCTTGCGCCGTCGGACGATGTGCACACCGACATGATCAAAGGGCTGGAGGCGACGACACCGCTAAGAAGGCTCGGAGATGCCAACGAGGTTGCCTTGGCCGCCGTCTTCCTGGCTTCGGACGACAGCAGCTTTGTGACGGGCAGCGAACTGTTCGTCGACGGCGGATCCGCCCAGATCTAGCTGAGGCGGTATGTCTTCCGCCTCGGTGTCTGGAAACGCTTCGGCGCGCCGTGAGCCCTGCTGGCCGGTTCTACCCTCACGTCTCCGTCGCGAAGGCCTAAGTCGCAGGCTACGATGAAGCCTAGTTCTGCGACTTCTCTTGCCTCAGCTTGGCGCCCATGATCACGAGGTCCGCCAAGGATCGCGCTCTCATTTTCCGCATCATCTTGCCTCGGTGGGCCTTCACGGTGATCTCACTGATCCCGAGCTCGTAGCCCACTTGTTTGTTCAACAAGCCCTTGACCACCAACGCCATCACTTCCTGCTCGCGCCGACTGAGCGAGCCGTGGCGTTCATGCAATTCGCGCAATTCCGCATCGCCACCTATCGCGGAATGGCTGCGAGCGAGGGCGAGTTCGATCGCTCCGAATAGCTCTCCGTGACAGAATGGCTTGGTCAGAAACTCCATCGCGCCGGCCTTCATCGCTTTGACGGTCATGGGTACGTCGCCGTGGCCCGTGATGAAGATGATGGGAATGCTGATGCCTTGGCTTACCAGGTGATTCTGAAGCTCCAGACCACTGAGCCCCGGGAGACTGACGTCGAGCACCAGGCAGCTCGGAACAAAGACCTGTGGCCGAGAGAGAAACTCTTGTGCCGTGGCGAACGTCTCCGTTTCCCAGCCTCTGGTGCTGATCAGCTCTTCGAGAGAATCTCGAACGGATGGATCATCGTCGACAACGAAGACCTTCGATTTGGAGGGGAGCACCAAGGAGCCCGCGTCAACCGCGCTTGATGTCGTCATGTCTCTTCCCTTTGGACTTCGATTCCGCTGACGAAGCGAGCGGTCCCTAGCTCATCAGGCCACAGACCGCGTCGTCTGGCTTTCCAAAAGACACGATGTTCGACGGCCTTGCGAGCCATGATGCGTCCGATCGTCAGTGATCCGGCAAGCGGTATTATGTGCTTTCAGGGGCTCCGGAGCAACAAACATCGCGCCGAAGCAACGCCACCGATACCTTGGTGCCATAGAGCCCGCTTGGGTCTCTTGGTACTCCTTCGTAGGTCATCACTCGTCGCAGGAAGGCTCGTCATGCAGTTCCGCTGCCAGAAAGGTTGCGCCGAGTCGGTCAACGATGCGGAATCCGACGGATCGACCCCGGATGGCCTTTCCGGCCACGTACTTCAAATCATTGGAGAAGATGACGATTTTACGCTGTTGAGGGGGCGCCGGTCCTCGGATGGTCGCCAAGTTCTGGTTCGGAAGCCGCGCAGCGCCTGGCACAATCCCGGATTGATGCAGCGGCTAGAGAACGAGTTCTCCATCGCCGGCGACCTCGATGCCGCCTGGGCGGTGCGTCCCATCGACTTGGAGCGTGGCGAGGGAGGACCGGCACTCATTCTCGACGACCCCGGCGGCATGCCTCTCAAGGAACGGCTCGGCCAT
This sequence comes from Bradyrhizobium embrapense, assembly GCF_001189235.2. Taxonomy (GTDB): domain Bacteria; phylum Pseudomonadota; class Alphaproteobacteria; order Rhizobiales; family Xanthobacteraceae; genus Bradyrhizobium; species Bradyrhizobium embrapense. The sequence goes on from NZ_LFIP02000001.1 coordinate 629,624, forward strand.
GCTCTCGAAATCTCGGCTTTTCTTCGGCTGTCTGTGAGCCTGGCGGAAGCGCTGCGGCAAATACACCTGGCCGGCATCATCCATAAGAACATCAATCCCGAAAACCTGCTGGTGGACGAAAGGGACATTGTTCGCGTCATGGGTTTCGGTATCGCATCGCGTTTGACGCGCGAGCGAACAGTTGTCCCCTCGATCGACGCATACGCAGGCTCGCTTGCCTACATGGCTCCGGAACAAACGGGTCGGATGAACCGGTCGATCGATATCCGGAGCGATCTGTACTCCATGGGCGTCACCCTCTACGAGATGCTCACGGGGCGCCTGCCGTTCGAGGCGGCCGACGCCGTCGAATGGATGCACTGTCATATCGCACGACAGCCCCTCCGACCTGAGGCCCACATGGATGGCGTGCCCGCCCCTGTCGGCGACGTCATCATGAAGCTCCTCGCCAAGAACGCCGAGGACCGATACCAGACCGCTTCTGGCGTTCTCGCCGACCTGCGGCGTTGCCAAGACGATTGGCAGTCCCACCAGAGGATCGATGCCTTTTCGCCCGGCGAGAATGATGGTTTGGATCGTCTTCTCATTCCCGAACGGCTCTACGGTCGGAAATCAGACCTCGATTTTCTGCTCAACGCCTTCGAGAGGGTCGCCAATGGCGGCTCGACGGAAATGATCCTGGTGTCGGGCGGTGCAGGCGTTGGTAAGTCGTCGGCCGTGAACGAGCTCAACCGAGCCATCGCTGCCCGCCGGGGATCCTTCGCGCGGGTCAAATTCGACCAATACAAGCGCGATGTTCCGTACGCCGCTCTGACGCAGGCGCTGCGGGACCTTGTCCAGGGCGCGCTGGGTGAGAACGACGACGAATTGTTACGCTGGCGGGACCGTCTGATGGAGGCTCTGGGCCATAGCGCACAATCCATCGTCAGCCTGGTCCCGCAGCTGGAGGTGATCATCGGTAGACAACCGCAAGCCTCGGAGCTGTCGCCGGACGATGCACGGCTCCGCTTCCAGACATTGATCGGCCGGTTCATCGGCGCCTTCGCGCGGTCCGATCGTCCTCTCGTCATCTTTTTCGACGATCTCCATTGGAGCGATCCGGACACCCTCGACCTGCTCAGGAATCTCTGCGAGCGTAACCAGTCGGGGCACCTGCTTCTCGTGGCTGCCTATCGGGACGATGAAGTCGGCTCCGGCCATCCCCTGAAGACGACGCTCTCAGATATCGAGGAATCCAAGGTTCCTCTGCGCCGCCTCTCTTTGACAAATCTCGCGCTCGGAGAGGTCACCGAACTGGTGGCCGGGGCATTGCGGTGCCGTCTGGACCGCGCGCGGCCGTTGGCGCAGTTGGTGCACGCGAAAACCGGAGGCAATCCCTTTTTCGTCATCCAGTTCCTCACCTCGCTGGAGCACGATGGATTGATTGTGTTCGCGACCGATAGGGCGCGCTGGACATGGGACATCGGACAGATCGCGCGGAGGAAGTTCACCGACAATGTCGTGGACCTCATGGTGGCACGTTTGAATCGGCTGCCCAGTCACGTGCAGAAGGCCTTGAAGCACTTGGCCTGCATCGGCAACGGAGCGAGTACAGCCACCCTCGCTGCTCTCTACGGTGAGACGCGCGAAGCGCTTGAGGCTGCGCTTTGGGAGGGGGTCCGCCTGGAGTTCGTGTCTGCGAGCGCCGACGAATACTCCTTTGCTCACGATCGGATCCAAGAAGCTGCCTATTCGCGGATTCCCCTAGACGAACGCGCCCATCAGCATCTCCGTACGGCGAGAGTTCTCGCCCAAACACTCTCCCCGAAGGAAGTTGACGAGCGGATCTTCGATATTGTGGAGCAGTACAATCGTTCCATACATCTCATCGAAACGCCCCACGAACGCGAGCAGGTTGTCCGCTTCAATCTTTCGGCCGGGACCCGTGCCAAAGCATCCATCGCCTATGCAGCAGCCTTGCAATACTTCGCTGCGGCAGCGCTGGCGCTTCAGGGGATCGAACCTGGGCCGCGAAACCACGGCCTGAGCTTCGAGCTCGAATTGAACCGGGCGGAATGCGAATTGCTGACGGGCGCTCACGAGGAGGCGGAGACACGATTAGACCGTCTCGCGGATTTAGCCCTGTCGACGGTCGATCGGGCGGTGGTAACTCGCTTGCGCATGACCCTGTACACCACCATCGACAGGATGGATCGCGCGATCGCCGTTGGTCTCGAATGCCTGCGCCAAGCCGGCTTGGAATGGTCTTCCCATCCTTCGGACGAGGAAGTGGACCGGGAGCTTTCGAGTATGTGGCGTCTACTCGGCGAGCGGACCATCGAGGCGATGATCGATCTCCCTCTGCTGCAAGAGCCCGAACTGCTCGCGACCATCGACGTGCTCGCGGACTTCCTCGCGCCAGCCTCCTTCACCGACAACAACCTGTTCTATCTGGCGGTCATTCGCATGACCAACCTAAGTCTTGTGCACGGCAATTGCGATGCTTCCGCTTGCGCCTACGCGCTGCTCAGCATCGTCTTGGGATTGCGCCAGGACGATTATGAAGCGGCACTGAGATTCGGCCAGCTCGGCTGCGACCTGGTGGACAAGCGCGGCTTGGATCGCTTCAAGGCCAAAGTCCATACCTTCTTCGGAGCTCTCGTGCTGCCATGGGCGCGACCTTATTCGTCTAGCCGCGAGGTGCTCCGGCGCGCCCTAGAAGAGGCTTACGCATCGGGCGACCTTACATACGCGGCCTACAGCGTCAGGAGCTTGGTGGCCAATCTGTTGGCTTCCGGGGCCTCCCTTGCGGAGGTTGAATGGGAGCTCGAAGCGGCGCTGTCGTCGATGCGAGGCGCGAAATTCGGTCTGGCGATCGACTCGCTCGTCGCACAATTGCTTCTCGTTCGTTCGCTTAGGGGCGAGCAGACGGACGTCGGCCTGTTTCCCGAGGCTGACGGGAGCGAATTCGCGTTCGCTCGGCGCCTCATGCAATCCGGCGCCCGATCTGCCGTCGGAGCGGCCAGATATCACATTTGCAAGCTGCAACAGCACTTCATGGCAGGGAAAATTCCGGAGGCGCTTGCGGCGGCGCGGAACGCCAAAGGCCTGGTCTGGTCGACCGAACATTTTCTGGAGATCGGCGAGTACCATTTCTACGCCGCCCTGGCGCTGGCCGCTGCCTGCCAGGGAGTCTCGCCGTCACTGCGTCACGATTACGTCGAGGCAATCGAGGCGCATCGGCAGCGGATCGCGAGGTGGTCGAAAGGGTGCCAGGAAAACCAAGCACACCGCGAGGCTTTGTTGGCAGCCGAACTCGCGCGCCTTCGTGGAGAAACGAGTGAGGCGATCAAGTTCTACGAGATCGCCATCCGGTCTGCTCATGAGAACGGCTTCGTTCAGAACGAGGCGATCGCCGCCGAGCTGGCCGGTAAATTCTATCGGGCATCGGGAGCCGACACCGCGGCGGAGGGATATTTGAGGAGGGCCCGGGCGGGTTACCAGCAATGGGGCGCAATGCCGAAGGTTCGGCAGCTCGAAGAGCTCGATCCGGACGCGACAAAGCGACAATCTGCCGAGGAGGCGCGATCCGGCCATACGCCGGAGCATCTTGACTTGGCGGCAATCATGAAGACATCGCTTGCGGTCTCGGGCGAGATCGTTCTCGATCGCCTGATCGAGCGCATCATGGCAATCGCCCTCGAACATGCCGGCGCCGACCGGGGGCTACTGATCCTGTCGGGCAGCGCGGATGCGCGAATCGAGGCGGAAGCTCGAGTTGTGGGCGGGGTCGTAAGGGTCGAGCTTCGGAACGAGACTTCCTCTCCAAGCGAACTTTGCCAGCCGATCCTGCGCTATGTCTTGAGGACTCAGCAGACTGTCCTGTTGGACGACGCCATGGAGGGTCAATTCGCTGCCGACGCCTACATTCGCGGCCAGCGCATTCGCGCGTTGATGTGCCTCCCTCTGACGAAGCAATCGAATCTGGTCGGGGCGCTATATCTGGAAAACCGCCTGACGACGCACGCGTTCACGCCGGAACGCACCGCGGTACTTCGAGCCTTGGCCTCGCAGGCCGCCAACGCACTCGAAAACGCCCGTTTGTATGCCGATCTGAAGATGACCCAGGATCGTCTTCAGGCATCTCACGACCAAATGCAGATGCTGGTCTCGGTGGTCGAAAACAGCAGCGACTTCATCGGCTATCTGCCGTCAAAGGGGCGTGATGGATACATCAACGCGGGCGGAAGGCGCATGGTGGGTATCGAACTGGACGCCGATGTCTCCAGGGTTCAGATCAGCGACCTGAGGCCGGCCGAAGAAGACGACAGATATTTGAGGGAGATCCTCCCGGCTCTGGAGCGAGACGGCCGGTGGACCGGAGAACGGAATCTGAGACATTTTAAGACGAATGCGCCGATTCCCGTCCTGCAGAATCTTTTCTATATCGTCGACAGTACGACCGGAGAAAGACGAGGCACGGCATCGATCTGCAAGGATCTGACGGAGCAGCGGCGGACGGATGAAGCCTTGCGGAAGGCGCAGGCGGATCTGGAGAATATCGCCCGCCGCATGACGATGGGCGAATTCGCGGCCTCCGTCGCGCACGAGCTCAATCAGCCCTTGATGGCGATCGTCGCGAGCGGCGAAACCTGCCTGCTTCGCCTCGAGAAAAGCCCGCCCGAAGTCGAAAAGGCGCGAGCAGCCGCGCAACGCGTCGTCCGAGATGGCCATCGGGCAAGCGAGGTGATCAAGAGCATTCGCGCGCTACTCAAGAATGCCCCCTCTGAAAACCTGGAGTTCGACCCTGACCGAGCCGTCCGCGAGGTCATCGACCTGACGCAGGGGAGAATCCGCAAGGAAGGCATAATTCTCGATGTCGACCTTCGGGGAGCCGTTGGCGTCGTCGGCGATCGCGGCCAGTTCCAGCAGGTCGTGCTCAATCTTGTCGCGAATGCGATTGACGCGATGGTCGATGTCACCGGCAGAGCCAGATTGCTACGGATCGAGACGCGGGATGTCGCGGGAAATCTGATGGTCGGCGTGGAAGACACGGGACGGGGCCTCGACCCGGTCAGTTCGGCCAAAATTTTTGACGCCTTCTTCACCACCAAGCCGGACGGCATGGGTATGGGCTTGGCGATCTGCAGATCGATCGTCGAGATACATGGCGGACGTTTGTGGGCCGAGCCGAGGCACTCCGGCGGCACCAGGTTCATCTTCCAGATCCCAATCCTAGCTGGTGTCGCGCCTATCAGTTCTCTCGACCAGACCATCGTTGAAGGCGGCTTGCCCGGTGGCATGCCAAAGTTTTGAAGGAAACGCTCGTGACCAAGCCAACTTTGATCTCGTGCGTGGATGACGACCCGACGGTTTTGGAGGCATTGCAGGATTTGCTCGACGCTTCGGGTTTTGCGGTGGAAGGATTCCCCTCTGCTGAAGAGTTCCTTTCTCGCGGACGACTAGATGCGACGACTTGTGTAATCACCGACGTTAGGTTGGGCGGGATATCAGGCCTAGAGTTGCAAAGCCGCCTAGCGGCGACCGGCTCGAGGATTCCGGTCATCGTCATCTCGGCGTTCGCTGACGATCAAGTTCGCGCACGAGCGATCAAAGGGGGGGCCGTTTGTGTTCTTGGCAAGCCGGTCAGCCGGGAAAGTCTCATGGATTGCATCCGCCTCGCTCAGCATTGCAAGTGACGCACATCAGCCGGAGGCGGGGATTCTCTAAGACACGTTTATGGGCTGCCGCCGATCTCAAGGGTGATGACCTCGTTGGTGTCATCCTCACCCTTCTGCGGAGCTTCTTGGCGCTTAAGCCATTCGCCCTTGCGGCGTTTCTTGGGCCAAAAGATGCTGGCGGTGGAGCGGGGCGGCACGAACCTTCTTCTTCATGATCATCTCTAAGCGCACTGGCTCTTTCAGGCGATCTCCATTCTTGTACTCGACGATTTTGGGCCTGTGCGCCTGTGCTCCTTCGTATTCGAGCCCTATGGCGCGCTGGCGCAGTCGTCGGCGACCTGCACATCCTCCTTATACTTATGGGTGTAACGGTTTTGGCCAACTCTGCATCCGAACCTGCCTGGCCCCTTTATACGATCGAGCGCGCTGCGATACTCCATCAGTAAAGACGCATTGGATTTCGATCGTCTGCTGCGATAAACCAAAACACATCGATCGGAATTCTCAATGCGAAGGAGGCGATGCAAGTCAACTTACCTACGCAAAACTGCGCGATGTCAGCCGGCCGCACTACTCCCACTCAATCATTTCGAACGACGTCTCGTCGTTGATTTGCAAGCACAAATCTTCAAATCTGACGGACAAATGCCGACGGTATACCCGCCGCAAAGTTTTGGTCTTGAATTCACAGGAAAATTTGGCTGGCTTTGAGAGGTTGTACCTTCAGCAAGTATCGGAATCAATCGGGGCATTAGACGGGCTTCAAACTCGGAACGGCCTGCTATTGTGCTCTCCTCGACTTGCAGCAGATGCCGTCATCTGGCAATCGGACGGGCCTCAGGTTTGCGTCAACAGCGTCCACTCCTAACAACTCAGCAGCGCACGCTCCGGAGCATGTATGGAGTCGAATGCCGAAAACGTTCTGTCTATGCCATGGTGCGCTTTCCGAAGGGACTCGCCGGCCAAAGCAGCGCCTATGCCGAGTACGTCTGAACGGCACTAGGTTGTGATTTGTTTGATCAGGCTTGAGTTCCGCCATCGACCGGGATGATTGCCCCGGTCATGTAACTCGAGGCCGGCGAAGCCAGGAGCAGCGCGAGACCCTTGATTTCGCCGAGCTCAGCGAGCCGCCCGAGCGGCACAGTGCTCGCAAACAAGGCCGCCCCTTCCGCCGTGTGCATCCGGCCGTTGCCGATATTGGTCTTGAACGGTCCCGGCGCGATCGCATTCACTCGCACATTGTGCGGTCCAAGTTCGAGCGCCGCCGCGCGCACCACCTGCGCAATGCCGGCCTTGGCGGCATGGTAGCCGTAGCTCGGCGCTGCGGAGGCGCGAAGCGCGGCGACGGACGATGTCACCACGATCGATCCGCTTCGCCGCGGCTTCATGTGCTTCGCCGCGGCTTGCATGGTGTGAAATGCGCCATCGAGATTGACGCGCAGGCAGTTGTTCCAGAGCTCAAGGGAAGCCGTTTCTAGCACGCCGTCCGGCTTGCCGAAGCCGGGCCCGCCGCTGATTCCGGCGTTCGCGAACACACAGTCCAGCCTGCCGTACTTCGCGACACAATCGTCGATGGCGGCTGCGACCTCCCCGCCCTGGCGCACATCGACCACAACCGTGTCGACGCCCGCGCCCGCAGGCCGCACGCTGTTTGCGGCCCCGACAAGCCGATCTCCGTCGACGTCGATCATGACGACACGGGCCCCGTTGGCCGCGACAACCTGGGACGTCGCCAGACCGATCCCGGACGCAGCCCCCGTGACCACGACCACATGGCCGGTCAGATCGAACAGTGCATTTGCCTTCATTGATCTTGCGTCTCCACAGGAGGCGTCAATCGGCGCGGCCGAGCAGCGAGCCGCCGTCGATCACGATGTGCGTTCCGGTGATGTAGCTCGATGCCGGAGACGCCAGGAACAGCGCAAGTCCCTGGATCTCCTCGGGCCGGCCCACGCGATGCATGGGGCTTCCCGCCTCGAAGCGTTTCTGCAGCTCCGGCGTCGTGAGCTCGGTCAGGAACGGGCCCGGCAGGATCGCATTGACGAGAATGTTGTATCGCGCCAGCTCGAGCGCCGATTGCTTGGCCAGGTGCGCGACGCCCGCCTTCGAGATTTGATAGGGCATGCCGACGATGGCTCCCGGCCGAACGCCCGCGATCGAGGCCGTCAGAATGATGCGCCCGCCATTCTGCCGCTTCATGTAAGGCGCAGCCGCCTTGATCGTTGCGAACATCGACGTCAGATTGGTGTCGATGACCTTGTCCCAGAGGGCGTCGGGGATCGCTTCGATCGCGCCCTTCGGGTCCCGTTCGCCGGACATCGAAAGGAAGCCAGGGCCCGCATCGATGCCGGCATTGGCGAAGACCACATCCAGTCGGCCGCGCTTCTCGACCATTTGGTGGACGGCCGATGCGATCGCGGCGCGATCGGTGACGTCGACCGCGTTGCCGTCGACATCGCCCCGCGCGCTCAACTCGGAAACCGTTCGGTTCAGCGTTTCCCGATCACGATCGAACAGCGTGACGCGCGCGCCGTTGTCCACCATGGCTTCGGCGAACGCACGGCCAAGGCCCTTGGCCCCGCCGGTGATCGCCACGGACAGCCCCGCAACGTCGAAGAGCTCCTGCGACTTCATTTCGAGATTCCCGTCTTTAACGGCCAATGCCGGATCGGATCCGTGCCGTCCCAATCCTGTGCCGCGGCGAAGTAGCCGTGATAGATTCCTTCAAGCGCCTCCGGGGTCTCAATAATCTCCAACATCCCCGGCAGGTCTCGTCGCGTATCAACGTAGACGATCCGCACACCACGCGGGGAAATGTCGGAGAAGACGACGGGATAGCCGGCCGCTTCATAGCGCGCGACGTCCGAATCGAAATCCTTGGAGCAAATTGCCCAGTGGTGAAAGCCGTGTCCCTTCGCCTTGATGGTCTCCTGATAGACTGAGGGCTTGGTGTCGTGCTGCTCGATCAGCTCAACCATCATGTGACCGGTGAACGCGACGGCGAGTGTGAGGCTCATGTCGGTTGGTTCGCCACGGTAGAGGCCCTTGGCGGGGACAAAAGGCCCGCTCACGAACCAAGGTCCGATATTGAGCGCCTCGACGTAGTGCTGCATCGCGGCGCCGATGTTCTCGACCGTGTACGCGGCCTGAACAATCCCGCCGACGGGCTGACCGAAGGAAAGTCCCTTCATCGTGCAAAGAACTCCGTGCTGCCTTTGAGCCGCTCCTTGGCGACTACGAAATCGAGAACGGCCGGCTTGCCCTCAGCGTTGGCCGTCATTGCGCGCTGCAAGGCCCCTTCGATGCCGTTCGGATCGGTGATGCGCTCGCCATGACAGCCCGACGCCCTGGCGAGGCCGGCATAGTCGAGATCGAGCATGAAATCGGTGGCGATGAAGCGCTGGTTGAACGCCTGGACCTGGATGTCGCGGATCGAGCCCAGCGCACGATCGTTGAAGATGCACCAGGTGACGCCGAGCTTCAGCTCGGCGGCGACCGGCAGGATGTTCATCACCATCTGGAATGAGCCATCGCCAACGAAGCAGACCGCCGGCCGGTCCGGATAGACCAAGCGCGCTACGGGGAACGCCGAGGCCGAGAAACCCATGCCGTAGAAGCTCGACGGCACGATCGTTGCTCGCGGTTCGTAGATCTTGAAATAGGGATAGGCTCCGCCCATGCCCTGCGCGAGGACGCCGACGTCGATCGCAACCGTGGCGTCGCGCGGGAACGCCCGCCGGATCCTGTTGAAAATCCGGATCGGATGGATCGGCTGCATGTCGGAGCCGGCCATAACCTCGATTTCAGTCTCAAGTTGCGCGCGACGTCGCGACAGCTCATCGAGCCACACTTTCGTCTCTGCTCCCGGGCTGGACTTGGCGGGCCCCATCTCAGCGATCAAGTCCTGCAGCACCAGCCGGGCGTCGCCCGTGATGCCGATTGCGGCGACGATCGAGCGGCCGATCTCATTCGGATCGATATCGATCTGGATGTATGTGGCGGATGGCGCCGGTAGATAGTCCGGCTTCCAGTTGGTCTCCTGCTGCTCAAAGCGCGCGCCGACGCCGATGACGACGTCCGCGTTCGGAAGCAGGTATTTGGTCACGTCTTGACGGTGGTGGCCGATGCCGCCGGCGGCCAATGGATGGTCGTCCGGAAGAATGCCACGACCGGCCAGCGTGGTGATCACGGGGCTTCCGAGCGCTTCGGCAAGCTGTCGAAGTTCCGCCCAGGCACCAGCCGCGATCGCGCCGCCCCCGGCAACGATCAGCGGCCTCCGCGCGGCAAGCAGGGCGGCGGCCGCGGCCTTGATGCGCTCGTTGTCGCCTCTGACGGCGGCAGGCTTGCCGACCGGGCGATACTCGGCAAGTTCGATCTGCGCGGCGAGAACGTCCTGCGGGATATCGACCAGCACCGGCCCCGGCTTTCCGGAACGCGCGATCGTGAATGCCTGACGGAGGCTCTCGACAATCAGATCTGGCCGATCGACCCGAATGCCCCACTTCGTGATGGCGGCGAAGATCTTGACCTGATCGATCTCCTGGCTCGCGCCCCGGTGCGCGTTGCGGGTCGCGCCACGACCCGCGATGATGATCATCGGCAACGCGCCCACGAAGGCTTCCGCAACGCTCGTTACCAGGTTCGTCGCGCCCGGCCCGGCGGTGACGCAACATACGCCCGGCTCGCCGGTGAGTTGCGCGTATCCGGCAGCCATGCTCGCGGCATGCTGCTCGTGGCGCACGAGGATATGGGATATCTGCTGCTGGGCGTAGAGCGCGTCATAGATGCCGATGGTATGACCACCGGGCATGCCGAACACGAACTTGACTCTCTCGGCCTTGAGGACATCCACGACCGCCTGGCCGGCACTCATCATCGTCATGCATTCATTCCAGTTCTTGGTCCCCTCACCGGAAACACGGCGCGAGGCTTCGAGACGCGTCGATCGCTTTATTGCTTGCCCGAGGCCGCGCTCACCAAAGGACAGCCTCCTTGATCAAGCGGACGGAACGCCTGCTCTCCCGGCACCGTGGTGACCACGTTGTAAATGTCCCATTTGCTCTTGGATTCAGCAGGCTTTTTAACCTGCAACAGATAGAGGTTGCGCATCACACGTCCATCGAGGCGCACCTTGCCATCCTTGGTCGCGAAGTCGTTGACGGGAATCTCGCGCATCTTCGCCGCAACCGCGTCGGCGTCGCGCGTCCCGGCAGCCTTCACCGCCTTGAGGTAATGGAAGACGGCGCTGTATGCCATGGCCGGATCCCAGTCCGGTGGGTGGCCGATCTTCTCCTCGAAACGCTTCGACCAAGCGCGCGTTTCGTCATTGAGATCCCAGTAGAACGGATTTGCCAGCAGCAGCCCCTGCGCCGCCTTCAAGGTGATGCTCTGGACATGCTCGAGAAACAGCACATAGGCCGCGAAGGTGGCGCCATTGGACGTGAGACCGAATTCGACGGCCTGCTTGATCGAATTCACCGTGTCGTCGGACGAATTCGCAAGTCCGATCACATTCGGATTGGTCGGCTGCGCCTGCAACAGGAAGGACGAGAAGTCCGCCGTGTTCAGCGGCGCATAGACTGCGCCCAGCACTTTGCCGCCATTCGCCTCGATCACCGCGCTGGTATCGCGAACAAGCGCTCGACCAAAGACGTAGTCGGCGCCAAGAAAGAACCAGCGATTGCCGCCTCGCTTGAGCACCGCCGTACCCATCACATTTGCGAGCGAATAAGTGTCGACGGCCCATTGCGTCGTATAGGCGTCGCACTTCGGGCCAGTAACGTCCGAGCTCAGCGCACCGACGAAGAGCGAGATCTTCTTCTTGTCCTTGGCCAGGGACTGCACCGCGAAGGCCACCGCCGAATTCGGCACGTCGACTATCGCGTCCACTCCTTCCACTTCGTACCACCTCCGCGCAATGGTCGATCCCACGTCAGGCTTGTTCTGGTGGTCGGCGAAGACAAGCTCGACCTTCTTGCCGAGCACCGGGCCCGTGTCTTCGATGGCCATCCGCACCGCCTCGACGGTCTCGCGCCCGCCGGCAACGGCGTAGACGGAGGACATGTCGTTCATGACGCCGATCTTTATGGGGACCTCGTCCGCATACGCGGCGGCTGCGCAAAATAGCGCCGAGCCCAGCAACAAAGCATGTGCTCTCATAGACTTTCCCTCCCTCAACCGGCGGCGGCGAAGCTCGACTTCGCTCATTTTGTCATTTGTGATAACAAATCACAAATCTCATGACAAGCCATCAGCGCGAAATTTGTTGGCTTCTGCCGCTCGGTCGCGCGCATCCATTCCCGCGTTCGATGAACGCCGGCGCTCGCTGCAAAGTGAGATCAGAGCTTTCAGTCCGCGGGCTGCTTGTCCTGAATGAGGGAAGCGATGACGCGATCTCCACCCTTCATGAGATCCTCGGTGAGCGCCGCCCGCGCCGCTTTGGCATCGCCGGAGTTCAGGGCCGTGATGATGCGGTGGTGCCCTCGGGCACCTTCCGATGTGAGATTGATCGGGATTTGGTTGAATACAGGACCGATTTGAAGCCAGAGCGACTCGATCATCGAGAGCAACAACGGGCTCTTGGCCGCTTCATAGATGGTGAAGTGGAATTCCTGATTAAGCGCCCAAAACTGCCGCTGCTTGTTCGTGCCCAGCGACTTGATCTTCTCATGGACTCGCTTGAGTTCGGCAATGCCATCAGTGCCGATGTGCCCGCAGGCCAGCGCGGCTGCTTCGCCTTCCAGGAGAATACGCACGCGGCGGATCTCCAGGAATTCGTCGATCGTTATTTCGGGCACGATCACCCTATGATTGGGCAGCATTTTCAGCGCGCGCTCGACCACCAAGCGGCCGATGGCATCGCGAACAGGCATGAGGCTGACGTGCAGGCTTTGCGCCAAGGTCCGAAGCTTCATCTCGGCTCCAGGAACGAAGCCGCCCGACATGATCATCGTCCGTAGCTCGCGGTAGACCCGATCGTTCAGCGTCTCCCGCTCGACCGCGCGTATCGAGCTCTCGAAATTGGTTTTATCGCCCCCCTTGGATATCAACCGAACTGCCCCTCTTCGCCGATCTGCCGAATACTCATCTTAGCAAGAGACCCCTGCTAAACAAAATGGGGGGGGGCCATGGCTGTCCAATCGGGAGCCCTCGCCTACGATCATCTCCACATCCGTCGTTGAGGCACGTGGAGGCCATCTGCGCCGAAAACAGTTCGTCTTTGGGCGGCGCACGGTTTCGCTTCAAGCTACCAGCGATCGCGCGTGTCAAATCGGCGCCATGTTAGCAACTGGTCACCGGACGAGAGTGGCTGGACTTCCGATCAGCGCTTGCGACTTCCCGCCGTACCCTGCAATCGACGTGAATGAATGTTTTCGAGTTTGCTCGCAAAAAGAATATTGGACTAAACTGGTATCGCGGTAGCGCACCCTTGAAAAATCTTCCCCATGTTAAGGCTTGCAATTGCCTTCTTTCGGCTTCCCGTCGAATAGGTCGCGGGTCCAAGACAGCAGCTCCGGCGCAAGAGGGGAGTCCGCACCCACAAGCGAAAGGTGACTGCGACCTGCGTAGGTTCGAAAGCCAATTTTCTGGCCGGCCGAACAACGAGCGGTCACATATCGCTTCTGAACCTCGGGTAAGACGAGGTCATCCACTTCACCTTGCGCGATTAGCACGGGCGCCGGAATGATCCCCGTAGGTGTGTTCTCGCCGAGCCGATTTCCTAATGAACCCGTAGTTGGGTCGCGGGAAAAAATCCCCTCCGACGGAAACAGATTGGTTTCTAGCACCGAGAACAGAGCTCCGTATCCGCCGACACACCGTGAGGCAATATCGCTGGCGATGAGACGAGAAACACCACGAGCATAGTCACCGACTTGGACATCCGGATAAGCTTGTGAGTAGCTGCGCAAGATGAGGGCCGAGATAATCTTGCCGAACCTTCCACCTTTGGAGGCGGAAACAAGCCCCTTGAGATCACTTGCCGGTGCAAGAGCAGCAACACCGAGCAGCTTCAACTCCGGAGCATATTCTGTAACGCGCATTCCTGCCCAAAGTGCGGAATTTCCACCTTGTGAATGTCCCCAGACCACCAGTCGGTCGCCGAGGTTCGCGTCCCTCATTTGCCGCGCAGCACGCACAGCATCGAGAACGGCATTGGCGGCATCTTCGCCGACCAGGTAGGTGTGACCACCATCGGTGCCTAGACCGGGATAGTCGGCTCCTATGTAAGCCCATCCTTCACGCACCAGAGCATCGATACTGGGCAGATTATCGAAGGGTTTTTCCATCACTGACGGCGCACAGCCCGAAACGACGCCGGTCGTACCATGAGCCCACGCGATGATAGGTCTCGGCGATTGCGCATTTTGCTTCGCAACGACGATAACTGCGCTTGCAACGACGGGCTTGCCCACACGTGTCGTCACATAAAGTATGCGCCATCCCTGCGCTCCCTCCGGAACGGCCTTGCTGAATGGCTCGCTCTTCAGAAGGGTGCCAACGCGGGCGTCTTGAGGCAGCTGGTGGCTGTAAAACGCATCCGGTGTTGCCGGTCGGCAAGCAATCCAGACCGCAGCCGTAACAATCATGAGCATGACGACCAACATGATGATGACGCCGGTAAGCCGTGAGATCAAACCCCTCGGTTGGGCCGTTTCAGCTACCATGATCTCCTCCTTCATCCGTCATCTCGTTCTTGCTGAACGTCGCCCAGATCTTTGATTACCTCATGTTCTCCGCATCCGGCCCAAACCGCTCCCACTTTTCTCCGTCGAACCGAATGAGTTGCTCCTGCTTGATCGGCGCGAAGTCCGTCGGTGACGTGTTGATCGTTATTCCCGGAAGAAGCATGTCGAGCTTCAGATCCTTGAGGCTGGCCGCTTGCTTCATCACGTTCTCTCGCGTGAGATCGTCGCCGCACATCTTGAGCACCTCCGCCAGGGTCTGCGCGACCGAATATCCATAGACCGTGTTGGAATCGGCTTTGTCCGTTCCGGGCATGTATTCGTTCATGAACGTAAGCCAGTGCCGGTAGCCCTCGTCTCCGCTCCAGGCCGGGTCGAGCGGATCCTTCAAATAGGCGGTCGAGATCACGCCCTTGGCGTTCTCGAGCCCGGCAGGCTTCAAGACAGCGGCCACCGACGTGGAGATGTTGTTCAGGATATGCAGCGGCCGCCATTGCAGTTCACCCGTCTTACGAATGGCCTGCGCGGCAAATTTCGGCGACGTCACGTCGAAGAAAACGTTCGCGCCGGATGCCTTCAATTGCGACATCTGCGGGTCGATAGTCGGGTCCGTGATCTCATAGGACAATCTGGTTGTGGGCTCGAATTTGCCGCCTAGCCCCGCGACGAAGCCCTTGACGTAATCCCGTCCGGAGTCGTCGTTCTGCCAAAGTATCCCAATCTTTGCATCGGAAAGCGTTTGAGCGACATACCGACCATAAATCCGTCCTTCGGTTTGGTAGCTTGGCTGCCAGCCCATCGTCCAGGGAAAGTGCGCCGGGTCGTTCCATCGCTCCGCACCACTGGCCACGAACAATTGCGGCACCTTCTTGCCATTGAGGTACTTCTGCACAGCGGCATTGTGTGCGGTGCCGAGGATGTTGAAGGTCAGCAGAACTTCATCGCTCTCCACCAGCTTGCGGACTTGCTCGACGGCTTTCGGCGGACTGTAGGCATGATCGTACGAGATGAAGTTGATCTTTCGACCGTTGATGCCTCCGGTCTTGTTGATCATCTCGAAGTACGCCGCCTCGACTTTCCCAATCACGGAATAAGCCGATCCCGGCCCGCTATAGGGCATCAAATTGCCGACCTTGATTTCGGTATCGCTCGCGCCGGGATCATATTGCTTCTGCGCGGACGCGGCCGAAGAAAGCAAAGCGACGCTCAAGGCGACGAACGTCAAGGAGCAGGCGTATCTCATTGTCAAATCCTCTTCGCGGAGCCGATCAGACGAGTCCGAGTTCTTGCAGGAGAGCGTTGCGATCGGCATCGAGCTCTGGCGCAGGCCGATAGTTTGCGAATTGTTCGCCGGCGAACCGGATGGGACAGGCAGCGGTTTTCAACACCATGCCCCCGGGAGCCTCCAACGGGACGAACATGTCGCGCGCATTGAGCTGCGGATCACGCAGTACGGCGGCGATGTCATTCATCGGTCCGCAGGGAATTCCGGCTTGTGTCAGGATGGGGAGCCATTCCTCGGCGGTTCTAGCTGCCAGCGCCTCTACGATCCGCGCGGCGAGAACACGATGATGTTCGCATCGGGACGAATTGGAGAGGAATCGCGGATCGGCTTTGACGTCCCGCATCTGCAGCACATCGCAAAGATCTCTGAACTTCCGGTCGTTGCCGGCGGCGATGATGAGATGCCCGACCTTGCTCTTGAAGACGCCAAATGGCGTGATAGAGGGGTGCCTGGAGCCGATGGGCTCAGGAACGACTTGCTCGACTTGATAGCGGACAAGGGCATTCTCGAGCAGAGAGATCTGCGTATCGAGCATGGAAATATCGACGTGCTTACCGCGACCGGTGCGGGCGCGCTCGATCAACGCCGCCTGAACTCCGATCACCGCATGGGTGCCCGCGGCGATGTCGCCGATCGATACTCCGACGCGCGTCGGCGGGCCTCCCTCCTCGCCCGTCAAGCTCATGACACCGCCCATGGCCTGCACGACCATGTCGTAAGCCGGCAGTTCGCGGTAGGGCCCCGTCTGACCAAAGCCTGATATCGACGCCAGGATCAGCCGGGGAAAGCGCGAGCTGAGCGCCTCCCAGCCGTAGCCAAAACGGTCCATGGTACCAGGCGTAAAATTTTCCGCGAGGACATCGGCGTCCAGCAATAGTCGCTCGAATATCGCGCGGTCGGCAGCATCCTTGAGGTTCAGTGCGATCGATTCCTTGCTTCGATTGATCGAGAAGAAATAGCCCGAGCTTGGCAAGCCATCGGCGTTCGAGATGAAGGGGCCGATGTGCCGCGCGTCGTCACCGATGCCCGGCATCTCGACCTTTATGACCCGCGCGCCCAGATCCGCGAGCATCATGGTGCAATAAGGTCCCGCCAACACGCGGGTGAGATCGATCACGATCAACCCAGCGAGTGGCCCCTTTGACCGCGGCTTCAGCGCGGACGCCGGTGGTGAGTGAGGTCCGATCATCGGCCGTCCAGGTCGGCGCCGAAGCGCGGGGGGCGCTTTTCGGCGAATGCCGCGCTACCCTCGCGCAGCTCGGCGCCCACGAGACTCTCACGGTAACGCTGATCGGCAGCAGCAGGATCGAACGCGTTGCGGGCAATCTCGTTGATGGCCCGTTTCATGCCACGCATGGCGACCGGCGCATTGGCGGCGAGAACAGCGGCGAGCTCCTTCACGCGCGCATTGAGGCTGGCCGCAGGAACGGCTTCATCCAGATAGCCGATGCGCAGCATCTCGGCCGCGTCCAGTTTCAGGCCCGTGAGGAACAGCTTCTTTGTCGCCGCTACACCGAGCCGCGACGCAAACCGCATCAGACCGCTGCTGTAATAGTGAAGCCCGAGGCGCGAGGCCGGCATGAACATCTCGCAACTATCTACGCCGATCCTGAAATCGCAGGCGAGCGCAAGATCGGTCGCGCCGCCATAGACTCCGCCGTTCAGCCTGCAGATGGTTGGTATCGCCAGACTTTCGAGCTGATCGACGACGTTCGCAAAACCTGAAGCTTGAACATCTTCCTTGGACGAGTTTCGCGCAGCGATGTCTCCGAGGTCGTATCCGGCGCTGAACGCGCGTCCTTCGCCGGTCAGGATGAGAACTCTCGAACCTGCCTTCTCAATGCTGGCGAAGTGGCCCGACAACACGGCGAGATCGGCTGCGGTGATCTTGTTCATCTGCCGCGGCCGATCGAGCTGGATCGTCGCGATCGGCCCATCGGTCTTCAGCAAAGGGGCGCCGCTCAATTCCACGGAAGTCATCGGCGTTTCCTGTTGTCCTTGTTCCGTGCTCGGATTATATGTATTTTTTTAGAAGGTCTACGTATACATAAAGGCACAAGCGTATACATAAGGGCAGCCAATGCGGGTTCGTGTCTCCGATGAGCTTTGTCGACGGATCGAAAGCGATATCGCTGAGGGACGGCTGCTCCCCGGCGACAAGCTGGACGAGCAGAGCCTCGCCAGACGCTTTTCTGTCTCGCGCACGCCAGCGCGGGAAGCGCTGCTTCGCTTGGCCAATGAGGGTCTCGTTAAGTTCAGGTCGCGCCAAGGCGCGACCATCGCGAGCATGACGCCTCAGCGGGCGATCGGCATGGTGGAAATTCTCACTGCGCTCGAAGCAGAGGCTGCAGGTCTCGCGGCGCGCCGAATGACTGTCGCCGAACGAACCGACCTGCGTGAGATACACGAGCAGTGCGCACAAGCCGTGCACTCCGGCAATACGGCGCGCTACGTCGAACTCAACACCGCATTTCACCAAGCCATCTACGCTGGCGCGCGCAACACGCCCCTGGCCGATCTCGTGACTGAAACCCGCCTTCGCATGCGGTTCTTCCGGCATCAGAGCTTGTCGCGACCGGCCCGCCTCGCGGCATCATTCGGCGAGCACGCTCTGATCGTCCGGGCGATTGAAACAGGGAGCGAAAGCGAAGCACAGCAATCGATGCGCGCTCACATCATCGTCGGCGGCAACCTCTTTGCCGACATGGTCGCTTCCATCAAGTCCGAGTGACGGTTCGACTCACAGCGTAGCCGTGTACACCTGAGCCGCCCCTTAGAAAAAGAGCGATAATTTGCTGCACCGAGAGCCTTAAGCGCTCGGCCCTTCTGCACGATCGAGCGCGCTGCGATACTACGTCAGTGACGCCGCGATGGGATTTCGGACTTCCGCTACGATAAACCAAGCGCAACACACCGATCAGAATTCTCAACGTGAAGGAGGCGAGAAAACAGTTGGCTAAACTACCCTAAACTGCGCAATGCCAGCCGGTCGTACTACTCCCGCAACATTGTTCAAGGTGTCGCTAGCACGTTGATTTGTAAGCAGCAGTCGGCAAGGTCGACGGTCAAATACCGATCGCCAGTCCGTCAAAAATCCTTGCTCTTGATTCCGCAGAAAGATTTTCACTTTTCTTGAGGATCGATGGCATCACATCTATCGAGACCGGTTTGGCTATACCAACTTGGGTGGGCCGCGTTCGTAACGGTCAGCGCCCTGCCGTACTCTACCGTCGAAGCTGCAGTTCCTTCTGAAGTCGCCGATCAGTTTCGCGATCATGACGATCGGAGCGTGGACGCGCTTGCGTTCCGGCTATCCGCAGGGCACGGCAGTCACACGACTTTTGCGGCTCGTAGCGCCGCGACCTCGGCGTCGCTCTCCTATCAAGACTAAAACAATC
This sequence comes from Bradyrhizobium embrapense, assembly GCF_001189235.2. Taxonomy (GTDB): domain Bacteria; phylum Pseudomonadota; class Alphaproteobacteria; order Rhizobiales; family Xanthobacteraceae; genus Bradyrhizobium; species Bradyrhizobium embrapense. The sequence continues at coordinate 648,651 of NZ_LFIP02000001.1, forward strand.
TGTGCGGGCGGTCGAACAGGCAATCGCCGTCTTGAAGCCTTCTGACGGCTAACAAGCTCACGACGAAGATGTCTCCCCTGGCCTTCCTGTCCTCTTCGACCTTCGGAAATCAGAGTCCCTTTCAAGAAATGCCTCCAGCATGAACGGTATCAGTTCGGCTACTTCTTCTTTGCTGCCATACGTCTCTGCATAGAAGTCGGCATACTCTCTCAAGCGTTGTGCAAGGCTTGGCGTCAATAGAATGCTCATCTTCACCGGCGTCCGGTCAGGCAGCTTCGCAAGCTTCATCTCTCACCTTGTCTGAATTCCTGGTATGGCTTCAGCACCAGATCCTTCGAAACAATCACCCGCAGCGGCCAGCCCGGTCGCACCGTGATCGTCGGCTGCACGTCGAGCTCGCGCTCCACTAGGCGCTGGCCGGCACGATTGGTCGTTTGCTGCGTGCTTTCCCGCAGCGCCTTGACGAGATCGCTCTCGTCGTTGCCGATCGATAGCTGCGTCCCCACCCCGATCAGGGTCGCCAGGGCAACGCCCTTGAGCAACTGCCAGGTATGGAAGTCCACCTGGTCTTCAAGCCCGGCATAGCCTGCGATGTCTGTAGCCGGAAGGTTCTCGATCACGATCGAATTGCCGTTGGGCAGGATCAGGCGCGTCCAGACGACCAGCGCCCGCTTCTGGCCGAAGGCAACGACGCTGTCGTACTTGCCCACAAGCCGAGTCCCTTGTGGGATCAGAAGATGCTCTCCAGTCACCGTATCGTAGACGTTCTCGGTGACCTGGCCGATGGTCGCCCCCGGCAGATCCGAATTCAGTCCCGTGACGAGGCTCGCCGTGATGATTGACCCGGCCATCACGGCATAGGTGGATGGTGCCGGTTTGAGCGCATGGGGGTTGGTGGTCTCAGTGTCGGCTTTCGCTCCCACGAATGCGAGCTTTCGCGCCTGCGATGAGGGAATGATCTCGCTGGAGCGATCGACCATCGCCTGCGCCGTCTTTGCGAGTTCTGCAGCGGACGGCCCTGTATCGGGCGTTGAAGGCCGAAATGCGGACGGGAAAGCAGCCGGTGCTTCTGTCGTGCTTGCCTGCTTGCGCTTGTCCTGCTTCTCCGACAGGCGGATGAACAATCCCGACTCCTTTGCTTGCTGAGCAATCCGCGCCTGCCGGACTCGCTCGGTCCGTTCGGCGTCTTCCTCCGGGTTGGCCCGGAAGCCGGCGTCCGATGCCACGCCGGCCTTCTTCTCGTTTTCGGCAAAGGCCCGGCCGATGTCTCCAGGCGACGGCGGTCCAAGCCGTGGCGTCGATGGGGGCAACTCCTCATAGGACTTTGGCAGCTTGCTCAAGCCCTCGGCAGTCTGCTTGCGGTCCGTGTTGTAAAGCTCTGTCCGCTCCGACGGCTTGAAGGAGCGCGGCCGGAGTGCAATGAGCGCCGCCCCGGCAACGAACAGCGCGGCCATCGCGCAACCGATCATGAGAGCGCGCCTGTTGAGGCGCCGAACAGGCCGCGGCCGCGCTCGCAGCTCCAGGGGTTCTGGATCCTGATCCAATCCCGTCGTCATGACGCGCTCCCGGTGCCGAAGACCTGCGAGACCGGTCGCGCATCGATACGGATAATCCGGACGATGCGCTGCGGATCTTCACCAAGGCGAAGCTCGGCGGCACCGAACATCCGATCCACGATGTAATAGGATCCGCGAAGCCGGTAGTTGACGAGGTTCGGCCGGCCATCGGCTCCAGCAACAAACAACGGCGGCGCCTCGCCTTGCGACAGGCCGGACGGCATCTGGATATAGACCTTGCGGCCATCGTCGAAGGCGCGCAGCGGACGCCAGGGTGGATCGTCTCCTTCAATCCGATAGCGGAAATTCAGACTGTCGAGCCGGACGCCGCGGTCGGCGACCCGCTCTTCGCTCTCCTGAGCGACGACGTTCTGCTTGTGGAGCGCGACGAGCGTATCGGTCGGATACGTCCAGGAGATGGACGCCATATAGGTCTGCTTCGTCGAGACGAGTTCAAGGTGATAGGCTCGCCGGTCAGTCAGGACCACGAGGTTGGTCTGAATATCCGGCAACGTTGGCTTGACCAGGATGTGCACCCGCCGGGTGCTTCCCTGCCCGCTCGAAGTATCACCAACCACCCAGCGAACCGTATCGCCCGTGGATACGTCGATCAGCTCCTCGCCGGGTTGAAGTGCAATAGTCGAGACCTTTTCCGGGCTTGCATAGAGCCGATAGAGCGCACCTTCCGTCCAAGGGTAGACCTGGATCGCGTTGATGTATCCGGCGCGCGTCGGCTCCATCCTCGCCGCCTTGTTGGCCTTGGCGATCGCCTGCTCCGGCGGCAGTTTTTCCGCCTTGGCACCCTTTGCCGGAAGCGGCTTCAACTGGCCCGGCAACGGGAGGACTTTGGGCGTTTCGACGACTTGCACCGGCGCCGGCGGATCGGTTTCTGGAAGCGCTTTCTCAAAGGTCATCTCGTCGTAGGGCGCTTCGAGATTGAGTTTGGTTGCGCATCCTGCAAGCCCAAGCGACAATGCGAGGACGCTGGCCGACGCAAGCTTGGTGAGGGCTTTAGGATTCATTTGGCATCTCCGATGAGGTCGCGCGACCAGTTGAGGGAATGGACGTAGAGGCCGAGAGGGTTCTTCCGCAGCGTTTCGGCATCCGCGGTCGGCTTGAGGACCGTGGTGACGAGGCCGGTGAAGCGCTCTGTTTTTGCGATCGAGCCGTTCTCGTAGGTGTTCTCTTTCCAACGGATCTCGAAGCTGTCGCCCGACGCACGCACGACGGACGTAACTTCGGCGGTCACGGTCTTGGAGCCGATCTTCGTGAACGGGTCGGCTTCCCGCGCGTAGTCGTTCAAAGCCTGCGCGCCGCGATCGGTGACGAAGTCGTACGCATGCAGCCAGTTCGCCCGGACGATGACGGGATCGATGGACAGGGAGCGAACGTTCTCGATGAACCGCGCAAGGAAATGCGCGATCTGCGCATCCGACGGCTGGTAGGCCTCGAGCGCCGGCCCGACGGCTCGAACTTCGCCGAGCCGATCGACCTCGACCACGTAGGGAACGACACCCGAGCGAGCGATCTGGGTGAAGATCGCCAATCCGAGGACGCTGGACAAGCCGATGGCTGCCAGCGCTGCCAACCGCCAGTTGCTGGCCTGAACGCGGGCGGACCCGAGCCGCTCGTCCCAGACCTGCGCGGCTTTCTGATAGGGCGTGACCGGCTCTGGCGTCTCGCCATAGCGGACGGACACGCGCTGAAAGGGGTGACCAGCCATATCCTACTCCTCCCCCAGCTTCGGGCCCGACGAATGCCCGCCTTTGTCACCCTCTTTCAGAGTGTGAGCCGCGACTTGCGCCGCTTCCCGCGCGTGTCCGCGTCCTGACGGCGCCGCCGCACGGCTTGCGCCTGACGCGGCCGCTCCGTTTGGTGCTCCGCCGCTCGAGAGTTGATCCATGGCCGACGCCCGACCTGATGCGCCGGCGGCCGAAGACGCTCCAGTGAGCGCCGCCGCGGAGCGGACCGCAGTCATTGAGCCGCCTGCAGCAAGGCGTAGCCCGCCGGCGGCCATCGCGCCGCCGCCAATGGCGATAGCCGCTGCCCCCGCCACCGTTCCTGCGGCTGCACCCGCGCCCAGCTGAGGTGCACCTGAGACCAATCCCGCCGCGATTCCCGGGCCGAAGATTCCAAGGCCGAACAGCGAGAGCGCCGCCAGCAACAAGCTCATGGCCGATGCGATATCGACCGGCCGCGTCAGCGTGCTCGCGAGTTGGGCAAAGATGGTCGAACCGATGCCGATGATGATCGCAAGAACCATCACCTTCACTCCCGAGGCGATCACGTTGCCGAGCGTCTTTTCCGCAAGGAATGCGGTCTTTCCCCATAGCGCGAACGGGACGAGAATGAAGCTCGCGAGGGTCGTCAGCTTGAATTCGATCAGCGTGACGAAGAGCTGCACCGAAAGGACGAAGAACGCGAGCACGATCAGGATCCAGCAGAACAGCAGGATCAGGATCGTCGGCAGGTTGGTCAGGACATCAAAGCCTGAGAATTGGCTGGTCTCCTCCAGAAGGGGATGGGCGGCCGTAAAGCCGGCGGATGCGACAAAGCCAGGCCGTGCCAGGTCGGCGGCGCTCAAAGTTCCGCCGGAAGCCTTCAGGCCGATGCTGGAGAACGACGTAAAGACAATATCGGCGAGGCTCTTGAAGTTGCCGATGATGAACGCAAACGCGCCGACGTACAGCACCTTCTTGGCAAGCGTGACCAGGATATGGTCATCCGCGCGCATGCTCCAGGCAAGGCCGGCGAGCGTCAGGTCGATCCCGATCAACGTCGAGCTCAGGAATGAAACGTCGCCGGACAGAAGGCCAAACCCGGAGTCGATGTAGTGCGAGAAGGTCTCGGTGAAACGGTCAATGACGGAGAGATCAGCCATGGTGCCCTCACCTACTTGCCGCTTGTGTAGGCGTGGCCATCGCCGATGAAGCGATTGAAACGCTCCTTCGCGGCGGCCGACGAGGCTTGCTGTTCGGCAGCACGCAACGCGTCCGCGCGCGCCTGGGTCGCCAGCAGTGCCTGGGTCTGCAACGACTGCTTGATCTGGAGGCCGAGGAGCTCGTTGCCGGACTGTTGGGCCTGCAATGAGCCGACCGCCGCGGACGAATTCGCCATCAGGGTCCGAAGCGTCTGGCCGTCCTGATCGAGGCCGCTGACAATGGCGGACTGAATCGTGAGCGACTGTTTCAGTCCGTCGTAGCTATTGTCCCAGCGCGACGTCGCATCCTGGACCATCCTGTCCGACGAGACGGCTGAGGCGTATTGGCGAGGATAAAACCGCTCGAAATCCTGCTGGGTCTTCTGAACATCGAACGAGAGGTTCTTCGCTTGACCGATCAGCGTGTTCATCTGATTGATGGTCAATGTGAGCTGGCCGACGACGCTTGTCGGCAAGCTCGTAAGGTTCTTGGATTGATTGAGCAGCGACTGCGCCTGGTTTTGCAGGCTCCTGATCTGATTGTTGATCTGCTCCAGCGTTCTCGCAGCGGTCAGGAGGTTCTGACTGTAGTTGGAAGGATCGAACACGATATCGAACGCCCCGAGCCGCCGCGACCCATTCACGGCAATCACGAATGCTAGTATCGTGGTGACAATAATCCTTGAGGTTGTACCCAGGAACATGCGGCCGGTCGTTTCGAGCATGGAAGACTCCAGAGATTAGATTGAGGTCGAGGTCAGCCCTTGCGGGCTTGTTCGAAGGTGCTGATGAGGTTGGCGGCCCAGTGCAGACCGCGCTCGGCGAGGTAGCGCTCGGCGAAACGGCGAGGCCCGGTGCGGGCCAGGACCGTGTCGACGGCACGCTGATCCTCAGCCGAGGACGCCGCCACAAGCGCAAGCGCCACTGGACCGAGCCCGAGCTCGAACAAGCGATTTCCGGCGCGGGACTGCAGATAATAGTCGCGCTTGGGGAAGGCTTCCGCGATCAGGCGAACTTGCGTGTCGTTCAAGCCGAAGCGGCGATAGGTCTCGGTCTGGGTCGGCTCCAGCGCTCGGGGATTCGGCAGGAATATTCGGCTCGGACAGGATTCGATGATCGCAGGCGCAATCTGGCTGTCGGCGATATCGGCGAGCGACTGGGTCGCAAAGATTACGGCCACGTTCTTCTTGCGCAGGGTCTTGAGCCATTCGCGAATCCGGCTCGCAAACAGCGGGTCGTCCAGGAACACCCAAGCCTCGTCCAGCACCAGCAGCGTAGGCCGGCCGTCGAAGCGATCTTCGAGAGTATGGAAGAGATAGGTCAGAACTGGCGCGACCAGCCCCGGCAGCGCCATCAGTTCTTCCATCTCGAAGGTGAGCACGTCCGCGCCGGACAGGCGGTCCGTGTCTGCGTCAAGGAAGCGGCCGTACGGTCCTTCCAGCGTGTACGGCTGCAACGCCTGCCGCAGCGCGTCGCGGGCGAGCAGCGCCACGAGCCCGGTCATCGTGCGCTGCGAGACGGGTGCAGACCCGAGGCTCCTCAGCGCCGACCAGAGCGTCTCCTTGACCTCGGGGGTCACGGTCACGCGCTCATGGGCCAGCACGCCGCAGAGCCAGTCGAGCGCCCAGACCCTCGCTCCCTCGTCTGCCACATCCTTGAGGGGCTGAAAGGCGATGCCGCCTTTGGCGCCGAGCTCATACCAGGATCCCGACAATGCAAGCGTCGTGACCCGCGCCGACCGGCCCTTGTCAAACGTGATCAGCTGGGCGTTTGGGTAACGACGGAATTGCAACGCGAGCATCGAAAGCAGGACCGACTTGCCCGCGCCCGTAGGGCCGACGATGATGGTATGCCCGACGTCGCCGGCGTGGAGCGACAGCCGGAACGGTGTCGCCCCCTTGGTCTTGGCGATCAGAAGCGGCGGTCCATCAAGATGCTCGCACCGCTCGGGCCCGGCCCATACCGCCGACAACGGGCACATATGGGCGAGGTTGAGTGTGTGAACGATCGGCTGGCGGATGTTGGCATAGGCCTGGCCCGGCAGGCCGCCGAGCCAGGCTTCCACCGCGTTCACGCTCTCGCGGATAGCCGTGAAACCCCTGCTATTGATCACCCGCTCGACGGCGCGGATTTTCTCGTCCGCTTGATGCGAGTCCTCGTCGCTGACCGTGACAGTCGTGGTGATGTAGCCGAACGCAACCAGATCGTCGCCAAGCTCGGAGAGCGCAGCATCGGCGTCGAGCGCCTTGTTGCTGGCGTCGGTGTCGAGCAGCGCCGCCTGCTCGTTGAACATGACCTCTTTGAGGATCGCTCCGAGCGATTTCCGTTTGGCAAACCATTGCCGCCGGTAGCGCGCCAGGGTCGCGTTTGCCTGCGTGCGGTTGATCGGGATGAAGCGAGTGGCCCAGCGGTAGGCGACGCCAAGCCTGTTCAGCTCATCAAGCAACCCCGGAAACGTGACGTGCGGAAACCCAAGGACGGTCAACGCACGTAGATGGCTGCGCCCGATTGCCGGGGACAATCCACCGGTGAGCGGCTCATCGCTGAGGAAACAATCGAGATAGGCCGGAATCCTGGGAACCAGGACCGGATGGCGTTTGGTCGAAACGCAGCTATGAAGATAGGTGAGCGTTTCCTCATCATTGAGCGGCCAGATTTCGGGGAGGACCGACGAGAGCAGATCGATCGCCCGGTCAGTTTCCTGAATGAACCTCTGCAGATGCTCGCGATAGCCTTTGTCGTTGCTGCCGAATCTCTGCTGATCGTCAATCCCGCTCTCGTCCCGATCCTCCTGCGCAAGGCGTTTGGTCGATTGTTCTCGACGAATGCGCCGGTCCTTTCGTGCAATGCCGTGCTTGTCCTTGGGGCGCTCGAGGAAGAGACCTTCGAGGCGCGAGATCCGCTCGGCAGGCGGCAAGTACATCAGTGTCAGATGCAGCACGCTTTCGAAATGCTGGCCGCCAGGGCGAGACGGATCCTCCCATGCCGCCCCGGCGGCGCCTTCAAAAGCGGCCCGCCGCTCTTCGTCCACCAGCCAGGACACCGCATCGGGGAATTCCGACCGCGGATATTCACCGGTCGGGATGCGGGTGGCATCGAAGAAGAGAGCCCAGCCCGAGCCGAAACGCTTCAGAACGTTATTGACGCGTGAGGTGACGCTCATCAGCTCGGCTTCGGTCGCGCTGTCGAGGTCCGGTCCGCGGTATCGGATCGTCCGCTGACAGCTGCCATCCTTGTTGAGGATGACGCCCGGGGCGACCAGGCATGCCCATGGCAGCCAATCGGCCAGCCGATACGCATTGCTGCGGAATTCTCTCAGGTTCAGCATGCGAGCCGGCCTTTGTGCTTGGTGTGACGGATGGTGACTTCGACGAAGGCCGGATCGCGCTTGGCGAGCCAAACGGCGGCGCTGTGCCCAATGACCCAGAGCACGAGGCCTGCGAGCCAAAGGCGCAAGCCCAGCGCCAGCACGGCCGAGAGGGTGCCGATCAGAATGGCAGCAGCACGCGGGGCACCGCCGATCAGGATCGGCTCAGTCAACGAGCGGTGGAGCACGAGTTCAAAACCATCGGGGCGCATCAGATCAGTGCTCCGCCACCGAATGAGAAGAACGACAGAAAGAAGGAGCTCGCGGCGAAGGCGATCGAGAGGCCGAACACGACCTGGACCATCTTGCGGAAGCCGCCGGAGGTGTCGCCGAAGGCAAGCGAAATGCCTGTTACCGTGATGATGATGACGGCGACGATCTTGGCGACGGGCCCCTGCACGGATTCCAGGACGCGCTCGAGCGGCGCCTCCCAAGGCATGCCCGAACCCGCGGCCTGGGCCGAAGTGATGCTGAGGAGCATGCAGGCCGAGGCAGCGCCAAGCCCGACGAGCGGCAAGCCGCGAAATGAACAGTAGCCGCGAAGGCGCGAACACAGGTTTAGATGCAGTCGAATGGACATATGGCAGTCTCCTTCAGGTCACGGGCGATGGGCGGTGTTTGGAAGTCCGGGCGGGGTTTCGAGCAGGTAGTCGCCCGAGGGGTCGAGGCCTTTGAGCTCGGCGACGGTCTCGATGCGTCGTGCGGGCCCCCGCCCCTTGATGAACACGATCAAATCGATCGCCTCGGCGATGAGCCGGCGCGGCACCGTTGCGACCGCCTCCTGAATGAGCTGCTCGATCCGGTAGAGCGCAGCGCGCGCCGAGTTGGCATGGACCGTGGCAATTCCGCCGGGGTGGCCGGTATTCCAGGCCTTCAACATGTCGAGGGCTTCGGCGCCTCTGACCTCGCCGACGATGATGCGGTCGGGCCGCAGGCGTAGCGTCGAGCGGACAAGATCGGCAAGGCTCGCGACGCCCGGCTTGGTTCGGAGCGTCACGGCATCCTTGGCATCGCAGCGCAGCTCGCGGGTGTCCTCGATGATGACGACCCGCTCTTCGAGGCCAGCGATCTCCGCAAGCAGCGCATTGGCAAGCGTCGTCTTGCCCGAGCCGGTGCCGCCGGCGATCAGGATGCTGCGCGCCTCAGTAACGGCTGCGGTCAGCAGCTTCGCCGTCAATGGCGATGCAATCTGCGCCCTGACGTAATCGGACAGGCGGAACGTGGTCGTTGCGGGCTTGCGGATAGCAAAGCATGGCGCAAGCGAGACCGGCGGCAAGACGCCTTCGAAGCGTTCGCCGGTTTCGGGGAGTTCAGCCGAGATGATCGGAGATGAACCGCTCGCTTCGGCCCGCACGTGGCTCGCAACAAGCCGAATGATCCGCTCCGATTCCTGCGGCGTCAGAACGACGCCGGTGTCAGCCCGACCCGAGCCGTGCCGATCAAGCCAAAGCCTGCCATCGGGATTGACCATGACCTCGACGACATCGGCTTCCTCCAGCGCGAGCGCGATGGCAGGTCCCATCGCGGTCCGCAGCATGCCCCGGCGTCGCTCGCGGGTTTCGGGCGAGAGAAGATCAGACATGGCCGACCTCCTCCCGCCCCGCCGGAGAAGGCCCCGGCTGCCCGCCCGTCGCCTGCTGCGCACGGGATTCCGCTCCGGAAGCCTCTTTGGCGGCGCCGAGAGGTGCACCCTCCTCCAGATGCCGCATGAAGAGATCCGGATTTGACGTCGAGACCTGGTCCATGACGTCGGCGACCAGCCGCCCACCCGAGGCGACGCGCTTGCCGACCTGGGCTACGAACATCTCAAAGCGCTCGCGTCCGAGCGCGCGCGCTGCATCCTGATCGCCCGATGGCAGCGGCGGCGTGATCGTGAGGTAGTAGCGGACAAACAGGGCGATGGTTTCCGCCATGATCGACAGGTCGCGGTCCGCTCGATCGAGCTGCCGGCTCATCCGGTCGAGCCGGCGGAGCAACGCCGCATCGCCGCTTGTGTCCCTCTCCGGATTGAGAAAGCGGTCGAGCGCGGCATCGACGATCGCGGATTTGTTGGTGCCGGGCCGCTTGGCTGCGAGCTCGAGCCGCTCTGCCACGCTATCGGAGACATAGGCTGAGAGTTTTGGTTTCATGGGATCACTCGTCAGAATGAGGGGAGAAGATCGTCGTCATCGCGAGTGACGGCATGAGCGCTGCGGATGGAGTTCGAGGCGATTGCCGCGCGCTGCATCTGGCTCCGATCCGCAGCCGGATCGGCGTCATCATCGAGCAGCCGCTCTTCGGCAAATCTCGCCTGGTCAGCTTGAGGTGCGGGCTCCTCAAAGAGCGGCAGTTGCTGCTTGAGGCCGCCCTCCTCGGCTTCTGCCTGCATCAGGTCACGGTACGGAAGTGTCGCCAGCCGAAGATCGACGCCACGGACCTGAGAGGCCCAGTCATTGGGACGTGCGGCAGGCCGGTCGCGATACTGCGCGATGGCAAGCTGTGGCGGAGAGCGCAGCCGGGCAACGAAGTTGGCATCTTCATAGTGCTTGAGCTTCTGGGCGCGAACAGGTGGCAACCCTGAAACCAGCACGATGGCCTGATCAGCCGGCAGTTGCATCACTTCACCCGGCGTGAGCAGCGGGCGCGCGGTTTCCTGGCGGCTGACCATCACATGCCCAAGCCAGGGCGCGAGCCGATGGCCAGCATAGTTGCGCTGCGCTCTCAGCTCCGTCGCGGTGCCCAGCGCATCCGAAATGCGCTTTGCGGTGCGCTCGTCGTTCGCCGCAAAGGCAATGCGAACGTGGCAATTGTCGAGGATCGCGTTGTTCTCGCCGTAAGCTTTTGCGATCTGGTTCAGTGACTGCGCGATCAGATAGGTTCGAATGCCGTAGCCGGCCATGAAGGCGAGCGCGCTTTCGAAGAAGTCGAGCCGGCCGAGCGCAGGAAACTCGTCCAGCATTAGCAAGAGCTGGCGGTGCCTGACCTCGCCAGCTTTGCTGTTGAGCGACTCGGTCAGGCGGCGGCCGATTTGATTGAGGATCAGCCGGATCAAGGGCTTGGTGCGGCTGATATCCGACGGCGGCACAACGAGATAGAGCGTCACCGGTTTTTCGGCCCTGACGAGGTCGGCGATGCGCCAGTCGCAGCTCTCGGTGTTCCGGCTGACGACGGGATCACGATAGAGCCCGAGAAAGCTGACGGCCGTCGACAGAACGCCCGAACGTTCGTTCTCGGACTTGTTGAGGAGTTCGCGTGCGGTCGCGGCGACCACTGGGTGGACCTTCGGTTCGGCCTCCGTCCCGAGATGGTTGGTGGCCATCATGATCCGTAGGGTCTTTTCAAAGGACTGCGCTGGATCCGCCAGGATTTCGGTGACGCGCGTGAGCGTCTTCTGCTCTTCCGCGTAGAGGACGTGGAGGATGACGCCGACAAGCAGGGAGTGGCTCGTCTTCTCCCAATGTGTCCGCCGTTCCAATGCGCCTTCCGGATCGACCAGGATGTCGGCGATGTTCTGGACATCGCGCACTTCGGCAGCACCTTTGCGCACCTCGAGCAGCGGATTGTAGCGGGCGCTTCTCGCGTCGGTAGGATTGAACAAAAGGCAATGCGAGAAGCTCGAGCGCCAGCCGGAGGTCAGCTCCCAGTTTTCGCCCTTGATGTCGTGCACCACCGCCGACGAGGTCCACGACAACAGCGTCGGCAGCACGAGCCCGACGCCCTTGCCAGAGCGCGTCGGCGCAAAGCACATGACGTGCTCCGGCCCGTCATGCCGCAGATAGTTGTTTTCCAAGCGCCCAAGAAACACGCCCTTGGCTGCGAAGAGGCCAGCTTCCTTGATCTCCTTAGGACTTGCCCACCGCGCGGAGCCGTACGTCGTCACGAGCTGATTTTGCCGCGCCCGCCACACGGAGTTGAGGATCGCAAACAGTGCGCCCGCAACGCCGCCACCGGCTGCAATGGCTCCGCCCTCCTCAAAGATTTCCGAGGCATACGCCTCATAGGCAAACCACCACTCGAACAATCGCCAGGGCAGATAGACCGGATAGTCGGCGACCAGGAACCAGGGCGCGCCCAGCCTCTCCTGAAAACCGAGCGCAGCTGCCGTCCACTGAGTCGCTCCCCACGTCGAGACGACAACGATGCCGAACACGACCGTGATCTGACCGACGTAGATTTTCGCTGGATACATTCGCCGCCCCATTGGCCCGCGAGCGCGGACGGCGAGATGAAAACGGCGAAAGCGCCGAGCCTTCAATCGAAATAAAAAACGCTGCTCGCAGGATGCGCGAGGTTGATCAAGCTCGATCCGGTGGGACGTTCGAAGATCAAGGTCGGCACAGCATCATCCAACGCCTCAACAGCGCGTGAACAGTTGGCGCAAATGGTCTTTCGTTGCCGGTTCGGCGAACCGCCGCGATGATCTTCTGCTTACTGGTGGAAAGACCTTGCGCGATTCCGTGCAGTAAGGATTCGCAATGAGCGAGCGCCGTACGATCAAGTTTCTCCTATTTAGAAAGTTGTTCCCACGGAGCTTCGCCGCGACTCGCAGCGCCTGGCCGGCAAAGCGTGAGGTGGACATGTCGATGCTGCTGTCGGACATGGACATTTGCGCGGCTCACCGGGCAGTCCAAGCGGTGTTGCCAATGCGATCGGCATGCCGATGTCGGCATCATCGTCGGCGGCGCCCGCTTGATCGTGTCGATCGAACAGCGCCAGGTGCTGGCGTAGCTGCTGGCCATCAACTGACGTCGGCCGATTAGCGGCTATGACCCCCTGGGATATCCCGTTCTCAACTCATTTGCGACGGGAGCTCGTGGCTTCCTCGCCGGATGGTCCGTCATAGGCGGCTGCATCGGCGCCGAGCTCGGTGATGCCCTTTGCCAGTTCGAGCCGAAGCGAGTTCTGGAAGTCGTCGTCGTAGGTGGCAATGCTGGTGCGGATCGCAGCCTTCCACTGATCGCCACGATCCCACGCCTCCATGAACGCGCTGGCAAGATCGGCGTGCTGCCGGTCTGCGATCATCGCCTCGATGATCGATCTCGCCTGAAGTCGATCCTTTGCGCTCTTTGCGGTCGCGTCGCGATCTTCCTTGCGGCGGGATGCGACGATGAGCTTGTGGATGGCGTAGCGGTCCGGTGACGGGATGAGGACGGGCACGCCGGCGCCATGCAGCAGCACCGCTCGGATCGGCTGATAAATCAGATAGTCGAGAAAGCGCAGCGGAAGTGCTGCCGCCCCGCCCAGCGCCGGCATTGCGACTGGCTTGCCTGCCTGGTCGTCGGACCACTGATTGGGGGTGAGGAATTCCACCTTGAAGTTGTCCCGGGATACGAACTGGGTGGACACCCTGCCGTCGGCCTGGCTTGGAACCTCGCGAAAGGTCGGGTCGACCTCTCGAAGTACCTCGAGGATCGGAGGCATCGAATCCTTGATCGCCACCGAGATTTCATGGAATTGCGCAAAATCGGCATCGCCGGTCTGCATCGCAACCGCATCGAGCCGCCTTCCGAGCACAGCGGAGTAGCACTGGTAGGCAACGGTGCCGACGAGCACGCCGCGCATCCGGAAGAAGCCGGCCTTTGCCAGCGCCTCCACCACCTGGCCTGTCGTCTGCAAGGGGCGCGGCAGATAGGCCTCGCGCGTCAACGTGGAAACCAGCCGGCGGCGTCCTTTGAGGTCGGCCTTCAGATCCTTGAACGCTTCGACCCTCTTGGTGATGTCGGGATCGTCCACCGGGCCGACATAGCGGCGGTTCTGGCCACCGCCTTCAGCCTTGGGCGTGTCGAAGTACCAGTACTTCTTGCCCTTGACCTCGACGGCCACGAACCGGCCGTCGGAGGAAAACTCCGAGGTGAAGCTTTCATCGAGGCTGCGCTGGACCAGCTCGGAATAGAGCGTCTGGTAGCTGATATCGAGACGTTGGCCCGTTGCCACGGCCGGCCTCCATTATACTGTTTCCGCGAAAATAGTATAACTGTGGGAACCCGATGCAAGAACGTTATACTAAAATCGCTAATATAGTATAATTTCAGTATTCTCAACTACTTACGTTGGAACAGAGGCATCGTGAGGACCCTCTGGGCGCCGGCCCGCCCATCCAGACCACTTCAACGTCCGATCCCGCGCTTGATCCCGATCGACCAGGAGATGCCCTCGCCGCCCACGCTGCCGGCGACGAGCCGCCCGCGCGCCCCCTCCAGCACCGGTCGCCAGGGCACCAGGGCGAACTCGCGGGATCGCTCGATCAGGGCGAAGCGGCCGCTGTTCAGCGTCAGCATGCGCTTGTAGACGCCCGTGAGACTGTCGCCAGCCTTGACGTCGAGATGCTCAAGGCCCGTCCGCGCGGCAATTTCCGCGGCTGTCTGTCTGAGTTCACGCGCCTCGAGCGTTTGCAACAGATCCCGCGCATAGCGAATCTCGCCCTCCTGCTCCCGCGCAAGCCCCTGCTCGATCAGCCATTGGCGTCTTGCCCGCATGGCCGTCTCGACCTCGGCGCCCATTCCGCTCGGCCCGAGCGCCTCGCGCGTCCTGGCGACGAGCTGTCGATCGAGCCAGGTTGCGCCCACAGCCTGCGGCAGATCCTCGAGCCTCTGCCATGACAGCACTGCAATCCGGACTGGGTTGCGCGAGCGCTGACGGCTCTCATACTGAAGCGCCCGATCGAGATGATCTTCACCGACGGCCCAGCTGCCGTCATTGAGCCGGCTCACCATCGCCTCCTGCCGCATCGCTTCGAGGCGCCGCACATGGGCGGCGACATACTCGCCTGATGCCTGCGGATCGAACTGCCGATGAAGGCGGTCGCTGTAACGGCCCTCATGCGCGGCCGCGATCTGCGCGATGGTGCGATCAATCTGGCGGGGTTCTGCAGGGCGAGCGCTGAGCTCGATAATCGTGTTCCGGACTGGCGGTTCAGCCTGGCCTGAGAGGCTGCCGATCTCGGCATAGTGCATGCGCCCATCAATGCCATCCATCACGACATAGCGGCGCTCCTTCAGCTCATCCGAGAACCCCTCACCCACGACGCGCCCGACCAGCCTCGGGCTGCCCTGTCCCGGATCAAAGATCATGTAGCCACTGGCGGCGCGCGACAGGCCGGCTGCGGCAAGCTCGCGGTGCATGGTCTTGATGATGTCGCCGCGCTCGCCCATGCGCCTGAGTTTCGTCTCGAGACCAGCATCGATTTGCCAATGGCCGGGAGCGGCCTCCTCCGCAAGCCCCATCCGTTCGAGCGCTCGCAGCCGCCCCATTCGCGCGCTCTGCCAGACCGGCTCTCTTGCCGGCAGCGCGTTGAGTTCAAGGGCGCCATCCGGCGCATCGCGCAGGATGGCGCGGTCGAGCCGCGTGAAGCGTTCGGCGGTCACCTCCTGCTGGAGCTTGCGTGCGACCTCGATCTCCGTCTCTGGACCGAGCTCCCGCGTGATGAGATCGGCGGCCCGCGCGCGCAGGCCGTGAGAGATGTAATCGCGGGCGATCACGAGATCCCGTCCTTCGTCATCCTTTCCGCGCAAGACGACGTGGCTGTGGGGATGGCCAGTGTTGAAGTGATCCGCGGCGACCCAGTCGAGCCTGGTGCCGAGATCGTTTTCCATCTGCCGCATCAGGTCGCGGATGAAGGGCTTCAAGTCTGAGAGCTCCGCGCTATCCTCTGGCGCCACGATGAACCGGAACTGGTGGCGGTCGCCGGCGCTTCGTTCGGTGAACGCCTTGCCGTCTGCCCGATCGCCGTTTGCATCGTAGAGCTCGCCTGGCTCGCCCTCTCGCGTGACGCCGTCGCGTTGCACGTACCGCAAGTGTGCCCGGATGGCGCCGGGATCGCCGGCTTTGATGCGCACGATGCGTGCCTTGATCACGACGCGGCGCTGACTCTTGCTTCGCGCTCGACCGGCAAGCACCGTGCCTTGCGCGTTCCCGCGGCCGATCCGCTCCCCGGAGAAATTCGACATGCGATGGGTACCGGCGCTGGCCTTATCGGCTGCTTGCCGCACACGCCGAAGATAGCTGCTCGCTCGCCTGGTCTTGCGGTTGCCGATCCGCCCAAGCTTCACCTCGAATTCATCGTCGCCAACCCCGGCCATGACGCAAGTCCCCGTTGCAAGAGCGCGGATATGTAAACCTAACGCTCGACTGCAAGCCGCAGACGCAAACAATGAGCGCGATCGCCCGCTTAGAACTTGCCTGGCGACATCGCGGCCAGCCGTGTCGCCAACACTTGGATGTGCAGACAACGACTTGGGCGCCCTCAAGCGCCAGTGCTTTTATCTTGCCTTCCTAATCGGGCGGGCAAAGTCAACTCATTCCTACGCTTTTCTTCGACTCTTCCAAGTTCAGCCATGACCGACTCCCTGCATCGACAACGCACAAGCGTCACCACAACCGCGCTTGCGATCAGCATTCACCAGGCGGGGTCCATGCGTTCCTTCGCGTTCAGCACTTCGGCCGTCGCATGCTCTTCATCAGGTTCGTAAACAGGGCTGTCCAAGCAGTCCGGCGCTCTCGTCCCCGAAGGGCGGCAGCAGGCAAGAGATAGCGGACATTCCCCGTTTCGCGGCCCCGCCAGGGAACGCTCACCGCGCGCGCGGATCTCTACTTTCGCTCCTCCTCAACATGCCGGGCGCTAAACCCAGCGCTAATCCGTCGTCATCTGCACCGCGGCTACCGTGCAGGTTTCAACCGCAGCCGCTGCGTGACTTTGGCGCCAAAGCCAACGTGAAAATCGGTCTCGCTGACCCACATCCGGTGCAGAATGCTCGCGAGCTTGCGCGCGACCGCGGTGATCGCGCACAGCATGCTCGACCGTTTGGCGATCCGCAGGCCCCACGCCCGCAGTGCCGACCATTTCCTGACCCGCAGCAGCAGGCTTGCGGCCGCCTCGCAAAGCGCCTCGCGCACGGCTACGTCGCCCTGTTTGCTGATGCGTCCTTCGTAATCGATCGACGTGCCGGACTGGTGCCGCCTCGGCGCCAAGCCAAAATGCGCGCCTACCGTTCGCGATCTGGCAAAGCGCAGGGGATCATCGACGCCGACCTTGAACGACAAGGCCGCAACGGGACCGACGCCTGGAACCGTCATCGGGCGCCGGCAGACAGCATCATGCTGGACCACCTGCAGCAGCACACGATGCAGCCGATCGCAACCCTCAAGGATGGCGCGGCGCACATCCAACATGGCCTCAATGGTCATTACGAAGATCGGATCGCTGCGCTCGATCAGCTCGCGCACGCGGGCTTCGTAGGCACGGCGGGCGACGGCTCCAACGAGCAACCCATAGGCCCGCAGCGCACCACGAATGTGGTTTTCGAGGTCGATCAGTTTGCGCTTGAGCAACTTCCGGCTGGTCAGCAGCGTGCGCATCTTCTGCATGTCGATGTTCTTGACATGAACGGCGCGATACCAGCCCAAACGCATCATCTGCGCGATGCCGCGCGCGTCATTCCGGTCGGTCTTGTTACGCATTGTCGACAGCGAAACGCGCATGTGACGCGCTTCGACGACAATGATCGGGAGCCCCGCTGGCTGCAATTCGCGATACAGCCAGATGCCAAGCGATGACGCCTCGACTCCCACTCTCTCTAGGCGATCCGCGTAGCCCTCTACTGCGGAGCGGATCGCCGCTGGCTCGGTCAAAACCTTGACCTCGCGAACGGTGAGACCCTCGCCATCGACGATGCAAAGACTGGTTTCTTCAAGACCGACGTCCAACCCAACGTAAAGCTTCATCGGAGCTCTCCTGTGTGGCAACGACCGCCTAAGTCGTTGCACCGGGCTCCGGATTCGGCCACACGGCGGCTATCGCCGTGCACCGGTTTCTCGAAGCCCGATTTGAAGAGCCTTCCTAATCGGTCGTCTCGTGGGCTTCATCTCACCCATTCTCGCTTCCTCTTTGTGACAAGGTTCTTGAGTCGACGCCGTGACGCGTCATCCGCGAGGAGAATTCCGGTACGCCTCTTGCGCGCTCATCGGCGGCACAAACTCGCGCAGCAAGGCAGCGCGGTCGCCGTCGCGGCACATCTTTCCATCGGATGGACGGAGCCACATCACAGGCACTATCGCGTGGTCCAGTCGCCCATCGCGCCGAGACCGACAATCGGCTCTTCAAACGACGGAGATACCCTGAAAATCAGCGCACAACGGCGCGCAAAGATCCGCCCGATTGATGGTATGTTGGCCGGCTGCGACGGCTTGATCAGAGTGTAGGATACCGCTCCGCTCCTTTCCAAAGCGGCGCAAGATGCGCAAAATGCCCCGCCTCTGGCGAGGCGGGGCCGATGATCTGTCAGGATCAGTCGCCGCTGCGGCGGGACCAGATCAGGCTGAAACCATCCTCGCCTTCGACCTTCACCAGCGAGGCGTAGATCGGGGCGGGGAAGCTCGGATCGTCGAGCTTGACCGAGAGATATTCGCGATCGCTGTCGCGGACGGTCTTCTTCCAGGCGGCGCCGAACTCGGTCGCGCCGGCGAAGATCCGGTAGTCGGGAGCCTTGTCGTTGTCCTTCTCGGACGCTGCGAACTTGGCCTTGATGTTGAGCGTCAGCGTCTTGATCGAGCCGGTGTAGCCGTTCTCTGATGCGGTGAAAGTGCCGATGGTCGCCATGATGATCTCCGTCTGTTTTGCTCGGGCCGCGTCCATCGCAGCCTCGATGGCGATCCCTTGCCCGGGGGGCGATCGGCCCGCAGCCTTTGGGGCCCGCAGCGCAAGCGGAGGACGGCGACAAGCCTGCTTTTTTGTCTTCCCGCGAGGAATGCCGCCACTTCGCGGCAGGGGAAAAAAGCAGGCGTGAGCCGTTGCGGGAAGGCGATCGAGGCGCTTGCCGTCCCCCGGGCTTGATCAGCCCAATCGTGACTGGGCTGGACGCGGCCCGAGCAAACGGACGGAGCTGGCCGTGGCAACCACCTCTGAGCAGCGCCAGCAGCTGGCTGGGTCGGCGAAGGACAAGCCAATGCCCGCAGGTCAATCACGGCGAGACGCAGCCGCACAGCGCAAAGGAACCTGGCCGCATTTTTCGCGAGAATGAACCGGCAATACCCCCGGAATTTCCGTCACAGTGCGCTCTTTACAGCGCGGCGGCATGACAGGATCGAAGCGGCCGGTCTGGTTGGCTTGCCCGGCAAAGCAAGGCGCGACACTCTCCCGGAACTGCGGCGCTTGGCGTTGATCGCGCGGATCGCTCGCCTGACCGGAGGAAGGGTTTGCGTTGCGCCTCGCCACTTGGTGCATCCATGAGATCGGCTACGCGCTGTCAGGCGCGCAGCCGGTTCTTGGAGCCTATCGGAGCCGCTCACGTGGCTCCCTGGTTTGCTGCCCTGCGCCTTGCTTCGGATCGCGATCGGCGCCATCTGGCTGAATCACAACGCGCCGTTCGTAGTGATCAGCGAGTTGCAGCAGACGTTTCCTGATGAAGGGATCTGCCTGTTCGGCGAGCGCCCGCACGGTCCGCGCTCTCTCTTTGCAAAAGTCGTCGTCCATGGCGTCCCACTGAATTCACAGCAGGATAGGCCGGCTCGGCTGGGCCCGCGTTTGACCTAAATCATATTGCCATGGCTTTTCCCCGCAATTCGCAGGCATTTGGCAATAGTCGTCACACAATGAACACGACGCCAACCCAGTCGCCTTCGCGCCAAACGACGCTGCACGTGTAGGTCTTGCTGGGCGGAACGATAAGCGTGAATTGGTCGGGAAGAGAGGATGGCGGTTCGTCTGCCTTGAGCGCTGCGCCATGCGCGGTGATATCGCGCACGAGGCAGCACAATGACAAGTCACCAAACCTGATCAGCGCATTGTCGAGCGATGGATTGCGGACAGACCTTCGTCTGTCCGGAAGAACAATCATGTCGTGCCCTCAATAATCAATGCAAAATAACACCGTTGCCGTACGAGATACGTTGCGTGTCCACTAACGACGGAACTCCACGCGCGGCATCATGCCGTGCGCCGATTGGATCGACCTTTCCCGCGACGGCGCCGCGGCCCGTTGCGGCGGTGCCCACGCGGAAGATCAGATGATTTCGCCGTATTTCTTGCGGCGGGCTCGCTCGTTGGCGGAGCGTCGACCGGGCGAAGCGGCGACCTTCGAACAGCGACCGCCGTTTGAAGTGCGGCGAGGAATTGCCGTCCCTCTTCCGTGATCTCCCAACCTTCTGCATCGCGAACCACAAATTTGGCTGAGAAGATGTTCAGGTCAGGCGCATGTTCGGCCAATCGCTTCACGCGATCAGTCCAGTCTTTACCGCTGTTCATCAGTATTTCGACCGCGTGCCGAACTTCGGCGACGGAGGCCCGCCCAGTGGGCTGGCCATCCAGCACTTTCAGGACGGTCAGCTGGAAAGACAACTTCCACGTCTCCGGTCAGGCTGGATGGGAAGTGTCGACCAGAGAGGTTAATCTCCGATCAAGGATTGCTTATCAAATGACTAATGAGCGCTTGGATCAGGCATAGCCCATGGGTGTCGGCCATTGCGCGAGATTGGTCCAAACAGGACCGGCAAATCGAGTAGCGAGGCGCCGGTTTTCACCTCGCCGCTCGATCAGCTCGGTCAGCGATTGCGATAGCATCGACTTCGACCCGCAGCTCAAAAGTCCGGCTTCCAGGTCCAGAGCGGGCGAGCGACGCCGAGAATATCGCAGCGCAGGACCGGCCCGAAATACCTCGAATCGAACGAGAGAGGGTGCGGCTGCAGCAGAAAATACTCCCCCTCGATAAGCCGCATGCAGCCCTCCCAGGACGGCAACGGCCGGCCTGCGTGGTCCTTCTCCTGCACTTCGGCCGCGACCTTGCCACCTATCGAAATCGCATCCATCGGTTGCCTGGAGCGGCAGACCTCCTCGCCAGCGACCGCGGCCACCCGCTTGAGCAGCGGCACCGACGGTGGCGCGATCTCGTGCGCGACGATCAGAAGCTCGATCGGAGGCGGCGGCCTCAGCACCGCAAGCTCCCCCCTTGTCGGCAGACGCTGCTCGAGCACATAGAAGCCGAGCGGCGCGCTGCCGGAAGCATTGTAGATCACAAGCGGCACGCGATCGGCAAAGGCAACGGACAGCGTGACGATGCCGCCGCACATGGTCGCAAGGATCGCGGCCCTCCTGAAGCGACGGCGTGGATCAATCCGCATCGGAGGTCGACCTCCGCTTGCTGGCTTGCGAGAATTCCACGAGGTCCTCGATGTGATAGCGGACGTAGCGGCCGTGCTTTCGATAAACCGGCCCGCGTCCTTGCACCCGCATTTTCTCCAGCGTGTTCTTGGTGAGCCTGAGCCAGGCGGCCGCTTCCGTCGTATTCAGAAACGGCTTGTCAGGCTGCTTGTCTTCCATTTTCGTCATGTTTGTCCGGTACTCCCTCGCACAGAGCCCGCAAGACACGGGATGCGAGGAGCAGCGTCGTCAGATCGCGCTGGAATCCGAGTGGCGAAGATCAGTCGGCGCGGTTTGCCACCCCGCGCGGGCAGATCTCGTCCAGCGAGAGGCAGGCCGCCCACTCAGCCGAGCAGATCGCGGTACCCGCCCTTCATCAGCTCGGTGCCCTTGGCGACCAGCCGCCGGGTCCGGTCCTTCAGAAACTGGCTTGGCCCCTGCCAGTCCTCGGCGACCATCTTCGCGCCGAAGATCGTGGTTGCGATCTGCCGATAGGTCTTGCCGTTCAGGCTTTCGTCGAGCGCAAGCAGCGCCTGGCGAAGCCGCTCGTCGCCGCCAAACACTGAGGTCTCAGGCGGCGCCGTCCCGCTCACCATGAAGCGCTGCAATCGCTTCAAGAGCTCCGTCTGGTCCGCAAGATCGGACAGCCTTTCGAGCTCGAAGGCTGGTCGGAACCGCCGGGTCAGAACCCGGAGATCGTGGAGCTGGACCGCGACGTGGACGCCTCTGCCCTTCAGCAGCACGAGCACCCGACCGTCAGCGTCGATCACCGCGTGGCGCTCGACCCTGAAATCGGCGAGCAAGTTCGGTGGCTCCTTGTCGCCCTCGCGCGGTGGCAGCGCCCTCAGCCGCACTGCGCGTTTCAATGCGCGCGCATGCCAGAACACCGGCGCCTCGCGCGCGGCGAGCACTGGGTCCGCGAACGCCAGAAGCCCCCATTTTTCGGCAAGCGGGAACCGGCGCGGTAGCTGCAGTAGCCGCGTGCCGTCCATAAGCGTGAGGCACGGCGGATGACGCGGGACGGAGCGACGCCAGTCCGCGGCGTAGTCGGCGTTACGGCGCAGGAACTCCCATGCCCAGTCGGCGGCGTCGAAGCGGACCTGACCGGGAGCCGCTTCGCCGCCGTCGCGCCGAGCTCGCCTGTGCTGCCACATGTTCAAGAGGGCCACCACGCCTTGAGGTTGCGCTTATGATCGTTTCGGCCGATTGGGGCAAGAGCACGGCTCCTCAACCTCACTCACCGAACGCGGGGCACGACCGCATAGCCGGAAGCCTGCCGACGAGCCGGCAACCCTATCTCCGGAGAGGCGCAGCAGCCGCGCAGCAAGCGCGGGACGCGAAGATCGCTGATTGGCGCTCGACGCTCAGGGCACCGCGTTAACCCGACCTGGTATCAATCTTGCTAGTTTCAGATTAGCTTGGCGGTGCGCGCGCAGATTCACGGCGTTCGCATATTCGTCGAGCCAGCCAAACCACGAGGACGACATGGCCAAGAAAGCGAAGAAGGCGGCGAAGGCGACCAAGAAGGTCGCCAAGAAAACCAAGAAGATGAAGAAGTAGCGCGCGTTTGTTGGCGCCCAGGCCGCCGCGGCATCGCCGGTCGCACCGATTACGACGATGACGTAACCCATCGCAAGATGGCCTTCCGAAAGCCGCGGCGACGATCAGGCCGGCCCCATGTGCACACGGCTCGAGCGGCCACTGGATTGATGCACATGGGTCCGGTTTCTTGTGAACCGGCTGTTCGGACCCTTTCTGCAACGCGTGTCGTTTCGCACCGTCCCGCCGCCCCGCCCCCGAAAGCCGCGCGCTATCGCTGCCCGCCCTTCGGCCTCTCGGAGCAGCCATTAGGCCGGCCTCCGGCGCCGACGCATTGACGGTAGCGCCACGGCTCGACGAATTCTCCGTTCCAAATGCCGCTTCGCTTGCTTCGCGCTTCGGCTTCGGCTGACGCGTAATCACCTTTGCTGTAGCGCGGCCAGTCGATCGCAAGCCCGCCGCGCACCAGCCAGTCGGCCAGATCGACCTTCCCGGCGCTGCAGACTGCCACGGACCGCCCGTAGCGGTCGAGATCGACCTCCACGCAGGCCACGGTCTGCCGGCCGATGAACGCGCCCAGCGCGTTCGCGGCCAACTGGCCACAGCGATAGTGCCCGCCATGCGGATCGCGGCAGAGCTGGTCGTGCTCCGGCGCGTCGATCCCGTAGAGACGCACGCGCGTGCCATGGATTTCAATGGTATCACCGTCGATCACGCTCGCTTGCCCGGCGATGTCGCCGGCGCTGGCCTGACTGGCCGGTATCGCGGCGATCACGAGCTGTGCGAATGCGCGGCCTGCAAGCCGCCGCCATCCCGGGATCCGGTCCGACCGCGCAACGCCCGATACTTGCGACATGCTCTCGCGACATTCTCCCGTTTACCGGTCCATATGTCCGGCCGGCGGCCTATGGCCCCCCGACCGTCAGCGAGGAAACGACCCGCGCCAGCATCACGAGCGTCGCGGTCAACGTCGCCCCTCCGACCGCGCATTGCGCTAGGCACCGCTTCACCATGGCTCCGCCGTCAACAAAGATGCTGAATGCATTTGGCATGGGCCAGCTCCGTCCAGTTCCTTCCGAGGATCGAGCCGGATTCATAGTCTGAGTCGCGGAGCCACCGCCGCAAGCTTATTTCCCGGGCGTTAGGGTTTGATTCACGACTCGGGGACTCCCGACAAGCGGTGGCGGCGGAGGTTTCTAGGGCGAATCGGTGCACCAAATCGATTCGGCCGTTCGGCCGCTCCCAGCGTCATGAGCATGCGGCGCCCACTCCTGCACAGCGTCACCGCCGCCTCTGCTCTTTCCCTCCCCGCGTCAACCGGGCCGTCGCAGATGGTCGTCCGCGCCGCCGGCGATCATATCCGACACATCGACAGCTGCCGCCGAGACAGCGAGGCCCTGCGGGCGGAAAGCCAGCAGGAAGTCCGCAGCCTTTGAAGCCCTGCTTGCGGCGTGGAAGATCGCGCGGTTGTCGCCGCGCAAAACATCGATCCAGTTGCCGATATAATCGGCATGCCGGACCGTCGGAAAAATGGAGAGCGTCGCGCAGACGAATGCCGCCGTCATCTCGGCGACCAGTTCCTCGCTGGCGTAGGGCCTCGATCCGAAACTGCCGGTCTGGTCGCGCTTCAACCGGCTGGCGTGACCGGTCCAATGCCCGAGCTCATGGAACAGGGTCCGGTAGTAGTTGATCTGGTCGAAGAAGACCGGCTGCGGCGGCAGCTGGATGTAATCCCGGTCGCGCTCGTAATAGGCCTCGGCTCCGCCATGGCGGATGTCCGCGAGCGTCGCACGGGCAAGCGCCTCGGCCTTCGACACGATCTCCCGCTCGGGCAGAGCCGATGCCTGGTCGTGACAACGGTCCGGCAGGCCGTCGCATTGGGCGATGTTGAACACCGTATAGCGCCGCAGAAACGCGACCGCTTGCGGCTCGACCGCCTCGCTTGGCGCGGAAGACGGATCAAATTGCGACTTCGTCCGGCGCTCCTTGGGCACGAACCTGTCAGCATAGCAGATGCCGACGCCATATTCGCCCTTGCGAACCGTTCCGCCGAGCGTGATGGCCTGCCGGAAGGTCAGCCACTTCTGCGAGGGATAGCCTTCGTCGAACAGCCGGCCCCAAAGGATCAGGATGTTGATCCCGGAATAGGTCCGGCCGGTCGCCACGTTGCGCGGCAGGCCGATGGCGGATTGCTCCACGCCGCTTCCCCAGGGCTGCACCCACGGCACGATGCCCTGCTCGAGTTCGGCAATGATCCGGTCGGTGACTTCGTCATAAAGCGTCGCGCGCGGCCTCTCCGCGCGCAGGCCTTGCTTCTTTGACATGCTTCTCGTCCTTGCTTTCTTCCCCCGCGCAGGTCCCCGAAGGTGGGGTGGGCGGCGAAAAGCGACCGGACAGCCCCGAACGCAGAGGCACGCCGCACCGGAACGGCCGGAGCGGCAGCGGAGGACCGCGCTGAAAGACAAGATTGCAAGGAGGAATTGATCGAAGCGCGGTTGCGGCTGGCCGGTTCGGGGCTATACGGGAGCGCCGCCCATCCCGCCGATGGGGATAGCAAACAAAAGAGCGCCGGCCGCTTGAGGCCGGCTCAGCGCCGCCCCGCGAAATGCGCGACCGTCCTCATCACGGGTCAGCCCAAGAATTGTCTAACCATTTGCCTGAGAGCCCGGTCGCCGATCTGAACCGACCACTCCAGCACGGTTTGGCGGAGGGTCGTTGGTATGACGCCGTGAAGGACAAGCCGCTTGATAACCAGGGCCTCGTCGCCCTCGCACCGCTGGCACGACAGATCGAGCAGCAATCGCACATTGTAGCCAAGCCACGCCCCCTGCAGCGCGAGCATCAAGATGTCCTCGTCGATCCAGCCCCCGCCCAAGAGAACGCAGCAGCCCTGTGAGGCTTCCATATCGGCGATGAATTCAGTATCCGTCCAAAGATCGAGCGGGTCACTCGAAAGACGGCTGATCGATGGGTCCAGGGCAGCCGAGCCGAGGTCTCCAATAGCGAAGGCCCGGATAGCGAACCACGCATGGCAGGCAGCAAGAAGCCTGAGGCTTTCTCTCGCTTTTCGCGCCCGCGCACAGGCTTCACCTGCTGAAAAGACCCAGGCAGGATTCACAAGAACAACCCTGCTCGTTCGAGAATCTGCCAGCATGCCCGAAACCAATCGACTTTAGACAATTCCTTACCGTGATACGCCGAGCCATCATGCTCCGCCTGCGAAAGACGCCAGCTCAGGCTTGTTCCATGGAAATGCCAAGGACGGGCGACGAGATATGGGCCTGCCGGCATAATGTGGAGAACGCGCTGTCATTGCCGTGCAGGTACCCGGCTAATGCCATCGTTCTGCCCAACGGCCGCGGTGGTGCGATGCGTTGCAGAGGCCATCCCGCCCGACGAAGAATTCGCTCCATCCGGACGTCGGTGACGGTGACGATCGAGCAGGACTCAGTGCGTCGCAGATACTCGATCATGGCAGCAAACAGCATGAAAGTCGCACGGCTTAGTCCTCCGGACGTCGAATCCGCGAGTTTTTGCGTATCAACACAAAAACGGGAGCTTTCGAGGATCCGACGATCGCGCGGCATCGGTGCGCCTGCAAGCAACGAGGCGAATACTTCGCCAAGCATCGTTGGGCCGGTGGTCGGCAACAGACGCACACAACCCAGCACTTCCTTGCGATCGGACAAGACGGCCAGATAGGATGGACTGAGCGTATCGAAGATGTCGAGCTCCATGCCGTCACTGACAGATACGTCCCATTCGAGCCGATCGTGGAATATCCGCCGCCTGAGCTGATACATCCGCGTTAGCAGATCAACGTTCTCTCCAAACTGATGACTCTCGATTGCGACGGCGTGCATGCATAGTCTCCCGACCCTCGGCGGAGACCACACAATCAGAGCGTGTTATTCGCTTCACCTGTTGAATCTGACAGGATGCAAACGTCGGGAAGAATGATCTAGTCACATCAAACTACGTACGAAGCCGATGAACTCAACTTAGAGTCATTCTTACCCGATCCAGGGGCCGCGCCGGCTCCCTTCCCGGCGGCTCATGAGAGCAGACCCCGCCGAAGCGCCTCGGCGACGCATTGCGCAATCGACGACGCGCCAAGCTTGGCCCGTGCGTTCTCAAGATGGAACGATACGGTTCGCGGCGAAATGCCGACGAGAACGGCAATATCGCTCATGGTCTTCCCCTGAGCGCTCCAGCTCAGACATTGTCGCTCGCGTTGCGTCAAGATGTCTGGATTTGAACACTCCGGATGTCCGCGCGTCCGCGCCGACAGGTGCGCATGAAAATAGAATGCAATCAGTTGAATGACCTCCAGCAGGTTCTGTTCCGGATGCTCGATCGACGGTGACCTCTCATCCATGGCGAGCGTGAAGGCTACGGTCCGGCCAAACCCGCCCCTGATAGGAACCGTGAGTCCCGCCTTGATACCGAAAGTCCTGGCTTCATCGAAGAAATGGCGCTCTGGCTGGCCGGCTGTCCGATCCGGAGCGGCGCTCCCCCAGTCGAACAGCTTGTTTTCGCGGGATGCGCGGCGGATCACTGGATCCAGCCGTTGATAGTCATGTTCGGCATATCGCCGCGTCCAGCTCCTTGGATAGGACGAGATGATGGCAGGCTTTCCGCTCGCAACATCGAGGTAGGCGAACCAGCGAAATCCCAGCTGCTCGGTTACCCGCGTTGCAACCCTTTCAAAGCCGCTTGCGTCCTCAGCCGTGTGAATGGCATCGGCGAACTCTTCGAGCAGACGGTCAGGTGCCTTCATGAGCCGGCAACCCGTTTCCCGATGCGAGCCTCAATATCGAGTGCTTTCTTGGCTCGCCTCGCAGGTTGCGATTGTAGCGCGACGACGATACGCGTGGCTCGATCATCGCGCTCTCGAGCGAGCATGGAATGTCATTCTATCCATCCCGCATGGCAGCTTGGAACACCCGGAGTGTTGCGATCTGGAACGGGCGCAGGGACAGGTAGCAGGTCCGGCTGCCGGCCGGGATGGCCTCAAGTCGATCTTCAAGAATGTTGCTCGTCCACACCGATGCAACATCGACGCCAAAATCGAGCATCGCACGAGCCTCAACGCCCGAGCTTTCGTAGAGCCGCACCACCCAGCCGCACCCGTCCTCGGCCGGCTTGATCGTATCGACGATCACATTGGGCGGAGACGCCTGCATGAACGACTGTTGTAACGGCTCGTGCGGCCGCCCCTTGATCCAAAGCACCGGACGCGCAAAACGCAGGGCTCTCCCGACCGTATCGGCGGTACGCCAATCGCCTTCGTGGGGATAGATCGCATAGCGCATGCGATGCTGCCCGATGTCGGCCTTCGGATCGGGGGAAGTGGCGCCGCGCAGCAACGTGAGCGCGAGCTGATTTCCGAACGTCGAATAGCCGTGCTTGCAGTCGCTGAACAGCGACACGCCGAAATCCGGTTCCGAGATATCCGACCAGCGATGGCCGGGGACCTCGTACCTGGCGGCGTCCGCATCCGTATTGGCGTGGGTCGGCCTCTCGGTGGCGCCGAACATGGTTTCATAGGTCGCACGCGATGCGCGGCAGGCGACGGGAAACATCACCTTCAGAAGCGTTCGCCGCTCCTGCCAATTGACGGTGGTTTCAAACTCGAGGTGACGAGCACCGGCATCCAATCGGATCACCTGTGTGAGCCAGCTCGCTTTTCCGAGCGCTCGCTCGAACCGCACCTCACTCCTTAGGCCAGCATCCGACAAGACGCTAAAACTTACCTCGCCGGTCAGTTCCCGAGCGGTCTCCAGCGCAAACGGATCGATGTCCCATGCCTCGAAGTCGAGCGGCCTGTCATCAAGCAACAGAAACCGTGCACCGGGCGACGCCAGGGTTTCGCGGCCCGTCGGCAAGTAGACCAGCGATCGAACAAGGCCGGTGCGGTCGATGCGCGCCTTGAGCTGCGAATTCGTCAGCACGAACCCGGCCGGATCGGCCGACAACGTGACGCACTCCTCCGTCGCGGCGGCCTCGCCGGCCGCGAACGGCGCGGCGACCACGTAGCGCAGTGCGCCTTCGGGATCGGGCGTGACCTCGGCGCGCGAGCTGCCGAGACTGTTGACCGGAGTCCAGCCGGCACCTTTGGAGTCGCAGAAGGCGGCCAGCAGTGCCTGGATGCGGCATTTGGCCTGTTCCTCGACCGTAGCGAGGTCGGCCTCTGCCCTCTCATAGACCTCGCGAATGCTGCTTCCTGGAATGATGTCGTGAAACTGATTGACCAGCAGCGTGCGCCACAATCCTTCGATGTCCGCTGCCGACGGTGCCGGCAGCTCCCAGACATGCGCAATCGTAGCCACGAATTCGAGGGCCTGAAGGCTGGCCTCGCATGCGCGGTTGAGACGCTTGATCTCTCCCTGTGTCGTGTAGGTACCGCGATGATATTCAAGATAGAGCTCTCCCTCGATCGTGGCCAGATCTTCAGCTGATGTCGCCAGGCGATCGAAAAACTCGTCTACGGTACGAATTCGGATCCTTGGCACACCTTGCAAGTCTTTCGCGCGCTGCAGCGTCTCGAGCATCGTCTCGTCGGGCCCGCCGCCGCCGTCGCCATAGCCAAACAGATAGAGTGCGTCGCCCGACCGGTCGGCGTCCTTGTAATTCGCTGCGTGATAGCGGAGCTCCGCGACATGCGCTGAGCCATTGTAAGTGTCCGCAGGTGGAAAATGGGTCAGCACCGTGGTGCCGTCGATGCCGCGCCAGTTGAAACTGTGATGCGGCGGCGAGGTGAACTTGTTCCAGGACAGCTTCTGCGTCAGGAATCGAGACATGCCCGCGAGCTGCATAAGCTGCGGCAGCTGGCTGTCATAGCCGAATACGTCGGGATTCCAGAACACGTCGGAACGTTTGCCGAAGGTCCGCTCGAAGTAGCGCTGGCCATAAAGGAATTGGCGGCAAATCGACTCGCCCCAGGGCAGGTTGCAGTCCGGCTCCACCCAACTGCCGCCGACAGGAATCCATTGTCCGGCCTGGACCTTGGCGCGGATTCGCGCGAACAGGCCGGGGTCGTTCTGTTCTATGATGGCGTATTGATAGGCCTGTGAACACGCGAACTTGAAATCAGGATAGCGATCCATCAGCGCAATCGCCGTCGAGAAGCTGCGCTGGGCCTTGCGGCGGGTTTCGTCCAATGGCCACAGCCAGGCCGTATCGAGGTGAGCATGCCCGATCGCCGACAGTTCATGGGCTACGCTGCCGTTGCGCGCAGCAAGCAAGTTGCCGAGTATCGCTTGCGCCGGCGGCCATGTCGCTCGATCGTCGGGATCGGCGAGGTTGCATACCCGGTTGAGGTCATGCAGCAACCGGCCGGCCCATGTTCGATCCAAGGCCGATTGCACCGCCTCGCCGACGCCTCCGTACGATCTCGGCTTGTTCGAGGGATCGCGATCGCCTTCGAGCTGGCGAAGGACATCAAAATCAAAATAGAATGCCGAGGCGTCTTGGTCGAAGCGGCGCAGCTCGCACGCCGCCAGCGCATACGCTTGCGGTTCGCTGCCAAAGGCGCCGAACAGGCCATTGCAGGCAATCTCGACATGGAAGGTGAAGCGCTCTCCCCCACGTGCCGAGCCGAACAGCGTCGCAATGTGGCGGCCAGGATTAAGGCCTTGCGACGAGAGGCCATCCAGCCAAAGCAAGGCTTCCGAGCGGCTATCCCAATAGAGGTCTACTCTCGCACCGGCCCAGTTCTCCGGCACTTCGGCCGCAACGCGGACCCAATAGGTCGCCCAAAGCGGCCCGAGTGTCTGGCCCAGGGAAACCGGCCGATAGTCGAGCTTCAGTGCCTCTTGCGGATCGATGCGTTCCGTCGGACCGGCGAGCTCGAGGGAAACCGCCGGCACACGATCGGAGTGAACCCTGCGCAGCAACCTCTGCGCAAAGCGTTCCAATCGGCCGCGCGT
The DNA here is from genome assembly GCF_001189235.2 of Bradyrhizobium embrapense. Taxonomy (GTDB): domain Bacteria; phylum Pseudomonadota; class Alphaproteobacteria; order Rhizobiales; family Xanthobacteraceae; genus Bradyrhizobium; species Bradyrhizobium embrapense. Next base: position 679,072 of record NZ_LFIP02000001.1, read on the forward strand.
GTACCTTGGGTAGCGCCCGCGTGCCCGGGCGACCACCGGGTCTTCCGTGCGCCTGTCCATCCTGTCGATCATTCCTAACCCGTATTGAAGCCGGCAGCGTCGCCGGGACCACATCCGATCACCGAGATTCCCGAAGAGCTCGATGCCGGCACCGCCGCGCGCCGCTGGATCGCCTGATCAAGAGTATCTATCGCGCATACCAGATGGTAAAGTGAGCTCGCTGTGGCTGCTTCGGAGAATTCCCCGTTCGCGGACATCCGGTCCCACCATAGCCCCTTGATGGGCGTCTGCAGAAATCGCTCGAGGCTTTCGCCCGCTTCGGCGGCTACGGCCCACCACGCGTCTCCCCCGCGCTCCGCGCGTGCAACCGCCGCTTTCAGCCGTTCGGTTTGAGGCCAGAGGCGGGATGTGTCTTCAAGTACCGTGAAATCGTCAAGAATTGTGTCGACGACGACCGATCGAGGGCGCGCCACACCACGCTCTTCACCGATTTTCTGTAGTTGATCGACAGCCCGATAGACGGCGTCATTCCCAGTCGAATTGGCCCACTTCGTGAGAAGCCAAGACCATTCGAACTGATGTCCGGGTTCGACGACGCGACCGGCGATACCGGCCTGAGGTGACCAATCAGCGTTGAAGCATTCGTAGATCGCCCCTCCAGCTCCGATGAACCGTGCGAGCGCCAAGTCGACGATCTCCTGCGCCAACTGATGCCAGGTTCCGCTAGCGTCAAGCTCGATCCAGGCCAAGCATGCCTCGAGAAGGTGCATGTGCGGGTTCGAATATCGTAGCGATGACGGGCGGTCGCTCTCTGAAAAACCGCCGGCGGGATGCCGACATGTTCTAATCAGGCAATCACGCACCGAATGTGCAAGGCGCTCGGCTCGCCGCCTGGAATGCCGGGCCACCGCAGCGCCGGCAAGCATGGCGAACGCCTGATCATAGAGCGTCGCTCCATCTGACAGAATCATACCGTCATGTGAGAGCAGACATCGAAAGAGCCCGTCCGGGCACCCAAAATCGACGAAGTATCTGTCGACGCCGCGCAGCACCTGCTTGACGTCTATTCGGGCGCCCAGCCGATTGGCCGTGAGCAGTGCGTAAATTTGGCGTGCCGGCACTCTGGCTCTCCGGGCGGCCACCACCGGATGGCCGCCTTGGGAAATGGCTTCACAGAAACTGCCGGCGGCATCGAGACCGACACTCGTCCACAGCGGAATAGCGTCATCCAATAGCCAGGCTCTCAGCCTTTGATGCACATGTCGGGCCGCGGTGAAGCCCGTCCTCGGATCGGCCAACCGCGTCGAAGATGACTGACCTTCCATCTATCTGACACCTATCGTGTGGTAAGAAGTGTGATGCTGGCATGCGAACGTGACCGCGAGAGTTCGGTTCCGAGCTCTTTGTGTCGAGATCATCGAGGAGGCCAGAAGATCTGGACGTCACTCGATTTCCCGAACACACCAGGGCTCCGCCGGCCTAGGATCCATCGACTTGCAGACGGCCGAGCCCCTTCGCGCGCTCGGGCTCATCGCGCGAGAAGTTGACCGCATCCGCGGAGCTGTCTCCGAGGCTGACGCCACCATCGCAATTCAGAATGGCGCCCGTAATGTAGCTTGCCAGGTCAGACGCCAAAAACAGTGCAAGGTTCGCAACATCGTCCTTGGAGCCGTAGTCGCGCAACGGGATTCGCGCCTTCGCCTGTGCTTCGAGTTCAGTCGTAGGCGCAAGCCGCGCCATGCCGACGGTATCCGCTATTGGCCCCGGCGAGATCGCATTCACTCGCACTCCAGCGGGACCCCACTCCATCGCGAGGCATTTCGTCAGCATGTTGACCCCGGCCTTCGCGGCGCAGGCATGAGCTTGAAACATGCTCGGGGTCACGCCCTGCGGCGCCGTGATCGAGATCAGGGAGGCACCGGGTCTACGCAGATATGGAAATGCCGCCCTCAGTACGTTGAAGGTACCGATCAGGTCGATATCGACAACCGTCCTGAAGGCATTGGCCGACATTCCCATCGCCGGAGCAAGGAAGTTTCCGGCCGCTCCGGATACCACGATATCGATGTTTCCGAAGCACTCCACCGTCTGCGCCAGGGCAGCATCAACCGGGCCGTAGTCCCGCACGTCGGCGACGAGCCCGATAGCCTCGTGTCCATCAGCCAGGAGGGTTCGGGCGGCCTCCGATATCCGGTCCTGACTGCGACTGACGACGGCGATCCTCGCGCCAGCATTTGCCAGAGCGCGGCCGATAGCGAGATTGATTCCGCCAGATGCACCGGCGATGAATGCGACCTTGCCTTTAAGGGAGCTCGCCTTGTCGCTGAGAAGCATTGATGTTTGACGCACGTGCATGTTGGCACTTCCATGTTCGATTAGATTGCAAAGTCGGGCAAGCGAAGGGGTCTGAATTCTACTTCTTCCACACGCATTTGAGATTCGATCGATAGCCGAGAGCTCGGTAGGTCGCATCCACGAGCGACTGTCCTCGGCTGTTGAGCAGAAGTCCGGTCCCCAACAGGTTCATCGTATATCCAAAGCTCAGGCGCGCCTGCGGATCTGCGAATCCCAACGACCCGCCCGCTCCCGCGTGACCGAACGCGGCGCTGGATAGCACGCAGCTCTGATCCGTACCCGGCAGGGCGCGGTTATCGATCGACTTCATGAAGCCGAAACTGAACCGCGTCGGCATCAGGAGCGTTGCATCTTCCCTTGCTGCCACCGCTACTTTCCGCAAACGTGCAATCGCGGGCGGCGCCAGCAACCGCTTGCTTGCAACCAACGCGTAGAGACCGGCGAGACCACGGGCATTGGTCACACCGTTGACCGCGGGAATTTCGGCTGCGCGTCCTTCTCGGCTCCTGAAGTCAAAGCCCCCGGTATTGGCAAGGAATAGATGCGCCGGCGAGTCTGGCTGCTGAAGCGCCGCCAGCATGAACCGCGACGTCGGGATCGTCTCGTCGTATTGCGTCTGATAAAGCTCCGCCACAAGGTCCTCGAGATCGACCGGCAGTCCGATCCAGAAATCCAGCCCGTTTGGGATGGCCAGCTCTTCCCGAAAGAATTTGCCAAGGCCGCGTCCGGTGATCCGCCGCACGATCTCGCCGATAATCCATCCGAACGTAAATGCGTGATATCCGCACCGCGACCCTGGCGGCCAGAACGGCTCTGCACGCGCAATGAGATCGGTCATATACGCAACATCATAGAAGCCGCCCGGTTTGACCGCCTCTCGCAGGTGCGGCAAGCCCGCTGTGTGGTTGAGCACCATGGCGACAGTTGTTTTCTCCTTGCCAGCCTGTGCGAATTCCGGCCAATACCGGGCAACTGGTGCATTGAGGTCGAGAAGCCCGCGTTCGACCAGCAGATGGGCACAGAGTGCCGTTGCCCCCTTCGTCGCCGAAAACACCAGAGAGATGGTATCTCGTGTCCAGCGCGCGCCGTTGGAACGTGCTTGCCCGCCCCAGAGGTCGACCACCTTGCGGCCTTCGTGAAAGACGCAAACGCTTGCCCCGAGTTCGCCAAGCTCCGCGAAGTTGGCGCAGAATGCTTGCATGACCGGCTCGAAGTCGCGATCGTAGCGGCCTTCGATCTGGCTGCCACCGATTCTCTTGAGAACATCAATAACGCGCATCTGCTTCTCGATTCCCAGGGCTTGATTGTTGCAAAGCCGGGCTTGCGGCTACTGATCCGCGCGATGCAAGGCGCGCCAGGTTCGCTTCATGAGCTGCGCGTGTAATGGGGAACACAGCGATCAAGCCGATCGAGAGCAGGTACAACATCGCCTGGATCGGAAGCGCGGCAAGCGCCAAATTTCTCAGGACTTCCTCACTAACCTGACCGGGCACTGCCCCTTCCGGAAAATGCACGAAGGTAAGGATCATGCCTGACGTAAAGAGGCCGACGCCTGACACGCATTTCTGCGCGAATGTGTTTGCCGAGAAGAACAGTCCTTCGGAACGCCGCCCGGTTGACAGCTCGCTTTCCTCGCTGACATCCGCAAGCATGGATGCCGTGAGGATTGATGAGCTCACGATCAATGTTAGAGAGATCGTGATCGTGACCAGGAGGATCGGCAGCAGCAGTGGAGATCCATTGGCGGGGAAGCGGTCCGACAGTCGCAGCACGAATGGGCAATAGTAGAAGACGATCGACAGCAGCCAAAGCGCGATGGCCGACCGTTTCTTGCCGAAACGGCGCGACAGCCTTGGCGCGGCGACTGCACCAAGGATCGACGCCGCGAGCACGCCCAGCATCAAGAGCGACAGCTGATCTGAGTTGAAGCCCCAGAAGTAGGTGTTGAAATAGGTGCTCAGCGTGATCTGGATTCCGGCCGCCATGGCACTGCATACGCCGGCGGCCAGCAGGACCAGAAACGCTCGATTGGAGAAGCTCCCGGCCATCTCTCTCAAGGCAGCGAGGAGGCTGCCCGCCTTTCGTCCAGGCTGCTGAAGCCAGGGAATCTGTCGTTGCGTACCGGCCGCAGACGCGAAGATCGCAACGCACATGATGACGCTCGCGACAACTCCGTAGTTTGCATATCCGTCCGGGTTGAGCTGGCCGACAGGATGAGCGCTGTCCGGGCGGAGAAAGACGATGAAGGCAACGAATGCCATGCTGACACCGCCGAACCAAGCAAAAAACGTCCGGTAGCTGAGAAGGCTTGTTCGGACGTCATAGTCGTCCGAGAGCTCGGCGGCCAAGGCGGAACTTGGTATCTCGTAGAGCGCCAGAAAGCTGCGCACGATGATAATGGTCACAAGTAAGTAAGTCGCGAGCGCCGCGTGGCTCCAATTCGACGGTGCATTCCATAAGAGAAGATAGGTCAGTCCGGCCGGCACTGCCGCGACATACATGAAAGGATGGCGTCTCCCCCAGGCGGAGCGCCACCTGTCGGAAACGTGACCTATGATCGGATCGATGAATGCATCGACCAGCAAGGCAACCATCGCGATAGTTCCGACCAATTGTGCGGAAAGGCCCATCACCTGGTTGTAGTAGAGCAGCAGGAGAACGTTGAAGCCGTTGTCCTTGATGCCGAATGCGAGGGAGCCTACACCGTAGAGTAACCGCGTGACCGGATTGATCGGCGGCCTATCCACGATCATCGGTAAAGAAGCCGACCTGTCAAAATTCGCTCTGAGATTCATGTTGAACACCTCTTTCGGCGCACGGTCGGGCTCGTAAGCCCGGACCATGTCTTTGCCAGTTGATCCGACGGCTTCGACCGCCAGGAGCACGCACCGCGCGGCTCAGAACGCGGTCGTCAAGCTCGCCATGAAGTTGAGTGAATTCTTCAGCCGCGGAGTGGCGCTCGGATGCACGTTGTAGCTGGTGCCCAGCATGAGATAGACGCCCGGATTCAGCCGAAACGAGTTGCTGACCGTTACCGACGCATAATCACCGAAAGGCCTGATCCCGGTGAGTGCAGCCTGAAAATCGAGAGCTGATTTGCTCAGTGTGGTGTAGCCAAAGATTAGAGCCGTCTGATCCATCGGGCGCCCGGGAATGATCCCCATGCCATAGACACGTCCCTCGTAGTAGTTCTGGTACATGTTCTTGTTGGGATCGGAAGTCATGTAGAAACCGCCCACGTAGTAGCCTTGATACGCCTCGTAAGGCGCGGACGAGATATGGGAGACCTGGACGTCCGCCGCCGCGTAAAATCCCCAATTCGTGTCGGTCTTGCGCCCGGCGGAAAAGTCGAAATAGGGCGACGTATTGTATAGGCCGCCGGCGCGAACCCAGACGGATCCCTGCGTGGGCGACGAAAACGTCTTGTAGCCAAACTCATCGATGAACAGAGCTTTGGCATCTGGGCTGGATAGCCCAAGGCCGATGGGATTGGCCTGCTGCTCGACGTCAGCGCCGTCCGGCGAGATACTCCGCTGCACGCCCGCCTTGTTGTAAAAATTGTTCGGCAAGTTGATCATGAGGTTGGCGCCGGGCGCTGGCACCCCCTGTCGCGAGAGGCCGAGCTCGTACGGGACTAGGGCTTGGGGCCCAGTCGCCATGCTGGCGGCGACAAGCAGGCCAAGGTAATTCTGCGCGTTGTAAAACACGCCAGCCTGAAGCTGTACGGTATCGTCCATCAACGACTGGAAGTAGTACAGGTTCGCGAACTTTGCTCCTGAAGGGCCGAGCGGCTCCCAGGTTGTTCCGGTCAACATGGCTCCGACGGAGAGCTGACCGCCCGTCAGCCCGACCCGGCCAAGATCGTAGCTGAGTGTCACCTCCGAAAACGAATAGGTCGTTGGTATCTGCCCTTGATAGGTCTGCGGCTTGGGTGGAGCGTTGTTCAGCATATTGGCGGTGAACGTGTTCGTGCTGTAGGCGACATAGCCGATGCCATACTCGGCCAGTGCGGTTCGCAGCCCATTGGGATCCTGAAAGATCGACTCCGCGGCGGGCGGAACCGTTGTGATCCAGCCCTTCATCGACAGCTTGTCGAAAGCCGCAAACTTGATCATCTTCGCGACCTCCGGAGATACTGCTCCGTTAGCAGACGGCGGTGACGCCGTGCTTGGACCTGCAGACCAGGCGCGCGACACCGTTGCGGCCGCAGCAGGGGCCGACTGCACCGAAGGCGCAGCGGCCGCTGCGGCCGGCCGCGGCTTCTTGCGACCAGTTGGTTGTTGCGCAGGAGCCTGCGCTACCTTCGCCTTTCCGGCGCCATCTTCCGTCTCGGCCCGCGCCGGTGCAGCAACGAAGAGCGCCAGCGAAGCACACGCCGCAATCCCAGTGTGAACCGACATTATCGACCGCGCGGTTGCGGGATCGGCCGGGCAGCGCTCCCGCCCTTCGCCAAGCTCACGCCGGCTGCCGACGCGATTTCCCTCAAGCCTCATCATCGTGGAACCTCCCCATGCATATTTTTATGTTTGAGTATGTTATTTTTTGTTCTGGGTATCCTCTACAGCGTTAATCAGCACCTCGTCAAGCATCCATGTCAGATAGAAGTCACAATCAAGAATCCGGGACAATTTCGGGTGATTTGGCAAAACCAAGCAGGCATCGCGAATGCCCGCCGCGGCGACGCATTAGAGCCGCACGAAGCAACTGATCTAAATTTTTGTTTTGGGTTTGTTATTTACAGATTATGGTCAGGGCATCCATGGCGACAAAAACAGGCAGACCAGGCAATGATCGAAACACCCCACGCAGTCTCAATCGGCACGAAAATCACCAATCTTGCCTGGGATTCGCCGTCGGCGGACTGTGTAACCTTCGAGGGGCTCACGTTGTCGCGGCGGGAGCTGCACCTCTCGTCAAACCGGATGGCTCATGCACTCGCAGCAAGAGGCGTCGGCCTGGGGGACTTCGTCACCATCGCCTTGCCCAACGGGCTCGACTTCATGGTCGCGACGTGTGCGGTCCTCAAGCTCGGAGCCATTCCGCAACCGGTCTCCGGAAAGCTGCCGGAGAAGGAGCTTGAGGCAATCCTGTCCCTTGCATGCCCTCGCGTGGTGATCCGCGCCGCGGTCGTACGACCATGCGACGTGACGCCGGCGATGCTACTGGAGGAGTCCATTGATGACACGGATCTGCCCGATCGGATCTCCCCTGCATTGAAGGCTCCGACCTCCGGCGGATCCACCGGGCGGCCGAAGCTGATTGTGTCTGGTCGAGCAGGCGTCGTCCTGCCGGATGAGGGGGATTTCTACGGTATCACGCAGAGTGATATCGCCGTGATGCCGGCGCCGCTCCACCACAATGCCCCGTTCTCGCTGGCACTCACCGCAATTCTTGCGGGTGCTCACCTGGTACTGATGCGCAAGTTCGATCCGGAGGAGCTTCTGCGCATTGTAACGCATCGCCAGGCTACCTGGCTCTATCTCGTGCCCACCATGATGCATCGGATCTGGCAGCTGCCCCAGGAGGTTCGGGACAGGAGCGACATGTCTTCGCTCCGCAACGTCTGGCACATGGCCGCGCCCTGCCCGCCGCGGCTGAAGGAAGCCTGGATCGGATGGATCGGCGCGGACAAACTATGGGAACTATACGGTGGGACAGAAAGCCAGGCGGTAACGGTCATTGGGGGCCACGACTGGCTGCAGCATCGCGGGTCGGTCGGCCGCCCAGCCATGGGCGAGATCGCGGTTCTTGATGAGCATGGACGACTGCTAGCGCCAGGAACTATCGGCACCGTTTACCTCAAAATGCCCAGCAGCGGGTTGCCGACATATCGCTACATCGGTGCCATGGCCGAGCGGATCGGAGAGTGGGAGACGCTGGGCGATCTCGGTTGGATGGACGAGGAAGGCTATCTCTACCTGGCGGACCGGCGCACCGACATGATCCTGGTCGGAGGGGCTAACGTCTTCCCTGCCGAAGTCGAAGCTGCGCTGGAGGAACATCCGCTTGTCGCCTCGAGCGCGGTGATTGGCCTTCCTGACGAGGATCTTGGCCATCGCGTTCATGCCGTTGTTCAAGCGCCTCCTACAATCGACCTGGACGGGCTCAACCGCCATCTGGCAGAACGTCTTGTCAGCTACAAGCGCCCGCGAACAATAGAGATTGTCAGCTATCCGTTGCGGGACGATGCCGGTAAGGTACGACGATTCCAATTGCGGGCCGATCGTATGCCGGGATCGACCAACAGCGAGGCGGCGGGCGTGTCAGACGAAGAGCAAATGACTCTTGGAGGCAGATCGAGGTGATGGCGCCTTCTGCTGCGAATCAGCCCAAGCCGAAGCGCTTCCGCCGGCGTGAGGCGGTACTTGGCGTCGCTATCCAATTGATCAACGATGTCGGCTTGAGGGGAATGACCTTCGTTGAAGTCGCAAACAAGCTCGGCATCGTCGCTACCGGCATTGCTTATTATTTCCGCCGCAAGGAGCAGTTGGCGAGCGCGTGTTATATTTCCTCGCTGGAGCGTATCCAAGGCTTCATCGATTCAGCTGACGGGGCGACGGTCGAAGGTCGACTCAAGTCCTTCCTGTCCAACTATTGCCGGTACCTTGAGGAGGCGACAGCCGGGCGTGCGCTTACGATCGTGCGCTTCGACGAGGTTCGTGTCCTGGCGGACCCTGCTGTGGATCATGCCATCGCTCAGACGTTCGGTAAGTTTCGTAAATTACTTCGTAGTTCCCCGGACCGACATAGCCGCGTTTCCAACGCCCACGCGCACCTGCTCTTCTCCTGGATCTTCTGGATGCCGGCGTTGCTCGAACGACATTCCGAGGATGAATACGACGCAATAGCCGGCATCGTGCTCAGAATTTGGCTGGGGGGTGTTTCGGTTCAACCTTTGATCGGCGGTCGGCTTTACGCTTTGACGTATCAATCTCCGCGCAGGGACGATCGAGCCGAAGATTTCCTGAAAGCCGCAACCAAGGTCCTCAATGAGCAAGGCTATGCAGGTGCGTCGGTCGAGCGCATATCGGCCGCGCTGAACGTTACAAAGGGGTCTTTCTATTACCATAATGAGGCGAAGGACGACCTTGTCGTGTCGTGCTTCGAGCGCTCCCTGGCGCTCGTGCAGACGGCGAAGCACGATGCAGCCAGACTCACCGCCCCGGGGGCGGAGAAACTCTGGGCGTTGGCTGTCCACTTGATCGAACACCAGCTGCTTGGAGAAGCGCCGCTGCTCTCGATGTCTGCCCTGATGACGCTTCCCAAGCATATCCGTGCCGACCTGCTGCATAAATCCGATCGTATTATCAATGGGTTTGTTCTATTGTTCAGCGAGGGTATGCAGGATGGCTCGATTAGAACCACATCGCCGGTCGTGGCCGCTTGGATGCTGTCATCGATGATCAACGCTGCAGTCGATCTGGGGGCGTGGGTTCCTGACCTGACCGTCGACAACGTGGCCGATCTATTCGTGCGGCCGTTCTTTGAAGGTTACACCAAATCATCCGCGTAGTCGGAAACACTCCGCTTCGCCGGCTCAGCGAGATTATCCGGCGCGAGGCATCGAGAGCTCGAGCATTCACCGCTGATTGCCGCCAGGCTACCCGTCATGTCGGCGGCGATGCGACACGTGATTGATCGGTCCAAATCGTCACGCGGGAGCGAGATTGCTTCTCCGCAAGAAACGGCTCATTGCAAGCTCGTCAACGAGCACACCGCCAACTCGGACAAAAGCAAGCTCTCCGCACAAGGGATCGAAGCCGCAAGGCCGTGACGCGAAGCGGTGCGGTTCACGAGAGCCCGTCCCGCATCTTGCGGGAGTGCCATGTCAGTCTGGATCAGTTGGACTGGATTTTGACCGCTTAAAAGATAACCGACCGATCCACCCAACCACGGCACTGTCTCTACTTGGCGAGCCCGTCCGCCACCACGCTCCCTAAGGCCAAATCGCGTTCAGCAAGTTCGCCAACCGAGCACCCGCCTTCGCCAGTTGCTCACGCTTGATCTGATCGCGGGCATCCACATAGGCCGCATGATCTGGAAAGGTGATGGACCAGCCCCCGTTCGGATGAGCGACACTCGGCTGCACCTTGGCAAAGCTGGCGCCGGCAAACGCTCGCGGCGCAACCTTGATCGTATCGCTCGCCCAGGCCAACGACCAGTTCTCTATCTGATCGTTGTCTTTTGCGATCTGCTGCGCCGCCTGCAACAGGTCGAGGGCTTGCGCGACATGGAAGTTGGTCGGCGGGGCATCCCACGCCGAATGCAGATTCTTGTTGTTGTCGAACAGAGCGTTGCCGCCGATCGTCTCAGTTGAAGGATCGATCGTATGAGTCACGTCCGGATCGACCTGCTGCCCCTGCAGATCGAGATAGACCGCCCCGACATGCAGCGGCTGGTGAAGGTCCCCTATCAAATGGGCGAGAAGAAACAGCGCCTCTGCCTTTGTTGCGATCCTGAAGGGTGGCGGTGACGGGCGATCCTTCAGGACAGCAATGGCCGCATTAATGGCGGCAACGATGTCGTGCTCGTTGGTCCCCTGGAAGTTGCGGTCGAAGCGATCGCGCAGGATCGAGATGTCATCAAAATGATAGGTGTTATGACATCCCATCTCCTCGTCGAACTCGTGGCCGTTCTCCTTGCGATGCACCGTATAACTGCACTGAACGAAATTGCGCCCGACATAGGCTTCCATCAGGCCCCGGGCATCCTTGAACGGCGTGCAAGGAGCCTCAAACGCCTCTTCCACAACGTACTTGAAAGTACCGTCATCCTGGCGATGGACGCTCTTCACGCAATCCAGCCACGGCGCGGCGGTGCGCAGATCGACGCCCAGGATGGATGCAACTTTCGTCTTGGCATTCGCGGACAGCATGGCATCTGCGATAGCGCCGACAATCTGATGGCCGTCGGCGTTCCAGGCTTTCGCTTGCTGGGCCGTCAGCAGAAGCAACAGGAGGGGGAGCCTGGCGAGAAATTTCCGCATGACAAAGACCCCTCCGGCTGCAACTCGGCGGCGATAGGACAAACTCAGGTTGAGATTGCCAACATGGTGTAGCATTGCGTTGGTCGAAGCGCTCGCAGGCTCCCGTGGCCGGCGAGATGGGTTCGTCTTCGAAGACGATCAGCTTCTCAGGCGAACTCTACGGCCCGCTTTGCCTCGGCATCATACAGCCGGATCTGCAGCACCGGAAAACGGCGTTTCAAGTCCTTGGCACCGGCTTCAGCGCCCTCCCTCGTTTTGAACTCGGTCTTCACCTGGCCGTCGATAATCAACGCATAGCCATCGTTCGGTAGCCCATTCGATCGATTCATCGGTAAGTCCCCAGCCAGGATACAGTCGGTTCGAGTTACGGTGAGTCTCCCTGCCCCGGCAAGGGATGATAGGTTCTGCTGAAGCGGAACGCAGCACGCCGCACAACCGAGGCGCATCGTTAGCGCACCGAGAAACGAACGCGTCACCTGTTAGCTGCCGTTGCCCCGCGTCCTGAGCCACAAGGCCACCGCGCCGATCAGAGCCGTCAGCACCCCACTCCACCAGATCGAACGTGGCCGCGCGGCGCTGATAGAACTGAGATAGAGGATCGCGCCAAGCGCAACGCCATAGTGCTTACGAAATTCCCCGCTTCTACGAGCGATTTCAACGAGGTCCGAAGACCTGGCCTCATGATTGTCCATCACGACCGTCTCAACTCTTCTCTTTGGCAGCATGATAAGAGCGAGTTGGTTGTTTCGTCGAGTCTTATTTCGTATTTTCCGAATAATGTGATCGGAGATGCCGGCGTGCCGGTTCCACGGACAAGTTCGTACAGGGCAGCCATCTACGCGCACCGCGGAGCTATCCACAGGCACCACGATGCCTGGACCGGTCCGATCGGCTAGACTGGCGAGCTTTCGACCCAATGATCGTCCGCCATCCGATATGACCGTTCAACCGTCCCTCGCCGAGATCGCCGGCATGCTGGAGCAGTCACCCGACTACCGGGTGCTGCGCCGGCTGGTTCCCCGCTCCGACTTTACGCCGAGTGACGGGCAATCGACCAAGACCGCAATCCTGCTCGATGTCGAGACCACCGGCCTCGATCCGGCCCGCGACGAGATCATCGAGCTCGGAATGGTCAAGTTCACCTATCTTCCGGACGGGAGGATCGGCCGGGTCATCGATACCTTCACTTGCCTCAACCAGCCGTCGATCGCCATTCCCGCGGAGATCACGGCGCTGACCGGCATCACCGACGAAATGGTTGAAGGCCACACTCTCGATGAGGCGCGCATCAGCGAATTCGCCTCCGATGCGGTCGTGGTCATTGCCCACAATGCGGGGTTCGACCGCAAATTCATGGAGCGCTACGCGGCCATCTTCATCCACAAGGCCTGGGCATGCTCGGTCAGCGAGGTCGAATGGCGCGGCCATGGCTTCGAGGGTTCTCGCCTGTCCTACCTCCTGATGAAGGCGGGACTGTTTCACGAGGCGCACCGTGCCGTCGACGATTGCCTGGCGCTGCTCGAGATCCTCGCGATCACCCTGCCCCGGCTCGATCGCACCGTGCTCTCCATGCTGCTCGAGCGGGCACGCCGCAAGACGATCAGGATCTGGGCCGAGCAGTCGCCCTTCGAGCTGAAGGACGCGCTCAAGCGGCGCGGCTATCGCTGGAGCGACGGCGCCGACGGCCGGCCGCGGTCGTGGTACATCGATGTCGACGAGAGCAATCAGAATATCGAAATCGAATATCTGCAGAAAACCATCTATCAGGCGGACGTTGACATCCCGATCCAGATACTGACTGCGTTCGACCGCTTTTCAGTGAGGGGCTGACTTGCGAGTGGATGCCGGCGCGGCGCGATTGCTTGCGTTCGACCAATGTTGCGACTAGCGACGAGCCAGGAAGACCCCTAGCAGAAATGCGACCGCAATGGATTGAAGCGGAGCCGCCCTCGTCGCTTCACTCAAATGATGCAACCACCGATCCTGCGGTCGAGGTTCGAACATGGTGTCTTCAGCCATACGACGGATCGCTTCGGATGCCTGATCTATGCGCTGTTCTGGCGTAGCGGTCGGCGCCATGGAAAATTCGTCAGCCATGTAGCTTCCTTGCGCCTGCACGCGACGCTCACATGTTATACCACGCGCCAACAGACTTTTGACTGAGCATCAACGTCCACCGAACGCTGACTGTTCCTAAGCGCCCTGGGATTGCAATAGCCAGCGGCCAACCTGCTCTCCTCGTGACGGCTCCGCCTGAGACACCAGGATTTCGAATGCTGCGGCGCGCGACTACCTTTGCCCCACACTGCGCGTCCGCGAAAACCCGATCCTCCCGACCACGTATTTGGACGTGGAGGATGCCGCGGCAACCGGTTCAACGCCGGAGTTGGGGCCGCCCGTAACTTTGGAAAAAGCGGACGGCCCCTGCCGGCCACTTCCAATTGCCCCTGCCTCAAACAGAAGCGATAGCCGACAGATCAGAAACGTAAATGAGACTGCCCTGGTTTCGCGCTGCAAGGCGGCCATTCGCTTTCATCTGACCCATTTGAGCTAGGATCGCCTGCATTGGCCCGGGGGCCGGGAGGTGAGTGGGGCCCAGCACTTCAGCCCTCTCTACCGGGCCAATACTTCGCTTTGGTTGCGATCCAGCGCTCGGCGTCGGCTTCCGTTTCGAAATCTCCAATGTGAGAATCCGGCCCGTTGCCGGTCTTGACCGCGACAAACCAGCGACCGTCCTTTGTCTTCTCGGGCTGAAAATGAGGCGTCTTGATCGTCATGCCGCTCACTATGAGATGTTGACGTCCAACATGCTACCACGCTGCGACCGCACCGGACGCTTAGACCATTCGGAGCATGTGAATGACCCATACGGTCTATCAAGCTCGCGAAGTATTGCTAAAAACGAGGTGTCCGTATTCGCACGGATACAACGGGCGTGTTTTGAGGATAATGATCGTCCCCTCGGCAAATAGCGCATGGGGACGTTCGCTATGCCAACAATGTCCAGGCAAGAGACGGAAGCGCTCGCATGCAAATGCGACGTTTGCGGTCGTCACATGGCGCTGTTGGCCGAGCTCCCCTCCGTTGGCAAGTACGAAGCGGTCAATGTGTTTCGTTGCTATGGCTGCAACTCGGTGAAGTCGGAGCAAGAGGCGCGGCGCTGAGTTCGGTCCCTGACCAACTGCTTGTGGCTGACGTTCTCCTGGCGCGAGTGCTGGTGGCCTATCTCCCTGCCGTTACCGCGATCTTCGATCATGCTTTCAGATGCGGGTAGCGTCAGCCCGGAAACTGCGGTTGGATCAACGATACAATCATCCAGACGGCGATCAGGAACGCCGGCGTGCAACTCACCACCGCGGCCAACCAAAGCTCGGCGTTGGGGAACATTTCAGAATTGTCCTTCATGGTGATCCTCCGTGTGATCAACGGCCGCTGCTGGCGGTCGTTCCCGGCACGCCGGTTCCTCAGTTGACATCGGAGGCATATCCCACGACCCGCAGTGGCCTTGTCGTGTTCCGTGCCGCAACAGCTTGATAATTTGTCGCGCTCTCCGACTCCTGCTTACTGGATCAGCATGGGCTCGAAATCTCGGGAGTACATGTTCGGCGCGACGGTCAGGCACCTCGCCGAGCGGGCGAAGGAAGTACGGCTAGAGGCCGACGCGATCGCTTGCCAGGCGTGGAATGCCCGGATGCTCGCCTTCCAAGGTCCAGCCCAGCCGTCACCTGCCCTCGGTGACGCCCTCAATGCCGGCTATCGCTACCTCGAGGTAAAATGCCTCGGTTGCGATACTCACCAGACGGTCGCCCTGGATATTGTACGGCGTCCAAAGTGGACGCCTATTCACGAGCTCGAGCGCTACATGCGGTGCAAAGGATGCTCGCGCCGAGCAGGCCATCCGTTCAAGCGCAGCCATCTAGTGGCATTGCGGACGAACAAAATCTCAACCATGAATCCACCGTCGACTTGGTGGCCCGGAGAGCGATGATCCCTGTGGACACAACTTTAGTCTTAGCCCAATTGATCCAGCAACCTCTGTGCAGCTATGGTCAGCCCAGCTGGGGAGTAACTGGAAATGCGACTTTGGAGTATCGCCGGCGCGTGTTTGCTGCTTGGCGCGACCGCGGGCCTGTCGGGATGTATGGAGACTGCTGGCCCTTCCTTTAACGGACCGTCAGGCAAGCCGGTGAGCACAGCGAAATGCTACGCTTCGTCTTCTGGCTGCTTACAGCAAGCTTCACAGGCGTGTGCCGGCCCCTATCAGGTTCTCGATAGCGAAAGCCATTCCGGTGGTCTTGTCGCAGACCTCATGCCTGGACCGGTTACTTGGTACACGCTCACTTATCAATGCGGCCCATCCGATGGGAAAATGCCGACATTTGCCTTTCGAGGGCAACAATTCGTTGATACGCCTTCGGTGGTCGTCAATGCACCGGCGTCCGCGGCCCCCCTTTCATCGCCAATCACATGCCAATCGAGGCGGGTTGGCGGAATGGTGCAGACGACCTGCTAATTGGTCGGGCGTCACGGCTGACGAGTAAGCGGCGAGATCAAACATCTGATATGGCCTCGACGAAGTCGTGGGCATGCATGGCAGCATTTGCGGCCAACGCTTGGTAATGAGACCGCAGGGATAAGCCCGCTCGTCCCGGCTTTTCAAAGGAACCATGAAGGCAATTCGGCATTACCGACCAACGGCGGTTGCACGGTTGCATCGATATCTCAGGTGTTCGACGGTGTCCAAGCCACGATCATCTTCTCCGAAGGTCATAAAACGTGCGCCGGTGCCGCGCGGGCGAAGGTCTGAAGATGCCACTGCCCTCCAGGTGCAACAACAATCGCCCCCGACACTTCGGGCAGCACAATACGTGCGGATGTCGTCCGATCCTCAAAAATACTCGATCGAAATTCAAGTAGCAGCCATCGCTGTCTACGCAGCACGCCGAGGCATGGAAATCGTCCGCACCTATTCTGATCCGGGGCGCAGTGGTCTTACCATCGCCCGCCGTAAAGGTTTGCAGCAACTCATTGATGACGTCGACGGTGGGCGGTCGGATTTTGATTGCGTCCTCGTCTTCGACGTTAGCCGTTGGGGACGTTTTCAGGACACTGACGAAAGCGCCTTCTACGAGTTCATCTGCAGACGAGCCGGAATATCGGTTCACTATTGCGCTTCAGAATTTGAGAATGATGGCAGCCTGTCATCAGTGATGCTCAAGGCCCTGGAGCGCGCTAGGGCTGCCGGCTTCAGCCGGGACCTGTCGCGAAATGCATTTTTGGGTCAGTCGAATATCATCGACCGAGGATACTGGCGGGGCGGCGCGGCACCTTTCGGGCTGCGTCGGATGCTTGTCGACGCAAATGGCAAGCGTAAAGGAGTGCTGGAGCGCGGCCAGCAGAAGAACTTGAAATCTGAACGGGTCGTTCTCGTCCGAGGACCTCGCTCAGAAGTCAAGATCGTCCGCCGCATCTTCTCGTCGTTCGTGATCCGCAGAAAAAATAGGACGCAAATTGCGGAAGAGCTAAACGCTGAAGGCATATTGAGTCCCGGCGGGAAACGATGGACCGCGCTGACTGTCAGCAACCTTCTCGCGAACGAGATCTATTTGGGTCATATCGTTTTCAATCGCAGCTCAATGAAGCTTGGCGAGCGACGTGTCGACAACCCGCCTGAAATGTGGATACGTCACGACAACGCCTTTGAAGGTATCGTCGATGCCCGTCTTTTCGCTCGGGCACGAAAGCGGCTCGCGCAAGTCGCAAACAACAAGAAGGAAACCGATCAGCAGTTGCTTGATAGTTTAGCGGCTCTCTTGCGAAGAAAGGGCCGATTGTCAGTCCACATCATCCAGGCGGCAAAAGGCGTGCGTCACCCCGCTGTATACACAAATAGATTTGGCTCACTCATGAGAGCCTATGAACTTGTTGGCTACAGGCCCGGCAATCGGTACCGCTTTATGGAGATCGCGGTCGAAATTGATCACACGATCTGCTCGGTGGTCGATGATATAATCATCAATCTTAGGGGGCGCGGCGTGAACGCCTCATTTTTGCACGAACTGTACCTTGTTACGATTTCCGGAGGATTGACTGTATCGGTAGCGGTGGCGCGCGCCGTTTCGGACGGTGGCAATAGATCTCGCCGATGGGAAGTACGAAAGCTCAAGTACCAAAAGGCCGAACTTACGCTTTTGATTCGGATGGAGAGTGGCAATAGCCGCATTCGCGACTATTTCCTTCTCCCAACCGCTGCGCTTCCGTTGACGAAGGACAGGAAGAAGCTACGCGTGTCGGATCGTCTCTTCAGTCGAATGCGGCTCGACAGCCTTGAGGCCGTTATGGCAGCTCTTTATGGCAGGCTGCGCACTTCGCGAGAAGAATGCAGCAGGATTAGCGCTCTCCATCTGGCGAAGCAGAATGAAAACGCGACCTTCCCAACCTCCTTTCGCAAGCTCAGTCAGATGCCGTCACAAACAACAAATCACTCCGTGAGAAGGTCGGGTGGAGTACGACACTGACATGTGCAATCTCTACAGCATCACGACCAACCAAGCGGCAATCCTGAACCTCTTTCGGGTCGTCAACCGATACGTCGGCAACTTGGCTCCCATGCCCGGCGTCTTTCCGGACTACCCCGCCCCCGCTATTCGCAATGCCGGTCACGAACGCGAGATGGTGCTGATGCGCTGGGGCATGCCTCCGCCGCCACGCACCGGCGGCCCGCCCGTTACGAATATCCGCAACACGTCCTCGCCGCACTGGCGCGGCTGGCTTAAGCCGGAGCAACGGTGCATAGTCCCTTTCAACAGCTTCGCCGAATACGCTCCCGAGCCGAACCCGCAGACTAAGAAAAAGGACGTCGTTTGGTTCGCTCTCAGTGATGGTCGACCGCTGACCGCCTTTGCCGGTATCTGGGCCGAGTTCAAGGGCGACCGCGGGACGAAGTCCAAGCCGGTCCCGGGACCGCACCTCGTCTACGGCTTCCTGACGACCGAGCCGAATGAGGTCGTTGCACCGATCCACCCAAAGGCGATGCCGGTGATCATAACCACCGACGAGGAGCGCGACGTCTGGATGCGCGCGCCGTGGGACGAAGCCAAGGCGCTTCAGCGCCCGTTGGCCAACGATGCGCTGAAGATCGTCGCCAGGGGTGAGGCCAAGGAAGATATCCTGGTGTCGCCATGAGGCGCCGGTGGCGTCTCGTGGTCGCCACGGCCAGCCTGGTTGTCGCCACGCCCGCGACAGCGGATGACATCATCGGCCGCGCCAGCGTGATCGATGGCGATACGATCGAAATCCACGGCACGCGCATCCGATTGTGGGGCATCGTCGCGCCCGAAAGCGATCAGCTGTGCAGGAATGACGACAGCAAGCTCTATCGGTGTGGACAACAAGCCGCGACCGCGTTGGACGTTCTCCTCTATCTGGTCAAACGACCGGTGATCTGCAGTTCGAAAGGCAAAGACCAGTACGGCCGGACCGTCGCCGTCTGCAAGGTCGGCGATCCTGGCCCCGACATGGCTCACTACATTGTTGGAAAAGGACTAGCCCTGGATTGGCCAAAATACTCTCGTGGCTACTACGCCGAGGCCCAAACCAAGGCTCAAACCGCCGGCCGCGGGATTTGGTCGGGTTCGTTCGTCGCCCCGTGGCTCTACAGAGCGTGCATCCGAGCGGGCCAGAGGCCGTCCTACTGCTCGGACGAGGCGAAGTAAGCACTCATGCCGAGCATCCACCAAGAGCCACGGTCGAATCCCCTACTGCAGCCCTGCCCTCGCCGAGGCGACCAATCGCTTCGCGAGGTTGCGGTGGTGATAACCATGCTGCACAACGTCATCCCGAATGCTGTGGCTGACCGACCGAACGACACGCTTCTGCTTGCGCCACCTTCCGGCGATCGCGGGAGGCATAGAGCCACCTCGAGCAACAACCAGGAGCTCATTGCTCCTGTTCAAATAAATATCGTACATAAAACTCCCCGCTTGAGTGCGCCTGCCCGGAAGTCCGGTTCAGCTTCGACTGGGAGACAGCAGACCCGGCCCCGCGCCACTATGCCGGACGGCCTTCCAGGACGCCGCGCAACGCCCTTCGGGCAACACGCTTGAGGGCTCCGAGCGTCTTCTTCCCTTGCTGGGCGGCCCTCAACAGCTTCCGCGCGATGAATTTTCTGGTTTCGTGATCGCCGCCGGCCTTCGGGAGGTCGCGACAGACATCGTCCAGAACAACGTCAAGATTGGCGGTCGTCCGCTCGTCAAACTGCTTCATGAAAATGCTCGCAACGAAAAGAAGGCAAGTATACCGGGCGAAGGGCCGAATGGTCCCAAGCCTGAGGCGATGTCGCCAAGTCCAGCAGCAAGTCTCGTAGCATGAGGCTGGTGACGTCCGGCCAGCCAGTTCGGAACGAGGCTTATCCCCGCTTTCCCCGCCATTCCCGCGCGCGACGGCCTCGGCTATTGTCGCCGAATGAGTTCGCCGGAGCAGGCGCGGGACAGCGGCGAGGCCCGACCGCGCAAGATCATCCATATCGACATGGACGCGTTCTACGCGTCGGTGGAGCAAAGGGACAATCCCGACTTGCGCGGCAAGCCATTGGCCGTGGGCGGCTCCGCAGAACGCGGCGTCGTGGCCGCAGCGAGCTATGAGGCTCGCAAATTCGGGGTTCGCTCGGCAATGCCGTCGGTCACCGCCAAGCGTCAGTGTCCGGAGCTGATCTTCGTCAAGCCACGGTTCGAGGTCTACAAGGCCGTCAGCCGGCAGATCCGGGACATCTTCGCCGAGCACACGGAAATCATCGAGCCGCTGTCGCTGGACGAGGCATATCTCGACGTCACCGAAAATCTTCAGAACATCCCCCTCGCAACCGAAATCGCCACGGCGATCAGGGCCAAAATCCTCGCCGAAACGGGCCTTACGGCCTCCGCCGGGATCTCCTATAACAAGTTCCTCGCGAAGCTCGCGTCCGACCATCGCAAGCCCAACGGTCAGTTCGTCATCACCCCCAGGATGGGGCCCACCTTCGTGGAAAGTCTCCCGGTTGGCAGATTCCACGGCATCGGTCCGGCGACGACTGCTAAATTCAACGGCCTCGGCATCTTCACCGGGCTCGACATCCGCAATCAATCACTCGAGTTCATGAATGCGAATTTCGGCAAATCGGGCGCCTACTACTACTGGATCTCGCGCGGGGTTGATGAGCGTCCGGTTCGGGCGAACCGGATCCGGAAGTCAATCGGCGCAGAGAATACGTTCTCGAACGATCTGGCAGCGTTCGACACTTTGGCGGCAGAGCTCCAGCCGCTCATCCAAAAGGTCTGGCGGCATTGCGAAAGCACTGGCACCCGGGGACGCACGGTGACGCTAAAGATCAAGTTCTTCGATTTCGAGATCATCACACGCAGCCGATCTGTGCCAACCCAGGTGTCGAACCACGCGGACCTCGAACGTCTTGCCATCGACCTGTTGCGGCACGAGATGCCGCTGCAGAAATCCGTACGCTTGCTCGGCGTCTCGCTGTCCGCGCTCCAAGAGCAAAGACCGAGCGGAACCTCAACTCGATCTCCCGATCTAACGCGCTAGACATTCGAGAGGAATTGGATCGATACTTCTGGGACACGAAGAAGCCACCACCCGTCGCCCAGGCAAATGGACATGAATGCACAAGGGCTCGCGGCCTTTTGTTTTCTCGCGATTTTCAACGTACTCCCAGCTGCATCTGCCCTCACCCTGGAAGATATCAGGACCAGGCTTGAGGCAGCTGGCTATTCGCATATCCGCGAAGTGCCATCCGGAAAGATCAAGACGTTCAAGGCAACACGGGATGGGAAGGAAAGGTCCATCCTCGTAGATAGCACCGGCCATTTCCAGGAGTTGCAATAGCGTCCCTGAGGCTGGAGCGGTTACGAGGGTCACACGCGCAGCCGCAACGAGATTTCGGTACTCGTGAATGTCCTTTCCGGTGTCAGCACGACCATGTCGACGACGGTCATCGAGCCGAGGTGGCTGTACATGTATTTGACGTGCCAAAGCGGCCCGACGTCGGGTGAGATAACAAAATCTCCGGATTCCAGCGCGCGAGCGATCGCCCTGACCGCCGCACTATTCCTTATTGGAAGTGAGAACACCGCGTCGGCGTCAAGTCTTTCGGCAAATTCTGAAATTGCCCTTGCCGACGACAGGAGGCGTAAACATCTATCACCCAGCGACAGCTCCTTACCCTAATCCTACCGGTAGCAAAATGGACCTGACCGAAATCCAGGACTACGCGATACAAGCAAGAATGGCGCTCATCGTGGGCGCGGGAACGTTTGACCGCGTCTTTGCCGGCATCCGCTTTGCGGAGATCGACGGGCCACTTCTATATGTCTACGCAAGGGACGAGTCGACCGCGGCCGAGATCGAGGACAATTTCGCCCCGCGCATCGCAATCGTTGCTTCGCAGATCGTCGGCCGAGAAATCGACGTAGTTGTCGTGCTGCCGAAGGTCCTTCAGTAATGAGCCCGTCAAATGCCGCCCGTTGTTCAGGCGCCGGATCACCGCAGTGGCCGCAGGGGATCAGGAGCGGCTCGTTGCAGACTGCGACTATCGCAAATCCACGGCCGGTTCGACGCTCGAACACCGTATTGATCCGGATTTCGGTACAGATAGGTCGGCCGTAATATTATCTCTGCCGACGTTACCGTAACTTGCAGAGCATTTTTCACCTTTGAGCTTTTACAAGCCAATTGCAACCGGCCAAAAAAGGACCGCCCTCGGACGGTCCTTTTCGATTCCAGGCCCGCTCCAACGATCATTGTAGGAATTCAAGCTTTGACGAAGGAGCAGCTTGCTCGAGACGCGGCAGACATATTTCGATTGCTGCGAGCATTCCGAGCGATCAGGGATCGAACTGCGCGGAAGGTCGTTGTCGAGACCGTCGAGGCAATGGCCGAAGGCCGCACTGCCGACAAGCCACTTGAGGACAACACTGGAAAGCCTCGCACGTGAGCGGTGAACACCTCAGCATCGCTTTTCGCTAGGAAAAGGCGCGTGCCGGTGCGGTTGCGCTGGCGCACCCTGCCCCAAGTGCAACAGGCCGAAACCTGATGATGAATTTCCGCGGTTGCCACGGGGGGCAGAAACATGTTCGGCGGGCGCGGCCGGCGATAATCCCTCCAACTGACCTCGGCCCTCAATTGCCAGTGCCTAAGATTCAATTCGAATATGCCTTCTGTCAGATGTTGCCATACGCGGCGGAATCTGCTTCGACAGCGATCATTGGTTGCACGAACCGGCAGGCCAATATTTCAAGATGGAGCTTGCGGTAGGCATGAAGGCGGCGCGGTCATCCCTGCGTTCCGGTGACCGGTCCGGTCCGAGGCCGGCGGTGCGCCGGCCGAAAGCCCCCTCCGTAAGCCGTGGGCACAAGGCCGAGCCTGACAAAACCTCTGCGGTCGCAACGCCCAAATCCGAGCGGTCGCGTGACCTCATCCTGCACTCAGCAGCACAGCTGTTTCGTCGCCAGGGGTTTTCGGCCACCACCCTGCGCCAGATCGCAGCAAGGGCCAAAATCAAGGCCGGCAGCATCTACTATCATTTCGATTCCAAGGAGCAGATTCTCGACGAAGTGCTGGACCGCGGCCTCCGCCACGTGTTCGAGACCGTGAAAAACTCGGTCGAACGTGCCGGAAAGGTATCACACCGACGCAAGATTGCTCTTGCGATCGAGGCCCATCTCGTCGCGCTCCTCGAGACGAGCGACTTCACATCAGCCAACATTCGAATCTACGGACAATTGCCGGAGCAACTGAAGAAGCCGCACCGACCGCTGCGGCGCGCGTACGCGGAATACTGGGACCAGCTTTTCATCGATGCCCGCCGCGCCGGCGAGATCCGCGCCGATATGGAGGTCGTGCCATTGCGTATGTTCGTGATCGGCGCTCTCAACTGGACAATCGAGTGGTTCAGGCTGGAAAACAGGGATGCCGTGCTCGAATTGGCCCGCCGCACGGAGACGCTGATCTTCGAAGGCGTCAACAAGCCCTGATCCCAATCTATCGGCCGTGCCAGACCGGCTTTCGCTTCTCTGCGAACGCCTTGGGCCCTTCGATCGCGTCGAGACTGGCATAGACCTCCTTATGCAAACGCTCTGCCTCAACGAGCCCCTGTGCAAGACCCAGGTCCATTGCGGCAAGCACGCTCGATTTGGCCGCCTTGACGGACAGTGGCGCGCCCTCGACGATTTTCCGGGCCAGTTCCAGCGCACGTTCGCGCACAGCGCGTGGCGTGTCCTCAAGCGAGTTCGTGAAACCATGTTCCGCGAGGCGTTCGATCGGAATTGTTTCACCGGTCAGGACCATCTCCATCAACAGCGGCTGCGGGACCATCCATAACATCGGCACCGCCCACGGGGACCCGCGCCCCATCTTCACCTCGGTTATCCCTGCTCGGGTGCCGCGCAATCCGATCCTCAAGTCGCACTTCAGCGCAAGCATCATCCCGCCGGCCATCAGAGATCCCGTCATGGCAGCAATGATTGGCTTGGCGACCTTCTGCATCGCGTGCTGCATGGGATCGCGCATCAGCGTCAGAATATCCACCCCGTCCCTCGCCCGGATCTCCGCGGCCTGCTTCAGGTCCAACCCTGCGCAGAATACCCCGCAATCGGTTGAGGTCAGGATGATCGCGCGGACGGCGGCGTCAGCCTCTGCCCTGCCCCAGGCGCCGGTCAGGCCGTTCATCGCCTCTACCGAGAGCGCATTCTTGCGTTCGGGACGGTCGATGGTCACGGTCGCTATGCCGTCTTCGACCGAATAGCGGACTTGCTCTTTTTCAGCCACGATATCTTCTTCCTTGAATTCTAACATTTGTTAGAATACATCGCCGCACGCCAGATGCAAGAACATGGCGCAGCTCTTTGAGGCAGGAGGAAGCAAGATGGCGTATCTCTGGACGCCCCCGGCGGAACTGGTGGAAAAGAGCAACCTGAGCGCGTTTCTTCGCGCCACGGGGCAACCCAACTACGACGCGCTGGCGGTCAAAGCCGAGATTGATCCGGCCTGGCTCGTGCAGGAAGTGTTCGAGTTCTGCGACGTCCGCTTCTATCGCAAGCCCGAGAAGATCCTGGATCGTGCACGGGGCGAACCGTGGGCGCGCTGGTGCGTCGGCGGGACCACGAACATCGTCCTCAATTGCATCGACAAGCACCGCGGAACTGAAGTCTGGGACAGAACATTCCTGGTCTGGGAAGGCGAAGACCACAGCGAGCAGCGACGACTGAGCTACGCCGAATTCGAGTCCGCCGTCGGGCGGCTAGCCTCGGGCCTGCGCAAGCTTGGAATAGGCAGGGGCGACGTTGTTGCGATCTATATGCCCAACCTGCCCGAAACCTTCGTGGCCTTCTTTGCAATCCTGAAGATCGGCGCAATCGTGATGCCACTGTTTTCCGGCTTCGGGCCCGACCCGATCCGGGCGCGGCTCAACCATGGTGAAGCAAAGGCCGTCATTACCGCGAACGGCACCTGGCGCCGCGGCGCTCCTGCTCCGCTGAAATCGGTTCTCGATGAGGCGCTGGTGACCGCGCCAACCGTCCAGCATGTGATCGTGGCCGACCGCGGCGGGCTTGGCATCGACACCCCTATGCGAATGGATCGCGACCACTGGTGGGATGAGATCGCGAAGGAGGCGACAAACCTTCCGACCGTCGAGATGGACGCGGAAGATCCCGCCATCCTTCTCTATACGTCCGGAACGACTGGCGAACCAAAGGGCTGCGTGTGGACGCATATCAGCTTCATTGGCTCGATGGTGACGCGGGATATGATCATCTGCGGCGACTTCAAGCCAACCGACCTGTTTTTCTTCTTCAGTGACATGGGGTGGATGGTGGGCGCCATGTGCGCCTGCATTCCAAGTTTCGCCGGCGGCAGGCTCCTCGTGGCCGAGGGGACCCCCGATTATCCCGATACGGGACGCTTCTGGCGCCTGATCGCCGATCACCAGGTCACCTATCTCGGTGTTTCGCCGACCATTGTGCGCGGCATGATGCGCCATGGCGAGGAAGTCGACGGATACGACCTCTCCAGCCTGCGGATAACGGCTTCGGGCGGCGAGGCCTGGACGGAGACGCCGTGGCGATGGTTCTTCGAGCACGTCTGCAAGTCGAAGATTCCGATCATCAACATTTCCGGCGGAACGGAAGTCGGCGGATGCATCTTCACCGGCACCCCGAACCATCCGATGAACCCGTGTTCGTTCTCCCGGCCGGCCCTCGGCGTCGGCGCAGATATCGTCGACATGGCGGGTAGCCCTGTCCCCGACGGTGAGGTCGGCGAATTGGTGCTGCGTCATGCATCGATCGGGCTGACCAAGAGCCTGTGGAAGGGCGACCAGCGCTATCTCGAGAGCTACTGGAACACGATTCCGGGAATCTGGGTGCATGGCGACTTTGCCATGCGCGGCAAGGACGGCCTCTATTATATTCTTGGCCGCTCGGACGACACTCTCAAGATCTCGGGCAAGCGCGTCGGACCGGCGGAGCTCGAGGGCGTGCTGACCGCAACCGGCAAGGTTGCGGAAGCCGCCGTCTTCAGCGTCCCGCACCCTGTCAAAGGCTCCGCCATCGTGTGTGCCTGCGTGCCGAGCCCCGGTACAAAGGATTCACGCGTGCTGTCAGAAGAGCTCGCCCAAGCCCTGGTGCACGGAATGGGCACATCGTACCGCCCGGAAAGGGTGTTGCTGGTCGATGACCTGCCGAAAACGCGCAACATGAAGATCATGCGCCGTGTGCTCCGCGCAGTGTTCGAGAACAAGGACCCCGGCGATCTGTCGGCGCTGGCCAATCCCGAGGCGATCGAGCACATTCGCCAGAAGCTCAAAGTGTAACAGTCGGCCCGGACTGGTCCGGACCGGGCAACGTCCGCGTAGTGCGAGGCAAGGCGTCAAGGCAACCACAAGTGAGTTGCCTTGACGAGAAATGGGCGAATCTAGATCGGGCAATCCTTGGGGAACGCAGGCTTGCGCTTCTCGAGGTGCGAGGCCAGCCCTTCGCGAGCCTCATTGCCGGCAAAGCCGAGGATCTCGAGCGCAGTGGACGTGTCGAACAGCGGCCCGTTGACGCGAAGCCAGTTGTTCAACGCATATTTGGTCCAGCGGATCGCACTCTGCGCACCCGTTGCGAGATCCTGCGCTGTTTCCAACGCGATGTTTTGCAGCTCCGCATCTTCGACGCACAGCGAAACCAGGCCGATCCGCTCGGCTTCCTCACCCGACAGCGGCTTGCATGTGAGCAGATAGTACTTTGCCTTCGCCAGCCCGCAGAGCAGCGGCCAGATGATGCAGGCAACGTCGCCAGCGGCGACACCGAGCCTGGTGTGCCCGTCGACGATCCGCGCCGATTTGCCACAGATCGACACGTCGGCAAGGATCCCGACCACGAGGCCGGCCCCCACGGCGACGCCGTTGATCGCCGAGATGATGGGCTTGTTGCAGTTGATGACGTTGTAGACGAGATCCTTGGCCTCTCTCCAGGTCGCCATCCGCGCAGCCGGATTGTCGAGCAGCGACTTGATCAGTTCGAAATCGCCACCGGCCGAGAATGCCTTGCCCGCCCCCGTGACAATCACGGCGTTGATGTCGGGGTCGCTGTCGATGTCTCTCCAGATGTGGGTGAGCTGTGTATGGGTCTCGGCGTCGACGGAATTGTAGGTCTCCGGTCGGTCGAAGGTGATCCGAAGGATCCGTTCAGCCGGATAGTCGAGCTTCAATCTCGTGTAGGCCGCATATCGATTGGACATATTGATCTTCCCGCTCTTGGCGCATAAGAAGCGCTACCAATTAATTCTAACAGATGTTAGAATTTACAATCGGCCGGCGCAAGCACTGGTTCGAAACAAGAATATCAAAAGAGCGCTCGAGGAAACGTTGATGGAAACCGGCCTCAATATCCAGACCGACGGCGGATCCGGCATCGGAACCGTCGGTGCGCTGTTCGAGGCCTGCGCGGAGCTTCACGCCCACAGGCTTGCGATCGAATACCGCGACCGGCTCGTAACCTACGGCGAGTTACGCGACCGGGTCCGTCGGCTAACTGCCCTGCTTGCGGCGCGGGGCCTGCACCGGGGCGACCGGCTCGGCTTGCTGTCGCGCAACCGCCCCGAATACCTGGAGATCGAGCTGGCTGCCGCCAATCTCGGGGTCATCACGGCTTGTCTTAACTGGCGGTTGTCGGAGCGCGAGCTCTCCTATTGCATCGAGCTGGTGTCGCCCAAGCTGCTCCTGGTCGAGGGCGACCTCGCAGCAAACCTCCCGCCGGCCGCCAGGGCGAATCCAATCCTGGAGATTGGGCCTCAATACGAAAGCGAGCTCGCCCGACAGGATGGGCA
This sequence comes from Bradyrhizobium embrapense, assembly GCF_001189235.2. Taxonomy (GTDB): domain Bacteria; phylum Pseudomonadota; class Alphaproteobacteria; order Rhizobiales; family Xanthobacteraceae; genus Bradyrhizobium; species Bradyrhizobium embrapense. The sequence continues at coordinate 706,772 of NZ_LFIP02000001.1, forward strand.
GGCTTGCCCGTCCATCGCCCAACCGGAAGATGGGCTCGTCATTCTCTACACCAGCGGAACGACCGGCCTGCCGAAAGGTGCCGTGATTTCACACCGCGCAATGGTGATGCGGGCGCTGGTGTTTTCTTCCGAGCTCGGCATCGCACCGCACGACACGTTCGTCGCATGGGCACCGCTGTTCCACATGGCCTCGACTGATCATGCGTTGGCCACCCTGCTGCGAGGTGGAACTGTCGTTGTGATCGACGGCTTCCAGCTGGAGCCGTTGCTGGCGGCGGTCTCCCAACGCCACATTGGTTGGCTGGTTCTCATTCCCGGCATGGTGGAGGCCCTTATCGATGGCCTGAAAGCGCAACGCACCAAAGTGAAAGGCGTGCGGGTCTGCGGAGCCATGGCGGATCTTGTCGCCCCACATGCCATTGCCGAGGTCACCCAGCTGCTCGGCGCGCCCTATCTTAACAGCTTCGGTTCGACCGAGACCGGCTTGCCGCCGGCGACGCGAGCGCTGATTGCGCCCGGCGATGTGCCAACGAGGCTGTCCAAACGGCAAAATGCGTTCTGCCAGATCAAGCTGGTGGATACCTCCGACAACGAGGTCGCAGCCGGCGAGCCCGGCGAGCTGGTCATCCGCAGCCCGACACTGTTCTCGGGCTATTGGCGCGCCAACGAGACCAACGCGCGCGACTTCCGCGGCGGCTGGTTTCACATGGGCGACGTGTTCAGGCGCAACGCCGACGGATCGCTCGATTTCGTCGACCGTGCCAAATACCTTATCAAATCAGGTGGCGAGAATATCTATCCGGCCGAAATCGAGCGTGTCCTGCTAGGTGATGACCGGATCGCGGAGGTCGCAGTCGTCCGCGCTGCCGACCCAAGGTGGGGAGAAGCCCCGGTCGCCTTTGTCGCCTGCCGCGAAGGGGTTGTGATGACGGAGGCCGAACTCACGGAGCTGTGCCGCCGGGAACTGGCAAGCTACAAGCGGCCGCGCGAATTTCGCTTCATTGCCTTTGGTGAATTCCCTCGCTCGACAAGCGGCAAGGTCCAGCGCCACGAACTCGAGCGCCTGTTGAAAGCTTCAACATGAGCGACACCAGCCTCAGAGGAAAGGTTGCCGTCATCGGCATCGGATTATCAGCGGTCGGCAAGGTGCCAGGCCGCAGTCCGCTCTCGCTTGCCGCAGAGGCAGCCAGAAACGCACTTGCCGATGCCGGGGTCGCCAAGGGCGAGGTGGACGGCGTGCTGTCGAGCCACGCCTTCGCCTCACCGTTCCATCGCTTCAGCGTTGCCTTCAGCGAATATTTTGGAATCCGGCCGACATTCTCGAACACGTTGCAGGTGTCCGGCGCCACGGCGGCGACGATGTTCAGCATTGGTGCGGCCGCCATTCACGGCGGTCTCGCCAAGGTGGTGCTACTGGTCGCGGCCGACAGTCTCATGACGGGACTGACGCCGGACCTGGCGCTGCGTTCGCTCACGGAAAGCCGCGATCAGCAATACGAGATGCCGTTCGGCATTCCGGTTGCCAACACCTTCGCGATGACCGCGCACCGGCATATGAGGGAGTTCGGCACCACGCCAGAGCAGCTGGCGGAGGTCGCCGTCGTGCACAGGCGTCACGCGGCGCGGACCCCCGGTGCACAACAGACCGCACCGATCACCACGGCGGACGTGCTGGATTCGCCGATGGTCACCACGCCCTATCACAAGCTCGACTGCTCGCTGATCTCGGACGGCGGCGCGGCCTTTGTCCTCACGTCGGCTGAGCATGCGAAGGCCCTCGGGATCGGGAAGCCGATCTACATCCTCGGTTGCGGAGAATGCTACACCCACGAGCACATCTTCCTGATGCCGTCCCTGACCACGACCGGGGCCGTCGAATCCAGCCGGAGAGCGTATGCAATGGCCGGCTACCAGCCGAGCGATATGGATGTCGCCGGCGTCTATGATTGCTTCACAGGCACTGTGGTCATGATGCTTGAGGACCTCGGCTTTTGCCGGAAGGGCGAAGGCGGTCCGTTCGTCGCCGACGGACAGATGAGCTACGGCGGCCAGATACCCTCCAACACCCATGGCGGCTTGCTGTCATTCGCACATTCCGGAATGCCCGGTGCCCTGTTCCACTTCCATGAGGTGATCGCGCAGCTGCGCGGTCAATGCGACCAGCGGCAGGTCGAACGCGCCGCACTTGGGTTGGTGCACAGCCTCGGCGCGGGATTCGCCACCAACGCCACGACCATTCTCGGCACGGAGGGAACGTTGTGATTGCATCCGAGGATTCCACGCGAAAGCCCCTGCCCGCACCGGATGCCGATACGACCACGTTCTGGCGTGGCCTGCGGCAAGGCAAGCTCCTGCTGCAACACTGCCGCCGCTGCCGGAACGTGCAGTACTACCAGCAAGCCACTTGTCGCGAATGCGGCGGCGATGAGCTCGAGCACCGGCCGGCAACCGGCCGCGGCAAGGTACACTCCTTCAGCGTGGTCCATCGAGCTCCCGGTCCCGCATTCAAGGCGGATGTCCCCTATGCCGTGTTGCTCGTCGAGCTCGCGGAAGGGCCGCGCATGATCAGCACCTTGACGGGAAGCGATCCGGAGGACGTCACCTTTGACATGGAGGTCGAGCTCGCATTCGACCAGGTCTCCGACGACATAACCCTGCCCCGCTTCCGGAAAGCCTGAGGACCAGCATGAGTTCTGCTTGCATCCACGCGCTATCGATTCTAACAATTGTTAGAATTTCACCGTGCCGCGATTTTGTAGCGCTCGCATCGCCAACCCACCGGTCGTTTCATACTCGCGGCAAGCCATCCATCGGCTTGCCCCACAGCCGCCAGGACCTCCCGCAATGGCAATCATGAAATCGGACGTCGTCACCTCGACCGAGGAATACGCCCGCAACCGCAGCGCCTATGCCGAGCGTGTTGCGGATCTCAGGCGGCGCCGCGCTGCGGCAGCGCTCGGCGGTCCGGAACGGGCGCGCAAGCTTCACAAGGAACGTGATCAGCTGCTGCCGCGCGAGCGGATCGCGGCACTGATCGATCCCGGATCCCCATTCCTCGAATTCTGTCAACTGGCCGGCGAAGGCCTGTACGAGGGCGTGCCGCCCGGCGGCAGCATCATCACCGGCGTCGGAATGATCTCCGATCGTCCCTGCATGATCATCGCCAACGAGCCCACCGTAAAGGGCGGCACCTACTACGGTATCACCTGCAAGAAGCATGTTCGTGCGCAGCGCTTCGCCTGGCAGCACCGCCTGCCCTGCGTGACGCTGGTCCAATCCGGCGGCGCCAACCTGCCCGACCAGCCCAATATCTTCCCTGACGATGGCCAGTTTGGCTCGATCTTTTACAACCAGGTCAGAATGTCAGCCGAAGGCATCCCGCAAATTGCGGTGGTGCACGGTCCTTCTACCGCCGGAGGAGCCTACATTCCCGCCTTGAGCGATGAGACCGTGATCATCCGAAACCAGGGCGCCATGTTCCTCGGCGGGCCGCAGCTGGTCTATGCGGCAACTCGCGAAGAGGTCGGCATCGAGGCACTCGGCGGCGGCGAGATGCATAGCCGAGTGAGCGGCGTCACTGATCATCTCGCCGAGAACGACGCTCATGCAATTGCCATCACGCGCGAGATCGTCGCCAGTCTCGGCGAGATTCCGCGGCAAAGCCGAACCGTCGCTCCGGTGCGCGCACCACAATTCGACCCCAATGAAATCTACGGCCTGATCAGTTCGGATCCACGCATTCCCACCAATAATCGCGACGTCCTTGCGCGTCTCATAGACGGCAGTGAATTCCATGAGTTCAAGCCGTTCTATGGCGATACGCTGGTGACCGGCTTCACGCGGATCATGGGCTTCGAGATCGGAATCCTCTGCAACAACGGTGTGCTGTTCTCCGAAAGTGCGCTGAAGGCCACGCACTTCATCGAGCTGTGCTGCAAGCGCGACATTCCGCTGCTGTTCATGGCCGACGTCACAGGCTTCATGGTTGGCCGCGAAGCGGAGGAAGGCGGCATCACCAAGAACGGCGCGAAAATGATCACGGCAATGGCAAGCGCCAACGTCCCGAAATACACGCTGATCATGGGCAATGCCTACGGCGCGGGCTACCTCGCCATGTGCGGCCGGGCGTTCCGGCCAAACGCCATGATGATGTGGCCCAATGCCCGTTCCGCCATCATGGGTCCCGACCAGGCCGCGACCACGCTCGCGATGGTTCGTGACGAGGTGCACAAACGCGAAGGCACGACCTGGAAGGAAGGCGAGCGCGAGGCCTACATGACGCCGACCCGGCGAACATTCGAGGATTTCGCCAATGCCTACAATTTCGCCCGCAACACCTGGTGCGACATGGTGATCGATCCGCTCGAAACCCGCAATGTGATGGCGCTCTTACTTGACCTCGCCGGGCGCGTCCCGCGTCAACACACCGATTTCGGCGTGTTCCGGATGTAGATGCAGGGGACCCGCCATGTTCAGGAAAATTCTGATTGCCAATCGAGGCGAAATCGCCTGCCGCATCGCCCGCACCTGCCAACGCCTCGGCATTGCGGTGTCCACCGTGCACTCCACCGCAGATGCCGACGCCCTGCACGTCAAGACCATTGGTGAATCCATCGAGATCGGAGGCGCGCCGGCCTCGGAAAGCTATCTGCGGATCGATGCCGTCATCGCCGCCGCGAAAACCACCGGCGCGGAGGCGATCCATCCCGGGTTCGGCTTCCTGGCCGAGAATACGGACTTTGCCCGGGCGGTCGAAGCAGCCGGTCTGGTGTTCATCGGACCGACGCCGGAAACCATCGAGCGGCTTGGCGACAAGGCGTCCGCGAAGCAGGAAGCCGTCGCAGCCGGCGTCCCCACCATACCAGGCAGCGAAGCTCCGAGCGAGGATCGCCACGAAGTCGAACGTATCGTCCGGCGGCTCGAACTGCCGATCATGCTCAAGGCCGCGGCCGGCGGCGGCGGCAAGGGCATGCGGGCGATCTCGACCTACGACGGGCTTGGCGACGAAATCGAGTCCGCGATGCGCGAGGCGAGGAATGCCTTCGGTAACGCAGGACTGATCGTCGAGAAGCTGATCCTGGAGGGCCGACACATCGAGGTGCAGATCGCGGGCGACGGCGACGGCAAGGTGATCCACCTGTTCGAACGTGAATGCACGCTGCAGCGTCGCCACCAGAAGCTGATCGAAGAAGCGCCAGCCGCCAACCTGCCTCCCGCCCTTCGCCAACGCATCCTCGACGACGCCGTCCGGCTTGGGCGCAAGCTCAGATATCGTGGTGTCGGCACGGTTGAATTCATCGTCAGCGGTACCGACTACTACTTTCTGGAAGTCAACCCTCGGCTCCAGGTTGAGCATCCGGTAACCGAGCTGGTCACCGGCATCGACATCGTCGAGGCCATGCTTCGCATCGCCGCCGGCGAAGGACTGCCCGTGAAACAGGACGAAGTGGTGTGCCAGGGCCACGCGGTGGAGGCGCGCATCTGCGCCGAAGATCCGAATGACAACTTCATGCCGTCCACCGGCGAGCTCGCTTACGTCAGGTTCCCGTCGGGCGACATCCGCGTCGAGACTGGTGTCGAAAGCGGATCGACCGTTACGCCCTATTACGACTCGATGCTCGCCAAACTGATTGCTCACGCCACCACTCGTGATCAGGCGCTCGACCAGCTTGATCGCGCACTCGGCGAGACCTCGGTCTTCGGCGTCATCACCAACCAGGATTTCCTCCGCCGATTGATCGCCCTGCCCGCGACCCGGGCCGCGACGTTTCATACCCGTCTGATCGACGAACGGATCGACGCGCTCGCGACCACCGCCGGCGACATTGACTCCGAAGCGCTGGCAGTTGGCGCGTATTTCTGGATGAAGCGGCAGCGCGCTGCCGCTTCCGGCAATCCCTGGCAGTCCAGCAGCCTGACCGGCTGGCAGATGGCGGCCGCCGATGACGGCTTGTCACCGATCCCCATTCTGCACCTCGAGACCGCACGCGACAGCGCGGAGATCCGCTTTGCACCCTTGCAGCCAGACGGCTCGATGCTGATCGGCGTGGACGATGCCAGGATTCGGGTGCAGCTTTCGCCGCTTGCCGATGACATGTTCGCTGCCGCAGTCAACGCGCGCTGCGAGACGGTGCGGATCACCCAGAAAGACCATGCGATCTTCGTGCACGATCCGCGTCGCGCCCATACCATGACCGCGATCCCCTACCTCAGATACATCAGCGCCAGCGCCGAGATCAGCGGCGAACTGCGCGCGCCGATGACCGGCGTCGTGTTGAAGATCAACGTCAAAGTCGGCAGCCGCGTGAAGGCAGGCGATCCGACCGTCGTCATGGAATCCATGAAGATGGAATTGCGCATCGCCAGCGAGGTGGACGGTGTGGTGACCGCCGTCCACTTCAAACCCGGCGATACCGTCGAGCGAAACGCCGTCGTCGCCATCGTCGAGCCCGAACTCATCCCGCAGTAGCCGCCTTATGAACGATCAGGACAGCATATGTTGCGATTAGGAAGCGTGAATTACGTCGTCCGCGGCAAGATCGCGATCTTGACGCTCGACGAACCGGAAAAGCTGAATGCACTGACCGCCGGCATTCGCGCAGGCATACGTGAGGGCCTGCAACGGGCCGACAAGGACGATGGGGTACGTGTCAGCATCATCACCGGTGCCGGCGGCAAGGCATTCTGCGCCGGCGCCGATATCGGCACCTTCGATTTCGATCCGGAGAAAGCGCGCGCCTTCTTCATCGACGCCATGGAAGTCCTGACCGCTCCGGAACGGGCACTCAAGCCGGTGATCGCCGCCGTCAATGGAATTGCCTATGGCGGAGGATTCGAACTTGCCATCGCATCCGACTTCATCCTGGCGGCTGAGAGTGCCCGCTTTGCCGTACCCGAGATCAAGTTGGGCCTATTGCCTGGCTTCGCTATCGTGCGCCTCCAGAACATTGTCGGGCGCGCGAAAGCCAAGGAGATGAGCATGCTTGGCGATCTCGTCAATGCCACCGAAGCAAGCCGCCTCGGGATCGTATCGCGCGTCGTTCCCGACGAACGCCTTCTCTCCGACGCAATCGCGTTCGCGGAACGCATCGCCTCACAGCCGCGCCTTGCCGTGCAGATGGCCAAGTCCTTCTACAATCGCGGTCTCGGCGGCGACGAGATGCGCCACGCAATCGACGGGTTTCCGTTCCTGCTGACGCACGCCGATGCACGCGAAGGCATCAACGCATTTCTGGAGAAACGCTCGCCACGTTTCGAAAACGGGTAGCTGCAACATCTGCGTTTTGGCTTCGTCGCGCAGACATCCTGCCCGCGTGACCAACACTCCACTGTCCAATAGAAGAAAATGAGGGAGAACACGTGAAGAGGACTTTCCTGGCCTTCGCCATCCTGGTTGTGGCAGCGTCGACCGCCTCGGCCCAAATCTCGAATGATGTGGTCCGGATCGGCGTGCTAACGGACCTTTCAAGCTGGGGGCGCGACAACAGCGGTCCCGGCTCGGTCGAGGCGGCAAAAATGGCCGTTGAGGAGTTCGGCCCGACGGTACTCGGAAAGCCGATCGAAATCGTGAGCGCCGACCACCAGATGAAGACCGACGTGGGCCTGCAGATCGTTCGCGACTGGTTCGACAACGGCAAGGTCGACGCAGTCGCCGACATTCCGAACTCGGGAATTGCGATAGCCGTTCACAATATGGTGCGGGAGCGCAACAAGATTGCGCTGCTCTCCGGCCCGGGCGCGAGCTCCCTGACCGACGAGCTGTGCAGCCCGAACACCGTCCATTTTTCCTATGATACCTACGCGCTATCCAAGGTGACCGCGTCGGCGGTGATCAAGGAGGGCGGCAAGTCCTGGTTCTTCGTCACCGCCGACTATGCCTTCGGACAGCAGCTTGAGAAAGACGCGACGCGCTTCATCAAGGAGCTGGACGGCAAGGTGCTGGGCAGCGTGCGGCATCCGACCAACACGGCCGACTTCTCGTCGTTTGTACTGCAGGCGCAGAACTCCAAGGCGGATGTCGTAGCATTTGCCAATGCGGGCCAGGATACCGACAATGCCATCAAGCAATCGGGTGAATTCGGCCTGGTTCAGGCCGGCCAAAAGCTGGTTGGCCTGCTGATGTTCGATACCGACGTGCACGCCGTCGGCCTGCAGGCCGCGCAAGGCACTTACATGACGACGGCTTCTTATTGGAACATGGATGACAAGACCCGCGCCTGGTCAAAGAGATTCTTCGCCCGGACCAACATCATGCCGACCATGATCCACACCGGCGTCTACGGCTCGGTGCTGCACTATCTCCAGGCGATCAAGGCCGCCGGCACCGATGATCCCGCCGCGGTCATGGCCAAGATGCGCGAACTTCCGATCGAAGACACCTTCGTACATGGCGGCAAGCTGCGCAAGGATGGGCGGGTGATCCGTGACATGTATCTGGCGCGCGTGAAGAAGCCGCAAGATTCGAAGGAGCCGTGGGACTATCTCGAGATCGTCAAGACGATCCGGGGTGAGGACGCCTATCGGCCTGTCAACGAATCGAAGTGCGCGCTTCTCAAGAAGTGAAGCGATCTGATCGGCGCAAGAGAGAGCGAAGGCCGCCGCCTGACCGGACGGACCTTCGGGGGCGGGCAAGGTAATCATCGCCGAACATCGGAAGGACGATCAGTTAATGAGCACGGCATCATCACCAATCGAACTCGTCGTCGCCGACGGGATCGGGACGATCTGGTTGAACCGACCCGAGCGAGGCAACGGGATCGAGCTCGAGTTGGCGACGGCACTCAGGACGGCGACCTTGGACCTCGAGCGTGACGCGAGCGTCAAGGTCGTAGTCATTCGAGGCCGCGGCGCGCATTTCTCGGTCGGCGGAGATCTTCGAGCCTTCTCCGCTGCCGGCGCCACGTTCCCGCGACTAGCCACGGACATCATCACTTCTTTCCACGACGCACTCCTTTCACTGAGGCGTTCAGGAAAGCCGGCTATCGCCGCGGTCCATGGGGCTTGCGCCGGCGGAGCAATGTCTCTGGCGTTGGCCTGTGATTTCGTTCTGGCCGCCGAAACGGCACATTTTTCAGTGGCGTACCGACGGCTGGGCGTTCCAGCCGATGGCGGCATGACACACTCGCTGACGTCCCTGGTGGGGCCGAGACGAGCGCTGGAGCTGATGCTCCTCTCGGATCGCATGAACGCAAGCGAGGCCCTGTCGCGCGGGCTGATCACAAGAGTATGTGCGGAGCGGGAGCTCGAGGCCGAGCTGACCAACATGGCGCGAGCGCTAGCCGATAATTCACCCGCCGCAAGCCGTGCGGTGAAGGCCCTGATCTGGCGCGCCGATACCGCAACCTTCGATGAGCAACTGTCAGCAGAGCTTGCTTCGTTCGTCGACTGCGCCTCCTCGGCGGACTTTCGCGAGGGCCTGGAGGCGTTCAACGAGAGGCGGCCGCCGGTTTTCGGAGGAGAATGAGAAATGGGATCCCTGGACGGTAAGGTTGTTTTCATTACAGGCGCGAGTCGCGGCATCGGCCGGGAGATCGCGCTCAAATTCGCACTGGAAGGAGCTCGAATTGCGCTGGCGGCCAAATCGAGCGAGCCCCACCCAACCCTTCCCGGAACGATCCATACGGTGGCTGAGGAGATCCGTAGGCTCGGTACCGACGCCCTTCCCCTCCGCGTCGATGTGCGCGACGCAGACGCGCTCGCAAACGCCATCGAAAGAACGGTCCAGGAATTCGGCGGGCTGGACATCCTCGTGAACAATGCCAGCGCCATCAGTCCGACCGGACTGCTCGATACGCCGGCCAGGAAGTTCGATTTGCTGAGTGCGGTGAATGGCAGGGCAACCTACATCTGTGCCTATCATGCAGTACCGCATCTGAAGCGATCGTCAAATCCCCACGTTCTCACCTTGTCTCCGCCACTACCGAAGTCGGCAATCTGGCTCGGCAAATATCCCGCATACGCCACCTCGAAGTACTGCATGACCATGTACACGCTGGCACTGGCCGAGGAATTTCGATCGTTTGGAATTGCCGCCAATGCTCTTTGGCCAAAGACCATGATCGCAACTGACGCCGTGCGCGTGCACTACGAATCGGATTATCGCCGCAGCCGCTCGCCTTCAATCATAGCCGATGCTGCACACTTCATCGTAACCCAAGACAGTCGCGAATTGTCGGGCAGGACTTTGATCGACGAGGAGGTTTTGCGTTCGCAGGGTGTCGACGACCTGTCAGTTTATGCAATTGATCCAGCCAGCCAGCTGGCGCCAGACATCTTGATCGAATGACGGCCGTAGCCGTCAGGGAGAGCTTCCCGGCAGGGACGCATGGAAGGACTGGGACTTATCCGGCTGCAGGAATGATTTCATAATGAATGCCGTCAGCGCGCGTATCGCCATTATTGTGAATCCAGCCCTGCCGCTTGGGTTGATTGCGAACACAGTTGCGGCCTTGAGCATCGGTATCGGCGCAGCGGAGCCCGATCTTGGAGGAACCCGCTTGACCGACGGCAACGGGCTCACTGTCCGGACCAGTGCAAACCGTCCAGTACCAATTCTGCAAGCCACGCCCGAAGCGCTGTCCGCCCTGCTGACGCGCGCGCAGCCATTAGTGAGCGGCGCCGTTTTGGTACCTTTTCCGCAATTCGCCAGGGCGCTCCACCGCTTTGAGGACTACCTCGCCGAATTTCCGCTGCGCGCGCTCGCGAACGAGACTATTGACGGCCTGGGCTTCTACGGACCTGAAAAATGGGTTCGGTCGCTGACGGGCAATTTGAAGCTCTTGCGCTGATGAAACCGCTCGTTGGCTTACCTCAGGGAAAGCCGTGTGAAATTGGAGCTTCTGGATTTCGGCCGGTGGCCGGCCGGCCCGCAGGCCTTCCCGAGCCGAAGCTGTCCTCATCATGGTGGGAAAACTTTTGCGCTAGTCAGCCTGGTCGTCTTGTAGCTCCGACCGCCGTGGACGGCGCGCAGCTTTCATGCCTAGCCGATCATCTCGGCCAAAATTAACGGCGTCGATCCTCGACGTGGCTCACGTGTAGCGCTGTCGGCAGTCGCGATCGTGGTGCGCTAGCGTGCCTGCTTACGTTGAATGTTGTGAGATTATTCTTGATGTCACGGTGCACACGTCGTGCACACGACGCCTCCTAATCGATTGAAAAACTTGAACTCTCGCTCCAATCCATCATGGGCACGCTTCAGGTAGGTCCAGGCATTGTATACCAACGCAACCAGCGTTGGCCGATCATTATCCCTTATCGGCAAAGCTCTGCTTTGGCCGCGAGTGAGAACGTCAAGGAAAAGTGAGAGTTATCCTCTACTTCGATCTCATTAGAGCTTCGGAGTTCTTCGCCTCCCTCGACTGTCCGACCATGCCTTATGTTTTCCTTATCTTCTGTTGAGTTCTTACCGAACGCCATGATTGGATAGTGCAGCGCTTTCTCAAAGCCTGCCATTTCTCTCTGGTCGACTTCAATTCCACGAATGGCAGAAGGAGATCGAGGATGGCTCGCTCGGAATCTATTGCCTTGAGACGAACTATCCGGCGGCGTCAGCTGCGCGAGATGATCCCCCTAGCAGACAGCACCATTTACGAAATGGAACAGCGCGGCGAATTTCCTCGACGCTTCGCGCTCTCTCCTCGGTGTGTCGTATGGGATCTGAGTGAGGTGGAAGCTTGGCTCTTACTGCGCCGAAGCACCCCCCTCACCCGAGCTTCACATCCGGACGTGAAACAACGACGTAGCCGACCAGTCAAAGTGCAGGATCGAGCTCAACGATCGGCATCGAAGGCGGAGTGAGAACTGGCACGTATCTTTGACCTCCAACCCAGGCGTCCACGATGTTCGACCATTCTTGCAGCATATGCCGCCGCTGCGGCTCGTATTCCGCCTTGTTATAGACGCCACGCGACGAGCGACCGTCTTCATGAGCCAAACATTTTTCGATCCAGTCGCTATTGAAACCTAGTTCGTTGAGCAGTGTTGATCCCGTCCGCCTGAGATCGTGTACCGTAAAATGTTCGAGGGGCAGCCCTTCCTTCTTGGCGCGCTCGACGACCGCAGCAGTGATACGATTGAACGTGGCTCGCGACATCGGACTATCGGCGTCGTAGCGCGAAGGGAGCACGTATCTTGAGTTGCCGGCGCAGGTCTTCAGCGCAATGAAAATGTCAAGCATCTGGCGCGAGAGGTACACATTGTGGGCCCTCGACCGCTTCATTCGCTCCTTTGGGATGGTCCAGACAGCATTCTCGAAGTCGACCTCATCCCAGGTCGCATCTTGCAGTTCGCTCTTCCGCACCATCGTGAGAAGATAGAGCCGTATCCCCAGCCGAATCGTCGGCAGCGTGGCCACGTGATCGAGCTGCTTGAGCATGATGCGGATTTCAGCGGGCGAGAGTGAACGATCACGCGGCACGAAATGCGCTATCGAGGAAGGGCCGACTTCGTCAGCCGGATTGGCGACCTTCTCGCCATGTAAAACAGCAAAGGCATAGATCTGCTTGACGATATCGCGGACGTGAATTGCGGTTGCGGGTGCACCTCGTTCGACGATTGCGGCACAATGCTTCCGCAAGTCGTCCGGCGCAATCTCGGAAAGCAAACGCTTCCGCCATTGCGGAAGTAGTTCGCGCTCGAAGATTGAACGGCGCATGGCGCGCGTGCTGTCAGCCATGGGAGCCGCGGTGAGCCACTTCTCACCAAACTCACCGAACGCTTTGGCTTCCATGATGCGTCGTTTTGCGCGCTGCTTTTCAATCGCTGGCGAACGCCCCTCCCTGATTGCACGCCTGGCATCGATGCAGAGCTCTCGTGCACGGGCAAGCGACAGGTCGGCGGGACCATATTTTCCGAAGGTCACGGTCTCTCGACGTCCGTTCATCCGATAGTCGAGCCGGAACGAGATCGAGCCCTTCGTACTCACGAGCGCATACATGCCGTCGCGGTCCGTCACCTTATAGGGTTTTTCCTTTGGTCTTAGATACTTAAGCGCCGCGTCCGTAAGCATTTGCTCGCCCTCTTTGCTCGATACCGTCAGGCCAATTTCGGCCACCGACTTCAATAAAAGCGACGCCATTTCAGTTGGTTAGACCAAATAAAATACCGTCACTGCTCATTTCGAGCTGACGGTATCGATCAAAATAGGTTGGGAATAAGGATGAGGGTGCCGTCAGCCAGTCCGACACATGCGAACACGGCCCACCGATAGTCCACGATAGCCGTCGACAGGATTTATTTTTAACTTCAGGGAGTTAGAGCGTAGTCTTGAGCAAATTCGGAAAGCTGCGAGCAGCTCCGAATTATTCCCACTCAATCGTCCCCGGCGGTTTGGACGTCACGTCGTACACCACCCGGTTGACGCCCTTCACCTCGTTGATGATGCGCGTCGCGGTTTCGGCCAAAAACTTCATGTCGAACTGGTAGAAGTCGGCGGTCATGCCGTCGGTCGAGGTGACGGCGCGGAGGCCGACGACGTATTCGTAGGTGCGGCCGTCGCCCATCACGCCGACGGTCTTCACCGGCAGCAGCACCGCAAAAGCCTGCCAGATCGCATCATAGAGGCCGTGCTTGCGGATCTGGTCGATATAGACGGCGTCCGCGTTGCGCAGGATGTCGAGCTTTTCCTTCGTGATGTCGCCGGGGCAACGGATGGCAAGGCCCGGGCCCGGGAACGGGTGGCGGCCGACGAACGCTTCGGGCAGGCCGAGCTCGCGGCCGAGCACGCGCACCTCGTCCTTGAACAGTTCGCGCAACGGCTCGACCAGCTTCATGTTCATGCGGGCCGGAAGGCCGCCGACGTTGTGGTGCGACTTGATGGTCACCGACGGGCCGCCGGTAAAGGAGACGCTCTCGATCACATCAGGGTAGAGCGTGCCCTGGGCCAGGAATGCCGCGCCGCCGATCTTCTTGGCCTCCGCCTCGAACACGTCGATGAACAGCCGCCCGATGGTCTTGCGCTTCACCTCGGGGTCGGTGACGCCTGCGAGCTCGCCGAGAAACTCTTTCGACGCGTCCACGTGGACCAGCGGGATGTTGTAGTGGTTGCGGAACAGGTCGACGACGGTCTTGGCCTCGTCGAGCCGCAGCAGGCCGTGATCGACGAACACGCAGGTGAGCTGGTCGCCGATCGCCTCATGGATCAAGACCGCCGCGACGGCGGAATCGACGCCGCCGGAGAGGCCGCAGATCACCTTGCCCTTGCCGACCTGGGCGCGGATCTTCTCGATCGCCTCCTCGCGGAAGGCACGCATGGTCCAGTCGCCGGTGAGCCCCGCGACCTTGCGCACGAAATTGCGCAGCAGCTTTGCGCCATCGGGCGTGTGCACCACCTCGGGATGGAACATCAGGCCGTAATACTTCCGCTTCTCGTCCTGGATGATCGCGAACGGCGCATTCGGCGAGGTGCCGGCCACCGAGAAGCCGGGCGGCATTTTGGTGATCCGATCGCCATGGCTCATCCACACCTGGTGCTTTTCGCCGTGGCCCCAGACGCCGTCGAACAGCTGGCTGTCGGTCTTGACCTCGACATCGGCGCGGCCGAACTCGCGGTGATGCCCGCCTTCGACCTCGCCGCCGAGCTGGGCCGCCAAGGTCATCTGGCCATAGCAGATGCCGAGCACGGGAACGCCTGACTCGAAGATCAGCTGCGGGGCGCGCGGCGAGCCGGTTTCATGCACTGATTCCGGGCCACCGGAGAGGATCACCGCCTTCGGCTTCATCTCGTTGAAGGCGGCCTCGGCCTTCTGGAACGGCACGATCTCGGAATAAACGCCCATCTCGCGGACGCGGCGGGCGATCAGTTGCGTCACCTGGCTGCCGAAATCGACAATCAGAATCTTGTCATGCGCCGAGGCCACGGAGGGCGCCGACGAGCCATGAGAAGTGTCTTGGGCTGTGTGCTGGGCTGTCATGGCAAGCAGATACGCGACGGCGCCCGCCCCCGCAACCGCGCTGCGCGGGGCGCCCACATTCTTCTTTGGGCATGGACAAACCGATATACGTCAGTATTATTGACCTAATTTGGCTATGACCAATGGGGGGAAACCAATGCCCGATTTTCACGAACCGTCCCGCCTCGCAGCCCTCGGCCGCGACTGGATCGCAGCCTGGAACGCGCGCGACCTCGAGTGGGTGCTGGCGCTGTATGCCGATGATACCGAGATGACCTCGGACCGGATCCCGGCGTTCGGCTTCGGCCCGTCCGGCACCGTGCGCGGCAAGGCGCAGCTGCGGGCCTATTGGAGCGCCGCGCTCGCCAAACTGCCCGAATTGCATTTCGAGCTGATCGACCTCTATGTCTCGCCCGACAGCGTCGTCGTGTTCTACCAGAACGAACGCGGCAAGAAGATCTGCGAGTATCTGCGGCTCGATGATCAGGGCAAGATCAGGCAGGGTTCGGCGAACCATCCGGTGCATTGAGTCCCTCACGCCGTCATTGCGAGGAGCGCAAGCGACGAAGCAATCCATCGCCCCGCGCATGCGGATGCATGGATTGCTTCGCTTCGCTCGCAATGACGGGTAAGAGTCCTGGGGCAATAAGGATATCAGGACCACCCGCATGAAAATCCCGCCCCTGCCCTTCACCGTCACCGACTGGACCAACGTCGAGCCCACGGTGCATCCCGGCGAGACCGGGCAAGCGCTGTGGCGCACGCTCAATATCGGCGAGTTGCGGGTGCGGATGGTCGAATATTCACCCGATTATCTCGCCGATCACTGGTGCGATCGCGGCCATGTGCTCTTTGTCGTCAAGGGCGAGCTCGACACCGAGCTGCGCGACGGCCGCAGATTCACTCTGAAGCCGGGCATGAGCTACCAGGTCTCCGATTTCGGCGACGCCGCGCACCGCTCGTCGACCGCGACCGGCGCCACGCTGTTCATCGTGGATTGAACGCCCGCCCCTGATCTATCCCGTCACTCTGAGGAGATCGCGAAGCGACCATCTCGCAGGGTGGACGGCCCGACTGATCCTCGTCATTGCGAGCGTAGCGACGCAATCCATCGCGCCGATGGCCGAGACATGGATTGCTTCGTCGCTTCGCTCCTCGCAATGACGTGGAGAGGCTCCGCCCCTCCCTCACCGCCTCCGCGCCGCAACCTTCCTCACCCTGGTATCCGCCCAGCTCAGCGGCTTGCCGCTCTTCGAAGGCAGCACGAGTTGCCCGACCGCCTGCCCGGCCTGGTCCAGCAGCACCGAATGCGCTTCGCCCCGCGCATAGAGATGCGCCTCGCCCCATTGCCGCAACGAGACCACGATCGGAAACAGGTCGTGTCCGCGCTTGGTGAGCACGTATTCGAGATAGGCGCTGCCGTCGGACGCTGCGACCTGCTCGAGCACGCCCAATTCGACCAGCTTGCGCAGCCGCGCCGTCAGCATGCCCTTGGCGATGCCGAGATTCTTCTGGAAGTCGCCGAACCGGCGCAGGCCGTCGAACGCGTCGCGCACGATCAACAGCGACCACCAATCGCCGATCGCATCCAGCGCGCGGGCCACCGGGCATTCCGCCTTTGCGAATCCGGTTCGCTGCATCGCGGCCTACCTCCCTTCGATCACGATTCGTGAACTGGTATTAAAATAGGACTAGACAGCATCCGGCGCAACTGGTCTCATGATAAGACCAGATTGCGAATGCGACGGAGGCGTGATGACGAACCAGACCATGACGAAGGCCCGGCCGCCCAATGGCGATGACAAAGCGGACGGCAAGCCCGGCAACGGGACGGCCGGCGCCCTGTCGCCCGCGGTCGTGCTGCTGTTCGCGGTCGCCTGCGGGCTGAGCGTCGCCAACATCTATTTCGCCCAGCCGCTGCTCGACACCATGGCGCGGGATCTGTCGATCACGCCGGCGGTGATCGGCGGCGTCGTGACGCTGACCCAGATCGGCTACGCTTTCGGGCTATTGCTGATCGTGCCGCTCGGCGATCTCTGGGACCGCCGCAAGCTGATCGTCGGCCAGACCGTGCTTTCGGCGCTTGCGCTGACCATCGTCGGCACCGCGCCGAACGCCGCCGTGCTGCTCATTGGCATGGTGCTGGTCGGGCTGCTTGCGGTCGTCATCCAGGTGCTGGTCGCTTACGCCGCGACGCTGGCGGCGCCGGCCGAGCGCGGCCGCACCATCGGCGCCGTCACCAGCGGCGTGGTATCCGGCATCCTGCTGGCACGCTTCGCCGCCGGTGCGCTGGCCGATCTCGGCGGCTGGCGGGTGGTCTACCTCACCTCGGCCGCGCTGACGCTGGTGCTGGCGCCGCTGCTCGCCCGCGCGCTGCCGCGGCATCGGCCGCAGGCAATGGCCGGATCGTCCTACGCCAACCTGCTTCGCTCGACGCTCGCGCTGTTCGTCGAGGAATCGGTGCTGCGCGAGCGCGCGGTGTTCGCGCTGTTGATCTTCGCGAGCTTCAGCGCGTTCTGGAGCTCGGTCGTGCTGCCGCTCGCAGCGCCCCCGCTGTCGCTGTCGCACACAGCGATCGGCATGTTCGGGATCGCCGGCCTTGCCGGCGCGCTGGCGGCACGTAATTCGGGCCGCCTCGCCGATCGCGGCTGGGGCCAGCGCACCACCGGGTTGTCGCTGCTGCTGGTGCTCGCCGGCTGGGCGCCGATCGCCTGCCTGCACGCCTCGCTGTGGCTGGTGCTCGCCGGCGTCGTCATGATCGATTTCGCGGTGCAGGCCGTCCATGTCACCAACCAGAGCCTGATCGTGGCTGCCCGCCCGGAGGCGTCGAGCCGCCTGATCGGCGTCTACATGGTGTTCTATTCGATCGGCAGCGGGCTCGGCGCGATCACTTCGACGGTCGCCTATGCTGCCGCGGGCTGGCTCGGCGTCTGCGCGCTGGGGGCTGCGATCAGTGCGGTTGCGCTGCTGTTCTGGGTCATCGTGGTGAGCAAGACGCCGGCGCCGGCGGGCGTGTGCTCCCAGGCGTAAAGGCTCCTCCGTCATTGCGAGCCACCCGGTCGGAGCGAAGCGCCGCCGGATGACAGGCTCCGCGAAGCAATCCATCGCACCGCGCGGGCGCGGCCATGGATTGCTTCGTCGCTTCAGCGCAAAATTGCTTTGCAATTTTGTCGCGAGCTCCTTGCAATGACGGCGGAGAAAACGTCACGCCTTCTTCAGCACCGAGACGAAAAACCCATCCGTGCCGGTGCGGCGCGGCGTCATCAGCAGGCCTTCCGCCGACAGCAGCGCCGCCTCCGTAAAAGCCTCGGCCTTGTCCCACAGCACCGATGCGGTCTGCTCCGGCGGCTGCATCGAAAACTCCGGATGCCGCGCGACGAAGGCCCTGACCTGCTCGCCGTTCTCCTCGGCCAGCACCGAGCACGTGATGTAGGCGATGCGGCCGCCGGATTTGACCAGCGGCGCGGCGCGCTCCAGCACCTCGGCCTGGTCCTTCAGCCGCACCTCGAGCGCGCCGGGGCGCATGCGCCATTTGGCGTCGGGATTGCGGCGCCAGGTGCCGGTGCCGGTGCACGGCGCGTCGATCAGCACGAGGTCGGCCGAGGCCTTGATGTCGGACAGCACCTCCTCCTCGCCGCGCGGCGTGCGCACATCGCAATTGTGCACGCCGGCGCGCGACAGCCGCTCATGGATCGGCGCGAGCTGCCGCTTGTCGCTGTCGGTTGCGATCAGCCGGCCCTTGCCTTGCATCATCGCCGCTATCGCGAGCGTCTTGCCGCCGGCGCCGGCGCAGAGATCGATCACCTGCTCGCCGGGCTTGGCCGCCGAGAACAGCGCGGCGAGCTGCGAGCCCTCGTCCTGGACCTCGATGGCGCCCTTGATGAAATCCTCCTCGGCATGGATGCCGGGATTGCGCGCATCGGCGCCGAGCTCGATGCGCAGGCCGAGTGGCGACCACGGCGTTTCCTTCGCCCCCAGATGCGACAGCCGCGGCAGCACCTTCTCGCGCTTGCCGCGCAGCGTGTTGACGCGCAGGTCGAGCGGCGCGCGGCTCGCCATCGCGGTCGCTTCCGCGGCGCGGTCGTCGCCGAACACCTTTGCCAGATGCGGGTCGAGCCAGTCGGGATAGTCGCCCGCGACATGCGCCGGCGCATCCTCGAGCGAGCGCGAGGCCAATGCAGCCTCTTCAGTCGCGGTCAGCGGATCCGGTGCGAAGCGACCGCCGTCGCACAGCGCCGAGATCGTCGGGATGTCCATGCCGCGCTCGAGCTTGAGCATGCCGAGCACCCGCGACCGGGCGCTGTCGTCCTGCATCAGCCAGGCCGCGGAGGATTGCCGGCGCAGCACGTCCCAGATCAGGCCCGAGATCGCGGCGCGATCGCCGGAGCCGGCATAGCGGTGCGCGGTGCCCCATTCCTTCAGCGCCTTGGCCGCAGGAATGCGCTGTGCGTCGATGATGGCGATCAGCTCGATCGCGGCGGAAAGCCGGGCAGCGGGGGTCATAGATCTCTTTCGGTTGGGCGCGTCAAATCAGCAGCAGGAGCTTGAGCGCGAAATACAGCCACATCGCCGCCAGCACCAGCACGCCGGCGAACCAAGCGAGCGAGCGCGGCCGCACGTCGTTGGAGGTGACGAAGACCCCGGCATGGGCAAACCGCGTCACCACGAACACCCAGGACATCAGCACGATGAACAGATCGGCACGGCGCAGCGGCAGCGCAATGGCGATCAGGACATAGAACAGCACCGGCAGCTCGAACTGGTTGGCAAAGCAGTTGCCGACTTGGGTGGCACGCTCCGGCCAATTCGGCTGGCGCAGCGCGATATCCCTCATCTTGGTCTCGCCGCTCGCCAGCGTCCGGGTGCGCAGCGTCGCCATCCCGAACAGCAGCGCAAAGGTGAGCCCAATCTGGATGAAGACCGGCAACAGAACCATTTGAACCGACATCAAGAACCTCCCTCGAGCCGGGCGCCCGGCCGCCCTCTTAGCCGCCACCGCGGCTCCTGACAATGAAGCGTGCCAACAACGCGCCAGGTAACCCCTTGAACCATCAACGAGGCCGGGTGACCAACTCCCGGGATTGATGACGGTTTCAGTTCCTCACGGCTGACGCGATGGGCATCGTCACCCGATCCTGGACGGCCCGGCCCCGGCGGCCGCGAGCCCCGGCGATCTCGTCACCTCCCTGTAGAAAGCGATCGACGCCGGCATCGGCTGGTTCGACGACGCGGCGGATGGCGGGCTCGGCATGGTGGTGTCCGGGCTCGCGCCGACGGATCAAACAAGACATCAAACAACGCATCGAACAGGGCAGCGAAGAACACACTGAAATCGTCATCGTTCCGACTTCGCGCCGAGGCTATCATTCGGCCGAAAGGATCGATGCATGCCCCAGTTTCGTCTGACACAAATCTCCGACACCCACCTCGCGCGCCGCTTCAAGCCGCTCGTCGACAACTTTCACCACGTCAGCGAGCACATCGACGCAACGCGTCCCGATCTCGTGCTCAACTCCGGCGACGTCTCGTTCGACGGGCCGACCAGTCGCGACGATCTGGTGTTCGCCAAGCAGTTGCACCGCGCGCTGCCGGTCGATTGCCTGTATCTGCCGGGCAATCACGACATCGGCGACAATCCGACCGCGGTCGGTCCCACGCCTTCACAACGGCCGACCGAAGACACGCGTCGCGCCTTCACCTCGGTGCTAGGTGAGGATCGCTGGCATTTCGACGCCGCCGGCTGGTGCTTCATCGGCCTCAATTCGCTGATCATGAACACCGGCCTCGACAGCGAGGCCGCGCAGTTCGACTGGCTGGCCGCAGCGCTCGACAAGGCCGTCGGCAAACCGGTCGCGCTGTTTCTGCACAAGCCGCTGTATCTCGACGTGCCCTATGACGCCGAACGCGTCGAGACCGCGATCCGCTACGTGCCGCAGCCGGCGCGCCGCCGTCTGATCGAGATGTTCGGCAAGGTCGATTGGCGCCTGGTCGGCAGCGGTCATGTGCACCAGCGCCGCGACTACACGTTCGAGCATGTCAGACATATCTGGGCGCCCTCGGCCGGCTTCGTCATTTCAGATGCGCGACAGGAAGTGATCGGGATCAAGGAAGTCGGCTTGGTCGAGTACCGCTTCCAGCCGGACAGCTTTGAAGTGCGCCACGTCAGGGCCAAGGGTCAGGTCGATGTCGACCTGGACATGCTGCTCGGAAAGCAGCCGGCTTGAACCGGCTCAGCTCCGCGCCGCGTCGTGCAGGTCCTGCTTGATGACGGTGAGCAGCGCCTGTAGCGAGTCCTTGTTCGGCTGCGGCGCCGCCGGCGCGGACTGCACGCGCGGCTTGGGCCGGACCGGCTCGGCCGCCGGCTCGTCCGCGACAAATTTTCCATGCAAAACGTCGTCGCGGCGGCCCATGACGAACATCGTCGCCCAATAGCCGAGCGCGAGGAGAATGACCCCGACAACAATAGCTTCAAAAACCATGGCTACACCTGAAATATAGCCATATTGAATCAAGTGCCGCGGGTCTCCGTCAAGCAAATGGGGGCCGAAAAGCCCCCAAAACCCCGCCATTGTGGCGTTTTTGATACTTTGTTGCGCGGAATGCGAGATGAATGGGCCCGCTCAGGCCTTGTCCGGTCCGATCCGGACCAGCTGCTTGCCGAAATTGGCGCCCTTGAGCAGGCCCATGAAGGCCTCCGGCGCGCTGTCCAGGCCCTCGGTCACGAACTCCTTGTACTTGACCTTGCCCTCGCGCACCCACTGCGACATGTCGCGCAGGAAGTCGCCATGCATGGCGGCGAAGTCGCTGACGATGAAGCCGCGGAAGGTCAGCCGCTTGGTCAGGATGTTGCGCATCATCGCACCGGCCCATTTCGGGGCGTGCGCCTCGGTGTCGTTGTAATGCGCGATCAGGCCGCAAACCGGAATCCGCGCGAACGCATTGAGCAGCGGAAACACCGCGTCGAACACCGCGCCGCCGACATTCTCGAAATAGACGTCGATGCCCTTCGGGCAGGCTTCCTTGAGCTTCGCCGCAAGGTTGGGATCGCGGTGATCGAGGCAATCGTCGAAGCCGAGCTCGTTCTTGACGTAGGCGCATTTGTCCTTGCCGCCGGCGATGCCGATCGCCCGCGCGCCCTTGATCTTGGCGATCTGGCCGACTGCCGAGCCGACAGCGCCGGACGCCGCTGCAACCACCACGGTCTCGCCCGCCTGCGGCTTGCCGATCTCGAGCAAGCCGGTATAGGCGGTCATGCCGGGCATGCCGAGCACACCGACCGCGGTCGAGATCGGCGCGATCTTCGGATCGATCTTGGCAAGGCCCTTGCCGTCGGACAGCGCATGGGTCTGCCAGCCCGCGCGCGACAGCACGATATCGCCCTTGGCAAAGGCTGGATTGTTCGACGCGATCACCTCGCTCACCGTGCCGCCTTCCATCACGCCGCCGACCGGCACCGGCGCGGCATAGGACGGACCGTCGGCCATGCGGCCGCGCATATAGGGATCGAGCGACAGCCAGATGGTGCGCAACAGCACCTCGCCCGCGCCCGGCGTCGGCGGCGTGTAGTCCTCGAGCCTGAAATTGGCCGGCGTGGGCTCGCCATGCGGGCGCGAGGCCAGAACGATGCGCTTTCCTTGGGACATTTGGCTTTCCTCTTGAGGTGATTGGTTCGTGGCGCACACGTAGTCATGCAATCCAGCTCCCCGCAAGGGAGATGGATTTGCTCTTTCGCGCGCGCTTGTTTGAAATGTTGTTTGAAATGATGGGCGTCATGCCGAACGACGTCGCCCTAATACGACCATCGTCATTCCGGGGCGTGCGAAGCACGAGCCCGGAATCCATTCATCCACCACCGATGAGGCTCGATGGATTCCGGGCTCTCGCTTCGCGAGCCCCGGAATGACAGTTACACCCCGCCCGGATAGTTCGGGGATTCGCGCGTGATGGTGACGTCGTGGACATGGCTCTCGCGCAGGCCCGCGCCGGTGATGCGGACGAACTCGGCCTTGTCGTGGAAATCCTGGATGTCCTTTGCACCGACATAACCCATCGCCGCGCGGAGACCGCCGGCGAGCTGATGCATCACGTTGCCGACCGGGCCCTTGTACGGCACCTGGCCCTCGATGCCCTCGGGCACGAGCTTCAGCGTGTCCTTGATGTCCTGCTGGAAGTAGCGGTCGGCCGAGCCGCGCGCCATCGCGCCGACCGAGCCCATGCCGCGATAGGCCTTGTAGGAGCGGCCCTGCCACAGGAACACTTCGCCGGGCGTCTCGTCGGTGCCGGCGAGCAGCGAGCCGACCATCGCGATGTCGGCACCGGCGGCGAGCGCCTTGGCGAGATCGCCGGAATATTTGATGCCGCCGTCCGCGATCACAGGCACGTCGGCCTTCTTCGCCGCCGCCACCGCATCCATGATCGCGGTGAGTTGCGGCACGCCGACGCCGGCGACGATGCGCGTGGTGCAGATCGAGCCCGGGCCGATGCCGACCTTGATGCAGTCGGCGCCGGCATCGATCAGGGCCTGCGCGCCGCCCTCGGTCGCGACATTGCCGGCGACGACCTGCACGGCGTTGGAGAGCCGCTTGATGCGGTTGACGGCATTGAGCACATGCCTGGAGTGGCCATGCGCGGTGTCGACCACGACGACGTCGACGCCGGCATCGATCAGCCGCTCGGTGCGCTCATAGCCGGTCTCGCCGACCGTGGTGGCGGCGGCGACACGAAGCCGGCCCTGCGCGTCCTTGCAGGCGAGCGGATGGGCGACGGCCTTTTCAATGTCCTTCACGGTGATCAGGCCGACGCAGCGATATTGATCGTCGACGACGAGCAGCTTCTCGATGCGATGCTGGTGCAGCATCCGCTTCGCCTCGTCCTGGCCGACACCCTCGCGAACGGTGACGAGGTTCTCGTGCGTCATCAGCTCCGAGACCTTCTGCCTGGGATCGCTGGCAAAGCGCACGTCGCGGTTGGTCAGGATGCCGACCAGCTTGCCGGGCACGTTCTTGGCGCTACCTGTGACGACCGGAATGCCGGAAATGCCGTTTTCCTTCATCAGCGCCAGCGCGTCGGCCAGCGTGGCCTCGGGACCGATGGTCAGCGGGTTGACCACCATGCCGGATTCGAACTTCTTGACCTGGCGCACCTGGGCGGCCTGGCCTTCGGGATCGAAATTGCGATGGATGACGCCGAGGCCGCCGGCCTGCGCCATCGCGATCGCCATCCGAGCCTCGGTGACGGTGTCCATCGCGGACGCCATGATCGGGATGTTGAGCTGGATCGCGCGGGTGACGCGCGAGCGGATATCGACTTCCGAGGGAAGGACGTCGGACAGACCGGGCTTCAGAAGCACATCGTCGAACGTGAAGGCTTCGCGGATAGCCGGAAATCCCGTGGCCATTGCCAACTCCTTATCTGCGGCCGAGCCGCGATGGTCTTACGGATGAGCGCTACCTGCGGCGACGCTCGCTGCGTCACCGTCGAATCGGCGCCCATCGGTGGGGTTGACGCCGGTCGATAGCATGGCGGCATGACGAATCAAAGTGTTTGCCAGCCATGCACAGGCTTTTTGCGGGCCGGTCGAGAGGCCCTGCAGCCTGGCTTAGCGATATCCCTGCGGCGGCCCGTACCGGCGGATCGCCTCGACCACCTCGCGGTGGCGGCGGTCTTCCCGCTTCATGTGGACCGCGATCAGGGCATGTGCCGACGGCACCAGCAGCAAGACGTGGAAAAACAGCCCGAAAATCGCGCAAAACACGATCAGGACCAGATTGAAGATGGCCGAAAACGGCTGTCCGTTCAGGAGCAGCCCGATCGGCGGCAGCAGAGCGGCAAGAACGTAGATCACGGCGCGGACCCCTAACGCTGGCGGATGCATAGCAGCGTCACGCTGGATTTAGGGCGTTTGCCCGGTTCCGCAATAGCGTGGCGCGGGGCAGGATGATATGGCCCCCTCGCCCGCCTTTTTCAGCACAGCTGTCCTATTTTGATGAACAAGCAACGCCTGATCCCGCTCATCGTGGCCACCGCCCTGTTCATGGAAAACATGGACTCCACGGTGATTGCGACCTCGCTGCCGGCGATCGCCGCCGATATCGGCACCAGCCCCCTGACGCTGAAGCTCGCGATCACCTCCTATCTGCTGTCGCTCGCGGTGTTCATCCCGGCGAGCGGCTGGACCGCCGACCGCTTCGGGGCCCGCATCGTGTTTGCCGGCGCGGTTGCCGTGTTCATGCTGGGGTCGATCGGCTGCGCGCTGTCGTCCTCGGTGACCGATTTCGTGTTCGCCCGCATCCTGCAGGGCCTCGGCGGCGCGATGATGACCCCGGTCGGGCGGCTGGTGCTGCTGCGCTCGGTCGACAAGAGCGCGCTGGTCAACGCGATGGCCTGGGTCACGGTCCCCGCGCTGATAGGGCCGGTGATCGGGCCACCGCTCGGCGGCTTCATCACCACCTATTTCTCCTGGCACTGGATCTTCCTGATCAACATCCCGATCGGGCTGCTCGGCATCTTCCTGGCGCTGAAGTATATCGACCCGATCAAGAGCGGGGATCCCGAGCGTTTCGATCTGGTGGGACTGGTGCTCGCCGGCATCGGGCTCGCCGGCATCGCCTTCGGGCTGTCGGTCGCAGGCCTCAATCTGCTGCCGTGGCCGATCGTCGCCGCGCTGGTCGGGGTCGGCACCGTCTCGATGACGCTCTACCTCATCCACGCCCGGCGCACCGGTTCGCCGGTGCTCGATTTCGGCCTGCTGCGGCTACCGACGATGCGGGCATCGATCGTCGGCGGCTTCATGTTCCGGCTCGGCATCGGCGCGCTGCCGTTCCTGCTGCCGCTGTTGATGCAGGTCGGCTTCGGCCTGTCGCCGTTCCAGTCCGGCCTCGTCACCTTTGCCTCCGCGGTCGGCGCCATGGGCATGAAGACGCTGGCGGCGCGCATCATCAAGGCCTTCGGCTTCCGCAACATGATGACCGTGAATGCGGTGGTCAGCTCGGCCTTCCTCGCCGCCTGCGCCCTGTTCACGATCTCGACGCCGCTGATGCTGATCTTCACCATCCTGGTGGTCGGCGGTTTCTTCCGCTCGCTGCAATTCACCGCGATCAACACGGTCGCTTATGCAGAAGTCGAGGCGCCGCAGATGAGCCGCGCGACTACCCTCGTCAGCGTCAACCAGCAGCTCGCGGTGTCCGCGGGCGTCGCGGTCGGCGCGTTCTCGGTCGAGACCACGCTGGCGCTGCATCACCAGACCGAGCTCTCCGCCGACGTGTTCGGACCGGCGTTCATCGTGGTATCGCTGATCTCGGCAGCGTCCGCCTGGTTCTTCTGGCAGATGCCGGTTGACGCCGGCAACGAGATCGCCGGCCGCAAGGCGATCGACATCTCGAGCCGCAAGGGCGCCGAGAAACGCGCCGCCTCCGACGCCCTCAAGGCCGCGACCGAGGATACGCAGAACGCGCGGGATCAGCGGCTCGGCTAGTTTGATCGAGTGAGCCGTTTCCGAAGCACGGACACTGCAAGCCGCCGTCCGGCCATGGCCAGGCCCTTAGGGGTGGCCGGTCATTCCGCCTGGCTGTCCTCGATCCGGACGTTCAATAAATTCGTATGCGGGAACGTGGGTCGCTTCCAGCCACGATTCCAGCGCAGCTCCGCAGACCATGCAAATCGCGTCACCTGTATGCGGCACCAAGACCTTCTCTTCAGTGCGTCTGTACTGAGCGCCGCAATTGCATTGAACAATGGTCGCCATGTGAGAGACATGCGCCTGCGATATCAGATTTTTCAGCCCTGCAAGAAACGGCCCCAGTGCGCGAAATCCGACGCTGCACCAAGGCCGCCAACCCGGTGGGGGTTTTCTCCCGGTGGGCTTGGGCGGGCATTGGCCGGGAGCAATGGAGTCGACTCCGGCCAGGCGCCAAGGTTCCAACCGTTCGCGCTGAAATATCGTGCCGCGCGTGGGATCAGCGGCTGAGGTGGGTCCTGTCTCCTTCCCTCAATGACGATCTCTACGATGACGGCTGCTGCCGTCCACGAAACCCCGTCGCCAGCAGGTAGCGCTCGGAGGAATCCTGCCGGCTGGCGGACGGCTTGACGTGACGCACGCTGGCGAAATCGCGCTTCAGCTGGCCCACCAGCTCGGCGTCGGCGCCGCTCTGGAACACCTTTGCCAGGAACGAGCCGCCGGGATTGAGCACCTCGCCGGCAAAATGCGCGGCAGTCTCGACCAGGCCGATGATGCGCAGCTGATCGGTCTTGCGATGGCCCGTGGTGTTGGCAGCCATGTCGGACATCACGACATCGGCGCGGCCGCCCATCATCGCGATCAGCTTTTCCGGGGCGTCATGGTCGAGGAAGTCGAGCTGCGCGAAGGTGACGCCGGGAATCTCGCCCATCTCCAGCAAATCGATCGCGACCACCTTGCCCTTGCCGTCAGCGGCACCGGTGCGCTTGGCCGCGATCTGGCTCCAGCCGCCCGGCGCAGCGCCAAGATCGACGACGGTCATGCCCGGCTTGAGCAGGCGATATTTGTCGTCGATCTCGAGCAGCTTGAAGGCCGCGCGAGAGCGATAGCCCATCGCCTTGGCCTTGGCGACGTAGGGATCGTTGAGCTGACGCTCGAGCCAGAGCTTTGACGACAGTTTTCGCTTGCCGCCGCTCTTGACCGTGACGTGCAGCCGCCCGGTGGTGTCTTTCGCCATGATCTTTCTTGGATTGCTGTGACTGGGCGTGTTCTAGCACGCCCGCAGCGCGCCGTCCTCGCGCATCATCTCGACCAGCATGCCCTCGCGCAGGCCGCGGTCGGCGACGCGCAGCCGCGGCAGCGGGAACGCGTTGCGGATCGCGTCGAGGATGGCGCAGCCGGCGAGCACGAGGTCGGCCCGCTCGACGCTGATGCAGCTGTTGTTGACGCGCGCCTCGTAGCTCATGCCGAGCAGCTTCTGGATCGTCGCAGTGACGTCGCGATCGTTCATCCAGATGCCGTCGATGCGGCGGCGATCGTAGCGCGACAGATTGAGGAACACGCCGGCGAGCGTGGTCACGGTGCCCGAGGTGCCGAGCATGTGCATGTCGCGCAGATCGCGGCCGTGCTCGGCCGCGAACGGCGCGACGTGGCGGGCGACCTCATCGATCATCTGCGCATACAGATCCCTGGTGACGTTCCGGCCGCCGAAATGCTCGGCCAGCGTCACGACGCCGAGCGGGATCGACATCCACGCCTTGATGCGCGGCGGCGCATCGGGCGCTTCGGGATCGCGCTCGATCCGAACCAGCTCGGTCGAGCCGCCGCCGAT
This sequence comes from Bradyrhizobium embrapense, assembly GCF_001189235.2. GTDB lineage: Bacteria > Pseudomonadota > Alphaproteobacteria > Rhizobiales > Xanthobacteraceae > Bradyrhizobium > Bradyrhizobium embrapense. Next base: position 734,946 of record NZ_LFIP02000001.1, read on the forward strand.
GTCGAACAGGATGGCGCCCCGCCCCTTCGGGTCGAGCAGCGGGGAGCAGCCGATCACGGCAAGCGTCGCCTCGGTCTCGCGGTCGATCACCTCGAGCTCGATACCGGTCTCGGCCGCGACGCGCGCACGAAAGCTCTCGGCATTGCCGGCGGCGCGGCAGGCTTCGGTGGCGATCAGCCGCAGCCGGCGGGCCTTGCGATAGCGGATCTTGTCGCTGCAAATGGCGAGCGCGGCGATCGCCCGCTCGATCGCGGCCTCGCTGATCGAGCCGGTGGCGGCGATGCCCTCGCCGAGCCGGATGATCCGCGAGAATGAGTCGACCACGCGGAACCCGTCGCCGGTGGGACAGGCGATCAACAGCCGGCAATTGTTGGTGCCGAGGTCGAGCGCGGCATAGACGCCGCTTTCCGCGGCCGCCGCAATCAGCCCTGACGGGGCTTCGCCGGCCGGAGGGCCGTCACAAAGCCGCACATAGTCATTCATCAAAACACTGTCTTTCCGCAGACCCCCGAGGGATCCAAAGGGCCGCCGAATAATTGTCGTTCACGGAAACTTTAGCAGCGTCAAAGCCCTGCGCAACTCCGTTCACATTGGGTCCATGCCCAATCGGGCGTTGTCGTTAAGGGGGGCGTGCGTTATCTCCTCAGCGTCCCCAAACTCCAGCAAATCCGGGCATTTCAGGTCATTTTCGATGCAAGATCATACGCCGCCCGCCTATCTCGAAAACGCTATCGCACTGCAAAAATACGGCGTCGGACAGCCAGTTCGACGAAAGGAGGACGACACCCTGGTGCGCGGCAAGGGCAAATACACCGACGATTTCTCCCTGCCCGGCCAGGCCTACTGCTGGATGGTTCGCTCCTCCCACGCCCATGGAATCATCAAGGGGATCGATACGGCCGCCGCGAAGGCGATGCCGGGCGTGCTCGGCGCCTGGACGGGCGCCGACCTCGCAGCCGCGGGTTACAACCCCTTCACCTGCGGCCTGCCGCTGAAGAACCGCGACGGCTCGCCGCTCAAGCAGACCAACCGCCCCGCACTCGTGACCGACAAGGTGCGCTTCGTCGGCGATCCCATCGCCTTCGTGGTCGCCGAGACCGCGGCACAGGCCCGAGATGCCGCCGAAGCCGTCGAGGTCGACATCGAACCGCTGCCAGCGGTGACCGACGCGGCCGAAGCGGCCAAGCCCGGCGCGCCGCAGCTCTATGACAACATCCCCAACAATGTCGCGCTCGACTATCATTATGGCGACACCGCCAAGATCGAAGCGGCATTCGCCGCCGCCGCGCACGTCACAAAACTCGACATCGTCAACACCCGCGTCGCGGTGGTCTCGATGGAGCCGCGCGTCGCGCTCGCGCATTATGACAAGAAAGCCGAACGCTTCACGCTGCAGGTGCCGACCCAGGGCGTCTCCGGCAACAAGGCGATCCTGGCGCGCCTGCTCAACGTGCCCGCCGACAAGGTCCGCATCCTCACCGGCAATGTCGGCGGCTCGTTCGGGATGAAGAACCTCAACTATCCCGAATACACCTGCATCGCGCATGCGGCGCGCGAGCTCGGCCGCCCGGTGAAGTGGCTCGACGAGCGCTCGACCAGCTTCCTGTCCGACAGCCAGGGCCGCGCCCAGCTGATCCATGCCGAGCTGGCGCTCGATGCCGACGGCAAGTTCCTCGCGGTGCGGCTCTCCGGCTACGGCAATCTCGGTGCCTACATCACCGGCGTCGCGCCGGGCCCGCTGTCGCTCAACACCGGCAAGAACCTCGCCAGCGTCTATCGCACGCCGCTGCTCGGCGTCGACATCAAGACGGTCCTGACCAACACCACGCTGATGGGCGCCTATCGCGGCGCCGGCCGGCCCGAGGCCAATTACTACATGGAGCGGCTGATCGACGCCGCCGCCGACGAGATGGGCATCGACCGCTTCACGTTGCGCAAGCGTAACTTTATCAAGCCGTCGCAGCTGCCGTTCCCGGCCGCCTCCGGCGTCACCTATGACAGCGGCGATTTCGCCGGCGTGTTCCAGAAGGCGCTGGAGATTTCTGACTACGAGAATTTCGTCAAGCGCAAGAAGGAGAGCAGGAAGAACGGCAAGCTGCGCGGCATCGCCGTCGGCTCCTATCTCGAGGTCACCGCGCCGCCGTCTGGCGAGCTCGGCAAGATCACCTTCGAGCCCGACGGCTCGGTGAAGCTCACCACCGGCACGCTCGATTACGGCCAGGGCCACGCCACCCCGTTTGCGCAGGTGCTGTCCGAGCAGTTAGGGGTGCCCTTCGAGAAGATCACGCTCGAACAGGGCGACAGCGATCTGGTGCGGTTCGGCAACGGCACCGGCGGCTCGCGCTCGATCACCGCGACCGGCCAGGCCATCGTCGAGGCCTCCGCGCTCGTCGTCGAGAAGGGCAAGAAGGCCGCCGCGCACATGCTGGAGGCCTCCGAGGCGGACATCGAGTTCGGCAATGGCCGCTTCACCATCGCGGGCACCGACCGCTCGATCGGCATCATGGAGCTCGCCGAGCGGATGCGCGCGGGCAAGATGCCGGAAGGCACACCCGAGACGCTCGACGTCGATCACGCCACCAAGGAGACCGCGTCGACCTTCCCGAACGGCTGCCACGTCGCCGAGGTCGAGATCGATCCCGACACCGGCGTGACGCGGATCGTGCGCTACTCGGCGGTCAACGATTTCGGCACCGTGGTCAATCCGATGATCGTCGCCGGCCAGCTCCATGGCGGCGTGGCGCAAGGCATCGGCCAGGCGCTGATGGAGGAAGTCAGCTACGACGCCTCCGGCCAGCCGATCACCGGCTCGTTCATGGACTACGCGCTGCCGCGTGCCGGCGATGTGCCGTCGATGCAGGTCGGCGATCATCCCTCGCCGGCGAAGTCCAACCCGCTCGGCACCAAGGGCTGCGGCGAGGCCGGCTGCGCCGGCAGCCTGGTCTGTATCGTCAACGCCGTGGTGGACGCGCTGTCGGAGTACGGCGTCAAGCACATCAACATGCCGCTGACGCCCGAACGCGTCTGGCGCGCGATCCAGGACGCCAAGGCGAAGGCGGCGTAAGGGCGTATTGCCGCCACTGCCGCTGCCCACACCACTGTCATCGCCTGCGAAGGCGGGCGATCCAGTATTCCAGAGACGTCAGCGATAGAGCCGAGAGGCCGCGGCGTACTGGATACCCTGCATGCGCGGCGTATGACACCTGTGGGCGTGAACGGTTCTTGCTCCCTTCCCTACGCCGCAGCCTGCTCGCGCGGCTGGGTGATCGCGATGTGCCAGCAATGCGCCAGCGGCACGCCGTTGCCGAGCGCCAGCGCGTCGAGCTCGACGAAGCGGTGGCCCTTCTTGTCGTAATTGCCGATCACCTTGGCGCGTGCGGTCAGCTCGTCGCCGATCTTGCCGGCCGACAACAGCTGCATGCGGGTGCCGACATGAATCCACGGCCCGAGGATCGCATTGTCGACCAGCACCTTGTTCATCACCCGCGGCAGCAGGCCGGGATGGCCGAGACCTTCGCGCAGGTAGATCGGGTCGGTCTCGCGGATATCGGCGAGATATTCCTTGGCGGCATCGCCGGACCAGGCGCGCGGGATCGCGCCGAGCCACTTGCCCTCTTCATAGGATGACGCACTGACCGGCTTGCGTTCGGCGACGGCGGCGACCTGCTTGTAATCGTCGAGCACGAATTTCGGCGCAGAGGCCGGCAGCGACGCGGTGCCGGTGGCGCAGAGTTCGCCGCGGCTATGGAGCTCGATCATGAGCCCATTGCCGGTCTCCCGGCCGGTCAGTTCCGCGAACTCGCCGTCATAGACCGGCTTGACGAAGCGGGCCTCGATCAGGCCGCGTTCCAGGAAATCGCGGCCCCATTTCTCGACCGGCAGATGCATCATGTAGGCCATCACATCGACGCCCGGCACCAGACCGCCGGAAAAGCCGAACTTCCGCGCCACCGTGTCGTCGTGGATCTTGTTCTCCGACAGTTTCGAGGTGTTGTACGCCGAGACGCGATAGGTCAGCGAAACCATGGGGTTTTCCCTTATTTCCGTTGCTTTTCTGGCGACAATGGTAGCCGAACGAAAAGACGTGACAAGCCTCTCGTTTTGCTCGCAATTTTCCGCACCATGGAGTACACGCAGGCCGCGCCTGCCAGCCAATGAATCGATGACTGAAACCCCCGCCCAAACCCGCATCTATGTCGACGCCGACGCCTGTCCGGTGAAGGACGAGATCTATCGCGTCGCGATCCGGCTCGGCGTGCCGGTCAGCGTGGTCGCGGGCAATTTCATCCGCGTGCCGCAGGATCCGCTGATCGAGCGCATCGCCGCAGGTTCCGGCATGGATGCCGCCGACGACTGGATCGCGGAGCGCGCGCATGAAGGCGATGTCGTCATCACCGCGGACATTCCGCTGGCGAGCCGCTGCGTCAAGGCCGGCGCCGAGGTGATCGCGCCGAACGGCAAGCCGTTCACCGAACAGTCGATCGGCATGACACTCGCGGTGCGCAATCTGATGACCGATCTGCGCTCGTCCGGTGAGATTACCGGCGGCCCGAAATCCTATTCGCCACGCGACCGCTCGAATTTCCTGTCGACGCTCGACCAGACCATTCGCCGCATCCAGCGTCGTCGCGCCGAGCAGGCGCCGGCAAACGGGGCTTAGCGCGATGGCTCCGCCTCCTCTCATCCAGCTCAAGGACATCAGCCTGACCTTCGGCGGCACGCCGCTGCTGTCGGGCGTCGAACTGTCGGTCTCAGCGGGCGAACGTGTCTGCCTGATCGGCCGCAACGGCTCCGGCAAGTCGACCTTGCTGCGGATCGCGGCCGGGCTGGTCGAGCCCGATGCCGGCAGCCGTTTCGTGCAGCCCGGCGCCACTATCCGCTATCTGCCGCAGGAGCCGGACTTCGGCGAGCACAAGACGACGCTGGCCTATGTCGAGGCCGGCCTTGGTCCCGGCGACGATCACTACCAGGCGCGCTACCTGCTCGAGCAGCTCGGCCTCACCGGCGAGGAAGATCCCGCGCATGTCTCCGGCGGCGAAGCGCGGCGCGCGGCGCTGGCACGCGTGCTGGCGCCCTCGCCGGATATTCTGCTGCTGGACGAGCCGACCAACCATCTCGACCTGCCGACCATTGAATGGCTCGAAGGCGGACTGGAGAGCAGTCGCTGCGCGCTGGTCCTGATCAGCCACGACCGCCGCTTCCTCACCAATCTGTCGCGCACCACCGCCTGGCTCGACCGCGGCCAGATCCGGCAGATCGAGCGCGGCTTCGGCGCGTTCGAGGCATGGCGCGACGAGGTGCTGGAAGAGGAAGAGCGCGAGCAGCACAAGCTCGACCGCAAGATCGTCAACGAGGAGCACTGGCTGCGCCACGGCGTCTCCGGCCGCCGCAAGCGCAATGTCAAGCGGCTCGGCAATCTCTTTGCGCTGCGCGACCAGCGCCGCAACTATCGCGGCGCCACCGGCAACGCCACGCTCGCCGCCGCCGAGGCCGAGAAATCCGGCCGCCTGGTGATCGAGGCGAAGACCATCACCAAGGCCTATGGCGAACGCACCATCGTCGGCGGCTTCTCAACCCGGATCCAGCGCGGCGACCGCGTCGGTATCGTCGGGCCGAACGGCGCCGGCAAGACCACGCTGGTGCATCTTCTGATCGGCAACGACCCGCCCGACACCGGTTCGGTGCGACTCGGGGCCAATATCGAGATGGCGACGCTGGATCAGCATCGCGAAAGCCTCGATCCGAAGCTCACGCTCGCCGAAGCTTTGACCGGCGGCCGCGGCGACCATGTCATGGTCGGCGACAAGTCGAAGCACGTCATCGGCTACATGAAGGATTTCCTGTTCGCGCAGGAGCAGCGCGGCACGCCGCTGGAAGCCCTCTCCGGCGGCGAGCGCGGCCGCCTGATGCTGGCACGTGCGCTGGCCAAGCCGTCGAACCTCTTAATCCTGGACGAGCCGACCAACGACCTCGATCTCGAGACCCTCGACGTGCTCGAGGACATGCTCGGCGATTACGAGGGCACCGTGATCCTGATCAGCCACGACCGCGACTTCCTCGACCGCGTGGTGACGTCGGTGATCGTGCCGGAAGGCCAGGGCCGCTGGATCGAATATGCCGGCGGCTATTCCGACATGCTGGCGCAACGCGGCGCCGATGTGAAGCGCGAGACCGTGAAGGCGGACGGCGCGATCGAGGAGAAGAAGGAAGCCAGGGCTGCGGCTCCCGAAGCAGTACCGAGGCGCCGGCTGAGCTTCAACGAGAAGCATGCGCTGGAGACACTGCCGAAGACCATCGACAGACTGCACGCCGAAATTGCAAAACAGCAGAAGCTGCTCGACGATCCCGACCTCTATGCGAAGGATCGCAAGAAATTCGACGCCGCCTCTGCCGCGATCGCCAAGGCCCAGGACGAACTCGCCGCAGCGGAGGACCGCTGGCTCGAACTCGAAGTACTGCGTGAAGAGATCGAACAGGCATGATCATGATGATTCGTGCCGTCATTGCGAGGAGCGGAGCGACGAAGCAATCCATGCACCCGCATATGCCGGCAGATGGATTGCTTCGCTCCGCTCGCAATGACGGAAAATCTGGAATGGAGCCGCCCCGATGACCACACCCCTCGCCGCCAAGATCGCCAAGGAATACGGCACGCCCTGCGCCGTGATCGACATGGACCGGGTCGAGCGCAACATTGCGCGCATCCAGAAAGCCTGTGACGAGGCCGGCATCGCCAACCGGCCGCACATCAAGACGCACAAGAATCCGATGCTGGCGCAGCTGCAGATCAAGGCCGGCGCCAAGGGCATCACCTGCCAGAAGCTCGGCGAGGCCGAGATCATGGCCGACAGCGGCATCGACGACATCCTGATCAGCTACAACCTGCTCGGCGACGAGAAGATGGCGCGGCTCGGCGCGCTGCAAGGCAAGGCCAACGTCACCGTCGCGGCCGACAATTCGGTCGTGGTCGGCGACCTGCCGAAGGCGGCCGCCGCCTCCGGCCGCCCGCTTTCGGTGGTGGTCGAATGCGACACCGGCCGCAAACGCGCCGGCGTCGAGACGCCAGCCGAGGCAATCGCGCTGGCGCGCGAGATCGCAGGCTCGAAGGGCCTGAGCTTCGCCGGCTTCATGCTGTACCCGACCGAGACGGGCTGGGCCGATGCGCAGAAATTCTACGACGAAGCGCTGGCCGGCGTGCGTGCCCATGGTCTCGACGCGACCATCGTCTCGACCGGCGGCACGCCGAACCTCGTCAATCTCGGCAAATTGAAGGGCGGCACCGAGCACCGCTTCGGCACCTACATCTACAACGACCGCATGCAGGTCGCGGCCGGCGTCGCGACCTGGGATGACTGCGCGCTGCATATCTATTCCACCGTGGTCAGCCGCGCCGGCCCCGAGCGCGGCATCCTCGATGCCGGCTCCAAGACGCTGACCTCGGACACCGGCGGCCTCGAAGGCCACGGCCTGATCCTCGAACATCCCGAGGCCAAGATCGGGCGCTTCGCCGAGGAGCATGGCTTCCTCGACCTCTCCCGCAGCAACACCCGGCCCAACGTCGGCGACGTCGTGCGGATCGTGCCCAATCACGTCTGCGTCGTCGTCAACATGATGGACGAGGTCGTGATGGTGCGCGGCGACGAGATCATCGGCGCGTTGCCGGTGACGGCGCGCGGGAAATTGCGCTAGCCGCGGATCAGCGCCTGCAACTCGCGATCCAGCGCTGAGCGAAACACCTCGATCGGCCGCGCCAGGCGGCCGGCGGGCGGACGGTGCACGATCCAGGCGCGTACCGCCGGATTGAAATCCGCGATCTTCACGGTCTTGAGCCGGCTGCGGATCGGGCTTCGCTTCAGCGCCACCGGCGTGACCAGGCCGATGCCGAGCCCGCGCGCCACCAGCGACAGGCGCAGTTCGCTGTCGAGCGCCTCGACCGCGATGTTGAACGGCAGATGCGCCGCATCGAAATGGCGTTTCAGCGTCTGACGGAAGCCGCAGCCGTCCTGGTTGATCACCCAGCCGGTCCGCGACAGCCATTCGAGATCGACTGACTTCGGCGTCTTCATGTCGCGCGCGACGACGAACACGACCGGCTGCGCGCCGAGATCGTCGGCCGCGAGATCGTCTGATGGCGCAGTGCCGTCCGGGAGGCAGATCGCCGCGGCGTCGAGCTCGTTGCGACTGACGCGCTCCATGTGATTGGGCGACCAGCCCGAGACGACGCGCACCGCAAGCGCAGGGAATTCGCCGCGCACCGCATCGAGCGGCCCAGTGAGCCCCGCCTCCGACAAAAACGGCGTCAGGCCGAGCCTGAACTCGCCGCGCACCACGCCGTCATTGGCGACGCCCGACTTGAGATCTTCGAGCATGCGCAACACACGGCGGCCCTGTTCATAGGCCTCGATGCCCGCGGCCGTCGGCTTCAGCGGCTTCGACAGCCGGTCGAGCAGCTGCGCGCCGAGCATCTCCTCGAGATTCTGGATCCGCCGCGTGACGCCGGGCTGGGTCAGGTTCAGCCGCGCCGAGGCCGCGACGATCGATCCGGTTTCCACCACGGCGACGAACGCCACGAGGTCATGGGTATTCATAACATTCTCGCATATTCTTCATTATCTTATTTGAATTGTAGCATATTAGCCCGATCCCCTAAAGGGGCCTCGCCACTTCCTCGCGAGGTCCCATGACCATTTCCGAAGCCACCAAACTCTCCCCGGCGCGCCCTGTCTCAGTGCGCCCCCTGATCTGGATCGGCGCCATCACCACCGGCACCGTCGTCACCAACCTGTTTGCCCCGCAAATCCTGGTCGGGCTGATGAGCCGATCGCTCGACATGACCGCGCTGCAGGCCGGCCTGATCTCGACGCTGACCCTGCTCGGCTACGCGCTCGGGCTGTTGCTGCTGGTGCCGCTGGTCGATCTCGTCGAGAACAAGCGGCTGATCCTGCGGACCCTCGGCTGCGCGATCGTCGCTGCGATCGGCACCGCAATGGCGCCAACGCCGCTGATCTTGCTCGCCGCCACCTTCATTCTCGGCGCATCCTGCGCCGCGATCCAGATGGTGGTGCCGCTGGTCGCCTCGATGGTGCCGCCGGAGCGCCGCGGACAGGCGATCGGCGATGTCATGAGCGGCTTGATGATCGGCATCCTGCTATCGCGGCCGCTGGCGAGCCTGATCGCGGACAGCTGGAACTGGCGCGGCTACTACCTCACTTCGGCCGTCCTGATGACCCTGCTCGGTTGCGCGCTGGCGCGCCATCTGCCGACGCTGCAGCCGGCGGCGATGGTCGGCTACGGAGCGCTGCTGCGATCATTCCCGAGATTGCTGCGCGAGGAGCCGGTGCTCCGCGTTCGGTCCTGGACCGCGGCGCTGGTGATGGCCTCGTTCACCGCGTTCTGGGCGGCTGTCGCGCTGCGGCTGCCGGATGCGCCGTTCGGGCTCGACGCCCAGGGGATCGCACTGTTCGCGCTGATCGGTGTTGCGGGAGCGGCGGCGACCCCGATCGCCGGCCGCTGGGGCGACAGAGGTTTCGCGCGGCCGTTGCTGATCGTCTCACACCTTCTGATCGCCGGCGCGCTCGCGCTGTGCGCCTGGGCTGGCATGATCGAGTCGCGGATCGCTGCCCTTTCGTTGCTTGGCATCGGCGCCGTGCTGCTCGATTTCGGCATCACCACCGACCAGACGCTCGGCCGCCGCGCCGTCAATCTGTTGCAGCCGGAAGCGCGCGGCCGGATCAATGGTCTGTTCGTGGCGCTGTTCTTCATCGGCGGCGCGGCCGGTGCGGCGGCAGCGTCCGCGGCGTGGAGTTATGGTGGATGGACGGCCGTCTGTGCGGTGGCTGCCACGTTCGGCGTGCTTGGGTTCATTACCGACATCGCGACGAAGACGGGCTCGGAATGACCAACTTAGGAGGCGCGTTGCGCGAGCCACCTCAACGCGCCCTTCCCGGCCGCGACACCGGTCGCGAACGACGCCTGCAACAGATAGCCGCCGGTCGGCGCTTCCCAGTCGAGCATCTCGCCGGCGGCGAAGACACCGGGCAACTTGCGCAGCATGAAATGCGTATCCAGCTCGCTGAACGCGATCCCGCCCGCGGTCGAGATCGCGCGATCGATCGGCGCGATGCCCGTAAGCTGCACCGGAATCGCATTGATCAGCTGCGCAAGCTCTGCCGGCGAGAACGATGCCAGTGGCCGGCCAGACGCTATCGCTGCCTCCTGCATCAGGCCGATGCCGACCGGAGAGAGCTGCGCTGCCTTGCGCAGGAAATTCGCGAGCGACTGCTTGCCGCGCGTGCCGGACAGGCGGGTGGTCAGCGCGGCGGCGTCGAGGTCCGGCCGCAGCGCGATCGTCAGCGTTGCCTGCCCGATACCGAGCACCGCCTCGCGCAATTCCGCCGACAACGCGTAGATGGCACCGCCTTCGATGCCCGCGCGGGTGACGACGGCCTCGCCGCGCACCGTGTACGGACCGATGGTCAATGCGATGCCCTTCAGTGGCTGCCCTTCGAAGCGATCACGGAAGACATCCGACCACGCGACCGTGAAGCCGGAATTGGCCGGTCGCACCGGGGCGACGGCGATGCCCTTCGCTGCAAGGGTCACCGTCCACGTCCCATCGGAGCCGAGCCGCGGCCAGCTTGCGCCGCCGAGCGCAAGCACCGACGCGTCGGCATTGACCTCGCGGGGACCATCCGGCGTTGCAAACAACAGCCCGCCGCTGTCGTCCCATCCAATCCAGCGATGCCGGAACGCAAACCGCACACCCGCGGCATCGAGCCGCCGCAGCCAGGCACGCAGCAGAGGCGATGCCTTGAATACTTTTGGAAACACGCGGCCGCTGGTGCCGATGAAGGTCGGCTGCCCCAGTGCGGCGCTCCAGGCCCGCAGGGCGTCGGGCGGAAACGCCTCGACCGCGGCCTTGAGGTGCGACATCGCCTCGCGATAGCGCCCGAGGAAATCCGGCAGCGGTTCGCTGTGCGTGAGATTGAGCCCGCCGCGGCCGGCCATCAGGAATTTGCGCCCGGCCGACGGCATCGCGTCGTAGACGGTGACCTGTGCGCCACCCGCCGCAAGGGTTTCCGCCGCCATCAGGCCGGCGGGACCGGCTCCGATGACGGCGACGACCATGCTCAGAGCTTGATCCCGGCCCGCGCCGCGGCCTGGGCGACGTATTTCTGCGTCTGCTCGAACGCGCCCTGAAGCGCCTTTGCGGTCGACATGTCGCTGATCGCGCTAAAGTGTGCGGCAACGCCGTCGGGCGTCCATTCTGACTGCGGCAGGTTGACGCCTTCGGTCTCCAGCACGCGGATGACGGCGAACGAGCCGGCGCCGGCGCCCATGATGGTGCGGGTCGGGGCATCCTCCGAGAGCAGGAACTCGACCGCCGGCGTGATCGCTTCCGGCTTCATCAGCTCCAGCGCCTGCGGCGGCAGCAGTTCCTCGGTCATGCGGGTCGCGGCCGTCGGCGAGATGGTGTTGACCTTGATGTTGTTCTTGCGGCCCTCCTCGGCGAGCACGTTCATCAGGCCGACCATGCCGGCCTTCGCCGCGCCGTAATTGGCCTGGCCGAAATTGCCGAACAGGCCGGACGACGAGGTGGTCAGCACGATGCGGCCGTAGTTGCGCTCGCGCATGCCGGCCCACACCGCCTTGCAGCAGTAGAAGGTGCCGGTGAGATGCACGTCGAGCACCTTGGCCCAGTCGGCGACCTCGAGCTTGGTAAACGACTTGTCGCGCAGGATGCCGGCATTGGCGCAGAGCAGATCGACGCTGCCCCACTCCTTGGTGGCGCGCTCGACCATTGCGGTGACCTGCTCGAAGTTCGAGACGTCGGCGCCGTCGGCCATCGCGGTGCCGCCGGCCTTGCGGATCTCCTCGACCACGGTCTCGGCCGGCGACAGCGAGCCGCCGGTGCCGTCGCGCGCGCCGCCGAAATCGTTGACCACGACCTTGGCGCCGCGGCTGGCGAGCCCCAGCGCATGCGCCCGCCCAAGACCATTGCCCGCGCCGGTGACGATTGCGACGCGTCCGTCAAACCTGATTGCCATGCCTGTCGTTCCTGCTCTGACTTCCCTTCTCCCCTTGTGGGAAAAGGTGGCGCGCGACAGCGCGCCGGATGAGGGGTCTGTCTCCGCGAGCGCACGTGAGAGTCTTTGCGTGGAGACAGACCCCTCACCCGGCTTCGCGTTCCGCGAAGCCACCCTCCCACAGGGGGAGAGGGAGGGTGGAGACGCTCGCGATTGGCAGCTTTTGAGCAGCGATGGATGGCCGGGTCAAGCCCGGCCTAGGGGAGCCAGGCCGACCACTTGACGCGCTAGACGTCAGGGGTCATCGAGCCGCAGGGTTTCAGGCTTTTGAGCAGGTGCCCGCTCCAGCACTCATGATGCTCCTGGGCGTAGCTCATCGAGCCGATCACAATCAAACCGACCACAACAAGTCCGGCGACGATGTTCTGCACCATGGCTGCCACTCCCGGGACCGCACCGCCTGAAGGCGGCATGATGGACACCAGGGATCAAGGCCGTCAATGGACTCCTTGGACCAAGCGGGCTCGCTCCACCTCTCCCGCTTGCGCGAAAGGTGGAGCTACTCAACCATCCCTTAGCTGAAATAGATCAGGCCGAGCCAGTCGGCGACCAGCGCGGGCTTGTCCTCGCCCTCGATCTCGACCGTGACATTGGTGCGCGACAGCAATTCCTTCGGCTTGCGCAAGCTGGCTTCCGTCAGCACGAAGCGGCCCCGCACGCGCCTGCCCGAGCGCACCGGCGAGATGAAGCGCAGCTTGTCGAAGCCGTAATTGACGCCCATCGCCGTGCCCTCGAGCACCGGCATCACCTCATAGGACATGATCGACAGCAGCGACATCGTCAGGAAGCCATGGGCGATCGTGGTGCCGAAGGCGGTCTCCTTCCTGGCACGCTCGGGATCGACGTGGATGAACTGGTGATCCTCGATCACGTCGGCATAGGTGTCGATGCGGCCCTGATCCAGCAGGTGCCACGAGGACACGCCGATCTCCTTGCCGACCATGCCCTGGTAGGTTTCCAGCGACACCGGCGGCTTCTTCCAGACTTCGTTCATTGGCTAACCTCCTAACCGGAGGTCCGCACCTTCTGCAGCTCCGGAAATTCTTCCTCGCGGAACTCGGCTCCGCGCAACGCATCGCTTCTGACATCGTCATGTTCGAGCCGGCGCAACTGCACGCGACGGATTTTTCCAGAAATCGTCTTGGGCAGTTCGGTAACCAGCTCGATCTTGCGGATGCGTTTAAACGGTGCGAGCCGCGTGTGCAAATGTTTGAAGATCGACAGCGCGGTCTCCGGGCTACGCTCGACGCCGGAGACCAGCAGCACATAGGCCTTCGGGACCGCCAGCCGGATCGGGTCCGGACTCGGCACCACGGCGGCTTCCGCCACCGCATCATGCTCGAGCAGCACGCTCTCCAGTTCGAACGGCGAGATGCGGTAATCGGATGACTTGAACACGTCGTCGGTGCGGCCGACAAAGGTCAGATAACCCTCGTCATCGGTGAACACGACGTCGCCGCTGCGATAGATCGCGCCGTCGGTGCCGATCAGCCTGCCGTCGTCGCCCTGGTAGCCCTGCATCAGGCCGGCCGGCCGGTCGGCGCCGAGCAGCAACGTCACCTCGCCTTCCTTCGCGGCATGGCCGTCACCGTCGGTGACCTGAACGCGATAACCCGGCAACGGCCGGCCCATCGAGCCGACCTTCACTTTCTGCCCCGGCGAGTTGCCGGCCAGCGCCGTGGTCTCGGTCTGGCCATAGCCGTCGCGGATGGTCAGGCCCCAGGCGGATTTGACCTGGTCGATGATCTCGGGGTTGAGCGGTTCGCCGGCGCCGCACACTTCACGCAGGCTCACCTTGAAGTCCGACAGCTGCTCCTGGATGAACATCCGCCACACCGTCGGCGGTGCGCACAGCGTGGTCACGCCGCAGCGGCCGATGATCGAGAGCAGTCCTTTTGCCTCGAAGCGTGGCTGGTTGGCGATGAAGATCGTTGCGCCGGCATTCCACGGCGCGAAGAAGCAGCTCCAGGCATGCTTGGCCCAACCGGGCGAGGAGATGTTGAGATGGATGTCGCCGGGCTGCAGGCCGATCCAGTACATGGTGGAGAGATGGCCGACCGGGTAGCTGCGCTGGCTGTGCCGCACCAGTTTCGGCTTTGCCGTAGTGCCCGAGGTGAAATAGAGCAGCATCGGATCGTCGGCGTTGGTCGGGCCGTCAGGTGCGAATGCGTCCGACGCCTTGGCGGTATCCTCGAACGGCAGCCAGCCCTCATGCGTCTGCGTCGCGCCAACTACGATACGCACCAGCTTGTCGCCGCCGAGGCCTGCGAACTTCGCGACCTGATCCTGCGTCGCGACCACCGCCTTCGCCTTGCCGCGATCAAGCCGGTCGCGCAATTCATCCGCGGTCAATAGCGTGGTCGCGGGGATCACGACGACGCCGAGTTTCATCGCCGCCAGCATGGTCTCCCACAACGGCACCACATTGCCGAGCAGCAGCAACAGATGATCGCCGCGCTTCAGCCCCTGCGCGCGCAGGAAGTTCGCGACCTGGTTGGAGCGGCGCGACAGTTCGGCAAAGGAAAGCTTCGTCTCGTTGCCGCTGGCGGCATCGACGATCCACAGCGCCGGCCGGTTGCGACTGTCAGGATTGTGCGCGAGCTCGGCGTCGAACCAGTCGAGCGCCCAGTTGAACGGCACCGGATCCGGCCAGCGGAACCCCTTCACCGCCGTGTCGTAGTCGGTGCGGTGTTCTAGCAGAAAGGCGCGTGCGTCCTGAAATGTGGTCATCGTCCGAACCCGTCGAATTCACGCTAGGCGACCAGCGTTGCATTCAATCGTAGCCCGGATGGAGCGAAGCGAAATCCGCGGCCGGTCGCGCCAACTGATGAAGCGGTCCCGGATTTCGCTTCGCTCCATCCGGGCTACCAGTGGAAGGCCCGCTATTTCTTAGCGAGGCTCCGAACGTGCTGGATAATTCCGGAAAAGTCGACCCCGCCGTGGCCCGACGCGTCGAAGGTCTTATAGAGCTCCTGCGCATGCTTGCCGAGGGGCGTCACCGCACCGGCGGCAGTGGCGGCGTCCTGCGCCAACGACAGGTCCTTGACCATCAGGTTCGAGGCGAAACCGGGCTTGTAATCGTTGTTGGCCGGCGAGGTCGGCACTGGACCTGGAACCGGGCAATAGGTGGTCAGCGACCAGCACTGCCCCGACGAGGTCGAGGCGACGTCGAACAGCGCCTGGTGCGACAGCCCGAGCTTTTCGGCGAGCACGAAAGCCTCGCCGACCGCGATCATGGAAATGCCGAGGATCATGTTGTTGCAGATCTTGGCCGCCTGCCCTGCACCGCCGGCCCCGCAATGCACGATCTTCTTGCCCATGTTGGCCAGCATCGGCTGCGCTGCCGCGAACGCCTTCGCCTCGCCGCCGCACATGAAGGTCAGCGTCGCACCCTTGGCGCCGCCCGTGCCGCCGGAGACCGGCGCATCGACCGAGGCCATGCCGTGCTTGGCGGCCAGTGCATGCGCCTGCTTGGCGCTTTCAACGTCGATGGTCGAGCAGTCGATGATCAGCGCGCCCTTGGACATCGCCGGCAGCACTTCGTTCCAGACGCCGAGCACATGCTTGCCGGCCGGCAGCATCGTGATGACGACATCGGCGCCCTTCACCGCGCCGACGCCGCTCTCGGCGATCGCGGCACCGTCGTTCTTGGCCTGATCGCGGGACGCCGCGACCAGATCGAACGCGGTCACCTTGTGGCCGGCCTTGACCAGATTGGCCGCCATCGGCCCGCCCATATTGCCGAGCCCGATGAATGCGACGTTTGCCATGAGAAGTCCTCCGCTTGCGACGTTTCTATTTGCTGTCGGGAAATTTCAGTTCGTCGGCGCCGATCTCGGCGAAGTAAGGCGCCAGCATCTCCGCCGTCACGTCCTCGATATCGGGCGGCGACCATTTCGGATTGCGGTCCTTGTCGATCACGGCGGCGCGCACGCCCTCGCGGAAATCGTCGCTGGCGAACACTTCGAGCGCAGCGCGATATTCGCGCACCAGGCACTCCTCCAGCGTCTCGGTCACCCGCGCCAGCCGCAGCAGCTTCAGCGTCACCACCATGCCGCGCGGTGACTTCTCGCCGAGCGTCTTCAGCGCGGCCTGTGCCAGCTCCGATCCGTCAGACTCTAGCGCGTCAACGATGTCTTCCATCCGTCCGCGCGCGAACCAGCCGTCGATCCTGACCTGCAGCGCGGCAACGGGACCCGCCTTTTCGCCGGTGGCGAAGCCTGCGATCAGCCGGTCGATCTGGGCCGAGTTGGTACCGGGCGCAACCTTGGTCAACGCCTCGCGCAGCGCCGGAAGCTTGGCGCTCGGCACCACCGCATCGGCGAACTTGGCATAGATCGCATCCGGGCCACTCATCGTGGTCCCGGTGAGGCCAAAATAGGTGCCGATCTCGCCCGGTGAACGCGACAGCAGATAGGTGCCGCCGACATCGGGGAAAAAGCCGAGCCCGACTTCGGGCATCGCAAGCTTGGTTCGTTCGGTCACCACGCGGTGGCGGCCGTGCGCCGACAGGCCGACGCCGCCGCCCATCACGATGCCGTCCATGAAGGCGACATAGGGTTTTGGGAAATGCTTGATCCGCGCGTTGAGGATGTACTCGTCGCGCCACAGGACCTTGCCGAGATCGCCCTTGACCTTCGAGCTTTCCCAGAGCGCGCGGATATCGCCGCCGGCGCACAGGCCGCGCTCGCCGGCACCTTCCAGCACGACGACCGCGACATCGGGATCGGCCTCGAACGCGTCGAGCGCCTTGTCGATGTCGTGGAACATCTCCAGCGTCACGGCATTGATCGCCTTCGGCCGGTTGAGCCGGATGATGCCGGCAGAACCTTCCTTGCGCGCGATCAGGTCGCCACCGGCAGCTGCCGCATCATTCATCGCGCGCCCTCGATCAGTTTGCGCGACACGATCAGCCGCATGATTTCATTGGTGCCTTCGAGGATCTGGTGCACGCGCAGATCGCGCACGATCTTCTCGACGCCGTATTCGCTGAGATAGCCGTAGCCGCCGTGCAGTTGCAGCGCCTGGTTGGCAACCTCGAAGCCGACATCGGTGCCGAAGCGTTTTGCCATCGCGCACAGCATCGAGGCGTCCGGATCCTTGCGGTCGAGCGCGGCGGCTGCGCGCCATAGGAAGGTGCGTGCGGCTTCGAGCTCGGTCGCCATGTCGGCGATCTTGAACTGCAGCGCCTGGAATTCGTCAAGCCGCTTTCCGAAGGCCTTGCGGTCCTTCATGTAGGCTAGCGCCTTGTCGAGCGCCGCCTGCGCGCCGCCAAGCGAGCACGCCGCGATGTTGAGGCGGCCGCCGTCGAGGCCGGCCATCGCGATCTTGAAGCCGATGCCCTCCTCGCCGAGCCGGTTCGCGACCGGCACGCGTGCGTTCTCGAACACCACGGCGCGGGTCGGCTGCGCGTTCCAGCCCATCTTGCGCTCATTGGCGCCGAACGAGACGCCCGGCGTCTTGCCGTCGATCACGATCGTCGAGACGCCGCCGGGGCCATCCCCGCCGGTGCGCACCATCGCCACCAGGAGGTCGGTGCTGCCGGCGCCGGAGATGAACTGCTTCTGGCCGTTGAGCACGTAGTGATTGCCGTCGCGCACCGCGCGGGTGCGGAGCGCAGCGGCATCGGAGCCGGCGCCCGGCTCGGTCAGGCAGTAGCTCGCGATCAGCTCCATGGTGCAGAGCCTCGGCAGCCATTGGTGGCGCTGCGTATCGTTGCCATAGGCATCGATCATCCAGGACGCCATGTTGTGGATCGAGATGAAGGCGGACGTGGTCGGACAGCCCGTCGCCAGCGCCTCGAAGATCAGTGCGGCGTCGAAGCGCGTCATCGCCGAGCCGCCGACATCGTCCTTGATGTAGATGCCGCCGATGCCGAGGCCTGCCGCCTCGCGCATCACGTCGACCGGAAAGTGCTTCTTCTCGTCCCATTCGAGCGCGTGCGGCGCGATCTTTTCCGCCGCAAACGCCCGCGCCATGTCGCGAACCGCGATCTGGTCCTCGTTGAGAGCGAACTGCATCTCAATGCCCCCGCAGGCTGAGGTCACCTCTCCCCACCTGGGAGAGGCCGATTTGCGCAGCAAATCGGGTGCAGGGGTACCGCTCCAACGAGAGACCGTGACCCCTCACCCGGCGCTTCGCGCCGACCTCTCCCAAAGGGAGAGGTGATTTCCCGATGTGGCTGAAGCTCACTCCAGTCTCGCGTTACTTCATCGTCGGGATCGAGAACTCCGCGCCGTCCTTGACACCGGATGGCCAACGCGAGGTCACCGTCTTGGTCTTGGTGTAGAAGCGCACCGAGTCCGGACCGTGCTGGTTGAGATCGCCGAAGCCGGACTTCTTCCAGCCGCCGAAAGTGTAATAGGCGATCGGCACCGGGATCGGCACGTTGACGCCGACCATGCCGACATTGACCTTGGCCGCGAAGTCGCGCGCCGCGTCGCCGTCACGGGTGAAGATCGCAACGCCGTTGCCGTAGTCGTGGTCGGACGGCAGCGCGAGCGCCTCGTGATAGTCCTTGGCGCGCACCACCGAGAGCACCGGGCCGAAGATCTCTTCCTTGTAGATCCGCATGTCCTTGGTGACGTTGTCGAACAGCGAACCGCCGAGATAGAAGCCGTTCTCGTAGCCCTGCATCTTGAAGCCGCGGCCGTCGACCGCGAGCGTCGCGCCTTCCTTGACGCCGATGTCGATGTAGCTCTTGACCTTCTCGACCGCCTCGCGGGTCACCAGCGGACCGTAATCGGCCGACGGATCGACCGAGGTGCCGATCTTGAGCGACTCGACGCGCGGGATCAGCTTTTCCATCAGCCGGTCGGCGGTGGTCTTGCCGACCGGCACCGCAACCGACACCGCCATGCAGCGCTCGCCGGCCGAGCCGTAGCCGGCGCCGATCAGCGCATCGACCGCCTGGTCCATGTCGGCGTCCGGCATGATGATGGCGTGGTTCTTGGCGCCACCGAAGCACTGGCAGCGCTTGCCGGTCTGCGCGGCGCGCTCATAGATGTACTGGGCGATCGGGGTCGAGCCGACGAAGCCGATCGCCTTGATGTCGGGATCGTCGAGGATGGCGTCGACCGCTTCCTTGTCGCCGTTGACCACGTTGAGGATGCCGGCCGGAAGGCCCGCTTCCATCATCAGTTCGGCGAGCTTCATCGGCACGCCGGGATCGCGCTCCGACGGCTTGAGGATGAAGGCGTTGCCGCAGGCGATCGCGGGCGCGAACTTCCACATCGGGATCATCGCCGGGAAGTTGAACGGCGTGATGCCGGCGACGACGCCGAGCGGCTGGCGCATCGAATAGATGTCGATGCCGGGGCCGGCGCCTTCGGTGTACTCGCCCTTCATCAGATGCGGGATGCCGCAGGCGAACTCGGCGACTTCGAGGCCACGCTGGATGTCGCCCTTGGCGTCGGGGACGGTCTTGCCGTGTTCGCGCGCCAAAAGCTCGGCGAGCTTGTCGTAGTCGCGCTGCACCAGCTCGACGAATTTCATCATGACGCGGGCGCGACGCTGCGGGTTGGTCGCGGCCCACTCCGGCTGAGCGGCGCGGGCGTTCTCCACCGCGGCGCGAACTTCGGCCTTGGAGGCCAGCGCCACCTTGGCCTGGACGTCGCCGGTCATCGGCTCGAAGACGTCAGCCGTACGGCCCGAGGTGCCCTTGACCTCCTTGCCACCGATGAAATGTCCGATCGAGCGCATGAATATCCTCCCTTGGAGACGTGAATCGCCGCGCCTCGCGGCGAGATCGCTTTACAAACCCTAATGACCCTGCATTTTATAGGATTCAAGTCCGATAAATTGCACCATAGATGTGCGGAAATGCAGGATCAAGGCGGCGACACGATCGACTGGGACGACTTCCGTTTCGTGCTTGCCATCGTGCGCGGCGGGTCAGTTTCGGCTGCCGCCAAGCAGCTCGGCGTCGATCATGCCACAGTGATCCGGCGTGTCGACCGGCTGGAAGGCCACCTCTCCGCAAAACTGTTTGATCGCCGCAAGACCGGCTATCTGCTGACCGAGGCCGGCCAACGCGTCGCCGACAGCGCGGAGGCGATGGAATCGACCATCGTCGCCAACCAGGAGGCGGTCGGCGGCTCGCGCGCGCATCTCACCGGCACGGTGCGGATCGGCGCGCCGGACGGCTTCGGCAGCCACTTTCTGGCCTCGCGGCTGGTCAAGTTCACCGAGCGGTATCCCGATCTCGATTTGCAGCTCGTCGCCACCGCGCGGCTGTTCTCGCTCTCCAAGCGCGAGGCCGACATCGCGATCAGCCTGACCATGCCCAAGGAGGGCCGCATCGTCGGCCGCAAGCTGCTCGACTACACGCTCGGGCTTTATGCCGCACCCGGTTATCTCGCGCAGGCGCCAAAGATTGCCGCGCGTACCGACCTGCCGAAACACCGCTTCGTCGGCTATATCGAGGAGCTGCTGTTCACCCCCGAGCTGGACTATCTGCCGCAGGTCTCACCGAAGATCTCCGCCAAATTCCGCAGCGCCAACCTGATCGCACAGCTCAACGCCACGATTGCCGGGTTCGGCATCGCCGTGCTGCCGCACTTCATGGCGACCGCCCACCCCGAACTGCAGCCGGTCTTGCGCGACGATGTGCGGATCTCCCGCACCTTCTGGCTGTTGATGCACGCCGACAGCAAGGACCTCGCCCGCATCCGCGCCGTGGCGGATTACATCTACGAGACGGTGGAAGCCGAGCGCACGTTGTTTGCCGGAGCGACCTGACCAGCGCCGGCCCTCCAGGTCGGTTTGAGAAATGCCTCTTTGAGAAATGCCTTGGCGGTGTGGCGCTTCATCCTTAAACCGTATTTTGGACGGATCCTGAGTAGGGAGTAACACTGTGCCCACCCCGGAAAGTCTTCCAATCGATCAGATCTACGTGCCCGTTAAGAAACGGAAAACGCTAAAGCCTGAGCTCGTCCAAGAAATCGCGGCGAGTATTCTGGAAGTTGGGCAACAAGTCCCCATCCTCGTTCGACCTGATGAGGGCCGCCTCGTTTTGCTCGAGGGGTTGCATCGGCTCGAGGCCTGCAAGGCGCTTGGCGAGACGGCCATCCTCGGAGTCCGCGGTTCAGCAGAGACCGCTCACCACAAGACGCTGTTATCCGACGGAGCCGAGGCAGAGGCCGAGCGGGACAAAATGGCGCGATTGAAAAAGCTGCGCCTCGAGAGAGAAGCTGCCGAGAGATCATCGGCTTCCGCAGACCCGATCGTGGAAACTGAATCAGCCAAGCTACGGTCGACGCGCTCCGGAACGAGCCTCAGACGAGGGGCGTCGAGCGATCCACGATCAAAAACGAGGACGCTGTCGGAATGGCTCACACAACAAAAGCGCGATGGTGGTCGTTATTGATCACCGCCTGAGGCCTTCAAAAGGGCGCCTCACGCCTCTGTTGCCGACGAAAGCCAAACCGGAGAGATTTGGTGCCTCGTCGCAGGAACTCCCCTAATTCGCTTTGGCACGCGGCTTCTTCGCCACCGCCGCCCGACCGAGCACCGCCTCGCGGCCTGCGCCGAGGATCTCGTCGGACATTTCGCCGTTGCCCGCGATCCGCGACATCACGATGGTGCCCAGCATGGTCGCCAGCACGCCCATCGCCTGCTTGCGCGCGGTCTTGCGCGGCACGTCCTGGATCTGGTCGGTGATCATCTCGATCATCTGGTCGAGCTTGAGCGCAAAGGCCTTGCGGGTCTTCGGGCTCTCGCGGGCGATCTCGGCCCCGAGCGCCGGGACCGCGCAGCCCTGGCCGGGCTCGTCGCGATGAACAGCCGAGAGATAGCCGTCGACGATGGTCGCCAGCCGCTTCTCCGGCGGCACCTCCGCGGTGACCTTGCGCCAGCGCTCGTTGGCGCGGTCCATGGCGTAATTGAAGGCCTCGATCACCAGCGCCTCGCGCGAATCGAAATGCGCGTAGAAGCCGCCATGGGTCAGGCCGGCGTCCTTCATCAGGTCGGCGACACCGATGCCATGGGCGCCCTTCTCGCGCAAACGCGTCGCGGCCCGCTTCACGATCCGCGCGTGGGTCTCCTGCTTGTGCTCTTTCGAATAACGCATGCCGCTCTCATGGAATGTTTCTAATCATACAATAGCAGATTTGCCGCCGCGACGCTGCATTTATTTCGTCTTGTTCAGCGTCTGGAGTTCCCCGCCGAGCATGGAAAACGTCGCGGTCGCGTGCACCGCAAGATTGCCCTTGCCGTCGCGGACGAAGCCCTCGGTGTAGCTGGTCTGGCGGCCGAGCTTGATCACCTTGCCCTCGGCCGCGATGGTTCCCGAGCGCACCGACAGCGGGCGCAGATAGGTCAGCTTGAGGTCGAGCGTGACGGAGGTCTGCCCCGCCGGCAGCAGGGTCGAGATCGCGCAACCCATCGCGGTATCGAGCAGCGCGGCGGCGGTCGCGCCGTGCAGCAGGCCGATCGTATTCTCCAGGCTCTCATGCGCCTCGAGTTCCATCACGATCCGCCCCTCCTCGACCACGGCCATGCTGAAGCCGATCAGCTTGGCCATCGGCGGCGGCGGCAGGTGGCCGTTGCGGATCGCGCGCATCGCCGCGATGCCGGACATCGGCAGCGCCGCCTTCGCCACCGGTCCGGGCGCCTGCCATTCCACCACGCGCACGCGCTTGAGATCGGGCGCGTGAAGATCAGCGGTCTCGGCGGCAGTCATGGCGGCTCCACTTATATTATGGATGTAATTCTATAGAGTCGGCCTGCGCGACGCAACCGCCGGACCGGCGCCTTGACAGAGGCCTGCTTTGTCCGGGACATGGCGGCATCAATTCCTGCGCCGGGACTTTCTCCATGGACATGCTCAATCCTCACTGCGGCATCGCCCGCGACTCCAGAGGCGTCGTCCGCCTTACGATCTGCAACGCCGGCAAGCTGAACATCGTGAGCTCGGCCGTGACCGACGGCGTGCGCGAGGGCTTTGAGCACCTCGCCGCCGACCGCACCATCCGCGCGGTGATCCTGGCCGGCGAAAGCGAGCGCAGCATGATCGGCGGCGCCGACATCAAGGAGATGGCGACGCTCGACCAGAAGTCGGCAGAGGCGTTCATCAGCCGCCTGCGCGACCTTTGTGAGGCGGTGCGCAAATTCCCGGCGCCCGTCATCGCCCGCCTGCCCGGCTGGTGCCTCGGCGGCGGCCTCGAAGTCGCGGCCGCCTGCGACGTCAGGGTGGCGGCGCATGATGCGATGTTCGGCATGCCCGAGGTGCGCGTCGGCATCCCCTCGGTGATCCACGCGGCGCTGCTGCCGCGCCTGATCGGCTGGGGCCGCGCGCGCTGGCTGATGATGACCGCTGAAAACATCGACGCTCCGACTGCGCTCGCCTGGGGCCTGGTCGACACCGTGGCAAAGCCCGGCGGCCTCGACGAGGCCGTCGAGCACACCGTCAAAGCCTTGCTCGAATGCGGCCCCGAAGCACTGCGCATCCAGAAGGATTTGCTGCGGCAATGGGAAGAGCTGCCGCTGACCGAGTCGGTGAACCTCAGCGTCGGCGTGTTCGGCAAATCCTTCCAGACCGGCGAGCCGCAGCGCTTGTTGCAGGGATTTCTGGATCGCAAGCGGTAATGCCTGATGCCTCGTAGCCCGGATGGAGCGCAGCGCAATCCGGGCTACACATTTGACGGACTGTTGACCGCAGGCCCCGGCCGATTAGTCTAACCTGCAACACGAGACCGCTGTTGTTTCAGATCGAGAACGTCGATCCGATACGAGCCGATCTCGCGGCTAACAAAACAATCAATCTTCGGGACAGACGCACGGGGTCACAACTCAAGAGCTGCAGGAGGACATATGGTCCAAAAGCGCGACGTTCCCGGTATCCGACCCTACAATGCGCCGGCCGGCGGCTGGGGCGCCCTCAAAGCCACCGCGACGGCGGTTCGCGATCAGATGGACCTGGTCGAGGCGCCGATCACGCTGCTGCGTACCAACAAGCCCGACGGCTTCGACTGTCCGGGCTGCGCCTGGCCGGACAAGGAGCACACCTCCACCTTCCAGTTCTGCGAGAATGGCGCCAAGGCCGTGACCTGGGAGGCGACCAGCAAGCGCGTCACGCCGGAGTTCTTCGCCGCCCACACCGTCACCGAGCTGCTGACCTGGAGCGACTTCCATCTGGAGAACGAAGGCCGGCTGACCGCGCCCCTCGCCTACGATGCCGCGAGCGACACCTACCAGCCGATCAGCTGGGATGATGCCTTCGCGCGGATCGGCGAAACGCTCCGCAGCCTGCCCGATCCGAACATGGCCGAGTTCTACACCTCCGGCCGCGCCTCGAACGAGGCCGCGTTCCTGTTCCAGATCTTCGCGCGCGAATACGGCACCAACAATTTCCCCGATTGCTCGAACATGTGCCACGAGGCCACCAGCGTCGGGCTTCCGCAATCGATCGGCATCGGCAAGGGCACGGTGTCGCTGGACGATTTCGATCATTGCGAGCTGATCATCGCGATGGGCCACAATCCCGGCACCAACCATCCGCGCATGATGGGCACGTTGTGGGAGGTCTCGCGCCGCGGCGTGCCGATCATCGTGTTCAACCCCTTGCGCGAGCGCGCGCTGGAGCGCTTTGCCGATCCGCAGGACCCGATCGAAATGGCGACCCTCGGCTCGACGCGGATCGCCTCGACCTATTACCAACCCAAAGTCGGCGCCGACGCTGCGGTGCTGAAGGGCGTCATGAAGTCGCTGATCGAGATGGACGACGCCACCCGCGGCGTCCTCGATCACGCTTTCCTCGCCGAGCACACCAACGGCTTTGAGGCATTCGCCGCCGATCTGCGCGCGACGGCATGGCCATCGATCGAGACGGTGTCCGGCTTCACGCGCGCCCAGCTCGGTGAGGTCGCGAGCGCCTACGCCAAATCCAATGCCACCATCATCACCTACGGCATGGGCATCACCCAGCACAGCCGCGGCACCGACAATGTCCAGCAGATCGCAAACCTGCTGCTGCTGAAGGGCAATTACGGCAAGCCCGGCGCCGGCATCTGCCCGCTGCGCGGCCACTCCAACGTGCAGGGCAATCGCACCGTGGGGATCACGGAGAAGCCCAACATCGCGATGTTCGAGGGCATCGAGCGCACCTTCGGCTTCAAGCCGCCGCGGCATCATGGCCACGACGCGGTCGCCGCGATGCAGGCGATCGACGACGGAAGGTCCAAGGTCCTGATCTGCCTCGGCGGCAATTTCGCCATCGCGCTGCCCGATCCCGAGCGCTGCGCTGCCGGCATGCGCAAGCTCGAGCTCGCGGTGCATCTCGGCACCAAGCTGAACCGCTCGCACCTTCTGGTCGGCAAGCAGTCGATCATCCTCCCGGTGCTGGGGCGAACCGAGCGCGACATCCAGGCCTCGGGCCCGCAGGTCGTCACCGTCGAGGACTCGATGTCGATGGTGCACGCCTCGCGCGGCAAGCTGACCCCGGCCTCCGAGAACCTGCTTTCGGAATCGGCTGTTATTGCCGGCATGGCGATGGCGACCCTGCCGGCGACCAAGGTGCCGTGGGCCGAGCTGATCGCCGATTACGACCGCATCCGCGACGCCATCGAGGGCGTCTTCCCCGACTTTAGGGATTACAACGCGCGGATCCGGATTCCCGGCGGCTTCCGCCTGCCGCTGCCGCCGACCGAGCGCAAATGGACGACGCCGTCAGGCAAGGCCGAATTCCTGATCTTCGACGGCCTCGAAGAGGATCCGGTGCTGACGGACGGCACCGTCCTCAAGCTCGCGACGATCCGCAGCCACGACCAGTACAACACCACGATCTACGGGCTGAACGACCGCTATCGCGGCGTGTTCGGACGGCGCGACGTACTGTTCGCCAACGAGGCGGACCTCACCGCGCGCGGCCTCGCCCATGGCGATCTCGTCGAGATCGAGACCGCGCTGCCCTCGGGCACGCCGCGCCGCCTTACGCTGACTGCGATCGTCTACGACATCGCCCGCGGCTCTGTCGCCGCCTACTACCCGGAAGCCAACGGCCTGGTGCCGCTCGGCTACCAGGACAAGGAAAGCGGCACGCCGTCGTACAAGTCGGTGCCGGTGCATATTCGGCGGGCAGCTCAGGCGGCGTGACGGCTTTCGTAGCCCGGATGAAGCGTAGCGAAATCCGGGGCGTACCATCCGCGGACAGGACTTCCCGGATTGCGCTTCGCTCCATCCGGGCTACGCGCATCCCTTCACCGCGCATTGGCCGGCGCATGCACCGGCCACAGATCGGCCCGCCAGTGCAGCGCGATCGCCAGCATCGCGATGAAGCCGGCGGCGGCGAGCAGCGTGCCGGTCGCGGTGTAGCCGATCAGGTCGATCAGGCTGCCGGCGGCGAGCAGGCCGAGCGGCAGGCCGTAGATCACCATCATGCGCACGCCCATCACCCGGCCGCGCAGATGCGCGCTGGCATTGCGCATCAGCATCACGGCGGCCGAGATCATCGACATGCTCTGCGCGATGCCGGCCAGCACCAGGCAGGCCATCGCCACCGGCATGGTCCTGAGCTCGACGAACACCATGAGCATCGCATACCAGGCAAGCGTCGCGCCGATCAGAAGCCGTGCGATGCGCACGCCCCCGGCCAGGCTGAGCGTGATCGAGCCGATCAGCGATCCCACCGCAAAGCTCGCCGAGAGATAGCCGAGGCCGGTCTGGTCGGTCTGGAAGATCTCGCGCGCGACGTAGGGCAACAGGCCGTTGGTCAGCGGAAACGCGGTGAGATTGGCGAGGAACGCGACGCAGAGCGCGGCGCGCATGCCCGGGCCGCTCCAGGCATAGACGATGCCCTCCTTGAGGTCGCGTAGCAGTTTTGAGCCCGGCAGATCGCCGGCCGCCTGCTCGGCAGAGCCGTGCGATTTCGGCCGGCCCATGCACAGCATCAGGATCGCGGCGACGAAATAGAAGCTCGCAATCCCGACATAGACATAGCCGATGCCGAGCGCCGCGAACAATCCGGCTCCGGTCAGTGCGCCGGCGATGCGCGCGCTGTCCTGTGTCGTGCGCGCCAGGCTGATGGCGCCGACCAGTTGTGCCGGCGGCATGATGTCGGCCAGCAGCGCGCCGCGCACGCCGAGATCCGACGGACGGATCACGCCCATCAGCGCGACGATGATCATGACCTTCGCTGGCGCCAGATGGCCGGTTAACGCCAGAATCATGATGGTCCCGGCGAGCGCGGTATAGGCGAAGCGCATCACCGCGAGCAGATCGCGATGCCCCATCCGATCGCCGATCATGCCGACGACGGGCGCGACCAGCGTGCCGACATACTGCAGGGACGCGAGCACGGTCAGCAGCAGCACCGAGCCGGTCTCGACCATGATGTACCAGCCGAGCACCAGCGTCTCGACCTCGAACGCCCAGGAAGTGAGCAGGTCGGACGGCCATTGAAAGCGATAGCTGCGGATGCGAAATGGCGCGAGCGCGGAGGTCCGCGTGGTCCCGCTCAAGACGCGATGACGCTTGTCACGGCGTGTCCTGCCCTTTTCTTACTTCTTCTGGGTCTTGAATCCGGATCTAGATCCCGGCCGTTGATTCTCTTGGGAAAACGTCCTGTTCCAGAAGAAGCGTAACGCCGAGCCTGCCGGTGTCAATCGAAGCCGCCGCATGCGGCCATGCGCGGTGGCATCAGCGCCAACGTGCTATACTGCTCGCTTGGTTGGAGACGCCGCGCATCGGTCGCCCCTCCGCCCGCGAAATGATTGTGCTAGTATGCCTCATCCGAAGCCGCGGAGGATGACATGCCAGCCTTCGAAGTTTTCGCGATCTACCTGATGCCCTTTGTGATCATCGGGATTGCCATCAAGCTCCTGATGAAGCGTTACGGCGTCGACCTGCCCGACGTGCAGAAGCAGGCGGGCTCCGCACCAAAGCGACGATTTCTACTCGGCTCCTGGCGGTCGGATTAGGCTTCAGACTGTACGACTGGCAGGACTCGGACGGATCATGTCGCGAGAATGCGAAGCTGCGTCCTCATCCTCACCTGTCATCGCCCGGCGCGACCGGGCGATTCAGTACGCCGCGGCCTCTCGGTCGAGCACAGTCGCCTCTGGAATACCGGATCACCCGCTTTCGCGCGGGTGATGACACCGTGTGTTTGACGTCTCGACTCGAGAATCATCCTCCTCGTCGTCCCCGCAAAGCGAGGACGACGGTGGTGATCGCGGAACCGGCCCCGCTCCAACTCCTGCGACCACGACATTTTCTCATGCCGCGCGCAGTTGCAATTTTTGCATTGCATCATATGATGCATATAATCCAATCAAATCCCCGCATTGAAGGGTATCCCGCCATGGCAACCAGCACCGATCCCGTCGTCATCCTCTCCGCCGCGCGCACCCCGCTCGGCCGCTTCATGGGCGAGCTCACGCCGCTCGCGGCGCACAAGCTCGGCTCGCACGTGATCGGTGCGGCGCTGGAGCGCGCCAAGCTCGCGCCGGAACGCATCGACGAGGTGTTCATGGGCAACGTGCTGCCGGCCGGCCAGGGCCAGGCCCCCGCCCGCCAGGCCGCACGCGGCGCCAAACTGCCTGACGCCACCGGCGCCACCACCGTCAACAAGGTCTGCGGCTCCGGCATGAAGGCGACCATGCTGGCGCACGACATCATCAAGGCCGGCTCGGCCGAGATCGTGCTGTCCGGCGGCATGGAGAGCATGAGCAACGCGCCGTATCTCTTGCAGAAGGCGCGAAGCGGCTATCGCGCCGGCCACGACCGCATCATCGACCACATGATGATGGACGGGCTCGAGGACGCCTACGAGACCGGCCGCTCGATGGGCGATTTCGGCGAGGCGACCGCGGAGGCCTATCAGTTCACCCGCGCAGACCAGGACGCTTTCGCAATGGAGACGCTGAGCCGGGCCCGCAAGGCGGTCGAGGGCGGCGCTTTCAAGGCCGAGATCGCGCCTATCACGCTGACCGAGAAGGCCGGTCCGCGCATCATCGCCAATGACGAGCATCCGCTGAAGGTCGATCCGGCAAAGATCCCCGGCCTCAAGCCGGCGTTCCGTGCCAACGGGACCATCACGCCGGCCGCCTCCTCCGCCAATGCCGACGGCGCCGCAGCTTTGATCCTGGCGAAGCGCTCGCTCGCCGACCGCGACGGCCTGCCTGTTCTGGCCGAGATCAAGGGTCACGCCACCCACAGCCAGGAGCCGCAGTGGTTTACCACCGCACCGATCCCGGCGATCAGGAAGCTGCTCGACAAGGTCGGCTGGAGCGTCGGCGATGTCGACCTGTTCGAGATCAACGAGGCATTCGCGGTGGTCGCGATGGCGGCGCAGCGCGACCTCGGAATTCCCCGTGACCGGCTGAACATCAATGGCGGCGCCTGCGCACTCGGCCATCCGATCGGCGCCACCGGCGCACGGCTGATCGTGACGCTGCTGCACGCGCTGGAGGCGCAGAACCTGAAGCGCGGCGTCGCGGCCCTGTGCATCGGCGGCGGTGAAGCCACCGCGATCGCGGTCGAGCGGGTCACACACTGATCCCGCTGATAATCGGTCAGATCGCCCTATCCGCAAACGCACTTGGCCTCTCCCGCTTGCGGGGGAGGGAGCGCAGCGTCTTCGCGGCGTGAACCCTGCTGAGTCCGAAAACGAGGGAACTTTGGCATTTTAGCCATCGCGCCCTCGTGGCATATTGCGCATCACGAATAGAACCCTCACCGTATTTCATATCCAGGGCCCAATGATCTCGAACTGGCTTGCTTCCACCCTCGCCCACCGCAACATCCATTACGGCTGGGTGATGGTCGCCGTGACTTTCCTGGCCGCTCTGATCTCGGCGGGCACCGTCGGCGCGCCCGGCGTCTTCATCGTGCCGCTGCAGAAGGAGTTCGGCTGGTCGACCGCCGAGATCTCCTCGGCCCTGTCGATCCGCTTCATCCTGTTCGGGCTGATGGCGCCGTTCGCCGCCGCGCTGATGAACCGCTACGGCCTGCGCAACGTCACGCTGACGGCGCAATTGATCGTGGTGTCGGGCCTGGTGGCTTCGCTCGCCATGACGCAGGTCTGGCAGCTGATCGCGCTGTGGGGCGTCGTGATCGGAATCGGCACCGGAATGACCGCGCTGGTGCTCGGCGCGACCATCGCCACGCGCTGGTTCGTGGCGCGGCGCGGCCTCGTGATCGGCATGCTCACCGCGAGCGTCGCGACCGGGCAGCTCGCCTTCCTGCCGCTACTTGCCACCATCACGGAGCGTTACGGCTGGCGTATCGCGCTTGGATTCGTCTGCGTCATGCTCGGCGTCTCCGCCTTTGCGGTGCTGATGCTGATGCGCGACCGGCCGAGCGACGTCGGCCTGCGCCCATTCGGCGATGAGAGCACCGCGCCCCTGCCCGCACCGCCGCCGGCCAACGTGCCGATCATGGCCGCTGCGCTCGGTACACTGCGCGACTCCTCCAAATCGTCGGTGTTCTGGATCCTGTTCGCGACCTTCTTCGTCTGCGGCGCCTCGACCAACGGCCTCGTTCAGGTCCACCTGATCCCGATGTGCCTCGACTACGGCATCCCGCAGGTGCAGGCCGCGAGCCTGCTCGCCGCGATGGGCATTTTCGATTTCTTCGGCACCATCATCTCGGGCTGGCTGTCGGACCGCTTCGACAATCGCAGGCTGCTGTTCTGGTACTACGGCCTCCGCGGCCTGTCGCTGCTGTATCTGCCGTACTCCGACTTCACCTTCTACGGCTTGTCGCTGTTTGCGATGTTCTACGGCCTCGACTGGATCGCGACCGTGCCGCCGACGGTGCGCCTCACCGCGCAGCGCTTCGGCGCCGAGCGCGCCAATCTGGTGTTCGGCTGGATCTTCGCCGGCCACCAGCTCGGCGCCGGCGCGGCCGCGTTCGGCGCCGGTGTGTCGCGTACGCTTTATGCGAGCTATCTGCCGGCCTTCTTCATCGCCGGCGCGCTTTGCGTGATCGCCGCGCTGAGTGTGCTGGCGATCTCGCGGCCGCAGCCCAAGGTCGCGCCGCAAGCGAAACCGGTCGCGGCCTGATCGAGCCTCGCGGCGTGCTACTCCGCGGCGAGACCGGTAGGCGCGGCGTGTTCGACCTTGTTGTAGTCGTGCACGACGCGGCCGAACGGCAGCGTCAGGTCGGCGATATAGTGATGCGCGCCGACCACGCGCTTGACCGGGAAATCCGCGACCGGCGCGTTGACGTGCGGCACTAGGTGCAGCCGACCGGGTCCGATCCACGATCCCTTGACGTTGATGTCTGTCAGGTTGATCGCAACCAGCTGGCAGATCTCGAGATGGCCGTCGACGCCGGGGATCATCTTCAGATTGACTTGCGTCTTCGACAGCGTGGCGCGGGTGATGTCGCCATTGCCCGCCATGCTCTCGTGCTTGTAGCCCATCGTGCCCATTGCGACGAGCTGGCCGGCATATTCCAGCGTGCCGGTCAGCGTGTCCTTGACGATCTCGAGCTTGGGATGGGCGTACTTCTTCGGAAAGCCCCAGATCTCGCGGCCGGCCGCGATCGGCGGATCATCGTCGAGATACATCTGGCAGACGAAGTTGACCTCTACACCGCGCAGCCGCGCCGGGATCACGAGGCCTGACTCGGTGTAGCTGCCGAACCCGGAGCTGTCGGGCATCTTGATCCATTCGTAATGCACGATCGCCTGCTCGATCGGCTCCAGCGGCTCAGGCAGGCCGGCGCGGATCAATTCAGGATCGGTCTCATAGGTGATGACGAGGAATTCGCGATCGACGAAGCGGTACGGACCGGCGGGATAGCTCGGACCGGCAGCCGGCATGGACGGAAGCTTGAGCAGATCTTCCCTGCGCATCGCAATAACCCCCTGTGCGGAAATATTGCGCGGAGGCTAGCGGCCGAGATTGACGGCGATGTGAGGGATTTCCGTCACGGGCATGACCCGCGTCTTGCGGTGGAGGCCAATGCTAACCAAGCAGGCAGCCATGCCGGATGCGCCGTGCACCGGCCCGGCGTTTGTCATCACCGCGTCATCGGCGCCCTGAATTCTCGCCGCAATTTTTTGGAGTGCCTGAGATGGACGCGCGTACCCCGCATTCTGACGACCTCGAGCATGCGACGCCCGGCTGGCGCCCCGAAGGATGCGATCGCGTGGCGCTGGTCCTGCAGGGCGGCGGCGCGCTCGGCGCCTATCAGGCCGGCGTCTATCAGGCGCTGCACGAATCCAACATCGAGCCGGACTGGGTCTGCGGCGTCTCGATCGGCGCGATCAACTCGGCGATTATCGCCGGCAATCCGCCCGAGAGGCGGCTGGAGCGGCTGCACACATTCTGGGATCGCATCACCAGCCGCAAGATCTGGCACTACACGCCTGACGGCGACATCTTCCGCAAGGCGCGCAATTTCACCAGCTCATGGCTGACGACGACGCTGGGGCAACCCGGCTTCTTCACCCCGCACCAGACCAATCCGTGGCTCAGCCCAGCCGGCGCCCGCACCGCCACGAGCTACTACGACACCACGCCCTTACGTGAGTCGCTGCTGGAGCTGGTCGATTTCGATCGCATCAACTCCAAGACAATGCGCTTTGCGGTCGGCGCGGTGAACGTGCTGTCCGGCAACTTCATCTATTTCGACAACGCGCATGACGAGATCATCCCCGAGCACATCATGGCGAGCGGCGCGCTGCCGCCGGCACTGCCGATGGTAAAGGTCGGCACCGATCATTTCTGGGACGGCGGCATCGTCTCCAACACGCCGCTGCAACACCTGCTCGACCAGGAGGACAATGCGAACTCGCTGGTGTTCCAGGTCGACCTGTTCTCGGCGCGGGGCGCGCTGCCGCGCGACATCCAGGACGTGATGGCCCGCCACAAGGACATCATGTATTCGTCGCGCACCCGCTACAACACCGACGTCTACCGCAAGACCTACAATCTGCGCACCGCCTTGCACAACGCGCTGGGAAAAATCCCCGACGACCAGCTGTCGGACGAGGAACGCCAGCTCAAGAAGGCAAACAGCCGGTTGCCGGGGATCACGCTGCTGCAGCTGATCTATCAGCAGAAGGCCTACGAGGGTGACGCCAAGGACCACGAATTCTCCGGCACCTCGATGCGCGAGCACTGGGCGAGCGGACACGAGGACACCAAGCGCTCGCTGAAGCGGCGCGACTGGATCAAGATGCCCGAGAACGGCATGGGCATCGTAATCCACGACGTGCATCGCGAAGCGGAGTAGCGCGGCCCGACTGCTCCTTCACCGTCATTGCGAGCGAAGCGAAGCAATCCATATCTCCGCTTGTGGAAGCGTGGATTGCTTCGTCGCTGTCGCTCCTCGCAATGACGGCGTGAAAGCCCTACGGCCGCGTCGACATGTTGCTCGGCGGACCGGCCTTGCGGATCGGTTCGGCGAGTCGCGCGAACTCGCAGAGCAGCGAGCGCGTCTTGCGCGGGTCAATCACCTCCTCGACCCAGAATTTCTCGGCCGAGCGGAACGGCGAGCGCAGCTTGTTGAGGCGGTCCTCGATCTCGCGCAGCTTGGCGGCGGGATCGGCCGCCGCATCGATCTCGGCGCGATAGGCGGCCTCGATGCCGCCCTCGAGCGGCAGCGAGCCCCAATACGCCGACGGCCATGCATAGCGCATCGAAAACCGGTTGGCCGGCTGATGCACCACACCGGCGACACCGAAAGCGTTGCGGACGATGATCGTGCACCACGGTACCGTGCTCTGGTTGACGGCAGCCATCGCCCGCACGCCGTGGCGGATGGTCGCCGACTTCTCCGCCTCGAGCCCGATCATGAAGCCGGGGCAGTCCATCAGGTAGACCACCGGCAGATGGAAGGTCTCGGCGAAATCGACCCAGCGCACCACCTTCTGGCAGGCGTCCGCGGTCCACGAGCCGCCATAGTGGAAGGGATCGCTGGCGAGCAGCAGCACCGCCCGGCCCTCGATCCGCGCCAGGCCGGTGATCACCGGCCGGCCGAAATTGCCGGCGACCTCGAAGAACGAGCCCTTGTCGACCACCGCATCGATGATCGGCCGCATCTTGTAGACCTGCTTGCGATTGCGCGGCACGGCCTTCAGCAGCGATTCCTCGGCGCGCTCCGGATCGTCGGTGCAGGAAATGGTCGGCGGCAGATCGTAGACCGAGGACGGCAGGTAGGACAGGAAGCGCCGCGCGTAGTCGAACGCCTCCTCCTCGGTCTCGACCGCCTGGTCGATCGCGCCGGCGCGGGTCTGGATGTCGGCGCCACCGAGTTCCTGCTTGGTCAGGTCCTGCCCCAGCCGCTTCACCACCGGCGGGCCGGCGACGAACATCGCGGAGCTCTTGGTCATGATCGAGTAATGCGTGGCCGCCAGCCGCGCCGCGCCGAGACCTGCGACGGAGCCGAGCCCGAGGCCAACCACGGGCACGCGCGCCAGGTTGGCGGTCGTGTACCAGTACCAGCGCGTGCCGCCGACACCGCCGGGCAGATTGGCCGCGCCCCGGGTCTCGATCGTCTTCACCGAGCCGCCGCCGCCGGAGCCCTCGATCACGCGGATGATCGGCAGGCGGAAGTCATGCGCCATCTCCTCCGCCATCAGCGGCTTGGCGGAAATCGACGCATCGGCCGAGCCGCCGCGCACGGTGAAATCGTCGCCGACCACGACGACGGTGCGGCCGTCGACCCGGGCGCGCCCGAACACGCAGTTCGCCGGCGTCAGATGCTTGAGCTCGTTGCTCTCGTCGTATTCTGCGATGCCGGAGATGGCACCGACCTCGTGGAAGCTGCTCTGGTCCACGAGCTTGTCGATGCGCTCACGAACCGTGAGCCGGCCCTGGTCGCGTTGCCGCTTGACCTTGTCAACGCCTCCCATCTCCCGCGCGAACGCTTCGCGCCGGGCGAGGTCGTCGAGTTCCGGCTTCCAGTTCATTCATTGCCTCCGTCTTGATGATTTTGTTGTTGTTGTGGGTGGCCACCGGAAGCGACTTGCGTTCAATCCGATTGCTGAAGATGTCGCCGTCGGCGCCCTCGAGCAGGCTGCCGAGTGCGGCAGCGAGCTCAACCATCAGCGGCGCGACCTCGCGGTGCAGCCGCGGCTCGTCATACATCGCCGACAGCAGGCCGATCGTGGTGACCACATAGGTCTGATATTGCGGTGACCACAGCGGCACCGCGACGCCGTTGATGTGCGGGCTCCACAGGCCGCAGGCGACGACGTAGCCGTGCTCTTGCAGATGACGGCGGTTGGCCGCGATGCGCGGCGTCAGCATCTTGGCGCTCTCCGGCAGCTCGCCTTCCATCTCCGCGATCAGCGCGTCACCGATCGCAGGATCGAGGGCTGCGGTATAGGCGTGGCCGGCAGCGGTGGTCGCCATCGAGATGCGGCTGCCGGTGGCCTCATGCAGGCCGAGCGCGTTCGCCGCGCGGGCGAACTCCAGATAGACCAGATGGAAGCGATCGGGGATCACGAAGCCCACGGTGCCGGGCAACTGGTCGGCGACGTCCTGCAGGCGCTGCCGGATCAGGTTGCGCAGCTGCAGCCCCTTCATCATCGAGGTGCTCATCGCGACCGCGCTCGGGCCGATCCGATACTTCTGATCGCGCGGCAGATAGACGAGCTGCCCCATCCGCGTCAGCGTATGCGTCAGGCGCGACACCGTCGATCGCGGCAGGCCGCAGCGGTTCGAGATTTCGAGATTGCCAAGCCGGGCTTCGTGCCCTTCGAAGCATCGCAACACATCAAACGCGCGCGACACCACCTGGATGACATCGCCATCGCCAGTCTCGCTGGCGAGCATTCCCTGCCGGCTAAGCCGTTCCGAGCGCCGTCCCATTTGCTTTGGCTCCATTCCGTCTTGCGGAATAAAATTCCACTTGCAGATGAAGCTACCTCAGGCAATCTGCTGCCACAACAAAAAGCCGTTCGCCGGATGAAATTTCCGCAAGACGGTATCGGAGAGTGGAATGCCAGAGATCAAGGTTGTGACCGAAGTTGCCGGCCGCGTTTGCGCGCTTCCCGTTGAGGCCGGCAGCAGCATCGGCGATGGCGACGAGATCGCGTTCGTCGAAGCGATGAAGATGGAGATCCCGGTCACATCGACGGCAGCAGGCAAAATCAAGTCGATTCTGGTCAGGATTGACGACGTCATCGCCGAAGGCCAGGCCGTCGCTATCGTCGAGACCTAGCGCGGCCGTCGAGCCGCTCGGCGCGAACCAAATTCCCCGACGTCACGTGATCGGCGGTGGTTTCCTTTGGGAGTCGCACGGCGTCGCACGCTGTTTCGCTTTCGAAACATTCTCGACCCGAAAGTTTCGCATGGCGATACAAACGCCGAGCAACCGCTCGTTTTGTAAACATCTGTTCGAAAACCGGCAGCCGCCGGTTCGCGCCTGCTCGGCTCATCACCTAGCTGATCTCGATGCGTGCTCGGTTGCGCGCGCCCTGATTGCGTTGCACAACAGGAGGCGATGAAACGATCGCCTCCTCCCGTCACCGCCAGCACCGTCAACTGGGCCCGCTCGCAGCCGCCGCTGCTGCGGTTTCTGCACAGATGTTACGCAGACTTCCTGCCGGAGGTTGCCGGCGCGGTGGCCGACTACATCCCCGAGCTAGGCAAAGCCGACCCTGCACATTTTGGCATCAGCCTGGCGACGCTCGACGGCCACGTCTATGAGGTCGGCGACACCAGGGTGCCGTTCACCATCCAGTCGATGTCAAAGCCGTTCGTGTTCGCGCTGGCGCTGGACACGCTGGGCGCCGAGCGGGTGGAAAGCGTGATCGGCGTCGAGCCGTCGGGCGATCCGTTCAACTCGATCCGGCTCAATGCCGACAATCACCCGTTCAATGCGATGGTCAACGCCGGCGCGATCGCCTGCTCCGGCCTGCTCCATGCCGACAAGGGCGACGGCGCATTCGACTACATCCGCCACGCGCTCGGCCGCTTCGCCGGCCGCGAGCTCGACGTCGACGAGGCGGTCTACGCCTCCGAGAGCGCGACCGGCGACCGCAACCGGGCGATCGGCTATCTCTTGCGCACCAACAGTGTGATCACCGAGAACGTGCCTGCGGTGCTCGACGTCTATTTCCGGCAATGCGCCATCCTCGTCACCGCGCGCGATACCGCTGTCATGGCGGCGACGTTGGCCAACCGCGGCATCAATCCCGTAACCGGGGAGCAGGTGGTGACGCCCTATGCGATCGCGCGCACGCTGTCGGTGATGACCTCGTCGGGCATGTACGACTTCGCCGGCGAGTGGATCTACCGCGTCGGCATCCCCGCGAAGAGCGGCGTCGGCGGCGGCATTCTGGCGGCGCTGCCGGCGCGGCTCGGGCTCGGCAGCTACTCTCCGAAGCTCGACAAGCACGGCAACAGCGTGCGCGGCATCAAGGTCTGCGAGGCGCTGTCGGCGCATTACGACCTGCACATGCTGAACCGCAGCGATGACGCCCGTCACAGTATCATCGCCGACTACAATATCGGCAAGAACCCGTCACGCCGCCTGCGCCGGCCGCAGGAGCAGGAGATCCTGGCAAAGCACTTCCAGGAGGTGCGTGTGATCGAACTGGTCGGCACGCTGTCGCTGTCCAATGTCGACTATGTCTCGCGCCGCCTCGCCGGCAGCCCGCGGCCGGAATTCGTGATCTTCGACCTGCGCCGCGTCACCGCGACGACGCGCGCCGGCGCAAGGCTGGTGGCGGAAGCCTTCCAGGAGCTGGCCGAGCTCGGCGTCACCGTGATCCTGTCCGGCATCAAGCGGACCTCGCGGGAATGGACGACGATCAGCGAGTGGACCAACCGGCTCGGCAATATCAGGGATTTCTATCTGCTCGATACCGCCATCGAATGGGCGGAGGACCAGATCGTCTACCGCTATGGCGGCTCGATCGACTTCCTCGAGACTACGGAGCTTGCCGAGCAGCCGCTGCTCGCCGGATTGAGCGAGGTTGAGATCGCCGACCTCGCCTCGCTCTGCGCGGTCAGGACCTACCAGCCGAACGAGAAGATCATCGCTACCGGCAATGAGGCGACCTCGCTGTTCTTCCTGCGCAGCGGCGTGGTCCATGTCACCCTGCCCGACGGCATCCGGCTCGCGACGCTGACTGCCGGCATGGCGTTCGGCGAGATGGCGCTGCTGGAGCCGAAGCGCTCGGCGGACGTGCTGGCCGACATGTCGGCGACCGCCTACGAGGTCGATATCCGGGATTTCGAACGCTTCCGCGACCATCACCCGCGCGCCGGCGAGCGGATCATGCGCAACCTCGCGCAGATCCTCGCCGAGCGGCTGATCGTGGCCAATGCCAAGGTCGATCTGCTGACGTCGGGATAGCCATAGCCTGCCCTCGCAGGGGCACCGGGCCAAAATATCGAAAACAACCCCATGCACAGTAGCCGGCGGCGGCCGGCGTGCGACATGGCCACTTGACACGTCGGGCAACTCAGCGATATTTTTCCATTATTCCGAAATAGTGCGAGCACCTCTCGGCTATGGCCCTATGCGGTAGCCCCGCCCATGGCAGAGCGAGGCAAGGAGTCGCGCGGCGAGCTCAGCTCACCACTTCGGCGACCGGCTGCATGTCGATCTCGAACGTCTCGAGGAACTTCGACGTCATGATGTAGAAGCCGACCGAGAGCTGCAGCTCGATCAGCGCGGCCGGCGTCAGCAGCGCCGCGATCGCCTTGAAGGTCGCATCCGTCGGCTTCTTCAGCTTGACGATCTCGTCGGTGAAGGCGAGCGCCGCACGCTGCACCTCGCTGAAGCAGGTGGCCTGCTGCCAGTTCTCCAGCGCGGCGTTCTGCTCGTCGGTGACGCCGACGTTCTTGCCGATGCGCTTGTGCGCGACGATCTCGTACGGCGCCTCGCAGAGAATGCCGGTGCGCGTGATCGCGAGCTCACGCACGACCGGATCGAGCTCGCCCTTGTGGCGGATCGCGCCGCCGAGCCGGCAGTACTGTTCGAAGTAGCTCGGCGAATGCGCCATCATGCGAAAGATATTGGCGTTGCGGTTCTTGTCGAGAATCTCGCGGGTGCGCGGGCTTGCCTTCGCGGGATCGGAGTAGTCGATACGGGCCATTTCCTAACCTTGATCTGCTATCGTTTCTGTCGGGTTCCGAAACAGTATCCGCCGGCCGTCGCATGAGCAACACGCGCGAGTCAAATTGCCGCCGCATTCAAAGACAACCCTGACACAGTCGATATTCGCCGAGTGGGGACTCATCAAAAGCGAATGCTCGACGCGGGGTGTTCCGAGTACAAAATCTGGCCGTCTTGCGCGCAATCCGCGCAACGATGAGTCACGCCCAGGTCTTAGGGGAAACGCATGAAGGAAGCCACAAGGAGGGCGGCCTCGGAAGCGCTTGCGCAAATGCTGGCGGTGACGGCGATGCTCGTCATCGCCAGCTTTGTGTTTTATTGGCGATAGTATCCGCAACTCGAGGGGCAGGAGCGAACCGGTTAAGCCTGGTCGCGCGTTCTGACCGGATCGTTCGGCCCCTCATTTCCCCTTTGCGAAATACGGAACCAGCCGTCCGGCGAACTGCGTGAAGCGCGCCAAAACCTTGTCGCCGATGGCGAGGTCGTTGTCGCCATGCGCCATCATGCGAAAGCCCTCCTCGGCGTCGACCAACACGATATTGTAGGGCACATGCGCCCTCGTCTCCGGCGTTGCGGCGCGGCAGACCAGCGACGTCGCATACACCGTCCCTGCCCCGCTCGCGCGATGCTCGGCAAGATCGGGCGAGCCACACGCCGCGCAAAAGCTGCGGTGGAAATACTGCCGGGCGCCGCAGGCCTTGCAGGTCTGATAGACGATGGCTTCCGCGCCCTTGGTCCAGTCGAGGATCGGTCCGCTCATCGCACGCGCTCCAGGAACATGCTGACATGGGAGGATAGCACGCCGCCGTCGCCGTGCAGCAGCGCCACCGAGGCGTCGCGCACCTGGCGATTTGCGGCGCGGCCGGTCATCTGCAGATGGGTTTCGACCAGATGCGCCATCGCGCCGCCGACGCCGCAATGGCCGTAGCTGAGCAGGCCGCCATGGGTGTTGAGCGGCATCTCGCCGTCCTGATTGAAATAGCCGGCGCGTACCCGCGCTGCCGCTTCGCCGCGCTTGGCGAGGCCGAGGTCTTCCAGCAGCATCGCGAGCGTGATCGTGAAGCTGTCGTAGACCGCGGCGTAGCGCACGTCCGAGATCGCGACACCAGACACTTCTTTCGCCTTCGCGATCGAAATCTCCGCGCCGAGTTCGCTCAACGCGGGCGCGGCGGTGACGTGCTGATGGGTATGCGCCTGGGCGCAGCCGCGGACGCGCACCCGCCGCTCGCCGGTCGGCTCGCGGCTGATCACGCAGGCCGCACCGCCATCCGAGACCGGACAGCAGTCGAGCAGCTTGAGCGGCATCGCCACCGGCTTCGAGGCCATCACGTCGGCAACCGTGATCGGCTCGTGGAATTGCGCGCCGGGATGCGTCAGCGCGTGCTTGCGCATCAGCACGGCGAACTCCGCAAGGTCTTCCTGAGTGAGCCCGTATTCGTGCATGTAGCGCGTCGCGACAAGGCCGTAATAGGCCGGGATGGTCGGACCGAGCGTCACCTCGTAGTCGGGATGGCCGACCTGGGCCAACGCCTGGATCGAGGCGTCGCGGCTCTGCCCGGTCAGCCGGTTCTCGCCGCCGACCACCAGCACGTGTTTCGCGACACCGGCGTCGACCAAGTGATGCGCCAGCATGGTCATCGCAAGCCCGGTGGCGCCGCCGACCTGCACGGCGTGAGCGTAGGACGGGCGGATGCCGAAGTGCTCGGCGAAAACCGTCGCCAGCATGATGTGCGGCGAGACGGTGGAATAGCCGCACAGGATGCCGTCGATGTCGGCCCGCTTCAGCCCGGCATCCGAGATCGCAAGCTCGGCCGCCTTGCTCATCAGGTCGAGCGAGGAGAGACCTTCATGCCTGCCGTAGGAGGTGAGGCCGACGCCGGTGACGAAGCTCATGCTGTTAACTCCTCGTCATTCCGGGGCGCGCGAAGCGCGAGCCCGGAATCCATTCCTCCGCCTGCGCATGCCGCCCGATGGATTCCGGGCCCGCGCTACGCGCGTCCCGGAATGACGAGTGGAAATACCTGTCGCCTACCATCAATACGACTTCGGAAGGCCGAGCACCTTCTCGCCGATGAAGCTCAAGATGAGTTGCGGGCTGATCGGCGCGATGCGCGGGATCAGCGATTCCCGCAAACAGCGCTCGACATGATATTCCTTGGCATAGCCGAAGCCGCCATGGGTCATCACCGCCTGCTCGCAGGCGTGGAAGCCGGCTTCCGCCGCGAGATACTTTGCCGCGTTCGCGGCCGGGCCGCAGGGCAGGTTCTGGTCGTATTGCCAGCCGGCGCGCAGCACCATCAGCCAGGCGGCCTCCAGCTCCATCCAGCACTTCGCCAGCGGATGCTGGATCGCTTGGTTCATGCCGATCGGTCGGTTGAACACGATGCGGCCCTTGGCGTAGTCCGACGCCCGCTTCAGCGCGATCTGGCCGAGGCCGACCGCTTCGGCCGCGATCAGGATGCGCTCGGGGTTCATGCCGTGCAGGATGTATTCGAAGCCGCGCCCCTCCTCGCCGATGCGGTCCTCGACCGGTATCTCGAAATTCTCGAAGAACAGCTCGTTGGAGTCGACGGGCTTGCGGCCCATCTTCTCGATCTCGTGCACGGTGACGCGCTTGCGGTCGAAGTCGGTGTAGAACAGGCTGAGGCCGTGGGTCGGGCTCTTCACCTCCTCCAGCGGCGTGGTGCGCGCGAGCAGCAGGATCTTGTTGGCGACCTGCGCGGTCGAGATCCACACCTTCTGGCCGTTGACGATGTATTTGTCGCCCTGGCGCACCGCGCGGGTCTTGAGCTGCGTGGTGTTGAGGCCGGTGTTGGGCTCGGTGACCGCAAAGCAGGACTTGTCGCGGCCGTCGATGATCGGCGGCAGCATGCGCTGGCACTGCTCCCTGGTGCCGAACACGACAACCGGATTGAGCCCGAACACGTTCATGTGCACTGCCGATGCACCCGACATGCCGGCGCCGGATTCGGAGATCGTGCGCATCATGATCGCGGCATCGGTGATGCCGAGCCCGGAGCCGCCATATTCCTCGGGGATGCAGATGCCGAGCCAGCCGGCATCGGCCAGCGCGCGGTGGAAGTCGGCCGGATAGCCGCCCTCCTTGTCCTTCTTCAGCCAATAGGCTTCGTCGAAGCGCGAGCAGATTTTTGCGACGGCGTCGCGGATCGATTCCTGGTTGGCGGAGAGTGCGAAATCCATCTGTCGGGCTCCTATGCCTTCACCGCTTTGGCCGCGCCGTCGCGCAGCATCGCCGCAATCTCGTCGGTCGAGAAACCTGCCTCGCGCAAGATCTCCGCGCTGTGCTCGCCAAGTCTGGGCGCCAGCCGGCTCGGCTCGACCTTGGTTTCCGACCAGCGCGCCGATGGCGTCATGCTGCGGATACGGCCCTCGGTCGGGTGGTCGACCACCGGGAAAACGCCGGTCGCGACCATGTGCGGGTCCTCCAGCAGGCTCTCCAGATCATGCATCGGCATTACGGGCACGTCGGCCTTCTCGAGAATCTCGTTCCACTCGGCCGTGGTCTTGGTCTGCAGGATGCGCGCGAGCTCGGCGTAGACGACGTCGATGTTGGTGGCGCGGCCGGCGAAGGTCGCGAATTTCGGATCGCTGCGCAGATCGTCGCGGCCGGTCGCCTTGAAGAAATTCTCCCACTGCTTGTCGTTGTAGACGATCACGCAGATATAGCCGTCCAAGGTCTTGTACGGCCGGCGGTCCGGCGACAGGTGGCGGGCGTAGCCGCCCTTGTCGAGCGGTGGATCGTAGGTCAGGCCGCCCATGTGGTCGCCCATCACGAAGCCGGCCATGGTCTCGAACATCGGAATGTCGACGCGC
Organism: Bradyrhizobium embrapense; assembly: GCF_001189235.2. GTDB lineage: Bacteria > Pseudomonadota > Alphaproteobacteria > Rhizobiales > Xanthobacteraceae > Bradyrhizobium > Bradyrhizobium embrapense. Next base: position 777,890 of record NZ_LFIP02000001.1, read on the forward strand.
TGGCCCTGCCCGGTGCGATTGCGATGCACGAGGCTGGCGCAGATCGCGCCGACTGCGGTGAGGCCGACGATGCGATCGACCAGCGCATTCGGCACGTAGCGCGGCACGCCGTCCGAGGTCTGCGCCATCAGCGCCGGCAGCGCGGTGGCGCCCTGGATCAGATCGTCATAGGCGGGCTTGGCTGCATATGGTCCCTCCTGGCCGAAGCCGAACACGCCGGCATAGATCAGCTTTGGGTTGACCTTGGCGACTACGTCGTAGCCGAGTTGCAGGCGCGCCATCGCCTGCGGGCGCACGTTGTAGACCAGCACGTCGGCCTGCGCGATCAGCCGCAGCACGGCCTCGCGCCCCGCCGGCTTCTTCAGATCGAGGCAGACCGAACGTTTGCTGCGGTTGGTGTTGAGGAACACCGGCCCCATGCCTGGATGCCGCGTCGGACCGATCTGCCGCGTCACGTCGCCGTCAGGCGATTCCACCTTGATGACGTCGGCGCCGTAATCGCCGAGCATCTGGGTGGCATAGGGCCCCATCAGCACGGTCGTCATGTCGACGACCTTGATACCCTGCAGTGGTCCCATCGTGCTGTTCGCTCCCGGATGTTCTGGATTGAATCCTAGTAGCGGGAGGTCTTTGCCGAGATCAAGCTGCGCGGGGCGTATGGGCGTATGCGCGGCAGCGGCCGGATCGTTTCCGCGCGGCGGAACGCAGGGCAGACGAGACGAAGTGCGCCACCGCCGGCTCGCTGCCGGCTACTGCCCGGTCATTGCCTCGCGCGCCTTCAGGAGCCTTTCCAGTTCCGCGTTCTGCTGCTCGAGCCGCTCAGCGATGCGCTCCTCGACTTCGGCGCCGGCAGCGCCTGCGGCCTGCTCGATCAGCTGCCTGATATTGTCCCGGAGTATCGCGATGCGATCGTTCACTTCCGACAGCGACAGGGACGTCTCGATACCCATGGTCCGTTCTCCCGGTGACAGGCGCAAGCAGCTTAGCGCGGCAGGAGGCCGCAGCCTATCCCTTTGCAGATTCCTCGGCCGATCCCTTTGGCCGATCTTTGGGCCGATCCTTGGGCCGATCCTTGGCCCTATCCTTGGGCCATCATCTCCCGCAACGCAGTCTTCAGCACCTTGCCGTAATTGTTCTTCGGCAGGGCATCGAGATAGACATAGCGTTTCGGCCGCTTGAAGCGGGCGATCGAGGCGAGGCAATGCGCGTCGAGCCTGCCGTCGTCGGCGCTGGCGCCGTCCGCGAGCACGACGCAGGCGACGACGATCTCGCCCCATTCCGGATCCGGCACACCGATCGCCGAGACCTCGCGGACGTCAGGATGCGTCAGCAGCGCTTCCTCGACCTCGCGCGGATAGATGTTGGTGCCGCCGGAGATGATCACGTCCTTGGAACGGTCGGACAGCGTCAGGAAGCCGTCGGCATCGAGCCGGCCGATATCGCCGGTGCGCAGCCAGCCGTCCTTCAGCGTCTCGGCGTTGGCTTTCGGATTGTTCCAGTAGCCGAGCATCACGGTCAGGCCCTTGACCTCGATCTCGCCGGTCTCGCCCGCGGGCAGTGGCTTGCCGTCCTTGCCGGTGATGCGCACGGTGACGACGCTCTGTGCGGTCCCGACCGAGGCCAGCCGCTCGAGATAGCGCGGATGATCGCTCGCGCGGTGCCAGTCGCGCGACAGCGCCGTGATCGTCATCGGCGACTCGCCCTGGCCGTAGATCTGCACGAAGCGCTGGCCCATCGTCGCCATCGCATCGATGATGTCGGCCGTGTACATCGGCCCGCCGCCATAGATGATGGTGCGCAGCCCCTCGCCGTTCTCGCCGCGCTTCCTGGCGGCATCGACCAGGCGGCGCACCATGGTTGGCGCCGCGAACATCACGACATTGTCGAGCTGGCGGCCGAGGTTGAGCACCTCGTCCGGATCGAAACCGCCGGACGCGGGAACGACGTGGCGTCCGCCCATCCGGACATGCGGGAAATTGTAGAGGCCCGCGCCATGCGAGATCGGCGCCGCATAGAGCGAGGAATCATTCGGCGTCGCCGGATCGACGTCGGCGAGATAGCACAGCGACATCGCAAGCAGATTGCCGTGGCTGAGCATCACGCCCTTGGGACGGCCGGTGGTGCCGGAGGTGTAGAACAGCCAGGCGAGATCATTGGTTTCGCGCGGCAGCGGCGCAGGTGCCCCCTCGCCGCTTCGCATCGCCTTGTAGGCGTCGCTGTCGACCGACAGCATGGTCATGCCGGCGGGACAATCGTCCTTCGCCTCAAGCAGCGCGCCGAGCGTGTCATCGGATACGAAAGCCAGTTTGGCGCCGCCATTGCCGCAGATCCACGCCGCCTCGCGGCCGTGCAGCTTGGCGTTGATCGGGATCGCCGCGGCGCCGATCCACCAGATGCCATAGAGGCATTCGAGATATTGCGTGCAGTTCGATGCAAACAGCGCGATGCGGTCGCCGGCGGCAATGCCGTGATCGCGCGCCAGCGCCGCCCCGATCGAGGCGGCGCGGCGGGCAAAGGTTGCGTAGTCGGCGTCGAGGTCGAAGCCGGTCAGCAGCGCCGGCGCGTCGGGACGTGCCCGCGCCGTCGCCGCCAGCCATTCGGCAATGTTCAAGCTACTTCGCCGGCTCGAGGATCGAGACGTAGTTGGCGACGGCGGCGCCGCCCATGTTGAAGATGCCACCGATCTGCGGGTTCTTGAGCTGCATGCCTTCGGGGGCTTGCCCGGCGAGCTGCATCGCACTCATCACATGCATCGAGACTCCGGTGGCGCCGATCGGATGGCCCTTGGCCTTGAGGCCGCCGGACGGATTGACCGGCAGCTTGCCGTCCTTCTGGGTCCAGCCCTCCTTGATCGCGCGCGCCCCCTGGCCCTTCGGCGTCAGGCCCATCGCTTCATATTCGATCAGCTCGGCGACCGTGAAGCAGTCGTGGGTCTCGACAAAGGACAGATCGGAGAGCTGCAGGCCGGCCTTCTGCAGCGCGCGCTGCCAGGCGACGGTGCAGCCTTCGAACTGCAGGATGTCGCGCTTCGACATCGGCAGGAAATCCTGCGCATGGGCGGTGGCGCGGATGTGCACGGCCTTGCCCATGGTCTTGGCGGTCTCGGCATCGGTCAGCACCAGCGCGGCAGCGCCGTCGGAGACCAGCGAGCAGTCGGTGCGCTTCAGGGGACCGGCGACGAACGGGTTCTTGTCGCTCTCGGCGCGGCAGAACTCGAAGCCGAAATCCTTGCGCATCTGCGCGTAGGGGTTGGCGACGCCGTTCTTGTGGTTCTTGGCGGCGATCATCGCCAGCGCATCCGACTGGTCGCCGTATTTCTGGAAATAGGCCTGCGCGATCTTGCCGAACACGCCGGCGAAGCCGCCGACCGTGTCGCCGTCCTCGGGCAGATACGACGCCTTCAGCAGGTTCTTGCCGATCTCCGGGCCCGGCGTCTTGGTCATCTGCTCGACGCCGACCACCAGCACGATCTTGGCGGCGCCGGCTTCGATGGCGCGGATGCCCTGATGCACAGCGGCCGAGCCGGTCGCGCAGGCATTCTCGACGCGGGTGGTCGGCTTGAAGCGTAGCGCCGGATTGGCCTGCAGCACCAGCGAGGCCGTGAAATCCTGCGGCGAGAAGCCGGCGTTGAAATGGCCGAGCATGATCTCGTCGACGTCGGATGCGGCAACGCCGGCATCGGCGAGCGCCTCGTTGGCGACCTTGACGACGAGGCCTTCGACGGTCTCCGCGTCGAATTTTCCGAATGGCGTGTGCGCCCAACCCACGATGCTGGCTGCCGTCATGGCCGTATCTCCCTGTTCCTGTTCAGGCAGTTATGTAGCGTATCTCGATGGCGTTTTCGAGCGAAGTGGATACCGGATCGCGTAAAGAAAACGCGTCAAAACAGAATCTAGAACCCCGTTCCTGTCGGAACGGAGTCCTAGCCGGCTTTCAGCGTTTTCATCGCCTTCGCGCACATGGCGGTTATGCCGGCCCAGTTGCCGGCGCGGATGTCCGAGGGCGGACAGAGCCAGGAACCACCGACCGCCAGCACGTTGGGCTCGGCAAGCCAGGTCGCCGCATTCGCCTCGCCAATCCCGCCGGTCGGGCAGACCCTGACGTGCGGGAATGGACCGGCCAGGGCTCGCAGTGCCTTGATACCGCCGGCCTGCTCGGCGGGGAAGAATTTGACGACGTCGAAGCCGTGCGCCAGTGCCTGCATCAGATCGGAGGCGGTCGCGATTCCCGGCGCGAAGGGTAGCCGGCTGGCTGCGACCGCCTTCAGCAACTCGGGCGTCGCGCCCGGGCTGATGCCGAATTTGGCGCCGAGCGCCTCGGCACGCGCCAGATCGTCGGCGTTGAGGATGGTGCCGATCCCGACCACCGCATCGGGCACCTCTGATATGATGGCCTTGGCCGCATCGACCGCGACCGCCGTCCGCAACGTCACCTCGAGCGTCCGCACGCCGCCCGCGACCAGCGCCCTCGCGAGCGGGACCGCGTCCTCAAGCCGCTCGATGGTCAGCACCGGGATCACGGTGGCCTGGCGGATCAGCTCGGCGATCCGGTCCTGCTTCGATGTGGTCGTCATTGCGAGGCCTTGCGGGCTGCTGGAGGACGAGACGCCTTTTTCGGCGGCATTGCGTAGCGTGGAATGATCGCACCGGGATAGCACACCACGACACCGGCAAGACGATGGCCGGCGCGCGCCGCCTGCTCGGGTTCGGCGCCACCGAGCCGCGCGGCGAGATAGGCTGCGGCAAAACTGTCACCGGCCGCCGTGGTATCCACGACCGGCTGGGTCAGCGGCTCCGCCCGCACCTCGCGCGTTCCGCCGGCCGAGCGCACGATGCAGGCAGGCTCCGCAAGTTTCAGCACCACCTCCGGGCTGGTGATGCCGGCGAGCAGCGCCGTGTTGCTCTCGCCGGGATAGAGCGGCGCCAGATCCTCGGTCGAGGCCAGCACGATATCGGCGGTCTCGAAGGCGCTGCTGAAGACTTTTCGCGCAACGTTCAGGTCCGGCCAGCCGCGGGCGCGGAAATTGGTGTCGAACGCAAAGCGCGTGCCGAGCAGCCGCGCCCGCTTCAGCGCCGCCATCAGCCGCTCCCGCCCATCCTCGCGCAGGACCGAAAGCGTGATCGCCGATTGATAGACGAGGTCGTAGGTCGCGAGCGAGTTCAGGAGGTCGGCCGTCTCGGGCAGATCCATCAGCTCGCGGGCGGCGGCGCTGTCGCGCCAGTGGAAGAACCGCCGCTCGCCTTTGTCGTCGGTCTGGATCAGATAGAGCCCGGGCAGCTTGCCGGCCAATCGCGCGACATGCTTGGTGCCGATGCCTTCGCTCGCCCAACCCGCGATCATCTCATCGCTCAGCACATCATCGCCGAGGGCCGTGATATAATCGATATGGACGCCCAGACGGGCCAGATAGACGGCGGTGTTGAGGGTGTCGCCGCCATAGGCGCGCGAGTACAGGCCGCCGGGCTGGCCGCCCGGAGCCTGGCGCAACTCGATCATGCATTCGCCGATGCTGGCGACCCTCGTCATGCCAAGACCCGCGTGCCTGAGCCGAGCTAGGCGGCGAACTTGCCGCCCAGTTCGTCCTCGATGTGGATGCGGATGATGTCGTCGAACGTCTTCTCGGCGGTGGTGAAGCCGAGCTTCAGCGCGCGGTCGGTGGCGAAATCGCGCGGCCAGCCCGAGACGATGCCGATGATGGTCGGATCCGGCACCCGCTTGATCCGCGCGGTGACGTTCTTGCCGGCAACGCGCTCCAGCGCTGCGATCTGCTCGCCGACGGTGACGGACATCCCGGGCATGCTGAGATTGCGCCGCGGCCCCATCGCGTTCAGATCCATGGTGCCGGCGTGGACCAGGAAGCCGACCGCCGATTTCGGCGAGGCGTGCCAGTGCCGCACGTCCTCGGACACCGGCAGCACAGCCTCCTCGCCCGCCAGCGGCTCACGGATGATGTTGGAGAAGAAGCCGGACGCCGCCTTGTTCGGCTTGCCCGGACGCACGCAGATCGTCGGCAGGCGGATCGAGATCCCGTCGAGCAGGCCCTTGCGGGTGTAATCGTTGATCAGGAGCTCGCAGATCGACTTCTGGGTGCCGTAGCTGGTCAAGGGCGTATGGAAGAACTCGTCGCCGATCTTCTCGGGGAACGGCGCGCCGAACACCGCGATCGAGGACGTGAACACCAGGCGCGGCTTGTAGCCGCCGCCGACCGCGCGGATCGCGTCGATCAGATAGCGGGTGCCGTCGAGGTTGATGCGGTAGCCCTTGTCGAACTCGGCCTCCGCCTCGCCCGAGACGATCGCGGCGAGATGGAAGATCACGTCCGGGCGCTCCGCGATCAGCGGCACTGCTGCGCCGGCATCGGCGAAATCGGATGCGACGACATTGACCGGAATCGCGGCGTTGGCTGGCTTGGCCGGCGCGACCACGTCCTGCAAGGTCATCCTGCTGATGTCCTGCTTGCCGAGCCGGCCCTCACGCAACAGACGCTCGGTCAGCTTGCGGCCGACCATGCCGGCGGCGCCCAGAATCAGAATGTGCACGACCCTGCTCCTTCTCTTCTCTTGTTCGAATTCAGATGCGGGCCTTGCGCGTCTATTCCTTCACGGCACCCGTCATCGCCGAGACATAATGCTCAACGAAGAAGGCGTAAAGAATAACCAGCGGCAATGAGCCGACCAGCGCGCCCGCCATCAGCGATCCCCATTTGTAGATATCGCCGTCGACGAACTCGTTGACGATGGCAACCGGTACCGTCTTGTTCGGGGTCGATTGCAGGAACGTCAGCGCATAGATGAACTCGTTCCAGCACAGAGTGAACGAGAAGATAAAGGCGGAGATCAGGCCGGGCACCGCCAGCGGCACGATGATCTTGACCAGGATCTGCCAGCGCGACGCCCCGTCGATCAGCGCGCACTCCTCGAGCTCGTAGGGGATGGTCTTGAAATAGCCCATCAGCAGCCACGTCGAGAACGGGATCAGCAGCGTCGGATAGACCAGGATCAGCGACAGCGGCGAATCGAACAGCCCATAGGCCTGGATCACCGAGGCCAGCGGGATGAACAGGATCGAGGGCGGCACCAGATAGGCGAAGAAGATCAGCACGCCGACCGCGTCCGCACCCTTGAAGCGCAGCCGGGTGATCGCATAGGCCGACAGCACGCTGGCGACGATCGACAGGAACGTCGCGCCGACCGCGACATACATCGTATTCCAGAGCCAGCGCGGATACTGAGTCTCGAACAGCAGCTTGCTGATGTGCTTGAAGGTCGGATGAATCACCCAGAACGGGTTGAACTTTTCCATGTCGATGAGCTGTTCGTCCGGTTTGATGGACGTCAGCACCATCCAGTAGAACGGGAACAGCAGCACCACGAGGATGATGAACAGCGGCAGATAAAGCGTAACCAGGCGCCGCGGCAGCGACTCCAGGTAGCTCATGCCTTCGGTGTCATCGCCGGCCTTGGCGGTCGCAGCCTTCGATTGCAAGGTTGAATCAGTCATTGTTCGATCCTTGCTGCCATTTGCGGCGTTGCATTCCGAACCAGGAGATGGCGATGGCCGCCACCAGGAACGGAATCATCGCGGTGGCGATCGCGGCGCCCTCGCCCAGCCGCCCGCTGATGATGCCGCGCTGATAGCTCAACGTCGCCATCAGGTGGGTCGCATTGACCGGGCCGCCGCGGGTCAGCGCCCAGATCAACTGGAAGTCGGTGAAGGTGAACAGCACCGAGAAGGTCATCACGACGGCGATGATCGGGGTGAGCAGCGGATAGGTGATGAAGCGGAAGCGCTGCCAGCTGGTGGCGCCGTCGAGCGTGGCGGCCTCATAGAGCGACGGCGAGACCGTCTGCAGGCCGGCCAAGAGCGTGATTGCGACGAACGGAACGCCGCGCCAGACATTGGCGAAGATCACGCTGGCCCGCGCCCAGTCGCTGTCGCCGAGGAAATTGATGTTGCTGTGGATCACCCCGAGCTTGATCAGCGACCAGGAGATGATCGAGAACTGAGAATCGTAGATCCACCAGAACGCGATCGCCGACAGCACAGTCGGCACGATGAACGGGATCAGCACGATCGAGCGGATGATCGCCTTGAACGGCATGTGCCGGTTCAACAGCAGCGCGAGATAGAGCCCGATCGCGAATTTGATGGCGCTTGCGATCAGCGTGTAGAACAGGGTGTTGAACACCGACAGCCAGAAGATCGAGTCATCCCACAGCCACTGGTAGTTCTCGATGCCGATAAAGGCGCCGGCGCGGCCGATGCGCTCGTCGGTGAAGCTCATCCAGACGCCGAGGCCGAGCGGATAGGCCAGAAACAGGATCAGGAACGCCGCCGTCGGCAACATGAACCAGAATGCCGCCCAATTGCGGTTTCCGCTGAGCCGCGACCAAAACGACGGCTCGCCTGCCGCGACGGCTTGCGCCGGCATCGATGTCTGGACAGTGCTCATTCGCTCTCAACTCCGAATCATGCGGTGACGCGCGACCAATTTGCCGTGCGTCACCTCAGATCGCCCATGGACCGGTGCCGGCGCGGCTGCCCGCGCCGGCCGTCACCTAGCGGAAGATGCGCTTGGCCGCGCGTTCGGCCGAGGCCATCGCGGTCTTCACGTCTTCGCGTCCGGTGCAGTAGTTCGCGTACATGTCGACCACGACAAAGTCGGCAATCGCGGCCGCCGCGTTTTCGCTCATCTGCGCCTCGCCCGCCGGGGTCGACGCGGTCTGCGCCACGCTCCGATAGGGCGTCGTCTTCGGGTCGGCGGTCCAGACCGGATTCTTGTCGTAGTCCAGCAGGAAGTGCGACAGATAGCCCTGCGCCGCCTCGATCCACGGATTGAACTGATCCTGCTCCAGCATGAAGGCGGTGAACGCCTTGCAGGCCTGCGGATACTTCGAGAAGCTGAAGATCAGGATCGGGAAGCCGAGATGCAGCTCCCGCGTCTTGCCGTCGAGACCGGCCGGCAGGTGCGCGTGATTCATGTCTTCGGCGATCTGCGGATTCTCCTTCTTCGCCGTGACGTAGATCGAGATGCCGTTGACGGTGAGATGAAGCTGCCCGGCGAGGAACGCCTTGTTGTTGGAGCTGTCGTTCCACGACGCGGTCCCGGGCACGAAATTGTCGTAGAGGCCCTTGACGTATTCGAGCGACTTGGCAGTTTCCGGCGAATTGACGACGACCTTGTTGTCCTTGTCGATCAGCTTGCCGCCATGCGCCCACAGCGCCCAATGCAGCCAGCCGTTGGCATCGCCGGAGGCGTGGCCGAGCGCCATGCCGGCCGGGGTGCCGTTCTTGTTCATGCCCTTCACGAGATCGGCGAAGCCGGCGAGATCCTTCGGGAACTCCTTGTGGCCGGCCTTTTCCATGGCCGCGACGCGATAGTTGACGAGACCGCCGGTGGCCGCGACCGGAATGCCGATCCACTTCCCGTTCAGCATGCCGTACGCCTTGCCGGAATCGGCCCAGCCACCGCACTTCTTGCCGAGATAATCGGCGACGTCAGTGACGTCGACGCACTTGCTCGGGAACAGGAAGGGCAATGAATAGAGGCCCCACACCATGTCGAGGCCCTGCCCCGTATTGGCCGCGACCGAGGCCTTCGGCTGGATGTCGTCGTAGGATTCGTTGGAGACGTTGATGGTGACGTTGTTGGCTTTCTGGAAGGCATCGACGATCTTCATGAAGGCCACGTCCTCGGCTTCCACGAAACGCTTCCAGCGCAGCAGGTTGATCTTGGCGCCCGGCTCCGGCTTCCATTGCGACGTCTGCGCCCAGGCCTTGGCATAGCCGAGCAGCTGATCGCTCGACATCGTTGCCGCGGCGGCCAGCATCGTGGCGCCGCCCTTGAGCAGCGAACGGCGGTCAGTGTTGAACATGGACATTGGCAATTCTCTCCCGATTTTTGGTTGTTGTTCAGAAATGATCCCTGCCGCCTGCAACGCCGCGGCCGAAACCCCGGTCGAATGATGCACGGACGAGACGTGCGGGTCGGCGGTCAGCTATTCAGTCGTTTCCCCGTCGAATCGTCGAACAGATGGACTAGCGCCGGATCCGGCTTGAGCCGGACCTTGTCGCCCGGGTTGAACAGGTGGCGCTCGCGGAACACCGCGACGACCTGCTCGCCGCCGAGCTTGGCGAACACCTGGGTCTCCGAGCCGGTCGGCTCGACCACAACGATCTCGGCCTCGGCGCCGTCATCGGCGATGGTGAAATGCTCCGGCCGCACGCCGTAGACGGCGGGTTTGCCGTCGGAATTGGCCGGCGCCGATTTCAACGGCAGCCTGACGCCGTTCGGCCCCTCGAAATAGGCGGCGCCGTTCACCTTCACCGCGCCTTTAAGGAAATTCATCGCGGGCGAGCCGATGAAGCCGGCGACGAACTGGTTCGCCGGTGTGTCGTAGAGTTCGAGCGGCGAGCCCATCTGCTCGACGATGCCGTCATGCATCACGACGATCTTGTCGGCCATGGTCATGGCCTCGATCTGGTCGTGGGTGACGTAGACGGTCGTGGTCTTCAGCCGCTGGTGCAGTTCCTTGATCTCGGTGCGCATCGCAACGCGCAGCTTGGCGTCGAGGTTCGACAGCGGTTCGTCGAACAGGAACACCTGCGGATCGCGCACGATTGCACGCCCCATTGCGACGCGCTGGCGCTGGCCGCCGGAGAGCTGGCGGGGATAGCGGTCGAGCAGCGGGGTCAGCGCGAGGATTTCCGCGGCGCGCTTGACGCCGGTCGAGATTTCCTCGGGCTTGGCGCCGCGCAGCTTGAGCGAGAAGCCCATGTTGTCGGCGACCGTCATATGCGGGTAGAGCGCGTAATTCTGGAACACCATCGCAATGTCGCGCTCTTTGGGCTGGACATTGTTGACGACGCGGTCGCCGATCGAGATCGTGCCCGAGGTGATGTTCTCGAGCCCCGCCAGCATGCGCAGCAGGGTCGACTTGCCGCAGCCGGAGGGGCCGACCAGAACGACGAATTCGCCGTCCTCGATCGGGATCGACACGCCGTGCAGGACTTCAAAATTGCCGAACGATTTCCGCACGTCGCGAATCTGGACCGACGACATCCACTTCCCTCCTCAAATTCCCGACGGCATACGACGAGTGCCGCCACCGCTTTGTTTTGTTCCGACCACGCTGGGTGCGCGGCTGTGCTGGACTGGGTTTATTGTCCGCAGTTTATCCGGTTTTGGCAATCGTTCGATTAGCAATCGCGTGGTAGCGCTGTCAATATCGGTTTGTCTGCGACGAACGTCGTGGTATCAGCGGCAAATGGCCCCGAAGCGCATCATGCCAGGCAAGATACGGCTCGCCGAAGTTGCGAAGCTCGCCGGCGTCAGCCCGATCACGGCCTCACGCTTCTTCAGGAATCCGCAAGCGCTCTCGGCCGGCAAACGCGCACGGGTCGAAAGTGCGGCAAAAGAGCTCGGCTATGTGCCCAATCTCGCGGCACGCGCGCTTGCCTCGCAGCGCACCGAGGTGATCGGCGTCCTGATCCCGTCGCTGACCAACAACGTGTTCTCCGACGTGCTGCGCGGCATCTATGACGCGCTCGACGGCAGCCGCTACAGCATCCAGCTCGCCAACACCCGCTACAGCATCCTGCAGGAAGAGCGCCTGCTGCGTCTTTTTCTGGCACAAAAGCCGGCCGGTCTCATCGTCACCGGAATCAACCAGACTGCCGATTCACGGGCCATCATGGAGACGGTCGATTGCCCGATCGTTCAGATCATGGAAATCGGTCCCTCCCCGGTCGACATGATGATCGGATTCTCGCATTTTGACGCCGCGAGAGCGGCAATCGGCCATCTGCTCGCACAGGGCTACCGGCGCATCGGCTTTCTTGGCGCACGGATGGATCCGCGGGTGCAGCGCCGGCTCGACGGCTATCGCGCCGCGATGAGCGACGCTGCACTGCTCGATCCGCAGCTCATCGTCACCACGGCGATTCCGACCTCGGTGACGCTGGGCGGGACGTTGCTTGCCGACCTGCTCGCCAAGGCGCCGGACATCGACGCGGTGTTCTGCGTCAACGACGACCTTGCGCTCGGCGCACTGTTCGAATGCAAGCGACGGCACATGGCGGTGCCGGGCCAGCTGGCGATCGTCGGTTTCAACGACCTCGAATTCATGGCATCGAGCGAACCGACGCTGAGCAGCGTGCGCACTAACCGCTACGAGATGGGCAGGAACGCTGCCGCGATGGTGATCGAGACGCTGGAGGGCCGCCGCCCCGCCGAGCCTGTCGTCGATCTCGGCTTCAGCATCATGGAACGGCAGAGCTCGGCGCGACGCGGCTGACATCAGCCCGACACCAGGCTGTCACAAGGGACGTGAAAACAACAAAAATGATAGCGCAACCAAACGCCTTCAACTAAGGTCCAATCCGATCGTTGAAACACCTGTGCGTGATCGCTTCGGTTTGTCTTGGGTTTGTAATGCGCGACGATTTGCGCAAGGTAGAACAACGTTGAACCAGAGCCCTTGAATGGGCGTATCAAGAATATGCATTGCGGGAGAAGCCAATGACAAAACCCCACACCAACGGGCACAGCGCCGCAGGCGAGACCAACAAAGGCAAGGGCCGCCGGCTCCGCTCCCAGGAATGGTTCGACAACCCGCACAATCCGGGCATGACCGCGCTCTATCTCGAGCGCTATCTCAATTACGGCCTGACACGCGAGGAATTGCAGTCGGGCAAGCCGATCATCGGCATCGCCCAGACCGGCAATGATCTGTCGCCCTGCAACCGGCATCACCTCGAGCTCGCGCACCGCGTCCGCGAGGGCATCCGCGCCGCCGGCGGCATCGCGATGGAGTTTCCGACCCACCCGATCCAGGAGACCGGCAAGCGCCCGACCGCGGCGCTCGACCGCAACCTCGCCTATCTCGGCCTCGTCGAGGTGTTGTTCGGCTATCCGCTCGACGGCGTGGTTCTGACCACCGGCTGCGACAAGACCACGCCGGCCTGCATGATGGCGGCGGCGACCGTCAACCTGCCGGCCATCGTGCTGTCGGGCGGGCCGATGCTGAACGGCTGGCACGAGGGCCAGCGCACCGGCTCCGGCACGGTGGTCTGGAAGGCGCGCGAGCGGCTCGCCGCGGGCGAGATCGACTATGAGCAGTTCATCGAGATCGTGGCCTCCTCGGCGCCGTCGGTCGGCCACTGCAACACGATGGGCACCGCCTCGACGATGAACTCGCTGGCGGAAGCGCTCGGCTTCTCGCTGCCGGGCTGCGCGGCGATCCCGGCGCCCTATCGCGAGCGCGGCCAGATCGCCTACGAGACCGGAAAGCGCATCGTCGACATGGTCTGGGAGGATCTGAAGCCGTCGGACTTCCTGACCCGCGAGGCGTTCGAGAACTGCATCGTGGTCAACTCCGCGATCGGCGGCTCGACCAATGCGCCGATCCACATCAATGCGCTGGCGCGCCATGTCGGCGTCGAGCTGTCGATCGACGACTGGCAGAAATACGGCCACGACGTGCCGCTCCTGGTGAACATGCAGCCGGCCGGCTTCTATCTCGGCGAGGAATATCACCGCGCTGGCGGCGTGCCCTCGGTGGTGCGTGAGCTGATCAAGCACAAGCGCATCCATGAAGGCGCTCTCACCGTCAACGGCCGCACCATGGGCGAGAACTGCAAGGAAGCGCCTGCTCCCGATGGCGACGTGATCTGGGCTTACGACAAGCCGCTGGTAAAGGACGCCGGCTTCCTGGTCTTGCGCGGCAATCTCTTTGATTCCGCGGTCATGAAGACCAGCGTGATCTCGAAGGAATTCCGCGACCGCTATCTGTCCAACCCGAAGGACCTCAACGCCTTCGAGGGCCGCGCCATCGTGTTCGAAGGCCCGGAGGACTATCACGCGCGGATCGAGGATCCCGCGCTCGATATCGACGAGCACTGCGTGCTGTTCGTGCGCGGCACCGGCCCGATCGGCTATCCCGGCGGCGCCGAGGTCGTGAACATGCAGCCGCCGGCAGCGCTGATCAAACGCGGCATCCTGTCCCTGCCCTGCATCGGCGACGGCAGGCAGTCCGGCACCTCGGGCTCGCCCTCGATCCTCAACGCCTCGCCGGAGGCCGCCGCCGACGGCGGGCTCGCGATCCTCAGGACCGGCGACAAGGTGCGCATCGACCTCAACAAGGGCAGCGCCAACATCATGATCTCGGAGGATGAGCTGCGTACTCGCCGCGCCGAGCTGAAGGCCAAGGGCGGCTTCCCGCACCCGGCCAACCAGACGCCGTGGCAGGAGCTCTACCGGCAGACCGTCGGCCAGCACGCGACCGGCGCCTGCCTCGAGCTCGCAACGCGCTACCACGACATCGCCGGCAAGGTCGGCGTGGCGCGCGATAATCACTGAAGCATCGTCATTGCGAGGAGCGTAGCGACGAAGCAATCCATAGCCCCGCAGAGGAGGAATGGATTGCTTCGCTTCGCTCGCAATGACGAAACAAAGATCAAGACGAACTCTGGGAGATATGAATGTCCAACCGACTGAAGGGCAAGCGCGCCGTCGTCACCGCCGCTGCGGCGGGCATCGGGCGCGCATGCGCGATCGCATTCGCGCGTGAAGGCGCAACCGTGATTGCCACCGACATCAACGAGAGCGGCATCGCCACGCTCGGCAAGGAAGGCGTCGCCGAGACCGCCCGGCTCGACGTTCGCAGCACCGCAGACGTCAACGCTTTCGCCAAGCGCATCGGCAAGATCGACATCCTGCTCAATGCGGCGGGCTTCGTGCATCACGGCACCATCCTGGACTGCTCCGACGAAGACTTCGACTTCTCGTTCGATCTCAACGTCAAATCGATGCACAGGACCATCAAGGCATTCCTGCCCGCGATGCTGGCGGGCGGCGGCGGCAGCATCGTCAACATTTCGTCCTGCGCGGCATTGCGGCCGCCGGCCAACCGCTATGTCTACAGCGCCTCGAAGGCGGCAGTCTCGCTGCTGACCCGCGCGGTCGCGCTGGATTTCATCACCCAGGGCATCCGCTGCAACGCGATCTGCCCCGGCACGGTCGAGACGCCCTCGATGCTGGAGCGAGCGGCCGCGGCAGGCCCTGACGGACGCGAGAAATTCGTCGCCCGCCAGAAGATGGGTCGGCTCGGCACCGCGGAGGAGATCGCTGCGATGGCGGTCTACCTTGCGAGCGACGAGGCCGCATTCACCACCGGCGTCGACATGGTCGTCGATGGCGGCTTCATGCTCTGACGTTCACGAAGGCATCCAACATGAACAAGATCGATCTCAACGGCCGCTGCGCCGTCGTCACCGGCGGCGCGCAAGGCTTCGGTCGCGCCATCACCGAGCGCTTCGTCGCCTCCGGCGCCAGGGTCGCGATCTGGGACTTCGACCAGCCGCTCGCCGAGAAGACCGCGAGGGCGATCGGCGAGAACGTGATCGCGGTCAAGACTGATGTCACCGATCCCGCCGCGGTCGACGCCGCGCGCGATCGGACGCTCGGAGCGTTCGGCAAGATCGACATTCTGGTCAACAATGCCGGCATCACCGGAGCCAACAAGCCGGTCTGGGAAACCGATCTCGACGATTGGCGCAGGGTGATGCGCATCAACCTCGAGGGTCCCTTTATCTGCTGCAAGGCGATCGTGCCGGCCATGATCGGCCAGAAGTACGGCCGCATCGTCAACATCGCCTCGATCGCCGGCAAGGAAGGCAATCCAAACGCCGCGCATTACTCCTCGTCGAAGGCCGGGCTGATCGCGCTGACCAAATCGCTCGGCAAGGAGCTCGCGCAGCACGACATCCTGGTCAATGCGGTGACGCCCGCCGCGGCGAAGACCGCGATCTTCGACCAGATGACGCAAGCGCACATCGACTTCATGCTGTCGAAGATTCCGAAGGGCCGCTTCGTCCAGGTCGAGGAACTCGCGTCGATGGTGGCGTGGCTGGCGTCGGAGGATTGCGCGTTCTCGACCGGCGCGGTGTTCGACATCTCCGGTGGGCGGGCGACGTACTAAAGCGGGATGAGCTTTTGTTGAATTGGCTTGGCGCGGTCTCGGTTCACCTCTCCCCGTTGGGGAGAGGTCGGATTGCGAAGCAATCCGGGTGAGGGCTTTTGCTCTATCGATAGACCGTAACCCCTCACCCGATTTGCTACGCAAATCGACCTCTCCCAAGGGAGAGGTGAACTTTCGACGCCGTTCCAGCTGCGCCTAATCTCATCAGGTTTTAGCTCCCCCGCCTGACCGGCTGCCGCAGCGCCGCGACGAGATGATCGGCAAGCAATGACGCCGCGCGCGACAGATTTTGCGCGCGATGCAGACGGATTTCGGCGCGCGGCAACCGCGGCATGCCCTCGCGTGCGGTCAGGCGCCGCAAGGTCGGCGGAAAGGTGCCGGACTTCACCACCGTCACGGCAAGCCCCTGGGCTGCGATCGCCTCGACCGCAGACAGGCTGTGGCTGACGAAGGCGAGCCGCCACGGCCGGCCGGCTTCGTCCAGCGCCTGCATCGCCCAGCTCCGGAACAGGCAGCCCTGCGGATAGAGCGCGACCGGCAGTGGATCGAGCGCTTCGACACGATGCGCGGCGCTCGCGGCCCACACCGCCTGCTCGGTGCGCAGCAACTCGCCCTCGCCGCGTCCTTCCGGGTGCATCGCGATCACGAGATCATAGGCTTCGCCGAGCCGGTCCGTCATCGACGATGTAAGCCCGGTCTCCATCTCGACATGGATCAGCGGATAGTTGGCGATGAAGTCCTTGAGCAGTGGCGGGACGATCAATGTTCCGTAATCGTCCATCACGCCGAGGCGAACCCGCCCGTCGGTGCCATGCGCGCGCACCCGGCCGACCGCCTCCGCGTTGAGGCTCAGGATGCGGCGGGCGTATCCGAGCAGCCCCTCGCCGGCCGCGCTCAGGTCGACACTGGACGTGCTGCGGTGAAACAGCTCGGCCTGCAGCCGCTCCTCCAGCCGCTTCACCTGCATGCTGATGGCCGACTGGGTCCGGTTCAGCGCCGAGGCCGCGCGGGTGAAGGAGCGATGGTCTGCCACCGCGACGAACGCTTGCAGCAGATCAGGGTCGAGGACGGGCGCACTCATAACGATCCGTGATTTTGTGGATCAAAACTATTCGATTTCATGATTATGTCCCTTTCCCTAGATTGCGCAAGCAAAACAAGGGGATCGAGGCGATGAGCGAAATCTGGGGGGTATTGGCGGCGGTGCTGTCGAGCGCGATCGGCGGAACCTCGATCGGGGCGACGCGGTTTCTGGTCAACGCCATCGATCCGCTGGCGATCGGCGCGTTCCGCTTCGGCATCGGCGTCCTGCTGCTGCTGCCGCTGGCCCTGCTGCAGCGCCGGAGCCGGCCGCCGCGGCGCGACTGGCCTGGCGTGGCCGGCCTCGGCCTGCTGTTCTTTGCGGCGTTTCCGATCCTGTTCAACGCCTCGCTGATCTTCACGACCGCCGCGCGCGGCGCGCTTGCGCTGTCGACGCTGCCGCTGCTGACGCTGCTGGTCGGCGCGGCGCTGGGCGCCGAGCCGCTCACCGCGCGCAAGACCACCGGCGTCCTGGTCACGATCCTGGGGGTCTCGATGGCGCTGCTCTCCGGCCTCGCTACGGCGCCGCCGGGCGCCTGGCGCGGGGATCTGTTGATGGTCGCGGCCGCGCTGTGCATGGCCCTCTACAGCATCTGGTCGAAACCCTATATCCGCCGCTCCGGCCCGATCCCCTTCACCACGCTCGCGATGGCCGCCGGGGCCGTGGTGCTCATTGTGGCCTCGCTGCTGCGCGGCAGCTTTGCGCCGGTTGCGGATTTCGGTGCGCCGCAATGGTTTGGCGCCACCTATCTCGGCGCCATCGGCGCCGCGCTCACCTTCTATCTCTGGGCCTTCGCGCTGGAGCGGACGACGCCGACCCGGGTCGCGATCTCGGTCACCGTCAATCCGATCGCGGCATCGCTGGTCGGCGCGGTGCTGCTCGATGAGCCCTTGAGCTGGAATCTGATGGCCGGCATCGTCACGGTGTTCGCAGGGATCTGGATCGCGACGACCCAGCCGCGCCGGGCGCACGCGCCCGGCAACATGGTCGCACCGGATACGCGCTGACCCGCGCCCACTCGCCAGCAAAGCCGTCAGCGAATCCGTGCTAGCCTGACCTCAGGTCCCAAGCGAACCCGAGGCGGCAGGCATTGAATATTTCCCTCTATGACGTCTCCGTCTGGGTGCTGCCGCTCATCATCGCCATCACCTTCCACGAAGCCGCGCACGGCTTCATCGCGCACCGGCTCGGCGACGACACCGCCTGGAAGCTCGGCCGCGTCAGTTTCAACCCACTGAAGCATATCGATCCGTTCGGCACGCTGATCCTGCCCGCGATGCTGCTGTTCGCGCATTCGCCGTTCCTGTTCGGCTACGCCAAGCCGGTGCCGGTGAACTTCCGCAACCTCAACCATCCCAAGCTCGACATGGTGTGGGTGGCGCTGGCCGGCCCGGTCACCAACATCATTCTGGCGACCGCAGCGGCGCTGGCATTCCACGCACTGCCATTGGTTCCGGCCGATGCGGCGCAATGGGCCGCGGATAATCTGAAAAACGCTTTCCTGATCAACATCGTGCTCGCGATCTTCAACATGATGCCGATTCCGCCGCTGGACGGCGGAAGGGTCGCGGTCGGGCTGTTGCCGCGGCCACTGGCAATCCCGCTCGCCCGGCTGGAGCCCTACGGCATGCTGATCCTGATCGGACTGTTGATCCTGCTGCCCGTGATTGGCAGGCAAATCGGCCGAAATCTCGATGTTATTTCAATGATACTGCGAACTCTGACCGGATATGTTGGGAATGCCCTTCTCCTCCTCACCGGAAACACATAGCTTTTGATCTGGCGCATGATCTGACCGGAAATCGATGCCACTTTCCGGGTCATGGGCAAGGACGGGAACGCTTCGAGGCCATGGTGATCAAAGCTGCCGATATGCTGATTGCGCGACGCGCCGACACCCGCGCGCGGGCTGACTTTGCGACCTGGAAGATGATGGCCAAGTTGAACGGCGCCTCCGCCCTGCCGCCTGAAGCGCAGAATTTCCTCGCCATCTACAAGAAACTGCTGGAGCAGATGAGCGACGCCGAAGCCGGCGAGGCGACGATGCAGGAGATGTACCGCACCTACTATGCGGAGATGGGCGGCGCCGGCAAAGCACCCGAGGTTCCGGCGCGCACGCGCGAGCCCGCCGCCGACACCGGCAACGTCACCGCGTTCCGCCGCCTGCCCGCCAAGAAGACCGCCGCCTCCGCTTCGAACGCCAGGCGTCCGATGCCGGTGGCGCTGATCTTCGCCTGCCTCGTCGTGGTCTACGTCGCGATTCGGTACTACTGGAAATAGCGCGGCCGGCGCTCCGAGCCACATCCGCTTTCATCACCGGCGCGTGCCGCGGCATCCCGTCGCGCGTCACGGCCTGCGCAATCACCGCACCGTGGAATTTCGCGTGCGATCGCTCGTGGCTGTGCCCTAGGCGATGCGCCCGGTGCCGGGCATAATGAGAACTCAAGAACAAAAATCAGACTGGAGGAAAGATGAAGCGTTCCATTGCAGCTTTGGTGATGACCACGAGCCTCGTGTTGGCCGGCAGCACGTCGGCGCAGACGACGGACAAGGTCGCCAAGGTCGGCGCTCTCGGCGACCAGTCCGGTCTCTACCAGGACATCGGCGGACCCGGCTCGACCGTGGCAGCGCAGATGGCGATCGAGGATTCCGGGCTGCTGGCGAAGGGCTGGAAGATCGACCTGATCTCGGCCGATCACCAGAACAAGCCCGACGTCGCGGTCAACATCGGCAAGCAGTGGATCGATGTCGAGAAGGTCGACGTGTTCGTCGATCTCGCAGCTTCCAATGTCGGGCTTGCGATCGCGAACCTCGCCAAGGAGAAGAACGTCGTCAACCTGAACTCCGGCTCGGCCTCGTCCGACCTCACCGGCGCGCAATGCTCGCCAAACACGGTACACTGGGTCTACGACACCTACATGCTCGCCAACGGCACCGGCAAGGCGCTGGTCAAGTCCGGCGGCGACAGCTGGTTCTTCCTCACTGCAGACTACGCGTTCGGCCAGGCGCTCGAGCGCGATACGTCGGCGGTCGTCACCGCGAATGGCGGCAAGGTGCTCGGCAGCGTCAAGCATCCGCTGAACAACGCAGACTTCTCGTCCTTCCTGCTGCAGGCGCAAAGCTCGAAGGCCAAGATCGTCGGTCTTGCCAATGCCGGCGGCGACACCACCAACGCGATCAAGCAGGCGGCCGAATTCGGTATCGTCTCGGGCGGCCAGCGGCTTGCGGGCATGCTGCTGTTCATTACCGATATCAACGCGCTCGGCCTCAACGTCGCGCAGGGCCTGAACTTCACCGAGACATTCTACTGGGACATGAACGACCAGACCCGCGCCTTCACCAAGCGCTTCATGGAGCGGTTCAAGAAGAACCCGCCGACCATGGTGCAGGCAGGCGTCTACTCGTCGCTGATCCACTATTTCAAGGCGCTGGAAGCGCTCGGCGGCAATCCGCATGACGGCCGCGCCGTCGTCGCCAAGATGAAGGAGTTGCCGACCGACGATCCCTTATTCGGCAAGGGCTCGATCCGCGTCGACGGCCGCAAGATCCACCCCGCCTACCTGTTCGAGGTGAAGAAGCCGTCGGAGTCGAAGTATCCGTGGGACTATTACAAGCTGGTTGCGACCATCCCCGCGGATGAAGCCTTCCTGCCGCTCGAGAAGAGCGCCTGCCCGCTGGTGAAGAAGAGCTGATGGCGTCATTCGGAGCTCGCCAACGGGGCCGCGCAAAGCGCGGCCCGATGATTTCGACGCCTGCGGCCAAACTCGCGGTGTCATCCCCGCGAAAGCGGGTGATCCAGTATTACAGAGACAGCAGTGCTGGAATCGAGAAGCCGCGGCGTACTGGATCGTCCGGTCCATGTGCGCAATTGCGCACAGGCCGGGCGATGACAGCGAGGATGGGGACGCAGCTTCATGTTCTCGCGACATGAAGCGTCCGCGTTCTGCCTTTCGAATTGCGTGCGTCGCGCGCTCGCTACTTCTTCGGCTTGTTGAAGGTGACGGGAAGCGTGAAGGAGAACTGGTCCTCGGTCAGTCCGGCCGGCGGCGCGGGCACCGGATCGGAACGGTGCACCATCGAGACCGCGGCGTCGTCGAACGCAGCATCTCCCGACGTTTCCATCACGGCGACCGACAGGACCTTGCCGAGACGGTTGAGCACCAAAGCGAGCTTCACCTTGCCCTCCTTGGCCTTGACGTTCTCAGGGAATTTCTTGTGCAGGTCGAGATAGGCGCTGATCTTCTTGCCCCATTTGGCCGTCAGCGCGAACTTGTCCTTGCCGATGCCCGGATTGGGCGCCTTGGTCGTATCCGACTGACGCGTCGCGTCGTCCAGCTTGGTCGGCGATTGGTCCTGGTGCTTCTCGGCGGCCTCGCTCGTCTCGGTCTGAACCTTGGCGACCTGAGCGTCCTCCTCCTTCGGCTTCTTGCTGTTGTCTTCCGTGACGATGCGATCGGCGTCCTCGGTCTCGGTCGGCTTGGCCTGCGGAAGGTCGGTCTCCTTGACCTCCGCCTTCTGCTGGGTCATTTCCGGCGAAGCTTCCTGTGCGCGGTCCTCCGGTCCAGGGGGTGCCGGGTTATCCTCGTCGGTTGCTGAGGCAAGCTCGACGGCGTACTCCGCGCCGGCGGCACCAAGCCCTTCATCGCCGTCGTCGCCGCGCAAATTTGTCAGCGCCAGCGCCGCGCCGCCGAGATGCAGTCCGACCGCCGTCACCGCGGCGATCACCCAGAGCCGCTTCGACGTCCGCAGATCAAGATCGGGGTTGGTGGACATCGCGCTTCGCCGTCAGGGTTTGGCCGGTTCGACCTGCGCCGGTGCGGGCGCTCCGGGAACGCCCTCGAGCGTCACCAGCTTGACATGGGTATAGCCGCCGGCGCGCAACAGCTCCATTACGCCCATCAGCTCGCCATAGGGTACCATGCGATCGGCGCGCAGGAACACGTATTTGTCCCTGGTCATGTCAGGTACCGCATCGAGCGAATTGATCAGGTCGGCGCGCTTCACCGCGTTCTCGCCGATCGCCAGCGTGAGGTCCGGCTTGATGCTGAGATAGGTCGGCTTGTCCGGCTTCTTCTGCGGCGTTGCGCTCGAGGTCGGCAGATCGATCGGCAGGTCGACGGTCGAGAGCGGCGCCGCCACCATGAAGATGATCAGCAGCACCAGCATCACATCGATGAACGGCGTGACGTTGATCTCGTGGGATTCCGCGAAATCGTCGTCGCCGTCGTTCTCGGAGACCGAGACTGCCATCGCCTACTCCGCCGCTGCGGCCCGCGGATGCGCGGTGCGCGGAACCTCGCCGGGAATGCTGCCATGGGTGCGATCGAGATCGCGCGACAACAGCCGCCCCGCCGCGCCCGAAGCACGGTTGACGAGTTCGAGATAGACCTTCGTGACGCGCGAGAAGTGGTTGTAGATGATCACCGCCGGGATCGCCGCGACGAGGCCGATCGCGGTTGCGAGCAGCGCTTCCGCGATGCCCGGCGCGACCACGGCGAGATTCGTGGTCTGCGACTTCGAAATACCGATGAAGCTGTTCATGATGCCCCAGACGGTGCCGAACAGGCCGACGAAGGGCGACGTCGCGCCGATGGTCGCGAGCAGCCCCATGCCGACGCGGATCTTGCGGGCTTCGGCGCGCACGATTTCGGCGAAGCTCGATGCCGCGCGCTCCTTGATGCCGGCATCGCTGGAGATGCCCGCCGACAGCCGTCCCTCGCGCATCGCAGCCGCAATGAACGACGACAGCACGCTGCCCTTGGCGCCGAGTGCGAACTGCGCCTCCGCCAGCGAGCGCGATTCAGCGATCTTGGCGAGCGCGCCGCGCAGCTTGCTCTGCGCCACGGTCAATTCGACCATCTTGGCGATGAACACCGTCCAGGTCACGAGCGATGCGAAGGCGAGACCGAGCATCACCGCCTTCACGATGATGTCCGCGTTCAGGAACATGTTCCACGGCGACAATTCGTGCAGGCCGGTCGAGGTCGACTTCAGCACCTTGGCATCACCGTTCGCGAGCACGGCCGGCGACGCATCGAGTGCCGTCGGTGCCGGAGCCGCCGCGGCAGGCGCCGCCGCGGCCTGGGCTTGCGGTGCCGCGGGCGCGGTCGGGGCACCCCGAGCGGCGGCCGGCGATTGAGCCACGGGTGCGGACTGGGCCCGGGTTACCGGCGCGGGCTGCGCGGCAGGCGCCGTTTGCTGCTGCGCCGAAGACGGCGCGGCCAGCATCAGCATCGCCAGCGAGGCGATCAGGGCGGATGCAGCGGGGAACTTGAATGTCATCATCAGTTACACTTCAGCCCAG
The DNA here is from genome assembly GCF_001189235.2 of Bradyrhizobium embrapense. Classification (GTDB taxonomy): domain Bacteria; phylum Pseudomonadota; class Alphaproteobacteria; order Rhizobiales; family Xanthobacteraceae; genus Bradyrhizobium; species Bradyrhizobium embrapense. The sequence goes on from NZ_LFIP02000001.1 coordinate 801,255, forward strand.
TGACGGATCAGGTTGTGATAAATCCCGGTCAATTTGACCGTTTCAGGGTCATCGCGGCCCAGCCGCTCCACCAGAGCCTGGATCGCAGTATCGAGATCGAAGATCAGGCTGCGCGCGTGGGCATCGCGTACCATGCTCTGCAGCCAGAAAAAAGACGCTACCCGGGTCCCCCGCGTGACCGGCGTGACCAGATGCAGGCTGGACGCAGGATAAACCACGAGATCGCCTGCCGGCAGCTTGATTTCATGGGATCCGTAGAGGTCCTCGATGACGAGCTCGCCGCCATCATAGTCTTCCGGCTCCGATAAAAACAGCGTGACCGAGAGGTCGGTGCGGATCCGCATGCCCGTCAGCCGGTCGCCCCGCACCGCATTGTCGACGTGCAGGCCAAAATGGTGCCCGTCGCTTGCGGCATAGCGGTTGAACAAGGGCGGAAAGATTTGAAGCGGGATCGCCGCCGAGATGAAGCGCGGGCTCGCCGACAGCGCCGACAGGATCCGGTTGCCGAGCAGCCTGGCGACCTCGCTGTCGGGCGGCAGCTGCTGGTTGCGCTTGACCATCGCGGACGCAGCCCCCGCGGTCGAGCGGCCGTCCTCCCAATCGCTGGCATCCATGATGCGGCGGAAGTCCGCCACATCAGCCTTGCTCAGTACGTTGGGAATACAGACCAGCATCTCGTGCCGCAAAGCCTCTCAGTAACGCGCAGACACAACCAGGTAGGCGGCGCGTCCCGGCGCCTCCAGCACGAACGGTGCTGCGCTCTGATACAGCGCGTCGTAGTAGCGTTTGTCGAAGATGTTGTTGACGAACAGCTTCATGGTCCAGTGCTTGTCGATCTTGGCCTCGGCAAAGGCGTCGAAGCGCCAGTAGCTCGGGATCGACGTGCCTTGGTTGGCCGCGAGGAACGTGCCGCCGTACATCCTGGAGCGATACACCGCTTGCCCGCCGATCTCCCACATGTCGGTCAGCTGGTATTTCGAGAGCATGCTGAACGACTGATGCGCCACGTTGGCGAGCGGCAAGCCAACGTTCGAAGTGTACAGAATCGTGTTGGCTGGCGGAATATTCGATTTGGTCACCTCCGACTGCATCAACACGAGGCCGCCGAACACGCTCCACTTGTCAGTGATCTTGCCGCCTACTCCGAGATCGATGCCGCGGATGCGATAGGCCGCGCCAGCGCTGATGCAGGAGACGGTGCCGGTCGTGCCGGCCGGATAGGGACATGCGGCGGTTGCAGTCGCCGCGGTGACGTTCATCGATTCGCGCGCGTTCTCCTTCTCGGTCTGGAACAGCGCCGCCGTAACCAGCAAATGACGATCGAACAACTCCCACTTGGTGCCGACTTCAATCGCCTTGTTTTTCTCCGGCCCGAAGATCTGGTTTGGATTGCCGTTGAGAACCGGCGCGATGCCGCCATACTGAATGCTCGTGCCGTCAAACTCCGCGCCGACGGGGTTGGATGACGTGGCATAAGCGGCATAGACGCTCCCGTTCGGCAACGGCTTGAGCGTCAAGCCGAGGTTGAAGTTCGGCATGCCGTAGTCTTGCTGTTGCTGACCGAAGACGTTCGCGACACCATTGACCGTACCGTAGCCGCTGGTCTTGATGGTGTAGTCGTCATAGCGGACGCCGCCGTTCAGGATGACAAAGTCGTTGTAGTTGGCGGAATCCATCACGTATCCGCTCACAGTGTCGATACTGATCTTGGTTGGCCTGCCGTTGAGGCTCGCGCTGTTCGTAAACGGGATGTTGGTGTATTGCGGGTTGAAGACGCTGACGCCGGAGAGCGAGCCACTTCCCGTGAAAGACGATGGACCGGTGGTTATTTCGGAGGCAAGGCCGGTGAAGCTGTCGATCGAAGACCGCTCGTTGTCGTATTCGACGCCCGCTGTCGTCGTATGTTTGAAGCCGAGCCCATCGACCGACTTGTAGGTCGCCTCGGTCTGGTTGGCGAACACGTCGGTAACCTGGAAGCGGCTCTGCGGGTTGGCGCTCAGCGTATAGGCGGTGAACGGCGCACCTGCGGCCAGCGTCGGCGATTCCGGCAGCGTGCCGATGTATTTCTGGGTCGAACGCGATTCACGGATCTTGTTGCTGAGCATGAGGTCCGGCGTGACCTGCACCTCGGCATTGATGGTGCCGATGTCCTGCCCGGTCCGGAAGAAGTCCCGGTTGACGAAGCCGTAGAAATTGTTGCGGTTGACGCCGAAGTCCGGGAACGGGCCGCCGGCCGTGCTCGCGGTGCTCGGCCGATAGTACGGCACGCCGAAGTCCGGGATGCCGGTGAGTTCGGTATGGATGTAGTTGCCGCTGATCTTCACCGCATCGACCGGCTTCCAGGTCGCAGCGACGAAACCGCCATCGCGATTGTCGGTGACATAGCTGCGGCCGGCGACGCCCGCATCCTGGAACAGGCCGCCGGCGCGGATCGCCAGCGTCGGGCTGATCACCTGGTTGACATCGAGCGTCACCCGCTTGGTGCGATCGGTGCCGAACGAGGTGTCCATGTTGTAGAAGCTGTTCTCGGTCGTCGCCTGCTTGGTGACGATGTTGATCGCGCCGCCGGTGGTACCGCGGCCTGCAAAGGACGAGCCCGGGCCGCGCAGGATCTCGACCTGCTCGGTGAAGAAGTTCTCGCGGACGCTCACGCCGGCGTCGCGCACGCCGTCGATGAAGATGTCGTTCCGCGCATCGAAGCCGCGGATGAAGAAGCGATCGCCGAACGCGTTGCCGCCCTCGCCGGTGCCGAGCGTGACGCCGGCCGTCGACAGGATCGCCGATTTCAGCGAGGTGGCATTCTTGTCCTCGAGCACGTCCTTGGTCAGCACCGTGACCGACTTCGGCGTGTTCAGGATCGGCTCGGGATATTTGCCGGAGGCCTGCAAACGGTCGCCCTTGTACGGCGCGGCCGGATCGGCGTAGCGGTCGCGATCAGCGGGAAGACCGCCGGCATTCGGAAACGGCACCGGCGCTTGCTGGGCCTGCTGATTGCTGCGGCGCGCGGCGCGGCGCAGCGCGTTGCGGGCGCGGACCTGGTCCGATGTGGGCTTTGACGTGACGGGCCGCGGACGCGCAAGCGGGGCATCCACATTCACCGGCGGCAGGCTGGACTGCTGCGCTTCAGCTCCCGAAAACGACGCCACCGCGATCAGGCTCGCGACGGCGGAGACCTTCGTGGCGGAATAACCCGTATCATCAGCCGACCCCATCGCCGCATCGAAGCGCAGCGATCTCGGCGCCTTCACATTGCTCATGTCTTGCACGCCCCCAGAAAAGCAAGTCCGTGCGCGAAATCACCATGCGACGAACTGTCCCTTTCGGTTATCGAGCGCGACCTTTTTTATCAATGCGACGAGCGCCACAGTTGGCTTGAATCGCCCCAATTCAAAGCGATTCTAATCTGTGCTTTGAAATCGTTCTAAACTCTAGTTTTTAAGCGTTCTAATAATGGTTCTAAATCGGCGCCAACGGCATCTGCAATCATTCGGCGCTTGGCGGCTTCATCAGTGAGAACAGCTCGTCGATGGTCCGCTGCGCGACCTGCCGGACGCGGTCGCTGTTCTCGAGGCCGGCGATATTGACGCCGTTGACGACCGCTTTGATCTCGTCGCGGAAGTCGGTGAGAAAGCGCAGCGGGTCACGCTGCTCGTTGGCGACGCGCGCGATCAATCCCGTGACCAGTATCTGGCAAGCCATCATGCGCCCGTTCAATTCGTCCATCGCTGCCCTCATCCTCTCGCATCGTCGCTCCGCGATATGAACGACATCCGGCGTCGTTTCAACCGCGTCGCGCGAACCGCATCAGATGAACGGATGGAGAGCAGATCCGCGACGAGCCGCGCGCTATTTCGCGGCGATGTGCTCCGCCTCATCGCCGAGCGCCTTGATGCGATCCTTGACCTCGCGCAGCGTGGCAAGGCCGCTTTCGACATGCTCGTCGGAGACGTCGCGCAGCACGTCGCCGGCGATCGCATCGCGCAGACTGTCGAGCTCGTCGACGAGGCGGCGCCCGGTCCTGGTCAGGAACAGACGATTGGCGCGGCGATCCCTGGGATCGGGGCGCCGTTCGAGCAAGCCGTGCTCGACGAGGCGGTCAAGCAGCCGCACCAGCGAGATCGGCTGCAACTCGAGAACGTCGGCAAGATCGACCTGGGACAGGCCCTCCTGCTCTCGCAGCCGGAACAACACGATCCACTGCGCGCGCGTAGTGCCTCGCGCCTTGGCGCGATGATCGATATAGTTGCGCAGCAGCCGGGAACTCTCGACGAGCTGCGCAATGAACTGGCGTTTGAGATCGAGCGACATGAGGGGTCCTCGGTGCGTTTCCCAGTCGGAATATTTCTGCTCGTTTCTGACCTAAACCTTTCCAAATGTTTAGGATTCTCAAGCCTTGGTGTGTTTACACATTAAGTGCACGCATATTATATCCGCAAGCTCTGTGAACCGTTTCGATCACCCTTTATTGTTACGTCGAACCCAAGAGTCCGCATGTCAAAGTCACGCACCATCGGTTGGGTTTTAGTGATCGCTGCGGTCGGCGCCGCCGGCTATTTCGGCTGGCAAAAATACTCCGACAACAAGCTGGCAGCCGAAGCCGCGCAGAAGCGTTCCGCCCAGCGCCCGGCCGTCCCGGTCAAGATCTCGCCGGTCGAGAAGGCCGACTTCCCGGTGTACCTGACTGGACTCGGCACGGTGCAGGCGTTCAACACCGTCCAGGTCCGCACCCGGGTCGATGGCCAGATCACCAGGATCGCGTTCAAGGAAGGCCAGTTCGTCAAGGCGGGCGACACGCTGGTTGAGATCGATCCGCGGCCCTATCAGGCGACGCTCGACCAAGCCAAGGCCAAGAAGGCCCAGGACGAAGCCAACCTCGCCAACGCCAACCTCGACCTGCAGCGCTATACCAAGCTCGGCGAGTTCGCGACGCGCCAGCAGCTCGACACCCAGCGCTCCACCGTGGCCCAGCTCACGGCCCAGATCTCCGCCGACGACGCTGCGATCTTCAACGCCCAGACCCAGGTAGACTACGCCACCGTGAAGGCTCCGATCGACGGCATTGTTGGCCTGCGGCTGGTCGATATCGGCAACATCGTCAACGCCTCGGCCCAGACCGGCATCGTGACGATCACCCAGATCGAGCCGATCACCGTGATCTTCACCGCTCCGGAAGACCAGCTGCCCGACATCAAGGCGGCGCTGGCGGTGGCGCCGCCCAAGACCATCGCCCTGACCACCGACGGCAAAAAGTTGCTCTCCACCGGAACCCTGGCGCTGATCAACAATCAGGTCGACACGACGAGCGGGACTGTCCGGCTGAAGGCGGTGTTTGATAACAAGGACCATGCACTATGGCCGGGCCAGTCGGTCTCGACCCGGCTTCTGGTCAAAACGCTGAAGGATGCCACCGTCGTCCCGGACGACGCGGTGCAACATGGCACCGAAGGCCTCTACGCGTATTCAGTCAATCAGGAGAACAAGGCCGAGCTTCGCAAGCTCAAGGTCAGCCAGTCGATCGACGGCAAGTCGGTGATCGAGGATGGCCTGTCGCCGGGACAGCAGGTGATCACCGCGGGCCAGTACAAGGTCTCGCCGGGAACCCTGGTGACGACGGCGGTGGCGAGCTCGGACCAGTCCCAGTCGAAGGTCACGCAGGAATGAGCGACGGAATTTCCGCACCATTCATTCGCTTCCCGATCGGCACCTCGCTGCTGATGGCGGGTATCCTGTTCGTCGGCCTCGTCGCCTACCCTCTGCTGCCGGTCGCGCCGCTGCCGCAAGTCGACTTCCCGACCATCCAGATCACCGCGACGCTGCCGGGCGGCAGCCCGGAGACCATGGCGAGTTCGGTCGCCCAGCCGCTGGAGCGCCAGTTCGCGCAAATCCCAGGCATCGCGCAGATGACCTCGACGAGCTATCTGGGCACCGCGTCGGTCACGATCCAGTTCGACCTCAACCGCTCGATCGACGGCGCCGCCAACGACGTGCAGGCCGCCATCAACGCCGCCAGCGGCCAATTGCCGAAGAACCTCCCCTCGCCGCCGACCTATCGCAAGGTCAATCCGGCGGACGCGCCGATCATGCTGCTGTCGGCGACGTCGGATACGCTGCCGCTCACCACGGTGAGCGATTCCGTCGACGCCCAACTCGCCCAGCAGATCAGCCAGATCTCCGGCGTCGCGCAGGTCATCATCGGCGGCCAGCAGAAGCCGTCGGTCCGCGTCCAGATCGATCCCGCCAAGCTGGTCGCGAAGGGCCTGTCGCTGGAGGACGTCCGCGCCGCGATCAACATCGCAACCGTCGACAGCCCGAAGGGCAACATCGACGGCGCCACCCGTGCCTACACCATCTATGCCAACGACCAGCTGCTGACGGCGGATCCGTGGAACGACGTCATCATCGCCTACCGCAACGGCGGGCCGCTGCGCATCCGTGACATCGGCCAGGCGGTTACCGGACCCGAGGACGCGAAGCAGGCGGCCTGGGCCAACGGCAAGCGCGGCGTGTTCCTCGTCGTCTTCAAGCAGCCCGGCGCCAACGTCATCGACACCGTCGACAAGATCAAGGCGGCGCTGCCCCGGTTGGTCGCGGCGATCCCGCCGGCGGTCAAGATCGAGGTCATCTCCGACCGCACCACCACGATCCGCGCCGCGGTGGAGGACGTTCAATTCACCCTGCTGCTGACCATCTTCCTGGTCGTGATGGTGATCTTTGTCTTCCTGCGCAGCTTCTGGGCCACCGTCATCCCGGCGGTGACCGTGCCACTGGCGTTGCTGGGCGCCTGCGCGCTGATGTGGGTGTTCGGCTACACGCTCGACAATCTGTCGCTGATGGCGCTGACGATCGCGGTCGGCTTCGTGGTCGACGACGCCATCGTGATGCTGGAGAACATCAGCCGCTACATCGAGGAAGGCGAGAGGCCGATGGCCGCCGCCTTCAAGGGCTCCAAGGAAATCGGCTTCACCATCGTCTCGATCAGCATCTCGCTGGTCGCGGTGCTGATCCCGCTGCTGCTGATGGGCGGCATCATCGGCCGCCTGTTCCGCGAATTCGCGGTCGTGCTGGCGATGACCATCTTCGTCTCGATGTTCGTGTCGCTGACGCTGACCCCGATGATGGCTTCGCGCTTCCTGCGCGCCCACAATGAGGAGCGGCACGGTCGTCTCTACAAGCTCAGCGAGCGGGGCTTCGACGCCATGCTGCGCGGCTATCAGAGCGGGCTCGACCTCGCGCTGCGCTGGAAGTTCACGACCCTGATGATCTTCTTCGCGACGCTGGCGCTGTCGGTCTACATGTTCGTCATCATCCCGAAGGGCTTCTTCCCGCAGCAGGACGTCGGCCTGATCACCGCAACCTCGGAAGCCAACCAGGACATTTCGTTCGCCGAAATGAAGGGCAAGCAGGAGGAGCTCAGCAAGATCGTCATGCAGGATCCCGGCGTGGCGACGGTGGCGATGGCGATCGGCGGCAGCGGCCGCGCCGGCAACAACGGCAACATGTTCATCACGCTCAAGCCGCTGAAGGAGCGCGATGCCAACGCGCAGCAGATCATCGCCCGCCTGCGGCCGAAGCTGGAGAAGGTGCTCGGCGCCCGGCTGTTCATGCAGGCCGCGCAGGACGTCCGCCTCGGCGGCCGCCCGACCCGCACCCAGTTCGAGTTCACGCTGCAGGATGCCGACCTGTCCGAGCTGAACCAGTGGGCGCCGAAGATCCTCTCCAAGATGCAGACGCTGCCGCAGCTGCGCGACGTCGCGACCGACCAGCAGACCAACGGCACCACGGTCGAGCTGAAGATCAACCGCGACACCGCCTCGCGCTACGGCATCCAGCCGCAGCTGATCGACGACACGCTCTATGACGCCTTCGGCCAGCGCCAGGTGACGCAGTACTTCACCCAGCTCAACAGCTACCACGTCATCCTCGAGGTGCTGCCGGAGCTGCAGGGCTCGGTCGACACGCTGAACAACATCTACGTCAAGTCGCCGCTGACCGGCGAGCAGGTGCCGCTGTCGACCTTCGCGAAGTGGACCACCGTGCCGGTGCGGCCGCTGTCGATCAGCCACCAGGGCCAATTCCCGGCGATCACGATCTCCTTCAACCTGGCGCAGGGTGTCGCGCTCGGTCAGGCGACGGACGCGGTGCAGAAGGCGATGATCGACCTCGGCGCGCCGCCGACCCTGAGCTCGAGCTTCCAGGGCACTGCGCAGGCGTTCCAGCAATCGCTGTCGACCGTGCCGTTGCTGATCCTGGCGGCGCTCGTGGTCGTCTACCTCATCCTCGGGATTCTCTACGAGAGCTACATCCACCCGATCACGATTCTGTCGACGCTGCCCTCGGCCGGCGTCGGCGCGCTGGCGATCCTGATGGCCGCGGGCTTCGACTTCTCGCTGATCGCGCTGATCGGCATCATTCTCCTGATCGGCATCGTGAAGAAGAACGGCATCATGATGGTCGACTTCGCGATCGCCGCCGAGCGCGACCAGCACATGGAGCCGGTGGCGGCGATCCGCCAGGCCGCCCTGCTCCGCTTCCGCCCGATCATGATGACGACGATGGCCGCGATGCTCGGCGGCGTGCCGCTGATGCTCGGCACCGGCACCGGCTCCGAGATCCGCCAGCCGCTCGGCTACGCGATGGTCGGCGGTCTGATCGTCAGCCAGGCGCTGACGCTGTTCACGACGCCCGTCGTCTATCTCTATCTCGACCGGCTCTCCAACGCGTTTGCGAATTGGGGCCGCTCGCCGCGCGCCGACCACGACGCTGACGACGGCGAAGACGGTTCGGTCAAGCAGGCCGCCGAGTGACTTGACTTTGCCTACAAGCCGGCACATCCGAAAGATGATCATTTCGGAGCCGGTACCGTGAAGATTGTCGCAAGGTCGTTTGTCGTCCTGTTCACCGCGTTCGGCCTGGCCGGCCTTGGCCACGGCCAGGCGCCCAACGGCAAGACTACGCCCGCGGCGGCCGCTCCCGCCGCCCCTCAAGGTGACGCCGCATCGCCCAACAACACCGGTTGGGTCGCGCGCTGCACCAGCGCGAGCCGCGAGGCGCCGCTCGAATGCGCGATGGAGCAGACCGCGGTGCTCACCAAGACCGGACAGCTGATCGTGCTGGTCAATATCCGCGTCCCCGGCGACACCCGCACGCCGGTTGCGCTGATCCAGCTTCCGCTCGGGCTGAACCTGCCGGTCGGCGCCAAGCTGCAGGTCGACGACGGCAAGGCCGTCGATGTGCCGATCCAAACCTGCGAGGCGCGCGGCTGCTATATCAATGCGCCGATCGCGCCCGACGTGCTGACGCAGCTCAAATCGGGCAAGCAGCTCAAGGTGTCGTTCCAGAACCTCGGCAAGGAGACCATCTCGATCCCGATGCCGCTCGCCGACTTCGCCACGGTGTACGACAAGATCAAGTAGCCGGCCGTCCGCTGAACAATGACGACTCTCATCGAACGAGGCTGATTGCCTGCCGTCTTAGGGGCGCATTGCCAAATATCGAAAAACAACCCCATGCAAAGGAGCCGGCGGACAAGGCGGCGGTATTATTCTACTATTCCGAAGCCATGGAGACGCCCCCTCGCCCGAGCGCGATCGCAGATGGCCTTTGCGGACCACTAGCGTTCCCGCTTGTAGAGGAACGCGTTGTCCGGCTGCGGCATGCCGATCGATTTGTAGAACCCGACCGAGTCCGGTGCCGCCAGCAGCAGGCACATCGATTCCGGTCCCGCATGCCGCCGCGTTTCCGCGATCAGGCGCTTGCCGATGCCATGGCCCTGATAGAAGCGATCGACCGCGAGATCGGACAGATAGCAGCAATAGGCGAAATCGGTCAGCGCGCGCGAGACGCCGACCAGTTTTCCAGCCTTCCGCGCCGTCACGATCAGATTGGCATTGGCGATCATGCGCCCCATCCGGTCGGCATCCGCGAGCGGACGCCGCTCGCCGAGGCCCGATTGGCGCAGCACATCAATGAACTCGTCGACGCCGATCGACGACTCGCGGGCATAGAGAATTTCGTCCATCAGCTTGAACCTCCGTCGCAACATCGGGGCGGCCGAGACCGCAGGCGCGAGACCATGGTGGATTACGCCGGGCTGATCCAGCCTCGAAGCCGCCTGCGCGCAATCTCAGAACATTTCGGATGATGGTCCTGCCGTCGAGGCAAGATTGGCTGGGGAACCTGGATTCGAACCAAGACAAACAGAGTCAGAGTCTGTTGTGCTACCGTTACACCATTCCCCAAGATCAGTCCGTGGTATCAACAGCTTAGCTGGATGACTGGACATCTCGGTGCAGCGGGTTCGCCTGCCAAGTCAGCGCCCGCGCGAGTGCGACCTTCTACCCGCTTGCTCCCACGCTTGGCAAGCATTGATGGCGTGGAATAGGCGTGAAAATCGCGGCAAGGACGGCGATCAGCGTCGCGGGAGGAGCTACATTGCGGCGAGCAGTTCAAGCAGTACGCCAAGCAGCACTTCGGGGCACGCTGCAAGCAGGGCTCCAATGCCAAATCCTACGGTGCCGAGCGCGACGGCACCAATCCAGCCGTGCCACCCCCATCCAAGGACCGCGCCCATCAGGGTTGCCGCCCCAACCACAACAACGGTCCAGATCAGCCGTATTACGACAAGCAACGCCTTGACCATCGCGATCCGCGGCTCGGCGCGCCCGGACGCGAAGGGAACGCCTCGTTGCAGGGGCTCTCCGGTCGAGCACTCTATTTTGGGTCGGCGCCGCGCGCGGCGCGTTCAACCACGGCGGCGAAGCGCCGCACCACCCAACGGGACTGTCTTGCACTTCGGCGTCAATACAGCCCGCCCGTCCCCGACCGCATCACGGCGCGATCCGCGTCCGGCGAGATGCCCTGCTGGGTCCCGTCGATCACATCGGTGCCGGCGACCAGCGTCGGATCATAGTACGGCGGCGCCTGGCCCGGCTTGAAGGCCTCGAGCACGACGCCCCTGTTCTGACCGGGCGTCGCGCGCAGACCGGTCTTGGCATCGACCAGCACCAGGCGGATGCCGACCGGCTGCTTGAACGGGGTGGCGGGCTTGTCGGCCAGCGCGAGTTTCAGGAAGTCGCGCGCGATCGGCGCCGCGGTGTGGCCGGCCTGCGCGTTGCGGCCGAGCGAGCGCGGCTTGTCGTAGCCGACATAGAGACCGACCACGAGGTCCGGCGAGAAGCCGACGAACCAGAGATCCTTGGCCTCGTTCGAGGTGCCGGTCTTGCCGGCCAGCGGCTTGCCGACCTCCTTCAGCGCGGTGCCGGTGCCGGCCTGGATCACGCCCTCCATCAGCGAGGTGATCTGGTAGGCGGTCATCGCGTCGAGCACTCTTTCGCGGCGGTCGACGAGCTGCGGCTCGGGCTGGTTCTTCCAGCCTTCCGGCGCGTCGCAGCCGCGGCATTCGCGCTGGTCGTGCCTGAAGATGGTGTGGCCGTAGCGGTCCTGGATGCGGTCGATCAGGGTCGGCCTCACGCGGACGCCGCCATTGGCGATCATCGAATAGGCCGTGGCCATCCGCATCACTGTGGTCTCGCCGGCGCCGAGCGCATAGGCGAGATAGTTCGGCAGCTCGTCATAGACGCCGAAGCGCTTGGCATACTCGCCGATCACAGGCATGCCGATCTCCTGGGCCAGCCGCACGGTCACGGTGTTGAGCGACAGGCGCAGCGCGTTGCGCAGCGTGACCTGGCCCTGATACTTGCCGGTGGAGAAGTTCTCCGGCCGCCAGATGTTGCCCTGCCCCTGGTCGATCTCGATCGGCCCGTCGATCATCACGGTCGAGCCGGTGTAGCCATTGTCGAGCGCGGTCGAATAGACGATCGGCTTGAAGGTCGAGCCGGGCTGCCGATAGGCCTGCGTCGCGCGGTTGAACTGACTCTGGTCGAACGAGAAGCCGCCGACCATCGCGAGCACGCGCCCGGTGTGCGGATCCATCGCCACCATCGCGCCCGACAGTTCGGGGATCTGGCGCAACCGGTACTGGCCCTCGACGGCCTTGCCGTCCTTGAACAGCGGATCGGCGTAGATCACGTCACCGGGCTGCAGCACCTGCGAGACCGCGGTCGGCGTCTTGCCCTTGGTCCTGGCCCAGCGCACGCCGTCCATCGTGATGATGCCGGTCTCGCGCTGCTTGCTGACGGCGCCGCCGAGCTCGCGGCCGGGCTGGAAGCCGATCCGCGCCGACTGGTCGTTGCTCTCCAGCACCACCGCCATCCGCCACGGCGAGATGTCCGAGAGCGATTTGATCTCGGCGAGCGGGACGCCCCAGTCGCTGGTGAGGTCGAGCTTCTGGATTGCGCCGCGATAGCCCTGTTGCTCGTCATAGTTCACGAGCCCCGCCACCATGGCCTTGCGCGCCATCACCTGGACCTTGGGATCGAGCGTGGTGCGCACCGACAGGCCGCCCTCATAGAGCTTCTTCTCGCCATAGCGCTCGAAGATGTCGCGGCGGACCTCTTCGGAGAAATATTCGCCGGCGAAGGTGTGCGCGCCGTTGCTGCGGTTGGTGACGGTCAGCGGCTCCTTGCGCGCCTTGTCGGCGTCGGCAGCGGTGATCCAGCCGTTCTCCTGCAGGCGGTCGATCACGTAGTTGCGCCGCTCGATGGCGCGCGCGCGGTTGCGCACCGGATGCAGGCTGGCCGGCATTTTCGGCAGCGCCGCCAGATAGGCCGCTTCCGAGACCGTCAGTTCATTGACGGACTTGTCGAAATACACCAGCGAGGCCGCCGCGATGCCGTAGGCACCGAGGCCGAGATAGATTTCGTTGAGATAGAGCTCGAGGATCTTGTCCTTGGAATAGGCCCGCTCGATTCGCATCGCCAGCAGGGCTTCCTTGATCTTGCGGGTGAACGACACCTCGTTGGTCAGAAGGAAGTTCTTGGCGACCTGCTGGGTGATCGTGGAAGCACCCTGCGGACGGCGGTTGGAACCGAAGTTCTGGATGTAGGAGACGCCGGCGCGCGCCATGCCGGTGTAGTCGACGCCGCCGTGCTCGTAGAAATTCTTGTCCTCGGCCGCGAGGAAAGCGTTGATCACGAGCTTCGGCACGGCCTGGATCGGCAGATAGAGCCGGCGCTCCTTGGCGAATTCGCCCAGCAGCGATCCGTCGGCCGCGTGCACGCGGGTCATCACCGGCGGCTCGTAGTTCTGGAGCTGCGAATAGTCGGGCAGGTCCTTGGAAAAATGCCAGAATAGCCCTGCGACCGCGGCGAGACCAGCCAGGAACAGGATGGTTCCTGCGGTGAACAGGAACCCGAAGAACCGCAACAGAAATTTCATCGACCAGATTTTCCGTGGCGAATACGTCGCTCGTTCTGAGGGCGCTGCGTGCCACTTAGGCCGCCCGGTATATCGGTCACACCATGGACCTGCAATTCAACACAGCAGAATTAAAGCGCGCCAGGCGCCAAACTTATGCCATAGAGCCCGGCTCGTGCGCGCAGCCAAATCAGGGCCCTCCCCGCTGTTCGGACACTCCGCGGGACCGCGTCGACCTGCAGCCCTCCCAACCTTCCGTCTTCCGATTCGCCGGCCTGCCGGGAACGCGGCACGCGGATCGCCGATCGCCGCGCTTGCGCGGCGAGCCGGTTGCGAAAGAAAAGCGCAGGCCGGTCCGAGCGGTTTCACTACCCCGCTGCCGTTGCAGGCACCGTGTCGTCAGAAACCGGTGGACAGCGCCGGCGAGCCGACAGGATTAATGGTTTATTAACCATAACTACCGCAAGTTGTTGTCGTACACGCGACTCGCGAGGGCTGGCTAGCATGGCACTGCGCGGATTTAGACGGCCTTTTGCGGCCGACCCGAATGTCCTCGGATTTCCGAGACCTCCCACATCGGCGATGGGCACCGAAGCCTTGGACCTCGTCTATCAGGCGGCGGACCTGTTCCGCAGCATCGAGGACCGGGCCCGCGCCGGCGAGGCGCGTGCTGAGGCAGCCGAACAGGCGCAGCTCGAAATCATCGCCGCCACCGAGCGCAAGCTGAGGGATGCATCCCGGGCGCTCGAAGAGGCCCGCCGGCGTATCGAGTCCCAGCAAGAGCAGCTCGACGCGGCCGAATTCCGGGCCCAGGCCGCCGAAGCCGAGGCCCGTGAAGCAAAGCAGTCGCTGGCCCTGGTCGAGGATGCGATCCGCCGGCGCCTGCTGCTGACGAGCGGGCACGAGGACGGCAGGTCGACGGCCGTCGCCTGACGCGAGGGTCGATCTCGCAGGCGTCGCGCCCTCGCCGCGCCGCCATCGGACCACGGCAATCAATAGCCGCCGGCAAGCCCCGAATTGCGGCGCGGATCGTTCGCTCCATAGAAGCGGTTGTTGCCGACCGGCTTGCCGCCCAGCGATGGCGCACCAATGATGATGACCGCGAGATGATTGGCCGGCTGTGGCGGCCCGAACTTTTGACCCATGCCTTCCAAAATCTTCCGCGTGTCCGGCGAGAGCGTGAAGTCCTCGAGGTTGGTCAGATCCGGAAGCCATTGCTGGTGGAAGCGCGGCATGTCCACGGCTTCCTGCGCGTTCATGTCGTAATCGATGGCATTGATCATCGTCAGCAGCACGGCGGTGATGATGCGGCTGCCGCCCGGAGTCCCCACCACCATGACCGGCTTGCCGTCCCTGGTGACGATGGTCGGGCTCATCGAGGACAACGGACGCTTGCCGGGGACGATGGAATTGGCCTCCCCCTGCACCAGGCCGTAGAGGTTCGGCACGCCGACCTTGGCGGTGAAGTCGTCCATCTCGTCGTTCAGCAGCACGCCGGTCTTGGCCGCGGTCACCTTGGCACCGAACCAGTCATTGAGGGTGTAGGTGACCGACACAGCGTTGCCGTCCTTGTCGGCGATCGAATAGTGCGTGGTGTTGCTGCCCTCATGCGGCGGAACGCCCGGCTTGAGGTCCTTGGACACGCCGGCCTTGGCCGGGTCGATAACGGCACGGATCTTGGCGGCGTAATCCTTGTCGAGCAGACGCTCGAGCGGATTCTTCACGAAGTCGGGGTCGCCGAGATAGCTGTTGCGATCGACATAGGCGTGGCGCATCGCCTCGATCTGGTAGTGCACCGCCTGCGCGGAATGGTAGCCGAGCTCCTTCAGCGGATACCCCTCGAGGATGTTGAGGATCTCGCAGATCACGACGCCACCTGAGCTTGGCGGCGGCGCCGAGACCACGTGATAGCCGCGATAGTCGCACTCGACCGGCGCGAGCTCGCGAACCCTGTAGTTATCGAGGTCCTCCTGCGTGAGCAGGCCCTTGCCGGCCTGGCTCGAGGCGACGATCGCCGCGCCCACCCAGCCCTTATAGAAGCCGTCGGTGCCGCGCTTGCTGATCTCGCGCAGCGTTTCAGCAAGCTCGTGCTGCGTCAGCCGCTCGCCGACCTGGAACGGCTTGCCGTTGTTGAGGAAGATCGCGCCCGAGGCCGGATCGTTCTGAAAATCCTTGGTCGAGGTCTCCAGCATGCTGACGTCGCCCTGGTCCAGCACGAAGCCGTCCTCGGCGAGTTGCAGCGCCGGCGCGATCACGTCGGCACGCTTCATCGTGCCGTATTTCTCGCGCGCATATTCCATGCCGGCCACCGAGCCGGGCACGCCGACGGCGAGATGTCCCTTGGTCGACAGGCCCGGAATGACGTTGCCGTCCTTGTCGAGATACATGTTGGCGGTGGCGCCCTTCGGCGCGGTCTCGCGGAAATCCAGGAAAGTCTTGCGCCCGTCCGCAAGCTGAATGGTCATGAAGCCGCCGCCACCGAGATTGCCGGCGGCGGGATAGGCTACCGCCAGCGCGTAACCGACCGCGACCGCGGCGTCGACGGCGTTGCCGCCCCGCTTCAACACCTCGATTCCGACCTGCGTCGCAAGATGCTGTGCGGAGACGACCATGCCGTTCTCGGCGGCGACCGGCGCAACCGACGCGGCGCGGCCAGGGAGCGACGCCGTGACGCCGATCGCGACAATGGCAGCGACCATCCATCGCGCGCCCGTTCGTGGATTTCGCATTGGAGTTCCCCCCGATTTGCATCGTCTGGGTGCGGTGCATGTTGCTTCTATCGGAGCGAGCAAGTGTAGCAGGCCGAGCGCCAGCACACTATAGCCGCATCAGCCTTGACTTTTCGTCAGCCCGACACGCGTGCGGCGGCCTGCCCGGCAAGATCCAGCACTGGCGTCGCAGCGAGCAGCGCTCTCGTGTATTCGTGCTGCGGTCGGTCGAACACGTCGTCGCGCGACCCTTGCTCGACGATGCGGCCGGCCTGCATCACCACCACGCGGTCGGCGACCTGCTCGACCGCGGCGAGGTCATGGCTGATGAACAGACACGCGAAGCCGTATTGCGCCTGCAACCGTTCGAACAGCTTCAGCACCTGGGCCTGGATCGTCATGTCGAGCGCGGAAACCGGCTCGTCGGCGACCACGAAGGACGGATGCCGCACGATCGCACGCGCGATCGCGATGCGCTGGCGCTGACCGCCGGAGAGCTCATGCGGCCAGCGCTGGGCAAAGCCGGCAAGCCCGACCTCCTCGAGCATGCCGGCAACGCGCCGATCGCGCTCGCGGGACGACAGTTCCGGAACGTGCCGCAGCGGCTCGGCGACGATCTCGCCGACCCGCATGCGCGGGTCGAGCGACGAATAAGGATCCTGAAATACGAGCTGCGAGGCCAGGCGAAACGCGCGGTCGCGCGTTCCGATCACGTCCCTGCCCTGAAAGCGAATCTCACCTCCGGCCGCCGGGATCAGCCGCAGCATGGCGCGGCCGAGCGTGGTCTTGCCCGAGCCGCTGCCGCCGACCACGGCGACGGTCTCCCCCGCGCCGATTTCGAGGTCGACACCATTGACCGCCGCAACATCGGCATCCCTCCGGAACAGCCGCTGCCGCCCGCCGAACGAAACCTTCAGGCCACGCACGCTGATCAGCGGGTCGCCGGCCACGCGGCGCCCGCTCGCAGAACTCCGCCGCGGCAGCGCATCGACGAGTTGCCTTGTGTAGGCCTCGCGCGGCGCAGAGAGGATTTGCCGGACGCTGCCGGTCTCCACCAGTTTGCCCTGGCGCAACACGACCGCGCGCTGCGCATAGCGCGACACCAGGCCGAGATTGTGGGTGATCAGCATCACCGCGGTACCGTGATCGCGCGCCAGTTCGACCATCAGGTCGAGCACCTCGCGCTGGCTCAACGTGTCGAGCGCGGTGGTCGGCTCGTCGGCCAGCAGCAGCTTCGGTTTCAAGAGCATCACCGAGGCCAGCATGATGCGCTGGCGCATGCCGCCGGAGAATTCATGCGGATAGGCATCGAAGGTTCGCGCGGGATCGCGGATCTGCACCCGCGCCAGCATGTCGAGGCAACGCTGCCTGATCTCGGCTCGCGTGAGCCTCTCGTGCAGGGCAAGTCCCTCGGCCATCTGCGCGCCGACGCTGATCGCCGGATTGAGCGAGACCATTGGCTCCTGGAATACCATGCCGACCGAGCGGCCGCGCAGCGCGCGCATCCGCCGCGGCGCGATCTCGGCGAGGTCCTCGCCGTCGAGCCGGATCGCGCCGCCGACCCGCCGCAGGCCAGGCGGCAGCAGGCCGAGAATGGCGCGCGCCGCGGCGGTCTTGCCGCTGCCGGACTCGCCGACCACGGCGAGGAATTCGCCGCGCTCGATCGCAAACGACACATCGTCGACGACGACGGCAGCGGTCCTGGCGGCCTCGATGCGCAGCTGATCGACCGTGAGCAGCGGCGCGGTCATCCGTGCGCCATCCTGGGATCGAGGCGATCGCGCAGGGAATCGCCGAGCAGATTGATGCCGAGCAGCGTCAGCGCGATGCACAGCCCCGGTGCGATGCTGAGCCAGGCCGCGGTTTCCATATACGGACGGCTCGCCGCCAGCATGTTGCCCCAGGTCGGCGCCGGCGGCGGCACACCGAGGCCGAGGAAACTCAGCGCGCTCTCGGCCAGCAGCACCCAGCCGAACATGCTGGTCGCCAGCACCGCCACCGGCGCGATTGCATTGGGCAGCACGTGGCGGAGCATCGAATAAAGTTCGGAGTTGCCGATCACCCGCGAGGCCTCGATATACTCCTTCTCGCGGATCGACAGCACGGTGCCGCGCACCACGCGCGCAACCGACGGGATATAGGCGAGCCCCAGCGCCAGCACGAGGCCGGTCTTGTTGGCGCCGATCACGATCATCACCGCAAGCGCCAGCAGGATGCCGGGAAACGCCAGCAGCGCGTCGTTGACGGCCATGATGATGCGATCGGTCCAGCCGCGCAGATAGCCGGCGATCCCACCGACCAACACGCCGATGCTGACGGCGATCAGTACGGTGGCGAGCGCCACCACCACGCTGGCGGCGGCCCCCGCCATCAGCCGGCTCAGCACGTCGCGGCCGAATTCGTCGGTGCCGAACCAGTGCAGCAGGGACGGCGCTTGCAGCCGCGCCTTCAGGTTGATCCGCAGCGGATCGAACGGCGTCCAGAACGCGGCAGTCGCGGCGGTGCCGAGCAGCAAGGCGATCAGCGCGCCGCCGATCAGGGTGTTGATCCGCGATTTCATGTCAGGGCAACTCTTTTCATGCCACGGCCACCCTTGGGTCGAACAGCGGATAGCAGAGGTCGACGATCAGATTGACGACGACATAGATCGCCGCGGTGAACAGCAGGCAGCCCTGCACCACCGGATAGTCGCGCGCGAAGATCGAATCGACCAGCAGCCTTCCGAGCCCCGGCAGGGTGAACACGGTCTCGATCACGGCGATGCCGCCGAGCAGATGGCCGAGCACGAGGCCGATCAGCGTCCAGGTCGGCGCAAAGGCGTTGGGCAGAACGTGGCGGCCGAGCACCAGCCATTCCGGGACGCCCTTGGCGCGCGCATGCGTGACATATTCGAGCCGCAGCACCTCGATCGAGGCCGCCCGCGCCATCCGCGTCAGCACGCCGATCTCGACCGCGGTCAGCGTCACGATCGGCAGCACCATGAACAACATCGCCTGCCAGCCATCCTCAGAGAACGGCACGTAGCCGATCACCGGCAGCCATTTCAGCTTCAACCCGAACAGCAGGAGCAGCAGCAGGCCTAGCCAGAAGCTCGGGATCGATAGCAGCAGCGTTGCGCCGCCGATGATCGCCAGATCGAGTGCGCTGTTCTGCTTCCAGGCCGCGATCAAGCCGGCCACGACCGCGATGCAGGCGGCAAGGCCAACCGCCACCAGCACGATGGTGGCCGAGACCTGGAAGCGCTCCAGGATCAGCGGCAGCACCGGAAGATTATTGGTGATGGAATGGCCGAGATCGCCGGTTGCAAGCTTGCCGAGCCAGTACAGGAATTGCAGCGGCACCGGCTGGTCGAGCCCGAGCTGCGCGCGCAATTGCGCGGCCTGCGCGGGATCGGCGTTGTCGCCCAGCATCACCTGCACCGGATCACCGGGGATCAGGCGCACCAAGGTGAACACCGCGACCGCCACCAGGAGCAGCGTCGGGATCGTCATGGCCAGCCGTCGTGCGAGGTAGCCGAGCATCGCCGCGTCCCTCCCCTACTGCAGGCTCACGCCCCAGAAGCGCGGCTGTCCGAACAGCCAGCCGGCAAATCCCTTGACGTTGTTGCGCAGGGCGGCGATCTCGGCGCCGTTGAACAGGACGATCATCGGTACATCGTCGATGAAGCGGCGGTGCAGCTCGTCGAACAGTAGCTGGCGCTTCGCCTTGTCGTCGATCATCATCGACTCCTGCAGCAGCCGCTGCGCCTCCGGATCGTCCCAGACCTTGCGCGGCTGTGTCGCCTTCGGCCCCATCAGCATCTCGAAAGAGAGCGACGGGTCGAGCCGCGGCGAGTAGACGAAGGCCATCGACTGGTAATCGCCGCGGTTGTAGCGATCGAGCTGGGCGGCCCAGTCCAGCACCTCGATCTCGATATTGATGCCCGCGGCCTGCGCCATCGCCTGCACCAGCACGGCTGAATCGAACACGTAGCTGTAGCGCTTGTTGGCGATCATCTTGATCGGCTGGCCGTGATAGCCGGACTGCGCGAGCAGCTTCTTGGCTTCCGCGATATTCTGCGTGTAGCCGTGGGTCTCGACCTCGCTATAGAACGGACTTCCGATCGGCAACGCCGAATTGTTGGCGCGCGCGATGCCCTCCATGACCGCGTCGATGATCTGCGGGGTGTCGAGGCTGAGCGCGATCGCCCGCCGAATCCGTACGTCCTTGAGCAAGGGATCGCGGGTCTGGAACAGGATGCCGGTGAGGCCGAGCGCCGGCGTGATGCTGAGCTGCACGTCCGGCCGCGTCTTGAGGTCCTCGACATCGGGGATCGCGAGGTTGCTGATCGCATCGAGCGAGCCGGACAACAGGCCGGCCTTGGCCGCCGAGCCGTCGGGAACGACGTTGAACCTGATCCGGTCGACCTGCGCGATCTTGGTGCCGGTATAGCCGGTACGCGGCTCGCTGCGCGCGGCGTAACCGTCGAAGCGCACCAGATCGACGTACTGGCCGCGCTTCCATTCGCCAAGCTTGAATGGTCCGGTGCCGACCGGCGCGATCCACTTGCCGTCAGGCCCGACCGAGTCGCGGTGGATGATGGCGGTCTGCCCGCAATCGGGCCGCGCCAGTGTCGACAGGAACAACGCCGTCGGCCGGTCCAGCGTGATCGCGACGGTCTTCGCGTCAGGCGCCTCGATCTTCTGGATCTGGGCGATGCCGGTCGCGCTGAATTCGGACAGGCAGCGCCACTGCGTGGCGGGATCGAGCCAGCGCTTCAGCGACCAGATGACGTCATCCGCGGTCATGCCGGCGCCATTGTGGAACTTGACGCCTTGCCGGAGGTGGAAGGAGTAGGTCTTGCCGTCGTTCGAGACGGTCCAGCTGTCCGCCAGCATCGGCCCGATCGAGGTATCGTCGCGGAACGCGACCAGGCCCTCGACGATATGCGCCATCACGCCGTCGGTGTTAGCGTCCCGGTTGGTGCCGGGATCGGTGGAGCGGATGTCGGCGTTGAGCCGCGTGCGCAGCAGCGTCTCGGCGTCGGCGCGCAGCGGCGCCGCCAGCATCACCGACAGCGCCAGCAGGCCGACCATCATCCCGCGTGATGGCCGACGCAGGACCATCAGGACGCCCTCGCGGTCACCGATGGCGCGGCCTCATTGCGAGGGCTGGCGGTGACCTCGAGCCGATAGGACGTGAACTGCCGGTTCAGCGCCGGCAGCGGCGCGACTTCCATCAGCCCGCTCGCCGGCTCCATCAGGATCATCGCGACCGTCGCGCTGAGATTGTTGCCGAGATTACGGCGCGGCGGCCGGCACACCGACCACGGATAGGCGAAATCGTCGAACAGCGCCGACTTCACGGTCTCGAAGCTGATGGCACCGAGATGCGGCTGCAACAGATCGCGAACCCGGATATCGCGATAGAGGCTGTCGGGCGTGCTGGCGATGCCGGTGTCCTTGAGCTTGCCGAGCGCGACCGGGCTGACGAAATGATTGGCGTGCACCAAGAGCCCACGATCGGGATGCACCTGGAAGGTCTCGTCCGGTGCACATTCGAAGTCAATCGCGACACCGTCGCGATGGCTGACGATCATGTTGTTGGCGGCGGACTTCCTGGTGCAATAGACCGTGCGCATCGACAGCGCGACATGCTCGCTCTCCAGCACCTTGCGCCGGATCAGCGCCAGCGGCGCGCCGATCTGACGATAGTCGCGGTCGCACTGCAGATAGTTCGCGGTGATGGCAATGCCGGCCGCGTTGAAGCCGCAGCGGCCGAGCGCGCCGGCTTCGGTGAAGGTCATGAGATCCGGACCATCGTCGCGGCGCACCTTCAGCACGACGGCGGTCTCGGCGCATTCCCGCTTCCAATCCCAGTTCTGGGCGTGGATCAGCCGCCCCGACGCGGTCGCCTGCGGCAGCACGACGACGCCGGTGCAGCCATCGGGCTCGTCGGGCGTCTTCAGCCGCGCCCGGACCGATGGCTCGGCGAGCTTGAGGATCTCGGTGCGGGCATTGAGCAGCACGATATCCTCGAACGGAACGCCGGCGCCCTCGGCAATGCCGTGCATCTCATCGATATAGGTCGGCTCGAACGCCGCGATGACCGGAAGATAGTCGCGCACCAACTCGGCGACGCCGGCAGCATCGAGCGAGAGCTCCTTGAGCTGCGAGAAATAGTGCGAGGTGCCCTTGCGGATGCGGTCGGCCGCCTGGCGGCCATACTGCTTGCCGCGCTCGTGCGGCGCACCGGAAATCTCGATCAGGGGAAACGGTTCGACCATGGTTTGCGCCAACTTCCTTTTGCGTTTCCGCCAAGGCTAATGTATTTTGTGAGCACATGAAACAAAAATCTGCGCCCATTGCGAAGGCAGCCCCCAGCCGCCTGCAACGCGAACTGTCCGCGGGCATCCTGGAACTGATCCGGGCGGAAAAACTCGCGCCCGGCACGCGACTTGCGGAGGTGGCGCTGGCGGAACGGCTGCAGGTTTCGCGCACGCCGGTGCGCGCGGCGCTGAAATTATTGGCAGGCCGCCGCCTGATCCGGGTCGGCGCAAGCCGCGGCTACTTCGTGACCGATACGGCTCCGCCGGCGCCGAAGACATCAGGCAGACCCGCGCCTGCGGATACCGACCGGCTGTTCGTCGCGATCGCGCGCGACCGGCGCAGCGGCCGCCTTCCGGTCGACGTCTCCGAGCGCGACCTGATGCAGCGCTACGGCGCCTCGCGTCCGGTGGTGCAGCGCGTGCTGGCCAAGCTTGCGGAGGTCGCAGCGGTGCAGCGCAAGCCCGGACATGGTTGGCGATTCCAGCCGATCATCGCCGATGCGCAAGCGCGCGAGGAGAGCTACCGCTACCGGATGCTGATCGAGCCGGCCGCCCTGCTGGAGCCGGGCTTTCGGCTCGATCCGGTCTGGGCCGCCGAGATGCGCCGGCGTCATCAGGATGCGATGAAGCAGACCTGGAGCGAGACCGCGAGCATCGCCTTCTTCGAGATGAACGCTGCGTTCCACGAGGGATTGGCGGCGGCCTCCGGCAACCGCTTCCTGCTGGTTGCCGTGCAGCAGCAGAACCGGCTGCGCAGCTTTGCGAACTACGACTGGACCTTCGGTTATGAGCGCGTGCTGGTGAACTGCCGCGAGCATCTTGCGATCCTCGACCGGCTCGAGGCCGGCGAGCGCGAGGCCGCTTCCGCGCTGATGCGCAAGCATCTCGAAGGCGCCTCGAAGGTCAAGCGCGTCACCGACGATCCGGCCAACGGCCGCAGCAACACCCGCAAGTAACAGGAGGCCTCCATGCATTCACCGCACGCCGCGGCAACCAACACGCCCCTCACCCGCGAGGCGATGGAGCCGTTCTGGATGCCGATGACGCCCAATCGCCAGTTCAAGTCGAATCCGCGGCTGTTCACCGGCGCCGAGGGCATGCACTACATCACCCAGGACGGGCGGCGCATTCTCGACGGCATGGCGGGGCTCTGGTGCGTCAACGCCGGTCACGGCCAGAAGCGGATCGTCGAGGCGATCCAGGCGCAGGCCGCGAAACTCGACTTCGTGTCCTCGTTCCAGATGAGCCACCCCGCCGCATTCGAGCTCGCCGGACGCATCACGGAGATCACGCCCGAAGGTCTCGACCATGTGTTCTTCACCAATTCCGGATCGGAATCGGTCGACACCGCGCTCAAGATTGCACGCGGTTATCACCGCGCCCGCGGCGAGGCCAGCCGCATCCGTTTCATCTCGCGCGCCAAGGCCTATCACGGCATGGGCTGGGGCGGATTGTCGGTGAGCGGCCTGTATCGTCACCGCCGCGATTTCGGCCCGCTGCTGCCCGAGGTCGACCATCTGGCGCTGCCCCACGATCCCGAGCACAGCGCATTCTCGCGCGGGCAGCCGGAATGGGGGGCGCATTTCGCCGATGAGCTGGACAAGCTCCTGCAGATCCACGATCCCTCGACCGTCGCGGTCGTGATCGTCGAGCCGGTGACCGGTTCGGGCGGCGTCTACCCGCCTCCAGCGGGCTATCTCGAGCGGCTGCGCCAGATCTGCGATCAGCACGGCATCCTCCTGATCTTCGACGAGGTGATCACCGGCTTCGGACGGCTCGGCGCGCCGTTCGCAGCCAATGCGCTCGGCGTGACGCCCGATCTCATCACCTGCGCCAAGGGCATGACCAATGCCGCCGTCCCGATGGGCGGCGTCATCGTCAGCGACAAGGTCTACTCCGCGCTGATGAACGGCCCGGAAAACACCGTCGAGCTGTTCCACGGCTATACTTACTCGGCGCATCCGCTGGCCTGCGCGGCCGGACTCGCCGCGCTCGACGTCTACCAAGACCTCGGCCTGTTCGAGCGCGCCCACCGCATCGCGCCGGTATGGGAGGCGGCGGCGCATGCGTTGAGGGACACGCCGCACGTCATCGATATCAGGAACATCGGCCTGCTCGCCGCGATCGATCTGAAGCCGCGCGACGGCGCACCCGGCACGCGCGGGCCGGAATGCGTCAGACGGTGTTACGACGAGGACGGCATCCTGATCCGCGCCGCCGCCGATACGTTGATGATCTCTCCGCCTTTGATTATCACCGAGGACCAGATCGAAGCGATTTTTGCGGCCATCCGCCGCACGTTGCATGCGATCGAGTGAAGCCGGCGAGGGCCACGGCTAGAGCGCAATGACGAACTCTCGATGCCGCAACAAATCCGGTGTCGTCCCTGCGAAAGCAGGGACCTATAACCACGAATGTTGATTGGCTTGTCGCGCCGGAATGACGAATCCCGTCCACAACACCCGCTGCGAAGTATGGGTCCCTGCTTTCGCAGGGACGACAGGTTCTTCGCGGAGACACCGCGCTTGACCTACACTCCGTCCCTCGCCCGCAGCCGGCTGTGGCGCCGGCCGGCCAGCCAGATCGCCGGCGCCTTGAACGGGCGCGGCAAGTCCGGATCGCGGACGCGCAGCACCAGCGTGCCGATCGAAACGAGTTCGCCGGCCAGTCCGATCGGCAGCATCAGTCTTCGTTGCCCGGATGACCGAAGCCACATACGGGATTCACTCCGAGCCTGGGCCCAGATCTCCGCATGTCATTTTTGCTCGTGTGGGCTGTGCTGGATAATCAAATCACGCCGCCGCCCGCTGAATCAAAAGCCTCCGGCGGGCATGCCGGAGGCTTCGGAGGTCGTACAGAAGATGGAAGGAACACCTCTCTGGTTGTGGTCAATGATACGTTTGAAAGCTCAACTTTCCGAAGCGATCGCTCGACAACTGCGATAATTCACCAGTTGCGCTGAGCTCGGAGGAGCAAGGTAACCGTATTCTGGTCTTTCAGTTCGTAGATCGCCGCTGGCTTGCCGATCGAGGCGCTGCCCGGATAGGCAATCGTGCCAGCAAAGCTCTGGTCCAGGTGGGTGTAGGTGAAGTCTGCCGTGAAGGTCAGGTTCTTCACCGGGGTCCACTGGGTCTGGGTGCCGATCTGCGCGATGCTGTAGTCGGGGTTGCACGAGGTCAGAGCTGCGCCACCAACAAGCAGCGGAGCGAACGTGCCGCCCACACCGTTGCCGGCGAGACCGCAGATATAGCCCTTGGCAGTGCCGTTGTAGTTAACCTGGGCCCAGGCACCATAGATGCTGGTGTTCCAGTAGGGGTTCCAGTTGTGCACGTATGCACCGCGGAAACCGTAGGTCGTGATCAGCTGCTGCGAACCGCCGGTGACGAATACCGAGTCCGGCGCAACGCCGAAGCCGATGCTCTGGTAGGCCCCAGCAAGACCAGTGCTGCCGAAGATAGCGTTCGCACCAGCCGAACCGGCGAGGTCCTGGATGTTGTAGCGCGTCGCACCGTTGGTGTAGACGCCCTGCAAGTTGATGGTGTCGCCAGGTCCGGTCGGGATGTTCTTGATCGACAGGGCCAACTGACCAGCCCAGCCCCACTTGTCCTCCGGATGACCGGTCAACTCATTGCCGCCGTAGTAGGCGACGTGGTTGTCATGCGCTGCGAACGACGCCTGGAACAGACCCCAAGCCTGGTCGACGCGCAGCATCGCGACGAGGTCCGGAGCAATCGTGCCGGCGTAGTCGCTGATGCCGAAGATACCGAGCGCGCCCGGAGGAGCGATGGTGACCGGAGCGCCGAGGTTGAAAACACCAGCCTGATAGTAGGCCGTCTGGTCCTGAGCCGACAGAGACAGCGACACGCCGTTGCCGAACTCAGCGGTGTAGGTGAACTGGTTCACGCCGGTGATGGTACCGCCGCCGCCGACGAGACCGTCGAAGTTGTTGCCCGGATAGTTGGCCCACGGAGCCGAGAACTGTGAGACCGCCTTACCGATGGTGAAGCCGGCGAACTGGATGTAGGCGTAGTAGACGCCGACCGTACCAGCCGCGACCGCACCGGTGTTGGCGTTGTTCGGCGCCTGAACCGTGCCGATCGGCGAGTAAACGGTTGAGCCGTTGCCCTGGCCGGCGTAGCTGTCCGAGGTCCAGTTGAACGTCGCATCGAAGAACGTGCGGACCACGCCGTACTCAGTCGCGGTGCGCGTGTCGATGTTCAGGTCTTCACGCGAACGCCAAGTGTAGCCGTTGGTGAACCGGTTGCTCGCACCCGCCGCACCCGAGGTGTTGCCGACGTGATCCGAGTTCGAGTTTACGACGACGTCAGCGCGCAGGTAGCCGCCCAGCTTGATACAGGTGTCGGTGCCCGGGATGTAATAGAAACCGGGACCATACAGGGAGCAGACCTTCACGTACTCGACCGCTTTGGCCTTGACGGGAAGATCGGCCGCCTGAGCTCCGCCGACCGCGACGAGTACCGCCGCCGAACCGAGGATAAGGCTGCTAGTCATTTTCATGTTAACCCCCAAGTTTCTTTTCATGTCATGCAAGGATACGCATCCGCTCGGTTGGAAATCCTGCGGTTGGTCCCTTGTCCATCAGCCGCTCCGCGCCTTCGGACATACCCTCCAATGCCCCGAGAGTGCGTCCATTGCTCCTTGAGTCTGAAAGCGCCAACGCAGGTTAGCCGAGTGTCGAACCTGCGCGTTATGAATTGTTCTGATCGATCTCATCAGCATGACGAATAAGGCACCCGGGTTCGATCTTCCGATGCTCTCCTCGCAACGCGCTCGATGGATTTTGCGATCGCGGCATTTCGCGCCCCTCGCCCGCAGCCAGCTATTGCGCGCGGGAAAGCCGGAACGATCCGGTTTCACCTGTGGTCTCCTACTTCCCGTGCTTCTTGTTGCATGGGACCCATGGGAGCGACCGGCGCCAGGCTTTCCGGCGCCCTCTGCTTATTGAGAGGCTGGAAAATGACGCAAGACTCGGACTATTCCCGTCGCGAGAATGCGGACGCACAGCCCAACGCTGTTGGACACTTGGTCGGAATCTCCTCACCGTTATTGCGAGCGAAGCGAAGTCATCCATTGTCTCAGCATATGCGGAACGATGGATTGCTTCGTCGCTCCGCTCCTCGCAATGATGCGGATAGCCGGAGCCGCCCTGCCTACCCCCGACCCCTCGCCCGCAGCCGGCTGTGACGTCGACCATAGGCGGCATAGATCGCAAGCCCGATTACGAGCCACACCGCGAGCCTGATCCAGGTGTCGAGCGGCAGGCCGAACATCAGGAACAGCGAGGTTGCCGCGGCTGCCGGCGCCACCAGCCAGATCGCCGGCGCCTTGAACGGGCGCGGCAGGTCCGGATCGCGGACACGCAGCACCAGCGTTCCGACCGAGACCACGGTGAATGCGAACAGCGTGCCGATCGAGACGAGCTCTCCGACCAGCCCGATCGGCAGTAGCCCGCCGAGAATTGCAGCGACGCTGCCGGCGAAGATGGTCGAGACATAGGGCGTCTGGAAGCGCGGATGGATGCTGGCGGCGATGCCCGGCAGCAGCCCGTCATGCGCCATGGCGCGGAAGATCCGCGGCTGCGCGAGCAGCATGATCAGGATCACCGATGTCAGCCCGAACAGGATGCCGAGCTTGATGAAGGGACCGAGCCAGCCGATGCCGACGGCATCGATGCCGACCGCGATCGGATCGGGCACGCTGAGCTTGTCGTACGGCACGATGCCGGTCAGCACGAAGCCGACCGCGACATAGAGCGCGGCGCAGATCACGAGCGAGCCGAGGATGCCGATCGGCATGTCGCGCTCGGGCGTCTTCGCCTCCTGCGCCGCGGTCGAGATCGCGTCGAAGCCGATATAGGCGAAGAACACCACGGCCGCGCCGCGGATCACGCCGGACCAGCCAAACGCGCCGGGACCGGCATTCGGCGGGATGAGTGCGCCCTGCGGATTGCCCGCCGTCACCCAGTTCGCCAGCGAGACCGAGGACGCTGCGGCGGCGAGAAACAATGCGATGACGACGAGCTTCACCACGACGACGAAGCCGGTGAAGCGCGCGGACTCGCGAATGCCGATCACGAGCAGCGTGGTGACGAAGGCGATGATCGCCATCGCCGGGATGTTGATCACCGCGCCGGTCGACGACCACGCACCGTTGTTGACGTCGTAGGCGAACGGCGCCGAGGTGAATTGCCGCGGCAGGTTGATGCCGAAATCGCGTATCAAGCTGACGAAATAGCCGGACCACCCGACCGAGACCGCGATCGCGCCGACCGCATATTCGAGGATCAGGTCCCAGCCGATGATCCAGGCGATCAGTTCGCCGAGCGTCGCGTAAGCATAGGTGTAGGCGCTGCCGCAGATCGGTACCGTCGAAGCCATCTCGGCGTAGCACAGGCCGGCGAAAGCGCAGGCGACGGCGCCAAGCATGAAGGACAGCGTGACGGCAGGTCCGGCATTGGCGGCCGCCGCATGGCCCGTCAGCACGAAGATGCCGGCGCCGATGATGCCGCCGACGCCGAGCGTGACCAGTTGCAACGCCGAGAGCGAGCGCTTGAAGACCGGCGTCTCCGCGTCGCCGTCGGCACGCGCCGCTTCCCGCAACAGCTCCGCGGTTGACTTTCGGTCCCAGAAACCGGCCAGGGTGTCTGTCACGCCAATTGCCTCCGCCGTTCGGGTCCGGCGGGACCCGACGCGATCGGCGCACTATAGCGCAACCGACGTGCGGTGGTTGGCGCACCGGGTGATAGCCGGCGCGCTTATCCACCGCGAAGCGGAACGCGAGACCCTATTGGCAGGAATGGCGGCGGCCGTCGCGGCCAAGGAAGGTGCCGGACGCAGGATCGAACGAACGATAGCGCGCGCAGGACGAGGACGGTGCCGCCGGTATGGCGCCATAGGCATTCGCCGGATTGCCGCCAAGTTGCTGCGCCTGCTGGGCCTCACCCCATGGCGTCAGGGCGCCGCCGTTGATGGCGCTCCGCCCCGGATTTTGCGCGTCGAAAAGCGCCGGCTCCGAAATCTGCCGAGACCGGCGTGAGCGTCATTCCCACGAGCAGCACGGCAGGTGCGACGGCCTTCAGTCCGGCCAAAGGACCTCTCCGATGCATCGATTGAAATTCGCCCAATAGCTGCGCACGGGCGGCAGCGCCGTCCCTGTGCCCTAATCCGATGTGGTGACGGCCAAACTCCTGAAGCAGGGGCCGCCAGGTCACAATGGCGCGAGGCGGCCGCCGGCGCGGCGCGACGACAACGGCGCGCGACGGCCGTCCGGCCCGCGCTTCACCGATTATGGACGTCAGGCCTCGGGTCGGCGACGAATCCGTCGCGGTTCGGCATCTTGACGGCGGCGAGCGACTTCGCGTCGAGCACCGCGTTGGCGGGGACGATGCCGTTGAGGCTGAGAATGTAGGCGGACACCGCGTAGACGTCCTCATTGCTCAGCGACTGCGGCGCATTCTGCGGCATCGCGCGGCGGATGTAGTCGAACAGGGTCGGAGCATAGGGCCAGTAGCTGCCGACGGTGCGGATCGGCTTTGCGCTCGCCAGTGAGCCCTGTCCGCCGACCAGGCGGTCGCCGACGGCGCCCTGCCCGTTGTCGCCGTGGCACGCCGCGCACTGCTCGGTGAACACGGTGCGGCCGCGTTCGACGCTGCCGCTGCCCGGCGGCAGGTTGGAGCCATCGCGACCGATGTCGATGTTCCAGCCCGCGATCTCGGCGGGTGTTGCCGGACGCCCGATGCCAAAGCGATCCTCAGCCTGCGCCCCAGCGGCAAGCATCGCGATCGCGCCCACGACAAGCACCGCCTTGAGCCTACGCCTGGCCATTGGTCACCTCACCATTCGCATCGATGCGCCAGGGCCAGATCGCGTTGTTGTGGTAGAACGAGTTGAGACCGCGCACCGCCACCAATTCGGCCAGCGTCGGCTGCACGTAGCCGGTCTCGTCGACGGCGCGGCTCTGGATCACCGCGGGAGTGCCGTCCCAGTGCCAGGGCAAGCGGAAGCGCGTGAGCGCGCGCGTCAGCACCGGCTCTTGCAGCTCCGCCTGCTGCCAGCTCTTGCCCTCGTCGAGCGAGATCTCGACGCTCTTGATCTTGCCGTGGCCGCTCCAGGCGATCCCGGTGATCTCGTGAAAGCCATGCGTGGTCAGCTTCTGGCCGCCGGATGGCCGCGTAATGATCGACTTGGCCTCCATGTAGAAGGTGAATTCGCGCGACGTGCCGTCCGGCATCGGGTCGGTGTATTTCGAGGTCTCCTCGCGCGAATAGGCCGGCTCGGCGACCACCTTGAGCCGGCGCAGCCATTTCACGTTCATGTTGCCTTCGAAGCCCGGCAACAGCAGCCGCAGCGGATAGCCCTGCTGCGGACGCAGCCGCTCGCCGTTCTGGCTGTAGACCAGCATGGCATCGTCGAGGCATTTCTCGATCGGGATCGAGCGCGTCAGCGCAGCGGCATCGGCGCCTTCGGCTACGATCCATTTGGCGCCCGCCTGCAGGCCCGCTTCGTCGAGCACCGTCTTCAGCGGCACGCCGGTCCATTCCGCGCAGCTCAAGAGGCCGACGAGATCGGAGGCCGTCTTGCCGTAGGGCTTGGTGTAGACCGGATTACCTGAGCACTCGATGAAGTGGATGCGCGATTGCGATGGAAAGCGACGGATGTCCTCCATCGTGAACACCAGCGGGCGATCGACCATGCCGTGCAACATCAGCCGATGCTCGGCCGGATCGATGGTCGGCACGCCGCCATGGTGGCGTTCGTAGAATAAGCCGTTCGGCGTAATGATGCCGTCGAGCTCCTGCAACGGCGTACGGCCCGACGCGGAGATGTATTGCGGCAGCGTCTTCGAGATGTTCTTGACGACGCCCTTCTCGTGGACCGACGGCGTGCCATAGGGCTGGCTTCCCATCGCCTCGCCAGGCGCTTTCATCCATTCCGGCACGTTGGGCGGAAGATTATTCCCCTGTTCGGCAAGCGCGGTAGTACCGGCAACTCCAGCTATCGCGGAGCCCCCAGCCAGTGCTGCGCCCGCCTGAAGGAATCGCCTGCGAGACGCCTCTCGCACGCGCTTGTCCCTCGTGTGTTCGCTCATCGACGTTTTCCTCTGACGTTAGGCGATGCAGCCTAACACCAAACGCCCGCGGCGAGGCAATGATCCAGCGCGCAGGGCTGCATCGACGGCACGTCTTAGCCGTTGCTCGCCGATCCTGACCTGCCCTCTCACATCCGCTCGCCGGGCAATCGACTGGCTTGCTTCACCCAGGCGGTGAACCGGGCTTCGTCGATCTCGTCGTTCTCATGAATGTCGAGATAGCGCATGTGCTGCTGCTTGGACTCGCCGGGCGGCATCGGACACAGCGACGCGCCGCGAAAGAACGCGACTTTGACGTAGCGCGTGAAGACATGGATGCCGAGGAACCAGCCCTCACCGTCCATGCCGTAGAGCGGCGAGTTCCACTTCACTGCCTTATGCACGCCAGGAATGGTGCGCACGATGAGTGCGTCAAGCCGGTGTCCGACGTCGCGCTTCCATCCCGGCATCGCAGCGATATAGGCTTGCACCGGAGCGTCGCCATACCCCTTTGCGATCTGCGGATTGCCGCCTGCCAGCAGGCGCGGCTTTGCAGCCCCTCGCTTCGCAGTTTTCCTCTTTGCGCTCTTTTTCGCGCCTTTCGCCGACGTCCTGGGCGTCTTGCCAGCCATCGTGCCTGCTCCCATCGATCCACGTGTCGCGCAGCTTCGCTCGAAGCCGGATCATATCGATGATGCGCGCATGTTGTCGTCATCGACCGCGGGCGTTCGCGGCGACGTATCGACGCGCGCGATCTGCCTAACCGGCCACCGGCGGCGTGCCGTGGGTGTGGAACGAATCGATCGTCTTCAACCCCCAGGCCTGGCCCCTCTTGCGCTCCTCCTCGGTCCAAACGATCGGCTTCCAGTCCGGCGCCAGGATCAGGCGCGCGCCGGCGGTGGCGACCTTGACACGGTTGCCCCGGGTTCATCGACATACAGGAAAATCGCATATTGAAAGCGGCCGAGGCCGGCGGTCAGGCGACCGAAACGGCCCTCTCGCGATGCGACGACAGGAGCTTGCGGATCTCGAGATCCGGCACCGGCCGGCTGAACAGATAGCCCTGCATCTCGGTGCAGCCGAGGATGCGAAGCAGATTGCGCTGCTGCTCGGTCTCGACGCCCTCCGCGGTCGTCGTCATGTCGCTCGCGGCGGCAATGTTCACGACGGCCTGGACGATGGTGGACGACGCACCGGTCCCGGCGAGATCCTTGATGAAGGCGCGGTCGATCTTGATCTTGTCGAAGGGGAAGCGCTGCAGATAGCTCAGCGACGAATAGCCGGTGCCGAAATCGTCGAGCGCGATGCGGACGCCGAGCTCGCGCAGCTGATGCAGGACATCGAGCGCCGCGTCGTCGTCGCGGATCAGCACGGCTTCGGTGATCTCGAGCTCGAGCCGCGCAGGCGCGAGCCCCGACGCTGCGAGCGCGGCGGCGACGTTCAGCGCCAGCGTCTGGCTCTTGAACTGAATCGGAGACACGTTGACCGCGACGTTGATGTGATCGGGCCAGTTCACCGCTTCCCGGCACGCGGTGTTGAGCACCCAGTGCCCGAGATCGTTGATCAGGCCGGTGTCCTCGGCGACCGGGATGAAATCGGCGGGCGAGATGGTGCCGCGTTCCGGATGCCGCCAGCGCACCAATGCCTCGCAGCAGCTGACCTTGCCGTCCTCGAGATGGAGCAGCGGCTGATAGTGCAGCTCGAAGCTGCTGTCGGCGATGGCCTGGCGCAATTCCAGTTCGAGGCTGCGCCGCGCCTTGGCGCGCGCATCCATGCCGGTTTCGAAGAACCGGTAGGTGCGGCGGCCGTCGTTCTTCGCGCCATAGAGCGCGAGGTCGGCGTTGCGCAGCAATTGATCGAGGTCGAGGCCGTCGGCGGGCGCAACGGCGATGCCGATGCTGGCATCGGTGGTGATCAGATGCCCGCTGCAATCGATCGGCTGGCGGATCGCCTGATAGATCGCTGCGAGGAGTTGCATGGTCTCGGTCTGATCGCGGACGGCGGTCTGGATCACGGCAAACTCGTCACCGCCGAGCCGCGCCGCGACATCGGTTTCACCGACGCAGCTGCGCAGCCGATCGGCGATTGCGCCAAGCAGTTCGTCGCCGATCTGATGGCCGAGCGCGTCGTTGACGCTCTTGAACTCGTCGATGTCGATATACATCACCGCAAGTTGCTGATCCGGCCTGATCGTTTTCAGCGCCTGCTCCAGGCGCTGGCGGAACAGGACACGGTTGGGCAGATCGGTGAGCGCATCGTAGTGCGCCATGTGGGCGATCTTGTTTTCGGTGCGCGCGCGATCGGTGATGTCCTCGATGGTCGCCACCCAGCCGCCTTCCGGCAGCGGCTTGTTGACGATCTCGATCGCGCGCCCGCCCGGCGCCTGCGTCAGCTGCCGCGTAGCCCGGCCGAGCTTCACGTTGCCGATGATGGCATCGCAGAAATCGTCGACGTCGCCATCGAACGAGCCGGTCTGCTGCCGGTGCGCGATCAGCTGCTGCATGGTGCTGCCCGGTTTCGCCACGTCGGGCGACAGCCCGAACATCTCGATGTAGGGACGGTTGCAGATGATGATGCGCGCCGAGGCATCGTACAGCACGAGGCCCTGCGGAATGTTGTTCACGGCGGTCATCAGATTGCGACGTTCGGCGGCGAGTCGCGCGTCGGAGACTTCGTGCCGCTTCAGCAACAGGAAGACGATCACGGCCATGATCGCGAAGGCCGCCATCAGCAGGCCTTCGCGCTCGCTCCACTGCGCGGTCGCGCTTCCGAACAGGCTGCCCACCAGCAGGCCGGCACAGAACGCCAGCCCCTTGGTCGTGCCGGCGTCGGCATTTCCTGACGATGAATTGCGGTGTTCGATGCGCACGCTGATCTCTCCCGAGCGCGGCATCGTTACGCAGCACTGATGGAAAGGTCGTTACAACTCGCAGTTAGCAATCGGTTACACGATACCTGGAGACAGAACAGAACACATCCCGCAGAAACTCCCGTAAGCCTACGGAGCCGCCGATGCCCTCCACGGAGATGGTGAATCCCGCCTTAACGGAAAAAGCCGCGAAACAGGCCCGGCTGTGCCGGAAAGCGACGATTTCGCCGCCGATGCACGCGACGACACGCAATCTCGCGGCACGATAGAAACAAATCGTCACCGGGAAAGTGTAGATTTAGCCGATGTGCACCCCCGGCGATTTAACGGTTTTTCCAAACCCGGGCGCGCATATTGGTCCGGACATTTAGATTTTGCCAACTAGCTAGGCTGGAACTGTGACATCCTTCGGACGTGTGATCTCTGTACGCGGCTCGCAGGCCCGGGTTGGGCTGCTGGCCGGCGGCCAGATGCAGCTATCAGAAATGCGCGCGACCGTCGGCCGGTTCGTCAGCATCCGCTGCGCGAGCTCGGTCATCGTCGCCATGATCACCGAAGTGTCGTGCGAGAATCTGGCGGCGTCCGACGAATACATGGCGACCGCCTCGGTCGACCTGCTCGGCGAAATTCTCGGCGGCGACCGCCCGAAGTTCCAGCGCGGTGTCACGCACTATCCGACCATCGGCGACAGCACCGACCTGATCACCAACCAGGAGCTGCGCACGGTCTATGCGCCGAGCGGCTCGGACCAGATCAATGTCGGCACGCTGCAGCAGGATCGTTCAGTGATCGCCTATGTCGACGTCGAGGAAATGTTGTCCAAGCACTTCGCGGTGCTCGGCTCGACCGGCGTCGGCAAATCCACCGGCGTGTCGCTGCTGCTCAACGAGATCCTGAAGTCGCGGCCGAACCTGCGCATCTTCCTGCTCGACGTGCACAACGAATACGGCCGCTGCTTCGGCGAGCGCGCGCAGGTGCTCAACCCGCGAAACCTGAAGCTGCCGTTCTGGCTGTTCAACTTCGAAGAGATCGTCGACGTGCTGTTCGGCGGTCGGCCCGGCGTGCCCGAAGAGCTCGACATCCTCGCCGAAGTGATCCCGATGGCGAAGGGCATCTACACCCAGTACCAGAACTCCGACCGGGTCGGTCTCGGACTGAAGCGCATCGACCCCAAGCAGGTCGGCTACACCGTCGATACGCCGGTGCCCTACCGCCTCGTCGACCTGATCTCGCTGATCGACGAGCGCATGGGCAAGCTCGAGAACCGCTCCTCGCGCATCATCTATCACAAGCTGATCTCGCGCATCGACGCGGTGCGCAACGATCCCCGCTACGCCTTCATGTTCGACAATGCCAATGTCGGCGGCGATACCATGGCCGAGGTGATCAGCCATCTGTTCCGCCTGCCCGCCAACGGCAAGCCGATGACCATCATGCAGCTCGCCGGCTTCCCCGCCGAAGTCGTCGATTCCGTGGTGTCGGTGCTGTGCCGCATGGCGTTCGATTTCGGGCTGTGGAGCGACGGCGTCTCGCCGATGCTGTTCGTCTGCGAGGAAGCGCACCGCTACGCCTCCGCCGACCGCAACATCGGCTTCGGGCCGACCCGCAAGGCGGTGTCGCGAATCGCCAAGGAGGGCCGCAAATACGGCGTCTATCTCGGCCTGATCACCCAGCGTCCGGCCGAGCTCGACGCCACCATCATCTCTCAGTGCAACACGCTGTTCACGATGCGGCTCGCCAACGACCGCGACCAGGCGCTGCTACGCTCGGCGGTGTCGGATGCCGCCGCCAACCTGCTGTCATTCGTGCCCTCGCTCGGCACCCGCGAGGTGCTGGCGTTCGGCGAAGGCGTGGCGCTGCCGACCCGGCTGCGCTTCAAGGAGGTGCCGCCGCACCAGCTGCCGCGCGGCGAGGCCACCATCGCGACGGTGCCGTCGGTCACCGCCGGCCATGACATGCATTTCGTCAGCGCCGTGCTGGAGCGCTGGCGCGGCGCCACCTCGCATCGCGATTCGCCGAGCGGCGATGCCAACTTCAACGCTCCGGCGGCACCGCCGCGCACCATGGCGCCCGCCGAGGCGCCGATGCTGCAGCCGTCAATGGGCCTCGATCCGGACCGCTTCTCGCTCCTCAAGAAGCCGCTGCGCTAAAGCGCGATCGTCGTCGCGCTTTAGCTCCTTGTTTGGGCATGATCTCGTCGGAAAACCGCTTCACACTTTTCCGGATCATGCCTTAGCATCACCATGGCAGGGCGCCGATGCGCCTTGCGCCCAGGCCGTCATCCACTATGGTTTCGCGTGACGCCGCGTCCCCGCGGCACGCCGGAACCATCTCATGACGCAGCCGACCGCAAAACGCTTCCCGACGCCCGCTCTCGACAAGCTCCCCGAGGACGTCCGCACCCGCATCCTGGCGGTGCAGGAGAAGTCCGGCTTCGTGCCGAACGTATTCCTCACGCTGGCCTACCGCCCCGACGAGTTTCGCGCCTTCTTCGCCTATCACGACGCGCTGATGGAGAAGGACTCCGGCCTCTCCAAGGCCGAGCGCGAGATGATCGTGGTGGCGACCAGCGCCGCCAACCAGTGCCAGTATTGCGTGATCGCCCATGGCGCGATCCTGCGCATCCGCGCCAAGAACCCGGAGATCGCCGACCAGATCGCAGTCAACTACCGCAAGGCCGACATCACGCCGCGGCAGCGCGCGATGCTCGATTTCGCGATCAAGGTTAGCCGCGCGGCCGAGGAAGTCTCGGAGGCGGATTTCGCGGCGCTCGCCGCGCACGGCTTCAGCGACGACGACGTCTGGGATATCGCCGCGGTCGCGGCCTTCTTCGCGCTCTCGAACCGGCTTGCGAACGTCACCGGCATGCGGCCGAACAGCGAATTCTATATGCTCGGCCGGCAGCCGAAATAGAGGACGCCTTGCCAGACTGGAGCGAGATCATCCTGCGTCTCGGCGCGGCGACGCTTGCCGGCAGCGCGATCGGGCTCGACCGCGACCTGCGCGGCAAGCCAATCGGCCTGAAGACGCTCGGCCTCGTCAGCCTCTCGACCGCGACCGTCGTGCTGCTGGCCTTGCATGGGGTCGATCCCGGGAAATTCACCGATGCGGTCAGCCGCGTGATTCAGGGCGTGCTGACCGGGATCGGCTTTCTCGGCGCTGGCGTGATCGTCCGGCGGGGCGACCGTTTTCACGTCCACGGCCTGACGAGCGCCGCATGCGCGTTCTTCGCCGCATGCGTCGGGATC
Source organism: Bradyrhizobium embrapense (assembly GCF_001189235.2). Taxonomy (GTDB): domain Bacteria; phylum Pseudomonadota; class Alphaproteobacteria; order Rhizobiales; family Xanthobacteraceae; genus Bradyrhizobium; species Bradyrhizobium embrapense. The sequence continues at coordinate 838,728 of NZ_LFIP02000001.1, forward strand.
GTCTGCGGCGCCGGACATTGGCCGATCGTGCTCACCGCGCTCTTGCTGGCATTTCTGCTGCTGACCTTCGGCAAGCGGACCGAGCGGTGGCTGCACCACGCGCTCGGCGGCAAAGAGGACCAGAACGGACCGGAGACCGCGCCCGGTCAGTCGTCGGATGCCGGTCCGCACCAGCCGGGCAGATAGACCGCTCCCCCGCTGCGACCCAGCGCCAGCCCCTTCTCCAGCGCCTTGGCGAAATTGTTCTCCACCGTCTTGCGCGGGATGTGGCGGCGCAGGAAATCGGCCCACAGGAATTCGCTGAACGGCGTCGTGTCCTTGGCGAAGCCGCCGGCCCGGCGCATCTCGCCGGCCAGACTGCGGAACGGATCGTCCTTGAGATCCTTGATCGACTTCGGAATGTCCTTGAAGTGGCAGCGCTCGCCCTTGGAGTTGTAGGGATAGACCCAGCGCTTGTTGTCCATTACGCCCCAGAACACGTCACGCTCGACCATCGTGAGATCGCCGATCACCGTGACCAGGATGTCCTTGACGCCCTCCTCGTGCAGCGCTCGCGCCATGTGATGATGATCGACCACGTAGTAGCGATCGTCGGGACCATGCACCACCGGGATCATGTGCTTGCCGAGCAGCTCGGCGCGCTTCTTGTCCGAACTGTGCTCGCGCCAGCGCTTCCGCTTCTCCTTCACCTCATGCATGCCGACCGTCATCTGGGTCGGCCGCAACGACAGGATCGGGACCGGTTTGACGTAAGGCTCGCGCGTATGGGCCATGTGCACTCCCGTTTGACCGGCACTCCGGAATGGGTTCCATTATGACATGATGTCACAGGCAGGCGGAAGAGCCGGTTCGACGGAATGGCATTGAGAGCAAGCGAACGCGCGAAGGCGCGCACCATCCGTCTCGGCAACCGCGAGGTCGTGACCGAGGGGCTGGAGCTCAGTTTCTGGGCAGACATCAGCCATCGTTGCATGACAGCATCCTGGCCCGCCTTTATTGGCGGTGCAGCAATGGTGTTCATCAGCTTCAACGCCGTCTTCGCCTGGTTGTATTGGCTCGGCGATCATCCGATCGCCAACGTGCCTGACGGCCAATACGTCGACTACCTCTATTTCAGCATCGAGACGCTCTCGACCGCGGGCTATGGCGACATGCACCCGCAGACGCACTACGGGCACTTCATCGCCACGATCGAACTCTTCACCGGTATCTTCTCGATGTCGCTGATGACCGGGCTGATCTTCGCCCGCTTCTCGCGGCCGAGCGCGCGGCTGCTGTTCGCCGACAATCCCGTGATCTCGGACCATGAGGGCCAGCTCACGTTGATGATCCGTATGGCCAACGAGCGGCACAACATCATCGCCAACGCCACCGCGCGGCTGTGGCTGTTCAAGAACGGCGTCAGCAAGGAAGGCATGCCCTACCGCCGGTTCTACGAACTGCCGCTCCTGCGCAGCGAGAGCCCGGCGCTGGCGCTGAGCTGGACCCTGTTTCATGCGATCGACCAGGACAGTCCGCTCTACGGCCTCGACGCCGCGGGCCTGGAAGCCGTCAATGCCGGGCTCGGCCTCATCGTGTCGGGCTATGACGACGTTGCAGCGCAAAACGTGCACGCGCGAAAATCCTACGAGCATGTCGACATCCGCTTCGGCCATCGCTACGCCGAGATCCTGCAGGCGACCGACGACGGCCGGCTGCGGATCGACTACAGTCGGTTCCACGAGACCATCGAAGGATAAATACCACCTCTGCGCGCATCATGATTTGTGTGAAGCGCAGCGAACGTGCTAGACATGAGCGGCGACGCGACCGGACTGACAACAGTGAAGACGCAGCGGCCAATTTCCTCGGATGACGAGCACGTGGTGCTCAAATTCCGGCCGCGTACCTCGGCGCAGCCACCCGGCAAGCGCGAGGAGCCGGTCCGATCGGCCCGCCCGGCTTCCATAGCTCCTGTTTCAGTCGCCAACGACCTTTCCCGCTATGAGAAGCCGCGCGAGGAGCCGGATGATTTCCGTCAGCGCATGCTCGCCAACATCGCCGCCTTCGCCTTCACCGTGGCGCTCACCGCGATCGGCATCTGGCTCGCCATGAGCATCGCCGATTTGCGCAAGACCCAGGATTGCGTGCTGATGGGACGCCGGGATTGCGCGAAGATTACGGTGGTGCCACGCGGCTAGGCGAGCTGGAACCGTACCCAAAAACCGTCCTCGCCAGCCCGGCCAAGCTCCATTGAACTAACGGCCCTGCTCCGATATACGGGCACACGACTCCGGCAGCAGCAATCAGGCAATCCGGGGCACCGCGCCCGCCTCCTCCGAGCCGACCCGGAATTACCTTCAATATATCAAAGGCTTAATGATGTCCTCCACATTCGAGCAGATCGCCAACATTATCGCGGAGACCTGCGACATCCCGCGCGATACGATCAAGCCGGAGAGCCACGCGATCGACGATCTGGGGATCGACAGCCTCGACTTCCTCGACATCGCCTTTGCCATCGACAAGGCCTTCGGGATCAAGATGCCGCTCGAGAAGTGGACCCAGGAGGTCAACGACGGCAAGGCCACGACGGAGCAGTACTTCGTGTTGCAGAATCTCGCCGACCGCATCGACGAGCTGGTTGCGGCCAAGAACGCGGGCACGGGCTCAGCCTCGTAATCGCCCATCATGCAGCTTGAAACTTTTCAGCTGATCGATCGGATCGTCGACCTCAACCTCGACGCAAGGACCATTGTCGTCGAGGCGGATGTCCCGCCGGACAGCCACTCGGTGTTCGCGGGGCACTTCCCGGGTTACCCGATCATGCCCGGCGTACTGCTCACCGAAGCAATGGCCCAGAGCTCCGGCTGGCTGATCCTCGGTCTGACCAAGTTCGAGCGCATGCCTTTCCTCGCGATGGTCAAGGAAGCCAAGATGCGTGGCTTCGTTAGCCCCAGTTCGACACTGACGATCGAAGCCAGGATCGAACACGAAGGTTCAGGCTTCACCGTGACCTCGGCGAAGGTCCGCGTCGGCAAGGAGCTCAAGTGCAACGCCGAGCTGACCTTTCGTCATATCCCCTTCCCAAGCCCCGACTTGCGTGTGCACATGGATGCGCTCGCCAACAAGATCGGGTTTCCGCTGCAGGCAACGAGTAATGGCTGAGAAGGAAGTCTGGATCACTGGCATCGGCCTGCTCTCCTCGCTCGGCGAAGGGCTGGATGCGCATTGGCAGGCGCTCGGCGAACGGCGCGTCAATGCCGACGACACGCGTCTCGCGCCATATGTGATCCATCCGATCGCCCCCGTGAGCTTCGACGCCCAGATCCCCAAGAAAGGCGATCAGCGTCAGATGGAGATGTGGCAGCGGATCGGCACCTACGCCGCCGGGCTGGCGCTCGATTCCGCCGGTGTCAAAGGCGATCAGGAAATCCTGTCGCGGATGGACATGATCATCGCAGCTGGTGGCGGCGAGCGTGACCTCAATGTCGACCTCGCGATCATGAACGCCGATGCGCAGGGCAAGCTGCCGCCGGCCCTGCTCAACGAAAAGCTGATGAACGAGCTGCGCCCGACGCTGTTCCTGGCGCAGCTTTCCAACCTGCTCGCCGGCAACATCGCGATCGTTCACGGCGTGTGCGGGACGTCACGCACCTTCATGGGCGAGGAAGCCTCGAGCATCGACGCCGCGCGGATCGCCGTCGCGCGCATCGGGGCCGGACAGAGCGACATCGCGCTGGTCGGCGCGGCCCACAATGGCGATCGCGGCGACCTCTTGATGCTCTATTCGTTCGGCGACTTCGCCCTCAAGGATCAATACGCGTCGGTGTGGGCCCGCCGAAACAACCCGGGCTTCGCCATCGGCTCTGCCGGCGCCTTCCTGGTGATGGAATCGCGCGAGCACGCCGAGGCGCGCGGCGCCAAGCCCTACGCCAAGCTGACCAAGGTGGTCGCCGACCTTGCCAAGCGCAAGCAGCCCGGCGCAGTGACCAAGTCGCTGCAGGCGATGTGGCCACAGCTCGGGGTAAGCAACGACAACGCCGTGCTGATCACGGGCGCGACCGGCGCCGAGCCTGCGACCGCAGAGGAGCGCGAATTCCTCGGGCAGCATCCCGGCCTTGCCGTCCGCGCCACCGGAACGACCTTCGGGCACACCATGGAAGCCCAGTTCCCGCTCGGGCTGGCGCTCGCCGCATTGTCGATTTCCCGCGGCGCGCTCTATCCGGCCAACGACCCGACCGGGCTGGAGGTTGAAAAGACCGGGGCGCCAACCCAGATTGTCGTGTTGGGGGTCGGCCACTGGCAGGGCGAAGGCATGGCACTGGTCGAGGCCGTCAAGTAATTCGGCGCAAGCACCGACGGGGACACCATGACAGCACCACGCGATAAATTCGGCCGACCGATCGTCGTCGTGACCGGCATGGGAATCGTGACGTCGCTCGGCGGCGGCAAGACCGACAATTGGAAGCGCCTCACCGCCGGCGAGTCCGGCATCAAGACCGTGACGCGCTTCCCGCTCGACAGCCTGAAGACGACGATGGCAGGCGCCGTCGATTTCGTCACCGTCGACCCGTTCTCCTCGACCAGCCTGTCGCAGCGTCTCGCTGAGATCGCGACCGAGGAGGCGCTGGAGCAGTCCGGCATCGGCAGCAAGGGCGACTTCCCCGGTCCGCTGTTTCTCGCGGTCGCGCCGATCGAAACCGAATGGCCGCAGCGGCTCGAGGTCGCGCGCGAGGTTCCGACCAAGGACTTCGGCATCATCGAGTATCTGGCGACCTGCAGCGGCGGCAAGTTTGCGCACTTCCACCGGCGCTTCACCTTCGGCTCGGTCGCGCTCAACCTCGCCGAGACCTTCGGCACCAAAGGGTCGCCGATCTCGCTCTCGACGGCTTGCGCGTCCGGCGCGACCGCGATCCAGCTCGGTGTCGAGGCGATTCGCCGCGGCGAGACCGATGCAACGCTGTGCGTCGCGACCGACGGCTCGGTCAATCCCGAAGCCATGGTGCGCTTCTCGCTGCTCTCGGCTCTCTCGACCCAGAACGATCCGCCGCAGGGCGCCTCGAAGCCGTTCTCGAAGAACCGCGACGGCTTCGTGATGGCCGAAGGCGCCGGCGCGCTGGTGCTGGAGAGCTATGAGGCCGCGATGGCGCGCGGCGCCCGCATCCTCGGCGTCGTCGCCGGCTGCGGCGAGCTCACCGACTCCTTCCATCGCACCCGCTCCGCTCCGGACGGCAAGCCGGCGATCGGCTGCGTGCGCAAGACGCTCGCCGACGCCGGCATGGAGCCCGAGCAGATCGATCACATCAACGCGCACGGCACCTCGACGCCGGAAAACGACAAGATGGAATATCTTGCGACCTCCGCGGTGTTCGGCGAGCACACCAAGAACATTCCGGTGTCGTCGAACAAGTCGATGGTCGGCCACACCATCTCGGCTGCAGGTGCGGTCGAGGCGATCTTCTCGCTGCTCACGCTGGAGCATCAGCGGATTCCGCCGACCATCAACTACGAGGTGCCGGATCCCGCGATCCCGTTCGACGTGGTCGGCAACAAGGCGCGTGACGCCAAGGTGACCGCCGTGATGTCGAACTCGTTCGGGTTCGGCGGGCAGAACGCTTCGCTGATCCTGACACGCGAGCCGGCCTAGCGCCCTCGCCTCATCAGATGAAACGCCTGCTCCTTCGCGCCCGAGCGCATCTGCGTGATGCCGCAAAGCCCGTGACCGATGCGGCGATCGGCGGGCTGACGACCGGTCTGTTGCGGACCACGCGCTATTTCGATCCGGACAAGACCGCAAACTTCTTTGGCCATGCCGCGCATTTCATCGGCCGCCGGCTGCGTGAGGATCGCATCGGCCGCGAGAACCTCAAAGCCGCCTTCCCCGAAAAGTCGCCGCAGGAGATCGAAGACATCCTGACGGGTGTCTGGCACAACCTCGGACGCATCGGCGCTGAATTCGCGCACATCGACCGCATCTGGGACCACGATCCCCGGAATCCCGACAAGCCGGGTCGCGTCGAATTCTCGGAGCGCAGCAAGCAGCTGTTCGACCAGTTGCGTGACGACGGCAAGCCGGCCTTGTTCTTTGCCGCACATCTCGGCAACTGGGAGCTCTCTCCGATTGCCGCGGCGGCACACGGGCTCGATGCGACGATCCTGTTCCGGCGCCCCAACATCGAAGCCGCCGACCGTGCGATCGAACGCATCCGAGCCGTCAACCTGGGCACGCTGGTGCCTGCCGGCCGTGACGCGCCGCTCAAGCTGGCGCAGGCGCTTCAGCGCGGCCAGCACGTCGCGATGCTGGTCGACCAGTATTTGACCAACGGCGTTCCCGTCACCTTCTTCGGCCGCAAGACCACCGCCAATCCGCTGCTGGCGCGCCTGCGCCGGCAGATCGACTGCCCGATCCACGGCACGCGGATCATCCGCCTGCCCGACGGTCGCTTCCGCGGCGAGGTCACCGAGGAAGTGAAGCCGGTGTTCGATGCGACCGGCGAGATCGACATCCAGGGCACGATGCAGGCGATCACCGACATCGTCGAGGGCTGGGTCCGCGAATATCCCGATCAGTGGCTCTGGCTGCACCGGCGCTGGCGGTAGGCTAGCGGTAGCCTTACCCCGTCATTGCGAGGAGCGAAGCGACGAAGCAATCCATGCTTCAACGATCGCGGCGATATGGATTGCTTCGCTGCGCTCGCAATGACGGCTCATCCCGCAACAGCTTTTCGCGTCACTTCCCGGTCTTCACCCGCGTCCACAGCCGGTTGATGATCCGCTGCGTCGCCGGATCGCGCGCCGTGATCACGAACAGCTTCTTCTGCACCGCCTCGTCGGGATAGATGTTCTTGTCGTTGAATATCTTCGGATCGATCAGCTTCTGGCTCGCCAGATTGCCGTTGGCGTAGGACAGGAAGTTCGAATTCTTCGCCGCGACCTCGGGACGGTAGAGGTAGTTGATCAGTTCATAGGCCTCAGCGACGTTCTTTGCATCCGCCGGAATCGCCAGATTGTCGAAGAACATCTGCGCGCCCTCCTTCGGGATCGTGTAACCGATCTCGACGCCGCCGTTGGCTTCCGCCGCCCGGCTGCGCGCCTGCATGATGTCGCCCGACCAGCCGACCACAAAGCAGATCTCGCCCGAGGCCAGTGCGCTGAGATACTCGGACGAGTGGAATTTGCGCACATAGGGCCGGATCTTGATGACGAGGTCGGCGGCCTTCTCGAGATCCGTCTGCTTGGTCGAGTTCGGGTCGAGGCCGAGATAGCTCAGCGCCGCCGGCAGGATGTCGTCGGCGGAATCCAGCATGTGGACGCCACAATCCTTGAACTTGGCGAGGTTCTCCGGCTTGAACACCATGTCCCAGCTGTCGATCTTCGCGCCGGGCCCGAGTATCTTCTCCGCCATCTTGACGTTGTAGCCGATGCCCGTGGTGCCCCACATGTAGTTGGCGCCGTAATTATTGCCGGGATCGTAGGTCGCGAGCTGGCCGGTCACCACGGGCCACGCATTGGCGAGGTTTGGCAGCTTCGACTTGTCGAGTTTCAGAAACACCTTGGCGGTGATCTGGCGTTGCAGGAAATAGCCGGTCGGCACCACGACGTCGTAGCCCGACTTGCCCGCGAGCAGCCGGGTCTCCAGCGTCTCGTTGGCGTCGAACGTGTCGTAGACGACCTTGATGCCGGTTTCCTTGGTGAAGTCCTCGAGGACTCCCGGAGCCATGTAGTTCGACCAGTTATAGAAGTTGACCGTGCGCTCCTCGGCGCCGGCGGGCGCAGCGAACAACAGAGCCGTGGCGATCATACCTGCGAGGCTGACGAGACGACGGCTCTGCTTCTGCATTCTGGTCTACCTCTTGCGACGATGCACGGCGTCGGCGAGCCGCTCCAGCGCGGTGTCGAGCGTCGAATCCTTCTTGGCGAAACAGAAACGGACCACCGACGTCACCGCATCCTGCTCGTAAAACGCCGACACCGGAATGGCCGCGACCTTGTAATCCTGCACAATTCGCCAGCAGAACTCCGCGTCGGTCTCGTTGAGTCCGAGCGGCGACAGGTCGACGGTGAGGAAATAAGTCCCCTGCGACTTCAGCACCGGAAAGCCGATGCTCTCCAGTCCCTTGGTCAGGCGGTCACGGCTCCGTGCCATGTCCTTGCGCATCTCGAGGAAATAGTCGTCCGACTTGTTGAGTCCGTACGCCACCGCCGCTTGCAGATTGGGCGCGGTTGTGAAGGTGAGGAACTGGTGCACCTTGGCGGCGACACGCAGCAGCGGCGGCGCGGCGCAGACGAAGCCGATCTTCCAGCCCGTCAGCGAGAAGATCTTGCCGGCGCTGCCGACCTTGATAGTGCGATCGCGCATGCCGGGAATCGTGATCAGCGGGATGTGCTCGCGGCCATCGAACACGACATGCTCCCAGACCTCGTCGCAAATCGCGACCACGTCGAACTCCTGGCAATACCGCGCCAGCAGTTCGAGGTCCTCGCGCGGATAGACCACCGCCGCGGGGTTGAGCGGATTGTTGAACAGCACCGCCTTGGTCTTGTGGTTGAAGACGCTGCGCAGCATCTCCTCGTTCAGCCGCCAATCCGGCGGCTCGAGCCGCAACAGCCGCGGGATGCCCCCGGCCTGGCGGATGATCGGCAGGTAGGAATCATAGACCGGCTGGAAGCACACCACCTCGTCGCCCGGCTCGACCACTGCGAGGATCGAGGAGGTCAGCGCCTCGGTGCCGCCGGAGGTGACCATCACCTCGGTCATCGGATCGAGCTTGAGCCCGTGCCAGTGGCCGTAATGCGATGCGATTGCCTGACGGAGTTCCGGGATGCCCATCATCGACGGATACTGATTGTAGCCGTTGATCGACGCATCCGCAGCGGCGCGGCGGATGTCTTCCGGTCCTGGATCGTCGGGAAAGCCTTGTCCGAGATTGATGGCGTTGTTGTCGCGCGCAGCCTGCGACATCGCCTCGAAGATGGTGACGGGAAGGTCCGCGAAGACCTTGTTCATGGAGGTCATGTCAGGGATCAGCCGCCCGTCTTGGTGGGCAATCCCGCCGCCTTCCAGCCGATGATGCCGCCCGCCAGATGCTTGTCGTAGGGCAGGCCCGCGGCCTGGGCGGCGAGCGAGGCCGTCACCGAGCGCTTGCCGGAGCGGCAGGCGAACACCACCTGCTTGCCCTGCGGATCGGGTATGGCGGCCGGATCGAACGTCGACAGCGGCACGACGACGCCATCGGGATAGGCCTCGACGGCGACCTCGTTGGGCTCGCGGACGTCGACGAGGAGATAGCGGCCTTCCGCTATGCCCTTCGACACCTCGTCCGGAAACAAATCTTCCACCTTGTGGTCCGCCACGGAAATATCCTCCCGACTTATTCGATGGGCGAGCGTCGCGGCTCGCCGGTCCGGGCCGCAAAGTCGCCTCTTGCGCGGAGAAAATCAAGCGCCCGAAACGGGTTAGATGCCGCGCGGAAACGCTGGATCGTGGACCCTAGATCGTGACTTGCGTACCGACCTCGACCACCCTCCCGGTCGGGATCTGGAAGTAGTCGGTGGCATCGTTCGAGGAACGGCTCAGCGCGATGAACAGATGGTCCTGCCAGCTCGGCATGCCCGAATGCGCCGCCGGCTTCAGCGCGCGGCGGGACAGGAAGAACGAGGTCGACATGATGTCGAACTGCCAGCCGAGCTTGCGGGCGATTGCCAGCGTCTTCGGCACGTTCGGCTGCTCCATGAAACCGAACTTCAGCGTCACCTTGGAGAAAGTCTCGGTCAGCTGCTCCATCCGCACCCGCTCGGACGGATCGATGCGCGGCGTCGGCGCGGTCTCGATGGTCAGGATGACGTTCTTCTCGTGCAGCACCTTGTAATGCTTGAGGCTGTGCATCAGCGCGGTCGGCGCGCTGACGGGATCGCTGGTCAGGAATACCGCGGTCCCGGAGACGCGCTGCGGCGGCCGCTTCTCCAGCATCGCGACGAGATCGGCGAGCGGGAATTCCAGCTTGCGCGACTTCTCGAACAACAGCCGGCTGCCGCGCCGCCAGGTGTACATCACCACGATCATGGCCCCGCCGAGCGCAAGCGGCACCCAGCCGCCCTCGAACACCTTGAGCAGGTTGGCGGCCAGGAACGTGATGTCCAGGAACAGGAACGGCGCGACCAGCGCCGCCGCGGCGATCGGCGACCAGCGCCAAACCTTCCAGATCACGACGAAGCCCATCATCGCCGTCACCACCATGGTGCCGGTCACGGAGATGCCGTAGGCCGACGCCAGCGCGCTCGACGAGCGGAACATCAGCACCAGCACGATCACAGCGATGAACAGCAACCGGTTGATGCGCGGCATGTAGATCTGTCCGGAATGGGCCTCCGAGGTGTGGCGGATCTCGAACCGCGGCAGCAGGCCGAGCTGGATCGCCTGCCGCGTCAGCGAGTAGGCGCCGGTGATGACGGCCTGGCTTGCGATCACGGTCGCCATGGTCGCAAGCGCGACCATCGGGATCAGCGCCCAGTCCGGGAACATCAGGAAGAACGGATTCTCGATGCCCTTGGGATCGCCGATCAGAAGCGCGCCCTGCCCGAGATAGTTCAGCGCCAGCGACGGCAGCACGATGAACAGCCACGCGGTCTGGATCGGGCGTTTGCCGAAATGGCCGAGGTCGGCATAGAGCGCCTCGGCGCCGGTCACGGCGAGGAAGACGGCACCGAGGGTGATGAAGCCAATCACGCCGTGATGCAGCATGAACGACACCGCCAGGATCGGGTTGAACGCGTACAGCACCTCGGGATGCCGCACGATCTGCGGCAGCGCCGCGATCGCGATCACGGCGAACCAGACGCACATCACCGGGCCGAAGAACGCCGCGACGCGCGCGGTGCCGCGCGACTGCACCGCGAACAGGGCGACCAGGATCACCACCGTGAGCGGGACGACATAGGGATCGAATGTCGAGGTGACGAGTTTGATGCCTTCGATCGCCGACAGCACCGACAGCGCCGGCGTGATGACGGCATCGCCATAGAACAGCGCGCCGCTGATGATACCGAGCAGCACGATCGCGGCAGCGCCCTTGGTGGCCGCGCGCTGCGCCAGCGCCATCAGCGCCAGTGTGCCGCCCTCGCCGTTGTTGTCGGCACGCAGCAGGATCACGACATATTTCAGCGTCACGACAACGATCAGCGCCCACAGGATCAGGCTGAGCACGCCGAGCACCGCATGCGCCGTCACGGCGCCCTCGCCGCCGGCAGCCGCGACCACGGCTTCGCGCAGCGCGTACAGCGGGCTGGTGCCGATGTCGCCATAGACGACGCCGATGCTGCCGAGCATTAGCGCCTTGAAGGTGGCGGTTGAATGCGCCTCGCCATGGCCATTTGCCGCGGGCGTTTCCGCCGCGGTGATCGCACTCTCGGATGACATGGGAAGCTGCGCCTCTATCTTCTGCCGCACTGCACAATGCCGGGTTGCAGGCCTATACTCCCGGCAGGAATGCATAGGTTAGCACGGATTCAGGCCTCCACCATGCGCACGACGCATAGATCAGGGCTTTTTCAACGCCGGAATTCGTTGTCAGCTCAAATAGTTACCTGGGTACCCACTTCAACAACCCTGCCGGTGGGAATCTGGAAATAGTCGGTCGCATCGTTGGCGGAGCGGCTCATCGCGATGAACAGGTGGTCCTGCCACTGCGGCATGCCGGACTGGACCGACGGCTTCAGCGACCGACGCGACACGAAGAACGAGGTCGCCATGATGTCGAACTGCCAGCCGAGCTTGCGCGCGACCGCGAGCGCCTTTGGCACGTTCGGCGATTCCATGTAGCCGAAGCGCAGCCGCACTGCGGTGAACTTGTCGCTGATCTTCTCCATGGCGACGCGCTCCGACAGGTCGACGCGCGGTGTCGGTGCGGTCTCGATGGTCAGGATCACGTTGTGCTCGTGCAGCACCTTGTTGTGCTTGAGATTGTGCAAGAGCGCGGTCGGCACGAAGCTGGGATCGCTGGTCAGGAACACCGCGGTGCCCTTGACGATATGCGGCGGCCGCTTCTCCAGACTGTGGATCAGGTCGCGCAGCGGCACCTCGATACGGCGGGTCTTGGCGATCAGGATCGCGGCGCCGCGACGCCAGGTCCAGATCATCGTCGCCATCACGACGCCGAACAGCAGCGGCACCCATGCGCCCTCGAACAGCTTCAAGAGATTGGCGCTGAAGAAGGTCATGTCGACGATCACGAAGGGCAGGATCAATGCGGCGGCCGATGCCACGCGCCAGTTCCACAGCTTCCAGATCACGATGAAGCCCATGATGCCGTCGGCGACCATGGTGGTGGAAACGGCGATGCCATAGGCCGAGGCCAGCCCGCTCGAGGTGCGGAACAGCAGCACCAGCAACAGCACGCCGAGCAGCAGCAGCCGGTTGACCCGCGGCAGATAGATCTGCCCTGCATGGGTCTCAGAGGTGTAGCGGACCTCGAAGCGCGGCAGGAGCCCGAGCTGCACCGCCTGGCTGATCAACGAATAGGCGCCGGTGATCACCGCCTGGCTCGCGATCACGGTCGCAGCAGTGGCGAGCCCGACCAGCGGCAGCAGCAGCGCGTCGGGCACCATGCGGTAGAACGAGTTCTCGATCGCCGCCGGATCCGACAGCACCAGCGCGCCCTGCCCGAAATAGTTCAGCAGCAGCGACGGCAGCACGAAGAACAGCCAGCCGGACTGGATCGGCTTGCGGCCGAAATGCCCGAGATCGGCATACAGCGCCTCGCCGCCGGTCACCGCGAGGAACACCGCGCCGAGCGTCACCAGGCCGACGGTGCCGTGGGTCAGCATGAACTGGATCGCGTAATAGGGATTGATCGCCGCCAGCACCGACGGATCGTCCATGACGTGGACCAGCCCCATCACCGCGAGCGAGGCGAACCACAGCACCATCACCGGGCCGAAGGCGGAGGCGACGCGCGCCGTGCCGGTGCGCTGTACCGAGAACAGCAGCACGAGGATCAGGATCGTCAGCGGCACCACATAGTGCTCGAGATGCGGCGTGGCGAGCTTGAGGCCTTCGACCGCCGACAGCACCGAGATCGCCGGCGTGATCATGGAATCGCCGATGAACATCGAGGCGCCGACCACGCCGAGCGCGAGCAGCGGCCAGCTGCGCCGTCCGATCGCGCGCTGGCCGAGCGCCATCAGCGACAGCGTGCCGCCCTCGCCGTTATTGTCGGCACGCAGCAGCAGCAGGACATATTTGGCGGTGACGACGGTGAACAGCGCCCACAGGATCAGGCTGAGCACGCCCAGCACCATGATGCGGGTGACCGGCTGGCCATGCGCGGCGCCGCCGACTGCCTCGCGGAATGCGTAGAGCGGCGAGGTTCCGATATCGCCGAACACCACTCCGATGCTGCCGAGCGTCAGGGCCCAGAAGCTGGAGGTGCCTTGGCCTCTGCTACCGGTTCCTTGGCTCGTGCCTTGAGTTTCCTGGGCCTCGGTGGGTGAGACGCTGATAGCCATGGCGAGGTTGGAACGCCCGATCAGTTGATTTTGATCCGCGCGGCTATCGACGCTTCCGCCCCGCCTGTCAACCGAGCAACCCGGCCGACAGCGGTAGCAGGGTAACCCGGAGCTACGGCTTCAGATCCGGCGGCAGTGGCGGATTTTCGCGCATCAACGTGATGGTCACGCGACGGTTCGCCGGAAGCGTCGGGTCGTCGGGAAACAGCGGCTGGCTATCCGCCTTGCCGGAAACCGCGAAGATGTGGGACGGCGGCAGCCCTTCCCGCTCCAGGATCTGCCGCACCGCATTGGCGCGGTCCGCGGACAGGTCGAAGGCGTCGTAATCGCTGCGCGCCGGCACGAAGCCTGCGGCCGTATGCCCCACGATCGCGACCCGCAGCGGCGTCGCCTTCAGCGGCGCGGCGAGCTTCTGGATCAACCGGCGGGTGCGCTCATACGGCTCCCGGGAGCCGTCGGCAAACATCGAGCGGCCGTCCTGGTCGACGATCTCGAGGTTGAGCCCCTCCTTGGTCTCCTCGAACATGATGTTCTTGGATATCTCGGTCAGCTCCGGCATGTCCTGCAGCGCCTGCCGCAGCGAGGCGGAGGCGAGCGCGAATTCGCGGTCGATCTTCAGCCGCGCGCCGTTGATCTGGCTGCGCTCCTTCTCGTCCGGCGTCGGATTGGCGGAGGACTCTTCCGGCGAGATGTGCTCGACATTCTTCAGCTTCGGCCGCGTCGGCAGACCGTCGGACTCGACGATTCCCGAATAGCGCACATTGGTCTGCACGCCGAAGGCGTCGCGCATCGAGCCGGCGACGATCTTCAGCTTGTTGTTGTCCATGGTGGAGAACGCGACGAGCATCACGAAGAAGCTCATCATCAGGCCCATCAGGTCGGCGAAGGTCACGAACCAGCCGTGACCTCCGGTATGGGCGTCGCCGCGCTTCTTCTTGGCCATCGCTGCGTTTCCCGAAAGCGCCGGCCGGTCAGGCCGGAACCGGCTCGCCTTCCTCGTGGCGATGCTTTTCCGGCAGATAGGCCAGCAGCATCTCGCGCACCAGCGCCGGGCTCTTGGAATCGCGGATCATCAGGATGCCGTCGATGATCAGCGTGCGGTTGGTCTCCTCGTCGAGCAGCTTGCCGTGCAGCTTGTCGGCGATCGGGAGGCAGAACAGGTTGGCCACCAGCGCGCCGTACAGCGTCGCGAGCAGCGCGGTCGCCATGAACGGGCCGAGCTTGGACGGGTCGGTCATGTTGGCGAACATCTGCACCATGCCGATCAGCGTGCCGATCATGCCGAAGGCCGGCGCGCAGTCGCCGATCGCGCGATAGATCTTGCTGCCCTCGTCGAGGTGCATCAGGAAATTGTCGCGGTCGCGCTCCATGTTGTCGCGGATGAATTCGAGGTCGTAACCGTCGGCGACGTAGCGGATGCCCTTGGCAAGGAACGGCTCGTCGGTCTCGACCTTCTCCAGGCCGACCGGGCCCTGCTTGCGGGCGATCTCGGCGATGCGGGCGAGCTCGTCGACGAGGTCGCGGGCCGACAGCCGGCTCATGGTGAAGGCAAACTTGGCACCGAGCGGCAGGCCGTGCAGCATCACGCCGAGCGGAAAGCGGATCATCGTCGCCGCGATCGAGCCGCCGAATATGATGATCACGGCATGTTCGGAGATGAACATGTGCAGGTCGCCGCCCATGAACATCATCACCGCGATGACGATGATGCCGGCCAACAGCCCGGCGCCTGTCATGATATCCATGAAAAACTCCAACGCGAACGCAACCCGCCTGTCCTGGACGGCGCGCAGCCCAAAGCGGGCCGCGTGGAAAAACCCTATCGTTAATGCCATTAAGGACGCGTTACCGAATTTGGTAGGGATAACAACGGGTAAACGCCGGTCTTTTCGCGATGTCGTTGAAGATGCTGGATTTCCGCAGCTGACGCCGGCGCTGCTTGCGAAAAAGCTCTCCCCGTAGAACAACGGACATGGGATAGGTTCGGCCAACGGAAACGAACAAGCGAGCAGGACAGAATGAAGGCGGTCGTCGTCGAGCAATACGCACCCATCGATCAGATCGGGCTGAAAGAGATCGCCACCCCCGAACCCGGCCCCGGACAGATCCGCGTCCGGGTCCACGCCGCCAGCATCGGCTTCGTTGACGGATTGAAGGTCGAAGGCCGCTACCAGACCAAGGATACCCTGCCCTTCACGCCCGGTGCGGAATTCGCCGGCGTAGTCGACGAGGTCGCGAGTGACGTCACCGGCATCACGCCGGGCATGCGGGTGATGGGCGCGGCGCGCTCGGGCGCACTCGCCGAGTCCATCGTGGTGCCGCCCGCCGCCGTCGAGGTCATGCCCGACGGTCTGTCGATGGAGGCCGCCGCGGCCTTTCGCACCAACTACCTCACCGCACTGTACGCGCTCGCCGAGCGCGGCTCGCTCAAGGCCGGCGAGCAGTTGCTCGTGCTCGGCGCCGCCGGCGGCACTGGCATCGCCGCGATCCAGGTCGGCAAGTTGCTCGGCGCGCGCGTCGTCGCCGCCGCCTCGACGGACGAGAAGCGCAGTTTCGCCGCAAGCTTCGGCGCCGACGCTGTCGTCGACTATACGAAGCCCGATTGGCGCGATGCGCTGAAGGACGCAACCGGCGGCCATGGACCCGACGTGATCTTCGATCCGGTCGGCGGCGAGGTTTCGCTGCAGGCATTCCGCTCGATCGCCTGGAACGGCCGCCATGTCGTGGTCGGCTTTGCGGCAGGCCAGATCCCCGCTCTGCCGTTCAACCTGCCGCTGTTGAAGGGCGGCCTCCTGATCGGCGTCGACGCCGCGCAGATCGCGCGCCGCGAACCCGAGGCGCAGGCGCGCGTGATGACGCAATTGTCGGCATGGTTGAATGACGGCAGCCTGACGCCGGTTGTCGGCAAGGTGTTCGAGCTCGAAGATTTCCGCGCGGCGTTCACGACGATGCAGACCCGCGCAGCGCTCGGCAAGATGGTGGTGCGCATCGGACAGTGAGAGAGGCAGAAGCCTCATCCTCGCTGTCGTCCCTGCGAAAGCAGGAACCCATAACCACAGGGTTGCGTTGTTGACATGAGTTGTAGCCACAGCTCTGCAATCCAATTCGCATTCCTGGCTACGGGTCCCGGCTCAAGGCCGGGACGACACTGAATTTGTTGCACGGTCTGTGAGTCGCACATTCGCATTCTCGCGACATGAGTTGCCCGAGTCTTGCTCTTCGTTTCACCCTCCTCTCTCGCAGAGGGCGCAGGGAAAGCCGGGTGCCGATCGCACCCATGGGCCCCGAGCAAAGGGTAGAAAGCTCGGGGGTAGGACCACAGGTGTAACCGGAGCAATCCGGCTTTCCCTGCGCGATGGGTTACGGCTTACTTCGTGCTCTCCCCGGCGAGACTGGGCTTGCTTGTCACCGTCTTCGCAACGCGCAACCTGCGCAATCGGAAAAGACACCTGCCACCAGGGCGTCAGGACCACACGACTTCACCGTCCGCTTCGTGCGCACTCGTCAGTCGCGCACTCGGCGTCCACCGCATCTCGACCCGCGTTCGTGACGACCGCGAAGCGCCCCTCGTGTCGGGTGAGACGGGCGTATTGAACATCTGAGTTGGGTGCGGCGTCAAGTTAAATTCTGAAAAGCCGAATGACCCAAGCCAAGGATTCGGGGCCGGGGACAAACTATCATACGTTATTGTCGCCGGAATCCGCGCCACCTACCGTTTGCCGAAAACGGCGATGGGGAGAAAAAATGCAGGACATGCTAACGCATCTGGAGAAGCTTCGCACCGATGCCGCGGAGTGCGCCCTGATCCGCGACCTTGCCACGGACATCCGGAAGCGCGAATTGTTCACCAAGCTCGCCGAGCATCTTGCGGCCCTCGCTGCGGAGGTCGAGAAGGCCATCGCCGCAGCTCGCAAGGGGGACGAAGCCGTCTAGTGCGGGGCGGACCGGCTGGGGTCACCCGAGCGCGCAGCCCAATACTGCGATTTCGGATCGCAGGAACCAACACCGCCACGCCGCATTATATTCACCCATCGGTTGAGAGGTAATATGCCGCCCGTATCGGTATCAGCGCCGATCCTGTAGCATCCCTGTCCGCCGAAGAGCCAATTAACCGTCATCTGTTGTATTTAAGGATTCCTCCCTTGGCACTTTTTGCATATCGAACATCCAGCGCCACGTCCCGATCGTGCGGGCAAAGCATCGTGGCCTGAGACGCGCGATGAAGACGGACAAGGCCATCTGGTACGTGTCGTTCGCCGTGAGGAGCCCTGAGGCCGGACACCACCGCGTCGCGCGCCAGACCCGCACCTTCACGACCGAGCAGGAAGCCAGGGCGTTTGCGCGCACCCTGCTCGAACAAACTCAGGACGTCAGCGCCGGAACGATTAATCCGCACACGCCGAGACGCGTGATCGCACCGGCTGCGATCACGGCCTGGGCCGGCGAGAATTGAGGTCAGTGTGTCCTCGCGGCGTCCTACAGGAAACGCGACGGCGCGAACGGCTGCAGCGGGATCTCCGGCGCCTTGCCACTGAGCAGTTGCGCGACCAGCCGGCCGGTGCGGGCCGAGCCGACCAGGCCGACATGGCCGTGGCCGAACGCATAGACCACGTCGCGCGAGGCGCGGCTATGGCCGATGCAGGGCCGGCCGTCGGGCATGCTCGGGCGATGGCCGAACCAGGTCTTGATCCGCGAGGGCGGAATGTCCCTCGGCAGTTTCGGGAACATGCTGAGGAGATGCTCGCGCAGGATCTCGGCGCGCTTCCAGTTCGGCGCGGCGTCAAGCCCGGCGATCTCCACGGTGCCGGCGGCGCGCAGACCCTTGTCGGTCCAATTGACCACCATCTTGGCATCCGAGGCCATCATCGAATTGCGCGGTCCGGATTCCGGATGCTCGATCATGACGTGATAGCCGCGCTCAGTCTCGAGCGGCAGCGGATCGCCGATCGATGCGGTCAGCTGCTTCGAGCGTGCGCCGGCGGCAACCACCGCGGCGTCGCATGCGATCTCGCCAGGCTCGGTGACCACGGCGACGAGCCTGTCGCCCGCAAGCTTGAGTCCCGTCGCCTTGGCGGCGATGCGCTGGGCGCCGTTCGCAATCGCGTGCGCGGCGAGCGCTGCGACGTAGGCGCCGGGATCGCGGCAGCGGCCGGCCTCCTCCACCACGACGCCGAACTTGTAGCGGGGATGCAGATCGGGCTCGCGCTGGCGCATCTCATTTCCGTCAAGCTCGAGCCATTCGATGCCGACACGCTTGCGGATGCGCCAGCCGAGATCGCGGTCGAACTGATCGCGCGAGGGAAACACGTGCATCACCCCGCGCCGCTCGATCAACTCGGGCACGCCGGCTTCCTCGGCGAGTTGCCGGTGCAGCAGCGGCGCGTCCTTCAAGAGATCGCGCATCGCCCGCCCGGTGGCCTCGACCTGCGCCTCGGTCCGGCTCGACAGCAGATACTTGATCAGCCACGGCAACGCTTTCGGCAGATACGACCAGCGGATCGAAAGCGGCCCGAGCGGGTCCATCAGATAGCCCGGCACCTTCTTCCAGGTGCCGGGCTCGGCCGGTGGGATCACCGAATGCGACGACAGCCAGCCGGCATTGCCATAGCTCGCGGCCTGGGTGCCGCCAGGCTCGCCCGGATCGATCAACGTGACTCTGTGGCCCGCGCGCAGCACCTCGATGGCGCTGATCACGCCGACAGCGCCGGCACCGATGATCGCAACGTGACGGCCGGCGGATTGCACCATCAGCCCGCTGCCTGCGCGGGCACAAAATCCTTGCCGACCGACAGCGCGCGCTGATCGACCAGGCAATGCAGGATCGCGGGCTTGCCGGACGCCAGCGCACGCTCGAAGGCCGGCGCGAAATCCTCGGTGCGCTCGACCCTCTCGCCATGGCCGCCGAACGCCTTTGCATAGAGCGCAAAGTCCGGATTCTTGAGCTGGGTGCCGACCACACGGCCGGGATAATCGCGCTCCTGATGCATGCGAATGGTGCCGTATTGCGCGTTGTCGATGACGACGACGATCAGCGGCGCGTCATACTGCACGGCGGTGGCGAACTCCTGCCCGTTCATCAGGAAGCAGCCGTCGCCGGCGAACGCGACGACGACGCGATCGGGATGATGCCGTTTGGCCATCACGGCCGCGGGCACGCCGTAGCCCATCGAGCCCGAGGTCGGCGCAAGCTGGGCGGCGAAAGCGTGGAAGCGATGGTGGCGATGGATCCAGCCGGCGTAGTTGCCGGCGCCGTTGCAGACGATCGCATCCTTCGGCAGCCGGTCGCGCAGCCAGGTCACGACCTCGCCATACTGGAAACGGCCCGGCAGCTCGCGCGGCTTGTCGGTCCAGGCGAGGTAATCCGCGTGGGCCTTGGCGGCCTCGCCCTGCCAGGCGGGCGCGGCTGCGGGCTTCATGCTCTCGACCGCGGCGGCGAAGGCGGCAGGCGTTGCCTGGATCGCCAGCGCCGGCTGGTAGACGCGGCCGAGCTCTTCGGAGCCCGGATGGACGTGAATCAGCTTCTGGCTCGGCACGGGAATGTCGAGCAGCGTGTAGGACGATGACGGCATCTCCGACATGCGGCCGCCGATCAACAGAATGACGTCGGCGCCAGTGATGCGATCCCTGAGCTTCGGGCTCGGGCCGATGCCGAGATCGCCGGCATAATGCGAATGGTCGGCGTCGAACAGCGAGGCGCGGCGAAACGAGGTCGCGACCGGCAGGTCGAAGCGCTCGGCAAGGCGTGCGATGCCCTTGGCCGCTTCTGCGGTCCAGGCCGAGCCGCCGAGCACCACGATCGGCGCCTTGGCGCCGGCCAGCATGGTGCCGAGGCGCTCGAGATCCGACGGTGCCGGCCAGGCCTGCGCAGGCTCGACCTTCGGCGCGTCGGCGACGGCGGCGGTTTCGGTCAGCATGTTCTCCGGCAGCGAGATCACGACCGGACCGGGGCGGCCCTGCAACGCAACGCGGAAGGCGCGCGCGACCAGCTCGGGAATGCGGTCGGGACGATCGATCTCGACCGCCCATTTCGCCATGGTGCCGAACACCGCCTTGTAGTCGAGTTCCTGGAACGCCTCACGCTCGCGCATGCCGGTGTCGACCTGACCGACGAACAGGATCATCGGGGTGGAATCCTGCATCGCGATGTGCACGCCATGGGCAGCGTTGGTCGAACCCGGGCCGCGGGTGACGAAGCAGATGCCGGGGCGCCCGGTGAGCTTGCCATAGGCCTCTGCCATCATCGCCGCACCCCCCTCGGCGCGGCAGATCATGACGTCGATCGCGCTGTCATGCAGGGCATCGAGCGCGGCCAGGTAGCTCTCGCCCGGCACGCAGGTGACGCGCTCCACCCCTTGCGCGACCAACTGGTCGATCAGGATCTGGCCTCCGGTGCGGGCATTGCTTTTGGTCATGAGGACTCCCTGCGGCTACTGGCGCGCCTTGGCTTCGCGCGGTTCGTGGTCCCACGGGGTATGATAGACGGAAATACCGTGCAAGGCCGAAGCTGCGTCTTGCGGGCGAAGCGGCGCCTAGCCATGCGATTGCCAATGGGCAACGCTGTTCCATCGTCGATTTCCGCAGAGCGGACGATCGCGGGCGGGATCATCGCGGCCCAGCCGGCGCGCAGGACCACCGTCGTCCAGCTGCCGAGCCCGTCGCCACCTCACCCGGATGGATATCACGCTGCTCATCACCGGCTCCATCCAGCAACGCGCCGCTCCGGCGTTCAACCTCCAGATGCATTCTGCAAGCGGCCGTTCGCCAGTGGCTTCGTGACGATCGCGCGGCGACACCAGCCGGACCGAGCGTGCGCAGTGACGAGGTCCGCAGATCGATGCGGTCGACATCGAACGCGCGTTCGGCTGCCGCGCCATGCCACCGTCTTGCAGCGGGAGCGCGGCTGACTCGCTATGTAAAAAGTGCCCATGTGCACGCTGACAAACATTGTGCCGTTCGCGCGCGCCACCGTACGACTACGGTGCGGTAAGCAACCGCTCGGCACCTGCGCCGCTGGTTTGCGCGAATTTCGCCGCAGATCATCGTCTTTCTCGGCGACTTCGGCCTGTGCTCGTCGCGTGCATCGCGTCATCAGCCTCGTGCCATCGCGAACAGCACATTGCATACACTTCTTGATCGAACTCGAATCACATACGGTTCCATCGAAAATCAGCAAATGCACCGCGCACATTGCGCCCGCCCTGCGGCATCAGGGCGTGCGGCTTCGTGCGGCCTATCGTAAGCCCAATCAACTTGTGGAGGACTCGATGCTGGGGATCAAGAGCGTTGCAAGTGCAGTGACATCAGACAATTCGTACCGGCTGTTCGACGACATGCCGATCAGCATCATGCTCTGCGAGCTGGACAACTTCAGGATCACATACATCAACGAGTCGACGCGGCAGAACCTGAAGAAGATCGAGCACGTGCTGCCGGTGAAGGTCGACGCGCTGATCGGGCAGTCGATCGATATCTTTCACAAGAACCCGCAGCATCAGCGCCGGCTCCTCTCCGATCCGAAGAACCTGCCGCACAAGGCGCGCATCACCATTGGCGGCGAGACGCTCGATCTCACGGTCACGGCGATGACCAATTCGCGGGGCCGCTACTCGGGACCGATGCTGACCTGGGAGCTTGCGACCGAGAAGGCGCGGCTCGAAACCCAGACCGAGCGGCTGTTGCAGATGCTCGACAACATGCCGATCAACATCATGATGTGCGACACCGAGTTCAACATCACCTACGTCAACCAGACCAGCCTCAAGACGCTCGACACGGTCAAGCATCTGCTTCCGGTGCCGCCGGACAAGATCCTCGGCAACTCGTTCGACATCTTCCACAAGAACCCGGCGCATCAGCGCCGCATCGTCGGCGATCCCAAGAACCTGCCGCATGCGGCCAAGATCAAACTCGGTCCGGAAACGCTCGATCTCAGGGTCTCCGGGCTGACCGACAAGCGCGGCAATTACACCGGCGCGATGCTGAGTTGGTCCGTCGTCACCAGCAACGTGAAGCTCGCCGACGATTTCGAGAAGGACGTGAAGGGCCTTGCGGGGATGCTGGCATCGGCCTCGACGCAAATGCAGGGCACCGCACGATCGCTGACGACAACCGCCGAATTCGTCAATCAGCGCTCGGCAAGCGCGGCGTCCGCGTCCGAAGAGTTGTCGTCCTCGGTCAATGAGATCAGCCGCCAGGTGACCGAGGCGAGCCGCATCGCCCGCATGGCGGTCGAGGAGGCCGAGAAATCCGACAAGCTGGTCGCCGGCCTCGTCACCATGGCGCAAAAGATCGGCGACGTCGTCGCCCTGATCAGCCAGATCGCCGGACAGACCAATCTGCTCGCGCTCAACGCCACGATCGAGTCCGCGCGCGCCGGCGAGGCCGGACGCGGCTTCGCCGTGGTCGCATCCGAGGTGAAAGCGCTGGCCAACCAGACCGCCAAGGCCACGGAAGACATTTCGGCGCAGATCAACGAAATGCAGACGGCGACCGGCAACACCGCCACGGCGCTGAAGGCGATCTCGCAGGTGATCGTCCAGATCAGCGAGATCTCGACCGTGATCGCCAGCGCCGTCGAGGAGCAGGCCGCGGCCACCAAAGAGGTCACCGCCAACATCAACGGAACGACCAAGGCGATCGACGATGCCAGCAAGGCCGCCGAGAACGTGCTGTCGGCCTCCGGAGAGCTCGCCAGCAACGCATCCGAGCTGGAAATCCAGGTCGACAAGTTCCTGAAGAACGTGCGCGCGATGTAGTATCGCCAGGGTCGCGCGCTTGCCTACAGCGAGCGCGCGATCAGCACCTTCATGATCTCGTTGGTGCCGCCATAGATCTTCTGGATGCGGGAATCGATGAACATGCGCGAGATCGGATATTCCTGCATGTAGCCGTAGCCGCCATGCAGCTGCAGGCATTCGTCGGCGGTCTCGACCTGCTTCTGCGAGCACCACCATTTCGCCATCGAGGCCGTCACGGTGTCGAGGTCGCCGGCGACCAGGCGCTCGACGCACCAGTCGACGAACACCCGAGCGATCATCGCCTCGGTCTTGCGCTCGGCGAGCGTGAATGCGGTGTTCTGGAACTCGATCAGCGGCTTGCCGAACGCGGTGCGCTGCTTGGTGTATTCGGCGGTGATCCTGACCGCACGCTCCATCGAGGCGACCGCGCCGATCGCGAGCGACAGCCGCTCCTGCGGCAATTGCTGCATCAACTGGACGAAGCCGTTACCCTCCTCATTGCCGAGCAGGTTCTCCGGCGGCACCGTGACATTGTCGAAGAACAGTTCGGAGGTGTCCGAGGCATGGAGACCGATCTTGTCGAGGTTACGCCCGCGCCGGTAGCCCTCGGCACCCGCGGTTTCAACGACGATCAGCGAGATGCCTTTGGCGCCCGGCGCTCCGGTGCGCGCCACCACGATGACGAGATCGGCAGCCTGGCCATTGGTAATGAACGTCTTCTGGCCGTTGATGACGTAGGAATTGCCCTGCTTCTTCGCCGTGGTCTTGACGGCTTGCAAATCGGAGCCGGTGCCGGGCTCGGTCATCGCGATGGCGCCGACCATCTCGCCGGACGCCATCTTCGGCAACCAGCGCTTTTTCTGCTCCTCCGAGCCGTAGTTGACGATGTAGTGCGCGACGATCGCGCTGTGCACGGAGACGCCGGTGGTCAGCTCCGGCACCGTGCTCTCGAGGTCGTCGAGCACGGCGGCGTCATAGGCGAAGCTGGCGCCCAGGCCGCCATAGGCCTCCGGCACGCTCGGCAGCAGCGCGCCCATCTCGCCGAGTGCGCGCCAGGCTGAGCGGTCGACCAGCTTCTGCTCGCGCCATTTCTCGGCGTGCGGCGCCAGGTCCTTGGCGAGGAATTTGCGGAACTGGTCACGGAAGGTATCCAGCTCCTCGGTCATCCAGGACGATCGGTAGTGCATCATTCCCTCGTGCTAAATCAAGAGACCGCCGCCGGCGACGATCACCTGACCACTGATGTAGTTCGATTCCGGAGCGCAGAACAGATAGACCGCATCCGCCGCCTCTTCCGGCGTGCCGCCGCGGCCGAGCGGGATCATGCGGCCCATCGCCTCCAGCATCTGCGGCTGGACGCCGACCTTGATGTCGCGGCCGGCGACGTCGATGGTCTTCTGCTGGCTCTCGATCGGCTGGGTCAGGCGGGTGTTGATCAGGCCGAACGCCACGCAATTGACGTTGACCTTGTAGCGGCCCCACTCCTTGCACATCGTGCGCGTCAATCCGATCAACGACGCCTTGGCCGAAGAATAGCTCGCCTGCCCGGCATTGCCGTAGAGGCCCGCGATCGAGGAGATGTTGACGACCTTGCGGAACACCTCGCGTCCCGCCTCGGCCTCCCTCTTCGCCATCACCCGGATCGGCTCCGACGCCGCGCGCATGATCCGGAACGGGGCGACGAGATGGACGTCGAGCATGGCCTGGAACTGCTCGTCCGACATCTTCTGGATCGTCGAGTCCCAGGTGTAGCCGGCATTGTTGACGATGATGTCGAGGCCGCCGAATTTATCGATGGCACTGCCGACAAAGCGATCGGCAAAGCCGGCTTCCGTCACGCTGCCATTGATCGCGATCGCCTCGCCGCCCATGGCCTTGATCTCGGCGACGACAGCATTGCCCGGCTCGGCATCGAGGTCGTTGACCACGACACGCGCGCCCTCGCGCGCCAGTTTTAGCGCGATCGCGCGCCCGATGCCGCGGCCCGATCCGGAGACGAGCGCGACCTTCCCTTGCAGCTTCGACATGATTTCTCCTAAAGCGCGATGATGGCTTCGCCCGCGAGCTTGATCTCGCCGTTCTGGTCCTTGGCGGTGAGCGCGAGTTTCGCGCGCTTCTCGCCGCCCTGCTCGATCAGCTCGGTCACCGTGCCCTCGCAGGTCAATGCGGCGCCGAGCTGGGTGATTGCGGCAAAGCGCGTCGAGAACGAGCGGATGCGTGACGGCACGACCGCATCCGTCAGCGCCTGGCCGAGATAACCCATGACCAGCATGCCGTGCGCGAACACGTCGGGAAACCCGGCCGCCTTCGCAAAGTCGATGTCGACATGGATCGGGTTGTGGTCGCCGGAGGCGCCGCAGTAGAGCGCGAGGCGGTGGCGAGAGATCGACGGGAATGCCTTGTGGACGATGCGGTCGCCGACCGACGGAACGCTGCTGCTCATGACGGCCTCGCATTGCGCACCACGATGGTGCGCGAGGTATCGGCGACATGGACGCCGGCCTGGTTGGTGACCGCGGTCTCGACCACGATCAGCGTCATCGCCCCGCCCTTCTTGTCAGTGACGCTGCTGACGCGCGGCCGGAAGGTCAGGGTGTCGCCGACCACCACGGGGGCGTGATAGTCGAAGCGCTGCTCGCCGTGCAGCACCCGGGCGAGATCGATACCGAGCGCGGTCAGGAACTCGAATGGATCGGGCGCATCCATCATCTCCAGACAAAATAGATAGGTCGGCGGCACCGGAGCCGCCGGCCCTTCCCGAAAAACCGGATTCCTCTCGCCGAGGGTATCGAGAAAGAAGCGCAGGCGCCCCGGCTCGACGCGCGCGGTCACTGGCGTGAATTCGCGCCCGACGGCAGATTGATCGACCATGGGCGGCCTCAGGCGCGTTCGTAGAGCGTCACCACACAGGCGCCGCCCAATCCGAGATTGTGCTGCAGGGCGAGCCGCGCGCCCCCCACTTGCGTCGCCGCGGCGGTGCCGCGCAGCTGCCGCGTCAGCTCGTAGCACTGCGCAAGGCCGGTGGCGCCGAGCGGATGGCCCTTCGACAGCAGGCCGCCTGAGGGATTGGTGACGATCCTGCCGCCATAGGTGTTGTCGCCGTCATCGATGAATTTCGCCGCCTCACCCTCGCCGCACAGGCCGAGCCCTTCATAGGTGATCAGCTCGTTATGGGCGAAGCAGTCGTGCAACTCGACGACGTCGACATCCCTGGGGCCGATGCCGGCGGCCTCGTAGACCTTGCTCGCGGCATCGCGCGCCATGTCGTATCCGACCACCTGCATCATGTCGTTAGCCCCGAAAGTCGACGGCGTGTCGGTTGTCATCGCTTGCGCTGCGATGCGGACCTGCTTGTTGAGGCCGTGCTGATCGGCGAATTTCTCCGAGACCAGGATGGCGGCGGCGCCGCCGCAGGTCGGCGGGCACGCCATCAGCCGCGTCATCACGCCAGGCCAGATCACCTGGTCGTTCATCACGTCGTCGGCGGTGACCTCCTTGCGGAACAGCGCCAACGGATTGTTCTTGGCGTGGCGGCTCGCCTTGGCGCGCACCTTTGCAAAGGCGGAGAGCGGCGTGCCGTATTTCTTCATGTGGCTCAAGCCCGCGCCGCCGAAATAGCGCAGCGCCAGCGGCACGCCGGGCGCGTCAACCAGCTTGTCGGCGGCGGCATCGAAATCGTCGAACGCGCTGGGGCGATCGGTGAACACGGCCCCGAGCGCCCCGGGCTTCATCTGCTCGAAGCCGAGCGCCATCACGCAATCGGCCGCGCCCGATTCGATCGCCTGCCGCGCCAGGAACAGCGCGGTCGAGCCGGTCGAGCAGTTGTTGTTGACGTTGACGATCGGGATGCCGGTCATGCCGACCGGATAGAGCGCGCGCTGCCCGCAGGTGGAGTCGCCGTAGACATAGCCGACATAGGCCTGTTGCACTCTGCCGTAATCGAGGCCGGCGTCAGCGAGCGCGAGCTTGGCCGCCTCGGCACCCATCACATGATACGGCGCATTGGCGCCGGGCTTGACGAACGGAATCATGCCGACCCCGGCAACATAGGTGCGTGACGTCATCGCGTGTCCTCCCGGAAATTACCCGCTGGACTATTTATTACCCGTGGGTAATATACGGGCGACCTTCCGGAGTCAATGCGACAACGGCAACGCGATGGACGCCCGCATCCCCTCTTCCAACACCGAGTCGCCCTGGCTGCCGTTCGAGAGCCGGCGCCGCGCCCGCGACGAGAAGCGCGAAGCGGTGCTGCGCGCCGCCGTGCAACTGTTCCTCGAGCAGGGCTATCATCGCGCCACGCTGAACGACGTCGCCAAGCGGCTCAACATCACCAAGCCCGCGCTCTACAACTACTTCCGCGGCAAGGACGAGATCCTGTTCGAGTGCTGGTCGATCGGGCACGAGCTGGTCGACGAATGCATTGCCGAGACCTCGGCCAGTGCCGGCAGTGGCCTCGACAAGCTGCGCAAGCTCACCATCCGCTACGCCGAGCTGATGACGACGGACTACGGCAAGAGCCTGGTTCGCTTCGATCTTCGCGATCTCAGCGAGCACAACCGCAAGACCGTGCAGACCGCGAAGCGGCGGATCGACCGCGCCTTCCGCGACTATATCGCCTCTGGCATCGCGGACGGTTCGGTGAAACCCTGCGACCCGAAGCTCGCAGCGTTCGCCATCGCCGGCTCCCTGAACTGGATCGGACACTGGTTCCAGCCCGGCGGCGAGCTGACCGGACGCGCCGTCGCCGAGGAATTCGCAATCCGCCTCACCGACGGCATCGCCAAAACAACAACGCGCGAGACAACAACGCGCAAAGCAGCCGTTCCGGCTGCAGAGAAGGCGGGCAAACCGCCTCGCAAGGGAAACGCATCAAGGGAGGACGGGAGTGAACATCACACACGGGCTGCGGCGGGCGCTGCAGGTCAATCCAAACGGTCTCGCGGTCGTCTGCGGTGAGCGGCGCCGCACCTGGCGCGAGGTCGGCAGTCGCGTCGCCCGCCTTGCCTCCGCGATCCGCTCGCTTGGCGCTGGCAACGGCGACCGCGTCGCGATCCTGTCGCAGAATTCCGACCGCTATCTCGAGCTCTACCTGGCCGTCGGTTGGGCCGGCGCCGTGATCGTGCCGCTCAACATCCGCTGGTCGCCGATCGAGAACGAGGACGCGCTGCGCGACTGCCGCGCAACAATCCTGTTCGTCGACAAGGCGTTTGCACCGATCGGCACGACGCTGGCGGGCGCCATTCCCGGCCTCAAGCTGGTTTATGCCGACGAGGGCGAGACGCCCGCCGGCATGGAGAATTACGAGACGCTGATCGCGCGCTGCGAGCCGATCCCGGACGCGATGCGCACCCGTGACGATCTCGCCGGCATCTTCTACACCGGCGGCACCACCGGCCGCTCCAAGGGCGTGATGCTGAGCCATGGCAATCTGATGGCCAATGCGCTGAACGCGCTCGGCGAAGGGCTTTGGCCGGGCAGCACGATCTACCTGCACGCCGCGCCGATGTTCCACCTCGCCAATGGCGCGGCGATGTATTCGGTGCTGCTGTCCGGCGGCTCCAATGTCGTGATCCAGGGTTTTACACCCGACGGCGTCGCGGCCGCCGTGCAAAAGGAGCGCATCACCGACGTGCTGCTAGTGCCGACCATGATCCAGATGTTCGTCGATCACCCGCCGCTCGGCAACTATGACCTGTCGTCGTTGAAGCGGATTTCCTACGGCGCCTCCGTCATCAGCGATGCCGTGCTGATGCGCGCCATGAAGGCGCTGCCGCATGTCGAGTTCACGCAGGCCTACGGGATGACCGAGCTGTCGCCGATCGCGACGCTGCTGCACTGGAAGGAGCATATCGGCGAGGGCCGCGCCAAGGGCCGGCACCGCGGCGCGGGCCGCGCCACGCTCGGCGCCGAGGTCAAGATCGTCGACGCCGAAGACAAGGTCGTGCCGCCGGGCACCGTCGGCGAGATCGCGGTGCGCGGCGATATGGTGATGATGGGCTATTGGGAGCGGCCCGAGGAGACTGCGCGCGCCGTGATCGACGGCTGGATGCACACCGGCGACGGCGGCTACATGGACGAGGACGGCTTCGTCTACGTCGTCGACCGCGTCAAGGACATGATCATCTCCGGCGGCGAGAACGTCTATTCGGCCGAGGTCGAGAACGCGTTGGCCCAGCATCCGGCGGTGGCGCAATGCGCCGTGATCGGCATCCCAAGCGAGCGCTGGGGCGAGCAGGTCCACGCCGTCGTGGTGATGAAGAGCGGCGCCAGTGCCACGCCGGAAGAGCTGATGGAGCACTGCAAGACGCTGATCGCCGGCTACAAATGCCCGCGCAGCGTCGACATCACGGCAACTCCGCTGCCGCTCTCGGGCGCCGGCAAGATCCTGAAGCGCGAGCTGCGTAGGCCGTATTGGGAGAACCGGGAGCGGCGCGTAAGCTGAGGCACGCTGCATAGGGCTGCCCCACCGGCGGCCGTTGACATCGGAGCACGCGGCCGATTGGATCGACTTGAGCTTCAATCCAGCGAGTTCCGATGTCCGCACCCGATACCAACGCCGACGGCAAGCCCCGCCGCCTGATGCACCGCCGCTCCGTCGAATGTCTCGGCTATCTCCGGGACGACGGGCTGTGGGAAGTCGAGGCGCGGCTGGTCGACACCAAGCCCTATGCGCGGCAGGACAGGCACCGCGGCCTGCAGCAGCCCGAGGATCCCGTGCACGACATCAGGCTGCGGCTCGCGGTCGACGACAGTTTCACGATCCGCGAGACCGGCACCACGATGGCCTCGACGCCCTACCCGTCCTGCCTCGACGTCGAAGGCATCTTGCAGCGCCTGGTCGGTGAGCGCATCGGCAAGGGCTGGCGCGAGCTGGTCCGCCGCAAGATCGGCAGGCTCGAGACCTGCACCCATCTCGCCGAGTTGCTGGGCCCCGCAGTGACGACGCTGTTCCAGACCGCGACCTCGGGCAAGGACCCGCAAGGCCGCGGCGCGCTCGATCATCAACGCGACGTCACCGAGCCACCGTTCTTCGTCGGCGGCTGCTATTCGTGGCGGCTGGATGGGCCGGTCGTGGCCGAGACGTTCCCGCAGTTCGCGAACAAGCCTGTCGAGGCCAAGCAGGGAACGTGAGACTGCAGGATGCACTCGCCATCGTCAATTCGCGTCGGTACGGGGATTCTTCACGCCCGCTCTTCCGAGCGCGGCCCTCAACTGTTCGACATCGAATGGCTTCGTGAGCAATTGAACGCCATTCTCGACGGAGAAGCGCTTTCGTATATCCTCTTCCAGATACCCGGTGGCCAGCACGACCGGCAGGTCCGGATACAGGCTGCGCAGCTCCGCAACAAGCTCGTCGCCGGGTCGGTCCGGCAGCCCGAGGTCAACGACGGCGGCCACCAGACCGTCGATACCGGAGCGAGCTTTGGCGGCGGCTTCCTTGAAGTTTGCAGCGCCATCGACAGTAAAGCCGGACTCCGTCAGCATGTCCGTGACGAGAAGATTCAGGAGACATTCATCCTCCACCACCAGGACGCGGCTCGGCGGTGGAGATCCGCTCTCGAGCATCCGGCGGATACGAATCCCGAGCTCTGCGAATGAAAATGGCTTGCTCAGCAGTTCGATCTCCGGATCGAGCCGTCCTTCGCGAACGAGAACGTCACCCGCATATGCCGTCGTGATCAGGACTTTCAATTCGGGCCGCAGCGCACGCGCACGATCTGCCAGCGCCTTGCCATTGACGGAACCGGGAAGTCCAAGGTCGGTGAACAACAATTCGATCTCGGCGTTACTTTGCAGCAAGTTGAGCGCGGCGTCTGCATCCGGTGCTTCGAGGACCCTGTATCCAAGCTCCCTAAGGCTGCCTACGGTGGTGACGCGCACGTCCTCGTCGTCTTCGACCACCAGAACCGTTTCACCCTCCCGGGCGCGAGGAATGGACTTGGGCTCCACGCTCGTTTCGATGCGAGACGATGCCTGCCCCGGGAGCACGACGGCCCTAGGGAGATAGATGTCAATCCTGGTGCCGACGTTTGGCTCGCTGCGGAGCTTGAGGTATCCGCCGCTCTGCTTGACGAAGCCATAAACCTGGCTCAAGCCGAGCCCGGTACCTCGTCCGTCGACCTTTGTGGTGAAAAACGGCTCGAACACCCGGTTGAGGATCTCCGGCGTCATCCCCATGCCGGTATCGGTGACGGAGATCCTGACGTGAGGCCCGGGTTCGCTGCTGCCGTCCTCCGACTCATCCCGAGCGAGCTCGATGTTCTCGGCGGTGATAGCGAGTAGCCCGCTCTCCGGCATGGCATCGCGCGCATTAACGGCCAGATTGAGGATCGCCGATTCCAATTCTGTTGGATCGACCTCGACTTCCCATAGCTGAGGCGGTATCTCCGTTCGGACTGCAATGCCCTCGCCCAAGGTTCGCTGCAGCAAATCCGACATGCCCGCGATCAATTCCGCGAGGTCCACGCGACGAAATTCAAGCGGCTTGCGTCTCGCGAACGCAAGTAACTTGCTGGTCAGGAGCGCGGCTTGCTGGGCGCCGCGTGTGGCGTTGTCCAGCATCGATACCAGTGCGCCGCCTTCGCGCCCGACACGGCGCCTCGCGCTTTCCAGATTGCCCAGGACGACGGCTAGCAGATTGTTGAAGTCGTGCGCGATGCCGGCAGTGAGGCGCCCGACGGCCTCCATCTTGGCAGCGTGACGCATGCGATCTTCCATGGCGCGGCGTTCCGATACGTCACGTACGCTCGCAAGGCGCGCCGGACGCCCCTCCCAACTGGTCTCGACGGTGCGGATCTCGGCATCCACCAGACCGCCTCCCGGCTGATGAATGGCGATCTCACTCATCTCGCCAACCACAATCGGCAGCCCGATCGGCGAACCGATCAGCGCCGGTTGAGGCTGCCCGAACAGGCGTTCCGCCGCCGGGTTGGCGAACAGCACAAACCCGCCTTCATCAACAACGATGATGCCGTCGGCGTTCTTCTCTATGAGAAACTGGATGTCCGATTGCTCGATTTTGGAGCTTATCTCGGTGTCCATCATGCACATCCCAACAACTGCCGTTCGCGGTGGAAGTCACTCTCTGAAGACGTTGGGCGCCTCCTTGAAAGGTGCACCAAGGTGCATGCCCGAACCGTCGATCGAGAATCGCCGGATCTCCTTGGCGTGTTCGCTGCCGCGCATCTTCAGCACCATCAAACCGCGATGCATGGTTTCCTGCTCCTGGATATACCGTAGCAGGATGATCGAATCGGTCATCGTCGAGATATGCTGTTCGCTCGCGCTCTCGCCGCCGATCAGCGACTTGCTCGTTGCCGTGCAGAGACCCGCGATTTCCCTCTTCTTGATGAAGGAGGTCAGGCTGATCAGGAACTCGCGGAAGCCCGTCTCGGGGGCGATGCGCTCCAGTGCGGACAGGCTATCGAGCGCAATACGGTCGGGCTTGAACTCATCGACCATCCCCTGGATCGTCAGCAGGTGATCGGGCAAGCCCTGGGCCTCGGGATAGAGACTGACGACCTTGAGCTTGCCGTCTGCCTCCATGCCGGCGAAATCCGCGCCCCAGCCGCTGGCGTTACGGAACAGCTGGCCGCGGCTTTCCTCGTAGCCGAACATCAGGACTCTTTCTCCTGCCGCGACCCCACCGGCAACAAAATTTGTCACCAGTAGCGTCTTGCCGGTTCCCGTCGCACCGCTGACCAGCGTCACGCTGTCGCGGAATAAGCCACCACCGCACATCTCGTCGATATCGGGATTGCCGCTGGTCACGCGCACCGTGCTCGAATGCTGCTCCAGTCTCAGCGACGACAACGGTATCGCCACCACGCCGCGTCCCCCGAGAAGCGTGAACGGCGCCTCGCCCTCGACGTGATGGCTTCCACGCATCTTCAGAACCTCGATCGTACGACGGCGCTTCTCGCGGTAGAGCACGTTGCGCAGGATGACAACGTTGTCGGCGACGAACTCTTCGAGCCGATGGCGGGTAATCTCGCCGTACTCGCTGTTGCGCTCTGCCGTCATCAGCACAGTGAGGCCCGACTTCTTCAGGGCGGTGCTGATGTGAAAAAGCTCTCGGCGCAATGTCTTGGGATCGCCGATGAAATGATCGAAGAGCTGGGTGAGTGAGTCCAGGACAACCCGTTGGGCGCTGACGCTCTTGGCCGCGTGCTGGATGCGCGACAGCAATCCCGCGAGATCGAAGTCACCTATCACCAGTTCATCATTGGGTGGTGGACTAGCATCGACAAACGCGAGCCTGCCTTCCTTCTTCCATTTTGCAAGGTCCCAGCCGAAGCCGCTCATGTTGGCCTGGATGTCGGCCGGAGGCTCCTCGAACGTCACCAGCACACCGTTTTCGCCGAAGTGAGTGATGCCGTGTGCAAGGAACTGCGTGGCAAATACGGTCTTTCCACTGCCAGGCGTGCCGCCGACCACAGTGGAGCGCGCCCGCGGCAATCCTCCCATCACCAACTCGTCGAAGGCATCGACCCCGGTCTTGACCCGCTCCAACACTCCAGTGATGTCTGCTTCCTCAACGCTCATGCCTTATCCTCTGGTCGATCCCGAGAAATTCAAGAACCCGCGCCGTGTCGCCGAGATCGCCGACGATGCGTCGTGTGCGGGCCGTATCGTCGTGGGAGAGCGTGGGTGTTGCGATGATCCGCGCGCGTTCGGCGAGGTCCGGCCGTTCCAGCACGTCGATGACATCGACGTCCCACCCATGTGTGCCGAGGGAAGCACGCAGACGTTCTAGATTCTGCTGCGCCCGGCGCGAGCTGGCCGAATTTCCGGCGATATATAAGCGAAGCAAGCGTGCGGCCACGGAGACATTGCCTTCTCGTCTGACCGTTGGCCCAATCGCTGCAGCGCCGCGGCGCTACAGCATCCGAGTTACGGAGGCTCCCAGTGAACCCGATGAGTCTCGAAGGAACAACAAGTGCCGGTCCGGTGCAAGAGAGCTAGAACTACCAACCGCCTAGTAGGTCCGATTCAGTTGTGCTGCAGATCGGACGGTGGATACCGACGTCGTCTGCGGCGTAAGCTCTCACCTGTAATGCCGCGCTCGCGCACCCAGAGAATCGCGGCCGCGCGGCGGTTGACGCCGATCTTGCGGTAAAGCGACGAGATGTGGTTACGCACGGTATTACGCGACACATTGAGTGCCCTGCTCATCTCGTAATCGCTCTTCCCCTGGTAGATCAAGCCGAGGACTTCCTTCTCGCGCTCGGTCAGAAAATCCAGATCTTCAGCCGCAGAGTGGTAAGATCCGAACGGCAACGACTTGATCCGGTCGATGATGCCTCGGGCGAAGGCGGAGGTATCGGCCAGCACCGATTCGATCGCAGTCATGACCGCGCGCTCCGCAGGTTGTCGCTGCTGTATCACGCAGACTTGTGTCGGCGCGCCTTTGATGCTCACGGTTTCGGCGGAAACGAAGCAGTCGACGGAGCCGACGCCGTCGGGGCGAAGCGGCAACTGAAGCTGCTTAACTTCTCCATCCAGTCGCTGCCGAGCCGTGGTGTCCATTCCCACCACTTGGCCGTCCGCGTCGACAAAGACGATTCCACCGCGTGCAGCGGAGAGGGTTCGCCTCAGCCCTTCGTCTTCGCGCGCGTCATCCGTCACCACTTGGTCCATTACTGGCTCCCATGTGTTGTCTGATCTGTCAGTCTTGCTTGGGTTGCCAGATCAACGTACGGAGGCCCGCTCTGGTTCCCTTAGGCTAACCTCCTGGTACTTATGGGCTATCGGCTGGAACCCAGTGTCCAGGCCGCCTGCAAGGCTCCCCTCGACGGGACCCGCACTCAAAGTTGTAGTGCCCGAGAGGCGCCGGCGTCGCGCCGCGTCAGGAAATCCGCAGCCCGGTAAGCGCAAGGCTCACCGCTTTGAGCCGCTTGCGCGCCTCGGCATCATAGGCCTGCGCATGGGCGCGGGCCTCGCGCTTGCCGTCGAAGAACAGCCCAGTTCGGCCTGCGACGTCGTCATCCTGAACCAGACGCAGGATGGCGTCGCCGCCCTGCTCGACGGTCGAGATCGGCGTGGCGCCGCTGGCGCGCACCATCGTCGTGTTCATGTAGGTCGCCGGATGCAGCGAATTGACCGTCACACCGGAGCCTTCGAGCTCGGCGGCAAGATCGATGGTGAACATGATCTGCGACAGCTTGCTCTGCGCATAGGCGCGGGCGCCGCTGTAGTTCTTGGTGATCATCACGTCGTCGAAATCGATCGGGTGCTGGCCGAGCGAGGCGACATTGACGATGCGCGCCGGCGTACTGGCCTTGAGCCGCGGCAGCAAGAGATGTGCGAGCAGGAAGCCGGCGAGGTAATTCACCGCGAAGCGCAGCTCGTGGCCGTCCTTGCTGGTCTGCCGCCCCGGCCCTTCATTCTGCGAGCCGATGCCGGCATTGCTGACCAGAACATCGAGGCGCTCCTGGTCATCGAGCACGAGCTGGGCGAACTCGCGGACCTCGGCGAGCGAGGACAGATCGGCCTGGTAGAACATCGGCTCCCTGCCGGAGACCCGCTTGATCTCGTCGGCCAGGGTCTGCGCCCGCTTGGTATCGCGGCCATGGATCAGGACCCGGGCGCCGGCGGTGGCCAGCTTCAGCGCAACGTAGCGGCCGACGCCATCGGTGGAGCCGGTGATCAGCACGGTCTTGCCTGCCATGTTCATGGACATCGTCCTTCGGTCGTTCTCCCAGCGCTGTCAGTAAAGATAAATGCGCAGCTTGGACTTTGCCATGGCATGCCGCAGCGCGATCGCCCCCAAAATGGCGCCGAAATGGCCCCCAAGTGCCCTGCTCCATCATCACCCGCGTACAATCTGTCGCGCGGCCTGCGGTCGCGCGGCGCCGCGTCGCGCGTCAACGCGAATGCATTCTGATATCGTTGGGATGAACGACAAGGCCGGGATCGGCAAAGGACCGGAATGTCCTCGACCATTCCAGACAGGTTCTCGCGCAAGGCTCCCGCGCTGGAGCCGTTGGGCATGCTGTTGCTATTCGCGGTGCTGACCGCGCTGCCGATCGTCCTGACCGTTCGTCTGGTTGAGCCCGCACTCGTGCTGCCCGCGCTCAGCCTCGTGTTGTTCGCAGAGGCAGCCATTGCCGCGCTTGCGGCACGCGTGATCCGCATGCGTGCGAGCGTGGCGAACCTCACGCTGTGGGATTTTGCCGGCGCATTCACCTTCATGGGATGTGCGGCGGCGATCCTCGGCGAACCGGATCAGGCGGCGCTGTTCTTCGAGGAACAGGCCGCGCTGCGTCCGGCATAGAGCATGATCCGGAAAAGTGTGAAGCGGTTTTCCAAAAAGATCATGCTCAAACAAGAACAAAGCGCGACGACAATCCAATCCGATTTGATCGTGCTTTGACCTTAATCCCAGGCCGGGCCCCTCTGGCAGCCACAAGCTGCGATGTCGGACTGGAACTCAGTTGGAGTGGCCCTGCTTCGACCCGCGACCTGAAAGCGTCGCGGCGGATTCGCTGTCCGTGTGACCGCGACGTCCCGTTTAGTTGAAAACGGTCCGCTCCCCGACCTCAAGGGGAGTATTACCCATGTCCGAACTGTTTTCACTCCACGGTCTCAGCGCGCTGCTGCAGGTCGTCGTCATCGACCTCGTGCTGGCCGGCGACAACGCGGTCGTGATCGGCCTCGCCGCGGCCGGCCTGCCAGCGAAGCAGCGCGGCAAGGCGATCCTGATCGGCATCGCGGCCGCGACGCTGCTGCGCATCCTGTTCGCGCTCGTCACCACGCAATTGATGCAGATCGTCGGCCTGCTCCTGGCGGGCGGCATCCTGCTGCTCTGGGTGTGCTGGAAGATGTGGCGGGAGCTGCGCGCGGCCGCGCATGAGACGACGGCCGAGCACGCCGCCGATGGGGCGGAGGTGCCGCGCAAGACGCTGTGGCAGGCCACCACCCAGATCATCGTCGCCGACGTCTCGATGTCGCTCGACAACGTGCTGGCGGTCGCGGGTGCGGCGCGCGAGCAGCCGATCGTGCTGGTGTTCGGCCTCGCGCTCTCGATCGCGATGATGGGCGCGGCCGCGACCTTCATCGCCAAGTTGTTACAGAACCACCGCTGGATCGCCTATGTCGGCCTCGCCGTGATCCTCTATGTCGCGGTCGACATGACCATTCGCGGCGCGTCCGAGATCGCGAAGGTCGCGCCGGCTTAACGCCACCCACGCGGACGGATCTTCACCTCTCCCTTGGGAGAGGTCGGCGCGCAGCGCCGGGTGAGGGATTTCGGTCTCACGAGAATGCTGCGGCCCCTCACCCGATTTGCTGCGCAAATCGACCTCTCCCCATCGGGGAGAGGTGAACCTGGAGCTCGTTGGACGGTTTGAGCTCCGACGCGCTCAGTGGATTTCCGCCGAGCGCTTCAGCGCATCCTTCAGCTTCTCGAGCGTGAAGTCCTTGCTGCGCGCGATGTCCAGGATCGGGGTCTCGCGGCGGCCGCAGAGTTCGGCGGCTTCCGGCAGCTTGGCCGCGACATCATACGGGATCACGATCGCGCCGTGGCTGTCGGCGTGGATCAGGTCGTCGGAACGCACCGTCATGCCGGCAACGCGGACCTCGCCGCCGAAGCTTTCGGCATGCACCCAGGCGTGCGAGGGGCCGATCGAGCCGGCCAGCGCCTGGAAGCCCGGCGCCCATTGCGGAATGTCGCGGATCGAACCGTCGGTGATGACGCCGAGGCAGCCGAGCGCCTTGTGCACGGCGCTCTGCACCTCGCCCCAGAACGCGCCGTAGCCGACGTCGGGTCCGTCGATGTCCTGGATCACGGAGATGCGCGGGCCAAAGCCGGTGCCGACATATTCATAATATTCGATGCGGCGCTTCGACTGCTCCTCGGCCGAGAGGCCGGTCTTCAGCACCGAGCGGATCGCGACTGTGCGCGCATAGCCGACGATCGGCGGCAAGGTCGGGAACGGGCAGACCAGCGGCTTCACTGTGTAGCCGATCAGACGGCGCTCCGGCGCCACGATCTCCATCGCGTTGCAGATCGTCGGCGTGTCGTAGCGCGCCAACGCCTCGAGGACGGACGCGGGAAGCGGGGCGGAAGCGGATGTCGTCACGGCGTTTCTCTCCTGATTTTTGGCGTTCGCTGAGCCACCTCAGCCTATAGCCGAGATCAGAGGCGAACCCAACCGAGGCACGCTCATGGCTGATATTTGCGTGAATGAAGCAACCAGATCACCGTCACCCTGAGGAGGCCGCGCAGCGGCCGTCTCGAAGGGTCGACGGCCCCGCTGGTGGCCGTGCATCCTTCGAGACGCGCTGCGCGCTCCTCAGGGTGACGGGTTACGCAGTGGCTCAGTGCAGATGCGTCGGGCGATCGTCGTGGTCGTCCGGATCCACGACCGGTGGCGCATAGGGAGCCGCAGGCGATGCCGCTACCGGCGCACTCGCGCCTTGCGTCTGCGCCGCAAGCTGGCGCTCCTGGTCTCGATACGACTTCCAGCCCCAGGGCAGGCTGATCAGATAGGCGACCGAGCCCGCCGACAGGATGTGCCAGGGATAGCCGATCAACAGCGCGACGAAGAACACCACCGACACGAATACCGGCAACACCATCTCCGGTGGCACGCGCATCTTCACGGTCTTGCCGGAGAACACCGGCAGGCGCGACACCATCAGGAAGGCGATCAGGAGCGTGTAGAACGCCGTCAGCGTCGCCGGCGGCATCGGCACGCCGAGGAAGGCGAGATAGATCGGCAGCAGCACGGTGATCGCGCCGGCCGGCGCCGGCACACCGGTGAAGTAGTTGGCCGCGAAGGCCGGCTTGTTGGGGTCGTCGATCGAGGCGTTGAAGCGCGCAAGCCGCAGGCCACCGGAGATCGCGAACACCATTGCGGCGATCCAGCCGCCATTGTTCAATTCGTGGAGCTGCCAGAAATACAGGATCAGGCCCGGCGCGACGCCGAAATTGACGAAGTCGGCGAGGCTGTCGAGCTCGGCGCCGAATTTCGACTGGCCCTTGATCATGCGGGCGACGCGGCCGTCGATGCCGTCGAGGATCGCGGCGAACACGATGGCGGCGACCGCCAGCTCCATCCGCCCTTCCGTCGACAGCCGGATCGCGGTGAGGCCGGCGCAGATCGCCAGCAGCGTGATCATGTTGGGCACGAGCATCCGCACCGGAATCGGGCGGAACCGGCGGCGGCGCAACTCGCTGGAATTGGGATCGAATGGCATCATGGGTCTGTAATATAGCAAGCATGGCCCGGCTCCGCCATTGCGGCGGGAACCGGTTGATCAAGCTGGCGGAACAGAGTTAATCGGCGCGGTAGGTGCGGCCCGGATCGGCGTTGCGGAAGTCCGCCAGAATGGTCTCGCCGGCGACCGCGGTCTGGCCCTCGGAGACCAGGGCCTTGGTGCCCTCGGGCAGGTAGACGTCGAGCCGCGAGCCGAAGCGGATCAGGCCGAAACGTTCGCCGGCGCCGATCGACTGGCCTTCCTTGACGAAGCAGACGATGCGGCGCGCCACGAGGCCGGCGATCTGGACCACGCCGATGCGCCCGTTGGCGCTCGAGATCACCAGCGAGTTGCGCTCATTGTCCTCGCTCGCCTTGTCGAGCTCGGCATTGATGAAGGCGCCAGGCCGGTAGGCGATGCGGTCGATGCGGCCGGCCACCGGGCTGCGGTTCACGTGGCAGTTGAACACGCTCATGAACACCGAAACGCGCGGCAGCGGCTTGTCTCCGAGGCCGAGCTCGGCCGGCGGCAGCGCCTGAACCACCATCGAGACACGGCCATCGGCCGGCGACACCACGATGCCATCGCGCAGCGGCGTGACGCGGACGGGATCGCGGAAGAACAGCGCACACCAGACCGTGAGCAGCGTCCCGATCCAGCCCAACGGGGTCCAGATCCAGAACAGGATCAGGCTCGCCAGGGCGAAGCCGCCGATGAACGGATAGCCCTCGGGGTGGATCGGCGGGATCTGCGCGCGGATGGAATTGGCGATCGACATCAGAGCTCGCTTGCGTTTCCCCGCCCCGTTTGGCGGGAGAGGCCCTAGATCGACTATTCCGCGGCGGTCGGCAAGGGTTTCTCACCCGCAACCGGGGTTGAATCGTCAGACGAATCGGTGACCCCGGGCGGCAGGCGATTCGGTGCGCTGCCGTCGTCATCGACCTGGGCGAGCCGTTCGCGGGCCTCTTCGGCCTCGCGCTGCCGGTTCCACATGCTGGCGTAAAGGCCATCGGCGGCCAAAAGCCGCGCATGGGTGCCGCGCTCGGCGATCCGGCCCTGGTCCAGCACGATGATCTCGTCGGCGCCGACAATGGTCGACAGCCGGTGAGCGATCACCAGCGAGGTGCGGTTGCGCGACACCCGCTCCAGCGCGCCCTGGATCTCGTGCTCGGTATGGCTGTCGAGCGCCGACGTCGCCTCGTCCAGCACAAGGATCGGCGGCGCCTTCAAGACCGTGCGTGCGATCGCGACCCGCTGCTTCTCGCCGCCCGAGAGTTTCAGGCCGCGCTCGCCGACCTGCGTCTCGTAACCCTGCGGCGACATCCGGATGAAGCCGTCGATCTGCGCCAGGCGGGCCGCCTCCTCGACCTCGTCGTCGCTGGCATCCCAGCGACCGTAACGGATGTTGTAGCGGATGGTGTCGTTGAACAGCACGGTATCCTGCGGCACCATGCCGATTGCCGACCGTAGCGAGGCCTGTGTCACGGTCTTGATGTCCTGGCCGTCGATCAGGATGCGGCCGCTCGAGACGTCGTAGAGCCGGAACAGCAGCCGCGAGATCGTCGACTTGCCGGCGCCGGAGGGTCCGACGATCGCGACCGTCTTGCCGGCCGGCACCTCGAAGCTCAGGCCTTTCAGGATCTGGCGATCGGGCTCATAGGCGAAGCGGACGTCCTCGAAACGCACGCTGCCGGACGGCACCACGAGCGGCTTGGCGCCCGGCACATCCTTCACCTCGGGATCGCGCGCCAGCACGTCGAACATCCTCTCGATGTCGATGATCGCCTGCTTGATCTCGCGATACACCATGCCCATGAAATTCAGCGGCTGGTAGAGCTGGATCATCATCGAATTGATCAGCACGAAATCGCCGACGGTGTGGGTGCCGCTACGGATGCCGAATGCGCACATCAGCATGGTCGCGGTCAGGCCGGCGGTGAAGATGATCGCCTGCCCGGTGTTGAGCACGGCAAGCGAGGTATAGGTCTTCACGCTGGCCTGCTCGTAGCGTTCCATCGAGCGGTCGTAGCGCCGCGCCTCGCGCTCCTCGGCGCCGAAATACTTCACCGTCTCGTAGTTGAGCAGCGAG
Source organism: Bradyrhizobium embrapense (assembly GCF_001189235.2). Classification (GTDB taxonomy): domain Bacteria; phylum Pseudomonadota; class Alphaproteobacteria; order Rhizobiales; family Xanthobacteraceae; genus Bradyrhizobium; species Bradyrhizobium embrapense. The sequence continues at coordinate 880,245 of NZ_LFIP02000001.1, forward strand.
TCGATCGCCTTGGTGTTCGCCTCGGTGTCGGAATCATTCATCTTGCGGCGGATCTCGATCCGCCACTCGGTCGCGATGTAGGTGTAGTACATGAACACGACGACCGTGATCAGCACCGCGAGCACGTAGCGCCAGTCGAACTGCCAAAGCAGCACCGCCGCCAGCAGCGTGACCTCCACGATGGTCGGGATCAGCTGCAGGATCACCATCCGCACGATGGTCTCGATGCCGGAGCGGCCGCGCTCCAGCACGCGGGTCAGGCCGCCGGTCTTGCGCTCGAGATGGAAACGCAGCGACAGCTCGTGCATGTGCACGAAGGTGATATAGGCGAGCCGCCGCACCGCGTGCATCGCGACGCGGGCGAAGATGCCGTCGCGCCACTGCGTCAGCACCGCCATGATGATACGCACCGCACCGTAGCTGATCGTCATCAGCACCGGCGAGGCGATCAGCCAGACCATCCAGTTCGAGGAAGCGACCGGCGCCGAGCCCGTGCCGTTCAGCGCGTCGATCGCCCATTTGAAGGTGAACGGCACCGACAGCGTCGCGAGCTTGGCGAACAGCAGCAGCACCACCGACCAGATCACGCGCATCTTCAAATCGGCACGATCGCCGGGCCAGATGTAGGGCCAGAGATGAACGAGGGTGCCGAGCAGCGTCCCCTTCTCGGCGGCCGATGTCGTGGCCGTGGGCTGATCGGCCGCGGTCACAGTCCGTTGCGGCGGCACCATCAGGAGCCCGCCCTCGCCGTCATGGCGCGCCGGTGCGCTGCCACATCTTGTCCATGATTTGCCATTGTGCCCGTCATATAGATCGTTTGAACGCGGCGTACAGGCTTATGACGAAAATTGTTCGCGATTCGCGGGAAGTTGCGGGAAATTTTGGCCCTCAATCCCCATATCGGAGTCTTGACCCTGTTTACGCTGCAGTGCCACAAGGATCGTATGAACCAAATCAAGACCGTCTGTGTTTATTGCGGCTCCGGCCCCGGTAACAATCCCCGCTTCGTTGAAGCTGCCATCGCACTCGGCAAGGCCTTTGCCGACAACAATGTGCGCCTGGTTTATGGCGGCGGCTCGATCGGCCTGATGGGCGCGGTCGCGAAATCCACCCTCGATCATGGCGGCTCCGTCACCGGCATCATTCCGGAATTCCTGCGGGCGCGCGAGAACGCGCTGACCTCGGTTCAGGAGATGATCGTCACCCCCGACATGCACGAGCGCAAGCGGCTGATGTTCGAGCGCTCGGATGCGTTCGTCGCGCTGCCCGGCGGCATCGGCACGCTGGAGGAGCTGGTCGAGCAGTTGACCTGGCAGCAGCTCGGCCGTCACTCCAAGCCGATCCTGCTCGCCAACATCGACAACTTCTGGGAGCCCCTGCTCTCGCTGCTGAACCACATGCGCATGACCGAGTTCATCCGCCCGACGCTGCCGATCAACGTCCTGATGGCCGACCGCGTCGACGACATCCTGCCGCGGCTGCGCTCTGCAGTGGCCGGCAAGCCGGCGGCCGCAAAGGAACTCGCGCCCGAGGTGGCGCGGCGGCTGTAACCTGTCAGCCGCGCGAACCTGACTCCGTCATGCTGAGGAGGCTGCGCAGCAGCCGTCTCGAAGCATGCACGGCCCGGCTGGTGGCCGATTCAACGGGTCCAACGAGGCGCCAGACCGGCCCAAGTCACTCGCTCGGAAACGTCACGGCCTCGATGCGATTGCCATCGGGATCGAGCACGAAGGCAGCGTAGTAGCGCACGCGGTCGTGCGGGCGCAGGCCCGGGGCGCCATCGGAGCGGCCACCGGATGCAAGCGCCGCCGAATGGAACGCATCGACCTCGGCAGCGGTTTTCGCACGCAGGCAGATATGGGTGCCGCTCTCATGCGCGACATGCGCCATCGTGGCGCGCAGATTGATCCAGAACTCCGGATAGGCCTTGCCGAAACCGATGGTCGCCGGCCGCGTGACGAGGCGGCTGAGGCCGAGTGCGGCGAGCGTTGGCTCATAGAACCGCGCGGCGCGTTCGAGATCGCGGACACCGACGGAGACATGGTCGATCATGGGCCCTCCTGCCTCCTCGTCATTGCGAGCGAAGCGCAGCAATCCATCGCGCCGCAAGCTGAGACATGGATTGCTTCGTCGCTACAGCGCAAATTGCTTTGCAATTTTGTCGCGAGCTCCTCGCAATGACGACTGCGGTAACACTTGCACGCAAGCCTCAAGCCTGCGCGCCCGACTTCACCAGCTTGTAAAACACCGAATCCATCAGCGCCTGGAACGAGGCGTCGATGATATTGGGCGAGACGCCGACCGTGGTCCAGCTCTCGCCGGTCTCGTCCTCGCTTTCGATCAGCACCCGCGTAACCGCCTCGGTCCCGCCATTGAGGATACGCACGCGGTAGTCGATCAGCTTCAGGCCATCGATGTATTTCTGGTACTTGCCGAGGTCCTTGCGCAGCGCCACGTCGAGCGCATTGACCGGACCGTTGCCTTCGGCGGCCGAGATCAGCCGCTCGCCGTCGACATCGACCTTCACCACCGCAAGCGCGACCGTGACGCGCTGGCCGTTGGCGTTGTAGCGCTGCTCGACATTGACGTCGAACTGCTCGACCTTGAAATATTCCGGCACCTTGCCGAGCGTGCGGCGCGCCAAGAGGTCGAACGAGGCGTTCGCCGACTCGTAGGCAAAGCCCGCGGCCTCGCGCTCCTTCAGCTCCTCGACCAGACGCGTCAGCCGCGGATCATTCTTGTCATAGGCGATCCCGGCGCGGTCGAGCTCGGCCATCACGTTGGAGCGGCCGGCCTGATCCGAGACCAGCACCTTGCGGTGGTTGCCGACGGAATCTGGCAGCACATGCTCGTAAGTCTGCGGATCCTTCATGACCGCGGAGGCATGGATGCCGGTCTTGGTGACGAAGGCGCTTTCGCCCACATAGGCCGCATGGCGGTTGGGCGCGCGGTTCAGCATGTCGTCGAGCGTGCGCGACACCTTCATCAGCGTCGCCATCTTCTCCGTGGTGACGCCGATCTCGAATTTTTCGGCAAACTCCTGCTTCAGCTTCAGGGTCGGGATCAGCGAGCAGAGATTGGCGTTGCCGCAACGCTCGCCGAGGCCGTTGAGCGTGCCCTGGATCTGCCGCGCGCCGGCGCGCACCGCGGCCAGCGAATTGGCCACCGCCTGCTCGGTGTCGTTATGGGCATGAATGCCGACATGGGCACCGGGCACCTGCGTGACGACGTCGCCGACGATGGCCTCGATCTCGTGCGGCATGGTGCCGCCATTGGTGTCGCACAGCACCACCCAGCGCGCGCCGGCCTCATAGGCGGCCTTCGCGCAGGCAAGCGCATAGTCGCGGTTCTCCTTGTAGCCGTCGAAGAAATGCTCGCAGTCGACCATCACCTCGCGGCCGATCGCCCTGGCAGCCGCAACGCTGTCGCGGATCGAGGCGAGGTTCTCCTCGTTGGTGGTCTCGAGCGCGACCCGCACCTGGTAGGCGGAGGATTTCGCGACGAAGCAGATCGCATCCGCCTTGGCCTCGAGGATGCCGGCGAGCCCCGGATCGTTCGAGGCCGAACGGCCGGGCCGCCGCGTCATGCCGAACGCGGTGAAGCGCGCGTGGTCGAATGCGGGCTTCTTGCTGAAGAATTCGGTGTCGGTCGGATTGGCACCGGGATAACCGCCCTCGACATAGTCGATGCCGAGCGCATCGAGCATGCCCGCGATCACCCGCTTGTCCTGCAGCGTGAAGTCGACGCCATTGGTCTGCGCGCCGTCGCGCAGCGTGGTGTCGAACAAATAGAGGCGCTCGCGGCTCATGCGTGGCCTCCGGGCACGGCAATGCCGTCCAGCGGCTTCTGCATCGTGGTGTTGGCGAGCCATTCGTCGCCGACGGTGACCGAATTGCGCTGCTGCGCGACATAGCCGCGCTTGCGGAAGAATTCGAGCGCGGTGTCGCTGGCATCGACCTTGAGGGTCTTGGTGCCCCGTGCGCTCGCGATCTTCTCCAGCGCATCGCACAGCGCGGCACCGACACCCTGCCCCACGACGCTCGGATGCACATAGAGCATGTCGATGTAATCGGCCCCCTTCAGCGAGGCGAAGCCGACCGGTGCCCCCTGCAGTGTCGCGATCAGCGTCAACTGCCCGGCGAGCTTCTTGCCGAAGGCCGCCTCGTCGTCGGCGGCCGTTGCCCAGGCTTCCTGCTGCGCCTCGCTGTAGTCGTCGCCGGTCAGGTCCATGATCGACGCCGCGAAGATCGCCGCCAGCAGCGGCGTATCGTCGGGCAGATACGGACGCAATGCGGGTGCGGACCGGCTCATCGCGCGACCTCCCAGGTGGTGCCTTCCTTGGAATCTTTGATCACCACGCCCATCGCGGCGAGCTGATCGCGGATCCGGTCGGACTCCTTGAAGTCCTTCCGCGCCCGCGCCGCGGTGCGCTCGGCGATCAGCGCCTCGACCGCGGCGGCATCGACGCCGCTGGCCTGCTCCTTGCGACCCTTCCATGCGGCCGCGCTCTCCGACAGGAAGCCGAGCAGCCGCAGCGAGCCGACAAATTCCTTGCGGCTCGCCTCACTGCTCGCGGCAGCGTTGCGCAAGCCGTGCAGCACAGCCATCGCCTGCGCCGTGTTGAGGTCGTCGTAGAGCGCCTCGACCACTGCCGGCGACGGCGCCCCGGGCTCGGCGTCGGCCGCGACCGCATACCAGTCGTCGAGCGTCCTTGCGGCTTCTTCGGCACTCTTCAGCGTCCAGTCGAGCGGCGAGCGGTAATGCGTCCGGAGCATGCTGAGCCGCAGCACCTCGCCCGGCCAATCCGCCAGGAGATCCCGGATCGTGAAGAAGTTGCCGAGCGACTTCGACATCTTCTCGCTCTCGATCTGGAGGAAGCCGTTGTGCATCCAGACATTGGCCATGCGGTCGGTATGGAACGCGCAGCAGGTCTGAGCGAGTTCGTTCTCATGATGCGGAAACACCAGATCGATGCCGCCGCCATGGATGTCGAATTTCTCGCCGAGATGCTTCCAGGCCATCGCCGAGCACTCGATGTGCCAGCCGGGCCGGCCCTCGACGGCGATCCCTGCGGGCGATGGCCATGACGGCTCCCCCGGCTTCGACGGCTTCCACAGCACGAAGTCGGTGTTGTCGCGCTTGTAGGGCGCGACGTCGACGCGGGCGCCCGCGATCATCTCGTCGAGCGACCGCTTCGACAGCGCACCATAGCGCGGCAGCACCGAATTGGCCGCGTTCATCGCCTGCGGCGAGAACAGCACATGATCCTCGGCGACATAGGCGAAGCCGCCGCCGACCAGCTTCTCGATGATCGCGCGCATCTCCGGGATGTGCTCGGTGGCGCGCGGCTGCACGGTCGGGGCCAAGCAGCCGAGCGCAGCAACGTCGTCCTGATATTGCTGATAGGTCAGCTCGGTGACCTTGCGGATCGCCTCGTTCAGCGGCACGCCCGGATAGTCCCGCGCGGCGCGGACGTTGATCTTGTCGTCGACGTCAGTGATATTGCGAACGTACTTCACGTGGTCGGCGCCGTAGCGATGGCGCAGCACACGAAACAGCACGTCGAAAACGATCGCTGCACGGCCGTTGCCGATATGGGCGAAGTCGTAGACCGTCGGTCCGCAGGCATACATACGGACATTGTCGGCATCGAGCGGCACGAACGGCCGCTTCTCCCGGGTCAGCGTATCGTAAAGGCGCAATTCCATGGATCACCGTCCCTTGTGGCCGGGCGTCCAGTGATTCTCAGGCGATTGAGAAAAGACGGCCTCAGCCAGCGAATCGCTAGCTCATAATCTCGCGGCAAATGCTGCAGATGGCGAGGTGGCCGTTCATGGTTCCTCCTGTCTCACGGCCCCTTTATCGCGTCAAGGGGCTGTTTTCGGGCGCTTTGCTGCCCGTCCCGCACCGAAATCACGCCAACGCCCTCATGGTTAATCATTATTAAGGAATTGGGCGTATCCGGACGCCAGCGGATTCCCCCGCCAATTTGACTGGTGCACCATGCGGCCCATTTCAGCATTGATTGCCTGCACGTTCGTCCTTGTCCCGTCCGCCCTTGTCTCCTCGGCCGCCTTGGCCGACAGCCGCGTGTTCATCGTCGCCAACCAGGCCGACGGCTACGGCATCGACCAGTGCCTCGCCCGCGGCGACCGCTGCGGCGCCTCCGCCGCCCGCGCCTATTGCCGGTCACGCGATTTTGCGCAGGCCACCAATTACCGCCGCGTCGATCCCGACGAGATCACCGGCGCGGTTCCGCACGCCGCGGGCGAGACCTGCACCGGCAATAGCTGCGGCGAATACGTCGCCATCACCTGCCAGCGCTGAGCCAAGCCGCTGGGCAAACGGGGTTATTGCCACACCGGCGCCCCGGAAACGACGTGACGCTGCCCCGAGAAACGGCTATTGCAGCGGCCTTGCCCGCGCGCTTTGGCGTTGATCGCCGCGCGGCGTCGTTTTAATGGCCGGATATGCCCAATAGCTCCCGTTCTCGCTTCTCCCGCTGGTTTCTGACTTGCGCCGTGCTGGGTGGGATCGCCCTGCCCGCCGCGGCTGCCTTGGCGCAGGTGCCTCCGGGCCCGCCCGGCCCAGCGCCCCAGGGCGCGCAGGCCAATCCGATGTGCGCCCGGCTCGAGGGTCAGCTGGCGGCGATCGATCGCGGCGGCGGCAGCGGCGATCCGGCCAAGGACGAGCAGATCCGCCGCTATCAGGACGCCGCAACCCGGCAGCAGGGCGAGCTCGATCGCGTGACGGCGCAGGCCCGGCGCATGGGCTGCGACAGTTCCGGGTTCTTGTCGCTCTTCAATAATAATTCGGCGCAGTGCGGACCGATCAACAACCAGATCCAGCAGATGCGCGCCAATCTCGACCAGATGACCGCCAATCTCGAGCGGCTGCGCACCGGCGGCCTCGGCGGAGCCGACCGCGAGAACCAACGCCGCTCGGTGTTGACCGCGCTGGCGCAGAACAATTGCGGCCCGCAATACGCAGCAGCGGCTGCGCGCGGGCCCGGTAATTTCATCGAGAACCTGTTCGGTGGCGGTGGCGGCGGCAATCCCAATCCGCTGCCCCCGCCCGATGCACAGTATAGCGGGCAGTCCGGCACCTTCCGCACCGTCTGCGTGCGCACTTGCGACGGCGCCTATTTCCCGATCTCGTTCGCGACCACACAGGCGCGCTTTGCCGCCGACGAGCAAATCTGCAAGGCGCAGTGCCCGGCCGCGGAAGCCAGCCTGTTCGCCTACCGCAATCCCGGCGAAGACATCAACCAGGCGGTCTCCATCAACGGCCAGTCCTATTCGTCGCTGCCGAACGCCTTCAAATACCGCACCGAGTTCAATCCGTCCTGCTCCTGCAAGGCGGCCGGCCAGAGCTGGGCCGAGGCGCTGAAGGCGGTCGACGACCAGGCGTCCGCCGCGCAGCAGGGCGACATCATCGTCACCGAGGAGAGCGCGCGGAAGATGCAGCAGCGCGCGCAGACCAAGGCGGCCGGCGGCAAGAAGGGCGCGCCCGCAGCGGCTCAGCCGCAGCAACCTGCCGCCGCCGACGCCGCCGCGCCGGCCGCGCCCGCAAGCGACGGCCAGATCCGCACGGTCGGCCCGACCTTCATCCAGCAGAAGAAGCAGTAGCGCTCACCCTTCGAACGCTTCGGCCGACGCGCGCGAGGTGCGCGTCACCAGCTTTTCGTCGGGCTCCGGCAGCGCCTTGCCGAAATCGCGGAAGCGGTTGGTGATCGGATAGCGGCGGTCGCGGCCGAAATTTTTCCGCGTCACCTTCACCCCCGGCGCCGCCTGACGCCGCTTGTATTCGGCGATGTTGAGCAGGCGATCGACGCGGGTCACCACATCGCGGTCGAAGCCGGCTTCGATGATGGTCGCCAGCGGCTCCTCGCGCTCCACCAGCCGTTCGAGGATCGCATCCAGCACCTCATAGGGCGGCAGCGAATCCTGGTCGGTCTGGTTCTCGCGCAGCTCAGCGGTCGGCGGCCGGATGATGATGTTGACCGGGATCACTTCGCCCATTGGGCCGAGTGCGCCGTCCGGCTTCCAGGCATTGCGCAGGCTCGACAGGCGGAACACTTCGGTCTTGTAGATGTCCTTGATCGGGTTGAAGCCGCCATTCATGTCGCCGTACAGCGTGGCGTACCCGACCGACATCTCCGACTTGTTGCCGGTCGTCACCACCATCGCGCCGGTCTTGTTGGAGATCGCCATCAACAGCGTGCCGCGGGCGCGCGCCTGCAGATTCTCCTCGGTGATGTCGCGCTCCAGCCCCTTGAACACCGGCGCCAGAATCGTCTCGAAGCCGTTGACGGCATCGGCAATCGGCAGGATCTCGTAGCGGATGCCGAGCGCGGCGGCGAGCTTGGCGGCATCGTCGAGCGAGACCTGGGCGGTGTAGCGGAACGGCAGCATCACGCCGCGCACCTTGTCGGCGCCGAGCGCATCGACCGCGATTGCCGCGCACAGCGCCGAGTCGATACCACCGGAGACGCCGAGCAGCACGCCGGGGAAACCGTTCTTGCGGACATAGTCGCGCAGGCCGAGCACGCAGGCCGCGTAATCGGCCTTGTCGCCCTCGAGCTGCGCCGTGATCGGCCCGTTGCAGCGCCAGCCGTCCGCGGTCTTGCGCCAGGTCAGCGTCGTGATGTTCTCCTCGAACGCCGGCAGCTGCGCAGCCACGGAGAGATCAGCATTGAGGGCGAACGAGGCGCCGTCGAAGATCAGCTCGTCCTGACCGCCGACCTCGTTGAGATAGACCAGCGGCAGTCCGCTCTCGGTGACGCGCGCCACCACGATCGACAGCCTGAGATCAGCCTTGTCGCGGGCATAGGGCGAGCCGTTCGGCACGATCAGGATCTCGGCGCCGGTCTCCGCGAGGCACTCGACGACGTTCTCGTAGTCCTCGGACTCCTCGAGCCAGATGTCCTCGCAGATCGGCACGCCGATGCGCACGCCGCGCACCGTCACCGGGCCCGATGCCGGGCCGCGCGCGAACAGCCGCTTCTCGTCGAACACGCCGTAATTCGGCAGATTGGCCTTGAAGCGCAGTGCCGCGATGCGACCACCGTCAAGCAGCGCGCAGGCATTATAGAGCTTGCCGTCCTCGACCCAGGGCGTGCCGATCAGCATCGCCGGACCGCCATCCTCGGTCTCGCGCGCCAGTTCCTCGATCGCGGCGCGGCAGGCCGACTGGAACGCCGGCTTGAGCACCAGATCCTCCGGCGGATAGCCGGCGATGAACAGCTCCGACAGCACCACGAGATCGGCGCCATCAGCCTTCGCCTTGTCGCGCGCGGCACGCGCTTTCGCGGCGTTGCCGGTGACGTCACCGACCGTCGGATTGAGTTGCGCCAGGGTGATCTTGATCTGTTGTTCGCTCATAGCTTTATGTTGTCCCGCACAACGCCAAACTGCAATGGTCGTCCGGTCATGGTGCGATTGCAGAAATCGCACCGGGATCTTGGGCGCCGGTCAAGGGGGCAAGCTCTGCCCTCACCTCGCCGAGCAGCGCCATGCCGCCCAGCCGGCCCAATTCGTCCGAACATTTCGCGCTCTTGCCATAGCAGCCGAATGCGACCGTGACCCGCTTGGAAAGCGGTCCGATGCTGGGCAAGCCCGTGTCCCCGAACGTGGTCATGCACGGCATGACGCGGCGTTCCTCGAATTTGAGGTCGCGAATCCGGTCGAGGATCTGGCCTTGCAGCCGGTCGGCGACGTCAACCGATCCGCCCGATCGGAACCAATTCTTGATATCTGCCTCGCTGTCGAGCCGACGATCGACCGGATCGCCGCCAAGCTTCAGCCAGCTCTGGCCGTCCGGATAAGGGATCGGCGGCAGGATATAGGGATTGTCGCCCTTCGGCCCGAGACAGCGCATCGACGGCATGCCGGCCAGGCGCTGCACCTCCGCCGCACCGAGCCGGAACAGTGCCACGGTGCGCGCATAGACCGTAAAGCCCAGCGATCTCCCGAGCAGCGATTGGGTGTGCCCGCCGGCCGCAACCAGCACACGCTCGGCTTCGACGCTGCCCGATCGCGTTCGGATCGTCACGCCGGAGCCGTTTTCCGAAATCCCCAGTGCAGGCTCATTGATGACCCGCGCGCCGGTGCGCTCGGCGGCGATGGTCTGCGCCCGAACCAGGCGGCGCGGTGAGATGTAGCCGGCGTTGCGCGGCTCGAAATAGCCGAGCATTCCCACTGTTGATTTCAGGAACGGAAACCGCTGCGCGAGCGCGCCATCCTGATAGGCTTCACAGGCGATCCCTTCGTCGGCGCAGGCCTGGCCGACCGAGGCGACATCGGTGGTTTCGCGATCGCCGATGTGAAGCGCACCGGCTTCGCGGTAGAATTCGACACCGCCTTCCGCTGCAATCTCGCTATAGCGCGAAATCGCCGCGCGGTTCATCTGCCGCCAGAACGGCTGCGGATCGTAGACCCGCGTGATGCGGCCTTCATCATAATGGCTGCCGAACACGCCGCTGTGCTGCGAGAAGTCTGCCGGCTCGTCGGGCCCGATCAGCGCAACCTCATGGCCCATCTTGCTCAGATGTCGCGCGGCCGCCGAGCCGATCAGTCCACGCCCGATCACCGCAAGCTTGATCGGGCTGCTGATATTCACGATGAGAACGCACCCATCCGCTCGGCGAGAGCGAACAGCCAGAACAGCCCGGCCATCACCAGCGCGACGCCGACGGCAGCCGAGCCCATGTCCTTGACCCGGCCGATCTGCGGATCGTGATCCATGGTCAGGCGGTCGGCGAGCTTCTCGATCGCGGTGTTGAGCAGCTCGATGACGAGCACCAGCACCACGGTCGCGACCAGCTCGACCCGGCGCATCACGGTGGCACCGACCAGCCAGGCCAGCGGCACCGACAGCACCAGCGCGACGACTTCCTCGCGAATCGCCTGCTCCGAGCGAATGGCGAAGGCCAGCCCGTTGCGCGAGTTGATGGTGGCTCGCCAGAACCTCAGCAAGTCACTGCCCTCAAGTCACCGCCCTCAAGTCACTTGCCCCAAATCACAGACCCGCGGCGGCCGGCATCGGCTTGTCCTTGCCGGCGCGCTCCTGCTTCAGCAGCTCGGCGATCAGGAAGGCCATGTCGATCGACTGTTCGGCGTTGAGGCGGGGATCGCAGACCGTATGGTAGCGGTCGTTGAGATCCTCGTCGGTGATGGCGCGCGCGCCGCCGATGCACTCGGTGACGTCCTGCCCGGTCATCTCCAGGTGCACGCCGCCGGCATGGGTGCCTTCCGCAGCGTGGATCTGGAAGAACGCCTTGACCTCCGACAGCACGCGGTCGAACGGCCGCGTCTTGTAGCCCGAGGTCGAGGTGATGGTGTTGCCGTGCATCGGATCGCACGACCACACCACCTTGCGGCCTTCCCGCTGCACGGCGCGGATCAGGCCCGGCAGATGATCGCCGACCTTGTCGGCGCCGAAGCGGTTGATCAGCGTCAGCCGTCCCGGCTCGTTGTCGGGGCTGAGCACGTCGATCAGCTTCAACAGCTCGTCCGGCTTCAGCGACGGACCGCATTTCAGGCCGATCGGGTTCTTGATGCCGCGGAAATATTCGACATGGCCGTGATCGAGCTGGCGGGTGCGGTCGCCGATCCAGATCATGTGGCCGGAGGTCGCGTACCAGTCGCCTGTGGTGGAATCGACCCGCGTCATCGCCTGCTCGTAGCCGAGCAGCAGCGCCTCGTGGCTGGTGTAGAAATCGGTGGCGCGGAGCTCCGGATGGCTCTCGAGATCGAGGCCGCAGGCGCGCATGAAGTTCAGCGCGTCCGAGATGCGGTCGGCCAGCTCCTTGTAGCGGCGGGACTGCGGGGAGTCCTTCAGGAAGCCGAGCATCCATTGATGCACGCTGCCGAGATTGGCGAAGCCGCCGGTCGCGAACGCGCGCAGCAGGTTCAGCGTCGCCGCGGACTGGCGATACGCCATCAGCTGGCGCTGCGGATCGGGAACCCGCGCTTCCGGGGTGAAAGCGATGTCGTTGACGATGTCGCCGCGATAGCTCGGCAGCTCGACGTCGCCCTGCTTCTCGGTCGGCGACGAGCGCGGCTTGGCGAATTGGCCGGCGATGCGGCCGACCTTCACCACCGGCAGCGCGCCGGCATAGGTCATGACCACGGCCATCTGCAGCAGGACGCGGAAGAAGTCGCGGATGTTGTTGGCGCCGTGCTCGGCAAAGCTCTCGGCGCAGTCGCCGCCCTGCAGCAGGAAGGCCTCGCCGGCAGAGACCCGCGCCAGCGCCTTCTTCAGGCTGCGCGCCTCGCCCGCGAACACCAGCGGCGGAAAGGTCGCAAGCTGGGCCTCGACATCGGCCAATGCCTTGGCATCGGGATAATCGGGCACCTGCAGCACCTTCTTGGCGCGCCAGCTATCGGGTGTCCACCGCTCGGACATAAGGTCAACTCCTGAGCAAAAACCGCGACTTAATCGACGGGAAAGGTCGGCTTATACACAGCTGCCCGCTCCCCCGCTAGAAGGATTCCTGCAATCCCGTCAAACTCTTGCAGGAAAATGCGAATTCGCATTTGTTGGACCATACCATGAATGCCAGCCAATTTGCCGTGGCCCAGGCCACGCTGGACGACGTTTTTAGCGACGACATCGTCGTGCCCGCCGCGGACGGCTATCCGCTCGCCGCGACGCTGTTCCTGCCGCGCGGCAGGAAGCGTCACGCTGTCCTGATCAACTCGGCGACCGCCGTGCCGCGAAAGGTCTATCGCGGCTTTGCCGGCTACCTCGCCCGCCGCGGCGCGGCGGTGCTGACCTACGACTACCGCGGCACCGGCGATAGCCGGCCGATGGCGACGAGCGGCCTCAACAAGCCGAAGTCGCTGGCCGGCTTCAAGGCAACGATGGCGGACTGGGCCGCGCTCGACACCACCGCGGCGGTGAGCTGGATGCGCTATCGCTATGGCGAGCTGCCCTTCGCCTATGTCGGCCACTCCTTCGGCGGCCAGGCGCTTGGGCTGCTTGCCAACAACACTGAAATTCCGCGCGCGCTGCTGGTCGCCTCGCAGGCCGCCACCTGGAAGCTGATGGCCTCGCCCGAGCGCTACCGCGTCGTCGCCTTCATGAACGGCATCGGCCTGCCGCTGGCACGCACGCTCGGCTATGTGCCCGGCTGGGCCGGCCTCGGCATGGACCTGCCGCGGGGCGTGTTCGAGCAATGGCGCGGCTGGGTGATGCGCGAGCGCTATCTGCTCGACGATGCGACGCTTGCGGCGCGCGAGAATTTTCCGAAGTTCAAGGGCAAGCTCCGCGCGCTCACGATGACCGACGACAGCTGGGCGACGCGGCCGGCGGTCGAGCTGCTGTGCTCGGCCTTCACGTCGATCGCACCGGAGATCATCGCGATCAGTCCGGCCGATGCCGGCGCGAAGGCGATCGGCCATTTCGGCTTCTTCCGCAGCGAACACCGCGACGCCCTGTGGCGCGGCGCCGCGGAATGGCTCGAAGCGGAGGGCTAGGCAAGAACTCTCGCCGCCGTCATCCCGGCGAAAGCCAGGACGACGATGCATGCGTGGCGCAGGTTTGAGGCACACTGCGAGCCTCAATTTCAGTCGTCGTCCCGGCGCAGGCCGGGACCCATACGCCGCAGCGGATGTTGTTTATGAAACTCGTCGTTCCAGCGGTGCATGACAATTGGCAATTGTGGTTATGGATCCCGGCCTGCGCCGGGACGACACCGAATATGTGGCACGGCCGGTCAGACATACATCCGCATTCTCGCGACATAACCTGCCCGAGCTCTGCTCTTCGTTTCGCGCTCTCATCAGACAGAGGGCGCAGGGAAAGCCGGGTGCCGATCGCACCCGTGGGTCCGGTGCAAATAAAAAGCACCGGAGGTCGGACCACAGGTGTAACCGGGAACATCCCGGCTTTCCCTGCGCGATGGGTTACGGCTTATACGTGCTCTCCCCGGTGAGACTGGGCTTGCTTGTCACCGCCCGTGCATGACGCAATACGTTCTGCACGAAGACACCTGCCGTGAGGGCGTCAGGACCACACGATTTCGCCGTCCGCCTCGCATGCATGTCGTCTCTCGCATGCCCGGCGTCCACCGCATCTCACCGCAACACTCCTGACGATGCGCAGCGCCCCTCGATCGGGTGAGACGGGCACATTGAACATCTGAGTTGGGTCAAACGCCAAGCGGAATATTTTCCGCACGAGGACTGGACGTGAGTGATCGCGTTGATCCGCCTTGCGAATTTCTCGCTTTGGCGCACGCCTTGTTGTCAACCTAAGTTAGGCTTCGTACGATCCTGGTCGATCCCGTCTATTCGGAATCCCTCATGCTTACGGACATCGTGATCGCGATCATATGCGTGGCCTTGTACTGGCGCTTCGCTGATCCCTTCGGCGAGCAACGACGTACAGTCACGGCTTGGGGGACCGTCATCGATTTGCCCATGAGGGAATAGCGAGGCGCGTGCCGCACCCGCAAATTCGATTTCAGACAGCAGACGGCCAGGAAGTGACTTTTATCTCGCAGGTGGGTTCGAGCGTCGCACTCTGGCCCATTGGTTGTCAGACGCGGATCACATATGACCCGAGCGATCCGCAGAATGCTGACATCAAACCCTCCGCAGGCCTAAAGATGCTTTGGCTCATTGGCGCAATTGTCGCCACGACCGTGGTGCTGCGCGTAGCCCTGGAAGCCATGGGGCTGCAGTTCGCGCACTAGGCGGCCAAATCCAAAGCTTGGTGTTGACGGCCGCGGTTGCAATCCCGTGCAAGCCCGCCGCCCGTCTCACACCACCTTCCGTGGCGCCGCCGTCGCCGCATCGCCCGTGTTCGGCGTTCCCGTCGGCTCGATCAGCAGCAGATGCACCTCTTCCCGCGCGACGGGCCGATGCTCGACGCCCTTCGGCACGATGTACATCTGGCCGGGATGCAGCGTCACGGTGCGGTCGCGCAGCTCGATGTCGAGCACGCCTTTCAGCACGAGGAAGAAGTCGTCCGTGTCGTCGTGCTTGTGCCAGACGAACTCGCCCTGCACCTTCACCACCATGACGTCGCAGGCGTTGAATTGCGCCACCGTGCGCGGCGACCAGTGATCGGTGAATGTCGAGAGTTTCTGCGAAAGATCGATCGCGCCGCTCATGATGCCTCCGGGTCCGGGCCAGTCTGCCGGGCTCGTTAGCTCAGCCGCGCGACGCACTCAATGCACGCCCCTCAGCTTCTCCGGATATGGTGTCGGCCCGTTGTGCCCGTTGATCTCGCAATGCGCTTCACCGTTGGCGGCCTTGCGCTCCAGCAACTCCCGCTCAGCCTTGTACCAGAGTTGATCCATCTGGCCCGGCGGTTCCCCGGCGTCCTTCCACAATTCGTAGGCGCGGGTCCTAATCTCCTGCTCGGTCGGGCCTGTCATGGGCGGCTCCCTCAATTTGAGACATCAAACTGTTTGGAGTGGAACTGCCAGCATAGCGCAAGGTTCCAACGCGCGCGAGATCGCCGCACTGCTATCGCACCGTCTGGGTACAAGCGCCGCTGCGCGGGCCATCTGCCGGAAACTGCATTTGATTTGAGCGCGCGAACAATGGCCCCAGAGGAGAAGGTCCGGTGCATATCCAGGTCAACAAGGGTGCCTTGGTTCCCCGCGCCAAATGCGGTCGCCGACAGGCGCGCCGGTGTTGTGCAGGCAACCTACCCCTTCCGAGGTATGAAACCTTTGCGCGCTTCTGCAGACTTAAGAATATCAGGATTTTGCCGTGACCTTCCTGGGGCTAGAGACAACGCCGCTCGCATGTATTTTAAGCGGGCGGCGTTGGACTTTCAGGCAGGTCGCGTTCCCCATTACCGACCGCGAGATCCGTTGCTCAGCGCGAGCTTGCGGTGCAGAAATCGAGCGCAAGGCCGATCGTCTCGGCGCGCCGCGCGCCCTACTCCGCCGCCTGGCGGACGTGGCGCGCGGATGGCGTCCGCATCGTCACCAGCTCTTCGGAGGCGGTCGGATGCAGCGCGACGGTGGCGTCGAAGTCCGCCTTGGTCGCCTTCATCTTCACGGCGATCGCAACCGCCTGGGTGATCTCGGCGGCGCAATCGCCGACGATGTGGCAGCCGAGCACGCGGTCGCTTGCCCCGTCGACCACGAGTTTCATCAGCACGCGGGTGTCGCGGCCGGACATCGTCGCCTTGATCGGGCGGAAATCGGTTTTGTAGATGTCGACGTGGCTGTACTGCGCCCGCGCCTCTTCCTCCGTGAGGCCGACGGTGCCGACCTCCGGCTGCGAGAACACCGCGGTCGGGATCGTGGCATGGTCGACCTGCACCGGGCGCTTGCCGAACACGGTGTCGGCGAAGGCATGGCCCTCGCGGATCGCGACCGGCGTGAGATTGGTGCGGTGGGTGACGTCGCCGACCGCGTAGATGTTGTCGACCGAGGTCTTCGACCAGCCGTCGACCTGGATGCCGCCATTGGCGGGATTGATGGCAACGCCGGCGGTCTCAAGCCCGAGATTGGCGACGTTGGGATGCCGGCCGATCGCGAACATCACCTGGTCGGAGGCGATGCTGGAGCCGCTCGACAGATGGGTCGTGTAATCCTTGCCGTGCCTGTCGACCTTCGCCACCGTGCAGCCGGTGATGATGGTGATGCCGCGCTTCTCCATCTCGGCGCGGACATGCTTGCGTACGTCCTCGTCGAAGCCGCGCAGGATGTTGTCGCCGCGGTAGACCACGGTGACGTCGGAGCCGTAGCCGGCGAAGATGCCGGCGAATTCCAGCGCGATGTAGCCGCCGCCCTGGATCACGATCCGCTTCGGCAGCTCATTCAGGTGAAACGCCTCGTTGGACGACATCACGTGCTCGATGCCGGGCACGATCGGCCCGTGGTTGGGCGCGCCGCCGGTCGCGATCAGGATGTACTTTGCTGTGACCTTCTCGCCAGTGGCGAGGCGCAGCGTGTGGGCGTCCTCGAGCACCGCGCGGGTCTTCACGATCTTCGCGCCCGATTTCTCGACATTGGTGGTGTAGGCGGCCTCGAGCCGGGCTATCTCCTTATCCTTGTTGGCGACGAGCGTCGCCCAGTCGAACGAGACCTGGCCGATGCTCCAGCCGAAGCCGGCCGCGTCCTCGATCTCCTGGTGGACATGGCTGCCGATCACGAACAGCTTCTTCGGCACGCAGCCGCGGATCACGCAGGTGCCGCCCATCCGGTACTCTTCGGCGACCATGACCTTGGCGCCATAATTGGCCGCGATGCGGGCGGCACGAACGCCGCCCGAACCACCACCGATGACAAACAGGTCGACGTCAAACTCGGCCATGGCAACCCCTCTCTTCCCCCTCGCCCCGCAAACGGGGCGAGGTCACACGCGGCGCTCCGAAAACGCGTCAGATATCCTTGCCGCGCTTCTTCATCTCGGCCTTGAACTGGCCGTTGACGATCACGCCGAACTGCTGCGCCCACTGCTGCATATATTGCAGCGATCCGTTGATTGCCGTGGGCTCCGCGGTCAAAAGTTTCTGACCGAGCGGTGTCTTGTAGAAGGTCACGAGATCCTTCAGCTCCTGCTCGGTGAACTCGGCGGCGTAGATCTGCGCCATGCCTTCGCCGATCTCCTTCTCGCCGCCCGCGAACTGCTTGGCGACGACCAGCGCCACCTCGTCGAGGTCCTTCTGGTAGTTCAGATACTGCTGCAGCAGGCCGGTCTTGGTCTTCTCGATGATTCCCGGAACGGCGCCGGAATACATCACCGCCACGTTCTTCATGGCCAGGATTTCCTTGGCGTAGCCGATCGCCGCGGGCGTCGACTGCTTGACCTTGGGCATCGGCGGCAGCTGCTGCTGCGCCATCGCCGGTGCGGCCGCGAGCGCGAGGCCAGCCGCCAGGGCCGCTGCCGACAAAAGTCCCGAAAAACGCTTCATTCCAAGTCTCCTTGCTTGCGGCGCTATCGCCGTTCAACAACCCGAATTCCCTGTGCGCCGGCCAGCACGGCGACGCTGCCGAGGCCAATGAACAGACCATGTTCAACCACGCCCGGAATCACGCTGAGCAAACCGGCGAGACGCGGCGGGTCGCCGATCCGGCCGAGATGCGCATCGACGATCCAGTGGCCGCCATCGGTGACAAAAACGTGACCGTCCTTGCCCTTGCGGACGATCATCTGGCCGGACACGCCGGCCTCGGCGAACGCCCGCGCCATGGCGGCCTTCGTCGCGGCGAGCCCGAACGGGATCACCTCGACCGGCAGCGGAAAGCGGCCGAGCACGTCGACCCATTTGCTGTCGTCGGCGATCACGATCATGCGATCACTGGCGGCCGCCACGATCTTCTCGCGCAGCAGCGCGCCGCCGCCGCCCTTGATCAGATTGAGCGCGGGGTCGATCTCGTCGGCGCCGTCGATGGTGAGGTCGAGGTGATCGATCTCGTCCAACGTGGTCAGCGGGACGCCGCAGCGGATCGCGTCCGCGCGGGTGGCCTCCGAGGTCGGCACGCCGATCACCTTCATGCCTGATCGGACCTTCTCGCCGAGCAGTTCGACGAAATGCTTGGCGGTCGACCCGGTGCCGAGCCCGAGCTTCATGCCGTCGCGCACCTCTTCGAGCGCGCGCGCCGCCGCCTGGCGTTTCAGTGCGTCCATGTCCACGGCCGATAGCCCCTCGGTTGTCCGTTACGGGCGCGCCCTCGGGCGGCCCGGCGGGCGCATATCTAACCTCGATTCACGGGCAGGAATAGCGCCATCCGGGCCAGTCTTTAGGCCGAAACGGCGTCCATCGCGGCCAAAATCGCCGCAAAACGGTCCTCGACCTCGGCCCGCATCCCGGGATGGTGAAAACATAGAGCTGGTCGTCGTGAATGGCGCGCATCACGCGGGCCGCAACCGAGGCCGGGTCGAGACCGGCCTCGAGACGCCGCGCGATCTCGGCGACGAGCGCCGCTGCCGGGCTGTCAGGGGCAAGCTGGCGCGCCGGGCCGTACTGGGCCGGGCGATTGCGCCCGCTCTCGCCGATCCGGGTCCGCACATAGCTCGGACAAAGCACGCTGACGCCGATCCCGAGCGGCGCCAGTTGCGCCGAAAGCCCTTCGGACAGGCTGACGACGGCGAATTTGGTCGCCGAATACGGGCTGACGCCGAGCCCGGCATTCATCCCGGCCATCGACGCGGTGTTGACGATATGGCCGCCCTCGCCGTGCGCGCGGATGTGCGGCAGGAAGCTCCTGACGCCGTGCACGACGCCCATCAGGTTGACGTCGATCACCCAGCGCCAGTCGTCGACCGAGATCGGGTCGATGCCGCCACCGGCCGCGACGCCGGCATTGTTGCAGACGACGTGCACGTTGCCGAATGCGCGGAACGATGCCTTTGCCGCGCGGTCGAGGCTTGCGGGATCGGCAACGTCGCAGACGACGCCATGGACATCCGCCCCGCCGGCCCGCAGCGCATCGACGGCCTTGTCGAGCGCGCCGGTTTCGATGTCGGCGAGCATCACCTTCATGCCCTCGCGCGCGAACGCGGTTGCCATGGCGAGGCCAATTCCGCTGGCCGCACCGGTGACAAAAGCGGCTTTTCCGGCAAGTTCCCGCACCCGAGCCTCCCTTTTTTGCGCGACACTAGCATCTTCGCTTGCATCGTGCCGCGCTGCCCGATAGCCAGAAACAGATGTCTGCCTCCTCTCCCCGCATCATCGTGTTCGATCTCGACGGCACGCTGGTCGACACCGCGCCTGACCTGATCAGTGCGCTGAACCATGTGCTCGACCGCGAAGGCCTGCGGCCGGTGCCGTTGTCGGCGGCCCGCAACATGATCGGTGCAGGCGCGCGCAAGCTGCTCGAGCGCGGGCTCGAGGTCGACGGACGCGCGGTCAGCCTCGCCGACCTCGATCGTCTGACCGCGGATTTCATCGACTATTACGCCGAGCACATCGTCGACGGCTCGCGACCTTTCGACGGGTTAGAGGCCGCGCTCGATCGGCTGGAAGCCAAGGGCCATCGCTTCGCGGTCTGCACCAACAAGCTGGAGTGGCTGTCGAAGCTGCTGCTCGACCGGCTCGGCCTGACACCGCGCTTTGCCGCGATCTGCGGCCAGGACACGTTCGGCATCGCCAAGCCCGATCCGGCCTTCCTGCGCGAGACGGTCGCCCGCGCCGGCGGAAAGCTGCCCGGCGCCATCATGGTCGGCGATGCCGGTCCCGACGTCGGGGTCGCCCGGCGCGCCAGCGTCCCGGTGATTGGCGTCGATTTCGGCTATACCGACGTGCCGATGACCGAGCTGAAGCCGGACCGGCTGATCAGCCATATGCGCGACCTGCCGGACGCCGTCGCCAGCCTCGGCGCCGCATAAGATTTTCGCAACGCATTGATATCAAATAGATATATTTTGCCATGCGAATTTTCCATTAACCATCCCTTAACGAACAGACCTACCGCTGTTGCACCTCTGTTCCGACGCTCTTATGGTCGCCCCGGGGATTGTGGCTGATTGCCGCAGTAGAGTGTGGATCATGCGTCGTATCATCGTGTTCGCGGCCGCCGGGCTGAGCTTGGCCGGCTGCTCTTCGTTCTCATTGGATTCGTTCAAGTCGGCACCGCCGCCGATGCAGGTGCAGCTGGATTCGGCGCCGCAAGGCGCCGACGCCGTGACCTCGCTCGGACCGGGCTGCAAGACGCCCTGCACCGTGTCGGTCCCGGCGCCGGAGGCCAACTTTGCCGTCACCTTCAACATGCCGAAGTTCCAGCCGGCGACGGTGCCGGTGACCGTGACCCGGACGCCGGGCGACTTCACCAGCCCGGCCACCACCACGCTCGATCCGAGCCCGGTGTTCGCCGAGTTGCAACCCGCCGGTCCGCCGCCGCGCGGGCACAAGGCGATGCGGCCGAAAAAGAAGAAGCCGAGGCCGGCTGCCGCTGCGGCGCCTGCCGCCGCTCCGGACGCCGCGGCACCGCCGCCGGCCGCCGCGCCCACGCGCTGACGCGCAGCGCTGCGCGCATCTGATCGAGATTGCACTGCACAAGAGCCCGGCCCAAAGCCGGGTTTTTGGTTTTGGTGGAGACACATCGGCGATTGCGATCATGCATCGCGCGATCTGTCTCACCTATCGCTTTGCAATTGGCTTCGCAGGTTGCGGATCATCCATTGGAACGCATTGTGACGGCGTGCCAACATGCATAGATTGCGCGTGCGGGGCCCGTCACGGCCCGGCGCTCCGGGAACGCCTTGATTGAAGGCTTGGCTTGAAGGCTTGGGTTGAATGAACGGATCCACGCAGGCTCATTCCGACACGCTGTTTCGTCCGATGACCGATCCGTTCGGCCGGACGATCCGTTACCTGCGCGTCTCCGTCACCGACCGCTGCGACCTGCGCTGCTTCTATTGCATGTCGGAAGACATGACCTTCCTGCCGAAGGCCGACCTCTTGACGCTGGAAGAGCTCGACCGTCTGTGCTCGGCCTTCGTCGCCAAGGGCGTGCGCAAGATCCGCCTCACCGGCGGCGAGCCGCTGGTCCGCCGCAATGTGATGGGCCTGGTGCGCTCGCTGTCTCGCCACCTTTCGACCGGCGCGCTCGATGAATTGACGCTGACCACCAACGGTTCGCAGCTCGCGCGCTTCGCGCAGGAGCTGGCCGACTGCGGCGTGCGCCGCGTCAACGTCTCGCTCGACACGCTCGATCCCGTAAAATTCCGGGCCATCACCCGCTGGGGCGACATCGACAAGGTGCTGTCGGGCATCGAGGCGGCGCGATCCGCCGGGCTTGCGGTCAAGATCAACGCGGTCGCGCTGAAGAACATGAACGAGGACGAGATCCCTGCGCTGATGGAATGGGCGCACGGCAAGGGCATGGGCCTGACCTTGATCGAGGTGATGCCGATGGGCGACATCGGCGAAGGCCGCATCGATCAGTACGTTCCGCTGTCGCTGCTGCGCGCGAGGCTCGAGAAGCACTACACGCTGACCGATCTTGCCGACGACACCGGCGGCCCTGCCCGCTATGTCCGGGTTGCCGAAACCGGCGGCAAGCTCGGCTTCATCACGCCGATGACCCACAATTTCTGCGAATCCTGCAACCGGGTGCGGATCACCTGCACCGGCACGCTGCACACCTGCCTCGGCCATGAGGACGCCTCCGATCTGCGCCGGCCGCTGCGCGCCTCCGACGACAACGATCTGCTGTCGGCGGCCATCGACCGGGCCATCGGTCTGAAGCCGAAGGGGCACGATTTCATCATCGACCGCCGTCACAACCGCCCGAGCGTCAGCCGCCACATGAGCGTCACCGGCGGCTAGTCCAAAGCCGCTGCCAACGCCGGCGCCGTCCCCCGATTACCAAGGCGGGACAACGATTTGCCGCGGCGTCAATTTGCCCATTTTCCGATTGACGGCGTTCCGCGGCGCTGATTTGGTGCCCCGGCTTTCACGCTCGCCTGGCCGGATAGGCCGCTGCCCCCTGTCGGCACCTGCCGACGATCCGGCAGCCAAGAGCACCAACAACGGCGGAAGCGGATTTTCGGGGGAGGACGATCGCTTGCAACTGCTCCTGAAGGTGAGCCGTGGCTCCGTGCGCGTGCGTGCGGCGGCCAGATGATGCTTGAGAAGATATTCGGCGCGCGAATCGCGCGACCTTGGAGATCGTGATGCGCCCAATGTTGGCACTGAGTCAGGCCATCGACCGACTCAACGAGAAGATCGGCTATGTCTGCAATCTGCTCGTGCTGATCGCCTGCCTGGTCAGCGCCGGCAATGCCATGATCCGCTACGCGTTCAGCTACTCCTCGAACGGCTGGCTCGAGGCGCAGTGGTACATGTTCGCGATCCTCGTGATGTTCGGCGCCTCCTACACCTTCAAGCGCAACGAGCATGTCCGTGTCGAGATCCTCTATCTGATGCTGTCCGAACGCGGCCAGCTCTGGCTCGACCTGATCGGCACGTTGTTCTTCCTGATCCCGTCCTGCCTGCTGCTGGCCTATCTGTCCTGGCCGTTCTTCTACCAGGCCTATGCGGTCGGCGAGATGAGCGGCAATGCCGGCGGCCTCTTACGCTGGCCGATCAAGTTCGTTATCCCGTCCGGCTTCGTGATGCTTGCGTTACAGGGCGTCTCCGAGGTGATCAAGCGGATCGCCGCGCTGCAAGGCTATGTGACGATCGACGCGAAGTACGAGAGGCCGACGCAATGACGATTACGCTGGAGATGATGCCGCCACTGATGTTCGGCGGCCTGATCGTTGCGATGCTGATCGGCTATCCGGTGGCGTTCACGCTCGCCGCGGTCGGCCTGTCGTTCGGGTTCCTCTCGATCTATCTCGGCTTCTTCGACCTCAACTTCCTGCAGGCGATCCCGGGCCGCATCTTCGGCAGCGTGCTCTCCAACGAGCTGCTGCTCGCGATCCCGTTCTTCACCTTCATGGGCGCGATATTGGAGAGATGCGGGCTGGCCGAGGACATGCTGGATTCGATGGGCCAGCTGTTCGGCCCGATCCGCGGCGGTCTCGGCTATTCCGTGATCATCGTCGGCTTCATCCTCGGCGCCATCACCGGCACGGTGGCGGCGCAGGTGATCGCGATGGCGCTGATCTCGATGCCGGTGATGATCCGCTACGGCTACAACATCCGCTACATCACCGGCGTGCTGGCCGCTTCCGGCACCATCACGCAACTCGTCCCTCCCTCCCTCGTCCTGATCGTGCTCGCCGACCAGCTCGGCAAATCGGTCGGCGACATGTATCTCGGCGCCTGGGGCCCGTCGGTGTTCCAGATCCTGCTGTTCGCCGGCTACACCTTCCTGCTCGGCATCTTCAAGCCGAGCCATGTGCCGGCGGTACCGATCGAGGCGCGCACGCTGACCGGCTGGGCGCTGTGGAAGAAGTGCCTGCTCGGCATCATTCCCTCCGCGGTGCTGATCTTCGTCGTGCTCGGCACCATGATGATGGGCCTTGCGACCCCGACGGAAGCCGGCGCCATGGGCGCGGTCGGCGCCATCGTGCTCGCCGCGATCCACCACAAGGATTTCAGCGCGACCGGCCGCAAGGTGCTCATCATCGGCGTGATCGCCGGCGGCATCGGCACCATCATCGCGATGCTCTACAGCGAGAACCTGATCTTCAGGCTGGCGTTTGCGATCACCTATCTCGCGGTGGTCTGGATCTGCCTCGAGGCGGTCAAGATCCCGGACCTGCGCGACCTGATCAAGCAGGGCTACGAGACCACCATGCGCATCACCTGCATGGTCACCTTCATCCTGATCGGCTCGACCTGCTTCTCGGTGGTGTTCCTCGGCGTGTCCGGCGGCACCTGGCTCGAGCACCATCTGACCTCGCTGCCCGGCGGCGTCTGGGGCTTCCTGATCTTCATCAACATCTTCATCTTCTTCCTGGCGTTCTTCCTCGACTTCTTCGAGATCGCCTTCATCATCCTGCCGATGATCGCGCCGATCGCGCAGAAGGTGCTGGCGCCGGTGGTCGGGCCGGACGCCGCGCTGATCTGGTTCGGCGTGATGCTGTGCGTCAACATGCAGACCTCGTTCCTGCATCCGCCGTTCGGCTTCGCGCTGTTCTACCTGCGCGGCGTGGCGCCGAAGGAAGTGAAGAGCTCCGACATCTACTGGGGCGCGATGCCCTGGATC
Source organism: Bradyrhizobium embrapense (assembly GCF_001189235.2). Taxonomy (GTDB): domain Bacteria; phylum Pseudomonadota; class Alphaproteobacteria; order Rhizobiales; family Xanthobacteraceae; genus Bradyrhizobium; species Bradyrhizobium embrapense. The sequence goes on from NZ_LFIP02000001.1 coordinate 904,822, forward strand.
GGGCTGCAGGCGATCATGGTGGCGCTGGTGATCGCGTTCCCGGTCGTGGTCACCGGACTGCTCGACAAGCCGCTCGATGTCGACCTCAACAAGGTCAAGATCGAGGTGCCGCAGATCGAGCTGCCGCCGCTCGATTTCGGGCAACCGAAGCAGTAGCCGGCATCGGCGGCGTGCCCTGCGGAAGCGGGGCGTGCCGGAACCGTTGACGGCGGCCGCGAGTCCTGTGAAGACGCGGGGGCATGCATCGTCCTCCAACTCACAGACCGCCGCCCATGCCCCAACCGCATCCCGCCCGCTCCTTCGTTCGTCCGCTCGTCGCCTCGCTCAGCCTGGCGTTTGCCGTTGCCGTGGCGCATGCGGCGCCGGCGGCCGACATTCGCGCACTGGCGCAACAGGAGCAGCAGCCGCTGCTCGAAACCCTGCGCGACCTCGTGCAGATCGAATCCGGCAGCAAGGACCTCGAGGGCCTCAACCAGATCGCCGCGCGCATCGCCGGCCAGCTCAAGGAGCTCGGCGGCGCGGTGGACATCCTGCAGACCACCGACATCTACCGGCTGGACGACACGCCGGAGAAGATCGGCCCCGCCGTGCAGGCGGTCTTCAAGGGCACCGGCAGCGCGAAGATCATGCTGATCGCGCACATGGACACGGTGTATCTCAAGGGCATGCTGAAGGACCAACCCTTCCGCGTCGATGGCGACAAGGCCTACGGGCTCGGCATCGCCGACGACAAGCAGGGCATCGCCACCATCCTGCACAGCGTGGCGCTGCTGCAGAAGCTGAACTTCAAGGATTACGGCACGCTCACCGTGCTGATCAACGGCGACGAGGAGATCTCCTCGCCCGGCTGGCGCAGCACCATCACCCGCGTCGCCTCAGAGCAGGATGCCGTGTTCTCGTTCGAAGGCAGCGACGCCAGCGGCACGCTCCGCCTCGCCACCAGCGGCATCGGCTCGGCCTATCTCACGGTGCATGGCAAGTCGTCACATGCGGGCGCGAGGCCCGAAGGCGGCGTGAATGCGCTCTATGAGCTGTCACACCAGGTGCTGCAGATGAAGGACCTGTCGAAGCCCGAACAGGGCCTGAAGCTGAACTGGACGGTTTCCAAGTCCGGCACCAACCGCAACGTGATCCCCGCTGAAGCCTCCGCCCAGGCCGATGCACGCGCGCTCAAGGTGTCCGACTTCGACGAGCTCGAGACGGCGCTGCAGGACAAGATCAAGAACCGCCTGCTGCCCGACTCCAAGGTCGAGGTGAAGTTCGAGGTACGTCGCCCGCCGCTCGAAGCCAACGACGCCTCGCGCCGCGTGGCCGGCCACGGCAAGACGATCTATCAGGAACTCGGCATGCCGCTGAACGTCGCCGAGCGGGCCACGGGCGGCGGCACCGACGCTGCGTTTGCCGCGCTGAAGAGCAAGGGAGCCGTGGTCGAAGGCATGGGCCTCTCGGGCTTCGGCGCGCACTCCAATGATGCCGAGTATGTGCAGATCAACAGCATCGTGCCGCGGCTGTACCTGACCACGCGCATCATCATGGATCTGTCCGACGGCAAGGTGAAGTAAGCCGGGCCGGCCCGACGGCTGCCGCGGCCGAGGTCCTCAGGCGGACGCCGGCTCCGTTCTGGCGAGGTGGAAGCTCAGCGTGAACTGGGCGCCACCGGACGGCAGGTTCTCGACCTTGATCGTCGCGTCGTGATCGTCGGCAACCCCGCGGACGATCGAGAGCCCGAGCCCCGCCCCGTCCGTGCGCTGGCGCTGGCGCTCGCCGCGCCAGAAGCGCTGGAACACCAGCCCCTGCTCGGCGGGCGCAATCCCCGGCCCGCAATCGCGCACCTGCACCGAGCCGTCCTCGTGCACCTCGACATCGACCGAGGTCGCATCCGCAGTGTACTTGATGGCGTTCTCGGCCAGATTGAAGATCGCGCGCTGCAGCATCTCGGCATTGCCCTTGACCTGCACCGGGCCGTCGGCGCCGCGCAGCGCGATGTCTTTCCGCTGCGCCAGCGCATAGGGCGCGATCGAGCCGACCACCTCGGCGCACACCGCGCGCAGATCCGCGGTTTCGCCAGGATCCAGCACCAGCGTATCGAGCTCGGCGATCTCGAGCAGCTGGCTGACGATCCGGCTCATACTCTCGATGTCGGCATGCAGCTCCTTGGTCCCCTTGGCCACATCCAGCGTCTCGATGCGGGTCCTCAGGATCGCAAGCGGAGTGCGCAGCTGATGCGCGGCATCGGCGGTGAACTGGCGCTGCACGTGAAACCCGTCCTCCAGACGATCGAAGGCCTGGTTGACGGCGGTCACCAGCGGCAGGATCTCGCTCGGAATCCCCTCCGTCGGCAGACGAATGTCGGTCCTGGCCGGCCCGATGGCCCTGGCCTCCTCGGAAGCCCGCAACAGCGGAATCACGGCGCGGCGGAAGATCAGGATGTCGGTGGCCAGCAGGATCAGCAGGATCGGGATGGTGATCCAGCCGACCCGGCGGAAGAAGTTGGAAACGATGTCATCGATGATGACGTCGCGATGCGAGAGGTCCTCGGCGACCTGGATTCGCAGCGTCTGGCCGCCGACGAGCTGGGTGGCGCTGGCGCCGGAAATCCGGTCGGCCAGGGCCGGCGGTCGCGGCGCTCCGCGATGCGACGAGAACAGCAGATTGTCGTCCGCATCGTAGATGTCGTAGCGGTAGCGGCCATAGGCGTCGGAATAGAGCCCCTTCAGGCTGTCCGGCAGGTTGAGCTGAACCTTGCCGTCGGAATCGACCGAGAGGTTCTGGCCGAGATCGGCGGCCTGATCGCGCATCGCTTCGCTATGCAGATGGTTGATCTCCGAATTCAAGAGCCACAGCAGCAGCAGCGGCAGGAAGATCGCGGCGACCGCGACCGCCACGATGTGCAGGAACACGATCCGCGAGGTCAGCGACGTGAAGCGGAACACCCCTATTTCTCCTCCGCCATCAGATAGCCGACGCCGCGAATGGTATGGATGATGACCTTGGCACGGTGCTCGGTAAGCAGCTTGCGCAGGCGCGACACGTAGACCTCGACGGCATTCGAGGCGACTTCGCCCGACAATCCGAAGATGTGGTCCTCGACGTTCTTTTTCGGCACCACCCGCCCCTGCCGCCGCAGCAGGATCTCCAGCACCGAGGTCTCGCGCGCCGAGAAGACCTGCGGCGTGCCGTCGACGAACACCTGCTTGCTCTCGGTGTCGTAGACGAGATTGGCGAGCTTCAGCGAGGAGCCGAGCAACTGACCGGGCCGGCGCAGGACGGCCTCGAGCCGCGCCACCAGCTCTTCCAGCGCAAACGGCTTCGCGAGATAGTCGTCGGCACCGCTGCGCAGGCCGTTGACCCGATCCTGAAGGCCGTTGCGCGCGGTCAGCACCAGGACCGGCAGCGGGTCGTTCCTGCGGCGAAGCTCCGCCAGCACCGTCAGGCCATCGCCGTCGGGCAGACTGAGATCGAGGATCATGGCAGCATAGCTGACGCTACGCAGCGCATCGCGCGCTTCGGCAACGCTGTTGACGATGTCGGACTCGTATCCCGCCGCCATCAGCCCGCTCGCGAGCAACCGCGAGAGCTCGAGATTGTCCTCGACGATCAGAAGGCGCATTGCAGCAGTCCTGTCTTCATTCAATCGGCGTTCTGTTTACACACCTTGTTGCGATGCGCCAGCCAAGCGACAATTCCGTAACAGATCGCGCGCTGAGCAGTCCCGATGTGCAAACGATACGTATTTAAGCACAACGCTGGATTACCGCTCAGAGCGCTACTTTTTGGCTATGCGCGGCAGCCCCTAGTCCCACGCAAAATAGATAAACCGGCACCCGCCGCAATCAAATTTGCGCGCCGGGCGCACGCTTGAAAAGGACAAATGTAAGGCTGGCGTCAGCTAGCCCTGATATCTGTTCATTTGTTCTCAACGGGAGATCGGACGACGGCCCGCCATGCGGCAAGACCTCGTCTCTCGCGCGAGGCTTTCATGCAGTATTGGCGGCGGGCGATGTCATTTCGAATGAAGTATATGGGCTTTGCGGCGATGCCGGTGCTGGCGGCGCTTCTCGCCGGCGCGTGGCTCACGACGCGCGCCGATGGTGTGGTGAACGCCAAGGCCGCGCAAGAGACCGCGCGGCAGGACGTCAACGTCGAGCAGCAATACGTCACGCTAAGCGACAAGCAGGCAGCCTCCCTGAAGGTCATGGCCGCGGAGCAGCGCTCGTTCCGGACCCTGAAAAACGCAGTCGGCTCGATCGACTTCAACCAGAACATGCTGGTGCAGGCGTTTACCCCAAATCCCGGCAGGATCGTCGACACGCCCCTCAATGTCGGTGACGAAGTTGCAAAGGGCGATACGCTGTTCACGATCGACAGCCCCGATCTGCTGCAGGCCGAGTCGTCGCTGCTCGCCGCGGCCGGCGTGCTCGAACTGCAGACCAGGACGCTGGCGCGGGTCAGGCAGCTCTTGAAGACCGGCGGCGGCGCACAAAAGGACGTCGACCAGGCGACGTCGGATCAACAGACGGCTGAAGGCAACTACAAAGCCGGACGCAACGCGGTGCGCATCTTCGGCAAGACCGACGCCGAGATCGACCGCATCGTCGCTGACCGCAAGGTCGATTCCATCCTGGTGGTGCCGAGCCCGATTTCGGGCCGGATCATCGCGCGCAATGCCGCGCCGGGTCTGTTCGTGCAACCCGGCAATGCGCCCGCGCCCTATTCGCTGGCCGACATCTCGACGATGTGGATGGTCGCCAATGTGATCGAGACCGACGCCCCGTCCTACCGGATCGGCCAACCGGTCGAGGTGCGGGTGCCGGCCTATCCGAACGAGGTGTTTCGCGGCCGCGTGACGACGCTTGGCCTCAATATCGATCCGAACTCGCATCGCCAGCTGGTGCGCTCGGTGATCGACGATCCCCAGCACAAGCTGCGCGCAGGCATGCTGGCGAGCTTCACCATCGAAACCGAGCCGCCAAAGCTGTCGGTCAGCGCTCCGCTGGACGCCATCGTGCGCGAGGGCGACGGAACGATGACGGTGTGGGTCACGACCGACGGCCGCAAGTTCGACCGCCGCACGGTGACGATCGGCATGGAGCAGGATGGCTGGCGGCAGATCCTCAACGGCCTGGCGGCCGGCGAGAAGGTTGCCTCCACGGGCGCGATCTTCCTCAGCAACAAGTTCGCCAACGCGGTCACCGGCTAGCCCGCGCCAACCGCGCCTTCGTCCGCTCGAGAGTAGTACAGCATCTTGATCAAGAGCCTCCTTCAATTCGGTCTGACCCGAAGCGCCGTCATCGTGCTCGGCCTCGCCGTGTTCTGCGCCGCCGGATTTGCAGCGTTCACCAAACTGAACATCGAGGCCTACCCGAACCCGGCTCCCGTCATCCTCGAGATCACGGCCCAGGCCGCCGGCCTCTCCGCCGAGGAGATGGAGAAGTACTATACGATCCCGATGGAGGTCGGGCTGTACTCGACACCGGGCGTCGTCAACATCCGCTCGACCTCGTTCTACGGCCTGTCGTTCGTGCGGGTCACCTTCAAATATGGCGTCGACTATTATTTCGCGCTGACGCAGGCCACCAATAGCCTCACGCAGAACGTCCAGCTCCCCGGCAACCAGATTCCGCAAATCCAGCAGTCGAGCCTCGTCGGCGAGATCTTCCGCTACCAGCTGGTCGGCCCGCCGAATTTCGGCCTGACCAATCTCAGGACTTTGCAGGACTACGTCGTCGCCCGCCGGCTGATGACGATACCTGGCGTCGTGCAGATCAATTCCTGGGGCGGGACCACCAAGCAGTTCAACGTCGACGCCGATCTTGCAAAGCTCGAGGCCTACAACATCACCGTGCCGCAGCTGATCAGCGCGCTCGGAAACTCCAACATCAATGTCGGCGGCCGCGAGATCGCGATCGGCCAGCAATCCGTCAATATCCGCGGCATCGGTCTGATCAATTCCGGCGGCGAATATGACGTCACCAAAGGCTACAGGGTCCAAGACATCGAGAACGTCGTCCTGACCCAGTCGAACGGGCTGCCGATCCAGATCAAGGATGTCGCCAAGGTGTCGATCGGCTATGTGCCGCGGCTCGGCATCGCCGGAAAGGACAAGGACGACGACGTCGCGGCGGCGATCGTCGTGATGGGCCGCACGCAACACACCAACGACATCGTGCCGAAGGTCGAGGAGGAAGTCGCCAAGATCAACAGCGACGGCACCCTGCCGCCCGGCGTCAAGGTGGTCCCCTATTACGACCGCACCTCGCTGGTCAATGTGACGACCCACACCGTGCTGCACAATCTGATGTTCGGCTGCCTGCTGGTGTTCGTGATCCAGTGGGTCTTCCTGGGCGATCTGCGCAGCGCGCTGATCGTCAGCGCCAATATCCCGTTCGCGCTGTTCTTCGCGATCATCATCCTGGTGCTGCAGGGCGAGGACGCCAATCTGCTGTCGCTCGGCGCCGTCGACTTCGGAATCATCGTCGATTCCGCCGTCATCATGATGGAGAACATCTTCCGCAATTTCCAGTCCAGTCCCGAGAACCGGCTGCGGGTGCTGCAACACCTCGCCGAGGGCTACTGGGGAGACGATCCCACGGCGCGAAACGGCCAGCCCGCGCCGGGCTGGACCGAGCGGCTGCGCATGATCTTCGTCAGCGCGTTGCAGGTCGACAAGGCGGTGTTCTTCACCGCGGCCATCACGGTCACCGCGTTCGTGCCGCTGTTCACCATGCAGGGCGTCGAAGGCCAGATCTTCGGCCCGATGGCGCGAACCTACGGCTACGCGCTAGCCGGCGCGCTGCTGGCGACATTCACGGTGACGCCGGTGCTGGCATCGCTGCTGCTGCCGAAGCATATCGAGGAAACCGAAACGATCATCGTGCGCTCGCTGCGCAAGGCCTACACGCCCGTGCTGCGCTGGTCGCTGACGCATCTGAGGGTCGCGGTCGCAACCGGCATCATCTTCCTCGGACTGAGCGGCCTTGCCGCGAGCCGGCTCGGCAGCGAATTCCTGCCCGCGCTGGAGGAAGGCAATTTCTGGATCCGCGCCTCGATGCCGCCGACCATGTCGCTGGACGCCGGCACCCAGCCGACCCGCAAGATGCGCGAGATCCTGTTGCGTCACCCAGAGATCATCACGGTGGTGTCGCAGCATGGCCGCCCCGACAATGGCAGCGACGCCTCGCCATTCGCGAACGTCGAGCTGTTCGCGCCGATCAAGCCGTTCGACCAGTGGCCGCCCGGCCTGACCAAGGAGAAGCTCACCGAGGAATTGCAGAAGGAGTTCGACGAGGAATTGCCCGGCGTCACCTTCAACTTCTCGCAATACATCCAGGACAACGTCGAGGAGGCGCTGTCGGGCGTCAAGGGCGCGAACTCGGTCAAGATTATCGGTCCCAACCTCGCCGTGCTCGAACAGCTCGCGACCAAGGTCGCGCAGGAGATGGCCAAGATCCGCGGCGTTGCCGATCTCGGCATCTTCCATCTGGTCGGGCAGCCCAACCTCAATATCAAGGTCAACCGCGAGAAGACTGCGCGCTACGGTCTCAATACCGGCGACGTGACGACCGTCGTCCAGGCGGCGCTCGGCGGCACCAGCGCGACGACGGTGCTGGAGGGTGACCGGCAGTTCGGCGTCGTGGTGCGGCTCGACCCGAAATTCCGCCAGAGCATCGACGAGGTGCGCGAGATCAAGGTGGCCTACCAGACGCCGTCCGGCACCAACGCCTACATCCCGCTGAGCGAGCTTGCCGACATCTCGCTCGATACCGGCGCATCCTTCATCTATCGCGAGCGCAGCCAGCGCTACATCCCGATCAAGTTCAGCGTGCGCGGCCGCGACCTCGGCAGCACGGTGGCGGAGGCGCAGACGCGCGTCGCCGAGGCGGTGCAGCTTCCGACCGGCTACCGGATGATCTGGTCCGGCGAATTCGACAATCTCGAAGCCGCCAAGGCCCGGCTGATGATCGTCGTGCCGGTGACGCTGCTGCTGATCTTCGTCTTGCTCTACAGCCTGTTCAACTCGCTGCGCGACAGCCTGCTGGCACTGGCCGGCATACCGTTCGCGGTCGGCGGCGGCCTGATCGCGCTGTACCTCGCCGGGCTCGACTTCTCGATCTCGGCCGCGATCGGCTTCATCTCGCTGTTCGGCGTCGCTGTCATGGACGGCATCCTCAACATCACTTATTTCCGCGAATTGCGGGCCTCGGGCATGAGCATCGCGGAGGCGGTGTTCAACGGCGCCGAGCAACGCATGCGGCCGATGCTGATGACCGCGCTGTCCGCCGGTGTCGGACTGTTCCCGGCGGCGCTGTCGCATGGCATCGGCAGCCAGGTGCAGCGGCCGCTCGCGACCGTGGTGGTCGGCGGCATGTTCATCGGCCCGCTGCTGCTGCTGATCGTGGCGCCTGCGCTGCGCAAGATCTTCCTGTCGCGCGAGCCCGTCGCCTCTCCCGATGAGGCGGCTGCCGTGGCGCCGCCCGAAGCGGCGCATGAAGGGGGGGCCTGATGTCCGAGATCGTCGCACGGATTGTTGCCACGCTCGCGCCGGGCGGACGGCGTGCGCTGCGCCCGATGCTTGGCGCTGGCGCCGCCGGGCTGCTGCTGGCGAGTTGCGCCGTCGGGCCGAATTTCGTGCCGCCGCCTGCCCCCGACGTCGATCGCTACACACCCGAGAAGCTAGCTTCCCCCAGCACGAGCCCGGGCGGCCCCAGCGTGCCCAAGCAGCACTTCGTCACCGGAGAGGACGTGTCGCTGCGGTGGTGGACGGCATTCCGCTCGAAGCCGCTCGACGAATTGATCAAGATGTCGGTCGAGCACAACCCGTCCTTGCAGGCGGCAGAGGCATCGATCAGGATCGCGCAGTACAACGCGCTGGCCCAGCGCGGGCTGTTCTTCCCGCAGATCGGCGCAAACTACACGCCGTCCCAGCAGCAAATCTCCGGCGCATCGGGTTCGGGCCCGGGTGGCCAGTCTCCGTCGGTATTCTCGCTCCATACCGCGCAACTGAATGTCAGCTTCGTGCCTGATATCTGGGGCCAGAACATTCGTGCGGTCGAGAGCCTCGATGCGATCTCCGAGCAGCAATTGTTCCAGCTGGAAGCGGCCTATCTCACCCTGACGGCCAACGTCGTCACCGCGGCGATCCAGGAAGCATCGCTGCGCGGCCAGATTGCCGCGATCCAGCGCGTCGTGAAGATCGAACGCGGCATTCTGGAGATCGTGAAGAACCAGTTCAACGCGGGCGGCGCCGCCCAGGTCGACGTGCTGGCGCAGGAGGCCGCGCTGGCCCAGTCCGAGCAACTGCTGCCGCCGCTCGAAAAGCAGCTCGCGGTTCAGCGTGACCTGCTGACGTCGCTGGCCGGGCAATTCTCGGCGGATGAAATCCTGCAGAAGTTCACGCTCGACCGCCTGGCGCTTCCCGCGCACCTGCCGGTGAGCCTGCCGAGCAAGATGATCGCCCAGCGTCCGGACGTCAGGGCCGCGGAGGCGCTGCTGCACTCGGCGAATGCCCAGGTCGGCGTGTCGATCGCGGCACGGCTGCCCAACATCACGATCACCGGCAATGCCGGCGCCGCCGGCTTCAGCCTCGCCGAACTGTTCACGCCGGGAACCAGCTTCTACGTCATCGCCGCGAGCGCGACCCAGCCGCTGTTCGATGGCCTGACGCTCTACCACAAGCAGAAGGCCGCGGAGGCCGCGGTGGACCAGGCGGATGCGCTCTATCGCCAGGCTGTCGTCACGGCGATGCAGAACGTCGCCGACGCCTTGCGCAGCCTGCAGGCCGACGCGCGCGCCTTGCAGGCTGCGGTCAAGGCCGAGCTCGCCGCCAAAGCCAGCCTCGACATCATTCAGAAGCAGCTTGCGCTCGGGCAGGTCAATCAGGTGGTCGTGCTCAATGCCCAGCAGGTCTATCTGACAGCCGCAGTGGTCCGCGTGCAGGCCCAGGCGACGCGCCTCTCGGACAGCGCCGCGCTTTTCATGGCGCTTGGTGGCGGGTGGCCGGCGAACTGCACGTCCGACGACTGGCGCAAATGTGCCCTGGAGGATTTGCCCGTCGCCGCCCCGCAGCAGGTCAGCGAAAACAGGCCTGCGGCCCGCTGACACGCGCCATACGAGGCTTTCGACTGGAGGAACCGACGAATGAAGAACATGCTCACCCTGGCGGCAATTCTGCTTGCACTCTCTGCGGGATCCGCGGCCGCACAAAGCGCGATCGGCGGTCCGAAAAAGTCAGGCAATCTCGGCGGACCCACCGAGCAGAAGAACCCGGTGGTCCGCACGACGCAAGGTGCCGTACCGACGCCTCCGGCCTCGCCGCCCAAGCCATCGCCAAGGAAATAACGGCGGGCTTCGCAATTGAATTGGCTTCCGGGATTCACGCTGATCGGTTCGATGAGACCCATATGAAAAATACAACGCGCCTGCTTCTCATCGCCACAGCCGGTGCCATGATTGCGTCGGTTGCCCGCGCAGCGCCCGTTCAGGTCACGCGGCTGTCGCCACGGGGCCCCGCAAGCATCGTTCAGGTACGGCTCGCGTGTGACCAGAACTGCAATTGCTGGCAGACGCGCTATCAGCAGCGAAGCTATCGCCGGAAGATCGACGATCGGGGGCGACAGGATCCGAATTACTGCCCGAGCGGAGGGCATTATAACGGCCACTACCGGACCGGACCGGCCACCGGGATGGGCTTCGAAAGCCGTGTGCCGGTACGGTCATTGCCGTTTCCGTTTTGATCGACGAAGCTTGCGCGATGATCGCCGAGCCTACGCGATCGGCGAAGGCGCCTACCAGATGACGACCGCGCAGAGCAGCGCCAACGGCACCGCGGCGCCGCCGATAACGACCCACCTGCGCATATCAGCGGGATCTCTGGAATACCTGAAGATCTGGACCGCGACGAAGAGGCAGACCGCGGCGCCGAGGATGATGCGAAACAAATCGGACGGTGTGTCGTAAGCCGACCAAATGGTTTCGTTTTGCGGGCTTGCGACGCGAGCGGTGATGACCACTACGAGGGTCAGAAACAACGTTCGCAGGATAAGACCGAGGAAACGCATTTGGCGCCCTGATTCACGCTCCTGAACAACGTTAGCACGAATCTGGCCAAAAACTACTCATCTGCCCAGGCCCTCGCCAGTTGCGCACGAAAAACCCCAGAGCTTCGCCCCGGGGTTTTTGCTTGCGCTCAAGGTTAGCGGTGTCAGGCCTGAGAGTGGCGTGCCATGAAATTGTCGTAGCCGACTTCGGCGACCTGGAACCACTGATAGCCGTTGTTGGAGAACGACGTCAGCGAGTCATAGACCTTCTTGAAGTTGGCGTTGGTCGCCGCCACCTCGGCGTGCAGCTCCTTGGCCGCCTTGAACGAGGCTTCCATCACGGGGGCCGGGAACGGACGCAGCTTGGTGCCGCTGGCGAGCAGCTTCTTCAACGCAAGCGGATTGGCCTGATCGTAACGCGCCATCATCCAGTTGTTGGCGAGATGGCCGGCCTGTTCGAGCACGTTGCGATAATATTTCGGCAGCGCGTTCCACTTGTCGAGATTGATCATCGCCACCAGCATCGGGCCGCCTTCCCACCAGCCGGGGAAATAGTAGTTCGGCGCGACCTTGTACAAGCCGAGCTTCTCGTCGTCGTAGGGGCCGACCCATTCCGCGGCGTCGATCGTGCCCTTCTCGAGCGCCGGATAGATGTCGCCGCCAGCAAGCTGCTGCGGCACGCAGCCGAGCTTCTGCATCACGCGCCCGGCAAAGCCGCCGATGCGGAATTTCAAGCCGTTGAGATCGTCGACGCTGTTGATCTCCTTGCGGAACCAGCCGCCCATCTGGCAACCGGTGTTGCCGGCCAGCAGCGAGGTAACGTTGTAGCTTTTGTAGAAGTCGTTCAGGAGCTCCTTGCCGCCGCCGAGAATGTACCAGGCCTGGTTCAACCGCATGTTTGGCCCGAACGGCACCGAGGAGCCGAAGGTGAAGGTCGGGTCCTTGCCGAAGTAATAATACGGCGCGGTGTGCCCCATCTCGACCGTGCCATTCTGCACCGCGTCGAGCACCTGGAGGCCGGGCACGATCTCGCCGGCGGCAAAGGTCTGGATCTGGAATTTGTTGTCGGTGGCTTCGCCGACCGCCTTCGCCATCAGCTCGGCGCCGCCGTGCAGCGTGTCGAGCGTTTTCGGCCAGCTCGTGGTCAGACGCCATTTCAGCTCCGGCATCGACTGCGCGATCGCCGGCGCGGCGACGGTCGCGGCACCGGCGACGCCTAGTCCCGTGACCTTGATGAAATCCCTGCGCTTCATTTTTTGAATCCTGCCCTGTGTGATTGTGTTGTCCGAGCGTCGACTGCTTTGCATTGTCGCGCTACGTTTCTTTGCCGCCATGACCGGTGACCGATCACGCGACCGCCTTCGTGCCGAGGCTTCGGACGCGAGCATGGAACATCCCCTCGGCGAATTCCAGACGCAAAAAACCCGGCCTCCTTGCGGGGGCCGGGCTACTTAAGTCGAAGCTTCTGGCGCGTTCTCTGCTCGCGAACGCTCGAAGCGGGATCAGCCGCGGGTACGCGAGCGGATCATGAAGCTGTCGAAGGTGTATTCGGCAACCTGCCACCACAGATATTGGTCGGAACGGTACGCCTGCATGGCGTCGATCGACTTCTTGAAGTCGGCATTCTTGGCCGAGATTTCACCCCACAGCTCGTTGGTCGCCTTGAGGCAGGCCTCGAGCACTTCGTTGGTGAACGGACGCAGCTGCGTGCCGCCGGCAACCAGCCGCTTCAGCGCCGCGGGGTTCTGCATGTCGTAGCGCGCGGCCATCCAGGTGTTGGCGTTGGCGGTCGCGTTGCTCAGGATCGCCTGGTAGTTCTTCGGCAGCGCGTTCCACTTTTCCAGGTTGCAGTAGGCGTGCACGGTCGGGCCGCCTTCCCAGAAGCCCGGGTAGTAATAGTATTTGGCGACCTTCTGGAAGCCGAGCTTCTCGTCGTCATAGGGGCCGACCCACTCGGCGGCGTCGATGGTGCCCTTTTCCAGCGCCGGGTAGATGTCGCCGCCGGCGAGCTGCTGCGGCACCACGCCGACCTTCTGCAGCACCTGGCCGGCGATGCCGCCGATCCGGAATTTGAGGCCGGAGAGATCGGCGACCGTCTTGATCTCCTTGCGGAACCAGCCGCCCATCTGGGTGCCGGTGTTGCCGCAGGGGAAGCCGATCACGCCGAACTTCTTGAAGAACTCGTTGCCCAGCGCCTCGCCGCCGCCCTGATACCACCAGGAGTTCTGCATGCGGGCGTTGAGGCCGAATGGCACCGACGCGTAGATCGCAAAGGTCGGGTCCTTGCCGACATAGTAGTACGAGACGGTGTGGCACATCTCGACCGTGCCGTTGGAGGTCGCGTCCAGCGCCTGCAGTCCGGGGACGATCTCACCCGCCGCGAACACCTGGATCTGGAACTTGTTGTCGGTCATTTCGGCGACATACTTCGCCACCTGGTCGGCACCGCCATAGATGGTGTCCAGCGACTTCGGGAAGCTCGAGGTCAGGCGCCACTTGATTTCAGGCGAGGACTGCGCGATCGCCGGCGCGGCAACCGCCGTCGCGGCAGCACCGGCCGCAGACACTTTCAAAAAATCACGACGCTTCATCGTAAGGCTTCTCCTTGAGGGGCGTTTCCCAGTGACCGTAAGCAGTTCTCCGGCGGGAGGTCTGCAAGCAGAACACTTGCAAAAAGGCCCGCCGAGGCGCTCTCGATCGGCCCTTTAACACGGAAGACGGCTTCACGGAAACGCGACAATGGCATGACCGCACCAATTAAACGAAAGTCTGATGATGCGGGAATAGGCCGGAAAATGCAGGCTCAGGCTGCTGCGACGACGGCTCGCGGGCTTGCCGTCCATCGCGCGGTAAATCGCCGCGTGCAGCCGCCCGGCCGGCGCCCAACCGCCGCGCTGCAGCGGCCATCAGCGCCGCGCCGTCTCCCGCGCCTTCTTGGCCTTGTCAGCCAAATGCCGCCCGCGCCGGATCCAGCTTTGCGCGGTGGTCTTGCTGACGCCGAACGTCTTGGCGATCGCGATGGCGGCCTCGCCGATCGAGTCGGATTTCTTCGCAAGGTTGAACGCCATCCGGGAAGCCTCTTCGCGCTTCTCCCGCGTCAGATGCTTGCGGCGTTCCTTGTTTCCGTCGCGTGCTGCCATGTCGCCGGTCGCCTCACGGCCCCTTCCCGCATTTCGGCTGCCCGTGCCCGCCTTCAATCGACGGAACGGTGGTACGATTCGGCCAGTACTGGACAAACATACAGGGCGGACGCGATTCAGCAATCGCCCAAGGGCATCAGGCCTGTGAAGAAGGCCGCCCGGATCCGGGCCTTTGAGGCCGATCGGCTCACCGGGACAACGGGGCTCAGGCGGCGGCGATGACGCCTTGCAGCTGCTCGCGGACCTTGCTGCCGATCGCGCGGTAGATCGCAGCATGCGGGCCGTCCGGTTCGCTCTCGACCACCGGGTTGCCGGCATCGGAGGCGGTGCGGATCGCGATATGCAGGGGAATCTCGCCGAGGAACGGCACCCCGAGCTTCTCGGCCTCGTGGCGGGCGCCGCCATGGCCGAAGATGTCCGAGCGCGTGCCGCAATGCGGGCACTGGAAATAGCTCATGTTCTCGACAATCCCGAGCACCGGCACATTGACCTTCTTGAACATCGCCAGTCCCCGCCGCGCATCGATCAGCGAGAGGTCCTGCGGCGTCGAGATGATGACGGCGCCCTTGAGCGGGACGTTCTGCGCCAGCGTGAGCTGGGCATCGCCGGTGCCGGGCGGCATGTCGACGACCAGCACGTCGAGCGTGCCCCAAGCGACGTCGCGCAGCATCTGGGTGATTGCCGACATCACCATCGGCCCGCGCCAGATCATCGCGGTGTCCTCCTCGACGAGGAAGCCGATCGACATGATCGACAGGCCGAAGCGCTGCAGCGGGACCATCTTCTTGTCGTCGTTGAGCTGCGGCTTCTCGTGGATGCCGGTCAACCGCGGCACCGACGGGCCGTAGATGTCGGCATCGAGCAGCCCGACGCGCAGGCCGATGTCGCGCAGGCCGAGCGCGAGGTTGAGCGCCGTGGTCGACTTGCCGACCCCGCCCTTGCCGGAGGCAACCGCAATGACGGCGGAGACGCCGGGGATCTCGGCCTGGCGCGCCATCGGCGATTGCGCACCGGGCGGGTGCGGATGACGGTGCGCGGACGCAGGCTGGACGCCGCCGGCCGGTCGCGGCGCCGGCGCCGCGCCGCCCGCCTTGCGTTCCGCGGTCAGCGCGATCATCGCGACGCTGACGCCGGGAATGGCGCGCACGGCGTTCTCGGCCTGCGCGCGCACGCTCTCCCAGGCGCGGGCTTCCGCAGCGTCGACATTGATCGAAAAAAACACCTTGCCGTCGGTGACCGTGATCGCCGACAGCACATTGGCGTTGGTCAGGGCAGTGCCGCGCGGCGACATCACCTTGGCAAGACAATCAAGAACCTGTTGCTGCGTCACGCTCACCGCGCATCTCCTGGCTTTTCAAGCGGGGCGCGTCGGAAAACCCGCTTCACACTTTCCGGATCGCGCCCAGGAGACCTCACATAGAGCGTTGCAGCGCAAAAGGCTACCTCGCTCCGACGTCGTCCCGCCGCTCGGCCGGCGCTGCCGCGCCGCCTTCCTTGGCGGCCTCGTAGTTCAGCTCGATCATGACCCCGTTGGGGTCGTTGACGAAGATCTGCCAGAGATCGCCGCCGGGAACCTGGCGCGAGTCGAATTCCATGCCCTTGGACTGCAGCCGCTGCCGCATCCCGTCAAAGCCCTGGCTGGCAAAGGCGACGTGATGGACGACGCCCGAGTCCGGCTTTTGTGCCTCGTCGGTCGCGGATATATCGACCAGATGCACGACCGCCTTGCCCTCGCTGTACATCCACGCACCGGGGAACGCGAAGTTCGGTCGCGCGCCCTTTTCCAGGCCCAGAATGTCCTCATAGAACCGCACCGTGGCGGCGAGATTGCGGGTCCGGATATTGAAATGATCGAGCACACCGACGCTCATGCCCATGCGAGACACTCCCTTTTTTGTGAAGTTCTTAGGTAGCCCGATCCTAGCACAAAACCGGGGTCTGCCATCCAACGAAGCCGTTGCCCTCCGCTGCGCAGGGGGTATGGTGCGGCTCCCTTCCATGGACGAAAATGCCCTGCCCGCCGCGACGTTTTCCGGCGGTCCCAAGGGGCGATCACCACGGCAAATCACAAGGTAACAGACATGGCTAAAGTCGCTTTCCTCGGTCTCGGCGTAATGGGCTTCCCGATGGCGGGACACCTCGTGAAAAAGGGCGGCCATGAGGTCACCGTTTACAACCGGACCGCGGCGAAGGCGAAGGAATGGGCCGACAAGTTCGGCGGCAAGACGGCGCCAACGCCGAAGGCCGCGGCCGAAGGCCAGGATTTCGTGATGTGCTGCGTCGGCAACGACAACGACCTGCGCGCGGTCACGATCGGTCCCGACGGCGCCTTCGCCGGCATGAAGAAGGGCGCGACCTTCGTCGATCACACCACCGCCTCCGCCGAGGTCGCCCGCGAGCTCGATGCCGCCGCGACCAAGGCCGGCTTCAAGTTCGTCGACGCGCCAGTGTCCGGCGGCCAGGCCGGCGCCGAGAACGGCGTGCTGACGGTGATGTGCGGCGGCAGCGAAGCCGCCTATGCGGGCGCCGAGCCTGTTATCACCAGCGCCTATGCGCGGATGTGCAAATTGCTCGGACCGGCGGGCGCCGGCCAGCTCACCAAGATGGTCAACCAGATCTGCATCGCCGGCCTGGTTCAGGGCCTCTCGGAAGGCATCCACTTCGCCAAGAAGAGCGGCCTCGACGTCACCGCCGTGATCGAGACCATCTCCAAGGGCGCCGCGCAGTCTTGGCAGATGGAGAACCGCTACAAGACCATGAACGAGGGCAAGTACGATTTCGGCTTCGCGGTCGAATGGATGCGCAAGGACCTCTCGATCGCGCTCGCCGAAGCCCGCCGCAACGGCGCCACCCTGCCCGCCACCGCGCTGGTCGACCAGTTCTATGCCGAGGTCGAGAAGATGGGCGGCAAGCGCTGGGATACGTCGAGCCTGCTGGCGCGGCTGCAGCGCTGACGCGCGCCCGAATACGGCGATGGTGACCCGCGCCGGCGGGTCACCATCCATGCAGCGTCCTCACGCGAAGGAGAATTCGCCCTCTGGAGGTGCGCGCTGCCAAAATATCGAAAACAACCCCATGCACAGTAGCCGACCGGCCGCCGGCATTCGATTTGACGACTTGACACGTCGGGCAACTCAGGGGCACACTTCCATTATTCCGAAATGCTGGAGCCTTCCTCGCCTTGCATCTGATGGCTCTTCAGCGGTCATTGCGCCCGAAACTCCTCACCCGCGATTGAAATTGCACCGGCTCGCCGTAGCGAAGGATCGCGCGCGCGTGGCCAAACCGGAATTGCGGTGGCCACCGTCACCGCAATTCCCTAAGGCAATTAGGTTGCCGACGTTACCGCCATCATCTCGCGATCGGCTGCGCGCCGGTCGGAAAGCCCGATCTCGAGCGCACCGTATATCTGCGCGGCATGCCACTCGGTGCGGTTCCGCTCGCGATCCTGGGGCTGCCGCGAGACTGCTTCTGGTGCGATGGTGAGGTCATTTGCGCGACGGCGCAGCCCCCGGGCCAAAAGTTAATTTAACTCCCCGTTTACGCTTTTCCTTAGCTCTTTAAGTCATCGCTTAATGATTTGGCGTCACAGATAGACAATGCAAAAGGCCCGCGCGGTTCGCTGGCAGGATTTGTGTTGTTTATGAGTAATCCCGCAGAAAAGCCTGAAGTTGTAGCGCTTCCGGCAGGACCTCAGGTGGCGGCGCCGGTGAACAGCCGGCGCGTCGCCGCGCAGCGGGTGCGCGAGGCGCGGGATCGGTTAACGTCGACCAGTGGAACCCGCCCGGCGTTCGACGCCGAACTGCTCCGGCAATATGCCCAGACCCGGATCTCGGCATCCTACGTCGTGATGCTGCTCGTGGTGGCAACCGGCGTCCTGTTTGGCCTCTGGATGAAGCCGATCTTGGCCGGCGCCTGGACGGTCGGCATCCTCGTCGTCCATCTCGCCATCATCCGCAGCTGCTCCCGCTTCCTCGCCGAGCCCACCTCGGTCGCGGTGACCCGCAAATGGCGAACCCGCTTCGTGCTGCTCGACCTGCTGTACGGCCTGTGCTGGACCGCGATCCTGATCCACCCCGCCGGTCGCGACCTCTCCTCCAACACGCTGATGATGTTCCTGATGCTGCTGGTGATCGCGGTCTCCAGCATGCTGGCGGCGAGCCTGCCGATCGCAGCCCTCGCGGCGACCGTTCCGGTGACGGTCGGGATCGCGCTCGACCTCGTGCTCAACGGCGCGTTCGACAATTACGTGCTGGCGCTTCTGGCGCTGGCCGCCGAGGGCTATTTCGCGCTGCTGGCGCACCGGCTGCATTCGACCACGCTGGCGACGCTGGAAGCCCGCGCCGAAAAGGACGCGCTGATCGGCGAACTGGAACAGGCCAAGGCGATCTCCGACGAGGCGCGACACCGTGCCGAGTCCGCCAACGTCGCCAAGTCGCGCTTCCTGGCCCAGATGAGCCACGAACTGCGCACGCCGCTCAACGCCATCCTCGGCTTCTCCGAGGTGATGAAGAGCGAGATCTTCGGCGCGCACGCGGTGCCGGTCTACAAGGAATATTCTGCCGACATCCATAATTCCGGCGTGCACCTGCTCAACCTCATCAACGAGATCCTCGATCTGTCGCGCATCGAGGCCGGCCGCTACGAGCTGAACGAAGAGGCCGTGGCGCTGGTGCATGTCGTCGCCGACTGCCACCATCTCCTTAAACTGCGCGCCTCCAGCCGCGGTATCACCATCCACGAGGTGTTCGAGCACGGCATGCCCCGGATCTGGGGCGACGAGCGCGCCATCCGCCAGGTCGTGCTCAACCTGCTCTCCAACTCGATCAAGTTCACCCCGCAGGGCGGCGAGATCTGGCTGAAGGTCGGCTGGACCGCGTCGGGCGGGCAATATCTGAGCGTCAAGGACACCGGAAGCGGCATCGCCGAGGACGAGATCCCGGTCGTGCTGGCCTCGTTCGGCCAGGGCTCCAACTCGATCAAGTCGGCGGAACAGGGTGCGGGCCTTGGACTGCCGATCGCGAAAAGCCTGATCGACATGCATGGCGGCACCTTCACGCTGAAATCGAAGCTGCGCATCGGCACCGAGGTGATCGTGACCTTGCCGCCGGAGCGGGTGATGAGCGCGCTGGCGCCGATGACGGAAGACGCGCCGCCGATGCAGCCGGAGCCCGCCGAGCCCGCGATGGGCGCCGACCGGAAACGGGTGCGCCGCAGGTCGATCATGAGTGCCGGCACCGGATTGTAGAGCATGTCGCGGACAAGCGTGACGCGGTTTTCGTTGCCAATAGACGCCGGGCGTTCGCGCCGGGACCACACTCGCGACAAAAAGCCCGGGCGTGATGGTGCATCCGGATTCGACCGGCTTGCACTGGCGAGTGAAACGGTTCAACAGTCGAAGAATGAGCTCAGAAACGCCGTGTATCGCAGTCTGCATGATCGACCCCAGGACGAAGCTCTGCTTCGGCTGTGGTCGCACGCTCCCGGAGATCGCGCGCTGGCACAAGATGGACCGCGCGGAGCGGCTGTCGGTCATGGCGACGCTGCCGGCGCGGATGAACGAGGCCGGGCTCGAGCGCATGGAGCCGCGTCCGAAGCGCGCGTGAACTCCGCCGCGACCGGAGCCACACCGTGACCCGCATCCTCCTTGTCATCCTGCTCTTGATGGCAACGGCCGGCGCCGTCGTCGCCTATGGCGATCCCGATCAGATCGCGCTCGCCAGGCAGAACCTGACCCAGATATTCGGCCGCAGCATCGCCACACCGGCCGCGGCGCCCGCTCCCGCGGTGCAGATTGTGCGCAGCCAGGGCGGCGAGTTCGCGTTCCGGGCCAAGATCAACGGCGTCAGCGCGCCGATGGTGATCGACACCGGCGCGACCTCGGTGGTGCTGACCTGGGAAACCGCCAAGGCGATCGGGCTGCCGACCGACATGCTCGAATACAATGTCGACCTGGAGACCGCCGGCGGTCACACCAAGGCAGCGCGGCTGACGCTCGATCGCCTCGCGGTCGGCAAGCTCGTAGAGAAATCGGTGCCTGCGCTGGTGGTGCAACGCGGGCAGATGAAGACCAACCTGCTCGGCATGAGCTTCCTCGACCGGCTCGAAAGCTGGGGAGTTCGTTCCGATACGCTGAGCCTGACCGGATATCCCGACGTCACCGGCAGCATCAACACCTCGGCCCGTCACCGTCGCCCGCGCACGGTCGTCGACTAGCGATCGTCGTCGTGGATCGACGACGGGTGTCGGCATAGCGGCGTGACCTTTATCTCCATGAACGGAAACAGCGGCAGGCTCGACAGGATATCGTGCAATTCCTGCGCGCCAGACACGTCGAAGATGCTGATATTGGCGTAGCGTCCGGCCACTCGCCACAGATGGCGCCAGGCCCCCGTGCGCTGCAGCTCCATGGCACGGGCGCGTTCGGCCGCCTTCAGCGCATCGACCTTTTCGGCCGGGAGATCGTGCGGGATCCGCACGTCCATTTCGACGTGAAACAGCATGATGATCAACTCTCTCTGCAAGCGATGAAGCGGTAGCGCGAAAACGGAATGGAGCCGCCGCACGATCGCGGCGGCTCCAATGCTCTGTCTAGCAGATCGCCAGACGTGTGGTCAGCCTTGCACCAGGCCGCGGCTGACCAAGTTGATATCGTCGGGGTTGACGAGGTCCTTCGCCGTCCAACCGGAGACGTCGTAGTCGCTCATGCAGTTGCGCACGAAATCCTGCATGGCGCCGAGGTCGCCGGTCGCGCCCGCGGCCATCAGCGTTTCGACGCGCAGGTTCTCGTAATTGCCCGCGTAGTTGCGCTCGTAGAGTTCGTGCCGGCCGCCGAACTCCGAGCCGACCGCGTCCCAGAGCAGCTTGAGCAGCTTGATCCGGTCGATCGCGGCATAGCCGTTGGAGCCGCGCACGAAGCGGTCGAGATACGGCCGGATCGCCTCGCTCTCGAGGTCGGCCGAGCTCGACGGCAGGTAGATCAGACCGCTCGCGACATGGCGCTCGATCAGTTCCTTGATCCGCGGATAGGCCATCGGGGCGAACACGCGATAGGCCAACCCGTAGTTCAGGTTCGGCAGATTGTAGCCCTCGGTGCCCTGCCAGGGGATCGGCGACTTCACCATCGCATCCGAGATGCCGTGGAACAGATTGCGCCAGGCGATCACCTCGCCCACTGCCGTCTGCACGCCGCGAAAATCCTTCGATCCGGTCGCCTCCACCGCCATCGAGAACAGGCCGGCGATGAAGTCGAGCTTGACGGCGAGCCGCGTCACGCCATGCAGCGTGAAGCGCGGGATGAAGCCCGACGCCGGGAAGAACTGGTTGATCTTGTCGACGTCGCCATAGATGAAGACGTTCTCCCAGGGCACCAGCACCTTGTCGAACACGAGGATGGAATCGTTCTCATCGAAGCGGCTGGACAGCGGATAGTCGAACGGCGAGCCGGTCGCGGCCGCGGTGAATTCATAGGACGAGCGGGCGATCAGCTTGACGCCCTTGGCGTCCATCGGCGCCGTGAAGATCAGCGCGAACGACTTGTCCTTGATCGGGATGCCGTAGTGGGCGATGAAATTGTAGTGCGTCAGCGCCGAGCCGGTCGCAACCACCTTCGCGCCCGAGACGATCAGGCCGGCGTCGGTCTCCTTCTCGACATGCATGAAGACATCGCGCACGTCCTCGATCGCGCGGTCTCGATCGATCGGAGGATTGACGATGGCGTGATTCCAGAAGTCGAGCCGCTCCTGGGTCCGGGCATACCATTTCTTCGCGTTGCCGGCGTATTCGCCATAGAAGCCCGAATTCGCGCCCAAGGTTCCGAGGAACGCCGCCTTGTAGTCCGGCGAGCGGCCCATCCAGCCGTACGCGACCTTCTGCAGTTCGGCGATTGCGTCGCGGCCCTTGATCAGGTCATCGGCCGTGCGCGAGCCCAGGAAAAACGGATGGGTCAGCTGACCCGAGCCGGTGTCGGTCAGGACGCCGATCTGGTCCTTCTTCTCGTGAAAGCGGTCGTACCAGCGCGCCACCATCCGTGCCGAGTTGCGGAAGGCGGGATGCTGGGTGACGTTCTTGACGCGCTCGCCGTAGATGTAGATCTCTCGGCCATCCTGGATGCTGTCCAGGAATTCCGCGCCGGTGTAGACGCTGGTGGTTGATGCTGGCGTGTCGGCCCGCAGGGCAGCTGCTGTAGACATGGGTTTCTCCTCCGCTTGTGTCGTTGGACCGGCGGGCGTTGCCACACCGGCCCGGACCATCCCGTCACGCTCTTGGTCGGCGTGACATCGGAGGAAAAGCTACGCGCTCAGCCTGCGCGGGCGAAAGGTATCACACCATACCGCGCGGACCGCCCCGGCACGGGCTATGACTGAGGCGGCACGGACCGGACGGCAATGATCGTCAGGCCGATGCAACGCCGCAGCCGACGCTGCACGGCAAGGGAGCGAAACCGGAGCGAACCATGGGCAGAGGCCTAGCCAAGGATTTTGACAGCACCACTGTCGCTTTCCATCGCGATGGGGAATTGGCCCTCACGGCCAGCGTCGTGACGATCGGTGCGTTCGACGGCGTCCACCGCGGCCACCAGGAATTGCTGCGGCAGACCATTGCGGCAGCGCGCCGCCGCAGCGTGCCGGCCGTGGTCTACACCTTCGATCCGCCGCCAAAGGTGTATTTCGGAAAGGCCGAGGCGCTAATCTCGCTGCGCGAAAAGCTCGATCGCATGGCAACATTCGCACCGCATCACATCGTGGTCGCCGATTTCAACCAGATCTACGTTCGGCGCAACGCGGCCGAGTTCCTCGCCGAGTTGCGGCGCTTGCGACCGCACGAAGTGATCGTCGGCGAGGATTTCCGCTTCGGGTCCTGCAAGGGCGGCACCGCGCAGTTGCTGCGGCAGCACTTCGACACGCGCATCCTGCCGCCGGTGCGCTGCGGCAATGGAGAGGTTGTCTCCAGCAGCCGGATCCGCTTGCTTCGGCGGTCCGGCCTTAGCGCCGCCGCGGCAGCGCTGGAAGATTGGAGAGATATCGTGGCCGCATCGCCTGCCGATAGATCCGGCCTGCCCCAACTCGAGGTGATCGGCCCATGACCACGATCGATCCGCGCGAGCTGCGCAATGCCTGCGGCCAATTCGGCACCGGCGTCACCATCATCACCACGCATTGCGAGGGGCGCGACCACGGCATGACGGCCAATGCCTTCATGTCGGTCTCGCTCGATCCGCCGCTGGTCGCGATCTCGATCGCGAAAAGCGCGAAGATGCTCTGCAACATCCAGAACACCGGCAGGTTTGCGGTCAGCGTGCTCGCCGAGGGCATGGAGGATCTGGCCTGGCATTTTGCGGGCAAGCCGAAGCTCGATCTCTGCGACGTCTTCGAGCGCCGCAACGAGCTGCCCGTCATCGCCAACGCTGCGGCTTACTTCGTGACCGATCTTGCAGACGAAATCGTCGCCGGCGACCACACCATCTTCCTCGGCCGTGTCCGCGAGACGGCGCTGCAGCCCGGCAAGAAGCCGCTGCTGTTCTGCCGCGGCCGTTTCGGCGGCCTTGCCGATCCGCACCCGGCGCCCGCGATGCTGGAGAATGCCGCTTACGAATTTGTCTGGTGAAACCACCAGCCGATATTCCCGAAAACGGGGATGCAAGTTTGATCCAAACTGCAAGAAAAGGAGGAAACGACCATGCTGAACGTCAACAAGGACACCATCACCGACCACGTGATCGCCGCGCTCGCGAACGACATTCCGGATCGCAACCGCCAGATCATGACGAGCCTGATCCGCCACATGCACGCATTCTGCAAGGAGGTCGACCTGACCTTCGCCGAGTGGTTCGCCGCGTGCGAATTCCTGCGCCGCGCCGGCGACATCTCGGACGAGAAGCGCAACGAGTTCATCCTGATCGCCGACATCCTCGGCGTCGAGGTGCTGGTCGACATGCTGGACCACAAGGTTACCGACGGTGAAAGCGAGTCCACCGTGCTCGGACCATTCTACCGGGAGAACCCGCCGGCGCTCCCAAAGGGCGCCTCCATCATCAAGAAGACGTTCGACAACGCGCAGACCGTCAAGGTCTCAGGGCGCATCAGCGACACCGCGGGCCGGCCGATCGAAGGCGTCACCATCGACGTCTGGGAAGACGCGCCGAACGGGCTCTACGACCTGCAAGACCCGGAGCAGCCGGCCTATAATCTGCGCGGACGGTTCACCACCGATGCCAACGGCGAATACGCCTTCGTGGCGCTGCGTCCCGAGCCCTACCCGATCCCCTATGACGGCGCCGGTGGCGAGCTCCTGAAGTACATGGGGCACCATCCCTGGCGTCCCGGCCACATCCACTTCATGCTCTCGAAGGACGGCTATCAGTCGCTGATCTCGCAGATCTACGATTCCGAGACCAAGTATCTCGACAACGACTCGGTGTTCGCCGTGAAGCAGAGCCTGATCGGAAAGTTCGCCAAGGCCCCCGCCGGCGCCGACACCGATCTCGTTCTCGATTTCGACTTCAAGCTCAAGAAGGCAGCGGTCGAGCGCCTCGTCGCGGCCGAGTGATACGCACAACGCCCTGCCGGGCCCGGAAAGCCTGGCAGGGTTCATTCTCAACTGACCTGCGAGGACCTATGAGTCGTGCCGTGATCGAAATCGCCAAGCCCGTGGGGCAAGTGCGGAGTGTCGTGCAAGACACTGCGATCCGCAGTATCCGCGCCACCATCGTGGAAGCGCCGACCCGCCGGCGGCACAAGCTCTCGAACACGGAAGTCACGCATCAGGGCTACGTGCTGGTGCGTGTGCTGCTCGACAACGGCGTGACGGGTATCGGCGAAGCCTCGACGCTCGGCGGGCCGCGCTGGGCCGAGGAGAGCGTGGAATCGATCAAGGCTGCGGTCACGAACTATCTGGCGCCGGCGCTGCTCGGGCAACCTGCCCTCGCTTTCGAGACCAATGGCTTGCGCATGAGCAAGGCCGCCACCCGCAATTTCGCGGCCAAGGGCGCGATCGAATCCGCCCTGCTCGACGCCGCCGGCAAGACGCTCGGCCTACCCGCCAGCGCCCTGCTCGGCGGCGCGGTTCGCCAGCGCATGGAGGTGATCTGGGCGCTGGCCTCGGGCGACAGCGGCCAGGAGCTGGAGGAAGCGAAAGAGAAACTGCTGCGCCGCGAACATCGCCAGTTCAAGATCAAGTTCGGCTTCAATCGCCCGCAGGCCGATCTGAAGCGGTTGCAGACGCTGCGCGCCGGCCTCGGCGACGAGGTGCGCCTGATCGTCGATGTCAACCAGGGTTGGACCGAAGCCGAATGCATCCGCTTCCTGCCCGCGCTGGAGGAGCTGGAAGTCGCGCTGGTCGAGCAGCCGGTGTCGGCGCTGCAGCTGGAAGCCATGGCGCGTGTCGCGGCGCGCACCTCCATCCCGTTGCTTGTCGACGAAGCGGCCTTCACCAAGGAGGAAATCGCCCGCGTCGCCACGATGGGTTGCGGCAGCGTCTATTCGCTGAAGCTCGTGAAGAGCGGCGGCCTGTTCGAGATGAAGCGCGCCGCCGCGGTGGCCAGCGCGCACGGCCTCGAGCTCTACGGCGGCTGCCTGCTGGAGAGTAGCATCGGCGCCGCCGCGCATCTCGCCGCATTCGCTACCCTGCCCAAACTCGAATGGGGCAGCGAGCATTTCGGCCCGCGGATCCTGGTGGAGGATCTCGTCGTCAACCCGATCAGGTTCGACGCGTTCGAGATCTGCGTGCCTGATGGCCCCGGCCTCGGCATCGAGGTCGACGAGGACAAGATCCGCGCCTTCGCCCGCAAGGATTAGCGAGATGGCGTCGGCCAGGCGGAGAATTGACAATCAAGGGATGCCCGCCCAGTCTTCGCGTCGGAACCACCGTCTCGATCGTGCGCCGATGACCACGCGATATCAAACCCGGCAGGCCTTTCCCGCAGCTTCCGCGGAAGCGCGCGGACAAATGTCCGGCTGACCGTGACCGATCGCGACGACGTGATGGATCTGAGGCGGCTGGTCTACTTCGTCGCCGTCGCCGAGGAATTGCATTTCGGCCGTGCCGCGTCGCGGCTTGCGATCGCCCAGCCGCCGCTCAGTCGGCAGATTGCGCAGCTGGAGAGCGATCTCGGCGTCGTGCTCATCGACCGCAGCCGGAGCCAGATCCGGCTGACCCAGGCCGGCAGCGTCCTGCTGGAGCGAGCGCGCGACGTGCTGGAGCGGCTTGACCGCACGCACCGCGAGATCAAGCGGATCGGGGAAGGCTTTTCGGGGCACCTGCGCGTCGCCTTCGTCGGATCGGCGACCTATGGCGTGCTGCCCAACGTGATCAAGGCGTTTCGCTCGGCCTATCCGGATGTGGAGCTGGCGCTGTCGGCGATGAATAACGCCGAGCAGAAGCGCGCGGTGATCCAGCGCGAGATCGATATCGCGGTCGCCCGCCCTTCGCTCGACGACGAGGAGTTGAAGTCGGAGCCGCTGCTGCAGGAGCCGTTGATCCTCGCGCTATCAGACACCTCGCCGCTGCTCGAACAGCAGGTCACGCGGCTGGCGGCGCTCAAGGCCGAGACGTTCGTTCTCTATCCGCGCAAGCCGCGTCCGAGCTTCGCCGACCACATCCTCAATATCTGCCTTGAAGAGGGCTTCATTCCGAAATCGCAGGTGCTGGCGCAGGACTACCAGACCGCGATCAGCCTGGTGTCGGTGGGCGTCGGCATCGCGCTGGTGCCGCAATCCGTCTCGCAGGCGGAACGTCCCGGCGTCGCCTACCGCGCCTATGAGGGGCACAATCCCGGCACCGCGCTGTCGCTGAACTACCGGCGCGACAACCGGATGCCACACCTCTTCAACTTCCTGAAGATCGCACACGACGTCACGCGGCGGCAGCGCAAGCAGTAACCTGCCGTCAGGCCGCGACCGCCGCAGGCGGGCGATCGTCAACGCGTGCGATCGCATCGCGCAGCACGTCGATCCCGGCGCCCGGCCGTACGCCGTTCTCCGCGAGGTGCCTGCGGAAGGCACGCGCGCCGGGGACGCCGTGGAAGGCGCCGACGAAATGGCGCGTGATCGAATGCAGCCGCGTGCCCTCGGCCAGTTGCCGCTCGATATAGGGCAGCATCGCCGCGAACACGTCCTTGATGGTGGCGTGCGGCGGCGTTTCACCGAACAGTTCGGAATCGACCGACAGCAGCCGCCACGGCTCCTGATAGGCCGCCCGCCCCAGCATCACGCCATCGACATGCGCCAGATGCTGCTTCGCTTCGGCGATACTCGTGATGCCGCCGTTGATGATGATGGGCACATCCGGCAGCGCCGCCTTGAGGCGATAGACGCGATCGTAGTCGAGCGGCGGGATGTCGCGGTTCTCCTTCGGCGACAATCCGTTGAGCCAGGCCTTGCGCGCATGCACGACGAGCGCATCCGCGCCGGCGGCGATCACGCCGCGCGCCAGGGTATCGAGCGCTGTTTCCGGATCCTGGTCGTCGATGCCGATCCGGCACTTTACCGTCACGGGAATCGTCACCGCGCGCTTCATCGCCGCAACGCCCTCGGCGACCAGCGCGGGCTCCGCCATCAGGCAGGCGCCGAACCGGCCGTCCTTCACCCGATCGGACGGACAGCCGACATTGAGATTGATCTCGTCATAGCCGAAATCCTCGCCGATCCGCGCGGCGGTCGCGAGATCGTGCGGATCGGAACCGCCGAGCTGCAGCGCCACCGGATGCTCGCTGGTATCGAAGCCGAGCAGCCGCGCCCGGTCGCCGTGGATCACCGCGCCCGTGGTCAGCATCTCCGTATAAAGCCGCGCCCGCTGCGACATCAGGCGATGGAAGACCCGGCACTGCCGATCAGTCCAATCCATCATCGGCGCTACGGAAAATTTCCATTTATTATCAGTCACTTAGATCTCGTCTTGATCGAGCAGATGATAGGCGACACCGACCCTGGGATCTTGATCCTTGACCTTCGTCAGCCCGTTCTTGGCTGGTCTGATTTTCATACAGACGTTGCTACGAATTTGCTACGAGTCAGCCCCCGCGAAAGTCCAGACCACCGTGCAGCAAATTCGCGCAGCTCGGTCCTAGTCAGCGAGCCCAGCGGCTGAGCACGGCATAAGAGGTCTCAAACCCCCAGCCACTCCAAACCACGGGGGAGCTGTCCGACAGAAAAGTCCACTTGCAGCGCGCGACGATGCGCGGGTGCAGAGCGGCTTCCGAAGCATGTAGGATGGGCGTAGCATAAAGCCAGCTCTTGGCCCACCGGACCAAGCCCCTCTTGGACTCAAGCGCAGCCGACGCGAGCGTACGCTGGTCCCCTTGCAAGTCCGCACCGTCGCATTTATTTTAAGTATAAAGTATTGCTATCGGTTGAGGGATCGCCGAGGCGCCCGTTGGAAAGCCGCGGAGAGCGCTTTTCCGCGCGCTGCGTTCGAAAAATTCCGTACATCGGCGAGCGAGTTCGATCTGCCTTGAACGAGCCTTGTATTTACTTTTGGCACGAACTATCTTGATGGCAACATCGAAGTCGCCGCCTTCAGCGAGGCCAGATGCCGCAGGAGATCTGATTTGGCAGTCGCGAAGGAGTCCCCGCCTGTTTCGCCCAAGAACGGGGTCGATCAGGAGGCCGAGTACCGGGCTCAGACACGGCTTTGGCTTCGGCTGCTTGCCTGCACGACCCTGATCGAGGGCGAGCTGCGGCGCCGGTTCCGCGAGGAATTCGATTTCACGATGCCGCGCTTCGATGTTTTGGCCCAGCTTGACCGCGAGCCGAGCGGATTGGTGCTCGGAGAACTGCCGAAGCGCCTGATGGTCTCTGCCGGAAATCTCACACCCATCGTCGATCGCCTGGTCGAGGACGGCTACATCACCCGCACGCCCTCCACATTGGATCGGCGCGTGCAGATCGTTTGCATGACCGTGGAGGGCCGCAAAACCTTCAGGCGCATGGCCAAGAGCCACGGCTCATGGCTGGTCGAGCTGCTGGCGGGATTCCCGGCCGACCGGCTCGATGGATTGACCGGCGAGCTCGACGAGCTCAAGGGCGCCGTCAGGGACGCGATGCAGAAGCCGTGAGCTGACGGCAACATCGCACACCCTGCTCCGTCGTCTTGCCGCTGTCTGCGCGCACGTCGCACTCCAGCGCCATTTCGCCGCTCAATTAGGGCAGCAGCTTGTACTTCCCGTCCTCGATCTGAACCAGGATCCGCGCGCGCGCATCGACGCCGTGCCGGTCCGCCGGCGTGTAGGTATAGACGCCCTGCGTGCCGGCCAACTCCTTGGTCGTGAACAGCGCCTCACGCAACGCGGTGCGGAATTCCGGCGTGCCCGGCTTCGCGCCGGTCGCCATCGCGCGCTTGGCCGCATCGGCGAGCACCAGCCAACCATCGAAGGAATAGGATGAAAACGAGTCGGTCGGCGCCTCGCCATTGGCCCTCTCGAAGGCGGCGCGGAAATCCAACGCAACCTTCTGGATCGGGTTGCTGGCCGGAAGCTGCTCGGCCGCGGTCACCGGCCCGGTCGGGCAGATGATTCCGTTGGCGGCCTTGCCGGCGAGCCGCAGGAAATCGGCGCTGATCAGCCCGTGGTTGCCGTAGAGCGGCCCCTTGTAGCCACGCTCGGACAGGGCGATCACCGGCAATGCGCCCGGCGTTCCCGTGCCGCCGAGCATGATGGCATCGGGGCGCGCCGCCAATGCGCGCAGCACCTGGGCGGTCACCGATGAATCCGACCTCGCATATCGCTCGTTGGCGATCACCTTGATGTCGGCCGCCTTGGCGCTTTGCGACAGCGAGTCGTACATGAGATCACCGAACGCGTCCGAGAAGCCGATGAACGCCACGGTCTTCAACCCTCGCGCCTTCATGTGATCGACGATGCCCTGAACGAGCAGTGGCGTCGGTTGCGGCGTCTGCACGACCCAGGGCCCGCCATCGCCGGGCGGCACCGCCGCGATCGGCGACACCGCGATCATCGGAGTCTTCATTTCGATCGCGGCCGTCGCCATCGCCAATGTCTGCGGCGCGCCGGACGTGCCGATCAGAATGTCCACCTTCTCCTGCTCGACGAGCTTGCGCGCATTGCGCGCCGATGCCGTCGGATCGGAAGCGTCGTCGAGTTGGATGACGCGCAGCTTCTCACCGCCGACTTCACCGACATAGGCCTCGCCCGCCGCCAGTCCCTTTGCGTTCGGAAGCCCGATCGACGACACCGCCCCGCTGAGGCCGGTGACAAACCCGACGAGGATGTCCGCCCGCCCGACCTGCGGTGCGGCGACGAGCAGCGCGGCGGAAGCCAGCAGGGTCTTCAGCGAGATCATGGCACCTGTCCTTCTTGATTTGCGTTTCTTCTGTCGGGCAAGCGCCATGGCTCGCTTCAGTTCGCCGAAACCAGCGCGATCACGCGCAGCGGGCTGCCGGAACCGTTCTGGATCTTCAAGGGCGAAGCCACGATGACCGCACCGGTAGCGGGAAGCTGATCGAGATTGCAGAGACATTGCAGGCCATAGCGGCCGGCACCATGCAGGAAGTGATGCGCCGGATAAGGCGGCTCGAAATGACCGGCTTGCCCCGCGTCGGTGCCGATCGTCTCGGTGCCGAAGCCGATGATGCCGCGTTCCTCCACCAGCCATTTCATGACGGCCGCGTTCGGGCCAGGCGTGTGCGCGCCGTCATCCCTGAGGTTGGCGTAGTCGCGCCAGCCCTTCTTCGACCAGTCCGTGCGCAGCAGAACCCAGTTCCGCTCCGGAATCCGTCCGTTCTTCGCCTCCCAGGCTTCGACGAGCGGAACGGTCAGCAGGAAATCCGGGTCCTGCGCTGCGCCGGCCGAGCAGTCGATCACGCACGCCGGCGCGATCATGTCCTTGGCAGGCATCGTGTCGACGGAATTGTTCGGCAGGTCCTTGCCGGTGAACCAGTGAATGGGCGCGTCGAAATGCGTGCCGGTGTGCTCGCCGAAGGACACGTTATTCCAGTACCAGGCTGGACCCCGACCGTCGTAGCGCGAAATCTCCTGAATCCGCACGGGAGCAGCCTGGCCGAACTCCGGCGGCAGCACGATGACCGGAAAATCCGGGCTGAGCGTGAAGGTCAGATCGACGACGCGCACCGCGCCCGACGAGACCGCACTTGCGAGCTCCAGGAGATTGTTGCTTGGCATCGTCACGTCCTCCCGCTTGGTTGAAATCCTGATCCTATTTGTCGAGCTCGCGCTCGAGCGCTTTCGGATTGGCGGCAAGACGCTGCCTGATTTCTTCGGCGACGTCTCCGACATACATCTCCTCAAGACCGCCGCGGAGCCCGGAGACGACCGCCTGCGCAACGGCGCGCGGCGCGACCTTGGGCGGCGGCACGGTCTGGAACCACTCGTTGTCGACCGGCCCCGTGAACAGGTTCAGCACCTTGACGCCACCGGGCCGCAGTTCCGCGCGCAAACAATGCGACAGCGACAGGCAGGCGGCCTGCGATGCCGAATAGGCGCCGAATGCGGGCCAGTTCGCCAGCGCATGAACCGACAGGATATTGACCCAGGCGGCGCTGCTGTTGACGCCATCCGCACCCCGCATCCGCATCGCGGGACCGAAGGCCTGCGCGAGGTTGATGAAGCCGAGGTAGGCCTGGTCGATCTCATCCCGCGCGACACTCGTGCCCCTACGGTCGAGCACGCCGCCGGCCCGCACATATTCCGTCGTGTTGACGAGGATATCGACCTTGCCGCCGATGTCGGCCGCAAGATCGGTCACCGACTTTTCGTCGGACGCATCGAGCGTCACGACCTCGACCCCTTGCTGTCCGCGCAGCCACTGCTCGCCGGCAAATGGCCGCCACGGTTCAGCGACGCCGACGAACACCGTCTTCGCGCCGGCGGCCTTCAGCGCCGCCACGGCCTCCTGGCCGATCAGACTGCGGCCGTTGGTCACGAGCACCCGCCGGAATTTCGGATCGGCCGTCATTTCCCGCCACTGCCTGTCGTCTGCCATGTTGGGAGTCTCCCCCTCGGGGCGGGCAAAGGCCACCGCCTGACCGCTCTTGTCGAGCTGAAACGACATGACGACCGGCGCGCCCTCGACGCAGTCGGCATGCAGGTGCGCCACCATCGTCGGGCCGCAGTCCAACTTGACGAGGCCGATGCGCCAGGGCGCCCGCTCGCGGAAATAGACGTCGCTCGGCACGCGCGCCGTGGTTTCGGCCAATAGCGCGCCGCGGCGCGGTGCATCGACGAAGGCGAGACTGCCTGAGAGACAGGCCGGGCACGCCTCGCGCGCCGGATAGGCGAAGGCGCCGCACGCCTCGCAGCGCTGCAGCATGAAGCGACCTTCGGCGGCAGCGCGCGTGAATCCGTGCGATGTCCTGCTGCGCGCGCGCGGCGGTGACGCCGGAAGACGCGTCCGCAGCAGCGGGTTCTTGCGCCGGGGCGGTTCAATCGGATCGATCATCGCGCGGGCCCCGCAAAGATCACGGCGCCCGAGGCGAGGCCGCGGTCGTAGTTGATCATGCCGAAGCCCGAAGCCAGACCGAGCTTTGCATCCTTCACCTGGGTGGGACCGGCTTCTCCGAGAACTTGCCTCAATCCTTCGACCAGCCCGAGATAGGCGCCGGCGGCGCCGGCCTGCCCGGCCGAGAGCTGGCCGCCCGAAGTGTTGTGCGGGAAGTCGCCGTCAACCGTCAGATCGTGCTGACGCACGAAGGCCGCGCCCTCGCCCTTGTTGCAGAAGCCGAGATCCTCGAACTGCATCATCGTGATGACGGGATAGTCATCATAGGTCTGGACGATATCGAGATCATCGGGCGTCACGCCGGCCATCGCATAGAGTTCGTCGACATCCATCGCCCAGCCGCCACGCACCTGCATTGGATCATCGGCGAAGGCGTTGTGCCGCTCGATCGTCGACAGCAATCGCGCCGCCGGCAAGCCAAGCGATGCCGCGGTCTCGTCCCGCATCACAAGGAAAGCCTCGGCACCGGCGCATGGCATGACGCAATCGAACAGATGGATGGGGTCGGAAATGGGACGAGCCGCCAGATATTGCTCGAGCGTCAGCGGCGTCTTCATCAGCGCATGCGGGTTGCGCAGCGCGTTGGCACGCTGGGCGACCGCGATCCTGCCGACGTCCTCGCGCGTGACG
The DNA here is from genome assembly GCF_001189235.2 of Bradyrhizobium embrapense. Classification (GTDB taxonomy): domain Bacteria; phylum Pseudomonadota; class Alphaproteobacteria; order Rhizobiales; family Xanthobacteraceae; genus Bradyrhizobium; species Bradyrhizobium embrapense. The sequence continues at coordinate 938,098 of NZ_LFIP02000001.1, forward strand.
CCATAAGTCCGCATATAGTTGCGCGCGATCAGCGCGAAGCTCGCATTGGCGCCACCCGCTCCGTAAGGGTAGACCGCGTCCTGATTGAAGCGCGAGAAGTTCTCGAGCGTCAGGCGGAAGGAATCGACGTGGTTGGTATCGCCGGCAACGCATGCCACGATGTCGGCATCGTGTGCCTGCACGGCGCGCGCCGCCTTCCGCAATGCCGCGATGGCGCTGGCGCCGCCGAGCGGGACGGTATCCAGCCATCTGACGCACAGCCCGAAATGCTGCGTCAGGCCGATCCCGCTGTCGGTCCCCATGGTGAAGCTCGAGACGCACAGGCCGTCGATGTCGGAGGCCTTGATGCCGGCCCGCGCGACCAGCGCGCTCAGCGCGCGGCCGATCCACCATTGCGCGCTCTCGATGGAATAGCGCGCATAGGGGATCGTGACGGGAGCCGCCATCACGATGCCGTCATACGGTGTACGCAGCGAATTCTTCACCAGCCGCCTGCCTTGCCTGCTCGCCCCAGATCACCGTCAGCTTCATATCGATACTGCCACGAGTCGTATTCAAACAGGGTCACGTTCTCGGGTCTCGTCACGTCTGGCTCTCCAGAGCTGGTCGGCTGTTCGGGCGCTAACGTTTGTTGCGCGCGAGCATCGCCCGGAAATCGTCGCGCGCCATGCCGCTGGCACGCTTGAAGCTCGGTCCGCGGCTTGGCTCGGTGCCGTTGAGCCGCCGGAGTTGCACCCACATCTCGGCGCTCTTCAACGCCACTGCAGCGCAGTTCACGACGGGCGCGTGTCCAACCTTCAGGCCGTGCTCGCGCCCGATCAAAAGGCCCGGCAGCACACCGGCGGGGATCACCACGTCGGCGCCGCGCTCGACCAGCGGCAGGGCGCAGGCCAGGAAATCCTCGATCATCCGCGCGTGCGCCGCCTGATCACCGGCGAATGCGCTTGCGAAATCCTCCGGCTTGCAGCCGAGGCCGGTCACGTGGACGATGCGATCACGGAGGCCGTAACGTTCAGCCTGCTCGTAGTGCCAGACCTCGAACGCCGGATCGAGCGTCACGAGGCCGAGGCGCCGGCCGAGTTGCGAGGCCGCGAGCAGCGTCGCCTCGCCGGTCCCGATCACGGGAATGTCGAGCGTCGCGCGGAGTTCATAAAGACTGGGATCCTGGAAATGGCCCATCACGAAGGCGTCGAACCCGTTTTCTTCGGCAGCGATGCCGTTGTCGATCGCCTGAACCGCGCAGCGCAATTCGGCGAGCCGGCCGAACTCCCGATCCGGCGGCGAAATGCCCTCGACCTGAACCGTCGTGCCGGGCGCGGCGATCGTGTTGAGGTACTCCGACAGCCGCGCCATGTAGGGCGCGTTCACGCTCGCATCGACGAAACTCTGCCAGTAGATGCGCATCGCCCTTCTCCTCAAACGGTGATGGGAGCATCGGCCGTCGGCCCGCCGACGGAGATATTTCAATCATAAACTAATTAACCCGTCAAATGCGCACGACAAGGCCCGCCAAGAGCACCTCTCCATCGCGACGAGAAGGCCGATTTTCCGAGAGGAAGAAGTGAAGGAAATGGCGCGCGCTGACAAAATTGTATGCAGCAACATTTTTTTCTGACAGTCCCGCGACACGTGTTGACGACGCTACCGAGGATACTTTAGGCTTTAAATAATCAACCATCGGCCACCGCCGGTGGCCAAAACGATGATGTTGCAGGGCACCGATTTTGAGAAACTCAATCGCGTGGACAACCGTCGGGCCGCAATGGCCGGCAGCAGCATCGCCGGTCGCGCGTCGCGGCTCCGGCATTCGCCTCCTTTCGTTTCGACAGATGCACGCCGGTTGCGACCGCCCCTCCCGCTGTTCGAGCGGCACGCCTCGCCATGGCCGGTGACGCCCCGGCCAAGCGAACTTCCCCTCGCCGCGCCCGGCGTCTGGCGCTGCAGCAATACCTTCAGTCGGTTCGTTCGCAGCCCGGGCTCCCTGCCGGGCTTCCGGACATTCGTATCCAGCATCATTGGAGGACAACGCAAATGCGGCAGAAGACCCTGGGCCTACTCGCACTTGTCGCCGGCGTCTTCGCAGCATCGGCTGCGCAGGCCGACATCACGATCGGCTTTGTCACCTCGCTGAGCGGCAACGGCGCATCGATCGGCATCCCCTACGGGCGCGGCGTCAATGCTGCCTACGAATACAAGAAGACCATCAACGGCGAGACCATACGCCTGATCCAGCTCGACGACGGCTCCGATCCGTCGGCCGCAACGCGCAACGCCCGCAAGCTCGTGGAAGAAGAGAAGGTCGATTTGCTGATCGGCACCGCGACGACCCCCTCGACCATCGCCATGGCCGCCGTCGCCAGCGAATTGAAGGTGCCGATGATCTCGATCTCGCCGGTCGGCAAGCTACCGGACTCGCCGGAGCAATGGATCGTCGCCGTGCCGCAGCCGGCGTCGCTGCTGGTCAAGATCGTCGCCGACCGGATGAAGCGCGACGGCATGAAGAACATCGGCTATATCGGCTTCTCCGATGCGTGGGGCGACCTCGTCTACAACGGAGCCAAGGCCGCCGAGCCCGCCGACGACATCAAGATCCAGACCAACGAACGCTATGCCCGCACCGACACCTCGGTGACCGCGCAGATCCTCAAGGTCATGGCCGCACGTCCCGACGCAGTGCTGATCGGCGGCTCCGGCACGCAAGGCGCGCTGCCGCTCATCACGCTCTCCGAGCGCGGCTTCAAGGGCAATACCTACGGCACCGTGGCGCTGGTCAATCCGGACTTCGTCACTGTCGGTGGCAAGGCCGCCGAGGGCATCCAGGTCTCCGCCGGCCCGGTGATCGTGGCCGAGCAGCTTCCGGACGAGCACTTCGCCAAGAAAATCGCGCTCGACTTCCGCGCGGTCTACCAGAAGACCCATAACATTCCGACCACCGACGGGTTCTCCGCCTACTCCTTCGATGCCTGGCTGATCTTTGCCAACGCCGCCGAGCGCGCGCTGAAGACCGCCAAGCCCGGCACGCCCGAATTCCGCACCGCGCTGCGCGACGCCATCCTCAGCACCAAGGAACTGCCCGGCGTGCACGCCGTCTACAACTTCAGGCCCGGTGCGGTCACCGGCGTCGACGAGCGCTCGCTGGTGGTGGTCCGCCTGACCGGCGGCGCCTGGAAGTACGCGCCATAAGCGGAAGATGGCCGGCGGTCGGAACGGGGGAACGGCGCCTCAATGACGAGCGACATCGCGGCCATCCTTGCGATCGACGGGATAGCCACCGGCGCGGTCTACGCGCTGGTGGCGATCGGAACCGTGCTCATCTTCACGGTGACGCGGGTGATCTTCATCCCGTTCGGCGACATCGCTGCGTTCACCGCGCTGACGCTTGCAGCGCTCGATGCCAAGCGCTTTCCGGGCACCGGCGCGCTGGTCGTGGCGTTGGCGTGCCTTGCGACCCTGATCGAGATCATCTCGCTCGTTCGGAGCGGCGAGCTTCGCCTGTTGCCGCGCGCGCTGCTGTTCTATCTCGTGCTTCCATTGGCGGTCGTCGGCATCGCCTGGCTCACGATGCGCATCGACCCGCCGCTCGCCGTGCGGCTCGTGCTCGCGTTGATGCTGATCACGCCGATCGCCCCTCTGCTCGACCGGATCGTCTTCCGCCCGATCGCCGACGGCACGGTGCTGCTGCTGCTGACGGTCTCCGTGGCGCTGCATTTCGCGCTGGTCGGCCTTGGCCTCTTGTTCTTCGGCCCCGAAGGGGTCCGGACCGAGCCGCTGACATCGTTCTCGACGGAGTTCGCCGGCGTGCTGATCTCGGGGCAGACCATGCTGATCGTGCTCGCAGCGCTCGTCTTCAGCGGCCTGCTCTATCTGTTCTTCGACTTCACGCTGGTCGGCAAATCGCTCCGCGCCACCGCGGTGAACCGGACCGGCTCGCGATTGATGGGGATCCGGCCGGCGCGCGCCGGCACCATCGCCTATCTGCTGGGCTCGCTGATGGCCGGCGTCTCCGGAATCCTGATCGCGCCTGTCAATACCGTGTTCTACGATTCCGGATTCTTGATCGGCCTCAAGGCGTTTGTCGGCGCCATCGTCGGCGGCATGACCAGCTATCCCGGCGCCGCGATCGGCGCGGTCGGGGTCGGCATCCTCGAGAGCTTCGCCTCGTTCCAGAGCAGTGCCCTGAAGGACGTCATCGTGTTCTCGCTGCTGATCCCTATCCTGATCTGGCGATCCCTCGCCTCGCTGCATTCCGAGGAGGAGATCGAGGAATGACGCGCCTTCATGTGCAGCTCGCAGCAGCAGCAGCACTGGCGTGCCTCGCGCTCGCGCCATTCGTGCTGAGCCCGTTCAGCGTCACGCTGATGAACTACATCGGGATCTATTCGCTGGTCGCCATCGGCCTTGCGCTCCTCACCGGCGTCGGCGGCATCGTGTCGTTCGGGCAGGCCGCGTTCGTCGGCATCGCAGCCTATGCGACCGCGTGGGTCTCTGCCCTCAACGGGCAATCGCCCTGGCTCGGCCTGCTGTTCGGGGTGGCGCTGACCTGCGGCGTCGCGGCGATCCTCGGCGTCGTCACCCTGCGCCTGCAGGGCCATTTTCTCTCGCTCTCGACCGTTGCATGGGGCCTTGCGATCGGCTTCCTGTTCGGCAATGTGGAGGGACTCGGCCGCTTCAACGGCATCTCGTCGATCCCGCCGATCAGCGTTGGTTCATTGGCGCTCGTCTCCAGCGCGCAAATCTACTACCTGATCTGGGGCATCGTCGCCCTCGCGCTCCTGCTCGGCTACAATCTGCTGGACTCGCGGCTCGGCCGCGCCATGCGGGCGCTGCGCGGCGGCAATACGCTGGTCGAGAGCCTCGGCATCAACGCCTTCCGCATCAAGCTCGTGACCTTCGTGATCGCCGCGTTCCTGGCCGCGCTCTCCGGATGGCTCTACGCGCATATGAGCCGCTTCATCAGCCCGGGCCCGTTCGATGCCAGCATGGGCATCGAATATCTGATGATGACGATGGTCGGCGGCGCCGGCAGCCTGCTCGGCGGGGTCGTCGGCGCCGCTATCGTCACCCTGCTCAAGAACAGCGTGCAGGATTATCTGCCGCTGATCGCCAAGGGTGCCTCCGGCCAGCTCGAGATCGTCGCCTTCTCCGCGCTGTTCATCCTGTTCCTGCAATGGGCGCGGCAGGGCATCGTGCCCTCGATTGCGCGCTATCTGCCGAAGATCAGGCGCGAGCGGCCAGAGCCGGCGCCGCCGCTGCCACGCCGTCCGCAGCCCGCACCGGGCGAGCTGCTGCTGAAGGTCGACGGCGCCGAGCGAAGGTTCGGCGGTCTCATCGCGGTCAACAATGTCAGCTTCGAGGTGAGATCAGGTGAAATCCTGGCCGTGATCGGCCCGAACGGCGCCGGCAAGAGCACGATGTTCAACTGCCTGACCGGCGCACTGCGGGTCAGCAAGGGTGAGATCGTCTTCGCCGGACGCTCGATCGTGCGCGATCCGCAATCCCGCATCGCCAAGGCGGGCGTCGCCCGGACCTTCCAGCATGTCAAGCTGCGGCCGCGCATGAGCCTGCTGGAGAACGTCACGCTCGGCACCTACGGTCGCACCAGCAGCGGCCTGTTCGCCGGCGCGTTTCGCCTCAATCGGCGAGAGGAAGCCAGCGCCCGCCACGAGGCGCTGCTGCAGCTCGAGCGCGTCGGGCTCGGCGACAAGCCATTCGAGCTCGCGGGCAATCTTCCGCTCGGCAACCAGCGCATCCTGGAGATCGCGCGCGCGCTCGCCGCCGATCCCGCGCTGCTGGTGCTGGACGAGCCGGCGGCCGGCCTGCGCCGCCAGGAAAAGTTGCGACTGGCGGAGTTGCTCCGCTCGCTGCGGGCGGATCACCTGACCATCCTGATCGTCGAGCACGACATGGAGTTCGTGATGTCGCTGGTCGACCGCATCGTGGTGCTCGATTTCGGCTCCAAGCTCTGCGAGGGCGTCCCGAGCGCGATCCGCAGCGACGAGCGGGTACAAGAGGCCTATCTCGGAGGCGTCGCGTGAGCCAGATGTTGTCCATGACCGACGTCACCGTCTGCTACGACAACGTCGAAGCCGTTCGCAACGTCTCGCTGTCGGTCGACGAGGGACAAATCGTTACCGTGATCGGCCCGAACGGCGCCGGCAAGACCACGCTGCTGATGGCCGCGATCGGCCTGCTCGCATCGCGCGGCAGCATGGTGTTCCGCGGCAGCGACATCCGGAAGATGTCGGTCGAGGATCGCGTCGAGCGCAGGCTCTGCCTGGTTCCGGAGAAGCGCGAGCTGTTCTCCGACATGTCGGTTGCCGACAACCTCCTGCTCGGCTCCTACAGCCTGCGCGACCGCTCCGGCGTGCAGAAGACGCTCGACGAGGTCTATGATCGCTTTCCCCGCCTGAAGGAGCGGCAACGCCAGGCCGCCGGCACGCTGTCCGGCGGCGAGCGCCAGATGCTGGCGCTGGGGCGCGCGCTGATGGCAAAGCCCGCGCTGCTGATGCTCGATGAGCCCAGTCTCGGCCTCGCGCCGCTGATCGTGCGCGAAATCTTCCGCACCATCGCCTCGCTCCGCGACCTCGGCGTGTCGATCCTGCTGGTCGAGCAGAACGCCCGTGCCGCGCTCGAGACCGCCGACTATGGCTACGTGCTGGAGACCGGCGAGATCGTGCAGTCCGGCCCCGCCAAGGACCTGATCCACGATCCCCGGCTGATCACCGCCTATCTCGGCGGGCACTGACACCAAAATATCGAAAACAACCCCATGCACAGTCGCCGGCGGGTGCCGAGGGCGCGATTTCGCTTTTTACGAAATCGCCTTGACACGTCGGGCAAATCAGGGGTGTAATGCCATCATCGCAGCGCAGGTCCGCTATCCGACCAGACGAGGGCGGCGGTTCGCGAGCGGGTTCTCGACCAGCACGGCGCGCAGCCATTCGCGGAAGCTGACGATCTCGGGACAATCTGCGGTGCCTTCAGGCGCAATCAGCCAATCACCCAAACCGGATCCCTCGTTGAGCCGGTCGCAGCGATGGCCCGGATGGTGGCCAAGGCCGCGGGCGATCAGCAGGTCGACCTTGCCCTCGGCCAACTCGTGCAAGCCGGCGGGCTGCAGCACCTGCAAACCGATGTCCAGATGCGCGCCGCGAAACTCCGCCAATTTGAGGCGGCGCAGGTCGAAGCTGCCATGGACCCCCAATTGCAGCGGCACCGCACCTGCCGGTTTCAATTGCGAGGTCGCGTCTGCGATATGGCGAAAGCCTTCGGAGACCCCGGGCAAATAGGCCTGCCCGGCCGCGGTCAGGATCAGCTGCTTGTGCAACCGCTCGAACAACTGCACGCCGAGGCGCGCCTCCAGCGCTTTCACCTGCTGCCCCACGGCGGCAGGCGTCACGTGCAGCTCGTGCGCGGCCAGTTTGAAGCTGAGGTGCCGCGCGGCGGCCTCGAAGGCGCGGAGCGCGTTGAGGGGTGGAAGGGCGTAGGTCATCGCGCGGCAGTTTGACACCGACAGGCGGTGGCCTTGCAATAGATTTTCTTGCGCTGAACCGCAGCAAACATGCTTTGCCCCGCGGCGACACCGCCGGATACGGTCACGCCGCAAACCGGAGACGCGCTATGCCCTCAGCTCACATCGTCAGCCACAATCCCGCAACGGTCCACCCTCCCGCCGGCGGGTACTGCATGGGACTTGAACTGACCCAACACCGCCGCCTGCTCTTCATCAGCGGCCAGGTGCCCGAGAGATCAGACGGCACCGTGCCCGAGGGCTTTGAGGCCCAATGCGAGCAGGCCTGGCGCAACGTCATGGAGGTGCTCGCCGCCGCAGGCCTTCGCGTCGAGCATCTGGTCAAGGTCACCACGTTCCTGACCGGCCGGGATCAGCTCGTGCCCAACCGCACCATTCGTCGCAAGATGCTCGGCGAGCATCAGCCCGCGATGACGGTCGTGATCGCCGAGACCGTGGACAGCAAATGGTTGCTGGAGATCGAGGCGATCGCCGCCGAATAAAACCAGCTTCCTCGACGTCACAACGATCCAACCGTGTCAGGTGTCCAATGATTGAGACGATCCATCCGTTTTACGAGTCGCATCGCGGCGCAATGGAGGCCGCCATGCGCCACCGCCTCGAGCTTGCCGAAGCGATGTTGCGCGAGCGCGCGCATCTCACCGAGATCGATCGAATTCGACAGGAGGTGATGAACGAATTCCAGATCGTGCTCGCCCAAATGCCCTATGTCGGAGGCGCGGCAAGTCGTATGACCGATTTTTTCATGCGTCTCACGGGCTTCATGGCCATCAGCCGGTGCTGCGGCGGCACGGCGTGCCGCTTTCCGTGATCGGCGAAATCGAACGGGAAACCTACAAGGCGCAATTGCTCGGGGAGCCCGAGGCGGAGCGCCTTGCCTCAGGGCGTCAATTCATGTCGCCCGAGAATCAGGCCTTGCTGCGCGAACAGGCGATAGAAAGCGCGGCGGAAAGCCACCAGAAGGAGTTTCCGGAAGATTTCGTCTACGATTTCGTCGAACCGGGCCCGGGCGACGAGTTTGAATTCGGCATCAATTACAGGGCTTGCGGCTTTTGCAAATTCGCGGCTCGCCATGGAGACAAGGAAATCCTGCCGAACATTTGCGGGCTTGACTTCGACGCCTATGCGACGCGCGGCATCCGCCTGGAAAGAACGCAGACATTGGCCGGCGGCGCGAGCTACTGCAATTTCCGATTCTCGCCACTTTCGCCCCCGTCACCATGTCGCTAATGCTCTGAATTGACTTCCGCTTTCGGCGGCGCAGCGGACGTGACCGGACCCGCCGCCGGCTCGCCCCAGTCGCGAATGACCCAATGCGGAAGTCGCCTCGCTTCATCTAAAATTTAGCATTCGGCAAGTCAGAGGTTGCCGAAAGTGTTCGCTACAACTTAATGAGGGCTGGCTGACCTGCCGCGAGTTAATTCATGAAGCGCTACAGAAGGCAATTAAAGCTAGGGCTTCGCACTAAAGCAGATAACGATGCTTGGAAGGATGGCCTTGAGGGCGACATCGCGTTCCTCAAGGAGCATGATCCGAAGGCGTTGAACATTGCGCTCAATCACATGCCTCCGGGGGAGGCTCGCCGAAAATGGATTATGTTCAATGCTCAGCTCGGGCGCTTGCGGCAACGCGCCGAGAGCGACGAAGATGCAAAAAAGGAGCTTGCCAGCATGATTGCAGCGTTCCTCGATTCACTCGCGACTCGCAAGAGGCCTTCCGCTGGAAATTAACGAATGCACCAATGCTATAGGCAGGCGTAGGTGTATGGTCTGCTTGTGGCCCTTCGCGTCATTTAGCTGCGCTGCAGAATTTGGTCGCTATCGAGGCATAGCGGACTTTGGCAAGCCGTGCGTTGGCAGATTTATGGTTCACGGCCTAAGTCAAAGAGCGCATCTCCAGCGCGGCTCGCAACCAGCCTTGATGCCATCATGCTATGGGCCGTACCACCCTTGTCAGCATCGGGAAATGCTTGTTGCCGCCGGCGAACGGCGGAAACTGGACGAAGTCGGCGCGCATGCGCTTGATCACGTCGGAGCCCAGTGCGCGCGCAAGGGCCTGCGGGCTGTCGAACATCAGCCTGTTGCGCTGCATGTACTCGACCCGCTGCGACGGCAGCCGGTCGACCCAATCGATGCGCGTGTAGATCTCGATCTGGCGCACGTCCGGGAAGCTCCGCATGATCGTCGGATGATGCTCTAGGTAGTGCAAGTTCCAGGCATTCATGTCGTCGGCCGGCCCGGGATAGTGCACGAGGTAGCTGCACGGCGTGACCGTGCCGCTCGCATGCGTGGCGTCGTCGACCGGAAAAGCGCGCGTCACCATCGCCTGATGCGTCACGTCCAATCCGGCAAGGCTCGGCAACCCGCGACCTGCCGCAAGAGTAGCGAGCACACCGCCGCGATCGATCGCGGCCTCGCACGCAAACAGGTTCGGAAAGCGCAGCAGGAGCGCAAAAACCGGCCCGGCCCCGTCGGCCTTGTAGGGATGATCGACCGATTGCTCCAGAGGCGTAAACAGCAGGCCCTCGGCCATCTCCGGAATCGACCCGACCATGGCAGCCGCAGCCGTAACATCATCCGGTTCAATTCGCCGTACGCCCGTCGGATCGGAGAACGTCAGGAACAGCGAGATCATGATGCCGTCGCCTCCTCGCCGGCTTGCAGATGCGACATGAGCGCCGCGCGGACGTCGTCGGGCCACGGAATCGCATGATGATCGACCAGCGACGTCGCCGCGAGTATCTGGCGGGCGCGCCAGCGCAGGCCATCTGCGCCCTCGATCACGTGTGACAAATGCAGCGACGCACGGCCGATCTTGACGATGCGCAGGCCGAATGTCAGGCGGTCGCCGAACTTCGACGGCCGCGAGAAGTCGCAGGTCAGATGCACCGTCGGGGTGCCGATCTTGCGGATCGTGATCAGCTCCGGCCAGCAGAACCCGATGGTCGACCAGAACTCCTCGACCACGCCGTTGAGGATGTTGAGGTAGGACGGGAAATAGGCGATCCCCGACGGATCGCAGTCGCCGAACCTCAGCTCGCGATCGAACGAGAACGACGTCATCAGATCGCGACGACCGGGTGCCGGATGACGCCGACGCCATCGACGCCGGCCTCGACGACGTCACCGGGCCACAGCCATTCCTGCGGGCTCATCCCGGCGCCGACGCCTTCGGGCGTCCCGGTCGCGATGATGTCGCCGGGCTCGAGGGTCATGCCGGACGAGATGTCGGCGATCAAAGCCGGAATGTCGAAGATCATGTATTTGGTGTTGGAGTCCTGCTTCATGACGCCGTTCTTGGTCAGCCAGAGCCTGAGATCATGCGGATCAGGAATCTCATCCGCGGTCACGATGCAGGGGCCGAAGGGCGCGTAGGTGTCCATGCCCTTGGAGAAGATCCACTGCCCGGCACGGCGATTGTCGCGCGCGGAAATGTCGATCATCACGGAGTAGCCGAAGACATGATCCATCGCCTTCTCGACCGGGATGCGGGTCGCGGTCTTGCCGATAATGACGGCGAGTTCGACCTCCCAGTCGAGTTGCCGGGTCATCCTGGCATTGTGCTGGATCGCGGCGCCCGGCCCGATCACCGAGGTCGGCGGCTTGGAGAACACGACCGGCTGCTTGGGCAGATCCTTGTCGGTATCGAGGCTCCTGGCGGATTCCGCTACATGCGCGCGATAGTTCAGCCCGATGCCGAAGATGTTCTTGCGCGGGCGCGGGATCGGCGCTTGCAGCTTTACGTCCTCGACCGCAACCGCCGAGCCGGCCGGGAATCGGCCATTGGCGTCCTCCAGTGCATCGCTGAGCGCAGGCAGTAGGGTCACGCTGTTGTCGATGAACGACAGCATATCACTCGGCCATGTTACACCGCTGGACGCACCAAGGTGCTCGACATCGACGACCAGTCCATTGACGAGGGCTCCAAGACGGGCGCCGCTTGAGCCCAAAGTGTAGGTGACAAGGCGCATGAAAGCTCGATCCGCTTTTGGGTTGGGTTCTGCGAAATAATGTCAGGCCGCGACCGGCTGATGGCCGGCATTGTCGCCATAGGCTTCTTCCCGGTAGAGGCCGAGCCCTTCGATGACGGGGAGATCGTTGAAGCAAAACAGGCAGGCGTCTTCACTTTCGGACGCGTTGCCGTGCTCATGCCAGGCCCAGGAGGGAACGCAGAAGATGTCGCGCTCCCGCCATTCGAACCGCTTGCCGCCGATCACGGAATAGCCATGTCCTTTGGCGACCTGGTAGACGAAGCTTCCGGTGTGGCGGTGCGATTTGGTTCTCTCGCCCGGCCGCAGCAGCTGCATGCTCGCGCCGATGGTCTGCATCACATGGCCGCCGGTGACCGGATTGACATAGTTCATCAGGATGCCGTCATAGGGCGATCCGTCGGTGGCGGCGGCGTATTTCTGCAGGGATTCGTAGGTCGGCTCCCACTCATATTTGAACATCGGCGAATAGCCGTTCGCCCATCGCGAATCCGCCGGCCGCAGACCCGGATTGCCCCAGGTCCTGGTCATATCGTCGACGGGATAGCGGGAATCCTCCTGCTGTATTTTCGGGTGCACGACGAAGAAATTGGCCTCCAGCGCGTTGACCAGCGGAATGTCGAGCCCGTCCTGCCAGATGCACACCGAGCCGTCTGCCTCGACGCCATGCTCGTGCCAGGTGCCGTTCGGCGTCAGCACGAAATCACGCGCGCCGAGCGTCATCTTGTGGCCGTCGACGATGGTATAGGCGCCCTCGCCTTCCATGATGAAGCGGAGCGCCGAGGCCGAGTGCGCGTGGGCGGAGGCCACTTCGCCCGGGTGCATCACCTGCAAACCCGAATAGAGCCAGCCGACCGCGGCCGACACGTCGCGGCGACCGGGATTGCTGAGATAGATTACCCGCCGTCCCGCCTTCTCCGGCGAAACCAGCTCCACGGAGCGCAGCACGTGCTCACGCAGATCGCTGTAGCGCCAGAGCACAGGAACGGACGCCGACTGCGGCTGCCACGGCTCGATCTTGTTGGCGACCGTCCACAGCGCGCCGGCCTCGAACTTCTCGAGATCCCTGTAGTAGGCCTTGAGCTCCGGGGTATCCTCGACATTGGCCCGGCCGATGACGTTCTCGCCCATCCTGTCCTCCAGGTCTTATCTCAGTCTCATGCAGTCCTGTCGCCGCGTCCACGACTGTCGTCCTGGCCTTCGCCAGAACGACGGTGATGAGGGATCGCGCTTCAAGTCCCATCATTCCGTCCTGCCTGGGATTGAGACGAAGCTCACCTGCTCCGCGACGTCGGCCGCTAGGCGTTCGTCGTCCGAAAGGCCGAGCGGTGCCAGCGGCCGGCGATTGACCCGCAGATCGAAGATGTCGAACCGGTTATAATGCCCGACGATGTCGTGCATCTGCTTCGGCTGAATGCAGCGCTCGAGGTCGATATCGGCATAGACGACGCCTTCATCGTCGATCAGCGGCGCGCCGACGACGCGGCCATCGGGTCCGATCACGCCGGAGAATGCGCTCGACTTACGCTGCAGGCGCGCCCGCGCATCGTGCACGACGGTCTCCATCGCTGCGATGATCTCCTCGGAGACGGTCGAGCAGGAAACGATCGTGAAGATCTTTCCCTCGAAGGAATGGGCGATGGCGCGCAGCTTGATCGCCTCCGCCATGTCGTAGTCCGGCGGCGCGACGGGAAGCGAGATGTAGCTTGCGACGTGAACCAGCTCGCCCTGCCCGAGCAGCGCGAAGCGCGCGAGCGTGTTGGTGTTCTCGCCGCAGGCGAGCCCGCCGAGACGCCCGATCTCGGTGTCGTAGACGCGCAGGCTCGAGCCGTCGCCGCCGGTCCAGGTCAGCTTCTCTGCCCAGGTCGGCACCAGCTTGCCGTGCTTGCCGAGCAGCGTTCCGTCCGGGCCGATGAAGACCAGCGTGTTGTAGATTGCGCCGAGCGACACCGGACTGCGCTCATTGACGCCGAGGACGACGTAGCACCCGCTATCGCGCGCCGCCTTGCGTACGACGTCGATCTCGGGGCCCGGCACCAGCACCGACGCCTTGACGAGCTTCTCGAACCAGGCGCTTCCGGTGACGGGATCGGTGATCCAGTTCCAGTAGGGATAGCCGGGCACGAAGACTTCGGGGAACGCGACCAGCCGTGCACCGTTCGCCGCGGCCTCACGCACCAGTGAGGCAGCCTTGTCGACGGTCGCGGCAGCGTCGAGAAAGACAGGAGAAGCCTGGACGGCGGCGGCTCGAAAGCGCGGCAGCTTCAGCATTGGCCCTACCCTGTCGCCGGCTCATAATCGTCGCCTGGAGCAAAGCCCATGGCGGGCACAGCGTTTGACTTACTTTACATGTAAACGTATGCTATAGCATATTTCTGGAGGGTGCAATGGCTGAACGGTCTTTTGCTCGCGAGGTCGAGGATCTCCGGCTCGGCGACGGCGACACCTTCCGCGGCGAAGGCATCCTCGCCATCACCAAGGCACTTCTGCAATCCGGTGTCTCTTATGTCGGCGGCTATCAGGGCTCGCCGATCTCGCATCTGATGGACGTGCTGGCCGACGCGAAGGACGTGCTCGACGATCTCGGCGTCGTGTTCCAGAGTTCCGCCAATGAAGCGGCGGCGGCGGCGATGCTTTCGGCTTCGGTGATGTATCCGCTGCGCGGCGCGGTGGCGTGGAAGTCGACCGTCGGCACCAACGTTGCCTCCGACGCGTTGGCCAATCTCGCCTCCGGCGGCGTCACCGGCGGCACCATGATCATCGTCGGCGAGGATTACGGCGAAGGCTCCTCGATCATGCAGGAGCGCACCCATGCCTTTGCGATGAAATCGCAGATCTGGCTGCTCGATCCGCGCCCCGATCATGAATGCATCGTCAATCTGATCGAGAAGGGCTTCGAGCTCTCGGAGGTCTCCAACACCCCTGTGATGCTGGAGGTGCGCGTCCGCGCCTGCCACATGCACGGCAGCTTTGCCTGCAAGGACAATGTCAGGCCCGCCCACACCATCAAGGACGCCCTGAACAATCCGAAGCGCGACGTCGGCCGCATCGTGCTGCCGCCGGCGGCCTACGAGCATGAGCAGGAGAAGATCAGGACGCGGATGCCTGCAGCGATCAACTTCGTCCGCGACAACAGGCTGAATGAATGGATGGGGCCGAAGCAGGGCAAGGTCGGCATCATCATGCAGGGCGGGATGTACAACAACGTCATCCGCGCGCTGCAATATCTCGGGCTGTCGGATGCCTACGGCAACACGCAGGTTCCGCTTTACGTCATGAACGTCACCTACCCCGTGATCGACACCGAGGTCGCCGAATTCTGCCTCGACAAGGACGCCGTCCTGATCGTCGAGGAAGGCCAACCGGAATATCTGGAGCAGGCGATCAACACCGTGCTGCGCCGCAGGGATATCCAGGCGCGTGTCCACGGCAAGGACGTGCTGCCGATGGGCGGCGACTACACCGCGCAGGTGCTGCTCGGTGGCATCAGAGAATTCATCGAGAAAACCGAACCGCGGCTGCTCGGCAACCGGCCGCCGGCGCCGGACGCAAGCTCCGTGCTGGGCCAGCCCGAGGTCGAGAAGCTGAAGCACGTCGTGCCGGCGCGGCCGCCCGGGCTCTGCACCGGCTGTCCGGAGCGGCCGATCTTCGCCGCCATGAAGCTGGTCGAAAGCGAGCTCGGCGAGCACCATGTCTCCGCCGACATCGGCTGTCACTTGTTCTCGATCCTGCCGCCCTTCAACATCGGGGCGACCACCATGGGCTTTGGCCTCGGCCCGGCCTCGACCTCGGCCTTCAACGTCAAGGCCGACAAGCGCTCGATCGCCGTGATGGGTGACGGCGGCTTCTGGCACAACGGCCTGACCAGCGGCATCGGCAACGCCGTGTTCAACAAGCATGACGGCGTGTTCGTCATCGTCGACAATTACTACACCTCGGCGACCGGCGGTCAGGACATCCTGTCGTCGCGCGCGATCAGCAAGCGGCGCAACACCAACAACTCGATCGTGCAGGCCGTGAAGGGCATCGGCGGGCAATGGGTCCGGCAGATCGACCGCACCTACGATGTCGGCCGGATGCGCGACACGCTGAAGGAGGCGCTGACGACCAAGGAGCAAGGCCCCAAGGTCATCGTCGCGTCCTCCGAATGCATGCTGAACAAGCAGCGCCGGGTGAAGCCGCAGATCAGCAAGGCGATCAAGGACGGCGTACGCACCGTCAAGGAGCGCTTCGGCGTCGACGAGGACGTCTGCACCGGCGACCACGCCTGCATCCGCCTCTCCGGCTGCCCGTCGCTCTCGGTCAAGCAGCTCGACGATCCCCTGCGCGACGATCCCGTCGCGGCGATCGACAATTCCTGCGTCGGGTGCGGCAATTGCGGCGAGGTCGCGGACGCGGCGGTGCTGTGTCCCTCGTTCTACCGCGCGGACGTCATTCACAATCCGACCGGCTGGGACAAGTTCAAGTCCAAGGTCGCCATGGCCGTCATCGGCTGGCTGCAGCGGCGGCGCGATCGCCGGCGTCCGGCCCTCGAGGCTCTGGCGTGAGAGCTCTGGCATGAGAGACGAAACGGTCAAACTGGCGCTGCCCGCCGCAGGTGATGCGACCGAGCGGCCGATCTCGATCGCGATCGTCGCGATGGGTGGCCAGGGCGGCGGCGTGCTCACCGACTGGATCGTCCAGCTCGCCGAGAACCATGGCTGGGTTGCGCAGTCGACCTCGGTGCCCGGCGTCGCCCAGCGCACCGGCGCCACGATCTACTATATCGAGGCGATGCCGCCGCTCGACGGCCGCAAGCCTATCCTGTCGCTGATGCCGACGCCGGGCGACGTCGACGTGGTGATGGCGGCGGAATTCATGGAAGCCGGCCGCTCGATCCTGCGCGGCCTGGTGACGCCGGACCGCACCACGCTGATCGCATCCAATCACCGGACATTCGCGATCGGCGAGAAGATCGCACCGGGCAACGGCATCGCCGACCAGGGCGCGGTGACCGGCGCCATCGGGGTCGCCGCCAAGACCGAGATCATCTTCGACATGAACGCGCTGGCGATCGCCAACGGCAGCGTGATCTCGGCCGCGATGTTCGGCGCGCTCGCAGGCGCCGGCGTGCTGAGTTTTGGCCGCGAGAGCTATCTCGACGTGATCCGCGCCGGCGACAAGGGCGCACAGGCCAGCGTCCGCGCGTTCGAGGCTGCGTTCGACCGCGTGCAGTCGAAATCCCCGGAGCCGACGCCGCCTTTGAAATCGAAGGCGCCCGACACCGCCCCCGCTCCGGCTGCGCTGGATCCCCATCTTGCCGGCCTCGCCGCCCGGCTGACGCAGGAGTTGCCCGCGGCCGTGCAGGCGATGGGCCGCGCCGGGCTGAAGAAGGTCGTCGATTTCCAGGACGTCGCCTATGGCGGCGAATATCTCGATATCCTCGGCAAGCTTCACGCTGCTGATCGCAGCGCCGGCGGCGCCGAGCGCAACTTTGCCTTCAGCGAGATCGCCGCAAAATATCTCGCCAACGCCATGACCTATGACGACGTCATCCGCGTTGCCGATCTCAAGACCAGATCGGGCCGCCGCGCGCGGATCGAAGGCGAGCTCGAACTATCCGAGGGTCAGGTGCTCCAGACCACCGAGTTCATGCATCCCCGCATGGAAGAGGTGATGGGCATGCTCCCGGTGGGCCTCGGCCGCTGGCTTGAAGCGAGGCCGCGCCTGCTCGGTTGGCTCGATCGCCGAGTCAACAAGGGACGCCGGATCCGGACCTACTCGCTGCCCTGGTTCCTCGCGCTCTATGCCGTCGGCGGACTTCGCGGCATGCGCCGCCGCTCGCTGCGTCACGCCATCGAGACGGCGCATCGCGACGAATGGCTCACGGCCGCGACCGAGGCCGTCCGAACCAACTATCAGTTGGGCGTCGAGATCCTGCAGTGCCGACGCCTCGTCAAAGGCTATTCCGACACCCACAGCCGCGGCCTGTCGAAATTCGACAGGACGCTGGCCGCGATCAAGCTGGTCGCGCCGCGCGAGGATGCCGCCGACTGGGCGCGCCGGCTGAGGGAAGCCGCGCTGAAGGATGCCGCCGGCAACGAGCTCGACGGCGTGATCCGGACCATCAAGAGTTTTGCGTGATGCCGGCAGCACTCAAGGAGAGCACCGCCCCCGCATACGGCCAGATTGAAACCCGGCTGTGGCTGCAACTGCTGTCGCTGCACGGCGAGCTGTTTGCGTCGCTGAATTCGATGCTGAGCTCGGAATTCGGGTTGTCGCTGGCCAAGTTCGACGTGCTGGCGCAGCTCGACCGCTACCGGGAGGGCCTCGCGCTCGGACAGTTGTCGCAGAACCTGAAAGTGTCCGGCGGCAACGTCTCCGGCCTGGTGCAGCGCCTGGTGGCTGACGACCTGATCAGCAAGGAGATGTCGAGCGAGGACCGCCGGTCGTTCATCGTGCGCCTGACGCCGAAAGGCGAAGCCCTGTTCAGGAAGGCGGCCGACGTGCACAAGCGGCATCTCAGCGAACGGCTCGAAAGTATTCCCGCCCGGGAGCTGGAGACCGCACTGTCGGTGCTGCGGTCCCTCGCCTCGAAACTCGGCAGCGAAAGCAAGAAGCAGGGTCGCAGGACATAATGGCCAAAGACTCCAGGAGCAGATGGAAATCCGGTCCACCGCGGACACGGGACCAGCTGCAAAGCTACATTCCCTATCTCTTCAACCGGCTCGCCAATCGCTGGAACCTGGATCAGAACCGCGATCTCAGCGAGCACAACATCAACAACGTCGTGTTCCGGACGCTGTCGGTGCTGTTCATCTACAAGACCCTGACCGTCAACGAGATCGCCGTTTTGGCCGTCACCGAGCAGTCGACCGCGAGCCGCATGATCGAGTCGATGGTGTCATCGGGTCTCGTCAAGCGCGAGATCGCAGAAGAAGACCAGCGTCGCCGCGTCGTCGGACTGACCGCGGAGGGTGAGGCGCTGCTGCGCAAGATCTGGCCGATCATGGAAAAAAATTACGACCGGCTGACGGTGGGCATCGATCCCGACGAGATCGAGGTGTGCGCCCGGGTGCTGGCCAAGATGGTCGAGAACATCCGCCAAAACCAGATCTGATCGCCGCGATCAGGGACTGAGGCCGGCCAGGCTGGTGCCGCCGCAGACGTAGAGTACCTGCCCGGTCACGAAGTCCGAGCGCTCGTCGAGGAAGAAGCGGATCGCGTGCGCGACGTCCTCACGCGAGCCGAGCCGCCCGACCGGAACGTTGCGCGCCATCTTCTCCTGCTGCTCGGAGCCCTTCGGGACGATGCCCCAGAAATTGTCGGTCAGGATCGGACCCGGTGCGACCACGTTGACCGTGATCCCGCTCGACGCCAGCTCCAGCGCCCACGTCCGCGCCATGCCGTGCACGCCGGCCTTGGTCGCGGAATAGGCCGAGCGCGTGGCCGCGCCCATCGCGGCGCGCGAGCTCACGAACACGATCCGCCCGAACCGTCGCGACCGCATCCCTTCCATCGCGGCCTGGGTCAGCAGCATCGGCGCGCCGAGATGCAGCTGCGCCAGCGTCAGGATGTCTTCCGGCTTCGCATCGGCCAAGAGGTTCGGCAGGATGATTCCGGCATTGTGCACGAGGCGATCGATCGCATGGTCGCGGCAGATCTCCTCGGCAATGGCCCGCGTCTCCGCGATGTCGGTCAAATCGGCGCGATAGGCGGTGAGCAGCTCGTTGGTCCAGTCTGGCTTCTCCAGGCCGACCGAGATAACCCGCTGTCCCTCGCCGACGAGCTGCTTCGCCAACGCCTCGCCGATGCCGGAATTGCCGCCGGTGATGAGTGTGGTGCGGGTCTGGCTCATGATCACTCCTGCCGCCGCTTGAGGTCGCGCAGATCGAAGAAGGCGCCGTCGCGCATTAGTCTCGCGACGAAATCCTTCAATCCGCCGCGCTGGATCTTCTCGGTCGCGGTCAGCGGAAGCCGATCGACGAACGCGATCCAGCCCGGCGCCTTGTAATAGGCCATCTGCTCGAGGCTCCAGCGCACGATGTCCTCGGCGAGCGCGCGGTCCGCGCCCGGCTGCTCGGCGATGATGACCGCCGCGACCTCGTCGCCGCGCACTTGATCGGGCGTCGCTGCGACCGCGGCCTGGCGGATCGCGCCATGGCGGTTGAGCACGGACTCGACCTCGACCGCGGCGATGTTCTCGCCGGAGCGGCGGATCACGTTCTTCTTGCGATCGACGAAATGCAGATCGCCATCGGCATCGCGCGACACGATGTCGCCGGTATGCAGCCAGCCGTCCTTCCAGGCTTCGGCGGTGGCCTCCGGGTTCTTCAGGTATTCCCTGAAGAAGCCGAAACGGGGATCATCCCCCGCGTGCCGCACCAACAGCTCGCCCGGCATTCCCGCCGCCGCATCGCGGCCGTCGTCGCCGACGATCCGGACCTCGACCTCCGGCGCCGGACGGCCGAAACAGCTGGTGCCGACCTTGCGCGGCTCGGCATTGGCGGCGATCACGCCGCCGCTTCCGGTCTCGGTCATCGCCCAGGCCTCGAGCAGCGGGAAGCCGAAGCGCTCCTCGAACGGCGCATGCAGCAGCCTGTCGACGCCGGCGCCGAAGCCGAACCGCACGCTGTGCGCACGATCATCATTGGTCGGCGGCGCGCTCATCAGCATCGAAGGCATGACGCCGAGATAATGCAGGCAGGTCGCGCGGCTGTCGCGCACCGATTGCCACCAGCTGCGCGGATGGAAGCGATCGAGCATCGTCAGGCTGCCGCCGACCGTCAGCATCGCCATCAGCGACACCGCCATCGCATTCATGTGGAACAAAGGCAGCGGCGTGATCATACGCACGCTATCACCGCCGAGATCGATCAAGCCGCCGACGTCGCGATACCAGTCTCCAGAATACAGGAAATAGGTGTTGGTCAGCACGCAGCCCTTGGGCTGGCCCGTCGTCCCCGACGTATAGAGCAGCGCGCATTCGCTCGCACCGTCGCCGGCGTTCGCCGGCCGCGCGCCACCGAACGGGGCCGGGATCTCGCCGCCGTCGGTCGCGACCGGAATCGGCCGGCCGGCCTGGCGCGCCGCCGTCTCGACCTCGTCGCGCCGCCTGGCGAGCACGAAGGCAGCATTCATCTCGGAATGCGCGATGATGTATTCGAGCTCGCTGACCCGCAGATCCGGGTTGATCGGCACCACGGACACACCGAGCGCGTTCAGCGCGAACCACAGCTCGACGAACAGCGGCCGGTTCTGCAGCAGCAGCCCGACCCGATGGCCTTCACCGTAACCGCGGCTCGCGAACGCCGCGCGCCAGCGCTCGACCCGCTCCAGCATCACGCGATACGAGATCTCCCCGGCCGCGATGCCGTAGATCTCGGCCGTCTCGGGCAGCACGTTGAGGAAGCCGGCCTCGCCGCGGTAGAGGGCGGTCTCGCGGAAGCGGGCGTAGACGGTGGTCGCTGCGGTCAAGGCGCACTCACATGAAAAGCTGGATATTGCCGAACGGCGCGTCGAAATTCACGAGGTCGATGCGCTTGAGCCTGATCTTGAGGTCATCGCCGACCCGGACCAGATCGTGCGACGCCCATCCCGAAAAGCGTTCCAGCGCGTCGCCGCGCGTCTCGGTGTAGATGTAGGAGGTCTTTGCCCTGAAGATGCCGGCCGCCGGATCGCAGGCCAGGATCTGCGGCGCCTGGAGCAGATGATGGCAGCGGCTCTTCGGCTTCTGGCTGAAGGTGCGCTCGCCGGCCAGCCGCTCGATCCGTACCTTCATCAACAGCAGATCCTCGTACATCAGCGACGGCTGCAGCACCGGGTCCTGCTGCTGCCACTCCAGCGGCATCCAGTAACGCCCTTCGGGGTGGAACAAATCGAGCCACGCCTGCCACTGCATGGTGTCGAGCAGGTCGGCTTCCCGATAGATGAAATCGGTAATCGTCTTCTCGGTGATCATTCCGCGGCCTCGCCGGGCTGGTCCATATCCATGGTCATGAATTTGGCCCAGGCATGGAACTGGTTCCGCATCTGGCGCTCCGACGTGCCGTTGATGACGGCGGTGACGTCGGGCTCCTCGTCGCTCTCGTAGAGCCGGCGCAGATTGACCCACTGATTGCCGTTCGTCTTCAGCCCTTCCTGGGCCCGCTCATACATTTCGAGATCGTCGTGCCCGACGATCGAGGTCGGTGCGTTGATGAAGCGATTATACATCAGCGCACGCTCGTAGAGCTTGTCGGGCGCGCCGACCAGCCGATAGACCCAGCTCTCCACCAGCGTCCTGTCCACCGCGATCGGGATGAAATTGCGCAGGATCTGCACCGCGCCCTTGACCATGATGTTCGGGAAATAGACCGTGTTGTGCCGAACCTCGCCCAGAATCTCGTGCGCCCGCTTCTCGCCATAGGTTGCGATCATCTGGTCGAGATAGCCCTCGACGTCCGAATAGTTCGAATGGATCGAATTGGCGACGCCGGTATGGCCATGACCGTTGGGCCAGATCCGGATGCCGCTCTGCTCGTAGAACTCGTACGGGCTCATGAAGGGGCCATAGAGCTGCACCGCCATCGGCGTCTCCTTGGAGTCGCCCTGTTCGCGTTGCCAGACCTTGATGGCGGTGCCGGCCGAGCTCTCATGCGCCACCATGGGATGGCAGGTGTCGGTCTGGTTCTCGACCAGCATCTTCCAGTTGCAGGTGTGCATGTAGCGAATCGGCGCGGCCATGACGGCGAGCTTCCCTTCCGGCGAGCGGTCGACCATGTTGTCGATGGTCGAGAGGCTTTCGCCAAAATAGTCCTCGAAGCCGATGCCGTTTTCGCTCAGGCGCGCGAAGATGAAATCCCGATAGACCACGACATTCCTGATCCGCGACAGCCCGTCGTTCGCCTGGGTGTCGGTGAATCCGGTGCCCTCATAGCCCTTCTTCAAGGGGATCGCGAGCAGCGAGCCGTCGGTCTTGAACGACCAGGCATGATAGGGGCAGCGGAAGAACTTTCCGGTGTTGCCGCACGGTTCGGAGGCGATCTTGACGCCCTTGTGCGGACAGCGATTGTAGAACAGGTGGATCGAGCCGTCGGTATGGCGGCTTGCCACCACCGGCTGCCGGCCGACAGTCGCGGTGATGAAATCGCCGGGTTTCAACAACTGGCTGGCGTGCCCGACATAGATCCAGCTGTTGGGAAACAGATGCTCCATCTCGAGCTCGAAGATCTCAGGATCGACATAGACGTCGCGATGCACCTCGGCGTCGCGCACGAGCCCGCCGATCGCGCGGGCATCCTTTCCGTATCTCGCCATGGCGCCTCTTGCCTCCGCTCAGAGATCCAACACAAGCCGCTCCGACTTCGCACGCGACACGCAGATCTGCATGACCTTGTTGGACGCCTTCTCGTCGTCGCTGAGAATGACGTCCCGATGGTCGGGCACGCCCGCGATCACGCCGCACTGGCAGATGCCGCAATCGCCCCGCCGGCAATCATAGAGCACGTCGAGCCCCGCCGCTTCCAGCGCCTCGATGATGCTCTGGTCGGTCGCAACCGTGATGACCTGCCCGGTCGACTTGAGCTCGATCTCGAACGGCCGGTTCGCAGAGCTTGGCTGCTCCGCCTTGAACAGCTCGAAATGGATGCGGTCTGCCGGGATGCCCTTGGCAAGCGCCGCGGCCTTCACCGCGTCAATCATGCCGGCAGGCCCGCAGACATAGACGTGGGCACCTGCGGGCGCATCGCCGAGCGCAGCCGCGATATCGAGGCGGGACGCATCGCTGTCGTAGTGGACCGCCAGGCCCTCCGCACAGATCGCCTGCAGCTGCGGCAGGAAAGCCAGCAGCCCGGGCATGCGTCCGGCATAATGCAGGCGAAACCAGTTTCCTTGCGCCTTCAGCACCGCCGCCATCGATAGGATCGGCGTGACGCCGATGCCGCCGGCAAACAGCAACGCCGGCGCGGCACCCTCGTGAAGAGCGAAATTGTTGAGCGGCGCGGTCGTTCTGACGACGTCGCCGACCTGAAGGGCATGGATGAACTTTGAGCCGCCGGCTGAGGTTTCCTCGCGCAGTACCCCGAGCGCCACAGTGCCTTCGGGCAGGTCCGGCAGCGCCATCAGGGAATACGGCCGGTCCCCTCCGCCCGGC
Organism: Bradyrhizobium embrapense; assembly: GCF_001189235.2. GTDB lineage: Bacteria > Pseudomonadota > Alphaproteobacteria > Rhizobiales > Xanthobacteraceae > Bradyrhizobium > Bradyrhizobium embrapense. Next base: position 961,729 of record NZ_LFIP02000001.1, read on the forward strand.
AGCAACACGCGAACATGCGCACCCGCTTGCCACTCCGGCACGGCACCGCCCTCCACGCCGAGCACCACGCTGCGAATGACCGACGTCTCCGCAACGATCGACTGCACTTTGAGCTTGAGCGGATGCGCGTCCATTCGGGCATCTCATATTATATGAATTTGCATATTTTTATACATGTAATAATTACCTGTCAATCGCCGCTATGGCGGCCGCGGATCCCGGTCCTGCCGTCGCGTCGCGCGGCTTGAAAGCGTGATCTGCGACCGACCGCTCAGAAGAACTACTTAGAAAGACCCTGGGAACACTTCGAACGGAAGCCGTATTTTCATCCCTTATCCGTGGACCCGGCCGCCGGCTCGCTCAGGTTGGCCGAGCCTTGTTTTCGCCACCTGGTTTTCGCACCTGGACCCAATCTCGGAGGTCGCCACATGACGCAAGGCCACGTCTGGTACGTCTCCTTCGTTGATCAACGCGATGCTCCACCCGACAGGCATGCGCGAAGGACTGCGACCTTCAAATCCGAGCAGGAAGCGAAGCAGTTCACCAGGACGCTGGCGCAGGACCAGAGAGTGAAGAGCCTTTCGGCCGGAACGATCAATCCGCACCAGCCAAAACGGATCGTCGGATCCAGAGAAATCGACCGGTGGCTCGGCGACATTTAGTACCGCAATCCCGCGGACGCCAATTGCGGTCAGTGCGAATGTTGCCGAGCGGCGGTCGCTTCAGCTTCCGCAGCAAGCTCACGACATTGATGCGACCACGTCCAGCATCACCTCGGTCGCGCCGCCGGCAATGGAGAGGATGCGAGCGTCGCGCGCCACACGCTCGATCGGGCTCTCCCGCATGACGCCCATGGCTCCGTGGAACTGGACGCACGCATACACCACCTCGTTGACGAGTTCGCCGCAGAGAGCCTTCAACATCGAGATCTCGCGCATGCAGTCGTCGTCCGCCGCCATGCGCCAGGCGGTAGCATAGAGAAGCGCGCGGCTTGCCTCCACCCTCGCAGCAAGCATCGCAAGACGCTGACGGATCGCCTGCAAGTCCCAAAGGACGCCTCCGAATGCGCGGCGCGTTTTCACGTAAGTGAGGGTCATATCGATCGCCGCCTCGGCCATCCCGATCGCCATGGCGGCGAGCACAAGGCGCTCGTTCTGCAAGTTGCGCATGATGGAGTAGAAGCCCTGCCCCTCCGCGCCGAGCACGTTCTCGGCAGGAATGCGGCAACCCTCGAAGACGAGCTCGGCCGTGTCGGAGGAGCGCCAGCCGAGCTTGTCCAGCTCGCGAGCCACGCTGAAGCCCGGCGTGCCCTTCTCGACGAGGAACATCGTGATCCCGTTGCTCCCTGCCGCAGCATCAGTCTTGGCCGCAACACAGTAGAGATCCGCACAGACGCCGTTGGTGATGTATAGCTTCGTACCATCGAGCACGTAGGAGTCGCCGTCTCGGCGCGCGCGCGTGCGAATGGCCTTCACGTCCGAGCCCGCATCCGGCTCCGTGATGGCGATCGCGGTGATCACCTCGCCGCTCACAATGCCCGGCATCCAGCGAGCGCGTTGGGATTTGGTGCCGTCGTGAAAGACATAGCTGGAAGCCATCTCGGCCTGGACCAGCATTGCGTCTGCGGCGCCGCCATAGGTGGAGCGCCCGAGTTCCTCTGCGAAGACCGTCGATGCGACGGCGTCCATCTCGGCACCGCCGTACTCGGCCGGATAGCGGATGCCGAAGAAGCCAAGTTCGCCCATGCGCCGCAGGACCGGACGCGGGATGCCCCCCGCCTCCTCCCAGCGATCTGCACAGGGCTTGATCTCCTCCTCGACAAAGCGGCGGACCTGGTCCCGCAAGAGCTCATATTCCGCGGCCGCCCAAGGCAGCCCCGGTTCTTGCTGCGGTACCCAAGCTTTGTCCATCATCGTCGTCCGTTCCATGAGTCCAACTCAAGGTCCAGACCGGATCGGCGCCCTGAGCATCAATTGCGGCCCTTGCAATAGACTAGAGTTCGATTTCCTCTCGCGGTCCGCCCGAGGGTGAAGCAGCTCTGGAATCGGCCACCCAGCGCATCCCGTCGATCACTTCCGCGAGTTCAGCTACGGTCGGGCGCTCGAACAGGTTGCGGAGCTGCACGTCGACGCCGAAGGTCTTTCGCATGCGCGCCACCGCTCTCACGACCAGGAGCGACTCCCCGCCGAGGTCGAAGAAGTTGTCGTGGCGTCCGATCGACTTGAGCTTGAGAAGACCGCACCACAGGGCGGCCAACGCCTTCTCGGTCTCCGTTGACGGGGCGGCGAACTCGTGTGCCGGCTGAATGCTGTCCGCCGTCGGCTCGGGAAGCGCCGCGCGGTCGATCTTGCCGTTGGACGTGAGCGGCATACGTTCGAGGCAGACATAGTGCGTCGGAACCATGGACTCCAGGAGTTCTTCGGCAAGGTGGGCGCGCAGCTCCGCCACGGTCAGAGGTTTCGAGGCGACATAGTAGGCCACAAGTCGCGTGATTGCGCCATCTTCCGCATTCCCCACCGGAGTGGGAACGGCGACGACAGCGCATTCCTGAACGTGGGGCTGCTTGAGAAGCCGCGCTTCGATCTCGCCCAGTTCGATACGCGTGCCGCCGACCTTCACCTGATGATCGACGCGGCCGAGAAATTCCAGGCGCCCTTCCGAGCTCCAGCGGGCAAGATCGCCCGTCTTGTACAGCCGCAGCCTCGAAAAGCCATCTCGGGGATCCGTAACCGTGCGGAAGCGCTCTTCAGTCAGATCGGGGCGATTGAAATAACCTCTCGCGAGACCATCGCCTGCGATGAACATCTCACCGATGACGTTGCGGCCGGTCGGCTGATATTCCTTGCTGAGAACGTAAATTCCCGCATTGGCGGCCGGAACGCCGATCGGCACCGACGCTGATTGATCCCGGTCTGAGTCGAACCGATGAATCATGCAGCCCACTGTGGCTTCGGTTGGTCCGTATTCGTTATAAATCTCGACAGGATGAGGGATGGCTTTCGTGATGTCGCGCGCCAGCTCGGTCTTGAAGTCCTCGCCGCCCACGATGAACTTGCGCAATCTCGTGGCCTCGAGATCGCGGTCGCGGATCATCGCGAGATGCGCCGGCGTCAGCTTGATGATATCGACGGCATTGTCATCCACGACCTTGAGCACGACCATGTTGCTCAACCCGGGATCGCCAAGATAGACCACGATTCGGCCACCGGTAATGAGCGGCGCGAAGAGCGTTGTGACGGTGAGGTCGAAGGCGAGAGATGAGAAAAGCGGCCAAGCGAGAGGCTGGCCGGAACTGTACACACGCGCGGCCCACCAGATGTAGTTCACAAGGCTGCGGTGCTCGATCTCGACGCCCTTGGGAGTGCCGGTCGAGCCTGAGGTGAAGATGATATAGGCGATGCCTGCCGACGTCGCGGCGGACGGTCGGGCCGAGCCTGGCTGATCCAGGATCGAAGCGAAATCAGCGTCGAGCACGAAAATGTCGGCAAGGTCCGGAGAGACGACCGACTGCAGACGCGTTTGAGTGATGACCACCGGCGTTCGCCCGCCGGTTCCGCCGGAAATGTCTTTCAGGATCGTAGCAATGCGCCCTTTCGGCGTCGCCGCATCAATCGGCACATAGGCCGCGCCTGCCTTGAGGACGCCCAGGATCGCGACAACGACCTCGATGGAGTGTTCCATGAAGACAACGACGATCCGACCCGGCCCCGTGCCTTTTGAACCCAGATGCGCGGCCATCTGGTTGGAGCGTTCGTCGAGTTGCCGATATGTCAGCATCGTATCGCCAAACCGGATCGCTTCAGCATCAGGACTGAGCATCGCTTGATCATGGAAAAGATCGACAATCGTCCTGTCCGATGGGTAGTGCGCCGACGTGGCGTTGTACTCGACGACCAGCGCCCGATGATCGGCATCTTGCAGCGCAGGAAGCGCCACACTTTCCGCTACGATAGGCAGGACTTCATTCATGAAATGCGCTCCCATCCGGCAAGCCAAAATCAGATCACGTCAATCGTTGAGCTTCTGCGTTGCCTGGCGATAAAGCTCTGCGACGGCAGGTGCGTCAGGCTCTTTCAGCATGGAGACTTCGTCGCAGTCGTCGGGGCCAAAATAGAATTCGGCATCGGGCGCCACCAGCCGCCATCGATGAGGTGCCGCGCCCGATCGCAGCCAGGCCCTGTTCGGAAGGAAGATGCATACGCGGCCTGAGTACGGAGTGGGAATATACCGCCGAAATGCCGCCATCGCCGTGGATTTCAGCAGAGCTCTGCTGGCCAGCACCGGATCCGTCGCGGCAGGCTCCTTGCGCACGAGGCGCATGAAGGCGCGCTCGCGAAGGCGGCTGCCGAAATATCGAAGACGCGCGCCAAATGTCGGCAACTTCGCCGTCGATCTCCGGACCGATCGGATCGTCTCCCAGGCAGTGAAGTACAGCAGTCGCGGCAATTCCTGATGGGTGGCGGGGTGAAGGGGACCAAAGAGAGCGACGCACGGAATATCCGCTCCGCGCTTTGTGAGGGCTTTAGCCAGTTCGAATGCTGTTGGACCGCCGGAGCAGTAACCAGCGATGACATACGGACCGACCGGCTGATACTGCAGGATCTGGCGGGCGAAGTACTCGGCGATATCTTCGACGCGGTCCATCGGCTTGCTCAGCCCGTCGAAGCCGGGCGGTTGAAGCGCATAGAACGGCTGATCGCCGCCCAGATGCTTCGACAGGTCCGAGAATGAGGCGGGCGCTCCGACATGCCCGGGTACGGCGTAAATTGGCGTGCGTGTTCCGCGCGACTGCAAAGGAATGATGGCAGGCTGTTGCGTGGCCGTGGCGGTGGCCAGGTTCAGAAACGCGATGATCTCACCCTTCCGCCCCTGCAATTGATCGCGAAGCTCCGCCGTCATCGCGCCTGCCGGAGCGCTGCACCGCAACCGATCGCCCTCGACCCAGACCTTGATGTCCTTGACCGCGAGGTCTGCAAGCAGTTCCGAAAACTGCATCACGCGCGCTTGCATAGGCTATTCCCGTGTTCTCGACTGCGACCGCGAAGTGTCTCAAACAAGCGCGGTTTGGAATGAAATTGCATGCTTTCGAGCAAGTTGGCCAAGCTTCTCGCTATCCTCGATGAATGATTACATCGGGGAAACTGCAGTCCGGAGGACCATTCATTTCCGAACAACGACGCACCCGAGATACCCCGTTTTGGGTATGAAACTTCGGACACCCCAATCCTTGTCGTCCGAAGAACCGGGATGTCCCAAGCCGCATCCCAGCCCCTTGGAAATAGCCTCCAGCCGCGTCCAGCGCCGGAAGAAGCCTGCCAGCCGGTCGTCCGGACCGAGGGCCGCATAGGACTCGTAGTCGGAGGCGGAAAAACACAGCGCGGCGATCTCGTCCGCTTCGGGCACGGGGCGAATTGCCTCGATGTCCACGCCGACCTCCTGCCCGGTCGAGAGCGCGATGACCGCTACATCTTCGGATCGAGAGACGCTGAAGCGCAAATTGCGAGAAGGCATCCGGTGTGAGAGGTGGGGTTTTCCCAGCTGTCCATATTCCAGTTCGACATCGGACGGCGCGATCCCCAACCTGGAAGCGAGGACCTGGCGCAGCTGTCCACGGCAAGCGATGAAGCGGCGGCGGTCCCGCTCCGACTTCAACCATTCAGCGCGCCTGCGTTCCGCTTCGCTGAGGAAGGCGCCCATCGCGCGAACGATATCGTGCCTCACTTCGAGCATGCATGCGAGAACCTCCAGGCGATCATCCCCGAGAACCGGCACGATGATCCCACCCGCAGGCTCAACTCCTCTATCAAGGAGGCCCGGAACGGGCGCTGCCGGCTCGACAAGAGTCTGACTGACGTCGAATTCGGCGGGCTGCAACCATCGAGGCCCCGAGCGGGCCAGGGCAGCATGAAAATTCTGGTTCGAAGCCGACGCGCCACGACCATCGGACCCGCCGGCACCGGAACGTCGGGTAAGGTCGAGCTCAGGCCAGTCAGGCGTCATACCTGAATTCCGATCGCAGGAGCGCTCGTGCGCACCGGAGCATTCCTTCTGGAGCGGCCGCTCCCGTTCACGCGAATTTTCTCCGATTGAACAATCACGCAAGCGCGAAAACAAGCAGCCCTGGTGGATATTTAGATGTATGGCTGACTACATCGAAAGGTACATCAAAAGACCTGTGCCCCCTGACGTTCGTTCGCCTTGGCTTCCGGCCCAATTGTCGCGTGACGGCGTTCGTGCGCTGTCGCACCCGAACGCCAGGTCGGTTGATATCCTGCCGAGTCAAAGAGCTCGCGCGTCAATCGGGAGGCAAGGCGCTTTGCCCTGCGTATGAGACCGCGAGCGTAGCAAGAGCCGTCCTGTTGCCGATCTCGAGCTTGCGAAAGATGTGGTGCAGATGAACCTTGATGGTGCCGTCCGTTACCCTCAAACGACGGCCAATCTCCTTGTTTGACAACCCCTCCGACACCAGACGCATGATCTGACGCTCCCGGTCCGTCAGTACGGCAAGATGCTTCTCTAAAATCGCGGACTGCCCAGAAGAGATCGCGACCTCGCTCGAAGGCGCAGGCAGCATCCTGTGGCCGTCCGCGACTTGCCGCAATGTCTGGAGAAGAGTTTCGGGCTCCTCGTCATTCAGGATGACGCCAAAGGCGCCCATTTCTGCCAACATGGTGAGGTCGCGATCCTCGACGGAGGTTGCGAGGAACACGAGCCGAACCGCAGGAGTCCGGGAATTTGCGATATCGAGCAATGCCTGCCCAAAAATGTCAGGCATCGACATGTCCAGAATGGCGATATCGGGCGCAAGAGCGCGAATTGCACTTAGGCAACTCGCACTATCGCTGCATCGAGCAGCGACCCCGAAATCACGTTCTGCTTCCAGCAGATAGTTCAGGCCTAATAAAACAACGGGATATCTGCTAGCAATAACTACGCGACTGAAATGCATTTCGGCCAATCCTCAGTTCCCACTTCAAATCGGCGCCCCCAATATCGATCCCCACGCTACTTCAATTTGGAGCATTCAACTAAAATTTTGGCATCGCGGCTAGGCCGAATTCCGCCGTTTTACAATCTTAGATTGCGCAGCGATATCGACGCCCCCCTAAGCGAGCGCTGTTCGACCGGTCTGCGGAGATCGCGCCCCGTGAAAATACGGACGTGATATTACGAGCGACATCCCAACGAATGTCTATAACCAACGGTATATAGGGATATTGGGGATTAGCATCTAATATTAGTAAATCTTTTGACGCATGCTCAGGGCTTTTTCGCCCCAAATTTCTGTCCAAGCGACCGGAATTTGAACAAGCAATTTTCAATGCGTCGCTCTGTTTTGGCTTGGCAAGCCATCCAAGAAACGAGTCGGATTCAACCGATGAGCCTGTTTCATTTTTTGTAGCGTCCAGGAGAGTTCCATGAGACGACAATATTCTTTTTCTATTGTGCTTGGTGGTGAAAACAGTCTTCGCAAAGAAGGTCTCGCCAGAATTCTAAATTCCGAAAATTTTCAAGTCTTTGCTTCAATTTCCGATGCAGACGATTTGCCTGGCAAGGCCAATGTCGGAAGCGATTCAGCCTGTCCGGCACTGTTCCTGGTTGTTCACAGTGGCGATGATTTCGCACCTACAATCGAGCAGATCGAGTGCTTCAAGCGCCGTCACGCGGATGGACGCATTGCTGTCGTCGCAGATCACTATCGATTGAGCGAGTTGACTGCTGCGATCCGAGCTGGCGTCACCGGCTATTTCATCGACGTGATGAACTGCGATGCGTTCATCAAGTCCATCGAGCTCGTCATGATGGGCGGAACGGTATTACCGACCGACTTTTTGACGTCCGCTCTTGAAATCGAAAAGCGCGACGCGGACGGTGTCCCTCCACGCCTCGATGATAGTCAAGCCACGGCGAACGGCGACAGCAGGCTCGCACAGCAGCTTTCGCCGCGAGAAATCTCCATTCTCCAGTGTCTGATCGAAGGCGATTCCAACAAGTGCATCGCACGCAAGATCGATATCGCGGAAGCTACGGTGAAGGTCCACATCAAGGCGATCCTCCGCAAGATTCGTGTTCAGAACAGAACACAGGCGGCGATCTGGGGGCTGAACCATCGACCTATAGCTCGGCCATCAAGCGCGACGGCGTACCCGGCCGCTGACGCAACCGAGCGCCTCCTCCCACCAAAGAGAGAACTTCCTAAAATCGCGAGGACAGGGCGGCCCGCGCCGCTCGGTTCAATTGACCATGCGGTCAATTACTTCGAAGTTCCTCTTACGAACGGCCACGCCCGCAAGGAAATCGGTTCGAAGGCCGAGGGAGCGATCCGACTGCGGAAATAGCCGAAATTGGTTCGGCCACCCGCCGGGGAAGCTTTCGACCGGATATCTCGAGCCGGAGTTCGTGCCACATCGATGGATGCGGCACCCATCGATGTGGCGATCGGCACCATTGGTGCCGGCCGCTTTGGTGTTGGCGCAAACGCCTGACGCGGGCGTTGCCAGGACAACCGCAAATGCCTGGTGATCGCGCGCGTGCAGGCGCGGAACGGAAATGGAATCAGAATGATCCTGTTGACCGGAGGCGCCGGCTATATCGGGTCACATATCGCAGTCGCCCTACTCGACTCCGGGCTAGATGTCGTTGCAGTCGACAATCTCTGCAACAGCAATCGCGCATCGCTCGAACGGGTGCAGGACATCTGCGAGCGATCGCTCGTATTCCGGCATATCGATATCTGCAACGAGGAGGCGGTCTACGAGGTCCTGCGCACCCACGGCGTGACCGCGGTCATTCACCTCGCCGGGCTCAAGGCGGTCGGCGAGTCCAACACTCAACCCATGACGTACTACCAGAACAACGTTGTTGGAACGATGCGGCTGGTGTCGGCGATGTCGCGTGCCGATGTGAAAACGCTGGTCTTCAGTTCCTCCGCAACGGTTTATGGTACGCCCGCATACCTGCCGCTGGACGAGAAGCACCCCGTCGGCCCAATCAATCCGTACGGTCGCACAAAGTATTTTGTCGAAGAGATTCTGAGGGATCTCCATGGGTCCGACAGCGATTGGCGGATCGCCATCCTGCGCTATTTCAATCCGGTCGGCGCCCACGAAAGCGGACTCATCGGAGAAGACCCGCTCGGCGTACCCAACAATCTGTTGCCACTCGTGGCGCAAGTCGCCATCGGGCGACGTCAGAAGCTGCACGTTTGGGGAAATGACTACGATACCCCAGATGGCACCGGCATCCGCGACTTCATTCATGTCGTCGATCTTGCATCCGGACATCTGAGCGCCTTGAGCGCGCTGAAACAACCCGGCGTTCTGACCATCAATCTCGGAACAGGAAGCGGCAGCAGCGTCCTGGAGGTGGTGAAAACATTCGAGACCGTGAGTGGCCGGCCAGTTCCTTACGTGATTGACCAACGCAGGAGCGGTGATGTCGCGATCTGCTACGCGGATCCGACGCTCGCAAAAAATCGGCTGGGCTGGACCTCAAGGCGATCACTCACACAGATGTGCACGGATCATTGGCGCTGGCAGATGCAGAACCCGAGTGGCTATCGCGGCAGCTAGACGGCAGCCTGCAAGAAGCGCCGATCCACTGCCGGCCACGATCCGAGCCGGCAGCTCGGCCGGATGTCGGCGGGACCGCCCTGACCTCCTCCAGCCCCGGTACAGCGGGCCGGGAGGCCGTGCCTGGCGTTCGCCGGTTGGTCCCGCTGAGTGGCCCTCTGCGGCGTGCTGCCAGCTGCGGACAATTCGACCTCGCTCGAGGAAACGTCGTGGTCAGCCCCTGGACTGGCTTACCGTCCCCTTACGGAGGCAGCCGATGCCACGAACAATATCTCCGGGGAATTTGTCGGTCCGGCGACGAAAACGAGCCAGCGACCGCCGCAGGCGCGGCCATGCCATTTCCAGAATATTGTCGCCGACGAGCGCCACTTCATTGGCGCGACTTCCACGCCGCGAGACGCTGCCCCAGCCGCGGTCCGTGCCCCGACTTGCGATGACGTGCACGCTCTCCGCGTAAGCGACATCAGGCCGGCGTGCCTGGCGCAGCAGATCATGCACGCATCGAGGCCCAAATGCCTCATTTTGGATTCCGGCGTGTTTCGATGAGTTCGCAAACGACGCTGCACGACCACGCTGCGCCGGTGAAGCGATTGATGACTATTGCAGTGCTGAGGCCTGAACTCGACACCGAGTAGACGCCGCCGCTCAGAAGCCCCGCGATTGCGATCGCGAGTGCGATGATAGCCAACCGGCCCACAGTCCTCTCCGGGGATGCTCCAAGTCAGCAGCGAGGTTTGACCGCTTTCGGGACGTTTTGCTGACCTAATATGCGGTACTCATTTTGGTAATCGAAGATCCGCACTGAAGGACGCCGAACAACGAGGCGGGCCGGCTCGGAAAGCGCTTCGCTTGCTGCCGGTCGCCGGACCGCTCGTGCCGGCACGAACACCCGTTCAGGCGCAGCTACCTTCGTGGCATTGCAGCGAACGGAATATTCGCGATCGACCGGATGGCTCGTAGCGCGAATGCGAAGAGAAGAGCGGGAACCACGCGGATCCCGAGGGGGCGTTCGCAGACCAATGCAGCCCACTCTCGAACGTTCGAGCCCGTCAGGATGGGCGGATCGACATCGTGAAGATCAATTGCTTCACGAGGACAACGTGACACAGGCCGACCATCGGGCCGGCCTGTGGTATCTACCCGAGGCGCCACGTAGGCGCGCCGGCGCAGACGAACCGCGCGCGGCCGAGCCGTCCTTTAGCTCTGGGGCTTGGTCAGGAACGAGTTCTGTGTCCACGCAGGGCCACTCATGGCCACGGCGATCATACCGCCATTGGCCCCACCCGAGCTGCCCGCCAGATACTGGTTCAGCAGCGCATAGCTGTTGCTCTGCTGAGACGCGGCGGCCGTGCCTTGGTCTCCCCACCAATTGGTCGTCTGCGGCGCGGCGCCTGCCAGCGTACCGGTGTCAAATCCGAAACGCGAAAAATCCATGCTTGGCAGGCTTGCAGCGCTTGCGCCGGTCACTGGCGCCGACCAACCGGACGCCGATGTCGGCGCCAGGCCCATCGCTCCCATGGCGCCCAGGACGCTGGGGTCGGTCGTTGTGGCAGCCGCCACCGGGCTCACCACTGCGGTCGCCGGCGAAGTGGCGTCCGGCGTTACAGTCGGCGCGACAATACCGGTTGGAGCTGTGGTCGCAGTTGAGGTAGTGGTTGGGTCGGTCGTGGTGCTCGTGGTCGGCTGCGTCGGCGCCGATGTCGCCGCCGATCCCGTCAACAGCGTCATGTTTCGGTAATCGACCGCAACGGTCTCCGGCGCCGTCGACCGATAGACCCCGTACTCCCAATTGGTGGCCTGCCCATAGCCCAAGGGGCCGCTGTAGTTCACGACCTGGGTCCCGTTGATCGAGACCTTCAAATACCCGCCACCGGTGTTCGAGACGTCGGCCTGTATTTGAATGTTGTTGTACACGCCCGTCTTGATCGGATTGGGATCAGTCCAGAGCGTGAGCATCTGCACATTGCCGGCCCCGTTGCTCGGATCCTGGCCCGGCTGCACATATCTGGCGACGACCTGCAGATGATCGCCGACAAGCTGGATCGCAAACGGCGGCGAGGTGCCGACGCCGCTCGCGTTATCATCATTGTGCATCTGGCCGACGATGAACCAGCCATCTGCCGTATTCGTAAATGACCCGTTGGGGCCATTTGCCTCCACCATGAACTGATAGTTCAAGTTGATCGGAGTGCCGCCCGGAATGTTGCCCGCGCCTGAAACCTCGGAGCGGTCGACAGATGAGTCGTCGTACCAGGCATGATCACCCTGGTGGACCTCGAAACGCAGAGTTTGCGGGTCAGGATTGGTCAGGCTGTAGCTCGTGCTCGCATCCTGCACGCCGTAGACGTCGCCCCCGATCGAAAACCTCGTCATCGGTGTGGAAGAAAATGATGTGATTGTCCCAGTCGTATCCAATTCAGACCTCCGTGGGTCGCAGAGATTCTTCTCTTTTGACGTTTACAAGGGAATTCCACTGCCGCGCAGCGCGAAGGCGCGCGACATACCACGCGCTCGCAACGCCTTGCGCCACGAGCGGATTTCCAATGTATCGCGGTGACCGCCACACATTCCGTTGCAGTGGGATTGCCCCCCGACTGCTAGGCTCGATTGGTTAATCAGGGAGTATGGCGAAAAAAATGAGCTAGCATGGCGACAATGAGAAGCGCGGCTCAGGCCTGCCGTTAAGCTAAAATTCCCCGGATAACGCAGAAGCCCGAGCGTTTGGGCGTCGCGCCGATGACGTGAAACGTCGGCGTGGAATGACAATGTTTCGGCCGCGAGATATCGTGTCGTGGTTGCCTCGCCCTGCCCACCGGTCGGACACCAGCAGCGCATCGTCGCGTTAGCCGGGGCCGAAAATCATATACAGCAGCATCGTGCCCACAACGGCTGTCCAGCCGATCGAAGCGGCAACGGCCCACACCTGTATCGGCATTGGACGGTCCTTTGCAATTCAGTGAGCAAAACGAAGAGGCCGCTGGCGCTGGACAGCGACCTCTTGGACCCGATCTCAAATGAACGTCTTGGAAATAAAATCACCCGCCGAAGGTCCGCCGTCATTAGACGACGAATTGGCAACGACGTGAAGCCCAGCACGCCCGATACCCAGCGAAACTATTGAGACGTTGCGAGATCGACACACCATCTGCTCAAGCACCGCAGCCTGTCGGGGAGCGAATCTCGACTTCCTCATTGAGCCTTCAGCAAAATCTGCCCTTTCCCAGGCAATTCGCAATTTGTCCCATTTGGCGCCCTCTTCGCGCCCACTTGGCGCCGTCTTGACCTCCCAGAACTGCTTCCTCCGGAGAGCTTTTACGCACGGTTAAAGCTTCGAATCGTAAATTCCGGGTGGGGACCTGTCGAGGAAAAGCGCATGGGACAATTACGCCACCGCGTGGTTCAGCGGGATACTCTCGAAGCGCGGCTTGCAGAGCGAGCCAGAGAGCTTCGGGACGAAGCTGCAGCGCTCGCCCCCTGTGCCGCCAAGGAAGCGCTGATCAAGCTCGCCCGGTACGCAGAGACAAGTGCACGTTTGAGCGCGAGGCCATCCTCGCCGCGACTCATGCCGAATTGAATGACGGAAACCAATCCCAGGACTGCAGAGCAAGGCCGCCTTATCTGGCGGCCTTCTTCATTTGGTTCTGCCCGGTCCGTTACACCGAGGCTTCATAGCCGACGTCCTCGATCGAGCAGACTGCGCCCGCGTCGCTCGTATCATACGGTAGGGCCAGGAAACTGTTGCGCTCCTGATGAGCGGGGTACCTGCCGCTGCTCCGCCGGAAAGAAACAGCCCCGATCTGGGCGATAGACCGGGGCCGTTACCGGGGTGCGAGACTCAGGGCCTGAACTCACCCCGTCTGAATTACACGGGGTGTTGTTGTCCCAATGATGGTGCGCCAATGGCCTAATCCGCTCCTGCGGGTGGCCTAACTTGGACGGCTCCGACCGTGTCGCTGTCCGTATTCAGCCGCCGTCGGTCAACCTCGACCAATGACTTTACGTCTCTCTCGAATTTCGTCACCAGCATTCTGCAATTGCTGCGGCGCGCTAATACCTTTGCGCCAAGAGGCGACGTGCTGTTGCACCTCTTGGTCGGGACTAGTTCAGAATGGCAATTTGCCGCAGGCGTTTGCCGATTTACCGTGTCCCCAGTCGTGCGGATTGGCGGACACCCACACCCCGACCAGACATATCGTGCGACAAGGGATCGCCGCTCCAGCCTAGGGAGCGACGGTCCCGCCCAGTTGAGGAGCGATCAGCTCACTCGAAAGTGGAGTTTTGGAATAGCAACCCTCACTAGCGCGAAAGCAAGATCGAGGCCCGCGTTGACCAATCGAGACGGCACGCTTGAGCGACAAACCATCAAGGGTTTTCTCGGGATCGAGAGCTCCGATGACGGGCTGGCATTTAGAGTTGATGTTGATGCCGATCATGGCTCGGCCATTTGGACTATTCCATACAAGCACGCGATCTGGTTGGCCCAGGCGATACTGGAGATTTCGCCAGTCGCTGTTGGCAGGCAGACTGCCGGCGGCGCTGTGGAAGGGACCAATCTCGTCGGTGAGCGTCTCAACGTAGAGAGAACCCGCGTGCTTGTGAAGGTGCGCTCCGATCATGCTGCGATCTCCGCTCAGGGCGTCTGGTCGTCCGACCAGACACCGGGCACCACAATTCTGATGGTCGACCAGTCGATCGCCGCAGATCTGGTCGAGCAACTCGGAGCGTTCCTGGTCTCGGCTCAGGCTCTATCTCGACCATCGTAGCCGTTCTCACAATTGCGGAAATGGTGCGCTCAAAGCGCGATGGCTGCCAGAGCGTATCGCGCCGGAGCGCCGGCGCCAGCCGAAAGCTAGCCGCTCGCAGCCCCCTCGGCACAGTCGCGCCGAAGGCGCAAGTCGCGGGAGTAGGTAACCAGAAAGGGTCCGCATATCGGTGGAATTCCAGATATAGTACCGCTATCCGCCCGCCCGAGGCGACGGTCGCAGGCGCCCAATGACGTGACCGCCAGAAGGATACGTGTGTGACCAGGCTCGCCCGATCATTGGACTATGCGCGATCGTTGCAGCAGGGCCCTTGTTCTCTCGTCAAAGCGCGCTTGCGGCCCCGCGGTGTTGAACAAGCATGAGCATGCCCGATGCCGTCACCGATGTGAGCCTGGAGGCCTTGAAGAGCATTGCCTGGCTTGAGACCGCGTGGAAGGAGCTCGAAGCTCGGGCCCCCCACTCGTTCTTTTTGTCTTGGCTCTGGATCGGCACCTGGCTACGGCATATTCCGGATGGCACGCAGCCGCACGTCCTCGTCGCACGGTCGTCAGGCAAGATCGTCGGGTTGGCGATCATTGGCCGGCGGAGAGCCTGGAGTCTTGGGCCGCATGCGCGGGCACGTTGGCTGCTCAATGAATCCGGAGATTCCCGTTTCGACCGGCTGTTCATCGAGTGCAACAGCATTCTTGCCGAGCAACCGGACACCATTATCCCGGCAGGTCTCGACGCGCTGATGTCCCACTTGCGCCGGTCGGACCAGTTGGTGCTTTCCGGAATTGATACTGACCTCGAGTTGGCCGCTTGCCGCGCGGCGGGCCAGACGGGGCTCGTCAGCGAGGAGAAGCACGCCGATACCGCCCTGTGGGTTGATTTCGCGAAAGTCCGTCAACAAAAGAAGGATTATCGCGCCACGCTGGGCCGCAGCACTCGCCAGGCCGTGAGCCGTGCCATGAGATTGTACGCCGAACGAGGTCCCCTTGAATTCCGGATCATGGAAACGACGAGGGAAGCCTTGGCTGCGTTCGATCTGCTGAGCGACTTTCATCGATCGCGATGGGGACGCAAGGGCGCTTTCGCCAATCCGGGCTTCCGCCCGTTCCACGAGGATCTCATCGCGCGCGGAATAGCCACGGGAGCGGTCCGCATCTCACGGACGCTGGTCGGAGGCCAGACGATTGGGGTGGTTTACAACTTCGTGCATGACGGCCGAGTCCTGAACTACCAAAGCGGCTTTCTCTATGAAAGCGATGGCCGGCTCAAGCCCGGACTCGTCAGCCATGTGCTGGCCATCGAGGACAGCGTCGCGCGCGGGGAACGCGGTTACGATTTCCTGGCTGGCGGCGCAGGGCACAAGGCCCACCTGGCAAATAGCGAGTATGCCATGAAGTGGATCGCGATCGGCAGAGACGGTCCTGAACGCCACATCGAGGCGAAGCTCCGCGAGGCCAAACGGACGCTACGAACGATCGTCACGAACCTGCCCAAAAAGAAGCTGCGGCTCTTCGGGGCAGCAAGTGCAAATTGAGCTTCCTGGCCACCCAGCTGCCTAAACGTTATCAATGGCCTCAATATGCACGCCCTTCACCGCCCTTCCAGATGGATCATCCATGCTCGCAAACTGCTGCGACCAGAGGAATGCGGTCGGCGTCGAACACGCGATCGAGGGACCGACCGGGACGGTCAGGCAGGCTGCCGGATTCCTGAAAATGCTGTCGAAGATGGTCCTGTAGAAATATCCCTCCTTCGAGGTCGGCGTCTGCTTCGGAAAGCGCTTGTCCGCCTCCGCGAACATCTGATCCGAGACTTTGCCTTCGGCATGATTCCGCAAGCACTCGATCCAGCTGTACCCGACGCCGTCCGAAAACTGTTCCTTTTGACGCCACAAGATCTCCTGCGGCAACAGGTCGGTAAAAGCCTCCCGCAGTATGCCCTTTTCGATCTTCGCACCGGGGCACATTTTTTCGGCAGGGTTTATCGACATCGCGTAGTCTAGGAATTCCTTGTCCAGGAACGGTACACGCGCTTCGACCCCCCAGGCAGCGGTTGCCTTGTTCGCGCGACAGCAATCGTACCTGCTCAGCGCAAAGAGCTTTCGAACGGTCTCCTCGTGGAATTCTTCCGCTGATGGGGCCATATGGAAGTAGAGATAGCCGCCAAACACCTCGTCGGCGCCCTCCCCAGACAGCACCATCTTGATGCCCATTGCCTTGATCTTGCGCGCCATCAGATACATCGGCGTGCCGGCACGAATGGTGGTGACATCGAAGGTTTCCAGATGCCGGATCACATCGGGCAATGCGTCCAACCCGTCCTGCACGGTGAATACAACTTCATGATGGACCGTGCCGATGTGAGCCGCCACCTTACGGGCATACTTCATGTCGGGCGAATTTTCCAAGCCCACGGAGAACGAGTGCAGCCTTGGCCACCAGGCCTCCTCGGTCTCGCCAGACTCGATCCGTTTGAAGCGGTGCCGCGCCGCGAGCGCTGCGATGAGCGAGGAATCGAGCCCACCAGAAATAAGTACCCCGTAGGGTACGTCGCACATCATTTGCTGTTTGACTGCGGTTTCGAGCGAAGTCCGGAGCTCGTGCAACGACGCCTTCTCGGTTGGAACCACATGCGCCCACTCCGGATCGTACCACCGAACGAATTCGCGGGCTTTGCCGCTATAGTAATGTCCCGGCGGAAACTCCTGGATCGTCTCGCACACCGGATCGAGAGCTTTCATTTCGCTGGCGACATAGGTCACGCCGTCCCCGCTCCATCCGATATAAAGCGGCACGATGCCGATGTGGTCCCGGGCGACGAAGAACTCGCCGGTACGTTCGTCGGAGAGGGCAAACGCAAAAATGCCGCTCAGCATCTTGCACAGAGCCGGTCCGTACTCGTCGTAGAGATATAGGATAATCTCGCAGTCTGATTTCGTTTTCCAATCGTGCGGCCGCTTCAGTGCGTCGCGCAGGGCGACATGGTTGTAGATCTCTCCGTTCACAGCCAACGCCCGCCCGGCGACGACGTCGAGGAGGGGCTGAGCTCCGTGCTCGACGTCGACGATGGAAAGGCGTTCGTGCGCGAGCATCGCGCGTTCGCTGGAATAAATGCCACTCCAGTCCGGCCCACGGTGCCTGACCGTCTTTGCCATTTCCAGCGCCCGGTTGCGCGCAGATTCTAACGGTTCTTTGAATTCGAATATGCCGACGAAGCCGCACAAGGTGACTAGCCCCTCCGATGCCGGCTGATCTATCCCGCCACAATCAGCGATCCCCAACAGTGGCATTGAATTCGCAAGCTGAACAGCACACCATCCGAAGTAACCAGAATGCGTTGAGAGGTTGCCCGGAGGTAGGCGCCGTGCCGCGCCTTCAGAGCGGCGACGAGATCGGTATACGGCAGACGATGCCGACGAACATTCCGGCGGAGCGAGGTACCCCCGGCGTGGCGTAGAGATTGTTCGCGGCGGATACCTCGCGCGCCGTGCCTATGTGTCAGGGTGTCCGAACGGATCCCGTGATCTGCGGGACAGTTAATGAGGCCCAGCCTCGATTGCCCGCAGACGAGAATGCCTGGTCGCTGGGCCGCTCAACAACGACGCCAAAAGCTGTTGCCTCAACGTCTGAGCTGCGATGCGCCGACCCGGATCGCGTCACCGTCGATCCGGGCCTTTCCAACTTCCGCATGGGGCCTGCCTAGCGCCCGGCTTGGTCCGGCGGCACAAGGCCTCGCCTAGCAAGACGGCTGCTTACCGTTCCCGCAACGCTTCCTGCTTGTACTTCGCCAGCGGCGAGAGCAGATAGCTGATGATCCTGCGCGTACCCGTCTTGATCTCGACCGTCACCGCCATGCCCGGGCTGAGCTTGACCAGCTTGTCCTCCACTTGCATGTGGGTCCGGTCAAGCGAAACCCGCGCAGCATATTCCAGCTCCTGACCTTTCGGCTCGCTGCTGCTCGACGTGGCGCCCGACGGGCGGTCATTCGCCCCCTGCATCTTGTCGCGCGTGATGGCATCCGTCGACACGCTGAGCACGTCGCCATGGAGCAGTCCGTAACGCGTGAAGTTGAAGGTATCGATCTTGATCTCCGCCGCCTGCCCCGGATGGACGAACCCGATGTCGCGGTTGGAGAGCATGGCCTCGATCTCGAGCTGACTTTCGCTGGGGACCACCACTGCGAGCGCCTGAGCCGGGGTCACCACGCCGCCCACCGTATGGACGGCAAGCTGCTGCACGACCCCGTCGACCGGCGCGGTCAGACGCTGGAGCTTGGTGCGCCGATCCGCCTTGATCACCTCCTGCGCCGCGCTCGCAGCCTTCTGCTCTGCCTTCGCAAGCGCATCATAGGTCGCGCGGCGATACTCCGCGGCAGCCTTTTCCTTGGTTTCCTTCAGGAGCGCGATCGCCGCATCGGCTTCGCGCAGCCGGCTCTTCTGCAGCACGAGATCCTGCTGCATGGCGACCAGCTCCTGATACTCGGACAGATAGACGACCTTGGAAGCCAAGGCCTTTTCGACGAGGCCCTTGCGGATATCGACCCTCTCCTGCAGCACGGGAATGGTTGCTTCCAGCTTGGCAACACTCGCCGATGTCGTCTCCCGCTCCGCTTCCTTCTGTCCTTGCTGCCGCTCGATTTCAGAAAGCTTGGCATTCTGCTCGGCGCGCTCGCTGATCAGGAACTGGCGATGCATCTCGATATCGGCGGCGCTGGCGTTCTGCGGAGCACGGAAGGCTGCGAGCGGATCGGGCGCGAGTGCCGCCCGCAATCGCGCTGCGTCGAGTTCGGCCGCCAGCAGATCGCTCTTCTGGCGCTCCTGGTCGGCTTCCGTCATCGTCGGATCGAGCTCGATCAGAACGTCGCCGGCCTTCACGCTCTGGCCGTCGCGGACCTTGATGGCGCGGACCACACCGGTTTCGAACGGCTGGATCAGCTTGGTGCGGCCGCCGGGCACGATCTTGCCGGTCGCCGTGGCGACGATATCAACGCTGCCGAGCGTCGCCCACAAGAGCGCGATGCAGAACATTGCGATGATGCTCGCTCCGATCGCACGCCCGATCGGTGACGGCGGCGATTCGGCGATTTCGAGCGCCGCCGGCAGAAATGCCAGCTCGTGCTCCCGGCGCCGGAGTTCGCGCCTCGGAAACGGGACGATATTGCGACTAGCGGACGTCATGGATACCAGCCTGCAGGTAATGAAGGTTCGCGTAACGGCCATTGGTCTGGATCAGCTCATCATGGCTGCCGTCCTCGACGATGCGGCCATGCTCGAGCGTGATGATCCGGTCGGCATTGCGCACGGTCGACAACCGGTGAGCGATAACGATGACCGTCCGGCCGGCGGAAATCCGCCTCATGTTCTGCTGGATCGCGCGCTCGCTCTCGTAATCCAGCGCGCTGGTCGCCTCGTCGAAAATCAGGATGCGCGGATCGGTGATCAGCGCGCGCGCGATTGCGATACGCTGGCGCTGTCCGCCGGACAGGCTGCTACCGCGCTCGCCCACGATGGTGTCGTAACCCTCGGGCAGCTCCAGGATGAAGTCGTGCGCGCCGGCCAGCATTGCCGCCTCGATGACGCGTTCCATCGACATGGTCGGATCGGTCAGTGCGATGTTGTCCCGGATCGTGCAGTTGAACAGCACGTTTTCCTGCAGCACGACGCCGATCTGGCGCCGCAGCCAGCTCAGGTCGACCATTGCGAGGTCGACGCCATCGACCAGTACGCGTCCGCTCTCCGGAACATAGAGACGCTGGATCAGCTTGGTGATGGTGCTCTTGCCCGACCCCGAGGAGCCCACGATGCCGATGACCTGGCCCGGCTCGATGCTGAACGACACGTCGTGCAGCACCTCGGGGCCGTCGATGCGATAGCGGAACGTCGCGTGCTCGAACCTCACCTGGCCGCGGATCGGCGGCAAGGCGGCGCGGGACGGAGTGAAGCTCGGCTCCGGAATGGTGTTGAGGATGTCGCCGAGACGATCGATCGACAGACGGGCCTGGTGGAAGTCCTGCCAGACCTGCGCAAGCCGCAGCACCGGCGTGCTGACGCGCGCGGCCAGCATGTTGAACGCGACGAGTTCGCCGACGGTCAGCTCTCCGCCAATCACCAGCCGCGCGCCGAAGTAAAGGGTCGCGGCGATGACCAGCTTGTTGATCATCTGAACGGCCTGGCTCGCCGTGTTGTTCAGGCTGAGCACACGGAAGCTTGCGGCTACATAGCCGGCGAGCTGCTCTTCCCAGCGGCGTTGCATCTGCGGCTCGACCGCCATGGCCTTCAAGGTCTCGACGCCGGTGACGCTTTCGACCAGGAAGGCTTGGTTCTCGGAGCCGCGATTGAACTTTTCATCGAGGCGCGCGCGGAACAGCGGCGCGGCTCCCGCCGATATGCCGATGTAGAACGGGAAGGACGCGAGCACGATCCAGGTCAACGTCGTCGAGTAGTAGAACATCACGACAAGGAAGACGACCGTGAAAAGAAGGTCGATGACCAGCGTGAGCGCCGAACTCGTCAGGAACTGGCGGATATTCTCCAGCTCCCGGACACGGGCTACCGAATCCCCGACGCGGCGAGTCTGGAAATAGGCGATCGGCAGTGCCATCAGGTGGCGAAACAGCCTGGCACCGAGCTCGACATCGATACGGTTTGTCGTATGCGCGAACAGATAGACGCGCAGCGTCTCGAGAATGGCTTCGAACACAGTCAACACGACGAGGCCGATGACCAGAACGTCGAGCGTGCTCATGCTTCGATGCACCAGCACCTTGTCGATCACCACCTGGAAGAACAACGGTGAGACGACGGCGAAGATCTGAAGGAAGAACGACGCCGCCAGCACTTCGCTGAGCAGACGGCGATACTTTTGCATGGCGCCGACGAACCAGGCGATATCGAAGCGTCGCGCGAGATCAGTCAGGCCGGCGCGCCGGGCCATCAGAATGAGGCCACCATCCCAGATGGCCTCGAGCTGGGCCTGGGAAAGCGTTTCAGGGCGCGGAGACAGCGGGCGCTGAACGAGAAGCTTGCCGTCGATGAGCTTGCCGAGAATCAGGAAGCTTCCGTCGCGCAGCAGTGCAATTCCCGGCAGCGGCGTGACTGCAAGTCTGTCCCAACTGGTCCGCTGCACCCTCGCCTTGAGCCCGAACTCCTTGGCGCAGCGCAGGATTTCAGTAACGCCGAGGCGCGCCGCGCCGACCCGGTGGTGGATTTGGCCGGGGTCGGCAGCGATTCCGTGGCAACGCAGCAAGATCGCGAGCGCAATGAGCCCGGATTCATCGGCGTCTTCGGGGTCGATGCCCGCGGCCGTGGATCCGGTATCCGCTGCCTCGTTCGCAACATCGGCGGAAGCTGCAAAACGCGACCGCATGCCGGACGCCTTCGTCAGCAAGGTATCGCGGGCCTTCGTCGAGCCGTCGCGGACACGCATCAGGAGGCCACCGGCGCGGCGCATCAGGCCGGCACCCAGGCCAACTGCCCGGGCGCGGATGTCGGCAATCGCGTGACGTGCGCGGTGCGCGAGGCCCTGTGAGCCGGGCGAGATCAAGCCGCCATCCCAGATCGCTTCAAATTCGGCGCGTGTCATCCGCCGCGGATGCGACGAGGTCGGGTGCAGCACAAGCGCCACCTGGTCCTCGATTTTTCCTAGAAGCAAAAATCCGCCGTCACGCAGCGATGCGATCCCAGGCAACTGGATCCCCGCCAGCCGCGGCCAATCCATCGTCGTTGCACGGACTTTGACCCCAAAGTCGTGCGCGCAGCGAAGCATTGCGCGGATGCCTATCCCATCGTCTCCGCAGCGATCGCGGAGCTGATCTGGTTCAGTGTTCACGCCATGAAGGCGCAGGAACAGAGCCAGCGCTCGAAACCCCAGATCTGATGGTGCGTGGGCATTTCCGTTCTGGATCGCCATTTCGTTACTCTACTCCTCGCGGCTAGCGGCCGCGTTCGTGGTCCTTTGCATGCACATGGAATTCCAATGACGCCTATCCGAGGATATGCGACACACGCGTGCTCGCAGCCAAAACGGCGCAAGCAATCATCAGAGCGTTAGGGCCTCGAACCGCGAGGAGATTTCAGCGCGACGGGATATTTGAAATTGCCCCCCCGACTGGCTGAGCAGGTTGGTTAACGAGCAAAAATGGCGAAAAAACTTTCGAATTGTGGATTTATGCATACGCAGGTTGTGCCCGAAAACTGACCTAAACTCAGGCGTTTTACGCTCACAATGAAGTATCGAATCGGAATCCTTGCGACGATTGTCCGCCAAACGGCGGCGGCCGGCAACTCTCCGTTGTGGATTGGTTTTTCAGCCTCCCCTTCGCTGCGCCCGCCAATCTTGCCGCGTACCGCCCAAAAATTGACGGTGCCGCACCCGGGCGCAAGGTGCCCGGGTGCGGCAGGTCGTCAGTGGTGCGGCTTCGTCAGGAACGCGTTCTGCACCCAGGCGGCGCCATTCGAAACGGCCGCCGCGATCTGACCGCCGTCGACCCGACCAGAGCTACCCGCCAGATACTGGTTCAGCAGCGCGAAGCTATGGCTTGCGTGGGACCCCTTGGCCGCATCGTAATTCGCCAAAGAGGTGGTCTGCGGCACGGTAGCTGCCAGCGTGTTGCTGGCCGAGCTCAGGTGATGGTGGTGCCCATGGGCCTGGCTTGTCGTGCTCCCTGAGCCCGTCGTGCTCCCCGAGCTCGTGGACGGCCGAGGATCCGTTACGGTGATGGTCTGCGGCGTCGCCGACGTCACAGCGCCGGTAGCCGGATCGGTCGCGCTCGCCGTCAGGGTGAGAGTCGCGACCGGATGAGAATTGCCGCGGTAGTAGGATGTCAGCGTCAATCCGCTGGCGACCTGCGCAGAGCTCAGCGTGATGTCGCCACCCCTGAACGTCGTACCATCGCCGGTCGTGATCGTCTCATATCTCGGCAGCCCTTTGATGTTCAGGCTGACTTTATCGTTGGGATCGGTCGTGGACAGCGTTGTCCCCAGGTCGACATGACCACCTCTGCCGTTCACCGTGAGCGAAGTGTCCGCGACGGAGAGCACCGGCGTAGTCACCGTCGGCGTCGACGGAGTTGTCGGAGTGGTCGGCGTCGTCGGTGTGGTTGGCTGCGTCGGCATGATGGGCGTGTTCGAGATCTGGAGACCGGAGAACGTCTTCACCGCGCCCGAGAGATCAGCGGCAAGTCCTCCGGAATCCTTGATGCTCACGCCGCTCGCGAGATTGACGCCGGTGATGGCGAGCGCCGAGGTGTTGGTATTCGTCGACGCGACCGTCGTCTGGAAGGTTAGCGTATTTGTCCCGGAGCCACCAACATAGGTGGCGCTGGCACCATCATTGAGCGACAGCGTCGGCTTGCCTGTGACGGTCACGGCCTCGCTCAAGGTGAGCGTCAACGTGACGACATCACCGACATGCTCGGTTCCGGTGCCCGGCGAAGCGGACGCCTGCGTCACCGTCGGTGCGACGTTCGGGGTGGTCGGCTGCGTCGGTGTGGTCGGCTGCGTCGGCGCCGACGTCGCCGCCGATCCCGTCAACAGCGTCATGTTTCGGTAATCGACCGCAACGGTCTCCGGCGCCGTCGACCGATAGACCCCGTACTCCCAATTGGTGGCCTGCCCATAGCCCAAGGGGCCGCTGTAGTTCACGACCTGGGTCCCGTTGATCGAGACCTTCAAATACCCGCCACCGCTGTTCGAGACGTCGGCCTGTATTTGAATGTTGTTGTACACGCCCGTCTTGATCGGATTGGGATCAGTCCAGAGCGTGAGCATCTGCACATTGCCGGCCCCGTTGCTCGGATCCTGGCCCGGCTGGACATATCTGGCGACGACCTGCAGATGATCGCCGACAAGCTGGATCGCAAACGGCGGCGAGGTGCCGACGCCGCTCGCGTTATCATCATTGTGCATCTGGCCGACGATGAACCAGCCATCTGCCGTATTCGTAAATGACCCGTTGGGGCCATTTGCCTCCACCATGAACTGATAGTTCAAGTTGATCGGAGTGCCGCCCGGAATGTTGCCCGCGCCTGACACCTCGGAGCGGTCGACAGACGAGTCGTCGTACCAGGCATGATCACCCTGGTGGACCTCGAAGCGCAGAGTTTGCGGGTCAGGATTGGTCAGGCTGTAGCTCGTGCTCGCATCCTGCACGCCGTAGACGTCGCCCCCGATCGAAAACCTCGTCATCGGTGTGGAAGAAAATGATGTGATTGTCCCAGTCGTATCCAATTCAGGCCTCCATGGGTCGAAGAGATGCTTCTCTTTGACGCTTACAAGGGAATTTACGGCCGCAGCGCGAAGGCGCGCGACATACCACGCACTCGCAACGCCTACGCCACGAGCGGATTTCCGATGCATCGCAGGATCAACTGCGTGCACATTCCAATGCAGTGCGAATCGCCCATCCCCAACTGCTGGGTCGGCTGGTTAATGAGCGAGTATGGCAAAAAAATTTTCTAAAATGGCGATAGTTTGAAACTGCAAAGCCGGCGGCGCAGGTGGCATGTACTTGTCGTTGCAGCCAAATTCCGCGTCATGGCAGTGACGGAGCAAAAAAGTTCTCCACTGATCAAATCCATCTCGGCAAGCGCCATCGCGAATGCTGCAGGTCGCGCAACAAAGCACAATCGAGTCGCAAACACTGCGGATCGCGGAGCGCTCGCAAACCGCGCCCACCATAATCAGTTCGACCGGGCGCCGTCGGCAGGCTCTTCCGCGTCGCGGTGATCCTTGCCGCCCGCTCGCGCCGCATCGGTAGCGGCACGATCAGCCGCAGACGAAACAAAACGTTCGAGGCCTATCATTCAAACCTTGCACAACCCGAATTCGGTTGCGCCACATCTCGCTTGAGCGGGTCCGCTCGTCGCTGGATGAAATCCGGTCCGCTTCTGCTGGCCGAGGCCGCGCCGGAAAAGATCCTCAGCATCTTCGCTGGGTCGAACATCACACGTCGCGGCGGAGCGCGCTGCGCAGCGACCTCGCGGCCAAGTCGAGAGGACAATATGACGCAATCTCCAAGGATTACTCCGCCTTACCCATTGAGGGTCATCCGCGGCCACAGCAATGTCCGGAAACAAGAAGCTGGCAGGGATCATGTGCGGGATTTTTGGCTGGGCACTTCGGGGTAAGCACCGACAAGATTACGACACTCTTGTCCGCCTCACCAACCTCATGAAGCACAGGGGCCCCGACGGCGCCGGCTACTGGCAAGGCGACACTGCCGGCGGATGCCATCAAATCAGCTTGGGGCATAGGCGTCTCTCGATCATCGATCTCGAGGGCGGCGCCCAGCCGATGTGGAGCGCTGATGGCTCGATCGGTCTCGTACTCAACGGAGAGATCTATAACTACGTTGAGTTGCGCGAGGAACTCGTCTCTCTCGGACATGCTTTTCGTACGTCCTCCGATACGGAAGTGCTGATCGAAGCCTACCGGGCATGGGGACTGGACTCGATCAGGCGTTTCCGCGGCATGTTCGCGTTCGGGCTATGGGATGCGAGGACCCAACAGCTTGTCCTGGCACGCGACCCGTTCGGCAAGAAGCCGCTGTTCATGGCCGAGCACTCAGGTCTTTTGTTCGCCTCGGAAATCGCCCCCCTGCTCAAGTTCCCGGGCATGAATACCCGGATCGACCCGCATGCCGTCGGGCATTATCTCCTCAATCGATATGTCCCCGGACCCGGGACATTCTTTCAAGCCGTGCGCAAGCTTCCCCCGGGCTGCTACCTGGTGTGGCGCGAAGGACGCACGAGCATCGCCCGGTACTTCGTACCGCCGTTGGCGACGGCAGAACCCGATATCACGGACTTCGGCGAGGCGGTCCGGTTGTTCAAGGCGACATTCGATGATGCGGTGCGCATGCGCACGCGGAGCGACGTTGCGTTTGGAGCATACTTGTCTGGCGGAATCGATTCGTCTGCCGTCGTTGCCGCTATGGTCCGTCATAGCCCTGAGCGCGTGCGGACCTTCTCAGTCGGCTTTCGTGAAGCCGGCTACTCCGAGCTTGATCACGCCCGCAGCATTGCCCGTAAATTCGACACCAATCACGAGGAAATCGTGCTGGAGCCGCACGACTTCCTGAAGAGCTGGCCGACCGCCGTGCTGCGGCGCGGCGCCCCTGCGGCCGAGCCGGCCGATATTCCAGTTATGATGCTGTCGCACATGGCCTCGAGCAGCGTGAAAATGGTCCTTACTGGAGAAGGAGCGGACGAACTTCTGGGCGGCTATCCCAAACATCGAGCCGAGTTGTGGATCGAACTCTACCAACGACTGGTGCCGCAGGCCGTTCACGACCGCATCATATCACCGGCAATGCGTGCGCTGCCGTACGATATGCGTCGCGCCAAGATCCTGTCTGCTGCAGCGGGCGAGCGGGATTGGCCGAGCCGGATGCAACTCTGGTTTGGCGGCGTCTCGCTTAACGAACGGGACCGCATTGTCGGACGCGCCCTGCCCGTAGCGCCGCCCGATTCCCATCCGTTCTCAATGGCCGTCGGGTCGAATGTCCGGCGAACGTTGTTCTTCGATCAGACGTCGTGGCTACCCGACAACCTCCTTGAACGTGCTGACCGAATGATGATGGCGGGCTCAATTGAGGGCAGGATGCCATTCATGGACACCAGTCTCGCCAGGCTCGTGGCGCGGTTTCCGGACAGCTTCCTGGTCGGTCGGAGCGGCGGCAAGTCCGTACTGCGAGCCGCGATGCAGCACGCTCTTCCACCGGGGATTCTGACGCGCAAGAAGATCGGATTCCGCGTGCCAATCGAGGAGTGGTTTCGCGGTCCTTATCGCGAATTCATCTCCGATTTGCTGGTATGCGACGGTGCGCGCGTGGCATCCTTCTGCAACAGGGATGTCTTGAGGCAGCTGGTCAACGAGCATCTTGCCCGCCGTCAAAACCACGAAAAGGTGCTTTGGTCGCTGGCCAACCTGGAGCTGTTCTTGCGCGCCTTCAAGCCGTCCAGTCTGGAAACTCTGGCGAGGCATTCCGTTCGGGAGCCGATTTGAACACCCAGGACACCGTCGATACCGCGATCGGAACCAAGCACAACATTAGACCGGGGCTTGGCCAGACGTTGCCGCGAATGAGAACGACCAAGCGATCAATCGACCATATCGCTCGTGGTCGCGCCGTGCCATGTCGCGCGCGCTCTCTTGCATGCCACTTTCCGATAAAGGCAGAGATATGCATCGCGCATCGCATCAAGTGAGAATGTCGTTTCAACGCGCCGACGTCCCGCGGCACCCAAACGATCGGCGAGTTCAGCATCGTCGAGCAGTTTAAGCACACGATCGGTCAAAGCACCGGCGTCATGACTCGGTACAAGAAAGCCGGTCTGCCCCTCCACAACCAACTCGGAAGTGCCCCCGTCGTCCGTTGCCACGACCGGCTTACCCAATGCCATGCATTCGGTGATTGCGTTGGAAATGCCCTCTCCGTGCAAACGGCTATTGGTGGCGAGAACACCGACGGTGAAGAGATTGGCGATGCTCTCTATGTCGTTCTGCCGCCCCAGGAACTTTATGCGATGCGAATGTTCGGTCGGAATGCTAGCGCGTACCTGCTCCAGCGTCGCACCGCTGCCGACAGCCAAAAACGTTACATCCTCCCGAAGACGGCAAATGCGGCCCGCCATCTCAACGAAGGTCGCATAGTCCTTTCTGGGTGTGAAGTTGGCGACCATCCCGACAATATGGGGCGTCGCAATCCCCAGAATGGCGCGAAGCTCGGTCTCATTCTTCAGGTTCGAGACCCTTTCCGGACTGAACCCGTTGTAGATGCATAGACCTTTGCGCTCGGGAATCCCGTAGGCCGCCAGGCCTGCGCGCGAGTTGGCAACAACAACATCGGAGAACGGGATCGTCAGCTTGCCTCTCAAGTACCCCTCAGTCCACAGCGTCATATGCGAGGGCGCATCTCGCACGAACCCATTTACGAAAGCGGTCCCGCACACCTTCGTAAGCGGCGCCGCATAGATCGAGCACATCGAGCCCCACGAGTGGACGATATCGATTTTCAGGTCGGAGACCAGCTCATACAAGCGCTTGAAAAGGCGCAAATCCTTCTTGCCTCTCCGATTGAGCTGAATGACTTGCGCATGTTCTCGATCAATTTCGAGGCAGACCTCGTCCTTGTCCATGACAGCGACGAATGACTCTATGTCGCGGTGAGCGGCAAGTCCTTTCAGCAATTCGACGACTTGTCGTTCCTTCCCTCCCGGGCCGAGACGTTCGATAAGGTGCAATATGCGCATCTCAACGCCCTCCCGAGTGAACTGAGTCAGTCCACCTCGCAGTGAGTGATTCAGCGCAACATTCAACGTTGCGACCCCAGAAGCATATGAGCTGCCGATTGAATGCCGCTGATGCGCGCCTCGAATCTGGCTGTCGTATCGAATTGCCCTCCAACGCCGATGCGAGGAAGCGCAAAATGATCCGATTTCGTATCAGACAGGTGCCCATGCCGCGTCGTCACTGCGGTTGAAAAGCCGATGTCCTTTGCAAAGCCCGCTTCCCTGGGGCCACATGCCTTGGAGTCACCGTAAGGATAAGCAAAGTGCTGGACTGGCAGCTGCAGCAATTGCTCCAGATAGCGGCGGTTATCTGCCATCTCAGCCCGTGCGGACTCGGTATCAAGGCACGACAAGGCGGCATGCGAGCCGGTGTGCCCGCCGATCGACACCAGAGGATGCCGCGCCAAGCCTTGAAGCTCGCGCTCATCCAGAAAATAGGCTTCATTTAAGGCCGACAACGACAAACCTGCCTTGTTGAACGTTGGAGCAAGCATTCCGATCCGGTTGTAGTCTTGATGAATCCACTCAGTCACCTCGTTCAAACCCGCCATCTTTTCGCGTAGTCGGGGGCAATGGACTCGCCGGTCCATCGCATCGATCGTTACGGTGTCTTCCGAGCGAAACATTTCACGCAAACCCAGCCACCAGGCCTGCAGCGTCCGCTTCGGCGCGCCAGTGGGAACGTAGATCGTGAACGGAGCGCTGTATCGCTCGAGAATTGGAAGCGCGGTCGCGACATTGTCCCGGTAGCCATCGTCAAAGGTAAGCACCGCATAGCGGCCGCCCGCCCCCGAATCTGACGCCAATCGATCGAGACACGTCGCTAGGCTCACAATCTCCCACCCTTCTTGCCGCAGCCAATTGAGCGAATATTCAAAGAGGGCGACTGAAGTCCCGGTCATCAGTTCCGAGCGGCTATCCTGCTGGATCTCGTGGAACATTAGAATAGCCGCCCGGCCGGCAAAGATCTTGCGGAATGCCGGCATCAGGCCAGACCAACGGGCCATTTCGATCATGCCGTTCGTGAGAACCTGCTTCACTCCAGCTCACCCTGTGAACAACGGCCCCCGCGTCGCGCTGGCCAAAGCGGCGCCCGAGGCAAACGACGTTTGCTCCGCGAAGCTCCTCGCCATTATCCGCTCCGCAGCAAGCGCCCGCCCTGCGCCCTTGCCCTAAAGCTGGAGATGACGTCGGCATATACCGCGACGATCCTTTCCACGGTGAGTGCCTGATCGTATCTCGCCACGGCCGCCCGCCCCTTAAACTCGCCGCTCAGCGACCAATCAAAGGCATCTCGCAGGCTGCGGGCAATCGTGCCGGCGTCCGGTGGACATATCCACGTCCCCGCGATGCCGTTCAACTGCTCACGGACGTCGCCGACATCGGTCGACACCACCGGAAGATTGCACCCCAGCGCTTCCTTGATGGAGGTCGGTGACCCCTCATAGTCCGAGCTGAGAAGCAGGGCGTTTGCCGCGCTGTAGTACCAGGGCATTTCCTCGTTCGGCACATTGATGACAGTCATCAACTGCGCGTCGACGCCTTCCTGCACCAGCCGGTCGACCGACGCGCGTGCCAGGTCATATCGCTTCTCAGGGCGTGCCGGATCGAACGGAAACATGACGATGAATTTGTCGTTGGGCCATCGCAGCCGCGCCCGCGCTTCGTGACGATCGTACGGCTTGAATACGCCGAGATTGACCCCGCAAGGAATCACGATTCCGGGAATCCGCTTCCGCATCTCCTCGGACACGACGACAATGGCGTCGGCGAAATGCGACACCAGTTGTGTGGACAGCCCTTCAAGGACATTCCCAAGTACGTCGGTCCCGTGCAGCGTGATGACGAGCGGCGCCCGCAGCCGAAACATCGCGGGATAGGCCGAATATCCATAGTGAGCATGGACGATGTCGTATGTCGTCACGCCTGTCATTCGCACGACGTCAAAGGCGCCCTTCAGATAGTTCAGCTTGGACCGGGAGCCGACAATATTGATTACGTCGACCGTGTGGCCGAACCGGCGCAGCTGCTCTACCTGCTGGTACACGAAGGCTCCGGAGCCTGGTCTCTCCGGGCTCGGATACATATTGGTGACACAGAGGACCCTCACGCCTACTCCCCCGATGCCGTGGCAGTGCCGCCGGCCCCGTTGAGCTTTCGTCGGATTTCCGCAGGGACGCCCGTCACGAGCGTGTTGTCAGGCACGTCCTTCGTCACCACTGCGCCGGCGCCGACGATAGCGCCAATACCGACTCTGACGCCCGGCAGGAGATTGGCTCCCACGCCGATCGCCGCCCCGCGCGCGATAGTGGGCCCGAGCATCGGCGAGCCGTCGTAGCCGTTCCGGCCGATCGCGTTGTCGTTCGAGGTACCGACGCAACCCGAGATGAACACGTCGTCTTCGATCCTCATGTTGCCGGCCAGCCAGGTGTGATCCTGCACCCGGACGCGATCGCCAATGCGCGTGTTGTAATTGACCGTAACGTAACGTCCGACAACCGTCTTCGAGCCGATCCGCGACTGTTCACGGATCGAGGCCCCGTCACCGATCAGCGTCCCCGCGCCGAGCGAGACGTCGTAGAAAATGACCGCGTGAGGTCCGATCGAACAATCTGCGCCGATATCGATCCATGCTTCAAAATGCGGTGCCCGCGACAGCGCGCCGGCCCCCTTGGGCACCTTCCCGATATAGGCTCCCGGGAAGATCTCGACGTTGTCCCCTATTCTCGCGCCGCTCTCGATCACGACATGCGGGTGAATGACCACCCTGTTGCCGATCGTGACATCTGATCGCACCACGGCGAACTCGGCGATCACTACATCCACGCCGATCGCCTCGGTCTCGACCACGGCCCGTGAACTAATCCGGTTCATCCTCACACCTTCCCGCCGTCGGCGTGCATCGGGACGGGCCTCCGCTGCAGTTCCTGGTGGCTGTCGCGGTCCGCAACGGCAAGCACAGTCGCGGCGATACGGCGCACCTGGTCGCGCGTGAGCTCGGGGAACATCGGTAGCGACAATGATCGAGCGGCCATCGCTTCGCAGCAGGGCAGGTCTCCCTGCTTGTAGCCGAGATAGGCGAACGCTGGCTGTAGATGCAGCGGCAACGGATAGTGGATTCCGCTCGCCACGCCGACCTCGTCGAGCCGCTTGCGCATTGCGTCCCGCTCGTTCGTGGTGATCACGTACAAGTGGTAGACGTGCGTGGATCCCGTTCGGACGAACGGTGTCTCGATGCCCGGGTGTCTCAATTCCGCAGTATACCACTCCGCAGCACGCCGCCGATGCTCGTTCCACTCGTCCAGGCGCCGGAGCTTGACCTGCAGAACTGCAGCCTGGAGAGCATCGAGCCGACTGTTGAAGCCGACCTCGGCGTGATGGTAGTGGGTCGTTCGACCGTGATCGCGCAACCGTTCGATCCGCTCGGCAATCGCTGCATTGTTGGTGGTGACGGCTCCCCCATCACCGTATGCCCCGAGGTTCTTTCCCGGGTAGAACGAAAAGCAGGCTACGTCGCCAAGCGCCCCGGTTCGGATCCCGTGATATTCCGCTCCATGCGCCTGGGCTGCGTCCTCAATCACAAAGAGGCCGCGCCGCCGTGCAATGTCCTTGATCGGGCCCATGTCGGCCGGCTGGCCAAAGAGGTGAACTGGAACGATCGCCTTGGTGCGACTGGTCAGGGCGCGCTCGATCATCCCCGGATCGATCGTCTGGGTATCCGGATCGATATCGACGAATACCGGCTGCGCTCCTGTCGCTACGATTGCCGCAGCGGTGGCGATGAAGGTATGGGCGGTCGTAATGACCTCGTCGCCTTGACCAACACCCAAAGCCCGCAGCGCAAGATGAAGCGCGTCCGTGCCGCTCGCCACGCCACGCGCATAGGACACCTGGCAAAACGCGGCAAAATCTCTTTCGAACGACGCAACCGCTTCGCCGCCGATGAACTGCGTGGATTCGAGAACACCGCGAATTGCGTCGGCCACCTCGTCCTTTAGCGTCGCATATTGTGCCTTGAGATCTACGAACGGAATTTTCATTTTCCAGCCTCACCAGGATTCATTTCTATCACTCGAAAATCTCATCGAGCACCACGGCCCCGCAGCACCGCGGGAACCGTCAGGGCAATCAGCTTCAGATCGGTCCACACCGTCCAGTTCATTGCATACTCGACGTCCATCTCGAGCATCGCGTCCGGGCCCAGGCGACCACGGCCGCGAACCTGACAAAGTCCGGTAATGCCGGGCTTCACGATATGCCGTTGATGATGCCAGTCGCGGAAGTACGCGAGTTCATAGGGAATCGCGGGCCGCGGACCGACGATACTCATTTCGCCTCGCAATACGTTGACCAGTTGCGGCAGTTCGTCGACGCTGGTTCTCCGCAGCAACCGCCCCACGCGCGTCACGCGAGGATCATCTGTCAGCTTGTATGGCGCATCCGGATCGTTCGAGAGGACCTCCTTCGCCCAAACCCGCCGGATCGCGTCGCGATGGATGTTTTCGTCGGCGTTGTGATAAAGCGTCCGGAACTTGAGGCAATTGAAGGGCTTCTCGTCTCGTCCGACCCGGCGCTGGCAAAAGATCGCCGGCCCGGGACTGTCGAGGCGGATCGCGATCCACACCGCTACGAGAAACGGGGCCAGCAAGAGGATCGCGGTGACGCTCACAGCGATGTCAAGCGCCCGCTTAACGAATTCCCGCGGGCTCGCCTTCCATCGCAAGGCTTCATCTAACGACAATTTCCGCAGCCCCCGCCGACGCGTTCCGCCGCAGAAACGCCGGTTGATGTGTTCCGTTGCCACGGTGCTCCTGGTTGAGGCGCAGACATTCCGATGCAGCTTCGAGCGCTTCGACGACGCGCAAGCCATGCGCTCCGTTCGCAACGGGCTGCGTCCCGGTCTTGATTGCGTTGACGAAGTCGAGCAACTCGAGCTTCAGCGGCTCGCTGCTGGATATCGCGGGGATATGAACGTCGCCATGGTGATAAGCCGACTGGAAGTCGGCGTATGAATCTCCGTTGATCCGCGGTCTGAAGCGCTTCTGGTAAACGCGGACCTTCTCGGACGGCTCGACGTCGTCGAACACCAGCATCGCATCGCTTCCGACGACCGTGATCTGGCGCACCTTGACAGGGTCCAACCATGAAACATGCACATGGGCGGTTGGCCCGCTCTTGAAGCCCAACTTGGCGTAAACGACATCCTCGACGTCCGGCAGAACGTGCGCGCAGCCCCAGGCGCCGATGTTGTGCGCGACCTCCTCGAGCAGGAAGAAGATGATCGAGAGGTCATGCGGCGCCAAATCCCACAGGACATTGGCATCGGGCCGGTAGAGACCGAGATTCAGGCGCCGCGAGTCGATGTAGTAGAGCTCGCCGAGAGAGCCGCTCCGGATCATCTGGCGCATGACACCCACCGCCGGATGGTACTCGAACGTGTGCCCGACCATCAGCACGCGCTTCCGTTCTTCGGCCATCGCGATCAGTTCGCGGCAATGCGCGCTCGTCATGGCCAACGGCTTTTCGACGAGCGCGTGCTTTCCCGCGTTCAGCGCTGCCCGCGCCAACTCAAAGTGAGTCACCGCCGGGGTCGCTATGATCACCCCATCGATCGAAGGATCATCCAGAATCGCGTCGAAATCGTGCGAAACAGCGACCGACGGATACTGTGATTTTACATATTCCAGTCTGTCAGACCGCGTGTCGGCGGCCATCGACACCCTTGCGCCGATATCGTGGCCAACGCGGATGTGTTTTGCGCCCCAGTAGCCGCAACCGATGACGGCGAGCGACGGGCCGGATTTTGCGGCATGAATTTCCGCGCCGGCGGTTTGGTCCTGAATACCAATCAGGCCCGGAACAAGCTTGGAATATAATTGGTTCGACATGTTTGTCACGATCACGCCAGAGGAAAGCAAGAGTGAATGTCAGTATCCTCACGAGCACGGTTATCTCGCCATGTTGGCTCCCTGTTTGAAGGCCTTAGCGTGCGTTCGTGCAGGATATCCGCTCGGGCGCGCACGCCGCTGTAGAACTCGGATTATGGCGCACGCCCATCGGGGGTACCCCGGCCCCTGCGCGGACTGCGGGCGAGCTTCGCACGCAGCGCAATGGCCGCACCGGGTGCATCAAGGAGTTGCGGCACCGCGTTGTAATTCATGAATTTTTTGACTTGCAGCGCCGGTCGCACGTGCCGACGGAGATCGGCTCGGCGCCGTCGTCCCTCGTTACGGCTGCCCGCCCGTCCCACGTGCGGAACTGGCCCCCGGCAATCCGATGCCCCAGGGCCGGAAGCGGCACGTTGCGTTCCGCCGAATGATAGTGCTGCGGATTGATGCCGCCGGATCTGCACGTCACCTCGTCACCCCGAGGAGGAGCCAATCCGATCACGATACGGCCGCCCTACCGCCTACCGCAGATTAGTTGGCGGCAAGCCCTATGCGCATCTGTGCTTCAGTGGAAACCCGGTCGCCTATCGTATAGGACTCCTCAAAACACGGGGTACAAGCGCGAGGTCAGGAACGATCGGCACGATGTCCCAGCCTTGCCCAAGAGTAGCCTTGCCCAAGAGTAGCCTTGCCCAAGAGTAGCCTTGCCGAAAGATGGCGCAAACCCAAGGATGAGACGTCGACGCTATGGACAACGGCTCTTCGATCGCGCTCCTGCTCCATGAGGACGCTCTATCGCCCAATGATTGCCATCTGTCGGAAATTCTCGATCTCTTTGAAATTCCGTGGACGACGCTGACAATCGCCGAAGCGAACGGGGACAATGTTGCCGCGCTGACAGCGGGTCATCTGCAATTCTCCATCCTGACTTCCGCACCCTGTCTCGCCGAAGTCCTGCAGCGCTGCAAGACAGAGGCGCTCCCGACCTGGTTGGCCGCCGCCGCTTCGATCTTCGTCTATGGATTTCAGGCAACGGATCCTTGCCAGGCCCTCCTGCGCCAAATCACGGGAGACCCCGCGGCGGAAGTCCGCGACTCCAATCCGTGGCCGATGAACGCATCGGTCACCGATGCTTTTCCGGAAATGTGCGGCCCAATGTCCGGCCTGCAGATCCGATTGGAGCGTGGCGCCGCCGATGCCGCGCTCGTCATCCGCAACAGCCAGTTACAAAGCATCGTCGGAGCGCCCGACGGACACCTGTTCGCCGGGTTCACCAATTGCGGTGTCCGCTTTTTTGTCGACTCTTCGCTGACGATGGTGGACATCCGCGAACGCACCGCAACCTACTTTGACGTGAAAAAGCGTTTTGCCGGCGCGGTGCCAATCGTGATGTATCTGAAGTGGGCGTTCCGCGACGTCTGCTTGGCGGCAACCGAAACCAGCGCTTGCCTGATCATTGACGATCCGCCTCTGTGGCCACGATACGGTCTCCTCGATTTCGACGAGCTGCTGCAGCTCGCCGACAAGCTGACATTCGCAACGACCGTTGCCTTCATCCCATGGAACTGGCGACGAACAAATCGCCGGACTGTGGCCGCCTTTCGGGAAAGCAAAGGGCGATTGTCCGTCTGCGTGCATGGCTGTGATCACACCCGTGGTGAATTTGCCGCCCGCTCGCTCGAGCTGCTCGACAAGAGGCTGAAGACCGCCAGACTTCGAATGCAGGCCCTTCGCAACACGACCGCGCTCGACCACGAAAACGTGATGGTCTTCCCACAAGGGGCTTTCTCGCCAGAGGCCGCCTCGGCACTCAAGCGGAATGGCTTCATCGCGGCAGTCAACACAGAGGTCGCACCAGCCAATAACGCGCCGAACGGAACGACGGTCGCAGACCTCTGGAGCGTCGCCATCGTCCGGTATGGCAGCTTCCCGATTTACACGCGACGCTACATTGATCACGGCATCGAAAACTTCGCATTTGACGGAATTCTGGGAAAACCGTGCTTCATTGCCGGGCATCACGACCTCCTCCGCGGCCACGGCAGCGAACTGGCGGCATTCCTTCGGCAGCTCGCGGCCTTGCGATGGACCCTTCGTTGGCGGCCTCTCGAGGAAGCCGTTTGCCGCAGCTACAGCATTCGCCCCAACGGTGAAGCAATCGCAGTAAGGATGTTTGCTGAACGGCTTCTTTTCGAAAACAGCGAGGAAGTGACGCGACGGATCTTGGTCACGAAGCGGGAACCACAGCTCGCCTCCCTGAAGGGGATTACAGTCAACCAAGACATGGTCCCTTATGAGCACCTGGACGGATGCGCTCGACTGATGGTCGATGTCCCTCCCGGTGGCTCGGCCGATATACGCGTTTATCACAGGCAGCTGGACGTCTCCCCCGATTCAGACTCCATCCGATACCGGCTCGGGGTGGCGCTTCGGCGTTACCTATCCGAACTCCGCGACAATTACGGTTACCTACTTCGCCTCCGCGTGTAGCGGTCGCGGTACGATTTGAATCGCGAGTTTCGTGGCCGCCCCTCCGCGAACAGTTCGGCGATTCCCACGTTCGATCCACTTCCGCCCGCGATCAACAATGAAAGGTCGGACAGCCCCCTTTCAGGCCGTCCTCTTCTTGCCAAAACCGGAATAGGTAGCCCGAAAAAGTTGCGGTTCTGCGGGCCTGAACGAATACAATTGCGACGTAGTTTGAAGTCCCTGGTGATTGCGATCCCCGGTCTAAAAGCCAACCCCCAAGCAGCCGTCAGCGTTGCCATCGCAACCTGTTGCGCATGATGGATCAGAATGAAAATAGCCGTGTTCGGACTCGGTTACGTCGGAATGACGACAGCCGCTTGCCTCGCCAGGCAAGGCCACGAAGTCATCGGCGTCGACATCAGCGATGAAAAGATTGCGATCGTCAATGCGGGCAAATCTCCAATCACGGAGCCCGGTCTCGATCAACTGGTCGAGTCCGCTGTCCGAAAGCGCCTGCTGAGCGCAACAAAGGACGCGAGCGGGCACCTCGACGCGTGCACGTTGGCCATAGTGTGTGTGGGAACACCGAGTGCGCCGGACGGGTCCCACAACATGAGCTTCGTCGCCGAAGTTTCCCATCAGATTGCCGACCTAGTCAGCCCCACTCGCACGACGCCGCTGACCGTCGTGTTCCGTTCCACGATGCGGCCCGGCACAATCGAGGATCTGGTCCTGCCGATTTTCGAAGGCGCATTGAACGGCAGAATGGACCTCGTCGAGGTTGTCTACAATCCCGAGTTCCTGCGCGAATCGGTTGCGATCGAAGATTTCTTCAATCCTCCAAAGATCGTGGTTGGAACGAAGGACGGAGAACGGTGCACGGCGCTTGACGAACTGAACGCAAACATCGCAGCACCCGTCTTTTTCACGACCTATCGTACTGCAGAGATGACCAAGTTCGTCGACAACTCGTTCCACGCTGTGAAGATTGCGTTTGCCAACGAAGTCGGCCGCGTCTGCGACAAGCTCGGCATCAGCGCAGCCACCGTTCACAAGATCTTCGTCTCCGACACCAAGCTCAACGTCTCGCCGTATTATTTAAGGCCGGGCGGCGCATTCGGCGGCTCCTGCCTGCCCAAGGACGTTCGTGCGCTCCAATACATCGCAAGCGACGTCGGGGCGCACACCTGGCTCGTGGATTCTGTGCTCAGATCGAACGACGAGCACAAGAATTTCCTGTTCGAAAATTGCCTGAAGGCAGTCCCGCCTGGCGGACGAGTGCTTATGCTGGGGCTCGCCTTCAAGGAGAACAGCGACGATCTTCGCGAAAGTCCGAATATCGACCTGGCTCGCAAGTTCCTCCGCTTGCACATCGGCCTGTCGATCTACGATCCACACGTCGAGCCATCGAAGCTGCTGGGGCAGAACCTCGGCTATGCGTTCTCCAATCTGCCCGCGCTCCGCAAATTGCTGATCCCCAAGTCCGCGGCCGAAGCGGAGCTATTCGACCTTGTCATAGATACCCGAGGGTGGGCGAAGCAAATGGCGCTGAACGCAAGACGGGTCATTGATGTCAACACTCTCTCATGACGACACCGTAACCGGCAGCTCCGAACAAGCGGGCGTCGGCTCGGTTCGCGGCCGGGTCCTGATCATCGTCGAGAATCTTCCAGTCCCGTTCGATGTCCGGGTGTGGGCGGAGGCGACCACGTTGGTACGGCATGGCTACGAGGTGTCCGTGATCTGTCCCAAGGGACCGGGCGCAACGGCCTCGTTCGAGATGCTCGAGGGAATAGCAGTCTATCGCCATTGGATGCCTGCAGAAGGTCGTGGCGTGCTGGGCTACGCAGTAGAGTACAGCGTGGCGTTGTTCTGGGAGTTCGTGCTGAGCTTGAAAGTTCTAGCAACGCGCGGATTTGACGTCATCCACGCGTGCAATCCGCCGGATCTCATTTTCATCGTCGGTGCATTTCATAAGTTTCTGTTCGGGAAGTCGTTTGTTTTCGATCAGCACGACGTCAATCCAGAACTCTACGAAGCGAAATTTGGGCGTCGTGGCTTTCTTTGGCGCGTTATGGTTGTGCTCGAACGCATCACATTCGCATTGTCGGACGTATCGATTGCTACCAACCAATCGTATCGTACTGTTGCGATAGAACGGGGCCGAATGAGCCCGGATCGGGTGTTCGTCGTTCGCTCCGCTCCGAATGTCGCCCGCGTTCGCTCACTTCCGCCGGACCCTGCCTGGAAGAAGGGGCGACAGTATCTTGTCGGATATGTCGGTGTTATCGCGCGACAGGAGGGGCTCGACCTGCTGCTGGATTCGATCAGGCACATCCGCAGGACGCGGAACCGCGACGATATCCAGTTCGTGATCGTCGGCGGCGGACGGGAATTGGAGGAGCTCAAGAAGCTTGCGACGGCGCTCGAACTGGATGACGTGGTCACATTCACCGGCCGTGTCGATGACGACACGCTGTTCACCATCCTGTCGACGGCCGACGTCTGTGTGAATCCGGACCGCCCCAGTGCGATGAACGACAAGTCGACGATGCACAAGATCATGGAGTACATGACGTTGGGTAAGCCCATCGTCCAATTCGACCTCACAGAGGGCCGCTTTTCGGCAGGAGATGCATCGCTGTATGTGCAGAATGCGGACACCGCCGAATTCGGCGACAAAATATTGGAGCTCTTGGAAGACCCGGCGAGGCGCGAAGCCATGGGTGCATTCGGTCGGGAACGGATTGGTGGCGAGCTCGCCTGGCATCATGCATCGACGAAGCTTTTGGCGGCTTATGAAAAAGTATTCAAGCTAAGGGATAGATGACGACAGGGACCGCTGCTTTTACATTTCGCTGGACGCCCCGTTCCCGCGATCAGGACGTTGCGCACCGTGGGTCACGGTTGCTCTGACGATACCGGCGTTAACGACCCGGTCGTTATCATCACATTTCGGTAGTTGACGGCAGTGGTCTCGGGTGCCGACGACCGATAGATTCCGAATTCCCAATTGGTGCCGACGCCATAGCCTAGCGGCCCGCTGTAGTTCACGACCGGTGTCCCGTCGATCCAGACTTTCAGGTGGCCAGTCGGGTCATTCGAGAATTGGGCCTGCACTTTCACGTCGTGATACTTGCCGGTCACGATCGGGTTGGGGTCGGTCCAGAGGGTCCTGGTGACGACGAAGCCTGCGCCGTTGCCCGGGTTCTTGCCCGGCGGGCAGTAGCGCGCAAGCACCTGCAGGTGATCGCCCCGCATGTTCAGCGCGACCGGAGGCGAGGTTCCCACGCCCGAGGCGTCGTCGTCATTGTGCCACTGTCCGACGATGAACCAGCCGGTCGCGCTGTTTACGAACGCCCCGTTGCTACCATTCGCCTCCACCATGAACTGGTAGCTGAGCGTGGTTAGCGTGGCGGCCGGATAGGTTACCGTGGAATTGATCTCGGAACGATCCACGGCCGAGCTGTCGTACCAAGCATGGTCGCCCTTGCGGACCTCGAAGCGCAGGGTCTGGGGGTCGGGATTGGTCAAACTGTAGCCCTGGTCTGCAACGTGAACGCCGTAGCTCACGTCGCCGATCCGAAAGCGGGTTCGCGGTTTACCGGAGAATGACGTGATCGACGAAGCAATTGCTCTACTGGTCGCCGTATTGCTGTCGGTGCCCGCAACATTGTCGGTCTCGACCGATGGGCCCTCGGCCAATAGCCTTCTCTGACCACCGGCATTGGCAAAGCTCGATGTCGATTCATTGGAGACTTCCGCCACGCTCCCAGCGAGCGCAAAGATAAGAGGTAAGACTATTCTCATTGCCATCCCGTTCGGTCCCGCAACCGCCACAAAACGGCGGTCATACGCAATCGTAACCCATTCAAATCTCGATACAATTTATCGGGGGACTCAATCGAGGGAAAATAAGGACTACCGCCAGGCGTCGCATCACGGCGGCTCAGTGCATAACAGCCGCACCCGGTTGCCTCGACCTGGCCACAAGGGGCGTCAAAGCCGACATCAACTCGTCAGTCTTCACCATCGGGGAATGATTTGCCTTGACATAGATCTGGCATCGCCGGCTGAGCGTGTCGTATTCACCCGCGTCCATGTTCCAAATCTCACTCACAGATCTTGAAAGCGTCAACTCGTCTTCAGCTGAAACGCCGAGAGCATGGCGCTCGACAATCGCGTCCGGATCGACATGCCGGCGCGTCACGATGGGTGCGCCGACGGCGAGCGCCTCGAGAAATGCGTTTGAGAAGCCTTCGAAATCCGATGTACAGAGAAGCATTGCCGCTTCTGATAGAAACTGTTGGACGTCGGCGCGCCGCACATAGCCAACCAACTCCACGTTTGGCAGCTGACGCAAGCCATTCAAGGCGTCCAACGTCGCTTGATCGGTATTGGGCGAGGTCATCCCCGCCACGCGAAACTTGACGGCCGGCAATGCCTTGGCGATCCGAAACAGCAACGGCAGATTCTTCGGATAGCGGAAGACACCGAGCCAGGCAACGTATCCGCGTTTGGCGCGCGGCAAAGGAGCGGCCGCGTCCTCCGCCACTGCAAACGGATTATGAAGGACGTGCACCGGCTTGTCCGGAAAGAGCGCGGCCAGCTTCCCGCGTTGGTACTCATTCTGACAGAGAAATCCGGCTGTATGATGCCGGGCCCACGAGTACGATATCCATTCATGAGCTGGAAGGAGCGCCTTGCATCTTTCATCGACATCTATGTCGCTTACAACGCGATAGACGAACGGAACCTTTAGTTGGTCGGCGACGAACGCCATGATGGCGGTATGTATCCCACATACTCCCTGGACCAGGATATCCGGGTGATAGCTGCGGGCGGCCGCCAGTACTTTCGGGATATACGAATAGAAATACTTCGCGACCCGAATCCCGCGATCGGGATCATAAGTTTCGATAAGCTTGATTTGCTGTCCCGAACCAACATGCTCCAACGCCCCCTTCCAGGTGAGGACGGCGGTCTCGTGACCGGCATTTTGAAGCGCGCGTAGCCATACTGCGAGCTCGATCGCCCACCCGCCGATCGGATAGTTTTCGTCTTTCATCAGATAAGGAATGGAAAAATCCATCGAGAGAATACGCACCCCGACACCTCGTGCCTAATGGGACCGCAACATAAAACGACGCTCGGCGACAGGTAGGTCGCCTTGCGCAGCGAAGGGGCGGGCACTTCCGTCATCGAGCACGAGATCGTCCTGCGTCAGGCTGACAACACGATATCCCCAATCTCGCTACCCTCCCCTAGCTCGGCCACCACCTCAAACTTGTTCGCGCAGCTCAGCCGGAAGAGCGTGCCGTGGTTAGTGCCGTTCGCAAGCGTTCGGTTCACGATGAGGAACGAACCGGCACCGACCAGGCGATCCCGCAGATTGTTGACGGCGCGGCGCAACTGCGCTTCGTTGAAATAGCCATGATTGAGCAGATTTGACACGCGGATCGCGTCGAACCGGCCGCGCAGTCGAGCAGGGTTCGGCGCCAGAATATCATCCTCGGCAAAACTCAGCCGAGCGTCGTCGCGCGCACGCGGGTTCACCAGAAGGACATCCCTTCCCCCTTCCCGCATGTTCGTCAGCGGCAGCAGCACGCCGGCAAGTGTGTTGAGCGCGGCGACCACGAATCCAGTGCCCTTGAGAAAATCCCGGGGACCATTCAGGTACCAACGCACCGGACGATTGGCAACGATGTGCTGAAGCACCTTGCCGTCACGATCGAGAAGAACCTCATATCCCGGCAACAGACGCACGAGGCTCCCGCGCATACACAGATCGGTCGCCAGAATCTTCGCATCGATGTCAGCGCGCGTTAGGGCATCGGCCCATTCGAGTGAGGAAATCCCTGATGATACGCCGACGTCCATGATCTGGCTCGGTTTGCTGCCCAGCTTCTTCCACTCACCGATAACCAGCATATTGAGATCATCGAGGCGATGATGATCAGTGGTCTTGTAGGTACCGTTCCGCAAGCGGATTGAGGCAAAGAACGCCGCCTCCTGTGTCTGCGTAAACGCATCAGCTTCCGTCAAGAAATTCCTTGCATTCAAAGCCACGCCGTCCCCAAAATCTCTGGAGAAGCGCATCAGGACCGCCATGTACCGCACCCTCGGCTCGTCTCTCTCAGGATCGCTCGAAATCTATCGACTGAAGGCACACGGCTCTCGGTGCGCCTCCTTTCGCTCGCAAGCATAAGCTTTTGGATCGATATGCAGCTCGACCCTTTCGGATTACCCATTCTCGATCACAGCAAGGGCCGGGCCAGCCGGATCCGAATGTGCGCAGACCAAGGAGAGCTCTGCAGCCCTCTGGAAGCGGCTTGTCTCGCTTGCAGATTGCAGCCGCATGCGGCGGCGGATGGCGCCGGCAGCGGCGGTGATTTCAACGGTTGACGACTTCGCTACCGGAACTGCCGTCTTCTTGCTAGAAATGCTCACATGGTCCAATCCACTGGCCACCTGCGGCACTCCACGTCAATGCTTCTCGACGCCGGCCGTATCGCGTTGCTCATCATCATGGGCAGCATCGCGACCCTCTCGGCTGCGCGTGCACAGAACGGCGCGCCCTCGGGCAGCAGCGACGGCTTCGAACAGCGCATGCAGCGTATCGTGAATGGACTGCGGGCTGACATCGCAGGCGCTGCCCCGATGAAGCTTGCGGATCGGATGAACGAGCTGCACGTTCCTGGCGTCAGCATGGCGGTGGTTCATGGCGGCGTCGTCCACGCGCGCGGGTTCGGGATTGCCACCATTGGTGGTCCGCCTGTAACGCCTGATACTCTGTTCCAGGCAGCGTCGATCAGCAAACCGGTGACCGCTGTAGCGGC
This sequence comes from Bradyrhizobium embrapense, assembly GCF_001189235.2. Taxonomy (GTDB): domain Bacteria; phylum Pseudomonadota; class Alphaproteobacteria; order Rhizobiales; family Xanthobacteraceae; genus Bradyrhizobium; species Bradyrhizobium embrapense. Next base: position 1,005,540 of record NZ_LFIP02000001.1, read on the forward strand.
GCTCGCGTTGGTTCAAGCCGCGAAGCTCGATCTCGACAGCGACGTCAATCTATTCCTCAATACCTGGAAGCTCCCTGCTAACTCGTTCACCGATCAGTCGAAGGTTACACTTCGAAGGCTGCTGAATCATTCGGCTGGCATAACCGTTCCTTATTTTCCGGGATATCCTGCCGGCACACCGATTCCGTCGCTCGTCGACGTTCTCAACGGCGCGTCGCTGTTGTGTCGCGACCTAACCCGGTTCCGGCCGCCATCGCACGATAGGTTTGCACTATGCGGCTCTGCAAATACCGCGCCTGTCGTTGTCGATCATGAGCCTGGCACACGGTTCAAGTACTCCAGCGGCGGCTATGCCATTGTGCAGCAACTGCTCGTCGACGTGACCGGCAAACCGTTTCCAGATTTGCTAGAGGACGTCGTCCTCAGGCCGTACGGGATGACCCACAGCAGTTTCCTGCAGCCGCTGCCCAAAAATGAAACTCCCATGGCCGCAACACCCTACCGAGCGACCGGCGAGCCGGTGCCGGGCGGTCCGCATGTCTATCCCGAACTGGCTGCCGCGGGATTGTGGACGACACCGACTGACGTTGCGCATTTTGCTCTCGGTTTGGTCCGCGCCTGGACCGGTCGCGATGCTCCCGTCCTGTCCCAGGCTACGGCTCTCCAAATGCTCACACCCGGCCTTGGCAACTACGGCCTTGGCCCGATTGTATTGGGGGTCGCGCCGCATCGACGAATTCTGCATGCAGGCGTCAACGATGGGTTCGTCAGCTTGATGACGATGTTCGAAAATGGAGATGGCGCTGTCATCATGACGAACGGAGATCAAGGCGGAGAGTTGGCCAACGAACTGATCCGCAGTATCGCAACCGAATACGATTGGCCGGATGGCCAGCCGAAGGCCCACTGACGAGTCGACGTTCCGCCTTGGCTCGTCACCGGGCTTCGCTCGCCGTCGCGCGCTCCCGCCAATACTCAGGCAACTCCACACGAAGCGGATCGCCGTCCGTCACGCACCGAGAACTCCCCATTCTCTCCGGACCTCGGCCAGTGTTCGATAGTATCCGGTCACAAACAACATCGCGACATAACCCACCAGAACGGCAACCGGACCAACCAGCGCAGCAACAGGCACCGGCGCGTGCAGCAGGTCAAATGAAAACCGCACCAGTATTGCCGCCGACACCGACGCGACCAGAATTAGTCCGAGATTCTTCCAATCTTGCAACCTTGCGATCGGAATGCTCATGACCTTTGAAAGTCTTCTCAGAAACAGAACGTACACAACGAAGGTCGTGAGTACCGACCCGATCGCCGCACCTGGCAAACCGTAGTACCAGACGCCGGCCAGGCTCGTTAGCACTGCAAACGGCAGGATCGCAGCTTCGTACCGCATGTTGGCCGATCCCTGCCCAAACACATTGAGCAGAGTGGTAATCTCGGTCGAGATCAACGTTTGTATCAAGTAGATGCGCAGCACGGGAGCACCACTCACGTACTCCTTCGTAAACAGCAACTGAATGACCTCGTCCGCAAAGACGAACAGTGCCGCGATCGCAGGGAACATAACCGCACTGATGATAACGTTGCCCTGATTGTTCAGCCGCAACAGTTCTTCGTGGCGTCCAAGCGAGTGGAAATGACTCATCCGCGGCAAGAGCAAATTCCCCAGCCCGCCTCTCAAGACTTCGAACGGCATAAGGAGCATGGTTGCAATCGAAAAAATGCCAAACATACCCGACGAGAACATCGTCGCGACAATCCACAGTTCCGCCTGCTTCCGTATGCTCCAAAGCAGACCGGCCACACCGAACGGAAGGGCGTAGCGAAGCTGCGCGCGGAACTGCTCCTTGTCGATTGGAAAAATTCGAATGCCGCAATTGCGCGCAATGAAGACAGCAAGAAGCACCAAGCGCACGCCAGCGGCTATCAGAGCAGCGATGAGTACCTCTTCAAATCGATGGAAAACGAGTGCTGCGGAAATTATCAGCACGGCTCTTAGCACGGATGAAGCCAAGATGGCCTGCGCTTGCCAGCGGATCTGCCCGACGGCGTTGGGGACCACATCCAGCAACAAGCCCAAGTTCCAGACAAACAGGAAAATCGCCAGTAACAGACCATGGTCGTGCAGCAGATCTTTCATGCCCGTTGGAAGGGCATGACGAAAGACAACGATGAGAAGCAGCGCAAACGTCGTCGTGGCGAGCAGGAACAGCACCGTCTGGCCGACGTAGATTCGGCGTCCCTCCGCATCCAGCCGGACAAAGAAGAAAAGCAGGCTTCGGGGCATATTGAAGGAAAACAACAGGGCTACCGTCGTCACAAGCAGCCAGAACAGCCTGTATTCACCGAACGCCGTGGGACCGATCGTTCGCACCAGAACGATCGGCGTCAACAGCATGATGACCTGCTCGGTGTACTGTGCAGCCGAGAGCAAGATTCCTTGACGCAGTATGGATGCCATGAATCAACGACCTCGCGACGGCGTCGACGACCAGAAGCGCGGATCGCGATCGGCAAACCTTCCAGGAAGACCGTCAGAACTCACTGAGTGACTTCCAGAAGCACGGGACAGCGCGATCGCACGAATCGCCCAACAGTTTGATGGCAATCGGATCACTCTCGCCTCACCCTTCTCGCACTACTCCTCGTTAATCTCGAACCGAGGGCAGCCATGACCGAACCTCTCGCGGCACTCATACCGAGGCCAACAGCGCATCCATGTCACGAGCGACCTTTTTCCACGTGTAGTGCTCCAGCATGACTTTTCGAGCACTCTGGATCATGGAATGCCGAAGGCCTTCGTCTTCGATCAGCAGCCCGATCGCTGCCGCGATCTTCTCGGGCTCGTCGGCTCGCATGTAATCGACGCCTTCTCGCGCCATGCCGAGCGCTTCAATGCCCACTCCCGTTGAAACCACGGCCAACCCCATGGCAAATGCTTCAAGTACCTTGTTCTTCAATCCACTGCCAATTCGCATCGGATTTACCATGATCGGGTACTCAGCGAGCACCGAGCAGATATCTTCGACGAAACCAGTGAGGCGAATGCCATCGTCCCGCTTCGCTTCCTCCAGAATCCAGCTCTCGGCATCCTTGCCCACCACGCACCACTCAATTCCGGCCGGAGCCAGGTACGGTCGATAGACGTACTGGTAGAAAAACCGGACCGCATCACTGTTTGGTTTGAAGGCAAGGTTGCCCCAAAATGCCACTCCCCTCCGCTTGGCGACACGCGCATTTGCGTCGAATGTGTCCGCCAGGTCCGGCGAGACCCCGTTCGGTACCGTGCTAACGTTCGCAGTCCTGCCAGACAGCCTGCAAACAGTATCAGAATCTGCATCATTGACGGTCGTGACGTGGTTGAACCAGACCGGCAAACACGCCTCCGCCCTTGCACGGCGCGCGAGCATCAGGCGCGCGTCGAGACGCGTTTTCAGCTGCGCGGGCCACGGCGGAAAGAACTGCATTTGTCTGGTCAGCGTCAGCACTTCACTGTCAATGAGATCAAAGAGTATTGTCTTATCGCCCGAAAACGGCCGGACGAACTCTGCAAGCACGAGGCAGAAGACGATCATGTGATCGATGCTGTTCTCTTCGCAGAAGGCGGCTATCGCTTTGATGACCGTTGAAAAGTGATCCGGATAAGAGAGCGAGAAGTAGTCGGACTCATTTCGACGGAAGTGCCTCCTCAGTGAGGGCCTGCGAGCCGGAAACTTCGGCGTTTCCGCAATCTTCTTGAAGACATCGGACAAGCCAACCAAGCTGGCACTGGACGCGTCTGTTGAACCGAGGTTCACCGTCAGAAGGTACAGTTCATGCAGCTTCGCCAATTCCCGGCACAAGTGCCACACACGCAGGTCATGGCCGTTGGTCAGGCTTGCGAGCGGCTTATGCGTTACGACCAGGATGCGCGTCACGACAATTCATCGACTTTCGACTGGGATAGGCGGAACCGGGCACAGCATGATGCGGCCAGGGCCTTGACCCATCTGGTGGAGTCGAGCTTTCCGGTTCGGATTTGAGCCCATTTGGCTTTCCGGTGCAACGGGAGGCGGCGCCCCAGTGGAGCGACCGGTCTCACTGCCTTGCTCTTTGTGAGTAGTACTTCGACGTCGACTGGTCCCGTAAGCCGGGAGCGGCCGCGAATCGGTGACCGACGCACCGCTCGCTCACAAACGCTATGGCGTGTGCGACGGGGATCAAGGCACTGGGGCAAGCGCTACTGGGGCAGCGGACATTCATCGGGGATGATGAAGAAGTTTCCTGTGAAGTTCTTGCGGCCGGATCCGGCGGGTTGGAGCGCGCCATGCTCGTAGCCGTACATGCGATAGCGCTCGCTTTCGAACATCGCACGAATCTCGTCGCGGTTCTCGGGCTTCCATATCTCGCAGAAGATGAGTGGCCGGCAGCGCCTTATCAGCTCCATGCCTCCTTTCAGCACCTCGGCCTCGAACTCCTCGACGTCGATCTTGATCGCGTGCACATCCGTGCGTGTCTTGAGCTCCGGGACATCGTCGAGAGGCTCTATCTTGATCTGAAAGCGGATGCCCTCCTTGTATTCGGAATGCCCGTCATCGACTTGGCACAGTGCGTGTCGTTTGATGCCGCCTATCACGGGCATGATCATCGGAAGCGCTGCAGCCTGACGGCCCAGGCCGCATTCGTGAACCGTCACGTTTGCGAGCGTGTGCTGCGCGACCACGCGCGTCAGACTCCGGAAGTTCTCGGGCCCCGGTTCGAACGCATGCACCCGGGAGCCCGGCTTCGTGGCCGCCAGAAAATAGGCGGTCACCCCGATATTGGCGCCGATGTCGAGAATCACGCCGTCGTTCGGCACCATATTGAGAAAGTACAGGAAGTCGGCCTCGTAACGGAACGCCTTAATCGTAGCGATGCGCGCTTGAGCGACGAAGAAGAGGTAGTTGTCAAACCCGAGCGCGCCGATGAGCAGACGCTGCGTGAGACGCTTGAGCGGCCCTATCACCGGAGCGTCCTCTGCTCGCCCAACCTGTTCGAGCGCCGGTCCTCTCCATCGAAGCCCTGTTGCCCCCGGTCGCACGACACCTCACTCGAGCCGTAGATGGCCGCGCCATGCCTCGTAATTTCGCATGACGGTGCCGTGTTCGTACCGTCCACGCCGGCGCGACCGCAAGAGAACGGGATCTCGATTGTTTCAGTCAGGCTGTTGCCAACCGTCCTCTCCCGCTCGGACATGGTCACGCTGAAATCCATCACTGTTGGAACGATACGAGGTTGAGTATCACCATTAGGCGGGCTCGATCACTTCGTTGCAAGTCGATCACCGGCTCGGAGACGGAGAACTTGAGCTACCTCCACTGGCTTGTCATCGCGGTTGCGGTGCCTGCGTCAATCACAGCCTCGACGAACGGTCTCCGGATCCCTCGGACCTGCTTCGTGCTGCACCAGCGTCAGGCTGCCGGGGCTTACCCAAAGCGACAATTCATCGGCAACGACCGTCGTCGTCAGCCGCTCATGCCGAGGTTTGGCGCGCGCGCGAAGACAGGCGCGCCAGGTTGACCATCATCGCGATGAGAGGAAACAGGTACATGTTCTCGAACGACGGAAACACCTCCCGCTCGGTAAACATGCTGATTCCATAGCCGACGATGCAAGCAAACAAGGCCCAGTAGAGGTCGTTATGCAACCGTCGGCCGACGCGCCAGGCGGTTGATATCCCGATGCACATGAAAACGAGAAGAATGCCGGTCGCTATCGCTCCACAGTCGAGAAAGAAGTCGATAATGGCGTTGTGTGCATGAGTGGCTTGGATGAGCGCTCCCGTGTACCAAGCTTCACTGGTTATGATTCCGGACCGACCAGCGCCGAACAGAAACAGGCCGAGATCGCTCGTCCATTCGTTGAGCAGCGGTATCCAAATGAAATCGACGCGGCCAGTAAGCAATTCATCAGCCGACACGTCCGACGTCCCGTCGAAACCAATGGAAAGGATGGCATCCATGGTTGGCGCGATCCAGAGAACGGATGCGATGACCACCATCGCGGCGCCGACAGCCAGGACGGCGAACTTGCGTTTGTAAAGCAGAATTAGAACATAAGAGCCCGCAACGGTTAGGAGCGCGCTGCGCGATGAGAGTAGAAGGAGCCCCAGAAGCGACAAGGCGACGGGCACTATCCAGAATGCGCTGCGCGTAAGCGCCTTGTACAGCAACAAAGGCGCCGTGCAGATGTATATAGTGCCCATCGTATTGTAGTGGATGCCGAAGTAGGCTTCGCACAGTCCATTAACGGATGCACGCCCTGAAAGTGCGGCGGAGGGATTCATGGCGGCGACGAAGATGAAGCTCGCAGATAGGAGTAGAATCGAAACGCAGATGACATTGACGACGGTCTCAATCTCCGGGAATGAGCGACATCGCTTCAGAATGAAAAGAAACGGCAACATGTAGAACGCCGGAACCATGCCGTATGACATGACGTAATCCAGATAGGACTCTGGAAATACATCCGGGAGGCGCTCATGGAGCAGAGGGGCGTTCGGGATCGATCTAGCGAAAGCAATGGCGAAGGTTACGAAGTAAAGCAGAAGAACGCGGATTGACGTTCGTTCAATCTTGTCGGTCGCTGACAGGATCGACACTCGGAATAGCAAATAGACCAAGACTCCCGCCGACAGCAGGTTGAAGGGCTTGCCGCCTTGTATGCCGAACAGGTTCGTATTGACAAACGGCACTCGCTGAAAGGGCAATATGAAAACAATCGCCAGAAAGAGCCATTTTGCACCTTCGCCGAGCGAGTACGCTGACGCGTGACGATAGGGAGTTCCGCCGCTATGTCTTAGCGCAACGCTCATGACGGGCCGGCTCCTTGCGCTCCAGCTTGACCGAACTCGGGCGCATGGCTTCGCGGTACGCAGCGGCGTCCGACCCGTTGAAACTCACCTCGGGTGCGGTCGGCACCACAAACTCTGCACCGTGCTCGCCGGGTCAAGGCGCCATCGTGCCAGATACCGATCACCCGATGGCGCCTGCCCGTCCGCCGTTCAACACAACGTATCTCTAGCATGTCTGAAAATGGCTGCTCCGCCCTCACCCCGCACCCGTAAGGCGTACCGGCCTGGTCTTCGTCGATGTTTCGGATTGATGATCCGGTCGAACCGTGTCCGGCGCGGGCCACTCGGCTCCATCATCGTGCCCGCGCAAGAGGTCCCACGCAGCGAACTGGATGTGACCTTCCATCAGATCCTGCAGCACAGCGAAGGCGAGGCCGAGAAGCAGTCCACCGAGGAGCGCTATTCCAAGCACGGTCTTGGGCTTTGGCGAAGCGGCCCTCAGGGGAGGCAACGCCTGGGTAATGAGACTCGCAGCGAACACCGGCGAGGACTGCTGTCGCGTAGCCTCCAGCCTGCGCAGCATGTGACGAAAATTGTCATAAGCGCTTTTGGTCGATTCCGCAGCGGCCGCCAGCCTATCCATATTGGCAGCGGACTCCGGCGCATCTTTTCTGCTTTTACTGAAGTCCTCGAGCGCCTTTTGCGCAGCTGACGCTTGGGTGCTCAAGCCATTCAGTCGATCCCGGACCCACGTCTCATCTTGCAACGAGCCGCCCTGGTCCATTTGATGAGTAATGTACTTTTCTGCGACGGCGTTCAGAATCTGCGCTGCCCGATCAGGATCTTTGCAGCTGAAGGTGAGTTCGACAAGGTAAGTCGGGCCGACGCGCTTGGCGGTAAGCCTTTGCCCGAAGGATTCCACGGCGTAACGCATGGCGCTACCCTGGCCTTCCGGTCTGGTCCAGCCGAGCAGATGCGATACGGACAGCACGCTACTACCCTGGCTTCCTGCAAATTCCGGATCCGTCGCCAGGCCAAGCTTCTCGATCACGGCACTCGCGATGCTCTCAGACCTTATGATTCCGATCTGGCTCTCGACAATCGTCGCGACTGCCGCAACGTCGCCGGGGGTCGCTTTCGAGTCGACGATAAGTTGCGCCTTGGCTGTAAAGGTGGGCACCGCCATGATGAGGTAGAGCACGGCAACGCCAAGCGCTGCGCAGCACAGCAGAAATATGGTCAACAGGCGTCGCCGTATGAAGGCCACAACCGCCAGCAGGGAAATGACCGGCGTAGTATGAAACTCCGGCGGCGGCGGGTTGTCCCGGTTCGCCCAATTGTCCGTTGTATTCTGCAACATAATCGTACCAGCGCTGATGATTGGAGTTCCGTTGCGGCGACCAGTTCAACAAGCGCAAGGGGGCTCACGGAAGGACGCAAGCTTAGAGGGAGGTGCGGCCGGCTGAATCACATCAATAGACATTCATGCACCTTTTCAGACAAGGTAGCTGGCCGAAGCCGGCGCATGGCCACGGCATCGACCTCTGATAGACGAAGACCGCAATATGCGCCGAAGTCACGCTGGCGACGAGTTCGGCAGCGGTCATAGCCAGTGGCGCCATTGCCCGGCCTGACGGCACTTGCTGAATTCACCCAGCTGCCGTGGACCGGATGCACCGGAAAATTGGCGGAGGCCGGCGAATTGGTGAAGAACGCATCGTTCATGGCACTCTACGGCCCAATCGCACATTTCCTGCTGAATCAGTACATTCCGGGTCATGGCTTGGGAAAGGCAATAAATGGGTAATTACGATGGTCCATTGAGCCGCGGCACTGCCGGACTAAATTCGGCTGCCGATCCGCTTGTTCGCACATCCCAATGGATCTGATGCAACTTCGAATTGACGATCAACAGGGCCGATCAATCGAAAATGCGGGCGGGAAGCCTGCCTTGCCGCAAATGAGGAAACGAACCCCAGGTTTTCCGATCGTCCGCCTCGATGGCCGCCTGAACGTCAGCGATGGTGACGTGTTGGTATGCCGACAGATTCCGAGGGTTTCATCCTGGTGACCACGTCGCAAAGAAAGTTGCCGTCATGCCGAACTCCACACCGCGCAAGCGTTTCAGGCCCACCATCCTGGGCAACGACCTCGGCGGTTGCATCAAATGGGGCTTGGTCGTCCTCGGCTTGACGATTTCAGTGGCCCAAGCGAAAGCCGAATATCTCGTCAATACCGGGGATGTGCTGGAGGTCGCGGCGGCGGGCGTGCCGGAGCTGCGATCTCGTGCAGCCGTGCAGACGGACGGGAACATATCGTTGCCGCTCGTCGGAGTGCTTCAGGTAGCCGGCCTGAGCCTACCGCAGATCCGAACCAAGGTCGGCGCCGCACTGGCAAACAAGGTGTTTCGACAGAGAAGTCCGGACGGGCGTGAAAGCGTCATCGTGATCGATGCGGATGAAATCACTGCGACCGTGGCGGAGTACAGGCCGATATACATCAATGGCGATGTCTCGAAGCCGGGTCAGTACCCTTACCTTCCGTCAATCACCGCACGTCAACTGATAGCGCTGGCGAGCGGTTACGACATCATGCATGTGAGAATGAACAATCCGTATCTCGATCTGGCGGACCTGAGAGCCGAATATGGATCGCTTTGGACGGAGTTCGCCAAAGAGCAGGCGCGGCTGTGGCGTATCAAGACGGAACTCGGAGATGCGACCCAGATCGCTCCAAACGCTGCGAGGGAGGCACCGATAGCTCGATCGGCGATTTCAGACATCTTCAACGCGGAAACGGAGTATCTGAAGGCGAAGCAAAGCGACTATCAGCAGGAGAAGGAGTTCATCCAGCGCGGCGTTCGGCAGGGAGACGATGAAGTGCGCGTGCTGTCCGAGCAGCAAAAGAGGGAGGAAGAGGGATTTCAGTCGGACCAGGAAGAGCTGCAGAAAGCGCAAGATATGTTCGCCAGAGGCACCCTGACCAGCCCGCGCGTCACGGATGCGCGTCGGGCGGTTCTGCTGTCGTCGACCAGGAAGTTGCAAACCTCTGCGCAACTGCTGCAGGTCAAGAAGCAGCAGGATGAACTCGTCAGAAGGCTGACCAAGCTCGATGATCAGCGGCGACTTGACCTCCTGCGTGAGCTGCAGGACACGAGCTTGCGGCTTAACCAGGTTCGCGAGAGGCTGCAGGCCGTGGGTGAGAAGATTCAGTACACCGCGATGGTTCGATCGCAGCTTGTGCGAGGAGCGGGCAGCAAGCCCGACATTACCATCATCAGGAAAGGCGCGAACGGGCCGGAACAGATTGTCGCGAGCGAAGACACCGAGTTGCAACCAGGCGACACGGTCGAGGTCTCCTTGCGATACCAGGATCTTCCAGACGTACCTTCGCGAAAGCTGAGCGGCTTGGGCCCGTCACCGGCGACGGGCCGAACTGCGGTGACGGAAGCTGAGCCGCCTTCAGTCGGTGTCAGATGACGAGGTCGGTCCGATCGGTCGTGTCTGCAGACATTAGCGATGCAGCGCGTCCAGCCGAGCTTTCGCATCCTTGATTCCAGCCGCATCGGCCCTGGCATACAGGGCTCTTGCTTTGCTCGCATCGCCGCGAGTGCCGTAAGTTCCCCATTTCGCCAAAACCAACGGATCGTAGGTTTCTGCCAGTGCGAAGCTCGCCTGGGCGCTGCCCATCTCGACGGCGCGCTCGAGCACAAGCCGCGCCGCGCCTACATCGCCCTGCCGGAGCAGGGCACTTGCACGCAGGACCAGCCCTGCCGCTTCGGTAACCTGCTCGGAAGCAGGCTGAGCAACAGCGGGAGCCGGATTGGCAACCGCTGCGATCGAGCTGGACTTGTCCGGGCCAGGCGAACCGGTCGTCAGGACATCCGGCGCAGCGCCGATCTCCTTGCGCCCCTGCGCCTCATACGCTTGGATCGCGCTCCGCGACAGGAAGAAGTTCTGCGCCTTCACGCCTGCGCTCTCGGCGCGCAATTGCCTCAGCTCGGCAGCGCCGGCTTCTGCTGCCTTCGTCTGCAGCAATGCATCCTCGCTTGCCTTCGCGGCCTTCGCCGCCTGGGCCTCATTATCGCGACGCGCTGCCGCCAGGTCCTGTTCCAGCCGCATCGACCGCTCGCGTTCCTTTTGCAGATCCGCCGCGCCGCTCTTCGCCGCAGATGTCAACCGGGACAGATCCTCGACCGCTTTGGCTACCAATGCAGTCTTGGACTCGACATCGCGCCGCGCCGTCGTCAGGTCCTGCTCCAGCCGTGCCGACCGCTCGCGCTCCTTTTGCAGATCCGCCGCGGCGGTCTTGCCCGCTGTTTGCAGTCGGGATGATTCCTCACCTGCCTGCGCCACCAGCGCGGTCTTGCTCTCGAGATCACGTCGCGCCGCCAACAGATCCTGCTCCAGCCGTGCGGATCGCTCACGCTCCTTTTGCAGGTTGGCTGCAGCGCTCTTGACCGCCGCTTGCAGCAGGTTCTGCACCTCTGCCGCGCCGTTCTCCTTCTCCCGTTTCAATCGGGCTGCTTCATCGCTTGCTTTCGCTGCCAGGGCGGCTTGCGCTTCGACATCACGGCGAGCCGCCGCGAGGTCCTGCTCCAACCGGGCCAATTGTCCGTCGGGTGAGGCCTTGTGAGCTGAAGCCGCGGCACCCTCCGCCGCGCGCCTGAGCTCCGCTACTTCTTCTCCAGCCTTAAGGGCCTGCGCCTCGTATGCGTATATCGAGCTGCGCGCCTGGGACAGCTCCAGGGCCAGCGCGTCGGCCTTCGCGCGCGACTGCTTCAGATCGACGGCCACGGCTTCCACCGACAGCTTCTGACGCGAGAGCTCCTCGCCCGCCTTTGCCGCCAGCGCCGTCTGGGCCGCCAGATCGCGCCGCGCCGCCGCGAGATCCTGCTCCAGCAGCGCGGACCGCTCCACCTCCTTCTGCAGGTCCGGCGCTCCGCGATCTCCCGCGGCTTTCAGGCGGGATGCTTCCTCGCTCGCTTTCATTGCAAGCGCGGTCTGAGTCTCCAGATCACGCCGCGTCGCCGCGAGATCCTGATCCAGCCGCGCAGACCGGTCGCGTTCCTGCTGCAAGTCCGCCGCGTCCCTCTCCTGCGACTGCCTGAGGCGGGACGCCTCTTCGCTTGCCTTGGTCGCGATCGTGGTCTGCGTCTCGAGCTCGCCTCGCGCGACCGCGAGGTCCTGCTCGAGACGTGCGAACCGCTCCGGGTAGCGATACGGACCGGCATCGCTCGCAGTCGCTTGTCCGAGTTCGGCTGGTTCTCCTTCAACCGCACGGACTTGAGCTTCGTAGGCCTGGACTGCACTCCGCGCCAGGGAAAGGCCGGGCGCCGGCACTCCGCCCCCTGCTGGCGCCTGGCTGGTCTCGGCCGCGCCGATCTTGCCCGACCGCTTCAGCTCTAGAACCTCCTCGCCTGCTCGCGCCGCCAGCGCGGTCTGGACCTCGAGATCGCGTCGCGCAGCCGCCAGATCCTGCTCCAGCCCTGCTGCCCGCTCGTGCGCCTGCTGCAACCCGTCCTGTACCCCCTCGCCACCCTGCACGGCCTGCTTCACCCGGGCGGCGTCTTCGATGGCCTTATTGGCCAAGGCAGTCTGGACCTCGACGTCGCGTCGAGCCGCGGCAAGATCCTGCTCCAACATTTCCGCCCGCTCGCGCTGGTGCTCGATGCGCTGCAACAAGCCAATGTCGAGCCTTGCGGCCGAGAGTTCGCAGGACAGGCTCTCACCCGAATTGGGCACCTGGTCCGAGGCAGGCCCGCTCTGGTCGCGCGCTCCCTGCACCGTCAGCACCCGCCGCTCGGTACTGCCTTCGTCTCCCGTCCCGACTTTGGAGTTGCCGCCCTTTGCCGCGGCGGCCGAATTGGTATTGCGAAGGGCCGTCGTTTGCTGCGCATCCGCCGCGAGACGAACCGCATCGGGCGACGCCCGTGTCACTTCGGGTACCCACGCAGTCGCGAGCATGGCGACGGTCGTCGTCCACAGGAGCACGGGCTGTGCAACACTGGGCAGACCTCGCGGCGGCGCGCCTGAGATGTCGCAGGCGGGGCCTACTTCAGCATCAGCGAGAACCGTGCGATCCATCCGCAATCACCTTTCGTATGGCAACACGATCTACCGAGGCGAGGCGTCAAGTCCCCCACCCTCGGCGCAAGGCCACAATTCCGCATTGCGGCCCTTTCCGGACAAGGTTGTGCGTCACGGCTTTACATAGGACCAACCCTTTTCCTGCAGCTCCATCACGCGCACGACGCCGGACTTCACCACCTCCGCCTGACGAATGATCGGGATGTCCTTCTTCTCGGCACTGTGCATTTTTTCCTGAGTATTGCCGCAGGCCTTGAACGAAATTTCCGGCGTGCTTAGCGCCATCTCCTCAATTCGGGCCTTCACGGGCGACGTGTCCTCGCGAAGCATGTGCAGGCCGGGTCCGAACGTGACCACCTCGATCTTCACCTTCTCGCCGAGTTCCTTGTAGTATTGCGCGACGTTGGTCGCATTGTTGAGTGCGAGATTCATGGCAGCAGGGTCGTTCGTATTCACTTGCAGGATCAGGTTGTGCGCCTTGGCGTCGGATGGAATCCGGGCGTTGGCGTTGAGAATGGATCGCTCTTTCTTGCGAGCGGCCTCCTTGCGCGCGACACGGGTTTTTGCCGTGACATGTTCTGCAGCGGTGCTCGCTGTCATTGGCGTCCAATAACGTCCGCCGCCCTGCTCAGCCGCAGCGTAGGGAGCGCCAAGCAGGATCGTTGCGGCTCCGATGGTCGCTATCGTCAAAATATGTTGAAACACTCGCATGATGCCTCTCCTATTGAGCACACGTCATTAAATCCTCTATCCGTTCGGCTTGGCGGCCGGTTGCGGCCACTTGCAGGCGGCGGAGATCCTCGCGCGCACCGTATCCAGACCAACCAACGGAAACACCGCGTCCAGCGCGGAACCAGCACGGGACGCAAGGTGAATAGCCAGAGTTCCGCGGTCCGGAAGCGACTGCAGCAAGCGCATCACGTCGCCGCCGAATGCTACGCCGGTCCCGGACGCCGGCACGGTTGCATCGATCTGCTGCGGTTGACCGTCGTTGATACGATAGGCAAGCGTATATCCGTCGGTGCGACCGGACACGTGCGATCCACCGACGATCAATTCGCTCCGTCCGCCACGGCAGCGGATCGAGAGCGTCATTCCGCTTTCGCCGATACCATCGCGAGACGCCGTCGTGGCAGTAGCAACGGGTGAATAGTCGAGAGGCGATGTCGTCACGCTAATGACCCAGTTGTTAGGCTGGGACGGCGTTGACGTTCGCGGCAGCTTGTCGGAGCACTCGATCCCTTCCGGGCGCTCCATGGAGGAGCAATCACGAAGCTGAGCAATGCGACGAGGTCCCTCCGCTTGTGCCGAGGCAATACCGCTTGCCAGCAAGACTCCAGCCACGATGCGGATCGCCGCGCGTCTCATTGCGATGGATTTGTGGCGGCGCGCGGCTCGCGATCGAGCCATGCCTGCGCCGCAGGGAAACGCGTCAGGCCAGGAACGGTCGCCGCGAGATTAATGGTCTTCCACTTCTGGTCGAAGCCGGGCTGCTGCAGCTTGTCAACTCGCGAGAACAGGGACTCCACGAAGCGCGCAAGGCGCTCGTAGCGGTTCGACTTGACCGGGAAGTTAAAGGCCACCAGCGCGGTCGGCACCGCGATTGTCGCGATGTGATCGCCCGGCTTGATAAGATTGGGATACTCCGCGGCGTCTAGCGAGGCGGGAAGATAGAAGTCCTCAAACTTCTTGTCATAGGGGACGGGCAGGAATTTGAATCCGGGCTCCCAGCGGCCGCGCACGAACGCGTCCACGGGCTTGGAGGTGATGAAGACGACCGCGGCCATCTCACCTTTGCGCATCTGCTCGAGCGCGACTTGATGAGGAATGAAGGTTTTTTCTACGTCGAGACCAAGCCGGCTGAAGATCAGCGGTCCCGAATAGGCCGCGGCAGTCCCCAGGTTATTGAAGTTGACCTTCTTTCCAACGAGATCGTTCAGGCTCTGAACCTCGGGGCGAACGAAGATATGGAGTTCGGACGGAAACAGGTTCAGCACGTAAGCCAGCCGTTGCTGGATGTCCGGCACCTGGCTCTTGTATTCATCGAGCACGTCGGAATTGATGATGGCGGCATCGATGCCGCGCAAATAGAGCAACGAGTTCACGTTCTCAGTCGGACCACGTGTCACGACCGGCAAGACGTGCAGCTTGTCGCCATCGTCCACAACGCGCGCCATTTCGGCTGCAAGGCGAATGGGTGCGCCCTCGAGCAGGCCACCGGCGAGGCCGATAGTCCAGGCATTCATCGTCACTTGCGGCTTCTCTGGCTGAGGCTCTCGCCGCAACTGACGAGATGCAGCAGGTTGCGCCTGCACACCCGCGCCGAATAGCGGAACGCTCGTGAGCACCAGCATCGCGAGCACGAGCAACGGACGCAATCCATCTCTTCCGGTCGGAGGCACTGCTGCACTCATTCTGCCCATCTGGCTCTGCCCTCGCCAATCCGAAATTTCCTCGTAGTTTCGTGCAGTTCGCCCTCGCGCGCCATTTCCCCTTGGAGGAGCCCGCCTAACCCTTCCGGATTATGCGCTGTGCCACCCGGACCTGACGCAGCAACCGAAGCGCTTTGCCTTCGGTGAGGTGATTTTCTTGGGCGATGCACGCGTGAAAATTGCATCCCGAACGAGAAAGATCGCCCGTTCCACCGGGCTGCTGTCGACGCAGATCTCATGATGTCTCGAGTTGATCGTGAGTCGGGGTGTCTCTGCGACGGACTTGCGCACACTGCATGTCCGACAGAATACCCCGGAATTTCCGACCCGCTCTCTGCAAACAAAGGTAACTAGTCTACGCCCGCTTCATTGCCGCGGGATCAGATTGTTCATTGCACGCCTTTGATCGCTCGCAAGATGCGGACCAAGGCATGAGCTTTTTACTGCGGGAGGCCTTATGGTCTTGGATAGGTCGCGCCGCGCGCAAGACCGATGACGATGCGAGTACGCATCGCAAGATGCTGATCCGCGCCTTTCCATGCAGAGCAGCTATTCGGTGCGCATCGTCGCCTTCCACGCTGCCAGGAGACTGCGCAAAGTCGCGACCGAAATCATTGAAGCGGCGCAGAGACAGCGGCGAGAGTCTTCCTTGATCTCTGCAATATTTTCTTGGGAATGGCCGGGGGCTGTCTGCCCGTCACCGGTCTCGCATGGAGACGAAGATGACCGACGAGCAGCTGATGCGGCTGAAAGTCTACGGGAACAATGTCGAGCGCTATCGCCGATTACTCAAGGGCAACCTGACCGAACAAGAAAGAGAATTCGTCGAACGGCGCCTCACCGAGGAACAGTTGGCGATCCAGAGGCTAAGGACGAATGGCCTCGTACATGGCGCGTCGAAGATGACGTGAACGGATTGCTTCCTCTGCAAGATCATCGCATCACGCTGATACTGACTGCAGTGCCGGTCTGCGGCTGGTAAATGAAAAACGAGCCTGTCGAGAAGTTCCTAGCTTGTTCCAAAGGCTCAGCAAGCAATGGTGGTCCTTAACGATCAGCAATCACAGTCGAATTCAGCAAAGGCTTGGTTTGCTCAACGAAGCCTCGTTCCCCGAGGTCTCTTTCTGTTCATATACCTTACTAGGTAACACTGGCGTCATTTGTTCGCGGTCTGTTTCGCCGACACGACGCGAGACAGTCGATCACGGCTAGTCTAGGCCGGCGCATTGTCCCCAGGCGTCGGCAGAGCTTCGGTCAACGCCTGCTTTATGCGTTCGGCCTGCTCCTTCGTAAGCTTCTCGGCAAAGCGGCCACCTCTTTCGAGCTGCGCCGGCCCCTTGAGTTTTCGGTCATAAACCATCCAGTCGGTGCTTCCCTTCCGAACGAGGAATCTAGGGTATACGGGCGCGGCGAGCTTCAACGATACCTCCCAATCGGTCAGTCCACGGGTCTCAAAAATGCACGCCCGGTGACGGTTCTTTCCTAAACTGGGACACTGAAATTCCCAGCATCACCTCTAGAGCAAGGGCTATGCCGATACACCCGATCTCGGCGAACCAAGCCACGACCTCTCACATGGCAAAGACCTTCAGGTCGCCGATCCTCCGAAGTCGCGCCTTGCATGACGTCGAGCCAGATCGTTTTTACGGCTCGGCCATCCGCGCTGCGGGGCCCGCGCGATGTCACCCGCTATAGGCAAGCGGTTGGCCAGTGCGGCCCTGAAACCCACTCCAAGATGAGAGCGATCGCGGGCTGTCGACTGGAGGTCGCAGTCAAAGCGTCTGCGGCCTCTCCGTGCTGCTTGTCGTGATGGCGGTCGCGCAGATCAGCGCACTGACCACGGCCATGCCGATGGTTGCGGCTTGTTGGCTTGCGGGCGCGCCGGCTTGTGCGCCTGTGTGACATTGGTCGGCCGCCGCGGACGCGGCAATGGTACTTCGGAGGTTGCTTTTGGTTGTTCTGACGTCTGCTCAGGCACTTCAGCATCCACCTTTGGTGGTGAGGCGTTAGCGATCAGACGGGCCAACTGCTCCTGGCTTGCGCTGAGCCGCTCGGTGAGCGTCTTGCTGTCTTGCGCCATCTGACTTTGGACAGCCTTGATCTCGTCGATGACATTGTTGTTGCGTGCTATTTCCGCCTGGCCCGCCGTGATTTGCCTTGCCACGCTATCATTGTCGCGGACCAGTTGGTCTTGCCTCAACTGCAGCCTTTCGACCGCTTGCCTTAAGGCAGCGAGGTCGCGCGCCATCGGTCCGAGCTGCTGTGCCAGGTCGGGAGAAAGTGCGACGGAGGTCGGCGCAATGTCTTTCGGCGGGACTTGTGTCAGCGGCGCAGGCCTCGAAGAGGGCACGACCGCCGTACCAGCGGAGGACCACCACCAGACACCGCCACCGATGGATGCCAGCAATACAAGACCGACGGAGGCAGGGTAGCGCCAGTCTCTCAATCGTCGAATAGTTGCTAGCGGCGCACGAGGCACCTTCATGCCGGTCGGCGGGCTCGAAGGGCTGACTCCCGCTTCGCGCGCGAGGTTCGAAAGCTGCTCGTCCAAACTCGCGAGCCGCCCTTCCGCAACCTTGTTGTCCAGCGTGGAGTCCATTTTTGGCGCTCCGTATCAAGACCAATCTGATCCGACTGAAAACAGAACCAAGGGCAATAGTTGTCCCGACTGAGCGGTCATCGAAGTAGCAAATGGGAAAGCGGGTAGCGTACTTCAGCTCAGGCAAGGAGGGAAGTGGCTCTGCCCTCGGTGATCATCAACCGGGAGAGCTCCTTGGCCTGGGTCAAGTCGCAACTTCCCGCTGCACGACCGTCGCTCGCTGGGCGCAGCCGCCCGGTAAAGACACGACCGACACGATGCTTAACGATCGATATGGACGCAGCTCGGCGGAACGTCACCCATCAGAACACTGCGCAAGCAATACTCCAGACGCTCGCAGCCATAACCATCCTTATCCCGTTCTGACGAACGTCCATTCGGGGACTTCAAACGGTAGCCCGCGGGCCGATGGGTAATGGGAATAGCCGCCGAGGAGATCGCTGAGCGCGGCCACTGCCGAGTGATACGATCCCAAATTCTCCTCCTCGAAGTAGAAGTGAAATCGCCCGTTCGATGGCACGATGCGAAACGTGCCACCCTTGGAGCGGAATTCCCAATAGCCTGGCGTCATTGTCGCAACCAGACACACGGCCGACCGGTCCTTGCGGCCGCGAGCATGTGAACCAACCTAACGACATCGCCAGGATGGAGGGACTGAGAAGACATATGAAGCGCGCCTCCGAATCGCGATGATTCTACGGCGGAGGGGCATTGTCAGCCAAAGCGTTGACCGACTTATCCATCGACTTTCAGAACGGGGCGTCTAACAGCGCCCGAAAGATTGTTGGTCGGTAGGAGCGCGGAATATTGCGAGGGCAATACGTGCCGTGGCATGCCCCGCGGGACATGCCTGGTTCGGCCAGGGCCCCAATGGCCGGCCGAGCATGCAGACGCCCGAGACCTCCGCCCGAGCCGCAGGCCTTTGCCGCGGTCCATGCCCAAGAGCTCGGTCAACTTGGTTGCGGCGCCTCTCAATCAGGCATCCACCTGATCGAGGCCGGATCGGCGGGACGCGTGGTGGTGTAAGTTACCAGATCGCATCCTCGCTCGACGAGGAGATCGGCAACTTCGATGAAGCCTTCGTCACCCCCGTCCTGCGAGCTATGAAAGGTAACATCGCTCATGGACACATGCTGGCTCGTCAGCGAAAGCCTGACCATTCCCTGATGGTCTCGAATTGGCCTGCAGATTGGGATGAGTCGTGCCTCGAAGTTGGTCGGGTGATAGGGCGTGAGACGCAGGTTCTTGTAGAAGGTTCGGTCACCCTCGATCGACAGCACGCCCTTGCACGCCGCCGAGTTCACCATGAGGCCGCGGATCGATGAATCCGACCCGATGTGGATCGGATACGTCTCGCCGCGTTCCAGCCGGACACCCGAAAACGCAATCAACCTCGACGAGTATTCGACCAGTCTGCCCGCTATTTGATCCTTGAGCGGCACGCGCTCGTAAGACGTGAACGCAAACGTGCGTTTGCACTTGGCAGTCTCCGCCGTCCCTATCTTAGTCAAGAAATTGCCAAGGTGCGTCGCTATCACACCCGACAGGAATTCGGCCGGATGACTGCCGTCTGCATATAGTTCCTTCGCGTCCACCTTCCCGGACTTGGCGACGGCGGCGATGACGTCCCGGACATCGAAGTAGTACCAGTCATGCTTCTGGCAGACGGAAATACAGGCGGAGATGATCGTCCTTGATGCGTTGATGTCGCTCACCGGTATGCAAACAAAAACCGGCTCGCAATTGGCGCGCTTGGCGGAATGCCCAATCCACTCGACCCACCTCACAACATCGTAGTAATCGATCGCATTGGCAGAAAGCAGCGAAAAATCGATCACGCACGTATCGACGATGCAAAACTCCGAGCCTTTGAAGAAGTCGCCCTGGGCGAAGTACGGACCGAGCAAGGACGGAGATGCACCGATCCTTGCTGATGATTTCACTTCAATTGTGTCATCGGCATCCAAGAGCTTCTGGAAAAAGCCTGCCTTCAAGATGCTGTTTGACTGTCCCACGATCGAAATGCTCAGCGACATCGGATTGACTGCCCTCAGATGGAACCGCGCAATGACATCGAAAACGCTTGATGGAGAACCTCGCAACGCCGCGTCAACGACATCAACCGTTTATGTCGCGGCGACGTTATCAATTGTCGCGGCGCTCTGTCTACCATCGGCGGGACGAGCGCAAAGTTCGAGAGCTGCATGCGACAAGACCGACACGCAATTTGCCGTAACGGCCGCCCTGCCGGACAACGCCGATGCCTTGCGCAAGTATGAACGAAATGTGTCGGGCCTGTCAGGCGATGTCTCGACGGTCTTGCTCGGCGACTCGCTGGTCGAGGCGTGGCCGAGGGAACTGGCTGCATCACTCGGCGCCGGCCCGGTGGCCAACCTCGGCGTCGGACGCGACAGGATCCAGAACACGCTCTGGTTCATCGAGCACGAACGCGAGCGGCTGCGGACGATCAAGCCAAAGTCCATCATCGTGCTGGTGGGGACCAACAACATCTATCTCGACAAGCCGTGCGGCGTGATGGAATCCTATAAGAAGCTGTTTGGGGAGATCAGGTCGCTTTGGCCGAACGGCAAGATTTTCTCGATCCAGATTCTTCCGCGCGGCGACCAGATGAAGGGAGCAGCCGAGAATATTGGATCCGTCAATGCCGAGCTGAGCAGAAGAAGCCGGGAACTCGGAATTAGAACCATCGATGCCTCCGACATCGCATGCGGACGAACAACGCCGTGCGCCAATTACAAGAGCGATCTCCTGCACCTGACGCCATCCGGATACGAGGCCCTTACCAGGATCGCCCGGGAAGGCATGGGCTCATCGTAGGCGCCCAACGAGGCTGCGCAGCAACGCGCCAACGCGGCCATCGGTGGCGCCTGGGCGCGATCCGGCCTTCTAGCTCAGCATCGAAATGATCGATTGAAGCTGATCAGACGCCGCCGTCACGAGCCCGTCGAACGACGTCTGGCCGTGCGCAGCCGTTCGCAAGATGCATTCGGCAACGGCTGCCTTGAGGCCGAACACGGATTGATCGGCCGGTACGCTTGCCATCACCGCGTCCAACGCATCACGCATCGTCTGGATCAGTTCGGAGCTGAACTTCATGGCTATCCTCCGCATGCTCAGGATAGAGCGGGCGCACGAAGCCGCACCTCACAAGCCCGCGATTCCAGATTGCGTTTTCTTAATGCGATGACAAGCCGGTGAACCAGCGAAGGGCTAGAGGTCCTTCTCGGCCAGCTTGCGGAAGTCGTCGGGCACCGAACGAACAGCCTCCAGCGCCGCCGAACCATATCCGATCGCATCCCAGCCAAAACGATCGCGGACCTTGTCGATGGCACAGTCCGCGGCCCAGCGCGCCATCCCTATCGGACTTCCAGGACGAAGCGCCTGATCGGCCAGTCCGAGCGGAAGCTCGAGCGCAAGATCCCAATGCTCCTCGAGATGCGACACCGAGATTGCCAGCAGCGAAATGATCTTCTCGCCTGGATGGTCAGCAAGAGCAGCGCGCACCAGCTTCTCGGCGAGCCTGGCGAGGATCACCGTCGTGCACACGGGCGCATCGAGCGTCATCGAGCGCGTCACCGATTTCAGGTCGGCGAAGCGAACGCGCACCGTCACGGTTCGTCCGGGCCGGGATTTCGCCCGAAGCCGCGTGGCGACGCGGTCGGCCAGATGAAGCAGCGTCGGCCGGATGACTTGCTCGGTCGCGGGCTTTCGGCCAAGCGCCGATTGTGCTCCTGCCGATCGCGCGCGCCGATGCGGCGTGAGCTGTCGGGGATCGCGATTCCAGGCCAGCGCAGCGAGCTTCTCGCCCGCCGCCGGTCCGAGCAACCGCGTCAGCGACCGCTCCGACAATTCGGCGAGTTGACCGATCGTCGTGACGCCGATCGCGTCCAGCCGTGTCCTGGTGACCGGCCCTACTCCCCACATCAATTCAACCGGCAGTTCGTGCAGGAATCCGAGCTCGGCGTCGGGATCGACGACGACCAGTCCATCGGGCTTTGCGACCTGGGAGGCGATCTTGGCCAGATGCTTGGTGCGCGCGACGCCCACGGAGATCGCAAGGCCGAGTTCTGCGCGCACGCGCCGCCGGATCGCCGCTGCTATTTCGGCGGGCGTTCCGAACAGATGCGTACAGCCGGCAACGTCGGCAAACGCCTCGTCGATCGAAATGCGCTCGACCAGCGGCGTGAAGTCGCCGATCACCTCGATGGCCGCGTCGCCCAGCCTTTGGTATTCACTGAAGTGGCCGCCGACGAAAATGAGTTGCGGGCAAAGCCGGCGCGCTTCCCGCCCCGACATGCCGCCATAGACCCCGAAAGCCTTGGCCTCATACGACGCGGCAAGCACAACCCCGCCGCCGACGGCGATCGGCTTGCCTCGCAGCGACGGCTCAAGCAGCTGCTCGACCGACGCGTAAAACGCATCCAGGTCCGCGTGAAGGATGGTGGCTGCGGTTGCCATCTCAACCGGTTCATCCCTGACCTGACCAAAACCGCTCGTCTCCGGACGCTACAATAGAGAATAGAACAAAACAAGAACATATTCAATCCCGGCCGAGAGGGAATGGTCGCGGGCGCCGGCGGTCGTCCGACGACCGTTGGGCATG
This sequence comes from Bradyrhizobium embrapense, assembly GCF_001189235.2. Lineage (GTDB taxonomy): Bacteria > Pseudomonadota > Alphaproteobacteria > Rhizobiales > Xanthobacteraceae > Bradyrhizobium > Bradyrhizobium embrapense. Next base: position 1,028,098 of record NZ_LFIP02000001.1, read on the forward strand.
CGCTGTCGTGCCAGGCATCGAAGCGGGCTGCCGGTCGCAGTCCAAGGAATCACCGCGAGGCAATCGACTAGTCGCTCGACGTCCACAGGCATTCTCTGCCGAGGACGAGCGCGACAACGCGCGGGTGTGCGTCCCGCCGCGCCAGCTCGCTCATCGGTCGCGTTGTTTGACGAACAGGCTTTTTCGGGTAGAGATCAAGGAATGACCGACCACTCGCATCAGGTGGACTTCCAGGCCGCGGCCTCCCTCTACAAATGGCCTTCTCTCAGCAATGCCCGGCGAGAGGATCGCGCGCCCTATATGATCGTCAACGGAACGCTCGACCAGTGCATTCGGGACTTCATGGGCAAGCCCGAGAAGACCCGGCATCTCTACGAGATCCGGACCACGTCGCAGCCTCCCCTCGTGCCGGATGTGCTGTCGCCCGAGCACGTGATCGAGCTCTCCAGGCTTCGCGAGTTTCTCTGAAGGGCTTCACGGATGTCGTGCGCCGGAAGGCGCATTGTTTGCCTCTGCGGGGGCCGCTAGACTTGCCCGGCTCACTGACTGACGGACGTCCGCGCCGGCATGATTGATCCGCTTCGAGGTCTTCTGCGCTCCGTACAGCGCCTGCACGCGAGCGCGGCGGCCACGCGACCGGTTGCCGGGGCATCGAGAGGCGCCACATGAGGTTCAATCTGGCGATCTTGAGCGTGCTGGCCGCAAGACCCGAGCAACGGATCCCGCTTCAAGAGGTCAGCCGCGAGGTCAAGCGCATGATCGCGGCGGGCGATGCAGCCACGAAGTTGAAGCGATCGGCAGAACTTGGCGACGCCGACGTCTTCCAATCCGGATGGGCTTCGATCAATGAGGCTGGGCTGCAGATCACGGACTCCGGCCTCGCATTATGGCGCGAGCTCGAAGCGTCCCGGATCGAACAGGAACTCGACGAGCAGGAGGCCGGCGAACCGCAGGCGGAGCACCTAGAGACCGTTGCTGCCGACCCGCGCGATGCGATCAGGAATGCCGTGATCGAACGGCCCGGCGTGATCGACCGGCCAGTCCCTTTCATGATGCAAGAGGGCCTTGACGGTCGCCCGACCTCGGGAGCAAGCCGCTCGACGGCAGCCCCCGACCTGCCCGCGCGCTCCCCGATCGTCCCCGAGCCGGCATTTGGCTCCATTCACGAGACTGACCGAAGCGCTTCCCGGCTCTCACACCTTGTGAAACGCCTCGGCACCAGCCTGCCGCGGTTTACCCGAGCGCGGCAGCGGCACTCCGACGGCGAAACGCCGGATCGGAAAAGGGTGAATGGCGCTGCAATGCCGGGGCTGGCCGTTGCATGCCTCAGCTTGATCTCGGTCGTTGCATGCGTTGCGGCAGCGATTGCACTCGGCCAGATCACTTCGCTGAAGTCGGACAACGCCGCGCTGCGGCGGGAGCTGGTCCCGCTGAGAGACCGTCTCACGCGGCTCGAACAGGACGCCGCGAAACGCGAGGCCGCGCAACAGGAGGCGCAGGACAAGCTTGGGGCGAACAAGAACGCCTCTGATGCCGGCAGCGAGCAGACTGCGCTCAACCTCTCGCGAGAGGAGATTCAGCTGATCAGGGAATACATCAAGGCGGCCCCTTCGGCCGCCGGCGGCGGGCCGCCGATCAACGTCGGCGATCCCGTCACGGGCGGAATGATTCCGTTGCCGTCGCCGCTGACGGAGAAGGCGCCACGACTGGTCGGAGCGAGATTTGCGATCCGCAACGGCGTGATCATCATCAGCACGCGAAACAGCCGCCGCATCGATGCCGTGCTGATGCCGAACTAGATCGACGCGGCGGCATCGCTTGCCGCCGCAACCATCCTACGGCTGATTGTTCGGCGGCCGCTCGATGAACTTGCGGCTTCCGTTGAGAAGTTCGAGATTGTTGGCGATGACGGGGTTGCCCGGATCGAGCGCATACGCCTTCTCGAACTTGTGTCGCGCGGCGCTGAGATTGCCGCGCAGCATCAGGGAATAGCCTTGATCGTTCAGGATCTGGACGGTCTCGCCGCCGATCCGGATCGCCTGGGCATAGGCCTGATCGGCAAGATCGAAGCGGCGCAGTCTGTCATAGCTCGCTGCGAGCCCGACCCAGGCCGTCACGTCCTTCGGCGCCTTCTCGACCGCGTCCTTGAAATAGCGCTGGGAGATCCCGTAGTTGCCGCGGTTGTATTGCTCGAGGCCCATCCGCACCGGCTCATCGGAGGGATAGTATTTGACGTCGGTCGGCTCCTGCACCGGATCGCCGCCGGGCGGATCCACCGGCGCGACGATCGCAGCTTCGCGCGTCGTGTAGTCACAGCCGGCAAGGCCGGTCGCCAGGCAGCAACAGATCAACGCTGGCGCGAGACGATGCAATCCTCGCCTCATTCCCCAATTCCAGCGCATCTCCTGCACCCTTCGAAACATCATCGCAAAACAACCTACAAAAACAGACCGCACGACCAAACACCGAGGCCGGCGCCAGAAACCCAACGTCGCATCTCCGCTTCCGAGTCCCTGCCCCATCATCCGGCCGACACCGCAGGGATTGATCGAGAAATCGACACCCCAACGGCAAATGCCAGCAGGCTGAGACCCGTCAGCTCATCACTGCTTGCCTCCAACCCCGACGGCTATCGAGCCTCCGGTCCCCGCTCCCAAGCCGGTTGTGTTGACATTCTGAATGGTGGTGACGGGCGGCGGCTGGCCCATCGCCTTGGTCGGGTCGCCCATGTCGGGAAGCTGATCGACCGGCCGCGTTGTGGTGCCGTAGCGCTTCACGGCCTCGCCTGTCCGCCGCGCATCATATGCGATCCTGCGGTCACCGACATAGGCCGGCCACGGATGGATCGTGTGGGTGACGGCATTGACCTCCTTGGCGTTGCCGGCACTCATCGTGATGGTGTCGGAACGCTGGACGTAGCGGTCCATCTCGTCATGACCGTATACGCCATAGCAGCCGCCGAGCATCAAGGGGGCGAGCAGAGCCAGATATTTGGTCGTCATCTCTCGCCTCCTCTAGTTCAGGGTTTTCACGACCGGCTGGTTTGCAGCGGCAGCCGGGAGCGGAACCGGTGCGACCGCATTGGGCGCGATGATGTGGCCGTAAGGCCCTTTCACCTCGCCGCCGGAATTGACGTAGTCGTCGTAGCGCTTGCGAACTTCCATCTGGCCATTGAGGAAGAAATCGACGTCGTTGGCCGGCAGGCGCGAGTCGAGCGGCGATGCCAGTTGCTGGCCGGGCGCCGCCGGCGCGACGAGACGCGGCGTCACGATAATGACCAGGTCGGTTTCCTCCTGCTGGTACGACTTGCTGCTGAACAAGGTTCCGAGCACCGGCACCGAGCCGATCCAGGGTAGCTGCGAAACGTCTTGCCGGTTGCGGGTCTGCAGCAAACCGGCAATCGCAAAGCTCTGGCCGTCGCGCAATTCGACCGTCGTGCGCGCGTCGCGGCGGGTCAGTGCGGGAACGGTGGTACCTTGGATCGTGATCGCATTGGCGAAATCAAGCTCGCTGACTGAGGGCTCGACGCGGAGGTTGATCACGCCGCGTGACAGCACGGTGGGTACGAAGGCCAGTTCGACGCCGAACTTCTTGTAGTCGATCGTGATGGTCGGAAAGCCATTCGTCGATTGGCTCGGGACCGGCACCGGAAACTCGCCGCCTGCCAGGAAGCGAGCGGCGTCGCCGGACAGTGCGATCAGGTTCGGCTCGGCGAGCCGGCGAAGAACCCCCTTGGTCTCCAGCGCATTGATCATCAGATCGAGCGTATTGCCATTATTGAGTTTCAATACGCTTGTGAGCAGGGTCCCGTAGGGAACGGCACCGCCGGCCAGGGTGGCAGCGGTACCGATCAACGGGAGGCCTCCGGGGGTCGGCACATAGCCGTTGCTCACCGGATCCTTGATCGGCGTGCCCGACGAGTCGGCCTGAATGCGCCCGGCTGAGGTGATCGCGCCACCCGGACCGTTTGGACCGAGGCCGGTATTGAATCCGCGTGATCCGCTGGCGTTCCCGCCGTAAAGATTGACTCCGAGATCGCGACCTGCGGACCGGGCGACTTCCAGGAATCGGACTTCGAGCATCACCTGCTGTGGCGCTGCAACGCTCATCGCGTTGACGACGACGCCGCCATCGGGAATGCTGCCCTTGGCAATCGTGAGCGCCTTCTCCGCAGCGACCGCATCGGTTGCCATGCCGCTCAGCACCACCTGGCCTTCGGATGCGGACACGCGGATGCCGCGCGTGCCGGTGCCGGCCTGGATGTTCTGCTGCAGATTTCCGATATCGAACGTCACCTCGACATCGAGAATACCGATCTGCTTCATCGAGCTGTCGAACAGGATGACGTTGGTGGTGCCGGTCTTCTTGCCTTGCACGTAGACGAGATGGTCGCTCAGCGACTTCACGTCGGCGATATCGGGCGAGCCGGCGACGATCGTCGAAAATGCAGTATCGACCCTGAAGGTGCGCGACTTGTTGACGGTCACCTTGACGCGCTGGACGTCGCTCATCTCGCTGACGAAGACGCCGCTGGACTGCGCAGCCCGCCGGTCCGCGGCGCTTGCAGATTCGGTGGAATGAAACAGGGCGATCGCAGTGCCGAACGCCATCGCGCTCAAGGCGACCAGCCCAAGTCCCGCATCAAACGAAACGCGACTTCCCATCATGCCAATCCCCTTCGTCGCGTCTCCGCGACGACCCCCGTAAATCTACGGCCTCGACGTCCCGATCACTCCCGTTAGCGCACCCACGCCGTAGAGCTTACAGTCTGTCCGACTACAAATAGTTACTTGCGAATTTCCATTCCCCGGCGCGCTGATCCGAAGCAAAAGCGCACCTCGCCCCAGACGCCAGGCCGCTAATGGCGGCTTGAAGATCATCCTCCGCTACGCCTCTTGATTGCAAGGAAAGAGCCCCGGCGGGCTGCGGCAATCCCTGAAAAAACTGTCCAATGTTGCCAGCGCGCACCACTTCCATGACCCACGCGAGCGGTCATGACCCCGCCTTGCAGCAGAGGCTGACCTGCCGGCTCTCGAACCCGAAGCATCCACCCACTCAGGATCAACGAATCGAGGCTCCTCAGAACGGAATCTTGGTCGTCACGCTCGGCGCGTTGAGCGTGGTGCCCCAGACCGGCATCAGCATCTTGAAGTTGGGCGAAGATGCCGTCACGACGAGCGGACTGCTTGTCGTCGCCGGGACGTTGAGCGTCGGCGAGAGGCCGCCATTGAACAGGAAGGGCGCAACGGCCTGTTTTGCCGCCGTCGTCGGCAGCGGATCCCCGCTGCAGCCGGTCGGCTGATTCTTCTGGATGACCGCGTTGGTGTAGCAATTGATCATCACCGCCCGGGCGCCGGCATTGGCGAGCGAGCGCAGCGACTGCAGCGTGATCGCGTAGCGTCCGAGATCGAAGATCGCGAAGATCAAAGTAAAAAGCGGCACGACGACGAGGCAGAACTGAACCGCAGCCACACCGCGCTGATCGAGCCTCCGCATCACTGCACCAACTGCACGTATTGGGGAGTCGAGGGCACCGAAGTAGACGGACACCCGCTCCCGTCGAGCGTCGCGTTGCCGTTGAAGGCGATCGAGGCAGCTATCAATTCACCACAACTGCTTCCGTTGCTCAGGGTGAGCGTCGGATTGCCTTGAAAGGTCACCGCCGCATTCGGAAAGTACATCGCCCCCGTCAAGTTGATGTTGCTCTTTCCACCAATGGTCACGGCCGTGCTGCTCAGATCATACATCGACATGTCAGCGAACAAGTATGCGTAGGGTTGCAGTACACTTGGAAGCTGCGAATTGCTTACCGATGAGTTGGCAGTGATATTGATGGTGCCTGTACCTTTCGTATCGAAACTTGCGCCGGGCAATAAAATGAACAGTGCTGAGCCCACATTGTTGGCAGCACACGCTGGCGTCGTGCTCGTCGTGCCCGTCTGGATCATCGAATTGCCCTTCAGGCTTATCGTGCCGGTGATGAAGTAGACGCCGGAACCGCACAAGGTGATTACGGTGTTTCCCGTCAGGCTGATCGTGTTCGCGCACTGGTTTGCTGTGACCGTTGAGCTGTAGGCGACCAGATTGTTACCATTTCCACAAGAAGGGAGCGTCGGCAGCGTCACGCTGTCCAACGCAGAGAACGGATTGGTGACCGGCGGCATATAGGTGTACGCGGTGTTGCAGAATGACGAGGCGCCCGTACAGCCGCCCGCGGCCGAGAGCGAACCGAGATTGATGGTCATCCCGCCGCCGGTGAAGTCGAGTGCGTTGCTGGCGGTGTCGTTCGAAGCCATGCCGCAATTGGGCGCATTGATGTTCGGGCTGCCCTGGAAGCCGATCGTGCCCGTCAGCGCCAGGGCGCATGGCGGCTTGTTCGCACCCTGCACCTTGGCAACGGCCATCGCGCCGATGGTGACGGTGGAAAGCCCGAGCATCTTCGCCAGATACGTCGGCTGCGTCTGGCTGACCTTTGCCTGAACGTAGGTTCCGGCTGTTCCGCCCCATGACGTGAGCGATGCAATCTGGACGCTCTGCGAGATACCACTCGGAAGGCTCGTTGGACATTTCGAGCCAGGATAGGATGTGTCGCCCGAATTGCAGAACGTGTTCTGCGCAGCGAACTGCTTGCCGCGATAGTCCACGGTATTCGACACGGAGCAGGAAGACGGGGCTTTCAGGCAGGCCGCTTGCAGACCGCCCGAATAGGCGGCGGCATCGGCAGCATTCTGCGCCCGCTGCTGGGTGACGTACCAGGACCCCGCCTCGCCTCCGAGCGCGAGCACGCCGATCAGGGGGATCATCGCGACCGTGGTGGCGAATCCGACCGATCCTCGGCGGCAACGGAGCACGTTACGCATGGCACACTCCTATTGAAACCGTTCGGTATAAGGCAACGTGAACGAGCAGGTATTGGTATTGCCGCTGGTGCACAACATCGTCTTCAGCACCATCGGCTTCAGAGTCACCGTCGTGCTGTACGAATAGTACTTCGGCGATGCAGTGTTGGTGCCCGAACACACGGCATTGCTGTCGCCACAAATGAGCTGGATGCTCGTAATCGGGTAACGGGAATCGGCCTTGGCGAGCGCGGCGGTCGCCCAGCTCGACGAATTCGTCACATCGGGCGGCGGCGAATACTGGATGGACTGCCCGAACGCACGCAGCGCGTCCCACGCCGATGCATATTGGTAGCCGGCGGCGGCGAGGTCGGCGAGCGGCAGAAAAACGATCATGAGCAGGAAAAGGTAGACGATCGGCATCTCCAACGCGACCGCGCCGCGCTGATCCGCGATCAGAGACCGCCTGAGGCTCACACGATTTTCCCTGCGAGGCATGGCCAATCACCAGACATAGGGGATCAATCTCCAGCGCGACGCCTCGTAGCTGGAGTATTCGGGAAGGTTGCGCCGAAGCACGTCCTCCTCATAGAGAATCCGGCAGACCTGGATGCCGATGTGCAGGATCAGCAAGGCCACGGTCACGAAGCTCAGGTGCTGCAGCACGACCCCGAGGAAAACGATCTCCTCCGAGAGATAGAGCGGATGCTTGATCCACCGGTACGGACCGGTCTGCACCACCGAACGCGCCTGCGGCACCAGACTGAACGATCGTCCGAGATGCCGGATGGTGACGAGGATCATGATCATGCCGGTCAGCACGCAGAGCGTTGACGCGAGGTTCGGCACCGCCCCTTCGGTCTTGGCGAAGAACGTGATCGTCCACGGCCAATAGGTGCCGACGAATGCGGCTATCCTCGGCAACAGGCCTTCGGCGTGTGCCTTGGCAGGCGCCCGGGTCAGAACCAGAACCGCCAGCATCAGGTAGAACACGGCGAGGCAAAGGCTCGACACGAGGGATGGCCACGGCTCGCCTGCCGACGCCCCGAGCTTGAACGTCACGGTCAGTCCCAGAAGAAGGAACCAGGCGCTGCCCAGGACCCGGGTGATCCGATCGTAAGCCGGGCCAGCCGGCAGTGTCATTGTCCTTGCACTCATCGCCTAATGACCGATGTTGGAGAATGTACGCATGAGGTGGAGGAACGGGCTCGCGCCCAGAATGATGAACATCGCCGGCAGCATGAACAGCACCATCGGGACGGTGAGCTTGGCGCCCAGCTTGTGCGCGCGCTCTTCCAGCTTGGTGATGCGCTCCCGGCGCAAGTCGGTTGCGATGCTGCGCAGCGCCTGGCTCAACGGCGTGCCGTATTGCAGGCTTTGGCTCACCATGGTGCCAAAACGACGGAGCCCCTCCGACGTGGACGCAAGCTTCTCGAATGCGTCGGCGCGGTTCGGCAGGATTCGGAGATCATCAAGAAGGCCATGCAGTACATGAGCGATCGCGGGATTGGTCTGCCGCATCTCGTCCGCCACGCGTTCCAGCGCGCTCTCCAGGCCCATGCCTGCCTCGCTGCAGACGACCAGCAGGTCGATCGTATCGGGCGTTCCAAGCCGGATCGCCGCATCGAAGCGCCGCTTCAGCACCGACAGGATCAGACGTGGGCCCACGATTCCAAACGCCACGCCAAGCAGCGTATAGATCATCGTGTCGCTGAACGGGCTTCCGATAATCTCCGCGACGGAGAAGGCTGCGATCGGAAGCATGAACATGCTGACCGTCTTGAAACCGATCCAGATCGGCAGCACGCGATAGTGATTGAACCCTGCCGATTGCAGGACCATCCGCAACTGGTCGAGGTTTTCCTGACCATAGAAGCGCCTGTAGCGCATGCCGAGCGACGAAAGCCAGCCGATCAAATCCCTTGACGAGGTCGTTTGGTCGGGAATGCCCAGCACCGCGTTCGAAACACGGGTGTTCAAGGCGCGCAGGTGCACCTCCCGGATGATCATCAGGAAGGTCGCAGCCGCGGTCATGACGGCAAGGGATGCAAGGGCGAGACCGACCGTCATAGCGCCGTCTCCCTTCTGACCATCCAGCGGATCACGAAATGCCCCATCAGGACCGAACACGCCGCATAGGCGAGCAGCACGTTTCCTTCGGGATCGAACAACAGCAGATCGATCGACTGCGGATTGATCCAATAGAGCAACCCGCCGACGATCAGCGGCGCGAATGTGAGAGCGCGCGAGGAGAAGATGACCTCTCCCGCCAACGCTTTCGCGCGAGCCGCCAGTGCAACCCGCTGGCTCACCGTCTCGCCCAGCGTCTGCAGCGTTTCCGCCAGACTGCCGCCGGTCTTCAGCTGCACCGCAAGCGTTACGGCAAACATCGCATATTCCGGCACTCGCGTTCGCTGATAGATCTCTTCCACGGCCTCCTCAGGCGACCTGCCCATATTCAGTTCGTTACAGACGATGGCAAATTGGCCGGATGTCGGTTGCGGCATCTCGCGGGCGATGGTGCGGAATGCTTCGTTGACTGGCAGCCCCGACCGCACGGTACTCGTCACCAGCTGGACCGCGTCGGGAAGTTGCTGGAAGAGTCGGTTTGCGAAGTTACGCTGCTGCCATCCGAACAGGCCGCGCACGACCAGGATGGCGACGACCGCCGCCGCAATAGCCGCTCGATAGCCGGGGAATTTCAGCACCTCGTTGAGGTAGAGGACACCGGCCGCTGCCATTCCTCCTGCAAGCAGCACGTAGACCGGGCGCACGACGTACACCATCTCGGGGCGATAATTGGTGAGGCGATTGAGCAGATTCCAACGCGAAGCCTTGGCCGCGCGGCGGATCGACACCAGGGCTGCCGCTTCAGCCGCCGGCAAGGCACTCTCGAGCCGGCGGTCCAAGCGCCGCTGGCGCGCGTCGAGCCACAGCGTATTGACCGTGGCACACAGCAGAAGCACCAGAACGATGACCAGGGGCGTCGACATCAGATCTGCCTCATCGCTTCGGCCCAGGCTCGCTCGAGCCCGTAATAGACGAGCCGGCTCTTGAATTTCGGAACCGCGTTGGTGGACCTGTAGGTGCCCGATATCCGCCCGTGAACGTCCTCATCCTTGTACTCGAACAGCGCAATGTCATTGGTGGTGATCACTTCGCCCTCGAGGCCGATCACCTCGCTGACCTGCACGATGCGGCGCTGGCCGTCCCGCATGCGTTCGACCTGAACGATGAGGTCCAGCGCTGCGACGATCTGCGCACGGATCGCGCGCGACGGCAGATTGACTTGTCCCATCTGCACCATGTTCTCGATGCGGGTCAGGGCATCGCGCGTGCTGTTCGCATGCACGGTGGAGATCGATCCGTCATGACCGGTGTTCATCGCCTGCAGCATGTCGAATGCCTCGGCGCCACGCACCTCGCCCACGACGATGCGGTCCGGCCGCATGCGCAGCGCATTCCAGAGCAGGTCACGCTGGGTCACCTGCCCCGTACCCTCGAGGCTCGGAGGCCGCGTCTCCAGACTGATCACGTGCGGCTGCTGCAGCTGCAACTCCGCGGCATCCTCGATCGTGACCACGCGTTCACTGTGATCGATGAACTGGCTCATCGCGTTGAGCAGCGTTGTCTTGCCGGAGCCGGTGCCGCCGGAGACCAGGACATTGAGCCGGCAGCGGGATGCGATCTCCAGAAGCTGCCCGATCGCAGGCGCCATCGAGCCGTTCTCGATCATTCCGGCGATGTTCAGGCGCCTGCTCGGGAATTTTCGGATCGAGATGCAGGGGCTATGCACCGAGAGGGGCGGCAAGATGATGTTGACGCGACTGCCGTCCGGGAGACGGCAATCGACCATCGGACTGGATTCGTCGACGCGCCGGCCGACCTGCGCGGCAATCTTCTGCGCGACCTGGACGATGTGGTCGTTGTCGCGAAACCGGACCGCGACCCGCTCGAGCCTGCCGCTGCGCTCGACATAGATGTTGCTCGGCCCGTTGATCATGATGTCGTTGATCGTCTCGTCGAGCAGAAGCGGACGAAGCGGCCCGTAGCCGGTCATGTCGTCCGCGATCTCCTCCGCCAGGAAGAGCTGCTCGCGGCCCGAGAGCTCCAGCCGTTCCTGGTTGGCGATACCGTGAATGATTTCCTCGATCTGCCGGCGAAGGACGTCGCGGGACACGGTCGCAGCCACCGACGGCTCGATCTGCTCGATCACGCGTTCGCGCAGCGACGACGGCATCGCCGGATGGTGCGTCACAGGCTCGTCCTGCTTCGGTGCCGATACGAACAGGCTGGACGCCGATGGCGCCACGCCCGGATCCGTCGGCGGCAAGGCCGGCGGTGCTGGCCAAACGTTTGGCGCCTCTGCCGGCGGGCTTGGCATCGCCCCGAGCATCCGCACCGGCATTTCGTCTGCGCGCCTGCCGAACTTCTTCATAGCCCGAGCCACCTCTTCCACCCCGCCTTCTTCCTGGAGCCGACACCGGTGATCTCCCGTACGATCGGAGCGAGGTGCCGCCGTAGTGCGGAGACATGCTTGAGCGCGGGAACGCCGAGGTTGACGGCCTGGGTCATTCCCTTGCCGAGGTCCGGGATGATCATGTCGGGCTCTGCGCCCAACGCCTTGACGATCGTCGCCCTGGGCAGACCGCCAGGACGATCGGCACGATTGAGCAAGGTAAAGACCCGATCCTTGCCGGCGATGTTGGTGACGGCGTTACGTAGCGCGTGCGCGTTGCGCAAGCCCGTCACTTCGGCCTCCAGCAGCACCAGCACATGACGGGACATCTGAATGACCGGATAGATCGATGCGGGGAACGGCACCGGCACATCGACAACGACGTAGTTGAACCGCTGGCGAAGCAAGCCCAGCACGTGCCGCACGCCCGCTTCGGTGATATCGAGCTTGGCATCGAGATCTTCGTCGCCCGAAATCAGGACAACCCGATCGTTCACCTCGATCGCCGCGCGCTCCAGGAACAGGGTGTCGGCCCGCATCGGATTCTCGAGCGCAATGCGGAGGCCGGGTCCAGGGCGGACACCCAGCATTACCGCGGTCTCGCCGCCCTGCAGATGCAGATCGAGCAGCGCCACCTTGGCCTTGGTGGTTTCGGCCAGTTGCAGCGCGAGGTTGATGGCGACGCTGGTCGCTCCGGCGCCGCCCTGCGCGCCACAGATCGACACCACATGCCCGCCACGGTCGTTCTGAGCGGGCGCGACCTCGCCAAGCAGCTTCGGCCGGAGCTGGTCCAGCACCATATCCCTTGTGATCGGCGTTGGGAGATACTCGGTAAGGCCGATCTCCATCAGCTCGCGATAGAAGGTGATTTCCCTGTTCTCGCCGATCAGGCACACCTTGACGTCGGGCGGGCAGACGCTGGCCAGACGCTCCAGTTCGGTAAAGGGATCGTCGATCCCGCTGATGTCGGTCACCAACGCCGACAGATCGGTGTCGGTCTCGAGCATGCGCGTCGCATGACGGATGGTGCCACGCCGGATGACTAAATTGCTGCCGTCGAGCCCCTTGCGCAGGGCTGCGGCGCTCAGCTCGTCGTTGACGAAGCAGACGATGCGGTTACGCGTGACAACGGACGTCGTCTCTTCGGGGGATTCCATCACTGCCATGTTCACACTCATCGACGTTTCTCCGGCCCCTTGCTCGCGTCACCCACCACCGCCGTCGCCTGACGGTCGACCTCCGTCACGCCGTCGCAGCCCGCAAGGACGTCGTCGTCGATATCCTGCTTCCGGACCGAGTATTGCTTGACTTCGCTGCCGGTGTAGATCGCGACCATGGTGCTTTGGCCGGCAAGCGCGCTTTGGCGCGCCAGCTCGGGCGACACATCGCAGCTCGACGTCACACCGGTATCTGCCTTGTCCCACTGCTCGGCCGCAGCGCGGACGACGAGAGAGAGCGTTCCGAGCTGCTTTGCGACGGAGACCTTCTTGACCTGATCCGGCTTGAGCTCCAGCGATACGGTCTGCGCCGTCTTGCCCGCGACCGCGTTGGTGATGGGTCGCCCGCCTTGCGCGATCTCCTGATCGATCGCGATCACGCGCACATTGGACAGAACGGTTTCGCTCACCGCCCGCCGCGCCAGATTCGCCTTCTCGAACACCTGGGTCAGCACCACATCAACGTTGTCGCCCGGCCTGATCAAACCCGAGACGCCGGTCTCCTCGTCGACCTTGATGCTGATGGCGCGGCTGTCCGGCGCCAGAACGCTGGCGAGGAAACCGCGATCCTTGGGGCGCAGGATATCCTGCAAGGTGATGGGACTGCCGGCATCGACGAACTTGCGCACCAGAGAACCGGGAAGTCCGGCCTTGGTATCGGGCGTTTCGAGGATCGCCCCTGCAGGGACACGATCCGACGCCGCCTGGCGCACGGCGAAATCCTCATCCCGGGCCAGCGCGCCTTTCGACAGCGGACGTGTCGCGACAAAGTAACCGACCGTCGCAGGCGCGGCGGGCCGCTTTTCCGCGACCGCCTCGGCAACAACCGTGTCCTTCGACTGGTTCGCACCATAGGCAATCAGCCCGAGCGCCGTAGCCGCAAGCAACAGCACCATGATGATCGAGACGCGCAGAGCGGATGACATATCAAAATCCTTTGCTCAAAATGGTCCAGATGCCGCCGCATGCGATGGCGACGCCGTAGGGCAGCGGCGCATGTCGCACGTGACGCCAGCGCTCGACCGCGTAAACCCGGCGCACCAGCGACGATCCGGCGGGTGCCAGCCTCGGATGCGGCAGACGGCGCATCAACAGATGCACCGCGGCCAGAACGCCGCCGGCCAATGCGGTTACCGTCAGCAGCTCAATCACACCGGCCAACGGGAGACCGATCGCCAGGGCAACCAGCAACTTGACGTCGCCGCCGCCGATCATTCTGCGCTGGTAGATCACGAACAGCGCCAGGAACAGGATTGCGGCGACGATCAGCGACTGGCCGAGCTGCATCGGGCTGGCCAATTGGCCGACGATCCCAAGCAGCGCGAGCGCCAGGCAAATTTCGTTTCGGATCAACCGTGTCGCGATATCGATCGTTGCGACATAGAACAACAATGCGATTTCCAGACACGAGGTCGTGGACGCAATCCAACTCATGAAAATATGTGCCTCAGAAGTGGTGGGGGGCATAAAATGATGCCCCCCTCCGAAGCGCGAACTTGCCGATTTAGGCCGAGACCGCGGTCGTAACTGCGGTTGAGATCGCGGTGATCGCAGTGCTCAACGCTTGCCCGATACCGCTGGCCGTACTCGTCCCGAATGCGGCGGCGACCGCGGCGACGACACAGGCGGCCACGATCACGTACTCGAACGACACGACGCCGTCCCTGTCCGTGCGCAGACGCAGCAGCACGTCTCTTGCCTTGATGCAATGATGCAACATGGAGCGAGCCTCCTCCTACCTTGCCGACACCTCAATCCTGTTGACGACCGTTGGCAGAGAAAATTCTGCCAACGCCGTCAATGATCGGATTTAGGCCGAGACAGCGGTGGTGAGAGCGGTGCTGATGCTGGTGATTGCGGTGCTCAGCGCCTTGCCGATACCGGACGAAGTGCTGGTACCGAACGCAGCCGCGACCGCGGCGACGACGCAGGCGGCGACGATCACGTATTCGAACGACACGACGCCGTCCTTGTCCGAGGCAAGACGCTTGACGGATTCCGAGGTCTGGATGAAGAGCTTCAGCATAGGAAAAAATCCCTTTTACGATGAATTTTACTTACGATTAATTTACGCAACTGGTTGGGGGCAAAATCCGCCAACTAAGATTTGCTTATAATCAGCCGAAAGAAAGCTGTCACCCGGTAATCCCTTGTTAACCCTACTGGCCTAGCGGCCAACACCCCTTTCCGAGCACGCCGCGCCGAAGCGCTGCGCATGAAATCCCTTAAATTATAGGAGATTTGGCATCTCACGACATTTCAATATGGCGCCCCCGTGTGAATACGGTGGCAGTCTCAGGAGCGCGCCAACGGGCAAGTTGCCGCGAAACCGACGTCCGGAATGACGGCCTCGTGTCAGGAGCAGGTCCGCGGAATCCCGCCGAGCCGGCCACAGTTCTCCGGGTGGGTTCGACGCAACTGGTCGACCGCCGGCATCGACTTGCCCGCCTCGGCCGGCGCGGCCGATAGCCTGCTGCGCTCGCCATCGAGGAGCTCTTGCCGCGCTCACGGCAAGCTCCCAACGCGAGCCTACCTGCCTCCTGCCGGTACGGACATCACACCGAGCAGCGGGTCGATCGCGACGGTTCGTATGAGGACGAGAGCATTGTCGAGGCGGCGCAGCAAACACAGCGCTGCGGATCCGCGCCCATCAGCAATCCACCCGGGGAAGCAAGGCCATCCCTCCGGCGACACTCGCAACGGCAAATCCGGTATCTGCAAAAAAGTGGTATCTCGAAATATCGCTATCGGCACAAAATGGCGCCGGTGCACCCGATTGATTTTGGATGTAGTTATGCTGGTGACGCAGTAGTCGCCTCTGGCGCAGCGGTGCGGCAGTTCGCCGACGCCGCCGCGCGGTGCGGCACTGCGCGGAGCGCCGCTCGCCCGATGAGTTCGAAACGCAACCGCGAGGGAATCCTCCGTCGCCGAATACACCGATGTGCGGCGCGGACGTAAGCGGCAGCATTCTTCTCGACGGCGACCGTTTCATCTCTATGCGGCGAGCCGGCGCCATGCTTGGACCTGGCCTTATCAATAGGCGCACGATCACTATGGCACCCGCCGCGATCGAAAATTCCGCTTCATCCCCGCCGAGTCCTTGCTCTAGGATCAGATATTTCAATCGAGCGCCTGGCATGCGCTCGAAAAGATTTTCAGGACCAATGCGTACTGCGACTGATCCGGGCCTCATGGGGACTTGAGATGACCGATCGTATTGCCCTTTTCATCGATGGTGCGAATCTGCACACGACGGTCAAGAATCTCGGCTTCGAGGTCGACTTCCGGCGATTGCTCCTGGAGTTCAGCAAGCATGGGCAAATCGTCCGCGCCTATTTCTACACGGTGGTGAGGGACGACGACGAGTTCAGCAGCCTTCGGCCGCTGGTGGATTGGCTCGATTACAACGGATATGCGGTGAGGAGAAAGGCTGCCAGGCAGCACGACGACGGCGAGGGCCGGAGGCGAATGAAGCGCAGCATCGGCATCGAGCTTGCGGTCGACGCAATGGAGATCGCGCCCCGCATCGATCATGCGTTCGTGTTCTCCGGCGACGGCGACCTGCGAGCCGTTGTTGAGGCCGTCAGGCGCAAGGGCGTGCGTGTCACCGTCGTTTCCAGCATTCGAACGAAACCTCCGATGATCGCCGATGAGCTTCGCAGACACGCCGATGCCTTCGTCGAACTCGAGAGCCTCAAGCCATCGATCGAGCGTCCAGCGCATCCGATCGCGCCGGAGTGACGTTGCGGGCGACTTTCGTCGTCGCCGGCCGGGATCGGCTCGAGACGAGGTCCTATACCGCGCGATTCTGCGTCGGCGAGCGGCCGCCGCCATCGGCGACCAGCACCGCACCGGTGACGAAGGACGCCTCGCCGGAGGCCAGGAACAGGCAGCATGCCGCGATCTCGGCGGGCTCGGCCATCCGGCCCAGCGCGATCCGCCGTTCGACGCTACGAAACTCGGCATCGGCCGTGGTGCCGTTCTGGTCCGCGAGCAACTGCATTTCATAGGCGCTCATCGGCGTCCGTACCCAGCCGGGCGCCACCGCATTGGCGCGAATGCCGTCGGCGCCGTGGGCGTAGGCCAGCGAGCGCGTATAGGCGACGACGGCCGCCTTGCTGGCGGCGTAGCTCGCGCTATCCGGGCTGGCGTTGAATGCGGCAACCGAGGCGACGTTGACGATCGCGCCGCCGCGCTGCCGGAGCAGCGGCAGCGATGCCCGGCAGACCCGCATGGTCCCCGTGAGGTTGACATCGAGCGTCCTGGCCCAGACCTCGTCCGAGACGCTGGCGGGCTGATCCGGCACGATCAGGCCGGCGGCGTTGACGACGATGTCGAGCCGCGCGCCGCAGGCGGCGACGGCATCGGCGATGTCGTCCGGACGCGTGACGTCACCCAAGACGGCCCGCCCTCCGCACTCCGCGGCGGCTGCCTGCAATTCGGCGTCACCGAGCCCGAACAGCACGACGCGCGCGCCGCTCAACGCCAGCAGCACGGCCGTGGCCCGGCCGATCCCGGTCGCTGCGCCGGTCACCAGCGCGGTTTTTCCGTCCAGCCGCGGCATCAGGGCATTATCCGGAAAAGTGGAAACCGGTTTTCCGAAGATGTCATGCTCATCTAGAGTCCCCACTGCCGTTCGACGGCAAATCCGGTCTCCGGCAGCGTCGAGCCGCCGTCGACGACGATGGTCTGCCCGGTGACGTACCTGGCCTCGGTGGATGCGAGAAAGAGCATCGCGCAGGCGATGTCGTCGGCGCTCCCCATGTGCCCCATCGGAATGAAGCGTTCGAGCTTCGGCTTGTTCTCCGGCGCGCTCATGGTGCCGCGGCCGGGCTTCTCGATGAAGCCGGCTTCGACGCCGTTGACGGTGATGCCGTCGCGCGCTAGCTCGAATGCGGCACCGCGAACGAACGCGTTGACGCCGGCCTTCGCCGCCGAGTAATGCGCACCGCCGCCCATCGCGACGCGCGCGGACACCGAGGAGGTCACCAGAATGCGACCGAAGCCGTTGGCGCGCATATGAGGGATTGCGGCCTGCGCCAGCCAGATGCTGGCGTTCAGGTTGAGCCCCAGCGTCTCGTCGAGCTTTGCTTCATCGAGCTGTTCAAGCGAGGCCCACGGACAACGGCCGGCATTGTGCACGACGATATCGAGCCGGCCGTGTTTGGCGGCGATGTCGTCAAGCATGGCACGCAAGCTGCCGCGATCGAGCCTGTCGAACGGGACACAATATGCGGCGCGTCCATCGGGTGCCAGTTCGCGCGCCAGTGCCTCGGCCACATCGAGCGTCCGGTTGGCGATCACCACGGTCGCGCCGGCCTGCGCAAGGCGCCTGACAATGGCTGCGCCGATCCCGCGGCCGCCGCCGGTGACGATCGCGACCCGGCCGTCGAGTTTGAACGGACGCGCCTGCATCAGATGGCTCCCGCGCCCCGCAGCAGTTCGATGAACTGCGCGAACACCGCCGTGTGCCTGTCGACGTCCCGCCCCGACGTCGCCGGACACATCAGCAGCATGCTGTGAAACGGCGTCACCAGGATGCCCTCGTTCATGTAGAACGCATGCAGCAAGGTCTCGAGATCGGGTTGCCGGCCGGCAATGAGGTCGGCGCCGCTGCGAGGCGGCTGTGGCATGAACATGATCTCGGCGCGCGCACCGATCTGGGTGACGTGCCAGGGCAGTCCGGCCGCCTCGATCAGCCGGCGCGCCTCCTGTGCGAGCCGGGTCGCGGTTCCGATCATCCGCTCGTAATTCGCTGAGGTCAGGACCTTATCCAGCACCGCGCGCATGGTGGCGACCGTCAACGCGTTGCCGGCGAGCGTGCCGCCGAAACCAAGATGCGCGGACTGTCGCTGGCGCGGATTGACGTGCGGCACGAGCTTCCAGAGCCGTTCGGCGATCTCCTCGCTGAGGCCGAACACGCCGGCTGGTATGCCACCCGCGATCGCCTTGCCGGCGACGAAGATGTCGGGCTCGAGCCCGTGGCTCCCGGTGTAGCCGCCCGGTCCGCAGGACAGCGTATGCGTCTCGTCGATGATGAGGACGATGCCGGTGCGGCGGGTCAGGTCGCGCAACGCCTCGTGAAAACCGGGATCGACCGGGATCATGCCGAAATTGGTCATCAGCGGCTCGGTCAGCACGCAGGCGACGTCGCCCTGCGCCAGCGCCGCCTCGAGCGCCGCGACATCGTTGAACTCGACCACCCGGCTCACGGCGTCATGATCGACGCCGTTGGGATGGATCATGTTGCGCAGGCCGACGCGGCCATCGCGAATCTCGACATGCGCCTCCTCGACGCCGCCATGGTAGCAGCCGGAGAACACCAGCACCTTGCGCCGGCCGGTGATCATGCGCGAGATGCGGATCGCGGCGCGGTTGGCATCAGTCGCCGATGTCGTCAAAGTCCAGTATTTCGGACCGAAGCGACGCGACAGCTCGGCGCCGACCCAGAGACTGTCCTCGGTCGGCAGCATCATGGTGGCGCCACGCTTGAGCTGATGCAGCGCGGCTTCCGTCACGGCCTCCGGCGCGTGCCCGCACATGCCGCCGGTGTCGCCGAGGCAGAAATCGACGTAGTCGCGGCCGTCGATATCCCTGATATGCGCCCCGTGCGCTTCCTCGACATAGACAGGGAAGCCGCCTGCCCAACGCCGCATCCAATGCGACGGGCCGCCATAGAGGAAATGTTGCCGGCCCTCTTGCCAGGCCGCGGCCGAGCGCGGATGCAGCGCCCGAAAGCGTTCCTGCTCGGCGTCGAGCAAGCGGTTCAAGACGCCCGCACGTTCGGCAGTTGCTGATGTCATAGCGCGATCCATGCGGTCTTGAGATCGGTATAGGCGTCCAGGGCGTGGAGCGACTTGTCGCGCCCGAAGCCGGATTGCTTGAAACCGCCGAGCGGCACCGTGATGTCGGCGCCGCCATAGGCGTTGACGTGCACGACGCCGGCCCTGATCGCGCGCACCATGCGATGCGCCGTCGACAGGCTTCCGGTCCACACCGCCGATGCAAGTCCATAGGGCGTCGCATTGGCGAGCACCGTGGCTTCTTGCTCGCCGTCGAACCGCGTGACCGTCAGCACCGGCCCAAACACTTCCTCGCGCCAGACCTCCATCGACGGCGTCACCTCGGCGAGGATCGCGGGCGCCATGAAATTGCCACCGCTCTCAGCGCGGATCTGCTCGCCGCCGATCAGCCGCTTTGCACCCTGCGCTTCCGCGCGGGCAACCGCATCGAGATTCTTGCGCAACTGAGCTTGGCTCGAAATGGCGCCGACATCCGACGTCAGTTCGAGGGGATCGCCGACACGGAGCTTGGCGGTCGCATCGAGCAGCTCATCCATAAAGCGATCGTAGACTTTCGACTGCACCAGCAGCCGCGAGCCGGCCACGCAGACCTGGCCCGAATTGCGGAAGATGCCGTTGGCCGAGACCTTGGCCGCATGCTTGATGTCGGGCACATCGGCGAATACGATGTTGGGTGACTTGCCGCCCAGCTCGAGATGGACCCGCTTCAGGTTTGAGCGTGCCGAGCATTCCAGCAGCCTGCGGCCGACTGCGCCCGAGCCGGTGAAGGCCAGCACATCGACATCCATGTGCAGCGCGAGCGCCTCGCCGGCCGATACGCCGCGGCCGGTGACGACGTTGAGCACGCCGTCCGGCAGACCTGCCTCGGTCGCGAGCTCGGCCAGCCGCAGCAGCGTCAGCGACGCCAGTTCCGGGGGCTTGACCACGACCGAATTTCCCGCGGCGAGCGCCGGACCGATCTTCCACGCCCCGATCATCAACGGGAAATTCCACGGCACGATGACGCCGACGACGCCGAGCGGCTCACGATGCACGAGCCCGAGCACGTCACCCGAGGTCGGCGCGATCTCGCCATACACCTTGTCGATCGCTTCGGCGTAGTAACGAATGGTACCAGCGGCCGACAGCGGTTCGGCCTTGTAGGCCATGCCGATCTCGGTGCCGTTGTCGCGCACGCCGAGCACCGCGATCTCGAGCGCGTGCTGCTCGATGAGTTCGGCGAGCCGCAGCAGCACCTTCTTGCGCTGCGCCGGTGCCGCGCGCGACCAGCTTCCCTGCTCGAAGGCCTGCCGCGCCTGTCTCACGGCAAGGTCGATATCGGCCGCATCGCCGTCCGCAATCGTCGTCAGCAGCGTGCCGTCGATCGGCGACACCACGTCGAGCCGTGCCTCGCCAAGCGCTTGCGCGGGCCGGCCGCCGATGAAGAGCTGCTGGGCCGGAATTGCGGCCGAACGTAACAGATCGATCTGGGCTTGCTGCATACGAGATCATTGTGAGGGTGACAAAAGCGGCTCCCGACCGGGGATCGCTGGCATGGCGCAATCCTCGCCAAATCAAGGCTTTGGCAGCAATCAACCGATAGGTGGATGTTGCCGCGGCCGGTGCCCTCATAGCGTGATCGCACGATGGCCGAACGCCCTGCCCGCTGGGTGCAGACCAACTCGTCCACATCCCCTCACGCCGCCGGCGAGCCGAAGGTCATGCCCGAGATCACGCAGCCCCGTATTCTTCTGATCGGCACTGGAGACACCAAGGCCGACGAACTGCTGTTCATGAGCGATTGCATCGCCCGCGCCGGCGGCACAACGATCATGATGGACATCAGCGTGCTCGGCGATCCGCCCTATCGGCCCGCGCACGACAAGCACGCGGTGGCGGCGGCTGCAGAGACCACGATCGCGGCGATTGCATCCAGCGGCGACGAAAACTCCGCGATGTCGCTGATGGCAATCGGCGCTGCGAATCTCGCGCGCCAGCTTGCGGCGCGCGATGCCATCGACGGCGTGATCGCGATCGGCGGCACGATGGGAACCGACCTTGCGCTCGACGTCGCGCAGGCGCTGCCGCTCGGCCTGCCGAAGCTGATCGTCTCGACCGTCGCCTTCTCGCACCTGATTCCGCCCGAGCGCGTCGCCGCCGATCTGATGATGATCCTGTGGGCCGGCGGCCTCTATGGCCTCAACGGCACCTGCACGGCCGTGCTGTCGCAGGCCTGCGGCGCGATCGTCGGCGCGGCCAGGAGCGCGATCAAGCCGAGCCGGGACCGGCCGGTCGTTGCGATCACCTCGCTCGGCAAGAGCTGCCTGCGCTACATGGTGGAGCTCAAGCCGCAACTCGAGCAACGCGGCTATGAGGTGGTGGTCTTCCACACCACCGGCATGGGCGGCCGCGCGATGGAATCGATCGCAGCCCAGGGCGGCTTTGCCGCAGTGCTGGACCTCAGCCTGCAGGAAGTGGCCAATCAGCTCACCGGCTCGGTGGTCAATTCAGGCGCCGACCGGCTGGAGAATGCCGGCAGAGCCGGCATTCCGCAGATCGTCGCGCCCGGGGCGATCGACATGGTCGACTTCCCGGCATGGCTTGGGGTTCCGAACGAGCTGGCGGATCGGCCGTTCCACGCGCACAACCGGCTGCTCGCGTCGGCAACGTCGGGAGCCGCCGATCGCCGCCGGATCGCTCACGCGATTGCGGAGAAGCTGGCCGGCGCCAGCGCACCGGTCGCCTTCGTGCTGCCTGCCGGCGGCATCCAGCAATGGGACCGCGCAGGCGAAGCCCTGCACGACCCCGAAGCCCTCGCCGCCTTTGTCGACGCGATGCGCTCGGCAGTCCAGCCGCCGGTCGAGCTGCACGAGATCAAAGACCACATCAACAGCGCGAAGTTCAATGAAACCGTGCTCGGCATCTTCGACCGTTGGGTTAAGGCCGGCATTGTCCGTCCCGGCCGCGCGACGGCTGCCGCATGAAGAGGCCGCTCGCAAAGGCGTTGGTGCTCGACTTCGGCGGTGTGATCTCGAAGACCCTGTTCGAGACCCATGATCTGACCGAGCGCGCGCTCGGGCTTGCTCCGTGCACGCTGAAATGGCTCGGACCATTCGCCCCCGACAGCGATCCGCTCTGGGCCGCGATGCAGCGCGGCGAGCTTTCCGAACGCGACTACTGGCTGACCCGCAGCCGCGAAGTCGGGCGCATGGTCGGCGAGGACTGGCGCGATATGGAGACTTTCGTGAAGCGTGCGCGCGGCGCCGATCCCGACACCGTGATCCGCCCGGAGGCCGTGCGCGCGATCACCCTCGCCGCCGATGCCGGGTTCCGGCTTGCGATCCTCTCAAACGAGCTCGACCTGTTCTACGGCGCGGATTTCCGCACCCACCTCTCCATCCTCAAGCGCTTCGACACCATCGTCGACGCGACCCATACCGGTATCCTGAAGCCCGATCCGCGCGCCTATCAAACCGTGCTGGACGAACTGGCGCTTGAGGCAGAAGATTGCGTCTTTGTCGACGACCAGCGCCGCAACATCACGGGCGCCGCGGCGTGCGACATGCGTACGGTGCTGTTCGATGTGCGCAATCCAGCCGCGTCCTACAGCGAAGCGCTGCGGCATTTCGGGCTGCAATTCCACTAAGAGAGCCAACATGCGCGACAGAAACTTCCTGGTTGAGAACAACGCCAAGCCGATCTGGCACCCGATGGCCCATCCTGCCGAGATGCGCGCGCAGCCGCCGCGGATCGTGATGAAGGGCGAAGGCGTCCACGTCACCGACATCGACGGCAAGACCGTGATCGATGCGGTCGGCGGCCTGTGGAACGTCAACCTCGGCTACAGCTGTGATCCGATCAAACAGGCGATCGCAGACCAGCTCAGCGCGCTGCCCTACTATTCTGGCTTCCGCGGCACCTCGAACGGTCCCTCCATCGAGCTCGCCTACGAGCTCACCGAATGGTTCAAGCCGGAAGGCATGGTGCGCGCCTTCTTCACGTCGGGCGGATCGGACTCGGTCGAGACCGCGCTGCGGCTTGCGCGGCAATACTGGAAGATCAAGGGCCACGCCGACCGCACCAAGTTCCTGGCGCTGAAGAAGGGCTATCACGGCACCCATTTCGGCGGCGCCTCCGTCAACGGCAACGCCAATTTCCGCCGCAACTATGAGCCGATGCTGCCCGGCGTATTTCATATCCCGGCGCCGTCGACCTATCGCAATCCCTTCAACGAGACCGATCCCGCCAGGCTCGCGCAGCTTTGCGCGGCGGCGATGGAGGAGGAGATCGCGTTCCAGGGCGGCGACACCATTGCGGCCTTCATCATGGAGCCGGCGTTAGGTGCCGGCGGCGTGATCGTGCCGCCGGACAGCTTCATGAAGCTGGCACGCGAGATCTGCGACCGTCACGGCATCCTGATGATCGCGGACGAGGTCGTCACCGGATTCGGACGCACCGGCGCGTGGTCCGGCTCGCGGCTCTGGGGCGTGAAGCCCGACATGATGACGGTGGCCAAGGCGATCACCTCAGGCTATTTCCCGCTCGGTGCGACGCTGATCGGCGAGCAGGTCGCGGAAGCCTTCGAAACGGACACCACCAATTTCGGCTCGATCGGCCATGGCTATACCTATTCGGGCCATCCGGTCGGCTGTGCCGCCGGACTTGCGGCGCTGGCCGAGACCCGCCGCCTCAAGCTCGACGAGAATGCCGCTGCACGCGGCAAGGACCTCGCACAGGCGCTGGCCGCGCTCAAGGCGAAGCATGCATTGGTTGGCGACGTCAGGGGCAAGGGCCTGATGGCCGCGCTCGAGCTGGTTGCCGATCGCGACAGCAAGAAGCCCGCGGACAAGAAGACGATGGCGAAAGTGGCAGATAGCGCCTACGAGGCCGGCGTGATGCTGCGCGTCTCCGGCAACAACCTGATCCTGTCCCCGCCCCTGATCCTCACCTCAGCCGACGTGAAGACGATCGCCGAAGGGATCGACGCCGGGCTCTCAGCGGCCGGCTGACAGCGCGCTGACGCAGGCCATGGCGCGCTCGAACGGCGCGCCGGCCGCCCTGTCATGGTCGAGGCAGTCGGCCAGCGATGCCGCCGACATTCGCTGGTCGGTGCAGAAGATCCGCATGAAGTCGGCCGCGAGCGCGAGCTTGCGCGGCGCAGATTGGCGCTCCCAGTCGCCGCTGCCCAGATAGAGCAAGGACGCATCGTCAGCGCCGCTTTCGGCCGCCGTGACCTTCTGCGCCACCAACAGCGTCAGCAGCGCGCCGGCTATCCCCCCGATGTGATGCGCGCGGCCCCTCATTTGGTGTCCCTGGCATTCACCATCGGCGGCACGTCGAGCGCGGGATTGCGGTCGAAGAAGTTGAATGGACGCAGCCGGAAGCCATGCCACAGCCCTGGCATGACCGGCCAATCCTCGGCGCGCGGCACGTGGCGGAAACCGACCGTATACCACAGCACGAGGTCGCGATCCTCGATCGGCCGTTTCGCCGCCGTCCATTTCGGTAGGCCATCGACGTCAGGGTTTTCGTTCGGATACATGCCTGCGGCGTAGCGCTCGTCCCTGGCGTAGGCCGAGGTCCACAGCGTGTAGGCGCTGAAGCCGGCGCGCAGCTGGATCGGATCGTCCTTGGCGAGCAATGACACGTCGGAGTGGCCGGGCATGATCTGGTAGCTCGTCCGGTAGCCGCGGCTGTTGGTCTTGCCCGTGCTCTCGATCCGGAACTGCGCGGCGTTCAATGGCATCGTGATGGGGCCTTCGGTCGCAACCGGCTTCGTTTCGATCTGCCAGAGGCTCTTGCGCTGGCCCTCATCCAGCCGGCGGACGCTGAAGCGGTCCTCGACCAGCCGGTTCGAGGTGCCGTCGACGTCCATGTCGATCCGAAAGGTCATGTAGTGATCGTGATTGACGGCGAGCAGCCGCTCGTCGACCAGCGTCCCGTAGGCCGTATCCTGCTTCGCCGTCGGATCGCTCAAGGTTCGGCTCGCGACCCCCTTGGTCGCATCGATGCCAAAAGCACCGAGCCGCACGTCGATGTTGCCGGCGCGGTCGAACACGTAGTCCACCAGATAGTCGTAATTGCCGACCACCGGCGCCATCCGCACCACCAGCTCATTGTTCGGCCGCACCTCGGCGGTGTTGTTGATCAGCTCGCTGTGGCGCCAGATCGGATCGCCGGTCGGGCGCTCGAAGATACAGACCGCGCCCTTGGAGACCACCGGATTGCCCTTGGTGTCCGAGATCGTCAGATCGAGAAAATGCGCACCCTCGGGGCAATCGATGCCGCGCTGCAATTCGCTGGAGAGCACGCCGAAACCGTACTCGCCGATGTCCATGTAGGCGCGGAACGACCAGGTCGGCGCCGGATCCATATAGGGCACGAACATCTCGCTCGCCGAGATCTGGTAGGCGATATCGCGGAACGTGCCGTGGTCGTCGTAGCGGATCAACGACAGCACCGCGCCGACACGCGGCTCGAGCCGGACATGGAACGACCAATTGTCCCAACGGACCTGGCCGCCCTCCACCTTGACATTGCTGCCCTCGGGCGCGGTGATCTCGATCGGCTTCGGTGGCTTGCGGTATTTTCCGGAGTCGGCATAGGCGTGCGATGGCGTCTGCGGCGGCGGCGGCACCACGCCGAGATCGGTCACCGACAGCACCGTCTTGCTCTTGAGATCGACCTGGGCGACGAGGTTCTCGATCGGCTTGCCCCAGAGATTGTTGACGGCGCCTGTGGTGTCGACGCAGGGCACGTTGAGCAGGCGGCGGCCCTTCATGGCGGGGTCGCTCACCGGACCGACCGTCAGCGGCAGACACATGACGTTGCGGAAATCGGTGATGCCGCGCTTGGCCATCGCGGCGATCCAGCGCGGGTCCTGCTTCGGCAGGTCGCCGGCCGACATCAGCTCGTCGATGGTCAGCGCGGCCTCATGGTCCCTGATTTCGTCCCAGCCGGCCAGGCTGCGCGCGGCGAGATCGATATGCGCCTCATAGAGATGTCCGCCGCTCAGCAAGGTCGCGGTCGCCCGGCGCGTGAACGGCTGGCCGGGCTTCCACGCCCGCACCTCGTCCTTGGGATCCTCGTCGACCGTCATCGAGACGACCCGCGTCGCATCGTCGAGCTTGCCGGCGCCGCGCAGGATTTCGGAGACCGAGCGGATTTCGTCCGTCGTGAGCCCATCCATCGGGTGCGTTGCGGCCGCCTGCGGCCACATCCTGCGCTCGGCCTGCGCGGGCGGCGGTGCCGTCATCGCCGCCGCAACCAGGCCGGCCAATACCCACCCGCCATGCCGGAAAATCAGAGCCATCACGCCCTCCACTCAAAGCCAGAACGACCAGAATACAAGCAATGGTGACGGCGTGAAGGCCAGCCTCATCCGGTAACCCGTTCCGACGCGCCCGGCAGGATGGTGGCCGCGGCCGGCCGTGGCGCGGCGCGGTGGACGTCGAGCAGCCGCACGCCGAGACGATCACGCAAGGCCGGCCAGATGCCGCGCGGCGCCACGATCATCACGACGACCGCAATGATGCCCAGCCCGACCAGATACCAGCCTCCGGACAGGCCGAGCGGCCCGGTCATCAGCTCACGCAGGCCGAAGAAGATGATGACGCCGAGGATTGGCCCTTCCAGCGTTCCGATACCGCCGATGATCACGATGAACATCATGTAGACCGACCAGTTGACGTCGAAGGCCGCGAGCGGCGCGATGAACAGATTGCCCATGAAGCTGAGCGCACCCGCCAGCCCGCATCCGGCCGCCGAGAGTACGAAGGCGACGAAGCGGTTATGGCGGACGTCGACGCCGACGCTCATCGCGGCAAGATCATTGTCGCGCACGCTCATCAGCCCGAGCCCGAAGCTAGAGGTCATCATCTTGTACAGCGCCGCGATCGTGACCAGCGTCAGGCCGCCGGCGAGCCAGAACATGGTCGGCTCGAACCAGTCGAAATCGATCAGCTTGCTGGTGGCGAGCGGCATGCCCGAGGTGCCGCCGACCGCCTGCGATTTCATCGTGAAGGCGCCGATGATCTCGGCGAACACCCACATCGCGATCGAGAAATAGGCGTCGCGCAACCGAAACAGCGGAAACGCGATGATCGCGGCGACCGCGCCCGCCACCAACGGCGCAACCGGCAACACCCAGATCGGCGTGACTTCGAGCCAGCCCGAGGTCAGGAACAGCGCATAGGCACCGAACGCGATGAAGACCTGATGGCCGAGCGACACCAGCCCGGCATAGCCCGCCAGCAGGTTCCACATCTGCGCCATCGTCAGCAGCAGCAGGCATTCGGTCGCGAGCCGCAGGAAGCCCTCGTTCAGCACGAAGGGCGCGCCGGCGATGACGGCGACCAGCACGATGACGCAGCCCAGGAGAATGGTTCGTGTCGGCATCGGCGTCACACCCTGCTCGACACGAGGCCCGACGGCCGGATCAGGAGCATGATGAAGAACAACAGATGTGCGTAGAGCAGCCCCGCGTTCGGATCGATCTTCAGGCCGATCAATTGCGCCATGCCGAGCGCGATGCCGCCGAGCAGCGCGCCCCAGAACGAGCCGAGCCCGCCGAGCACCACGACCTCGAATGCGATCAGGAGCCGCTCGGCGCCCGAGAACGGCGTGAAGCTCGACCGCACCGCGAGCAGTACACCGCCGATCGCGCCGAGCGCCAGCGACAGGCCCATCACGTAATTGTAGACCCGGTCCGGCTTGACCCCGGACAGCCGGACGATGTCGCGGCGGTCCGCAGTGGCGCGCACGATGCGCCCGAACTCGGTGTGGCGCAGCACCAGTTGCAGCGCCATGAACAGCAACGCGGCCAGCACCAGCGTCAGCAGCGGCATGATGCCGATGTTGAGCCCGCCGACCTCGAGACTGGCGCGCGACAGCTCGCCGACCTGGAGGCTGCGCACGTCGGCGCCGAACATTTCGACCATGACATTGCGCAGGATCACCGACACGCCGAAGGTCAGCAGCAGCGGCGACAGCGGATCGGGCGACGTCACCACCCGGTTGACGATGGCGGCCTGATAGAGCCAGCCGACCGCAAACGACAGCGCGATCACCGGGATCAGCATCAGCAGCGGCGAGACCTGCGGAAACAGGTTGGAAAGCAGCACGGCGCAGAACGCGCTGAGCACCATGAACTCGCCGTGCGCGATGTTGACGACGCGCATCACGCCGAACACCAAAGCGAGCCCGATGCCGAGCAGCCCGTAGAGCCCTCCCAGCAGGGCCCCGTTGATCAATGTCTCAACCCAGATCATGTTCGTTGCCGATCCTGGCTAGTTACCGAAATAGGCGTGCGTCAGCTGCTCCGGCTGCAACCCTTGCGCCGGACCGGTCAGCGACACCCGCCCCTTCAACAGGCAATAAATCCGCTCGGAGGTCGCGAGCGCGCGCTTGACGTCCTGCTCGACCAGCACGACGGCGGTGCCCTCGCGGCGGATATCGGCGAAGGAGCGATAGATCTGCTCGACCACCACAGGCGCGAGCCCGAGCGAGATCTCGTCGCAGAGCAAGAGCCGCGGGTTCGACATCAGCGCGCGGCCGATCGCCGCCATCTGCTGCTGGCCGCCGGAGAGCTGGCCCGGAAACATCCGCCGCCGCTCGTCCAGGATCGGGAACAGGTCGAACACCCGACGTAAGGTCCAGCTTCCCTTGCGCCGATTGACGCTGCCCATCAAGAGGTTCTCCTCGATGGTCAACGAGTCGAACAGCAACCGCCCTTCCGGCACCATGATCAGCCCGAGCCGCGACACCTCTTCGGCCGGCATCTGCGAGATGTCGATGCCATCGAAATGCACCGCTCCCTTGCGCTCCTCGTTGAGCCCGACCAGCGCCTTCAGGAAGGTCGACTTGCCGGCGCCGTTGGCGCCGACCAGCGCCACCGCCTCTCCGTCCGCCACGGTGAAGTTCATGTCGAACACGGCCTGGAGATCGCCGTAGAAGATCTGCAGGCCGTTCACATCAAGCAACGCCATCGGCCTTCAATCCCATATAGATCTCGCGCACCACGGCGCTGTCCATCACCTCGGCCGGCGGCCCTTCCAGCACCTTGCGGCCGAAATCGAGCACCAGGATACGATCCGAGACCGCGCGCAGCGCGTGCGGAATGTGCTCGATCCAGATCATGGCGTGATCGGCCTTCACCGACTTGATGACAGCGACGAGGCGCTCGACCTCGGGCTCGGTCAGCCCGGCGGCGATCTCGTCGAGCAGGATCAGCTTGGGCTTCGAAGCCAGTGCCTTGGCGAATTCCAGCCGCTTGCGATCGATCAGCGGCAAGGCGCCGGCGAGCTTGTCCGCCTTGCCGTCGAGCCCGGTGCGCTGCAACACCTGCATCGTCCAGTCCGACGCCGCCTCGCCATACAGGCCGGCGCCATAGGACGCCGCGACCAGCGCGTTCTCGTAGACCGACAGGTGCGGAAACGGCTGCGGGATCTGGAACGCCCGCCCGAGCCCCATCCGTGCCCTTTGGTGCGGCGGCAGCCCCGTTATCTCCTTGTCGTCGAGCATGATCGAACCGCCGTCGGCCGTGAGCAGGCCGACGATCAGGTTGAGCAGCGAGCTCTTGCCGGCGCCGTTCGGGCCGATCACGCCGAGGCATTCGCCCCGCGCCAGCGCGAAGCTGACGTTGTCGGCGACCACGATCTCGCCGAAGCGCTTGCAGAGCCCGCTGACGCGCAGAAGGGGTGCCATCTCAGGCCAGCTTGGAGAGCAGCTGGAGATCGGCCTGCTTCGGAATGAACGGCGCCGTTCCGTTGTGCACGATCAGGAGCTCGTATTTCGACTTGCCGCCCTTGGTCTTGCGCCACTGTCCGCCCGACAGCGAGGTCACCGCAACGTTCTTGATGGGCGTCCCCTTGAACTTCACTGGTCCGACCACGGTCTCCATGTCGAGGCCGGCGATCGCATCGCGCAGCGAGTTCTTGTCCTTCGGGTCACTGTTCTGCAACGCGGCCAGCGCGACTTCCCAGAGCGCGTGGGCGTAACCGATCGGCTGGGTCCATTGCTTGCCGGTGCTCTTCTCCCATTCGGCGGCGAGCTCGGCGGCGCTCTGCCCGGTCAGCGACGACTTGAAGGGATAGGCCGGCGTCCACCATACTTCGGTCGACATGCCGTCGCCACGGTCGCCGAGCGCGTTCACCGCGCTCGGGAACAGGAAGGCCGCCGCCACCGTGCATATCTGCGGCTTGAACCCGGCTTGCGCCGCCTGGTTCCACAGCGTCACCCAGTGATTGCCGTAGGTGAAGCCGGACACGATATCGACGCCGTTGTTCTTGAAAGACGACACCTGGTTGGTGAAGTCATCGGTCGCGATCTGGAATTTTCCGGCGGAGAATTCCTGATAGCCTGCCGCCGCAATGCCGCCCGGCAGACCGACCTTCGGATCGGAGAACGCTTGGCCGGCGGGATTGTCGATATAGAGCGTGCCGACCTTCTTGTTGGTATCGACCGACTGCCACATGCCGAGGAAGTTCTTGACGACGTCATCGGCGCCCCAGAAGAAATGGTAGCTGTAGGGGAAGCCCTTGTCCGGCGTCGACTTGCGCGGGAACATCCAGCCTTGCCACGGCACCATGGTCGAAATCGACGGAATGCCGCGGGCATCGGCGAGCTCCTGCACCGGAGCCTGCGCATCGCCGTCCTCGATCAGGATCAGGTCGCATTTCTCCCGCAGCACCAGCTCGCTGGCGACGACAGACGAGCGGTTCGGATCAGACTGGTTGTCCTTGAACACAAATTCGATCTGCCAGGTCTTGCCGCCGATCTTCAGCCCATCCTTGACGCGCGCCTTGATGCGCTCGTGGATCCAGGTGTCGGGCTCGGCAAACGGCGCGCGGACGCCCGAGAGGCATCCGACCCAGCCGATCTTGATGGTGTTGCCGGCGGCGCGCGCGATGTTGACCAGCGGCACATTCATGGCCGACGCAAGTCCGGTTGCGCCGGCTGCCTTCAGCAAGGTCCGCCGGTTGAGCCGGCTGGACGAGTTCGTCTTTGAGTTCTCAGTCATGTCCCTCTCCCTGAACAAAACTCTGAAGTAACTAGGCCGCGGATCGCTGGATTGCCGAACGGCTCACCGCCGCGAATTTGCACAATGTGTTTTCGATGATGTGGCGCGGGATGCCGCGCACGATGAAGACCAGCCGTGAGCGGCGGTCCGCCGACGGCCAGCCGGCAAGCGCGATCGGCGGATGGAACACGTGCTGCACGCCGTGCACCACGATCGGCGCATCGGGCTGCTCGGCGACATGCACGATCGCCTTGAAGCGCAGCAAGTCCTCGCCCCTGAGCGCCGCGACATAATCGAGCCAGCGCGCGAACGCCTCACGCTGGATCGGCTCGTCGATGATCAAGCTGTAGGAGGATACGCCGGCGTCGTGCGTGTGATGACTGTGATCACCGCAATCCGCGCCTTCGCAATCGTGATCGGCGTGATGATGCGGCGGGTTCGCCGCATGCGATGCCAGCTCGAACCAGCGCACGACGTCGGCCGAGCGGGCCGCCGGATCGAACAGCCCGGCATCGAGCACCTTTGCCGGCTCGACCATTCCATTCCGCACATGCGCGCGCGTCGCCACAGGATTGATCGCGGCGAGCCGCGCATCGAGCAGCACCAGCCCATCATCGGCGGCCAGATCGGTCTTGGTCACCAGCAGCCGGTCGGCGACCGCGATCTGCCTGATGGCCTCGTCGTGCGTCTCGAGGGTGCGCGCGCCATTGACGGCATCGACGGTCGCGACCACGCCGTCGATCCGGTAGCGGCCGACGAGCTCCGGCGCCGTCATCAGCGTATGCAGCACCGGTACGGGATCGGCGAGCCCGGTGGTCTCGACCAGCACGCGATGGAACGGCGGAATCGAGCCAGCAGCGCGGCGGGCGGCGAGATCGGTCAGTGTCTCGATCAGATCCTCGCGCACCGAGCAGCAGATGCAGCCATTGTCGAGCAGCGCCAGACGGTCCTCGCTGCTCTCGACCAGGAGGTGATCCAGCGCCACCTCGCCGAATTCGTTGATGATGGCGACGACGCCGCCAAGCTCCTTCTGGCGCAGCAGATGGTTCAGCACCGTGGTCTTGCCGCTGCCGAGGAAGCCGGTGAGCACCGTGACCGGGATCTGATCCACAGCAATCATCACGCGCTCCGCTGGTAGACCTTACGGCCCTCGAAGAAGGTCATCTCGACCCGCGTATCGGCAAGCTGATCCGGCGGGATGTCGAAGATCATCCGGTCGAGCACGATCAGGTCGGCCGATTTGCCGACCTCGATCGAGCCGATCGATTGGCCGAGCCCGGCCGCGCGCGCGGCATCGATGGTGTAGATGTCGATCACGGTGGCGAGATCGAGCGCCTGCTCAGCCCAGAGCGACTTGCCGGGAAAATCCCCGGTCGGATTTTGCCTTGTCACCATGCCCTCGATGCCCTGCCATGGATCGGGGATCGGGATCACCGGCCAGTCCGAGCCGCCGGCCATCAATGCGCCGGCCGCCTTCAGATCCTTGTTCGGCCAGAAGCGCTGCGCCCGCTCCTCGCCCATCGCGGCCTTGTGCGCCTCGAGGAAGACGGTCGGATACCAGATGATCGGCGACAGATCGGCCGCAACGCCGAGCTCGGCGAAGCGCTTGACGTCGTCGGGCGCGATATAGCTCGCATGCGCGATGTGGTGGATCAGATGGGTCGGGCCGTTGAAGCTGCGCACGACATCGATCGCGTCGAGCGCCTGCGTCACCGCGGCATCTCCCGCACAATGGATCTTCGCGGCAAGCCCAAGCTTCTCGCAGCGCCCCAGCCAGCGGATCAGATCCGGCACCGTCAGCATGGTCGATCCGCGGAAGCAGCAGCCGCGCACTGGGTCGGCCAGATAGGGCTCGTGGAAGGCCGCCGTCTTGGCGCCCGGCACGCCGTCGAGGAACACCTTCGCATAATCCGGCTTCACATGGGTGCCGCGATACTGCTCGCGCAGCGCAAACAGCTCCTCGCCGGCCTTGCCGAACATGAAGCCCGGCTCGACCACCGGCATCGCGCAGACCGCCCAGGCGGTGAGCTCGCCGCGGTCGTCGAGCCCCTTCAGCGCCGCCATGATCGGCTGCATGCTGGCGGCGTCGATGAAGGCGGTGACGCCATAGGTGTTCAGCACCGAGATCGAACGCGCCACCGCCGCGCGGTCCATCTCGGCCGTGTAGTGACCCGAAGCCGCGAGCGCCCGCTCCACCAGGCCCGAGGCGGCCTCGATCATGATCCCGGTCAGCGTCCCGGTCTTGAGGTCGCGGCCGATCTCGCCGTCGGTCGGATCAGGAGTGTCGGCCTGCACACCGGCAAGCCGCAGCGCCGCCGAGCTTGCCCAGCGATTGTGATAGGTGTCGTCGCGCAGCACGACGGGATGCCCGAGGCACGCGGCGTCGAGCAGCGCACAGGACTCCGCGGTATTCATCTCGTTCAGCAGATTATTGCCGAACTGACCGCCGACGATCCAGGCGCCGGGCGCCGCCGCTGACGCGGCCTTGTGCAAGGTCTCGGCGATCCTTGGCACGCTGTCGGCGTTGGAGAAGCGCAGCTCGTAGAGATCGGCCTGCCCGCCCATCATGATATGATTGTGGATGTCGACGATCCCCGGCATCGCCATCCGTCCACCGAGATCGACAGTCGCCGTCGCCTCGCCGATGAGCGACGCGACATCGCGCTCTTCGCCCACGGCGACGAACCGGCCGGCCTTGACCGCCGCGCACGCCGCCCAGGGCAGTTCCCGGTTCGACGTGTAGATCCGACCGTTGCGGAAGACCGTGTCGGCGAATGTCCTGGTCATGCGGAGCAACTTCTCGATTGGGGAAAGCCTGGAGCGCGCACTGTGCGGTGCACAGCGGCCGAACCGCGCACGACACCAGCGTGACGCCAAACGTTCGGCATGTCGGCATTTGGAACAATCCACCGTCCGGTGGATGCTCCGCCGCCTGCTGCGATGCTGGCCGCAGAGCCTCCCTTCGAATCCCAGCGCCAGACCGTCCTTGCGATGGTCGAAAGCGCCGAACAGGACGCCGCGCGCGTGGTCGACGGGGATCGCCTGGCAGCCGCTTGAGGAATATTTCTCGACATCCGTACCGGCCGGCGTGCGGCCTGAGCCGTTCAGCGCGATCGACTCGCCGGGCGCCAGGCGAATACAGCGCGAAGCAGTCGCCGCCGATTTCGGTCATCTGCGGCTCGACCACGCGCTGCACCGCGACCGCCGCCACGCGGCATCAATGGCGTTGCCGCAACCCGTCAACATCTCGACGGCGGCAAGCGTCGCCTGCGGATGCGAGGTTGCGGCCATGCCACGCTCGGCAACCGCCACAGAGCGGCCGATAGCCATGAAATCACGCGTGTCGGATCCTCTGATGTTGCGAGCGGGAGCCGCTCGCAACATTGTCGAATACGACACCGGTCCTTGGCGAACTGTCGGTCGGCGGCGCGGCAATCCGCAATCCACCCAACGGTGGATCGGCTGAATACGGATGGGTTCGGTTTCTCCGTCGTCGTTCCGGGGCGCGCGAGCGCGCGAACCCCGGAATGACGGGAGGGGTGCGAAAAATCAACCAGGCAGCCAAGTATTGGAGGTCGCCAGGTTTCATTCGGCTTTTCCGAATTTAACTTGACACCTGACCCAACTCAGATGTTCAATGCGCCCGTCTCACCCGACACAAGGGGCGCTTCGCGGTCGTCACGAACGCGGGTCGAGATGCGGTGGACGCTGGGTGCGCAGTTGACGAATGCGCATGAAGCGGACGGTGAAGTCGTGTGGTCCTGACGCCCTAACGGCAGGTGTCTCTTCCGATTGCGCAGGTCGCGCGTTGCGAAGACGGTGACAAGCAAGCCCAGTCTCGCCGGGGAGAGCACGAAGTAAGCCGTAGCCCATCGCGCAGGGAAAGCCGGGTTGTTCCGGTTACACCTGTGGTCCTACCCCCGAGCTTTCTACCCTTTTGCTCGGGGCCCATGGGTGCGATCGGCACCCGGCTTTCCCTGCGCCCTCTGTTCAAAAGAGGGCGGAACAAGATGCAAAGCTCGGGCAATTCATGTCGCGAGAATGCGGAGGCATGGCTCACCGGCCAGGCAACAAATTCAGTGTTATCCCGGCGGAGGCGGAATCCATAACCAGGAATGGCCATTGTTGAGCGATCGTGGAATGACGAATCCCGTTCACAACGGAGGCCGCCGAGTATCGGCCTTCGCCGGGACGACGGTGGGGGCCGCCCCCTAATGCGGCCGCGACATCAATGCCACGACGGCGGAGCGGGTCTCGACGCCGAGCTTCTCGAAGATGTGGATCAGATGCGTCTTCACCGTCGCGAGACCGATATTCAGGCACTCGCCGATCTCGCGGTTGGTGCGGCCGCAGCACAGCAGCTCGACCACTTCCATCTCGCGCGAGGTCAGTCCGTAGCGCGCCGGCTCGTCGGCGTTCGACGACAGGCGGCTGGTCAGGTTGAATTCGAGGTAGTCATGGATCTTCTCGGCAATGTGCATGCTGCCGTCGGGAATCGCGCAGCCCGGCGCCCAGAGCACGCTCATTCCGGCCACGATCCGGTCGTTGCGGCGGAAGAAGAACTCGATCATGTCGGCGACGCCGCACTGGCCGGCGAAGGCACGGTAGGTCGCCGCCTCCTGGGATGCGCATTGGCTGAGCGCGATGCTCAGCCGGGCAATTGGCCGGTTGCTCGCGGAGCGCGGATGCAACGGATCGAGCCGGTTCATCCCGGCGAGGTACTGGTCGTGGAAGCTTGGCGGAACGTTGCTCGAGAGCACGAAGCGGTTGAGGGTCAAATTGCCGTCGACCTCGTAGAACGCGGTCGCGGATCCCTCGAGAATTCCTCGCGCGAACTGAATGGCTTGCGTGGTTGCCGGATCCGGTCGGCCCAGAAGCGCGATCATGACCTACCTCCCGATGTTTCCCGATGGCGAACGTCTGCGCGTCGCGTAGCCCGGCACGCTGGGACAGACGCGGGACATAGTCAAGCAAATTGCGGGCCAAGCCGACGAAAGGCGCGTCCGGGATGCGGTTACGCCGGAGTAACCCGATGGCCCCCTCCACCATCCGGTTGATTGCGAGCGACGCGGCGCATGCGGAACTTGCAGGTCTTCCAATCTCATTGCTGGATCAAGAATGAATTCGCGTCGCATCATGGCCGCCTTCCCGTCAGCAGTCGACGAACAAGTCACGCTCGCCAACTGGCGTCAGCATCCGTTCAGCGAGTGGGGATTTCGCAACGTCCGGGAGCTGCTGCCCACCGCGAACATCGCACGCGCGCAGACGCCGACGCCGCTGTCCTTTGCACCGCGCTATCTCGACGACGTCAGCTTCGCCAACCCGCGCGGCGAGACGGTGGGCGTCGGCGAGGCGCTGCGCGCCAGCCACACCGACGGCATCGTCGTGTCGCATCGCGGACAGGTCGTCTTCGAATGGTATGCTCACGGCCTGACGCCGGACACCCCGCATCTGATCTTCTCGGTCAGCAAGTCGGTCGCCGGAACGCTCGGCGGCATCCTGGCCGATCACGGCAAGATCGATCCCGACGCACCGGTGACGCGCTACATCCCGGAGATGGAGGGATCGGTCTATGGCGGCAGCTGCACGGTGCGGCATCTGCTCGACATGAGCGTCGGCATCCGCTTCGACGAGGACTACATGGCGCGCGACGGCGATGTCATGAACTACCGGCGTTCGACCGGCTGGGAGCTGCCGGATCCGACCGTTCCGCCGAGCAATCTGCGCGACTATCTGCGCACGCTGCGGCCCAACGGCGCGCCGCATGGCCAGACCTTCCACTACGTCTCGACCAACACCGACGTGCTCGGCTGGGTCTATGAGCGCGCCTGCGGCATGTCCTATGCGAAGATCCTCTCGCAGCACCTATGGCAACCGATGGGCGCCGAGCATGACGCCTACATCACCGTCGACTCGCGCGGCGCGGCCCGCGTCGCCGGCGGCATCTGTGCGACACTGCGCGATCTCGCCCGCTTCGGCGAGATGATGCGCAATCACGGCATCAGCAACGGACGGCAGGTGGTGCCGGCCTGGTGGGTCGACGACATCAGGCAGAACGGCAATGCCGAGGCTTGGTCGCGCGGCGATCTGACCAAGGTGTTTCCAAACGGCAATTACCGCAACAAATGGTACACGCTCGACCGCGGCGAAACGCCGTTTGCGGCTGTCGGCATCCATGGCCAATGGATCTATGTCGATCCGACCCACGAGACCGTGATCGCGCGCGTCTCCTCGCAGCCGCTGCCGATGGATATCGATCTCGATCACATGTGGATGCGCGGCTATCGCGCGATCGCGGCCAGACTGGCCGGTAAGGCCTGACGGCTTGCGACGGGGGGGCGTCAACGACGACGCCCTATTCGATCGGCGGCCGCCGCGTGTGCCAGTCCGTCACCGATTGGAATGCGGCGCCGGCGCGGACCAGCACGTCCTCGGAAAGATGCGGGCCGACCAGCTGCATGCTGAGCGGCATCTGGTCCGACGCCATGCCCACCGGCAGCGTGATGGTCGGGCTGCCCGAGAAGTCGAACACCGCCGTGAAGCGCAGAATGTTCAGGAGGACGTTGGGGTCGGCGCCGTATTCGCTCATCTTGGTCAGCGTCGGGATCGGCACCGGCATCGTCGGGATCAGCAAGAGATCGATATCTTCGAACATCGCAGCGAGGCCGCCTGCGAACTTCAGGCGCTCGTGATGGATCGCCGCAATGTCGACGCCGCTCGTCGCCCTGCCTTGCTCGATCAGCTGCGCGAGGTCCGGCCCGTATTCCGACTTCCGCGACGGGTAGGTGTCCAGATGCGCCTCCGCGGTTTCCACCGAGCACATCGCAATCCACTGGCTGACCAGCTTCTGATAGGGTGGGAAATGCACCTCGCGGATGTCGGCGCCGAGATCGGCCAGCGTGCGCTCGGCCTGCACCAGCGCGGAGACGACCTGCCGATCGATGCCCTCCTGAGTGTACCTGCGATCGACGCCGATCCGGAGGCCCCTGATGCCACCGCCTGCCCCGGCCAGATAGTTCGGCACCGGCGCCCGCAAGGCGGTCGGATCGTTGACGTCCGCGCCCGCGATGACGCCGAGCATTGCTCCGGCATCGGCAGCGCTCCGGCACATCGGCCCGACATGGTCGAGCGAGTCCGCCAGCGGGAAGATGCCGTGCCGGCTGACGCGGCCCCAGGTCGGCTTGATCCCGGTCAAGCCGCAGGTCGCCGACGGAAACCTGATCGAGCCGCCGGTGTCGCTGCCGATCGAGCCGTAGCAGAGCCCCGCCGAGGTCGCGACGCCCGATCCGGTCGACGAGGAGCCAACCCAGTAGTTCACGTTCCACGGGTTGAGCGGGGCCTGAACGGCCGGATGGTGGCTGGTATAGGCCCCCTCCGTCATCTTGAGCTTGCCGAGCGTGACCGCGCCGGCGAGCTCGAGCCGGTCCACGATGGTGGCATTGAAGGTCGGCACGAACTTGGCGTGGATCGTCGTGCCGCCCGCGGTCGCCGCAAACGACGTGTAGCAGAGGTCCTTCAGGCCGATCGGAATGCCATGCAGCGGGCCGCGCCAGATGCCCCTGGCGATCTCCGCGTCGCGCTGCTTCGCCTGGGCCATCGCCCGCTCCGCCAGGACGAGCGCGTAGCCATGAAACCGGCCGTCCAGCTTCGCGATCCGGCTCAGGATTGCCTCCGTGATCTCCGAAGACTTCAGCTCGCCGCGGCGGATGAGCCCGGAGATCTCGGTGATGGACTTGTAGTGCAGTGGATCCGCTGACATGTCGTTGTGGCCGCGGCTAGAACTGGACGCCGCGCGTCAACGCGCCGTCCACGACGAGATTGGTCCCCGTGATGAAGCTCGCCGCCCTGCTCGCAAGAAACACCGCGGCGTTCGCCATCTCCTGCGGCGTGCCCATGCGGCCGGTCGGATTGAGCGCCAGTGCGGACTTGTACAGTTCGGGATTGCTGTCCTTGATCATGTTCCAGACGCCGCCCTCGAAATAGGTGTTGCCCGGCGACACCGAATTGGCCCGAATGCCCTTGGCCGCGAGTTGGTAGGCGAGCCCTTGCGTATAGTGGATGATCGCGGCCTTGAACGTGCCGTAGGGACCGCTGGCAAAATCGACCTCGCGTCCCGAGACGCTGGAGATGGTGACGATCGCCGCCGCCGTGCTCTTCTCGAGATACGGCATCGCGGCATTGACGAGCCGCACCGTGCCCATCATGTCGGTAGAGAATTCCTTCTCCCAGCTCTCCTCGTCCTGCCCGATCGAGAGCGCGCTGACATTGGCGACCACGACATCGATGCCGCCGAGCTTCGCCGCCATGTCGGCGACCCAGGCCTTCAGCGCCGGTCCGTTGGAGACGTCGACCGCACCGCCGAACGCCGCCACGCCCTTGGCCTTGATCGCGGTGACCGCGGCGTCGACGTCCGCCTGATTGCGCGCGCAGATGCCGACATTGGCACCTTCAGCCGCAAATGTATCGGCAATCGCCCGGCCGATCCCCTTGGTGCTGCCGGTGACGACAACCTTTGCTCCCTTGAGTCCCAGATCCATATCCATTCCCTCCGTTGTTATCGATTATGGAACGCACACTTCCTTGCCGCATGGCGCGGCCGGTCAAAGCAACAGCTGCGCGCGAACATTGTCCGCGTTGACGTCCTCACCGGCCAGCGATCGCGTGATCTTGCCCTTCTCCATGATGTAGCAGCGCTGGGCGATCGCCAGGATGGTGTCGAGGTTCTGCTCGACGAAGATGATCGTGGTTCCGAGCTCGGTGCGGAACGATTGCAGCGCCTCGCAGATGTGCTGCACGATCGAGGGCTGGATGCCTTCGGACGGCTCGTCGAGGATCATCAGGGACGGATTTCCGATCAGCGCCCGGCCGATCGCAAGCTGCTGCTGCTCGCCGCCCGACATGGTGCCCGCGATCTGCCGCCGGCGCTCCTTCAAGCGCGGAAAATACGTGTAGACGAGCTCCGGCAGCTTCTTGCCGTCGCGTCCGCCGATCAGCTCGCCGACCTGCAAATTCTCCTCGACGCTCATCTGCGGAAACACGTCGCGGCCCTGCGGAATGTAGCCGAAGCCGGCGCGCGCCCGCGCATCAGCCTCGAGCTGCGTCACATCCCGATCCATGAAAGTGATGGTGCCGCGCCAGCTCTGCAGCAGCCCGATCAGGCACCGCATCAGGGTCGACTTGCCGACGCCGTTGCGGCCGATCACACCGACGATCTCGCCGCGCGCAACCTGCATGCTGACGCCCTGCAGGATCGGCGTCGCGCCGTAGCCCGCCCAAAGTCCCGACACGTCCAGGATGCGATCAGTGGGCATGGGTCTTACCCAGATAGATTTCCGCTACCTTCTCGTCTTCCAGAATGGACTCGAGGCTGCCGCGAGCGAAGATCTTGCCAAGATGCAGAACGGTGACGCGCTGTGCGACCTGACGCACGAATGCCATGTCGTGCTCGACGACAAGAACCGTCATGCCCTCGGCATTGAACGACTTGATCAGTTCGCCGGTCTTGTAGGTCTCCTCCGGCGACATGCCGGCGGTCGGCTCGTCCAGCAGCAGCAATTGCGGCTGCAACGCCAGCGCCATCCCGATCTCCAGCCATTGCTGCTGGCCATGCGACAGCGCGCCGGCGAGCTTGCCGGAGTTCTCCGCCAGATTGAACAGCGCCAGCAGTCGATCCTCCTCGGCGCTGCGCTCGGCACCGGAAAGCCGCTCCTGCAGCGCGATCTGGATGTTCTGCCGCACGGGCAGTTCCTTGAACACGCTCGGCGCCTGCATCTTGATGCTCATGCCACGCTGCACCCGCGCGTAAGGACGCTCCGCGGTGATATCGACGGAGTCGAAGAAGATGCTGCCGGTGGTCGGTGGATAGAGGCCGACGATCAGTTTGAACAGCGTGCTCTTCCCCGCCCCGTTGGGCCCGATCAGGCAATGGACCTCACCGGCATTGACCGTCAGGTCGACGTCGGAGACGGCGGTCAATCCGCCGAAACGCTTGGATACGCCTTTCACGTCAACGAGGGCCATGGATCAGGTCTCATCCGATTGCAAGCGGCCGGCATCTGCCAGCGCGGGGGCCTCGTCGCGCCGCCGGCGCCTCGTCCACAAGTCGACCACGAGCTTGCCGATACCGAGCACAAAGCCCTGCGGCGCCAGCATCACGGTGGCAAGCAGCAGCACGCCCATCAGCACCAGCGCGGCCTGCTGGCTGTAGACGGTGATGGTCTGGAAGCCGAACAGCAGCAGGAACGACCCGACCAGCGTCGCGGTCAGATCATTGCGTCCGGAGAACGCGACCCAGACGATCGGCATCGCCGCCGCGGGGAGCCCGATGCTGGACGGCGTGATGAACTGCCCCCAGGACGTGTACAGCGCGCCGCTGAGGCCCGCGAGGCCGCTACCGATCACGAATGTCAGGAGCTGATACTTGCGGACGTCGTAGCCGAGCATCTCGGCGCGCTGCGGATTCTCCCGCGTCGCCACGATCACGTTGCCAATGCTCGAGTTCACCAGCATGCGCAGCGCGACGTAGACGATCACGATCAGCGCGATCATGAGATAATAGAGCGCCGATCCCTCGATGTCGAAATTGCCGACGGTGAGCGGATCCATTCCCTTCATGCCGTTGAAGCCGTTCAGCCGGGCCGGACCGATATGCCATTCCGGTCCTGCCGTCTGCCCGAGGAAGAAGGCCAGCACGAGCGTCGCCGACAGCGTCACGATGCCGAAGAAGATCCCGCTGATGCCGCCCCAGATCATGAAGTAACCGAGGATTCCCGCCGCGATCATCGCGATGACGACCGAGAGCACGAGCGCGGCGATGGTGGCCGTTCCCCCACCCATGTTGATGGCGAGCACGCCGTAACCATACCCGGCGATGCCGAAGAAGAAGGTCTGGCCGAACGACAGCATGCCGCCGTAGCCCCACATCAAACAGAGCCCGAGCGCCATGAAGATCCAGATCAGGAAGTAGGCAAAGTTGCCGACATCGTACGAATCGGCGAACACCGGATAGATCAAGGCCCCGGCCAGCACGGCAAGGAAGCAGGACCAGAAGGTCTTTCCGCGTCCGAGCGTCTGCGGACCGTCGAGCAGCTTCAACATCGGAAATTCCCGTCTAGCGCCCACGACGAACCAATACGCTGGATAGCCCTTCGGGCAGCACCCGTATGATCAGGATGACGGCAAACAGCATGCCGATCTGCCCGATGATCTGGCCATAACTTGCATTCAGCGCCATCCGGATCATGGCCAGGAATACTGCGGCTGGCGCGGTCCCGAGCAAGACGTTCGCGCCGCCGATCACCACGGTGACGAAGCTTTCGACCACGAAGGTCGCGCCCATGGTCGGGATCAGCGTCATGGTCGGCGCATAGAGCGCACCGCAGAGTCCCGCGAGCGCCGTGCCGATCCCGAAGCTGATGGAATAGATCCGCCCGGTGCGCGCACCGAGCGCCTTCGCCATCGCCGCATTCTGCATCGTGGCGCGCGCGATCACGCCAAAGCGCGTCTTCATGAAGATGATGTAGAGCCCGGCCAGCACCGCGACTGCGCAGCCGAACAGCACAAGCCGATAGGTCGAGAACGTGTAGCCCCCGATCGCAAAACTCCCTTCGGGCGTGCCGATGCCGCGCACCGCAGAGCCGACGATCAGCAGCATCGACTGCGTCACGATCAGGCTGAGGCCCCAGGTCGCCAGCAGCGAGTCGAGCGGGCGCTTATAGAAGCGGCGCACGATCAGGTACTCGACGATCATGCCGATGATCCCCGCGGTCAGCGCAGCCAGGAGCTGGGCGATCGGGAGCGGCACGCCGAGATTCACGAGCCCGACCGTCACATAGGCGCCGCACATGATAAACTCGCCATGCGCCATGTTGATGACGCCCATCATGCCGAATACGATGGCAAGGCCCGCCGCCGACAGGATCAGGAACGCAAAGACGTCGGCGAACTGATAGAATACCGAGAAGAGTTCAGCCGACATTCCACTCTCCGTGATCACGGCGCCGCATCGTTGCGGCGCCGGTTCGCCTCAAACCCGAGATGCAAAACACGAGCAAGATTCGTGCCCGCCTGCATCACGATTTGCTGGGAAGATGACTCGGCGTGTACTGGTCCTTGTCGTTCTTCTTGGTGAGATCGCAGCCGATCTCGCCCAGCCAATACGGCTGGATTGTCCCGTAGTCCTTCTCGACGGTTACCTCATGCTTGGGTCCGACAGAGATGAGGCGCATGCGGTGCGACGTGTGCTGGCTCTTCGGATCGATGCAGACCTTGCCCTCGGGGGCGTCGATGCAGGCATCGCCTGACGCGATCACCTTGCGCATGTCCTCGAGCTTGGTCGATTTGGCCTTCTCGACCAGCGCCTTGTACATGTAGAGCGCGTTGTAGGCGTTGTAGCCCATGTCGTTGATATAGAGCTCGTCGGGGAACTTGGCGTGCCAGCGCTTTTTGAACTCGTTGGCTTCGGGCGTGTCGATCTCCTCGAACCAGTTGGCCGTCGCATGCATGTTGTTGAGCGCCGGCGGCTTGAACCGCTTGTGCTCGAAGCCGAGCATGACCTTGATCGAGGACCCCATCGGCAGGTTGAGATTGGCGGCGGCCGCCTGCTCGAAGAACGAGTCCTGCGCCGCGCCGACATTGATGGTCAGCAGCCAATCCGGCTTCGCCTTCTGGATGTTCTGGATCGTCTGCGCGAACTGCGAGACGCCGAGCGGGATGAACTCCTCGCCCACGACCTCGCCGCCGAGATCCTTCATGATCTTGCGGTTCCACTCCGCCGAGATCTGGCCGAAATTGTAGTCGGCGGCGATCACGTAAACCTTCTTGCCGAACTTCTGGACCATCCAGGGGATCAGCGTCGAGAACTGCTGCTCCGGCACCGCGCCCATGCTGACCATCGAGGCATCGCAGACGCCGCCTTCATACTGGTTGGTGTAGAAGTATGGCGTGGTGGTGCGATCGACGATCGGACGCAACGCCTCGCGCGACGCCGAGGTGATACCGCCGATCAGCACGTCGACCTTGTCACGGTTGAGCAGCCGGCGGCCGAACTCCTGATAGCGGGCATTGTCACCCTGGGGATCAAGGTGAATCAGCTCGATCTGGCGGCCGAGAATGCCGCCGCTCTTGTTGATCTCCTCGACCGCCAGTTGCGAGCCGTGCAGCTTCGGCATGCCCATGAACGCGAGATCGCCGGAGACGTCCTCCAGCAAGCCGACCTTGAGCGGCGGGTCGGCCGCCTGAGCGCTACCTATTGCAGTCGTCCCGAGCACGGCACCAAGCAAAGCCATTCCCAATATACGCCCCGAATTCATCGCGATGTTCCTTGTTGAAAGATGTTGGACGTCACGCCTTGAGGTAATTCTTCAGGATCGACGCCCCCATCGTGTATTTGGGGTCGACCATGTTGCCGAGCCGCA
The DNA here is from genome assembly GCF_001189235.2 of Bradyrhizobium embrapense. Classification (GTDB taxonomy): domain Bacteria; phylum Pseudomonadota; class Alphaproteobacteria; order Rhizobiales; family Xanthobacteraceae; genus Bradyrhizobium; species Bradyrhizobium embrapense. Next base: position 1,072,829 of record NZ_LFIP02000001.1, read on the forward strand.
TGCGGCCGGCCTGGCTGAGCAGCATGTAGGCGTCGATCTCATCGAAGCCGTAATCGGCGCTCATCCAGCGCACGAGCTCGCGATAGGCGATCCGCGCTGCGTCCTCGAGCGGTCGTGCGCTGCCGATCGTCATGATGAAGTCGCGCGTCTCGAGCCGCGGCCAGGCGAAGCTCCAGTTCTTGATCAGATCGATCTGCAAGGTCACGGTGGCGCGCTGCTCGAGCGCGACGCCCGAGAGCTCGCCGTCGCCCTGCGTGGCGTGACAGTCGCCGACATAGAGCAGCCCGCCTTCGGTATGCACCGGAAAATAGATGATCGCCCCCGGCGCAACGTCGGGCAGGTCCATGTTGCCACCGTGATAGTCGGGTTGCAGCGAGGAGATCGCCTCGATCTCGGGCGACACGCCGATGGTGCCGATGAACGGCTCATAGGGCAGCGTGATCTTGTCGTTCCAGCGCACGCCGTTGCGGTCGACATGCAGTTTCTTGACGCGCTCCGGCAGCGGCGGATTGAGCAGCGCCGTCGATGCAGTCCCGACCAGGCCGCCGAACTCCGGAATGATGCAGGTCGTGCCGGCCGGCTGCGCGCCGCGGGTCTCGACGTCGCGGATATAGACCGCAAGGCAATCGCCCTTCCTGGCACCCTTGACCGCGATCGGCCCGCATTGCGGGTTCAGGTAGGGGAAGTTCAGCTTCGCCGTGGGGCTGTCGCTTTCGCTGGTGAGTACGCCGCCGAAGGCATCCTCGGTCTCGACGACGACCACCCCGCCCGGATCGATCGACAGCGTCGGCTTGGCATAGGGTCCATAGACGTAATGGAAGCCGCCCTGCTGCTCGATCGTCAAACTATGGGTCGTGCCGGTCGCGCCTTTGGCGACGGCCCGTCTGGCCATGATGGAACTCTTCAACCAGTCTTCTGTCATGCGAACGGCTCCTCAACTCAGATCGCGGGATGGCGCTTGTGCCAGTCGGTGACGCGCTGGAAGGCATCGCCCGCACGGACGAGACTTGCCTCGTCGAAGTGACGGCCAACGAACTGGAAGGCGACCGGACCGCCGTTCGGCGCAAAACCGCCGGGAAGCGTCACGGTCGGGCTGCCGGTCATGTCGAACGGACAGGTGAAGCGCAGCAGCCCGGTGATCAGCGACGGGTCCTCACCGAGCGCCGCCATCTTGGCCAAGGTCGGCGCGGCGAACGCCTGAGCTGGCACCGCGATCAGATCGACCGTCTCGAACAGCAGCCGCACCGCGCCGCGAAACGCTTCACGCCGCAGCACGATCTTCTGATAGTCCATGCCGGACTGTGCCCGGCCGAGATCGAGCAGGCCGGCGAGCGCCGGACCATATTCGTCCTTGCGCGCTGGATAGGTTTCTTCGTGCGCAACGGCCACCTCGATGCCGCACAGCGGGAACCAGTCCTCGATCACCGCCTTCGGATCGGGGAACGCAACGTCCTTGATCTTGGCGCCGAGATCGGCGGCAACCCGCAGACCTTCGCTGAGCACCTTGCCAGCAGCCTCGTCGGTGCCCTCGCTGGTCCAGCGCCGGTCGACCCCGATCGTCACGCCGCGCAAGTCGCCGGACAGACCACCGAGATAGTCCGGCACGGCGAGCGGCACCGACGTGGTGTCCTTGGGATCCTGGCCCGCGATCACGCCGAGGATCGCACCGCAATCGGCCGCGCTGCGCGCCATCGGCCCGATGTGATCCAGTGTTGCGGCGAGTTCGAACGCGCCATAACGGCTGACACGTCCCCAGGTCGGCTTCAGCCCGGTGATGCCGTTGGCCGCCGAGGGAAACCGGATCGAGCCGCCGGTATCGGTTCCAAGTGATCCGAAGCAAAGCCCCGCCGCGGTGGCGACGCCGGAGCCGCTCGACGATGCGCCGGACCACAGATCGGCATTCCATGGATTTTTCGGCGGATCGATCTTCGGGTGATGATCGGCATAGGCCCCCTCGGTCTGTTGCAGCTTGCCGAGAATAACTGCGCCGGCATCCTTCAGCCGCGCGACCACCGTGGCATCCTCGCTCGGACGGAAGTCGCGATGAATGGTCATGCCGTGCGCAGCCGGCGCGCCCTTGGCCCAGCACAGATCCTTGACGGCGATCGGCACGCCGTGCAGCGGCCCCTTGATCTTGCCGGAGGCGATCTCCTTTTCGGCTGCCGCGGCTTCGGCGAGCGCCGCATCACCCATCACATAAGCGTAGCTCTTGAGCTTGCCGTCGAGCTGCTCGATCCGCCCGAGCGTCGCTTTGGTCACCTCGACCGGCGAGAGTTTCCTGGCCTGGATTTGCTGCCCGATCTCAATGAGCCCGAGATAGTGAAGTTCCGTCGTCGGCATTTCTCATCCCCGCACTTGGCACGACTTGACACGACGCAAGCGCAGGCACTGCCCATCACCGCGCATGCGCCTCCGGCTTGACGACACGGACGTGTCGCCAATTTGTTTGGCGGCAAAAGCAAACAGCCACCCGCCCCTCCAAAACGAAGGTGACGAATGGCCCAAATGCCGCGGCTATGATCTATCGCGTGGGTCCGGGATCGAACGGAGCACTCTGCGCGGCGATCGGGACGTCATCGGCCAGATCGACGCGCGCAAGGTTCGACAGGAAGCCCTGTAGGAGAAAATTCTAAGGAGGTGTGCAGCGCGTTGTCAACGAGGCTGGCTGCACAAATTTCGCGAGGTGCTGCGCAGCAAATCGGCATGACCACTTGCGCCGGTCTCTGCGAAGATGGTTTCCTGCATGAAGTGCACTGAAAGTCCTCGATGACGAAGCCGTCCATTCCCGTTGGCATCATCTGCTCGCAGCACGGGCCCTATCAGGCCATGGGGCGCGAGATCCTCAAGAGCGCCATGATGGCGGTCGACGAGATCAACGAGCAGGACGAGTTCGACTTCGCGATATCGCCGCATGTCCGCGATCCCCGCGGCATCATTTCCGAATATCATACGGTCTGCGACGACCTCATTCGCAACGTCGGCGTCGAGCACATCATCGGCTGCTACACCTCGGCCTCGCGCAAGCAGGTGCTGCCGATCGTCGAGCGCACCGACCGCCTGCTCTGGTATCCGGCGCGCTACGAGGGCTTCGAATGTTCCGACAACGTCATCTATGTCGGCGCCTCGCCCAATCACAACGTGCTGCCGCTGGTACGCTACGTGCTCGACAATCTGTCGCGCGAGATCTTCTGCGTCGGCTCCAACTATGTCTGGACCTGGGAAACCAACCGCGTCACCCGCGAGCTGGTGACGGCCGCGCGGGGACGGATTCTTGCCGAACGTCTGCTCGAACTCGGCGAGAGCGCGGTCACGCACATCGTCGACGAGATCGTGCGACGCCGGCCGCCGGTCGTATTCAACACGCTGGTCGGCAGCTCGAGCTATGATTTCATCCGCGCCTTCCATGCCGCAACCCTTGCTGCGGGTCTCGACATCCCGATGCTGAGCTGCAGCCTGTGCGAGCCCGAGCTCAAGATCGCAGGTCCCGCATCGGCCGGCTGCATCACATCGTCGGCCTATTTCGAAAGCATCCGCCTGCCCGAGAACCAGGCCTTCGTCGCGCGCTGGAAGGCGCGTCACGGCGACCACAGCAGCCCGTCGGTGGACGGACAATCCGCTTATGTCGCGGTCTATCTTTTGGCCCGCGCGCTCCAGCGCGCCGGCACGTCCGATATCGGCGAGGTGCGGCGCGCCGCGGCCGGCTATCGCTACAATTCGCCGCAAGGTCCGGTCTGGATCGACGGCAGCAACAACCACTGCGTCCTGACGCCGCGGCTCGCCGTCTCCAATGCCGAAGGACAGTTCGACATCTTCTGGGAAGCCGAGGCTCCGGTTAAACCGGATCCCTATCTGACGCAGCTCGACATCGCCGCCAGCCCCGCAAGGGATGGAACGTTGCCGAATGCGCCGCATTTGCGGGTCGTGAAATGAGCAAACCATCGTCATTTTCGCTACGCGGACGCAGGGCGCTCGTCGCGATCAAGGACGAGCGTGACGCCACCATCGTCAAGCGCCAGTTCGAGCGTCTCGGGATCGACATCGTCACATGGGAGCCCGGCGCCAAGATCGACTGCCGGCCGGATGTGACGCTGATCGACGACGAGTTCCTGCCGCTGACCTCCCCTCCGCAGCGCGCATCGCTTGGACGAAGCCCGGTGATCGCCCTGCTCGGCACCGAGACGCCGAGCCGCCTGAAGCTGGTGCTCGAGCTCGATCCGGCCTCATTCCTGGTCAAGCCGCTGCGCTCGGCCGGCATCTATGCCGCGCTCGTCCTCGCCTTCGAGCGAAGCGAGCGCACCAGCGAGCTGAAGCAGCAGGTGCTCAAGCTCGAACAGCGTCTGCGGTCGCGCCGCGTCGTGCTCGCCGCCGTCCTTCAGATCATGCACACCCACGCGCTGGCCGAGCCGGCCGCCTTCGCGCTGATCCGGCGCGCCGCCATGGAGCAGCGCAAGACCATTGAGGAGCTCTCGGCCGAGATCACGGCGAACGGCGCGCTGCCCCGCGCAACCGGCTAGCGCCGGCGGCTATTTCTTCAGTTCCGCATAAAGCTGCATCACCCGTTGCGGCAATACCTCGATGCGCGGCACCCGGAGCGCATGGCGCTCGCCGAAAATGCGATCGAGCTGCGGAAATCTGTCCTCGCCGATGCCGAAGGCAAAAATATCGGTGCCGCGCCGGCGCAGCTGCTGAGCGGCACGCCGCGCGTCCTCGACCAGATAATGCGGGTCGGGCACGTCGACGTCGGACGGCTCGCCGTCGGTCAGGACCAGCAACACCCTGCGGAACGCACGTCGCCCCGCGAGGTAGCCCCCGGCGTGGCGCAACGCGGCACCGAGCCGGGTGGAATGGCTGCTGCCAAGGCCCGCGAGACGTGAACGCACGACGGCGTCCATCGGCTCCTCGAAGCCCTTGATGCGGAGATAGCGCACACGCTCGCGGCCGTCGGAGCTGAAACCGTGCACCGCGATCGCGTCATTGGCGGCCTCAACCGCCGTTGCCATGATCGCGGCCGCCTTGCGCTCGACGTCGAGAACCGTCCGGCCGCGACGATCGCGGTCCGCGGTCGATTGCGACAGGTCGAGCAGCAGCAGGACGGCAAGATCACGCGGCCCCGGCGCATCGCGCTGGTAGACCCTGGGCTCAGTGATACTGCCGGCACGTCGCTCGATCGTCAGCGCGATCGCCGCGTCGATGTCGAGCGCGTCGCCGTCGCGCTGGCCCTTGTGTCTGATGCGGCGACCGACCGAGGCGTCGCGGGTCAGCTCGGTGATCCAGCGCATCGCCTCGGCATCCGTCGAAGGGTCGAACGGCTGCGGGGAGACGGCGGCATCAGCCTCCAGGATCGTGGTCCAGTCCGCCCGCTCGGTGCGCGTGACATAGTCCCATTCCGGGTAGGTCGCGACCGGAAATCCGTCCAGCAGGGTCACCGTTGCGGCCTTCGCGCGCAGCGTCTCGTCGGGCTTCGCGTTGTCGTCGGTGGGCTGGCCATCGGCGTCGTCGCGACGCTCCATTCGCACCGAATCGACCGCAAGCTCGATCGTCTCGGTCGGGCTGTCCGGCTGATCGCCAAAATCCCACAGCGCCAGATTGTCGTCGCGATAGGCCGGTTCGACGACGTAGCTCCTGGCATTGAACTGCAGCCGCATCTGCCCGATGTCGTTGCCGAGCAGCCCGCCGATCTCGCGGCTGATGGTCGGATCAATCCAGCGGGCGGCGGCATCGGCAAACAGCGTGCGGCCCTTGGTCACCCACGCATCCGGATCCTGATAGTCCGAATCGATCAGCGCCCGCGCCAACCGCGTCATCAATCCGGCGGCAGTTGCCTGGCTCGTTGGCGTCGCACTGTGAAACGGCAACCACAGCCGGCGCAGCCCGGGCATCTCGCGCAGCGCCAGCGTCTCGACCCTTGCATCCTCGATCAGCGCGACCAGCGCGATCTGCAGCGCCTTCAGCCGTCCCACGGGAAAGCGGACCGTGGAATGCACCAGATGCGCGCCGGCATGCGCGACCGCGGCGAGATAGATGGTGTCAGTCTCCTCGCCCGCGTAACCAGGGAAAGTCTCCGGGAGCCCGATCAGGCCGGCGGCGAGCGAGGCACGCCGCGGCACCGGCGTCGGCGCTATGGCAAGCTTGCGGAAGCGCGGCTTCCTGTTCCACAGCGCGATCGTGGTTGCGGCGAGGCGCTTCTCCAGCCGTGCGAAATCATCGCCGGTCCGGCCGACCGCGAACAGCCGCACCGAGAGCGGATCGTCGAGCGCGAAATAAGAGCGCCGGCGCGATGCGCGGCCGCCGCTTGCGCGCAGGCCGGCCGAAACCCAGGCGGAAAAATCGTCGGCCCCGGCATGCGCGAGCAGCGGCTCCAGCCGGCCGATCGCAAGGCCCACCGATTCCGGGCCTGCATCCGCGAGTTGGCCAAGTGCAGCAAGAACGGCGGTGAGTTCTCCAGCGCCCGTAAGCCGGGGCAGCACTTTGGACAATTCGGTCAGCGCCCCATGGGCGGCGCGGCTCCCGGCGCTGCGGCCGATATCGCCAACAGCGCGGCCGATCGCGATCAGATCATCGATCGATCGCTGCGCCGGCCATTGCTCCGACAGTTTCAGAAAGCCGAGAACCACGGCCTGGCCGAGATTGGCCTCGAACAGGTCGTGCACCGACTCGTCCCAGGCCGCCAGACGACCGAACGGACTGATGCGCTGCAAGGCGGCCCGCGCTATCTGCACCGCCGCGGCGATCTCGTCGTGGCCGCGCAACAGTGCCGCAAGCCGGCGTCCGGATCGGAAACCATCGAGCGAACTGATTTGCGCGACCGCCACCTCCCGGCTTCCATTCACGCAGAGGCCGCAATCACGTCACGCAGCGTGTTCCTGGTGTCCACGTCGTCAGTCAGGGGAACGACGATCGTGGTTTCGCAGGCCTTTTCGAGGCTGATGCCGCATCCGATCAAGCGGCCTGCATTGACCAGCATCCGGGTCGAAGCGCCCTCGTCGAGACCCTGGCCCTTCAAGTTGCGGCTGTGCTGGGCGATCCTTACCAGGAGATCGGCGAGATTGGGTTCGATGCCGGCCTCGCGCGATACCACCTCGCTTTCCGCCGACCGGTCGGGGTAACCGAAATCCAGCGCCGCGAAGCGCTGCTTGGTGGATTCCTTGAGGTCCTTGATCGCGCTCTGGTAGCCCGGATTGTAGGAGATCACGAGCTGGAAGTCGGAATGCGCGTAAATCAACTCGCCGCGTTTTTCCAGCGGCAGCACGCGCCGATCGTCGGTCAAGGGATGGATCACGACCGTCGTGTCCTGGCGCGCCTCGACGATCTCGTCGAGGTAGCAGATCGCGCCGAGACGCACCGCCGTCGTCAGCGGCCCGTCGCTCCACACCGTACCCTCCGCATCGAGCAGCCAGCGTCCGACCAGATCCGCCGCCGTCATGTCCTCGTGACAGGCGACCGTGATGAGCGGGCGGCCGAGCCGCCATGCCATGTATTCGATGAAGCGGGTCTTGCCGCAGCCGGTGGGGCCTTTCAGCATCACCGGCATGCGGTTCGCATAGGCTGCACCGAACAGTTCGACCTCATCCTTCAGCGACCGGTAATACGGCTCCTGCCGGATGCGGTACTGGTCGAGCAGCAAAGCGGGATTGGACAAGCTCACGCCTCCCATGATCGCGCAGGCAGCCCTTCGCCACGGATTGACATCACGATGCAAGCAGTTCCTTGAGCTTGGTATCGATGAAGGCGACATCGACCGGGTTGGTCCCCGGCCCGCCCGCGAAATGGCCCCAGATCGACGGCACCGGCACGAACTTGGCGTTCTGCATGTTCGCCACCTCATTCTCGCTGTCTTCAGGCGGGAAGTAGAGATCGGTCTGCCCCGGCATGACATAGGCCTTGGCCTTGATGGCTTTCAAGGCAGCCTTGAAGTCGCCGTTATAGATCTCGTTGGCGCTGATGTCGCCGTTCTGCCAGGTCCACAGCATGGTCAGCAGGTTGTTGGGATCCTTCGGCAGGAAGAAGCCCTCCCAGAACGCCACCAGGAAATCCTCCAGCGACGAATAGCCCATCGTCTTGATGTCGAGCTGCTCGCGATAGAACGCCTGCGAGAAGCCCCAGCCGGCATAGACCCGCGCGGCGGCGCGCAGGCCGCGGGCCGGCTTGTCGGTGTACCAGCCCTCCTTCCACGCGGCATCCGCCGTGAGCGCGGCCTTGACGCCTTCGAGGAACACATAGTTGTGCCGCGAGCACTTCGCCGAGCCGCAGAACGGCGCGAGGAGATCCATCAAGTCGGGATAGAGCGCGCCCCAATGGAACGTCTGCAGCGCGCCCATCGACCAGCCGACGACCAGGCGGATGTGCTTGATGCCGAATTTCTCGGTCACTAGCCGGTGCTGGACGCGCACATTGTCGTAGGCCGTCACCTGCGGAAACCGCGGCCCGTTGTAAGGCTCCGGCGTGTTGCTCGGCGACGACGACAGGCCGTTGCCCAGCATGTTCGGAATGATGATGAAGTACTTCGCGGGATCGAGCGCCATGCCCGGGCCGATCAGCCATTCATTGTCGTAGTGCTGGCCGGAATACCAGGTCGGATAGACGATCACATTGTCCTTGGCCGCGTTGAGCTGGCCAAACGTCTTGTAGGCAAGCTTGCAGTCGCGGAGGGTTGCGCCGCGCTGCAACGTCAAATTGCCGAGATCATGGATCTGATAGTCGACGCTCATTGATGTACCCTTCTTGCTTGATTGAGCTGATCGCTTAGGCGGGACGCGCCACCTTTTCGGTCGAGGCGTCCACCCGCGCGATCGCCCCGTACACGATGCCGGCGACCAGCGCGGCTGAGATCGCAGTGGACAGCCCCGGCATCAGGTTTTCAACCGCAAAAGCGCACAGCGACCCGATGCCCCAGGCAATGAAGGGCTTCGCACGCCAGTCGACATCCGCACGCGCCTCGGTGCGCAGCAGATATTGATCGACCAGGATGATGGCGCCGATCGGCGGCACCAGGATGCCGAGCAGCGACAGCCACTGGATGAAGAACGCCCAGACGTTACCTGCCGCGACGACGATGCCGATGGCGCCGAGGATCACGGCCATCAGCCGCATATTGGTCCCGAGGATGCGCGACCAACCGGTCGCCGCATTGTAAAGACAGTGCGAGCAGACCGAGCCGAGATTGGTGTAGAGGAAGATGAATGCAAGGATGCTGAGCCAGGTCAGCTGCTTGCCGTTCATGAAGCCGAACATGTTGTCGACACCGAATGGATTGGCATTCGGCACGGCGAGCGCCGCCGTCATCACGCCGCCGACCAGCATCGCCACCAGATTGGCGAACGGAAACGCGCTGAATGTGGCGAACAACGACGCTCCCGGACTGGGCGCCCAGCGGTTGAAGTCCGCAGTCACCGTTCCGGCATCGATGAACAGCGCCAGCACCACGGTGAGGCCGACGCCCATCGACATGCTGGCCACGCCATTATTGCCGGCATAGCCAAAGATCGCAGCCGACGTCGTGGTCGACGCTGCGTCGGCGGCAACCCAGAGGCCGAGCACGACGAACAGCGGCACCGACGCCAGCCCGATATAGTGCAATCCCTTCACCCCGACGAAGGTGATCCCGATATAGAGCACGCCGGCGACGATGGTCATCGCGACATAGTTGAGGCCGTAGGTCGAGGAGATCAGCGCGCCGGTGATGCCGGTCTGCACCGCATACCAGCCGAGCAGCAGGGTCGACAGCAGGCCCGACGCCAGCACATAGCCCTTCCTGCCGAACACGATGCTGGCGATCAGCGCGAAGTTCATGCCCTTCCGCGTGCCGATCAGGCCGAGCGCACCGACATAGGCGAACATGATCAGATTGCCGATGATCATCGCCACCAGCGCATTCTTGAACCCCATGCCGAGTACCAGCAGCGATCCGGTCATCGCGCCGGTGATGATCATCGGAAAGCCCAGCCACACCATGGTGACCGAGAAGGCGCTGCGCCGGGCGCTGATCGGCACCGGCTCGTGCTCGAACTCATGACCGAGAAGATCGTCGATCTGTCCCTCGGTCTGGTGAACGATACCGCTATTCGCTTGGCTGCTCATGATAACCCCCGCTTCCCCTTGCAACAGTGTTGAGAACCGTGCCGGCGCATGATCGCGCCGGCACAGCCTGGCTTCTCAAATCAACGATGTGCGACTTTCTGGTTCGGGATGCCCTCGATCGGACACTCGTCGGTTCCGACGGTCGGACGGGTCATGGCCTCGACCATCTCCCGCGTCCCCTCCGGGTCCGTGATCCAGTTCTTGTAGAACGTGTACGGGCACACCGCGTGGCCACGGTCGCCGTCGCCGGAGTTGATCAGTCCGGTGTAGCCGCGGTGCATCAGCTTGAAGAGATGGTTCTGCGACTGCATATTGCGGCGGGCGTCGCGGATCAGCGAGACCGAGAGCTGGGCGTATTGGATGCCGTTCTCCTCGGTGCCGCACTCACCGAGCGTCCTTCCGTCGAATCCGATGAGCGCGGAATGGCCGAAGTAGGAATAGACGCCGTCGAAGCCGGAAGCGTTGGCGACCGCGACGTAGCAATTGTTCGCCCAGGCCATCGACTTCGAGATCTGGATCTGCTGCTCCTTGGCCGGATACATGTAGCCCTGGCAGCGGACGATCAGCTCGGCGCCGCGCATCGCGCAGTCGCGCCAGATCTCCGGGTAGTTGCCGTCGTCGCAGATGATCAGGCTGATCTTGAGGCCCTTTGGTCCCTCCGAGACGTAAGTACAGTCACCGGGATACCAGCCCTCGATCGGCACCCACGGCATGATCTTGCGATACTTTTGGACGATCTCGCCCTTGTCGTTCATCAGGATCAGCGTGTTGTACGGCGCCTTGTTGGGATGCTCCTCGTGGCGCTCGCCGGTCAGCGAGAACACGCCCCAGACCTTGGCCTTGCGGCAGGCGTCGGCGAAGATGCGGGTTTCCTCGCCCGGCACCGACGAAGCCGTCTCGTACATCTCCTTGGAGTCGTACATGATGCCGTGGGTCGAGTATTCCGGGAAGATCACGAGATCCATGCCCGGCAGGCCGAGTTTCATGCCCTCGACCATCTTGGCGATGTTGCGCGCGTTATCCAGCACCTCGGCCTTGGTGTGCAGACGCGGCATCTTGTAGTTGACCACGGCGACGCCGACCGTGTCCTTGCTGCTCGATATATCTCCATGCAACATGTCTCGACTCCCTTTCTGAACGATAGTTCCCGCTACACGGCCATGTGCAGCTGGATGAGATCATCGGTGAGCTCACCGATTGCGCCCTTGGCGACGACGCGTCCCTTTTCGAGCAACGCGAAGCGGTGAGACGCTCGCCGCGCGAGCGCGACATTCTGTTCGACCAGCACGACGGTGATGCCGCGCTCGCGGTTGAGGCGGGTGATCACGTCCTCGATCTGCTCGACGATGTTCGGCTGAATGCCTTCGGTCGGCTCGTCCAGCAGGATGACCTTGGGCTGGGCAAGCAGCGCCCGCGCGATCGCAAGCTGCTGCTGCTGACCACCGGAGAGATTGCCGCCGTAGCGGTTGAGAAAGTCCTTGAGCACCGGGAACAGCTCGAGCACCCACTCCTCGATGCCGTTGGCCGACTTCGCCGCAAAGGTTCCGAGCGTCAGGTTCTCACGCACGGTGAACTTCGGCAGGATGCCGCGGCCCTGCGGCACATAGGCGATGCCCGCCTTGGCACGCTGATAGGTCCGCAGCGGCGAGATGTCGGCGCCGTCGAGCGACAGGCGCCCGGTGCACCGGTCCATCAGGCCGAGGATGCTCCGCATCAGCGTGGTCTTGCCGACGCCGTTGCGGCCCAGCACCGAGAGGAATTCGCCGTTGCCGACCATCAGGTTGATGCCCTGCAGCGCGCGGCTGTTGCCATAAAACGCGTCGACGTCGGTCAGCTCAAGCATGGCTGATGCCTCCCGATCCGAGATAGGCGCGGCGGACTTCCGGATGCGCCTCGACTTCCGCCGCGGTGCCCTCGGCCAGCATCTGGCCCATATGCATCACCGAGATGATGTCGCCGATCGCCTTGACGAAGCCCATGTCGTGCTCGACCACGATCAGTGTGTGCTTGCCCTTCAGCCGTACGAAAAGCTCGGCGGTCTTGCGGGTTTCCTGTGCCGTCATGCCTGCGGTGGGTTCATCCATCAGGATCAGTTCAGCGTCCTGGGCGACCAGCATGCCGATCTCCAGCCACTGGGTCTGGCCGTGCGACAGATAGGCGGCCGGCCGGTCGAGCTGCTCGGTGAGCCCGACCAGCTCGGCGAGACGTTCAATGTCTTCCCGGCCGGAGTTGCCGATGTTCCAGCGCAGATTGCCCAGCACGGAGGTACGGCGCGCCCGCGCCACTTCGAGATTGTCGCTGACCGAGAGCTCCCGGAACACGCTCGGCACCTGGAACTTGCGGCCGACACCGGCGCGCGCGATCTCGTATTCCTCGAGATCCTGCAGCGCAGTGCCGTCGAAGCTGACGGTGCCGGCGCTCGGTTTGACCTTGCCGCAGATGATGTCGAGCGCCGTGGTCTTGCCGGCGCCGTTCGGCCCGATCAGGCAGCGTAGCTCGCCCTTGCGCACGCTCATGTTGAGCGAATTGAGCGCCTTGAAACCGTTGAAGCTGACCGAGACGTCGCGGAGGTCGAGATGCGAACTCATGTGCTGCCCTCCGTCTGGCTGACACCTCGTGCAACCGCGCTACCTGCAGCCCGTCTGCGCTGGGCAACCCAGCGCCAGGTGGCCTGCGCGAGGCCGGCGAGCCCCTTCGGCAGGAACAGCACCACAAGCACGAACAGCGCGCCCATCACCAACGTCCAGGTTTCCAGGAACGCCGCGGATTCCGACAGCGCGCCCTGCATGCCCGCGACCAGCACCGCGCCGAGGAACGCACCGACCAGGCTCTGCCTGCCGCCTACGGCGCACCACACCACCACCGAGAGCGAGAGCTGCACGCCGAGGAAGGTCGGCGAGGCGAACTCCATCACCACCGTGTAGAGCATGCCGGCGAGGCCTGCGATCGCGGCCGACAGCGCGAACACGAAGATCTGGTAGAGCGCGACGTCGTAGCCGAAGTAGCGCACCCTGCTCTCGTGATCGCGGATCGCCTGCACGATCAGGCCAGCCCTGGATTTGGTGAAGGCAAAGGCGACCAGCAGGCTGAGCAGCACACAGCCGGCGACGAGGTAGTAGGTCGCGCGGCCATAGGCATCGAACGCGACGCCGAACAGCTCGAGCTGGGCGAGATCGGTGATGCCGTTGAAGCCGCCGGTGTAGCTCTGCTGGTCGATGATCACGAGATTGATCACCACCATGGTCGCAAGCGTGATGATCGACACGTAGACGCCGGTGACCCGCCCCCGGAACATGAACCAGCCGAGCCCCGCCGCAACCAGCGCCGGCACGAGCAGGCCCGCCGCGATGGCAAAGCCGAGCGACCGGAACGGCTCCCAGAACCACGGAAGATGCTGGACGTTGTTCCAGACCATGAAGTCCGGCAGTCCGCTGACCCCCGTATGCACCGGCACGGTCTTGAGCTTCAGCGCCATCGCCATGGCGTAGGAACCGAGCCCGAAGCTCATCGCCTGGCCGAGATTGAGGATGCCGCCGAAACCCCAGGACAGCCCGAGCGATATCGTGAGGATGCCGAGCACCAGATAGCGCGCGACCTTATTGAGCAGGAAGTCGTTGTTGAGCAGCACCGGGAGCGCAAGCACCACGGCGCAGACGATCAGCAGGGGTGCAAGCTGCGCGATCAGGCGCTGCAATCCGTTGGAGTTGGAAGCATTCGACGGCATAGATGAGCGATCTGTCTCAGGCCCGCACGCGTGCGGTGAAAAGCCCCTCAGGGCGGAAACGGATGAGCACGACGATGGCGAGCAGCACGATGGCCTTGGCCACCGTGTCGTTCTGCAGGAAGGCGATGCCGCCGGAGAGTTCGCCGAGGATGAAGGCGCTCGCCACGGTGCCAGCGAGGCTCTGCACGCCGCCGAGCACAACCACCATGAAGGCGTCGACCACGTAGCCGGTGCCCATGTCGGGCGACACGCTCTTGAGCGGCGACACCAGCGCGCCGGCGAGCCCTGCAAGCCCCGCGCCATAGGCGAAGGTCAGCGCATAGACCCGCTTGGCGTTGATGCCGAAGGAAGCTGCGACCGAGCGGTCCTGGATGATGGCGCGCAGCTTCATCCCGACCGTGGTGCGGTTCATGAGCACCCAGGTCGCCCCGAACAGCGTGATCGAGACGACGAACAGGAACACCCGGTACGACGATATCGGGATGCCGAACACGTCCATGCTGTCGGACAGCGCCGGCGGCAGCTGCACATAGCGCAGCTCGCTGCCGACCATCAGCCGCACCGCCTGTTGCAGCATGATGCCGACGCCCCAGGTGGCGAGGATCGTGTCGAGCGGCCGGTTGTTGAGCAGGCTCAGCACGTAGCGCTCGATGACCCAGCCGAATGTTGCAACCACCAGGAAGATCGGAAGGAGGCTCGCGAGCAGGCCGAGCCCGAGATAGGTATGGAACACCCAGGCGGCGTAAGCGCCGAGCATCACGAACTCGCCATGAGCGAGATTGATGATGCCCATCGAGCCGTAGATGATCGACAGTCCCAGCGCCACCAGCAGCAGGATCGATCCGATGCTGAGGCCTGTGACGATTTGTTCAATGAATTGGTCCACGTCGGGATCCGCTTTCGATATTCGATTTGGTGCGTCCTGCGCCTCTCGCATGTGTGCGAGAGACCGCTTTCGTTGCCGGAAGCCGGCCGCCGGCGCCGCACGCCGACGGCCGTCGTCGGCCCCCGTCAGCTCTTCTCGACCAAGCCCTTCTCGGTGCAGGACTGCCCGGGATAGGCCGCGTAAGGCACCGGCTTCAGCCAATCCTTGGCCTCGACCAGAATCTCGAACTGGCCGTTCGACTTCGCCTGGGCGATCTTGGGCCACAGCCAGGTGTGCAGATTATCCGGCTCGATCTGGACCTTGCCCTGCGGCGCGATCATTCCTTCGCCCTTGACCGCATCGCGGATGTTCGGCGGCGTCAGGTCGCTGGTCGCGAGCTTTTCGACGGCCTGCTTGAACAGATAGGTCTGGAAGTAGCAGGCCTCCGAGACGAAATGCGTCACCTTGTCGGCGCCCCAGCGCTTCTTGTAGGCCTCGACGAACTTCTCGTTCTCGGGCGATTTGTGCACCATGAAGTACGGCGCCGAGGTGAAGTGACCGGCGGCGGCTTCGCCGCCCATCGCCGCGACCTCGTTCTCGGAGGTCGTCAGGCTCGCCATCGGCATCTTCTCGGGATCGAGACCGGCCGCCTTGTACTGACGATGCAGCGCCACCACGGAATCGCCGACCACGGTGGAGAAGATCACGTTCGGTTGCGTCGCGCGGATCTTGTTGATGACGGACGAGAATTCGGAATGGCCGAGCGGCACATATTCTTCCGCCACGACCTCGCCGCCGAGCTTCTCGAGCAGCTTCTTGCAGTAGTTGTTCTCTTCCTTCGGATAGATGTAGTTGGAGCCGATCAGATAGAACTTCTTGCCGAACTTCTTGACCAGCCAGGGTACGAACTCGTCCTGCTGCTGGTTCGGCACCGCGCCGGTGTAGATGACGTTCTTGGAGCACTCGCGGCCCTCGTAGAGCGTCGGATACCAATAGAGGTTGTTCTGCCGCTCGAACACCGGAAGCACCGCCTTGCGGCTCGCCGAGGTGTAGGAACCGAACACGCTGACGCATTTGTCGCCGACGACGAGCTTGCGCGCCTTCTCCGAGAAGGTCGCCGGATCGGACGCCGGATCCTCGACGATCGGCACGATCTTGCTGCCCTTGATGCCGCCGGCGGCGTTGATTTCCTCGATCGCAAGCAGCGTCGCTTTGTTGAGCGATTCCTCGATGATCGCAGTCGTTCCCGTCAGCGAGAACAGCACGCCGACCTTGATCTCGCCGCCCGCGGCGTAGGCGAGGTCGGCGTTCTTGATCCAGATATGCGGCAGTCCGGCGCCGGCAAACGCGCCAAGCGCCGCTGTATTCCTCAGCAAAGTCCGCCGTGAAATGCTCATCCTTAAGCTCCCTTCAGGACTGAAAAAACAAAAAGCCCTCCCGATGCGCGCTGACGCGAGCATTGGGAGGGCTTTGTTGCCGGTTGTGTCGAAGGCGGCGCTATCGCCGCCGGCCCCGCTATTGGGGCTTACTGTTGATGATCGTAGCCAAGCAGTTCGAACGAGTCAACAATCGCCGCGGCGACTGCACTTGCCGACACGCGACGATCCATCGCCTGTCGTCTGATGAATCCGTAGGCTTCGGTTTCCGGCATCTGGCGCGTCGCCATCAGAATGGCCTTGGCGCGCTCCACCGTGCGCATCGAGCGCAGATTGTCGTCGAGTTTCTCGATCTTGCTGCGCAGCCGCCGTTCGTAGCTGAACTGGCTGCGCGCCAGCACCAGGCTGGACAACACGGCATTCTGCGTGAACGGCCGCGGCAGCACCGCGTTGGGCGTCGCATGACACAGCGCGTCGGCGTGAACGGTTTCCGTCGCCGGCAGGATCACCACCAGCGCGGAACGCGCATCGCCCGGAATCCACGGCAGACGCCGCGCCAGATCCGGCGAGTATTCGCAGTACACCACGTCGGCATCGGCCGGTACGCTCTCCGGCATCGGCCAGACCTGACGCACCCGCATCCTGAACCGCTGCAACTCGCGCAGCAACATGCCGACCTGATCGTCGACCGGCGCAACCACGACGGCTGACAGATCGGCCAGTTCCTGCACCATGGTCTTGCGTCCGCCGACGTCTCGGCTCAGCGACGGCTTACGCGACTGCTCGTTCATTGGACGCTTCCTGTTTGCGTTGCACGACCATATCCGATCAGGAACGGATCCGCATGCACCGGCTCCTTCGACTGGCTGACGACATCGAACTGTCCCTGGCGGTTGGCGCGTCCGATGCGGGTCCACAGATCGGTATGACCCGACATCGGGTTGACGGTGACGGCACCTTGCGGTGCATCAAAGCTGGTGCCGAACACCATCGAGCGCAGCACTTCCGTGTCGAGCGAATTGACCTGCTCGAGCGCCTTCGCGAACAGATGCAGCTGGAAATAGGATGCCTCGGCGCACATGTTGGTGGAGATATCGGCGCCGAACCGCTTCTTGAAGCGCTGCACAAATGCGTTGTTGGCGCTGCCCTCGACACCCTGGAAATAGGAGGCGGCGGTGACGTGTCCTTCGCCGACGTCGAAGCCCATGGCGGCGATTTCGGCTTCCGTCGTGGTCAGGCTGGCGATCGGCACTTGCTTGGGGTCGAGCCCGACATTCGCGTAGGCCTGATAGAGGAAGACCGTGCCCTCCCCCACGACGGTCGAGAAGATCACATCGGGTCTGACCCGCTTGATGTCCTGGATGATCGGAACGAAGTCCTGCCAGCGTGCGTAGACGTTGACGTAGCGCTCGCCGACCACCGAGCCGCCGTTGCTCTTCAGCAGTTCCCGCATCACCCGGTTGGATTCGCGCGGATAGATGTAATCGGAGCCCACGAAATAGAATCGTGTTCCGAACGTATCCATCAGATAGCGGCACAGCGCGAGGCTGTTCTGATTCGGCGAGGCGCCGGTGTAGATGACGTTCGGCGACGCCTCGAACCCCTCATAGAGCGTCGGGTACCAAAGCAGGCCGTTGAGCCGTTCCACCACGGGCAGCACCGCCTTGCGGCTCGACGAGGTGTAGCAGCCGAAGATGGTGCTGACCTGATCCTCGACCATCAACCGTTTGGCATAGTGGCCATAGGCGGCCGAATCCGAGCCGGGATCATAGGCGACGGGAACCAGCTCGCGCCCGCAGACCCCGCCTCCCTCGTTCACCTCCTCGATCGCAAGCTGCGTGCCTTGATACTGGGTCTCCTCGATCACCGACATGAATCCGGTTCGCGAGAACAGCACGCCTATCCGCCACGGAGCGGAGGTCGCTTGAATAGGGTTCGACATGATCAGGCCCTCGACAGAATTGGAGGGACGAGAGGGATTATTGTTCTTGTTGCTCTCGAACAGCATTGCCGGGGGCGGAAGATTGCATGTCGCCTGCCGTGAGACAAGCGCCCAGGCAGCTCATCCTGTCAGCGCCGCTGACGCGAAAGCAGGCAATCGGGAAGTCGCCAGCGACGGATCACAGGTGCAGCGCACGGCGGGGCATCTATCTCAGGTAGCCCCACCGCAGGTCTGCCGCATCAAGCCTGCCGGTCACCTCGCGGACATCAACCAGAAGGTTGAGAGCCGCACAGCGATTGCGCGCTAGGCTATGCAGCTCCGATCAGGTGATGCGCCTGAATTGCAAGTGACTCCCGAACCAACGGCCGCCGTCAGCGCAGGCTCGGCAGATCGAGCCCGTTGGCGCGAGCGCATTCGATCGCGGTTTCATAACCGGAATCGGCGTGGCGCATGACCCCCGTCGCCGGGTCATTCCACAGCACGCGCTCGAGCCGGCGCGCCGCCTCCGGCGTGCCATCAGCGACGATCACCATGCCGGCGTGCTGCGAATAGCCGATGCCGACGCCGCCGCCGTGATGCAGCGACACCCAGGTGGCGCCGCTCGCACAATTGAGCAGCGCGTTGAGCAGCGGCCAATCCGACACCGCGTCGGAGCCATCGCGCATCGCCTCGGTCTCGCGATTCGGGCTTGCCACCGAGCCGCTGTCGAGATGATCGCGGCCGATCACGATCGGCGCCTTGAGCTCGCCGCGCGCCACCATCTCGTTGAAGGCAAGGCCCAGGCGATGGCGGTCGCCGAGACCGACCCAGCAAATCCGCGCCGGCAGTCCCTGAAACTTGATGCGCGCCTTCGCCATGTCGAGCCAGTTGTGCAGATGGCCGTCGTTGGGCATCAGCTCCTTGACCTTGGCGTCGGTCTTGAAGATGTCCTCGGGATCGCCCGACAGCGCCGCCCAGCGGAACGGCCCGACGCCGCGGCAGAACAACGGACGAATATAAGCCGGCACGAAACCTGGGAAATCGAACGCTTGCTTCAGGCCCATGTCCTTGGCCATCTGACGGATGTTGTTGCCGTAGTCGAGCGTCGGGATTCCCCGCGCGTGGAAATCCAGCATGGCCTGGACGTGATCGACCATCGAGGTCTTGGCCGCCGTCTCGACCGCCTTCGGATCGGCGGCGCGCCGCGCCTCCCAATCGGCGAGCGTCCATCCCTTGGGCAGGTAGCCGTTGATCGGATCATGCGCGCTGGTCTGGTCGGTGACGATGCCCGGGCGCACGCCGCGGCGCACCAGCTCCGGAAATATCTCGGCCGCATTGCCGAGCAGGCCGACCGAGACAGGCGTCCCGCTCTTCGTCGCGTCGGCAATCATCGCCAGCGCTTCATCGAGCGTCGTCGCCTGGCGGTCGAGATACCCTGTCCGCAGCCGCATCTCGATGCGGCTCGGCTGGCACTCCACGGCGAGCATCGAGGCGCCGGCCATGGTTGCCGCCAGCGGCTGCGCGCCACCCATGCCGCCGAGGCCCGCGGTGAGGATCCATTTGCCGGCGAGGCTGCCGCCGTAGTGCCGCCGGCCGACCTCGACGAACGTTTCATAGGTCCCCTGCACGATGCCCTGGCTGCCGATATAGATCCAGGAGCCTGCCGTCATCTGGCCGAACATCATCAGGCCCTGGCGGTCGAGCTCGTTGAAATGATCGAGCGTCGCCCAATGCGGCACCAGGTTCGAGTTCGCGATCAGGACGCGCGGTGCATCCGCATGGGTGCGGAAGATGCCGACCGGCTTGCCGGACTGCACCAGCAGCGTCTGGTCGCCTTCGAGCTTGCGCAAGGAGGCGGCAATCCGGTCAAAGCTCCCCCAGTCGCGCGCCGCGCGGCCGATGCCGCCATAGACCACGAGCTCGCTCGGACGCTCGGCGACATCCGGATCCAGATTGTTCATCAGCATGCGCAGCGGCGCTTCCGTCAGCCAGCTCTTCGCGCTGATCTCGCTGCCGTGGGGCGCGCGGATGATGCGTTCGTTATCCAGTCTGCGGTTCATGATGAATGTCCCTGTCGGCTACGCAAGTTTTGGAAACGGATCGGATGAAAGGGCCGCGATCGCAGCGGCTGGCAACGCGTCGGCTTCGACCAGCGATGCGGCCCGCGCGAGATCGTCGGCCATGTAGCGGTCCGCGGCGAGCGCCGGAACATGCTCGCGCAGCGCGGCAATGACTGCCGCGAGCGGCGCGCTGGTCGAGCGAGGCGCGCGCAGCGTGATGCCTTGCGCGGCGACCAGAAGCTCGATGCCGAGAATCGCCGCGAGGTTGTCGGCCATGTCGGACAGCCGGCGCGCGGCGTGCGCGGCCATCGAGACATGATCCTCCTGGTTTGCGCTGGTCGGCGTGGAGTCGATCGAGCACGGCATCGCGCGCTGCTTGTTCTCGGCATAGAGCGCGGCCGCCGTCACCTCGGCGATCATGAACCCGGAATTGATGCCGGGCTCGGGCGTCAGGAACGGCGGCAGGCCAAAGTTCAGCGCGGGATCGACGAGGGTCGCGATCCGGCGCTCGCTGGTCGCGCCGATCTCCGCGAGAGCGAGCGCGATCTGGTCGGCGGCGAACGCCACCGGCTCAGCATGGAAATTGCCGCCCGAGACGATCTCGCCGGTCTCGACCAGGACCAGCGGGTTGTCCGTCACGGCGTTGGCCTCGATCGTCAGCCCGCGCGCGGCGTGCACCAGCAGGTCGAGCACGGCGCCCGCGACCTGCGGCTGGCAGCGCAGGCAATATGGATCCTGCACACGCTCGTCGCCTTCGAGATGCGATTGCCTGATGTCGCTGCCATCGAGCAAGGCGGTCAGCGCCGCAGCTGCGGCGATCTGCCCCTCATGGCCGCGCAAGGACTGAATTTCGGGACGAAACGGCACGGTCGAGGCCATCGCCGCATCGACCGACAGCGCACCGGTCACCAGCGCGGCACGCGCCAGACGATGCGCGCGCAGCACGCCGGAAATCGCATAGGCGGTCGAAAACTGCGTGCCGTTGATCAGCGCGAGCCCCTCCTTGGGCCCGAGCGTCAGCGGCGCGAGCCCGGCAGCGGCAAGCGCTTCGTGACCCGGCACGATCTTGCCATCAAGGAATGCCCGCCCTTCCCCGATCATGACCGCCGTCATATGCGCAAGCGGCGCGAGATCGCCGGAGGCACCGACCGAGCCTTGCTGCGGCACCAACGGAGTGACACCGCGCACCAGCATGCCCTGCAGTTGCTCGATGACTTCACGCCGCACGCCGGATGCGCCACGCCCGAGCGAGATCACCTTCAACGTCATCATCAGGCGCACGATCGGCTCAGGCGTGGCGGGCCCAACCCCGCAGCAATGCGACAGGATCAGGTTGCGCTGAAGCAGCGCCGTCTGGTCGGGGGCAATACGCGTCGAGGCCAGCTTCCCGAAGCCGGTATTGATGCCGTAGGCGGGCACGTCGATCTGCGCCGCTTTGGCCACGATCTCCGCAGCCGCCTCGACGCGCGGCCAGAACGACGGATCGAGCACGATCGGTGCACCGTCGAGCACGCGTGCCAGCACGTCGAGACCGACCGTTCCGGGCGTTACGACAATCGGCGCTGCCGCATTCCTCATTGCCCCCTCCACACCCGCCGGTGCAACGGATTGAAGCCGATGCGGTAGACCAACTCGGCGGGACGCTCGATGTCCCAGATCGCGAGATCGCAGCGTTTGCCGACCTCTAGCGTCCCGGTCTCGGCGAGCAGGCCGAGCGCCCGCGCCCCTTCCCGCGTCACCCCGGCGAGGCATTCGGCGACCGTCATCCGGAACAGCGTTGCGCCCATGTTCATCGCAAGCAGCAGCGAAGTCAGCGGCGAGCTGCCGGGATTGCAGTCGGTCGCCAGTGCCATGTGGACGCCGTGGTTGCGGAACAGCTCGACCGGCGGCTTCTGGGTTTCGCGAATGAAATAGAACGCGCCGGGCAGCAGCACCGCTGTCGTCCCAGCCTTCGCCATCGCGACGGCACCGGCTTCATCGGTATGCTCCAGGTGATCGGCCGATAGCGCGGAGAATTTTGCCGCGAGTGCCGCGCCGCCGAGATTCGACAGCTGGTCGGCATGCAGCTTGACGGGCAGCCAGAGCGCACGCGCCGCGGCGAACACCCGAGCCGTCTGCTCTCCGGAGAACGCAATGCCTTCCATGAAGCCATCGACGGCATCGGCAAGTCCGGCCTTGGCCACCGCCGGCAGCATCTCGTTGCAAACCAGATCGATGTAGCGGTCCTTGTCGCCATCGGCTTCCGGCGGCAATGCGTGGGCACCCAGGAAGGACGTGCGGATCGCAATCGGGCGCAGGCGGCCGAGGCCGCGTGCCGCCGCAAGTTGCCGCATCTCGGTCTCGGCATTGAGGCCATAGCCGGACTTGATCTCGACGGTGGTTGCGCCCTCGCCGATCAGCGCATCGAGCCGCGGCAGTGCGCCGGCGACGAGCTCGGCCTCGGTCGCGCTGCGGGTTGCGGCAACGGTCGAGACGATGCCGCCGCCCGCGCGCGCGATCTCCTCATAGCTCGCGCCCTGCAGGCGCAGCTCGAATTCGTGCGCACGGTTGCCGCCATAGACGAGATGGGTGTGGCAATCGACGAGGCCTGGCGTGATCCAGCGGCCCGCGCAATCGATCCGCTCGACGGCGTCCGCATCCACGGGAAAATCCGACTGCGCGCCTGCATAGGCGATGCGGCCATCGCGCGCCGCGATCAGGCCCTGCTCGATCTCGCCGAGATCGGCGCGATCGCCACGCATCGTGGCGAGCCGGGCGTTGTGCCAGATGCGATCGAAACGCTCTGCCATGCGATCGTCCCCTTAAGGCGGGATGCTTGACTTATATGTCTAGACATATAATCGTGTCTCGGTTCTGTCCAGCCGGCATGGAAAAATGACACGACTGCATTTCGCATTCGCGCTGCTGCCCTCGGGCTGGGCCAGTGACGTGCAAATCGTGGTCGCCGACGGTGCGATCGCCTCAGTGACGGCGGGCGTTGCCCCGGCCGCCGGTGACGAGCGTCACCAATTGGCGGTTCCCGGATTGGCGAGCCTGCACAGCCACGCGTTTCAGCGCGGCATGGCCGGCCTTGCCGAACTGCGCGGCGACAGCACCGATACGTTCTGGACCTGGCGCGAGACCATGTATCGCTTCGCGCTGACGATGACGCCGGACGACGTCGCGGCCGTTGCGACTCTGCTCTATGTCGAGATGCTCGAGCGTGGCTTTACCCGGGTCGGCGAGTTCCACTATCTCCATCATGATCGCGACGGCTCGCCTTATGCCAATCCGGCCGAGATGGCCGTGCGCATCGCGGAGGCGACTGAGGCCTCCGGCATCGGGCTCACGCTGCTGCCGAGCTTCTATGCCCACGGCACATTCGGTGGCGCCGCGCCTCATGCCGGGCAGCGCCGCTTCATCTGCTCGGTCGATCAGTTCGCCACGCTGATGTCGGCGTCGCGCGAGGCGATCCGAGCACTCCCCGGCGCCAACATCGGCATCGCCCCGCACAGCCTGCGCGCCGTTGCGCCAGATGAGCTCGCGGCAATCATTCCACTTGCCGCGACAGATCCAATCCACATCCACGCCGCCGAACAGGTGCGTGAGGTGGAGGATTGTCTTGCCTGGTCAGGGCAGCGGCCGGTGGAATGGCTGCTCGAACATGCGCCCGTCGATCGACGCTGGTGCCTGATTCACGCAACCCACATGACGGATCGGGAAGTCGCCGCGCTCGCCAGCAGCGGCGCGGTTGCCGGCCTCTGCCCGGTGACTGAAGCAAGCCTCGGCGACGGCATCTTTTCGGCGCGCGAATTCCTCGCATCTGGCGGCCGGTTCGGCATCGGGACCGATTCCAACGTGCTGGTCGGGGTCGCCGACGAGCTTCGCCAACTCGAATACGGCCAGCGGCTGAAGCATCGCGAGCGCAATGTGCTCTCCGGGCGTCCGGGTGCATCCACCGGCCGCGCACTGTTCGACCACGCGCTCGCGGGCGGTGCGCAGGCGCTGGCGCAGAGCAAGGCGGGGCTCACGCCGGGCGGGCGTGCCGACATCGTCAGCCTCGACACTGCCCACCCATCCCTGGCGGGACGGTCGGGCGATGCCGTTCTCGACGGCTGGCTGTTTGCCTCGGCAAGCGACGCGATCGATTGCGTCTGGGCCGGCGGCGACAAGCTGGTCGCAGGTGGACGGCACAGGTTGCGCGACAAAGCGCGCGAGCGGTTCAATGCGAGCGTCCGGAGGCTCGTCGCATGAGCCTCGCCTCCGAACGGGCCAAACCGGGCGCGAGCAGCAAGCCGACGCTCTACAAGCGGATCAGGCTCGACATCGAGACGCGGATACTCACCGGCGAATGGCCGCCGGGCCACCGCATCCCGTTTGAGCACCAATTGATGGCGCGCTATCGCTGCTCGCGCATGACGGTCAATAAGGCGCTGTCGGAACTTGCGCAGGCCGACCTGATCGAACGGCGACGGCGTGCCGGCTCATTCGTCCGCCGCCCGCAGCATCTGTCGGCGGTGCTCAAGATTGCCGACATGCGCGCCGAGATCACCGCGCTCGGCCGCAGCTACGGCTATCAGCTGATCGATTGCCGGCGTCGCACCGCGACCGCAGCCGATCGCGCCCGGCTCGGGGTGAGCATGGCCGGCAAGGTGATCGCGATCACCTGCCGGCACAGCGCCGACAATGTGCCGTTCGCGGTCGAGGACAGGCTGATCGACCTCTCCACCGTTCCGGAAGCCGCGACGGCGGACTTTGCGCGTGAACCGCCGGGATCATGGCTGCTGCATCATGTACCGTGGACCGAGGCTGAACATACGATCAGCGCGGTTGTCGCCGACGATCGCACGGCGAAGGCGCTCGACATCGCGGTCGGCGCGCCCTGCCTCGTGATCGATCGCTACACCTGGCGCAGCGCGCGCACGGTAACGGCGGTGCGGCTGCACTATCCAGGCGAGACGCACCGGCTGGTCGCTCGCTTCAAGGGAGGCTGAGGACGTCTTGCGCGGCATAATTCATGCAATGCATCATGGGCCACCATCCACCGCCATGCGTCATGCGGCAATCCGCCGCGACTGACAAGACATCACTGAAGTGAAGACATCAACTGGGTTCAATCCATCGTTCAAGGGGTCGACAATGCGTTCCTTCAAGCTATTGCCCGCAATCGCGGCGCTGCTCGTGTCCACCACAGCGTTCGCGGATGACATCAAGGTCGGCGTCGGCATCTCCGGCTGGACCGGCTTCGCGCCGCTGACGCTCGCCAAGGAGGCCGGCATCTTCAAGAAGAACGGCCTCGACGTGACCTTGAAGAAGATCCCGCAGAAAGACCGGCATCTGGCGATCGCCTCGGGCGACATCCAGTGCGCGGCGACGACGGTGGAGACCTGGATCTCCTGGAACGCCAACGGCGTTGCGACCAAGCAGATCTTCCAGCTCGACAAGAGCTATGGCGCCGACGGCATGGCCGTGCGCAACGATGTCGCCGCGATCAAGGACCTCAAGGGCAAGACGGTGGCGGCATCGGCGCCGGGCACCTCGCCCTATTTCGCGCTGGCCTGGATGCTGAAGAAGAACGGCCTCTCGGTGAAGGACGTCACCGTGGTGAATCTGGAGCCCGCCGCCGCGGCGCAGGCTTTCGTCTCCGGCCAGAACGATGCCGCGATGACTTACGAGCCCTATTTGTCGACGGTGCGCGCCGCTCCTGACAAGGGCAAGATCATCGCCACCACGCTCGACTATCCGATCGTGATGGACACCTTCGGCTGCACCCCGAAATTCCT
This sequence comes from Bradyrhizobium embrapense, assembly GCF_001189235.2. Taxonomy (GTDB): domain Bacteria; phylum Pseudomonadota; class Alphaproteobacteria; order Rhizobiales; family Xanthobacteraceae; genus Bradyrhizobium; species Bradyrhizobium embrapense. Next base: position 1,098,614 of record NZ_LFIP02000001.1, read on the forward strand.
GACCGACAATCCGAAGGCGGCGCAGGCGCTGGCCGACAGCTATTTCGAGGCGCTCGACATGATCACCAAGGATCAGGCCAAGGCCTACGAGATCATGGGCGCGGACGTGAAGCAGTCCGGCGAGCAGTTCGGCAACTCGGCAAAGTACTTGCGCTGGCAGGACAAGGCCGCCAACCAGAAATTCTTCGCCGGCGACTTCCTCAGTTTCAACAAGGATGCCGCCGAGCTGCTGCTCGAGGTCGGCATCATCAAGGCCGCGCCGAAGGTTGAAGACATCTACGACGCCAGCTTCATCAAGTAACGCAGCCATCATTTCGGCCGGTCCCACCTCGCGAAGGCGGGCGGGATCGGCGCATGAGATACGCCTGGACAAATTGATGCGTCCCCTCGAGCCCACAACATCGAAGCAGCGCGTGGTCTACGGCCTCGCCTTCTTCGTGCTGTTCGTCGCCCTCTGGTCCTGGGCGACGTTCGGCGGCCATGTATCGAAGACATTCCTCGCCAACCCGCTCACCATGGTGCAGGAAGGCTATGAGTTGCTCGCCAAGCAAGGCTTCCTGTTCGACATCGCCATGACGATCTGGCGCGTCGTCGGCGGCTTTGCTCTTGCCGCCATCATCGCAGTGCCGCTCGGCGTGCTGATGGGCGCCTACAAGCCTGTCGAGGCCTTCCTCGAACCGTTCGTGTCCTTTGCGCGCTATCTGCCGGCGTCCGCCTTTATCCCGCTGTTGATCCTGTGGGCCGGCATCGGTGAGTTGCAGAAGCTGCTCGTGATCTTCATCGGCGCGGTGTTCCAGATCATCCTAATGGTGGCGGTCACCGTCGGCGCCACGCGGCGCGACCTGGTCGAGGCTGCGTATACACTTGGCGCGGGCGACAGCGGCGTCATCCGCCGCGTGTTGCTGCCCTCCGCGGCGCCCGAGATCGCCGAGATCCTGAGGCTGGTTCTGGGCTGGGCCTGGACCTACGTCATCGTGGCCGAACTGATCGGTTCGTCGTCCGGCATCGGGCACATGATCACCGACAGCCAGGCGCTGCTCAACACCGGCCAGATCATCTTCGGCATCATCGTCATCGGGCTGATCGGCCTGATCTCCGATTTCCTGTTCAAGGCGTTCAATGCCTGGCTATTCCCGTGGAAGCTCGCATGACCGCGCTCAGGATTGATCAGGTCTCGCGAACCTTCCCCGCTCGCGCCGGCCACGCGCCGACCCGGGCGCTCGAGCCGACCACGCTCGATGTCGGCGACAACGACTTCGTCACCATCCTCGGCCCCTCCGGCTGCGGAAAGTCCACCCTGCTCCGGATCATCGCCGGGCTCGACCGGCCGACCAGCGGCCGCGTCACGCTCGACGGGCGCGAGGTCACCGGCCCCGGCGCCGATCGCGGCATGGTGTTTCAGTCCTACACTTTGTTTCCTTGGCTAACGGTGCGCGAGAACATCGCCTTCGGCCTGCGCGAGCGCGGCGTGTCGCAGGCCGAACGCCACGACATCGCCGACGCGTTCATCCGCCAGGTCGGGCTCTCCGGCTTCGAGAACCACTGGCCGAAGCAGCTGTCCGGCGGCATGCAGCAGCGCACCGCGATCGCCCGTGCGCTCGCCAATGATCCGAAGATCCTGCTGCTCGACGAGCCGTTCGGCGCGCTCGACAACCAGACCCGGGCATTGATGCAGGAGATGCTGCTCGGGATCTGGGAGCGCGACCAGAAAACGGTGCTGTTCGTCACCCACGACATCGAGGAAGCCATCTTCCTCGGCAGCCGCGTCATCGTGATGAGCGCGCGTCCCGGCCGCATCAAGGCCGAGATCGCGGTCGACCTGCCGCATCCCCGCTCCTACAAGATCAAGACCACGCCCGAATTCGTCGCCCTGAAGGAGCGGCTGGTCGAGGAAATCCGCACCGAGGCCCTGAAGGTCGCCGAACAGGCCTGAGCGTCAGCGCCCGGTCAGTGGCTGATCATCCAGGGACGCGCGGTCGGAAAGCCCTTGGCGCCGCTCCTGGTCTTGGTCATCAGCCGCGCCGGCTTCTTCTTTCCCGAGGGAGAGCAGCAACCACAGCCCGGGCCGTGCGCGGCCTTGTATTGATCGAGCGTCTTCGGCGCGTGCCGGCTCTGCTCGTTGGTGGCATGCGCCTTGCGCTTGTCGGAGGGCATGCAGAAGAACGCCGGCGCGGTCAGGATCACTCGCGGCGACGTCGTCTCGCATTGCGGGCAGTCCTGCGGCAGGTCGCATTCCGCCATCGGCCGCATGTCGGTGAACGGGCCGCAGTCGTTGCAGAGATATTCGTAGATCGGCATTTCCTCAAATCCTTGCGCAGTCGTGTGAGATCCGGCGATGGATGCGGGGCGGCCAATACGCAGCCGTCCCGCACCCTTCGCGCAGGGATCACAGGATCACTTGTCGGGCGAGATCGGCATCTGCACGTCGCCCTTGATGTGCTTGATCGGTCCGGCAGACGACGGCATCACGTCAAAGTCGAATATCTCCGTCGGCAGCCACAGCGTGGCGCAGGCGTTGGGCACGTCGACCACGCCGGAGATGTGGCCCTGGCACGGCGCGGTGCCGAGGATCGAATAGGCCTGGGCGCCGGAGTAACCGAACTTCTTCAGATACTCGATCGCGTTCAAACAGGCCTGGCGATAGGCGATGTGGACGTCGAGATAGTGCTGCTTGCCGGCCTCGTCGACCGAGATGCCCTCGAAGATCAGATAGTCCTTGTAGTTCGGCGTGATCGGCGACGGCTTGAACACAGGGTTCTTGATGCCGTATTTCGACACGCCGTCCTTGATGACGTCGACCTTGATGTGCAGCCAGCCGGCCATCTCGATGGCGCCGCAGAAGGTGATCTCGCCGTCGCCCTGGCTGAAATGCAAATCGCCCATCGAGAGCCCGCCGCCCGGCACATACACCGGGAAATAGATCTTCGAGCCGCGCGACAGGTCCTTGATGTCGCAATTGCCGCCATGCTCGCGCGGCGGCACGGTGCGGGCGCCCTCGAGGCCGATCTTGGCCTTGACGTCGCCCTTGGCCTGGCCGGCATGCGCGGTCGGCGCGAACGGCGGATTGGCGAGACCGGGCACGCGGGTCGGGTTGGTTGCGATCAGTTCGGCCTCGCGCGCATTCCACGCCGCCAGCATCTTGGCGTCGGGCAGACAGCCGATCAGGCCGGGATGGATCAGGCCGGCGAAGTTGACGCCAGGGACGTGGCGCGACGAGGTATAGAGACCCTTGATGTCCCAGATCGACTTCTGCGCCAGCGGGAAGTGGTCGGTGAGGAAGCCGCCGCCATTCTGCTTGGAGAAGAAGCCGTTGAAGCCCCACAGGCTCTCCTTCAAGGGACCGACGTCGAGCAGGTCGACGACCAGGAGATCGCCGGGCTCGGCACCCTTGACGCCGATCGGACCCGAGAGGAAATGCACGATCGACAGATCGATGTCGCGCACGTCATCGGCGGAATCGTTATTCTTGATGAAGCCGCCGGTCCAGTCGACGGTCTCGATGATGAAGTCGTCGCCGGGGCTGACCCACTCGACGATCGGCACTTCCGGATGCCAGCGGTTATGGATCTTGTCGTTTTCGTAGGCCGATTTGCTGAGGTCGACCTTGATCAGTGTATCTGGCATCGCGATGCTCCCCTTGGGTTACTGATAGTTAGACGGACAAGTACTTGGAAATCTGCGCGGCATCGACGCTGGCGCGTGGATCGTCGCGGACGATCTCGCCGTTCTCGATGACCAGCACGCGATCGGCGATGTCGAGCGCGAAGCTCAGGACCTGCTCGGAAACGACGATCGACAGGCCCCGCTCGTCGCGGATCCGCTTCAGCGTGCGCGCCATGTCCTTGATGATCGACGGCTGGATGCCTTCGGTCGGCTCGTCCAGCAGTAGCACCTTCGGCTTGGTGGCGAGCGCGCGGGCGATCGCGAGCTGTTGCTGTTGTCCGCCGGAGAGGTTGCCGCCGCGGCGGCCCTTCATCTCGAGCAGCACCGGGAACAACTCATAGATATCGCCGGGCACTTCCGAGCCGCCGGAGACCACGAGGCCGGTCTCGATGTTCTCCTTCACCGTCATGGTGGAGAAGATCATGCGGCCCTGCGGCACGTAGGCGAGCCCCTTCGCCACCCGCTCGTAGCTCTTCATCGCGCCGAGCTCGGTGCCGTCCATGGTCACCTTGCCGCTCTTGGCCGGCAGGATGCCCATCAGCGACTTCATCAGCGTGGTCTTGCCCATGCCGTTGCGGCCCATGATCGCGACGATCTCGTTGGGCGCGACGGATACGTTGAGGCCGTGCAGCACCTCGCTCTGGCCGTAGGCGACGTGAAGATCATTGATTGCCAGCATCGCGTTGTTCCTCAGTGGCCCAGATAGACTTCGATCACCTTCGGATCGTTCTTGACGTGCTCCATCGTCCCCTCGGACAGGATCTGCCCCTGGTGCAGCACGGTGACCTTGTGCGCGATGTCCTCGACGAACTTCATGTCGTGCTCGATCACCAGCACCGAGCGGTCCTTGATGATGCGATTGAGCAATTCGGCGGTCTTGGCGCGCTCGGACACGCTCATGCCGGCGACCGGCTCGTCGAGCATCAGGAGGTCCGGGTCCTGGATCAGCAGCATGCCGATCTCGAGCCACTGCTTCTGGCCGTGGCTGAGCTGGTCGGCATAGGTGTTGAGGCGATCCTTGAGGAAGATCATCTCGGCGACCTCCTCGACCCGCTGCTTGACCGCGTCGTCGCGCTGGAAGGTCAGCGAGCCGAACACGGTGCGGCCGCGCGGGTAGGAAATCTCGAGGTTCTCGAACACGGTGAGATCCTCGAACACCGACGGTGTCTGGAACTTGCGCCCGACGCCGGCCTGCACGATCTCGTTCTCACGCAATCGCGTTAGCTCCTGGCCGCGGAACTGGATCGAGCCGGAGGTGGCGCGGGTCTTGCCGCAGATCAGATCGAGCACCGTGGTCTTGCCGGCGCCGTTCGGGCCGATGATGACGCGGATCTCGTTCTCCTCGACATAGAAGGAGAGATCGTTCACCGCCTTGAAGCCGTCGAAGGATACGGTCAGACCGGAGACCGCGAGCAGGAAGTCCTTGGGCTGGTGGCCGACGAGCATGATGGTCCCTCCTCACTCGGCCGGTGCGCCGTCGGCGATCATGCCGGCCGCCGATTTCGATTTGCGTGATGCGAACAGGCGATCGATGCGGGGCTGGATATGGTCCGCCCAGATGCCCGAGAGCCCGTTCGGGAAGGCCAGCACGACCGCGATGAACAGCGCGCCGAGGCCGAACAGCCAGAGCTGCGGGAAGGATTCCGAGAGGCTGGTCTTGGCGAAATTGACCAGCAGCGCGCCCCACACTGCGCCGAAGATCGACATCCGGCCGCCAACCGCGGTGTAGATCACCATCTCGATCGACGGCACGATGCCGACGAAGGACGGCGACATGAAGCCGACCTCGAGCGTGAACATGGCGCCGCCGATCGCGGCGAACACCGCCGCGGCGCAGAACGCGAAGATCTTGAAGTTGGCGACGCTATAACCGGAGAAGCGCACGCGATCCTCCTGCTCCCGCATCGCCACCAGGATGCGCCCGAGTTTTGTCAGCCGGATGAATTGCGCGGCGACGATGCATCCGAACAGCAGCACAACCTCGACGAAATACAGAATGAACTTGGCGTGATCGGTGCGGATGTCCCAGCCGTGCAGCGTGCGCAAATCGGTGATGCCGTTGATGCCGCCGGTGTAACCCTGCTGCCCCACGATCAGGATGGTGAGGATCGCGGCGATCGCTTGCGTGATGATCGCAAAATAGACGCCGCCGACCCGGCGCTTGAACATCGCAGCACCGATGATCAGCGCGAAGAACGCGGGAACCAGCAGGATCGCCAGCAGCGTGACGGGGAAGCTGTGGAATGGCTTCCAGAAGAAGGGCAGCGAGGTGAGCTGGTTCCAGTCCATGAAATCAGGAATGCCCGGCGTCGACTGGATCTTGGTGTTCGCGACCGACGATGCCTCGAGCTTGAGGTACATTGCCATGCAGTAGCCGCCGAGGCCGAAGAACACGCCCTGCCCGAGGCTCAGGATGCCGCCATAACCCCAGCACAGCACGAGGCCGATGCCGACGAAGGCGTAGGTCAGGTATTTGGCGACCAGGTTGAGGCGGAAGATATCCAGCGACAGCGGCAGGATGACAAGGAGCAGCGCCGCGAGCGCAAGGAAGCCGAGCAGTTCGGAGCGATTGAAAAAGCGCGAGTTGATGACCATGACCTGCCTGCTTGTTCTTATTTGCGGACCTTGAGCGCGAACAGCCCCTGCGGACGGACCATCAGGATCGCGACGATGGTGAGCAGCGTGATCACCTTGGCCATCGATCCCGACAGGAAGAACTCCAGCGTCGACTGGGTCTGCGAGATCGAGAAGGCGGAGGCGATGGTGCCGAACAGCGAGGCCGCGCCGCCGAAAACGACGACCAGGAAGGTGTCGACGATGTAGAGCTGGCCGGCGGTCGGTCCGGTCGAGCCGATCATGGTGAAGGCCGAGCCCGCGATCCCGGCGATGCCGCAGCCGAGACCGAAGGTGTAACGGTCGACCTTCTCGGTGTTGATGCCGACGGCGCCGGCCATCACGCGGTTCTGCACCACGGCGCGCACCTGCTTGCCCCAGCTCGACCAGAACAGCACGTAGGCGACCGCGATCGTGATCAGCATGGTCAGCGCCATCACGAACATGCCGTTGATCGGGATCTGGATCGAGTCGGTCGCCTGCAAGGAGCCCATCATCCATTCCGGCAGTTCGACGCCGACCTCGCGCGCGCCGAAGATCGAGCGATAGGCCTGCTGCAGGATCAGGCTGAGGCCCCAGGTCGCCAGCAACGTATCGAGCGGCCGTTTGTAGAGATGACGTATCAGCGCCCATTCGACCAGCATGCCGAGCGCGCCGGAGGCAATGAACGCCAGGATCATCGCGATGAAGAAGTAGCCGGGAAACAGCCAGGGCGCGACGTGCTGCACGGCGTTCGACGTCATCCAGGTGACGTAGGCCCCCAGGATCATGAACTCGCCATGGGCCATGTTGATGACGCCCATCTGGCCGAAGATGATGGCAAGCCCGAGCGCCATCAGCACATAGACGGAGAACAGGATGAGCCCGGCAAATCCCTGCATCGCAAGAATCGCGCCGAGGTCGCTGATCGAATAGTCGCCGAACATCTGGTCCTCCAGTCCAAGGGCATACGTCGCGACACGGCCGCGACGGCGGATCGTGGGCGTGGACGACTTCGTCCACGCCGCGATGCGTTTGAAGTGAAGTTGCGCCTTAGGCGCGCAGCCTCACTGGTAGCCCTTGGGGAACGGATCCGGCTCGACGAGATCGGCGGTCTCGTAGATCAGCTCGTACTGGCCGTCGGCCTTGGCGCGTCCGACGCGGGTCTTCGACCACAAATGGTGGTTCTCGTGGATCCGGACGTAGCCTTCCGGCGCGCCCTTGAACTCGACGCCGGGGGACGCCGCCGCGATCTTGTCGATGTCGAAGGAGCCCGCCTTCTCCACCGTCAATTTCCACAGCCACGGGCCGAGATAGGCAGCCTGGGTGACGTCTCCGATCACGGTCTTCTCGCCCCACATCTTCTTGAACGCGGGCACGAAGGCCTTGTTGTTCGGATTGTCGAGCGACTGGAAGTACTTCATGCAGGCGTAGGCGCCCGCGATGTTCTCGCCGCCGATGCCGTCGATCTCGTCCTCGGTGACCGAGATCGTCAGCAGCGTCTGCTTCGACAGGTCGATGCCGGCTGCTTTCAACTGCTTGTAGAACGCGACGTTGGAGCCGCCGACGATGATCGCGTAGATCACGTCGGGCTTGGTCAGCTTGATCTTGTTGATCACCGAGTTGAACTGGGTCGAGCCGAGCGGGAAGTATTCCTCGCCGACCACCTTGCAGCCCTGCAGATGGTTCTCGATGTGCTTGCGCGCGATCTTGTTCGAGGTGCGCGGCCAGATGTAGTCCGAGCCGAGCAGATAGAAGCTCTTGGCGCCCTTGGTCTTGTTGACCCAGTCGAGGCCGGCGATGATCTGCTGCGTCGCCTCCTGGCCGGTGTAGATCACGTTCTTGGACTGCTCGAGACCCTCATAGAAGGTCGGGTAGTACAGCATGCCGTTGTACTGCTCGAACACCGGCAGCACCGCCTTGCGCGAGGCCGAGGTCCAGCAACCCATCACGGCTGCGCATTTGTCGTTGACCAGCAGCTTCTTCGCCTTTTCCGCGAAGGTCGGCCAGTCGCTCGCGCCGTCCTCCTGGATGAACTTGATCTTGCGGCCGAGCACGCCGCCGGCGGCGTTGATCTGCTCGATCGCGAGCTTCTCGGCCTCGACCGATCCGGTCTCCGAGATCGCCATGGTGCCGGTCACCGAGTGCAGGATGCCGACCGTCACTTCGCTATCGGTGACTGCAAGACCTGTGGTGTTGACCGCAGAGGTTGCAGGAACGTCGGCAAAAGCGGGACGGCCCAGCATCGAAACGGCCGGCAAAGCAGCCATTCCCATCAAGAGCTTGCGCCGGAGCGGAGACTTCAGGCCTGGTTTTGTTTCGTCTGACATGAGCACCCCATTGGTTCGAGAACGCTTATTGATCGGGCGAGGATTGCTCACTTTTGTGCAGCGCACTGATACGTGAGATCGCGTATACTGCACCGCAAAATAGCGACGTAGGTTTTTGGTACGGGATTTGCCCGCGATCAAAGCATCGTGGACCAGGAGTTAGAAGAGTGGCAGGGCGGCAGCGGATAGACCGCGTCAGGCGCCAATACAATCAATGGGTCGCCAACCAGACGCTGGAAGACTACGCGCTGCGCTTCACCGCCAAGAGCGCGCGGCGCTGGTCCGCCGCCCGCGTCGCCAACACCGCGCTCGGCGCGATCTCCTTCCTCGCGCTGGAGGCGATCGGCGGCACCATCACGCTGAACTACGGCGCGATGAACGCCTCGGCCGCGATCCTCGTCGTCAGCGTCATCATCTTCCTCTGCGGATTGCCGATCGCCTACCATGCCGCCAAAAGCGGCATCGATATCGACCTGCTGACCCGCGGCGCCGGCTTCGGCTATATCGGCTCGACCATCACCTCGCTGATCTACGCCTCCTTCACCTTCATCTTCTTCGCCATCGAGGCCGTGATCCTGGCCAGCGCGCTCGACATGTGCTTCGGCATCCCGCGGCCGATCGGCTATCTGATCAGCGCTGTCGTGATCATTCCCCTCGTCGTCTACGGCATCACGCTGATCAGCCGCTTCCAGCTCTGGACGCAGCCGCTGTGGGTGATCCTCCACATCATGCCGTTCGCGGCGATCGCCTGGGCCAATCCGCATTCCTTCACCGAGTGGCGCAAATTCGCCGGCGAGCACGGCGATCCCGCTGGGAATCTCGACCTGCTGCTGTTCGGCACCGCGGCCTCGGTCGTGTTCGCGCTGGTGGCTCAGATCGGCGAGCAGGTCGACTTCCTGCGCTTCCTGCCGCGCGATCGCCGCACGTCGCGCAAGGCCTGGTGGATCGCGCTGCTGAGCGCCGGTCCGGGCTGGATCGTGCTCGGCGCGCTCAAGCTGCTGGCCGGCTCGTTCCTCGCCTTCTTCGCGCTCAGCCACGGCGTCTCGGCCGAGCATGCGGCCGAGCCGGCCAACATGTATCTCGAAGCCTTCCGCTACGTGCTGTCGCAGCCGGATCTCGCGATGGCGCTGACCGGGACGTTCGTGATCCTGTCGCAGGTCAAGATCAACGTCACCAACGCCTATGCCGGCTCGATCGCCTGGTCGAACTTCTTCTCCCGCCTCACCCATTCGCATCCCGGCCGCGTGGTGTGGCTGGTGTTCAACGTGGTCGTCGCGCTGCTGTTGATGGAGATCGGCGTCTACAAGGCGCTGGAGCAGACGCTGGCGCTCTACTCCAACGTCGCGATCGCCTGGGTCGGCGCGCTGGTCGCCGATCTCGTCATCAACAAGCCGCTCGGCCTGCGGCCGCAGCATATCGAGTTCAAGCGCGCCCATCTCTGCGACATCAATCCGGTCGGGGTCGGGGCCATGACGATTGCCACCGTGGTCTCGATCAGCGCGTTCTACGGCCTGTTCGGTCCGACCGCCAAGGCGCTGTCCGCCTTCGTGGCGCTCGCGGTCGCGTTCATCACGGCGCCCCTGATTGCCTGGGCGACCGACGGCAAGTATTACATCGCGCGCAAGCCGAAGCGGAGCTGGCAGAACCTTGAATCGATCCAATGCTGTATCTGCGAGCATGCCTTCGAGCCCGAGGACATGGCCGCCTGCCCGGCCTATGCCGGCCCGATCTGCTCCTTGTGCTGCTCGCTCGACGCCCGCTGTCACGACCTCTGCAAACCGCACGGGCGGATCGGCGCGCAGGTGTCGGACGCCCTGGGCACGGTGATGCCGCAGCCGATCTACGCCCGCATCAACTCGCAGCTCGGCCATTATCTCGGCGTGTTCGCGGTCTCGGCCGGTCTCGTGGCGCTGGTGCTCGGCCTGATCTATTTGCAGACCACCGCGGCCGTGCATGCCAACGAACTATTGGCCGACGTGCTGTGGAAGGTGTTCTTTGCACTGACCCTAATCATCGGTGTCGTCGCCTGGCTGTTCGTGCTGGCGCAGCAGAGCCGCCGTGCCGCCGAAGACGAAACCCGCCGGCAGACCACGCTACTGATCCAGGAGATCGACGCCCACAAGCGCACCGATGCCGAGTTGCAGCGCGCCAAGGAAGTGGCGGAGTCGGCCAACCTCGCCAAGAGCAGATACGTCGTCGGCCTCAGCCATGAGCTCCGCTCGCCGCTCAACGCGATCTCCGGTTACGCGCAGCTATTGGAGCAGGACGACAGTCTCCAGGTGCGTCCCCGCGAGCAGGTGCGCGTGGTCCGCCGCAGCGCCGATCATTTGTCGGGCCTGATCGACGGCATCCTCGACATCTCCAAGATCGAGGCCGGCCGCCTCTATCTGTCGCGCGACGAGGTGCGGCTGAACGATTTCCTCGAGCAGCTGGTCGGCATGTTCCGCCTGCAGGCCGCCGCAAAGGGCATCGACTTCGTGTTCAGACGGCCGGCCGTGCTGCCGGTCGTGGTCTATGCCGACGAGAAGCGGCTGCGGCAGATCCTGATCAACCTGCTGTCGAATGCGATCAAGTTCACGCAGACCGGCAAGGTGCAGTTCGTGGTGCATTACCGCAGTCCGGTCGCCGAGTTCGAGGTGATCGATACCGGGCCGGGCATCCAGCCCGACGATCTCGAGCGGATCTTCGCCCCGTTCGAGCGCGGCGCACTGGGCGTCAGCCAGCCGCAGACCGGTACCGGGCTCGGCCTCACCATCAGCCGCTTGCTCGCGGGTGTGATGGGCGGCGACATCAAGGTCCTGAGCACGGTCGGTGCCGGCAGCACGTTCCGCGTCAAGCTGCTGCTATCCGAGGTCACCAATCCGCGCCGCGATGCCCCGATCGATGCTCCCGTGTACGGCTATCACGGCCCGCGCAAGACCATCCTGATCACCGACGACGACCCGACCCACCGCGACCTCCTGCGCCAGATCCTGGCTCCGCTCGGCTTCATCCTGCTCAGCGCACCGGATGGGCCGGGCTGCCTTGCGCTCGCGCAGCATTGTCGTCCCGACATGTTCCTGCTCGATATCTCGATGGCGGGCATGGACGGCTGGACGGTCGCCGAGACCTTGCGCTCCGAAGGCCATCACCAGGCACGAATCCTGATGATCTCGGCCAGCGCGCTGGAGGCCCATGGCGCGCCGCTGGCGCAGCCGTTCCACGACGGCTATCTGATGAAGCCGATCGACATTCCGCGGTTGCTCGAGACCATCCGCCAGCTGCTCAAGATCGAATGGCAGTATGAGGCCGAGCAGGTTCCTCCTCCGCAATGGAAGCCCGACACGGGCTCACGCCCGCCGGTGAAATATGTCGAAGAGCTGATCAGCCTCGGCCAGCTCGGCTATATCAGGGCGATCCAGCTCAAGCTCGACGAGATCGGCAACGAAAGTCCCGAGCATACCGATTTCGTCAGCCAGATGCGCACGCTGATCGACCGGTTCGATCTTGATCAATATATGGCGACGTTGAAGACATTGCACAGCTATGACCATTGAACAGCGAAAGCGCGACGTCGCGCTCGTCGTCGACGACTCGCCGGAGACGTTGCGGCTCTTGACCGACGCGCTCGACGGCGCCGGCATGACTGTGATGGTCGCGCTCGACGGCGCCTCCGCGATGCGCATCGTCGACCAGATCACCCCTGACATCGTCCTGCTCGATGCCGTGATGCCCGGCATGGACGGGTTCGAGACCTGCAAGCGGCTGAAGCGCGACGCCGGGCTCGATGGCGTGCCGATCATCTTCATGACGGGGCTCGCCGAGACCGAGCACATCGTGCGCGGACTGGAGGCCGGCGGCGTCGACTACGTCACCAAGCCCATCGTGGTCGAGGAGATGTTGGCGCGGATCCGGGTCCACCTCGCCAACGCGCGGATGACGCAGAGCGCCCGCGCCGCGCTCGACGTCTCCGGCCGCTACCTGCTCGCGGTCAACAGCTCGGGCACGCTGTTGTGGGCGACGCCGCAGGCACAGCGGCTGCTGTCGGATACGCTCGCCGAAGCCGCCGACAATTTCGTGTTGCCGGAGCCGATGCCGCAATGGCTCGACCAGGCGCAGAAGGGCAAAGCCGGAGCGAAAACCGCGACGGTGGCGTCCTTCCCCGGCAACGAGCAGCTCCGCCTGCAATTCATGGGCAAGCTCGGCCCCAACGAATTCCTGCTGCGCCTCGCCAAGGACACCAGCGGCGACATGCCGGCCGAGTTCTCCAGCGAGCTCGGCCTGACCACCCGCGAGGGCGAGGTGCTGTCCTGGCTCTCCAAGGGCAAGACCAACCGCGACATCGCGCAGATCCTGGGTTTGAGCCCGCGCACCGTCGACAAGCATCTCGAGCAGATCTACGCCAAGCTCGGCGTCGAGAACCGCACCGCCGCCGCCGCGATCGCGGTCAACGCCAGGCACCGCAAGTCGTAGCCTGCCAGCTCTCCGCTACCGACCCGCGTCCGGAAATGGCCAATCGCCCCGGACCGTGACAGGATGGGCCGTATCGCTCATTCCTGTGGAGAATAGCCATGGATCGTCTGGCGGCGATGGAGACGTTCGTGCGGGTGGTCGAGACCGGCTCGTTCTCCGCTGCGGCGCGACAGCTTCGGGTCGGCCAGCCGGCGGTCTCGAAATCAGTCGCGCAACTCGAGGAATTCCTCGGGGTCAAGCTGCTTGCGCGCTCGACCCATGGTCTCACCCCGACCGAAGCCGGGCTCGGCTACCTCGAGCGCGCCAGGCGCGCGCTTGAAGAGGCGGCCGAGGCCGAGATCGCCGCGCGCGGCGCCGGAGCCGGGCTCAAGGGACGATTGCGGGTCTGCGCCGCCGTCACCTTCGCCCGGATCCATCTCATTCCGATGCGGCCGAAGTTTCTCGCGCAGCACCCGGAGCTGGAGCTCGAGATCGTGCTCGACGACTCCAGATCGATCTCGTGCAGGAAGGCATCGACGTCGCGCTCCGGATGGGCAAGATGACGGATTCGACGCTGACCGCGCGCCGCGTCGCGAGATGCAAGCGCCTCGTGCTGGGCACGCCGGCCTATTTCGACCGCGCCGGCACGCCGGCAACGCCAAGCGAGCTGAGCCGGCATCAGGCCGTTGTTTACCTCCGCGAGGGCAGCGTGTGGTCGTTTCAACGCGAGAGCACCGAACTCGCCGTGACGGTGCGGAGTCGATTGCGGGTGAGCGCCGCCGAAGGCGTGCGCGCTGCAGTGCTGGCCGATGCCGGGATCGCGATCGCCTCGGAATGGATGTTCACCCCCGAACTCCAGGCGGGCGCCGTGCGCGCAGTCTTGCCGGAGTGGAGCCTGCCCGCGCTCGATCTCTGGGCCGTGCTTCCGACCGGACGCGCCGCGACCGCCAAGGCGCGCACATTCGTGAACTTCTTCGAGCGCAGCTTCAATGCATAATCTTGCAACGTTTATTCCGAGCGGGAATAAGCGCTAGTCCTACGGCAGCGCTACCCTGCGCGGCCATCTCCTTTAGCTTCCTGCGTGTGAACTCAACAAGCGGACGGCGTGGCCGTCCTTCGCGCAGAAGCCCGAGGAGAACCGTCATGTCACTGCAAGCCAAGCTCGATGCCTTCAAGGCCGATTTCGAAGCCGGAAAGCCGCCCTACAACGTTCCGCCGGCCGTGATCGAGATCATGCACCGCGCCACCGCGGAGCTGATCGCATCCGGTGCCGCCCAGCGCGCCAAGAGGGCCGGCGACGTCGCTCCTGCCTTCTCGCTCCGGGATCCCGACGGCAATATCGTCAATTCGGCCGACCTGTTGAGGCGCGGCCCGCTGGTGCTCAGCTTCTACCGCGGCGTCTGGTGCCCGTATTGCAACATGGAGCTGCAGGCACTCGAAGCCGCCAAGCCGGAATTCGACAGGTACGGTGCGTCGCTGGTCGCGATCTCGCCGCAGACCGCGCCGAACAGCCGCAAATCAGTGCGCCAGAACAAGCTCTCCTTCCCGATCCTGTCCGACGCGAAGGGCCAGATCGGCGAGGCCTTCGGACTGCGCTTCCATCTGCCCGACTATCTGGTCGCGCTCTACAAGCAGCTGAAGAACGACCTGCCGACCTTCAACGACGATCCGAGTTGGACATTGCCGATGCCGGCCCGCTACGTCATCGGACAGGACGGCGTGATCCTCTACTCGGAGGTGAACCCCGACTATACCCGCCGCCCGGAGCCCGAGGACATGATCGCAGTTCTCCAGCAGGCCGCCGCCGTGAAGGCATGACAGCGCGCAGAGCAGCCGGTGGCAACCAGCCACCGGCCGCTTGCCTCGCGTAGATTATTCGCGCGCAGCCGGCGAACTCCCATCCGGATCGGCCGGCGCGCCAGAACCGGCCAACATCTCCTCCCCGGAGTGCTGCCCCTTTCGCCATTGCGCCGGCGTCACGCCGATATGGCTCTTGAAGGCGCGCTGAAAGGCAGCCTCGGACTGGTAGCCGACCATCTCCGCAATGGCGCCGGTCGAGAGCGATGATCTCTTCAACTCGTTCGCCGCAAGCGTCATCCTGATATCGGTGAGCAGATCGCTCGGCGATCGCCCGAGCTTGTCCTGGAATTGCCGGGCCAGCGTGGCGCGCGACATGTTGCAGAGACGCGCAAGCTCCGGCAGCGACCAAGCGCGCGCAGGCTGGTTGAACATGGCCGCCACCGCCGGCGCAAGGCGGGGATCGCCGACCAGTGCGAGCAGACCGTGTGACCTGTCATCGGTCTCGCTGGCAAGCCGCAGCACCAGCGCAAACATCGCCGTCGACAGCGCATCCAGCATGGCGCGGCCACCGAGATGATCGTCGGCCGTTTCGCTGCGCATCAGGGACACGAGGCCCGCAAGCTGTGCCGCCGTTCCCTTCCCCATCCGTGCGCCGGCATGCACGACGAGACGCGGCGGAAGATAGGTGCGCAACAGACGGTCGTGCGGCGGTGCAATCGCGAAATGTCCGCACAGCAAATCAAGCCGCTCGTCCGAACCCAGGTTTTCACTGATGGTGAAATTCTGTGCCGCCCGGTTGCGCGGCGGCAGCGGCGGCGCCCCGCTGCCGTCATGCATCACGTGTCGCGGATTGCCGGGCAACAGAAGAATGTCGCCGGTCTTCAGCAGCAACGGTCGGCCGCCCGAGGGATCGTCCAGGATCGCCGAGCCGGCAAGCACCGCATGATAGGGGATCTCGTTGGTCGCGCCCGGCCCCTGCTCGATGCGCCAGGGCACGCTGTAGCTGCAGCGAATATCGAGCCGCCCGCGCACCGGCATCACCTCGAATAGCCGGCTGAGCCAATCCATGGTTAATCCCCCGAGGCAGTTCATGAGACGATTGAGCATATAATCGAGCAATATGAACATTCAATGTCTCAGACCGCGATCCTATTGTCACTCCGCAATCGTTCACCACCCCAAAACAAGGAGTGCCACCATGTCCCGTCTCTCAGTTCCCAATCTCGAAGCCGATACCGGCCCGTCGGGCCAGATCTACGCCCAGATCAAGAAGGCAGCCGGCAGTGTCCCGAACGCCTATGCGGCAATTGCCGCCCATGGCCCGGCCGCGCTCAAGTCCATGCTCGCCGCCGATGCCGTGCTCGCCGGCGGCAGCCTGTCCAAGCGCGATCGGGAGATCATCAAGCTCGTGATCAGCGCCGCCGGCGGTTGCGACTATTGTGTCGCTGCGCATTCCCATCTCGCCAAGCTCGCCGGTGTGAAGGCAGACACACTGAAGCAGATCCGCGAAGGCGCGCCGACCGGTGATGCCCGTCAAGACACGCTGGTCCAATTCGTCCGCAAGCTTGCGCAGTCGAGCGGCACCGTCAACGATGAGGACTTCGCCGCGATCAAGGCCGTCGGCTACAGCGACGCGCAGCTGGTCGAGATCAGCCTGGCGTTCGCGACCATCGTCTTCACCAACGTCTTCAACCGCATCAACGACACCGACATCGACTTCCCAGCTGTCGCGTGAAGCGGCGGCGCGGTGTCCCACAGGGAATCACGACCATGACCACGCTTACCAGCACTGCTCACAATCCGCTTGTCCGTGCACTCGAACGGTCCGGCCTGCTTGCGGAGGATCTCGACTACTATCTCGTTCGGGCCGCGATGGTGATCATGTTCCTGTTTTTTGGCTACCAGAAATGGTTTCCGTACGAATTCGAACGGCTGGTCCCGTTCATCAGCAACGGGCCGCTGATCTGGTGGCTGTATCCGGCCTTCGGCCATGCCGGCGCCAGCTATTTTCTTGGCGCCTCGGAATGGACGTTCGGCGCGCTGCTGCTCGCAGGGTTCTGGGACAAGCGCTTCGGCGTTCTGGGCGCCCTCGGCTCGACCGGCACCTTCATCGCGACAGTCACCATCATCCCGTTCATGCCCGATGGTTGGGACGTTGCCGCCGGAGGCTTCCCTGCGATGACCGGCAACGTGCCCTTCCTGATGAAGGACGTCGTTCTGCTCGCCGTGTCGCTCTACCTGCTGAGGCAGGACGTGGTGCGCCTGATCAGGCAATAGATGGCGTCCACTGATCGCGATGGATCGCCGGCGCGCCTCGCGTTCGCCGGCGATCACGGATCGTAGGACCGCTGACTTCGCGACATCGCCGCCATGTTGCGATGCAGGCAAGGGCAGATCATGCTCCGACGTTACGCCATAAGCTGCTGGCGAGTTTGTGGAATGCGTCGCAGTTGCCGGTCCGTTCCTGGGCGAGATCGAACCGGCGGGGGGAGGTTCGAT
Organism: Bradyrhizobium embrapense; assembly: GCF_001189235.2. GTDB lineage: Bacteria > Pseudomonadota > Alphaproteobacteria > Rhizobiales > Xanthobacteraceae > Bradyrhizobium > Bradyrhizobium embrapense. The sequence continues at coordinate 1,115,929 of NZ_LFIP02000001.1, forward strand.
GTGGATCGCGTCGGGATTGCCATGCGGGAATGATCGGTCGCTCCGCCGGCCATGACCATGGTTCTGCCGTCCGGTCCGGGTTACAAGATACCGCCGGTGTTGTTCTGGGGTGGATTGATGAAGAAGGACGACGTCACGTGTCCGCGCTGCGGGGCTGGATTCCGGCGCCTTGAGCTGACATCCGGATCGGGTAGCAAGGGCGAGTATCGCTGCCCGGTCTGCGAGACGACGCTCGAGCAGTTCGGCGGTGACAAGCTCGTGGCCTACCGCCTGACGATTCAACCCTCGATCCGCGGATTGAAGGCCGGATAGCCGTCCTGCTGCGTGGACTGCCGACGCAATCCCGCCGATCACGAACGCCGCTTCAAGACATAGCTGTCCATGATCCAGCCGTGCTGCGCACGCGCATTCCGGCGCGCGGCGACAATGCGAGAGCCCACCTCGGCTAACTCACCCGCCATGATGATCTGATCCGGCATGCCGAGATAGGCGCCCCACCAGATCTTCAAGCCCACAGGATCCAGCGTCTGGAAGGCGGCGCCGCCGTCGAGCATCACGACGATGGTGTCGACGCCATCAGGCCATCCGCCCTCGCGGAGCCGCCGGCCTGTCGTGACCAGGAACGGCTCGCCAATCTCGTTGAGCGGCAGCGCATGCGCCGCGCACAGCGCCTGGATCGAGGTGATGCCCGGGATCACCTCGATCGACGGCCGCGGATCGAGCCGTTGCGCAATCCGCAGGCTCGAATCGTAAAGCGAGGGATCGCCCCAGATCAGCAAAGCAACGCGCCCCGCGCCACCGAGATGGCGCGCGATTTCCTGCGACCAGGTTGCGGCGACGGCATCGTGCCAATCGTCGACGCCCTTGCGGTAATCCTCCTCGCCGGCGTCACGCACCGGCAGGTCGAACTCGGCAATGCGCGTGCGATCATTGTTCAACGCCTCGGCGCAGATCGTTCGGCGCAAGTCGGCGAGATCCGACTTCGCGGTCCCCTTGCGCGGGATCAGGATCAAATCGGCGGCATTGATGGCAGCGATCGCAGCAAGGGTGAGCTGCTGCCTGGGATCACCACAACCGATACCGATCAGGGAAAGCGCCAGCATGGCCGTATCAACCTTGCTCCGGCGCCAGCGCGCCGAACAGGATGACCGCCGCCGCGGTGGCGGCGCCTGCATGCGCGAGCCGTTCGGCCAGCTCTGCGATCGTGGTGCGGACGATCCGCTCTTCGGTGTGGCCGAGCGACTCCGCGAGCAGCGCAGGCGTGTCGGGAGAAAGGCCATGCGCGATCAGCCTCGCGGTCAGCGCCGGAAAGGTGCGCCGGCCCATATAGACGACGGTGGTGGCCTCGGGATCGGTCAGCGCCGCCCAATTCAAATCCGCGGGCAACTCGCCGGTGACGTCGGCGCCGGTCACGAACTGGACCCGGCGCGCGGTCAGCCGTCGCGTCAGCGGAATGCCGGCCTGCGCCGCCGCGACCGAGGCCGAGGTTACGCCGGGAATGATCTCGTAGCCGATGCCGGCCGCGCGCAGCGCTTCGATCTCCTCTTCGAGCCGTCCAAAGATGCCGGCATCGCCTGACTTCAGCCGCACCACCCGCACGCCGGTCGCGGCATAGTCGACCAGCAGCCGGCTGACATGATGCTGCTTCGCCGAGAGGCGGCCGGCGCGCTTGCCGACCGCGACGAGATTGGCGCCAGCGCGCGCGAGATCGAGGATCGCGCCCGAGGCGAGATCATCATAGAGCACCACGTCGGCCTCGCGCAGCCGCGCGGCTCCCTTCATGGTCAGGAGCTCGGGATCGCCGGGGCCAGCCGAGACGAAGGAGACGAATCCGCTCATCGGTCCTCCGCAATCAGATGGAAGAACGTACCCGTGGCGTTGCCGCGCCACGATCCGGTTTCGGCTACGATCGCGCCGGTCGCATCGCGCACCACCGCAAGCGGCGTGTCCGGCTGCGCGACGATCGTCGAATAGTGAAATTCGTGGCCGCGCAAGCGTGCGCCGGGACCGTGCCCGGGCATCGCAGTGGCGAGCTCAGCGAGCCGGTAGCCGAGATGCATGCGCCGCTTGGCATAGCTGGTCTCGAGGCCGAGCAATCCGGCCATCGCGTGACGCACGCCGTCTGCATCGGTCAACGCGGCGCCCAGCACCATGTAGCCGCCGCACTCACCGTGCACCGGCTTCATCTCCGCAAAGGCGCGCAACTGGCCAAGAAATCGCGTGTTGGAAGCAAGCCGCGCCGCATGCAGTTCGGGATAGCCGCCGGGCAGCCAGCACACATCGGCGTTCGCCTCGGGGCCCTCGTCGGCAAGCGGCGAGAACGTCACGATCTCGGCGCCGGCCGCACGCCAGGCCTCGAGCATGTGCGGATAGACGAAAGAGAACGCGGCGTCGCGCGCGAGCGCGATGCGCTGGCCGGGCGGCGTGATGTCGAGGCTGCGCGCGGCCGATTGCGGCGACCAGTCGCGCACCGATCGCAACACCGCGTCGAGATCGACATGCTCGGCGACGAAGCGTGCGGCCTCGTCAATCAGACCGTCGATCTGAACCTGCTCTTCCGCCTGCACCAGGCCGAGATGACGCTTCGGCAACGCGATCTCCGCGTGCCGGGGCAGCGCACCCAGCACCGCAATGCCAGCGTCCGCCATGGCGCTGCGCACCAGTGCTTCGTGCCGCGGGCTGGCGACACGGTTGAGAACGACACCGGCAAGCCGCACGCCGGCGCGGAAGTCGCGCAATCCCGCCGCAACCGCCGCGGCGGTCTGCGCCTGGCCCGAGGGATCGATCACCAGCAGCACGGGCCATCCCATCATCTCGGCGATATCGGCGGTGGCACCGGTGCCCGAGACGCCGCGCGTTGCGACGCCGTCGAACAGTCCCATCGAGCCTTCGGCCAGCACCAGATCCGCCTCCGCGCCACGGCTTGCCAGATGCGCGATCGCCTCGCCCGACATCGCCCAGCTGTCGATGTTGACGGACGCGCGTCCGGTCGCGACGGCGTGAAAGGCGGGATCGATATAGTCCGGTCCGCTCTTCAGGCATTGCACCTTCAGCCCGCGATTGCGCCAGGCGCGCGCCAGCGCCAGGGTTAGCGTCGTCTTGCCGACCCCGGATGCAGGTGCAGAGATCACGAGCCCCGCGGTCATCGCGATGTTTCCGGAAAGCGCGGCTCGGGCCCCACCGGCCGGTAGCGGCGGTCATAGTCGGCCGCATAAAGGCGACTCTCGGCGAATTCGCCGGCGCCGAGCGTCTTGCCGACCAGTATCAGCGCGGTGCGTTCGAGCTCGGGGCCGAGCGCGGCATCGAGGCTCGCAAGCGTGGCGCGCACGATGCGCTGGTCCGGCCAGCTCGCGCGCCAGACGATCGCCACCGGACAATCCGCACCATAATGTGGCGTCAGCTCGGCGATAACCTTGTCCAGCAGATGGATCGACAGATGGATCGCGAGCACCGCGCCGGTCGCGGCAAACGCCGCGAGCGTCTCGCCGTCGGGCATCGCGCTCGCCCTGCCCGGCGTGCGCGTCAGCACCACCGATTGCGCAAGGCCTGGCAGCGTCAGCTCGGATTCCAGCGCCGCCGCCGCCGCCGAAAACGCCGGCACGCCGGGCGTGACCGAATATGGAATCTCCAACACGCGCAACCGGCGCAGCTGCTCCCCCATTGCCGACCAGATCGAGAGATCGCCCGAATGCAGCCGCGCGACGTCCTTTCCTTGCGCATGCGCCGCAGCGATCTCGGCGATGATCTCGTCGAGCGACATCGATGCCGTGTTGACGATGCGCGCATCCTTCGGGCAATGCGCCAACACGCCCGCGGGGACCAACGATCCGGCGTAGAGGCAGACCGGACAAGAGGCGATGAGATCGCGGCCCCGCAAGGTCAGGAGATCGGCGGCGCCTGGACCCGCGCCGATGAAATGCACCGTCATTCGCCGTCTCCTTCTGCGATCGCCGCAGTCGCCGCCCGATCCCGCGACACGGCCCTGACCGCGATCAAACGTGCACCGTGCCCGGCGGCTGCGACTGCCGCTGCCTCGGCGACCGAGCCCGTTCCAAACCTGGCCTTGACGAGGTCGGATTGCGTCGCGGTTTGTATCTCAGCCAACATTTCGGCGGGAATGCTCCGGATCGGCAATCCCAGTTCCTGTGCCAACGCTTGCAATGCCACCGCACCGGCCTTGTCGCTCACTGTCGCAACCGCCGCAAGGCCGTTGGGCCCGCCGGCGGCGTCGAGCGCTTCGCGCAACGACGCGACACTGGCATTGCTCCTGAATCCCAGACCCGCGACCTTCATCGGACCGCGCTCCATTGCACGATCGGCCGCGCCGCTTTCCACGAGCGATACCGGCCCAGCGGCTCGGCATGTGCGATCTCCACGCGCATCAGTTCGCCGCCAAGCCGCTGATGCAGATCGGCAAGCAGCGCCTCGGTTTCCAGCGTCACGGCATGCGCGACCAGTCGCGTTCCCGGCGCGATGCGCGACCAGATCGCATCGAACATATCGGCATCGAGGCCGCCACCGATGAACACGGCGTCGGGCCCTTCGAGGTCCGACAAGATACCCGGCGCCGTGCCCTCGATCACCGTGATCCGATGTGCCAAGCCGAAGCTCGCCGCGTTGCTGCGGATGTTGGCGGCGCGTTCGCCGCGGGCCTCGACGGCGATCGCCGTCCCGCCGCAGAGCGCCCATTCGATCGAGATCGAGCCGGAGCCGGCGCCGATGTCCCATAGCCGCTCGCCCGGCCGCGGCGCAAGCGCCGACAGCGCAAGCGTGCGGATCGGCCGTTTTGTCAGTTGTCCGTCGTGCACGAAGAGTGCCTCGGGAAGACCCGAGCTGCGCGCGATCCCCTGTGCGCCCGCCGCCTCCAGCGCAACCGCGACCGGGCTGTCGCTTGAAGCGCCGGCAAAATTGTCGGCGCAATGCTGTTTGATGGATTCGCGCGGGCCGCCAAGTGCGGACAGCGTCCATACTGATGACTGCCCCCAGCCGCGCTCGGTGAGCCAGCGCGCGAGATCGGAAGCCGCGTTGCCATCGCGCACCAGGCAGATGATCCGTGCACCACGCGCAAGATGTGGCAGCAGCCGTTCGAATGGTGCGGCGTGGAGGCCGAGACAGATGACGTTCTCGAGCCGCCAGCCCAACCGTGCCGCCGCCAGCGAGAACGTCGATGGCGCGGAATGCGCGACCCACTCGCCGGCCTGCAATTTCCCGACAAGGCTGCCGCCGACGCCATGCCAGAACGGATCGCCCGAGGCGAGCACCGCGGTCGGGCGGCCGCGGCATTCAAGCACGATGTCCGCATCGAACGGCACCGGCCAGGCGCGGCCACGATCGGTGATCCCGGCCAGCGCCAGATGCCGTTCGCCGCCGAACACCGTTTCGGCTTCACGAAGCGCCTTTCGGCTTGCGTCGGAGAGGCCGGCGAGGCCATCTTCGCCGATGCCGATGATGGTCAACCACGGATTACCCATGACGCGCGCCCTGATCCTGGGCGGAACAGCCGACGCCAATTTGCTTGCCGCGACAATCGCAAGCGCGGGCATCGACGCGGTCTATTCCTATGGCGGGCGCACCGCCTCTCCCGCCGAACAACCGCTGCCGACCCGGATCGGCGGCTTCGGCGGCGTCGGCGGTCTTGCCGACTATCTGCGTCGCGAGGGCATCACGCATGTCATCGACGCGACGCATCCGTTCGCCGCCGAGATGAGCCGCAACGCGATCGCCGCGTGCGCGCAAGCCGCAACGCCGCTGCTCGCGCTCGAACGCGCGCCCTGGAATAGAACATCCGGCGATCGCTGGATCGAGGTAGCGGACGCCGGATCGGCGGTCGCGGCCTTGCCGGAGAGCCGCGCCAACGTGTTCCTCGCGATCGGCCGCCAGCATATCGCCCCGTTCGGCAGCCGGCCGCAGCATGCCTATACGTTGCGCTTCGTCGACCCGCCCGGAGAAACGCTGCCATTGCCCGATGCCGAAATCATCGTCTCGCGCGGCCCATTCACGCTCGAGGGCGAGCTCGAAATGATGCGCACGCGCGCGATCGCGTGGATCGTCGCCCGCAATTCCGGCGGAAGTGGCGCCCGCGCCAAGATCGACGCCGCCCGTACGCTCGGCCTTCCCGTCATCATGATCACGCGGCCGCTGCTGCCCGAGAGGCCGCGGGTTGAACGCGTGCGCGAGGTGATGGAATGGCTCGGTCATCGGACCTGCCTCGGCGCATAGACCCAGCGGCCCACCCGCCGCGTCGTCGAGTTGCAGACGATCACCATCGTCCGCATATCGGCCATCTCGGGCCGCGCATCGCGCAACAGAACCGTCTCGATCCGCTGCTCGGGCGTGCTGACGGCGCGCGCGAAAATCACGATGCGCTCGCTGCAGCCCGCCTCTCTCAAGATCGCGAGCGTCCGTGCAAAGCCTTCCGGCCGGCTAGCCGAGCGCGGGTTGTACATCGCGATCGCGAAATCGGCCCCGGCCGCGAGCCGCAGGCGCTGCTCGATCAGCGGCCAGGGTTTTAGATTGTCGGACAGGTTGATCGCGCAGAAATCATGACCGAGCGGCGCGCCGGCGCTCGCCGCCGCCGCCAGCATCGCCGTGATGCCGGGCAGCACGCGGATCGGCAGGTCATGCCATTGCGGCACGCTTTCCAGCGCTTCAAACACGGCGGACGCCATCGCGAACACGCCGGGGTCGCCGGACGACACCACGACGACGTGCCGGCCCTCTGACGCCAGCCGCAGTGCCTCACCAGCGCGCTGCAGCTCGACGCGATTGTCCGAGGGATGCAGCGTCAACCCGTCGCGTGGCGGCACCCGCGTAACGTACGGCGCATAGCCCACGATGTCGGTCGCATTTCCGAGCGCTGCGGAGACCTCCGGGGTGATCAGCGCCTCGTCGCCCGGCCCCAGTCCCGCAATGGTCAGCGTGCCGGTCATGGCACCGCCTCCCTGCGCCGGCCCTGCCCGTGCACCAGCACGATCGCGAAATACGGAGCGTCGGCCTCGGCGAGATCGGCGAGCCGGGCGACGCGCTGATCGGGCATGGTGCCGCGCTCGACGAGCCATGCATCGCCGAGACGGCCCGCAGCCGCGAGTGCGCGACGGATTTTTGTCAGATTGCGGCCGGTCTTCATCACGACCAGCGCGTCGGAGTTCTGCATCCGCTGTACGAGCTCGGCCTCGGGCAGCGTGCCCATCAGCACCATGGTGACATCGTCGGCAAGCGCGATCGGCCGGCCGACCGCATTCCAGCAACCGACCATGCCGGGAATGCCGGCGACCACCTCGATCTCGATCCGACCCTGCAGGCGGGCATGCAGGTGCATGAACGAACCGTAGAAATAGGGATCGCCCTCGCAGAGCACGACGATGTCGACGGCGCGCGCAAGCCGCGCCAGCCGCTCGGTCCATTCGTCATAGAACCCGGCCAGCAGACGCGCATAGTCCGGACTGTCGAAGGCAATCTCCGTGGTGACCGGATATTCCATCGGATATTCGCTGACGCCGGCGGCGAGCATGCCTTCAACAATGCGGCGCGCCTGGCCGAGCTGCCCCCTCTTGCGAAAATAGGCGACGTGCTTGGCGGCGCGCACCACGCGATCGGCGCGCACGCTCATCAAATCCGGATCGCCTGGGCCGAGCCCGCAGCAGATGATGCGCCCCATCGCTATTCGCTCCGGCTCGCCAGCGCGTTGACGGCGGCGACCGTGATCGCCGAACCGCCGAGACGCCCCTCGACCGTCAGCGCCGGCACCGGCGGCGCAGCCATCAATGCCGCTTTCGACTCGGCCGCACCGACGAAGCCGACCGGACAGCCGATGATCGCCGCCGGCCGCGGGCAATCGGAGTGCTCAAGCATGTTGAGCAAATGAAACAGCGCCGTCGGCGCGTTGCCGATCGCGACGATGGCCCCAGCCAGATGCGGCCGCCACAGTTCGAGCGCTGCCGCGGAGCGCGTATTCCGCATCGATTGCGCCAGTGCCGGAATCTGGGGATCGCCGAGCGTGCAGATCACGGCGTTGCCGGCCGGCAGCCGTGCACGCGTGATGCCCTCCGACACCATGCGAGCGTCGCAAAGGATCGGCGCGCCCGCCTGCAAGGCGGCGCGCGCACATGCGGCCATGCCGGGCGTGAAGCGGACATGCGCTTCGAGACCCACCATGCCCGCAGCATGGATCATGCGCACGACCACCGGCTCCTCGTCGGGCGTAAACCGGGCGAGATCGGCCTCCGACCGGATCGTCGCAAAGGACTGACGATAGATCGCCGCACCATCGGTCTCATAGACGTGCGGCATCAATGGCCTCCCATCAACACGGCGGAATTTGCAACGAGGTACGAAGCGGTCAAGCCTCGCAAGACCGGCGCATCCCGCGTGGTGCCATGACGGATCAGGTCAAAGCCCTCGCATGACGCAACGAGGGTGACGTCAGCCGAACCGGACTGGGCACAGCCCTTGGCGCAGCCGGACACATGAAGCCGGGCATCGGCCGGGACAGAAGATGTGAGCACGGACGCCAGTGCGCGCGTATCGGCATGCGCCTCACGACAGCGCGGTGCGCCGCTGCAAGCGATCACGCGGAGTACGGGATCATTGGGATCAGTGACGAGGTCCGTTCCAAAGGGCATCTCATGCATCCCCTCAGCCAGCACCATCCGCCACGGCGTCATGCGGAAAGCCTGCGCGCAACCGGCGAGATGGCCGAGTGTCTGCTGCGTCAGTTGTCCGAAGGCCACGCCAACCATCGCACCGGTCGGATAGAGCCCGGGCACAGGGTCCGCCGATTGGGTTATGGGCTCGGCGTCGCCGCGAAGCGACTGCGGCAAGCTCGCACCGCCGGCGAGGTGAGCCGCCATTCGTCGCTTCTCGCCCCTGGCTCCGCCGGAGACGACGAACCATTCCGCCAGCGACAGTGCGATCTGCACGGCCTCGCTGCGCGCGACGGAAAGCCCGAATTGTGCGCCATCGGCCCGCACCAGCAGCCCGCCATTGCGACCGCGCTCGATCCGGACATCCGCCGACGCGCCGGCGAGCACGCGCTCGCTGCCATCGTCGATCGCAAATCCGAACTTGGTCGGAAGATCGAGCGACACGCCGGCGAGCGTCCGCTCGAGTTCGGCTGCGAGCGGGCGCGTGTCGTCTCCGGCACTCCAGAAGGGCGTCACCAGAATGTTGCGCTGCGCCTCAGTTTCCGAATCCGGGTCCAGCAAGCCGAACTCGGCGAGCCCGCCGATCAGAGCCGGATAACCCTCATCGTCGACGCCGCGGATCTGGAGATTGGCGCGACTGGTCAGATCGATCAGGCCGTTGCCGTATCGCGCCGCTAGCTCGGCGATCCCCGCCGCCTGCGCGGCATCCAGCCGTCCGCCGCGCGGACGGATGCGCACCACGAGGCCATCGCCCGACTGCATCGGCCGGAGCGCGCCGGGACACCAGCCCTTGATCGCGATCGCGCTCATGAGGCCTCCTGCAGCGCCGCCGCAATCGAATTGCGCCGCGTCTGCCACAGCGAGGCGTCATGCAACCGGGTGAAGCAGGTTTCGATCGCAGCCAGTGCCGCCGGGTTCTCGCACGCCATGAAAGCGCGAACGTCGTCATTGCCGAGCGTCGCGTCGTAATAGAGGTCGAACAGATGCGGCGGCACCGCGCCTGCAAGATGCGCGAACGCCGCCATATGTTCCAGCGTCGCCGCTATCTCGGCGGCACCGCGGAAGCCATGGCGCATCATGCCGGCGATCCATGCGGGATTCGCTGCGCGCGTCCGCACCACCCGGGAGATTTCCTCGGTCAATGAACGGGCATGGGGCTGATCCGGCCGCGTCGCATTGAGGTGATAGAGCGACGGGGCCTTTGCGCCGAGCCGCCGCGCCGCAGCGGCGATGCCGGCCTCGTGCGCGGCATAGTCCGCCGCCAGCAGCAGATCGGTCTCCGGCAAATCCTGGGTATGGACGAAGCTGTCGGCAGCAGCGAGCCGCGTCTCGATGCCGGCACGATCGAGCCGGATCTCGCCATCGGATGCAATGGCCCACGACGATGCCGACAGCCAGGCTTCACCGGCCGCCTCGCGTGCCTCCTGTGTGAAAACGTCAGGGACAGCCGCGATGCCGGCGCCATAGTGTCCCGGGCGAGGACCGAACACGCGCGAGATGCGCTGCCGGTAAGGATTCTCGTCCGCCTCATCGCTGCGTTCGGCCAACGCCTCGGTCGCCGCTTCGAACAGCTGCGCGAGCCCCGAGAAAACGTCGCGGAACAGCCCCGACACCCGCAGCGTCACGTCGATGCGCGGCCGGCCGAGCTCCGCCGGCGCGATGATGTCGTAGCCCGACACCCGGCCCGATCCATGATCCCAGCGCGGCGCGATCCCGGCGAGATGCAAGGCCATCGCAAAATCCTCGCCAGCGGTACGCATCGTCGAGGAGCCCCAGAGGTCGACGACGAGCCCTTTCGGCCAGTCACCGTGGTCCTGCAAATGGCGGCGCAGCAGTTCCTCGGCGAGCTTGACGCCTTGCGCATGTGCCGACGGCGTCGGCACCGCGCGCGGATCGACCGCAAACAGGTTGCGACCGGTCGGCAGCACGTCGCTGCGCCCGCGATAGGGCGAACCCGACGGCCCCGGCGCAACACGCCGCCCCGCGAGCGCATCGCGCAGCGCCGCCCGCTCCGCCTCGCCGCAAGCGCCCTGCCCGAACACATGCAGGCCGTCGCCGAACTGGCTCTCCTTGAGATCGCAGACGAAGCGATCAATCTGCGGAATCGCCTCGGCCGCGGAGACTGATGCCGCGAGACCGAGATCGTCCTCCAGTCCGGCGATGCGGGCTTCCTCGCGGATCGCGGCAATCAGGCGCTGCCGCCGCGCCGGATCGAGACCGTCCGCCGTCGAATATTCATCGAGCAAACGTTCAAGATTGCGCAAGCCCTCCGGCATCGTGGCCGGTGCCAGCGGCGGCGGCAGATGGCCGATCGTCACGGCACCGATCCGGCGCTTGGCCTGCGCGGCTTCGCCGGGATCGTTGACGATGAAGGGATAGATGACGGGCAGATCGCCGATCAGCGCATCCGGCCAGCATGCGGACGACAGCGCAACCGACTTGCCGGGCAGCCATTCCAGCGTGCCATGCGCGCCCATGTGGACGACGGCATCGATGCCCTGCCGCCTGAGCCACAGATGGAACGCGACATAGGCGTGGCGAGGCGTGCGCGACAGATCGTGGTAGTCGGCGTCGCGCTGACCGACGTCACCGCGCTCCGGCTGAACCGCGATGATCGACTTGCCGCTCCGGATCGCCGCGAAATGAAATGCGCCGTCGCGGCAATCGGGATCATCTTCCGGTGCACCCCACGCGCGCGCAAGATCGTCCTGGAGCGGCTGCGGGAGGTTCGAGATCGTCGCACGATACTCGGCCACGTCCCATGTCAGCTTCCGGTGCAGCAGCATGCCACCCAGCGACTCCACCGGCTCAAGATCAAAGCCCGCGGCCGCGAGATCGGCCAGCAACGCCTCGATCGAGGCCAGCGCATCAAGGCCGACGGCGTGCGCGATCTGATGCGGACGGCCCGGATAGTTCGAGAGCACGAGCGCAAGCTGCTTCTCCTGCACCGGTTTGCCGGCAAGTCGGTGCCAGGCTGCCACGCGCCCGACAACCGCCGCGACGCGCTCAGCATCCGGGCGATGCGCAAGATGGGCGAACTGCAGATCGGGATCGCGCTCGCCAGGCGACTTGAAACTGACGACCCCCGCGAACAGGCGGCCGTCAACCTCGGGCAGCACCACGTGCATTGCGAGATCGCCGGGCGACAGGCCGCGCAGCGACAAGGTCCAGTCCTCGCGCCGCGCCGTCGACAGCGCGACCTGGAACACCGGACAGGATGCAGCGTCGAACGGCGTCGTGCCATCGTCACCGGCCGCGGAGAACGCGGTCGCATTGACGACAGCGGTCGGTGGGCATTGCGCGAACTGTGCCCGTAGCCAATCGGCCACCCCCGCCGCCTTCAGCGAAGTAACGAACAGCCCATGGGCATCAAAGCCCTTTCCGCGCAACGCCTCGATCAGCGCATCGATCGGCGCCGTGTCGCCGGCCGCGAGATAGGAGCGATAGAAGGTTACCAGCACTCGCGGCCGGCGATCCGGTGCCGGCAGCGCCGCAACGACACCGCGCCGGGAATCATAGACCCCGATTTCGGGAAGATCGATCTCGCCGACAACCGGTCCCGCATAAAGTCCGGACGCCAGCGCCAGTTGCGCGATCACGGCCTGCGCGGCAACCGGGCCGCCCTTGTCGCACAGCAGCTTCAGGCGGCGCAGCGTCGACACCGGCAAGGTCGAGAATTCATCGAGCCGCGGATCGTCGCGGCCATCCGCCGGCAGCACGACCAGGGCGATGCCGCGCTCCTTCGCCAGCCGATGCACCGCGGCCAGTCCATATGACCAGTAAGGCTCGCCACCTATCAGCCGCACCAGGATGCCGCGTGCCTGCGACAGCGTGCGCTCGATATAGGTATCGACCGACAGCGGATGGCGCAGCTCGGCGAGATTTGCGAGCCGTAGCGACGGCAGCGCGGCGCGGCCCCGCCGCCAGCCGGCCGCGAACGCGGCGAGATCGCTGTCGGAAAACGACAAAACCACGAGATCGGCCGGATCCTGGCCGAGGTCCCTTGGCGTCGCGGTCTCCTCAAGGCCGCGGCTCTCGCGGAAGACGACGTGCATCAGACACCTAGTCGCGCCCTGATCGCGGCTTCATCGATATCGCCGTGTTCGCCGATCACGACGAGCTTCGACTGTCGCGCCCGCACGCCCCACGGCATGTCGAACTGATGTCTCACCCGCTCGCCGACCGATTGCACCAATAGCCGCATCGGCTTGCCCTCGACCGCGATATAGCCCTTGGCGCGCAGCACGTTCTGCTCGCGCGCCAGCCCCTTGATCGAGGCGACCAGCGCATCGACATCAACGATCTCCGGAAGATCGATCACCACGGAATTGAAATCGTCGTGCTCGTGTTCCTCTTCGCCGTCGTGATGCGATGGCCGCGACGCGAGATCGTTCTCCGCCGCGGCCTCAAGGCCCAGGATCACGCGGGCATCGATGGCGCCGTCGACGACGGGCAACATCGGCACCTCGCGCGGCATCTCGGCAGCTATCACCGCCTTCGCAGCGCTGATCCCCTCCGCTCCCGCAAGATCGGCCTTGGTCAGCAATACAATATCGGCACAGGCGATCTGGTCCTCGAACACCTCCGATAGCGGCGTTTCGTGGTCGAGATTGTCATCGGCCGCGCGCTGCGCATCCACCGCAACGGGATCAGGCGCAAAGCGGCCGGCGGCAACGGCCTCCGCATCAGCCAGCGCGATCACGCCGTCGACGGTGATGCGCGAGCGGATCTCGGGCCAGTCGAACGCCTTGAGCAGCGGCTTCGGCAGCGCGAGGCCGGACGTCTCGATCACAATGTGATCGGGCCGCACGGGGCGTGCGAGCAACTGCTCCATCGCCGGGATGAAATCGTCGGCGACGGTGCAGCAGATGCAGCCATTGGCGAGCTCGACGATGTTCTCGGTCGGGCAATTGGCGTCGGCGCACGACTTCAGGATCTCGCCGTCGACGCCTTCGCTGCCGAATTCGTTCACCAGCACCGCAAGCTTCTTGCCGTTTGCATTGCGGATCAGATGCTGGATCAGCGTCGTCTTGCCGGACCCGAGAAAGCCGGTCACCACGGTGACCGGAACCTTGGTGAGCGTGGTCATTCGGCGGCCTCCGGCACGACGGGAAGAGGTGGAATTCGGGCAAGCGATTGCTTGCGGAAGATTTCGGGACGGCTGCGCCACGGCACGATGCCGTCAGGCGCCGACGCATAGGCAGAGGCGCCGGCGATCACATCCTTGGCATTGGCTTCGGACAGGCGGCCGTAGACATAGGACCACCGCCCCGGCGCGCTGAGCGCGATCGAGCAGCCCTGGCTGCAAGCCGACAGGCATTCGACGGGAACCAGGTTGACGTCATCGGGCACGCCGGCCTCGACGAGGGCGGCATGCAGGCGCGCACCGGGCGCGAGTTCACCTTCGGCCAGCGTCTGGCCCGCGCGACAGGTGATACAGACATGAAGTGTAACGCTCATCGCCCTTCCTGGATTGACTGCGGGAAGCGATGAGGCACACGAACCTGACGTGAACAGATTCGTTCCCCGTCGCGGAACACCCCGTCCGCCGGTCTCAAACACACTGCGTCGGCAGGTCTCCCGGCTTGCGGAGCAGGATTTCTCCCTTGATACCCACCTTCCCGACTCCATCAGGGAATCAGTGGCTTGGGCATCTCTCCGGTCACGGTCGCGGGGGCGGCTGCGCTTTGGGCAAACCTTGCGGTCTGAGCCCTATCGCATTCCCTCTTCGCCTGTCGTAGGACAGGAACCAACGCGGGGTCACCATTCGGCCTAGCCTCGCACTTGTCAAGCCGAAGGAACGTGATGATTTCTGATGGAGATGACGCTGAGGACGGCGCCGTCGGCACCGACCCTGCACTGGATGCGCGCCATGCGGCCAAGATGGCGAAAAAGAAGGTCGCCCGCGACAAGATCATGGCGACCAAGAGCGGTGAAAAGGGCCTGATCATCGTTCATACCGGCGCTGGCAAAGGAAAATCCTCCTCCGCCTTCGGCATGATCGTGCGCTGCGTGGCGCATGGCTTCCCCTGCGCCGTGGTGCAATTCATCAAGGGCGCCTGGGATACCGGCGAGCGCCGTTTGCTCACCGGGCATTTCGGCGACCTCTGTCAATTCCACGCGATGGGCGAAGGTTTTACCTGGGAGACGCAGGATCGCGCCCGCGACATCGCGGCAGCGCAGGCCGGCTGGGAAAAAGCCAAGCAGCTGATCGCAGACCCGAGCCTGCGCATGGTCGTACTCGACGAAATCAACATCGCGCTGCGCTACGATTATCTTGATATCGCCGATGTCGTCGACTTCCTGACCACGTCGAAGCCGCCGATGACGCATGTCGTGCTCACCGGGCGCAACGCCAAGGACGAATTGATCGAGATCGCCGACCTCGTCACCGAGATGATGCTGGTCAAGCACCCGTTCCGCTCCGGCATCAAGGCCCAGCCGGGCGTCGAGTTCTGAAGCGATAATCGATCATGGCGCGCGCATTGATGATCCAGGGAGCCGGTTCGGACGTGGGCAAGTCGCTCATCGTCGCCGGCCTCGCGCGCGCAGCCAAACGGCGCGGCCTGCGCGTGCTGCCATTCAAGCCGCAGAACATGTCGAACAATGCTGCCGTGACCGTCGACGGCGGCGAGATCGGGCGCGCGCAGGCGTTGCAGGCGCTCGCTGCCGGCGTCGAGCCGCACACCGACATGAACCCGGTGCTGCTCAAGCCGGAAACCGATGTCGGCGCGCAGGTCATCGTGCACGGCAAGCGGATCGCGACCGCCCGCGCGCGCGAATATGCCGCCATGAAACCGTCGCTGATGGGCGCGGTGCTGGAGAGTTTTGAGCGCCTGAAGGCGCGCGCCGACCTCGTGCTGGTCGAAGGCGCCGGCAGCCCCGCCGAAGTCAATCTGCGCAAGTCCGATATCGCCAATATGGGCTTTGCGCGCCGGGCAGATGTGCCCGTGGTCTTGATCGGCGACATCGACCGCGGCGGCGTGATCGCGCAGCTCGTCGGCATCCAGGCGGTGATCGATCCTGATGATGCCGCAATGATCCAGGGCTTTGCGATCAACAAATTCCGCGGCGATCCGACCTTGTTCGACGACGGCTACCGCCTGATCGAAGCCCGCACCGGATGGCGCGGCTTCGGCGTGCTGCCCTGGTTCGCGCGCGCCGGCGAGCTACCGGCCGAAGATGCGCTCGGGCTGGGCGAGGCGCGCAGGCCCGGCCAATGCAAGATCGCGTTTCTGGCGCTGTCGCGGATCGCCAATTTCGACGACCTCGATCCGCTGAAACTCGAGCCCGGTGTCGATCTCGTGATGGTGCGGCCCGGCGAAGCCATTCCGGGCGACGCGCGCCTCGTCATCCTGCCCGGCTCGAAATCGACCCGCGGCGATCTTGCTTTCCTGCGCGCGCAGGGCTGGGACATCGATCTCTTGGCGCATCATCGCCGCGGCGGCCATGTCCTTGGCTTGTGCGGCGGATACCAGATGCTTGGGCAAAGCGTCGCCGACCCTGAAGGAATCGAAGGCCCGGCCGGCGAAACACGGGGGCTCGGGCTGCTCGACGTCACCACCACCATGTCCGAACAGAAGACGCTGACCCGCGTCAGCGCGGTGCATGCGGCGACCGGTCAGCCGATCAGCGCCTACGAGATCCACATCGGGCGCACCGATGGTCCGGATCGCGCGCGGCCCTTCTCGATGCTCGACGGCGCGCCGGAAGGCGCCATGTCGCGTGACGGGCGTGTTCACGGCAGCTATCTGCACGGCCTGTTCACCTCGGACGCCTGCCGAAAGGCATTTCTTGCGCAGCTCGATATCCCCGCGGCGGATCAGCCGTACGGTGCCAGAGTCGGGAGCGCACTCGACGCACTGGCCGAGCACATCGAGACTCATCTCGACGTCGACGGCCTGCTCGCGCTGGCGCGCTAGCGCCGAATGAAATCAGCTCGAACAGCGACAGCGCTGTGCTCCCTCTCCCGTTCTTCAGAGGACGTCTGCCTGATTTCGGAATATTGGAGCAATATCCGTGAGTTGCCCCAAGTCGCCTGGTCGAATGCCGGCCGCTGCCGGCTACTGTGCATGGGGTTGTTTTCGATATTTTGGCAACGTCCTCCCCGGAAGTGACCGCACGCGGGGCGAGTTGCCGCCAAGTTCGCCGCTAGACCGAAGACAGCACCGCGGAAAGGCGCGACCATTCGGTCTCATTGCCAGGCAGACCGAGGCGCAGCCATTCTGGCTTCTGGCGGAACACCCGCGACCAGATCAGCCCACGCGCAAGTCGCTCCTGCGCAGCCAGCGCATCGCCGACGTTATAGAGGCGAAACAGCGGCGTGCCGCCGAGCAGCGTCCACCCCTTCGATCGCGCCGCCATATCGAGCCTGACACAGTCGTCCGCCAGCCGCGCAATCGTCGCAATTGCCCAGTCGCGATCGAGCAAGGCCCGTCGCCCGATCGCAATCGCCGAACCCGAGACCGGCCACGGTCCCGCCATCGCCGCAAGCGCGGCGATATCCGGCTCGCTGCCGACGGCGAAGCCGAGCCGCAAGCCGGCAAGTCCGTAGAACTTGCCGAATGAACGTAGGATCAGGAGGCCTGGCTGTCCTGCTTCTGGCGCAAGCGAGATGCCGGGTACCGCGTCCGCAAAACTCTCGTCGATGACGAGCCGGCCAACGCGCGGCAGCAGCGCGAGCAGTTCGTGCCGATCATGTTGTCTGCCATCCGGATTGTTCGGATTGACTACGACGGCAAGCTCAGCCTCTGCAAGCGCGGCAAGATCGGACACTTCGGTCACGTCCCAACCGGCGGCCGATAACATCCCGGCATACTCATTGTAGGTCGGCGCAAGAATCCGCGCTCGTCCGCGCGGCGCCAGATGCGGCAGCAATTGAATGGCGGCCTGCGCACCGCCCACCGCCACGATCGGCGCGTCGGTGCCGTAGGCCTTGCGCGCCGCGGCGTGCAGCGACTCGACCTCGGATTGCGACGGCAACGCGCTCCATTGCCGCAGCTCGACATCGACGAAGGGATAAGGCACCCGATTGATGCCGGTCGACAGGTCGATCCAGTCTTCCGCGGCGCCGCCGAAGCGCTGCTGGGCGACATCGAGATTTCCGCCGTGCTCGCGCATGCGCCGCTCCTTCACGCCAGCGCCAGCGCCACGAACGCCGCGGCCAGCAGCATCATGGCGTAACGATAGAGTTTCAGCCCGGCGAGGATGTCGGCGGCGGCCGGATCGCGCGCGCCCTCGTTGAGCCAGGGCTCATCGGCGATGTGACCATGATAGATGCGGGGCCCGCTGAGCCGCACGCCGAGCGCGCCGGCCATCGCGGCTTCCGGCCATCCGGCATTCGGCGAACGATGGCGCCGCGCATCGCGCAACATGCACGACCTGGCCTGAGGGCGCTTCGGGGCAAGCAGCACGAACAGAACACCCGTCAGCCGCGCCGGAATGAGATTGGCGAGATCGTCGATCCGGGCAGCGGCCCAGCCGAACGCCTCGTGCCGCTCCGTGCGATGGCCGATCATCGAGTCCAGCGTGTTGACCGCCTTGTAGCCGAGAATTCCCGGCAGCCCGAACACCGCGCCCCAAAACACCGGCGCCACGATGCCGTCGGATGCGTTCTCGGCGAGGCTCTCGATGCTCGCGCGCGCGATACCGGCGTCATCGAGCGTTGCCGGGTCACGTCCGACAATCTGCGCGACCGCCGAACGCGCGGCCGCGACGTCGCCAGAGACGAGCGGATGAGCCACCGCCGCAACATGATCATGCAGCGAGCGCAGCGCAACCAGCGGCCACGCGAGCACACCGACAAGGACGAGGCGAATCCATCCGGATGGCAGCAATGACTGCACGGCCCAACCGACCGTCGTCGCGAGCGCGATCACCAGGATGGCAGCCGCAACACCGGCGATACGCCGAAGCGCCGGCGGATCGACGGCCCGGTTCCAGGCGGTATCGACGAGATGGATCAGCCAGCCGAGCCAGGTCACGGGATGGCCGACGCGGGCAAACAGCCAAGCCGGCCAGCCGATCAAGGCGTCCACAGCCATCGCCACCGCCATCGCTCCCGCAAAACCCACGCACCTCTCCTCACTACGATCCTCTGATGCGCAAGACGTCGGCGGAGTGCAAGCCCTCCGTGGCTGATTTCGGCTTTGTCTTTTGCCGCGATTGGTGGTTAGAGCGTTTTTGAGGCGAAACGGACACCGGTTCGCAACGGGAGACCACATGGCCGTCATTCTGATCACCGGCGGAGCCCGCTCCGGAAAAAGCCGCCGCGCCGAATTGCGCGCGCGCAGCTTTCCAGGTCAGCCGGTCTACGTTGCGACCGCCGAGGCGCTCGACACAGAGATGGATGAGCGCATCGCCAAGCATCGCGCACGGCGCGGCAGCGACTGGATCGAACGCGAGGTGCCGCTAGATCTCGTGGAGGCGCTGGCCGAGACCGATGGCGGCGGCGCAAGGTTGGTCGATTGCCTGACGCTGTGGCTGTCCAACCTGTTGCATGCGGAGCGCGACTGGTCGCGGGAAGTCGCGCGGCTGGCGGACGCTTTGCCCCGCCAGCGCAGCCCCGTCATCATGGTCACCAACGAGGTCGGCCTCGGCATCGTACCCGACAACGCACTGGCGCGGAGCTTCCGTGACGCCGCAGGCCTCATGAACCAGAACATTGCAGGTGCGGCGGACGAGGTCGAGTTCGTCGTTGCGGGCCTGCCGATGAAGCTGAAATGAGCAACACGATCGATCCCGGCAAAGGCCCCGCGATGGTCGCATTCGACGATGCGTTTCGCCGACAACTGCACGAGCTGTTCGTGTGGCGACGCGATGTGCGGCGCTTCCGGACTGATGCGCTGCCGGACGGCACGATCGAGCGGCTGATCGAGATCGCCTGCCTGTCGCCTTCGGTCGGGTTGAGCCAGCCCTGGCGGTTCGTCATTGTCGACGATGCAGCGCGGCGCCGCGCTGTCATCGAGGATTTCAAGACCTGCAACGCCGACGCGCTGCGATCCTATTCCGGCGAGCGTGCCGCGAAATATGCGGCGTTGAAGCTATCCGGCCTCGAAGAGGCGCCCGGTCATCTGGCCGTGTTTGCCGAGAAGAGCGACCAGATCGGCTCCGGCCTCGGACGTGCGACGATGCCGGAGACGACGGAATACTCGGTGGTGGCTGCGATCTGTTCGATGTGGCTTGCCGCGCGCGCGGAAGGCATCGGCCTCGGCTGGGTCTCGATCTTCAATCCAGTCCGCGTTCACGAGATCCTGGAAATACCGGCCACGTGGAAGTTTATCGGCTACCTCTGCATCGGCTACCCTCAGGGGGAATGCGACCGTCCGGAGCTCGAGCAGGCCAAGTGGGAATCACGGCGAGGTCCGGATGAATTCACCATCCGACGCTGACGGCGCACCGGTCAGTGGCGCCCCGAACAGCGCGGCCCACTGGCGCGCCGACATCACCTCCCTGGTCTTTCCGCTCCCGGAGCACGGCGTGATCTGCGCGGTGCACAGGGGCGCGTTTCGCCAGCACGAGACCTCGGCATCGGCGTGACGCCAGAGCCGTCGCGACAGGAATCATTTGAGATTCGGGGCGGAGCCTGATTAGGTTTGGTGATGCCGCCTGTTGCGCGCCGCAATTGGCGCGCCTGACCGCGGCAATGCCGAACCGACGGGGCCCGACCACCGATGATCAAAGCGCGACGGACACGACCGACGATTCGTGACGTCGCGGCCGAGGCCGGCGTCTCCGTCTCGAGCGTCAGCCGCACGCTCAATGGCGGCATCTATACCAGCGCGGAACTGCATGCGCGCATCATGCGCGCAGTGAAGCGCCTCGGATTCGAGCCCGATCAGGCGGCGCAGGCGCTGCGCTCGCGGGCCTCCAACACGATCGGTTGCATGGTGGCCGATTTTTCCAATCCGCACTACACCGGCATGGTGAGCGCAGCGGAGGAGGAATTCCAGCGCGCCGGCTTCCTCTTGATGCTGGCGGCGACCAAGCATGAGGAGGCGCGCGAGGCGACGTTCCTGTCGGCGGTGCGGCGGCGCCAGATGGACGGATTGCTGCTGTTCGCCGGCGACAATTCGCACAGGGATTTCATGAAGGGGCTCGCCACGCTCGACCTGCCCTGCGTCACCGTTGACCGCGAAGTGCCTGATAGCGTGATGGTTCGGGTCGATCACCGCGGCGGCGCGCTGGAGGCGACGCGCTATCTGATCGGCCTCGGCCATCGCCGGATCGCGCTGCTCACCGGCAGCGCCGCGGTACTGCCGAGCACGGAACGGCTCGCCGGCTATCGCCAGGCGCATCAAGAGGCGAAGATCGAGGTCGACCCGACCCTGATCCGTCCGCACATGCCGGGCGCCAACACCGCCTTCAGCTCGGTGTGCCAGTTGCTGCAGATGACGAGACCGCCGACCGCGATCATCTCGCTCGGCACCAGCATGCTTGCCGAAGTGCTCGAGGCGATCACCAGCAACGGCCTGCGCTATCCACAGGACGTCTCGATCGTGTGCAGCGGCGACACCGATCTCGCGCGCCATGCGACGCCCGCGATCTCAGCCTTGAGCTGGGACATGAACGAGGTCGGCCGCACCGCCGCGCGGCTGCTGCTGGAGCGCATCCGCGACAAGGACAAGTCCGGCAGCAGCGCCCCCGTGTTCCTGCCGACGCGCCTCATCCTGCGCCACTCCTGCGCCGCACCGGCGACAACCACGCGAGGACGGAAGTAGTCCGGCGAAACGCCTGAGTTCTGAAAACGGTTCCAGCTTTTCAGGTCGAATAGTTCCATCCACGTCATTGCGAGCGAAGCGAGGCAATCCACTGCCACCGAGTCTGCGGAACGATGCATTGCTTCGCTTCGCTCTGAATGACGGAGAGAGAGCACCCATAGCGCCGCTCTCAGCGGAGCACAAACCCTTCATATCCGCGCTGCGCGATCTGCGCGATGCGGTGGCGATAGCCCTGGCCGACATAGGGCATGAACACCCGCGGCTTGCCCGCGATATTGGCGCCCTGGTACCAGGAATTGGCCTTCGGATAGAGCGTGCGGCTGGCGGCGTCGGCGACATGCGCCATCCAGGCGCGCTCGGCGTCGGGCTCCGGCTCGATCCGCGTCAATCCCCTGGCGCGCATGCTGCCAAGACAGGCCGTGATCCACTCGACATGGTTCTCGCAGGCGTGGATCACATTGCCGATCACAGAGGGGCTACCCGGCCCGGTCACGACGAACAGGTTCGGAAACCCCGAAACCATCAGGCCGAGATAGGCGCTGGGGCCATCGGCCCACGCCTCCTTCAACGTCGCGCCGTTACGCCCGCGGATCTGCATCGCGGCGAGCGCCCCCGTCATCGCGTCATACCCCGTTGCCAGCACCAGCGCGTCGAGCGTGAACGACCGCGTCGCGGTCTCGACGCCGGTCTCGGTAACTGATGTCAGCGGCTCCGTGCGCAAATCGACCAGCTCGACATGCGGCAGATTGTAGGTCGCGAAATAGCCGGTATCGATGCAGATGCGCTTGACGCCGAGCGGATAATCCTTCGGCGACAGCGCCTCCGCCGTCGCCGGGTCATTCACGATGCCGCGGATCTTGTCGCGGACGAAATCGCAGGCGACGTCGTTGACGGCCGCGTCGGTCAGGATGTTCGGGAATGCGGTCAGGATGCCACCGCCGCCCTGTTCCCACAGCTGTTCATAGCGCGCCCACTGTGCGTCACGCTCGGGCACCGGCGCGTCGAATGCATTCGCAGGCACCCGCCCGAACTCCGGGCTCTCGAGGCTCTCGCGATATTTCGCGATCACGGGCTCGGCGGCTGCGATGTCGGCATCGGACAGCGGCGCGTTGCGCGCCGGCACCGAGTAGTTCGGCGTGCGCTGGAATACGGTGAGGCGGCGCGCCGCCTTTGCGACCATCGGGATCGTCTGCACACCCGACGAGCCGGTGCCGATCACGGCAACGCGCAAGCCGGAGAAGTCGATCTCCTGATGCGGCCACTGCCCGGTGTGATAGACCGGCCCGTGGAAACGCTCGAGGCCCGGCAGCTTCGGCTTGTTGGGCACCGAGAGATTTCCGGTCGCCATCACGCAAGTCGATGCGACGATGCAATCGCCGCGATCGGTACGGACGGTCCAGCTCTCGGCCGCCTCGTCCCAATCGGCATCAGTCACGCGCGTGTCGAAGCGGATCAGGGAGCGCAGCGCGAACCGATCGGCGACATGCTGCGCATAGCGCAGGATCTCCGGCTGGGCCGCGTACTTCTCGCTCCAGCGCCATTCCCGCCGCAGTTCCTCCGACCAGGTGTAGGAATAAAGCAGGCTCGGTATGTCGCAGCGCGCGCCGGGATAGCGATTCCAGTACCAGGTGCCGCCGACGTCGGACGCCGCCTCGATGCCGATCACCTTCAGCCCGAGTTCGCGCAACCGGTAGATCGCATAGAGCCCACCGAAGCCGGCGCCGACCACGACGACATCGCATTCGGCAACCAGCGGCGGCCTCGACCCATGATCCGGGCTCGTCTGCTCCAGTCTGCTCATTTGTCACATCTCTCCGGCCGCAGGAATATTGCCATCGGTGGGAACGCGCGCTAATCTGGAAACGTTTCCAGTCCGGAAGCGCATACGATAAACTTCGCCGGGCGTCAACGCGCCGGTCCCTCGAGGAGCGGGCCGGCGCGTACGTCACAAGGCGATCAGCGGATCATTAGGGAGTGACCCAGGGATGTTGGACGGATTTTGGCTTCGCGCATGCGTGGCGGTTGCGGCAACGATCGGTGCGCTGTCGCCGGCGCTCGCACAGACGAACTACGGTCCCGGGGTCTCGGATACCGAGATCAAGATCGGCAACATCATGCCCTATAGCGGTCCCGCGTCCGCCTACGGCGCGATCGGCCGGACCGAAGCGGCCTATTTCAAGATGATCAACGACCAGGGCGGCATCAACGGACGCAAGATCAACTTCGTCAGCTACGACGACGGCTTTTCGCCGCCGAAATCGGTCGAACAGGCGCGCAAGCTGGTCGAGGGTGACGAGGTGCTGCTGGTGTTCCAGCCGCTTGGCACCGCGCCCAATGTCGCGATCCAAAAATATCTGAACGGCAAGAAGGTCCCTCACCTCTTCATCGCATCGGGCGCGACGCGCTTCGGCGATCCCCAAGGCTTTCCCTGGACCATGGGCTGGCAGCCGAACTACCAGAGCGAGGGGCGGATTTACGCCAAATACATCCTGGACAAATTCCCGAACGGCAAGATCGCAGTGCTCTGGCAGAACGACGATGCCGGCAAGGATGCGCTCAAAGGGTTGCGCGACGGCCTCGGCGACAAGGCGAGCAGCATGATCGTTGCCGACAAGTCCTACGAGCTGACCGATCCGACGCTAGATTCGCAGATCGTGGCGCTGCGCGCCTCCGGCGCCGACATCCTGTTCACCTGGGCGGCGCCGAAGGGCGCGGCGCAGACCATCAAGAAGGTCGCCGAGCTCGGCTGGAAGCCGACCTTCTTCCTGACCTCGACGGCAACGTCGGTCGCCTCTGTGATGCGCGCCGCCGGCACCGAGCATTCCCAAGGCATCATCTCGGTCGCCTACCTCAAGGATCCGACCGACACGATCTGGCACGACGATGCGGAAACCAAGGAATGGCGGGCCTTCATGGACAAATACATGCCCGATGGCGACAAGACCAACGGCAATCACGTCTATGGCTACGCCGCCGCGCAAACTCTCGCGCAGGTGCTCAAGCAGTGCGGTGATGATCTCACACGCGAGAATGTGATGAAGCAGGCCGCCGGCCTGAAGGACTTTGCGCCGAAGATGATCCTGCCCGGGATCAGGATCAACACCAGTGCGAACGACTTCCGTCCGATCGAGCAGTCGCAGCTGATGCGGTTCGAGGGCGAGAGCTGGAAGCTGTTCGGCAACGTCATCACCGGCGAGGTCGGTAGCGAATAGCGCCGCGGTGGCCTCTGTTCAACGAGAAGTGGGACGAGACGCAAAGCCGGACAATCCGTGTCGCGAGAGCGTGCACGTATGACTCACGGACCGTGCAACGGTGCGGCCGACCTCGGCGAGGATGTTTCCGATGTTCAGCGCATCGGCATGGACAGCTTCACGCGGCATTCTCCTGCGTTGCGCGGGCATCCTAGCGCAGGATCATGACTGGGCGGCAATCAGCGGCGCTGGTTGTAGACATCGATGCAGACGGCACCCAGCAGCACGAGGCCCTTGATCACCTGCTGATAATCGATGCCGATGCCGAGGATCGACATGCCGTTGTTCATCACGCCCATGATCATGGCACCGACCACCGCCCCGCCGACCCGGCCGACGCCGCCATAGGCCGAGGCGCCGCCGATGAAGCAGGCGGCGATCACGTCGAGCTCGAAGCCGAGGCCGGCCTTCGGTGTCGCGGTGTTGAGGCGCGCTGCAAACACCAGGCCGGCGAGCGCGGCCAGCACGCCCATGTTGACGAAAGTGAAGAAGGTCAGCCGCTCGGTCTTGACGCCCGAGAGCTTCGCCGCCTTGGCGTTGCCACCGACCGCATAGACCTGCCGGCCGATCACGGTCCGCCGCGTCACGAAACCGTAGAGCGCGATCAGCACGGTCATGATGACGAGCACGTTCGGCAGGCCGCGATGCGAGGCGATCAGATAGGTGAAGTAGAGCACCGCGCCCGCCAGCGCGATGCTCTTCGCCACAAAGAACGCGTAGGGCTCGACCTCGATGCCGTGCGACTGCTCCCGCGCCCGGCTCTTGGCGCTTGCCAACACCAGCGCGAATGCCAGCACGACGCCGATCAGGAGCGAAGTCGGATAGAGCGTGCCGGCGCTCGGAAACAGCTCGGGGATGAAGCCCGACGACAGCTTCTGAAAGGTCGGCGGAAACGGCCCGACCGACCGGCCCTGCAGCACGGCGAGCGCAAGGCCCTTGAACACCAGCATGCCCGCGAGCGTCACGATGAAGGACGGAATCTTGAAATAGGCGACCCAGTAGCCCTGCGCCGCGCCGATCGCGGCACCGATCAAAAGACAGACGATGAAGGCGATCGGATAGTCGACATGGTAGGTCACCATCAGCACCGCCGCGACTGCGCCGACGAAGCCCGCGACCGAGCCGACCGAGAGGTCGATATGCCCGGTGACGATCACCAGCAGCATGCCGAGCGCCATGATCACGATATAGCTGTTCTGCAGCACGAGGTTGGTAAGGTTGACCGGCTGCAGCAGCGTGCCGTCGGTCACGATCTCGAAGAACAGCATGATCGCGAGCAGCGACAGCAGCATGCCGTAGTTGCGCAGATTGTTCTTGATGAAGCCGGAATGCCTGGGGGTCTCGGGAAGTGACACCGTCTTGTCGGTCATTGTGCTGTGCCTCCCGCCCGCGCCTCACTGGCAGGGGCGCCGCTTCCGGACATCCTGACATTGCGCATGATGGCCCGCATGATCTTCTCCTGCGTCGCCTCGCCCTTAGCGAACTCGCCGACGAAAGCGCCGTCATTCATCACACAGATCCGGTCGCAGATGCCGAGTAGTTCCGGCATTTCCGACGAGATCACCACGACGCCCTTGCCGGCCTCCGCGAGCTCGTTGATGATACAATAGATCTCGTATTTTGCCCCGACGTCGATGCCGCGGGTGGGCTCGTCCAGCAGCAGCACCTGCGGATCGGTCATCAGCCATTTCGACAGCACCACCTTCTGCTGGTTGCCGCCCGAGAGCTGCCCGGCCTCCTGATAGACGTCGGAACAGCGGATCCGCATCCGGTTGCGGTAATCGCTCGCGGCCTTCAGTTCGACGACGTCGTCGATCACGCCGCGATCAGCGACCTGACGCAGGCTCGCCAGAGTGACGTTCTTGCGGACGTCGTCGGCGAGGATCAGGCCCAGCTGCTTGCGGTCTTCAGTGACATAGGCGAGGCCGGCATGGATCGCATCCGGCACGCTGGTGAGGTTGGCCTCGCGTCCGTCAAGGCTGATCCTGCCGGAGATATTGTAACCCCAGGCCCTGCCGAACAGGCTCATGGCGAACTCGGTGCGGCCGGCGCCCATCAGGCCGGCGATGCCGACCACCTCGCCACGGCGCACCATGAAATCGACGTTCTTGATCACCTGCCGGGCGGTATGCAGCGGGTGATACACCGACCAGTTCTGCACCGTCATCACGGGATCGCCGATCGCGACGTTCCGCTCCGGGAAGCGATGCGCGAGATCGCGATTGACCATGCTGCGGATGATCCGGTCCTCGTCGACCTGCCCTGTCTTGCAATCGATACTGTCGACCGTGCGGCCGTCGCGCAGCACCGTGATCCGGTCGGCGACCCGCGCGACCTCGTTCAGCTTGTGCGAGATCAGGATCGAGGCGATGCCCTGCTCGCGGAACACCAGCAGCCGGTCCAGCAGCGCGGCACTGTCGGCCTCGTTGAGACTCGCGGTCGGCTCGTCCAGGATCAGGAGCCGCACCCTTTTCGAGAGTGCCTTGGCGATCTCGACCAGCTGCTGCTTGCCGACGCCGAGATCGGTGACGAGAGTGTCCGGCGATTCCCGCAGGCCGACCTGTGCCAGCAGCTCTGCCGTCCGCCGATACACTGCATTGCGGTCGACCACACCGAACCGCGACGGCGCGCGCGACAGAAAGATGTTCTCGGCAATCGACATCAGCGGGATCAGCGCCAGCTCCTGGTGGATGATGATGATCCCGAGCGCCTCGGAGTCGTTGATATCGCGGAACCGGCGCTCTTCGCCATCGAACAGGATCGACCCTTCGTAGCTGCCGGCGGGATAGACCCCGCTCAGCACCTTCATCAGGGTCGACTTGCCCGCGCCGTTCTCGCCGACCAGCGCATGGATCTGGCCGGCTTCCACGGTGAAACTGACGTCACGCAAGGCCTGCACGCCGGCAAAACTCTTGCTGACGTTGCGCATCTCAAGCATCGCCGTCATCGGATCATATTCCGCAACGTCACTCGGCCTCGGCACTATCAGCCCGCTCCGCTCGTCCGCCTTAGTCGAATTGCGCGCGCTTGTAGTAGCCGCTGTCAATCAGGACTTTCTCCCAATTGGTCTTATCCACCACGACCGGCTTGAGCAGATAGGATGGAACCACCTTGACCCCGTTGTTGTAGGTCTTGGTGTCGTTGACCGTGACCTCCTTCTTGCTCAGCACGGCGTCGACCATGTCGGCCGTGACCCTGGCGAGATCGCGGGTGTCCTTGAAGATCGTCGAGTATTGCTCGCCGCGCAGCATCGCCTTGATCGAGGGCACCTCGGCGTCCTGGCCGCTGATGAACGGCATCGGCTGGTCCTTGCTGCCGTAGCCGACGCCCTTCAGCGAGGAGATGATGCCGATCGACAGGCCGTCATAGGGCGACAGCACCGCGTCGACGCGCTTCTTGCCGTAGAAGGCGCTGAGCAGGTTGTCCATCCGCGCCTGCGCGGTCGCACCGTCCCAGCGCAGCGTCGCGACCTTGCCCATGCCCATCTGGCCGCTGGCGACCACGAGCTTGCCGCTGTCGATATAGGGCTTCAGCACCGACATCGCGCCATCGTAGAAGAAATAGGCGTTGTTGTCGTCGGGCGAGCCGCCGAACAGCTCGATGTTGAAGGGGCCCTTGCCGTCCTTCAGTCCGAGCGCCTTCTCGATCGATTGCGCCTGCAGCACGCCGACCTGGAAATTATCGAAGGTCGCGTAATAGTCGACGTTCGGCGTATCCCGGATCAGGCGGTCATAGGCGATCACGGTGATGCCCTGGGCCTTGGCCTGCTTCAGCGCGTCGGACAGCGTGGTGCCGTCGATCGCCGCGATGACCAGGACTTTGGCGCCCTTGGTCACCATGTTCTCGACCTGGGAGAGCTGGTTCGGGATGTCGTCGTCGGCATATTGCAGGTCAGTGCCGTAGCCGCGCTCCTTCAGCACCTTGACGATGTTGTTGCCGTCGTCGATCCAGCGCGCCGAGGATTTGGTCGGCATTGCGATCCCGACGGTCGGCTTGGCCTGGGCCATGGCGTCGCGATCGAACGCCGTCGCCGCAAGGCCGGCCAGCGCGAGCGCGAACAAGGTGGTTTTCAATTTGAACATGCTTCACTCCCTTGGTTTTTTGATTTTGGGGTACTGCCGCCTTGGACAGCGTCAATCGACCGCTATCGTTCGTGGGCCGGCGACAGATCTGCGGCGATGTCGGATCGGCGCCGGAGCCGTCACGAACCAAAACAGCGGAATGTCGGTTGAATCCATCAAGAGCGCCAAATGCTCACTCCCGCACGATCAGCTACCGGAATTGTCGGCGAGCGTCAGCGTCCGCCCGACTCTTTTTTGGTGCGGCACCGCCGCTCACAATCTTCGGTAGAAGACACCCCGAGTATCATATGGATGCAAGCATCGGCCAGCCATTTATTTAGTCAACAGAATAAATTTATTGGGGCTATGGGGATCATGAGGCGCTTTCTCCCGGAATTGCTGGCAAGTCCCGCGGTCAACCAAGTGACGCGGCACTCTTTCTGGCAACTTTCGGTAGGATTGTGCCCTCACTACGCAATGGACGCAAGAACCATTTATTTAAGCATCCGAATAAATTTCTCGGAGAGCCAGCCAGCGGCGGCAGCGGCCTTCAGGCATCGATCTGGGAGAGATCATCGACGACCAGCAGGGCTCCGGCGAAATCGTCGTCGCTGAAATAGGTGCTTCTTGTGATGACCACGGGGATGCCGGTCTGCGCGGCGGCGGCGAGACCGTTGCCGGAATCCTCGACCGCGATGCAATCCGCAGGTCCGAGCCCGAGCCGCGTCAGGACCTCGACATAGACGTCCGGGGCCGGCTTCTTCCGTGGCACGTCGTCGCCGGCGACAACAGCCTCGAACAGATCCGCCCAATCTAGCCCCAACGCGACCGACAGCAGCGCGTCGATATTGCCGTGCGAGGTCGTCGTGGCAATCGCGAGGCGCTGGCCGCAGCTGCGCGCGCCGGCGAGCCAGGCCCGCACGCCCGGCCGCAACGGGCAGCCGCCCGCAGCGATCAGCGCGGCGTAGCGCGCGGTCTTGATTGCGTGCAGGCCGGCGATGTCGGCGAATGTCAACGACGGTACCGCGTTCCTCTGGTCGAAGGCGCGAATGCGCTCCTTACCACCGGCGACCCGAAGCAGCCGCGCGTAGGTGACCTGGTCCCAGAACCAATCGAGGCCGGCCTCGGC
Source organism: Bradyrhizobium embrapense (assembly GCF_001189235.2). Lineage (GTDB taxonomy): Bacteria > Pseudomonadota > Alphaproteobacteria > Rhizobiales > Xanthobacteraceae > Bradyrhizobium > Bradyrhizobium embrapense. Next base: position 1,145,731 of record NZ_LFIP02000001.1, read on the forward strand.
GAACGCCTCGTTGAAGGCGCGGCGATGCACCTCCTCGGTCTCGGCGAGCGTGCCGTCGACGTCGAAGATCAAGGCACGCGCGTTCGCAATGATGTCACGCGTCCCGGCGCTCCTGATGACGGCCAGCGCCTGGTTCATCGTCCCTCGCCCGTCCCGCCGCCCCCCTTGGTGAACACGCGGCTGGCAAGCACGTCGCCGGCCTCGATCGACATCACGTCGTCGGCCGTGAGCGTGCGGTCGAGCTTCGCCACGATCCGGTTAGCCTGGCGCAGCCGGATGCGGTCGAGCGCGTTGCGGATCGAGCGCGCATTGGAGAACAACGGCTGCGCCTTGCGGATGCCGATGTACCGGGTGAACGCCTCGCGCGCTTCGGGGGAGAAACGATAATTCTGCTGCTGCAGCATCAGCTCGGCGATCCACAGCAGCTCCGCGTCCGAATAGTCCGGGAAATCGATGTGATGCGCGATGCGCGATCGGAATCCCGGATTGCTCTGGAAGAATTTCTCCATACGGTCGCCATAGCCGGCCAGGATCACCACCAGATCCTCGCGCTGCTGCTCCATGACCTGCAGCAGGATCTCGATCGCTTCCTGGCCGTAGTCGCGCTCATTCTCGGGGCGGTACAGATAGTAGGCTTCGTCGATGAACAGCACGCCGCCCATCGCCTTCTTCAAAATCTCCTTGGTCTTCGGCGCGGTGTGGCCGATATATTGCCCTACGAGATCGTCGCGCGTGACGCTGATGACATGGCCGCGGCGCACGAAGCCGAGCTTGTGCAGGATGCCGGCCATCCGCAGCGCAACAGTGGTCTTGCCGGTGCCGGGATTGCCGGTGAACGACATGTGCAGCGTCGGGAACGTCGTTGCCAGCGCCATCTTCTGCCTGATGCGTTCGACCAGCAGCAGCGAGGCGATCTCCCGGATACGCGTCTTCACCGGCTTGAGGCCGATCAATTCAGAATCGAGCTGGTCGAGCACGTCGCCGATGCCGAGGTCGGCGAATTCATGCCGGAGGTCGATGGTTGCGGGTGGTGTCTCGCGGATTTGCTCTTTAATTTGTTCTTGCGCTTGGGTCATCATCCTCTCGCTTCGAGAAAAGCTCCGTCGTCGCTGCGGCGACGACGGAGAAGTGCATCCGGACCAGACGGTCGAGGGAGCAACCCGCCTGGCTTATGAGCCCGGACGCGGTCAGTGATCGCTGTAGCGTTCACCCTCGGGGCGGCCAGCCGCGTAAGCATGCGTCGAGTAATGCAGGTTGCGTCCGGCCGCCTCCTGGCGGTCGAGCCGGAAGCCCGGTTCCTCGCGCGGCCGGTTGACAATGAAGGACAGCCGCACCGACTCCCAGCCGTGGCTGGAGTCGAAGCCGGAAATCCGGATATAGCGGTCGCCATAGACCCGCCGGCAGTCGGCGAGCTCCTTCATGATCCCTGCCGCATCGCGCAGGTCGAACATCGGAAGGCCCCACATGTCCCAATAGGTGTTGCGGGGGTGCGGATCGTCGGTGAACTCGATGTTCACCGCCCAGCCCTTGTCGAGGCAGTATTGCACCTGCGCAGCGATCTGCTCATCGGTGAGATCGGGCAGGAAAGAGAAGCAGCCTTGGGTCACGCGCATGAGAACCTCCTGTCAGACCGCCATGCTCGGCGTGGGAACGAAATCGGGCGCGTCGGTCGATTCGTAGTTGAAGGTGACGTCCTTCCAGACGTCGAGCGCCTCGCGCAGCGGCGTGCAGGTCTGCGCCGCCTTGGCCAGGATCTCCGGGCCCTCATGGACGTAGTCGCGGCCCTCGTTGCGAGCGAGGATCATGGCTTCCAGCGCGACGCGGTTGGCGGTGGCGCCGGCCTGGATGCCGCGGGGATGGCCGATGGTGCCGCCACCGAACTGCAGCACGACGTCTTCGCCAAGCAGATCGAGCAGCTGATGCATCTGGCCGGCATGAATGCCGCCGGAGGCCACCGGCATCAGCTTGTTGAGGCTGGCCCAGTTCTGGTCGAAGAACACGCCGTGCTCGAGCTGCATCGGGTTGAAGTCCTCGCGACAGATGTCGTAGTAGCCGCGCGTGGTGTTCGGATCGCCCTCGAGCTTGCCGACCACCGTGCCGGCATGGATGTGGTCGACACCGGCGAGCCGCATCCATTTCGCGATCACGCGGAACGAGACGCCGTGGCTGCGCTGCCTGGTGTAGGTCGAGTGACCCGCCCGATGCAGGTGCAGGATCATGTTGTTCCGGCGCGCCCATTTCGCCATCGACTGGATCGCGGTGTAGCCGATCACGAGGTCGATCATCACGATGTTGGAGCCGAGCTCATGGGCGAACTCGGCACGCTCGTACATGTCCTCCATGGTCGCCGCGGTGACGTTGAGATAGGTGCCCTTGATCTCGCCGGTCGCGGCCTGCGCGCGGTTGACCGCCTCCATGCAGTAGAGGAAGCGCTCGCGCCAGTGCATGAAGGGCTGCGAGTTGATGTTCTCGTCGTCCTTGGTGAAGTCGAGCCCGCCTTTCAGCGCCTCATAAACGACACGCCCATAGTTGCGGCCGGACAGTCCGAGCTTCGGCTTCACGGTGGCGCCGAGCAGCGGGCGGCCGAATTTGTCGAGCCGCTCGCGCTCCACCACGATACCGGTCGCCGGGCCCTGGAAGGTCTTCACATAGGCGGTCGGCAGCCGCATGTCCTCGAGGCGCAGCGCCTTCAGCGGCTTGAAGCCGAACACGTTGCCGATGATCGACGCCGTCAGGTTCGAGATCGAGCCCGGCTCGAACAGGTCGAGGTCGTAGGCGATATAGGCGAAGTAGCTGCCGGGCGAGTTCAGCACCGGATCGACGCGATAGCACTTGGCCCGGTACTTTTCCGCCGCCGTCAACCGGTCGGTCCACACCACGGTCCAGGTCGCGGTGGAGGATTCGCCGGCCACCGCCGCGCATGCCTCGGTCGGATCGACACCGTCCTGCGGCGTGACGCGGAACAAGGCGATGACATCGGTGTCCTTGGGCTCGTAGTTCGGCTCCCAATAGCCCATCCGCTTGTATTCCATCACGCCGGACTTGTAGCGATCCTTGCCGCGCACCGTGATCGACTGCTGCATGTTCATCGAAATCTCCTGTCGTTCGGCGCCGTCTGCTCAGGCGGCCTGGGTGATCTTTCCAATCTGCGGGTCGAGCGCGCCGGCGCGGTAGCGTCGGGCCATCTCCGGCAGCGCAACCACCTTGATCCTGGCGGCATTGCCGGCGGTGCCGAACTGCTCGAAGCGGTCACGGCAAAGCTCGCGCAGCGCATCCATCGCAGGCTTGAGGAATTTGCGCGGATCGAATTCGCTCTTCGACTGCACGGCGACCTTGCGGAAGGCGGCCGCCATCGCCAGGCGGCAATCGGTGTCGATGTTGACCTTACGTACGCCGTGCTTGATGCCGCGGACGATCTCCTCGACCGGCACGCCCCAGGTCTGCGGCATCTCGCCGCCGAACGCGTTGAACATGTCCTGCAGCGGTTGCGGCACCGAGGACGAGCCGTGCATCACCAGATGCGTATTGGGCAGCCGCGTATGGATCTCCTCGACCAAGCGCATCGCCAGGATCTCGCCGTCGGGGCGGCGCGTGAACTTGTAGGCGCCGTGCGAGGTGCCCATCGCGATTGCCAGCGCGTCGACCTTGGTGGCGCGGACGAAATCGACCGCCTGGTCAGGATCGGTGAGCAGCTGATCGCGGCTCAACTTACCTTCGACGCCGTGGCCGTCCTCCTGCTCGCCGCCGCCATGCTCGAGCGAGCCGAGCACGCCGAGTTCGCCTTCGACCGACGCGCCGACCCAATGGGCCATATCGACCACCCGGCGGGTGATATCGACATTGTACTCGTAGTCGGCTGCGGTCTTGGCGTCGGCCTTGAGCGAACCGTCCATCATCACCGAGGTGAAGCCGCAGCGGATCGCGGTGGCGCAGGCCGCCTCCTCGTTGCCGTGATCGAGATGCAGGCAGAGCGGGATCTGCGGATGCATCTCTTCAAGCGCATCGATCATCTTCGCCAGCATGATGTCGTTGGCGTAGGACCGCGCGCCGCGCGAGGCCTGGATGATGACCGGCGCATCGCAGGAAGCCGCCGCCTCCATGATGGCGAGGCCTTGCTCCATGTTGTTGATGTTGAAGGCCGGCACGCCGTAGCCGCGTTCGGCGGCATGGTCCAGCAATTGCCTTAGTGTGATCCGCGCCATCGTGGCGTCCTCCTTTCAATTCGCTCGTTGAATGAGCTGTCTTGCGGTGGCGGCGACCGCCCCTGGTGTGATGCCGAATTCGCGGTAGAGCACGTCGGCCGGCGCTGACGCGCCGAAGCCGGTCATGCCCACGAATGCACCGTCGTCACCGAGCCAGCGGGCCCAGTCGCCCTCGACCGCGGCTTCGACGCCGACGCGCGGCGCGCCGCCCAGCACTTTTGCGCGATAGTCGCTCGGCTGCTGGCGGAACAGGTCGAAGCACGGGGCCGAAACGACCGCGGCCTTCACCCCTGCTTCCGCCAGCAGCTTTGCGGCTTCGAGCGCGATCGCCACCTCCGAACCCGTTGCAATCAGGGTGACGTCACGCCCGAGGGCCGGCTCGACGAGAATGTAGGCGCCGAGCGCGACCTGGTTGTCCCTGCTGCCGTCGCGAACCGTCGGCAGCGCCTGCCGCGACAGGCAGAGGATCGACGGCGAGGTCTCTGCCTTCAGCGCGCAGTCCCAGGCTTCCGCCGTCTCGACCGCATCGGCCGGACGGAACACCAGCAGGTTCGGGATCGCCCGCAGCGCGGCCAGATGCTCGACCGGCTGATGCGTCGGCCCGTCTTCGCCGAGCCCGATCGAGTCGTGGGTCATCACATGGACGACACGGATGCCCATCAGCGCCGCGAGGCGGATCGCCGGCCGGCTGTAATCGGCAAAGCTGAGAAAGGTGCCGCCATAGGGGATGAAGCCGCCGTGCAGGGCGATTCCATTCATCGCAGCTGCCATAGCGTGCTCGCGGATGCCGTAATGGATGTAGCTGCCGTCGAGCTTGTCCGGCCGCACTGAAACCTGCGACTTCGCCAGCGTCAGGTTGGAATGCGTCAGGTCGGCCGACCCGCCCAGGAGATTGGGCAACGCTTCGGCGATCACGTCGATGACCTGCTGCGACGCCTGCCGCGTGGCGAGTTTCGGACGCTCGGTCGCGAACCGATCGACGAGCTTCGCCATCGCCTCGGCATAGGCGCAGGGCAACTTCCGGTTCAGCGCATCGTGGAACGGAGATCGCTCGCCCTTGCAGACGCTGCGCGAGCGCTCGATCCAGGCCCGCCGCGCGTCGCGGCCGCGACCGCCGAGCTCGCGCCACTCGGCAAGCACCGCATCGGGGATTTCGAAGGCCGGATACGGCCAGCGCAACGCGGCACGGGTCTTCGCTGCCTCATCGGCACCGAGCGGCGCACCATGCACCTTCTCGCTGCCCTGCCGGTTCGGAGCACCGAACCCGATCACGGTGCGGCAGGCGATCAGCGACGGACGATCGCTGGCGCGCGCCTGCCTGATCGCAGCTGTGATCGCCTGCGGATCGTGGCCGTCGATCCGGCAGACGTTCCAGCCGCTGGCCGCAAACCGCGCGCTCTGGTCGTCCGAGCAGGACAGCGAGGTGGCGCCGTCGATCGAGATCTGGTTGTCATCGAACAGCACGATCAGCCGGTTCAGCCGCAGATGGCCGGCGAGCGAGATCGCCTCATGGCTGAGGCCTTCCATCAGGCAACCATCGCCGGCGATCACGTACGTGTAGTGGTCGACGAGGTCGTCGCCGAAGCGGGCGTTCATCAAGCGTTCGGCGAGCGCCATGCCGACCGCGGTCGCGATCCCCTGCCCGAGCGGTCCGGTCGTGGTCTCGACACCCGGCGTATGGCCATACTCGGGATGCCCGGGGGTCTGCGATCCCCATTGCCTGAAAGCCCTAAGCTGATCGAGCGTCATGCGCTCGTAGCCGGTCAGATAGAGCAGCGCATAGAGCAGCATCGAGCCGTGGCCGGCCGACAGCACGAGGCGGTCGCGGTCGGGCCAGGCCGGATCGGTCGGATCGAACTTCAGGAAGTCGGTGAACAGCACGGTCGCGACATCGGCCATGCCCATCGGCATGCCGGGATGGCCGGATTTCGCCTGCTCTACCGCATCGATGGCGAGGAAGCGGATGGCGTTGGCCATCTCGTCGTGGCCGATTTCGGGGCGGCTCGCAACGGACGCAAGTGCGGTCATATCGTTCGCCTCTTTCGTTCGATCAATTGCAGGATCAGCGGGGTCAGGATGAGCTGCATCGCGAGGTCGAGCTTGGCGCCGTGAATCACGATCGAGTTGGCCCGCGACATGAAGCTGTTTGGGATCATCGAGAGTAGATAAGGAAAGTCGATGCCACGCGGGTTCTTCAGCCGGATCACGACCATCGATTCATCGGGCGTCGGGATCCAGCGCGCGATGAACGGGTTCGAGGTGTCGACCGTCGGCACGCGCTGGAAGTTGATGTCGGTCTCGGTAAATTGCGGGCAGATGTAATTCACATAGTCCGGCATGCGGCGCAGGATGGTGTCGGTCACCGCCTCGGTGGAGTAGCCGCGATGGCTGCGATCGCGGTGCAGCTTCTGGATCCATTCGAGGTTGATGACCGGCACGACGCCGATCTTGAGGTCGGCGTGCTGCGCGACGTTCACCTTGTCGGTGACCACCGCGCCATGCAGGCCTTCGTAGAACAAGAGGTCAGAGTTCTCCGGCAGCGCCTCCCAGGCGGTGAAGGTGCCGGGCTTCGCGCCATAGAGCCGCGCTTCCTCCTCGTCATGCACATAGTGCCGGGTGGTGCCGGTGCCGGTCTCGGCATAGTCGCTGAACAGCTTCTCCAGCTCCTCGAACAGATTGGTCTCGGGGCTGAAATGGCTGAAGTGCTTGTTGCCGCGCTCGGCCTCCTCAACCATCATGCTGCGCATCTCGGCGCGGTCGTAGCGGTGGAAGGCGTCGCCCTCGATATAGGCCGCGACCACGTTCTCGCGGCGGAAGATATTCTCGAACGTCTTCTTCACCGAGGTGGTGCCGGCACCGGACGAGCCGGTGATCGAGATAATGGGATGCCTGCGAGACACGCGTTCCTCCCTCAGCGGAACAGGCCGCGCCGCGCGAACAGCGGGGCATCGCTGCTCTCGAACAACGGCTCGACGGTCAGGTGGATCGCATCGACGTCGCGCACGGCGCGCGTCGATCCCATGATCAGCGGCACGCGCTGATGCGGTGTACGTGCCGAGAGTTCCAGAATGCGTGAGCGGCCGCTCGAGGCAGCGCCATTAGCCCATTCCATGATCAGCGCAATGGGATGCGCCTCGTACAGCAGGCGCAAGCGGCCTTCGCGGTAGCCCTGGCGCGCATCCGCCGGATACAGGAACACGCCGCCGCGCATCAGGATGCGGTAGGCTTCGGCCACCAGCGAGCCGATCCAACGCATGTTGTAATCCTGCCCGAGTTCGCCGTTCACGCCGGCGAGGCAGTCATCGATGTAGTTGCGCACCGGGCCGCTCCAGTGCCGGCGGTTCGAGGCGTTGATCGCGAATTCCGACGCCTCCTGCGGCACCCGCAGCTCACGTGCGGTCAGGACGAACGAGCCGGTTCGCGGGTCGAGCGTGAAACAGTCGACGCACTGGTCGAGCGCAAGCACCAGCACGGTTTGCGGACCATAGACGAAGCAGCCGGCCGCACATTGCGCCGTGCCGGGCTCGAAGAAAGTCGAGAGAACGTCGTTGCCCTTCGGCCGGATCGAGAAGATCGTGCCGATCGAGATGTTGTTTTCGAGATTGGCCGATCCATCCAGCGGATCGATCGCGACACAGAGCGGCGCATCGGGATCGAGCGTCTCTGGCAGTTCGACCTCCTCGGACAAGACAGCGGCGACCGGTGCAGTGCGCAGCGCGTCGCGCATCAGTCCGTCCGCGACGATATCGATGGTCTTCTGGCGATCGCCGTCGGGATTGATCCCGCCGCTTTCGCCGCCGATGCCGGCAAGCGGCCCGGCGGCGATGATGCGCGACAGTTCGATCGCGGCGCAGGCAAGGGCTTCGACCACCGCAACGGTCGCGGCGCGCAACGGGTTGTGCTGCGTCGGCCACTCCAGATGGGCATGCAATGCAGGACGAATCTCCACCGGCCACTCCCTTTGATCGCGCCCTCTGTCCCGAGGTGTCGAGCGGCACCGCAAGGAGTCGCCTTCGCCGTATCAACGCGCGATTTGCCGAATTAGGGAAATTTTATTATCTTTGGTCTTGGCAAAGTATTTCTTATGGAGCTTGCGATGGCCGGGAACTTCTCGCGGGACCTCACCATCCGCCAGCTGCGCGCGCTGTCCGCGGTGCACGAGGCCGGCTCGATCACGTCGGCGGCCAACCAGCTGAACCTGACGCAGCCGGCGGTGACGCTGCAGCTCCGCAACCTGCAGGCGCTGGCGGGGTTGCCTCTGATCCAGCGCACCGGCGACGGCATGGCGCTGACCGATGCCGGCGCGCATGTGCTGACGCTGATCGAACGGATCGAGGCGGCGCTGAAGGATTGCGAGCAGTCGCTCGACATGATCGCAGGCCGCAGCGGCGGCCGCGTCGCGATGGGCGCGGTCTCGACCGCGAAATACTTCGTGCCGTTCGCGATCGCGGCGTTCTCACGCCGCTTTCCCAAGATCGAGGTGACGCTGCGGATCGGCAACCGCGAGGAGATTCGCGATGCGCTGCGCGGCTACGACCTCGATATCGCGGTGATGGGCCGGCCGCCGGCCGATGTCGAGGTCGAGATGAAGCCGCTCGGCCGGCATCCGCACTTCATCATCGCCGCACCCGATCATCGGCTGGCGCGCCGGCGGCACGTCGCGACATCGGAGCTCGCCAATGAGACCTTCATCACCCGCGAGCAGGGATCGGGCACACGGATGCTGATGCAGCAATATTTCGAGCGGGTCGGATTGGAGCCGAAGCTCGGCATGGCGATGGACAGCAACGAGACCATCAAGCAGGCCGTCATGGCTGGGCTCGGCATCGCCTTCATTTCCCAGCACACCGTGTTCCACGAACTGGAGGATGGCCGGCTGGTGGTGCTCAAGGTGAAGGGCTTGCCGATCGTGCGGCAGTGGCACGCAATCAGGCGCACCGACAAGATCCTGCTGCCGCCCGCCCAGGCGATGCTGGACTTCCTGGGCAAAGAGGGCTGGCGCTATCTGCCGAACTCCCGCTAACGCCACGACATTGCGATGCCAGTTCGATCGGAAAAATCGAGTTAATGCCGTATGTTAACCATTGAAGTTCCCACGAGCGCGTGCCACATCTTGATTGCGGTCACTGGGGGACCGTATCCCTGCGAGGGAGGATGAACTGCAAAACCAGTCCCCGCCGATGCCTGACTTCAAGGCGTTATTCGAGGCGGCGCCCGGCCTCTATCTGGTGCTGACGCAGCCTGACTTTCGCATCGTGGCAGTAAGCGACGCCTATCTGCGCGCCACCAGGACCGAGCGCGCCGCGATCCTTGGGCGCGGGCTGTTCGAAGTATTTCCCGACAATCCGGACGATCCGGCGGCCGACGGCGCGCGCAACCTGCGCGCCTCGCTGGAGCGCGTGGTCCAGTTCCGCCGCCCCGACACCATGTCGGTGCAGAAATACGACATCCGCAAACCCGAGTCGGAGGGCGGCGGATTCGAGGAACGCTACTGGAGCCCGCGCAATACGCCGGTTTTCGGACCGACCGGACAGTTCACCTACATCATCCATCGGGTGGAAGACGTCACCGGCTTCATTCAGCTGAAGCAGCGCGGCGCCGAACAGGACAAGCTGACCGACCGGCTGCGCGAGCGCACCGAGCAGATGGAAGCCGAAATCTTCATGCGCGCCCGCGAGGTCGAGGCCACGCGGGAGCAGCTCGAGGCCGAGCAGAAGCTGCGCCAGGTGCAGAAGATGGAGGCCGTCGGGCATCTCACCGGCGGCATCGCGCACGACTTCAACAACATCCTGACCGTCATCACGGGCCTGATCGACATCCTCGCCGAGGCCGTGGAACATGACGCCGCGCTGTCGTCGGTGACAAAAATGATCAGCGACGCCGCCGTTCGCGGCGCCGAGGTGACCAAGCATTTGCTGGCCTTCTCGCGGCAGCAACCGCTGCAACCGCGTGAAGCCGACCTCAATACGCTGGTGCAGGACACCGCGCGGCTGCTGCGCCCGTCGCTCGGCGAGCAGATCGAGATCGATACCGCGCTCGAGCCCGACGCCTGGCCGGCCTTCATCGACCCCAACCATATGGCGACTGCGCTGCTCAATCTCGCCGTCAATGCCCGCGATGCGATGCCCGACGGCGGCAAGCTGATGCTGGAGACCAGCAACGTCATCCTCGACGAGGTCTATGCCGCCGCCAATCCCGATGTGCGGGCCGGTGAATATGTGATGGTCGCGGTCAGCGACACCGGCGGCGGAATCCCGGAGGGTATCCGCGAAAAGGTGTTCGAGCCGTTCTTCACCACCAAGGACACCGGCAAGGGCACCGGCCTCGGGCTGAGCATGGTGTACGGCTTCATCAAGCAGTCCGACGGGCATCTCAAGATTTATTCCGAAGAGGGCCACGGCACCTCGGTCAAGCTCTATCTGCCGCGCAGCATGGGCGACATGGTCGACGTCGAGCCGCCGCCTCCGGTCGACATGCGCGGCGGCCACGAATCCATCCTGGTCGTCGAGGACGATCCGCTGGTCCGCAATTACGTCAGCGCCCAGCTCGAGCAGCTTGGCTACCGCACCATGGTCACCGCCAACGGCCCGGAGGCATTGGCTGCGGTCGAGAACGGCTTCGTCTGCGACGTGCTGTTCACCGACGTCATCATGTCCGGCGGCATGAACGGCCGGCAGGTGGCCGATGCCGTGATCGCCAAGCTGCCCTCGGTGCGCGTGCTCTTTACGTCGGGCTATACCGAGGACGCGATCATTCATCACGGCCGTCTCGACCCGGACGTGACGCTGTTGCCAAAACCCTATCGCAAGGCCGATCTCGCCCGGATGATCCGGCAGGTGCTGGCCCAGCCTCCGGCATCGGCGGTGGCGGCCAAGTAACCCGACTTGTAACGCGGCTTGCTCAGGGACCAAAGCTCGAGCGGCTCTGGATCTTCCAGGTGCCGCCGAGCAGGCTCAGCACATAGAGGGAATCGTAGACCCCGATGACCGATCCGTCCTCGCGGTAGCGCGTATAGCGGACGGCGTAATGCGCCTTGGCCGGCGAGGACTGTACGAGCCTGGTCTCATTCCAGGCGCTGTGATGCCAGCCGTCCTGCTTGCGCAGCCGCTCGAACAGGTCCATCGGATTGTTGCCGGGCTGCTGATAGACGGTGACCACGCCGCCGGCGATCCGCACATGCGGGAAGTGCATCAACGCGTCCATGGCTGACGCGTCATAGCGATTGAGCGCCGCCATCCAGCGCGTCAGAATATCTTCACATCTGGCTTGGTCATCGCGCGAGATCCGCGCTTCGACGGTGTAGGTCGCGGCCGGCTCCGGCATCACGCGTCTCCGCTTTGCTTGTTGATCTGATCGGCCGGCACGGCGCACCCGAACAGGAACAGCCCGGCACAGGCCTTGGCGCGGGCCTCGATCTGCGCCCGCGACAGCGGTGGCCGATGGCCATACATCACGTCGCGTTGCGGCTGGAAGACCAGCATGCCAAGCAGCATTCCCGCGGCAGCCTGTGCGTCGTCCACTGCTAGCCGTCCCCGCCGCTGCTGCGTACCCAGCCACGCAGCCAGCGCGCCGAGGGTCCGCTGCATCGCCTTCTCGTAGAACATCTCGGCGATGTCGGGGAATTTGTCGCTGTCGGCCAGGATGATCCGCTGGAGTGCGATGACCTCGGCATCGAGTATGAGCTCGGCACAGGTCAGCAGCGCGGCCTCCAGCGCCGCCGCGATATCGCGGCCATCGCACGCGCCGAGATTAACGCTGGATATGAATCGGTCCATACGGTCCGTCACCGTGCCTTCGAACAGCGCCAACTTGGTTGGGATCAAACGATAGAGCGTCTTGGTGGAGACGCCGGCCCGGCACGCCACGTCGGCGATGCTGGCCGCCGCAAACCCGCGCTCTGAAAATTCACGCCGCGCGGCGTCATAGATCAGCGCACGCGTCTCATCGTCGGAACGAAGCTGCGGCCGCCCGCGGCCACGCCGCGCCGGCGCCGTTTGCTCTGTCTGGTCCTTGCCGTTTCGGTTCATGCGCGAGCCATGCTTTTAGATGACGACTGTCATTCTATTGACAGTCCAAATATGGGCTCTATTTTGGAAAACATCAAGTTTCCTAATTATCCCGGGTGACCGACCTCAAAATTCGTAAGGTTTCCCAGACGGATAGAGCATCAGGAGCGCCTGCCATGAGCCAACATGAAACGTCCTTCAAGGCCGAGAGCCAGGTTCCGGCCGGGGCCGGCAAGCAGTTGATCGCCAATCCGGAGGCCGCCAAGCCCCCCGCCGCCAAGGGCAAGCTACGCCGCCTGCTGATGACCGGCGCAGCTCTCGCCGTCCTCGCGGGCGGCGCCTGGTACGGCTGGGATTACTGGACGGTCGGCCGCTTCCAGGTTTCGACCGACGACGCCTATGTGAAGGCCGACAACACCACGATCGCACCGAAGGTCTCCGGCTATCTCACTGCGGTGCTGGTCGGCGACAATGAGCAGGTGCGCGCCGGCCAGATCCTGGCACGGATCGACGAGCGCGATTTCAAGGTCGCGCTTGATCAATCGAAGGCCGATGTCGCTGCCGCCGAAGCCGCGATCACCAGCAAACGCGCCCAGCTCGACGTGCAGCACTCCGTGATCGAGGCGGCGCGCGCGACGCTTGCGGTGGATACCGCGACGCAGACCTTCGCCGAGCAGGAGAACAAGCGCTACACCGACCTCGCCGGCACGGGCTACGGCAGCCTGCAGAACGCACAGCAGGCGCAGTCGCGCTACGCCAGCGCGCAGGCCGCCATCACCCGCGACACCGCAAACCTCGCCTCCGCCGAGCGCCAGGTGGAACTGCTCAAGGCCGAGATCGCCCAGGCGATCGCGGCATTGGGACGGGCCACTGCCCTGCAACACCAGGCCGAGCTCAATCTTAGCTACACCACCATCATCGCGCCGATCGACGGCGTCGTCGGCAACCGCACGCTGCGGACAGGCCAGTACGTGCAGGCCGGCACGCAGTTGATGTCGCTGGTGCCGGCTACCGGCGCCTATGTGATCGCGAACTACAAGGAGACGCAGCTTACCCATGTCCGCAAGGGCCAGCCGGTCGAGATCGAGGTCGACATGTTCCCCGGTCAGGTCGTGCGCGGCCATGTCGACAGCCTCGCGCCGGCAAGCGGTCAGGAGTTCGCGCTGCTGCCGCCGGACAACGCCACCGGCAACTTCACCAAGGTGGTGCAGCGTATCCCGGTCAAGATCGTGCTCGACGCAACCAATGTCGATTTGCGGCCGGGCATGTCGGTGATCCCCTCCATCGCGACGCTGTCGCATCCTGCCGGGGAAGCTCCGCGCTCCAGCACGTCTCCCAAGCTTGCTGTCGCCTCATTCAAATAGGTGATGTCATGTCCGACCTCGCGCTCTCCTCCCCCGCCGCGGCTTCCCCCGCTGCCACCGTGGATCCCAATCGCGCCAGCGTGACCGTCTGGATCTCGATCCTGGCGGCCATGATCGGTGCCTTCATGGCGATCCTCAACATCCAGATCACCAACGCATCGCTGCTCAACATCGAGGGCGGCATCGGAACCGGCGTCGACAACGGGTCCTGGATCTCGACGTCCTATCTGATCGGCGAGATCGTGGTGATCCCGCTCACCGACTATCTCAGCCGAGTGTTCTCGTTCCGCAAGATCATCATCACCTTCGCTACGCTGTTCGCGGCCTTCTCGGTCGCCTGCGCCTTCACCCACGATCTGCCCTCGATGATCGCGATGCGCGGCCTGCAGGGCTTCTTCGGTGGCGTGCTGATCCCGATGGCCTTTACGCTTGTCTTCACCAAGCTGCCGAAGCCGCAGCAGCCGATTGGGCTGGCGATGTTCGCGCTCGCGGTGACCTTTGCGCCGGCGATCGGCCCGACCATCGGCGGCTACCTGACCGAAAATTACGGCTGGCAAACCATCTTCTTCGTCAACGTGATCCCGACCGCTGTCATGGTCGCGACCCTGTATTTCACGCTGCAGCGCCAGCCGATGCGGCTGCATCTGCTGCGCGAGGGCGATTGGCTCGGCATCATCACGATGGCGATCGGCCTGTCGTCATTGCAGGCGGTGCTCGAGGAAGGCAACAAGGACGACTGGTTCGGCTCGCCCTTCATCGTCAAGCTCGCCGTGATCGCCGCGGTCAGCCTGACCCTGTTCATCTGGATCGAGCTTGTGGTCGAGAAGCCGCTGCTCCGGCTGCGGCTCCTGACCCAGCGCAGCTTCGGCTTCGGTACCATCTCGGCGGTGTTCGTCGGCTTTGCGCTGTTCGGCTCGGTCTATCTGCTGCCCGCCTATCTCGGCCAGGTGCAGCGCTACAATGCCGAGCAGATCGGCCAGGTGCTGGCCTGGACCGGCCTGCCGCAACTGATCCTGATCCCGCTGGTGCCGAAGCTGATGCAGCGCTTCGATGCCCGCCTGATCGCGTTCACCGGCATGACGCTGTTCGCGATCTCCTCCTTCATGAACATCCAGATGTCGCTCGACTATTCCGGCGACCAGTTTTTCTATCCGAACATCGTTCGCGCCGTCGGCCAGGCGATCACGCTGGCGCCGCTGTCCGCCATCAGCCTCGGCAGTGTCGCGCCGCAGGATGCGCCGGCGGCCTCCGGCATCTCCAACATGATGCGCAACCTCGGCGGCGCGATCGGAACGGCGCTGCTCTCGACCATCGTCACCAAGCGCGAGCAGTTCCACTCCAACATCATCGGCCAGTCCGTTCACCTCGGCCGCGACGAGGTGCGGACCCGGATCGCCGAGGTCACCAACTACTTCCTCAGCCACGGCATCTCGGACCCCGCCACCGCACACAGCCAGGCCATCGTGGCGATCGGCAACATCGTGAAGCGTCAGGCGCTGGTGCTTGGCTTCAGTGACGCCTTCGCCGTGATCGGCGTCGTGCTGGCGCTCGCCGCGATTGCGATCGTTCTGACCGGCAAGCCGAAAACCGCGGCGGGCGGCGCCGGTGCGCATTGAACGCGGAGGCGGCGGCCACGGCCGCCGCCTTGCCTCTAGCTCGCCTCGCGCAGCTTGAAGCGCTGGATCTTTCCGGTCTGGGTCTTCGGCAGCGCTTCGACAAAAGCGATCGCGCGGGGATATTTGTACGGCGCGATCGTCGCCTTGACGTGATCCTGCAACAGCTTGACCTCGACATCGTCGCTGCGCGCGCCCTGCTTCAGCACGACGAAGGCCGAGACGATCTGTCCCCGCTCCTCGTCGGGTGCGCCGATCACCGCACACTCCGCGACGTCGGGATGGCCGAGCAGCGCCGCTTCGACCTCGGGACCGGCGATGTTGTAGCCCGCGGAGATGATCATGTCGTCGGCGCGCGCCACGAATGACAGCCGGCCGTTCTCGTCGCTGACGAAGGCATCGCCGGTGATGTTCCAGCCATCGCGGACATACTTGGTCTGCCGAGAATCGGCGAGATAGCGGCAACCGGTCGGGCCGCGAACCGCCAGCTTGCCGACCTGGCCCGCCGGCAACTCGTTCATGTCCTCGTCGACGATCTTCGCCTGGTAGCCGCTCACGGGCGTGCCCGTGGTGCCGGCGACGGCGCTGCCGATTCGGTTGGTGATGAAGATGTGCAGCAACTCGGTGCTGCCGATGCCGTCGAGGATCGGCTTGCCGGTTTTCCTGGTCCAGCTCTCGAACACCGGCGCCGGCAGCGTCTCGCCGGCCGAGACCGCGAGCCGCAGCGACGACAGATCGGCGCCCTTGTCCATCGCGGCCAGCATCGCCCGATAGGCCGTCGGCGCGGTGAAGCAGATCGTCGCCTTGTAGGTCTCGATGATCCGGATCATCTCGCTCGGCGCCGCGTTCTCCAGCAGCGTCGCGGTAGCGCCGAAGCGCAGCGGGAAGATCGCCAGCCCGCCGAGGCCGAACGTGAACGCGAGCGGCGGCGAGCCGACGAACACATCGTCCGGCGTCACCTTGAGCACGTCCCGCGCATAGCCATCCGCGACGATCAGGAGATCGCGGTGGAAGTGCATGGTCGCCTTGGGCTCGCCCGTGGTGCCCGACGTGAAGCCGAGCAGCGCGACGTCGTCGCGGCCGGTCTTCACCGCATCGAACTTGACCGGTTTGTTCAGCGCGATCCGGTCGAGCTCGGCGTCGTGGTTCTGCGTACCGTCGAAGTTAACGACCTGCTTGAGGAATTTGCTGGTCTTGGCGCAGGCCACCAACTCGTCGGCGATGCGGCTGTCGGTCAGCGCCAGCGCAATCTCGGCCTTGTCGACGATCTTAGCCAGTTCGCCGGCGCGCAGCATCGGCATGGTGTTGACGACGACGGCGCCAGCCTTGGTCGCCGCAAGCCAGGCCGCGACCAGCGCCGGGTTGTTGCCGGAGCGGATCAGGACGCGATTGCCGGGCTTGACGCCGTAATTCTCCACCAGCGCGTGCGCCAGGCGGTTCGACCAGTCGGTCAATTCCTTGTAGGTGCGCTGGCGGCCGTTGCCGATCAGCGCGATGCGATCGCCCATGCCCTGCTCGACGATGCGGTCGGTCAGCTCGACCGCGGCATTGAGATAATCGGGATAGCTAAACTCGGGCCGGTCGAGCAGCAGCTTCGGCCACTGCGCGAATGGCGGCAGGTTGCGCCGCGCGAAATCGTCGACATGCCCAGATGGGCTGAGCCCGGGAAATTCACCTGACATTCGATTGCCCCTCGCTTTCCATCCAGAAAGGCCAAGACCAACATCGTATCGAGGACGCCCGGCAGCGTTCCAAACGCCAATCATTTTATACTTAAAATAATTTGGCGCAAGGGTGGAGAATGGCTGCGGCCCCTGGAATCTCAGATCTGCGTGAGCTGCTTCAGCCGCGCGACCATGTCCGACTCCGGGTCGGCGAGCGGAGCGATCGCGGTGAAATGATTGGCGTCGGGCAAGGTGCCGAATCGCGTCGTCACACCCGCTCTGCCCCAGACGTCGGCGATGGTCTGGCTCTGCCGGTGATATTCGGCACTCTCGGCGCCGCCAACCACCGCATCGAGCGTCGCGCCTGCGGGCGCTTTCCATAGCAACGGGCTCGCCGCCCTTGCCGCGTCGCGGTCGAGCCCAAGCGCCTTGTTGATGGAGGTGCCGACCAGCGGCTCGAGCTCGAACAGGCCGGAGATCGCGTAAGCAGCCCTGACCAGATTCGTCGGCAGCGACGTATCGTAGACCGGCCAATCGGTCGCGAGCATGCATGCGGCAAGATGCCCGCCCGCGGAATGCCCCGACACGACCAGCGGCCGGCCGAGTTTTGCAAGTTCGCGGCACGCCGCGCGCATCTCGCCGATGATGTCGCCGATTGAGACATTGGGGCAGAGGTCGTAGCTCGGCACCGCGACGCTGATGCCGTGGCCGTTGAGGCCCCGCGCGCAGTGGCTGGACGACGAGCCGTCCAGCGCCTGCCAATAGCCGCCATGGATGAAGACCACCAGCGGCCCGTCGCTGTTACCCTCGAACAGGTCGATGACGTTGCGGCTGCCGGCACCGTAGCTCAGCCGCCGCGGCGGGTGCTGTTCGCGATAGGCCGCGGAGTCCCGCGCCCAGCCGGCCATCAGCGCCGGGTTTTCCGGCACTCGCGCCCGGTTGTTATATTCGACCTCGTAATCGATCTCGCTCACGGCTTAAGCGGTCCTTGCCTTGGCGGAACGCTGGGCCGAGCCTTTGGCCTTGGCGAGCAGCCGCATCAGTTCGCGGATATCCTTCGGCGACAAATCGCCGAAGATATCGGCGATCCACTTCTCGTGCTCGGCCGCCATCTTGCGGAATTCGGCGCGGCCAAGCTTGGTCAGCCGGATGAACTGCACGCGGCGGTCGGTCTCCGAGGTGCGGCGATCGAGATGACCGGACTCGACCAGCCGCTCGACCAGCCCGGTGACGTTGCCGTTCGACACCATCATCCGCTTCGAAAGGTCCGACAGCGTCATGCCGTCCGGCACCTTGTCGAGCTGGGCCATCAGGTCGAAGCGCGGCAGCGTGACGTCGAACTTCTCGCGCAACTGGCTGCGTACCTCGCCTTCGATCAGCGTGGTGCAGGTCAAGAGGCGGAGCCACAGCCTGAGCTCGGTGCCGTGATCGTCCGGCAATTCGACGGCTTTGGTTTCGGAATCGAGGTTCATGCGGCGATCGTGCCTTCGCGGCGGGTCCCGGCCGGGCCGGTTGTTTTGAGCTTCAAGCAATTCGCGCTGCGCCGCAAGGACAATTGCGAATCCTGCCTGATAAGCCAGACCGATCCCTGCAATTTCTTTAAACCTCAAGCAATTGGCGCGACGCTTGCATGTGCCTCGCTGCATGGTGCTGGCTTGCCCTGGCACGACGCCACATCGCTTGCGGCGGTCGCGCGCGTCAGACTAAGCTGAGGCCAAACGGGCGGAAGCCGAAACATCACGGCGGTTGTTGGGGGAGAGACATGAAGCAATTGACGAAGCTCGTGGGATTGGCGGCGCTGCTGGGTATCGCGGCGACCCCGGCCATCGCGCAGGAGAAGATCAAGATCGGCGTGTTGGTGACGACCTCGGGCCCGGCCGCGGCGCTTGGCCAGCAAGTCCGCGACGGCTTTGCGCTCGCGATCAAGGATCTCGGCGGCAAGATGGCCGGCCGCGATGTCGAGATCGTCAACGCCGACGACGAACTCAAGCCCGATGGCGCGGTCGTCAAGGTGCGCGGCCTGCTCGAGCGCGACAAGGTCGATTTCGTAGTCGGCCCGATCTTCTCCAACATCCTGCAGGCGATCCATCGCCCGGTCACCGACAGCAAGACCTTCCTGATCAGCCCGAATGCCGGCCCCTCAAGCTATGCCGGCAAGGAGTGCAACCTGTTCTTCTATGTGACCTCGTACCAGAACGACCAGGTCCACGAGATCCTCGGCAAGGTGGCGCAGGACCGCGGCTACAAGCGCGTCTATTTGCTGGTGCCGAATTATCAGGCCGGCCGCGACTCCGTCGCAGGCTTCAAGCTCGACTACAAGGGCGAAATCGTCGAGGAATCCTACACGCCGCTGAACACGCTGGATTTCCAGCCCGAGCTGTCCAAGATCGCCGCGCTGAAACCTGACGCGTTGTTCACCTTCATGCCGGGCGGCATGGGCGTGAATCTCGTGAAGCAGTACAAGCAGGCCGGCGCCACCGTGCCGGTGCTCTCCGCCTTCACCGTCGACGAATCCACCCTGCCCGCACAGCAGGACGCCGCCGTCGGCATGTTCGGCGGCGCGAACTGGGCCCCGAACCTCGACAACCCCCAGAGCAAGAAGTTCGTCGCGGCCTATGAGGCGGCCTACAAGGGCGTGCCCGGCACCTACGCCATGCAGGCCTATGACGCGGCGCTGTTGATCGACAGCGCGGTCAAGGCCGTGAAGGGCGACCTTTCCAACAAGGATGCCGTCGCCGCGGCGCTGAAGAAGGCCGACTTCACCTCGCTGCGCGGTAACTTCAAGTTCAACAACAACGGCTATCCGATCCAGGATTTCTACCTCACCAAGGTCGCGAAGCGGCCGGACGGCAAATTCCAGACCGAGATCGTCGAAAAGGTGTTTTCGAATTATGGCGACCGCTACGCCAAGGACTGCGCGTCGAAGTAAAGATCAGGAGGAAACATGACGATGAAAGACGAGATCGCCGGCATCACACGCGCCAATGAGGGCATCCAGGGCATTTCCTGGAGCATCCTCGGCCAGACCTACGTGCCGAAGAGCCGCACCGAGCATTCCTTCTCCTGGCACGCCACCTTCCCGCCGGGCACCTTCGTGCCGCCGCACATCCATCCCGACCAGGACGAGTATCTCTATATCCTCGAAGGCAAGCTCGACTTCATGCTCGACGGCGCCGATGAATCAGCGACACCCGGCGATCTGGTGCGCCTGCCGATGGGCAAGCCGCACGGCATCTTCAACAAGTCCCAGCAACCGGCAAAGACGCTGTTCTGGGTGTCGCCGACCCGCCGGCTGTACGACCTGTTCTGGGCGATCCACAACATGAAGGAGCAGAACCCGGATGACGTGGTGCGGCTCGCCGCCGAGCACAACATCCACTTCCTGCCGCCGCCCCCGGCGTAGGACTTCGCCGTCATTGCGAGGAGCGAAGCGACGAAGCAATCCATCGTTACGCGATCGCTGAAAGATGGATTGCTTCGCTTCGCTCGCAATGACGAGGATAGGCCGCGGAATCCCCTACTGCCGCGCCACCACGCGCGCGGCGAAGCCGGCCTTCGCGGCATAGCCGCGCACGATCGCCTCGCGCGCCTCGTAGTTGAGAATGGTGTCGACGTCGGTAAAGCCCTGCGGCGCGAGTTGCTCGACGGCGTCGATCACGCCCTCCGGTCCGCCGCGCCGGTTGGAGGCGACGATGTCGGCGGTCATCGGCAGCCGCTGCCGCTCATAGGCCGCCAGGGCTTGGCGCGGATGCTCGGCCCGCGCCAGCATGTCGGCGAGGCAGCGTGCATCGAGAATGGCCTGCGACGCGCCGTTCGAGCCGACCGGATACATCGGGTGCGCGGCGTCGCCGAGCAGCGTGACGCTGCCGCTCGACCAATAGGGCAGCGGATCGCGGTCGCAGCACGGATACTCCCAGAACTCAGGCGTCGCGTTGATCAGGCCGGCGAAGTCGACCTGCGGGATCGTGAAGCTCGTGACATAGGGCATCATCTCGTCGCGCCGGCCGGGATTGGACCAGCCCTCGCGGCGCGGCGGCGGCGAGGAGCCGTCGCCGATCCGCACCAGCACCGCCCAGTTGGTGAGGCGGCTTGCCGGGCTCGAGCCCGGCGCGATCGGATAGATCACGGCCTTGGCGTTCAAGCCGCCCGCGATGATCATCGACCGGCCGGTCAGGAAGGCCGGCCAATCGGTGGCGCCGCGCCACAGCATCAAGCCGTTCCAGCACGGCCCGCCTTCATCCGGAAACAGAGTCTGCCGCACCTTGGAGTGGATGCCGTCGGCGCCGATCAGGATGTCGCCGCGCGCGGTGTGTACGTGGCTGCCGCTGCGATCGAAGAAATACGCCGAGACGCCGCCCTCGTCCTGCGTGAAGGAGCCGAGCCGGCAGCCGGTGCGGATCGCATCCGCGCCGAGCCGCTCGATCACGGCCTGATGGATCACGCTTTGCAGGCGGCCGCGATGGATCGAGAATTGCGGCACGTCGTGGCCGGCATCGAGCCCGCGCTTCTCGTGCCAGACCTGCTGGCCATGCCGCGTCAGATAGAACAGCTCATAAGTGCGGATCGCGACGTCGTCGAGCCTGTCGAGCAGACCAAGCCCCGCCAGTTCGCGGATCGCATGCGGCAAGGTGTTGATGCCGACGCCGAGCTCGCGGATCGTCTCCGACTGCTCGTACAGCTCGCAGCTTATGCCGCGCGAGCGCAGCATCAGCGCAGTGGTGAGGCCTCCGATGCCGCCTCCGACGATAATCGCCTTCATCGTCCCTTACTCCACTCACAACAGGACGCGTTTACGCTTGGATACAGGGTCGCATGGCCCGTTGCCCGACCGCAAGCGGCTTTGTCGCCCGGGACCTGGAGTGGCCTGCGATGATTGGGCTTAGGCTTAACGTTGCTTCAGCGAACTCCAATCTATCCCGTCACCCCCGCGCAAAGGCTCCGCCCTTGTCGCTGGAGGAGCGCGGAACGCGCGTCTCGAAGGGTCGACGGCCACAAGCCGGGCCGTGCATCCTTCGAGACGCCGCTTCGCGGCTCCTCAGGATGACGGGATTGGCGACGGCTCATCCTCATCAATCCGGCACCACGGCGATGGCCTGGATTTCCACCTTGGCGCGGTCCTCGATCAGCCCGGCAACCTGGATCGCGGTCATCGCCGGAAAGCGCCGGCCGATCACGTCGCGATAGACCGCGCCGATCTCCTTCAGCCGCGCGGAATATTCCTTGCGGTCGAGCAAGAACCAGGTCATCGACACGATGTGCTCGGGCCCGGCGCCGCCGGCGGCGGCGACCGCGACGATGTTGCGCAGGGTCTGGCCGATCTGCGCGACGAGATCGTCGGTCTCGAACACGCATTGCCCGTTCCAGCCGATCTGGCCCGCGATGAAAATCTGTTTGCCGCGCGCGGCCATGCCGTTGGCGTAGCCGATCGGCTTCGCCCATCCTTCCGGTTGCAGGATCTCGATCATCTCAATTGCCCTCGAAGGCGGGTTTCTGTTTGGCGGCGAAGGCCTCGAAGGCGCGGCGGAAGTCACCCGTCACCATGCAGATCGCCTGCGCCTGCGCTTCCGACTCGATCATCTCGTCGACGCCCATCGCCCATTCCTGGTTGAACATCGTCTTCGTCACGCCATGCGCGAACCACGGCCCGTCCGCGAGCGAGCGCGCCAGCTCGTGCGCGGCGGCGGCAAGCTCCGTTGGCGGCACCAGCCGGTTGTGGAAACCCCAGGCAAAACCTTCGTCGGCACTCATGGCGCGGCCGGTGTAGAGCAGATCGGCGGCGCGGCCCTGCCCGATCACGCGCGGCAACAATCCGCACGCGCCCATGTCGGCGCCGGCGAGGCCGACGCGGGTGAACAGGAAGGCGGTCTTGGCCTGCGGCGTCGCCAGCCTGAGGTCCGACGCCAGCGCCAGCATCGCGCCGGCCCCAGCGCAGATGCCGTCGATCGCAGCGACGATGATCTGCGGGCACTTGCGCATCGCCCGCACCACCTCACCGGTCATCCGGGTGAAGGCGAGCAGGTCCGGCATCCCCATCCGCGTCAACGGCTCGATGATCTCGAACACATCTCCGCCGGAGCAGAAATTGCCCTCGGCGCCGGTCAGCACGATGGCGCGGACATCGGAGGCGTATTTGAGATTGGTGAAGAGGTCGCGCAGCTCTTCATAGGACTCGAAGGTCAACGGGTTCTTCTTGTCCGGCCGGTTCAGCGTGATCGTCGCGACGCGGCCGCTGGCGTCGACCTGCCAGCGGAAGTGCTTTGCGGGATAATCCTTGAACGGACGGAGCTTTGCTTTCATCTCGGACATGATGTGTTCCTTCACCCGGTAAAGACCTCGCCGCCGGCGACAGCGACGGCTTGTCCGTTGATTGACGATGCGCCTTCGGATGCGAGCCAGAGGACGGCGTCGGCGACCTCCTCCGGCGTCACCAGCCGTTGCATCGGATTGACCTTGGCGAGCGCAGCCCGCGCCTCCTGCTCGCTGCGCCCGGTCTTGGCGACGATGTTGGCGGCGGCATCGGCCACCAGCGGCGTGTCGGTATAGCCGGGACAGACCGCATTCACGGTGACGCCGCGCCGCGCATATTCCAGTGCCAGCGAGCGCGTCAGGCCAACGACGCCGTGCTTGGCGGCGACGTAGGCCGACACATAAGCGTAACCCGTGAGGCCCGCGGTCGAGGCCACATTGATCACCCGCCCGCGACCGCGATGCGCCATCCCGGGCAGCACCGTCTGCGTCACCAGGAACACGCTGGAGAGGTTGCTCGCCAGCATATCCGCCCACAGCGCGGTATTCGTCTTGTCAAACGGCGCGCTGCCGGCCTTACCGGCATTGTTGACGAGGATATCGATCGGGCCGGCTGCAGCCTCGATATCGGCGATCCCCCTGGTCACCGCGGCCTCATCAGTCACATCGATCGACACAACGGCGCCAGCCTGCTTGCCGAGCGATGCTGCCGTCGCCTTCAGCGCATCGATCCGGCGCCCGGCAACGCTGACGCGCACGCCGGCCTTCGCGAGTGCGATCGCGGTCGCGGCGCCGATCCCGGAACCGGCACCGGTGACGAGCGCATGGGCGTTCGGCCAGAACCGTGTCATGCCTTCACTCCCGCAGCGGCGCGTTCGAGATGGGCCTCGTATTGCGACTTGCCCGACAGATACTGCTTCGGCCAGGCGATCTGCTTGACGCCGATCTTCGCGGCCTCATGCAGCGTCCATGCGGGATCGGCGAGATGCGGCCGCGCGATGGCGCAGAGATCGGCGCGGCCGGCGGCGATGA
Organism: Bradyrhizobium embrapense; assembly: GCF_001189235.2. Lineage (GTDB taxonomy): Bacteria > Pseudomonadota > Alphaproteobacteria > Rhizobiales > Xanthobacteraceae > Bradyrhizobium > Bradyrhizobium embrapense. The sequence goes on from NZ_LFIP02000001.1 coordinate 1,169,858, forward strand.
TCGAGTTGGCGTGATCGGCCTCCGAGATCGCGCCGACCGCGATGGTGGCGATGCCGACCTCGTTGCGGATCTTGTCGGCGAACGGCGTCTGGTACAGCCGGCCATAGATCGGATGGTCGTCGGCCCAGACCTGGCCCGAGGAGCAATCGATCAGGTCGGCACCCGCCGCCTTGAACAGTTTTGCGAAAGCCAGCGCATCCTCGGGCGTGTTGCCGCCCTCGGCCCAGTCGTGACAGGACAGGCGGACCGACATCGGCTTGTCCTCCGGCCACACCGCACGGATCGCGCGAAATACTTCCAGCGGATAACGCGCGCGGTTCTCGATCGATCCGCCATAGTCGTCGGTGCGGCGGTTGGTCAGCGGCGACAGAAAGCTGGACAGCAGATAGCCGTGGGCGCAGTGCAGCTCCAGAATATCGAAGCCGGCGCTGGCGGCGCGCCTGGCGGCAGCGACGAACTGCTCGCGCACCTCGTCCATCTCGGCGCGGCTCATCGGCTCCGGGATCTGGCCATCGGGCAGATAGGGCACCGGTGAGGCCGACACCAGCGGCCAGTTATGGTCAGGCAGCGGCTCGTCCATGCCTTCCCAGGCGACGCGGGTCGAGCCCTTGCGGCCAGCATGGCCGAGCTGGATGCCGATCCGCGCCTCTGAATTGCGGTGCACGAACTCGACGATGCGCTTGTAGGCCACAGCCTGCGCGTCGTTCCACAGACCGCAGCAGCCGGGCGTGATCCGCGCCTCCGGCGAGACGCAGGTCATCTCGGTGAACAGGAGGCCGGCGCCGCCAAGCGCGCGGGAGCCGAAGTGCACCAGGTGAAAATCGTTCGGCACGCCCTCCTCCGCCGAGTACATCGCCATCGGCGAGACGATGATCCGGTTGTGCAGCGACAGGCCACGAATCTGGAACGGCGTCAGCATCGGCGGCGTGACGCGGTCGTTGGTGGCGGGCACGCCGCTGCGCTCTGCAAACCAGCGCTCATAGCCTTCGAGCCAGGTCTTGTCGCGCAGTCGCAGGTTCTCGTGGCTGATGCGCTGCGAGCGGGTCAGCAGCGAGTACATGAACTGCTCCGGCTCGAGCGTGTCGGCGTAGCGTGAGCCGACCACTTCGAACCATTCCATCGCGTTGCGCGCGGCGTTCTGGATCCGCGCCACGTCGACCCGTCGCAGCTCCTCGTAAGCCTTCAGCACGGCCGGAATGCTGTCCTTGGTCGCGCCGTGGATCTTGAACTGGTTGGTCAGCTCGATCGCATCTTCCAGCGCGAGCTTGGTGCCCGAGCCGATCGCGAAATGCGCGGTATGGGCGGCATCGCCCATCAGCACGACATGGCTGTTGCCGTTGAACGCGGTCCACTTGCCGCAGATCAGCCGCGGAAACGACAGCCAGGCCGAACCGCGCAGATGCCGCGCGTTGGAGACCAGATGATGCCCCTCGAGGATTTCCGCGAACACCTTCTCGCAGAAGGCGATGGACTCGGCCTGATCCATCTTGTCGAGGCCGTGGGCGAAATAGGCCTCCTCGGTTGTCTCGACGATGAAGGTCGCCGCGCCCTCCTCGAACTTGTAGATGTGCGCCTGGAACCAGCCATGCTCGGTCTTGCGGAAGTCGAAGGTGAAGGCATCGAAGGGACGGTTGGTGCCGAGCCAGATATAGCGGTTCGGCCGCATCAGCATGTCGGGCTGGAAAGTCTCGGCGTATTTGGCGCGGATCTTCGAGTTCACGCCGTCGCAGGCCACGATCAGGTCGGCGTCGGGGAATTCGAGGTCGGAATCGACCTCGCGTTCGAAGATCAATTCGACGCCGAGTTCCTCGGCCCGCGCTTGCAGGATATTGAGCAGCCGCTTGCGGCCGATGCCAACGAAGCCATGGCCGGTGGTGCGCATCCGCCGGCCCTTGATCAGGACCTCGATGTCATCCCAGTGGTTGAAGGCCTGCTCGATCGCGTCGGCGGTGACTGGGTCCCATTTGCGCATGTTGTCCATGGTCGCATCGGAAAACACCACGCCGAAGCCGAACGTGTCGTAGGGCCGGTTGCGCTCGACCACCGAGATCTGGTGCGCGGGATCCAGCATCTTCATCAGGACGCCGAAGTAGAGCCCGGCCGGCCCGCCTCCAATGCAAACGATGCGCATGGCGTTCTCCCGTTGGCTTCGGCAGATCGGGCAGGTTCCTGCCGTTGGCCGACGCGGCATATTATTTTATACTTAAAATAATTGTCAAGGCCGGGGTGAGCCACGCCCACGGCTGTCATCGCCCGGCCTTGACCGGGCGATCCAGTATTCCGGAGGCAGTCGTGATTGAACCGATAGGCCGCGGCGTACCGGATCGCCCGCCTTCGCGGGCGATGACAGCGGGGATACGCCGGTCATTGCGGGCAGCCCAAAGGGCTGAGCCCGGAATCCGTGCGCGGCGCAATGGATTCCGTACTCTCGCTTCGCGAGCCCCGGAATGACGAGAGGGAGAGGTCCGCCGCGCGGCCTCAATGCACCGCGGCGTACAGGATCTTGTCCTGGGTTGCATCCGCCGCGTCGAACTCGGCGACGATGCGGCCGGTGCGGGCAACCAGGATGCGGTCGGAGACGGCGAGGATCTCCGGCAGATACGACGAGATCACCACCACCGCCTTGCCCTCGTCGGCGAGGCGGCGGATTTCGCCGTGGATGTGCGGGATGGTGCCGACGTCGACGCCGCGCGTCGGCTCGTCGAAGAAGATGATCGACGGCTCCTGCACCAGCGTCTTGGCCAGCACAACCTTCTGCTGGTTGCCGCCGGACAGCTCGATGATCCTGGCCTTGCGCTGCAACGCGCTGATCTTGAGCCGGTCGACCCAGTAACTGGCGAGCTTGCTGCGCTTGGCTCGCGACAGCAGCAAGCTCCAGCCCTTCCGCGTGGCGAGGCTGCCGATATAGACGTTGTCGTCGACCACCATGGTCTCGAAGAAGCCGTTGGCCTTGCGGTCCTCGGTGATGTAGGCGATGCCGTCATTGATCGCCTGTCGCGGCACGCGATAGCGGATCGGTTTGCCGCGCAGCCGGATGGTGCCGCCATTGACCAGGTTGCGCTTCAGCGCGCCGTAGACGATCTTGGCGATCTCGGTGCGGCCGGAGCCGATCAGGCCGGCGATGCCGACCACCTCGCCGGCATAGACCGAGAACGACATGTTCTTGACCGCCATGCCCATGGTGACGTTCTCGACCGTCAGCACCTTCTCGCGACGCTGATGGGTCTTCGCTTTGCCGCCGTAGACCGCCTGCGCGACCTCGCGCCCGACCATATGCTGCACCAGCGCGTCGCGCGTGAGCTGCTTGGCGGGTGCCGTAATCACCAGCTTGCCGTCGCGCAGCACGGTGATGCGGTCGGCGATCTGCAGCGATTCCTCCAGCGCGTGCGAGATGTAGATGATCGAGACGCCGCGGGCGCGCAGGTCGCGCACCAGATGGAAGAAGTGGACGATCTCCTCCGGGGTCAGCGACGCGGTCGGCTCGTCGAAGATGATGATGCGCGCCTTGTTGTAGATCGCGCGCGCGATCTCAACCATCTGCTTCTTGGCAGTGCCGAGCAGCGCCACCGGCGTAGCCGGATCGACGTGGAAATTGAGCGACTGAAGCAGTTGCTGCGCCTGGATGTTCAGGGTGCGGAAGCGCGTCAGGAGCTTCTCGTTGCCGAGCTCGATGTTCTGCGCCGCGGTCATGGTCGGCACCAGGCTGGTCTCCTGATAGACCATGCAGATGCCGGCATCGAGCGCGTCGCGCGGCTGCTCGAAATTGGCGGGTTTGCCGTCGAGCAGATAATCGCCGGAGGTGAGGTTGATCGCGCCCGCGATCGCCTTGCACAGCGTCGATTTGCCGGCGCCGTTCTCGCCGACCAGCGCATGTACTTCGCCGGGATAAAGATCGAAATTCACTCCCTCGATGGCATGCACACCGCCGTATATCTTGGAGCCGTTGCTGATCCGCAGCACCGGCTCGCGGGTTGCGGATTGGGTGGCGGGCGCCGCCTGCATCACGCCGTCATTCATCGCAGCTCTCCCGTGTAGCGCAGCAGCCGTCCGGCGCCGCGCGCCGCGATCACGATGCCCGACGGCGTCGCGCAGGCGGCGGTGATACCGTGGAAGCGACCGCCGGCGCGGCTGTGCAGGCTGTCGCTGGCCTCCCCCTCGGCGTCGAGATGCACCAGCAGGCCATAGGAGCGCGGCGGCGCCCAGGGCTTCTGGATGCCGAGCGCCTTTACCCCGCCGATCTGCATCGGCTCCAGGCAATCGCTGCCGCCGGCGAGCGCCGGCGCCACCCAGTATTCGGGCGGCATCGTCGCCATCATCTCCTCGCGGAAGTCGTCTTCCTTGAGCACGAACTCGATCAGATGCGTGCGGCGCGCAAACATGCCGAGCAGCACCCCGCCATGGCCGTCCGGATGCAGCCGTGCCGGATAGCCCGGCATGTTGGCGGCGATGGTCTCGCGCGGACCAAGCCCAGCGCCAGTTAGTGCGAACCGGCTGAGGCGATGCCCCCAGCTCTCGGTGAGCCACAGGCTCTTGCCGTCGGCCGAAACCATCACGCCGTAGGGATATGGCAGGTCGCGCAACAGCACCTGGGGATTGTCGAGGCCAGCGCCGCAGCTGATCAGACGGCCACCGGCACGCTTCTCCATCAGGTCGTGCCTCCACTCGCTCGGGCGGCGGCCGGCGCTGCCTTCGACGGCGTAGATGCGGCCATCGGGTGCCGCGGTGACCGACAGCAGCCCGGCGAGCGCACCGCCGCCGGCGGCCTCCAGCCAGCGCGGCGCGGGCTTGGCGGGATCGATCGCGGCAAGCCCTCTGCCCGCGACGCAGACCAGAAGGCGGCCGTCCGGATGCAGCGCGAGCCCGCCGGCCTCATCCTCGAACTCGGCAATCACCGTGCGATTGGAGAAATCCGCGCCGCTGAGCTTCAGCACTTGACGGCCGGCGGAAACGAAGATCGCGCCGTCGCCGGCGGCGATGACGTCGTCGACGCCGGGTAGCGGCTCGCCGATCGGCATCGCGGTGTCGAGCCGGTCGTTCGGGCTCAGCGCGCCGTCGAGCGGCGGGATCGCGTTCTGGCCGCCGTCGCGGTCGATGACGCTGCGGATGTCGCGCAGCAGATGATCGAAAAAACCCATTACTTCGTCACCCTGCCTGTTACCCGACTCTTGGCGCCCCAATAGGCATCGTAGCCGGTCCAGCTGTCGTCGACGCCGTCGAGCTTGATGCGGCCGATGCGGTTGTTCTCGAGCCCGCCGAGATAGAGATAGCCCTGATGCTCGCGCATCGAGGTCAGGGTCGAGTGCGAGATGCCGGTCGGGTCCCACCACGACTCCAGCGCCTCGCCCTTCTCGTTGAACTTCAGCACGCAGCCATGGTTGAGCGCCGGCGCCAGCCACTCGTCGGTCGGCACCTGCTTGACCATGCGCAACCGGAAGCCGGGTTTTCGCGCCGCAAGGTCGAAGGTGGGCGTGCGGATGCCGACCAGCGCCAGCCAGTAGGTGCCGTCGGAGGCGCGGTTGATGTTGTCGGGGTTGCCCGGCAACTCGTCCATCAGCACTTCGGTCTTGCCCTTGTTCGGCCCCTCGATCCAGTGGCGGAAGATCTTGCATAACGAAGTCGACGCAATCAGGATCGACTTGCCGTCATGGGAGACGCAGATCCCGTTCGGGAAATAGAAGTGGTTGATCACCGTGCGCGTGGTCTTGGTCGCCGGATCGTAGCAGACGACGCGGCCGTTCGGCCGGCCCTCGAGGATGTCGAGGGTGTTGGTGGTCATCTCGTAGCGCGTGGTGCAGTCGCTGAAATAGATCTTGCCGTCGGGCGCGATGTCGAGATCGTCGGCCATGCGCAGGCGCGAGTCATCGTTCAGCTTGTACCAGGTGCGATTGGTCTCGTCGGTGACCTTGAAGATGCGACCATCGGGCGCGACGCCGTAGACGCCCATGCCGGCGACCGCGACGATCAGATTCTCGTCGCGATCGAACTGCATGCCGAGCGGCCGCCCGCCGATATGGGCGAACACCTCGCGGGTCTCGAAGTTCGGCCCGGAGAAGCGGATCACATTGCCGTCGCGGGTCGAGCCGTACAACCGGCCCTGACGGTCGAGGATGACATCCTCGGGCCCCTCGACCTGGTCGACGCCGATCGCCTGTGCGTTGATCAGCCGGTCGTTCTGCGCGTAGGGCGAGGCCGCGCCCGGCTGCACCGCGGGCGCCGAGGCCAGCGGCACGAAGGCCGGATTGACGTAGATCTTCTGGATCGCCTTGCCGCGGTTCTTCGACCATTTGACGTCGATGCCCACGGCCGCGAGCAGGATCATGCCGGTCACCGCCGAGGTGACGTAGCCCGGGATGCCCATGCGCACGAGACCATTGATCAGAAGGAAGATGATCAGCGCGCCGATCATCGCCCGCCACACCGTGCCCTTGCCGCCGGCCAGCGACACGCCGCCGAGCACCACGGCGGTCAGCGCCTGGAATTCCCAGCCCACGCCGGTGGTGGAATCCGTCGAAGCCTGGCGCGCGGCGTAGAAGATGCCACTCGCCGCGCACAGTGTGCCCGACAGCACATAGGTCATGAACAGCATCAGCCGGACGCGGATGCCGGCGTGGCGCGCTGCCTTGCGGCTGGCACCGATCGCGGTGAGATGCCAGCCATAGCGCGAGCGCGACAGGAAGATGTGGCAGATCAAAAGCACCACGAACAGCGTCGCGGCATTGACGGGAATGCCGAGCACGCTGCCGCCGCCGATGAAGTCCCAGGCGTCGCTCTCGACCGAATTGGTCGCGAACACCTGGGCGTAGCTGGTGTTGAGCAGATTGACCGAGGCGCGCAGGATGATCAGCGTCACCAGCGTGGTCAGGAACGGCCGCGTCTTCAGGAAGCCGATCAAAAAGCCGTTGATGCTGCCGAGCAGCGCACCGACCAGAAGCGTCGCCGGCACGGCCAGGCCCACCGGCCATTCTCGCACCAGCAGGAAGTAGAGCGCCGCGAAATTGCACAGCGCGAAGATCGCGCCGACCGAAAGGTCGATGCCGCCGGTGACGAGGCAGAAGCCCATCGCCAGCGCGACGAAGCCGAATTCGGCGAACAGCCGCAGCAGCGACACCGAGTTCTGCACCGAGGCGTAATCGGGAATGGTGAGCGCGAAATACGCCCACAGCCCGATCATCACCGTGAAGGGAACGACCGGCTCGAACCACTGTTTCAGCAACAGCTCCGACAGCAGGAGCCGGGGTGAGAACCGCCGCACCGATGCGGAAAAGGAATCAACTGCCATCGACATCGCCAAAGCACTCCCTGATCCGGTTTCGACGTTTCCGGATTCTGACCCTTGATACAGCCGGCGCGGGAATGCCCCCCGCGCCGGCTGTCTCGCGCCTTGTTAGTTTTTCTTGGGTAGCGCGAAGCAGGTGCCGCCGAGCGAGGCGTTCGACTTATCGATCCAGATCGGCCGCGTGTAATAGGACAGGTTCTTCGTGCCGGGCTTGTCGCCGGACATCAGCAGCGTCTCGGCTGCGAACATCAGGTCGTGGCCCTGCTCGGTCGCCTTGTAGCTGAGGAATTTGCTGAAATTGCCTGACGTGACCTGGTCGCAATCGAGCTGCGAGCCCTCGCCCGAGGCGAACACCTTCACATCGTCGATCTTGCCGGCATTGCGGATCGCCTGCGCGGCGCCCGATTCCATGATGCCCCAGAAGCCGATCGAGGCGCAGAGATCGGGATGCTGCTGGATCACGGTGGCGGTGACGTTGAGCGCAGTGTTGGCATCCCAGTTCGCCGCCTGGTTCGACACTACCTTGATGTTGGGATCCTTGTTCAAGATCTCCATGATGGCGCCGACCTGATCGACGCTGGCGGCTGCAGTCAATTCGCCCTGCACGATCTGCACCTTGCCGGACTTGCCGGAACCGGTGCCGCACGCCTTGACGGTTTCGTTCGCGAGCATCCTGCCGATCTCGCGCCAGTCGACGCCGACAAAGGCGCCGGACTTGTAGTTCGAGGCCATGTTGACCTGGATCACATGGGTGCCCTGGGCCTCGGCGCGCTTCAGATCCTTCATCAAGAGCGTCACGCTCGGATTCTGCACGATCAGGACATCGGGCTTCTGGTCGACCAGCGCGGTCAGCGCCTGCTGCATGGCGGACGGATTGTTGTTGGGGTCGCGCACGATGTATTTCATGCCGCGCCACTCGGCCTCTTCCTGCACCACGCGGCCCCACTCGTCGGAGAGCGGCACGCCGAGCGCGATCGGCAGGTAGGCGATGGTCTTGCCCTGCAGCGACTTGTCATAGGCGGCGCGCAGCTCGCGCCCGGCCTTGGTGCCTTCCTCCTGCGCCGATGCCGCAAACGGCATCGCGGCCACCGCCACCCCGGCAAGCAGCATCGTCCAGAACTTGATCGTCTTCATCGTCTCCTCCACACAAAATTCTTTTGATTGATTGGGTTTCTTTTTGATTGGCACGGCGCGCTCAGTCGCCTTGTTTCAGTCGCCTTGCCGCGCGGTCTCCTCGTCACGGGGGTGCAGCCAGTTGTCGAGCACGATCGCGGCAAGCAGCACCACGCCCTTGATGATGTTCTGCACCTCGCTGTTGACGTCCATGATGGTGAAGGCGTTGAGCAGCGTGCCGATCAGGATGCAGCCCACCACGACGCTGAACACGCTGCCGCGGCCGCCGATCAGGCTGATGCCGCCGATTACGACGACCAGCACGACGTCGAAGATCATGGTCCCTTGCGTGATCGCCATCTGCATGCTGCCCGTGGTGCCAACCCAGACCAGCCCTGCAATCCAGGCGAGCAGCGCAACCAGCACGTGCTCCAGCACGATCAGCGGACGGAGGGGAATTCCGGTCAGCCGCGCGGCCTCCGGATTGTCGCCCTGCGCATAGATGAAGCGGCCGATCGAGGTACGCGACAGGAACAAGTGCATCGCGATCGCGCAGACCGCGAACACCAGGATCGGAACCGGTATGCCGAACAGCCGTCCGGCGCCGAGATACATCAGGCCCGGCGCGTCCTTCGGCGCGTAGACCACCCAGGCCGGCGCGATCCAGAACGCGAGGCCATAGATCACGAAGCCGGCGGCCAGCGTCACGAACAGCGCTGGTGCCTCCACAAAGGCGACCATGACGCCATTGACGACGCCGATCAGCACCGCGATGGCCAGCGCCAACAGCACTGCCGTGAAAACAGGCATGCCGTTCTGCATGTAGATCAGCGCGATCGCCCAGGAACCCGCCATGATCGCGACCTCGGACAGATCGATGCCGCGGCTGATCACGATCAGCCCCATGCCGAGGCCGAGCACGCCGAGGATGGAAATGCTGCGCAGCAGATTCAGGAGATTGGAGACGGTGGCAAAACCGTTCAGGGTCAGGCCGAACACGACCAGAAGCGCGATCGTGATCAGGAGCACGATCTGCTCCTGGCTCGGTTTTGCAAACATTGAGCCCGAGCGAGATGATGCCGCAGGGACAGCAACGCCGCGCGATGGCGATTGCACGCTCATCGTTTCCTCCAGGTATTATTTTGCTTGAGACTTTAAGAGTGCCAACTCATATTCGTCAAATGCATTCGACGGATACGGATTGATTATTTCCATGCATGTACGCGACATCGATCTGAACCTGTTCGTCGTGTTCGACGCGATTTACACCGAGGGCGGCGTCAGCCGCGCCTGCTTCCGCCTCAACCTGACCCAGCCCGCTGTGAGCCATGCGCTGAGCCGGCTGCGCGCAATGTTCGACGATCCGCTGTTCGTGCGCCGGCATCACGTGATGACGCCGACCCCGCTGGCGCGCCAGATCATCACCACCGTGCGTCAGGCGCTCAACGGCCTCGAGACGACGCTGACCCACACCAACCGCTTCGATCCGGCGAAGACGCCAAAGCGGTTCGTGATCGGACTGCGCAACAATCTGGAAGCGCCGATGCTGAGCGCGCTGATCAACCGGATCAGCGCGGTCGCGCCGCTGGTCGAGATCGCCACCGTTCGCAGCGAGCGCAACAATCTGGAGCGCGAGCTTGCCGCCGGCACGCTGGACGTCGCGATCGATACGCTGCTGCCGCTCTCGACCGAGGTACGGCGCGAGCAGATCCTGACCGAACATATCGCGGTGTTCGCCCGGCGCGACCATCCCGAGCTCCGTACCCGGCTCGACAAGAAGGCCTATCTGCGCATGGAGCATGTCTGCGTGACGTCGCGGCGCAGCGGCGTGTCATTCGAGGACTTCCAGCTCCAGCGGCTAGGCCTGACGCGCACCGTGCGCCTGACCTGCCAGAATTTCGCGACCGCCTGCCATGTCGTGAGCCGCAGCAACATGCTGCTGACGGCGTCGGAGAGCGCCGCCTCGGTGCTGGAGGATCCCGGGCTGTTGCAGTGCTTCCCCTGCCCGTTCCCGATCAGCCCGCACGTCAACTATCTCTATTGGCATGCCACCGCCGAGGGCGACACTACCAATCAGTGGCTGCGCGAGCAGCTGCGCGCCGCGGCAGTGCTGCTCGCAGGCAGCCGCTTCAGCAAGAAGAACCGCCGCGCGGTCAAGGTGCGCCCCAAGGTGGGCATTCCGGTCCCGACCAGCCTCGCCGCGGAGTAGCGGCGGAGTCAGTTAGGCTAGAGTCCGCTCAGGCCGCTGTCCACCGCGAGCGTCTGCGCGGTGACATAGACGCTTTCGTCCGACATGAAGAACAGCACGGCATAGGCGATCTCCCACGCCGTCGCCTGGCGGCCGAACGGAACATTCCCCTTGCCGCGCGACGGCCGGCCGGCGCCGGCCTCGCGGCCATTCGGCGTGTCGACGAGGCCGGGATAGACCAGGTTGGCGCGGATGCCGCGCCGCGCGCCGCTATGCGCGATGTTGCGCATCAAGCCGCCGAGCGCGGCCTTGGAGGAATCGTAGACCGCCATCTGCGATCCCGCCTTCAGCGCCGCGATCGAGGAGATGAAGACGATCGAGCCGCCATCGGCGAATTTCGGCAATGCCGCGCGGCAGCACAGCATCGGGCCACGGACGTTGACGTCGTAGATCCTGTTCCATTCCTCCGCGCTGACATTGTCGAGCCCGGTCTTGCCGAAGGTGCCGATGTTCAGCACCATGCCATCGAGCCCGCCCATGGCGTGATGAGCTTCATCAATCATCCTGATGACGTCGGCCTCCCTGGTGACGTCGGCGGCGATCGCGAAGCCGCGGCCGCCGTCGGCGGCGATGCGCGCCACCGTGTCCTCGGCGGAGCCGCGGTTGAGATCGGCGACGGCGACATGCGCGCCCTCGCGCGCGAACAACAGGCTCATGGCGCGGCCGTTGCCGATCGGGTCGGTCGCGGCATCGAACACGCGCTGGCCGCCGCCGACCACCAGGATGCGGCGGCCATTCAGCCGTCCCCTGCCCGGCGCCGCGCCCGACGATTCCACACTCAGGGGGCGGACATAACGCTCCGGTTTGGGGTCTTGCGACGTCTCCGACATCCGGATCAACCCCGCTTCTTGCCGCCTTCGAACACGGCCATGCCGGCGGCCGGATCGAGATCGGTCTCGGTCGCCTCCGTCAGCCGCGCCATCATCATGTAGAAGCCGAGCGTGACGATCGCCTCGACGATCTCCTGGTCGCTGAAATGCTCGCGCATGGCGGCGAAGGCAGCATCGCCGACCCGGACCTTCTCGACCACCTCGCGGCCGAAGCCAAGCAGCGCGCGCTCGGCAGCGTCGAGCGCAGCGTCGTCGTAATTGCCGCGCTCGACGGCATCGATCTGCGCCTGCGTCACGCCGACGCCGAGCGCGATCGGCACGTGCTGGCGCCATTCATAGGCACCGCCCTCGAGCTGCGCCGCCTGCAGGATCAAGAGCTCGCGATTGACCGCCGACAGCTTCTGTTTGTGCAGGATCGAATTGCCAAGCCGCATCGCCGGGATCATGTTGGCCTCGGCATGAGCCATCATGCGGAAGATGTTGAGCTTGACCGGCATGCGGTCGAACGCAGCGCGGATGTCTCCGCTCGTGGTCTCCGGATCAATTAGAGGCAGCCTTGCCACGCGTCTCTCCCTTTTTTGCTTGTTCGTTGTTCTTGCTGTCCGTGCGTCCACCTAATGCACCGGGCCGACCGAGATCAAGCCGGCCGCCCGGCATTGCCCGAATTGCGGGGTTCAGCCATGCGGTTCCGCGCTTGAATCGACGCGCTCGGGCGGGCATAAGGGCTGCCATCTCCTTAAAAAATGGCCATAGCCCAAGGATTTGAGAAGGATTTACGATGCCCGCCTATCGCTCCCGCACAACCACCCACGGCCGCAACATGGCGGGTGCACGCGGCCTCTGGCGCGCCACCGGCATGAAGAACGAGGATTTCGGCAAGCCGATCATCGCGGTGGTCAATTCGTTCACCCAGTTCGTGCCCGGCCATGTCCATCTGCAGAATCTCGGCCAGCTCGTCGCGCGCGAGATCGAGAAGGCCGGCGGAGTGGCAAAAGAGTTCAACACCATCGCAGTCGACGACGGCATCGCGATGGGCCATGACGGCATGCTCTACAGCCTGCCCTCGCGCGAGCTGATCGCCGACAGCGTCGAATACATGGTCAACGCGCATTGCGCCGACGCGATGGTCTGCATCTCCAACTGCGACAAGATCACGCCCGGCATGCTGATGGCGACGCTGCGCCTCAACATCCCGACCGTGTTCGTCTCGGGCGGCCCGATGGAATCCGGCAAGATCCTGCTCAAGGGCAAGAAGCGCGCGGTCGACCTGATCGACGCGATGGTTGCCGCGGCCGACTCCAACGTGTCGGACGAAGAGGTCGAGGTGATCGAGCGCTCGGCCTGTCCGACCTGCGGCTCCTGCTCCGGCATGTTCACCGCCAACTCGATGAACTGCCTGACCGAGGCGCTCGGCCTCGCGCTGCCCGGCAACGGCTCGGTGCTGGCGACCCATGCCGACCGCAAGAGCCTGTTCGTCGAGGCCGGCCATCTGATCGTCGACCTCGCCCGCCGCTATTACGAGCAGGACGACGCCAAGGTGCTGCCGCGCAACATCGCGAACTTCAAGTCGTTCGAGAACGCGATGACGCTCGACATCGCAATGGGCGGCTCGACCAACACCGTGCTGCACCTGCTCGCCGCCGCGCGCGAGGGCGAAGTGCCGTTCACGATGGCCGACATCGACCGCCTGTCGCGCAAGGTGCCGGTGCTGTGCAAGGTCGCGCCCTCGGTGCAGGATGTCCACATGGAGGACGTGCATCACGCCGGCGGCATCATGGCGATCCTCGGCGAGCTCGACCGCGCCAAACTGCTCACGACCGACGGGCCGACCGTGCATGCCGCAACGCTCGATGACGCGCTGAACCGCTGGGACGTGGTGCGGACCACGAGCGACAAGGTGCGCAACTTCTACCGCGCCGCGCCCGGCGGCGTGCCGACCCAGGAAGCCTTCAGCCAGGACCGCCGCTTCGACGAGGTCGATCTCGATCGCGCCGAGGGCGTCATCCGCAACGCCGAGCACGCCTATTCCAAGGACGGCGGCCTCGCCGTGCTGTTCGGCAACCTCGCCGAGGACGGCTGCATCGTGAAGACCGCTGGCGTCGACCAGAGCATTCTGAAGTTCTCCGGTCCGGCTCGCATCTTCGAGAGCCAGGACGCCTCGGTCGACGCCATCCTGACCAACAAGGTCAAGGCCGGCGATGTCGTGCTGATCCGCTATGAAGGTCCGCGCGGCGGCCCGGGGATGCAGGAGATGCTCTATCCGACCAGCTATCTGAAGTCGAAGGGCCTCGGAAAGGCCTGCGCGCTGATCACCGACGGCCGCTTCTCGGGCGGCTCGTCCGGCCTTTCGATCGGCCACGTCTCGCCGGAAGCCGCCGAAGGCGGCCTGATCGGCCTCGTCGAGGAAGGCGATATCATCGAGTTCGACATCCCGAACCGCAAGGTCAACCTCAAGGTCGACGATGCCGAGCTGAAGCGCCGCCGCGCGGCGATGGAGGCCAAGGGCAATGCGGCGTGGAAGCCGGCCGCGCCACGCAAGCGTGCTGTCTCGACCGCGCTGAAGGCCTATGCAGCGTTCGCAAGCAGCGCGGCGAAGGGCGCGGTGCGCATCCTGCCGGAGTGATCAGCAGCGAGCTGAGCTCGACGATTCACCGCAGAGGAGCGAGGTGGCTCCTCTTGCGTCATTGCGAGCGCAGCGAAGCAATCCATCTGTCCGCACATGCGGGATCGTGGATTGCTTCGTCGCTGCTCCTCGCAATGACGACACGGCACATGGGGTCGCAGGCCAAGGCCCACGAGCAGAGGTCGGACCCGCACGGCCTGTCTGGTTCAAGCATGCAAATCGGCCGCTTCGATCCGGATGCGGTCGGCATGCAACGACCAGTCGCACAACGATTGTTCCTGGCAGAATTTGACCTTGGCCATCTCGGTCGCCTGCCCCTCGCTCAAGGCGTCGATCTCAAGCGCGCCCTGGCAGACCTCGCGCTGGCGGCCATTGCCGCCAAGCACGTCCTTCATGAACTGAACGACGAAGCGTGACATGGAACCCTCCCTGCTGCACCGGCAGAGCCCGGGGGTACCACGCTAGCACTAACGCGAAATGGGAGTGAGTTAATTCGGAAGGGCGCGTGCGAATGTTCGCAGCGGGGAAACTACGCGCCGGCCTGAGGCAGGCTGGCGGCCGCGATCGCGACGATCTGCGCGAGGCGACGGCCGATCTTGGCGGGCGCGTTGCGGAGCAATAACTGGACCTGTCGCATGACACATCTTCCTTCCGTGCCCGGAATGGTCGGGCACATCGGGAAGATGGCGATATCGGGCTAAGCCGTCGATATCTCAGGGAAAATAACAACGGACGCGTTGCCGGACGAACGCTTGGCAGAGGATTTATTGCCGCAATCGGGCTGACGGCGAAAGAGATATTCTCCGACATTTCTTAGACGCCGCCACGCCATGGGCGTTCACCACTGATACCGGACCACGCCTTTCCCGCCGTAGCTCGAGGTGGCATCGGAGAACTCGCCCTCGAACGTTGCCGCCGCCGACCAGCCGTTCAGCCATTTCATCTCGACCGACGCCGTGGTCAGTGCGGAGTCGGCGGCTTGCGCCGCGCCGTTGACGACAAAACTCGCGCCGGGCAGCGCCTGGAAGGTCGCGCCGATCGAGCGGTCGGGATCGAAATCATGCGCCCAGGCGAACCGGGTGCGCAGCGTCAGCACGCCGTCGGCCATCGCAAACGACTTGTCAGTGCGGAAGCCGAGCTCGCTGCGCTCGTCGGTGATGCTCTTGGCACCATAGGCGAGCGCGAAGGCCGCCGAGCCAACCAGCGCCCGCTCGGCATAGGCGGGCAGATCGAAGGTCGTGAACTGGCCTGCGGCATAGGGCGTGATGCCGACGCCGCCGGCCCATGGCGTGACGAAACGATAGCCGCCCTCAAGCCGGCCGGAATAGGCGTTGGCGTTGAACTCGGCACGGAGCTGGTCGAAGCCCGCGGCCGTCACGGTGCGATTGGTGGTGATGTCCTGCCAGCCATAGGCCAGGCCCGCCGAGATATAGGCCGGCCCCTCATTGTGGCGGACATAAGCGCCGGCCTGGAACAGGTCGGATCGGCCGGAGCCCATGCCGTTGACGTTGAAGTTGGTACCGCCACCAGCGAGCGCGAAACCGGCAATCGTGTACGGCGAGAACAGATAGTCGGCTCCGACGGCGGTCCCAAAGACGCTGCTTGTGGTGTTGTTCGATCCCACCGCAGAATTGCCGTCGGTGGTTTGAGAGCCGCCGAATCCGGCCGCCCACACGCTCCAGCGCGGCACGAACGGCGCCGGCGGCGCCTTGGTGAACATCGCATACGCGTCGTGTGCGCCGCTCGCGTAGCCTGGCGCTTCGTCGGCATAGCCGGCAGGTCCCGGGGTGGGCGTGGCCGATCCGGTTCGGTTCATGAAGGGATCGGTGAGGACCCCCATGAACCGGGTCATGGCGTCGAACGTGGTTTGTTGCGAGCCCGTGCCGAGCTCACCCGAACCTTGGGACAGTTGAGCCTGTGACAACGCGGCATACACCAACGGAATGCCACCAGTCGCATTGAAGTAATTGCTCAGCGCATTGCCGACCGCCTGCTGATTGGCATTGAGACCGCCGGGAATCGCGAAGTTCAGCACCAGGTTGAGATAGGCGTGGGTGGCGTCGTAGCTCAACGTATCGGTGACGTTTGCCGGCAGGTTGCTGTTGGCGAGTGTGCCAAAGGTGCCGGATACGCCGTTCGTCGCCGACAGGATCGTATATTGCTTCGAGATGTAGCTGCCATTGGCGAACGTCGCGTTGACCGTGGCCCCGCCGAGCGTCACGGCTCCGAGCACATTGGTCGATGCGGCAGCCGACGGCGTCACCTGCACGCCGTAGATCGCGCCGGATTGGAAGGCGAGATTGCCGGCGACTGTCAGCGAGCCCGTCGGGTTGGCGGCACTGCCGGGCGCCAATGTGCCGCCGATGGTGAGGGCGGTCCCGGAATTGATGTTCAGCACGATGCCGATCAGGTCGCCGACGTCTATCAGCGTAAACCTACCGTTACCCCCCAAAACGATGGCTGTGTTACCACCCAGAGCATTGACGGTCGCGGGACCGACGATGCCAGTACCACTCAAGGTGCCGCCGGCATTGACCGTCACGCTCGACGAACTGGCGATAGAGCCGTCAACCTCAAGCGTGCCGCCGTTGATAGTGGTTGCGCCGGTGTAAGAGTTGGTGCCTGACAGCGCCAAAGTGCCGCCGCCGACCTTGGTCAGCCCGCCGGCGCCGCTGATGACGCCGGAAAATGTCGTCGAGAGATTGTTGCCACCAACCGCGAGGGTCTTCGCGCCGAGATGGACATTGCCGTCGCCCTCGATCGAACCGGCCGTGGCGCCGAACAAGGCGCCCGAAATGTCGAGCACGCCGATCCCGTTCAGGATGAAGCGCGCGGTGCCGCCGCTGGCGCGGTTCTCGATGGTCGTTATGCCACCGTTATTGGTGATGGTGGCGTTGCCGGCCGTGCTCGAATCAAGGAAGTCCAAGAAGAGATTGTTGTTGATGACAGCATTGCCCGCCGTACTGCTGTCGCGGAATGTGAGGCTGAAGCGGTTGTTGATAGTGGCGCTGCCGGCCGTGCTCGCGTTCAGGAATTGTACCGCGCCAAATTGGTTACCAAATTGACTGATGTTGATCGTGGCGCTGCCGCTGTTGATGACAATGCCGGCGCCATTGAAATTGAGTGTCTGGCTCACGCCGAAACTATAGGCGGAAGCCCCGGCGTAGAAGGTCCAGCCACCGACGCTGGTGATGTTGGACGAGAACGACAGGCTGGTGACGTTCGAGACACCGAACGTGGCGGTGCCGGTCGGTACGCTTCCTCCAGTCCAGTTGATGCCGGTATTGAAATCGCGCGACCCGGGAAAGGGTCCCGCAAACGGGAATGTACTCCAACTCGCGTCCTGAGCAGCGGCCGGCAAGACCGTCACGACCAGCGCTAAAAGCGCAAACAGGCCAATCCAGTACGAAACGAGCGTTCGCCGCCCGCATAATCCTGTACCGAGGTGCCGATTCGGCCCAACAGCGATATTCCCCGACTTCACTTTCAGCCACCCCAAGCGTCCCCGCGAGACAAATTGCCGCAGTTGAGACCAAGGAGCAACGAAGGGAAGCGTTGCCTTGTGAGCTTTTCTACTACCCGTTGCGAGAAAGGCACAGCTTGAGGTTTAGTGGAGTTGCAACAGAATTGTGACCGCGCTCGATCGCATTCCGCCGCAACCAGCTACTCATAGCCCCACTCACGCCATTTGCGTGAGGGACGCACCGGCGGAAGTGTTCCCCTTGCGGCATCTCTCCCCATCAGGCCGGGCACTTGCACGATTTCTGTATATTGGAAATGTACCCCTGAGTTGCCCGACGCGTCAAGTTGCCTGGTCTAACGCCTGCAGCCGCCGGCTACTGTGCATGGGGTTGTTTTCGATATTTTGGCCCTGCCGGCCGCGGCCCGCGCAAGGGGGCAGCCTCCCCTTACCCCGGCATGAACCCGAACGCCTGCTCGAACCTTTTCGCATAGACCGGCCAGACCTCGGGATTGATGATGCGCGGCGGGCGCTTGCCGTCGAGCGCATGGAGGATCTGCTCGGCGGCGATCCGGCCCATGTTGATGCGCGCCTCGCGGGTGACGCCGGCGGTGTGCGGGCTCGCCAGCACATTGTCGAACTGCAGCAGCGGATGATCCGGCGGCGGCGGCTCCTTGGCCCAGACGTCGAGGCCTGCGCCGGCGATGCGCTGCTCTCGCAAGGCCTCTTCCAATGCCTTCTCGTCATGGATGAAGCCGCGTGCGGTGGTGACGAAATAGGCGTGCGGCTGCATCAGCGCGAATTCGCGTGCACCGATCATGCCGCGGCTCTTGCTGTCCAGCGGACAGGAGATCGAGACGAAGTCCGCGCGGCGCAGGAGGTCGTCGAGCTCGACCTTCTCTCCGCCCCGCTTCGTCATCTCCTCAGCGGTAAGATACGGATCGTAGGCGATCGCCTTCATGTGCAAGAGGCCCCTGCACAGCTCGGCGATGCGGCGGCCGACATTGCCGAGACCGACGATGCCGACGGTCTTCTCGTTCAGCTCGTTGCCTATCAGGTCGTTGCGGTTGACGTTGGCCTCGCGCCGCAGCCGGCGGTCGGACTGGATGATGCGCTTCGACAGCGTCAGCATCATGCCGAGCGCGTGCTCGGCGACCGAGTTGGCGTTGCCGCCGGACTGATTGACGACCAGCACGCCGGCTTTCGTGCAGGCATCGACATCGACGGGATCGAAGCCGGCGCCGTTCGACGACACGATCAACAGGTTCGGCGCGCGCTTCAGCAACTCGGCATGGGCATGGAAGTGCGGCGCCAGCTCGTCGCGGGCCGCGCCGATCTGATAGGCGTGCGCGTCGGCGAGAACCGGCGCGAACGTTGCCTCCGGCGTCTCGTTCTCCAGACGGTCGAGCCGGACATCCGGCCGCTTCTTCAGGATATCGACGTAGATCTCGTGGGCGAGGTATTTGACGTAGAACACGCGCTTGTTGTTGACGGTCATGTCGTGCAGCAGCTTTCAGTTTGGGAAGCCATAGAGTCGTGCGGGATTGTCGACGAGGATGCGGTGCCGGGTCGCGGCATCCAGCGTCCATTGCTGGAACAGCGTCAAAAGATGGCCGGCGTCGGGCATCTCGCCCTCGACGCGCGGATGCGGCCAGTCGCCGCCCCACACCAGCCGTTCAGGATTGGCTGATACCAGCGCCTCGTGGAACGGCCGCGCATCCGGATAATCCGGCGCTTGCCGGCTCAGGCGGTGCGCCCCCGAGAGCTTGGCCCAGCACCAGCCCTCGCCGACTGCCCGCAGCAGGCTCTGAAAGCCCGCGGTATGGATGCCGGCGGCCGCATCGGTGCGGCCCATGTGATCGACCACGACCGGCAGGCCCAGTGCCTTCAGCGTCGGGATCGTGTCGGGCAGATCCTTGACGTCGATCCAGAGCTGCAGATGCCAGCCGAGCTCCGCCATCACGTCCGCATGCATCTCGGCAACACCGAGCGGAATACCGCCGCGATAGTGCAATTGCCCGCCGCGGAAGAAATGGTTGAAGCGCAAGCCGCGGACGCCGAGCACATGCCATTGCCGCAACGTGCCCGCCGCAACATCGGCATCGGCTACTCCGACGCCGCGCAGCCGCGCCGGCTCGCGCTGCAAGGCGTCCAGCATCGCCGAATTGTCATGGCCATGCGCGCTGCCCTGCACTAGCACGCCGCGGGTAAAACCGAGTGCATCGAGCATGCCGAGATAGCTCGCGAGCGGTGCGTCGGGCGGCGTGTAGCTGCGATCGGCGGCATAGGGGAAGCGGTCGGCCGGGCCAAACACATGCGCATGGGTATCGCACGCCTTCGGCGGCAGCTTCTCTCGCGGCGGCGTCACCGGACGCGGCGGCAGGCAGGCGGGGATTTCGGACGCAGCCATCGGCTTACTCCGCCTTCATGCCGGCGGCCTTGATGATCGGCCCCCATTTGTCGTAGTCGGCCTTGATCTTGGCCGCGAATTGGTCCGGCGTCGAGCCGATCGCGATCGCACCGAGCTTGCCGAGACGCTCCTTCACCGCTTCGGTGTTCACCGCCGCGACGAAATCATGCGAGATTTTCGCGACGAGATCGGCGGGCATGTTGCCGGGTCCGAGCAGGCCCCACCACACCTCGGTGTCGTAACCCGGCACAGTCTCCGACATGCTGGGCACATCGGGCAGGAACGGCGCGCGCGAGCCCGTCGTCACCGCCAGCGCGCGCACCGTGCCGGCCTGCAACTGTCCGACCGATTCCGGCCCGTTGTTGAACGACATCGGAATCTGGCCACCGAGCAGATCGTTGATCGCGGGCGCGCCGCCCTTGTAGGGGATCGCCCTGAGTTCGATCTTGGCGAGACTGTTCAGCAGTTCGCCGGCCAGATGGGTCGAGGTGCCGTTGCCGGCATGGGCGAACGACAGGCTGCCCGGTTTGGCCTTCGCAGCAGTGATGACGTCGCCGACCGACTTGAACGGGGAGTCCGCGCGGACCAGCAGCACGTTGGGCGACGATGCCAACAGCGAGATCGGCGAAAAATCCTTGAACGTATCGTAGGGCAATTTTGGATAGAGGAACGGATTGGTGGCATGGCCGCTCGCCACCATGATCAGATTGTAGTCGTCAGGCGCGGAGCCCGCGATCGCCTGCGAGGCGATCACGCCGCCGGCGCCGGGCCGGTTCTCCACCACGATCGACTGCGTCCAGCTCTTCGACACGGCTTCGGCGAGCGTCCGCGTCAGCACGTCGACTCCGCCGCCGGGCGGATAGGGAACAAGAATATGAACGGCCTTTGCCGGGTACGGCTGCGCGGACGCGGCGCCGGCCATCATCATAGCCGCTGCCGCAATGGCGGTCCGCCAGACCCATCCGGCCATCGACGCCTCCCGTCCCGTTCCGTCCCTTGATCGTTACCGCCTGTATCGCACGCCGATCCGGCGCTGCGATGGCCGAATTGCGCAGATCGCGATGCCGCCGCGGCATGTTGACAATCGCCGGCACCACGTCAAGTTTTGGATCGCAAGCGATCATCAGCGTCGCGCGACAAGGGAGAGCAGGATGGCGGCCGCGGAACAAGCCTCGTCCCAGAAGACGGCGACCACCTGGCACGGCATCGTGCTGCAGACGCTGAAGCGGAACGAGATCAAGCTGGTGCCTTATGTGCCCGACCGGGTGCTGACCACCCTGATCAAGGACCTGCACGCCGATCCCTATTTCACGACGTTTCCGACCGCGCGCGAGGAAGAGGCCGTCGGCATCGTCTCCGGTGCCTGGATGGCCGGCACCCGCGGCGCGGTGCTGATGCAGACCTCGGGCTTTGCCACGCTCGCCAATGTGCTGGCCTCGCTCGCGGTGCCCTACCAGATCCCGCTGATCATGTTCGTCTCCGAGCGCGGCACGCTCGGCGAGTTCAATTACGGCCAGGCGCTGGTCTGCCGCACCATGCGCCCGGTGCTGGATTCGCTGGCGATGGAACATCACACCATCACCCGGCTCGACGAGCTCGAATTCATCGCCGACCGCTCGATCAAACAGGCCGTCACCACCCAGGCGCCGGTGGCGCTGATCCTCTCGCCGCTGCTGACCGGCGGCAAGACCTTCGACAAGTGAGATCAGCCATGACCAGCACACGCGCACGCAATACCAAGGTGATGAACCGGTTCGATCTCACCCAGCGCCTTGTCGCCGGGCTGAAGGACGAGGCCGTGATCGGCGGCATCGGCAACACCAACTTCGATCTTTGGGCCGCCGGCCATCGTCCAGAGAATTTCTACATGCTGGGCAGCATGGGACTGGCGTTTCCGATCGCGCTCGGCGTCGCGCTGGCGCAGCCCAAGCGCCGCGTGTTCGCGCTCGAAGGCGACGGCTCGCTGCTGATGCAGCTCGGCTGTCTCTCGACCATCGCGACCCTGGCGCCGAAGAATCTCACCATGGTGGTGATGGACAACGGCATCTACCAGATCACGGGCGCGCAGCCGACGCCGGCCGCAGGCCATACCGACCTCGTCGCGGTCGCGCTCGCCAGCGGGATCGCGAACAGCTCATGGGCTGCCGACGAGGACGATTTCGAGCGGCTGATCGCGCAGTCGAAACAGGCCCCCGGCCCGTCCCTGATCGGCGTTCGCATCGACGACAAGCCCGGCACCGGCACCACCCGCCGCGACCCCGTGCAGATCCGCGAACGGTTCATGCATGGGATGGGGGTTCGGCAGCTGCTGTAGCTAAAGCAAAGCCCCGGCGGCCCATCCGCTAACCCGCAATGTCAGGCATGCAGCAGAACGCCGCACCCATGTCGCCGGTTGCTCACTTGCGTGACGACAACGTGTGCTAGCGTCGAGTCGGCACGGTAAGCGAAGCGGCGGAATGCGGTTGTCTCACAATTTCAGGATCCTTGCAGTCTCGGCCGAGACGCGGTTTCGACACTCACAGTATCGCCGTTTGCAGAGCCGGTCGATCTTCTGGCAACTGACTTTCGTTACGCTGACGCTGATCTGCTGGGGAGAAGCCGCCACGCTGGCGGCGACCGAGCAACGACCGTCAGCGCCGATCGGCTCGGCCTGCCGACACAACGTTCCGTCGACCGAGATCGATCCAACATCTAGAACGCCCAACAGCGCGGCTCTGCCGCTCGCGATGGCTGCAGGCTCGGCGAGGGCCTTAGGCGCGCGTGAACATGCCATTGAGCTTTGGAGCCGCGCTGTGGAGCTCGACCCCGACAACCTTGCTCTCCGGATTAACCGCGCCTCGGCCTATGCGAGTGATCACAAGCTGGACAACGCCCTCAAGGATTATGATCGCGCGACAGCATTGGCTCCCGGCTCCTCGATTGTCTTCCTTGTCCGCGCTGAGATCCTGATGCGAATGACCGACTATGATCGCGCCATCGCGGATACCAGCAAGTCCATCAAGCTCACTCCCAGTAACGCCCGCGCATACCTGGTCCGTGGCCTGGCACATATGAGCAAACGCGATTACCGCAGCGCCATCTCGGATTTGGATCAATCGGTCAAGCTGGATCCCGGATGCTCAACCGGATACATGATCAGAGCGCGAACCTTCGATCTCAGCGGCGATCGTAGCCACGCCGACGCTGACTATGACAAGGCGCTTCAACTCGAATTCAGTCCCACCGATGCGATGGCCTTCTCGGGTCGAGCCGACGCCTATGCCGGCAAACGAGACTACAAGCGCGCCGAGGACGATCTCGGTCTTGCTTTGACGCTTGAGCCGCGCAACGTAGAAATGTTGCGCAAGCGCTGCGAATTCCGGGCCCTTCGGGGCGCGTTCGAGCTGGCCGACTGCGACGAAGCATCGCGAATTCGGCCTCAGGACCCCAACATTCTGGAGTCTCGCGGCCTTGTTTATCTTAAGAAAGGAGCGCCGGATCAGGCCATCGAAGCCTATGACGCGGCTGTGCGGCTCGATGCAAGGCAGCCGACCTCGCTCTACGGTCGCGCGATGGCCAAACGGGAAAAGGGAGATGTTGCAGGCAGCGAGGCCGACATCGCAGCCGCGCTGGCCATCAAGCCGAGCGTGGCAGACTACATGGCGACCATTTACGGCATCAAATAATCGAGCGTGCTGTCAACGACGTGCGCCGACCCAATCTGCTGCACCGGACGACGAGCCGTGGTCGAAATGCTGACATGGCCGACCGGTCGCAGCACATGCGTCGCTCAATTCAACCGCAACTCCGTGATGTGCCGCGGATCAGGCTTGAGTTCGCCGCGCTCGACGCGCTTGACGATGTCGGTCAGCGCGGCGTTGGCATTGCAAGCGATGCCGAGCTTCTCGCCCTCGCGCACCACAAGGCCGTTGAGGAATTCGATCTCGGTGCGGCGGCCCTTCTGGATGTCCTGGCCCATCGAGGGGCGCTGTGCCGAAGAGGTGCGCTTGCTATCCTTGAAGCGTTGCTCGTCGCAGGCGCGCATTGCGGCCTCGTCCCCCTCGCCCGCGCGTGCGATGGTCTCGGGCGGCAGGTGCAGGATCTCTTCCAGCTGATAGCCGTGCGCCTGGCCGACCCGGATCGCCTCGCTGCCAAGCCGCGTCGAGA
Organism: Bradyrhizobium embrapense; assembly: GCF_001189235.2. GTDB lineage: Bacteria > Pseudomonadota > Alphaproteobacteria > Rhizobiales > Xanthobacteraceae > Bradyrhizobium > Bradyrhizobium embrapense. The sequence goes on from NZ_LFIP02000001.1 coordinate 1,193,964, forward strand.
AGCGGCGCAACGGCTCGCTTTGCAGCACCTCGCCGCCTGGGAGGCCCGTGCAGGCCGACAGCCCGTTGCCCATCACGTTGGCGACGAGCTTGGACCAGCGTTCGCCCCAGAGGTTCGAGGTCACCTTGGCGCTGTCGGAGAAGCCGACCAGGCGGCAAACTTCCTCGGCCCGCGCGGTGATGCGGCCATGCACCTCGCCGGCGCGGAACACGGTGTGGGCTGCGCCGCCCTTGCCGGCGCCGCGGTGGATGTGGCCGGGCTCGGGCAGGTTGACGGTGATGCTGCTGGCGATGCAGCCGAGCGTCTTGCCCCAGCCGACAATGCCGGCGATCGTCTCCTCGTTCATGCAGTTCTGCAGCGAGACGACGTAACCGTCCGGCGCCAGATATTGCCGGATCAGCATCGTCGCCCAAGCGGTGTCGTAGGACTTCATGCAGACAAAGGCGATGTCGACCGGCTCTTCCTTCGCCAGTTGCTGCGCGTCGGTGACGTGGAGCGCACGCACCGGCACCGAGAACTCGGCAACATCCATCGCGTGCGTCACGCGGAGGCCGTGCTTGCGCATGTGCTCGACATGCTCGGGCCAGGGATCGATGAAGGTGACGTCCTCACCCGCCTGCACCATATGCGCACCGGCATAGCCGCCGACCGCACCCGCGCCGACGATCGCGATCTTCCGACCCATGCTTCCGTCCCCTGCCCTCGACCGAGGCGGGCGCTGGCTGCGTCCGCCCATTGCCCAGCAGTCTAGGGGATCGGGCCGCCAGGCCAACCGGCCACCTCATGAAAAAAGCGTGCCCTTGCCATGCGAAAATCCCCGCAGGCGGCGAGCCCGCGAGGATCTTCGCACTCTGAAATATCGACGCGATCAGTCGATGATCTTGACGACGCGGCGGGTGCGCGGCTCCACGATCACGCGGCGATCATTGACGACCGCGTAGCGATATTCGCTGTAGCGCGGCACCGGGCGCAGCACGACGGTGTCGGGCAACGGCTCGCCGACCACGACGCGCTCACGCACCACCACCGAGGGTTCGTCGCGCGGGATCGACGTGATCACCGCATTGGGAATCTCGAGGCCGGCGCCGACCGCAGCACCAACCGTGCCGCCGACGATCTCGCCGACCGGGCCCGCGATCTCGCCACCGGTCCGCGCACCGTTCGCGGCGCCCGCTGCAGTCGTGGACTGTGCGAAGGCCGAACCGGACGCGAGCAGCGACGCAGCGGCGACAAGGGAAACGGCAAAACGCTTGTTCATAATGTTATCCTCCTCCGAGTGATGAGACGCCCCTTCAACATCGCAGGGAACGAGACGTTCCAGTTCCGGCACGGCAACTTGGGCGTAAATTCCAGTTCCGCCGCAACTTGCTTTTGTTCCAATGCAAATGAAATGCCGCTCCGGATCAGGTCCGAAGCGGCATTCATCGTTGGTTCAGATTCAAGGGTGGTTCAGCCGCTGCGCGCGGTTCATTCCGGCGGTTTTTGATCAGCGCGTCGCCTTGGCGTTCGCCGTCTCGGCGGCGGTGCGGCCACCTGCTTGATGCGGATTCGCGTCGTCCCGCCCTTGGACTCGATCTCGAACGCATTGGTCCTGCGCACCAGCTCGCTCAGGGTGCGGAAGCCGTACGTCCGCTGATCGAAATCGGACGCAAGATTGGCCAGCTGCCGCCCGACTTCGCCAAGCGTCACCCAGCCGTCCTCGCTGGCCATTTGGCCGATCACCTTCTTGAGGATCGGCGTCGCGGCATCGGGGGGCTGCAACGGCTGGGCACGCACGGCTGCGTCCTGATTGCTGGTCGCGCCGCCGCGCAAATTCTCGGTGTAGACGAACCTGCGGCAGGCCTGCCGAAAACTCTCCGGCGTCTTCTGCTCGCCGAATCCGAACACGTCGATGCCGTGCTCGCGGATGCGGGCGGCAAGCCGGGTAAAATCGCTGTCCGACGAGACCAGGCAGAAGCCGTCGAACCGGCCGCTGTGCAGCAGGTCCATGGCGTCGATCACCAGGGTGATGTCGGATGCGTTCTTGCCAGTCGTATAGGCGAATTGCTGCTGCGGGATGATGGCGTGCTTGGACAGGATGTCGGCCCAGCCCTTGGACCTCGGATTGGAGAAGTCGCCATAGATGCGGCGTACGCTGGCCTCGCCGATCTTGGCGATCTCCTCGAACAGCCCGTCGGCGATCCTTGCTGATGCATTGTCGGCGTCGATCAGGACCGCCAGACGGGGCGAACGGAGTTCGGAAGGCATGGTGTCTCTCTGCCGGGATACGATGGATCACGATTCCGCTGACGGCTCCGGAACCGGCGCGGCCGTCGCATCGGAGCACATCGCGCGTCCCAGGCATAGGGTCGCTGGCATCGCCGGGAGTTTCGCGGCGAATGCACCCTTGGATGTGATCAGATCACCTCGCCCAAATCGATCGCCCGCTTGGCGAACTCGATGGCCTTCTCGGCGGTGATCGCATCCGCTGTCGTCGTCGCCTCGTCGCGCACCGACGGCGGAGAAGCGATCCGGATCTTCTTGCCGTTCGACCGGCGGATCGTCGCACGCCAGCGATCGACATCACGCCGGTAGGCATCGATGACAAAATCCCGGTAGGTGACGCCGCTCATCAGCGGCTGAAGGGACGCCGCTTCAAAGCCGGCCGGCCGGCTTGCGACATCGCGCACCATCTCGACAATCATCTCGACGGCATGCTCGCGCGCAGCACCGGTCGCGTCCCTCAGCAAATAGCTCACCGCCGCGCCGATCTGCGCCCTCGCGCGATCGTCGCTCGCAAAATCCGAATCGACCTGAACTGACATGATGGGGAAAACGCCTCCTCCGGACCCAACACCGGATACCCCCAGGCGTCCGGCACGTTGCAACCACGAGACCTTTAGTCGGCCCCCCATTAAGGCCGAATTATCGGACAGGCCCCGATTTCTCGGATGCCGTTAACCGGGCCTTGATGCCGCTTCGAAGATGTCCGAAGCGGCATCGAACGTCGATCAGAGCAATCCCGCGCCGCGCGCCCACTTGTACTTGGCGCCCAGCACCTCGACCGGCAGCTCGGTCGAATAGGCATAGGCCGGAATGCCGTTCTGGTAGAGATATTCGGCGGCCTCCTCGACCTCGACGTCGCCGGCGAGCGAGGCGACGATCGGCTTCACGAAGCCCTTGGCCTCCATCTCCTTCTTCACCTCGACCATGTTGCGCGCGAACACCATCGGCGGCGTCACGATGGTGTGCCAGTAGCCGAGGATCAGCGCGTGGATGCGCTCATCGGACAGACCGAGCTTCACGGTGTTGACATAGGTGATCGGCGGCTCGCCGCCGGTGATATCCACAGGATTTCCGGCTGCGCCGAACGGCGGGATGAACTTGCGGAACGCCGCATCGAGGTCCGGCGGCATCTGCATCAACGACAGGCCGTTGTCGACCACGGAGTCCGAGAGCAGCACGCCGGAACCGCCGGCGCCGGTGATGATCAGGACGTTCTCGCCCTTCGGCGTCGGCAGCACCGGCACGCCGCGGGCGAACTCCAGCAGCTGCCGGAGCGAACGCGCGCGGATCACGCCGGACTGCTTGAACACGTCCTCGTAGATCTTGTCGTTGCCGGCGAGCGCGCCGGTGTGCGACGACGCCGCCTTGGCGCCCGCCGACGTACGACCTGCCTTGAGCACGACCACCGGCTTCTTCTTGGAGACGCGCTTGGCGGCCTCCGCGAAGGCACGGCCGTCCTTCAGATCTTCGCAGTGCTGCGCGATCAAATTGGTGTTGGGGTCCTGCTCGAAGAAGGCGAGCAGATCGTCCTCGTCGATGTCGGACTTGTTGCCGAGGCCAACGATCGCCGACACGCCCATCTTGGCCGAGCGCGAAAAGCCGATGATCGCCATGCCGATGCCGCCCGACTGCGACGACAGGGCGGCGTGGCCCTTGACGTCATAGGCGGTGCAGAACGTGGCGCAGAGATTGGCCGGTGTATAGTAGAAGCCGTAGATGTTCGGCCCCATCAGGCGGATGTTGTACTTCTTGCCGACCTCGACGATCTCGGCCTGCAATTCGGGCGCCCCGGCTTCGGCGAAGCCGGAGGGAATCAGCACCGCACCGGGGATTTTCTTCTCGCCGCACTCGACGAGCGCGCCGGCGACGAACTTCGCCGGGATCGCGAACACCGCGGTGTCGATCACGCCGGGCACGTCCTTGACGCTCTTGTAGGCCTTGTAGCCGAGAATCTCCGCGGCCTTGGGGTGGATCGGATAGATCTCGCCCTTGTAGCCGCCGTTGATGAGGTTCTTCATCACGGAGTTGCCGATCTTGCCGTCCTCGGCCGAGGCGCCGATCACCGCAACGCCCTTCGGCTGCATGATGCGGTTCATCGCCGCGACGATCTCTTCGGTCGGACGCGGCGCCGGGCGCGGCTTGTAGTCGAAGTCGACGACGATGCGGACGTCGGCGGCGATCGCGTTCTTGCTGGTGGCGAATACCGGATTGAGGTCGAGCTCGACGATCTCGGGGAAATCGCTGACCAGCTGCGACACCTTGACGATGACGTCGGCGAGCGCCTCGCGATTGACCGGCTCGCCGCCGCGCACGCCCTTCAGCATCTCATGCGCCTGGATGCCGTCGAGCATCGACAGCGCATCGTCCTTGGTCGCGGGCGCGAGACGGAAGGTGATGTCCTTGAGGATTTCGACCAGCACACCGCCGAGGCCGAAGGCGACCAGCTTGCCGAACGAGCCGTCGGTGATCGACCCGACGATCACCTCGGTGCCGCCGCCCAGCATCTGCTGGACCTGGATGCCCTCGATCTTGGCATCGGCCTTGTACTTCCTGGCGTTGGCCAGAATGGTTTCGTAGCTCTTCTCGGCGTCCGCGGCGCTCTTGACGCCGACCACCACGCCGCCGGCCTCGGTCTTATGGAGGATGTCGGGCGAGACGATCTTCATCACGACCGGGAAGCCCATGTCGGAGGCGATCCGCGCGGCCTCGGCGGCCGACTTGGCAACGCCCTCCTTCGGCACCGGGATGCCGTAGGCGTCGCAGACCACCTTGCCTTCGGGCGCGGTGAGGCTCGTGCGCTTGTCGGCCCTGACCGCATCGAGAATTTTGCGGACCGCATCCTTCGAATTTGACATTGGCTTCCTCCTGGGACAGATTTCGTGGCATTTGGTATGCCAAAAACGTAATTGTCAAGGTCGGCCAATGGCTAAAAATACCGAAAAATATGGGTAGCTTGACATTCTGGTATTTGGCATGCCAAAAATCTAAGGTAATTTCTTCTGCTAAGAAGACGTCTCCAAGAGGAGGAGACGAGTCGTGCCAGAACCGAAACAGACCAAGGCGTCGCCCATCATGGCTGACACAGATATCGCCATCGTCCGGATCGCCCCGGAGACGAGCTTCAAGAACAAGGCCTATGAGGCCTTGAAGGAAGCGATTCTGAAGATGGACATCTACGCGACGCCGGAGCCCGTGATGCTCGACGAGCGCGCATTGTCCGAGCGCCTCGGCGTCAGCCGCACGCCGATCCGCGAAGCGATCGCGATGCTCGAGCAGGACGGCTTCGTGAAGACCGTGCCGCGCCGCGGCATCGTCGTGGTCCGCCGCACCAAGGCGGAAATCGTCGACATGATCCGCGCCTGGGCGGCGCTGGAGAGCATGGCGGCGCGCCTGATCACGACCACCGCGCGCAAGAAGGACATCTCGGCGCTGCGCGACTTCTTCAAGGACTTCAGCGACGACCGCCTGCCGCAGGATCACGTCGAGGAATATTCCAAGGCCAACATCGCCTTCCACCAGGCGCTGATCTCGCTGTCGGAATCGCCTGTTCTGGTCGACCTCACCAACGACCTGCTGCTGCATGTGCGCGGCTATCGCCAGCTCACGATCGGCCGCAAGGACCGCACCGCGACTTCGTTGCCCGAGCATCTCGGGATCATCGAGGCGCTGGAGGCGCGCGACACCGAGCTCGCCGAAAAGCGCGCGCGCGATCACACACTCGGCCTTGCCGCCTATGTCGAGGCGCATGGCCAGGAACTGTTCACTTAACCACCCGCTTCAGACGACAACAGATCGTCCGAACAAGAACGATCAGGGAGACGATGCCGATGCTGAATACCGCTACGAAGTCCGAGGCACCGGGCACCGAGCAAGAGCTGACTGATGGCTTCCACCTCGTCATCGACGCGCTCAAGCTCAACGGCATCGACACCGTCTACGGTGTGCCGGGTATCCCGATCACGGATCTGGGCCGCATGGCCCAGGCGGCGGGCATTCGCGTGCTCTCGTTCCGCCACGAGCAGAATGCCGGCTATGCCGCTTCGATCGCAGGCTTCCTGACCAAGCGTCCCGGCGTTTGCCTCACGGTTTCGGCGCCCGGCTTCCTCAACGGCCTCACTGCGCTGGCGCATGCCACCACCAACTGCTTCCCGATGATCCTGATCTCGGGCTCGTCCGAGCGCGAGATCGTCGACCTGCAGCAGGGCGACTATGAGGAGATGGACCAGCTCGCGATCGCCAAGCCGCTCTGCAAGGCGGCATTCCGCGTGCTGCACGCCCAGGACATCGGCATCGGCCTTGCGCGCGCGATCCGCGCCGCGGTGTCGGGCCGTCCGGGCGGCGTCTATCTCGATCTGCCGGCCAAGCTGTTCGGCCAGGTCATGGACGCGGCGGCCGGCCAGAAATCGCTGGTCAAGGTGATCGACGCGGCGCCGGAGCACATCCCTGCCCCGTCATCCGTCAAGCGCGCGCTTGATGTCCTGAAGAACGCAAAGCGTCCGCTGATCATCCTCGGCAAGGGCGCGGCTTATGCGCAGGCCGACGAGGCGATCAAGAATTTCGTCGAGAAGAGCGGCGTGCCGTTCCTGCCGATGAGCATGGCCAAGGGCCTGTTGCCCGATCTGCATCCGCAATGCGCGGGTGCTGCGCGCTCGACGGTGCTGAAGGAAGCCGACGTCGTGATGCTGATCGGCGCCCGCCTCAACTGGCTGCTCTCGCACGGCAAGGGCAAGACCTGGGGTGAAGCCCCGAAGAAGTTCATCCAGGTCGACATCGAGCCGAAGGAGATGGATTCCAACGTCGAGATCGTGGCCCCCGTGGTCGGCGACATCGGCTCCTGCGTGTCCGCCTTCCTCGACGCCATGGGCGCCAACTGGTCGGCCGCACCGAGCGATTGGCTCGCGACCGTCGCCAAGAAGCGCGACGACAACGTCGCCAAGATGGCGCCGAAGCTGATGAGCAATGCGTCGCCGATGGATTATCACGGGGCGCTCGGCGCGCTGCGCACGATCATCGCCGAACGTCCTGACACCATCTTCGTCAACGAAGGCGCCAACACGCTCGATCTCGCCCGCGGCGTCGTCGACATGCACAAGCCGCGCAAGCGGCTCGACGTCGGCACCTGGGGCGTGATGGGCATCGGCATGGGCTACTCGATCGCGGCTGCGGTCGAGACCGGCCTGCCCGTGCTCGCAGTCGAAGGCGACAGCGCGTTCGGCTTCTCGGGCATGGAGGTCGAGACCATCTGCCGCTACAAGCTGCCGATCTGCGTCGTGATCTTCAACAATGACGGCATCTATCGCGGCACCGACGTCAACAGCGCCGGCGACGATCCGGCGACTACCGTGTTCGTCAAGGGCTCGCGCTACGACAAGATGATGGAAGCCTTCGGCGGCGTCGGCGTCAACGCCACCTCGCCGGACGAGCTGAAGCGCGCGGTCAATGCGGCGCTGGATTCCGGCAAGCCGACCTTGATCAACGCGGTGATCGATCCGGCAGCGGGCTCGGAGAGCGGCCGCATCGGCAACCTCAATCCTCAGAGCGTTCTGCAGAAGAAGAAGTAACCCCCTAATCCCCATCACTCCCTGCGGGTGCAGGGGCAGACCAGAGTACGGAGCAAAATATTATGACCAAGGCGCTCAAGGGCGTTCGCATTCTCGATTTCACCCACGTCCAGTCGGGTCCGACCTGCACGCAACTGCTGGCCTGGTTCGGCGCCGACGTGATCAAGGTCGAGCGTCCCGGCGTCGGCGACATCACCCGTGGCCAGTTGCAGGACATCCCGAACGTGGACAGCCTGTATTTCACCATGCTGAACCACAACAAGCGCTCGATCACGCTCGACACCAAGAATCCGAAGGGCAAGGAAGTGTTGACCGCGCTGATCAAGCAGTGCGACGTGCTGGTCGAGAATTTCGGCCCCGGCGTGCTCGATCGCATGGGCTTTTCCTGGGAGAAGATCCACGCCATCAACCCGAGGATGATCGTCGCCTCGATCAAGGGTTTCGGCCCCGGCCCGTATGAGGATTGCAAGGTCTACGAGAACGTTGCGCAGTGCACCGGCGGCGCCGCCTCGACCACCGGCTTCCGCGACGGCCTGCCGCTGGTCACCGGCGCGCAGATCGGCGACAGCGGCACCGGCTTGCACCTCGCGCTCGGCATCGTCACCGCGCTTTACCAGCGCACCCATTCGGGCAAGGGCCAGCGCGTCACCGCGGCGATGCAGGACGGCGTGCTCAACCTCGCCCGCGTCAAGCTGCGCGACCAGCAGCGCCTCGCCCACGGCCCGCTCAAGGAATACAGCCAGTTCGGCGAAGGCATTCCGTTCGGCGATGCCGTGCCGCGCGCCGGCAACGATTCCGGCGGCGGCCAGCCCGGCCGCATCCTGAAGTGCAAGGGCTGGGAAACCGACCCGAACGCCTACATCTACTTCATCACCCAGGCCCCGGTCTGGGAGAAGATCTGCGACGTGATCGGCGAGCCGACCTGGAAGACCGATCCCAACTACGCCAAGCCGGCGGCCCGCCTGCCGCGGCTGAACGAGATCTTCGCCCGCATCGAGCAGTGGACGATGACCAAGACCAAGTTCGAGGCGATGGAGATCCTCAACAAGGACGACATCCCCTGCGGCCCGATCCTGTCGATGAAGGAGATCGCGGAAGACCAGTCGCTGCGCGCGACCGGCACCGTGGTCGAGGTCGATCACCCGACCCGCGGCAAGTACATCTCGGTCGGCAACCCGATCAAGCTGTCGGATTCGCCGAGCGACGTTCAGCGTTCGCCGCTGCTCGGCGAGCACACCGACGAGATCCTGCGCGAGGTGCTCGGTTTCTCCGATCACCAGGTCGCCGAGATCCACGACTCCGGCGCCCTCGACCCGCCGCGCAAGCAGGCGGCCGAGTAAGGGCAGCCCTCAAGCAACACCATGAATGGCCGCGGGCAACCGCGGCCATTTTTCGTTTACTTGAAGGAAACGCCGCGGGGATCGGACACCAATATCGCCGTCGGCTGCAGACATCGATGAAATGGACGGCCCCGTCCGCGAGGGGCCGGAAGCCCGATCTATAGTCCCGCTTGGAGTTGGAACATTCCCAATAACATCCGGGTTCTAAAGACACCAAGCGAAGAAACCGCTGCGAGCGCGAAGGACGATGACCAATCTTTTCAAGCTGCCGACTTGGGCCGACAAAGGGCACATCCACGCCGTCGTCGAGACCCCTCGCGGGAGTTGCTGCAAATTGGAGTTCGATGGCAAGCTGCGCGCATTCATACTCTCAAAGCCCTTGATGACCGGACTGGCCTATCCCTACGACTGGGGGTTCATTCCTTCGACAAAGGCAGAGGACGGAGACCCCCTGGATGTGCTGATGATCCACGATGCCGCAACGTATCCCGGCACGGTGCTTCGCTGTAGGCCCATCGGTATTCTCGAAGTCGTGCAGGTCACCGGGCGCAAGAGGAAGAGAAACGACCGGATTTTCGCAGTCCCCGGACGCTCGCCGTTTGTTGGTAACTTGCCGGACATCCGTAGCCTTCCAGCGAGAGCCATTGTCGAACTGGAGAAGTTCTTCACCGCGACGGATGCACTCAAAAAAAAAAGAGCTCGAGTTTCTCGGATGGTACGGGCCAGGTCGTGCGATGAAGGCGATAAATCGATCTCGTTGTTAGGCATTTTCAACACTCGTACGATGGCACGTGTACGCTCGGAGGCTGTCTCTAAGAGGGCATAATCAACCGACGCGACAGCCGGCCGAGGGACGGCGCTGGCGCGTTGCAACAATTGCCCCCCCTCATAAACGTCTGATCACTGTGCTACCCTTCACTGTCCCGCTTCCGTGGGACAGATATTTTGCATCCATTTTTCAGGAGGGGAGTGCCATGCGAACTTACGTATTACCCCTATTGATCGCCACCTTTATGCCGTCCGCGTTTGCGGCCGAAGTGCCGAAGGAGGGCAACTACGACTACACCGCGTGCTGGTCCGGCACGAACAACATGATCACCTTTTCCAAGACGCACACCGCAGCAAGCTACGAAATGACGGGCGAGATCCGCAGCACGACTCCGGGTGGCATGTTTGACAAGCATACCTTCCGCTGCGTTGGCATGAATGCTTCGCTCGACGGCAAGAACACCGGCTCCACGGTGTGCGAGGCCGTTGATGCAGATGGCGACAAGCGCTTGTCGTACTTTACTCTTGGCAGCGACGGCAAGATCACCCGAGAGAATGTCGTCGGCACGGGAAAATACGAAGGCATGGTTGCAAGCGGCACGGTCCAGCCGCTCGGACCCTTTCCGGTTATCAAGGCCGGAACGTTCCAGGACTGCAATCACCAAATCGGCACCTATAAGCTGAAGTAAGACACCAGCTCCGAATGCCGCCGTTGCAGCATTGACAAGGCCGCCGGTGCTCCCGGCGGCCTTGCGCCTTGCTAGCACTTTCGTCCCTTGTCACCCGAATGCTAACGTGCGCGAACGAGATGGCACCGGGGTCCACCGATGCTCACTGACGCTGAGCCGATGGCTCCCGCCAAGGTGAGCTGGCAACCCATGCCGCAGCAGGAATTCCGGTCAGCCCGCCGCTGGCGGGTTCTCTTTTGCCCAGCGAGGAGACCCAGGTGACGGCCGAGCCCAACCCCAACCTATCCTCTCAACCGGCACGTATCCCTGCGGGAGTCTGGGCGCTGGGTTTCGTGTCGATGCTGATGGACGTCTCGTCGGAGATGATCCACGCGCTACTGCCGGTCTATCTCGTCACGGTGCTCGGCACCTCGATGGTGACGGTCGGCTTCATCGAAGGCATCGCCGAAGCGACCGCTTCCATCACAAAAATATTCTCGGGTGCGTTGTCGGACTGGCTTGGCAAGCGCAAGCTGCTGGCGGCGATCGGCTACGGAATTGCCGCCTTCACCAAGCCGGTGTTTCCGCTGGCGCCGACCGTCGGCTGGCTGATTGCCGCCCGTTTCGTCGACCGTGTCGGCAAGGGCATACGTGGGGCGCCGCGCGACGCGCTCGTCGCCGATATCGCACCCGCCGAATTGCGCGGTGCGAGCTTTGGGCTTCGGCAATCCCTCGATACCGTGGGCGCCTTCGTCGGCCCCCTGCTCGCCATCGTCCTGATGTGGATCAGCGCCGATAATTTCCGCGCGGTGTTCTGGCTTGCGGTGATTCCCGCCGTCCTCTCGCTCGCCCTGATCGTGTTTGCCGTCGAAGAGCCGAAGCGCCCCATCGACGATGACGGGACCAAAAATCCCTTGAGCTTCACCGCTGTGAAGCAACTCGGAAAATCCTACTGGCGCGTGGTCGGGATTGGCGTCGTCTTCACGCTCGCCCGCTTCAGCGAGGCGTTCCTGATCCTGCGCGCGCAAAACGTCGGACTTGGCGCGATGTGGGTCCCCGCGGTTCTGGTATTGATGAACATCGTCTATGCACTATCGGCCTATCCGGCGGGCGAGCTGTCCGACCGGATCAACCGCACCGGCCTGCTTGCCCTCGGGCTCGTATGCCTTGCTGCCGCCGATCTGACGCTGGCCACCCTTGCAAATCTCGGCGGACTGGCGCTCGGCGTAGTCCTTTGGGGCCTGCACATGGGACTGACGCAAGGCCTGTTCGCAACGCTGATCGCTGACAGCTCTCCCGTCTCGCTGCGTGGCACCGCCTACGGGTATTTCAACCTGTTGACCGGCGTCGCGATGCTTGGCTCAAGCGTCGTCGCAGGCGCACTGTGGGATGCACTTGGGCCCGCGGCCACGTTCCTTAGCGGTCTTGCCTTTGCCCTGCTGTCGCTCGCCGGACTGCTTGTCATTGAGACGAAGGTCAGGCAGGCGAGCAATCAGGATCTTTGAGGAGAGGTCAGACGACCTTGCACCCGTCTCGCCGCGTGCGTCTCAACCCTCGAGGCCACGCTTCCACAGCGGCGGCTGGTCGTCTGCGCAATGCGTTGGGCAAGTTCGGTGGCTTTTGGCTGCGGCCGATCAACCGCCCTCGCCGCCATCGGCCTCGCCTTCATCCCCCGGCACGTATTCCAGAATATCCCCCGGCCGGCAGTCCAGCTCGCGACAGATCGCCGATAGCGTCGAGAAGCGCATCGCTTTCGCCTTGCCGGTCTTCAGGATCGACAGGTTCTGGATCGAGATGCCGATCGCGTCCGCGAGATCTCCGAGGCGGCGCTTGCGCTTGGCGAGCATGACATCGAGGTTCACCACGATGGGCACAAGCATTCACCTCAGATCGTCAGGTCGTTTTCGGACTGCAGCAGGATGGCGTGCTCGAGCACGAATTTCAGCGCCATCAGGAAGATCCCGCCTGCGAAATTGCCGACGTCGACGCTGTAGCTCGGCAGGAAGAATTTGACGTCGCCGATCCGATACAGGGCATAGGCTACTACGTTGGTCGTGATCGTATCCACAAACGGCCAGACCACCAGGAAGATCCCCATCCACCAGACACCTTGCAGCGTTTCGGACACGAAGATCCGCCCATTGGCGAATCGGTTCACCATGCGATGAAGGATGCCGATCAACACCGCGTAAAACGATACCCCAAGCGCGAACAGCGACCAGAACAGCAGCTGGCCCATGGTCGACATGGTGAGCGGGTTGGCGACGATGCTGGCGCATTTCGCCTGCTCGCCGATGAGGCTTTCGGCAATCGTGGCCGAGGCCGTGATGGTGCGGTAATAGGCCAGCCACAGCACAACCAGCAACGCGGCCCAGATCACCCAGAACGCCCGATCGAGCCGGCGAAACCAAAGCTGGCGCTGCTCGCGAACCGATATCCCCATCGCACCCATCCGAAATTTTTTTGCCAAACAGCCCATTACAGCCGGGTCGCATCATGCCTTGGTAATGTTGTTGACTCAACCTTAAACGTGATTTATTTCATGTTTATCATGAAATTTTTCATGAAGAAGGTGGATGATGACCGCAATCCCAGACCAAAACGGCCCCACCAAGGCCTTGAAGCAATTGATCCACGCCCATCTCGCCCGCCGCCTGATCGTGGCCGCGTTCCACATTCCGCTGCTCGGCAGCGCCGCCGATGCCGCCAAAGCCAACGACAAGGCCAACGATCCGGCCGGCGTCTGGCTGACCCAGTCCGGTGATGCCAAGATCCAGGTCCAGCGCTGCGGCAGCGCGCTGTGCGGCCGCGTCGTCTGGCTGAAGGAGCCGACCGACAAGGCCACCGGCAAGCCGCAGCGCGACGACAAGAATGCCGATCCCGCGCAACGGACCCGGCCGGTGATGGGCATCTCGCTGTTCATCAACATGCAGCCCGCAGGCCCGAACAAATGGGCCGGCCGGATCTACAACGCCGATGACGGCAAGACCTATGAGAGCTCGGTGACGCTGGTGTCGTCGGGCACGCTGAACGTTCGCGGCTGCATGGGAACGCTATGCGCGGGCGAAGACTGGACGCGGTGAAGGGATCTGGCCCCGACCCTTCATCGGCCAAGAAGAAAAGCAAACCCAGTCACTCAAGGCCGCCGCCGCATTCGGCGGCCTTTCTTTTTTGCGGCGACGCCGACGTGAAGTCCAACGAACTTGCCCAACGTGCGGGCCGCAGACCAGCGTTGGCATCGCCTACGTCGGCCGGTACGCCGACCGGGTGCAGGTTCACTCGGTAAAGGCCAGTTTCAGCTGGAGATTCTGACCCACAGGTCCTGTGGCTTCCGCCTCCCTTTGCTCTGGTCTGGGATGCCAAGCGACGCGCCCTGTTGCATTGCACCATTCGGAATGCTGCTATGCAAACACTCCCGTTGTATCTGGCATCTGGTATACATAGTTTGACCCCAGATAGTGAGCCGGCCCATTACTGGCCTCCAGCGAAAGGGGACACCAATGTCCAAGACTACTGCCATCAAGACCACCGCCATCGCGCTCGCGCCCTCCTCCACCCTGTTCGGCCGCCTGCTGGCTTCGATCGATCGCCTCTTGATGAAGAGCGCGGAGATCTCGAACCGCAACGGCGACCTGCCGCGCTTCGGCCTCTGAGCCGGAACGATTCATCGGGGTGCGCATCGCGACATGCGACCTGGCATTCAACCTTCGACCAATGGTCCCGATTTTCGGGGCCATTTTTTTGCGCGCTGAATTACTCTCGCGATGACCGCCTGAGTCCTCTGCGGCATATTCGCACGCGACCTCCGCGACAGCTTGAACCTTGGCATATCAAATACCAAGATGACCGAGCCGCGCCACAAGCAGAATGACAAAGCGCGCACTGGGAGGATCAATGTCGGACATGGTTCAGGCAACTGCGGCCCCCGCGGCCGCGCGTGTCAGCGATACGTATCGCTGGACGCAACTTGCGATCGGCGTCGCCGCGATGGTGATGATCGCAAACTATCAATACGGGTGGACGTTCTTCGTCCCCGACATCCAGAAGAAGTTTGGATGGGATCGCGCATCGATCCAGTGGGCCTTTACGCTGTTTGTGCTGTTCGAGACCTGGCTGGTCCCGGTCGAAGGCTGGTTCGTCGATAAATACGGTCCGCGCCTCGTCGTGCTGATCGGCGGCATTCTCTGCGCGATCGGGTGGGCGATCAACGCGCAGGCGACCTCGCTGAACGGCTACTATCTCGGCATGATCATCGCCGGCATCGGCGCCGGCGGCGTCTACGGCACCTGCGTCGGCAACGCGCTGAAATGGTTTCCCGACAAGCGCGGGCTTGCGGCGGGCATCACCGCGGCCGGCTTCGGCGCGGGCTCCGCACTGACGGTGGCGCCGATCCAGGCCATGATCAAGGACTCCGGCTTCCAGACCACCTTCCTCTATTTCGGCCTCGGCCAGGGCATCATCATCGTGTTGCTCGCCTTCTTCCTGCTCGCGCCGAAGGCCGGCCAGGTGCCGGCGGTCGTGGCGAATGCCAACATCATCCAGACCCGGCGCAACTATCAGCCGACCGAAGTGCTGCGGCAGCCGATCTTCTGGCTGATGTACTTCATGTTCGTGATCGTGGGCGCCGGCGGCCTGATGGTGACGGCGAACCTGAAGCCGATCGCGGTCGACTGGAAGGTCGACAGCGTGCCGGTCACGCTGATGGCGGTGACGATGACGGCCGTGACCTTCGCGGCCACTATCGACCGCGTGCTCAACGGTCTGACGCGTCCGTTCTTCGGCTGGATCTCCGACATGATCGGCCGCGAGAACACCATGTTCATCGCCTTCGGTATGGAAGGCTTCGGCATCTGGATGCTCTACCTCTGGGGCCACGACCCGGTGTGGTTCGTGCTGCTGTCGGGCTTCGTGTTCTTTGCCTGGGGCGAGATCTATTCGCTGTTTCCCTCGACCTGCACCGACACGTTCGGCGCCAAGTTCGCGACCACCAATGCGGGCCTGCTCTACACCGCGAAGGGCACCGCGGCGCTGCTGGTGCCGATCGCCAACTACATGCAGCAGTCGTCGGGCCATTGGGACAACGTGTTCATCATCGCAGCCGGCGCCAACATCCTTGCCTCGCTGCTCGCGATCGCCGTGCTCAAGCCGTGGCGGAAAATCGTGGTCGAGAAATCGACGGCGACGGCTTAGGCAACCGCAACCCTTCAACTGACGAAAGCGCCCGGCCGACGCCGGGCGTTTTCATTTTCCGGCATCCCGTCGTCGCCAGATCAGCCTAAAGCATGCCAGTTTTGCTGCGGCGCAGTAGAAAGATGGGCTTGCTTTCTGGGATATAGTATACCAACCTCCCGCCAGCGATTGCGACGATACGCCACAAGAATTGCGACACTGGGTCACAAGAAGACCAGGCGCGCTCGGGAGGATTTGATGGTTTCCAGCAATGCTGCCGCAACACAAGCACAACCTTCGTCCAGTGGCTTCCGCTGGCTTCAGCTCGTGATGGGCATCGTCTGCATGGCGATGATCGCGAACCTGCAATATGGCTGGACGCTGTTCGTTGATCCGATCGACGGCGCGCATCACTGGGGCCGCGCGGCGATCCAGTTCGCCTTCACGATCTTCGTGGTGACGGAGACCTGGCTGGTGCCGGTCGAAGCGTGGTTCGTCGACAAATACGGCCCGCGGATCGTCATCATGTTCGGCGGCGCCATGATCGCGCTGTCCTGGGTGCTGAACTCCTACGCCGATTCACTCTCCCTGCTCTACGCCGCGGCCGTCATCGGCGGCATCGGTGCCGGCTCGGTGTACGGCACCTGCGTCGGCAATGCGCTGAAATGGTTTCCCGATCGCCGGGGCCTTGCCGCCGGCGCAACCGCCGCAGGCTTCGGCGCCGGCGCGGCGCTGACCGTGGTGCCGATCGCCAACATGATCGCCTCGAGCGGCTATCAGACCGCGTTCTTCGATTTCGGCATCGGGCAAGGCCTGATCGTGTTCCTGCTCGCCTTCTTCATCCAGAAGCCTGCGGTCACGATCCCGCCGAAGAAGAAGCAGCTCAATCTGCCGCAGACCAAGATCGACTTCACGCCGCCGCAAGTGCTGCGCAGCCCGATCTTCTGGGTGATGTATCTGGTGTTCGTGATGGTCGCCTCCGGCGGCCTGATGGCGGCGGCGCAGATCGCGCCGATCGCGCACGACTACAAGATCGCCACCACGCCGGTCTCGCTCGCCGGCTTCCAAATGGCCGCGCTGACCTTTGCGATCTCGCTCGACCGCATCTTCGACGGGTTCGGACGGCCGTTCTTCGGCTGGGTCTCCGACAATATCGGCCGCGAGCACACCATGTTCATCGCGTTCGGCACCGGCGCGCTGATGCTGCTGACGCTGTCGACCTGGGGCCACAACCCGCTGGTGTTCGTGCTGGCGACTGCGGTCTATTTCGGCGTGTTCGGCGAGATCTACTCGTTGTTCCCGGCGACCTCCGGCGACACATTCGGCTCGAAGTTCGCGACCACCAACAACGGCATGCTCTACACCGCGAAGGGCACCGCAGCGCTCCTGGTGCCGGGTGCCAGCATCGTGGCCGCCAGCTATGGCTGGCAGGCGGTGTTCGTGATCGCGGTTGCGCTCAATGCCACCGCGGCGCTGATGGCACTGTTCGTGATCAAGCCGATGCGCCGCGCCTTCATCAACGGCAACGAGGCGGCCGCAGCAGCCGAGACTGCGACGAACGCCAAGACAGCGTGAGATGCCAGCCTAATTTGACTGCCTGATTTCGGGACTTCCCGCTGAACGATGGAGGCGCACTTTGGTGCGCCTCTTCTTTTGTCGGACGGAGGGATGCCAGATACCAGAAACACCCAGAGAGCCGAATGGCCTACCCGCTCACACCGGGTCACAATCGTCTGAAACGTCAGCGTCTCTGCTATTTCGGCGATTTCCCAGTGGTAAATTCCTCTGACGGCGGCGTTGACAATTGGCATTTTGTATACCAGAGTCCTGTCAACGATAACCAAGGAGGTTGCCATGCAAGTCGGAGATATCCTGCGCAAGAAAACCCCTCGCGTTGCCACGGTGCGCATGAACGAGACGGTAGCGATCGCCGCGCAACTGATGCGCGCCAGCAATATCAGCGCGCTGGTGGTCAAGGATGTCGTTCGCACCGAGGGCAACACCGCCGTCGGCATGTTCACCGAGCGCGACGTGGTGCGCGCGATCGCCGAGCACGGCGCGGCCGGCGCCGGCATGAAGGTCTCGCAGTTCGTCTCGGTGCAGCAGCTGGTGTCGTGCACCTCAAGCGACACGCTCGAGCACATCCGTCATCTCATGACCAAGCACCACATTCGCCATGTGCCCGTGATCGACAATTACAGCCTGATCGGCGTCGTCAGCATGCGCGACATCGCGGCGGCCTTCGACGAGGAGACCGCCGCGTCGAAGAAGGACGCCGTGCCCGCGTAGCAAGCATCTCCGTTGTCGTATTACCAGTCGGGCGCTGCGTGTTCGATCAGCAGCGCCCGAACAAGGTCACGAAAGACCCCCGCCCGCCCTCGCCTGACCGCCGCGGCCCGCCATTTCCGCATAGGCGCGCCGCAGGTCGTCGGTAGACATTTGCCGGACCGGACTGCATCCTTCCCTCGACATCCAATAACAACACCGTGCGCGGCCATCCGCGTCACGGAAAATTTCGATGGAAACGAGGGCAGAATGATCAAGACACGCTTCACCGAAATGTTCGGCGTCGACCACCCGATCGTGCAGGGCGGCATGCAATGGGTCGGGCGCGCGGAACTGGTCGCCGCCGTCGCCAATGCCGGCGCGCTCGGCATGATCACCGCGTTGACGCAGCCGACGCCGGACGATCTGCGCAAGGAGATCGCGCGCTGCCGCGAGCTGACCGACAAGCCGTTCGGCGTGAACCTGACCATCCTGCCCGCGATCAAGCCGCCGCCTTACGCCGAGTATCGCCAGGCCATCATCGAGAGCGGCATCAAGATCGTCGAGACCGCCGGCAACAAACCGCAGGAGCATGTCGACGAGTTCAAGAAGCACGGCGTCAAGGTGCTGCACAAATGCACCAGCGTCCGTCACGCACTGTCCGCCGAGCGGATGGGCGCCGACGCGATCTCGATCGACGGTTTTGAATGCGCCGGCCATCCCGGCGAGGACGACACCCCCGGCCTGATCCTGATCCCCGCCGCCGCCGACAAGGTGAAGATCCCGATGATCGCCTCGGGCGGCTTCGGCGACGCCCGAGGCCTCGTCGCAGCGCTGGCGCTCGGCGCCGAGGGCATCAACATGGGCACCCGCTTCATGTGCACCAAGGAGAGCCCGATCCATCAGCTCGTGAAGGAGCGCATCGTCGCCAATGACGAGCGCGAGACCGAGTTGATCTTCCGCACCATGCGCAACACCTCGCGCGTCGCCAAGAATGCGATCTCGACCAAGGTCGTGCAAATGGAGAAAGAAGGCGCCAAGTTCGAGGACGTTCGCGAACTGGTCGCCGGCGCCCGCGGCAAGATGGTCTACGCCACTGGCGACGCCGACGAAGGCATCTGGTCGGCCGGCCAGGTGCAGGGCCTGATCCACGACATCCCGTCCTGCGCCGAACTGATCTCGCGCATCGTGAGCGAGGCGGAAGCGATCATCCGCGAACGGCTCGAGGCAATGATGTCCGGCGCCAAACGTCGGGCAGCTGAATAGACCTCCACTGGTGATCCGTCACCCTGAGGAACGCCAAGCGCGTCTCGAAGGGTCGACGGCCACCGATCGGGCCATTCATCCTTCGAGGACCGCGGAAGGACGGCCACCTCCAGCGACAAAGGCGACGCCTTTGCGCGGTGATGACGGAACTCAGAGCCATCTCGCGTTAGACGACAGCAACGAGAACAAGTCCATGAAAGCGTATGTCTACGGAACCAACGGCCCCGAAATCACCGAAGTCGCAAAGCCCGTGCCGAAGGGCACCCAGGTGCTGGTCAAGGTTCACGCCTGCGGGTTGAACCGCGCCGATCTCGGCATGACCAAGGGCCACGCCCATGGCGCGGCCGGCGGCGTCGGCACCGTGCTCGGCATGGAATGGGCCGGCGAAGTCGCCGAGCTCGGTCCCGATGCCAAAGGCGTCAAGGTCGGCGACAAGATCATGGGCTCCGGCGGCGCGGCGTTCGCCGAATACACGCTCGCCGATCACGGCCGGCTGTTTCGCAGCCCGTCGAACATGAATTTCGACGAGGCCGCCACCCTGCCCGTCGCGCTCGCCACCATGCACAACGCCGTCGTCACCAACGGCGCGCTGCAGGCGGGCCAGACCGTGCTGATCCAGGGCGCGAGCTCCGGCGTCGGCCTGATGGCGATGCAGATTGCAAAACTGAAGGGCGCAAAGCTCGTGGTGGGGTCCTCGACGGACGCGATGCGCCGCAGCCGGTTGACGGAATTCGGCGCCGATCTCGCCATTGATTCCAAGGATCCCGGCTGGGTCGATCAGGTATTGCAGGCGACCGGTGGCGAAGGCGTCGATCTGATCGTCGATCAGGTCTCCGGCCCGGTCGCGAACCAGAACCTGAGAGCAACCAAGGTCAAGGGCCGCATCGTCAATGTCGGCCGGCTCGGCGGCACCCATGGCGACTTCAACTTCGACCTGCACGCCGCGCGGCGCATCCAGTATATCGGCGTCACCTTCCGCACCCGCTCGATCGAGGAAATCCGCGCGATCTTCGACGAGGTGCGCAAGGACATCTGGCCCGCGGTCGAAGCGCGCAAGCTGCAGCTGCCGATCGATCAGGTCTACAAATTCGCCGACATCGGCAAGGCGTTCGAGCACATGGAAGCCAACAAGCACCTCGGCAAGATCGTGGTGACGCTGTAGCTGCGTGGCGACCATCAAGTTCGCGCGCGACGTTCAGCCGACCGGTCCGGGACTCCAATAATCCCCCGCAAGGGGGCTCACCTTCACGTCGCGAATGACTCCGAGCTCCAGGCCTGGATCGAAATAGCGCATCGTCCGCACGTTGAGGTCAATGATGCGGCCAGGCCGTAATGGCCCGACGTCGTTGATCTTGACGATGACCTTCTTGCCTACGGCCTCGACGAGCGCATATTTCGGCCTCGCGCCGAATTGGACCCCGCCGAACTTCTGACGCAAGCTCGTTTTGATGGCGGCCGCCCAGACCGAGCGATCATAGCGCTCGCCGGAAGCTGTGCTCGGACCGCCCTCCTCCCTGCCGGGCTTGAACGGATCGTACATGGATGCTGCGCCGACGATCGCATCCTCACAAGCGGCTTTGACGACAGCGCTTGAATGAACCGAATTGTTTTCACTTCGAGCAGCGGTGCCAGACATGGCAAGCGCAACCAGGGCGCCGCAAGTTGCGGCGCTCAAGCCGAACAGCATCATAACTCCTTGATTGATTTTCTGATCGTCGGTTCCCGATGCCGCAAGACATGATCGAGGCAACGCGGAGGCGTTCACTCGTGACAATTCGTTGCGGAGTCGTGCCAGTTCAGGCGACGGAACCATTGTGGGAACCAGAGGTCCCACACAGTGTCTTTAGTTCTCGTCGACTAAGACAGAGAATGCGTCAGCAAAATGACTGGATGGGCTGTCTTCGACAATGCGAGGCGAAACATCGATTGTATCCGCGCGGCGAGATGATGGGCTCCGCTACGTGCTACCCATCCTGCGCGCCAATCCGCCTTACGTGCTCGGCCTCACCTGCGTGATGGCGACGCCGGAGATCGCGAGCAGCCCGCCGACAATCAGCTTCGGCGTCGCGCTGTCGCCAAGAAACAACACGCTCGAGATCAAGGCGAACACCGGAACCAGCAGGCCGAAGGGAGCGATGCGGTCCATCGAACAGCGCGCGATCAGCCAGAACCAGAGGCCGAACCCGACAATCCCCCCGATAAAAATGGTGTAGGCCAGCGCCAGCCAGCCGTGTCTATCCGCCGTGACAAGGCTCGCCGCTTGTCCATGCTCGAGCAGCAACGACATCAGCAACACCTGCGGCACGGTGAGCAGCGACGACCACCCCATCAGCATCAGCGGATCAAACGGGCCGTGACGTTTGGTCAGGACGGTAGACACCGCGAATGCGAAGGCGGCTCCGACCACCAGCAGCAGCGGCAAGGCGTTCGCCGACCGGCCGGGTTCCGCTGTCAGCACCACGCCGGCGAACGCAAGCACCACGCCGACCGATGTGACGAGCGACGGCCGCTCCGCCAGCAGCGGCCAGGCCAGCAGCACGGTGAAGGCCGGCGCGAGTTGATAGGCGACCGCCGACATGCTTCCCGAGCCGAGCCCGAGGCCGACATAGAACAGCCCGAAGTTCAGCCCGCCGAGGAAGAGCGAGATGACCGCGATCGGGCCCAGTTGTTGGCGCGTCGGCGCCTTGACGAACGGGACAACCAGCAGCGCCATCGCCAAAAAGCGCAGCGCGAGGAAGAACAGCGGCGGAAACTCGGTGACGCCGACCTTGATGACCACGAACTGATAACCCCAGAGCAAGGGAACGGCCACCGCGCAGACGATCTGGATGACGGACATGGCTTCTTTCCTTTCAAGACCGATCGGTCTATATATAGGCACGCCAAACGCGAAGGCGTTCGCGGGTTCCTTACCTGAGGAAGCGATCGAGCAGCGCGTCGGCGGTGGCTTGCGAGGTGGCGCGCGCCGGAGCCGTTTTGGCGACCACGCGCAGCCCCCACAGGAAACAGATGACAATTCGGGCTGCACTCGAAGGCTCGACGCCAGCGGACAGCTTGCCCGCCCTCTCCGCACGAGAGAATGCATCCGCCACCCTGGTCTCCATGGTTTTGAAGAAGCTCGCGAAGCGACGACCGACCTCGGCATCCTGGCCAGCCAGCTCCATCGCCGTCGCCACCAGCAGGCAGCCGCGCCGGCCATTGGCACCGCACGCGCGCTCAACGTAGCCGGCAAGGTAGGCCCGCAGCCCGTCGACCGGATCTCTGCGGGGATCGAGTTCGTCATCCATCCGCGTCAGGGCATCGGCAATGTAGCGATCGAGAGCGCGCAGGAACAGCGAGTGCTTGTCGCCGAAAGCGGCGTATAGGCTGCCGCGCGAGAGTTTTGTCGCACGCAGCAGGTCCGGCAGTGCCGTGGCGTGATAGCCGCGCGACCAGAACACATTCATCGCGCGTCCGACGGCGGCGTCCATGTCGAAACTTCGCGGGCGGCCACGGGGCGCCTGCATGGTGGTTTGGCGGCTCATGATTGATATATAGACCATTTGGTCCATATATCGCAAGTGGTCGTTTCAGGTGATTTGGACGCGGAAGGCGGCTGGAGCGCGAAAGACGGCTGGGGTGGCGCACGGCGGACCACCTCCCCGTCGTCATTTGGCGTGACATTCATACAACTCTGCTGTTGCAAGTGAGTTGCGATTGCGCGTGACGACTGACACTTGATGTTCACGGTTGGCCTGCTACACCGCCGCTCATGAGCTCTTCCAGCACCAGCGCGCCCAACACCAAGACATCCGTCGCCGCGCTCTCGATCCTTGCCAGCGGCGGCATGGCCGCAGCGAAGCTCGTCGTCGGCATCGCCATCGGATCGCTGGCGCTGATCTCCGAGGCGCTGCACTCTTCGATCGACCTCGTCGCCACCATCATCACCTGGGCCGTGGTGCGGGTGTCGGACCAGCCCGCCGACGCCGAGCATCATTACGGCCACGGCAAGTTCGAGAGCGTCTCCGCACTCTTCATCATCGCCCTGCTCTACGTGCTGGCCGGCGGCATCCTGGTGCAGGCCTACAGCCATTTGCGCGAAGGCGCGCCGCCGCCTTCGATCTCAGCCATTCCGTTCATCGTTCTGATCATCGATATCGGCGTCAATCTGTGGCGCGCCCGCGCGCTGCACCGCGCGGCGCGCGACACCAAGAGCCAGGCGCTGGCCGCCGACGCGCTGCATTTCGCTTCCGACGTGATGGGCTCTGCGGCGGTGATCGTAGGGCTGGTGCTGGCGGGCTTCGGCTTCTGGTGGGGCGATGCCGCGGCCGCCATCGCGGTTGCCGTGATGATCGCCCTGCTCGGCCTGCGCATGGCGCGCGAGACGGTCGAGACCCTGCTCGACCGTGCGCCGGAAGGCGCGCTGGAGAAGGCCACCGCGGCGATCAGGGCGGTGCCGGGGGTCGTCGACGTCGAGCGGCTGCGGGTCCGCATGGTCGGCGCCACGCATTTCATCGATGCCATCGCCGCCGTGCCGCGCACCTATCCGATCGACCGCGTCGAGGACATCAAGCGCCGGGCGCAGCAGGCGATGACCAAGGCGTTCGGCGACGCCGACCTCACCTTCACTGCAGTGCCGGTGGCGCGCGACAATGAGAGCGTGCGCGAGCGCATCATGGTGATCGCGCGCAATTCCGGCCTTGCCATCCACCACGTCACCGTGCACGACATCGGCGGCAAGCTGATCGTCGGCATCGACCTCGAGGTCGACAGCGACATGGCGCTGGACGCCGCCCACGACATCGCCCACGAGCTCGAGCGCGCGATCCGCGAGGATTTTGGCGAGGACGTCGAGGTCGACACCCATATCGAGCCGCTCCAGCCGGAACTGCCCTGGGGAACCGACGCCGCGCCCGACCGCGTCGATGCCATCAAGACCGCACTGACCGGCTTCGCCGATGGCGGCGCGATCCATGACATCCATAATGTGCGGGTCCGCAACACCGACGCCGGCGAGATCGTCAACTTCCATTGCCGCGCCGAGCCCTCGATGAGTGTGATCAAGGTGCACGAAAGCGTCGACGAGATCGAACGCAAGCTGCGTCGCACGTTCCCCACCGTGAAGCGTGTGATCAGTCACGCAGAACCGGCGCGCGCGTAATTCTACGGAGCCGTTCCTGTTTCGGACTCACTTTGCGCGACCTGATTCCGTCTTGGACAAGAATTATTTCGCATTAACGAATCGTTGACTCTCGACAGGCTGCGAAATCTGGATTCAAATCATCATGATTCGGATGCGACGTGGGGAGCATCCGATCCGGGTAAAATCAGCTTAGAGCGGGGGTCTAAGGCATGGCGCGCGCGCATGCAGCGAACGCGTGCGTCCAATCCGATTCGATCAAGGGATTGGCGCAATCGATCGCAAAACCGGCCTATCACAGGCTCTTGACGGCCGAGCCTGCACTGCGCCGCGCTGTCCCTACGCTCATCATCGCCTTCCTCATCACGATCTGCCTCGGCGCCTTCGTCCAGGTGATCGACCAGAACCGGCAAAAGCGCGGTGCGATGAAGCGCGACCTTGCCGCGCTCTCCGACATCCTCGCCGAGCGCCTCGACCGCCTGACCTCGGTGCGCCGCGATCGGTTCGCCAATATCGAGCGGCTGCAGGAGCTGCTGCCCGACCTGATCCCGTCCTGGGGCATCGCCAACGGCCGCCACGTCATCATCACCAGCGCCGATCATCGCGTGCTGGCGCGCGTGCCGATGGACGGCGCCGGCGAGAACGACCGCGTCCTCGACATCGTCTCCACAGCCCAGCTGCTTGTCGCACCGAGCCAGCAGGGCGCGGTCAGCGACATGACGCTGCCGACCGGCGCCGGCGCGCTGGCGATCTCGCAGCTTGTCAAGTCGCTGCCCGGCCAGGTCGTCGTCATCCAGGAGATGAACGAGCCGATCTGGGGATCGGACGCCGCGCTCTCGGTGACGCTGTCGGCGACCACGAGCTTCGTGGTGCTGATCCTCGGCTTCGCGTTCCACTGGCAATCGACCCGCGCCCGCGAGGGCGACCTGATCAACGACGCCGTGCGCGGCCGGATCGACACCGCGCTCAACCGCGGCCGCTGCGGATTGTGGGACTGGGACCTGTCGCGCGGCCGGATCTTCTGGTCGCAGTCGATGTTCACCCTGCTCGGCCTCGACAGCCGCAACGACCTCCTCACCTTCGGCGAGGTCAACGCGCTGGTGAACTCCGACGACATCAACCTGTTCGACATCGCCGAGCAGCTGATCTCGGGCAAGATCGATCACATCGATCAGAGCTTCCGCATGCGCCATGTCGGCGGCCACTGGATCTGGCTGCGCGTCCGCTGCGAGCTCAGCCACGCTGCGGCCGACAGCGGCCTGCATCTGATCGGCATCGCGGTCGACATTACCGAACAGAAGAGCCTCGCCGAGAAGTCGGTGGAAGCCGATCTGCGACTGCGCGACGCGATCGAGACGATTCCGGAGGCCTTCGTGCTCTGGGACGCCGAGGACCGCCTCGTGCTCTGCAACTCGCACTTCCAGCGGCTGCACAAGCTGCCGGATAGCGCCGTCAGCCCCGGCACTTCGTATGAAACCGTGATCGAGGTCGGCAGCATGCCGGAAGTGCGCACCCGCCTGCACGAGAGCGGCGTGCCGGCTCCCGGTGCCCGTACCTTCGAGGCGCAGCTCGACGACGGCAGCTGGCTGCACATCAGCGAGCGCCGCACCAAGGACGGCGGCTACGTCTCGGTCGGCACCGACATCACCCGCATCAAGGCGCACGAGCAGAAGCTGGTCGACAACGATCTGCGCCTGCGCGCCACCGTGATCGACCTGCAGCGCTCGCAATCCGAGCTGGAGCGGCAGGCCGTCGAGCTCGCCGACCTCGCCGAGAAGTACTCGCAGGAAAAGACCCGCGCCGAGGACGCCAACGCCGCGAAGTCGAAATTCCTCGCCAATATGAGCCATGAGCTGCGCACGCCGCTCAATGCCATCATCGGCTTCTCCGAGATCATGGGCTCCGGCCTGTTCGGCACGCTCGGCTCGGACAAGTACGCGGAGTACTGCCATGACATACTGACCTCAGGGAAATACCTGCTCGAGGTCATCAACGACATCCTCGACATGTCGAAGATCGAAGCCGGCCGCATGAAGTTCGACATGGAGCCGCTCGACCTCTCCGGCATCCTCGCCGAGTCGCTGCGGGTGGTGTCCGGCCGCGCCGAGCACAAGGGCCTGTCGCTGGAATCGGATATCGAAAGCACCATCTCGGTCGTCGCCGACCGCCGCGCTGTCAAGCAGATCATCGTCAACCTGCTCTCCAACGCCGTGAAGTTCACGCCCGACAACGGCCGCGTGCTGGTGCGCGGCCAGATGCTCGACGACTCGATCGTGCTGCTGATCGCCGACAGCGGCATCGGCATCGCGCCGGAATCGCTGCGGCGGCTCGGCAAGCCGTTCGAGCAGGTCGAGAGCCAGCTCACCAAGAGCTATCAGGGCTCGGGGCTCGGCCTTGCGATCGCGCGATCGCTCACCAACCTGCATGGCGGCTCGATGAAGCTGCGCTCCAAGCTCGGCGTCGGCACCGTCGTCCGCGTCACCCTGCCGCGCGATCCGCGCTCGCTGCAGACGAGACTGCCGCAAGCGGCCTGAACCCCACGCTACTTTGCGAGCACCTCTTCCAGCAGGACGGAATCGCCGAGCACGGCCAGCGTCTCGCGCGGCGTGAGATGGTCGATCGCCTCATCGAAGCTGTCGCTGGCCTCGATCCGCGCACGGGCCACCGCGAGATGAAGGTCGATCTCGCCCGGGCCGCCGCGCTTCGCCGGCGGCAGCGACGACAAATGACGATGCAGCAGGCTGGAATCCTGCCGAAGTATTGCGAGTGCGGGGGCCGCGGCGCGCGCCGGCTGCGATGCCAGTTCGTTGGCGCGGACCAGCACGCGCGGTGGCTCGCTCTCCTCCGGCGTCACGAATAGCGCGCGCATCGCGGGCTTCGCCGTCCAGGCGCCAATCGGGATCGCGAACAACAGGCCGACGATGACCGGCGACATCCATAGCAGCAGCGGCAATGACACCGCCCAGGCACTTGCTGCCATCGCGACACCGCAGGCGGTCGGGACGCCGTACTTGCGATAGAGCTCACGCCGCTCGACCTCGCCGTCGTCGCGCCGCTGCGTCTGCCAGCCGGCATCGCGGCCGAGCAGGATCTCGACTACGGCAATCGACTGGAACACCATCATGACCGGCGCGATCATCGCCGAGACCAACACCTCCGCGGTGACCCCCGTCAGCGCCCGGAAGCCGCCGCCGAATTGCCGGCGCACGTCCCGCCGCGTCAGCAGCAGGATGAAGCCGAGCAGCTTCGGCACGATCAGGAGCGCCATCGTCAGACCAAACACCCACGCAGCGAGCACGGGATCCTGCGCCGGCCAGTTCGGGAATAGCGAGAAGCCCTTCGGAAAATATTCGGGGCGAATGAAGCGCGCCTGCAACGAGATCAGGATGCCGAGCAGCAGGAACGCAAGCCACATTGGAGCGGTGATGTAGGAGCCGATCCCGGTCACGAAATGCAGCCGCGAGATCCAGTGCAGGCGGCGCGTCGTCAGCACCGCGAGATGCTGCAGGTTGCCCTGGCACCAGCGCCGGTCGCGCGCAGCAAAATCCAGCAGCGACGGCGGCACCTCCTCGAAGCTGCCGCTGAGCACCGGTGCCATGTAGATGCCCCAGCCGGCGCGCC
Organism: Bradyrhizobium embrapense; assembly: GCF_001189235.2. Lineage (GTDB taxonomy): Bacteria > Pseudomonadota > Alphaproteobacteria > Rhizobiales > Xanthobacteraceae > Bradyrhizobium > Bradyrhizobium embrapense. The sequence goes on from NZ_LFIP02000001.1 coordinate 1,222,006, forward strand.
GCATCAGCGCCGCCTCGACAAAATCGTGGCTCAGGATATGGCCGCCGAACGGCTTGCGCCCGGAGAGTTCAGGCAATCCAGCCTGTTCCGCAAAGGCCTGGATCCTGATGATGGCGTTGTGGCCCCAGTAATTGCCCTCGGAGCCGTGCCACCACGCGACACCGGCGGCGACCATCGGTCCATAGAGCCGGCCGGCAAATTGCTGCAGGCGGCTGAACAGGCTGCGGGCGTTGACGATGACCGGCAGCGTCTGCAGCAGTGCCGCCTGCGGATTGCTCTCCATGGCGTGGACCATCCGCACCATGGTGTCGCCCGACATCAGGCTGTCGGCATCGAGCACGATCATGAACTGGTAGGCGCCGCCGAACCGCCTGATCCACTCCCCGATATTGCCGGACTTCCGTGCCGTGTTGTCGGCGCGATGCCGGTAGTAGAGCCGGCCACCACCGCAGGCGTCGTTGAGCGCGAGGAACGCCTGTTCTTCGGCGATCCAGATATCGGGATCGCGGGTGTCGCTCAGCACGAACCAGTCGAAGCTGTCACCCTGCCCGGTCGCCTCGATGGACTCGTAGATGGCGTGCAGGCGCGCCATCAATTGATGCGGATTCTCGTTGTAGGTTGGGAGCAGCACCGCGGTCCGGCTCGCGAGCTGTGGCAGCGGACCATCGTCGCGGATCGGTAAGGAATTCCCCTTGCGCCGAAGCAGCACGACGAAGCCGGCCAATGCCGAGGCGAACGAGAACGCGATCCAGGCGAGCAGCGCCACGAACAGCACCAGCACCATCCATTCCATGATCGTCACACCGCCGACCTGGACCACCATGTACATCTCGTAGGCGCCCGCGCCGGTCAGCGCGACGGTCAGCAGCAGCACGAACGCGCGGCGCATCAACATGCCCGCCCCAACCGACACCGGCCTGCTCACCGCGCACGGCGGCTGTCCGAGATCGGCCGCCGCCATCGCAAGCGGCTTCTCTTGCGGCAGGAAGCCGTCGGCCGCCGCCACGACGTCGGGACGCGACGAGGTGACTATGGTGTCCATCGATAGACCCAGATCTCCGAGAGCGGCTTGTCGTCCTGCGCCAGATAGGCGCGCAGCTCGATCGGATCTTTTTTGACGGCGCACTGGAAGCTGAGCCGCCAGCCGCCGGTATTCGGGTTCGGCTGCGTGACGATGTTGGTGATCTCGGCCTTCTCCGCCGTCACGACGCCCTTGATGCTGGCGGGATCGATCCCCTTCAAATTGTCGCCGAACAGGTCGAGCACGAACAGCTTGCCGTTCTCGCCATGCGCGCCGATGCCGCTGCGGGTGAAACGCGCCAGCGAATGCGGCTTCGGCGCGTCAGGTCCCCAATGCAGCCGGTAGGTGAGATTGGTTTCGCTCTTGGCCTTGAGCGGCGCCTTCGGCCGCCAGAACGCGGCGATGTTGTCGTGGATTTCCTCCTTGGTCGGGATCTCGAACAGGATCACCGCGCCCTCGCCCCAGTCGCCGATCGGCTCGACCCACAGGCTCGGACGCTTCTCGAAGCTCGATTCGATGTCCTGATAGGCGAAGAAATTCTTCTCCCGCTGCATCAGCCCGAAGCCGTGCGGGTTGATGTCCTGGAACGTGCTGATCTGCAGGTCGCGCGGATTGCTCAGCGGGCGCCACAGGCTCTCGCCCCTGCCGTTGTAGATTGCAAGCCCGTCGGAATCGTGCACCGACGGCCGGAAATCATCGACCTCGTTACGATCATTGGGGCCGAAGAAGAACATGCTGGTCATCGGCGCAACACCGGCATGCTCGAGATCGGCGCGCGGATAGAGCGAGGCCTCGACGTCGAAGACGGTGGTCTTCCCCGGTCTGATCGTGAAGCGATAGCTGGCCGCGCAGCTCTTGCTGTCGAGCAAGGCATGAATGACCAGCGAGGTCGCGTTGGGCACCGGACGTTCGAGCCAAAACGCCTTGAAGAACGGAAACTCCTCACCCTTGGCCTCGCCGGTATCGATCGACAGGCCGCGCGCCGACAGGCCATAGGTCTCGTCCTTGGCGACGGCGCGGAAATAACTCGCGCCGAGGAAGACGCAGACCTCGTCGTAATAGTCCGGTTTGTTGATCGGCGCGTGGATGCGAAATCCGGCAAAGCCGAGGTCGGTCTCGGTGAAGGCAGGCACGGTCTCGCCGAACGAGAACATGTCCTTGCTGTAGTTGACTTCGCTGACCTTGCCGTCAGCGACCTCGAATATCTGGACCTTGTTCTTGTAGAAGAAACCGCGGTGAAAGAACTGCGCTTCGAACGGCAGCTTCGCGCCGCGCCACAGCGCGCGGTCGGGCACGAAGCGGATCGAGCGGTACTGGTCGTAGTTCAGATCCGTCAGGCCATTCGGCAACTTCTCGTCCGGCGCCACGAATGACTTGGCTGCGAGGTTGCGCGCGAGCTCCCTCACCATCGATGGGTTGAAAGGCGCGTCCGACGTGTTCCCCGCGGCCGCGGCCTGCCGCTGCGGCAAGAGCATCAGTGCCGGCAACATGGCCGATCCGTGGAGTAACTGGCGACGATTCAAAGCAGCTCCTCTCGCTGACCGGGACGCCGGAAAGCAACCGCCGAACTGCTGCTGAGTTCCATATTGCCGCGCGCGGAACGATCGTCTAGCGGCGAACCATGTGCACGACTATCGCAAGCTTGAACTACGACGGAAGGGTCTCGGCTGGCTGCCGAGAGCTACTGCGTCTCCAGCTTCGGCGCGACCTCGCGCGCGACCTGCACCAGGGCCGCGATCAAGGGCGTCATCGGATCGCGCTGCGGGATCACGAGGCCGATGCTGTAGTCCACCACCGGATCGACGATCGGAATGCTCCGCACCGCATCGGCAAGGCCAAGCGTCTCGGCGAGCTTGGCCGGCATCACGCTGGCCCAGCGTCCGGTCTTCACATGGGTGTAGAGCACCAGCAGCGAGTTCGAGGTCAGCGTCGGCGTTGCCTCGGCGCCGACCGAGGTCAGCGCGCGGTCGATGATGCGGCGGTTCTGCATGTCCGGCGTGAGCAGGCACAGCGGCACGGTGCCGACTTCCTTCCACGTCACCTGCTTGCGGTCGCCGAACATCGCATCCGGCGCCGTCAGCAGCCGATAGCTCTCATTGTAGAGCGGGATGGTGCGAACCTTGCCGATCGGCTCGTTCTCGATATAGGTCAGCCCGGCATCGACCTCGAGATTTTCCAAGAGGCCGAGTACGTCGGCCGACGTGCACGACTGGATGCGAAACCGCACATCGGGATGGCGCGCCCGGAACGGCGTGGTGAGCGAGGCCACCATGCCGAGCGCGGTCGGGATCGCGGCGATCCGGATCTCGCCCGACAGCTTGTCCTTGAGGCTGTTGATCTCCTGCTTCATCGCCCGCGCATCGCCGACGATGCGCCGCGCCCAGTCCAGCGTCCGCTCGCCCTCCGGCGTGAAACCCTGAAAACGCGATCCGCGCTGCACCAGCATGACGCCGAGGATTTCCTCGAGCTGCTTGAGACTGGTCGACATGGTCGGCTGGGTGACGCCGCAGGCCTCCGCAGCCCGGCCGAAATGCCGCTCCTTGGCCAGCGCCAGCAGAAGTTCCAGCTTGTCGATCAAGGTTCACATCCCTTCGGAAGACGGCGCCCCAAATGGCAGCCCGCCGCGTCCATAGGTAGCACGATCGGGGTGCGATCCCGAAATCCAAAGCGCCCCGGAAGTGCGTGATTTCAGAACATTATTGCGATCCCGGATCGGTCCATTTGGCAACGCTATTAATCGCGTTTCGCAATCGCCGCATGAGACAGCTTTATTGATGTTTCGAAGGATTCCAACTCTCATGTGCAAAGCAAAAAACCGATCGTGAGAAGCGCGGATGACGGTGCGATACGAACCCTGGGACAAGGCGCGCGGCGCAGAAATCATCGCCGAGCATGCCGGGCTTGAAGGCGCCACGCTGGTGATCCTGCACGCGCTGCAGGAAGCCTTCGGCTATGTGCCGGAGCCTGCGATCCCGATGGTGGCCGAGGCGCTCAATCTGTCGCGCGCCGAGGTGCACGGCGTGTTCACCTTCTACCACGACTTCCGCAAGCAACCGGCCGGACGCCACGTCCTCAAGCTCTGCCGCGCCGAGGCCTGCCAGGCTGCCGGCGGCGACGCCCTTGCGGCGCGCGCAGAGGCCAAGCTCGGCGTATCCCTCGGCAGCACCACGGCGGACCAGCGGGTGACGCTGGAGCCGATCTACTGCCTCGGGCTGTGCGCCACCGCGCCGTCGGCGATGCTGGATGGCCGCCTGGTCGGCCGGCTTGACGAAGCGCGGATCGACGCCCTGGTCGCGGAGGCACAGCGATGACGGTGCGAATTTACGTCCCCCGCGATGCCGCGGCCGTCGCCGTCGGCGCCGACGATGTCGCCCTCGCCTTCGCGCAGGCCGCGGCCGCGCGTGGCGCGGCGATCGAGATCGTCAGGAACGGCTCGCGCGGGCTGTGCTGGCTGGAGCCGATGGTCGAGCTTGCGACCGCGCAAGGCCGCATCGCGTTCGGCCCGGTGGCGCCGGCGGATGTGCCATCGCTGCTCGATGCGATGGTCGGCAGCGGCCAGCATGCGCTGCGGCTAGGTGTCACAGATGAAATTCCCTGGCTGAAGCGCCAGACCCGGTTGACCTTCGTCCGCTGCGGCGTGGTCGATCCGCGTTCGGTCGACGACTACCGCGCCCATGGCGGCTACCGTGGCCTGGAGCGGGCGCTGACGCTGACTTCCGACCAGATCCTCGCCGACGTCATCACCTCGGGCCTGCGCGGCCGCGGCGGTGCCGGCTTCCCGACCGGCATCAAGTGGAAGACGGTGGCGCAGGCGCAGGCCGATCGCAAATACATCGTCTGCAACGCCGACGAAGGCGATAGCGGCACCTTCGCCGACCGCATGATCATGGAAGGCGACCCTTTCGTCGTGATCGAGGGCATGACGATCGCAGGTATCACGGTCGGCGCCACCAAGGGCTACATCTACATCCGCTCGGAATATCCGCACGCGGTCGAGGCGATGAACGCGGCGATCGTGGCGGCGCGGCGCGCCGGCTTCCTCGGCAAGCAGATCGGCGGCGCCAAGCATGAGTTCGATCTCGAGGTGCGGGTCGGCGCCGGCGCCTATGTCTGCGGCGAAGAGACCTCGCTGTTGGAGAGCCTCGAAGGCCGCCGCGGCATCGTCCGCGCCAAGCCGCCGCTACCGGCGCACAAGGGCCTGTTCGGCCGTCCGAGCGTCATCAACAACGTGCTGTCGTTCGCGGCGATCCCCTTCATCCTCGACAACGGCGCCAAGGCCTATGCCGATTTCGGCATGGGCCGCTCGCGCGGCACGCTGCCGATCCAGCTCGCCGGCAACATCAGACACGGCGGGCTGTTCGAGACCGCGTTCGGCGTCACGCTCGGCGAGCTCGTCGACGAGATCGGCGGCGGCACCTTCACCGGACGGTCGGTGCGCGCGGTGCAGGTCGGCGGTCCCCTCGGGGCCTACTTCCCCCGCGCGCTGTTCGACACGCCGTTCGACTATGAGGCCTTTGCGGCGCGCGACGGCCTGATAGGCCATGGCGGCATCGTGGTGTTCGACGACACCGTCGACATGGTCAAGCAGGCGCGCTTTGCGATGGAGTTCTGCGCGATCGAATCCTGCGGCAAGTGCACGCCGTGCCGGATCGGCTCGACCCGCGGCGTCGAGACCATCAACAAGATCATCAACGGCGAGCGCGTGGCGGAAAACCTCGCCGTGATCGAAGACCTCTGCAACACCATGAAGTTCGGCTCGCTGTGCGCACTGGGCGGCTTCACACCCTACCCGGTGATGAGCGCACTGAAGCACTTCCGGGAAGATTTTGGTCCCGCACCGGCCCGCCTGCAGGCCGCGGAATAACAGGAGATCACGATGTCGCTGATCCAGGAAACCGATTTCGGCACGCCCAAGTCCAAATCCGAGACGATGGTCACGCTCATCATCGACGGCAATCAGATCACCGTGCCCGAGGGTACCTCGATCATGCGCGCGGCGATGGAAGCCGGCACCCAGATCCCGAAACTCTGCGCCACCGACATGGTCGACGCCTTCGGCTCCTGCCGGCTTTGCCTCGTCGAGATCGAGGGCCGCGCCGGTACGCCCGCCTCCTGCACCACGCCGGTGATGCCCGGCCTCGTCGTGCACACCCAGAGCGAGCGGCTGAGGAAGCTGCGCAAGGGCGTGATGGAGCTCTACATCTCCGATCATCCGCTGGACTGCCTGACTTGCGCGGCGAACGGCGACTGCGAGTTGCAGGACATGGCGGGCGCCGTCGGCCTGCGCGACGTGCGCTACGGCTACGAGGGCGAGAACCACGTCTTCGCCAAATCGCATGGCTGCGAAAACGACAACTGGATGCCGAAGGACGAATCCAATCCGTACTTCACCTACGATCCCTCGAAGTGCATCGTCTGCTCGCGCTGCGTGCGCGCCTGCGAGGAAGTGCAAGGCACCTTCGCGCTGACGATCTCCGGCCGCGGCTTCGACAGCCGCGTCTCGCCCGGCATGAGCGAGAGCTTTCTCGGCTCCGAATGCGTGTCCTGCGGCGCCTGCGTGCAGGCCTGCCCGACCGCGACGCTGACCGAAAAATCCGTGATCGAGATCGGCCAGCCCGAGCATTCGGTCGTCACCACCTGCGCCTATTGCGGCGTCGGCTGCGCCTTCAAGGCCGAGATGCGCGGCGAGGAAGTGGTGCGCATGGTGCCGTGGAAGAACGGCAAGGCCAATCGCGGCCATTCCTGCGTCAAGGGCCGCTTCGCCTGGGGCTATACCACGCACAAGGAGCGTATCCTCAAGCCGATGATCCGCGAAAGAATCGAGGATCCCTGGCAGGAAGTGTCGTGGGACGAGGCGTTCAACTTCGCCGCCGTAAAATTCAAGGGCATCCAGCAGAGATACGGCCGCGACGCGGTCGGCGGCATCACTTCCTCACGCTGCACCAATGAAGAGACCTATCTTGTGCAGAAGCTGATCCGCGGCGGCTTCGGCAACAACAATGTCGACACCTGCGCCCGCGTCTGCCATTCGCCGACCGGTTACGGCCTATCGCAAACTTTTGGAACCTCGGCCGGCACACAGGATTTCGATTCGGTGGAAGACACCGACGTCGTCATGATCATCGGCGCCAATCCGGCCTCGGCGCATCCGGTGTTCGCCTCGCGGCTGAAGAAGCGGCTGCGTCAGGGCGCCAGGCTGATCGTGCTCGATCCGCGCCGCACCGAGATGGTGGAATCGCCGCATGTGAAGGCGCTGCATCTGCCGCTGATGCCCGGCACCAACGTCGCCGTAGTCACGGCGCTCGCCCACGTCATCGTCACCGAAGGGCTCGTCAACGAGAGCTTCGTGCGCGAACGTTGCGACTGGAGCGAGTTCGAGGAATGGGCGGCCTTCGTCGCCCAGGAGAAGTACAGCCCCGAAGCGACCGCGATCATGACCGGCGTCGATCCGAATGACCTGCGCGAGGCGGCGCGGATCTATGCCACCGGCGGCAACGGCGCGATCTATTACGGGCTCGGCGTCACCGAGCACAGCCAGGGCTCGACCACGGTGATCGCGATCGCCAACCTTGCGATGGCGACCGGCAATATCGGCCGGCCCGGCGTCGGCGTGAATCCGCTGCGCGGCCAGAACAACGTGCAGGGCTCCTGCGACATGGGCTCGTTTCCGCACGAGCTGCCCGGCTATCGCCATATCTCGGGCGACGCCGTGCGCGAGCAGTTCGAGGCGATGTGGAACGTGAAGCTCAACAAGGAGCCGGGCCTGCGCATCCCCAACATGTTCGACGCCGCGATCGAAGGCACCTTCATGGGGCTCTACGTGCAGGGTGAGGACATCCTGCAATCCGATCCGAACACCAAGCATGTGGTGGCGGCGCTGTCGGCCATGGAATGCGTCATCGTCCACGATCTGTTCCTGAACGAGACCGCGAACTACGCCCATGTGTTCCTGCCCGGCTCGACCTTCCTGGAAAAGGACGGCACTTTCACCAACGCCGAGCGCCGCATCCAGCGCGTCCGCAAGGTGATGACGCCGCGCAACGGCTATGCCGACTGGGAAGTGACGATCCTGCTCGCCAAGGCGATGGGCTTCGAGATGCACTACAACCATCCGTCCGAGATCATGGACGAGATCGCGGCGCTGACGCCGACCTTCACCGGTGTCTCCTACGCCAGGCTCGACGAACTCGGCTCCGTGCAGTGGCCCTGCAACGAGAAGGCGCCGGAGGGCACGCCGATCATGCATATCGGCGGCTTCGTGCGCGGCAAGGGCAAGTTCATCGTCACCGAATATGTCGCGACCGACGAGCGCACCGGGCCGCGCTACCCGCTGCTGCTCACGACGGGGCGCATCCTCAGCCAGTACAATGTCGGTGCGCAGACCCGCCGCACCGAGAACGTGGTCTGGCACGCCGAGGACCGGCTCGAGATCCATCCCCACGACGCCGAGCAGCGCGGCGTCCGTGATGGGGACTGGGTGCGGCTCGCGAGCCGCGCCGGTGAGACGACGCTGCGCGCCGAGATCACCGACCGCGTGGCGCCGGGCGTGGTCTACACCACGTTCCATCACCCGGACACCCAGGCCAATGTCATCACGACCGATTTCTCGGACTGGGCGACCAACTGTCCGGAGTATAAGGTGACGGCCGTGCAGATCTCGCCGTCGAACGGTCCGTCCGACTGGCAGAAGGCCTATGACGAACAAGCCCGCCATTCGCGCCGGATCGCGCCGGTGGTGGAAGCCGCGGAGTAACGATGCGCGAGCCGGTCCACAAGGCGAAGCGGAAAGTCTGGCGCGACGGCGTGTTCAGCGACGGCGCGCGCCTGATCCCGGAAGAGACGCCGCTGGCGCTGACCTATAATGGCGGCACCTACGCCGTGATGATGGGCTCGCCCGAGGACCTCGGCGACTTCGCCGTCGGATTCAGCCTGAGCGAAGGCATCGTGCAATCGGCCGACGAGATCGAGACCCTCGACATCGTCGAGCTCGATGACGGCATCGAACTCCGGATGTGGCTCAAGCCCGACAGGGCCGAGCGGATCGCGGAGCGACGGCGCAACATCGCCGGCCCGACCGGCTGCGGCCTGTGCGGGTTAGATTCCATCAGCGAGGCGGTTCGGCCGGCCGCGATCGTGTCCGCAAGCCGCATGTTCTCGCCGCGCGAGATCATGACCGCGGTGGCGGCAGTGGCGCCGCTGCAGGAGATCAACCACCAGACCCGCGCCGTACATGCCGCCGCGTTCTGGACGGCCGCGCGCGGCATTGTGGCGCTGCGCGAGGATGTCGGCCGCCACAATGCGCTCGACAAGCTCGCCGGCGCGCTGGCCCGCGATAAGGTGGTCGCAAGTGACGGCATCGTGCTGCTGACCAGCCGCGTGTCGGTCGAGATGGTGCAGAAAACCGCTGCGATCGGCGCGCCGCTGATTGCCGCCGTGTCGGCCCCGACCGCGCTTGCGGTCCGGATGGCGGATGCCGCCGGCATCACGCTCGCCGCGATTGCCCGGTCGGATGGATTTGAAATCTTTACGCATCCGGAACGCGTCACAGGCGCGGTGCCGGGCAAGGAGTCCGCCTATGTCGTCGTCGCCTGACAAACTGGTCTATATGGCGAACCAGATCGGAAAGTTCTTCCACAGCCAGGGCCACGACCGCGCCGTGCAGGGCATTTCCGAGCACATCTGGAAATTCTGGGACCCGCGGATGCGCAAGCAGATCTTCGCCCATCTCGATGCGGGCGGCGCCGGTCTCGACCCCGATGTGCTCGACGCGCTTCAGAAGCTGAAGCAGCAGGCGTAGCGGCAAGTAAGGTAAGGCGCGCAACCTCCTTCACCGTCACCCTGAGGAGCGCGCCCTTGCGCGCGTCTCGAAGGGTCGACGGCCCAACTGTGGCCGTGCATCCTTCGAGACGCGGCGAAGACGCCGCTCCTCAGGATGACGGTCCAACTTCCCTGCTACCCGCCGCCCACAATCGCGTTGAAGACGCGGCGCACTTCGCCCTGCGTCTCGCGCAGGCGAGCTTCCAGCGCAGAGAAATCCGGCGCGTCGCCGGCCCGCGCCATCACGCGCCGCAGGTCTTCGCCCGCGGTCTCCGGATTGAACTTCCCGGTGACGCACAGCCGCAGGATCTGCGTCAGGTCGTGATAGAGCCGCGCCGCCGAGCGCAGGATCTCGGCCTCGGACTGGCCGAGCAGGCCGAGCTTGGCGGCGTGGTCCAGCACTTGCAGCGTCGAGACGCTGAGGATCTCCGGCTTCACCGATGCGTGCGCGAGCTGGAGATATTGCGCGATGAAATCGATGTCGACGAGCCCGCCGGCGGCGAGCTTGAGGTCCCAGACATCGTCCTCGCCCTTCTCCAGCGCGATCGCCCGCCGCATGTCGGCGACGTCGGCCGCGGTCGAGGCCGCATCGCGCGGCCGGGTCAGCACGCTGCGGATGATCGCCTCGATCCTCTCGCGGAACTCGGGCGACGACGAGATCACGCGCGCACGCGTCAGCGCCATGTGCTCCCAGGTCCAGGCCTCGCGCTCCTGGTAGTCGGAAAACGAGTCGATCCGCGAGGCGACCGGACCGGCGCGGCCGGACGGCCGCAGCCGCATGTCGACCTCATACAGCACGCCGTAATTGGTCCGGGTCGTGAACGCGCTGATCAGGCGCTGTGTGAACCGGGCGAAATACTGTGCGCCGTGCAGCGAGCGCTCGCCGTCAGAGTCCGGCGCCTCGCTGTCGAAATCGTAGAGCAGGATCAAATCGAGGTCGGAGGACGCCGTCATCTCGCGGCTGCCGAGCCGGCCCATCGCGACGATCGCGGTCTCCTGCCCCTTGATCCGGCCATACTGCGCGGCGAACTGATCGGTGACGAGACCGTGCACGGTGTGCACGATGCCTTCGGCGACATCGGCAAACGCCGTGCTGGCGTGCTGCGCCGACACCGTGCCGGACAGGATCCGCGTGCCGATCAGGAACAGGCTCTCCTGGCCGAACAGCCTTAGACGATCGAGGAAATCCTCATAGGACGACGCATCCTGCAGCGTGGCGGCGAGCCGCTCCGACAGCTCCTTCTTGTCCGGCATTGCGCCGAAGAAGCGTGGATCGACCAGGCCGTCCATGATCTGCGGCTGCCGCGCCAGCATGTCGCCGAGCCGCGGCGCAGCACCGAGGATCAGCGCCACCAGCGCAACGAAATCGCGGTTCTGGCTGAGCAGCGAGATCAACCGCCCGCCCCGCTGCAGCGCGCCCAGGAAACGGTCGAACGCCGCCACCGCGTCATCCGGCTCCTCGGCATGCGCGAGGCCGTCGATCAGCCCGGGAATGAATTCGAGGAACGCCGCGCGTGTCGCCTCCACGCGCAGCGCGCGATAATCGCCCTCGATCCATTGCTGCACGGTGCCGGCGACCATCACCGGCTTCTTGAAGCCGAGACTGGCGAGATGCTCGATCAGGCGGCCGTCTTCGGGGCCTGCCCCGTAATCGACATCCGGCAGCTTCGCGCTCCCGGTCGGATCGTCGCCCTCGAACAGCTTGCCGTAATGGTTCTGCACGATGTTGAGCTGGCCGAGCAGGTCCCTGGCAAAGGCCTCGCGATTCTCGTAGCCGAAGAAATGCGCGAAGCGCTCGACGTCCTCAGGTGCTTCGGGCAGCGAATGGGTCTGCTCGTCGGCGATCATCTGCAGCCGATGCTCGACCCGGCGCAGGAATTCGTAGGCCGTGGTCAGCTCGTCGCGCGCGTCAAAGGTGATCCAGTTGCTGTCGGCGAGCACGTTGAGCGCTTCGAGCGTCGGCCGCACCCGCAATTCCGGATGGCGGCCGCCGGCGATCAGCTGTTGGGTCTGGGCGAAGAACTCGATCTCGCGGATGCCGCCGCGGCCGACCTTGACGTTGTGGCCCTCGACCGAGATCTCGCTCTGGCCGCGATAGGTCTGCATCTGCCGCTTCATGTCGTGGACGTCGGCGAGCGCGGCAAAGTCCAGATGCTTGCGCCAGACGAAGGGCGCGAGCTCGGAGATCAGCGCCTCGCCGGCCCTGGGATCGCCGGCGCAGGGCCGCGCCTTGATCATTGCGGCGCGTTCCCAGGTGCGCCCCTCGCGCTCGTAATAATGCAACGCCGCATCGGTCGAGATCGCGACCTGGGTCGAGGCCGGGTCTGGACGCAGCCTGAGATCGACCCGGAACACATAGCCCTCGCCCGAGCGCTGCTGCAGCATCCGCGCCATCGCCTGGGTGACGCGGACGAAGAACGGCTGCGGCTCGATGTCGTCGGCGAGCGAGGTGGCCGTGCGATCGAAGAACACGATCAGGTCGATGTCGCTGGAATAGTTCAGCTCGCCCGCGCCCATCTTGCCCATCGCCAGCACGATCAGGCCCGAACCCGCTTCCGGACGGTCGGGATCGACGGCAGTCATCCGGCCCCGGGCAACCTCCTGCCGCAATAGATATCTCAGCGCCGACTGCACCGAGTTGACGGCGATGTCGGTCAGCGCCGCCGTCACCCGCATCACCGGCCAGACGCCGCCGATGTCGCACAGCGCGATCATCAGCGCGGCCTCCGCTTTCATGCGGCGAAGCAAAACCATCACGTCGGCCTCGCTGCCGGCGGCAAGCACGTCGCGCGAGGTCGTCTCGATCAGATCAGCAAGATGCGACTCGGGGTCGCATGACAGGATCCGGATCAGCCGCGCGGCATCAGCGCGCGCGAGCTCGAACAGATAGGGCGAGAACTCGGCGATGCCGCGCAGGATGTCGCGTGCGAACGGGTGCTCCAGCAGCGCCGCGAGCGCGACCGATTGCGCCGGCTCGAGCTCGGCGAACCAGTCGGTCAGGCGCTGATCGGCAGATTGGGGCGCGGCGACACGCGGTCCGTCCGCGAACCGCGCGGCCAGAGCTTGTCGATCCGCGTTTCCCGGCGCGGCGGCATTCATGCCGCCTTCTGTGGCACATCCTGCGTTTGAGCCGCAAGCCTGTCACTGCCGCCGGCCCGCGCCGGCAGCACCAGGGTGGCCACCAGCCCCGGATGGGCGTCGCCGAGCCGCAGCTCGCCGCCGTGGAGCGTGGCAACCGCCGAGGCGAGGCTGAGGCCGAGACCCGACCCGGGTAAGGTACGGCTGGCCTCGAGCCGGACGAAGCGCTCCACCGCGTGCTTGCGGTCGCCCTCGGGGATGCCCGGACCGTGGTCGGTGACGCTGAGCAGCACCTGATCGCCTTCGCGCCGGGCCTCGATCAGGATCTCCCGCGCATCGGTCTTCAGCGGCTCCACGCCCGGTTCGGGCTTGCCATATTTGATGGCGTTCTCGACCAGGTTGGCGACCGCCTGGCTGATCAATTCACGGTTGCCGTGAATCGGCGCCGGCGCGGTCTTCACCTGCAGCGTCATGCCGTCGTCCTCGGCCAATGGCTCGTACAATTCGTGGATGCCGTTGGCGACGTCGGCACCGTCGAAATCGTCCATGTTGCCCCGCGCCTGGCCGGACTCGGCGCGCGCGATCATCAGCAGCGCGTTGAAGGTGCGGATCAGGCCGTCGGATTCCTCGATCGTCCGCTCCAGCGCCGCGCGATAGTCGGTCTCGCTGCTGGAGCGCGCCAGCGCCTCCTCGGCGCGGTTGCGCAGTCGCGTCAGCGGGGTCTTGAGGTCGTGGGCGATGTTGTCGGAGACCTCCTTCAGCCCCGTCATCAGCGCCTCGATACGCTCCAGCATGACATTGAGATTTTCCGCGAGGCGGTCGAGCTCGTCGCCGCTGCGGCCGACCGGCAGCCGGCCGGACAGATCACCCGCCATGATGCGCCTGGTGGTGCCGGTCATGGCGTCGATCCGGCGCAGCACGCGGCGCGCGACGAAGATGCCGCCGCCGATGCCGAGCACGACAACGACGAGGATCGACCATTGTGCGGCCTTGGCGACGATGCCGAACAGCCGCCGCCGCTCCTCGAGGTCGCGCCCGACCAGGAGGCGGAAGCCGTTGTCCATCTCGGTCACCAGCACCAGCGCGCGGTGATCGGTCTTGTCCTGGTCGTCGATCCGGCGATAGGCGGTCTCGCTCCAGCCCTGCACGCTCATCACGCCCGGCGCCAGCGAGCCGACATTGCCGGCCAGCGCCTGCCCGTTCGGCGCCGTCAGGAGATAGAGGTTGGCGCCCGGCCGCAGCGCACGATTGCCCATGGTGGTCAGCAGGCCGTGCAAGCCGCGGCGGTTATAGATGGAGGTGATCTCGCTGATCTCGACGTTGACGGTCGTGGTGATCTGCTCGGTGATCAGCCGCCGCGTGTTCCAGGCGAAATAAGCCAGCAGCGAGGCGGCAAACAGCGCGAACAGGAACAAATAGACCAGCGTCAGCCGAAACGCCGTGGTCCGGATCAGTTTACCGAATGCCGTCACGGATCATATACCCCGCGCCGCGGATCGTATGCAGCAGCGGCCGCTCGAAGCCTTTGTCGATCTTGGAGCGCAGCCGCGAGATGTGGACGTCGATGACGTTGGTCTGCGGATCGAAATGATAATCCCAGACGTTTTCGAGCAGCATGGTACGCGTCACTACCTGGCCTGCATGCTTCATCAGATATTCGAGCAGGCGGAACTCGCGCGGCTGCAAGGTGAGCTCATCCTTGCCGCGGGCGACGCGATGCGACAGCCGGTCGAGCTCGAGGTCGCCGACCCGATAAGTCGTCTCCTCGGCCGGCCCGACATTGCGCCGCGACAGCACCTCGACGCGCGCCAGCAGCTCGGCGAACGAATAGGGTTTCGGCAGATAGTCGTCGCCGCCGGCGCGCAGGCCCTTGATGCGGTCGTCGACCTGGCCGAGCGCCGACAGGATCAGCACCGGCGTCCGGTTGCCCTTGTCGCGCAGCATGCCGATCAGCGACAGGCCGTCCCGCTTCGGCAGCATGCGATCCACAACCATCACGTCGTAATCGCCGGTCTCCGCCATCGACAGGCCTTCCTCGCCGTCGGAGGCGAGATCGGCGATATAGCCGACTTCACGGAACGCCTTGACCAGATAGTCGGCTGACTCGCGGTCGTCTTCGATGATCAGGATGCGCATTTGCGGAGCGGTTGCGGTCACGGGAATGGGCCCTCTGTCAGCATGGCGCGGCCGGCCTGCACATGCAAGACGACCGCGGGTATTCCGGAATTGTTGGGAAAAGTGGGCGGTGGAGCTGGGGGACTCCACCGCCCTGAGACCTTCCGACGGAGGGGGGCATATTCCATCGAAAGGCAACATAGGGAGCGGGCAAGGGGCCCGTCCCCCGGAACGCGCCGTCGGCGGGGGCGACGAATGCCGGCGACGCGTTCCAACTCATAGATAGTTATCCCTTGGCCAGCGGCACTGCCACAAAGCGCGACGAACCGCCGCTCTTCACGCGCATGAGAACGCTGTTCTTGTTGTCATTGCGCGCCGCGGTGATCGCGTCACGCACCTCACCGGCGGTGCCGACGGACTTGCCGGCGACCTCGAGGATCACGTCGCCTTCCTTGAAGCCCCGCTCAGCGGCAGCACTCTTGGGATCGACTTCGGTCACGACCACGCCTTCCTTGCCGGCACCGGCCACGCTGTTGGCGGGCGCCACGGTGAGGCCTAGCTTCGGCACGTCGGTGCCGCGGGACGAATTGCCCTTGTCGCTGTTGTCGGTGTCAGCCTTGGCTTCCAGGTTGTTCGGCAACTGGCCGAGCGTGATGCTGACGGTCTTGTCCTGCCCCTTGTGCAGCACGTTCAGCTTCACGGCATTGCCGGGCGCGAGGCCGCCGATGGTGCGGGCGAGTTCGCGCGCATCCTTCACCGGCTCGCCGTTGACGGCGGTGATGACGTCACCGGACTCGATGCCGGCCTTGGCCGCGGGGCCGTTGGCCTGCGGTTCGGCAACCAGCGCGCCTTCGGCCTTCTTCATGCCGAGGCTGTCGGCGATGTCAGAGGTCACCGGCTGGATCTGGACGCCGATCCAGCCGCGGCTGACCGAGCCCTTGTCCTTCAGCTGGGCGACGACGCTCTTGACGGTCTGGGCCGGGATCGAGAACGCGATGCCGACGCTGCCGCCGGACGGCGAGTAGATCGCGGTGTTGACGCCCATCACCTCACCGGACACGTCGAACGCCGGGCCACCCGAATTGCCCTTGTTCACGGGCGCATCGATCTGGATGAAATCGTCATACGGGCCGTTGCCGATGTCGCGGCCGGAGGCCGAGACGATGCCCGCGGTCACTGTGCCGCCGAGGCCGAACGGATTGCCGACCGCCAGCACCCAGTCGCCGATGCGCGGCTTGGTGTCGGAGAGCTTGGCGAACTGGAAGTTGGAGCCGCCCTCGACCTTGATCAGCGCGAGGTCGGTGCGCGGATCGGTGCCGATCACCTTGGCGGAATAGGTCTTGCCGTCGTCGGTCGTGACCTCGACCTTGTCGGCGCCGTCGACGACGTGATTGTTGGTCACGGCATAACCGTCAGCCGAGATGAAGAAGCCGGAGCCCTGGCCCGTCACCACGCCACCGCCACGCGGTCCACCGCGCAGACCCGGGGGCAGGCCGTCCGGACCGCCGAAGCGGCGGAAGAAGCGCTCCATCGGCGAACCCGGCTGGAACGGCGAATCGTCGTTGCCGCTGTCGTCCTTCGCGACCTTCTCGCGAATATTGACCTTGACCGAGATCACCGACGGCTTCACCCGTTCGACGATGTCGGCGAACCCGACCGGCTGCTGAACCTTCTTGACCTCGTTGTTGACCTGCGCATGCGCGGGGGTCGTGAACAGGTCGGCCGGATTGTGGGTCGGGCTGAAGCCGTAGGTGGCGGCGCCGAGGCCGGCCACGACCGACGCCATCAGCGCGAGTTTGCGGGCAGAGAACAGCGAGCGCTTCGGCGCCTTGTAGGACGGAAGGGTCGAGAGGTCGGGACGTTCGGTCATGTCTTGAAATCTCCAGGGCCAGAATCATTCGGTGCGGGGCGAGCACCTGATGCGCCTGAACATGGGGTCATCAGCCTTACGGCGCGCTGGCTGCGGAATTAAACTTTGGTAATTGAGCCGGCCGGCGCTGCGGCAGAATAGCGCATGCAAATTAAGGGCTTAGAAAGGAACTAAAGCGGCTTGTCCGGCGCGGATTCGGCCGCCAGCAGCCGTTCCAGGCGCGACGCTTCGTCCGGCGTCAATTCGGGGCTGGAATCGGCCGCGCCGGCGGGCAGATTTGCCTTGCGCCGACCGAGCCGCCAGAGCGCGAAACCGCCCAGCAGAAGCGCCAGCGGCGGGGTCAGCCACAGCATCAGGGTGTGCTCGTTGAGGCGCGGCTTCAGCAGCACGAATTCGCCATAGCGGGCCACCAGGAAATCGATCACCTGGCGGTCGCTGTCGCCGGCCGAGATCCGCTCGCGCACCAGCAGGCGGAGGTCGCGCGCCAGCGGCGCCTCTGAATCGTCGATCGACTGGTTCTGGCAGACCATGCAGCGCAGCTCTTTCGAGAGCTCGCGCGCCCTCGCCTCCTTCGCCGGATCTGACATGATCTCGTCGGGCAGCACCGCCCGCGCCGGCATCGCGCCGAGCATCAGGCTCGTCGCAAGCACGGCGGCTGCAAGCGCGCGCGACCGCATCACTCGGCCGCCTGCAAGGCGCGCGCCGCGGCTTTGGCCGGCTTCGGCGCGCCGACCCGCAAACGGCGGTCGGACAGCGACAGCAAGCCGCCGAAGGCCATCAGCACCGGACCCCACCAGATCATCAGCACGAGCGGCTTGTGATAGATGCGCACCGCGATGGCGCCGTCGGCCGTGGTATCGCCGAGCGAGATATAGAGCTGGCTCGCACCGCGCGTCAGCAGCGCGGCCTCGGTCGTCGAGGCGCCGCGGGTCGTGAAGTTGCGCTTCGACGGCGTCATCACGCTGACCTTCTCGCCGTCACGGCTCACGGTGAATTGCGCGACCATCTCACGGAAGTTCGGCCCCTGCCGCGGGCTGAGGCCGTCGAGCCGCAGCTCGTAGCCGGCGACCCTGGCGATGTCGTCCGGCTTCATCGAGCCGATATATTCGCTGTTCCAGGTGGTCTCGCAGACGATCCCGATCAGGGCTATGCCGAGGCCGGCATGCGCGAACGCCGTGCCCCAGGTCGCACGCGGCAGGCCGCGCGCACGCCGCAGCGAGAGCGACAGCGGAATCCGGAACAGCGCGATGCGCTCGGCGAGATCGCACAGCGCGCCCATGATCACGAAGGCGGCAAGCCCGATCGCGAGCGGCGCCAGGGTCGCGCCGCCATAGGTCCAGGCAAACACCAGCGCGATCGCAACCAGCGCGACGATGCCGGCGACCATCAGCCGTTGCGCCGCGCCGAGCAGGTCGCCGCGCTTCCAGGCCAGCAGCGGCCCGAACGGCACCGCCAGCAGCAGCGGCACGAACAGCGGCGCGAAGGTGAAATTGAAGAACGGCGCGCCGACCGAGATCTTCTCGCCGGTCAGCACTTCGAGCGCCAGCGGATACAGCGTGCCGATGAACACCGTCGCGCAGGCGGTGGTGAGCAGCAAATTGTTGAGCACCAGCGCGCCCTCGCGCGAGATCGGCGCGAACAGCCCGCCCTGCTTCAGCGCCGGCGCGCGCCAGGCATAGAGCGACAGGCTGCCGCCGATGAACACGAACAGGATCAGCAGGATGAACACGCCGCGGGTCGGGTCGGTGGCGAAGGCGTGAACCGAGGTCAGCACGCCGGAGCGCACCAGGAAGGTGCCGAGCAGCGACAGCGAGAAGGTCAGGATCGACAGCAGCACGGTCCAGACCTTCAGCGCGTTGCGCTTCTCCATCACCAGCGCCGAATGCAGCAGCGCGGTGCCGGCCAGCCACGGCATCAGCGAGGCGTTCTCGACCGGGTCCCAGAACCACCAGCCGCCCCAGCCGAGCTCGTAATAGGCCCAGTAGGAGCCCATCGCGATGCCGAGGGTGAGGAATATCCACGCCATCAGCGTCCACGGCCGCACCCAGCGCGCCCAGGCGGCATCGATCCGCCCTTCGAGCAGCGCCGCCACCGCGAACGAGAACGAGATCGAGAACCCGACATAGCCGAGATAGAGCATCGGCGGATGCACCGCGAGGCCGATATCCTGCAGCACCGGATTGAGGTCGCGCCCCTCGATCGGCGGATTGGCGATGCGCAGGAATGGATTCGAGGTGATCAGGATGAACAGATAGAACGCGGTGGCGACCCAGGCCTGCACGGCCAGAACATGGGCGCGCAGCGATAGCGGCAGGTTGTTGCCGAAGGCGGCGACGAGGCCGCCGAACAGCGCCAGGATCGACACCCAGAGCAGCATCGATCCTTCATGGTTTCCCCACACGCCGGTGATCTTGTAGAGCAGCGGCTTGAGCGAATGCGAATTCTCGAACACATTGGCGACCGAGAAATCAGAGGTGACGTGCAGGGTTACCAGCGCCGCGAACGAGGCCGCGACGAACAGCAATTGCGCGAGCGCGGTCGAGCGCGCGACGTTCATCAACGCCGCATCGCGCCAGCGCGCGCCGACGATCGGCACGATCGACTGGATCAGCGCCAGCGCGAGCGCGAGCACCAGGGCATAATGTCCGCTTTCGGCGATCACCGCCTGGCTCCCTGGGTCGGCGCCGCGGAGGCGCTCGGCATGTTGCTTGGCTTGCCGTAATCGTCCTTCCAGTGGCCCTGCTTCTTCAGGGCATCGGCGACGTCCTTCGGCATGTAGGTCTCGTCATGCTTGGCGAGCACGGTGTCGGCCCGGAATACGCCGTTCGCATCGAGCGCGCCTTCGGCGACGACGCCCTGCCCCTCGCGGAACAGATCCGGCAGGATGCCCTTGTAGGCGACCGGCAGCGTCGCAGCACCGTCGGCGACGGTGAAGGTCACCGCGAGATTGTCGCCGCGCTTGAGCGAGCCCTGCTCCACCAGCCCGCCGAGGCGGAACCGCTTGCCCGGACCGAGATGCTTTTCGGCGACCATCGACGGCGTCGAGAAGAACACGATGGAATCGCGCAGCGCGTTCAGCACCAGGCCCGCGGCGATCGCGAGCACGACGAGCGCGCAGCCGATCAGTGTCAAACGCCGTTGCTTCCTGGTCATGGTCCATCCTTGCGCATGACGTTATCCGAAAACCGCTGTGCACTTTTCGGCGTCATGCTCTATCCATCCAGCCCGAGATTCTTCAGCCCTTCATTGAGCTGCCGCAACCGGTCCGCATCATTGGCCACCGCCTGACGGGCATCGGCCAGCGCGCTCATCGCCTTGTCGCGCTCGCCCATCACGAGATAGGCGCGGACCAGCCGCAGCCAGCCTTCGACGTCGTCGCCATTGGTCTTCAGCCGCGTCGCCAGCCGATCGACCATGCCCTTGATCATGGTGCTGCGATCGGCCTCGCTCATGTCCTTGGCCGCGGCCATCGCACTATCCGGCAATGCGGGCGCGCTGGCGCCACCGGGCGCGCTCACGCCGGCGGGGACGGTGCCGCCGACCCGAACCAGCGCGGCCTGCACCAGCGGCCGCCATGGCGCGTCGGAAGGCCCCTTCGCCAGCATCTTCTGCCAGAGCGCGGCGGCGTCGGCCTTGCGGCCGTCCTGCTCGGCGGCGAGGCCGAGGAAATAGTTCGCCTTGGCGTCGTCGCCATTCAGCGCGACCGCGCGCTCGAACTCCGCCTTGGCGTCGGCAGTGACGACGCCGCCGGCGCTGCCCATCAACGCCTCGCCGAGATCGGCGCGGCGGTCGGCGCTGTCGCCGGCATATGTGATGGCGTTGCGATAGGCGCGGACGGCATCATCGTAGCGGCCGAGCCGCGACAGCACCGGTGCCAGCACGGTCCAGCCGCGGCCGTCGGTCGGGTTCTTCTCCAGATGGGCCTCGACCTGCGCCACCAGATTGGTCAGCGGCTGGTTGGCATCGGCGACCCGGCTGCGCTCGGCGAGCGGAAAGTCGCCGAGCCGCGGCGAGCCGAGCGCGAGATAGAAGCTCGAGGCAATCACCGGCAACCCGACCAGCGCCACCACCGCGGCGGCACGCCGCAGCGTGATGCTGCCTGTCACCGGGACGTCACGTCCGCTCTGGTCGGCGGCCGCCAGCAGCCGGCGGCTGATCTCGACCCGGGCGGCATCGGCCTCGGCGGCGCCGATGATCCCTGCGGCCATGTCGCGGTCGATCTCGGCAAGCTGGTCGCGGTAGACCACGACCTCGCTGCCGCCCGCGTCCGCCCGCCCGCGCCGGCTGAGCGGCCACAGCACGGCGAAGATCGCCGCGACCGTCATCAGCGCGAACACAAACCACAGCGTCATCAAGCGGTTCCCGGATGGAACGGCGGCTTCCGGCAAGCCGCCTTAGAATCGCTTTACACTACCGGCGGCGAGCCCGGCAATTGACAATTGCTGGATCGACCGAAGGTCGAAATCAGCCGGTTTCCGGCGCCGTTCCGGCGGACTTGCAACGGCGTCTTCCGGGTGAAGGCGCGCGCGACCAAAATATCGAAAACAACCCCATGCACAGTAGCCGGGAGGCTTCCCGCCGGCGCTCGAATGCCGACTTGACACGTCGGGCAACTCAGCGGCACACTTCCATTATTCCGAAATCGTGCAAATGATTGCCGTCCCGACTTGGCGGGCTCGTCGGCTTGCCTCGAAAACGCTCGCGCGAAATGCGGTGCATTTGATCGTTTGCCCCATAAGATTGTCTGGCAGTGCTCCCCATCAGGGCACGACCTTGCAATCAAATGCACAGTCACCGTAATTCCAGAACTCCAAATACAAACATCACCATGAGAACAAACATACTCGTCAGGACACCATACGAGATGGCCTGCCGCATCGGCGTTCCGCGAGGAAAAATCCTCATAGAGCCAAGAAAATAGGCCATCGCTGGTAATACCATTGCCAGCAACGGCTCATATCGCCACAGCAGAAGCTCAATGCATGTTGCGCTTACAGCAGACAGAACAAACGCCAGCACTCGCGGCGCAGCCCCTTTTCCATGCTCGTCTTCCGTACTGCGATAGGGCCGTATCACAGTAGCTACCCCGCCCGCGACGACTTCCGCTCGCCGGTGACGGCATTCTCCGCCGCCCGGTTCATCAGCGAGGCGTAGTCGTGGCCGAACAGCACTTCGCAGAAGCGGATCGCGGCCTTGACCTGCTGCTGGCGGAAGGCGCGGACGCGGGGCTCGCCGCCGCGCAGCGACTGCACCAGCCCCTCGGTCGCCTGCTCGACATAATGTTGCAGGTCCGAGAAGGTCCGCAGCGTCACCTCGTTGATGGCGAGCTCGCTGGCATAGGTGCGGCACACCGCGACGAAATCGATCAGGGCGGCAGCGTCCTCGACCTCGGACTGGTCGATCCTGGCGCCGGCGGTGATGTCCTTGTCGGCGCGCTGGCGCAGGATGCGGCGGACCCGGCCGGGCACGCTGTCGATCTCCGATTGCAGCGCGTTGGAGGTATCGGCGCGAACTGACGTCAGCTGGCGGCCCCAGGTGGAGTCGTTGCGCAGGTCGAGCTCGGTGCGCAGGCCTCGGACGCCGTCATGCAGGGTCTTGAGCTGGTCGCCGACATAATCGAAATGCCCGCGCTTGATGTCGGTGCGCAGGCAGGCCGCGACGAATGACAAATCATGCAGCGCGATGGTGACGGCAATCCCGTACGGCGTTGCCGCGACCCGCAGCTCGTCGTCGGAGGCCGCCATCTTGACGGCAAGGCGGATGAGCTGCCACGGCGCGGCAAGGCGCTGCGCAATCAACGACAGCGCGAACGGCAGCAGTTGCGGCGTCTGCAGCGACGGCAGCTTGAGCGCCTCCATCGCCGAGGCGATCTGTGAATCGGAGAACACCCTGATCTGGCTCGGCAGCCGGCTGCCCAGGGTTTCCAGCGCCTCACGGGCCTGCAGGACGAGGCCGATCGGCAGCAGGTCCTCGACAACGCTTGGCGGACCGACACGCGCCAGCGCGCGCTGACGGTCGTCCTGCGTCGGCCCCGCGACCTTGATGATGGCTTCCGCGGCCGCGAGCTGGAACTTGCGCGCGGCGATCTCCATCGGACCGCTCTCGGTGGCCGCCGCCAGCGCCGTCTCGAATTCGCGGGCGGCCTCGGGCGCGCCCTCGCGGGCGAGCCACTGCCAGATCGGCAGCAGCGAGGCACGCCGCAGCTGGCCCGGTCGGGTCGGGAAATTGGTCTCGGCGAGGAACGGCTCGAGCGGCCGGAACAGCAGCCGCGCCGGATCGTCGCTGCGCGGCTGGATCTGCTCGTCCTGCTCGGCCCCGCGCACGATCTTGCGGAGCTGCTCCAGCACCAGATTGGCGATCGCGACGTCATCGCCGCGTTCGACGGCGCGCTCCAGCTCCCGCATCAACAGCGCCTGCGATTGCGGCGGAAGCTGCGCGAGATAGTCCCTCAGCCGCTCGGTCGATTTCTGGCTCATGCCCGGTCGTGAAAGCTCAAGTGCCCGGCAAACGCCGCAGCCCGTCCGCCCGCGATGATAGAGGGGGGCGCGTTAAGAACGCGTTTAGGAATAATGACGGCGACGCCGCCCGAAAGGCTGCGCCGCGTCCGCGCTGCAAATCGCATACGATGTCTGCGAAGATTGTCCGCGAGCTCTCCTCGCCTCCGCAAGCCGATGCCGTCCTCTTCGGACGCGGCTCTCGGGAACCAAGACACTTGTCAAACACCCGGGAAAAAGCGGCAATTTATTTACGATTGATTCACACAGGTGATTTCTGAAACCGCCCGCTGATTCGATCCTTTCGGGACTGGGCAGGGCGTTTCATTAAGGTCAAATTACAAGCCCAGAATGGGCCGTCAATTATAGGCAACCGGCGGTTCGGCGTGAGAATGGGAATAAAGAACGGCTCCAGCATCACCTCCAAGGGTGCTGGGGCCGTTTCTCTGCCGGCCACAGGACAGTGAAGTTGCGCGTCACGAGCCTTGGCCGGTTCGGCATCGGCGCGCGCGGCATTCAGCAAAGCGCCGATAGCCCAAACCCGCTCAGCAAAACCAAACGCGAGAGCTGGCGCCCTCCACTGCGCGTCATGCACGCGGCAGAAATTGTAATGAGCCACGTACGGCGCGCAGCAGCAGCGTGGTGATCCAGCTACGACGAAAAGCCGTGGGTGACGCGCACAAGGCGCTGCTGCGCCGCGTCCTGTTCAGCGCGATCCCCGTCGTCCCCTTCATCCGGGCAAGTTGCGTACGACGCGATTGACGGGTGACGTCGGCAAACGGCCTTCAGGCCGCGGATGATTGAAGCCCGCAGCGCGCAGCCATTCGGTCATGCTGGCGCCGGCCTCAGCCTGCCGGGCCAGCTTCAGGAGCGCTTCTCTCTCGATACCGGGGGCGAGCGCTGCGGCCTGTTCGCGTAGCTCTCTGGCTCTCCCAAGGAGGCGCGCTTCAAGTGAATTGGTGTGTCTGACCCGACGTCGAATTTGGCCCATGTGACCGTTTTCCTCCCTCAGCTCCTTACGGGGAACGGGGCGGTAAATCCACATGGGAGCGCAAAGTTCCTATCGGGATTCCTTCATGGTCCGCTCGACTTCATCGGCCAGAGTCCGGTGATGTGCGGCCAACTTGGCGAACAGTTCTTTCTTGACCTTATTGGTCGCCAGCCTGCTGATGAGTTCGCACTCTTCCGCCTCGACACGAAGCTTCTCCAAATGCGTCTGCATGTCCTTCATGAGCGGTCTCCCGAGACCAAGGGATGATTGCACGCACAATACGACTTCCGAAACTCCGTTCACCCACGGAGAACCCAAGGTTGGATCTAGATCCTTCGATCCAGATCAGGGGCAATCATGTCCTACACCGCCGGTAGCACGAGCTCGGCCCGCAGGCCGCCGATTGGCGCGTCGCCCAGGGTGAGCTTGCCGCCATAGAGGCCGGCGAGATCGGTCACGATCGACAGACCGAGCCCCGAGCCGGGCTTGGATTCGTCGAGCCGCTGGCCGCGCCGCGACACCTGGGCGCGCTCGGCCTCCGACAGGCCGCGGCCATCGTCGTCGACCACGATGCGCAGCCTGGGACCGGCGCCGGACGCCTCCGGCGGGACCACGCCGACCTCGATGAACACCTGGGAGGCCGCCCATTTGCAGGCGTTGTCGACGAGATTGCCGACCATCTCCTCGAGGTCCTGCCGCTCGCCGCGAAACCGCGCCGCCGGATCGGCCTTCGCCTCGATGGAAAGGTCGCGGTCGCGATGGATCTTCTCCATGGTCCGGCGCAGCGCCTCGATCACGGGGGCGACGTCGGTGATGGTGCTGACGATGGTGGCCCGCGCGGCGATCCGCGCACGCTCGAGGTGGTGGGCGACCTGATCACGCATCAGGTCGGCCTGCTCCAGCACCTTGCTGGCGAAGGAATCGTCGGCATGCGCGACCGCCTCGTTCACGATCACCGACAGCGGGGTCTTGATGGCATGGGCGAGGTTGCCGACATGGGTGCGCGAGCGCTCCACGATCTCCCGGTTGGCATCGATCAGGGCATTGGTCTCGCGCGCCAGCGGCGCGATCTCGACCGGAAACCGGCCCTCGAGCCGCTCGGCGCGGCCGGAGCGGATATCGGCGATCGCATCCGATATGCGCTTGAGCGGCGCCAGGCCGTAGCGCACCTGGAAGATCGTGGTTAGCAGCAGCACGATGCCCAGCGCAGCGAAGGTGCCGCCGAGGTAATAGTCGAAGCTCCGCGTCTCATCGAAGATCTCGGTGGCATCGCCGGCGACGCTGACCAGGAACTTGCCGTCGGCGCCGAGATCGACCGGCCGCTCGACCACGCGCAGGCTCTGGCCTTCGGGTCCGTCGACATAGCCGAGGCGGACGCCGGCGGCGGTCAGCTCGGCGCCGTGGTCTTCGAGCTTGGGCAGCTTCTTGTCCCACAACGAGCGCGAGGCGCGGGTCTCGCCCTTCTCGGTATCGGTGCGGGTGATCTGCCAGTACCAGCCCGACAGCGGCAGGTCGAACAGCGGTTCGCCGAGCGACTGGAACTGACGGTCCGCCGGCTCGTCAGGTGTCGCCACCTCGGCGATCAGGGTGCGCAGATAGAGGTTGAGCCGCCGGTCGAAGGCACGCTCGGTGGCGTCGCGATAGACCGACGACAGGATGACGCCGGTGATCGCCAGGATCACCACCACCCAGGCGGTCGCCGAGACGAACAGGCGGGTCGCAAGCGAGCTGCCGCCCATCAGAGCACGGGCTCGAACAGCGTGTCAGCGGCAACAGACGTCAGGGATTCAAACATCGGCGAATCCAGTTCTCCCGGCGCAGATCATGCCAATGCCCGTGCACGCCGATCAAGCGCTTCAAGAGCATGATCCGATTGAACAGGACATGCCCGCATCCTTTTGTTCAGTCGCGCTTTCTTCACGCGAGCGAACAAGCAGCCACTTCGCTCGAAAATGGTTTAGGTCGGCGCGGACAGCATATAGCCGAGGCCGCGAACAGTCTGGATGATATCGACTTCCAGCTTCTTGCGGATGCGGCCGACGAACACCTCGATGGTGTTGGAATCGCGGTCGAAGTCCTGGTCGTAGAGATGTTCGACCAGCTCGGTGCGCGAGACCACCCGCCCGGTATGGTGCATCAGATAATCGAGCAGATTGTACTCGTGCGAGGTGAGCTTGATCGGGTTGCCGTTGACGGTGACCCGCTTGGTCCGGGTGTTGAGCACCACCGGCCCGCAGACCAGCTCGACCTGGGCGTGCCCGGTCGCGCGGCGCAGCAGCGCGCGGATCCGCGCCAGCACCTCCTCCAGATGGAAGGGCTTGGCGACATAGTCGTCGGCGCCGGCATCGAAGCCCTGAACCTTGTCGCTCCAGCGGTCGCGCGCGGTGAGAATCAGCACCGGCATCACCCGCTTGTTCCGCCGCCAGGCTTCGAGCACCGAGATACCGTCCATCTTCGGCAGGCCGATATCCAGCACGACGGCGTCGTAGGGCTCGCTGTCGCCAAGGAAATGCCCCTCCTCGCCGTCGAACGCGCGATCGACCACATAGCCGGCGTCCGTGAGCGCGGTGGTGAGTTGGCGGTTCAGATCCGGGTCATCCTCAACGACGAGCAGACGCACTTTAGCCTCCGAGAGTGAGCATTGCGATATTCCGGCATCAAATGAGGCTTCCGGCCGTGAACGGCCTATGAATGGAGCCGCAGGCGAAACCTTATTTTTTCGTCAGGTGCACCATCCCGGGAACCCACGCAAGCGCGACGGGTTCCCGCTGGGAGATGCGCACCGAGTGGGACTGAGTTTCAGTTTAGGGTATTTTTATACCGATGACGTGGCAAGGAAACGGCGCGTCATGTCGGCCACAGTCGGCCGCCAAGTTAACCTTCGACGACCATTTCCATGTCGCGAACACGAGTGATGCGCTAATTCAGCGAGGGGGTCGTCTGCGGTACAGGACCGGAAATACTTTGTTGCATATTTCACAGATGCGGAAGTTCGGCGTGATTGCAGGCTGGCTTGCGCTCGCCTTTATTGCCTTCGTGACGCTGTCGCCGATCCAGGACCGTCCGTCGTTTTTTCCCCCTCAGACCGAACGCTTCGCCGCATATGCAGTGATGGCGATGGCCTTTGTCGTAGGCTACCCGCGGCGTACCGCGCTGATCGTGCTGTTCGTCGTCTTCAGCTCGTTCACACTCGAGGCGATGCAACTGCTGACACCGGACCGTCACGGCCGCCTGCTTGACGCGATCGTCAAGGTGTCGGGAGGTCTTGCCGGCATCGGCGCAGGTCACCTCATCCTGCTGGTGCTGCGCAGCCAGTTCGGCCGGCTCAGGTCGCGCACGGACACAGCCTAGTCTTCCGCCATTTTGCGGCATGATCTCCGCGCAAACGCGCTCCGCGTTGTCGTGACGGAAAACCGCTTCGCACTTTTCCGGATCATGCCCTATCGCCGGCGCGGATGCGCCTTCTGGTGCCAGGCCCAGGCCGAGCGAATGATGTGGCCGAGATCCGACCGGCTCGCCTTGAAGCCGAGGCCGCGTTCCGATTTCGAGGGATCGGCGACCAGGATCGGCGGATCGCCTGCCCTGCGTTCGCGCACCACGCTCGGCACCGCTTCACCGGTCTCGGCACGGATCGCGTCGAGCACCTCGCGCACCGAATAGCCGGTGCCGGTGCCGAGGTTGAACACGCCGCCGGCGTCGCCCTTCAACAAGAGCTCGAGCGCCGCGATATGGGCGGCGGCGAGATCGTCGACATGGATGTAGTCGCGCACCGCAGTGCCGTCGGGCGTGTCATAATCCTCGCCGAAGATCGCAAAGTCCGGCACGTGCCCGAGCAGCGCCATCAGCGCGCGCGGAATCAAATGCGTCTCGGGATCGCGGAGCTCGCCGATGGTGCCGGAGGCATCGGCGCCGCAGGCGTTGAAATAACGCAGGCAGACCGATTTGAACCGATAGGCGGCGCGATAATCATCGAGGATCTGCTCGATCATGAACTTGGAGCGGCCGTAGGGATTGACGCTAGGCCCCGCGGCGCTCTCGGGAATCGGATCGCGCCCGGCATTGCCGTAGACGGCGCCGGTAGAGGAGAACACCAGACGGTCGCAGCCGGCCTCGCGCATGCCGCGCAGCAGGCCGATCGTGCCGTCAACATTGTTGCTGTAGTATTTCTGCGGATCCGCGACGGACTCGCCGACCGCGCTGAACGCGGCGAAGTGCATCACGGCCAGCGCATCGTGCCCGCGGATGGTGGCAGTGACCCGCTCGTGGTCGGCGACATCGCCGGTTACGAGCGGCCCCCATTGCACGAAGTTGCGATGGCCGGTGGAGAGGTTGTCGTAGACGACCGGGATAAACCCGGCCTCGGCGACCGCCTTGGCGCAATGGGATCCGATGTATCCCGCGCCGCCCGTGATGAGGATCGAACCCCTGCTCGCCATTGAAAATGCCGTCCTGCGCAGACCGATCCCGCGCCTCAACAAACGCAATGATGGGTACGACATTCCGCCTGGCGCGGCAAAATGACGGTGAGAATAGCGTTAAGACCGAACGGATTTAGCGCCGCAGTGACGGTTAACGCGCCTCCGGCGGCGCGTCGGCCAACCCGGATGTCAGACGCCAGCCTGTGCGAGGGCGGCCCAGCGATCGGGGTTCGCGGGGGTTTGCATCCTGACCCAGCGATAGTGCGCCTGCGACCAGTTGCGGATCTGCGCGTTCAGATTGTCGAGCACGACATCGCCGCCCTGGGCGCGGACCACCAGCACGAGATGATGCTCGCCCCAGGAGGTCACGACCTCGCTCAGCAGCAAGTTGCGCATCGGCCAGCCGCGCGCCAGCAGCTCGTGGCGCTTGCTGACGGCATAGTCGTTGCAGTCGCCGCGTGCCGGATTGATCAGCCATTCCTCGCCGGCGAGGCCGCGCTCGTTGCGCTGTGGCGCGATGCTGCGATTGACCGCGGCATTGACCTCGATCAGGTCGGCCATGCGCTGCTTGGTCAGACGTGTGGCGCCGCCGCGGAACACCATGCGGGCGCGGGCTTTCGGCTTGCACTCGTCGGCATAGCGCATGCAAAACATCATGTAGGCCATCGGCGCCAGCGTCGGCTCGCTGAAGCTGATCTTCTCGACCATGCCGCGCAGCGGCAGCGGCGAGCCGATCATTGCAGCCCGGGTCTGCTGCGCGCTGGTCCCGAGCGCGACGATGGCCAGCAGCAAGGCCATCACTCTCTTGACGTTGTACATTCTTCCCTCCCACCGTGACGGGAAGCATGTACGGGAAATGTCTTGAGCCCACGCTCAAGCGCGCGGCGGCATTTGCCTCAAATGCCCGGATGCGCGCGAGCACTCGGTTAACCAAGCCGGATTGCCGCGCCGGCAAGCCCTTCGGCTGCCCAATGATCACGCGCGTACAGGTCGACGGATCGCGATTCTAGACCGTCACGCGCTGCCGGGGTGCGATCCCGCACCAGCTCATGACGAGGTCGGCGAGTTTCTTGATCTCGATATCCGCGGGCGTGCCGCTGGCGAAATCGGCGACCGATTGACCGAGCGCGACCGCGCGAACATAGGCCGAGCGGCTTCCGATCATCGGCCCGATCTCCTCGTCGAGCGCATCCAGCTCCTCGATCAGCTGCTGGCCTTCAAGCGTGCGCTGGTCGACGCGGTTCGGCACGATCATGGCGCGCAGCGCCGTGCGCCGCGCGGCACGCACCTCCCGCACGATGTCGATCGTCCGCGCGGTGGCCTCGATGTCGAGGCCGGAAGGCGTACATGGCATCAGCACGATGTTGGCGACCGCGAGCACGGCACCCAGCACCCGATCATTGGGCGCGGAATCGACGACGATGATCTGATGCGGAATCTGGCGCATCAGCCTGGCCCATTCGGCGACGGGCCGGGTTTCCGGATCGAGCTGGTAGACCGGAAACGACAAATTGCCGGGCTCGGCCCAGTGACAGGCGGAGGCCTGGGAATCGGCGTCGACCAATCCCACCACGCCGGTACGCCGGTCCAGTTCTGCGGCCAGCAGGACCGCAAGCGTTGTCTTTCCGACCCCGCCCTTGCGCTGGGCAACCGAGATGACAAGCGGCATCGCTAGCTCCTGGCGTTATCCGCCGTGCGTGCGCGGGAGGACACCTTCATCGACGAGCGTCAGCATCCGGGGCAGACAGACCCGCTTTGCGTCGTAATTGTCTCGCACAAAGCTCCTCGCCTTCATTCGCATCTTCTTGAAGGCTTTCGGCCGTGACAGCACCGAGACCACCTGATCGGACAGCGCACCAATGTCAAAGAACGGCGCCAGCAGGCCGTTGCCATCCGAGATGATATCGCGAAGCGGGGCGGTGTCCGATGCCACCACCGCACATCCCGCACTCATGGCCTCCAGCAGCGACCATGACAGCACGAAGGGATAGGTCAGATAGACGTGCACCGAGGAGATCTGCAGCAGCGCAAGATACTGGTCCCGGGGAATCCGGCCGAGGAAATGCACGCGGCGGAGATCAATGTCCGACCTGATCTCGTCCAGGAACATCGACTTCCAGCTAGATCCCTTCGGCGGATTGGCGCCGTAGGATGTCCCGCTGCCGCCGACGATCACCACCTGCGCATTCGGCCGCGCGGCCATGATCCGCGGCAACGATCGCATGAAGACATGGAATCCGCGCACCGGCTCCAGATTGCGCGAGACGTAGGTGATCACCTCGTCGTCCGCCGACAGCGTCGCGCCGTTCGGAAGCTGAAAGCTGGCGACCGGATTGGGCTTCACCTCATCGGTGTCGACGCCCTCGTGGATCACCTCGATCTTGCTCTGAAATTCGCGGGGAAAGGTCGACCGCTGCCATGGCGTCGGCGAAACGCCGGAATCGCATTCGGTGAGCGCCAGCAGCGTCGTCGCGTTCTTCAAGTGAAGTGCGACATTGCCGTCGAGGCCCGTCATCGGAAACTCGGGATCGAAGCCGACGTCCCTGCCTTCGGCGCCGTAATAGAATTCGCAATAGAGGATGATCCGCGCTTTCGGAAACATCGTGCGCAACGGCAGCGTCTCCCCCCAACCGGGATGCGCGAAGATCAGGTCGGGCACGAAGCCCTGCCCCGACAGCGACGACAGCGCATACAGCACCTCTTCGGCACGCCGCGCCTCGACATCGAAGCGGCGGGCAAAGGGATGCACCATCGCGGAGTCCGATTTGGTCGTCGAATATTTGAGCAGCCGGATATCCCGCGTCGTGCTGGCGGTCGACGATCCGACCGCAACGACCTTGTTGCCGGGCTGCTCCGCGAGCGCACGCGCAATGTGGCGGTACTGGGCTGGGAAGTTGTTGTGGACGAACAGGACGTTCATTGGCGGGCGGGCGCGCCCCCCGGCCGCGCGGTCTCCGATTGAGGTCAGATCCGAGATCATGACCGGCAGGGTGTCTTCGATATGCACGTGCGAACTATCTCACCGGATTAACATTAAGCCCCCTTCTATCACACCAATTTTTGGGGCACACTGTGTGAGAACCATCTCGACCCATTCCGTCAGGCTCGCAGGCGACCATGAACGAACAGATTCAGCAGAAAACCATTGACCTGGCACGGGGTCTTTTCCTGGTTCGCTACAATGGCGCGGACGACAAGACATCACCTCCGGTGGTGCGCGTCTACGCCGATCGCGCCAGCCTTAACAATTGTAACATTATTACCGGACCCGATGCGGCCAATGGAACCCTGTTTGCGCCCGAGACCGCGCTGGTCGTGTCGGTGGCCCGGCCCAGCCGCCTGATCGTCGAGGTCACGGCGGGGCGCGCCGGTGGCTCGACCGCCGCCAATATCAAGATCGAACCGCTGACGCAGGGACAACCGGCCGTGCAGCCGATCGGTCAGCCGGCCGGCCAGCCATTCGGCACCTACGAGCCCGACGCTGGCCCCGACGAATTGAGCGATCTCAAGCTGCTCGCGCATGTCGCGGGTCTGGGTGACGTGACGGTCGGCCCGAATACGTGGATTGCAGGGCCCGCCGCACCCGCCCGAATCGAGGGGATTGCGCTCGATTGGCCGAACAAGCCGCACGACCTCAATCTGCAATATGCCGTCAAGTTCGCCAGGCCGCAGCGCGGTGACAACCAGTTCGTTCCGCTCGGAACCTTTGCCGGAACCCGGGGCCGCGCGCTGGCCATCACGGGGCTCTCGCTGGAGGCCACGGGACCCGGCGCGGATCGCTACGCCATTGCCGCCGAGACCATCTTCCTCGGGGCTCCCGCCTTGCGCGTCACCGGGAACCGGATTGTCGTATCGGGCCCTTCGGGCCGGGAACCGCTGGTGGGCCTCAAGCTCAGTCTCGAAGAGCACCGGGTGCAGGCAGCGCCCCTCGCGCCCCGACAGCCAAGGCCCGCTGAACCCGCCGCCCCGATGCCGCGCCAGGAGGCACCGCGCCTCGAGGGACGGGTGCGCGTGTTCCGGAGCCGGCAGAACGCCGTCAAGACGGCGGGCTGACCATGCGGGCAGATAAGGGCGACACTTGACCGCCGACGCGCCCAGGCCCGCCTTTACCTCCAGAACGCTCCACCATGTCGATCTCGAGCGGGCCGCGGTCGGGGCGCTCGAGGCACGAGATTTCCGTCGCGCATTCGCGCTCGCCGACCGCCGCTGCCGGATCTTGCCGCATCCGGGCGCCCGCGCCCATTTGCTGCGCGCCGAAGCGCTGTTTCGCCTCGACCTCATGGATGCGGCGGTCGCCAGCATCGCCAAGGCGCTCGAACTGGAACCGGACGATCTTGCCGCCGCGCGGCGCATGATGGCTTGGGGCGACGGCCTTGCGCAGATCGAAGCCGCGCGAAGCGTCGCACGGCGCGATGACGATCCGGACTCAGTCAGGAGCGCGCTGCTGCTGCTGGAGCAGAGCGGTCAGGACGCCTGCGCCCGTATCGACTTCCGCGATGAGGAGGTGAAGGGATGGGTGACGTGGCGAGGCGAAGACGATCCACACCTCTCGCTGGCGCAGGCGGATCAATCCAGCACCGTCCGGCTTCCCGCCGATCCCGGTCACAGGTTTGCGCTCAACGGGCGACGCGCTGCGAGCTTCCGTCTGATGCGGCCGGCGTCCACGACCTCGCAACGCCTCGAGATCGCACAGGCGGGCCGCGTCATCGCGAGCATTCAGCTGCCGGCCAACCGCGCGCCGGATCGCCGCAACGCGCCGCAACGGCCGCCTCGCGCCGAGAGCGCCGAAACGCCTCCGCTCACCATCATCATCCCGGTCTACCGGGATTTCGCCGCGACGCGCGCCTGCATCGAGAGCGCATCGACTGCGGTCGCCTGCACGCCGGGCGCGACCATCGTCGTGGTCGATGATGCCTCGCCCGAGCCCGACATCAAGCACCTGCTCGGCGAGCTGGCGTCCGAGCAGCGCATCCGGCTGCTGACCAACGCGCACAATCTCGGCTTTGTCGGCGCGGTCAACCGGGCGCTTGGCGAGACTGATACCGGCGACGTCGTGCTGCTGAACTCGGATACGATACTGCCGAAAGGCGCGCTGCAACGCTTGCGAAGCGCCGTGCAATCGACGCCGGGCGTCGGCACCGCGACCCCGCTCTCGAACAACGGCGAATATACCAGCTTTCCGGTTGCGAACCGGTCGAATCCCCTGCCCTTGCCCGACGAGCTGGAATTGCTGGACGAGCTTGCGGGCACTGCAAATTCCGGGATCGCAATCGACATTCCCAACGGCATCGGGTTCTGTCTCTACATCACCCGCGAATGCCTCGACGCCGTGCATGCGCTCTCCGACGACTTCTATCGCGGCTATCTCGAAGACGTCGACTTCTGCCTGCGCGCCGCGGAGGCCGGCTTCCGCAACGTGTGCATCCCTTCGGTCTTTGTCGGCCACGAAGGCTCGCGCTCGTTTCTTGGCGAGAAGCGTTCGCTGGTGCTGCGTAATCTTCGCGTGCTCGAGCACCGGTACCGGCGCTATGCGACGGAGTGCGCGGCATTCCTGCTCGCCGATCCGCTGCGCGATTGCCGCGCGGCGCTCGAGCTCAAACTGCTCGCCAACGAACAGCACACCGCCGCCCCGCATGTCATCCTCTGCGGTTCTGCCATCGGCTGCGAGATTGCCACCAGGCGGTGCAGACAGCTTGCGGCGCAAGGCACGCGCGGTCTGATCGTGCACTTCCGCGGCGACGGACGACGCCAACCGGCTGCGATCTTCGCCCCGGATGGCGGAGCTCCGCAGTCGATCGCACTCGACGTTGCGACGCCAGAGGGCCGCGACGCTCTCCTGAAGCTGCTCGTCGATCTGCGAATCCGTTCGCTGGAGATTGCGGAGCCGAACCGCATCCCCGGCGCATGTCTCGCGCAGCTCACGCAACATTTCGCCTACGAGCTCCTGATCACCGACACCAGACTTGCCGCGCGCGCCGCGATCGGATCGGGCCTCCATCCGGAATGGACCGGTCTCGTCGAAGGGGCCCGACGCGTGATCGCGATCGGCGAAGCCGCGGCCGCCTTTTCAGTATCGGTTCTCGGCCTGGAAGTGGTCAGGCCTAGCGACCCGTCGGCGCGGCCGGCGCGATATTCTGCCGTCAGCGGCCCGGCGCGCCTCGGCCTGCTTGCCCTGCACGGCAACGCGGCGGAATTTCGTTTCGTCAGAGCGCTCAGCGATCAAATGGCCGATGCCGATGCAGACGCCGGGATCATCGTGCTCGGCACCACCCTCGACGATCTCAAGCTGATGCAGCGGACAAACGTCATGGTCACCGGCGCAATCGCCGTCGACGACGTCGCCACCCTCATCGAAGGTCACGGCATCACGAAACTGGTGCTCGACGTCGGCGAACCGGCATTTGGACATCCGCTGGTGGACGCGCTGCTGGCGACCGGATTGCCGGCGGCCACGACGGAATGGCTTCCAACGCCACCGGGACGTGGCCGAACGACCGACCTGAAGCTGCAGCCCGGCCTCGACGCCGGTGATGCGGCTGCCGCCGTCCTCGACTGGGTGGTCGAGGACGTGCGGCTACATCCCGATCGGAGGAGTGGTCGGCACCGGCTTGAGGTTGGCGCGCGGCTTCCATGACCGCGGCGGCCATGCCATCGAAGAGAACGGCGTCGAATCCAGCCCCAGCAGCGGGCTGTAATAGGGATCGTCGAGCAGCACCTCGCCCCACTTCGCGCGCAGCATCGCCAGCTCATGCCCGAAGCGGGCCTTGCGGTCCGGCGCGGAATCGCGGCCCCGGCTTGCCGATTCCAGGTGAACGAGTTTGGCGTCCGGCGTGAATACGATCCGCTTTCCGAGCTGGCGCAGCTTCAGGCACAAATCGATATCGTTGAAACTGATCGGAAAGCGGATCTCATCCATGCCGCCGACCGCCACGAAGTCGCGCTTGCGCATCAAGAGGCACGCGGCCGTCACCGCCGAACATTCGTGCGCCACCTGGAGCAGATCACCATAGCCGGGATCACCATCCATCCGGTCGTTGAAGGCGTGCGCGGCGGAGAAATTGGCGCCGAGCACCACCCCGCCATGCTGCACGACGCTGCTCGGCCAGAGCAGCTTTGCGCCGACGGCGCCCACATCGGGAGCGGCGAGCCGCCACAGCATCTCCGCCAGCCAGCCGTCGTCGAGCGCCTGCACGTCGTTGTTGAGGAAGCAGATGTTGTCGGTATCGACGCAATCGACGGCAGCATTGTTGATGGCTGCGAAGTTGAACGGACCCTCGACCGAAATGACATCGATCTCATCCGCCGAAAGACCCTCCAGATAGTCCAGCGCCTCCGGCTCGCTCGAGCTGTTGTCGACGACGAGAATCCGGGCGTTGGTCTCATGCGCGGCCGGCAAGACCGTCTCGATGCACCGCTTGAGCAGTTCGGCGCGATTTCTGGTCGGGATGATGATGGTGGTGCGCTCGTTCCAATCGACCGCACGTTTGACCCGAACGGCCGGAAGAAGACCAGCTTTCCGCGGCTCGACATTCGCCTCGACGCCGGTCCTGGCGAAATAGGCTTTGCTTGCCGCGACCAGTTCGGCGGTTGCGGCGGACGCATCGATGGGCGGCAACGCCGCGACAGATCCCGGCAGGTGATAAGTTCGCTCACGCTCCATGCAGCCAATGAAGATGTCGTAGAGCGACGCCGCCGATCGCAGCGCTGCCACGGCGCGTTCCCGGCGCACCGCAAAGCAATACGCGCCATAGCCCTGCTCGAGCGCACGTTCGAGATCGAATGCCGAAAGCAGCAGCGGCCAGACCGCGCCGGCGCCGGCCGAAACCTCGACGTCGCCATAGACGAGATCGCAACTGGGCTCGGACGCGAACACATCAGCGAAGCGCTGCAAGGCATCTTCCGCGAGAATCGTTCCGCTCAGGCAGAACACGAAGAACGCGCTGCTCGCGGCATCGCCGTCGACGAACTCGCGCGCGGCGTCAGGGGCGAACTGACTGAATCCACGCGCCGGCAGGCACACCGCCGACCAGGCCGCGTGGCGTTGCGCCTCCAGGCTCTCGATGCTTTCGTCCACCCTGGCCTCGCCGATCAGGACGACCGCGGCCTCGGACAGCACATCGGACTGTGGTGGCGGCGTCGGCGGTGAGAACCGCTCTTTCCAGCCAGGATAGCTGTGAAACGGCACCGAGGCAGGCAGGAGCTGATCGAACAATCGTCCGCGCAGCCGCTCGCTGTCCCAGCGTCCGAGCTCCGCGATGGTCTGCTCCAGGCCGCGCTCGAAGGCCACGAATGCAACCGGCTCCGCGATCAGGCTCCGTCCCGAAACCGTCCGCGCGGACAGCCCGCGCACGCGACCGTCGGCAAAGTGCTCAGGCAGATGAAAATCGATCCGACGGCCGACGCCGAACTCGCTGCCGCGCGCAACGTTGGTCCACCCGGTCGGCTTCACGGTCATCACCGGGCGCTGCGCGATCAGGATCTCGATGTCCTCGTCGACGTCCTGCGCAAGCCAGCCCTCGAAGCGCAAGCCGCCGGCCCATTTGATCTCGCCGATACGGTGCCACTGCGCGTCCGGTGCAGCGACATCGCAGCGAATCGGAGCACCGACGGGACTTCCGATATTGGCCAGTCTTGCCTCGATGATCGCAGCATTCGAGCTGACCTCGTCCTGCACGTTGAAGGTAAAGCCAAACCGGCCGTCGCCGATTCCGGCGTCGGCAAGCTGTGTTACAAACTCGTCACACAATGATGACATGTATGGCTCGCCGTCGACCAGCAGTTCGACGGCATAGCGTCGGGTCGGATCGGCGCGATCATAAACAAATCCAGAAAACGTCGTGCGATCGTATCTGGAGAATTGCGTTTGCAACGACGCGTATTCAGCTCCTGAGGGCCTCTGCTTGCCAATCGTCTTCGTGCTCATGTCCACCCCTCAAACGTCGGCTCGATTGTCGGTCGATTTCAAGTTGAGAATGTGTCCATGGCGCGCCCAAGGTGATTAGCGAGCGCTCAACTGCACTCGCGCCATCACCGCTTGCACAAAAAGCCGCCGAGCTCCAACACAAACCATACGTTATAAAACTTGGCGTTATCGGCGCCAATTGTGCTAGTGCTAACTCCTCCTCTCCACACTGATCGACGAGCGGATTCATGAAGATTGCAATGGTTGGAACGGGATATGTAGGTCTCGTATCCGGAGCGTGTTTCGCCGATTTCGGCCATCAGGTCGTTTGTGTCGACAAGGACGCCGGCAAGATCGAGGCCCTGAAGCGCGGCAAGATCCCGATCTACGAAACCGACCTCGATAAGCTCGTCGAGACCAATGCCGCCGCCGGCCGGCTGACCTTCACGACGGAGCTTGCGGGCGCCGTCGGCGACGCCGATGCCGTGTTCATCGCGGTGGGAACGCCCTCGCGGCGCGGCGATGGCCATGCGGACCTGAGCTACGTCTATGCGGCCGCCAAGGAGATCGGCGCAGCGCTCAAGAAGTTCACCGTGGTGGTGACGAAGTCGACCGTGCCGGTGGGCACCGGCGACGAGGTGGAGCGCCTGATCCGCGAGACCAGTCCTGACGCGGATTTCGCGGTTGCTTCGAACCCCGAATTCCTGCGCGAAGGCGCCGCAATCCAGGATTTTCGCCATCCCGACCGGATCGTCGTCGGCACCGAGGACGAGCGGGCCAAGAAGGTGATGGGCGAAGTCTATCGCCCGCTCTATTTGAACCAGGCGCCGATCCTCTATACCGCGCGACGCACGGCGGAATTGATCAAATACGCCGCAAATGCGTTCCTCGCCACCAAGATCACCTTCATCAACGAGATCGCCGATCTCTCTGAAAAGGTCGGGGCAAACGTCCAGGAAGTCGCGCGCGGCATCGGGCTCGACAACCGGATCGGGACCAAGTTCCTGCATGCCGGCGCGGGCTATGGCGGCTCGTGCTTCCCGAAGGATACCCGTGCGCTGTTCAAGACGGCGCTCGATCACGACGTCCAGCTGAAGATCGTCGAAGCCACGCTGACCGCCAACGACAACCGCAAGCGCGCGATGGCGCGCAAGGTCGCCAACGTGCTCGGAGGCGAGCTGCGCGGCAAGACGATCGGCGTGCTCGGCCTGACGTTCAAGCCCGATACCGACGACATGCGCGAGGCACCCTCGATCCCGTTGATCAACGGCCTGATCGACTTCGGTGCGAAGGTTCGGGCCTACGATCCGGTCGGCATGGAGCAGGCCCGCAAGGAATTGCCCGAGATCGAGTACTGCAAGGACGCCTATGAATGCGCCCGTCAGGCCGACGGGCTGGTGATCGTGACCGAGTGGCGCCAGTTCCGCGCGCTCGATCTCAAGCGCATCAAGCAGGAAATGAAGCATCCTGTCGTCGTCGACCTGCGCAACATCTACCGTCCGGACGAGATGGCCGCGCACGGCTTCACCTACGACAGCATCGGCCGGCCGCGCTGAGCGGCCGTTCAACGCCGTCCAACTCCAAAGCGCGATGAGGTTGAATCCTCATCGCGCTTTTTGCTTGTCGTCTCGGCATCGTCCCGGCGCAAACGCCTCGTGTTTGGTGCGGAGAATTCGCTTCACATTCCGAGCGCTAGGCGTGAGCTGGCGCGCAAAGCTGGACATATGCGTCGAGCTCGCGCGCGAGCGCTTCCTGCCACGTCGGCATCGTGACCCCGAACTGCGTCTTCAGCCGCGTCAGATCCAGCCGCGAATTGCCCGGACGCACCGCTTTGGTCGGGAAATCGGCCGTTGCGATCGGCACGATATTGTCGACGGCCAGCGTGACACCACGCGACCGCAGCCCGCCGACAATGGCAGTTGCAAAGCCGTGCCAGCTGGTTTCGCCGGCGCAAACGAGATTGACCACACCGCCGCTGCGCACGAGTTGATCGTGCAGCGTGGTGATGTTCGGCAGGACGATGCCGGCGACCGCGCCGGCGATCGCCTGCGCCGTCGTCGGCGCGCCGATCTGGTCGGCCACGATCCGCAGCTCCTTACGCTCGCCGGCAAGCCGCGCGATGGTGCGCAGGAAATTCGTGCCTGTTGCGGCATAGACCCAGGAGGTGCGCGCGATCAGATGCGCCCCACCCGCCGCCTGAATCGCAAGATCGCCGGCAAGCTTGCTGGCGCCGTAGGCCGACAATGGTTCGGTCGGACTGTCCTCGCGCCACGCCCGGTCGCCTGAACCGTTGAAGACGTAGTCCGTGGAGAAATGCACCAGCGGCACGCGGTTCGCTGCCGCCCATTTCGCCAGCTTTCCGGGTCCCTTGGCGTTGACCAGGAACGCCAGCTCGCGCTCGTCCTCGGCGCGATCCACGGCCGTATAGGCCGCGGGATTAATGATGAGATCGGGCTTCAGTCTCTCGAGCTCCGCCGTCAACGTCTCCGGCTTCGACAGATCGAACTCCGCGGTTGGCGGCGCGATGATGGTGCCGTGGCCCTCCAGCAGAGGCTTCAGCGCACTGCCGACCTGGCCGCGCGTTCCCGTCAAAAGAATCCGCATCAGATTTGTCCATAGGTCGGAAGGTTGCTGGCGTCGGCGAGCAGCGGCGCATCCGCATCCTTGGCCGACAGCTGCGGCTTGTCGACGCCCCATTCGATCCCGATCGCCGGATCGTTCCACCGGATCGAGAGCTCGTCCTTGGGGCTATAGAAGTCATCGCATTTGTAGAAGAAGTCGGCGGTTTCCGAGAGCACCACGAAGCCGTGGGCGAAGCCGCGCGGTACCCATAATTGCCGGCGGTTGTCCTCGCTCAACTCGACCGCGACGTGCTTGCCGAAATTCGGGCTGCCGACACGCACGTCGACGGCGACGTCCAGCACCTTGCCGCGCAGCACGGTCACGAGCTTGCCCTGGGTGAGCGGGTTTTGCAGATGCAGCCCGCGCAGCACGCCGTAGGCCGAACGAGACATGTTGTCCTGCACGAAGGGCCGCGCGATGCCGTGCTCGACATAGCGGGGCAGCTGGTAGGTCTCGAGGAAGAAGCCGCGCTGGTCGCCGAACAGCTTCGGCTCGACGATCAGGACTTCAGGAAGCTCGGTCTTGATGACGTTCATTTAACATTTGTTCCAGTTTGACGCGCCTGAAATGTTAATTTCCATCTCATAACAAACTTGTGCGGCGCACGCTATATGTTATGTTTTGATAGTCAAATTGTGAGGGACCATGAAAGGCATTATCCTTGCCGGTGGCACCGGCTCGCGCCTGTATCCGGTGACCACCGTCGTCTCCAAGCAGCTGCTACCCGTCTTCGACAAGCCGATGATCTATTATCCGCTGTCGACGCTGATGCTCGGCGGAATCCGCGATATCCTGATCATCTCCACGCCGCAGGACAAGCCGCTGTTCCAGCGCCTGCTCGGCGACGGCAGCGAGATGGGTGTCCGGTTCGCCTATGCGACACAGGAGACCCCGCGCGGCCTCGCCGACGCCTTCATCGTCGGACGCGAGTTCATCGGTGATGACTCCGTCGCTCTTGTGTTAGGCGATAACATTTTCTACGGCCACGGCCTGCCCAGCATGCTGTCGGCCGCCTCGGTCCGCAGGAAAGGCGCCACCGTGTTCGGCTACGTCGTGAACGCGCCGGAACAGTATGGCGTGATCGAGCTGGACGGTACCGGCCGTGCGCTGTCGATCGAGGAGAAGCCGAAGCGGCCGAAATCCAATGTCGCCGTCACCGGTCTCTACTTCTACGACAATGACGTGGTCGACATCGCCGCCGGCATCAAGCCGTCCCCGCGCGGCGAGATCGAGATCACCGACGTCAACAAGGCCTATCTCGAGCGCGGCGACCTCTTTGTCGAGGTGCTCGGCCGCGGCTTTGCCTGGCTCGATACCGGCACCCACTCCTCGCTGGTCGAGGCCAGCCATTTCGTCCAGATCCTTGAGCAGCGCCAGGGCCTGCGCATCGCCTGCCCCGAGGAGATCGCGCTGCGGCAGGGATACATCTCGCTGGAAGCCTTCGCGCGGGTGGCGCAGAAGACCGCCAAGAGCAGCTACGGCGAGTATCTGCTGTCGGTCTACCGCTCGTTCCAGGGTCAGCCCCGCACAGCCGAGGTATTCAAACATGCGGTTTAAGGGATCGACGATCTTCGTCACCGGCGGCGCGGGATTCATCGGCTCGGCCGTGGTCCGGCACCTCCTGCGAGACACTCACGCCCGCGTCGTCAACATCGACAAGCTGACCTATGCGGCGAACCTCGCCTCCCTGCCCGGCTCGACCGAAAGCCTGAACTACAGCTTCGAAAAGGCCTGCATCTGCGAAGCACAGGTGCTGCGCCGGCTGTTCGAGAAATATCAGCCCGACGCGGTGATGAATCTTGCGGCGGAAAGCCATGTCGACCGCTCGATCGACGGGCCCGGCGAATTCATCCAGACCAACATCGTCGGCACCTTCACGATCCTGCAGGAGGCGCTGCGCCACTGGCGCACGCTCTCGCCCCAGAAGCGCGACCAGTTCCGCTTCCTGCACATCTCGACCGACGAGGTGTTCGGTTCGCTCGGCGACGAGGGGCTGTTCACCGAGACCACGGCCTATGCGCCGAACTCGCCCTATTCGGCCAGCAAGGCCTCGTCCGATCATCTGGTGCGCGCCTGGCGCGAGACCTACGAGCTGCCGACCCTGGTGACCAACTGCTCCAACAATTACGGCCCCTACCACTTCCCGGAAAAGCTGATCCCGCACATGATCATCAAGGGGCTCGCCGGCGAGCCGCTGCCGGTCTATGGCGACGGCCAGAACGTTCGCGACTGGCTGTTCGTCGAGGACCACGCCAAGGCCTTGACGCTGGTGCTGGAGCGCGGCGAGGTCGGCGAGACCTACAATGTCGGCGGCCGCAACGAGCGCACCAACCTGCACGTCGTGGAAAGCATCTGCGACCTGCTCGACGAGGTCACGCCGACTGCGGCAGGGCCGCGGCGCCAGCTGATCAATTTCGTCGCCGACCGGCCCGGCCACGACCGCCGCTACGCCATCGACGCCACCAAGCTCGAGACCGAGCTCGGCTGGCGCGCCGAGGAGAATTTCGAGACCGGCATCGCCAAGACAGTGCGCTGGTATGTCGACGAGCAACCCTGGTGGCGCGCGATCCTGGAGCGCGGCTACAAGGTGGAGCGCGTCGGGCTGAACCAGTAGCCGCCGCTCTCTCAAAGCCGTCGGCGTGGACAGCGAACAGGAAGCCGGCAAGCGCGATGAGGTTTCAACCGGATCTCATCGCGGCCTGACGAGCCGCGACCGCCTTCCGACGGTGGATTGGCAACCGCCCGCCAGACAACAGATCGAGAAACCAGGGGATCCCGCCATGAATATCGCAATGGACGGTCAGGAACAGACATTGTTCAAAAGCTTCGTGGATCTCTCGACCCGCTATCTGGAATTCGGGTCGGGCGGAAGCACCTGGCTCGCCTGCCAGACCAGGAAGGACTGGGTCATCTCGATCGATTCCTCGTCGGAATGGCTCTCCAAGGTCGCCGACGCCACGCGCGGTGCGAGCACCCAGCCACAGCTGCTGCACGTCGATATCGGCAAGCTGCGCGAGTGGGGTTACCCTGTCGAGAAGGAGA
The DNA here is from genome assembly GCF_001189235.2 of Bradyrhizobium embrapense. Classification (GTDB taxonomy): domain Bacteria; phylum Pseudomonadota; class Alphaproteobacteria; order Rhizobiales; family Xanthobacteraceae; genus Bradyrhizobium; species Bradyrhizobium embrapense. The sequence goes on from NZ_LFIP02000001.1 coordinate 1,265,376, forward strand.
AAGAGAGCTCCTGGCCCGATTACCACGAACGCATCTGGGAACGCCCGGAAAGCAGGACGGCCGACCTGTACTTCGTTGACGGCCGGTTTCGCGTGGCTTGCTTCGTGCAATGCGTGCTGCACGCCGCACCGGGCGCTTTCATCGCGATCCACGACTTCGAGAACCGCCCCCATTACCATTCGGTGCGGACGGTCGCGCGCGAAATCGCGCGCGCCAACAATATGTCGGTCTTCCAAAGGCCAGCAAGGATCGACATCGATGCCGCACAAGCCCTGCTCGCGAAATACCGCCTGGAGCCGCTGTAGCTGACCAGAGCCTCCGTAGCCGGTCGCTACTGCCACGATCAGTTCAATGCACCAAACAAGAAGGGCGCGCCAATTGGCGCGCCCTTCTACTGCTTCCAGGTTTCAACCCTGGACCAGCTTCTTCAGTTCCGGAAGAAACCGCTGGATCGTCGTATCTTCGATATCGTTGCGATCCCGCAACGTGAAGAACTCCATCGCGCGGATTTTCTCGGGATCTCCATCGGCGAGCGGCCGGCCGCGCTCACGCTTCTTCAGCAATTGTTGCCGTGACTTCGTGTAATAGTGATTGATCACGAGCTTGTCCCGCTTCGGGGCCGTGCAGCGGCCGTCGATCGGGAAGATGGGCGTGCCGTCTTCGGCGACATAGCAGCCCAAAACGAGCGATTGATGGGGATGCAGGTAGGACACGATGGTGTCGGGCCGCACGATTGACTTCATGATGAAATGATCCGGAAAGTCGTCCGGAGCGCGACGCGTGAACGACTCGATACACAGGCCGGCCGGCCTCGCGTCGTGACCGTTCGACCCGAAGTTCAGCCAATGCACCGCCACCGCCGGCGCCGGCCCAACCTCCGCCAGGACGTCCTTGACGTTGCCGGCCTTTGTCGGAAACAGGTACTCATCGGCATCGATGAAGGCGCACCATTCCGAACAATTGCGATAGCTGTCGATCGCATGGGAGAACGCGCGCATCTGGCCGAATTCCCCCTCCACGAAATGATAGGTGATCATTTCGGGCCACGGGAAGGCTTCGATCACGGCGCGCGTATTGTCGGTGCTGCCGTTGTCATAGAGATAGAAGTGATCTACCCCGACCAATCTGTGAAAGTGCAGCCATTCCAGCAGGTCGTCGCCCTCGTTCTTGATGGCGCACACGACGGAGAGGCCATGCTTCTTCCGATCGACCCCGACATAGAGTTTCTTCGCCTCCATCACGCGCAGGAGGCCTGCAAACTCCCGCCGCAGATTTTCACTGGTCGGGGCCGCAGCGAGCGCGGAGAGATAGACATCCAGCGCCTCGTGGGCCGATCCCATGCTGAGATCCGCGACCGCCAGACGATGCAACATCCGCGAGTCGGATGGCAGCTGCTTGACCAGATCAAGAAGAATTGCGCGCGCTCCGGCGAAATCACATGCCTGCACAAGCGCTGCCGCCTTTGCAAACTGGAACTCCTTGTAGTGGCCGTATTGCTGCTCCAACTGCTCGACCGATTGGATGAGGTCGTCGGGCTTCGGATTTGCGATCCGCCCGGAAAAGAAATCTCGAAGCCTTGTCTCGATCTCGCTTGCTGGAAGCGCATCGAGATTCACGCCTGAGCTGAAACTAGACGATGCAGGAATTTCCATGTCCAACCTGAGTCGCTCCCCACGAGATCAACAAGCAATTACCATTGGTTCGCACCACGAATTCCCTATTAGCGCACTTATCCTACAAGAATAAGGCTATAACACGCGGCGCTCACATTTTAACTGTTGTAAGGTTATTTCGAGGGAAATCAATATAATAGAGCGCCAGGGATCGCTGTCATTTGCATGAAACCGTAGCACCGGACGAGAACGATCGGAGATCGCCAATGGACAATGGGAACGAAGCAGTCCGTAAGCCGTTCGCGCTTACACGACGGATGTTTTTGGCATCGTTATCAGCAAGCCTGCTGCCCGGCTCGCTCGGCTTGCTGGGTTCCAGCAATCCTGCTGCGGCCGCCGCAGCTTCCCGCCCCCTCGTCGGAGCCATTCGATGGGACGCCTGGTACGCGCCGGGCTCCCAGCCGACGGAGGCCATGAAGCAATCGCTCGGTCCGGAAAAATATCGTTGGCGGACGCCGTTCTTCGGAACGCAGATGAACCGCGATCCCAACGCGCTCGATTTTTCGGCTTCGATCGAGGCCGAGATGGACAAGGAGATCGACCAGGCCATCTTCGCAGGACTGGACTATTGGGCATTCGCCGCCTACGGCGCCAACCACCCGATGTCGAAAGCCCTGTACGCCTTCAGAGCGCGGCCGAAGGCGGCCGAACTGAGATACTGCATGTTTACCGAGCTCGGGCGATGGGGATCGGCGGCCAAGCTGTCCTCGCTGCCCCAGGAGCACATCGGCCTCATGGCGGACAAGAATTATCTGAGGGTGGAGAACGATCGGCCGCTCTACTTCCTGGGCTTCATCAAGGGTGCGGATGTGCAGCGGAGCTGGGGCGGCGTGCAGGGTCTGCGCACTCAGCTGAGCAAGTTCAAATCCGACGCCAACGGTGCCGGGCTTGCCAATCCCTACATCGTGCTGGCGGGAGACGCGAAATTCCTGAGCCAGGAGGCCGTCAATCTGGGCGCCGACGCGGTAGGCTCATATGCGATCACGACCGGCAACGGCCGCGGCAGCTTTGCCGATCTTGCGAAGTATGCGGAGAAGGGCTGGAACGATCTTTCCGCAAGCCAGGTCCCGGTCGTGCCCACGGTGATGACCGGATGGGACCGCCGCCCGCGCATCGAACGTCCGGTGCCCTGGGAAAAGTCGCAGCGTCCCGGCGATGGCGTCGCCAATTTCTACACCGCCCCGACCAAGAAGGAATTGGCCGGCCATCTGGCGCAATCGATCAATTGGGTGAACAGCCGTGCGCCCGATCGCCGGGCCCCCGCGGTGCTGATCTATGCCTGGAACGAAAACGACGAAGGTGGCTGGCTGGTCCCGACCGTGCCCTGCCAAACCGATCGCCTGGAAGCGCTGCGCGAAGTTCTCAAGGCGACCGCAAAGACGGCGTCGAAAAACCTCTGCTAGATTGGCTACGACGAAGTGTGTCGCGGCGTGCACGGAGCCGCGGCGCACGCTCGATCAAGGCGCTGTTCCGATTGCATCGGAACGGACAACGCGGCTCTCTCCCGATCAACGCCAGCGAATCGGCATGGTCCGATCGTTCGAGTCCACCGTCCGATGCTCCGGATGATAGGGAGCGTAGATCTGCTTGACCCAGTAGTTGAAGTTCGGGTGCAGCTTCACGAAGTCGTAGAACGAATCGCCGAAATTGGACGGGCTGAGGCAGGTCTTGTTCTGCGGCCGCGACGAGATCGCGTTCAGGCAGTACGATTCCATGCACGCCTTCGTCTCGCTCTCCGCCACCTTGCTCAGGCTTCGGAAACTGTTGGTGGAGTGGAGCCGATACAGATAGCGGTCGGTCTCGAGATAGGTCGGCTCGACCTTGGTGACGGCGCGCAGCGCGAAGTCCCAGTCGTGACAATATTTGAGGTCAGCGAGCCAGCCCACCTGTCGCAGCAGTTCACGGCTGAAGACGAAGTTTCCGGTCGACGCCGCAATCTGGGAGTCCAGGAATGTCCATGACAGCGGCGCACCGGCAATCTGCGCCCGATCGATCGCATAGCGCAGGCGTGTGGGAAACTGGTAGTTGCTGATCGACTTGCCGTGCTCGTCGATCGGCTCAACGGCCGAGAAGCCGAAGAACAGCCGCTCATTGGCATATTGATCCGCGAACAGCCGCACTCGCTCCTTCGAGAAAGCATCGTCCGAGTTCAGAAGAAAGATCATGTCGCCGTTCGTCAGCGACAGCGCCCTGTTCCAGGTGTAGTGGGCGCCGAGATTCTGGGGGTTCTTGAGCAGCTTGCACGAGACAAAGCGCTTTCCGAACGACCTCTTCTTGATGACCTTCTGCGCGACCTCAAAACTCTTGTCCGGCGAATTGTCGTCCACGATGACGAGTTCAATGTCGGCAAAGGTCTGCTGATAGACCGTCTCGAGGCACTCCTCGAGATACTGCTCGTGCTTGTAGCACGCGATGACAACGCTTGCGAGCATCGGCGGCGACCTCAACGTCTCACGATGATCGAGTGGCGGGACCTTACGAGTGCGCTGGCTCCGTCACCGACCTCCAGGACCGCGAGTTGATATTCACCATCCGGCAGATCCTGAATCGAGAACGACAGCTGGAAGCCGAAATAGCAATCCCTGCTTTCGGCCTTCATGTACTCCTTGACGTCGACGCGCTCGTGCCAATCGACGATCAGGCAGTACCCGTTGTTGGCCGCGCTCCCCGGAGCAAGCGCCGACAGGATCAGGAATCCCGTCCTCTGTCGGCTGGCTTCGAAAGCATTGCCCGCGCAAATCCATCCCCGCACCAGGATCTCATAGCGCGGATCGACGATCACACGTTCGCCGGTTTGCGAATTGATGTTCTCGATGACCAGCAACGACCCTTCCGGATTGTCTGACGCCCCTTCTGCCTCGACCGGAATGCCGCTTCTTGCGCGTTGGACCCCGGAATGCGTCAGGCCGGATCGGTGCAGGCTTGCAAGCACCTCGACATGCGTCGAGGCTTCTTTCACCGCCCACTCGAGCTCCTGCCTGCTCAGGCAATCCAGCAGATCCGGACTATTGCGAATCTGGGATGAGATGGGCTCCGCCGAAGCGACCCTTCGCACGACCTCGAGGAATGCGCGTCCATGACGCGAATCCGGCTCGAGATGGGCACCCTCGGCCCACTCGTTCCAGGAATTGATGAACACGAGCGACTCGGAGAAGCTGTTGCCCTTGGCCCGCAGCGTCGCGTCGCGCAGCCAGACCTCGAAGGCCTCCGGACTGGACCGGGTGAAGACATGACCGCGCGCGCCCTTGCGCGGCGTATTGTCCCAACGCGGCATCACGGCAGGAAAGAACGGGAAATCGTAGGTCTTGCCGATCGACGATCGCATGGCATCGACATAGTCGTACACCTTACCGGCGAAGGTCGGCGGCGCATCGACTTCGGCCGGCGGCACTTCCCGCGTCGAGACCGTGTGCGGCGGAAACTCGATCGCCGCATCGCAATTGACGTCACGCGGGTCGAACTCGCCGAAGGTCATCGCATTGCAGATCAGCAGCTCGCCGATTCCAAGTTCTCTGGCCCTCTGGCGCCAGATCTCGAACAGGCGCTGCTTGTCCGGCAACAATGACGGCCTGTAGATCACGATGACCTTTCGGCCATCGACGGCGATGTAGCGCTCATCGAGCAGCAGGTCGGCCATGTCGTCGATAAAGCGGACGTCGTCGTCCAGCGAGTGATTTTGTCCCAACAAGAGCTCGGCATCCGAGCCGTCCCACCGGCGGGACCAGTTCTCGTTTGCCCAGCAGATGCAGAACGGCAGGTTCGGCTCGCCGTCCTCGAGCAGCAGCTGAAGCGGCTTCTCCAGCAGCCGTCTCCCCTGAAACCAGTAGACGTAGTAGCAAAATCCATCGATGCCGTACTTGCGCGCAAGGTCGCCCTGCTGACGGCGCGTCTCCGGCAGCCGGACATCGTAGAATCCGAGATCGGCCGGCAACCACGGGGACTCGTGAGCCGGAAACTGGGCGCGCATGCGCGCGACGTTGGTCCACTCGGTGAACCCCGGTCCCCACCACCTGTCATTTTCCTCAAATGAATGGAATTGCGGCAGGTAGAAGCAGATGTAGCGCACCTCTTTGGTGGCGGCGTCCGCCACTCCGGCAACGGTCCTGTTGTCGTTGTTCGGAAACAGCAGATCGTCGTAGTCCTCGATCGAGAAACCCAGCGCAACGACCACTTCGCTCGCGGTGAAGTTCTCGAACAGCGGTATCTCGTAGTACTCGCCGTCGCTCAGGCTGATACGGAGATAGATCTGCGCATGCTTGGGCTCCACCAGCGTGTTTCTCAGGGCACGCGCCAGCCGCCGCCGCACGCCCGGCGTCGATAGATCGATCCGAAATCCCGGACGTCCGATCACGCTCCGTGGGCCGACGCGGGCCGGCATGGATCGGCCGGTGCGTCCCTCTTCAACACAGTGGGAAGCGATGAAGAGCGCTATCGAAACGGTCGAAGCAGGCGACTGGGCGTCGACAATCCAACCCGAAATTCCTCGCCCGGAATATTCGAGGATTGCGCCGCGCAACCGCGATCCCGACTGCAGATCGCTGATATCGGGATCCAGGAACAGGCTCTGCGGATGGTCGTCCTGCTGAACCGGACTGGCAACGGGCAACATATCCTTCGTATCCCTGACGCTCCGTTCGACCATTTTGTTCATTGCCACTCAATCTCCTGCCAACGTTTAACGCCGGCTCCAGTTTCTTTCCCGATCACGCGGACATTCGATCCCGGGATCACACGCTCCAGATCGCGACCTCATGGTTCTTATCGATCATCTTCCCACAACCAGAGGTGCAACGAGCATTTATTCCGCGGACCCACATTAACGCAATCTCTCTATCGTCGATATGAAAGCCATTGTTAGTTCTGCCTAGATTGTCACGCGGACGTGCACGCTTCCGAGCCTTCGCGCCCAAAAACAAAGCCGTTCACCGTCTCTGCAATTGCCTGCGCGCGAGGTGATGTCCGCCTCCAACAATCTCAGCCGACGCTCTCGCCCATCGCCTCGAGACGACGCAGCGCACCTTCGTTGTTCTGCTGCGCCGCCTGTCGATACCAGCGCAGCGCCTGATCGCGGTCCTGCGCGACGCCGTTGCCGGCACGCAACGCATCGCCAATGGCGAGTTGCGCTTCGGCCATGCCTTGCTGCGCAGCGGCCGCGAACCACTCGGCCGCCTTCGCCGGATCGGCGTCGCAGCCCTGGCCTCGTCCGAGCATCACGGCAAGGTTGTATTGCGCGGTCGTGTGACCCTGGCGCGCAGCGGCCTCGTACCATTTCACGCCCTGGACAAGATCCTGCTCGACGCCCTGCCCGGTGCAATACATCACCGCGAGCTTGAATTGCGCTGCGGCGCTGCCGCCATCGGCCGCCTTGACGATCCAGCCGGCGGCCGCCTGCGGATCCTTGAGGCTGCTGTTGGGATCGGAATACAGCAACGCCAATGTGTGCTGGGCCTCGACATGGCCGGCGCTTGCCGCCCGCTTGAACCATTGCACCGCGGCCGGAAGATCGACGGCGCCGCCGGACCTTCCCATGTGAAGCCCGCCCAACTGGAATGCTGCGGCAGAATGCCCCGCCTCGGCGGCATCGGTGAGCAGCGTGCGTGCCTGCACGAGACCGGCTTCGGACGGCTCCTGCTGGATGAGAAACACGGCATAGGCCGTCTTTGCATCGGCATCGCCGCCGTTGGCATTGGCCGCCTTGCTGAGCCATTCGGCAGCGCGCGCCTGATCGCGCGGCACACCGTTGCCCGCCGAGTAGAGCCGGCCGAGTTGTACGCCTGCGGCGCTGATGCCTCCCTCGGACGCGCGCTCGAACCACTTGATCGCGGTCGCGACATCGCGCGTCACGCCGTTGCCGTTGAGATAGAACACCGCGATGTTGTGAGCCGCCGTGGCATGGCCACTCTCGGCCGCGCGCTCGAACCATTTCGCAGCCTGGCGGATGCTGGGCGGAACGCCGGTGCCGGTGGCGTAGAAGCGCCCGGTAAGGAATTGCGCCTGCGCATCGCCGCGTTCGGCCGCCTTCTCATACCAATACGCCGCTTCGCGCAGGTCCGGCTCCGCAGCGGTGCCGAGCGCATAGAACTCGGCCAGCGCCTGGATCGCCGGCAAATAATCCTTCCGCGCCGCCTTGCGCAGCGCGGTCTCGGCCTTGTCGAGGTCCTTGGCCACCCCTTTGCCGCTCAGCCGCAACAGCGCGATGTTGTAGAGCGCGATGGCATCGTCATGGGCAGCTGCACTCTGGAAAAGCCGCGCGGCCTCTTCGACATTCTCGGGAAGCCCGGTGCCCTTGAGGCACATGAAAGCGAGCGCAACCTGCGCGCGGACATGCCCCTGCGCCGCGGCCTTGTGATACCAGATCGCGGCCTGCGCAAGATCGACGGCAACGCCGCGCCCCTGATAGTACACGTCGCCGAGCGCGAATTCGCCGGCCGCGGCCTTCTGCTCGGCCGCAGCCTCGTACCAGCGCAGGGCAACGGCGTGATCCTTGGTGCAGCCTTGCCCGTTGGCGTACATGTCGCCCAGCAGCGCTTGCGCGTCCGCCTTGCCGGCTTCCGCCGCCAACGACATCCAGAGGAAGGCGGCGTCGAGATCCCTCGGCACGCCGATTCCGTTCGGGAACACCAGATCGTGGAGGTTGGTCGCCTTGTCACCCAGCCGCGCCGCCGTGGATTGCCGCCACATCTCGGGCCGGTTCGGTCCGAGCGCGGCCTGAAAGCCGTGGAAGTGGATCAAGCCGAGCTGGAATTGCGCATCGACATGTCCATGCAGCGCGGCGCGTTCGTACCACGCGACCGCGTCCGGAATGTTGCCGATGACGCCCTCGTTCTTCGCATAGAGCAGCCCGATCCGGTAATCCGCCTCCGGGTTGCCCGCGCGCGACGCGAGCCGCCACAAGCGGAGCGCCTCGAGGTATTGCCGGTTCTCGTAAGCCTGCATTCCCCGTTCAAACTGCGATGAGTCTGAACCGGACGAACGGGGCCGGAGCAGGTCGAGAAGGGATCGCGCCGATACCGTCATGGCTCGCGCATTGCTTCTTTTGCGCTGCGCAGCATGCCGCCGAGCAGATACATCGCAACGGACCGGGTGCCGACATTGACATCGCCCTGCAATGTCATGCCGGGGATGAGGCGGAAATTCTTCGGAACATCCTTGAAGTTGGTCTCGTCGACGGAGCATCGCGCCTTGTAGTAGGCATCGACCGGCTTCCCGTCATCATCGGTCGTGAAGGCGCCTTCGCTGATCCAGCGAATCCTGCCCTGCGCCGTACCGTGCTCCGCCGCGTTGAAGGCATCGACCTTCATCGTGCAGGGGTCGTTGGGCCGGACGAAGCCGACATCGCGCGACAGGATCTGGATCTCGGCCTCGAGCCGGGTCTTGAGCGGCATCAGCGTAATGAAGGGATCGCCCGGCTTCAGCACCGATCCGACCGAGAGCTTGGCGAGGGTCAGGACGACCGACGGCTCGGCTGCCGTCCACCGCACCAGATCCTGATGCTTGATGGCCTTGTCATAGTTCGAGCGGGCCGTATCGAGGCTGTTGCGCGTCGTGACCAGATCCTGGCTCAGTTGCGCATTCCATTGCTCGATGAAAGCCTTGCGATCGGCCTTCAGCGATTCCAGCTGGTGTTGCGCTTCCAGCAGCGTGTTGTGCGTGTTGTCGATCTGGCGCAACAGCTCCAGGCGATTGTCCTGGGACAGATACAGGTTCAGCTTGGACCCGCTGCCGCTTTCCGCAAGCGTCGAGCGCATGTCCTCGATCTTGCCGGCGATCTCGGCGCGTTGGCTGTAGCGTTCGTCGTCTTTCTTCGACTTCTGGATCGTCGCTTCGGTCTGGCTGATCTTGGAGTCGTAGCTGTTCACCTGCGCATTGTACTGGGCGACGCGCTGATCGTAGAGTGCCTTTTGCAAGGCGTTGTACCTCGTCACTTCCGGATCGTTGGACTGACCATATGTCAGCGGCTTTCCGGACAATTCGGCCTCGTCGCGGGCAACCTGTGCATCGAGGCTCGCAATCTGCAGCTTGTACTGGGTGACATCGGCCGCGGTGAAGGTCGAGTCGAGGGTCGCGAGCAGCTGCCCGGTCTCGACCTGCTCGCCTTCCCGAACATCGATGGTCTTGATGATCGAGGCGTCCAGGGCCTGCAGCACGTTGATCTGATCGACCGGGACGATCCGGCCGCCGACGCTCGTGATGACCCGATCGACGCGCGTGAAGCACATGATCGCCACGACGGAGACCATGAACGCCGACAGCAAGAACAGCGTCGCCCGAGCCAGCAACGGCTCGGCCGCCTCGCGGATTGCGTCGGTTTCGGACTGGAACTGGCGAACGGTCGCGAGCGAAGCCTGATTAGGAGACAAGGGTCGGACTCCTGAAGTTTTTCTCATTGCGGCCTGTCGGCACGAGATGCGTGTTCTGCTGGTACCAGAGCGAGCTATAGATGTCGTTTCGTTCCAAAAGCTCCTCGTGACGGCCGATATCGTTGACCACGCCGCGATTGAGCACGAGGATCGCATCGGCCTTGGTGAGCGACGACAGCCGGTGCGAGATGATGATCAGCGTGCGCCCCTGGGCGATCCGCGAAATATTCGCGTTGACGATCGTCTCGCTCTCGGCATCGAGCGCACTGGTCGCTTCGTCGAGGATCAGGATCGGAGGATTGACGATCAGCGCTCGCGCGATCGCGAGACGCTGACGCTGGCCGCCGGAAAGATTGGTGGATCCCTCGTAGATATAGGTCTCGTAGCCGCGCGGCAGCTTGTCGATGAACTCCTCGGCGCCCGCCAATCGCGCCGCCCTGACGATATCGTCGAAGGTCGCATCGGGCTTTGCGGCCGAAATGTTTTCGCGAATCGTGCCGCTGAACAGGAAGTTCTCCTGCAGCACGACACCCACGTTGCGGCGGAGATGGTCGACGTCGTATTCGCGGACATCGATGCCGTCGACCTTGATCAAACCGCCGTAGTCGGAGTGCAGGCGCTGCAGCAGCCGGGTGATCGTGGTCTTGCCCGAGCCGCTCTTGCCCATCACGCCCAGCGTGGTGCCGAGCGGAATCTCGAAGGAGACGTTGTTCAGTGCCGGCGACACCGCCCCCTTGTACTTGAAGGTGACGCCGGAGAATTCGACCAGCCCCTTGAGCGGAACCCGCACGCCGTGGCCGGAACGTCCCTCCTCAGGCGGCTGATTCACCAGCCTGCCGACGATCGTGACGGCCGTGCGGGCCTCGTCGTACTGATTGATGAGCTGGGCCATCTGCATCAGCGGGCCGGCGACACGTTGCGACAGCATCAGAAAGGCAAACAGCGCCCCGACATAGACCGGATCGCCGCTCGACACGGCCATGTAGACACCGAACGCATAGGGCGCACTCACCGCCAATCGTTCCAACGGACGCACCACCGTCTGGATGGCGGTTCCGGTCAGGCCTTCGGCAAGACGCGCCTTGGCGACGCGCGCCACAAGCACATCCCACATGTGCCGCTGCCGCTTGTCGAGCGCCAGCGATTTGATGGTCCGCATGCCGTTCAGGCTCTGGATCAGGAAGGCGCCCTGCGCGCCTTCGGCCGCCAGGGTTGCCGAGGACTTCTTCCGGTAGGCCGGCAGCATCAGGACAAGCCAGGTTACGATCACGCCGGCAAAGCCGAGAACCATCAGCGTCATGATCGGGCTGAAGAAGAACATCACGGGCAGGAAGAAGAACAGCGTCGTCGAATCGAGAATGGTTCCGAACAGCTGCCCGGTGAGGAAGCCGCGAATTCGGAACACTTCGCGGATGTCCCTCGAAATCAGGCCGACCGGGTTCTGCTCGAAGTAGTCGATCGGCAGATTGAGCACCTTCTCAAACACGTAGGTCGACAGCTTGACGTCGAGGCGGGCCGTCAGACGCTGCACCAGATACTGCCGCAGGAACGTGAACGCCGCCTCGAACAGGATGAGCACAAGCATGCCGATGCACAGCACGTAGAACGTGTTGTAGGCCTTGTAGAAGATGACCTTGTCGGAGAGCAGCCGCCAGAACATGATCGGGCCGAGGCCCATCAAGCCCAGGATCAACGCCGCGATCGCGACGTCGCGCAGGATACGCCGTTCGCGGAACAGCAGGGCGGTGACAAAGCCGAAGCTGAACGGCTGGGTCTCGTCGGAAATCTCGTAGTCGCGCTTGGCCATGACGACGTCGCCCGACCAGATGTCCTCAAAGCGCGGCTGGTCGATGACGAGCAGCGCATCCTCGCTCGCGTTCGGATCCTGCAAGACCACCCGGGTGCTGTTTTCATCGCCTTCAAGGCGCAGCAGGACCATGTGGCTGCCATCGCGCAGGCGAACGATGGCCGGCAGCGCCCGCTTGAGATGGCTCAGCCCCGTCCAGTCCAGCGTGACGGCCTTTGCCGTCATTCCGGATGAGTTCGCGCACTTCAGAAGTTCCGGAAGCGTGACCTCCTGGTCACCCAGGAGATTGTCGTGGATGAGCTGGGAAGGCGTCAGATGCAGGCCATGCTGCCTTGCCACGAGGACGAGACATGCAAGACCCGAGGGTGGCAGCCCTTCCACCGAAGGTGCGCCGACGAGCGAGAGGTGTTTGGTCATGGATGCCTCGAAGTTTCGACTGCGCAGATCCTGGCCTTAGCGAACTATAACTTATCATTGTTAGTTCGCTAACGCAGCATTTTCAGCACATCGCACCAAAAAGATATATTTCGCGACCGGCACAAAGCCGATTCGAGCGTTGTCACAGACCGTTTAACCACGGAACTTTATAACATTATTTAACATCGACATCACGGCGCGGCGGTCACGGTCTCCCGGAAGTCGAAGCCGCAGGCCTCCAGCTGCGGCCGGATCCGCTCATCCTCGGCCTCGGGCATCAGCGCCAGCGCGCAGACCTCGAAGTTCCCGCTGCGCACGGAAACCGTCGGAAAGCCGGCGCTCAGCAGCAGGTTTCCCATTCGCTCGGACGAGAAGCCGGTCTTGTGCGCCATGTGATGGCGCCCCTGCTCGATTGCGCCGGAATGCCCGTAGATCATATCCAGTGGCCGGATCGGGCCCGCCGGCGAGACATACGCCACCGCACCGAGACCATGGATCAGCATGTGCTGGGCCACCGCCTCAAGGTCGGGCGACATGATCAGCGCAAAGCCATCCGGCTTGAGAACCTCGCGGAACTGCACGAATGTAGGGTGAATCTCATGGGCATAGAGATGCTCCATGACGTGAGAGCACCAGATCGCGTCGAACGAGGCCAGCGGGAACAATCGAGAGAGATCGGTGATCGATCCGACGACGTCCGGATTAACGCCTCCGTCGACATCGAGCCGGACCTCCTCCCACTCCTGCGAGGTCATGAGCGGCTGGATGCGCTTGGTCACCGTCGATCCAGCACCGGCATTCAGCATTTTCTTCTTGGCCAATTCGAGAGCTCCGCGGGTTGGCGCATCAAGCGGCTGAATTCTGCAGCGATCGTTCGTCTTGACCGAACGTGCCGGGGCCGCAGAAGGCGATCGGCCACGGTTCCCATCGTATCAAGCGAGCACCACGCATTTACAAAAGCTACGTGGTCCGAATGTGACCAACTAACGTCTAACATCCGTTGGCGAACATGCCCCAGGCGGAACTTGTGATAGAGGCTGCTGATCTGGGTCATCTGGCCATTGCTGAAGTTGACGTCCAGAGAGCCGTCCTTGCCCGCGGCAATGCCGGTCAGGTCGGCCAAGGCGTGATCCAGAAAGGTCGATCACAACACCATCTGTAATCGCAAAGAAACGCCACCTCAACCAGGGTTGAGGCGGCGCCTTTGATTAGTGGAGACCTAGTTCAGGCCTAGGATCTTACAGCTTGGTCGAGTGACCATCGTTGAAGATCAGGTATTCGATGTTGCTGATCTGGGTCACCTGGCCATTGCTGAAGTTGACGTCCAGAGAACCGTCCTTGCCCGCGGTGATACCAGTCACATCGGTCGAGGCATGATCCAGGAAGGTCAGCGAGTCCTTGCTGCCTGCGCCACCGTCAATGGTGTCGTTGCTGTGGAGGTTGGACAGGTAGAAGTAATCCTGACCCGACCCGCCGACCATCGAGGCCGTGCCGGTGGCGGAGCCCACGAACGAGTCGTTGCCGCCGCCGCCGAACAGCGTCTGCGTGCCCGAACCGGCGACCAGCGTGTCGCTGCCGGAGCCACCATACAGCGTGTCGTTGCCGGCGCCGCCGTAGAGCGAGTCGTTGCCGTCACCGCCAAACAGCTTCGTCGCGTGCGACGCATCGCTGCCCGAATAGAGCACGTCATTGCCGGCGCCGCCGTACTCGGCAACAGTGCCCGTACCGCCGACAATCAGGTCGTTGCCGGCACCGCCATACAGCGTGTCCGCACCGGCGCCACCATACAGCGAGTCGTTGCCGGCACCGCCGTCGAGGATCGAGCCGTGCGAGGCATCCGAGTTCGAGTAGAGCGCGTCGTTGCCGGCGCCGCCGAACAGCTCGTTGTTACCCGAACCGCCGATCAGGACGTCGTTGCCCTTGCCGCCGTCGAGAATCTGGTTGCCCGAACCGCCGGTCAGCGTGTCGTTGCCGTCGCCGCCGAACAGGCGATCGTTGCCGGCACCGCCGTACAGCGCGTCGTTGCCCGTGCCGCCAAGCAGGATGCTGGAATTGCCGGCAGTGCTGCCGGACACCAGCACGTCGTTGCCGCTGCCGCCCAACAGGGTCGACGAGCTGCCGCYGTAAAGCGTATCGTTGCCGGAGCCACCGATCAGGGTGTCGGCACCGATGCCGGACAGCAGATCATCGCCCTTGCCGCCATCGAGCGTGCTGTGACCGGAAACGTTGTCGATCAGGACATCGTCGCCGTTGCCGCCGGAGAGCGAGTCGTGACCCGCGCCACCGAAGATCGTGTCGTTGCCGTTGCCGGCGAGAACTGTGGTGTCACCGGTGCTGTTGACGAAGATCTGATCGTTACCGTTGCCGGTCGCGACCAGCACCGGGGTGCTGCCGTTCACCGTCAGCGTGACGTCCTGGTTGGTCGCCTCGATGATCGCCTTCAGGTTGGCGTCGGTGTTAACAGTGTTATTGGCGTTGGTCTCGATGAGAACGTTGGTGTCCGGGTTGGGGTTGCTGATGCCGGCACCCACCTGCACCGGGATGGTCGCGCCGTTATCCGGGCTGGTGTACCCGATTCCTGCGTTGATCAGATAGTCAAGAATCTGTTGCTGGGTTGCGTGATCGATCGTGGAGTTGATCGCATGTTTGAGGTCGGTCTGGTCGAGATTGTAAGTCGCCATCGATGTAGCCCCTGCTTGGGATACGAGGATTCAAGCCGCTCGCCCACACGTAAGCTGTTGATCCGCAACTGGTTTGTTGCGACGCAGCTCAAATGTGGACACACGTTACGAACTTGTTAAGTCCATTGTTAAGTCCGCAATATCGGGGTGTCAATCAGCAAAGCGCCATTAACGCTTGGTTCCACGAGACTTATGCGAGACTTAGCGCAATTTCGGGCATCGGCTAACATTCCGCGCAGGTCATTCACAAATGTTAGCCGCGGCGCAAAAAAGGGTAGTGATTATACGGGGTTTCATCCGGTGCCCCGGTGGCGCCAGAGCACGGAATTTCGTAGCCTTTGCGCATGGTTCGACGCGATTTTCTGATCTGAAAAAATATTTCTGCGTCACGAGAGGGCGTTTTCAGAAAAGCGTCAAACTTCGCTACCGGCCGACAAACGGAGCGACGCTCTGGCAGGCTCTGGTCATGGCTTAAGAGCGCCAAGCAGGCAAAAATCCGGTAGAATCGGGGCGAATGAGCCGCCCGGCCAAGGCCGCACGAGAGCCAGATCGAGCGTGTGATATAACAAATTAACATCAGATTCGCCGCAATCCATTAATGGCGCGAGCGCCGCAACGAGGCCTGATCCGCGGGCCAGGTAACCGTGAGCGGCAATCATCCAGCGGCGGCGCGTGCGTAAATGGCCTCGAGCAGCCGCAGATTCTCATCCGGCGCGTAGCGCTCGAGATAGGCGGCCCGTGCGGCCTTTCCCCAAACCGTCGCGCGAGCAGGCGCGTCCAGAAGCTCGGCAATCCGCTGTCCGAGCGCGGCCGCATCGCCCGGCGGCACCAATGCGCCGGTCGTGCCTGCGGTTACCACCTCGGCAAGTCCGCCGATCTCGGATGCGATCACCGGCGTACCCTGGGCGAAAGCCTCGACCACGACCATCGGAAATCCCTCGTACCATAGCGACGGCACGACCAACGCCCGGGCGCTCGCCATTTCCCGAAGCACCTCTGAGCGCGAGAGCGCGCCGAGCAACCTGACATTGGCGGGCGCCCGAGCCTCAAGCGCAGCGCGCTCCGGTCCTTCACCGACGATCCGCAAGGGCACGCCGGTCCCCGCAACAGCGTCGAGCAGCACGCCAACGCCCTTCTCGCGGCTCAGCCGTCCGACATAGAGCAGCCCTGTGCGCGGTATGGCCGGATCGGGTGCACCGGGATCGGCCATGAAATTCGGCTTCACGTCGATCCGTCCGGCGTCGAAGCCTGCCTGCGTGAACAGCGTTCGGGCAAACTGCGTCAGCGCGATCAGGCGCACACCGGGCCGCGTCCAGGTGCCGCGGCGCCGGTGCTGCGCGATCATGTAGGCCGAGGCCAGCGAGCCCGGCAGCGATCCGCGGTAGCAGCGATGGGCAACACCCCAGAGATGGCTGCGGTCCAGGCATTTGTGGCAAATGCGGCCGTCGCGCAACAACATGCCGCCGGTGCAGATGGTGCGATAATTGTGCAGCGTCACCACCGCGGGCACGCGCTGTTGCCGGCAGACATCGAACACGGCGGGCGAGAGCAGCGGGAAAAAATTATGGACGTGCACGATGTCGGGGCGGAAGCGGTCGATCGCTTCCGCCATGGCCCGCTTTCCCTCCGCATTGTCTGCGATCGACAGCGTCGTCGCGATCCGCGCGGCCAGCGAGTTGATCGCCTCGTTGCTGACCGTGAGCGTCTCAACATCGTGTCCAGCGCCGCGCAACAGGTCGACTTCCGCTTCGAACACGACGTCTTCGCCGCCGCGTCCTTGATACCTGTTGTGAGCGACCAGGATCTTCATGATCGGCGCGCCGGCTCGGAAAACCAGCGCAGCTCCGTCACCAGGCTTTGGCCGGCGGCGAGCGTTCCAGAGCCGATCAGCGTCGTCGCCGGCACCTTGAGATCGAACGAAGGCGAGTACCAGCCGGCCAGCATGGCTTCGTCACCGCGATGCGGCGTCCAGCCGAGCGCCGCCGGCAGCTCGAGCTCGCCGCGTCCGCCGGGCCATGCGAGCTGCGCAATTCGCCCTTCGAGCTTGCATTCGACCTCGGGACCGAGGTGCCAGCTGAGGCTCGCCGGCACAGCAAGGCCTTCATCGGCAAGGACGATATCCGTGACGACGAGCCGCGCCGCCCGACGCTGCAATTGCACCGAACGGCGGTGCACGAGACCTGCTGCGTCCTGATACCCTGAATGCTCCGCGACCCAGCTTGCGTCCGCGTCACGATCGTCCAGCCCGCTCGATGCGATCAACCGGCTCTGCGCATGCCGCGTCCAGAGAAACGGCCCGCCCGATACCGATTGGTCGCGCCCGAACAGGCAGAGCGTGTTGTGCGCCAGCGTGGAACGGAAATAGGCCCGCCATCGCGGATCACCGTGATAGCAATAAGTGCCGGGGTCGGCGAGGATATCGACCCCGCCGATCCGGCATTCGAGCGACAGCGCATCCGCATGGGCATGCCCCGCAATGCGGCCGAAGCCATGCGGACCGTGATCGCAGCGGCACCACACGGCTCGGTCGGCATCGACGAGAAAAGTCTGTCCCGCCTCAACAAGCAAATGCGGGCGGCGCGCAGGGCGCGCGGCGATCGCACGCGCCTTGATGCCGTCGGCCAGAAAAAACGTGCGCAGATCGGGCTCGAGCAGTTTGGGCCACCACTCCAGCTCGCCGAACAGGCGCGTCCCGGTGGCGAGCAAACCGAGCCAGCGATTGCTGGCGTGATCGTCGAGCAGCAGGCCGATACCGTCATCGCCATCACCCTGACGGGGAGGACGAGCGCGATCGTCGAGCATCGCGGCGATGACGTCGCCCATGCGGCACATCGTGGTCCAGACCACGTCGTCCAGCTGGTGCCCGGACGCTTCGCCCTGCACCGCCGCGGCCAGCAGCAGTTCAAGGACGAAGCCGTGGTAATCGGTCGCGAGCTCACGATTGCTGCCGCAGGCGAAGGTCTGTGCAACAGCTTCGTCTGCCAGCGTCCTGGCGGCATCCTGGCGCCACAGCGCGCTGTCGCGGAAGAAGGGAAACACGCAGGCCGCCACGAACTGCCCGGCAGCCTCTGCGATGATGTGGTTGTTGGCGGAGGAGCCCCGGCTCGGAAACTGCGACAGCCAGTATTGATGGGCATAAAGCTGCGTCAGGAACTGGTCGTTGTCCTCGAACAATGCTGGCGCGCCGGGCCAATTCCGCAGCAGCTGGCGCACCCACGCCCACGAGATCAGCCGAACGCCAAGCTCGATGCCGCTGATCCAGTGCGGCCCGCACGGAAACGGATTTTCGCGCCACCAGCTTGTGAGATGCGCAGCCACGCGCCTGGCGTAGCGCTCGTCAGAGGTCAGGTCATACGCGGCCGCGAGCACCGTCAGATGGTGGTGACGCGACGGCTCCCAGATGTATTTGATGTTCCCGACCGCGGCTTCGTCGCGATAGGGAACCGCAAACGCGTACATGTCCGCGGGCGCCCGCTTGCCGCTTCTGATATCGACGAACCAGTCGGGCCGCTCGCCCAGGGCATCATGATCTCGGGCGAAGACCCGCCAATGTCCGGCGAGAATCCGCTCGGCAGCATGGATCAACCGCCCGGTGGCCTGCTGCGGAGCGTGCGCCGGCAAGGGCAGCGGCTTCAGCCGCGGCCGCCGCGGGCCTGGGGTTAGCCTCGCGCTGGCGTGTCGGGCGATATCTGGCGGAGTGATGCGCCAGAGCAGGCGCAGCAGCTGGTCGTTCACCCGTCCCGCAACCTCGGACGGCTCCATACGCTGCAGCCTGCGCAGGTACCAGGCCGGGTTCATCTCAACGCAGTCGCCGCGCGCGCGACGCCTTGCTCTGCTGCGCCGATCGTCAGATCGACCGGCATTCCGGCGGCCGCGCTCTCCTGCACCGCGAGGGTTGCGCGGGTGGTCGCAAGCAGAGAATCGAGAGCGATCGGCATCGCGGCCCCCGATGCGACCGCCGCAACGAAGGCGTCCAGCATCGGCCGCTGCCCCTTGTCGAGCCGCGCTTTCTTCGCCGTCCGCTGTCCGGCGTGCCAGACCTCGAAGCCCGCGAAATTGTCGAAGGCGGCAAAGCCGGTGCTGGCCGATATTTCGAGCGCCTCCTTCGGCACCCGCGGGTCGCCGCCGGTAAGATAGCTGAGGCTCGCAACCGAGCCGTCGGCAAAGTCGAACGTGGCGATGAGATTGTCGACGTCCTTGCCGGCAGCACGCGCGGAGACGCGCACCGGCTCGGCGCCGAGCCACCAGGACAGCACGTCGATGAAATGCCCGCCCTCGCCGACAAAGCGGCTACCCTCGCTCCCGGACTGCAGATACCAGGATGATTTCTCGAGCGGGCCGGCGATGACGCGATATTGCAGGGTCTGCGGCCCTGCCGGCGCGAACACCGCCCGCATGCCCTGCAGCAGCGGCGAGAAGCGGCGGTTGAAGCCGACCATCAGCCTGTCGTTGCCGCTCTCGCGGATCACCTGCTCCAATTCACCGAGCTCGTCTGCATCGATCGCGAGCGGCTTCTCGACAAACACCGCCTTGCCGGCGCGCAGCGCTTGCGCCGCAAGGCCGGCGTGGGAGGCATGGCGCGTCGCGATTAGCACGGCGTCGATATCGCCAGCCTCGAGCACCGCGGCCGCATCGGTCGAGGCACGCGCGAAGCCGAACTTGCGCACCGCGGTGGCGCCGCTCAGGCCGGTGTTGGTCGAGACCTCGACGAGATCGACGCGCGCGTTATTTGCAAGCTGCGGCAACAGCATGCTGGAGGCATAATTGCCCGCGCCGATGACGCCGAGCCGCACCCGGCCGCTGCGCAACGCGACAGCCGGACGATAGACCATCTGCATCGTGCGGGGAGCGGCGTCCGGATAGGCAAACACCATGCCGAGGCCGACCTCGCCCCGGCTCATGCGCTCGAATGCTGCCGTCGCCTGCTCCAGCGGCACCATTTCGGAAATCAGCGACGAAAAATCGAGCCGCCCGTCGGCGAGCAGCGCGACAATCGCCTCCATGTTGCGTTTCTCGGTCCAGCGCACATGGCCGATCGGGTAGTCGATGCCGCCCTCCTCGTAGAGCGGATCGTAGCGGCCGGGGCCGTAGGAGCGCGAGAATCGAACGTCGAGTTCCTTGTCGTAGAATTCGTTCCACGGCAGGTTCAGCGTGCATTTGCCGATATCGACGATGCGGCCGCGGTCGCGCAGCAGCGCGGCCGAGCGCGAAGCGAGATCGGGATCCTCGCTCCCAGCCGTGATGAACACGCAATCGACGCCATTGTCCGCGGTCAGCTGGTCGATCCGGGCGCGAAACCCGGCCGCGCCATCATCCGATGCGACCGCGCAGACCGCGGCCCCCGCAGCCTCGGCCTGACGACAGCGCGGCTCCAGCCTGTCGAGCCCTGTGACCACGACGCCGGCGCTGCGCAGCAGGCGTACCATGATCTGCCCGATCAGGCCGAGGCCGACCACGCAGGCCGTCTCGCCGAAGCGGATCTCCGACTGGCGCATCGCCTGCAGCGCGATCGATGCGATCGTCGTGAACGCGGCCTGATCGAGCGCGGCACCGTCCGGCAGCGGCACGCAGAGGTTCACCGGCACCCAATTGTATTCAGCGTGGGTTGCATATTGATTGCCGCCGCAGCAGACCCGCTGTCCGACCGAGAAGCCGCCGACGCCCTCGCCCACCTCCACGACGGTGCCCGACAGCGAGTAACCGAGCGGCGTGTAGGAATCGAGCCGGTTCATCACCTTCTGATAGGTCGCAAGCAATCCCTGCTGGCGGACCGAGCGTGCCACCTTGGCAACCTGGTCGGGGCGCGCACGCGCCTTGCCGAGCAGCGACAGCCGGCCCTCGGTGAACTTCATCATCTCGGTGCCGGTCGACACCGCCGAGAACGCGGTGCGCACCAGGACCCCGCCGGGGCGGCACCGCGGCGCCGGCACATCGACCAGCCTGAGCTCGCCGCTCTTATAGTTTTGCGCGATCTGCTTCACAGTCGGTCAACCGCCTCAAGTTAACAGCGCCCGTTGTATCGTGCCCGCCGCCTGCAACGGGGGTAAGAACGTCGTGATCGTTATCCCATGGTTCGGGGATTTAACATCATTATCATTCCAGCAACAGGACCGGTTTGGGCGATATCTCGACCTCGCTGTTAGCGACAGACCCTTCACCACCGTCGAGGCCCTGGTACCGGCCAAAACGGGGGTCGACCCGATAGATGGACCGCCCCTTGGTGGTCCAGAGAATCAGACCGCTGCGGCCATCCTTCATGCGCAGATCGACGCGCCAGATCGACGGCGACGTCCTGGCCGCGGCCACGACGCTGGCGCCGACCAACCAAGACTGGACGGTGCGATAGGCGATTCCGCTCGGAAGCAACCCGCGCGCCCGATCCCATAATTTGCCGAAGTCGCCGCCTCCGCCGGCGAACTCGTACCAATAGAACCGGTCGACACCGTTGATCCATTTCAGGATATAGGCGCGTGCCAGACAGCCATCCGGGTTGTCCTCATGCGACGGCCAGCCGGCCTCGGTGTCCCAGATCGGCCGTGTGGCGAGATCGTGCGCGCCGAGGATCTGCCTGAAGCGCGCGATAATTCCGATCACCGCTTCGGGCTCGCTCGCATAGCCATGGAAGGCGAAGACATCGGCATATTGGCCGCCGCCTTGCGCCATGAAGGCCGTTTGCCAGCGATAGCCGTCCGGCGTGCCGTTGGACGCCGGCGTCAGCACGGTCAAGGTGGGATCGCTGGCCTTGATGATCTCGTAKGCCSGCTTCTGCATCTGGACCATGGTCGCGATGTCGCCCGAGTAATATTTGGGATCCTCGGGCTCGTTCCAGATTTCCCAGTATTTGATGCGGCCGGCGGCGCGCGCAACGGCCGCATGCACCCATTCATCCCATGATGCGAGATCGGCAGGCGGCGAACTTGCGCCGGGCGCGAACGCCGGCGGCGCATCCTTCACGGACGCGGCCCAACGCGGCGTGAAGGCGAGATTTAGAACGACATCGACGTGCTCGCGCTCGGCCGCCGCAAGAATGGCGTCGAAGCGCGCCCAATTGTAGATGCCGGGCGCCGGGTTGACCTGCGCCCAGTAGATCGCGCCCCAAAGCCGAACGCCGTCAAATTTGAGCGCCGGCCACGGTTGTGACTGCCCGATCGCATTGATCGTCATGCCGAAAAGCGTCGGCGGTATCACCACGTTCACGCGGCTCACATTGAGCGCATCGTTTGCCGCCGCACCCGCCCACTGCAGCGGCCATTTGTGAGCCAGTGGCGCCAGCGCACTCAAAACCAGCGCAATCAACGCCGTTTGCACCCAATCCCTCACTTTGCCTGCCATGTCGGTGTCTCGCCGCCGTCACATCCGCCTCGGGATTGCATAATGGGAGTCGCTCATGTTAATGCCGATGTTAGTCCGATTGTGATGTTGTTAGGTCAATGATATAGATCATCGCAGATGTCGAGAGCTGAACCATCACCGCGGCGGATCCTGATCATCGTCGAGAACCTTCCGGTTCCTTTCGATCGCAGGGTGTGGTGCGAGGCAACGTCGCTGCGCCAGGCGGGCTATGAAGTTTCGGTGATCTGCCCGAAGGGCCGCGGTCATGACGAAGCTTACGAATGCCTCGACGGCATTCACATTTACCGCCATCCGATGCCGGTGGAGGCGCGCGGGATCGCCGCCTACCTCATTGAATATCCGGTCGCGCTGTTCTGGGAGACGTGGCTTGCGATCAAGGTGGCATGGAAGCACGGCTTCGACGTGATCCATGGCTGCAATCCGCCCGACCTGATCTTCCTGATCGGCCTGCTGTTCAGGCTCGGCGGCAAGCGCTTCGTGTTCGATCATCACGACGTCAATCCCGAGCTCTACGAAGCAAAATTCGGCCGTCGGGATTTCTTCTGGCAGCTGCTGCGGCTGGTCGAATATCTCACTTTCAAGACCGCGAGCATCTCGATCGCGACCAACGAATCCTATCGCGAGATCGCGATCACCCGCGGCCGGATGCCGGCCAATCGGATCCACGTGGTGCGCTCCGGCCCCAATCTCGAACGGGTGCGCTCCCGCCCCGTCGATCCGGCCTGGCGCCGCGGCCGGCGCTACAGCGTCGGCTATGTCGGCGTGATCGGCCAGTCGGAAGGCATCGATCTGCTGCTGCAGTCGATCGGCCACATCGTGCACGATCTCGGCCGCACCGACATCCAGTTCAACATCGCCGGCATCGGGCCGGAGTGGAATGCAGTGGTCAAGCTCTGCGCGGAGATGCAGCTTTCCGACTACGTGAATTTCACCGGCGCGATCGCCGACGAGGCGCTGTTTACGATGCTCTCGACCGCAGACGTCTGCGTCAATCCGGATCGCGTCACGCCGATGAACGACATCTCGACCATGAACAAGATCATGGAGTACATGGCGCTCGGACGGCCGATCGTTCAGTTCGACGTTCGCGAAGGCCGGCGCTCCGCGCTCGAAGCCTCGCTCTATGCGGCGAAGAACGATCCGCAGGATTTCGCCGGCAAGATCGTCGCGCTGATCGACGATCCGTCGCTGCGGCAGACGATGGGGGCATTTGGCCGCAGCCGCGTCGAGCGCGAATTGTCCTGGACGCACGAGGAGCCGAAGCTGCTCGCCGCCTATGAGGCGTTGTTTGCCAGGAAGCTCCCCTGGCGGAGCCGCCTACCGCGCGCGAACGCCGCCGCGGAGCGGCCAGCCTCGCAGGCGTCCGGCGTCCGCGCCAATGCAGCCGCCGGGCGGGCATCGCGTTGAACGCCCTGCCGCCTCACTCACGTCAAGCGCGACGCGACCGCCGCCAGATGCAGGTCGCTGGATTGTTGAAGGGCGAAGCATGAACGTCAGCATTTTCGGCCTCGGCTATGTCGGAACGGTCTGCGCCGTCTGCTTCACTGAACTCGGTCACCAGATCATCGGTGTCGACAAGAGCATGGCGAAGGTCGACTTGATACAAAGGGGCCGATCGCCGGTCATCGAACCCGGCATCTCGGACAAGGTGGCGCACGCCGTCGCGACAGGTCAGCTGACCGCAACCACCGACGCCACCGAGGCGATCGTCAACAGCGACATATCGATGGTCTGCGTCGGCACGCCGTCGTCCGGCAACGGCAATCTCGACCTGACGGCGATCCGGCAGGTCGCCATCGAGATCGGCCGCGGGCTGCGGGCGAAGAACGCGCCGCATACCGTGACGATCCGCTCCACCGTGCTGCCCGGCACCACCCGCAGCACCGTCGGACCGCTGATCGAGGAAGCCTCCGGCAACAAGATCGGACGCGACTTCGACCTCGCCTTCAATCCGGAATTCCTGCGCGAAGGCAGCGCCATTGCCGATTTCAACGCGCCGTCCAAGACCGTGGTCGGCGCCTTCAATCAGGAAACCGCCGACCGCGTCATGGCGCTCTACAAGGATCTGCCCGGGGCCAAGATCACCCCGCCGGTCGAGACCGCCGAGCTGGTCAAATATGTCGACAACAGCTGGCATGCGCTGAAGGTCAGCTTCGCCAACGAGATCGGCACCATCGCAAAGACGCTCGGCATCGACGGCCGCGACGTCATGAACATCTTCCTGCAGGACACGCGGCTCAACATCTCGCCGGCCTATCTGCGGCCGGGTTTCGCCTTCGGCGGCTCCTGCCTGCCCAAGGACGTCAAGGCGCTGAGACATTTGGCGCACAGCCGCGGCCTGTCGACGCCGGTGCTCGAAAGCATCCTGCCGAGCAACGACATGATCATGTCGCGCGGTGCCGACTGGATCCTGTCGCATGACGGCCGCCGCATTGCCTTCCTTGGCATCAGCTTCAAGGCAGGCACCGACGATGTTCGCGACAGCCCCTTCGTCGAGCTCGTGAAAAGCCTGCGCGGCGAGCGGCGCGACATCCGGATCTACGACCCCAACGTGCAGCTCTCGCAGCTGATCGGCGCCAACCGCGACTTCATGATGCGCAACCCGGAGCTGGTCGGCCTGCTGCATGACGATGTGACGGCGACGATCGAATGGGCCGACATCATCGTGCTGACGACGGCCGATCCGCGCTTCGTTGCGGCGCTGACGGCAACCCGGCCCGACCAGGTGGTGCTCGAACTGTCTGATATCGGATTGCCCGACGAGGTGCGCGCCAAAGTGAGCGGCTTCCACTGGTAGGGAAAACCATGGCCACCATGGCCCAGACCCGCGACCGCCCCGAAATCCGCTTTCACGACGAGATTTCGTCGGAATGGGAGAGGCTGCATCGGAGCCGCACCTTCAGGGCGCGCACCGCCGCGATGTTCGAGCTGCTCGGGAATGCGGACCTCAATGGCCAGCGCTGGCTGGATGCAGGTTGCGGCACCGGAACGCTGTCCCGCCTGCTCGCCGCACGCGGCTGCGACGTCATCGGCGTCGACGCCTCGTCGGAGATGATCGCGGCGGCACGCCGCCGCCCCGGTGACGGCCCGCCGGCGGACCGGCTCACATTCCGGCAAATTCCGACCGTCGCAAACCTGCCGTTCGCCGATCGATCCTTCGACGGTGTGCTCTGCGCGAGCGTACTGGAATATGTCCCCGACGTGGGGCAGTGCCTCGGTCAGATCCATCGCGTGCTCAGGCCCGGCGGGCTATTGCTGGTCTCGATCCCCAACCGCGGATCGCTGCTGCGCCAGGGCTACAAGCTCGCGCACGCCGCCTCCTCACGCGTGTCTTCGCGGCCGCTGTTCCGCTACCTCGCCTTTTCCAAATTCGACACCACGCCGGCCATCATGCAAGGCCTGCTGCGACGACAGGGTCTCACCATGCTCGGCGCCAGCTTTGCCGGCTCCCCACTCCCGGCGGCGCTCGATCGCCGGCCCGCGGTCGGCACGCTGATCAATTTCCTCGCCCGGCGCGACGATTGATGCGGCAGGCAGATGCCCGCCTCATGCCTTGATCGCCATCAGCGACTTGGTCATGCCGAAATATCGCTCGGGATAGATCTTCGCATCCGGAAAGGTTTCGGCCATCTCGCGCCAGTCGAACAGGTGCCAGTCTGGCGCGGTCCGCTTGAACCAGAAACGGTTGAATAGTTCAATCAGCGTGATTTGCAGCCGCCTCGGTAGCAGCACGATGATTCCGGGCAGCCAGGTATGGCTTTCGATCGGAAAGTACCGATACGGCGTCTGCACGTAGAACGACTTCGCAACCCGCGAGATCTCACCGGCAAAGCGGTTCTGGTGCTCGCGCGCGACCGTCCGGAATGCCGCGTCGTTCGCGATCGTCACGACGTCCTGCTTCGGCCCGGTAACGTGCTCGATCACCGACGAGCAGAAACAGAAGTCGAACGCCTGATCCTTGAACGGCAGCCGCTCGGTCTCCTGCAGCAGCACCGTCTTGAACCCGAAGCGCTCGCGCGCGGCCGCCAAATCGCTGGCCGAGATGTCGCAAACCGTGATGTCGGTATGAAACGGCAGGATCGCGCGAATGTGCCGGCCGGTACCGCCGCCGAGATCGAGGATTTTCGCATCGAGCGGCAGGTTCACGGTGCGGACGAGAAACTCGCCGCGCCGCCGGCGTGCCGCCCCGGAGAATCGGGCTTGGATGGCGCCGAGCAAAGTCAGTCTCCCGCTACTTGATGGCCTCGAAGAAGATCGACTCGTCCGGCCGGTTGTCGAGCCGATCGATGTCGGGGCAGATGCCCTCGCGATAGGCCCGGGTATGGGTTTCAGAACAGCCCGCGTCGCGGAACAATGCGGCGAGCGAGGCGCGGGTATATCCCCAGTGATGCGCGAAGGCTGCCTCCCTGCGGCGCTCGATCTCGAACACGCCCTTGAGGAAGGCCTGCGGTGCAGTCGGATCGTAGAGCGCGACGATCCGTTCCATGTCGGGGACGACGATGCGGCATACCCCGCCCGGCGCCAGCACCCGCGCGATCTCGTGCGCCAGGCGCTCGACCTCGTCCGGAAACAGATGCTCAAAGACATGCGCGCTGAACACCGCTGACAGGCTGCGATCCGCGAACGGCAGCGGCTTTGTCAGATCCATGTAGCGAAGCCCTGCGAACTTCCCCTGGCGATGCTCGGCATAGCGGGCGTCGCTCAGCAGGCCGGCGAGATGTAGCGCTCTCGCCGCGAGCGGAAGACGCGCGATCCACAGATGCATCGTGATATCGGTGTTGATCCAGCCCGCGATGCCGCAGTTGAAGGCGCCGATATGCAGCTTCGAGAGCGAACGGCCGGATGCGTCGTCGATCATGTCTGCTCCCGCACCGAATTGGTCAGCACGACAACGGCCACCGATGCCGCGCTGGAGGCCACCATCGCCGCAACCGCCCCCATCACCTGCCAGGCCTCCGCAGCGAAAGGCAGGACGCAGCACAGTGCAACGAGGCCGGCGATCCGGCTCAGCATGAACCGTTGCGGCCTGCCGGTCGCAAACAGCGGCAGCGCGAGCCCGAGCCACACCGCGTCGAGCGCCATCGCGGCCCCCATCAAGGCGAGGCTGCCGGTGCCGACCTCGTAACTCTGGCCGTGGATGACGAGGGCGAGAATGAGCTCGCGGAACAGCACGACCACCGCGCCATAGGCAGCGGCGATCGAACCGAGCAGCACGGCATTTTCGCGTGCAGCAGCGACGACCGCGCTGCGCCGGCCGGCGCGCAGCTCGGATGCGATCTCCGGCAGACGGACGGAGAACATCGTCGCGCAGAACTGGCTGAGCGGTGCGAACACCAGGAGCAGGATCCGCAGCGACGCGCTCGCGTCCAGCCCGATCAGGAGACCACAAACCGGGATCAGCCCGATGCTGCCGATCCAATAGGTGAGCGAGGTCGCGACAAACCAGCGGCCGTTCCTGAACAGCCGCCGCAGCGAGCCGCCGAAGATCCTGGTCTGCGGCCAAGCCAGCTCGCTGGTGTAAAACAGCAGCAGGCTGCCGGCGAGCGCTGCCGAGATCGCGATGCACGCCATCGCCGCCGCAGCGCCGGTCAGCTTGGGCGCGATCATCAGCCCGGCCGAGGCGGCGAGCGCCACACAATAGGTCAGCGACGATGCCACCGCGCGCGGCAGCCGCCCGTCCAGATAGGCGATGCGGCGGAACATGCTTTGCAGCCGAACCGCAGGGATCGCGAGCCCGGTTGCGATCACGAGCCCGCCCGCGGCCCCGCCGATCGCAACGATCACGATACCGGCGACGACCAGCAGCAAGCCAAGTGCCGCCGAGACCAGCAGCGACGACAGATAGAGGCCGAGCCGCAGCTGCGGCCACCGCGATTTCGGGATGCGATGCGCGGTCGCCGGCAGCCCGTCGTCGAACAACCCGCGCAGAAACACCGCCTCGATCAGAATCGAGAACGACCAGGCGACGCTGAACCGGCCGAACGAATTGATATCCAGCACATTGGCCAGCACGATCGTCAGCACGAAGGCCGAGCCGCTGAGCAGCGCCTGATCGACCAGGCCGAGCGCGACATTGCCTCCGGCGCGCCGCAGCCGGCGGAGCAATCCGGTCACAGGACCGGCGATCCGGGTCTGGGCCGCCATTCGATCCAGCCTGTCGGTCAACGCAGTCATGCCTCACTCGCACGCAGTCTGGTGAACGCCCGCCGCGGCGCCATTTGCAGCCGGGCTTCCGGGCCGAAATAGCACCAGAACACCAGCACGCAGCCGAAATAGTTGTGGAGCAGCTGACTGGAATCGTTGGCTGACGCGATCACGACGAACAGCAGCATCGCGAACGGCGCCGGCCAGTACATCCCTCGCCGCTCGAACGCGAAGACGATGGTGTTCCAGAGTGCCTGCGCCAGCAGCAGCATATAGAGTACGCCGCCGATCAGGCCGAACTGGAGGAAGGCATCGAGATAAGAATTCTCGAACGAGCCGAACTCGGTGTTCCATGGCGCCATGCTGGTCAGCTCGTTCACCGGTGAGTTCGGCAGCTCGTTGAAGAATCCCGAGAAGCCGTAGCCCAGCCAGGGATGTTGCCAGAAGAAGTGTGGCCAGACCGCCCACAGGAACGAGCGGCCGGTCAGATTCCCACTGCGGCCGACCAGCCCGTACAACTCGTCGCTCGGCACAGTGAACATGACAAGCGTAACAAAGGCGAGGCCGAGCCAGTAGATCGAGGCAGCTCCCCTGCGCCCAACCACCAGCAGCAGCAGACCGAAAGTCACGGCGAGTGCCGTCAACATGCTGATCAGCGGTCCGGCGGCGCCGGCCGCCGCGAGCGCAAGAAGATGACACCCCATCAGCAACAGCGACCAGCCGAATTGCCGCCGCGGCCCCGCCAGCATGCGTACGAAACAGATCAGCACCATGAGACCGAAGAAGGCGCCCGCGAGATTCTTGTGACCGAACACGCCGGCATAGGCCTGGGTCCCGAGCACGGTCGGCCGATGCAGCGGGTCGTAGTCCCATTGCGAGCCGATCACCGGGAACAGCAGGACGTGAACGATCAGCACCACGATCCCGATCCGGAACAGGGTGTCGACGAGCCGATCGACGGGGCAGCTGATCACGACCCATGCCGAGAACAGCGTGGTCAGGAGATACATCGCGAACTTGATCGACGAACCCGCGGGGTCGACGCTCAGCACCAGCGACACCAGCGCGAAAGCAATGAACGTCAGATAGAGATGCGATTGCAGCATCACGAGGCCGAAGCGTTTCCGGTCGACCGCAATGTGCAGCATCAGCAGGATGTAAAGCAGCAGCCACGCGCCGCGGAACAGCGTGGACTCCCCGGCCCGCTCCGCAAACGAAATGCCCTCGATGAAATTGAACAGGAAGTAGATGCAACCGAGCACCATCACCAGATAGGCGTGCAGAAAGATGTCGGCTCGAAACCCCCATCTGTCTATCATTGCGCGGCTTCCTGCCGGCCCGGCGCCCTCAAGAGATGATCGACCGAGGCTGTAAAGCGCGTCGCGGCGTCGGAAAGCGCATCCTTCCGCACGCTCTGCCGGGCGCGCCGCGACATCGCCTCCCAGCGCGCGGGATGTTCAAGCAAGCCGCGCGCCGCGTCGACCCAGACCTGCTCATCGAGCGCGCAAACCTGGCCATTGTCGTTGTCGCGCACCAACTCGTCGCCCGCTCCGACATGGGGCGACACCAGGCAGGGAACTCCGCACTGCAAGGCCTCGTTGCACACCAGCCCCCACGGTTCCAGCAACGAGGGCAGCAGCAGCAGCCGTGATTGCAGATAGACCTCCGATATGGCCTGCCACGGCACATAGCTGTCGTGGCTGACGTCGATGCCGGCGCCAGCAAGGCGCGCCAGCATGCGCTGCTCGGCAGCGCCGGACCCGACCACGCGCACCTTCAGCTGGGGCACGACCCGGCCGAGCGCGATGGCGACGTTCTCGAAGAAGATCGCGTTCTTGGCATCGTCGTTGATGCGGGCGCACCACAGCAAGTGAAAGGGACGGTCGTGGAAACCCGGGACGGTCTCCGGCGGATCCCATGCCGGCACCAGCGGCACCACGAACAGATCGTCGTCGGCAACGCCCTCATCACGGAAGTACGCCCTACCCTTGTCGCTGCAGCAGACGACCGCGCCGCACTGGCGCAGCAGCCATGGCCGCGCCAGGCGATGATAAGCCGTGTTGGGCATCGTCTCGCGCCAGCCGTCGATCGTCAGTGCAACCGCCCTTCCGTTGGCGCGTGCCCATGCCGCGCCGGCCAACATTGAGGGGTAGAGCCCATTGACGAACAGCAAGTCGGGCGCGAGCGCGTTCAGGGCGCGCCCGATCCCGATATTGAGATGGGTGTGACGCGACCGCGACAGTGGGATCGAGACACCGGGCACCGTGCGCGTCGTGTAGCGCGGCGTGAACGAGCCCGCCCAGGAGCGATCGGCCTCCTGCGCGGTACAGGACAGCACCGCGAGATTGAGCCCACGTCTAACCAGCTCGTTGTAGAGCCGGTTGGTATAGGGTGTGATCATGTTGTTGAAGACGACCACGCGCGGCGCCATGGCTTAGCGGTCCTGCGGCGGCGCCGCGGTCTCGGCGCGCCGGCAGAGCGCCCCGCAATGATAGGTCGCAAGCCGGGTCGCGAGCCCGGGGCTGACCGACAACAGCGACTTCCGCACCAGGCTCTTGGCAATCCCTTTCACCCGCGACGAATGAAAGGCGTGCACCGGCAGGCTGTGATCGTAGGTGCCGAAGCCGGCAACATGGAGCCCCGCGGTCTCCAGCACCAGGCGAAACGTGTCGGGTGTGTAGAAATTGATGTGGCCGATGTCGAGCGTCGATTGCAGCGCGCGGCGATTGGTCCGCGCATGGAGCTCGCACGGCACTTCGAGATAGATGAAATTCCGCGCCACCCGCACCAGCTCGTGCAGGAACGCGCGCGGTTCAGCCACGTGCTCGAGCACGTGGCTGGCATAGACGAGGTCGAACCATCCGTCGGCGAACGGGATCGTTGCGCCGTCATAGCTCGACCAGTGGAACGGCGCCGACGCGGCGCCGTCGGTCTCCAGGTTGGTCGCGGGATCGATGACGTCGATGCCGGTGAAGTCGCGGCCGATCCCGATCGCGGACAGCCGCGCCAGCACGGCACCGGTGCCGCAACCGACCTCGAGCACATTGCCGACACTGGCGGCGGAGGCGCCGAGCAAGCCTGCGATATGATCGGCCTTGTCGACCGCGCAGACGCGGCGCCAGTCGCGCTCCCGCCTCGAATAGACGCCCTCATAATGCGCGTTGTGCTGTCCGATGCTGAATTCCATCGTCATGGTCTAGCCATCGCTGTGGGCGGCATGCCGGCAAGCCAAGCGGCGCGCCGGAGTATCCCGCCTCGTCTCACTCGGTGTAGCCATATCGTCCATAGTGCGCGTTGTAATAGTAGTTCTTGCCGCCATAGCCGCTATAGCGGCTCATCGCGGCGATGTCGGCCTTGTTGAGCACGACGCCGAGCAGATTCTCGTTGACTGCGCGCGCACTGCGCAGCGCCCGCTCGACCACCTGCACCTGAGTCTTGCCCCATTCCACGATGAAGACGAAGGAATCGACGAAGTGCGCGGTGATGCGGACATCGACCACCGGCGTCAACGGCGGGAAGTCGACGATCACGTAATCAAAATGGCTGCGGACACCATCGATGAAATCCTTCATCTGGTCGGAGGCCAGCACCTCGTGCGAATGCGCGATGCGCGACCGCGTGGCGCCCGGCAGGAAAGCTAGGCCGGTCTCGGGATCGCGCCACAGCGTGTCCTGCAGTGTCGCATTGTTCGACAACACGTCCAGAATGCCGCGCTCGGCGTTGGCGGCGATCTTGCGGCTGAGCGAGGGATTGCGCAGGTCGCAATCGACCAGCAGCACGCGCGCCCCGCTCTGGGCGACCAGCTGCGCGAACACGAAGGCCAGCGTCGACTTGCCCTCGTTGGGCAATGCCGAGGTCAGCCCAAGGATCTTCGACGGCTTGGTCACGTTGAGGTCGGCATTGACCTTGATCGAGCGGATCGCTTCCGAGAACCGAGAGAAAGGTGAATCGATCGCCGCCCACAACACCCGCTCATCGCCGCGCAGGATCATGCGCGCGCCGACCGGCAGGTTCGGCCGACCGGCCGCCGGCGCCTTGAGCTGGCTTGGCGAGACGCGGGGAACGATTGCGACGCAATCGGCGTCGAGGATGGTCTCGACCATTTCAGCGGTACGGAACACCCGGTCATAGAGGTCGCGCAACACGCCGAGCGCGAGCCCGGCAATCAGGCCGCCGAGCCCCGAGAGCGCGAGCACGACGAAGGTCTGCGGGTGGCTGTTGCTGAGCGGACGCGAGGCACGGGTGATCACCCGCGCTTCGCTGACCGAAAACGATTGCTGCTGCACATTCTCCATGTAGCGCTGCAGGAAATTGTCATAGAGCGAGCGGTAGGTCTGGGCCGAGCTCTCGAGCTCGCGCAGCGTGACTTGTGCCTGGTTGGTGGATTGCGACTGCGACACCGAATCGTTCACGGCGCGCTCGATCTCGTTCTGCCGCTGCAGGGCGATCGCATAGTCGCTCTTGTAGCTTTCGGCGAGCCGCTTCAGCTCGTCGATGATCGACGACTGGATCTCGCGCATCTGGTTGCGCAGATTGACGGCGGCCAGGTGATTGTAGCCGTAGCGCGACGACCAGTCGGCCTCGCGGTTGGCAAGCTCGAGATATTGCGAGCGCAGCTTGGTGATGACCTGGTTGTTCAGGGTATCGGCAACCGTCGCATCGGGGACGCCGCCCTTCACCACCGCCTCGATGCGGTCGAGCTTGGCCTTGGCGTCGGTGACCTGCGACTTCACCTGGACCAGCTGGGTGTTGAGCTCGCCGAGCTGCTGCTCGTTGAGCAGCTTGCCGCTGGACGTGACGATGTTGTTGGTCTTCTTGTAGTCGAGCACCGCGCGCTCGGCGTTGGATGACTGGGTGCGCAGCTCCTGGATGCGGTCCTGCAGCCAGATGCTGGCGCGGCGGGTCGCCTGATACTTGGAATCGAGCTGCTCGACGATATAGGCGTCGGCAACGGCGTTGGCGATCTGTGCCGCGCGCTCGGGATCGAGCGAGCGGAAAGAGACCTCGATCACATAGGTCATGCCGCGGCGGCGGACGTCGAGCTGCTTCTCGAAGGTGCGGACCGCGCGCCGGGTCCGGTAGAACTCGGTCGGCGGCGTGCTGCGGGTAAACAGGCCGGACACGAAGTCCAGCACCGCTCCCGCCGCACCGGACCTGGAACCGATGAATTCTGGATCCTCGTTGAGCTTGAGGTCGCGGATCACCGCGAGCGCCACGTTCTCCGACTTCAGGATTTCGACCTGGCTCTCGACCGCGGAGGAATCGACCGGGACATCATTTGCCGGCGATTGCGGCTGGACGGCCTGGAATTTGCGCGTGTCGATGATCATCGTGGCGAGCGCGGTATAGCTCGGCGCTGCCGTCATCAGGTAGCAGATGCCGCCGAACAGGCAGAGGCCAGCCGTCCCGAGGATCACCCAGTACTGCCGCAGCAGATAGGTGACGAAGGCGTCGAAGGTTTCCGCGAGCGACGGCAGTTCGGCCGGACGAGTTCGCAGATCGACAGACGTCGAAATCTGGTTGCGCTGAAGCATCTCGGCCTATCGCTGCGCCGGCAGAATGCGTCCTGCCGGGCGCGCCGCCGAAAGACCGCCGGGTCGCTCAAATGTGAACACCGCTATCTCCCTAACGAAAGATAACAGTTAGTTAGCATAGCCAGAGTTATCGTGCCAATTAAAACCCCCTGCCCGACCGCGCCCCAGGCTGGCCCCGCCGACCATTAGCATTCCGCTGTCGAACGCCAGCTCGAGCCCGCTTTCCGACGTTCCTGCCACGGAATTGGGCGTTTCCATTGCACCGTGACTGCACGCCGCTTCATGGCGCCACCGGCCGCATGGCCGACAGATTTGCGACGACCGGGTTAACTCCGGCTTAGGACCCTGTCCGGTAAGATGCGGGTGCAGGGTTTGGTTATGTTATTTGTTTTGCTTGGCAATTTGATCGGCGGCGCCGTACTTGGGCTGCGCCAGCACTGTCTGGTGCTGGTGCCGGTGATGCTTGTGGAACTCATGCTGCTGGCCGCCATCGGCGTAGCGCGCCTCTCGTTGTTCGAGACTGCGCTGCTCATGATCATCGCCATGGTATCGCTGCAGGTCGGATATCTCGCGAGCGCCTTCGCGCCGTTGCTCAGGTCCCGCGCCTCGACCCCACTCATCGCGCTGCGCCGGCCGCAGTAGCGCGTTACGCGGCCGCGCGATCCGGTGACCGATTTCCATTGACCTCGCGGCGGGCCCGGGGCATCCCGCTGGCTTGCGTTCTCATCGTCCGCAGGACCTGCTTCCCAAGGATTTCCCCAAGGATTTGTGCCTCCCGTGTGGAACGTCACGGCTTTCATCCGCATCTTGATCGGGGCGTCGATTCCGGTGGGTCTCCTCGACGCATCGCTCGCCATCGGTCTGGTCGGCGCCGCGACGTCGCTCGGGCTGCTGGCAAGCCTGACCGCGATCCGTCCAGGTGAATTGTCTTTCCTGAAGCGGGTCGCCGGGCCCGCCGTTGCGGCGGCGCTGGTGCCGATGCTCTGGATCATCCTGCAGATGCTGCCGCTGACGTTCTGGGCGCATCCGGTGTGGAAGTTCGCCGGCGAAACACTGGGGACACCGCTCAGCGGCAGCATCACGATCGATACCGGTGCAAGCCTTGGTGCGCTGCTGCTCTGGCTGTCGCTGCTCTCGGTCATAATATCAGCCGCAGCGATCGCGATCGATGCCCGCCGCGCCGACATGGTGGCCCGCAGCATTGCAGCGACCGCGGCCGCAGCAGCGCTGATCCTGCTGTTGTATAGCGATCCGGTCAGAGCCTGGCTTGGCGCGGCCGACGCTGCGCATGACGGGACGGCAAACGGATTCCTCGTCGTCGTTCTCATTGGCGTCCCGCTCGGCCTTGCGCGCGCGCTCGACACCGGCGGATATTTTGGCGGCCGCACGGCGGCCCAGTCGACCCGATCGCGCCGGCTGCTCACCGCCGGCGCAATGTTTTGCGCCGCCAGCGCCTGCTGGTACGGGCGGCGTGGCGCTGCGATCGCGATCGCAGCGGGCATCGCGCTCGTCCTGATGACCTTCGCCGCGCGAAAACTTCATCTGCCTCGCTGGAGCAGCGCCGCCGCTGTAGCTGCAATCGCTCTGATCGCGCTGGTAACGGCAATCGCCAACCGTCACCCCGACGTGGCGCTTGCCATAGCCTTCGCCGATGCGCCGGACGAGCTCGTGCAGTCGACCCAAAATCTGCTTGCCGACCTGCCGGCGCTCGGCGGCGGCGCCGGCACCACAGCCACGCTGGCATCGACCTACATGGACTGGCAAGGCGCGACCGCAAAGCCCGTGGTGGCAACCAGCGCTGCCGCCTTGATCGGGCAATTCGGTTCCGCCATGTTCTGGACTTCAATCGCGGTCACGATCGCAGGCATCGCGGCGTTCACGACCGGCGCACGCAATCGCGGCCGTGACTGGTCGCATCCCGCGGCGGCCGCGGCGGCGTTGCTGACGCTGCTGCTCGCCGCTTTCACCTTGCCGCAATTGCCGGCGCTGCCCGGAGTGATCGTGTTGGGAGCCGTGATCGGAACAGGACTGGCACAGCGGATCAGCCGTTCACGGTTGCAGTCGGGCTAGATCACAAATGCGCAACCTCCTCCGGCGGATGGTCGGCCAGACCGGCGACCTCGAACATGACGAGAGCGACGAGGCCTGCATCT
Source organism: Bradyrhizobium embrapense (assembly GCF_001189235.2). Classification (GTDB taxonomy): domain Bacteria; phylum Pseudomonadota; class Alphaproteobacteria; order Rhizobiales; family Xanthobacteraceae; genus Bradyrhizobium; species Bradyrhizobium embrapense. The sequence continues at coordinate 1,301,498 of NZ_LFIP02000001.1, forward strand.
ATGCGGTCGGCGACATCCACGGACACGCCGACCTGCTGCACGAGCTCTGCGCGCGGATCGATGCCGATATCCGCACGTCGCGTCCGGCGCTGCCCATCCAGGTGTTTCTTGGCGACTATATCGATCGCGGACCGGATTCGCGCGATGTGATCGCGATGCTCGACCAGCGCCGCCGCACCCACAGCATGGTCTGCCTCCTCGGCAATCACGAGGCCTGCCTGCTGGAGTTTCTCGTCAATCCCGACATGCTCGCGCAATGGCGGCAGTTCGGTGGCTTGCAGACGCTGACGTCCTATGGACTGACGCCGTCGCTCAATCCCGACGCCGCGGAACGGCGTGCGCTCGCGCAGGCATTGGTCCGCCAGATGCCGCCGGCGCATCTCGCCTTCCTGCGCTCGCTGCCGATCAGCTATTCCCGCGGCCGCTATTTCTTCGTGCATGCCGGCGTCAGGCCCGGCGTCGCGCTGAAGCAACAGCGCAAGGAGGACCTGCTCTGGATCCGCGACGACTTCCTGGTGTCGGAAGATGATTTCGGCAAGGTCGTGGTTCACGGCCACACGCCGGTGCAGGAAGCCGAGCTGCTGCGCAACCGCATCAATGTCGATACCGGCGCCTATGCGACAGGCCGCCTGACCTGCGTCAAGCTGGAGGGCGCGCAGCGAACCCTGCTGATGACCGGCAACCGGGCAGCGCGTCATGGCTAGCGCGAAGGCAGACGCGCGGCTGTTGTCGCCGGCCTTCGTGCCGACCGCAATCGTGATTGGCGCTGCGACACTGGCCCTGTCGACCTGGTGGCTCGCCGCCGATGCATTGCGCGGCAAGCCTTCGCTCGCGGCCGGCCTCGGCGTCGTCAGGAGCGAGCTGTGGCTCGCCGACGGCTGGAGCGAATTGCAGACCTCGCCCGAGGCCGCCGAGGCCGCCTTCACCCGCGCGCTGCGGCTCTCGCCGATGGATGCCGGCGGCTGGTTCGGCCTCGCCTGGGCGACCGGACGGTTCGACTGGTTGAACCCGACCGCATCGAAGGCGCTGAAGATGTCCTACTACACCGGCTTCAACCGCGGCGACCTGATCGCGCCGCGCCTGATCCTGCTGGCGCAGGTCGATACCACGCGCGACGTGGAGCTGGTGGATCTGCTGCAGCGGCAAGTCCGCCTGGTCCTCACCCGCGCGCCGGAGCTGAAGGGTGCGATCGGCCAGGCCTATCGCGTGGCGACGGACGCCAACCGGCGTATCATCGAAGCGGAATTCAAGGATGCCAACCAGAACATCCCCGAGTAAGGCGCGTCGGCCTGCCAACGGCCGTCAGGTACCCAACCGTCACACACCGTTGTGACGCAGCACCGCGCCGACCGTGCGCAGCAGGATGCGCAGGTCGAGCATGAAGCTCCAGCTCTTGATGTAGATGAGGTCGTGCTCGACGCGCAGCTGCATATCCTCGATCGCGGGCGTCGCGCCGCGCAGTCCCTGCACCTGTGCGAGACCGGTGATGCCCGGCTTGACGTGCTGCCGCTGCGCATAGCTTGCGATCAGCTTCGAATATTTGTCGTCATGCGCCAGCGCATGCGGCCGCGGCCCGACCAGCGACATGTCGCCGCGCAGCACGTTCACCAGCTGCGGCAGCTCGTCGATGCTGCGGCGGCGCAGCGTCGCGCCGATCCCGGTCAGTCGCGGATCGTTGGCGCGGGCCTGTGTGATGACATCGCCGTCCTCGAGCACATGCATCGAACGGAATTTGAGGATGGTGAATTGCCTGCCGTCGAACCCGTTGCGGCGCTGCCGGAACAGGACCGGCCCGCTGGAGTCGAGCTTGATCGCAATCGCCGTCCCGATCAGAAGCGGCGCGAACAGCACCAGCAGGCCGATCGATGCCACGATGTCGAACAGCCGTTTGCCGGCGCGCTCGAGCGAGGTCAGCGGCGAACGCTGCATTTCCAGCGTCGGCATCGGGCCAGACGCCACCATCCGCAGCGCCAGGAATCGCTCCGCCGTCCGATCCGGCAGCAGCCGCACCGGCAGCGGCGACGCCCGCAGCTGATCGCACACGAACTGGATGCGCGGTTCCTGCTGCCAGGGCATCGCCAGGATGATCTCGTCGGCGCCGCACTCCCGTGCCGCGCGAATGGCCGACGCGACGGCGGTGCGATCGCCCTCGTCGTCGGACAGGCCGGACAACTGGATCCGTCGCACCTCGCTGAGGCCGAAATCGCGCAGCAGGCTCGATTGCCGCATGCGCGACAATTCGTCCGCCATCCCAACCACGACGGCGCGGCGCGTCGCCAGCATGCCGCGGTCGATCGCGCGTTGCAGCGGCGCCTGCAGCAGCGTCCGTCCGGTCACGAGCCCAAGACCGCCGATCAAGCCAAACGACATCACCGATCCGCGCGAGACGCCGGAGCCGACCTTCAGAAGGAAGATGATCAGGGTCATCAGCAGGACCACAAGGAGCCACCCGCCGAGCAGGCTGCTCCAGCGCCGGTCGAGACCGGCCAGCACCTGCGCATGGTAGAGGCCCTGCGACTTCGCCACGAACATGTGAAGGATGGCGGCGAGGACCCCGATCCCTAGAAAGCCCTCGAAGCTGTTGCTATAAATCGTGTGGTAGTAAAACAGGTGATAGGCCGCGCCACCAATGATGCTGGATAACACGACAATGATCATCTCGGAGGCGACGGCAAACGCCTCGAGCGAGACAAATGCGGACGAGAAGGCGCCGAAGTAGACCGGCACTTTCGCCAATCGAGCGTCCGAAAGGTCGGCCATCGGGAATTAACATTCGTGTTAACAATTCACATGTTTAATATCAGGCAGGTCGTGAGCTCGCAAGGCCTGCCGGCAATGTCAGGCAGGGAGCATCCATGAGTTCATCGGCTGGCGAAACCGAGGCCGCGCTGGTGGCGCTGCTTCACTTGATACGCCTGATGGGCGCCGAGCTCGTCGCGGGCCAACACCGCGACGACGTCGAAGTGCTGGTCAAGGCGGTTGAAACCAAGCTGCGATCGGCCCGGTTTCCGGCTGAAATGCCGAATCAGGACATCGTCAAAGGTCTGGACCTCGCACAGGCCAGACTACGCCCGATCCTCGAAGATCTGCGCGCAAGATCAGAGAAAGCGCATCTGAGCGACCAGCTGCTGCTGGCGCCCAGGCCGTCACGTATCCACTAACGGAAGAGCTTCGTCAGCTCTGGACTTCACCGCGGCGAGGCAACCCGCTCCCGCCGCTGGACCTGAGCGCAAGCTTCTCCTCGATCTTCATTTTCTCGAGTAGCAGGTCGGTCACGATCCGCCGCAGCCGTTCATTTTCCAGCCGCAATTCGTCAATACGGGTGGGGACAGGCGGAGCCCCATCCCGATCTTCGGCGTGGGCGGCGAATTCGGCGACAGTACCATTCGCCTGACGGCCGCGTGCCGCCTCCTGCTTACGCCAGCGATGAAATGTCATCACGCTAACGCCCAGCACTTTGCACGCCTGGGCCTGTGACTGCCCCCGCGCCATCAGTTCCTCGGCCTGTTTGACCTTGGAAGTTATCTCGTCAGTTGAATGACGCCTCATTGGTCATCTCATTGCCCCCTAGATTGGCAAACATCGCATGGCCTATAAGCTATATAAATGCAACAGGAAATTCAAATTGAGGATTTCCGCGGGGGCGTTTCGGGAGCCTCGAACTTGCCGTCGGCAGCGCCACATTGCGCGAAGAAATGCCGGAGCTGCAAGCTAGTTAGCGGAATATGTGAGCGATTATTCCCGCGCGGGAGGCTCTGACAGAAAAAGTTATACGACTTTTTGTGTATGAGAAGTTAGTCCTCACAACTGGCGCACCCTTTGCATTGACAAATGAGAACACCCAATCGGTTCTCCGACGGATTGCGAGTGCGCCATGACAGTCGATGACAATTACACCGCAAATCAAGCAAATATTTCGCAAAATTCCAGCGAATTAATCCCGCACCCCATGCAGCCGACGGCTTGCGGGCGGGGCTTCGCAGCGATAGTTACACATGCGTTAAACCTCGTCAGAACCCCCGCATACTCGAAAAACTTCCGCGCTCCGCACCTTCATAGCTCGACCTCAAAGTTGTTAATTAGGCGCTTTGCTACCGTTAGTCATCAGGCGGAAGCCACAAACCGCCCGATCATCCACGAACAGTCCAGCGCTGACGCCATTCAGAGCCCACCTCTGATCAACACTTTTTGCGAGGATCGAACCTATGGCGCATCTCAAGGTCTTCGAAGGGAATCAGTCAGCATGCAGCGAGGCGAGCGATGCCTTGGAACGCCTTGTCGCCGAGAATTTCGAGTTGCGAAATACGGCCATCGAGCTCGTGTTGCAGACCTGGATCCTGCGTGAGCGTCTTTCTGACGTCGTGACACGCAGCGCCATGCGGCAACACTGACTGTATCGCCCTCGCCGGTGCCGATTTGCGCGAAGAGCCGCGGATAATCTGATCGTGCCGGAATTCTTGCTCGATCAGATTTTCGATTTTAGATTGAATTTGCGCACCCTCTCGCCCATTGGCTTGGATGTGGCGGCAATTTCTGCTCGGCGAGAGAATAGGCTGACGGACTTTAGCTGTGGTGAACCCGGCGCAATGCGACGCGTGGGGCGTTCTGCTCATGCGACATGCCGAACGAACGAGAGGCGGCTGGACGCTCATGGATTTCACGCAACGCGGCGATATCAAGCATCAGCGCAACGACTTCGTTGCGCAGCGACTGATTGGTCGCGAGCAACGCCTCTTCGATCGGCTGATGCGAATGTTGAACTTTGTGCTGCTTCATGGCGCGCCCTCGCTCTGCGGTTAAGGGTATGAGCGATGTGATTGAAGTTTCGATGACAGTGTTAGATCACACACATGGAATGCGGTTAATGGGGCAGGTTTGCGACGAACGTGGCTCCGCGCTAAATTTTCTCAATCAGGTTCCACAACCTGATCGCGAAATGTTCGATCGATGGTCTTATATGTGTCGTCGCGATGGGATGTCGACGGCAGCGACGAGGCGCGCGACCGAAGAGCGCAACCGGAACGGACCGCGAGGCGCGACCAAGAGCATGAAATCATTTGACGATCGTTGATCGCCGCGATCGCGCGTCGAAACCGGCGATGCGCCTGCGGGCAATCACAATGTCGCCGCGTCAAAGGCCGGGACTTGGTACGGTGTTCCCGCCTCGAACCAGATATTCCACCAGACACAGCATGCACACACTAAATCTGCTGCTTTCGATCGATCAGTTTTCTTGTCGCGCATAACAGGTTAAACCGGGCAGCATGGATCGCGGTGTCTTCTGCATTGATCATAGAATGTTTCGATCCGTTTCGAACATCGAGGCCGCGCAGACGTGAGCGCTCGGACCGCCTGGCAATGTGGCGAACGAATCAACGCCAATATCCGATCATGGAAGATATTCGCCTCGACCGCGGGCGAACGCGACAACGCTGTTCTAATTCAAAATGAGTGGTAGTGATGCGTTCGGCTTCAGCAGAAGCAGCGAAATGCATTCGCGCTCCTATCTCACATGCGCCTGCACGATTTGCCGCGCGGACAGCGGATTCGACCAGCCGCCATAAGCATCGCTAATTCGCAACGCGCGTGACGATCGCGCGCTATTCGATTTGGCGGCTTGTCGTCGGCCGTCTTGCCATCATTGGCGAGGCAGTTGTTGCAATAGGTTGCGCAAATCCTTCGCCGCGTCCCTCTGCCGCCGGAAGCAGGATTGCCCGACTGTCGCGACCGAAACGCCCTCGCGATCAAAGCATTCAGGCGCGTGCGACCTGGGCATCGATCGCGTGCACTGGAACGATTGCGCTGGACATGATCGCCGCTGACGCGAACGCAAAACCATCGATAACTCTCGTTGCCGCACTCCGTTCCACGCCGAGCCCGGTTTTTCACGAGCTGGAATTCGCAAACGGCGCACTACGTCCGATCGACGTCGTGGTAAGCACGATACCAGGCGACAAATTCGGCAATGCCGTCCTCGATCCGCGTCTGCGGCCGAAAGCCGATCTCACGCTCCAGATCGGAAACGTCGGCCGACGTCTCCAGGACATCCCCAGGTTGCATTGGCAACAACTGCTTTTCGGCCTGCCGGCCGAAGCCCTGCTCGAGCAGTGCCACTACGTGCACCAGTTCTTCCGGCCTGGAGTTGCCGATGTTATAGATACGCCACGGCGCCTTGCTCGAACCCGGATCGGGATGCGCTCCCGACCAGTTGACGTCGCCCTCGGGCGCGCGGCCGATCAGCCGCACCATCGCCTCGACCACGTCATCGACATAGGTAAAGTCGCGCCGCATGTTGCCGTTGTTGAACAGCTGGATCGGCTTCCCGCTTGTGATCGCATCCGCAAACGCATAGAGCGCCATGTCCGGCCGATACCATGTCCCGTACACGGTGAAGAACCGCAGCCCTGTCGTCGGGATGCGGTAGAGGTGGCTATAGGAGTGAGCGAGCAGCTCGTTGGCCTTCTTGGTAGCCGCATACAGGCTGACCGGATGATCGACGTTGTCGTGGACCGAGAACGGCAGCTTGGTGTTGGCGCCGTAGACTGATGATGACGACGCAAACAGCAGGTGCCGGCACGCAGTATGCCGGCAGCCCTCGAGGACGTTGAGGAAGCCCTCCAGATTGGAATCCATGTAGGCGTGCGGATTCTGCAAGGAGTAGCGCACGCCGGCTTGCGCCGCGAGATGTACCACGACCTCGAAGCGATAGCGCTCGAACAGCGCCTTCATCCCGGCACGGTCGGCGAGGTCGAGCTCCAGGAAGGTGAAGCCACGGTGCTGCTTGAGCAGATCGAGCCGCGCGCGCTTGAGCGCGGGATCATAATACTGGTTGAGATTGTCGATGCCGATGACCGGCTGCCCTGCCCGCAGCAAATGCTCCGCCAGATGGAAGCCGATAAAGCCGGCGCAGCCCGTGACGAGTAGATTGCCTGCGATCACCACGTTTTGCCTGTGCCTTTCGCTGCGCCGGACCGGCCGCACACGCCGTCGGGAGCGGGCCGCAGCCTCTGGCTTCGCGTTGCGGCCGCGGGGCGCGTCAGTTGCTGGCGGCCGGAGGTTTGTAGTCCGGAAAGCGGCTCAGGACCGCGGCCTTCATGAACTTGAAGTGCGCAATCTCGGTCGCCAACTCCTTCAGCCGACGCTGGCCGTTGGAGATCTCGGCGTCAAACAGGTCTTGATGATAGTTGTCAAGCGCCTCACGCTCCAGATATTCGTCGGTGCCGTTTCCCAGCGTCACCGCCGCGCGGGCCAGAACATCGTCGACACGGCGGCCAAGGCCGGATTGCTCGCTCTCGGCTGCCTGCAACGCGGCCTCAATCGCGGCCATGATCGATCCGATCCGGGCGCGATCGGTCTCGGCATCGCGCTCGGCCGAACGCGCCTTGAAACCTTCCTCGCCACGCCGCGACCTGATCAGGTCATGCGCGCGAGCCCGCAAAAACAGCTGAAACATCTGTCAGTATCCGGTTCGGGCCCACTCAGGCAGTATCGCTTAAAATCGCCCGGTCTTAGTTAAAAAATGGTGAATTGCCGCCTTGCCCGGCCCTCAGGTCGGCCTTCCACTTGATCCAGGCCTTGTCGTGCTTGTCATAGAGCTCGAGCCAGCGCCCCTCGACGGCCGACGGCATCAGTTCCGCACCCGAGGCTTCGCCGCCCAGCACCGGCAGCGAGGTGTCCAGTCCTTCGAATTCCGAGGTCTCTTCAAGCGTGAGACCGACCAGCACGCGCCGTCCACTGACATCGACGACATACCGCCTTGGCGAATGCCCCCTGAGATCACTCATGCGTGCAGGTTCCCTCGCGATGCGCAGGCCAGCGGCTGCACCCGGCCGGCACGCGAACCTGGCCCGGCTGCCGCATTGAAGACAAGATGACCGATTGCATGTCGCCCGCCAATCCCAACTCACGACACCGCGCTACCTCTGTCGAGCTAGCCCGCTAGAATGCGCGGCGCATGTGGCCGAATGCGGTAACCGGCTGTTCCCGTTTCGACGGTCTGGCGGCTGACGGCGCCACATACGGCGCATAGATCCGGTATTGCGCGCGACGCTTGCGCGAGCGCCACGCGCGCGCGGCGAAACCGGAGAAGAAGCCGGCAACGAACGCCGCCGCAAGGATGAGTACAGGAGAAAGCATCACATTCGCCCATGTTAGACTTGATGTTATTAACATTCGAAGTTGTGACGACATCATGATTGCGTGCGCCGAAAGAATATTCAGCCACGGGAATTTTATGTGCAATCGAACGGCGCAACAATAACCAGGCGCCCACATCGGTTGTTCTCGAGAGCGAGGCGCCTCAGGAGAACCACCACAGCATGAATCTCAGGAACATCGAGCTGAGCAGATAAATCCACCCTGCCATCGCCAGCAGCGTCAGTCCGACGAACGCACCTGAAACGCTTCTCTCCTTGAGGCGCGCCAGCAGCGAGTGCTTTTCTTCTTGCGGATAGAACATCTCAAGCTCAAGAGGTATCTGATTCAAATCAGCTAGCAGCCAATTTCGATGATCTCATGACGGGTCACGGCAGCTACGCGCCCCGCACGTCACATGTCTCCGCTGCAAGATCTCGTGAAGGCGCGGGCCGTCGCAGAGACACGTCTCGCCATAAAAGTCTTGGCTCGGGAAATTCAGCTCGACAGGGTCAGCGATCAACTCCCGCGATCGAGGGGTCCGTGCGCCGGAAATTTCTCTTGCATGAAATTCTTGCATGAAATTCGATTTGCGCCGCGGATCGCGCGTCGCGGACCGAGCCGCTCGTCGAGCCCGGCACAGCCATGCCGGCACACGCAGGGTGGCCCTGGCGAGGCGCAGCCGTGAACCACCGCATGTCACCAGGCGCGTGCCCGCCGCATCTCAGTCCAACGATCAAGACCTCGCATGCGGAAAGACCCCCGCTCGCAGCGTTACACCCGGAAGAAGGCAAACCAGACAATTCCGAGGATCAAGACTGCAAGTCCAATGGAGGCCGTGAGCAGCGCGAGAACCGAAGGTCCGGGTTCGGCCTGGCGCGCCTCGGTCGGGGTTTCGGTGATCTGACCGTGTCGTTCAGTTGCCATGGTGACCTCATTGCTTAAGTGCCTGAAACTCCGGCGATTGCCGCTCCCCTTCGCAAGGCCAACGCGTGATCCGAAGCGATGTTCCGAGCGGTCCGGCGGCCTTCCGCCAGCGCGTCAAACGCGCGCAGCCCGAAGCTACGGTTAACGCCGTTGCGAGATTCACCGCGCCGCGTTGTTTCAAACCGGGGTTCCCGGTGTTATCCTTCACGTTCCGTCGGTTGCGTAATCGGAGTTTTCCCTATGGCCCCCCGCGCCAACTGGAAAGGCTTTTTGCGCCTTTCGCTCGTGACTTGCCCGGTTGCCCTGTACCCGGCGACGTCGGACACCGAGAAGGTCTCCTTCAACCAGATCAACCGCAAGACCGGCCACCGGATCAAATACGCCAAGGTCGACGCGGAGACCGGTGAGGAAGTCGCCGCCGACGACATCATGAAGGGCTACAAGGTCGACACCGACACTTATATCGAGGTCACCAAGGAAGAGCTCGACGACATCGCGCTGGATTCGACCCGCACCATCGAGATCGACGAATTCGTGCCGCGCAGCGAGATCGACAGCCGCTATCTGATCCGCCCCTATTATCTCGTTCCCGACGGCAAGGTCGGTCACGATGCCTTCGCGGTGATCCGCGAGACCATCCGCAGCATGGACAAGGTCGCGATCGGCCGCGTCGTGCTGACCAACCGCGAGCACATCATCGCGCTCGAGCCGCTCGACAACGGGCTGATGGGCACGCTGCTGCGCTACCCGTATGAGGTGCGCAGCGAGAAGGAATATTTCGACGATATCCAGGATGTGAAGATCACCAAGGATATGCTCGATCTCGCCAAGCACATCGTCGAGCAGAAATCCGCCGAGTTCGATCCGGAGGAGTTCGAGGATCGCTACGAGCAGGCGCTGATCGATTTGATCAACCAGAAGCGCAACGGCATCAAGATCGCCAAGCCCGCGGCGAAGGCGAGCGGCAATGTCATCAACCTGATGGACGCGCTGAAGAAGAGCCTCGCCAACGAGAAGCAGGCCGCGCCCGCCAAGGCGGAAGCAAAGGCGGCGAAAGGCAAGAAGCCGAAGAAACGCATCGAGGGCCAGCGCGAGATGCTGCTGCCGATCTCGGGCAGCGGCAAGCGCGAGCCCAAGGAGGCCGTCAAGCCCGAGCCGAAGAAGGCCGAGAAGGCAACGCGCGCACAAGGCAGCGCGGCGCGCAAGAAGGCGGGTTGAGGTCGCGGCGCTGCCGCAGGGCGCCGACTACATCTTGAAACTATGGGAGGACGCCCGGCGGGAGGTGCGTTGGCAGACCGCGGCCGAGCATCTGATCAACGCGGCAGAACCAGGTGCCGGCTGGCTGATGTTCGCGCATCGCGATGCTTCGCGCGCCGAATGGAGACGGCGGAGGAAACTGAATCCGAAAGTGAAGCGTGTGTCCGGCGATGCTACTTGAATGCCGAACTGACGGCAGTGAATTGGCCGCTCACAGTGGTGCCGATGCCTTTGACGCCGGCGACGATCACAATGCTGATGCCGCCGGCAATGATGGCGTATTCGATCGCCGTCGCGCCGACGTCATCACGCAGAAATCTTGCAAGCAACGCGCGCATGGAAAGCTCCTGTCCGACGCCCGCGGCCCTTTTCTCCCGCGCCGTAGTAATATGCCAGCAAAACTAGGCCACATTGGTTGACGGCCCATTGACGGACAGGATGAACGGTCGCTTAAAGGTTGCAGAGAAACTCGCTGCTAGTTCTGCCTGCATCCGGATCTCGCCCCGCGAGGCGGCAGGCCGCGATTGGGCGTAAACGCATATCAGGACTACCCGATCCGGCCCCGGCGGCGCTTTACCGGTTGGCGGAATCCTGTTCCTTTATCGGTCAGGACGACAACGAGGCCGGACCGAACCGGCCGCATCCAAAGGGAGTGACCGTCATGAAGCTCGGCACCGCGATCGCGGAAATCATGAAGCGCGAGGGGATCGAGATCCTCACGGGCTACCCGGTCAACCATTTGATCGAATACGCAGCCGCCGCCGACATCCGCCCGGTGATGGTGCGCCAGGAGCGCATCGGCGTGCACATGGCGGATGCGATCTCCCGCGTCACCTCGGGCGAGAAGATCGGTGCGTTCTGCATGCAGCACGGACCGGGCGCCGAGAACGCGATGGGCGGCGTCGCGCAATGCTACGGCGAATCCGTACCCGTGCTGGTGTTGCCGATGGGCTATGCGCGGCGGCTCGCCAATATCGACCCGAACTTCAATTCGAGCCAGGCGATGAAGGCGTTTTCCAAATCATCGGAGCCGATCAACATCGCAGCCGAGGTCTGCAACATCTTTCGGCGCGCGTTTACAAAACTGAAGAACGGCCGCGGCGGCCCGGTCATCGTCGAAATCCCCGCCGACATGTGGAACGAGGACGTGCCGGAGCCGCTGAACTACACGCCGGTGCTGCGCACCCGCTACGGCGCCGACCCCGTTCATGTGAAGGAAGCCGCCGCCCTGCTCGTTGGCGCCAAGCGCCCGGTGATCTATGCCGGCCAGGGCGTGCATTACGCAAAGGCCTGGCCGCAGCTCAAGCGCCTCGCCGAGCGGCTCGCGATCCCCGTCACCACCAGCCTCGGCGGCAAGTCGTCATTTCCGGAGACACATCCGCTGTCGCTCGGCTCCGGCGGCCTTGCCGTGTCGCGCGCGGTGCCGAAATTCCTCGGCGAAGCGGACGTGATCTTCGGCATCGGCTGCTCGTTCACCGAAACCTCGTTCGGCATCGCGATGCCGAAGGGCAAGACCATCATCCATTCGACGCTCGATCCGAACCACATCAACAAGGATGTCGAAGCCAAAATCGGGCTGGTCGGCGACGCCGGCCTGGTCCTCGACGCGCTGCTGGAGGAGGTCGGCAAGACCGTGACCTCCGATCGCAACGCCAGCGCGGTCGCGGAAGAGATCGCCGCGTCCCACAAGGAGTGGCTCGCCAAGTGGATGCCGAAGCTGACGCATAACGATGCGCCGCTCAATCCCTACCGCGTGCTGTGGGACCTGCAGCACACCGTCGACATTCATAACACCATCATCACCCACGACGCCGGCAGCCCGCGCGACCAGCTCTCGCCGTTCTGGAAGTCGGTCGAGCCGCTGTCCTATATCGGCTGGGGCAAGACCACCCAGCTCGGCTACGGTCTCGGCCTCGCGATGGGCGCCAAGCTCGCCAAGCCTGACAAGCTCTGCATCAATGTCTGGGGCGACGCCGCGATCGGATTCACGGGGATGGATTTCGAGACCGCGGTGCGTGAGCGGATTCCGATCATGTCGATCCTGCTCAACAATTTCTCGATGGCGATCGAGTTGAAGGTGATGCCGATCTCGACCGAGAAATATCGTTCGACCGACATCTCCGGCGACTACGCCGCGATGGCCCGCGCCTTCGGCGGCTATGGCGAACGGGTGACCAAGCCTGAGGACATCATCCCCGCGATCAAGCGCGGCATCCAGAAGACCAGGGAAGGCGTGCCGGTGCTGCTGGAATTCATCACCAGCAAGGAGACCGAGGTGTCGCGGCCGGGGACGTGAGGGCACCTCACGCGCCCTCGCCCACTTGATTTGACCTCGCCTGCGCAGGCAAGCTCCCTCCGACCCGAGATCGGAGGGAGAGATGGCGCGCATCCTGGTGCTGGGGGCCGGCTTCGCCGGTCTGTGGGCGGCGCTCGGTGCCGCCCGTAAGCGCGACGAGATCGGCGCGCGGGCGGCGAACACCGAGATCCTGGTCGTCGATCGCAACGCCTATCACAGCATCCGGGTGCGCAATTACGAGGTCGATCTCGGCGATGTCGCGCTGCCGCTGCAAGGCCTGCTCGATCCGGTCGGTGTCAGGCACGTGGTGGCCGAGGTCGCGGCCATCGACCCGGCAAAGCGCGAGGTGGTCGTCAGGACAGGCTCCGGCGCTGGCACGCTGACCTACGACCGGCTGGTGCTGACCACCGGCAGCGAACTGGTCCGCCCTCCCGTCCCGGGCCTGGCCGCGCATGGCTTCGACGTCGACACCTTCGAGGCGGCGATGCGGCTCGACGCGCATCTGGCGGCGCTCGGCAAGCAACTGCCGCCGCAGGCGCGTTCGACGGTCGCGGTCGTCGGAGCAGGGTTCACCGGGATCGAGGTTGCGGCCGAGATGCCGGCCAAGCTCGCCCATGCCGGCATCAGCGGCGATCACCGCGTCATCCTGATCGATCCCAATCCGGTGGTCGGCGCGACGTTCGGCGCACATGGCCGTCCGGTCATCGAGGAGGCGCTGGCCGCGCTCGGCGTCGAGTCGCGGCTGAACGTCAGGGTCAGCGCCGTCGGCGCCGACAGCATCACACTCGACAGCGGCGAGATCATTCCGGCCGCCACCGTGGTGTGGTGCGGCGGTATGCGCGCGAGCCCGCTTGCCGCTCTGCTGCCGGTCAAGCACGACGCGCTCGGCCGCATCGCCGTGGATCACTACATGCGCGCTGAGGGCCTCGATGGCGTGTTCGCTGCGGGCGACGTTGCGACCTGCCTGATCGATGGCGAGCATCCGACCGTGATGTCGTGCCAGTTCGCGCGGCCGATGGGCCGCTTCGCCGGACACAATGTGGTCGCGGATCTGTTCGGCGAGCCCCTGCTGCCGCTCGACATCGACTGGTACGTGACGGTGCTCGACCTCGGCGCTTGGGGCGCGCTCTACACCACCGGCTGGGACCGTGAGGTGCACACGTCGGGCGCTGCTGCCAAGCTCACCAAGCAGACCATCAACCAGCAGCGCATCTATCCGCCGCGTGACGGCGACCGCGCCGCACTGCTCGCGGCGGCTGCGCCGACGATCCAGACGGCGCCGCCGACGCGCAAATAGCAGCAGGGGCGGTCACCGCGCGACCGCCCCTGCTCATCTCGCGATCGCTCGCGCGTCGCTTACTGCGACAGCTTCACGAAATCCGGAAACTTCAGCTTCCCTTCCGCGATCGCCTTCGGCCAGACCGTGATCTGCTTGCCGCTTTGCCACTGGAACACAAGGCCGGTGACGGCGCCCGGGCCGGACTTGATGCCGTGGGTGAACTCGTCGTTCTTGCCGTAGAACTGGATCTTGCCGATCGTGCCCTCGAAATCGGTCTTCTCGAGCTCGGCGACCATCTTGTCGGGATCGGTCGAGCCGGCGCGCTGGATCGCTTCCGCGATGATGTAGACCTCGTCATAGGCGGTGTAGCCGGTGTAGGCCGGCGGCGTGCCGAACTTGGCCTTGAAGGCGGCCGCGAACGGCTTCGTCTTCGGCGTCACGGCGACGTCGGGCGTCGCCACCGCGAGCGAGGGCACGCCTTCGGCCGCGCCGTTGGTGTCGCCCCAGAACGTCGGGCTCAGCGCCTGCGCGCTGATGCCGAACATCGGGACGGGCACCTGCTGGTTCTTCCACTGCACGGTCGGCTGCACGCCGACATGGGAGATGCCGGTGACGATCACGTCGGGCTTGGCGGCTTCCATCTTGTTGAAGATCGGCGTGAAGTCCGTGGTGTCCGGCGAGAAGCGGATGTGCTCGACCACCTTCAGGCCGGCCTTGGGCAGGCACGCCTCGTAGCCGACGTCGAGCGGCTTGGTCCAGGCCGCGTCCTCGCTCATGATCGCAACCGACTTGAACTTGAGCTGGTCGACCAAGAGCTCCTTGGCCGCGTCGCAGACGAGCTGCGCCTGTGCTGCCGAGGTCAGGTAGCCGTGGAAGGTGTACTTGTTCTTCTCGTAGTCGTTGTGGATCGCCTTGGTGATCTCGTTGGATGCGGCGCCGGGCGTGATCAGCGGCATCTTGAGCCGCGAGGCCCACGGCTCGAGCGCCAGCACGACCTCGCTGATGTAGCTCGCGATCACGGCCGAGACCTTGTCCTCGCTGACCGCGCGCTGGAACGCGCGCACCGAATCGGCCGACGAGCTCTTGTTGTCGTAGGTGACGATCTCGATCTTGCGGCCCATCACGCCGCCCTTGGCGTTGATCTCGTCGGCCGCGATCTGTGCGCCGCCCGGCGTTGCCGCGCCGGCGATCGACTGCACTTCGGCGATGACGCCGATCTTGATCGGATCGTTCGACTGCGCATAGGCCGGCGCCGCGAGGCACAGCGCGAGCGCAGTCGCCAACAGGCTCGTACGGGTCGTGGTTGAATAGCGTGACATGATGATCTCCCTTGCATTGCTTTCTTGTTTTTGAATCTTCGAACGTCAGAGAAAGTCCTTGCCGGCCTCCGCGGCGAACCGGCCCGGATCGCCCTCCCAGACGATCCGCGCGTGCTCCAGCACGTAGACGCGGTCGGCATGCGGAAGCGCAAACGTCACGTTCTGCTCGCCGAGCAGCACCGTGATCCTTGTGGTCTGGCGCAGCTTCTCGAGCGCCTTCGACAACAATTCGAGGATGACGGGCGCAAGGCCCAGCGTCGGCTCGTCCAGAATCAGGATCTGCGGCTGCATCATCAGCGCGCGACCGATCGCCAGCATCTGCTGCTCGCCGCCGGACAGCGTCTGCGCCATCTGGCCCTGACGTTCCTTCAGGATCGGGAATAGCTCGAACAGCCAGGCGAGTTGCTTGGCCCGCGCCGCGTCGTCGAGATGCTGGCCGCCGAGATCGAGGTTTTCCCGCACCGTCATCTCGCCGAACAATTCGCGCGATTCCGGGCACTGCACGAGGCCGGAGCGGGCGATCTTCGCCGGCCCGGTGCCGCGCAGCCTCTCGCCGCCACGCAGGATCTCGCCGGTGTAGGGCAAGAAGCCCGAGATGGTGTTGAACAGCGTGGTCTTGCCGGCGCCATTCAGCCCGACGATCGAGACGAACTCGCCCTCGTGGACGTGGATCGAGACGTTCTCCAGCGCCTGCGCCTTGCCGTAATGCACGCTGACATTCTCGACCTGCAGCAGCGGCACCTTGTCCTTGAACGAGGTCTCGGGCCGCGCGTGGGTCTCGATCGCGCCGCCGAGATAGACCCGCCGCACGGTCTCGTTCTTCATCACGTCCTCGGCGCGGCCGGTCGTGATCTCCTCGCCGAGATACATCGCAAGCACGCGATCGACCAGCGCGGCCACGCTCTTCACGTTGTGGTCGACCAGCATCACCGCGCGGCCCTCGTCGCGGAAGCTGCGGATCAATGCGGAGAATGTGCCGACCTCGGCGCTGGTGAGGCCGGCAAAGGGCTCATCGACCAGCACCACTTTTGGGTCACGTGCGATGGCTTTCGCGAGCTCCAGCCGGCGCAGATCGGCGAACGGCAAGGTCGGCGGACGGCGGTCCATCACCGCGCCAAGGCCGACGCGCTCGGCAATCCATCTGGCGCGCTCGGTCAATGCCTTGTCGGGAAACAGCATGAACAGGCTGTCGGGCAGCAGCGCGACCATGATGTTTTCCAGCACGGTCTGCCGGTTCAGCGGCCGCGAGTGCTGGAACACCATGCCAAAGCCCTTGCGCGCGATCTTGTGTGCGGGCAGCCCGGCGACGTTCTCGCCGTCGAACAGCACCTCGCCCGCGGTCGGGCGCTCGATGCCCATCACGCTCTTCATCGCGGTCGACTTGCCCGAGCCGTTCGGCCCGATCAGGCCGAGGATCTCGCCGGGATGCAGGTCGAACGAGAGGTTCTTCACCGCGGTCAGGCCGCCGAATCTCTTGGTCAGTCCACGAACGGTGAGCGTTGCAGTGGTCACAGTCTGATCCATTTAGGAGCGCGCCTCGCGTGACAGGGCCGCTCCGAGGAAACCGCCGGGAAAGAACAGGACGACGAGCAGCGCCACCGCCGAGACGATGAAGGTCGCAAGCTCGCCGGTCGGGCGCAGGAACTCGCCGGCCACGATCAGGAAGATCGCGCCGAGCGCCGCGCCCAGCACCGTGCGCCGGCCGCCGAGCACGGCGGACACGATCACGTTGACGCCGACCGCGACGTCGACCACGGTGCCGACCGAGGCGGTGCCGAAGTAGAACACCAGGAGCGCTCCCGACAGCCCCGAGAAGAAGGCGCTGACGATGAAGGCCGCGAGCTTGTGCTTGACGATGTTGAAGCCGAGCGCGCCGGCCTGTACCGGGTCCTGCCCGCTGGCCTGCAGCACCAGGCCGACCGGCGATTGCGACAGCCCGTACAGGATCGCGGCGCTCGCCGTCATGAAGCCGAGCGCGATCCAGTAGTTGGCGCCGGCATTGATGGTGATGACGTCAGGGATGGTGAGCCCGATCTCGCCGCCGGTCAGATCAGCGAACACCACGACGAAGTTCTGCAGCATCAGCACCGCAACCAGCGTGGTCAGGCCAAAATACGGTCCCCTCACCCGCAACGCCGGCAACGCCAGCACGAAGCCCGCGACCACCGACGCCAGCGCGCCGAGCAGGATGCAGACATAGACCGACCAGCCGTACTGGTTGTTGAGGATGCCGGCCGTGTAGGCGCCGGTGCCGATCAGGAAGGTCGGCCCGAAATTGACCTCACCGGCGAAGCCGAACAAGAGGTCCCAGGCCATCGCGAACACGCCGAAATAGAACGCGACGGTGAGCAGCCCGAGGATGTAGCCGGAGACATAGAGCGGCAACGTCGCGGCAACCACCACGCAGACCAGCGAAATGAGGAAAAGGCGCGAGGTGAAGAAGCTCGTCATCTCAGCGCCTCCCCAAGAGGCCCTGGGGCCGGATGTACATCACGAACACCAAAAGCAGCAGCGCCGGAATGGTGCGGTAGGCCGGCGAGATCATGTAGGCGGTGATCGTTTCGAGATAACCGACCACGAAGGCCGCGATCAGCGAGCCGGAGACGCTGCCGAGGCCGCCGAGCACCACGATCGAGAACGCGCTCGCGGTCAGCGGCCCGACGCTGTAGGAGCTGACGCCGAGGAACATGCCGAGCAGCACGCCGGCGATGCCGGCCAGGATGCCATAGATGCCCCACACCACGATGTAGATCTGGGTGAGCTCGAGCCCGAGCAAGGTGACGCCGCGCGGGTTCATCGAGGCCGCCAGCACCGCCTTGCCGGTGCGGGTGCGGTTCACCAGCAGCCACAGCAGGCCGATCACGAGGCAGCACACCAGCGCGGTGAAGATGTTGTTGCGCGGCGTGCGGTTGCCGAAGATGTCGACGACGCCTTCGACGATCGGCAGCACCGTCTTGGCGTTGTTGGTGAAGAAATACGCGATCAGCTCCTGGATCATGATGCCCCAGAGCAAGGTGCCGGTGAGGACGAAGATTTCCTTCTCCTCGTTGGGGATCCGCCTCGAATTCTGGATCGGCTTCACCACCGCAAAATAGGTTGCGAACGCCATGATCAGCGCCACGCCGACACCGAACAGCGCGCCGGTGTAGATGTCGAGGTGCAGCACGCTGGCCGCGGCCCAGGCCGCGACCGCCGCAGCCACCATGATGGCACCGTGGGAGAGGTTGAGGACGCCGGAGACACCGAAGATCAGGGTGAAGCCGGTGGCGCCGAGCGCATAGAGCGCACTGATGGCGAAGCCATCGATCAGGATTTGTAAGGCAAGCATCTCAAATCGGCCGCGGCAGCAAAGCTGCCTGTTGTGGAGGACGCGGAACTGAATACGGATGCTCCCGGGACCGGCCCGGGAGCATGATCATCGGTCAGTTGGTGGTGAGCTTGATGAAGCTCGGGAACTTGAGATCGCTCTTGGCGACCTCCTTCGGCCAGACCGCGACCTGCTTGCCGCCCTGCCACTGCAGCATCAGTCCGGTGATCAGACCCTTGCCGTACTTGATCGAATGGGTAAACGGATCGTCCTTGCCATAGAACTGGACGCGTCCGATGGTGCCTTCCCAATCGGTCTTCTCCAGCGCATCGACCATCTTGTCGGCTTCGACCGAGCCGGCGCGCTTCACGGCATCGGCGATGTAGTAGACCTCGTCATAGGCGGTGTAGCCCGCGTAGGACGGATAGTTGCCGTAGCGTTTCTTGAAGCCCTCCGCGAACGGCACCGACTTCGGCGTCACCGCGACGTTCGGGCCGGACACGCCCTGATACAGCACGCCTTCCGCCGCGTCGTTGGTGTCCTTGCCGAAGGTCTCGTTGGTCGCCTGCGAGGAAATGCCGAACATCGGGATCGGCACCTGCTGGTTCTTCCACTGCACCGTCGGCTGCACGCCGACATGCGAGATGCCGGTGATGATCACGTCGGGCTTCGAGCCTTCGACCTTGTTGAAGATCGGCGTGAAGTCGGTGGTGTCGGGCGAGAAACGGATATGGTCGACGACCTTGAGCCCGATCTTGGGCAGGCACTCCTCGTAGCCGACATCGAGCGGCTTGGTCCAGGCCGCATCCTCGCTCATGATGACCGCGGTCTTCATGTGCTTCTGATCGACCAGCAGTTCCTTGGCGGCGTCGCACACCGACAGCGCCAGCGCCGCCGAGGTCAGGTAGCCGTGGAAGGTGTACTTGTTCTTCTCGTAGTCGGCGTGAACGCTCTTGCTGATCTCGTTGGAGGCAGCGCCCGGCGTGACGAACGGCGTCTTGAGGCGCGAGGCCCAGGGCTCGAGCGCCAGCACCACTTCGCTGATGTAGCTCGAGATGACGACGTTGACCTTGTCTTCGTTGACCGCGCGCTGGAATGCCCGCACCGAATCCGCCGAGGAGGAGTGATTGTCGTAGGAGACGATCTCGATCTTGCGGCCGTCGATGCCGCCCTTGGCGTTGATCTCGTCGGCGGCGAGTTGCGCCGCCTGCGGGATCGACGCCCCGGCGATCGCCTGCGCTTCGGCGATCACGCCGATCTTGAGGGTGTCAGCCGCCAGCGCGCCGCTGGGGCTGGTTGCCAAAAGGCCCAACACGGCCGCTCCGGCAAGTTGCTGCATCGCATGAACGGGCAGTCGCGATGTTCTTTTCACCCTGTTTCTCTCCTCTTTTTGTCGGCTGCTTCGAGCTCTTGGGCCGGACTATAGCTGCGACAAAACGCGCAGCAAGTGAAACTGCGCGCAGATCGCCATGCATGGACGGCAACTAAAGTAGTGGGTGGGCGCTTTGCGGCTGAATAAATATGAGGCAGCGCGGGAATAAAAGACGTGAGGCGCAGTTCTCTCAGATCGTCATTCCGGGGCGAGCGAAGCGAGAGCCCGGAATCCATTCATCTACGCGTTTTGCGGCCCAATGGATTCCGGGCTCGCGCCAAGAGGCGCGCCCCGGAATGACGAGAGGATAGGGAGCAAAGCTCGGGTTATTCATGTCGCAAGTGGGCGAGGTTGTGCCCCAACCCAAGCTGTCATCGCCGGGACGACCGCGGTGAGCCTGGCTACCGCCCCTACTCCGCCATCTCCACCGGCTGTGCGGCGGGACCCGCGAGCGGACGTTCTTCCATCGCGATCATGCAGATCGAGGCGGTGGTCAGCAGCACGGCGGCAGCGCCGAACACGTAGCGGAACGCAGTGATCATGTCGGCCATCGGGATCGCGCCCACGGCGGTGGCGGCAGAGGCATGATGCTCGCCGGCGAGCGAGATGTCGGTGCCGAGCGTCATCAGCAGGATGGTGGTGAAGGCGGCGACCGTGAACGAGGCCATCATCGCGCGGAAGAAGTTCATCGCGCCGGTCACCGTGCCGACCTGCGGCCGCGCCACCGCGTTCTGCAGCGACACCACGCTGATCGGGAATGTGGTGCCGAGGCCGAGCGCGAACACGCTCATCAGCAGCAGCAATCCCCACAGCGGCAGCGTCGTCACTGCCATACCGACAGCACAGATCGCAGCGACCGACGTACCGACGATGGCAACACGCTTGTAGTGCTTGGCCTTCGCCATGGTCCGGCCGGCGATCGCGGCGCCGAAGGTCGAGATCGCCGCGAGCGGGATCAGCGCAAGTCCGGCCTCGCTGGCGGTGAGGTGATAGACCACCTCGTAGTAGAGCGGCAGATGCACGGTGAGGCCGACCATGGCGCCGAGCGCGCAGCCGCCCGCGCCCATTGCGAACGGCACCACCGAGCCGCCGAGCAGCGACAGCGGCAGGAACGGCTCGTCGGCGCGGCGCGCGTGCCAGACGAAGGCGCCGGCGAGCGCGATCGAGGCGCCGATCATCGCCGTTATCGTCGGCGACAGCCAGGACAGCTTGGTGCCGCCCCAGGTCAGCACCAGCATCAACACGACGGCCGAGGCCATCAGCAGCACGCCGCCGAGCCAGTCGACCTTGCGCTTGCGATGGAACACCGGGATTTTGCCCATCTTCGGCAGCAGCAGCGCCAGCGCTGCCGCCGCGAGCGGCAAATTGATCCAGAAGATCATCGACCAATGCAGATGCTCGGCGAACACGCCGCCGACCACAGGGCCGAGAATGCCGCCGGCCATCCAGACGCTGGAGAAATAGGCCTGGTAGCGGCCGCGCTCGCGCGGGGTCACCACGTCGGAGATCACGGTCTGGACCACCGGCATGATGCCGCCGCCGCCGAGGCCCTGCAGGCCGCGGGCAACGATCAGCGTGGTCATGCTGGGGGCGACCGCGCACAGCACCGAGCCGACCACGAACAGGCTGAGCGAGGTGATGATCATGACGCGGCGGCCATAGATGTCGCTCAGCGTGCCGAACACCGGCGCCACCGCGGTCGAGGCGAGCAGATAGGCCGTGATCACCCAGGACAGGTTGGTGACGTCGTGAAACTGGCGCCCGATCGTCGGCAGCGCGGTCGCGACGATGGTCTGGTCGAGCGCGGCCAGGAACATCGTCAGCATCAGGCTGATCACGATGGTGCGGACTTCGTCCGGATTGAGCGGTGCCGGGGGCGCCAGCGGCGGCGCGCCGTTCAGTTCGATCACCTCGCTCGGGAGGTGAGACAGCTCTGCGGCAATGTCGTCAGGCAACGTCTCTTGGTCGGCAGGAAAACGGCTCTGCCGTTCATACTTGTTCATTGGGGCGTAATGCTGCTGCGCGGGCGCGGGCCGCGATGGAATCATTCTCTGGTCCGCAACTTATGCAGCAATTCACTGCTGAGGCAGGCACCTCAGCGCATGGGTGCATCCCACGGCACCGTTCTCGCGGTGACGTGATTGCGGCAGCACCGGCACCAGCCCTCGCGCCCGGCATCGCTGCGTCTTGGAAATCTACTTGGAGGCCGTCGGCCGCTTCTTCAATTGCGCCCGTTTCGGCAGCAGGGCCGGCCAGCGCACGATGTGGTCCTCGAGATCCGCGTCGTTGACGTCGAGTTCGGTGCCCTCCACCCGACCGCGCACCGAGACGCCGGCCTCATGCACGGTATTGGGATCGCCGGAGATCAGGGGATGCCACCAGTAGAGGTCCCGCCCCTCGGCGACGAGGCGGTAGCCGCAGCTCGGCGGCAGCCAGTTCAGGGTCCGGACGTTCTCGGGCGTCAGGCGGACGCAATCCGGAACCTGGTCGGAGCGGTTCGCATAGTCCTTGCAGGTGCACAGGCCGGAATCGAGCAGCTTGCAGGAGATATGGGTGAAATAGATCTTGCCGGTGTCCTCGTCCTCGAGCTTCTCCAGGCAGCACCGTGCGCAGCCGTCACACAGACTTTCCCATTCAGCGTTGGACATCTCTTCCAACGTCTTGGTTTTCCAGAAGAATCCCTCCTGGCCCGACGGGCGTTTGGGCGGTGCGGTCATGATATCCCTGACATGGCGGTAAAGCCCTTCTTGGGACGCCGGCGCTCCCTCCGCAAGGGGGTGATATTGCGGGGTCGAAAAAGCCGGTGGGCAGCGTTAGGGCTTTCATTAAATTCACAAGCCGCGCCATTGGTTTATGGCAGCCGCTCGGATAGAACAACGAACGAGTCCCCAACGACGCAAAAGCGCCTTGGGATTGCCGCAACATCGAAGCAAGACGTTAGCCTGTGCCCGATTTGGGCGCCCGCAGCGCTCTCAAATTGATCAAGGGACCTGGTGCCGTCGCATTGGAAACAGAAGGTCCGGAATTTCTTCCTGGACCTCGATGCGCGTATCGACTCGACGCTGTTCTCGTCGGGCAAGGGCCTGCGCGAACTCTACGAGCGCTATTCCACCTTCATGGACCGCTTCTATGTCGGCCGCTGGAAGCGCTGGGTGTTCATCGAGCCGCTGTCGGAAGCCGCAACGCTTGGGCTCGGTGGCATGATCCTGATGCTGACGCTCGCGATCCCCGCGTTCCGCGAGACCGCCGACGAGGACTGGCTGAAGAAATCCGACCTCGCGGTGACCTTTCTCGACCGCTACGGCAACCCGATCGGCAGCCGCGGCATCAAGCATAATGACTCGATCCCGCTGGAAGACTTTCCGGACAATCTGATCAAGGCGACGCTCGCGACCGAGGACCGCCGCTTCTACGACCATTTCGGCATCGACGTGCCGGGCCTCGCCCGCGCGCTCGTCACCAACGCGCAGGCCGGCGGCGTCCGCCAGGGCGGTTCGTCGATCACCCAGCAGCTCGCCAAGAACCTGTTCCTGAACAACGAGCGCACCATCGAGCGCAAGGTGAAGGAAGCGTTCCTTGCGATCTGGCTGGAGACGCGGCTCACCAAGAACGAAATCCTGAAACTCTATCTCGACCGCGCCTATATGGGCGGCGGCACCTTCGGCGTCGACGGCGCGGCGCATTTCTACTTCAACAAGTCGGTGCGCGACGTGAACCTCGCGGAAGCCGCGATGCTCGCCGGCCTGTTCAAGGCGCCGACGAAGTACGCCCCGCACATCAACCTGCCCGCGGCGCGCGCCCGCGCCAACGTCGTGCTCGACAACCTGGTCGATGCTGGCTTCATGACCGAGGGCCAGGTGTTCGGCGCCCGCCGCAATCCGGCGGTCGCGGTCGATCGGCGCGACGAGAACTCGCCGAACTACTATCTCGACTACGCCTTCGACGAGATGCGCAAGCTGGTCGACACCTTCCCGAAATCCTACACCGAACGCGTCTTCGTGGTCCGCACCGCGATCGACACGAACGTGCAGAAGGCGGCCGAGGAAGCGATCGAGAACCAGCTCCGCCAGTTCGGGCGCGATTATCACGCGACGCAGGCCGCAACCGTGGTGTCCGATCTCGACGGCGGCATCCGCGCCATGGTCGGCGGCCGCGACTACGGCGCGAGCCAGTTCAACCGTGCGACCGACGCCTACCGGCAGCCCGGCTCGTCGTTCAAGCCTTACGTCTACACCACGGCGCTGCTGAACGGCTTCACTCCGAACTCGAAGATCGTCGACGGCCCGGTCTGCATCGGCAATTGGTGCCCGCAGAACTATGGCCACTCCTATTCCGGCTCGGTGACACTGACGCAGGCGATCACCCGCTCGATCAACGTGGTGCCGGTCAAGCTCTCGATCGCGCTGGGCGGCAAGGAAGGCCCGAAGGCGGGCCGCGCCAAGATCGTCGAGGTCGCGCGCCGCTTCGGCCTCAAGGCGCCGCTGCCCGATACTCCGTCGCTGCCGATCGGCTCCGACGAAGTCACGGTGATCGAGCACGCGGTGGCCTATGCGACCTTCCCGAACCGCGGCAAGGCGGTGACGCCGCATTCGGTGCTCGAGGTGCGCACCGGCGCCGGCGATCTGGTGTGGCGCTGGGACCGCGACGGCCCCAAGCCGCGGCAGGCCATCCCGCCGAACATCGCCGCCGACATGGCCGGCATGATGAGCCACGTGGTCAGCGAAGGCACCGCGCGCCGCGCCGCGCTCGACGGCATCCCGACCGCGGGCAAGACCGGCACCACCAATGCCTATCGCGACGCCTGGTTCGTCGGCTACACCGGCAACTTCACCTGCGCGGTCTGGTACGGCAATGACGACTATTCGCCGACCAACCGCATGACCGGCGGCTCGCTGCCGGCGCAGACCTGGCACGACATCATGGTCGCCGCGCATCAGGGCGTGGAAGTCAAGGAACTCGCCGGCGTCGGCATGGGCCAGAAGCTGCCGCCGCAGCCGGCGCAGGCCAATGCCCAGGCGAGCGCGGCGCCGCGGGTGCTGGAGACCAAGCCGGGTCCGCCGCCGGTCTTGACCAAGCGCGGCGCGGATATCCTGGTGCGGGTCGAGAAGCTGCTCGACGACGCGGCCAAGACCGCTGAAAAGACCACCGGCAAGACCACGCTGGGCGAGCCCTCGAAGACCGGCAAGGCGGAGTCCTCGAGCGCGCTGGCGTTCCCCGAAAACTACGTTGCCGCGGCCGGGCCGGACGGCGCGACACCAGCTTTGCCACGCAAGAACTGACGTGCGGCTCCTCCTCTCCACCTTGCTGGCACTCGTCATCGCCACGGCCGTCGGCCTCGGCCTGACCTATGCGACGGCGACGCGCGGCACCGATATCGGCACGCTGAAGATCGGCGCCTGGACCGCGCGGCCGAAGAACGGCACCTCCGATGTCGATCCCTATTCGCGAGCGACCATCGCGCGCAGCGGCGAGCTGCCGATCGGCACTGGCGACGGCATCGCGTTCTCGGCGACCTCGGACGACAAGAACAAGCCGCTCGACGGACGCTGCGACGTCGTGGTCTCAGGCGTGACGCCGGCGGCGCGGTTCTGGACGCTGACGCTGTTCGACCGCAAGGGTCATCTCGTCGCGAATTCGCTGCAGCGCTACGGCTTCACCAGCCAGGAGATCGTGCGCGCGTCCGACGGCACGTTCGAGATCCACATCGCCTCGCGCTCGCGCGCCGGCAACTGGCTGCCGACCGGCGGCATCGAGCGCTACGCGCTGATGTTACGGCTTTACGACACGCCGGTCGGAGTCGCGACCCGCACCCAGCGCGACGCGCCGATGCCCTCGATCGCAACGACGGGCTGCCCATGATCCGCGTGCTGTTCACCATCCTCGCAGGCGTGCTGCTCGGCGGCGTGGTGCATCTCGTCAGCGTGCTGGCGCTGCCGCGCATCGCCTCGCAGGACGCCTATTCGCGGCTGACACCGATGACCAAGCTCAACGAGGTGACGCAGCTGCCGCTGGCCGACCCGAGCAACTCGCCGATGCCGCTGATGGATCCGGCCTTCGCGGTGGCGATCTGCCGTTACGATCTCTCCACCGGGCCGCTCAAGCTCACCGTGCCGGTCAGCCAAGCCTATACTTCGGTGTCGTTCTACACCCGCAACGAGGTCGCCTATTACGCGATCAACGATCGCTCCGCCGGCAAGAAGGTGATCGAGCTCGACTTGATGACCGAAGCGCAGCACAACGAGCTGCCGGAGGACGAGGAGGTCACTGCCGCCGACCGGCTGATCATCGACTCGCCGACCGAGACCGGCCTGATCCTCTTGAAGGCGCTGGCGCCGGAGCCCGGCCTGATGCCGCAGGCGCAGGCTTCGCTTGCGGCCTCGTCGTGCAAGGTGCAAGCCGAGCCGGTCGCGGCCAAGCAGGAAGCACCGCCGCCGCTCCCCGCCCCCGCACCCCCGCCCGCGGCACGCAAGCGTTAGTTGGCTGCGAGCGCGTGCCGGCCGCAACGGCAGGTCTCGTAATCGACGGGATCGTGGCTGTTGACGATCGTGACACTGTCGCCATGCGCTGCCTTCAACTGGCGCAGCCGCTCCTGATTCTGGATGCGCGTTGGCCGATCCATGTCCGCCCCGCGCTGGAACATGCCGAGCACCAGCGGGACCCGCGGCCGGGGAGCGAGCTGCGCGTGGTGGAAGTAGGCATCGCCGGCGTGCAGCAGCCATCCGTCGTTGGTACGCACCGCGATGCCGCAATGGCCGAGCGTGTGGCCCGGCAGCGGGATCATCAGGATGTCAGGCTCGCGATCGCCGAGCGCGCGCACGCCCTTGAAGCCGAACCAGTCCTCGCCGCCGGCACCATAGAAGGTCCAGTCCGGCCCATGCTGCCATTGCGCCGTGATGTAGCGTCCTACCGGCGGCGCGAGCTGATGCGTCACCGCCATGTCGTACTCCTTGCGATGGACATGTACCTTGGCGCTCGGAAAGTCCGGCACGCCGCCGGCATGGTCGCGATCGAGATGCGTCAGCAGCAGATGCCGCACATCGTCGGGCGAGAGGCCGAGCGCCTTGACCTGGCGAACGGCGGTCTCGGCCGGATCGAGCCGCGGCGTGGTCTGCCGCACCCATTTGCGACCGAGCCGCGGCGGGTTGCCGATGTCGTCGAGCCCGATGCCGGTGTCGACCAGCACGAGACCGTCATTGCTCTCGACGAGCAGGCAGTGGCAGACCATCCGCGCGCGCTGGAAGATGCTGCCGCTGCCGTTCACGAGCCGCTTGCCGATCGGGCACATCGTGCCGGTGTTGAGATGATGGATGCGCATGACCAGTCCTCCGCTGTAACAAGCGCAGACTTGCCACTCGTCTTTCCATAGGTAAAATATTGTCTTTCTATCTATGCGATAGGATAGGCCTATGGATATCCGCGAACTCCGCTATTTCGCCGCGGTCTACCGCGAGCGCAACCTGACCGCCGCGGCGAAGCGCTGCTTCATCTCGCAACCGTCGATTTCGGCAGCGATCACCAATCTCGAGGCCGAGCTCGGTACCACGCTGTTCATCCGGCACAAGAAGGGCATGGCACCGACGGAGTCCGCCGCGCGATTTCACGGCATCGCCCGCAGGATCATCGACGAGGCGGACGCGGCGCGAAACCTGTTTCGCAAACCCGCGACGAGGCAGGCGCTGACGCTCGGCCTGTTGCGCACCCTCGATCAGGCGCGCACGGTCGCGCTGCTGAGGCCGCTAACGGCCAACGCCGATCTCGCGCTCCGGCTGGTCGGCGCCAATGAGAAGGCCGACGCGCGGATCGTCGCAAAGACCATGACCCACGCCGGCGAGCACTTCATCCCGCTCTGGAGCGAGCGCTATGTCGCGGCGCTGCCGCCGTCACATCCCCTCACCCTGAAAGAGACGCTGCGGACCAGCGACTTCGCGGGCGTTCCGATGATCGACCGCTGCCATTGCGAGCAGCAGGAATTCTTCAAACGAACGTCGCCGCCGCGCAAGCCGGTAGCGATCGCGGAATCGGAGGAATGGGCGATGGCGCTGGTGGCGGCCGGGGTTGGCGTTGCGATCGTTCCCGAAGGCGTGGCGCGCGGCAATCCGGATGTGGCGGTGCGCGCGATCGATATCGACGTCACGCGCCAGGTCGGCCTCGCCTACCCCTCCGCCCAGCCGCCCTCCGATGCGCTGAAGGCGTTCATTGCGAGCCTGCCGCGGCAAGCGAACAGTCGACGCGCGAGGTCCGCAATCAGGAAGGTGAAACGGGCTTAGCCCTTGGTCACCACGGCCTGGCCTGTGACGGGACCTGAGATCAACGGCGCATTGGCGGTGAGCCGGGCAAGCTCGTTGATCTGGCGTTCGGCGTCAGCCGCCATGCCGTCAGGTGCCTGGATCACCAGCCGCTCCAGCGCCCAGCGATAGGACGCGATCCGCCGCTCCAGGGCCTGCTGGACCCATTGCACGATCAGCGTGTTCTCTTCCATCCGCGCGACTGCGTCTGCCTTCTCGCGCGGCGACACGTCGGCGATCATCCTGAGGCTGGCACTGCGCTTGCGGTCGAGTTCGATCACCTGGATCGCGGTGGCGAAGAACGGCTCGAACCGCGTGATGTCGTCGCGCACCTCGTCGATCAGGAGCGAATAGCGCGAGGCGAACGAGCGATGCGGCTCGTCGATCAGATTGCGGCCATACGCAGTGCGATCGAATAAGACCCTCTGCCGCCACGGCGAGGGCAGCGGCTGGTAGTCGCCGAACACGCTCTTCCACGCCGGGCGCGACAGCGGCGGCTCGACGAATTGATAGGCGAGATCGCGCAGCTGACGTTCGTGTTCAGTGAGCTGGAATTGCGAGGCGTTCTTGCCGACGCTGCCGGTCGCCTCGGCGCCCATCCAGCGATGCATGTCGTCGTTGCGGAAATCCGCGCGGGTGCGGCCGAAGTCGCCGCCGCTGCAGCCGGCGAGCGCCGAGCCTGCGAGCAGCAGGATCAGCGCCGGGAGTGACCGCCGAGCGGCGGTCCGCTGCACGAGCTGCGACATTGCACGATGTCCGCGATCAGGAGCGGCGTCGGCGTCGGCGACCCTGCGCAGTGCCCTGCTCCGGTCCGCGCCCCCCGCCGGTCTCCTCCGTCGTTCGCTCAATCCGGACGACGGGAAGGATCAGCACGGTCCCCATGCCTTCGCCGGCAGCACCGACAGTGCTCGGCCGCCGTGCAGCCGCATCCGCCGGAAACTCAACGATGGTGCCCATGTTCCGTTCTCTCTGGCCCCGCACGGACATGATTTGCCCCGCGCACGCCGAGTTAAGAACGCGCATGGTTAACGATATCTTAAGCCGCCGACAGGGACGGTTACGGATATGGCGCTGTGCCTTAATGGACACGCGCAAATTCGAGCGTTCGGCTTCACGGCTTGTTTTCCTTAACTGCGTCTTAAAACAGCCTGCGTAGGCTCGCGCCCAGAAGGTTTTCAACCTGAGTCTTATTGGCAAGTCGCGTACGCCCGAGATGAGCGCAGCTCCGCTATTTCCTGGTTTCGATGGGCTGATGACGCTCTCCCGCCGCGAGGGCGTCGACATCCGTCCGACTTTGCTGCGCGTCCTGACCGACCTCTATGTGCAGGCGAGCGCGCACTCCGCAGATGAAGAACGCCAGTTCGTCGAGCTCACGTCGCGCCTGATCGATGAGGTCGACGACGCGACCCGCGCCGCCGTCCGTGCGCGGCTTGCGATCTATCCGGCTACTCCGGCC
This sequence comes from Bradyrhizobium embrapense, assembly GCF_001189235.2. Taxonomy (GTDB): domain Bacteria; phylum Pseudomonadota; class Alphaproteobacteria; order Rhizobiales; family Xanthobacteraceae; genus Bradyrhizobium; species Bradyrhizobium embrapense. The sequence goes on from NZ_LFIP02000001.1 coordinate 1,331,129, forward strand.
AGGATCATGGACAAGCTCGGGCTGCGACGTGTCGGTCCCGACCAGCCGATGCCGGCTGCCGCTCCAGCTCCTGCGCCGGCACCGTCCGCGCCCCAAGCCAAGATCCCGACCGAGGCCGAGCAGCGGATGGCCGCGAGCCTTGCGATGCGGCCGAACGATGCCGCCGAACTCTCCGACATGTTCTTTGCCGCGGGCGCCAAGGAACGCGTGCAGATCCTGCACAATCTGCAGCAGACGCCGCTGAAGGCCGCCGCGCGGATCCCGGCCGCACGCGCCGCGCGCGCGATCCATATCCTGGAGATGGCGGCCTTTGCCGAGGATGTCGACAACTTCACGCGCGAGCTCGGCGAGGCGCTGATCCTACCGTCGCGGATCGCGGCGGAGGTCGTCAACGATCCCGGCGGCGAGCCGCTCGCCTGCGCGATGCGGGCGCTTGAGGTCTCGAGCGCCGCATTCCAGCGCATCCTGATGTTCCTCAATCCGGAAGCCGGCTCGTCGGTCAACTACGTCTATCGGCTGTCGCGGCTCTACGATCGCCTCAGCGAGCGCTCGGCACTCGTGATGCTGGCGGCGTGGCGCGGCTCGACCATGGCGGTGGCGCGGGCGAAATATCGCTCACAGCTCTACGACGACGAGCGCCATCGCGTTCGCGCGACATCGTCGCAGACACGCCCCGTCGTGCTGCCCGGCAGCGCATCCGGCATTCGCAACCAGAAATCCGGAAGTTAGCTCTTCGCCAGATCGAGAAAGTGCCGTCCGGCGCGATCTTCGGTCTCGACGATCCAGGCATCGGGATCGAAGCGCAGCTCCCTGGTCAATCGCTCCTCGACAGAAGGCTCGGACACCGGCTGCGGCGCCGTCGGCACGAACAACCGCTCGGCCGGGCGGCTGTCGTCATAGACCGTCTGCGGTGCCGGCGCATACAACATCGCGTTGCCGTCCATCAGCGCCACCTTGACGAACACGGCGCCGGCTTCCTCCGCGCCTTTCTTGCGGACGGCGCCGAACACGCCCTCGGTCTGGCAGCGGCGCAGATACGCCGCGACCCATATGCTGGTTTTCAATCGCATGCGCCGACCTATAGGCCAGCGGCACGGCCACGTCCAATTGTGACAAATGACATCACGCAGCGGCGGGTTGACCGAGCCAAGCGTCGCTCATATCGTTGCATTTGCGGTGCAAGCCGCACCCGGGTCCACGGGAAGGGTTGAACCCACTTGCACCCGACATGCGGCCAACCAAGCCTTTGTGCAGCCGGTTTTGTGGACCATCGGCGATGGATGCACGGAGGTTTCCATGGACCGATCGCCCGCGCGATTGAATCTCGAACATCTGAAGAAGCAGGCCAAGGAGCTCATGCGCCTTTACCGGCGGCAGGCGCCGGAGGCTTACGCCCGTTTCCGGCAGGCGCTTCCGGCTGCCGCCGGGCTCAGCGACCCGCAAATCGCCGCGCTCGATCTGCGGCTCCATGACGCGCAGTCCTGCATCGCGCGCGATCTCGGCTTCGCCTCGTGGCCGGATCTGCGGCGCTATGTCGAAGCGCAATTGCCGCCGGGCAAAAGCAAGGCCGAGCGGGTGCGGCGCTGGCTGCAGCTGGTCTACGCCGCTGATGTCGACGGCACCACCGATCGCGCCCATCCGCGCGTCGCGGTGCGGATGCTCGCCGAGGATCCCGATCTCGTGGCCGATGATCCCTATCTCGCCTGCGCCATCGGCGACGAAGCGACGGTACGGCGCACCGCGACCAACGATCCGGCATGGGTCAACCGTCCCGGAGGTCCGTTGAGACTGCCGCCGCTGGTCGCGGTCACGCATTCCAGCCTGCTGCAGATTCCGGAGTTTCAAGCACGGCTGCATCGCTGCGCGCGCCTGCTGCTCGAGGCCGGCGCCGATCCGGACCAGCACATCAGCAGCCGCTGGCCGCCCGGATCGCTCGACGCACCCGATGACGGCAATCCGCTGTCGGCGCTGTATGGCGCCGCCGGACGCAACCACGATCTCGGCCTGACGAAACTGTTGCTCGATGCGGGCGCCGATCCGAACGACAATGAATCGCTGTACCACTCGCTCGAAGGCTCCGTGACCACGGGCCTGCTGCTCGAGCATGGCGCGCGGATCGCCGGCACCAACGCGATGTACAAGGTGCTCGACGACGAGAACGTGGCGACGCTCGAGTTGCTGCTGCGGCATGGCGGCGATCCGAATGAGCCAGCCCGCAACGCGCCAATTACCGACTACGGCTCGCCGTTGATGTGGGCGATCCGGCGGCGACGCTCGCGCCAGTGCATCGCAACGCTGCTCGATGCTGGTGCGGATCCGCAGGTCACAACGCCCGATGGCGCCAGCGCCTACGAACTGGCCCTGAGGTATGGACTGCCGGATGTCGCCGAGCTCTTGCGCGAGCGAACGGGAGCCAGGCCGCTTCCCGACGACGAACGGTTCATCGCCGCGTGCGCCAGCGGCGACGAGCGCGAAGCGCGCCGCATCCAGACCCGGCGGCCCGATCTGCCCGGCGCGCTCTCGCCGCAGCAACTGCGCCTGCTGCCCGAACTTGCGGCCGCCGGTGCAGACGCCGGCGTACGGCTGATGGTCGAGCTCGGCTGGCCCATCGCAGTGCGCGGCGGCGACTGGGATGCCTCGGCGCTCAATCACGCGGTGTTCCGCGGCAATGCCGGGCTGACGCGCTTCCTGCTCGAGCACGGCGCTGACTGGACCGAGCAGCACGGCTTCGGCGACAACGCATCCGGCAGCCTTTCATGGGCGTCCTGTAACGAACCGGTCGAGGGCGGCGATTGGGCCGCTTGCGCGCAGGCCCTGCTCGACCACGGCATGCCGCACGCCGTTCCGGATCGCGACGATGCGGAATGGGTGCTGCTGGCCGGCCGCAGGAAGCTGTTCTCCGACGAGGTCAGGGACGTTCTGCTGGGCGAGACGACCTGAGCAAGCCGTAGCGAAAACGCAGATGGCCGGGACATGCCCGGCCATCACGAAAGTGGAATCAATCTCGCCGCAAAGAGCTTACTCGATCGAATGCCCGATCATCGTGCCGAGCTCGCGCACCAGGCGATCCGACATCTGGCCGGTCACCGGCAGCTTGCGGGCACGCTCGAACTTCGCGATCGCGTGCTGGGTGTCGGCGCCGATCGTGCCGGTCGGCTTGAGCTGGCCGTAGCCATATTCGGTCAGCGTGCGCTGGACCGCTGCGATGCGCTTGCCGGCCGGGCTCAGATGCTGTGTCGGGATCGGCGCCGGCGGACGAATGACGCTGGAGGGCGCGGCAGCCGCGGACGGTGCAGCGGCCGGCGGGGCGGCGGTCGACTTCAGCACCAGATTGGCCATCGGATCGACCGGCTTGGCCTCGAGCCTGGGTTCGGCCGGCTTGGCTTCAACGGACCTGGTCTCGACCGGCTTGGTCTCGACAGGCTTCACATCAACCGGCCTGGCCGGCTCCATCGCGGCGGGCTCGACCGACCGGGCGGCGGCCTCGGCCGGGCGTGGACGCGGCAGCGGGCTGGTGGCCGCGGCAAGCGGGGCCGGCGGCGGCAGCGTCACCACCGAACCGCCGAACATAGGCGACGGATGCCGGCCAGCCTGCAGGAACAGGGCGTTGATCAGGATCGCAACAATGGCAGACGTCGCCAGCAGGCCCGCAACCAGATCCTTCGGACTGTGCAGCAGCAGGCGCAGGAAGAGGCCGCGCTCCTCCTCGGCCGCGATGGCCACTGCCTTGGCGCCGCGGCGACGGCGCGGCGTTTCGTCATCATCCAAAGTCTGTCTAGGCACTCTTCTTCACCTGTTGGGTTTGCTCTTGCAGTCCGGACCGCAGCGCGGGCTTCAGGGTCGCGACATTGCTGGACGGCCCGACCGCGGCCGGCGGGGTGAACGACAGCGGCAGCGCGACCGACACGGCGGTGCCCTCGCCGACCTTGCTCTCCACATTCATCTCGCCATTGTGCAGGCCGACCAGCCCCTTCACGATCGACAGGCCAAGGCCGGTGCCCTCGTGGCGGCGCTGATAGGTCTTGCCGGCCTGGAAGAACGGATCGCCGATCCGCTTGAGGTCGTCGGCAGCGATGCCGACGCCGGTGTCCGAGACCCGCAGCAGCAGCCGCGATCCCTCGACGCCGGCCGACACGGTGACCTTGCCGCCGCGCTCGGTGAACTTGATGGCGTTGGAAACCAGATTGAGGACGATCTGCTTGAACGCGCGCGAATCGCCGTTCACGATCGGCAGGTCGTCAGGCACCCGGGTCACGAGGTCGACGCCGCTCTCGCGCGCCTTCAGCGCCACCAGGTTGCAGCAATTGAGCAGCGCCGGCCGCGGCGCAAACGGCTCCGGCGAAATCTCGAAATTGCCGGACTCCATCTTCGACATGTCGAGGATGCCGTTGACGACCGACAGCAGATGCTGGCCGGAGTCGTTGATGAGCTGCGCGTATTCCTTGCGGCGGGTCGCATCGAGGCCGAGCACATCTTCCTGCGCGATCATCTCGGAGAAGCCGATGATGGCGTTGAGCGGGGTCCGCAACTCGTGGCTCATGGTGGCGAGGAAGCGCGTCTTCGACGCATCGGCCTGCTCGGCCGCATGGCGGGCCTGTTCGAGCGCCTGCTCCTGCACCTTGCGATCGGTCACGTCGCGGATCACGGCAACCACCTCGGCATCGGCCGAGGGCTGCTCGAGCGCACGGCAACGCATCTCGACCCAGATGAATTCAGCGGCGGCATCGCCACGCGCACCGTCGCGGCGCACCCGAAACTCGACGCTGCGGGACTCGCCGCGCGCGGCGTCCGACAGCGCGGTCAGATAGGCCGGACGATCGGCGACATGGACGCGGTCGAACAGACCGTGGCCGGACAGCCGCGCTGCCGGCACGCCGAGCATGATCTCGGCCGCGGGCGAAATGAAGCGCACCGCGCCGTTGCGGCTATGGCGCGACAGCACGTCGCTCATGTTGTGGGCGAGCAGGCGATAGCGCTCCTCCTCGACATAGAGCAGCGCCACGCTGGTGCGCGCCAGCGACTCCGCGCCGAAGGCAAGCCCGGCTGCATAGAAGATCGCCGACACGACGCCGAAGCCGGCCAGCGTGCTGTTCATGGCACCCGCGGGATCGACCGCCGGCAGCACGTGGTAATGGCCAAGCATGCTGAGCAGCGCCGCGCAGATCATCGCCAGCGCGAACGCAAACGCCACCACACGCCGCGACGCCGACAACGCGGCCTCGATCGGTATCACGACGAGCCATACCGCGGCGAACGACGCGATGCCGCCGGTGGACGCCGCGATCATCATCACGAGACCGGCGAGCGCCAGCGACGACAGCACATGCGCGCCTTCATAGCGGCCGGTGCGCGACAGGAACCAGGACAAAAGGATCGGTGCGATCAGCCATGCGAAGGCCGCGACCTCGATCGCCGTCGGCGCCCCGCGCATCGCCAGAAAGGCGGGGAACGAAGCCAGCGCCGCCAGACTGCCGAGCAGCCGCGGCGCCATGAAGGCACGGTGGCGCGCACGCGTCAGCGCATCATACTGCGCCGACGGATGCAGCAGCGCATCCAGGCAATCGCGGATCAGACTCAAACTACTCACAGCACTCGCGCTTCGGCTTAATCGTCAGACAGACGCGCCGGAACGCCTCCTTTGTGATTGCAGGCCAACGTGTCAGAGCGAACTTAAGCGAACGCTAAGGCGAGGCGGCCTGCTGCCAAACACCGTGCATTGGCGAGGCTGCGCCGCTGTCATTCACCGGTCATTTGTCGGGGATGGTGAACGGCTGGTTTCCGGGTGCGACAAACTATGGTTTCGAAATGGTGGACGCGGCGCATCTTGGCGAATTTGGCACCCCTCGGCCGTCATCAATCGAAAATTTACGGCGAATCAATTCAGGCGGATTTTCCGCGATTTTTCGGCGGATTTACCTCAATGCAGATACTTCCGATTTATCGACCGATGCTAACCGTGAAGGCAACAGCGGCATCGACCGCGCAAGAAGCAAAGACAAGATAGACGACCGGGATCGCGCCATGTTCTTCCTGCTGCGTTTGGCATTCTGGCTCGGGCTTGTGCTCGTGCTGCTGCCGAGAGACAAAACACCTGAAGCGGACAAGACGCCGCAGATCAGCGCATCGGACGCGGTATCGGCTGCGACCGCGACGATCAACGACATGGGTCAGTTCTGCAAACGGCAGCCGTCCGCGTGCGAAGTCGGCGGCCAGGCCGCGACCGCGATCGGCCAGCGCGCCACCGATGGCGCGCGCAAGCTCTACCAGATCATCACCGACAAGAAGCCGCCCGACCACACCGGCTCGATCGACAAGGATGATACCGATCCGAGCGCGTCCCGCGACACGCTGACGGCGGACGATCAGATGATTGAATTCCGCCTGCCGCCGACGCAGTAAGCGCGAGATCGAGCGCTGTCGTGTAAGGCGGGCGCCGGCTCGCGTGAAGAAAACCCGCCAAAACAACCGGGAACCGGTTCCATTTTCGTCGCTTTCGCGGCCCGCCTTCCTATATAAGCCGTTGAGAATAGGACGCGGACCACGATGACGACGATCGACGAAATCAGGGACAATTTTGCGCTGCTGGACGAGTGGGACGACCGTTATCGCTATGTCATCGAGCTCGGCCGCACGCTGGAGCCGTTGTCGGAGGCGGAGCACTCGGCCGAGAACAAGGTGCAGGGTTGCGTCAGCCAGGTCTGGCTGTCGAAGCGGATCGATCACGATGCCAACGGTGAACCGCGCCTGAACTATATCGGCGACAGCGACGCCCACATCGTGCGCGGCCTGGTCGCGATCGTGCTGACGCTGTTTTCCGGGCGCACGCCGAAGGAAATCCTGGCCACCGACGCGCTCGCGCTGTTCGACGAGTTCGGCTTCCGCGACCATCTGACGCCGCAGCGCTCCAATGGCCTCCGCTCAATGGTCGATCGCATCCGCAACGATGCGCGCGAGGCACTGGCATCCGCCGCGTAAGCCGCTTACTTCCGCTTCCGTGCCTGCTGGCCGAGCCCCATCTTCTTGGCGAGTTGCGATCGCGCCACCGCATAGTTTGGCGCCACCATCGGATAGTCGGCCGGCAAGCCCCATTTGTCGCGATATTGCTCCGGCGTCATGTTGTACTGCGTGCGCAGGTGGCGCTTGAGCGACTTGAAGCGCTTGCCGTCCTCGAGACACACCAGATATTCCGGCGTGATCGACTTCTTCATCGACACCGCAGGCTTCGCCGGCTCGCTCGGCGCGTCGGTGCGGCCGGCCGACACCCGCAGCAGCGCCGCGTGGACCTGGCTGATCAGGCTCGGAATATCCGCGGCCGGCGTCGGATTGTTGCTGAGATAGGCCGAAACGATGTTTGCGGTCAGTTCGACCGGCGTCTTGCCTGACATATCGGACATGGCTCAATCTTCCCCGTGCTAGCGACGGCCCGGCGCCCCACCGGACAGTATCCACGTGCAGCAATACATCAATGGAATCGCGTACTACTTCGCGAATATGAGCGAATTACAGCAATTCTGACAAGAACGCCCGTGTTTTAGATTTCGGGCCGCCCGCCCGCAAGTATTCCCGTAGATCTACGGCCGCTGCTCCAGATGCGAGCGGAGTTCGTCGATCGAGGCAAACCGCATCATGCCCTCCGGCATCTGCGCTTCGATCGATCCGTCCGAATAAAGCGAATAGGCCATGCCGTCCACCACGCCCGATTTGAGCACGGTCACCGGCGGCTGCTCCTGGGGCGGCGGCGGGTGGCCTGATGATGGGGCCGCGCCGGCTGACTGGGTCTCGCCGAAGGTGGATGGCCGTGGCGTACGCCGTGGGGCGACATCGACCGACCGCGGCCGTTCAGCTTTCGGCCAGGCATCGTCGAATGTTGCCGGCGCGGGCTCGGCCGCTGCGGCCGGACCAGGACGCAGCTCCGGCGACAGCAGATCCGGCGTCAGCGGCTCGGCCGTACGGCTCTGGGCCCGCTCCCGTTCTTTCCGCGAGGACGAAAACAGCAGGTTGCGCCGCTTGGGCGCGGCTTCGCCCTCGGGGGGCGCGCCACCCGGCACAGCCGGCGGCGCCTCGCCCGGGGCGCCACGTGGAGCGATTTCGTCGTGCCAGGGCGGCGGTGCCGCGGACGCGGATGGCGAGACGGGCGGGGCCAGCGGCGGAGGCGCGGCAACCTTGGGCTCACGCGGCGGCGGGAAAACAGGATCCTCAAGGGCATTGCGCGGAGAAGTTGCGGACGGCAGCGGAACCTCGGCCCGGGCGCCGGCGGCAACCGGATCGAGTCGCCGCGCGATGATCTGGAGTTCCCGAAGGATGGCGGCGAGCGCCAGCACGATCGCGCCGGTGCAGACGCCGGTCACACCCGTCGTGATCAGCGCACCGCCGACGCTGAATTCCTTGTAGGGGATTCCCAAGCCGATCGCCGCCAGGCCCGCCACGACCAGGCCCACGCCGACGACCAACAGACCAACCATCATCGAACTAACCCCCGGGAGACCCGACCGAAAATCGACGCCGGCCACCAGCGCCACGATACCGTCATATTGCCCATACCGCCAACCGCCAATTGTAGGCGGAGTTCCCTAAAATCCCGCTTAACCGGGCCTGGCGCGCGTCTTGATCGCGGCTGCAGCCGCGGCCAGGAAATCGCCTCCCGTAGATTTACTGGCTACGAATTGCTGCCAATTTATTGCAACGCATCTGGGAAATTACGCCACAATTACCAATTACTCGGAAACGGAACTGCGCTATGGATGCCGGGGAATGAGGCCCTAAAGCGCCAAACTGGGCCACAGGCACGCCGGTATCACTAGCTATGTCATCGATTACGACGTCTGCCCTCGAGGCGCCTGCGCGGCGCTCGGTGGAGAAGACCTGCGACGATCTCGCATTCCTCGTCCTCGGCGTGGTCGCCGTGGTCGCCGGCCTCACGTTCCGCGATTACGGTCTCGGCTGGGACGACTACACCCACGCTGAATACGCCGACCTCCTGCTGCGCATGTACGGGTCCGGGTTCAAGGACACCGGCGCGCTCTCCTTTGCCAATCTCTATATGTACGGCGGCGGCTTCGACATGGCCGCGGCGCTGCTGCACAAGGTCATTCCCCTCGAACTGTTCGAGACGCGCCGCCTGCTCGGCGCGATCGTCGGCGTCATCGGGCTTGCCGTAACCTGGCGCCTGGCGCGCCGTGTCGGGGGCCCGCTGGCGGGACTGGCGGCGCTGTTGCTGCTGGCACTGTGCCCGACCTTCTACGGCCACATGTTCATGAACCCGAAGGACGCGCCGTTCGCCGTGGCGATGGTGGTCCTGATCATGGGCCTGGTCCGCCTGATCGAGGAATATCCGGCACCCTCGCCGCGCACGATCCTGATCGTCGGCCTCGGCGCCGGCCTGTCGATCGGCTGCCGCGTCCTTGGCGGCCTCGCTTTGATCTACGCAGTCATCGGTTTCATCCCGCTCTGGATCGAGGAATTCCGCAAGCAGGGCCCCCGCGAGGCGGCCCATCGCTTTGCCCATGTCGTCTATGTGCTGCTGCCGGGGCTCGTGCTCGGCTACCTCGTGATGGGCCTGATCTGGCCGTGGTCGATCATGGAGCCCGGCCATCCGCTGGAAGCGGTGACCTATTTCTCGCACTTCTTTGAGAAGCCGTGGAAGGAGATGTTCGACGGCGCGCTGGTGTCGGTGCCGGACATGCCGTGGTCCTATCTGCCGACGCTGTTCGCGCTGCAGCTTCCCGAAGTGCTGCTGGTGCTGTTGACCGCGGCCGTCATCACCACCTTGACGTCGCTGTCGCGCATCGATGTGCCGGCGAAGCGCAAGACGATCATGCTGATGCTGACGCTGGCGGCGACGCTGCCGCTGGTGATCGCAATGGTGAAGCGGCCGGCGCTCTACAACGGCATCCGCCACTTCATCTTCGTGATCCCGCCGATGGCGGTGCTCGGCGGCGTCGCCTTCGCCCGCGGCATGGACTGGCTCGGCGAGATCCGCCGCGCCTGGCAGCCCGCGGCGCTCGCCGTGTTCGCGTTCGGCCTGCTGCTGCCGCTCAGCGAAATGATCCGCCTGCATCCGTATCAGTACACGCACTTCAACCACATCGCCGGCACGGTGCGGACCGCCGACAATTTCTTCATGCTGGACTATTGGGGCCTGGCGCTGAAGCAGGCGTCCGACGGGCTGCGCGAGCAGCTCGCGGAGCGGCAGGAAGTGCCGCCGCAGCACCGCAAGTGGAAGGTTGCGGTGTGCGGACCGCAGCGCCCCGCGCAGGTCGCGCTCGGGCCCGACTTCACGATCGGCTGGGACAGCCATGCCGCCGACTTCGCGATGACGCTCGGCGAGTTCTACTGCAAAGGCCTGGCCGCGCCCGTGATGGTCGAGATCAAGCGCGACGACGTCGTGTTCGCCCGCGTCTACGATATCCGCGGCCGCAGCATATCGAGCCTGCTGGCGATCCCGGCGCCGTAACGCAAAGCACGCCTGTTACGCTCCTGCCCACTGCCGGAGCATGATCTTCCCGCATCGTGGGCCAGCCGTCGCATGCTGGCATGACTGTCACGCCGTTACGCCGCCTTGCCGCGATCCGGCGGCGGCGCTACGCTTGGATCAAGCAACAACATCAATGGAGCATCGGCCATGTCGCCAGCGGAAGCGCGCCTGAAGGAAGTGCCATCGGATATCAGTGCGGCGGAATGGGAGCAGCGGATCAATCTGGCCGCCTGCTACCGGCTGGTCGCGCTCTACGGCTGGGACGATCTGGTCGACACCCACATCTCGGCGCGCGTGCCGGGACCGGAGCATCACTTCCTGATCAACCCCTACGGGCTGATGTTCGACGAGATCACCGCCTCGAGCCTGGTCAAGGTCGACCTCGACGGCAACCAGCTCTCGAAGAGCGATTACAGCATCAACCCGGCCGGCTTCACCATCCATTCGGCGATCCACGAGGTGCGCGAGGACGCCGGCTGCGTGCTCCATCTGCACACGGTCGACGGCACCGCGGTGTCGAGCGGCCCCGATGGATTGCTGCCGCTGAACCAGACCGCGCAGCTCGTCACCCACGATCTCGCCTATCACGACTATGAGGGCATCGCGCTCGATCACGACGAGCGCCCGCGCCTGCAGCGCGATCTCGGCAGCAAGAACCATATGCTGCTGCGCAATCACGGCACGCTGACGGTCGGCCGCTCGGTCGCCTCAGCCTTCGAGCGGATGTACCATCTGGAACGCGCCTGCTCGATGCAGGTGGCAACCCGCGCGCTCGGCGGCAGCGCGTATCCAGTCGATCAGCACGCGATCGACAAGAACACCGAGCTGCTCTCCAACCCCGATCGCGCCGAGCTGCGCTCGACCCAGCTGGTCTGGCCACCGCTGCTGCGCAAGCTGGACCGGGTCAATCCCGGATATCGTGATTGAAATTTCATGATTTTCGGGTAGGCTGACCGCCAACACCCTCTACACGACCTGAATCAAAACGCCGCCCAATTCCGGGCGGCGTTTTTACGTACGGCCCTCATCCGTAGCCCGGATGGAGCGCAGCGCAATCCGGGGATGCACGCCACCATCCGCGGATCGACTATCCCGGATTTCGCTTCGCTCCATCCGGGCTACAGCGCGCTCGCCCTATTTCGCCTCGGCGAAGGCGGCGAGAATGCGCGCCCAGGAGCGGATACCCTTGTGAAAACTCTTGAGGTCGTATTTCTCGTTCGGCGAGTGGATGTTGTCGTCGTCGAGCCCGAAGCCGACCAGCACGCTGTCAAGGCCGAGCGTGCGCTTGAAGTCGGCGACGATCGGGATCGAGGCGCCGGAGCCGATCAGCAGCGCCTCCTTGCCCCATTCGTCGGTCAGCGCGCGGCGCGCGGCCGCCAGCGGCTTCATGTTCCAGTCGAGCGCGATCGCCGGCGCAGAGGAATGATCGATGAACTCGGCCTTGCAATCCGCCGGCACGCGGGCCTTCACGTAGTCGCGGAATGCCTGGCGGATCTTCTCGGGATCCTGCCCCTCGACCAGGCGGAACGAGACCTTCGCCGACGCTTCCGCCGGGATGACCGTCTTCGAACCCTCACCGGTATAGCCGCCGACGATGCCGTTGATGTCGCACGTCGGACGCGACGAGACCTGCTCGATCAGCAGACGATCCTTCTCGCCGGCCGGCACCGACAGGCCGATCGGCTTGAGGAAGCTCTCCGGCGTCAGATTGAGCTGCTTCCACTGCGCCAGGATGTCCGGCGGCAGATCCTTCACGCCGTCGTAGAAGCCGGGGATGGTGATGTGGCCGTTCTCGTCGTGCAGGCCGCCGAGTATCTGCGTCAGCACGCGGATCGGATTCTGCGCGCCGCCGCCGAACACGCCGGAATGCAGGTCGCGATTGGCGGCCTTGATCTTGACCTCATCATAAACGAGGCCGCGCAGCGAGGTGGTGATCGCCGGTGTGTTGGGGTCCCACATGCCGGTATCGCAGACCAGCGCGAAGTCCGCCTTGAGCTCGGCCTTGTTCGCTTCCAGGAACGGCACGAAATTCTTCGAGCCGATCTCCTCCTCGCCCTCGATGACGATGGTGATGTCGATCGGCAGCGATCCCGTCACATTCTTCCAGGCCCGGCACGCCTCGACGAAGGTCATCAGCTGTCCCTTGTCGTCTTCGGCCCCGCGCGCGACGATGATCTTGCGTCCGTCAGCATGGTCGGTCACGACAGGCTCGAACGGCGGACGATGCCAGAGATTCAGCGGATCGACCGGCTGCACGTCGTAGTGGCCGTAGAACAGCACATGCGGCCGCCCGTCGGTCGCGCCGTTCAGCTTGCCGACCACGGCCGGATGGCCGGCGGTCGGCCGGACCTCGGTCTTGAAGCCGAGGGTTGCGATATCCTTGGCGAGGTGATCGGCGGCCGCCTTGCAGTCGTCGGCAAAGGCCGGATCGGCCGAGATCGATTTGATCCGCAGCAGCGTGAACAGCCGCTCGAGACTGTTGTCGAAATCGGCGTCGATACGGTCGAGGACGGGCTGCAGCTTGGCGTTGGACATCGCTCATATCCTTTTTGTTTGGACATTGCCGACGTTGTAGCGCGCCGGCCGCCCGAGGCAAAGCCGGCTGTCCATTCCGATCGGGTGATCGCGATGCTACCTGCGCAGGATTCCACCGAGCGCGCCGCGCACCAATGCGCGACCGATCGAGCCGCCGACCGAACCACCGACCGACTTGCCGAGATCTGCGACCACGCCGCCGACCACCTTGTCGGTCACCGAGCGCGTGACGTTGCGCGCGATCACCTGTCCGGTCGAGAGCCGGCCGCGCTTGACATTGGTGCCGAAGATCGTGGCGACGATCGAGCCGATCTGGCCGAGGATGCCGCCGCCTTCGCCAGGCGCGCCGTCCGCCGGCGTCGCCGTGCCGGCGAGGCGCTTCTGGATGATCTCGTAGGCGGACTCGGCATCGATCGCGGTGTCGTATTTGCCCTTCACCGGGCTCGCATCCATGATCGCCTTGCGTTCCTCCGGCGTGATCGGCCCGATCCGCGCCGATGGCGGCCGCACCATCACGCGCTCGACCATCGACGGCGTGCCGCCGCCCTCGAGGAACGAGACCAGCGCCTCGCCCTTGCCGAGCTCCATGATCACCCGCGCGGTATCGAGCTTCGGATTGGGCCGGAAGGTCTGCGCGGCGGCGGCAACCGCCTTCTGGTCGCGCGGCGTGAAGGCGCGCAGCGCGTGCTGCACGCGGTTGCCGAGCTGCGCCAGCACCTTGTCCGGCACGTCGATCGGATTCTGCGTGACGAAATAGACGCCGACGCCCTTGGAGCGGATCAGGCGCACCACCTGCTCGATCTTGTCCATCAGCGCCTTCGGCGCGTCGGTGAACAGCAGATGCGCCTCGTCGAAGAAGAACACCAGCTTCGGCTTCGGCAGGTCTCCGGCCTCCGGCAATTCTTCGAACAGTTCCGAGAGCATCCAGAGCAGGAACGTGGCGTAAAGCCGCGGGCTCTGCATCAACTTGTCGGCGACGAGAATATTAACCATGCCGCGGCCGTCGCGGTCGGTCCGCATGAAATCCTTCAGCGTCAGCGCCGGCTCGCCGAAGAACTTGGCGCCGCCCTGGTTCTCGAGCACCAGGAGCTGGCGCTGGATCGTACCGACGGTCGCCTTGGACACATTGCCATAGCTCTGTGCGGCCTTGCGGATCGGCGCCAGCGGATCCTCTTCGCCATCGGCAGCCTTCTTGCTGCCGTCGGGCGCGATCGCATCCAGCAGGGCGCGCAGATCCTTCATGTCGATCAGGGCGAGGCCGTTCTCGTCGGCGACGCGGAAGGCGACGTTGAGCACGCCTTCCTGCACGTCGTTCAGATCGAGCATCCGCGACAGCAACAGCGGTCCCATTTCGGTGACGGTGGCGCGCACCGGATGGCCCTGCTCGCCGAACACGTCCCAGAACACGGTCGAGAACTGATCCGGCTGGAAGGTCAAGCCCATTTGCTGGGCGCGCTTCACGATAAAGTCCTTGGCCTCGCCGACCTCGGAGATACCGGAGAGATCGCCCTTGATGTCGGCTGCGAAAACCGGAACGCCGGCGCGCGCAAATCCTTCAGCCATAACTTGAAGCGAGACGGTCTTGCCGGTTCCGGTTGCACCGGTGACGAGGCCATGCCGGTTGGCCAGTGCCAGCGTCAGCCAGGCTGTCTCCTCACCCTTGCCGACAAAAATCTTCTCGTCGGTATCGGCCAACTTGTTGTCGGAGGTCGCCATCGCTTCGCCTCTTCACGCAGATTCAGATCGTTTCGATCATCGCACCCGGTTCGATACTCGAACCCGGTTCGAAACCGCGAACCCGGCTCGATACCGAACCAGTGCCATCATATTGCATCTTGCCGGTCGATTGAAACCGTCACCGCAAGCTGACGTATATTGCCGCGCCACAGGTTCCTGATATTTATTCTTGGCGAAGTGACGAAAGGCATTGCGCATTGCGACGAGATGGTGTGAATCCGCCGCTCACTCTTGCAGCGAGGCCACAGTCAGGACGCGATCGAAAAAGAAAACCAACTGAAATGCGCGGATCGCTTGTATTTCGTGACACAGGCGCTCAAGATAAATTCCGAAGAACAACCCGGCAAAGTCCGGTTGAGGCGGGGCAAGATGGACGAATTGGTTGGACAGCTGGCCGCGAAGGCCGGCATCGACGGCGCTGTCGCTGAAAAAACCATCGGCATCGTTCTGGGTTTCCTCCGTAGCGAGGGACCGTCCGATAAAGTCCAGGCTCTGATCGACCAAATGCCCGGCGCCGAAGCGGCAATCGCCGCCTCCAACAACAGCGGTGGTCTATCGCGGTTGATGGGCGGCGGCTTGATGGCTGTCGGCACCCGGCTGATGGCGCTTGGCCTGAGCATGGGTGAAATTCAGAACGTTGCGCGTGAACTTTTCAGGTTCGGCCGCGACAAAATCGGAGCGGATCAAATGGGCGAGATCATCTCGGGGACGCCGGGCCTCAGCCAGTTTGCCTGAAGCGCTGTCCCAACGGCCCTGCACGCGCGCTCCCTTCTACCTGTTACCTGCATACGAGTATCATGACATACCCCCTCTCCGAGATCGAAGGCCTGTCCGCCTATTGCGCCACCAAACTGAAATCGCAGGGTATCCGCACGACCGACGCACTGCTTGAAGCCGCCCGCACCGTCAAGGGACGCAAGGCGCTCGCCGCCAAGACCGGGATCAGCGAACAACAATTGCTCGAGTGGGCCAACATCTCCGACTACATGCGGATTCCCGGCATGGGCAAGGCGAAGGTCGGGCTGGTCCGCGCCGCCGGCGTCACCACCGTACGAGAGCTCGCGCACCGCAACCCGTCGCGGCTGGCGCAAAGCATGAAGGACGCCAATGTGCGGCGTAAGCTCGTCCGGGTGATGCCTTCGGAGAAGTCAGTCGAGCTGCTGATTGAAGAGGCACGCAAGCTGCCTCCGAAAATCACTTATTAGCATCACTACTAGGCTGCCCTGACCGGACCCGCTGCCGCCGGCACCCGACATCGTCGCGACACCTTGACTTGCCGCTGCGGTCAGCGCAAAGCCACCGCATGATGGCAACCAGCCCCATAGCATCGGCGGTGACCGGTCCGGCCGCATCAGCGGTGCTGCCGGCACTGCTGTCGCGGGCCTATCCGGCGGTGATGGGCATCCTGAACGTGACGCCGGACTCGTTCTCCGACGGCGGCCGGTTCATCGCGCCCGAACAGGCGCTGGCACAGGCCCGCAGGCTGATCGCCGAGGGCGCCGACATCATCGATATCGGCGCGGAATCGACCCGCCCCTATGGCTCACGGCCGGTCTCCGCGGAAGCCGAAATGGCGCGGCTGAAGCCGGTGCTGGCCGAGGTGGTCGCGCTCGGCGTGCCGGTCTCGATCGACAGCATGAAATCGGAGGTCGTGGCCTTCGCACTCGACCAGGGCGCTGCGATCGCCAACGACGTCTGGGGTCTGCAGCGCGATGCCGGCATGGCGCCACTCGTCGCCGCACGTGGCGTGCCCGTGATCATCATGCACAATCGCGAGCAGGTCGATCCTGCGATCGACATCATGCAGGACATTACGGCGTTCTTCGAACGCTCGCTCGAGATCGCGACGCGCGCCGGCATCGCGTCGGGCAAGATCGTGCTCGATCCCGGCATCGGCTTCGGCAAGACGCCGGAGCAGAGCATGACGGCGCTGGCGCGGCTCGCCGAGCTCGACGCGTTCCGCCTGCCGGTGCTGGTCGGGGCCTCGCGCAAGCGCTTCATCAGCACGGTCGTGGCCTCCGAGCCGCAACAGCGGATCGGCGGCTCGATCGCGGCGCATCTGATCGCGGCGCAGAATGGCGCCCGCATCATCCGCGCGCACGACGTCGCGGAAACCGTTCAGGCGCTGCGGGTAGCCGCGGCAATCGAGGGACAGCAATGACCGACACGATCTTCATCACCGGGATCGTCATCCATGCCCGTCATGGCGTGATGGAACATGAGACCGAGGTGGGGCAGCGCTTCGTCATCGACCTCGAGCTCTACACCGACCTCTCGGAATCCTCGCGCACCGACCGTCTCTCCGACACAGTCTCCTATTCCAATGTCGTCGCGACCGCGACCTCGGCATTCAAGAACACCAACTACAAGCTGCTGGAGCGCGCCGCCGGCGCGGTGGCAGAAGACATCCTGGCCTCGTTCCCGCGCGTCCGCGCGGTCAAGGTCACCGTGCACAAGCCGCACGCACCGATCGCCGCGATCTTCGACGATGTCGGCGTGGTGCTGACCCGCTCGCGGCATCCGCTGCCACATGGCTAGCGTGCTGATCGCACTCGGCGGCAATGTCGGCGACGTCCGCGCGACGTTTCGCAAGGCGATCGCCAATATCTGCGGCATGGCGCAAGCGGCGCTCCTTGCGCGCTCGTCGGACTATTCGACGCCCCCCTGGGGCGAAGCGCAGCAGGATAGCTTCATCAACGCCTGCATCGAGATCGACACCAGCCTCGATCCGCACGCGCTGCTGTTCACGCTGCACAAGATCGAGAGCAAATTCGGCCGCGATCGCAAAAACGAGCAGCGCTGGGGTCCGCGCACCCTCGACCTCGATTTGATCGCCTATGACGACGTCACACTCAACAAGCCGGAACTGACGCTGCCGCACCCGCGGTGGTTCGAGCGCGCCTTCGTGCTGGTGCCGCTGGCCGAGATCGTTCCCGACCGCGTCATCGCCGGGCGCCGTGTCGCGGATGCGCTGGCGGGGGTCTCGACGGAAGGTATTTTCCGTCTAGCGGACCTCGACTAAAAGTCCGGCGGCCGCAAACAAAAGTTTGGCTTGGCCGCCCGCCCGTGGCAATTTCCGGCCAAATCAAGGAGCCCCGTCGGGGGGCCGATGAAGGACGATTTGGGCGGATGACGACCTCGACTGACGATTTGGCTCTGGCTTCGGATTTTGCTCCAGCGACATATGACGACTGGCGCAAGCTGGTCGACGCCGTGCTGAAGGGTGCCCCGTTCGAGAAGCTGGTCAGCAAGACCTATGACGGTCTGAAGATCGATCCGATTTACCGCCGCGCCACCAACGTGAGCCCGCTTGCCGGCCGCGCCGCCGCGACCCCCTGGCACATCCTGCAGCGGGTCGACCATCCCGACGCCGCAGCGGCCAATGCGCAGGCGCTGCAGGATCTTGAGAACGGAGCGACCGGCCTCGAATTCGAGTTCGCCGGCGGTCCCGGCGCGCGCGGCTTCGGTCTTGCCGATGCCAGCAAGAAGACGCTGGCGCGGGCCTGCGGCGGCGTCCATCTCGATGCCGGCATCATGATCGCGCTCAACCCGGTGATCGGACGCGAGAACGCTGGCGAGACCTTTGCCGAGATGGTCGAGGCCCGCAAGCTCGATCCCGCCAAGCTCGACCTGCATTTCAATTACCAGGCGCTCAGCACGATTGCCGTGCGCGGTGCTGCGACCACAGCCTGGGCCGACTACGCGAAGCCGTTCGGCCAGGTGGTGAGCGGCCTGATCAAGCGCGGCTTCAAGGGGCCGTTCGTGCTGGCCGACGGCCGGCCGGTGCATGATGCCGGCGGCTCCGAGGTGCAGGAGCTCGCCTTCACGCTCGCGACGGCGCTCGCCTATCTGCGCATGCTGGAAGCCGCAGGGCTCGATCTCGATGCGGCCCGCGCAGCCGTGTCGTTCCGCCTCAGCGCCGATGCCGACCAGTTCCTGACCATGGCGAAATTCCGCGCGCTGCGTCGCTTATGGGCAAGGATCGAAGAAGCCTGCGGCCTCGCGCCGAAGCCGATCTTCGTCAACGCGCAGACCGCCTGGCGGATGCTGACCCAGCGCGATCCCAACGTGAACCTGCTGCGCGCGACGATCGCGACCTTTGCCGCCGGGCTCGGCGGCGCCAATGCGATCACCGTGCTGCCGCACACGCTGGCGCTCGGCCTGCCCGACGATTTCGCCCGCCGCGTGGCGCGCAACACGCAGCTCGTGCTGCTCGACGAGTCCAATCTCGCCAAGGTCACCGATCCCGCGGCCGGCGCCGGCGGCATCGAGACGCTGACCTCGCAGCTTTGCGAGGCGGCGTGGGCGCTGTTCCAGGAGATCGAGAAGGCCGGCGGCATCTTCACCGCGCTTGAGCAAGGGTTGCTGCAACAGAAGGTCGCCGCAACGCGGGCCCAGCGCGAGACCAATGTCGCGAAGCGCCGCGACGTGCTGACCGGCGCCAGCGAATTCCCCAACCTGCACGAGACCGACCTCGCAGTGCTGGATGTAAAACCATCAGCGCAGATCTCCACCGCCGGTGCCAAGGTCAAGTTCGACGCCCTCGCGCCGATGCGGCTCGCCGAACCGTTCGAGGCGCTGCGCGACAAGTCCGACGCCGCGCTGAATGCCCATGGCGCGCGGCCGAAAATCTTCCTCGCAAACCTGGGCACGCCGGCGGATTTCACGGCCCGCGCCACATTTGCAAAAAGCTTCTTCGAGACCGGCGGGATCGAGGCCATCGACAGCGAGGGCTTTGCCGACGCGGCGGCGCTGGCCGCGGCCTTCAAGGCCTCCGGCGCCGCGATGACGTGCATTTGTTCCTCGGACAAGGTCTATGCCGCCCGTGCCACGGAGGCCGCCAAGGCCCTTCACGGCGGCGGAGCAAGGCATATCTATCTGGCAGGACGGCCTGGCGAGCTGGAAGCGGCGCTCCGGGCAGCCGGCATCGGTGAGTTCGTCTTCGCCGGCGGTGACGCGCTGGCGACATTGCGCGACGCCTATCGGCGGATGGAGCAGGCATGACGGCAGAGGCACCAGCGAAACCCGTTCTGACCGGCGGTTGCCAGTGCGGCGCCGTGCGCTTTGCGGTATCCGCGGCACCGAACCGGGTCAGCATCTGTCACTGCCGGATGTGCCAGAAGGCCTCCGGTGCGCCGTTCGCCTCTTTCGCCGACATCAACAAGGAGGATTTCGCCTGGACCCGGGGCAAGCCGGCGTCGTTCAAATCATCCTCGATCGCCGAGCGCGACTTCTGCGCCGCCTGCGGCACGCCGCTCAGCTTCCGCCGGATCGACGGTCCCCGCATCGAGATCATGACCGGCGCCTTCGACCGGCCCGACCGGGTGATCCCGACCCAGCAATTCGGAACCGAGTCCCGCCACGGCTGGGTGGTCGGCATCGCCAACCTGCCGAGCCAGACCACGATGCAGAATTACGGACCGGACAAGATGGCGACCATCGTCAGCCATCAGCATCCGGACCATGACTAAGGAATCCAAGGAATGACCCGCATTCCCAATTTCGCCGATGTCGCCTTCCAGCCCGTGGCGGCGGCCATGCCGGCCACGAGCGCCGAGCCGTGGCTGACGCCCGAGGGCATTCCGGTGAAGTCCGTCTACAGCGAAGCCGATCTCGAAGGCATCGATTTCCTCGAGACCTGGCCCGGCATCGCGCCCTATCTGCGCGGCCCCTACCCGACGATGTATGTCAACCAGCCCTGGACCATCCGGCAATATGCAGGGTTCTCCACGGCGGAGGATTCCAACGCCTTCTATCGCCGCAACCTTGCGGCCGGACAGAAAGGCCTTTCGGTCGCGTTCGACCTCGCCACCCACCGCGGCTATGACTCGGATCATCCGCGCGTCTCCGGCGACGTCGGCATGGCCGGTGTCGCGATCGATTCCATCTACGACATGCGCACACTGTTCGCCGGCATCCCGCTCGACCAGATGAGCGTGTCGATGACCATGAACGGCGCGGTGCTGCCGATCCTCGCGCTGTTCGTCGCCGCCGCCGAGGAACAGGGCGTGCCGCCGGAGAAGCTGTCGGGCACCATTCAGAACGACATTCTGAAAGAGTTCATGGTGCGCAACACCTACATCTATCCGCCGGCACCCTCGATGCGGATCATCTCCGACATCTTCGCCTACACCTCGCAGCGGATGCCGAAATACAATTCCATTTCGATCTCCGGCTATCACATGCAGGAGGCCGGCGCGACGCAGGACCTCGAGCTCGCCTATACGCTGGCCGACGGCGTCGAATATCTGCGCGCCGGGCTTGCCGCAGGCCTCGACGTCGATCGTTTTGCCCCCCGCCTCTCCTTCTTCTGGGCGATCGGCATGAACTTCTTCATGGAAGTCGCCAAGATGCGCGCGGCGCGGCTGCTCTGGGCCAAGCTGCTCAAGCAGTTCAACCCGAAGGACCCGCGCTCGCTCAGCCTTCGCACGCATTGCCAGACCTCGGGCTGGTCGCTGACCGCGCAGGACGTGTTCAACAACGTGATGCGCACCACGATCGAGGCGATGGCGGCAACGCAGGGCCACACCCAGTCACTGCACACCAACGCGCTCGACGAGGCGCTGGCGCTGCCGACCGACTTCTCGGCGCGCATCGCCCGCAACACCCAGCTGTTCCTGCAGCAGGAGAGCGGCACCAACCGCATCATCGATCCCTGGGGCGGCTCCTATTATGTCGAGCGGCTGACCCACGATCTCGCCAGAAAGGCCTGGGGTCACATCCAGGAGGTCGAGGAACTCGGCGGCATGGCCAAGGCGATCGAGGCCGGCGTGCCGAAGCTCAGGATCGAGGAAGCTTCGGCCAAGACCCAGGCGCGGATCGATGCCGGCCGGCAAGCGGTGATCGGCGTCAACAAGTTCAAGCCGGAGAACGAAAAGCCGATCGACGTGCTCAAGGTCGAGAACTCCACCGTGCGGCGCTTGCAGATCGACAAGCTGGCGCGACTGAAGAAGGAGCGCAACCAGAAGGACGTCGATGCGGCGCTGGCTGCGCTGACCCGCTCGGCCGGCGAAGGCAACGGCAATCTCTTGGCGCTCGCCATTGATGCCGCGCGCGCCAAGGCCACCGTCGGCGAGATTTCGGACGCGATGGAAAAGGTGTTCGGCCGCCACCGCGCCGAGATCAAGTCCATCACCGGCGTCTACAAGCGAGAGGCAGCGGCGATGTCCAACAAGGTCGAAAAGGTCCAGGCGCTGATCGACGCCTTCGAAGAGGCCGAGGGCCGCCGCCCGCGCATCCTGGTCGCGAAGATCGGCCAGGACGGGCACGACCGCGGCCAGAAGGTGATCGCATCCGCCTTCGCCGATGTCGGCTTCGACGTCGATATCGGGCCGCTGTTCGCAACCGCCGACGAGGCCGCGCGGCAGGCGGTCGAGAACGACGTCCACATCCTCGGCGTCTCCTCGCTCGCAGCAGCGCATCTCACCGCGGTGCCGGAACTGAAGGCCGCGCTGAAGAAGCACGGCCGCGAGGACATCATGATCATCATCGGCGGCGTGGTGCCGCCGCAGGATTACGACGCGCTCTACAAGGCCGGCGCCGAAGCGATCTTCCCGCCGGGCACCGTGATCTCGKATGCCGCCGAGGAGCTGATCCACAAGCTCAATACCCGGCTCGGCCATAGCGCGGCGGCGGAGTAACGCTGCCGCATCCCCTCTCCGGTCAGGAGCTTCCATGCGCGCCGCCCGCTCGATGACGCCTGTCCGCATCATTGGCCTCGCCGGCCTGCTGGCATGTCTCTGCCTTCCTGCTCGCGCCGCCGATCCGAAGCCCGACGCCACGATCAAGAATGCGAGCATCGAGGCCCACGTCTATCTCGACGACAAGATCAAGGCAGATGACGCGCTGGCGGCCGATTGCCTCGCCGAAGGCAGGACGTGGATCGACAAAAACGCGGCGGAGGCAGCTTCCGCGCGCAAGGACGAGCCTGAGCTGTTCAAGGATCGCGGCGGCTATTCGTTCGAGCGCAAATATTCGGTGCGCTCGATCGTCGACCGCCGCTATGTCAGCGTGCTGCGCGACGACTATATGGACACGCTGGGCGCGCATCCGAACACCGACGTCAACACCATCCTGTGGGACATGGCGGCGAAGAAGCGCATCAGTATCCGCCCCTTCTTCACCGAGACAGCCGACAGCGGCCCGACCCTAACGGCGATGCGCAAGGCGATCGTCTCGGCGCTGAATGCCGAGAAGAAGCGGCGCGGCGCCGGCGAGACGGCAAACGCCGAATGGTACAAGGAGCTGAAGCCGACCCTGCTCAAGATCGGCGCCGTGACGCTGGCGCCGTCGACCGTGTCAGGTAAGAGTTCCGGCCTCACCTTCCACTACCCGCCCTATGCTGTTGGCCCCTATGCCGAAGGCCAGTATGTCGTCTTCGTGCCGTGGGAGACGCTGAAGCCGTATCTGGCGCCGGAAGGCGCCAGGATCTTTGGCGGAGCGCGACCGAAGGCCGACGCGGACGATCAGTCGCAATAGCTGCTTCGGCAGGCTCAGCCTGGCTGACGCGCCAGCGCTCTGACCAGGGAGCCGGTCCAGTCCGGAATCCACGCTTGGAACTGGCTGTGCCAGCGATCGGCGTCAGCAGGCGCCGTGTCGAGCTTGACCGACCATTCGATGAAAGTGCGGTTGCCTTCGACGACCGGCAGCAGATGCATCGTGCCCTCGTAATGGGTCGGCTGCGGCGCGTCCGAACCGGCATCCGAAAGAAACGGCAGCGGCTCGATGCTGGCATAGGTCAGCGAATGCTGCGCGTCCGAGTGGCCGGCAAGGCGTTGCCTGACCCACAGCCCGAGATAGCAGAAGCGCCTGACAGCACCGACCTGGTCGCCGCGCTTGTCGTCCTCGATCACGCTTTCGCTGACGCCCTCGATATAGGCGGGGTAATTGTTGAAGTCGCGGATCAGCGACCACACGGTGTCGAGCGGATGGTCGAGGACGGTGCTGTAATAGGCTTGGGTCATGGCAGGCTCCGGATGTTGGTCCGCAGTGATGCGGAACGCGCCCTGATCAACCGCATGGCATCGGCCGCGCCCACCCGATTTCCGATCTCGCGATTGATCGGGGACGAGTGCGGACTCCGCCCTCGCCTGCAACCGACAGCCGTTGTAAACCAAGGCCATGACCTCGCCGAAACCTGCCGCTCCCGACATCAGCGCCCTCGCCCGTGACCTCCGCGCCGGCCACCGCGCCGCGCTGGCGCGGGCGATCACGCTGGTCGAGAGCAGGCGCAGCGACCACCAGGCGGCGGCGCGCGAGCTGGTGCAGGCGCTGCTGCCCGACACCGGCAAGGCGGTGCGGGTCGGCATCACGGGCTCGCCCGGCGTCGGCAAGTCGACCACCATCGATGCGCTCGGCATGTTCCTGATCGAGCGCGGTCACAAGGTCGCGGTGCTGGCGGTCGATCCCTCCTCGGCGCGCACCGGCGGCTCGATCCTCGGCGACAAGACGCGGATGGCGCGGCTCGCCGTCTCCGACCAGGCCTTCATCCGCCCCTCGCCGTCCTCGGGCACGCTGGGCGGCGTCGCGGCCAAGACCCGCGAGGCGATGCTGTTGTGCGAGGCCGCCGGCTTCAACGTCGTGCTGGTCGAAACCGTCGGCATCGGCCAGTCCGAGACCGCGGTCTGCGACATGACAGATTTCTTCCTGGCCTTGATGCTGCCGGGGGCCGGGGACGAATTGCAGGGCATCAAGAAGGGCCTCGTCGAACTCGCCGACATGATCGCGATCAACAAGGCCGACGGCGACAACCTCAAGCGCGCCAACCTTGCCGCCGCCGACTATCGCAGCGCGCTGCATATCCTGGCGCCGCGCTCCGAGCACTGGCATCCGCCGGTCGAGACCTATTCGGCGCTGACCGGCGCCGGCCTCGACCGGCTCTGGCAGAAGATTCTCGAGCACCGCACCGCGATGAGCGCCTCGGGCGAATTCGAGACCCGCCGGCGCGAGCAGCAGGTGAAGTGGATGTGGTCCATGCTGGAGGGCCGGATGATGGCGCGGCTGCGCAGCGACGCTGCGATCCGCGCCAAGGTCAAGAAGATGGAGGCCGAGGTCGCCGGCGGCCGCATCTCACCCGCGGTCGCCGCCGAGCAGATCTCGGAGATGCTGCATTGAGCGGCAAACTGCGCATCCTCGTGACCGGCTTCAAGCCGTTCCCGGGTGCGCCGTTCAACCCGACCACGCCGCTGGTCAAGCGGCTGATCGCCCTGCGCCGGCCGGCTTTCGACAACGTCGTGCTGACGAGCCACATCTTCGACGTCACCTATGCTGCCGTCGACCGCGAATTGCCCGAGCTGATCGCACGACATCGGCCGCAGGCGCTGTTGATGTTCGGCCTCGCCGGCCGCAGCTCGCATCTGCGGATCGAGAGCCGCGCCCGCAATGCGATGACGACGCGCTTCCCCGATGCCGGCCGCCAGCATCCGCGCAAGGGATCGATCGCCGGCGGCGCCGAGGCGAAGCTGTTCGGGCCGCACAGCGAAAAGCTGCTGCGTGCCGCGCTGGCCACCGGTATCGATGCAGGGATGTCGCGCGATGCCGGCAGCTATCTCTGCAACTATCTGAGCTGGCGCGCGATCGAGGCCGTGAACAAGAACAACGGCCTGCACCTCGCACAATTCGTCCATGTTCCGCCGCTCGCTCGTGACGGCGCGGCAGCGCCTGGCAAATCAGACATCACGCTGGATGCGCTGGTCGATGCCGGCGAAGCCATGCTGATGGAGCTGGTGAAGCTGACGAGGCAGGCCGTGCGCCCGTGAGCGCGGACAGACCTCGAACAGCTTTTCATCGATCCTGCAACGAACGGCTAACCACGTGGCGACGGTTGCATGCGCGAGGCATGGGAAACGCCTATCAACCAGTGATAGCATGCGCCTCGTTGAACCTATCAAAGGGAACTGCCGTGGCCGGAACGACCAAAACCCGCTCTTGGATTCTGTTGGTTGCGATCTGGGTCGCGCTCGTCGGTGCTCTCCTCGTATGGTTCACGTTCATGAGTAAGCCGGGCGGCGGTTCGCCGTCTTCGGCGATCGGTCTGATTGTGTCCTGGTTACCATTCTTGGCGCTGATAAGCGTCTGGATTTGGCTCACGCGCAGGAATTCGCGCACATCATCCGGAACAGGTTGGGTCGATCTCTATGAGCAGCAGGTCGCAGAATCTCAACGCACGAATGCGTTGTTGGAGAGGATCGCAACGGCTCTGGAAAAGTGCTCGCCGTCTCCGGTTTAGCTCGAACATTAGCGTATCGGCGGAGGTAAGACATGCGCTCCGGGACGTCCGCGCCTCTCTGGATAGTTGCTCTGGCATTCGCCGCAGCCGTCAGCCGGCCAGCGGCGGCTGACGATCGACAGGAGTGCCTGAAAGGATCGAAGGAGACCGCTGCCGCGACGATCGCCGCCTGCACACGGGCGATCGAAAGCGGAGACTACAGCGAGGGGAACCTGTCCAGGCTGTATTATCAACGCGGTTGCTCCTGGTCATGGACAAACGCCGCCGATGGTGTCGACCACGCCTTCAAGGACTACACTGAGGCGATCCGGATTAATCCGAAAGATGCCGACTCGCTGCTCAACCGATCGCATATCTACAACCAGCGGCACGACTACGACCGCGCGATAGCCGACGCTAACCAAGCGTTCGAAAGCGGTTTGTCACGCTATGGAAAGCAGGTCGGATACGGCGAGCGCGGCGACGCCTATCAAGCCAAGGGTGACCACGACCGTGCCATCGCGGACTATACCAGCAGCCTCCAACTGAATGCGAACAACACCGCTGCCCTCATAGCACGGGGCAACACCTACTGGGCCAAAGGCGACCTTGATCGTGCCATCGCCGACTACGACCAGGCGATTGCGCTCGATCCGAAATATGCGCTCGCCTACTACAATCGCGCCGCTGCATACCGGGCGAAGGGTGATTTCGATCGCGCCATCGCAGATTCGACTGAGGCGATCGCTCTCTATCCGAAATACGCGCTCGCCTACTATAACCGCGCTTCTGCATTTCAAGCGAAAGGTGACCTCGATCACGCCATTGCCGACCTGAGCCAGGCGATCGATCTTTATCCGCGATACAGAGACGCTTACTTCAGCCGCGCCTACGCTTACCAAACCAAGGGCGACTACGATCGCGCCATCGCCGACTACGATCAGATGATCGCGCTTGATCCGAACGACCGGGACGCCTACGGCAATCGCGCCGGTGCGTACCTGCTGAAAGGCGATTTCCGTCGCGCCCTCACGGACTCCGGCCTGGGTCAGGCGCTGCTATGGCTTGTTGCTGCCGCCTTCCTGGCAACCGGGGTTTGGCGTTATTGCCGAACGGGCACGCATGCAGGCGGGTGGTTGTCCGGCCCGGGAACGATTGGAATTCTAGATCGGGAGCTCGCCGAAATGCAGCGCAAGAACGCCGCCCTGGAGAAGATCGCGGTGGCTCTGGAGACGCGCTCGCTGGGTTAGTTCGAATTCCCGGCTCCACGGTCAGGTCCCACATGTCGCGGATATTGGTAACCGACCGCCCTTGCGAAGTGCCGGAGCGCATTATTTCGGAATAATAGAAGAATATCCCTGAGTTGCCCGACGTGTCAATTGCCTTGTCGAACGTCGGCAGCCGCAGCCTACGGTGCATGGGGTTGTTTTCGATATTTTGGCAGCGCGCGCCTGCGGCCGGGAGTTCCTTCGCCGTCACCCGCAGTCACGAGGCAGGCCCCATCTCGTTAACGACGCGCTCTGACCTGCTGCACCCGAGATTAACCCTACCGCCAACAAACAGCCGGCTGCGGCGGCCTGTTCACCAGGCAGCGGCGCATTTCGCGTTACCTAATCGGCAACGAAGGTCACCGCTCGCGCCTTCAGCGAGGGCCATGCCCATGGACGTCAACCGCCGCCATTTGATCGGAGTCTCCGCCGCCGGCGCAGCCGGCGCGCTTGCGATGTCGCCGGATGCGGCGCGCGCCGCGCAGTCGGCCGGCACGCTCGGCCGCGACGTGACGCAATATGGCGTTAGTCCCGGCAGCCCCGACGACCAGACCCGCAACCTCCAGCGCGCGATCGATGACGCCGCGCGGGCGCAGGTGCCGCTGGCGTTTCCGCCCGGCGTCTACCGCACCGGGCTGTTGCGGCTTGCGCCCGGCAGCCAGCTGATCGGCGTGCGCGGCGCCAGCCGGCTGGTGTTCAACGGCGGCGCCTCGTTGCTTGAGGGCGAAGGCGCCGGCGGCATCGTCCTGATGGGCCTTGCCTTCGACGGCGGCAACGTCCCGCTGCCTGCGCGCCGCGGCCTCGTGCATTGCCTGTCCGGCCGCGACATCCGCATCACCGACTGCCAGTTCATCGGCAGCGGCGGCGCCGGCATCTGGTTCGAGCAGATGTCGGGCGACGTCAGCAACAACTTCTTCAGCGATATCGCGAGCACCGCGCTGGTGTCGTTCGACGCGCTCGGCCTGATGGTCGCGCGCAACACCATCAAGGGCACCAACGACAACGGCATCGAGATCCTGCGCAGTGCGATCGGCGACGACGGCTCGATCGTCGCCGACAACCGCATCGAGGACATCAAGGCCGGCCCCGGCGGCTCCGGACAGTACGGCAACGCCATCAATGCGTTCCGCGCCGGCAATGTGATCGTGCGCGGCAACCGCATCAGGAACTGCGACTTCTCCGCGGTGCGCGGCAACTCGGCCTCCAACATCCACATCACCGACAACAGCGTCAGCAATGTCCGCGAGGTCGCGCTCTATTCGGAGTTCGCGTTCGAGGCCGCCGTGATCGCCAACAACACCGTCGACGGCGCTGCGATCGGCGTCTCCGTCTGCAATTTCAACGAGGGCGGCCGCATCGCGGTGGTCCAGGGCAACATCATCCGCAATTTGCTGCCGAAGCGCCCTGTTGGCACCGACCCGAACGACGGGGCCGGCATCGGCATCTATGTCGAGGCGGACAGCACGGTAACCGGCAATGTGATCGAGAATGCGCCGACCTTCGGCATCGTCGCCGGCTGGGGCAAGTACCTGCGCGACGTCGCGATCTCGGGCAATGTCGTGCGCAAGGCGTTCGTCGGCATCGGCGTCTCGGTGGTGCCCGGCGCGGGCACAGCGCTGATCAACAACAACATGATCGCCGAAACCCCGGGCGGCGCGGTGGTCGGGCTCGACCACGCGCGCCCGATCACGAGCGACCTGTCGGTGGGTGGCGCCCAGCAATACGTGCAGCTGACGGTCGGGGCGAACGCGGTACGACGCTAAAGCGCATTGCGCAGCAGCGGATAGCGGCGCTGGATAGTGTCGAGATCGAGCACCGGCGGGGTGACCGGAGGAGGCATCTCCAGCGGAGGCGCCTCGGCCATAACGGGCGGCTGCTCGAGAACCTCTGCCGCCGTTTCCAGCGCGGCCGCGACTGCGGTCATCGCGGCCTCCGCCAATGCGGCTGCCTCCGGCTGCGGCGCCGGCGAGACGTAGGGCGCCGACGACATGTAGGGCGGCGGCAGTTTCGACTTGCCGCGACCGAGCCAGGACAGATCGATCGGCGAATTGTCGAGCGAGGCTTCGCGGGTCAGCAATTCCCGCCAGATGTCGACGGCGGCCCGGGCTTCCCTGATGTTCTCGAGAAAGGACTGCTCGCTGTGATAGCGGCGCCAGCGTCCGGATTCGAACAGCTCGTTGAGGTGCTCCAGCCTTTGCTCGGCGAGGTTGCACCAGCGTGCAACGATCTCCTGGCCTCTGGCCACGTCGGTCCGATGTGTCATTGAAGGTGCCCGCAGGGAAAGAAACGGACGCAGACGCAACCGAACCGAATCAACTGGACGTGACGCTGATATTCTGTGGAAAAGGTAAATAAAGTCTAACTAAATTCTTAATCGCGGACAGGCGATGAGAGAAGTCCGCTCGACGACGGAGTTTCTTGCCCGAACCCTCGTCAAGTCATCGACTTGCATGGTTGCGATGTGCGTGTCTTTCGAACGCCGTGCAGCCGAACGATCCACAACAAACAGCCGCACCCGTCGCGCGAATCGGCCCAGTCCGCCACGTAGGGTCACCCCCAAAATGAAAGACCCGTCCGGGGGGACA
This sequence comes from Bradyrhizobium embrapense, assembly GCF_001189235.2. GTDB lineage: Bacteria > Pseudomonadota > Alphaproteobacteria > Rhizobiales > Xanthobacteraceae > Bradyrhizobium > Bradyrhizobium embrapense. Next base: position 1,360,934 of record NZ_LFIP02000001.1, read on the forward strand.
ACCGGACGGGTCAAAGCCATATGGGCGCTTGGGGTGGATGGGCGCTCGCGCCTGATATAGCCGGGGAGGGATAAACCGCTCCCACACATATAAGTCGTGAGAGGGCGGCACACGTTCAAATCGCCGGCGTTTTTTTTAACCTTTTCGCCGCCCGGTTCCATCGCACCGTTGCAGACGCCCGATGCCGAAAATCACCGCGCAGCACCGTGATTTGCAGCGGAATCGTCCGATGCGATCGACGGCGCTGGTTCATTCAACGCACGGCTCACGGAAGTGTTATTGCCGTCCGCCGCCTGTGCAGGCTGCGACGGTTTGTCCGCGATCGCTTCACGATCTGCGCGCCGTGCGCCACCGCGTAATCGAGGCTCTTGAGGATCACATAGGACGTGCTCTCGGCGCCGCCGCCGGCCGCGCCAAAGGCGCGGATCGCCAAGATCCCGCACTTCCGGCGTGCCCCCCGTCAGCCTGACGCGCGCCGCGATCACGCCGGCGACGGCGGTGCCGTGGGCATGCGGGCCATCCTTGCTGTCGAGCGCATCGAACGCATCCGCGACCGTGTTGGCCAGTTCCGGATGTGCGGCATCAATGCCGCAGTCGATGACGGCGATGGTTGACGTTCATGCCGCGCGCCAGCTTGTGCGCCCCGGGCAGATGCAACTGCGCCTGGGCACATTGCGCCGGGTCACTGCCGCCCGCCGCCGGTTTCTGGTCCTGCAGCGCGTAACGGTAGTTGGGCTGCACGGAGCGGACGCTGCTGTCACTCGCGAACTCGCGTGCCACCGCATCGACGGGGCGATTGCCGGCGGTGCGGATCAGGCCGATCGTGCACGGCGGCTACAATGGCCGCTCTTTCCGTCGATCTGTCCGGCCGTTGGCGGTCATCGTGACCTCGACTCGGCGCAGACCGTCAGCCGCTGACTATGGCGTCTCGACCGCGAGGCTGACGATCTTCTCTTTCTGCAAACGGGCAATCAGCGCCGCGACGCCGTCCTTGTCCAACGCGCGGAACTGCAAGCGGAACATGCCACCCTTACCGTCGACGATCGCGCCCTGGTAATTGTCGAGCAGCGACGTGATATCGCCGATCCTGGCATCCGGCGTGAAGCGCACCAACAGCCGCGTCGGCGCGGCCGACACGCTGGCGCCGAGGTCGCGGGTGATCGGCGCACTGGGTGCGACGGCTGCGCTCGGCGCACTGGGGGCACTGCGCTGTTCGGCGGCATCAAGCGAGGCGGTCTGGAACGAGGCCGGCTCGTTGCGCATCAGCACCGCACCGATCACGCCGGCCTGCAACAGCACCACAAGCGCACCGAGGCTGGACGACCAGGCCAGCGTCCGCGGCGACAATTTCGAAAAGAACTCCGAGACGGAGGCCGACACGCGCGCGCCCGCCGACGGCTTGCGCTCCGGCTCGGCATCGATCGCGGCGAACAGCTTCTGCATGGCGCGCGCAGACGGCGCACCGAGGCTCTCGTTGAGACCGATGGTCTCGGCATATTCATCGCGGATGACGGCATACTGCCGGGCCAGTTCGGGATCGGAAGCGAGCGCGTCCTCGACGCGGCGCGCGTCGCGCGCGTTCAACGTGCCGGCCGCGTGCCAGGGCAGCAGCATCTCGACATCGTCAGGATCTGGACCCTGCACTTTCTTGTTGCTCGCAGCCGTCATGGCCAACCTCGCTCGACACCGGCTGCCTTCAGCAACTCGGCAAGTTTCTTGCGCGCATAGAACAGGCGCGTCTTCACGGTGTTCTCCGGAATCCCGACGATCTCTGCGACGTCTTCCACGGATTTCTCGTGATAATAGACAAGATCGACAATTTCCCGGTGTTCCGCCGATAGTCCCGTCAGGCACTTGCGCAGCGTGTCACCCGTGTCCTTCTTCTGCACCGCCGTTTCCGGATCGTCGGACGTGTCCTCGATCGCGTTCGCGGCCTCATCGTCCAGTTCGGCGTCCTTCCTTCGCCGCAGCGAAGACAATGCCTTGAACCGGGTAATCGCCAGAAGCCAGGTCGAAACGGCGGATCGTCCCTCGAATTTGCCCGCCTGACGCCACACGTCCAGAAAGACCTCGCTAATGAGATCCTCCGCCACCTGTTCGTCCCGCACGAGCCGAAGCCCGAAGCGGTACACCCTGACATGATGCCGTCCGTACAGCACCTGCATGGCGAGCCGGTCGCCTTGAGCGATCCGAGCGATCAGAACCTCGTCTGAAGCCGCCTGTGTCGCGCTCAATGGCCGTCTCGCAAAGTTGGTCTGAGGGGGGTGGTGCGTGGTTCGACGCGAGAGCCAAGATTCTTCACATTACGGCAATGCCCGGACCGCATGTGTGATCTATGACACAGTCGACGATCCCAATGAGGAAAAATCGCCGGCGACTCGATAAACGGTATCATAATAGTGAAAACTCTCGCGGACTCGCACCATCCGGCGCGACCATATCAAGGCTTGGCCGGCAAGCCAGCGCTGTTGCGAAGCGGACGTCGCCGCAAGTCCCCCGCCCCAATCGTTCCCCGTCCGCTTTGGCGAACAGATTCCCCTTACGAAACAAGGGTGATGACCGGGTTCCACCGGCGCAGATTCGGTACCAAAAGATACCAAACCTAAAGGCTTTCCCACTTAGATTTTCGCCGGATTTCAGAAATGGCGAGACCATGGGCAGCGCTGCGTCGTCACTTCCCAGCCCGATCGCGGGCGCATCGGAAAGCGGCCGTCCCAGGCTGACGCAAGAGCGCCTGACCCGCCGGGCCAGGCAGCGCCGCCAGATCCAGTCGATGATCGCCGCCTGCTTCGTGCTCGATGCCGTCGTGCTGCTGATCTACGCGCATGCCGGCACTACGTCGGTCCTGGTCGCGGCCGGCTATGCCCTGACCGGCCTCGGCCTCGTCGCCATCTATGTGCTGCTTTCGGAACGCGGCTTTCACGAGCGCTTCCGCGACCACTACCTGGTCGCGCCGCAATCGGCCGTCAACATGGTGAACCTGCTGGTGTTCACCTACATCGCGCCGGAAGTCGGCGTGCTGTTCCTCTGCAATCTGTTCGTGGTGTTCGGCTTCGGTGCGCTGCGCACCTCGGCGCGGCAGACAGCGGTCGTCTGGACCATCATGGTGGTCGGCCTCGCCGCGCTGTTCCTCGGCACCGACAAGGCGATCGGGATGCCGACCGGCACCAGGATCGACCGTCTCGCCACCATGCTGGTGTTCGCGCTGACGATCGGGCGCTGCATGTATCTCGGTATCTTCTCGAGCTCGATGCAGCGATCGCTGTATCAGAGCGGCGTCAAGCTCAAGGAGGCCTACCGGCGCATCGAGGAGCTCGCCGAGCTCGATGAGCTGACCGGCACCTCCAATCGCCGCAGCATCATGCGCACGCTCGAGGAGGAGATCGCGCGCTGCGCCCGCAATGGCAGCTCCTGCGCGGTGGCGCTGATCGACCTCGACCATTTCAAGCGCATCAACGACGTCTACGGCCATCCGATCGGCGATGAGGCGCTGCGCACCTTCGCCATCGGCATGTTCGCCAATCTCCGCAGCATCGATCGCTTCGGCCGTTATGGCGGCGAGGAGTTCCTGCTGGTGCTGCCCGACCTGTCGCAGGATCAGGCGATGCGCGCGCTCGAGCGGCTGCGCGCCATCATCGCCGGCCTCGACTGGAGCGCATTCTCGCCCGGCATGCAGGTGACGATCTCCGCCGGCGTGACGACGCTCAAGCCGCACGAAAACTCCGACACGCTACTCGCCCGCGCCGATGGCGCGCTTTACGCAGCCAAGGCGAGGGGACGCAACCGCATCGCCAGTGCCTGACATCCTTTCATTCCATATTCGGCGCCGGAGAATCCGTCGCCACCGCTCCAGGACAGAGTCATGAGTTCGAAGCCCGAGACCGCCCCCGAAAGTCTGCTCGACGAGTTGCAGACGACCCTCGCGCACGGCACCGTCGCACGCCGCGTCGAGACGCTGCGCCGCGTGACCGACCTCTTCATCAACGGCTCGGTCAACTATTCGGACCAGCAGATCGTGCTGTTCGACGACGTCTTCCAATGCCTGCTCGAGCACATCGAGAATTCGGCCAAGGCGCTGCTCGCCAACCGCCTCGCCCCGATCGAGACCGCGCCACCGCAGACCATCCGCACCCTTGCATTCGACGACCTGATCGAGGTCGCAGGCCCCGTGCTGACGCTGTCGCCGCGGCTCGACGACGACACCCTGATCGAAACCGCGCGCAGCAAGAGCCAGGCGCATCTGCTCGCGATCTCCAACCGCAAGACGCTGAGCGGCGCCGTCACCGACGTGCTGGTGCTGCGCGGCAATGACGAGGTGATCCAGAGCGCGGTCAACAATCCCGGCGCTGAATTCACCGAGCGCGGCTTCACCCGGCTGGTCAGCCGCGCCGAGGGTGACGACAACCTGTCGACCTGCGTCGGACTGCGCCCGAACATCCCGCGGCACCTCTATCTCAAGCTGGTCGCCAAGGCCTCGGATGCGGTCAGGCAGCGGCTCGAGGCTGCCAATCCGCAGCAGGCCAAGGAGATCCCGATCGCGGTGAAGGAAGCCACACGACGCGCGCGCTCGGCGCCCGCCGCCGTGACGCCGGATACCACGATTGCGCATGCGCTGGTCAAATCGCTCTACCAGGACGGCCGGCTCGACGAATTCCAGCTCGCATCCTTCGCCGAGGCCGGCAAGTTCGACGAGACGAATGCCTCGCTTGCCGCGCTCGCCAATGTCTCGGTCAGCATCGCGGAGAACATGATGATCGAAACCCGCGCCGAGGGCGTGATGATCCTGGCCAAGGTTTCGGGCCTGTCATGGTCGACGGTGCGATCGATCATCAATCTGCGCGACGACATCTCGGGCGGTGAGCCGACCGACTTGCAGGCCTGCAAGGACACCTATGAGCGGTTGCGACCATCCACCGCGCAGCAGGTGCTGCGCTTTCATCGCATGCAGCAATCCGCGCCCGCCGCTTAGTATCTCACCCTGTTTCTCGTAGCCCGGATGCAGCGCAGCGCAATCCGGGACCGATCCGTCCGCGGATAGAAACCCGGATTTCGCTTCGCTGCATCCGGGCTACATCGCGTCAATACCTGAGCGCCCGCTTCCCCATCAGCGCGCCGACGCTTGCGACGATCGCCGTCGCCAGCGTGTACCAGGTGGCAACGAACAGCGGCGAGTCATCGGTGCAGTGCGACGCATAGACGGTCGCCGCAAGGCCCGCCGAGAGCAGGCCTGCCACCGCGCCGGCGACTGCCGGCCGCGCCGGCGCGCCCTGTCGCAAGCCATACAGCGCGCCGACCAGGAGCGGCAGCGACATCGCGGGGATCGCGGTCATGCACGCCATCGAGTTCTTGCCGATCAGGCGCGTCATCATCGGCGTACGCTGCGGCATCATCATCTCGCCACTGATCGCGGCAACGAGGATGCCGGCAGGAATCAGCAGCCACCAGCCGAAGCCGCGCAGCGAGGCTTCCGGCCGCGTCAGATGCAGGCTGACCGCGATCGCCGAGGCGGCGAGCGCCAGCGTCACCGCGAACTTCAGATCGAAGAACGGATTATGCATCGCAGTCATCACGTCCGGGCGCACGCCGAGTTCGGCAAAGAAGATCAGCAGCGAGACCGGCGCCGCCGCCAGCAGCGCCATCATCAGCGCGAGGCCGATCGGACGAGGCCGGTACGCATTGTCGGCGGTCAGGGTTCGAATGAGTTGATCGGTGTCCATGCTCATCGGTCCCGTAATTTCGCGGTCAGGCTCGCAAGCCCGCGATGCAGCGCGACCCGTACCGCGCCCTCGGTCATCGCGAATTTCGCAGCAGTATCCTTGATCGAGGCGCTGTCGACCGCGATCGATTGCAGCACCTCCCGCTGCCGCGCGGGCAACGCCTGCAACTGGGCGGTGACCTCGCCGGGCGACGCCGTCGGCTCCGGCGTTTCCCCCGGCAGCGTCTCGGCGAAATCATCGATGTTGACGAAGATGCGCCTGCCGCGGCGGCGCAGGGCGTCGATCAGCTTGTTGCGTGCGATCGCGAACAGCCACGGCGCGAACGGCGCACTGGTGTCCCAGGTCTGTCGCTTCAAATGCACCGCCAACAAGATGTCCTGCACGATGTCCTCGGACTGATCGACCGGTTGTCCCGCGCGCGCCAAGCCGCGTCGCGCCGCGGCACGGAGTACCGGCGTGATGGCCTTGAGCAGGCGATGATACGCCGCGTCATCGCCTGAAATGGCCGACCGCATCAGGTCGGTCCATTCATCCTCACGTTCGCGCACGCAGGCTCCTGAATTGCAATTCGGCCGATCTTTCAGTTTGTTACGCGGCAAGCCAAAGACGTCACGAATTCGTGATCGTCATCCAGGCAACGCCGCGCCGAGCATCAGCCTCAAAGAATCGCTCCGGCGGGTTTCCAGTCGTCAGGGCTCATAACACCGATCGGTCCGACAAGCATCGGGGTGCTGCCGCTCAAGCCCCTATGGGATGGAAATTGCCCAGCTTTCGCCCCCTCAAGCCCGAAGATTCCCTTTTTCTGCCCCGGTGTGGACACGCAGCGGGGGCTCTTTTCGCCTTTGGGCGGGCAAGATGGGGAGATCATCAGAATGAAGATCAAAGCCAGCGGGCGCTTGGCCTTGATGGTTGCAACAGGGCTGACAGGGTTTTTCGTGTGTCTCGCCGGACCGTTGCCGGCGCATGCGGCCGGTTCGGATCCCGCCACGGCGAAATCCGACAATGCTTCGACCGACAAGTCCGCGGACCAGAGTTCGCGGCATGGCCGGCGCCACGCGCGCCACCAGTCTTCCAGGACGGCTGACAAATCCGAGAGCAGGAAGGTCACGAGCGGTGCCGGCAGCGTGACGTCGGCGGGCATGCCCGCCACGGTCGCCAATGCCAATGCGGAGCTGACGTCCGGCGACGGCAATGCGAGCACTGCGCCCGCCGGCGCCAATCCGGTGATGGCCGCCTCCGACAAGCCCGGCGACGCGCAACCCGACGGCAGCGTGGTCGCATCCGACCAGCTCAATGACCTCGACCGGGCCCTGCAGCAGGAGCAGCCGGCGGAACAACCGCAGCCGGTTCAACCCCAGACCGCCCAACAGGAGGCGCCCCCGACGCAGCCACCGCCTGTCGCCGTAGCGGCACCCAAGCCGGCCCCGGTTCTGGCGAGCAGCGACAGCGCGAGCCTGGACCAGACCTCGCTGATCGGGAAGATCTTCATCGGCTTCGGCGCCCTGCTCACGGTGGCGTCCGCCGCGCGTATGTTCATGGCTTAAGCCAAGGTCCCGCGGCTTGCGGCGCGGATGCGCCGTACCGCGGCCCAAAGCTCCTTTCAGCCACTTGAAGCGCATCCCGTCAGCGGGCACATTGCCCGGCAAATCAGGCACGGGGTTTGCGTCATGGCTACTTTCGAATTCATCATCGTCGAAAGCAAGGGACCGGTCGGCGTCATTACGCTGAACCGGCCCAAAATGCTGAATGCGCTGTCGTTTGGCGTGTTCCGCGAGATCGCCGCGGCGGTGGACGACCTCGAGGCCGACGACAAGATCGGCTGCATCCTGATCACCGGCAGCGAGAAGGCCTTCGCGGCCGGCGCCGACATCAAGGAGATGCAGCCCAAGGGCTTCATCGACATGTTCAATAGCGACTTCACCGCCATCGGCGGCGACCGCGTTGCCCGCTGTCGCAAGCCGACCATTGCCGCGGTCGCGGGCTATGCGCTCGGCGGCGGCTGCGAGCTTGCGATGATGTGCGACATCATCATCGCCGCCGACACCGCAAAGTTCGGCCAGCCGGAAATCACCCTCGGCACCATCCCGGGCATCGGCGGCACGCAGCGGCTGACCCGCGCGATCGGCAAGTCGAAGGCGATGGATCTCTGCCTCACCGGACGCATGATGGATGCGGCGGAAGCCGAACGCTCGGGCCTCGTGTCGCGGATCGTTCCGGCCGACAAGCTGCTGGAAGAGGCGCTCGCGGCGGCCGAGAAGATCGCCTCGATGTCGCGTCCGGCCGCCGCGATGGCCAAGGAGGCCATCAACCGCGCGTTCGAGACGCCGCTGTCGGAAGGCATGAATGTCGAGCGCAACCTGTTCCACTCGACCTTCGCGCTCGAGGACCGCTCCGAGGGCATGGCGGCCTTCATCGAGAAGCGCAAGCCGGTCAACAAGAACCGCTAGAGCCTTTTCCGTTCCGATGAAATCGGAACGGGGCTCTAGATTCTTGTTTGACGCGTTTTCTAGACGCGAACCGGTATCCACTTCGCTCGAAAACGCTCTAATTCACGCGGCTTCGTTGCAATGCCGCGGTGACGAGCGCGCGATAGGCGCGCTCGGCAAAATGCGTCGGCTTGTCGAGGCCGAGCCGCGCCAGGCATTCGCGGTCGCCGGCATCGGGCGGATACCGCATCCCCTGCCATAGCAGGCCCGCGAGTTGCAGCGGCGTGCGCTGCGCCTGCTGCAGGATCTGCAGCGCCGGGATCAGCCGTTGCTCGACGTGGGTGAAGTCGCTGCTGAACGGGAATGACGGCAACAGACCTGCGTCGCGGGCGGGCTTCAGCGCCGTGCTGATCCGCTCGGGATAATTTTCGCGGTGAGCGGCCGGGATTTCGTGATCACGCGGCAGCTTGCCGGCATCCTTGGCCTGCCGCATCAGCTCGCCCTGGAAGCGCGAGTCCGACACCTGCAACATCGCGGCGATCACGTCGGCGTCGGATTTCCCTCTGACGTCGGCGATGCCGTATTCCGTGACGAAGACATCGCGCAGATGGCGCGGAATGGTCGCGTGACCGTAGGACCAGCGGATGTTCGACTGCGTCTGCCTGCCGGATTGATGGGTTGCCTCCAGCGCCAGCACCGAGCGCGCGCCTTCGAGCGCAAATGCCTGCGCCACGAAATTGTACTGGCCGCCGACGCCGCTCACGACCTGGCCGTTGTCGAGCCCGTCGGAGATCGCAGCGCCCAACAGCGTCGCCATCATCGCGTTGTTGACGAAGCGCGCATCGACGCGGGCGCGGCGCTTGCCGTCCTCGTCGCCGAAGATCTCGTTGGTGAAGGACACCGGCATCATCTGGATTCGCGTCAGCTGCTCGGGTGTCATCTCGCGTAGCGCCCGATAGAAGGATTGCGGCCCGAGGAAGAATGCGCCGTGCAGTATCACGCCGTCGACCTCGCGCTTGAGGATGCCGGCGTCGATCAGCCCGAGGAATGCCTCGAACAGCATCTCGCTGACGCCATAAAGGCCCTTCTCGAACGGCCCCGTCTCGGCCGCCGCGAGCTGTTCGGTACCAGGTGCGAGGCGCTGCATGATGCCGTGGAATTGGGCGTTGTCGCGGTGACGCACCACGAGCCCCTGCGCCAACGCATCGCCGACCTGCCCGATCCCGATCTGCAGCGTGCCGCCGTCGCGGACCAGACCCGCGGCATGCAGTCCGATCGCATATTTGGTGTCGCTGATCGGCTCCGACGGCGGCGCGAACAGCGGGAAATCGGTGTCGGGACTGTCGAGCACCGCAGCGAATTCATCCGCCGGCAGGTCGCCGGGCCCCTGCATGAACGGCAGTTCGGAATTGACCTGGCCGATCAGCTTGAATGAAGCCCGCCCCTGCGCGCGGGCGCGCAGCACGTCGAGCGTCGTATCGGTGTTGCAGCTCAGGCTGTAGCGCGGCACGCCATCGACCATGCGCTTGGCGACGAGCTGGGGCACGACATTCAGGCCGCGCGACAATAGGTATGAAGCCGCGTGGGTGTAATTTGCGGAAATGTAGTTCTGCTGAGCGAACGGTTGATACAACCACTGCCCTGCGAGGAAGAAGAATTCGATCACCTTGATGTTGGGCGGAAGCGCGCCGCGATGCAGCGCATCCGCATAGGCGAGATCCGGGTAGCCGCCGAACAGGCGATCGATCACGGGGCCGATGAAGCGCTGTTCGAGCAGGCTCTTCGGCTTCGGCTTTTCCAGCGTCAGCGCCGAGAACAGCGTCAGGTTGATAGAGCGGTCGGCGACCGCCCGCGCATACAGCGCGTTGACGATGTGGTTGGCCTTGCCGAGGCCGAGCGGCAGCCCCACCACAAGTTCGGTTCCGACGTCACGAACAATGTGCTCCGCGATCGCCTCGGGGTCGGAGAAGAATATGGGCATCAGCAATGGACCCGGAGGAGACAGTGGGTAACCGGCGTCGCTGAATCGGCGGCCGGCGGTTCAAACTTATACTTCATATGACAGTTGCGCTCGCCTGTGACGAACCGGCAACAGACAAGACGTGAAATGATGTGCAGATGTCGTGTGGCGGTTTGCCTGTGGCGGCGTCGCCCCGTAAACAGGTAGATATGTGCCGACGGCGTCCGCGGGAGCGGACTGCCGGGGTTTTGGTTTGCGGGATCACATGGTTGAGCGTGCCGCGAGGGTTAGCGACGTGGCGAGGCGTGTGCTTTTGTCGGGCATCTGCCTTAGCGGTCTGGCATGCGCGCTGCTGACTGACACCGCAGCCCACGCCGAGAGCCTGCCCGAGGCCCTGGTCAAGGCGTACCAGACCAATCCGCAGCTCAATGCCGAGCGGGCGCGCCAGCGCGCGACCGACGAGAATGTGCCGCAGGCGCTGGCCGGTTACCGCCCCCAGGTCAGTGCCGGCCTCTCGGTCGGCCTGCAGGCCGTGCGCGACCAGCTTCCCGGCAACGTGATCCAGAGCGCGACGCTGAAGCCCTGGCAGATCGGCGTCACGGTCACCCAGACGCTGTTCAACGGCTTCAAGACCGCCAACAGCGTCCGCGTCGCCGAATTGCAGGTGCAATCCGGCCGCGAGGCCCTGCGCAATGTCGGCCAGGGCGTGCTGCTCGACGCCGTCACCGCCTATACCAACGTGCTGGCCAACCAGACCCTGGTCGAGGCGCAGCGCGCCAACGTCGCCTTCCTGAAGGAAACTCAGGCGATCACCCAGCGCCGCCTCAATGCCGGCGACGTCACGCCGACCGATACGGCGCAGGCGGAGGCCCGGCTCAACCGCGGCCTCGCCGATCTCAACGCCGCCGAGGTCAACTTCGCGATCAGCCAGGCGACCTATGCGCAGGTGGTCGGCAACGCGCCGTCGCAATTGCGTCCGGCCGACACCATCGACCGGCTGCTGCCGCGCAGCCGTGAGGATTCGATCGCGCTTGCGGTACGCGAGCATCCGGCGGTGATGGCCGCAGGATACGACGTCGACGTGGCCTCGACCTCGATCCGCGTCGCCGAGAGCAGCCTGATGCCGAGCGTCACCGTGCAGGGCAGCGCCAGCAAGAACCGCGACTCCGATACCTCGCTCAGCACTTTCGGCACCGATCAGGTCTCAGTGATCGGCCAGATCACGCAGCCGATCTATGACGGCGGCACCGCGGCCTCGCAGACCCGACAGGCCAAGGAGGTCGCTGCGCAGAGCCGGCTCGTGCTGGACCAGGTCCGCAACCAGGCCAAGACCGCCGTGGTCAGCGCCTGGGTTGCCAATGAGGGCGCCAAGATCGCGGTGTCGGCCTCCGAATCCGAGGTGAAGGCCGCGGAGGTTGCGCTCGCCGGCGTGCAGAAGGAAGCTGCCGGCGGCCAGCGCACCACGGTCGACGTGCTCAACTCGCAGCAGGATCTGATCACGGCGCGGGCCCGGCTGATCGGCGCGCAGCGCGACCGCGTGATCGCGTCCTACACGCTGCTCAGCGCGGTCGGACGCCTCGACGTCAAGACGCTCAATCTCAAGACGCCCGACTATCTGCCCGAGGTGCACTACCATCAGGTGCGCGACGCCTGGCACGGCCTGCGCACGCCGTCGGGACAATAGGCGTTGCGGAACCGGCCGCACCGCGGACCGGCTCTTTCCGCCCGCTCTCTCCGCCGATAACCTCCGCCCCGCCGGCCATCAACAATGCCGGTGCGCGGAGTGCGCGCATAACAGCCGAGCACGCAGGGAGACGTCCAATGCTGACGCGACGCAGTATGATGCTGGCTTCCATCGCAGCGGGAGTGACCATGACCGGCGGCAACGCATTTTCCAAGGCATCGCAACCATCCACCCCCGTGAACTTCGACGTGCCCGCCGGTGCCTGCGACTGCCACACCCACATTCATGGCGATCCCGACAAGTTCCCGTTCTTCGCCGGCCGCGTCTACACCCCGGAACCGGCCTCGCCGGAGGAGATGAGCGCGCTGCACAAGGCGCTGCATGTCGAGCGCGTGGTGATCGTGACACCGAGCGTCTACGGCTCCGACAATTCGTCGACCCTGTTCGGTATGACGGCGCGGGGTCCCACGGCGCGCGGCGTCGCGGTGATCGACGACAAGACCAGCGAGAGCGATCTCGACGCGCTACAGAAGGCCGGCTTTCGCGGCATCCGCCTCAACCTCGCGACTGGCGGCGTCAACGATCCCGATGTCGGCCGGCAGCGCTTCACGGCCGCGGTCGAGCGGATGAAGGCGCGCGGCTGGCACGTGCAACTGTTCACCAGCCTCGCCATGATCTCGGCGATCAAGGACCTGATCGCGGCCGCACCGGTACCCGTGGTGTTCGACCATTTCGGCGGCGCCGAGGCCGCGCTCGGCACCGGCCAGCCGGGTTTTGCCGACCTGCTCGCGCTGGTCAAATCCGGCAAGGCGTATGTCAAGATCTCCGGCGCCTACCGCGCTTCGAAGCTCGCGCCCGACTATGCCGACGCGGCGCCGCTGGCCCAGGCCCTTATCGCGGCGAATGCCGAGCGCATCGTCTGGGGCACCGATTGGCCGCATCCGGATTCGGTGACGCCCCAAGGCAAGAAGGTCACCGACGTCACGCCGTTGTACCAGATCGACGACGGCCGCCTGCTCAACCAGCTTCCGGTCTGGGCACCAGACGCCGCGGTGCGCAAGACCATCCTGGTCGACAATCCGGCGCGGCTCTACGGCTTCACCTGACGTTGTCCTTCGGCCGACGCGAGAAGTAGGAGATCAGCACCGGCAGGGTGATCAGGATCACCAGCGGCGCCAGCATCATGCCGGTGACGACGACGATGGCGAGCGGCTTCTGCACCTGCGAGCCGATGCCCTCCGACACCGCCGCCGGCAACAGGCCGATGCCGGCGACGACGCAGGTCATCAACACCGGACGAAGCTGCAACTCGCCGGTGCGGATCACCGCGCGCATCCGGTCATAGCCCTCGTCGATCAGCTGGTTGAACTGCGACAGGATAATGATGCCGTCCATCACGGCGATGCCGAACAGTGCGATGAAGCCGATCGCCGCCGACACGCTGAACGGAATGCCCGAGATCAGGAGCCCGAGCACGCCGCCGAAGATCGCCATCGGGATCACGCTCATCGCGAGCATGGTATCGACCATCGAGCCGAAATTGAAGAACAGCAGCACCGCGATCAGCACGAGGCTGATCGGCACCACGATCGACAGCCGCTTGATCGCGTCCTGCAGATTGCCGAACTCGCCGACCCATTCGAGACGCGAGCCGGGCGGCAACTGGACCTGCTCGTTGACCTTCTGCTGCGCCTCCAGGATCGCGCTGCCGAGGTCGCGGTCACGCACCGAGAACTTGATCGGCAGATAGCGCTCCTGCTGCTCGCGATAGATGTAGGCCGCTCCGGAGATCAGCTTGATCGAGGCCACCTCAGAGAGCGGTATCTGCGTGACTCCGCCATTCGGATTGTTTGCGCCGATCCGCAGGTTCTGGATCGCCTCCGCACTCTTGCGATATTCCGGCGCGAGGCGGACGATGATCGGGAAGTGCCGGTCGCTGCCGGGTTCATAAAGATCGCCCGCGGTGTCGCCGCCGACGGCGACCTTGATGGTGGCGTTGATATCGCCGGGGGACAGGCCGTAGCGCGCCGCCCGCGCCCGGTCGACGTCGATCTGGACGGTCGGCTGGCCGAGCGAGGTGAACACCGCGAGGTCGGTGACACCCTGCACCGTCGACAACACGGATTTGATCTTGTTGGCGGTGTCGGTCAGCGCCTGCAGATCGTTGCCATAGAGCTTGATCGAGTTCTCGCCCTTCACGCCGGACACGGCTTCCGAGACGTTGTCCTGCAGATATTGCGAGAAGTTGAATTCGACGCCGGGGAACTTGTCCTGCAACTGCGCCAGCAATTGTGCGGTCAACACGTCCTTGTCGTGCGTGTCGGGCCATTCGCCGGCCGGCTTGAGCGGCGCGAAGAATTCGGCGTTGAAGAAGCCGGCGGCGTCGGTGCCATCGTCGGGACGGCCGTGCTGCGACACCACCGACACCACCTCGGGACGGCTGCGGATCAGCTTGCGCATCTCGTTGACATAGGCGTTGCCCTCCTGCAGCGAGATCGTCGGCGGCAGCGTGGCGCGGATCCACAGGTTGCCCTCTTCCAGCTTGGGCAGGAATTCGAGGCCGAGGAACCGCACGAAGATGATGGTCATGACCACGAGGCCGGCCGCCCCAGCCATCACGATCTTGCGGTTGCCGATCGCCCAGTTCAACGCCGGCAGGTAGATCGCGTCGAGCTTCTTGACGATCCAGGTTTCGGTCTCGTGGATATGCGCCGGCAGGATGATCGCGCTCAGCGCCGGCGTGATCGTGAACGTCGCCAGCAGCCCGCCGGCCAGGGCATAGGCATAGGTTCGCGCCATCGGCCCGAAGATGTTGCCCTCGACGCCGCCCAGCGTGAACAGCGGCAGGAACGCGGCGACGATGATGGTGGCGGCGAAGAAGATCGAGCGCGACACGTCGGCCGCGGCCGACAAAATTGCGTGGCTCTTCATCCCCATCACGGTGTCGTCGGAGATGTGCTCGCGTTCGGCTTCCGACAGCGCCGTGGTCTGCGACAGCCTGCGGAAGATCGCCTCCACCATGATCACGGTGGCGTCGACGATCAGGCCGAAATCGATCGCGCCGACCGACAGCAGATTGGCGGATTCGCCGCGCAGCACCAAGATGATCACGGCGAAGAACAGCGCGAACGGGATCGTCGCGCCGACGATCAGCGCGCTGCGCAGATCGCCGAGGAATATCCACTGCAGCAGCACGATCAGCAGGATGCCGACCACCATGTTGTGCAGCACGGTGTGGGTGGTGAGCTCGATCAGGTCCTTGCGGTCGTAGATGCGCTCGATCTTGACGCCCGGCGGCAGGATCGAGGAATTGTTGATCTGGTTGACCAGTTGTTCGACGCGGGCGATGGTCGGCGAGCTCTGCTCGCCGCGACGCATCAGCACGATGCCCTGCACGATGTCGTCGTCATTGTCGATGCCGGCGATGCCAAGCCGCGGCTTCTCTCCAATCGTCACAGTGCCGATGTCCCTAACCAGCACCGGATTGCCGCCCGACTGCGAGATCATGGTGTTGGCGAGATCGTCGATCGAGCGGATCAGGCCGACGCCGCGCACCACGGCCGATTGCGAGCCGATGTTCACGGTGTTGCCGCCGACATTGATGTTGGCGTTGGAAACCGCCTGCAGCACCTGCGGCAGGGTCAGGCCGTTGGCGACCAGCTTGTTGAAGTCGACCTGGATCTCGTAGGTCTTGGTCTTGCCGCCCCAGCCGGTGACGTCGATCACGCCGGGCACCGCGCGGAAGCGACGTTGCAGCACCCAGTCCTGCAACGTCTTGAGGTCGAGCACGCTGTAGTTCGGCGGTCCCTTCAGCCGATAGCGGAAGATTTCGCCGATCGGGCTGGTCGGGGAGATGCCGGGCTGCACGTTGCCGGGCAGCGGCGCGAGCTGCGACAGGCGGTTGAGCACCTGCTGCAGCGCCTCGTCATAGGTGTAGTCGAAGGAGAACTGCAGCTTGACGTCGGACAGGCCGTACAGCGAGATGGTCCGGATGGTCTTGAGGTTCTTGATACCGGCGACCTGGGTCTCGATCGGGATCGTGATGTAGCGCTCGATCTCCTCGGCCGAGAGGCCCGGGCTCTGCGTCACGATGTCGACCATCGGCGGGGTCGGATCGGGATAGGCCTCGATGTTGAGCTGCTTGAACGCAAGCAGGCCGCCGATGAAGACGGCGACGAACATGGCCACCATCAAGTAGCGGCGATTGACGGCAAGGGCGACGAGGCGATCCATTCAGATCGGCACTTTCAACGGTGAGGATTTTTCTTGGGTGGGCATGGTCGATCCGGAAAGGCCGGTTCCCCCTGTTCCGGATCGCGCGTCTTAAGTGCCGGATGCGGCGCGGTCTATGAAGAGGCTTCCCTTCGTCACGATCTGCTCGCCCGGCTTGAGATTGCCGGCGACCTCGACCAGGTCGCCATTGATGAGGCCGGGCTTGATCTGGCGCAGCTCGATGGTCTTGTCGTCGGCCTTCGCGACCCAGACGCGAACCTGATCGCCCTCGTAGATCAGCGCCTGTTTCGGCACGCCGACCGCCGGGTGGTCGCCCCTCGAATACAGCGTCACATTGGCGAACATCTCGGGCTTCAGCCGATTGTCGGCATTGTCGATGGTGGCGCGGACCAAAAGCCGGCGCGAGGTCGCGTCGATCGCGGCGGCGACATAGTTGACCCGGGCGGTCAGCACCTTGCCCGGCAGCGCCATCACGCTGAAGCTGAGGTCCTGCCCGACCGCGACATTGTCGGCGTCGGACTCGCGGACGAAGGCGATCAGCCACACCGTCGAGAGATCGCCGATCACATAGACCGGGTCGCTGGCGCCGGTCGAGACATACTGACCGGGCCCGGCCTTGCGCTGGACCACCGTGCCGCCGATCGGCGCAAACACCGTCGTCTCCGGATTGAGGCGGCCCTTCTGCTGCAGGGTCGTGATGGCGTCGTCGCCGAAGCCGAGGATGTGCAACTTGTTCTGCGCGGCCTCCAGCAGCGTCTGCGCCGAGCGCGCATCGTTCTGCGCCTGCACCAGCGCGGCCTGCGCGGTCTGATAATCCTTCAGCGGGATCGCCTTGCCCTCGGACAGGTCCTTGGCGCGCTTCTCCTGGATCTGGGCCAGATCGAGCGCCGACTGGGCCTTGTTGAGGCCGGTCATCGCGGCGACATAGTCGTTCTGCGCCTGCACGGTGTCGGCCGCTTCGATCACGAACAGCGGCTGTCCCTTGACCACGGTATCGCCCGGCCGCACCAGCAGGCGGGTCACGCGCCCGGTATAGGGCGAAT
Source organism: Bradyrhizobium embrapense (assembly GCF_001189235.2). Taxonomy (GTDB): domain Bacteria; phylum Pseudomonadota; class Alphaproteobacteria; order Rhizobiales; family Xanthobacteraceae; genus Bradyrhizobium; species Bradyrhizobium embrapense. Next base: position 1,377,997 of record NZ_LFIP02000001.1, read on the forward strand.
AGACCGGGGTGGAGCGATCCTCGTCGATCCCGATCTTGCCCTCGGTCACCAGTTCGGAGCGGAAGGTGTGCTCGGACACGGTCTGGAAGGTCAGGCTGGCCCACTCGGCCGCCGACGGTGCATAGCGCGCGCCGCCCTTGCGGGACTGGCTGGAGACTTCCGACGGCTTCTGCTTTTCTGTGCCGAACCGCGTGTAGCCATAGGCGCCCGCGCAGGCGGCGACCAGCACCGCCGCAGCCACGAGCAGACGCGGACGGCTAAAGCTCTGCATTCTCTTGGTAAACTCGTTCAGCATGCGGTCCGCTAGGTCGATCGTTGCAGCTTCCGGCGGGACGGCCCCAGCGGTGCGCTAATAGTGCCGAATTGGCGTTGCAAACAACCTAAAAATCGCACTTCGGCGGTGCGCGTCGTTAAAGTTCGGATAGCCTGAACGGCGACTGAATGTCTCATCCGGGAAACTCCGGGGCAGGAAACTCCGGCTGGTGACTGCCGAGCGGCATGGCCGGGCGGGACCAATGGGCCGGGGTGCCCGACAGGACGGCGGCATGCCGGACCGAGCTCAGCGTGCCAAATCCGGACGGAAGCCGCTCGATGAACGGCTGCACCGCGTCCGCCTTGAGGTCTTCGGTGGCAAAGCCGCCTTCGAGGCGGCCGAGATTCCACAGCCAGCGCCCGGTCTGCGCCAGCGATACCCGGACATGCCAGCTGCCGCCCTCGCGCGCCTGGCGGGCCCTGGCCATGATGGCGCCGAAAGCCATGAAATATCCGGTGGCATGGTCGAGCATCTGGGCCGGCAGTTCCTTCGGTCCATCGACGCCGGCGGCTTGCCCCTCGGCATGATTGAAGCCGGTCGTGGTCTGCACCAGCGAGTCGAAACCGCGGCGCTGCGCCCACGGACCGGCATGGCCATAGGCCGAGAGTGTCACATAGACGAGCCCGGGATTGATGTGGGCCGCCTCCTCCGGCGAAAAGCCGAGCCGCGCAATCGCCTGCGGACGATAGCCCTGCGAGAAGATGTCGGCCTGCGCGACGAGGCCGCGCATCACGGCCCGCCCCTGCTCGCTGCGCAGATCGAGAAAGCTCGTCAGCTTGCCGCGGCCGGTGTCGATGGTAAGCCAGGGGATATCAGGCAGATCGGGACCGGAGATCAGGAGCACGTCGGCGCCGTGCGCCGCAAGCGTGCGACCGGCGACGGGACCGGCGATCACGCGCGACAGGTCGAGCACCCGGATGCCAGCCAGCGGCCGCTTCCCCGCCGGCCACGGCTTTGGCGCGGCGTCGCCGATCTTCTCGATCGAGATCAGCGGCAGCCTTGCAAGTTCGCCTGCATGCGGCGTCGCCGCCCACTCGTCATATGAGCGCATCAAGGCGACAACGCCGCCGGCCGCATAGGCCGCGGTCTCGAACGCCTCGCCGTCCCATTGCAGCAGCGCGGCCTGGACGTCGTCACGCTCGGCGCTGCAGCCCAGCACCTTGCAGACGGCGTCGCGGTGATGCGGGAAATTGGTGTGGAGGCGGACGAAGCGGTTGTCGCGGACGCGGTAGACGCCGGCGATCTTGTCCCACGCCGGCGGCGGCGGCTTGTCGTCGACCCGCAGGTAACGCTCGCTGCGGCATTCGACGATGGCATGGCGCATGTCGACCGCGACGTCCTGCTGCTCGCCGCTGCGGGCTTTCCAGACCTCGGCCGCGGCAAGGCCTGCCGCGGCAATCGATACCTGCGCAGCTGCTGCGACCCGAAACGACGACGGCAATTGCGGCTCGCTGCCGGTCAGGGTGACCGCATCAAGCGCGGACGGCGCGCCACCGGCGCCGGTCCAGACATCGGAAAGGATTTCACGGATGTCCTGCATGCGCATTCCTGTTTGCGATTAATCTATGCCCGAGCATGATGACAAAATGGCAATGCCCGATCTCAACCCGTATTTGGCATCATCTTCTGGGAAGACAGCTTCACGCGTTTCCAGACCATGCCTTTTTGGGCATGATCTTTTCGGAAAACCATTTCCTGGACCATGCCTTAGCTCTGCCCGACCCAAACAGGAGTTGCAATGGCTGCCATCGATCCCCTCACCGCCGGCGGCGTCTTCCTCGCGACCGCGGCGACCGACGCGGTCTACGTCATGTTCACCTCGGCCGTCGTCGCGCGCAAGCGCGTGCCGGCGGCGACCTGGAGCAGCGTCTGGTACGTGCTCTCCTCCTACGCGGTGATCAGCTACACGGAGAACTGGCTCTACGTCGCCTTCGCCGCGGCCGGCTCCTGGGTCGGCGCCTATGCGTCGATCACCTTCCTGCATCGCCCGCCGGGCGGCCCGCCGGTCGGGGCCGCATTGGAATAGTGTGCAGCTGCGCAAGGATTGAACAATCGCTGGTGCTGGCGACGAGGAATGTTGCGCGCCTCGATCTCGATCCGTCGTCCCTGCGAAGGCAGGGCCCCATACGCCGCAGCGGGTGTCGTAAACGGGACTCGTAATCCCGACGAAGCACACCAATCAGCATTTGTGGTTATGGGTCGCGGCTCAAGGCCGGGACGACACTGAATTTGTTGCACGGTCTGTGAGTCACACATTCGCATTCTCGCGACATGAGTTGCCCGAGTCTTGCTCTTCGTTTCACCCTCCTCTCTCGCAGAGGGCGCAGGGAAAGCCGGGTGCCGATCGCACCCATGGGCCCCGAGCAAAGTGTAGAAAGCTCGGGGGTAGGACCACAGGTGTAACCGGAACAACCCGGCTTTCCCTGCGCGATGGGCTACGGCTTACTTCGTGCTCTCCCCGGCGAGACTGGGCTTGCTTGTCACCGTCTTCGCAACGCGCGACCTGCGCAATCGGAAAAGACACCTGCCACCAGGGCGTCAGGACCACACGACTTCACCGTCCGCTTCATGCGCACTCGTCAGTCGCGCAATCCGCGTCCACCGCATCTCGACCCGCGTTCGTGACGACCGCGAAGCGCCCCTCGATCGGGCGAGACGGGCGTATTGAACATCTGAGTTGGGTCTGGCGTCAAGTTAAATTCTGAAAATCGGAACAACTCGTCGGCCGTTTGAAGACCGACAGGATGGGGGTAGAGCGAAGCGTTCCGCCCGGCCGAAGCCCGGCAGAAGCATCACTCCGTGACTTCACTTCAGCGCAGCTTGTCCCGCGAGCGAGATCACATTGTCCTGCGAGCCCGAGCCGCCGCTGACGCCGATGGCGCCGACGATCTTGCCGTCGACCATCAGGAGGTTGCCGCCGCGGGAGGCGATCACGTCGTCAAGGGTCATGAGATAGTTGAAGTAGGCGCCCTTGCCGATCAGGTTCTCGAAGGTCAGCGTGGGCCGACGATAGCGCGTCGCGGTGCGGGCCTTGTGCTGGGAGACGCCGATCGAGGCGTATTGGCAATTGTCCTGCTTCTCGAAATAGACGAGCTCGCCGGCCGGATTGACAATCGCGATGCAGAACGCATTCCAGTTTCGCTTCTGGGTCTCGGCGACCGCGGCGGCGGCGACCTTCTTGGCGGTTTCGAGGTTGATCGGCTCGCCATAGGGCGGCGGCGTCAGCGCATCGGGGACGACGTCGTTGGGGTTGTCGGGATTGGAAGGCACCTGGGCGAATGCAGCGGTGGCCGTGACGAACGCGACGCATGCCGCGCCGATGAGCGCAGAGAGATAACGCATATAGTCCTCCCCAGTTGTTGTTGCAGACCCCGGATCGATCGCCCGGGCGGCGGGACGATAGCAATTGGCGTAGGGCGCACAAGGCGGGATCGGCTGGTTGCGGTGCACATTATCGCCGTGAGGAAGGCTGCAATCCGCACCCCTCGCTCCGTGTGCTACGGGCGCATGAATGCGAAGTCCGTATCAGGGTCGCAATTGTCGGCGACGAAGCGAAGTTCCGACTGGACGTCGGCGACGCTCCGGTTTTCAAGGTATTTCGCAACGACGAGGCCGAGCAGCGAGCGGCAGATGCTGTCGTGATCGAGTCCAGCGGTCTCGGCTTCGGCAAGCGCGGCCGAGAAATGAAGTTTCGCGATCTCGGTTGCTGACATCCCGGTCTCCTTCTTGTGCCTTGTCTTACGCGAGCTCCGTGATGGCTTTGATCTGCATCAACCTCAATGAAAATCGCGTGACGGCGGCAGGATGCGGACGTTGCGGGGGTGCCGGATCCTTTGTGACGAGTTGTCGCCGTGATCGCGACGATCGTCGTTGAGCGGCTCGATCAGCGCCGGGCCCGCCGGCACCGGATGCTTGCTGACAGGGGATTCGTTGGCGAGCCCGATCAGATCGTGGGAGCGATCGGTCATGCGCTGCGCCACCAGATGCGTCACGCCCTCCGGGCTGCTCTGGATATAGCCTTCGACCAGGATCAGGCGCGCACCCATCACCTCTTTCCGATACTGCTCCATCACCTTCGGCCACACCACGATGTTGGCGATGCCGGTCTCGTCCTCCAGCGTCATGAACACCACGCCCTTGGCGCTGCCCGGCCGCTGCCGCACCAGCACGACGCCGGCGCAACGGACGCGGCGGCGGTCGTTGCTGCGGTTGATGGTGTGGCAGGCAACGACCCGCTCTGTGGTGAACATCTCGCGCAGGAATTCCATCGGATGGCCCTTCAGCGACAGGCGGATGGTCTGATAGTCGGCGACCACCTGCTCGGGGCGCGGCATCTCCGGCAGCGGTTTTGCACCCTCATCCGGCTGCTCGCGCGCGGTGGCGGCCTGAAACAGCGGTAGCGGCACGTCGTCGGGTAGCCGCCGCACCGCCCACAGCGCCGCGCGGCGGTCGAGCCCGAGCGAGCGGAACGCATCGGCGTCGGCAAGCAGGATCAGCGCGCGCTTGGGGAGCGCGGTGTCGCGGGCAAAGTCCTCCAGCGAGGTGAAAGGCCGGCGGCTGCGCGCGGCGACGATGCGGTCGGCCCAGTCTTGGACGCCGTCATTCCGGGGCTCGCCACTTGGCGCGAGCCCGGAATCCATCAGGCCGCTGTTGCGCTGAGAAATGGATTCCGGGCTCGCGCTTCGCGCGCCCCGGAATGACGACTGGAGAGCTTTCAGCCGCTCCTCGTCCTCATCCAGCCAGTGAAAACCGTCGATCTGACGAAAGCCGAGCCGCACCGCGCAATATTTCCCGTCGCGCTCCTCCAGCGTATTCTGCGCAAAGCTGAAGGAGACATCGACGTCGCGCACCGTGACGCCGTTCTTGCGGGCGTCGCCGACGATCTGCGCCGGGGCGTAGAAGCCCATCGGCTGCGAGTTGAGCAGGCCGCAACAGAACGCATCGGGATGATGGTGCTTCAGCCACGAGGAGATGTAGACGAGCTGGGCGAAGCTCGCGGCATGGCTCTCCGGGAAGCCGTAACTGCCAAAGCCCTTGATCTGGTCGAAGCAGCTGCGGGCGAAATCCGGATCGTAGCCGCGCGCCACCATGTTGCCGACCAGCTTCTCCTCGTAGCTGCCGATGGTGCCGACGTTGCGGAAGGTCGCCATCGAGCGGCGCAGGCCGTTGGCCTCTTCCGAGGTGAATTTTGCTGCCTCGATCGCGATCCGCATCGCCTGCTCCTGGAACAGCGGAACGCCGAGCGTCTTGTGCAGCACGTTGTAGAGCTCGTCCGGCGGGCCGTGCTCGGGTGAAGGTGAAGGATAGCTTTCCTTCTCCTGCTTGTTCCGCCGCCTGAGATAAGGATGCACCATGTCGCCCTGGATCGGCCCGGGGCGCACGATCGCGACCTCGATGACGAGATCGTAGAAGGTGCGCGGCTTCAGGCGCGGCAGCATGTTCATCTGGGCGCGGCTCTCGACCTGGAACACGCCGAGCGACTCGCCGCGACACAGCATGTCGTAGACGTTCTTGTCGTCCTGCGGGACCGAGGCGAGCTCCCAGCGCTTGCCCTTGTGGTCATCGATCAGGTCAAAACATTTGCGGATGCAGGTCAGCATGCCCAGCGCCAGCACGTCGACCTTCATCATATGAAGCGCGTCGACGTCGTCCTTGTCCCATTCGATGAAGGTGCGGTCGTCCATCGCCGCGTTGCCGATCGGCACATAGGTGTCGAGCCGGTCCTGGGTCAGCACATAGCCGCCGACATGCTGTGAGAGATGGCGCGGAAACTCGATCAGCTCGGTGGCGAGCTCGACCGCGAGGTTGATCATCGCATTTTTGGGATCGAGCCCGGCCTGGCGCACCTGCATGTCGTTGAGGCCCTTGCCCCAGCTGCCCCACACGGTGTCGGCCAGCGCCGCGGTGACGTCCTCGGTCAGCCCGAGCGCCTTGCCGACGTCGCGGATCGCGCTGCGCGGGCGATAATGGATCACGGTCGCGATAATAGCAGCGCGATGGCGGCCGTAGCGGCGATAGACATATTGCATCACCTCCTCGCGCCGCGAATGCTCGAAATCGACGTCGATGTCGGGCGGCTCCAGCCGCTCCTTGGAGATGAAGCGCTCGAACAAGAGATCGACCTTGGTCGGATCGACCGAGGTGACGCCGAGCACGAAGCAGACCGCCGAATTCGCCGCCGATCCCCGCCCCTGGCACAGGATGTTCTGGCTGCGCGCATAGTGCACGATGTCGTGCACGGTGAGGAAGTAATGCGCGTATTTCAGCTCGGCGATCAGCGCGAGCTCCTTGTTCAGGGTGACGCGAAGCTTGTCGTCGATCACGCCGCCGAAATATTTGTCGACGCCGGCCCAGGTCAAATCCTCCAGATGCTGCTGCGCGGTCTTGCCCGGCGGCACCGGCTCATCCGGATACTGATATTTGAGCTGATCGAGCGAGAACGAGATGCGTTCGGCAAAGCGCATGGTCTCCGCGATCGCATCCGGCAGATCGCGGAACAGCCTCGCCATCTCATGCGCCGGCTTGAGATGCCGCTCGGCATTGGCCTCAAGCCTGCGGCCGACAGCCTCGATCGTGGTCTTTTCGCGGATGCAAGTCAGCACGTCCTGCAACGCACGGCGCGCGGGATGGTGATAGAGCACCTCGTTGGTGGCAAGCAGCGGCACGTCGGCCTCCGTGGCGAGGCCATGCAGCCGCGCGAGACGGCGCCTGTCGTCGCCGCGATAGAGCAGGCTTGCCGCGAGCCAGACACCGTCAGCGGCGCTGGCTTTCAGTTGCGCGAGCAGATCAAGCGCTTTCTCCGCGTCGAAACGATGCGCCAGCGTCAGCACCAGAAGCTGGCCTTCGGCGAAATCGAGCAGATCGGACAGACTGAGACGGCAATCGCCCTTCTCGATCCGCTCGATGCCGCCGCCACGCTTGCCGCGGGTGAGCAACTGGCACAGCCGGCCGTAAGCGGCGCGGTCGCGCGGATAGACCAGGATATCGGGCGTTCCGTCGATGAAGACGATGCGGGCGCCGATCAGAAGCTTTGGCGGATGGGCGACCTTGTCGCTGTCGAGCTCCTTCCAGGCGCGCACCACGCCGGCCAGCGTGTTGTGATCGGCAAGCCCGATCACGGGAATCCCGAGTTCGCTCGCCTGATGCACATAGGCGCGTGGATCGGAGCCGCCGCGCAGGAAGGAGAAATTACTGGTGATGCCGATCTCGGCATATGTTGGCCTGGGTGTCGTCATGCGAATAGCCCGTGCACATACCAGTTGGCGGGGAGCGGCCTGCCCTGCTCGTCCCGCAGCTCGCTCTCGTAGAGGCCGTCGCGAAAGATCCAGAAGCGCTGGCCCTCGGTGTCCTCGACGCGGAAGTAGTCGCGCGTCAGCGCCGCGCCGTCCTGCTTCCACCATTCCATCGCGATCCGTTCGGGGCCCTCGACCCGCGCCACCGCATGCAAGGCGCGCCGCCAGGTGAACTGGTGCGGCGGACCATCCGGCACGCTCGCGAACGGCACCTTGATCGGCTCGGGCCTCTCGAACAGCCTGAGCGGCCGCAGCGGCGGCTCGCCGGCGACGCGGTCCGGCCAGGCGGCCGCGCTGGCGGCGGCCAGATGATGCTGCGCCGGCAGCGCGAGCGTCGCGCGTTCGGGGATGTGGCTCTCGAGCGGCAAATGCACGACGACGCGTTTGCCCCCGATGCGGGCTGCGATGCGGTCGATCAGCGCCGAGATCTCGTCATTGTCATGCACTGACGTGTCGAGGTCGCGCTGCTGCTGCACCACGATCTCGGTACGCCCGGCGGCGAGGCGGATGAGATCGAAGCCGAAGCCGGGATCAAGGGGATCGTTGAGCGCATCGAGCCGCTCGCGGAACAGGCGATCGATCATCTCCGGCCTCGTCACCGGACGCCCGGTCTCGACCATGATCGTGCGCACCGCGCCATCGGTGCGGAAGAAGCTCGCCTCCAGCTGCCGCGCACCCTTGCCCTGCTTGTCCATCGCCGCAACCAGCATCTTGGCGAGGCTCGAGAGCGTCAGAGCGATCACGGTGTCGGTCGCGATGGGCTCGGGGAAACGCTTCTCGACGATGTAATCCGGTAGCGGCTTGCGTGGGCTGATCGGGGCATCGCCCTGCCCGAGCGCGTAACCGAGCAAGGTGGTGAAGGCCGAGCCGAACCGCGCCGATATCTCGTGCGGCGCGCGCGAGGCAACATCGCCGATGGTCTTCAACCCGGCGCGGCGCAGGCCGGTGGTGACGGCAGGATCGGCGCCGAGCGCCGACACCGGCAGCGGGCCGACCGCCTGCGCCTCCGCGCCATCGGCGATGACCTGCCCCGAGGCATGACGCGTCAGCGTGCGCGCCGCGATCGAGGTGCCTGATATCGCCGCGCTGACGGCAAAGCCGCGCCGGTTCAGCGCATTGATGACGATCTGCAGCAGCGCGCGCTCGCCGCCGAACAGATGCGCGCAGCCGGTGATATCGAGGAACAGGCCATAAGGCGGATCGAGCGCGACCAGCGGCGTGAAGCGGTCGCACCAGTCGGCGATGTCGTTCAGCGTCTTCAGGTCGGCCGCGGGATCGGCGTCGTAGACCGTAAGCTCCGGACAGATCGCCCGCGCATTGGCGAGCGGCAGCCCGATCGACAGCCCCGCGCGCACCGCGGCCTCGTCGATGGCATGCAGCAGGATCGCGTTGTGGTCCTTTGCGACGACGACGCTGGGGAGTTCTTTGCTATTCGTAAGGGACGCATCGGCAGACGGGTTCCCTTCCCCCTTGCGGGGGAGGGTGAGGGAGAGGGGTAAGCCGCTTACGCCGTCGTTCGTGGTCCCCCTCTCTCCAACTCTCCCCCGCAAGGGGGGAGAGAGCCCTGCCAATGTGCCCGCCTCACTTGACGGTTCTCTCAGCTCGCCTGCAACAAGTTCAGCTTGCGAGGCGATGTCCTGCGCGAGCTTGCGCTTGATGCGGTCGATGGGCAGGCGCGGCAGCCACAGGCTGAGGATACGCCGACGGTTCACTGAATTGGCACTCATCACATTTCCATTCCATGATCCATCGCCCGACCGGGCCATGACGGTTACGCACGAGTTCGGCCTCGAAGCGCGGCGCGCCCCAGGCGCTTGCGGCATTGCCCGGCGGCGAATGCGCCGCGCGCACGATCCAGCGCGTCTCCGCGGTCGAAGGGATCGGCGTCGCCGCGATCCGCAGCAGCAGCGCGGTGACGCCGGAGGCTTGCGCGGCCAGGGTCAATTTGCGGCTGGCGACGAGATCGAGCTGGCGCGCATCGCCCCAGATTTCGAGCACCACGGCGCCGAGCGCATCGCAGGCGAGCGCGTCGGCCGCGGTGCGCAGAGCACTGTCGACATCGGCGGCGCGCACGGTGACCAAGAGGCGCGGATCGAGGCCGAACTCGGCGAGCCCGTGCATCGACAGCGCGCCGTTTTCGCGATCGGAAAAATCCTGCCGCACCCAGACCAGCGGCTTGCGCGCTGATATCCGTCCGGCGAGCCCCGCGATGAAGCCGGTCGCCGCGCCGCCTTGATGGCCGGCCGCGAACACCTCGTGCAGCGCAGCCGGAACAAGCCCGCCGCGCAGCATCGCGTCCGCGCTGGTGTGTCCGAGCGCGAGGCGGCTTGGCATCGCCGCCTCCGATGGCGCCTCGATGCGCGCGATGCTGCCGCGCAGAGACGCAAGCGTACCCGTGCGTGCGCCATTCATATGCGCCGCTCCTTCAACTTGAAAATTTGAGGCCGTCACTGCCTGAACAGAGAACCAGCGACTGGCTCAATTGTTCATGGTATGTTCTAATATAAAGCTAACAGCCCCTGATGAGTCAATCGGATTGCGAATTTTTCTGATTCATCAGCGGAATCAAAGGGATTCACGATGGACGTGCAACGCAAGCTGGAAATCCTGGCGGACGCCGCGAAATACGATGCCTCCTGCGCCTCCTCGGGCACCGAGCAGCGGGATTCCAGCGATGGCAAGGGTCTCGGCTCGACCGCGCCCGGCATGGGCATCTGTCATTCCTATGCGCCAGACGGCCGCTGCATTTCGCTGCTGAAGGTGCTGCTCACCAACGCCTGCAACTACGACTGCCTGTATTGCGTCAACCGCGCCTCCTCCAACGTGCCGCGCGCCCGCTTCACCATCGACGAAGTGGTGAAGCTGACGCTCGACTTCTATCGGCGCAACTATATCGAGGGACTGTTCCTCTCTTCCGGCATCATCCGCAGCGCCGATTACACGATGGAACAGGTGGTGAGCGTCGCGCGAAAACTGCGCGATGAGCATCACTTCCGCGGCTACATCCATCTGAAAACCATTCCCGAAGCCGATGACGCGCTGATTGCGGAGGCCGGCAAGTATGCCGATCGCCTTTCCATCAACATCGAGATGCCGGAGGAGACCAGCCTCGCCAGGCTTGCGCCGGAGAAAGACGTGCGTGCGATCCGCCGCACCATGGGACGACTGCGGCTGAAGCTCGACGAAGCCGCGGAAAGGCCCGCGACGAAAGCGAGGCCGCCACGCTTTGCGCCCGCCGGCCAGAGCACCCAGATGATCGTCGGCGCGGACAGCGCAAGCGATCAAACCATCCTCAAGACCAGCGCCAATCTCTATGGCGCCTATCGGCTCAAGCGCGTCTATTATTCCGCATTCAGCCCGATCCCCGATGCCAGCCGCGCCTTGCCGCTGATCGCGCCACCGCTGGTGCGCGAGCACAGGCTCTATCAGGCCGATTGGCTGATGCGGTTCTACGGTTTCGATGTCGGCGAAATCGTCGATGGACACGGAAGCGGCATGCTGCCGCTCGACATCGATCCGAAGCTCGCCTGGGCACTGCGCCACCGCGAGCGCTTTCCGCTCGACGTTAACCGCGCCAGCCGCGAGGAATTGCTACGCGTGCCCGGCTTCGGCCGCAAGGCAGTCGACCGTATCATCGCGACGCGCGGCGTCACCTCGATCCGCGTCGCCGACCTGGCTCGGTTGCACATCCCAAGGAACAAGGCGCTGCCGTTCATCGTTCTCAGTGACCACCGCCCCTCGGTACGCTTGCTCGACGCTGCCGGATTGGCGGAGCGGTTTCGTCCGCCGGCGAAGCAATTGGGATTTGGGTTTTGATGCATACCATCACCCTCGACAGCGAAACCGATTTCGACGGCTGGCGACAGGCCGCACGGCGGCTGGCGCTGAACCAGGTGAAGCCCCAGGACGTGACCTGGACGGTACGCGGCGGTACGCCGGAATTGTTTTCAACCGAGACGAATGACCTTCCTGAAGCGACGGAAGGCACTTTCAACGTGCCAGCCAAATTCGTCGAACTGGCGAAAGCGGCGATCCTGCATCGCGACCCCGAGCGGTTCGCCCTGCTCTATCGCCTGTTGTGGCGGCTGCGCAGTCACCATGACCTGCTCAGCGTCGCCACCGATCCCGATGTTGCCGGGGTCAGCGCCATGGCGCGCGCAGTGCATCGCGATGAGCACAAGATGCACGCTTTCGTCCGATTCCGTGAAGTCGGCCGCGTGAATACGCATTTCGTCGCCTGGTTCGAGCCGGAGCATCACATCGTCGAACTCGCCGCGCCGTTTTTCGCCAAGCGCTTTGCCGACATGCCTTGGTCGATCCTCACGCCCGATGTCTGCGCACATTGGGACGGCCACGAGATCGCGTTCACGGCAGGCGTTGCCAAGTCCGAGGCGCCGACGGAGGACCGGCTCGAGGAAACCTGGCGGAGTTATTACGCAGCAATTTTCAATCCGGCGCGGCTGAAGGTGAAGGCGATGCAGACCGAGATGCCACAGAAATACTGGAGGAACCTGCCCGAGGCCTCGATGATTAAGCCATTGATCGCAAGCGCGGAGCGCACCGCCGGCGCTATGATCGCGAATGAGGCGACCGAACCGCACAAGCCGCAGAAGCGGCAGGATGAGCCGATGGCCCGCAAGCAAACTCACGACACGCAAGCTCGCGGCACGATCGCGGCCTTGCGCGAAGAGGCCACAGGCTGCCGCGCCTGCCCGCTATGGAAGGGCGCAACCCAGACCGTGTTCGGCGAAGGACCGCAAAGTGCGACGCTGATGCTGGTCGGCGAACAGCCCGGCGACAAGGAAGATCTCGCAGGCCATCCCTTTGTCGGACCGGCCGGGCAGATGCTCGATCGCGCACTCGAGGACGCCGGCATCGCGCGCGCCAAGGTCTACATCACCAACGCGGTGAAGCACTTCAAGTTCGTGCCGCGCGGCAAGATCCGGTTGCACCAGAAGCCGAACACACCGGAGATCCGCGCCTGCCGTCAGTGGTACGAACGCGAGCTCGCCGCCATCAGGCCGGAGCTCGTGGTGGCGCTCGGCGCCACGGCAGCACAGAGCGTGCTCGGCAGGATTACCCCGATCAATAGAAGCCGCGGCCGCCTGATCGATCACGACGGAACCAAGGTGCTCGTCACCGTACACCCGTCCTACCTGTTGCGGCTGCCCGACGAGAAAGCCAAAGCGCTGGAATATCAACGTTTTATCGACGACCTGAAAATTGCCGCAGATCAGTTGCGCAATTCAGCCCGCGCGGCCTGAGTTGCGCCAAAACCGGCGGAACCGGACTTACACTTCAACGTGAAATTGTCTCTGGACGCGGACAAATACCTACAACCTTTAATTGATCCGTGGTACGGTGACGTGTTCCGCAGGTATCGGGCGTCATGTTCACGCCATGGCGTACCCTGAGGCGGGCGCGCTGCGCGGTTTGCTAGCCCCAATCGTGCGGCGCGCCACCTCGTTTCACAACCCTCACCCGTCAGCAGCACGCACCGAATTTCTGGCTATTAGAATTTTTTGCTGCAGGGAGTTCCGACGACTTGGGTTGCTGATGATCCGGCCTCGCGGGCCCGATGTCTCGCTGCCGACGTCCCCACCTCCCGAACGTCTCGCCCCGCCAAAACCCGGCGACGAATTCGATCACGATCATTGCCCGACCGGCGATCGTCTGTTGCTGAAGATTGCCACGAGGCCGCGAGGGCGCGTGGACCTTCAATGCGTTGCACAAAAATTCGGCGCGATGTCCGCTGTCGTAGGGGCCGCCTCATTTCCCGGGCGGATTTCAATTGCCTGTCATATGCATCGATCAAAATCCGAGGCATTGGGACAGGAGTTTACCATGAGCGATATGGCGTTACCCGGCTCGATCGAGCCCGCCTTGAAAAAGGGGCCGGACCTCGACAAAGGCTTTCACCCCATGACGGGGATCATCTATTTGGGCGTGGTTGCGGCCGCGCTGCTGTTCGTTGCCTACAGCATCTATGCCGACGTCGACGCCACCGGCACGCGCGTCACGTCGTTCCTGCCCTACATCATGCTGTTCGTTGCGCTGCTGATCGCGCTCGGCTTCGAATTCGTCAACGGCTTCCACGACACCGCCAACGCGGTCGCCACCGTGATCTACACCCGCTCGCTGCCGGCGCATATCGCCGTGGTCTGGTCGGGCATGTTCAACCTGTTCGGCGTGCTGCTCTCGAGCGGCGCCGTTGCGTTCGGCATCGTCTCGCTGCTGCCGGTCGAACTGATCCTGCAGGTCGGCTCCAGCGCCGGCTTTGCGATGGTGTTCGCGCTGTTGATCGCTGCCATCATCTGGAATCTCGGTACCTGGTGGCTCGGCCTGCCGGCCTCGAGTTCGCACACCCTGATCGGCTCGATCATGGGTGTCGGCATCACCAACGCGCTGCTGCGCGGCCGCGACGGCACCTCGGGCGTTGACTGGTCGCAGGCGACCAACATCGCCAAGGCGCTGCTGCTGTCGCCGCTGTTCGGCTTCGCGCTCGCCGCGGGCCTGCTCTACATCCTCAAGATCGTCCTGCAGCGCGCCACCCCGGCGCTGTTCGGCGAGCCGGTCGGCGACCAGCCGCCGCCGTGGTGGATCCGCGGCATCCTGATCCTGACCTGCACGCTGGTCAGCTTCTTCCACGGCTCGAACGACGGCCAGAAGGGCATGGGCCTGATCATGCTGATCCTGATCGGCACCGTGCCGACCGCCTACGCGCTGAACCGGGCGCTGCCGGCGAGCCAGATCGAACAGTTCGCCGCGCACTCGACCGCGGCCAGCAAGGTCATCGAAGGCAAGGCCGCCGGTTACAACGTGATCGGCAACCCGCGCCCGGCCGTGACCAACTATGTCGCGCAGCACCAGATCAACGAAGGCACCTATCCTTCGCTCGCGGTGCTGGTGCGCGACATCGGCCAGCAGGTTGCCCAGTACGGCTCGCTTGCCAAGTTCCCGGCCGACGCGGTCGGCAACACCCGTAACGACATGTATCTCGTGTCCGAGGCGATCCGCTTCCTGATGAAGGACAAGGAGGCCGAGCTGACCGCGGCCGACGTCGCCACGCTGAACGAGTACAAGGGCTCACTCGATGCCGCGACCAAGTTCATCCCGAGCTGGGTGAAGTTCGCCGTCGCCATCGCGCTCGGCCTCGGCACCATGGTCGGCTGGAAGCGCATCGTCGTCACCGTCGGTGAGAAGATCGGCAAGACCCACCTGACCTACGCGCAGGGCGCCTGCGCCGAGATCACGGCGGCCGCGACGATCGCGGCAGCCGACGGCTACGGCCTGCCGGTCTCGACCACCCACGTGCTGTCGTCAGGCATCGCCGGCACCATGGCCGCCAACGGCTCCGGCCTGCAATGGGCGACGATCCGCAACATTGCGATGGCCTGGGTGCTGACCCTGCCCGCCGCGATGATCATCTCGGGCATCCTGTACTACGTGTTCTACCACGTGTTCTGACGCCGACACGCTTGCGGCGCGACACCGCGCCGGACGCAAGGCCCGCACCTCAGGTGCGGGCCTTTTCTTTTAGCCGCGTGTCAGACGTATCCATTCGCGATCTCGGCCAGCAGGCCGCGTGCCCATTTGTGCAGCCCGGATTTGGCCGTCCTGGCGCTCCAGTACATGTCGATCGAGATCGGCACCCGGAACGGCAGCGCAGCTGTGTGCAGGCCGCCGCGCATCGCCCGCGCAAGATAATGCGGGATGGTCGCGACAAGCCGCGTGCCGGCGACGATGCGCTCCAGACTGTCGTGGTTCGGAAGGCTGACCGCGGGCTCGATTTCGATCTCCCTCGCCTTCAGCGCCTCGAGATAAAGCGGCTGCCACTCGCCGCTATGGGTGATGAAAACATGCTCGGCCTTGGCATACGCCGATAAAGAGATCCGGCCGCGCGCCAGCGGATTGGTCGGGTCCATCACGCAGACATAGTGATCGGTCAGGACATGGCGCCGAAAGAAGCTTTCGCCGACGATCCCGACCGGACCGAGCACGATGTCGCACTGGTTCTGCTTGAGATGGATGTCGCCATGGCCGGCAGCATCGAGCAGGACGAGACGGACTTTCGGTGCGCCGGCACGCAGCCGTTCGCTGAACTGCGGCATCAGGGTCTGCCGTTCGTGATAGTTGCAGGAGATCGTCACGCTGCCCTGCGCCGTCGCCGGAGCGAATTCGACCGGTGCGGCAAGCCCGTCGATCTCGCCGATCATGTCCCGCGCCCAGCCGACCAACGCCGCGCAGCGTTCGGTGGCGGACACGCCATTGCCGCTGCGCACGAACAGGGGATCACCGAGCGCGCCTCGCAGCCGCTCGACCGCGTAGCTGATGGTGGACTGGTTGACGTCGAGCCGCCTGGCAGCCGCCGAGAACGACTGCAAGTCGTAGACCAGCACCAGCGTCCGCAAGGTCCCGATGTCGATCGGATCGATCGAGGAATTGGCCGCCAAGTTGCACCTCCCGCCTTGCCGGCGGCCAGCCTATCACGATGTCATGGAATATTTCGATGGCTGATATCGAAGCCATCGAATTGAGCGATTGCGGTCCCGGGCCCTAGGCTGGGCAAAAAAGCGCTCCCGGGAGGACCAATGACCTGCACCGTGCCCGTCGTCATTGACATCGCGTATCACGATCTGCTCGACGATCCCTATCCGATCTTCCGCCGCCTGCGCGAGCTGGCGCCTGCGGCGTTCGTCGAGGCCGCGAAGCTGACGCTGGTGACGCGCTTCGACGACATCGTGCGGATCGAGCGCGATCCGGCGACCTACTCAGCCGACAATCCCTCCTCGCTGGTCAACAAGGTGATGGGGCCGACCTTCATGCGCAAGGACGGCGCCGAACACGCCATCGGCCGCAAGGCGATCGAGCCCTCGTTCCGCCCGGCCACGATCAAGGAGTATTGGGCGCCGAAGTTCACCGCCATCGCGGCAATGCTGATCGATGATTTGTCCGCTGCCGATGAAGCCGATCTGTTCCCGGCGCTGGCCGCGCCGATGGCCTCGCTCAGCCTGATGGCAATGATCGGCTTTCGCGCGATGCCGTGGCAGACCCTGGCCGACTGGTCACAGGCACTGATCGACGGCGCCGGCAATTACGCCGCCGATGCCGAAATCGAGCGCAAGGCGATGCAGGCCAGCGCCGACGTCGATGCCGCGATCGACGCGGTGCTCGATGACCACCGCAGCCACCCCAACCCCTCGATCCTGTCCTCGATGGTCAACGCCGATCCGCCGATGCCGATCGAGAGTATCCGCGCCAACATCAAGGTGATCATCGGCGGCGGACTGAACGAGCCGCGCGATGCGATCCTGACCCTCGTGCTTGGTCTGCTGCAGAACCCTGCGCAGAAGGACAGCGTGTTGTCGGAGCCGGGGCTATGGCCCGCCGCGCTCGAGGAAGCGGTGCGCTGGATCTCGCCGATCGGCATGTATCCGCGCCGCGTCACCCGCGACGTCGACCTTTCGGGCACCACGCTGCCCGAGGGCCTTCAGATCGGCCTTTGCGTCGGCGCCGCCAACCGCGACGGCAATCGCTTCGCCGAGCCCGACCGCTTCGACGTGACGCGACCGAAGCAATCGCATCTGGCATTCGGCGCCGGACCGCATTTCTGCGCCGGCACCTGGGTGTCGCGGCTCACCGTCGGCAAGATCGTGGTGCCGATGCTGTTCGCGCGCTTGCGCAATTTGCGCCTCCGCGCCGAGGCGCCGCCCGTCGTCCGCGGCTGGGTGTTCCGCGGCCCGGTGACGCTGCCGGTGCGATGGGATGCGTGAGGATCGCGCCTCCCACCATTCGTCATTGCGAGGAGCGAAGCGACAAAGCAATCCATCGTGCCGCGCACGCGGATAGATGGATTGCTTCGCTTCGCTCGCAATGACGGTCGAAGAGTGACGGCAACGGCGAGCTTCACGCCGCCAGCGCGTCCTCCACGATCTTTACGAAGTACGACGTCCCGAACACGATCGCCTCGTCGTTGAAATTGTAGGCGGGGTGATGCAGGCCGGCGCTGTCGCCGTTGCCGCAGAAGATGAAGGCGCCGGGCCGCGCTTCCAGCATGTACGAAAAATCCTCGCCGCCCATCAGCGGCGGCATCGTATGCACGTTGCCGTCGCCGGCGACTTCCTTGGCGATGCGGGTCGCGAATTCGGTCTGCGGCGCGTGGTTGACGGTGACGGGATAGCCGCGCTTGTAGTCGAGATCGATCCGGGCGCCGGTCAGTTGGGCCACGCCCTTGACCACTTCACCGATGCGCTTCTCGATCAATTGCCGGACCTCCGGGGTCAGGGTGCGGACGGTGCCGCGCAGGACCGCGGTCTGCGGAATCACGTTGCGGGCATTGCCGGCGTGAAATTCGCAGATCGAGATCACGGCGGAATCGAGCGGATCGACGCTGCGCGACACGATCGACTGCAGCGCGGTGATCAACTGTGCGCCGACCATCACCGAATCGATGCATTTGTGCGGCCGCGCGGCGTGGCCGCCGAGGCCTTCGATGTTGATATTGACCTCGTCGGTGGACGCCATGATCGGGCCGGAGCGGATCGCGAACGAGCCGATCGGAATCCCCGGGCCATTGTGCATGCCGTAAACCTGCTGGACGCCGAAGCGGTCCATCAAGCCGTCCTTGATCATGGCGGCAGCCCCAGCGCCACCCTCCTCGGCCGGCTGGAAGATCACGACCGCGTCGCCGGCGAAATTGCGCGTCTCGGCGAGATAGCGCGCCGCGCCGAGCAGCATTGCAGTGTGGCCGTCATGGCCGCAGGCGTGCATCTTGCCCGGCGTCTTCGAGGCGTAAGGCAGATTGGTTTCCTCGTGGATCGGCAGCGCGTCCATGTCGGCGCGCAGGCCGATCACCTTGATGTCGCCCTTGGCCGCGCCCTTCTTGCCCTTGATGACCCCGACCACGCCAGTCTTGCCGAGCCCGGTCACGACCTCGTCGCAGCCGAATTCCCGCAGCCGGTCCGCCACGAATGATGCAGTGCGGTGCACGTCGTAGAGCAGCTCGGGGTTTTCATGGATGTTGCGGCGCCAGGCCTGGATATCGGGTTGCAGATCGGCGACGCGGTTGACGATGGGCATGAGAATTCTGGCCTCGGAGGTTGGACGTAAGTCCTCTTTAGCATGCAAGAGACGGTCCACCCAACAGATGTGGCATGCCTCCGGCTTGGGCCCTGCATTCGCAAAATGGGATGCCGAATGTTCCGAGGACGTCGGGCCGAGTGACCTTGCGTACGTTGGCCAATGTATGGCCGGACGGGATCGCGTCCGACCAAAGCCTAATAGTGCCGTGGATATCCCATGCGGATACTATCTGAGGTTTCCGCACCGAAATCCTCCAGCCTTCAAAGAAGGGCGCGGCTGCATGACGCCGGATCAAGCGGTCTTGTTCTCCACCATCATCCTGCTGGTGCCGATGGGCTACTTCCTGCTCGCGGCTCCTGCGTTCCTGCTCGTGAAGCTCGACCTCCCGCCAGTCATCCGCCTGCTGCGCGGGATGTTCAATGCCTACTTCCTGGTGCTGACGGTCTCGGGCGTGATCGGGACGCTCGCCTTTGCCGCAGCGGGCCGGCCGGCCGTCGCGCTCGGCATCGCCTTGATCGCGGCTTTTGCGGTGCTGGCACGCCGCTGGTTCCTGCGGCGGCTCGACGCCGAGGCCGAGGCGCGAGACTCAGGTGATCCGACCGCCGTGCGGCGCCTCCGCCAGTTGCACT
Organism: Bradyrhizobium embrapense; assembly: GCF_001189235.2. GTDB lineage: Bacteria > Pseudomonadota > Alphaproteobacteria > Rhizobiales > Xanthobacteraceae > Bradyrhizobium > Bradyrhizobium embrapense. The sequence goes on from NZ_LFIP02000001.1 coordinate 1,397,313, forward strand.
GGGGCGGCATGCTGTGCAATGCGGTGCAGGTTTTCGTCCTGGTCGGCAGCATTCCCTACATGGCGCCGCTGCCCTGATCGGGTTTCCGATGCGGATCGTATTTTGAAAGCACGTCCTTCAGGTAATCGCGGCTTTTCCATTCCGGCGCGGGCGGCTCGTAGCCGGGCCGAGGAACGAACGGATTCGCCGGCACATCCGCTGACGCGCCCGTCAGGTCCGGAATGTAGCGCGGGCAGTTTGGAAAGATTTCGCATTTGACGCGCACGACGACCTTCGCGCCGTGATGCCGGGCAAGCGTCTCCGCGCTGTCGTCGATCGTTGCCTTGCCCCGAACGCGCGCGCGAAACGTCTTGCCGTCGAGGCGTACAAACAGCAACCCGACGTTCGGGTTGCGGTGAATGTTGCCGAGCGTGCGGTACATGTTGTTGCCGTCATACTCGGGATATTCAAGCGTGTCGGGCCCGGTGATCTTCACGAAGCCGGGATCGCCGCAACGCATCGAACAATCGACATTGTCCCGATAGCTCGTCGCAATGAAAAAGAATCGCGTCTCCTCGATGAGCTTGCGCTCTTGCTCCCAGAACTCGAAGTGGAGGCGATGCTTCTCGAGGCCGTCGGCGACACGACGGCCGTCGAAGCGGTCCTGCAACTCACGCATTCCGTCGTGGTAGAAAGGGGCGCGGACGGGATCTGCCACGTGACTTCTCCAACAAGTTGATCAAGCTATCTGCGAGCCTTGGCCCAGCCAGATTGTTCGGCAGAGCGGCAGCAAATTATCCGGGCCTGCCCGGCCGCAGTCGGCTAGTTTCCCTTCGCCTGCCGATCGAACGCGCTCAGCACGGCCAGCGTCATGGCCTCGACACCGGTCTTGATGGTGGGCTCCGGCACCGGCGCGAACAGCGCGGAATGGTTGCTCGGCAATGGCGGGCCGTTGCCCGCCCGCGCCGCGGCGACGCGCTCCGGCTCGTAGACACCGATGTTGAAGAACATCGACGGCACCCCGGCGCTAACGAACTCCGAGTAATCCTCGCTGGGCGTGCCCGGCGGCGAGGTCGCGAACTTGTCGCCAAACGCCGCCTTCAGCACCTTTTCCGCCGTGCCGACCACGTCCGGATCGTTGATCACGGCCTTGGTCCCTTCGGCCAGGTTGATCTCGGGCTCCGGCGCATTCGACATGGCGGCGACCGCCTTTGCCGTCCGCTCGATACCTGCAAGCATCCTGGCGCGGACTTCGGGCTTGAAGGTGCGAATGGTGCCGAGCAGCACCACATCGTCAGGAATGATGTTCGACGCGGTGCCGCCGTGAATTGCGCCGATGCTGACCACGCCGAATTCGGTCGGGTCCTTTTCGCGGCTGATCACGCTCTGAACGTCGACGACGAATCGCGCGGCCATCATCACGGGATCGATCGTCGCCTGCGGCACCGCACCGTGCCCGCCGCGGCCACGGAATTTGATGTAGAGGCCATCGGCGGCGGACGAGCCGATCCCGACGCGATAGCGCACCGTTCCATAGGCGAACGGACCATCGTGCAAGGCGAAGCCGAAATTCGGCTTTGGAAATCTCGTGAACAGACCGTCCGCCAGCATCGCCTTGGCGCCGGCCACGATCTCTTCAGCCGGCTGGGCGATGAACATCAGCGTGCCGTGCCACTGGTCTTTCAAGCCGACCAGCATCTTCGCCGCGCCGACCCAGCTCGCCATGTGGATGTCGTGGCCACAGCTGTGGGCCACGAAGGTTTCCCGTCCCTGCCAGTTGGTCTTGTCGTGGCTGGCATAGGGAAGTCCGGTCTTCTCTTCCATCGGCAGCGCATCGAGCTCGGTGCGCACCATGATGGTGGGGCCCTCGCCGTTCCTGTAGAGCGCGACCAGCCCGGTCTTGCCGACGTGCTCCGTCACCTCGAAGCCCAGCGCCCGCATTTCGGCAGCCAGCTTGGCCGCGGTCTTCTCCTCCTGAAACGCGATCTCGGGGTGGGCGTGAATATCCTTGTAGAGCGCGTCGAGTTTCGGATAGCCGGCCTCGACTGACTTCTCGATTGCGCCCTTCAGCGCGGCGACGTCGAGTTCAGCGTTGGCGCGGTGCGGCAGTAAGGCGCAGAGCGCGGCGGACGCAAGCAGCGTGAGAACAATCCTGTTCATGGCGATCGCTCCAACCGAAACCCGGATATTGCAACCCGGGCAACCCTTGCATCGCCAGCCCCGGCTTTGCTGCGCAATTTAAGCAGGCGCGCTGATGGGAAACAATGACTGATCCAGAGCGCGCGCCTAGCCCGAGGTGAGCATCTGGCTGCGGATCTCCTGTGCGGTGCGGCGCAGCGGCAGCAGAAATTTCTTGCGAGCGCCGGCCTCGCTGACCGTGCCGGAGATCGTATTGACGCTGAGCGCCGCGACCACCGCGCCGGCCGGGTCGCGCAACGGCACGGCGATGCCGCAGATCGCGGGATCGAGCTCGCCGTCGACCCAGGCATAGCCGTCGCTTTCGACCCGCGCGAGCAGTTCGCCGAGACGCTCCGGATCGGTCACGGTGCGCGGCGTGACTTGCTTGAAGCCGCCGCTCGCAAGATAAGCTTCCCGGCTGCCAGGCGGCAGCGCCGCGAGCATGACGCGGCCGAGTGACACCAGATGCGCGGGCAGCCGGCTGCCGACGCCGAGATTGGCCGAAAGGATCCGCCGCGCCGGCAGCCGCAGCGCATAGACGATCTCGTCCTCGTCGAGCACGGCCATCGCGCAGGACTCGCCGATCTCGTTGCGCAAATTCTCCAGCGCGCGCTGCGCATGCGCCCAGTACGGCAATGCATTGAGATAGGACAGGCCGAGCCCGAGCGCGCGCGGACGCAGGCTGAAATAGCGTCCGTCGGACGCGCAGTATTTCAGTGCCACCAGGGTCGCGAGGATGCGGCGCGCGGTGGCGCGGTTGAGACCGGCAGTGTCGGCGGCCTCCGCCAACGTGTGCCGGCCCGGCGGCTTGCCGAGGGCTTCGATGATCGAGAAACCGCGCGCGATCGCGCGCACGAAGCCGTCACTCTCTTTGCTCATGGCACCATTCTGCCGCGTTTGCTCGTCACGTCGCAGCCCGCATCGCGGCCTGCGCATGACGCGGCGCTGCCCGCTTGTCAGGGACACCCGACCGCGCTAGCGTCAATTCACGCAGCGAATGAATTGTTCGCCTGACGAACCAAATAGCAGGAGGATCCTCGATGGCGCAAGCAGAAAGTTCTGCGGCCACCCCGTTCGAAACCGATTTCTGGAAGGACGCGAAGCTGCGCAAGGTATGGGACGACATCGTCCCCGGCGAGCCGCGCAAGACGTTGCCCTACCTGCTCACGCAGGACGCGATCGCGCTGTACTGCCGTGCAGTCGGCGAGACCAACCCGCTCTATCTGGATGAGGCGGCAGCGAAGGCCGGGCCCTATGGCGGGCTGATCGCGCCGCCCGCGATCCATATCCTCCTGATGTTCGCCTGCACGCCCGCCGACGACTGGATGCGCTCGCCCGGCACCGTCAATGCGGGCCAATCGTGGAGCTACAACATCCCTGCCCGCCCCGGCGACACCATCACGCTGCAGGCCCGCGCGCTCGACAAGTTCATCAAGCGCGAGCGGCTGTTCGTGGTGCACGACAACGTCTTCTTCAACCAGCATGGCGACGTGATCTGCTCGGGTCGCGGCCAGACCATCCGTCCGATGTAAAGGGAATCATGATGACATATGCGAATTTCGAAACTCTCAAGGCCGGCGACACCATCGACGGCCCCGCCTTCGCGGTGTCGCGCGAATCGATCCGCCTGTTCTGCGACGCCTCGCTCGACTACAACCCGCTGCATCTCGACGACGACTACATGAAAGGCGATTTCGGCAAGACCAATTTCGGCGGCATCATCATGCACGGCATGAACAATTTCGGCCTGATCTCGCGCATGCTGACCGATTGGGCGCTTCCCGCCGGCGCGATCCATCGCCGGCTCGAGACGCGCTGGCTGAAGCCGGTGAAGCCCGGCGACACCATCCGCCCGGCCGGCACCATCAAGGCCAAGCAGACCACCGCCAAATCGCGCTGGGTGCTGGTCGATGTCGCCGTGCAGAACCAGCGCGGCGAGACCGTCGCCGCCGGCGAAGCGATGCTGGAGTTTCCCAGCGCGAAGGCGGGCTAGCAGCGTATTCAATCAGAACAACGGGCTCCGCTTCGCCTCTCCCCGCGCGCGGCGCGGGGCCGGAACGCGTCGCAGATGCGTTCCGGGTGAGGGGGAGCCCCCGTGAACTCGGCTATCGCCGCATTATGCGGAGACAGCCCCTCACCCCAGCCCTCTCCCCGCAAGAACGGGGCGAGGGAGCGCGCCTCCTTCGCGGCGCCAACCGACTCAACAATCAAAAGAATCACTTGGAGGTTTCGATGCAGGATGCGGCCCATTCGCGGCTTTATGGACGGATCGCCTGGCGCCTGATCCCGTTCCTGCTGGCGTGCTATACGGTTGCGATCATCGATCGCTTCAACATCGGCTTTGCCAAGCTGCAATTCCTGCACGACCTCAACATCGATGACGCGGTGTTCGGGCTTGCCGCCGGCATCTTCTCGGTCGGCTATGTCGCGCTCGAAGTGCCGAGCAATCTGCTGCTGGTCAGAATCGGCGTGCGCAAGACGCTGCTGCGGATCATGGTGCTGTGGGGCGCCGTGACCGTGCTGCTCGCGCTGGTGCAGAACCAGTATCACCTCTATCTGCTGCGCTTCCTGCTCGGCGCCGCCGAGGGCGGCTTCTTCCCCGGCATCCTGTATTACCTGACGCTGTGGTTTCCGGACCGCGTGCGCGGCCGCATGACCAGCCTGTTCGTGATGGCGGTGCCGCTCGGCGGCGTCATCGCGGGACCGTTGTCGGGCCTGATCATGGACCACATGCAGGGCGTCCATGGTCTGCATGGCTGGCAGTGGTTGTTCATCCTCGAGGGTGTTCCCGCCGTGCTGCTCGGCATCGCCGCGTATCTTTATCTCGCCGACGGGCCCCGGGCCGCGAGCTGGCTCAACGCCGACGAGCAGCGGCAGGTCGCAAGCGATCTCGCTCGCGATCGTGCCGCCGCCCCTGGCACCACCCGCAACTTCGCGGCGGCGCTGCGCGAGCCGCGCGTCTATCTCTTGTCCTTCATCTATTTCGCTTTCTTCTGCTCGCTCAACACCATCCTGCTGTGGACGCCGACGCTCCTCAAGCGCGTCGGCGTCGTCACCACCACCGAGATCGGCTGGTTGAGCGGCGCGATCTCGGTGGCGTCGGCGATCGGCATGGTCGCGATCGGCTACAGTTCCGATCGCACGCGGGAACGACGTTGGCACGTGGTCGCTTGCGGCCTGGTCGCGGCGGCGTGCTTCATCGCGCTGCAGGCCGCGCAGGGCAGCATCCTCTTGACCGTGACCCTGCTCGCCATCGCATCGATCGGCATCTTCGCGATCCTCTCCCTGTTCTGGACCATCCCGAACGCGATGCTGGAGGGCAGTGCCGCGGCGGGCGGTATCGCGTTGATCAGCGCGATCGGCTCGTTCGGCGGCGCGGTGTGCCCTGCCCTGATCGGATGGATGAATGTCGCGACCGGGAGCATCTACACACCGCTCGCCCTGGTCGGCGCCGTGCTCGCGATAGGTATGCTGACCCTGATTCTCTGTGTGCCGAGGCCCGGCCCCGAGGTCCCACTCGCCGAACCGAGCCGTCCCTGATCATCCAGCACATGCCCGGCGCCATCGGCCGGACTTGTCTCGACCCGCTGCCTCTGCCTAATAGGCAATAACAAAAGACGCTTCCCGGGAACGAGGACATGCCGCGAAGGCTCGAGGGTGATTTCGACTACATTATCGTCGGCGCAGGCACGGCGGGCTGCATCATGGCCAACCGCCTGTCGGCCGATCCGAAGAAGCGCGTGCTGCTGCTGGAGGCCGGCGGCAAGGACAACTGGATCTGGTTTCACATCCCGGTCGGCTATCTCTTCGCGATCGGCAATCCGCGCTCGGACTGGATGTTCAAGACGGAGGCCGAGCCCGGTCTCAACGGCCGTGCGCTCGCCTATCCGCGCGGCAAGGTAATCGGCGGCTCGTCGGCGATCAACGCCATGATCTCGATGCGCGGCCAGGCCGCGGATTACGATCACTGGCGGCAGCTCGGCCTCGCCGGCTGGAGCTACGAGGACGTGCTGCCGGCGTTCAAGCGCCTGGAGGATCACTTCCTCGGTGAAAGCGAGCATCACGGTGTCGGCGGCGGCTGGCGCATCGAGGCGCCGCGGCTGTCGTGGCAGATCCTCGATGCGGTCGGCGATGCCGCCGAGGAGATGGGCATCAAGCGCATCCCGGACTTCAACACCGGCGACAATGAAGGCACCTCCTATTTCCACGTCAACCAGAAGCGCGGGCGGCGCTGGTCGTCGGCGCGCGGTTTCCTCAAGCCGGCGCTGAAGCGCAGCAACCTGCGGCTCGAGACCGACGTGCTGGTCGACCGCCTGATCATCGAGAGCGGCCGCGCCGCCGGCGTGCTGTTTCGCCAAGGTAATGAGGCCGTCGAGGCGCGCGCCAAGGGCGAGGTGATCCTCTGCGCGGGCGCGATCGGATCGGTCCAGGTGCTGCACCGTTCCGGCATCGGCCCGGCCGAATGGCTGTCGCCGCTCGGCGTCGACATCGTGGCTGACGTGCAGGGCATCGGCCACAATCTGCAGGACCATTTGCAGCAGCGCGCGATCTACAAGGTATCGGGCGTGCGCACGCTGAACGAGACCTATTACAACCTCGTGCGCCGCGGCCTGATGGGCCTCGACTACGCGTTCCGCCGCCGCGGACCGCTGACCATGGCGCCGTCGCAGCTCGGTATCTTCACGCGCTCGGATGCGACGCGCTCGCGCGCCAACATCCAGTTCCACGTGCAGCCGCTGTCGCTCGACAAGTTCGGCGACCCCCTGCATCGCTTCCCCGCGATCACGGTGAGCGCCTGCAATCTGCAGCCGACCTCGCGGGGCACCGTGCGCATCCGCTCGACCGCGCCGGACGACAAGCCGTCGATCGCACCGAACTACCTGTCGACCGAGGACGACCGCCAGGTCGCGGCCGACGCGATCCGCACCACGCGCAGGTTGATGAAGCAGAAGGCGCTGGAGCAATATCGTCCCGAGGAGTTCCTGCCGGGTCCTTCCGTCGGCGACGACGACGCCTCGCTCGCCAGGGCCGCCGGCGACATCGGCACCACGATCTTCCATCCCGTCGGCACCGCGAAGATGGGAACGGCCAACGATCCGATGGCCGTCGTCGACGAGCGCCTGCGCTTCTACGGCCTCCACGGCCTGCGCATCGCGGATGCCTCTGTCATGCCGACCATCACCTCCGGCAACACCAACACGCCGACCGCGATGATCGCCGAGAAGGCGGCAACGATGATCCTGCAGGATGCGCGATAGAACGACGATGAACTCGAGCAAGCGCATTCTCGTTGGCGATGCCGGCGCGCAGATCGCGCTGGCACGATGGGGCGAGCCTGCCTCCGGCAAGCCGCCGGCGCTGCTGCTGCACGGCACCGGCTTTGTCGCCGAAGTATGGACCGAAGTCGCGGAAGCACTGGCCGCTGACTATACCGTCTACGCGCTCGATCGCCGCGGTCATGGCCTGAGCCACAAGCCTCCGGCCGACCGCTATCAGTTCCAGGATTTCGCCGACGATGTCTGCATGGTGGTCGAACGCCTCGATCTCCAGGACATCTACGGCATCGGTCACAGCGCCGGCGCGACCGACCTGATGCTCGCCACGAAGCTGATGCCGGATCGCTTCGCGCGGCTGTTCGTGACGGAACCGACCGCGATGGATCCACGCACGCCGCGCACCGGCGGCCTGAGCGAGATCGCGAACGGATCGGTGCAGGGCGTGCTGCGCCGCCGCGCCGAATTCGACAATGCCGACGATTTGTTCCGACGATTGCGCGCCGCGCCGGCGTTCGCGCCGTGGACCGAGCCGTCGCTATGGGCCTATGTTCATCATGGCTTTGCGCGGCTCGACGACGGCCGCATGCGGCTGCGCTGTACGCCCGAGATCGAGTCGGCGCTGCTCGGGCCGATCTTCCAGGCCATGGAGCAGATCTACACCGGCGATGCGCGCGGCAATCCGTTCCCGTGGTTCTCCGAGATCGCCTGCCCGGTCCGCATCGCCACCGCTCAGCAGTCATGGCCGATCTACAAGGAGATGGCCGACCGCGCCGCCGCCCTGATCCCGCACGCCAGCCGCTGGACATTCGACAATGTCGGGCACTGTGTCGCGCAGGAGGCGCCGGAGTTGATGGTCACTGCGGTCAGGACGTTTTCCGAGCGCTCCGCTTAGAGCACCTGCTCATCGGCAAATTGGGGTCCGCCTTGCCTCAAGCGCGCCGATGACAATCGATCACCACGTCATCATCGGTAGTCAAAGTGCCTCATCGAGTAAACCGGTGCGCGCACCGGCTGGATCGTCAGCCGGTAGACGATCAGGTTGGTGCCATCAAATGCCTCAAGCAGGTAGTCGCAAACCGGACAATGATACTCACCCTTGACGCCGGGTTCGGACCATAGCTCCAACCGCCGGAAACCCGCACCACAGCACGCGCACGTTACATCCGCTTTCCGCAAGTTCGTTTTCTCCCTGAAGCAATGCCACTGTGCAGAACACGGCCAAAGCGATGGAGATTGGAGAGAAGCCCGGCGGAATGTCACTGCGAGGCTGATGTCTCCGACTCCGTCCTCATCATCGCCGCTGCAAATCGCGGGGTCCTGCTGCTGCAGAACGCCTCGAATCAAGGTTGGTTCAACAATTCCGGCTGCGCAGCGGGCGAAAAAAGTTAGTGAAACTCGGCAATGAAGGGGGCTGTCGCCTGACTGAGGATAACACGACAAGTCGCGCAGCCTCCCCCGTCTCGTAGTCTAGGCAATGCCGCTTCGACAGCAAAGTGCAGATTGTGCCTGAGTAATTTGAAGTAGGCGCCTGTTGCTGGCGCGGGAGCGCCCGCGGAACCGTGCATGCTTGGCGTTCCGTTGATCTACATCAACTCGGCGTCCCGCGAGCGACGCAGTTTGACGGTTCGCAACATCGTCCACTAGGGAGGGACACGCCATGCTTCGTTGTATCCTCGCCGCTCTGGCAGCTCTGCTTCTCGTTGCTGTCTCCCTGGCTCCTGATGACGCCTATGCCCGCCGTGGCGGAGGCGGCGGCTTCCGCGGCGGCGGAGGCGGCGGATTTCATCGCGGCGGCGGCATGCATGCCGGCGCCGGAAGGATGCATGCAGGAAGGAGCCATGGCGGAGGATATCGTGCTGCCGGCCGCGCGCGTCCCTCACACCCGATCGCGGGTCGTCCGGGCTATCCGGGCCGTCCGATTGCCGGGCGCCCGGGCTATCCTGGCCGACCGATTGCAGGACGCCCTGGCCGTCCCGTCGCCGGCTATCCCGGTTATGGCGGAGGCTACTATCGACCCGGTTGGGGCTATGGCGCTGCGGCGGCCGGCGCCGCGGCCGCAGCCGGAGCGTATTACGGCAGCTATGGCTACTACGGCAACCAGGGCTGCTATTATAATCGATACGGTCAAATGGTCTGTCCGCAACAGCAGTATCAGTACTGATCCGGCCGACCCGTCGTCGACAGATGGTTCATGCCGTCGCGGCGCCAGGTCGGGCTGCTCGGATTCGGCGAGGCCGTCCAGAATAGGTCACGCGCCAATGGAGGCTACGATCGCAATTGTGGCCCGGTCGAGCTTGCGCCAAGGGCTTGATCCAGATCAACGGCTCCACGCGCTGACGGCTTTCAAATTGGATTGATCGGGAGCTTTTGCTTGGAGGAGAGCGATGAAGACAATTTCGCGGACATTCACGCTGGCAACGGCCGTCTTCGCCTGTGCCATGCTGCTATCCCTTGACCGCTCGGAACAGAGTGGCGTCTCGATTTCCGTCCAGAGCGCGCAAGCGCGCGTCGGCCGTCCTTTGACGCCCGTGAGCGTCGCGGGCGTCGCGCGTCGCCAGACGCGAAGGGCGGTGTACGGAACCGCTGCCGTGGGCGCTGCGGCGGCAGCCGGCGCGTATGGCTATTACCACTATCCTTCGAACGGTCAGGGTTTCGTCTGCCAGCCCGGCACGTATTTTCGTGGCGAGGATGGCCGCCAACATCTCTGCCAGTAGCCGGAGCGCGAACGCTCTCGACGAGGAACAAGACGCATGAGCGTATAGAGGCTGCGTCCGGAGCGGTCGGAACAGCTCACGATCGAGCAATTCGACGCTGGTCAAACCGGAGCATGCGATCCCGGCGGCACCATGTACAGCGTCATGGCGAAAATCGCGTAGATCAGCACGAGCAAGGCGCCAATGAACCATGCCGACCGTCCGCTGTTGGTGATGAAGCAGGACGTGACGGAGGCGATCATGACCATCGTCACGGCACCCGGCCAGAACTGCAGGTCCATCGGCTTCGGGCCGATAACGTAGCTTAGAAGAACCAGCGCCGGCGCGACGAACAGCGCGATTTGCGAAGCGCTCCCGAGCGCGATGCTGACGCTCATGTCGAGCCGATTCTTGCGCGCCGCGGCGAACGCCACGGCCATTTCCGCTGCGGCGCCGACCAGCGCGACGATGATGAAACCGACGAATGCCGGGCTCAATCCCAGCGTCTCACCGGCTTTCTGCACCGAACTCACGAATATTTCGCTGACCAGGGCAACCAGCACGGTGACCGCGAGAAGTGTACCCAACGCAAGTCCGATCGGCCAGCCGGCGCTGGCAGCCTCGCCATGCTCCTCACTTGCGAACAGCTCCTTGTGCGTCTTGAGCGAGAACAGCAAGCCGAGCCCATAGGCGCAGATCAGCAGCACCGCGAGGCCCGTGCTGAGTGTCAGCGCCATGGCCTCGCCGCGTGCCGGATCAAGATCGGCGACGGCAGAGGGGGCAAGCAGCGCAATCGTTGCCATCAGCAGCAACGCTGCGTACATCCTCCCACCAGCCCGATTATACTCCTGAACATGATGGCGGAGCCCGCCAAGCAGGAACGATGCACCAAGCATGAAGAGCGAGTTGGTGACGATGGCACCGGCGATCGATGCCTTGACCAGCATGTATTCTCCCGCATGGAGCGCCGCGATCGCGATGATCAGTTCGGTCAGATTTCCCAGCGTTGCGTTGAACAGGCCTCCGATCGCGTCGCCGGTCTTCTCCGCGACGCTCTCCGTCGCGTGGCTGAGAAGAGCAGCCAACGGCACGATGGCGAGGACAGCGAGCACGAACAAGGCTGTGTGGGCGGACGGAGCTGCCGTTTCGACCACAAGCACGATCGGCACGAAGATCAACATCCAAAGCAGCGGATTATGTCGAATTTCCTTGAGCAGAAGATGCATGGTACTGCCCGCTGAAACGAGTTGGGCAGCAATTTCTGATCACCAAGGGCGGCTCTGTCTTGATCTAGCTCAATCCCTCTTCGCCGTCTCGCCGGCAGCGGCGTGCGCCATGGCGCCCTGTCCGAAGTCCCGGCCATTTTTCGAACGGTCAGAAGCATGTCCCTATCTCGGCTCCTTGCCCCTTTGACCTAGATCAACCTGCGCCGGATCAGCCTGTGCGTTTCTTCTCTGGGAGATCCACGACAGCGCCCAGGAGCCCGCAATGACGAGGAACGCAGCCGCCGCAGTGATCGCACTTTTGATGACAACCTCGTCTCTCACCTTCGCAGCAGAGACATCCCCGACCGTCGGTGTGGCGTCACCCAGTGCCGCCGACCTCAAGAGCCTGACCGACATGCGCGTCGGCATCGTAAAAGCCGCCCTGCAACTCACCCCCGATCAGGAGAAATACTGGCCGGCCATCGAGGATGCGATCCGAACGAGAGCGCAAAACCGACAGGCTCGGCTGACGAAGCTTGCCGAAATGCACGACAACGATCCGATGGACGGCCTTCATGACGGCAATCCGGTCGAGATGATGCAACGCAGAGCGGACCGGCTAATTCAGCGTGGGACCGACCTCAAGAAGCTCTCCGATGCCTGGGAGCCGCTCTACAAGACATTGAGCGATGACCAGAAGAGAAGGATGGCCTTCGTGTCGTTCGCCGTCATGCGGGGCATGCGAAATGCGATCGAGCAGCACGGCGGTCCGGAGGACGAGGACGAATAAGCCCCGGATGGCGCGGTGCGCTTCGGACGACATTCCGCAGCGCGGTCTGCCTTGCCAAGGCTTCTCGAGCGTCACGACCTGACGTTTGCGCTGCCTCGTTCAGACGACCTTCAAGTTTCGCCATCCGTCCCGCGTCGCTCTTCGCTCGCGAATTCCTGAACCCGCATGGGGGTTGAAGCATGTATCGGCATATTCTCATTCCGACGGATGGGTCGGAACTGGCGAGGCATGGGATCGCACAAGGGTTGGCGCTCGCCAAATCCATCGGAGCCAAGGTCTCCGTGATCTTCGTCGTGGAACCTCTTTCAGAATTGACGGGACATTTCCGCGAAACAGTCGCCAACTTTGCTGCCATGCGCAAAGAGCAGGCGACCAACGCGCTGAACGACGCGGCCAGGTCGGCTAAGGAGGCCGGCGTGTCTTGCGAAACAATGCTGGCGGAGAACGAGCAACCCCATCAAGCGATCATCGACGCGGCCGCGGACAAACGTTGCGACCTGATCGTCATGTCGTCGCATGGACGCAGCGGACTCTCCATGCTCCTGATCGGCAGTGTGACGAACAAGGTGCTGGCGCAGGCGAAGAGCCCCGTGCTGGTTTGTCCGTGAATGGTCAGACGTTTGACGAATGAAATCATCAGCGCAAAGCGCCTCCTGCCAAAAGAACCGCCGTCCCTTTGCGGGGACGGCGTAAGCCACTCACGCAGTACTGGAACTTTTTTAGTGTTCGCCGTGGTGCTCGGCGTGATGCCGGCTGGCCTCGGTGTGGTGATGCTGGGCATGGCTGGCGTGACCATGGGCGCTGTGGGCGTGATGCGCCGCCTTGTGGTGGTCGCCGGCTTCGTGGTGCTTGGCGGCTTCGCGATGATGACGCGCCGCGTGCTCGTGATGCTCTGCAGCCTTGTGATGGTGCTCAACGCCTGCGTGGTCGCTCATGATGATCTCCCGGTGGCGAATGAAGTCTGCCATTCATATGCCGGAGCGCTGACATTATGCTGACGGCTGCAAGACAGCTTTGTTGCGGCTGTTCATCTACGTTGCGGGGCATGACGATGTTGCGGCGCGTATCATCGCCGCTGCGCCGGCAGGTGCCCGGTCATTCCATCGGCGGAAAGCGATCGTAGGTCGGCAGCTCATGCGCCGCCTCGATCCAGCGCAGCCGCTCCGCGACCTGGATATGCATGGTGGCCGGCACCGCGCCGGGATCATCATAGGTGCCGCTCTGGATGTCGATAAACCCCGGCAACATGTTGCCGTTGGTGTAGAAGAGCCCGGTGCCGCAGTTCGCACAGAAATGACGCCGGCCATGCTCTGAGGACCGGTAGATGCCGGGCTGGCCCTTGGTCACCCTGACCATGCCTTCAGCGACCATCACCCAACCGACCATCGGCGCACCGGCATGGCGCCGGCAATCGGTGCAGTGACAGAGCGCATGGACGACCGGTTCCCCCGTCACCTCGTAACGAACCTCGCCGCAGTGACAGCCGCCGGTGACCTCAGACATATTTTCTCCGACCGATCAGTGGTTTGCGGGGTCGATAGCGTTGCAGGCCCCGGGCCTTCAATGGCGCATCTTGCCCTTGCGTCCACCTGTCGCGCCGCCCGCATGGCGGCCCAACGTCACGGCCGGCTTTCCGGCTCTCACGAAATCGTCATCCCGGCCCTGAACCTCCCCCAAAGCCGCGGGAATAAACCCTTGGGCACGCCGATCACCTCCCCGGAAACCCAATCCTTGGGCCCATGGGAGACTTGTCATGAGCGGACACGATCACAATCACCACGATGAAGAGAAAGGCGTCAGCCGACGCAAGGTGCTGGAGTGCATGACCTGGGCCGGCACCGGCGTACTCTGGACGATTACCGGCGGCGTGCCGCATTCACTCGGCATCGTCGGCTCGGCGGCAGCGGCGGAAGCCACCACCGGCATGACCTTCATGCAAATCAGCGACAGCCATGTCGGCTTCGACAAGCCGGCCAACCCGAACGCGATCGGCACACTTGAGGAGGCGATCAACAAGGTCCGGGCGATGCAGGTCAAGCCGTCGTTCATGATCCACACCGGCGACATCACGCATCTGTCGAAGGCGTCCGAATTCGACGACGCCGATCGCATCATCTCGCAGGCCAAGCTTGACGTGCATTACGTGCCCGGCGAACACGATTTCATCGACGAGGAGGTCAAGCTCTACAAGGAGCGTTACGGCAAGGGCACCAAGGGCCCGGGCTACTACTCCTTCGACGCCGGCGGCGTGCACTTCGTCGGCCTCGTCAACGTCGTCGACCTCAAGGGCGGCGGCCTCGGCAATCTCGGCAACGAGCAGCTCGAATGGCTCGAGAACGACCTCAAGGGACGCTCGAAGTCGACGCCGATCGTGCTGTTCGCCCACATTCCGCTGTGGACGGTCTATCCGCAATGGGGCTGGGGCACCGAGGACGGCGCCCGCGCGCTGGAATACGTCAAGGGCTTCGGCTCGGTCACTGTGCTCAACGGCCACATCCACCAGGTGATGCAGAAGGTCGAGGGCAACGTCACTTTCCACACCGCGCGTTCGACGGCCTTCCCGCAGCCGGCGCCGGGTGCCGCGCCCTCGCCCGGCCCGATGAAGGTCGAGGATGCCAAGCTGCGCAGCATGCTCGGCGTAGCAAGCATCAACTTCAAGCAAAACAGCCAGCCGCTGGCGATCATCGACACGCCGCTGCAGGGCTAACGGACAAGGCTAAGGGAAGAGACCATGAGTTCGATCAACCGACGCGACTTCGGTATGGCCGTGGTCGCGACCATGCTGCTGCCGGTCACGGCGGCCCGTGCCGAAGACGTCGCGGTTCACATCGACAACTTCTCGTTCGCGCCGAACCCGCTCGACGTGAAGGTCGGCACCACCGTGACCTGGACCAACCGCGACGACATCCCGCACACCGTGGTGTGTGCGGGCAAATTCCGCTCCAAGACCATGGATACCGACGGCACCTTCTCGTTCACCTTCACGGAGCCCGGCGAGTACAAGTATTTCTGCTCGCTGCATCCGCACATGACAGGCAGTATCAAGGTTGGGTAACGTGACCAGCCATACGATCACTGCGATGCCCGGCCGGTGGCCCACAGCCCCCGGCCGGGCGCAAGCCGTCTCACGACATGCCGGGCAGAACACGATGGTTGTCAATGCGTCGCAAGACGATCCCGAAAAGGCGCGGCGCTTCCGCGAAGCCGCGCTGCCGTACCTTGACGACGCCTATACGCTGGCGCGCTATCTGCTGCGCGATGCCGCCGACGCCGAGGATGCGGTGCAGGAATGCTATCTACGCGCCTACAAACATTTCGACAGCTACCGGGGCCCGGCAATGAAGCCGTGGCTGTTCGCGATCCTGCGCAATGTCTGCCGCGCCGAATATGCCCGGCGCAAGACTGCCCCGACCGTGGTCGAGGAGCTGCCCGAAGGCGGCGATCAAACGCCTATGTGGAATGAGGCGCCGGAGACCCCGGAAAAGCAGCTGCTGCGCCGCTTCGACGGCGACACCGTACGCAAGCTGGTCGCGGCGCTCGCCGAGCCGTTCCGCGAGACCTTTGTGCTCCGGGAAATTCAGAATCTTTCTTACCGCGAGATCGCCGATGTCGCCGCCGTGCCCGTCGGCACCGTGATGTCCCGCCTCGCACGCGCCCGCGCCATGCTGCGATCGGCATGGCTTGCGGAACAGGAGCAAGTGAAATGACCTGCGAGGAAGCCGAAGTGCTGATCCACGCGCTGATCGACGGCGAACTCGATGCCGGCCATGCACGCGAAGTGGAAGCCCATGTCGAGGGGTGCGCGCATTGCGCCGCTCTCATGAAGGAGTATCAGGAGATCCGCCAGGCGATCGCCGAGAGCGACGTGCGCTACAAGGCGCCGCTCGAGCTGCGCCGCAAGATCGAGAAGGCATTGCCGCAACCGCAGCCGCAGGCGGCGCCGACCCGACGCTCGGTGCTGCGCGGCTTCGCGATGGGCTCCGCGGTATCGGCGATGGCCGCGACTGGCCTGGTTGCGATCGTGCTGCGCAACGACGACGAGCAGCGCATCGAGAACGAGGTGGTGTCGGCGCATCTGCGCTCGCTGCAGGCCGGCCACCTCATTGACGTGGTCTCAACCGATCAGCATACGGTCAAGCCCTGGTTCAACGGCAAGCTCGACGTCTCGCCGCCGGTGATCGATCTCACCGCGCAAGGCTTCACCCTGATCGGCGGCCGGCTCGACTACGTCAACGCCCGCGAGATCGGCGCCGTGGTCTACAAGCGCCGCCAACACGTCATCAACCTGTTCGTGGCGCAGACCGCGAACACCGAACGCAAGACCGCGAAGATCTCGACGCTGCAGGGCTTCAACATCCGGCGCTGGAGCGACCGCGGCCTGAATTACTGGGCGGTCAGCGATCTCGGCGCCGACGAACTGACCGAGTTCGGCGACAAGTTCGAGAGCGCGATGCGCGCGAACAAGGAAGGGTGACGACTTGTAGCCCGGATGAAGCGAGGCGAAATCCGGGACAGTCTCGCAAGGATCGAAAACCCCGGATTTCGCTTTGCTGCATCCGGGCTACGGGTTCCAACTTTACGCCGACTTGCGGACCGCGTTGTCGACCAGCGTCTTGCCGAGCGACCAGATCGCGCCGGGCACCTTGTGGCTGCCGGCGATCACGTCGTCGAACGACTTCTCGATCCAACTGCAGTCTTCCTCGGTGATCATCAGCGGCGGCAGCAGTTTGATGGTGTGGAGGCCGTGGCCGGCGACTTGGGTCAGGATCTTGTGATCCTTGAACAGCGGCACCGTGATGAGCTGGCAGAACAGGCCCTTGTTGGCGGTCTCCAGCAGATTCCACGACGCCTTCAGCCGCAGCGATTTCGGCGGACCGAACTCGACGCCGATCATCAGGCCCTTGCCACGGACTTCCTTCATCAGCTCATAGCCGGGCACCATGCGCGTCAGCGCAAGGCGCAGCTCGGCGCCGCGCTTGGCGGCGTTCTCGACGAGCTTCTCGTTCCTGATGACATCGAGCGTGGCGATGCCGGCAGCCATCGCCAGATCGTTCTTGGCGAAGGTCGAGCCATGCACGACCGCGCGGTCCATCTGGTTGAAGATCTTGTCGAAGATGTGCTTGCGCGTCAGCAGGGCGCCGATCGGCACGTGGCCGCCGGAGAGCGCCTTCGCGAGCAGCACCATGTCGGGCTCGATGCCCCAATGCTCGATCGCGAGGAACTTGCCGGTGCGGCCGATGCCGGTCTGGATCTCGTCGGCGATGAACAGCGTGCCGTATTTGCGGCACAGCGCCAGCGCGCCGGGCAGGAACTCGTCGGTGGGCATGTTGACGCCCTTGCCCTGGATCGGCTCGACGATGAACGCGCCGACCTGGCGTGACGACAGCGCCTTCTCCAGCGCTTCGAGATCGTTGTAGGGGATCGGGGTGCAGCCCGGCAGCAGCGGCTCGAATCCGCTGCGGAAATTCGTATCATCGGTCAGCGACAGCGCGCCATAGGACAGGCCGTGGAACGAATGCCCGCAATAGACGATGCCCGGACGGCCGGTGGCGCCGCGCGCGAACTTGATCGCTGCTTCGACGGTTTCGGCACCGGAATTGGCGAAAAACACCTTGTCTAGATATGGAACATACTCCAGAAGCCGTTCCGCGAGCACGCCGGCGAGCGTCGAGACATCGAGCTGGACCAGATTGGGCAGATCGGCGTCGAGCACGCTCTTCAGCGCCTTGCGCAGGGCCGGATGATTGCGGCCAATCGCAAAAACGCCAAATCCGCTCAATAGATCAAGGTAACGAGCCCCCTGACGATCGAAAAGGTATTGGCCTTGCCCCTTCTGGAAGCCGACGTCATAGCCGATGGTCTTGAGGACGCGCACGAGCTGCTCATTGAGGTGACGCGTGTGCATGGCACCGCGCTGCCCCTCGCGCTCCACAAAAATCTCGGAAACGTCTAAATTGGAACTTACCATTCGTTACATACGTCGGTTGATGGCCATCTCGTCAACTTAAAACGCTCGCTAGCGGCGTTTTGACCCCCGCTCGGATCGTCTAGTTAAGCACAGGTTTGGACCATGTTGCACTGCCCAAGAACTTTCGCGCGTACAATAGCCTTTTCAGGTTTATTTTTGGCCACCGTATTATCACCGGCACTTGCAGCGGACCCGACCGGCGACTGGAAGGTCGCGGACGGTGTCGCCACCATCCGCGTCGCCCAGTGTAATGGCAACATGTGGGGTGCGGTGTCCTGGGAAAAAACCCCCGGCGGCAAGGATAAGAACAATCCTGATCCGGCGAAGCAAAGCAGGCCGACCCTCGGCATGCCGATCCTGATCGACATGAAGAAGAAGGCCGGCGCCGACGCGTGGGAAGGCCAAGTCTACAACGCGAAGGATGGCCAGCTCTACAGCTCGACCATCAAGCCGGTCGGCACCGATCAGCTCGAGATCCAGGGCTGCGTGCTCGGCTTCCTGTGCGGCGGCGAGACCTGGACCCGCGTCGGTCCGCCGATCCCCCCGAGCGTCGCCGGCAACCCGCCTGCCGCGGGCAGCCCGGCACCGAAGGGCGCCCTGCCCAAATCGGCAGCGCCGCCGCAGAAGACGACAGGTGCGGTAGCGCCTGCCGCCAAGCCGGGTCAAAAGCCGGCAGCCGGTGCCCCCGGCACCGCCAATGCATCGGCTGACGTCGTCGGCGATATCTGCCTGCTCCCCGACATTGCACGATCGACGCACTGACGGAGGCCAGCGGGCGACGCCGCGCGCGAGCACGCTGGCTACCTCGTCGTGTTGACACCCGGCTGAATTTGCGGCTCGGCGGCACATTGCCGCCAAGCCGGATCAACGGTGGATCGCCTGCACGTCAGGTGACGTCGTTGGCGATATCCTCCTCCTTGAGGGCCTCGCGCGGCTTGCCCATCAGCGCCGGCTGGAACAGCAGCACTGCCGCAAGCGTCGTGACGAGCGAGAGCGCAAGCAGCTTGCCCATGCTCGCGGTGCCGGGATGACTGGACAGCCACAGGCTGCCGAACGCGGTCGCCGTGGTCAGCGCGCTGAAAAAGATCGCACGCGTCAGGCTCGACTGCAGCAGGTTTGTCCTGCCCTGCCGCCATGCCGTGACATAGTAGATCTTGAAGGCGACGCCGACGCCGAGCAGCAGCGGCAGGGCGACGATGTTGGCGAAGTTGAGCGGCAGTCCGATCAGCACGCAAATCTCCAGCGTGACGATGCCGGCGACCAGGAGCGGCACCAGCGTCATCAGCACGTCGACGATGCGGCGCAGCGTCAGCCACAGCAGCAGGCCGATCGTGACCAGCGCCAGGATGCCGGCGTGGATGAACGCATTCACGATGACATCGCCCGACTTCAGGATCGAGACCGGTCCACCGATCGCGGTCGGCTCGGCCGCGAGCACGGCGTCGGCAAAGCGGCGCAGATTGTCGTTGTCGTTCGGATCGCCCTTCGGCTCGACCTCGACGCGCATCAGGCCGTCCTTGGTCTTCCAGCTCGCGATCAATTCCGGCGGCAGGTTCTGCAGCGTGACGGTCTGGGCCTGCAGCGTGTTGCGGAGCTGATCGAACACGATCTTCATCGGCGCGACGAAGACGTCCTGCGCCTTGTCGCGGATGGCCTGGCTCGAATCGGCAAGCTTCTGCAGGGCGTCGGCGAGCCGGCGCGCGGCAACCGCACCCGGTCCCTTGCCGTCGCCCGCGGTCCTGCGCAGGCTGTCGACCGAGCTCTTCAGCGACTCGACGTTCTCCTGATCCGACGGCGCCGGATCGACCGAGTCGGGGTTGAGCGCCGGGCCGAGCGTCTTGGCCGCCTGCGCGATCAGCTTCAGCTTGGCCGGCTGATCATCAGGCACGAAGCTGTCGAGCGACATCACGCGCGATACTTCCGGCAGCTTCTCGAGCTTGGCCTCGATCTTCTTGGCGTCGTCTTCCGAGCGCGTCATCACGTTGATGGCGTTGGCGCCGGTGTTCGGATCCTTCCTCAGATCGAGGAAGGTCGCGATCGATTCCGCCTGCTTGTTGCGCAGATTGATCGGGTTGAAGTCGAACTTCATGTAGTGCAGCAGCGGCAGGCCTGCGACCGTGACCAGGATCGTGCCGACGATGATCGGGACGCGATGCTTCTCAAGGAAGTGATCGAGCGGCGCCAGGAAGGCGTAGCCGACCGGCTCCTTCTCTCCGGGCGGATTGAGCAGGTCGAGCAGCGCCGGCAGCACGGTGATGCTGGTGGTGAAGGCCACCAGCATGCCTGCGCCGGCGATCTTGCCGAGCTCGGAGATGCCCTTGTAGTCGGTCGGCAGGAAGCACAGGAAGCCGGCGGCGGTCGCCATCGCCGCGAGCGACAGCGGCACCGCCGAGCGGCGCGCGGCGTTCTCCAGCGCCAGCGTCAGATTGTCGTTCTTGTAACGCTCGGAGCGGTAGCGGACGCTGAACTGGATGCCGAAATCGACGCCAAGTCCGACGAACAGCACCGCGAAGGCGATTGAGAGCAGGTTCAGCGATCCGACCATCATCAGGCCAACCGCGGTAGTGAGGGCAAGACCGATGAACAGGTTGACGAACACGGCGAAGATGATCTTGCCGGAATGCAGCGCCAGCCAGAGGATGATCAGCACGATCACCACGGTGCCGATGCCGTTGGTGATCGCGCCGTCCTGGACGGTGGCGTATTCCTCGTTGGCGATCGGCACCGGTCCGGTCAGGCGAACCCGCGCGTGATACTCGGTCGGGAATTTCAGATCGGCGGCCGCCTGGCGGATTGCGTCGGTCGCGGCCTTGCCCGGCTCAAGTGCCGAATAGTCGATGATCGGCTTGATCTCGATGAAGGCGCGCTTGTCCGAATCGGTCAGCGGCTTGTCGCTGGTCAGCTCACGCCAGGAGAAGGTCGCATTGCCTTTGGCGAGGACGGTCTCGACCGTCTCCGAGATCAGGTTGAAGGGCGGAGCGGCATTGTCGAGCTTGACCTGTCCGCGCTTGACGCCGGCAAGGCCGGTCTCGAGCGCGCCGGTCAGCCCGCGAATCGAAGGGTCGCCGGCCATGATCTCGATCAGCGGCGCGGCCGATTCGAGCTGGGCCGTGACCTTCCCGACCTCTTCGGTCGGCAGGAACAGCAAGCCGTTCTTCTCGAAGAATTCGCCCGAGCCGAGCGCGGTGATCGCCTCGAAGTTCTTCTTGTCGGCCTGCAGCTTTGCGGTGAGCGCCTTCGCGGCCGAGCTGGTCAGCTCGGGCGTCGCCGCCTCGACGACGGCCAGGATCAGCCGCTCGCGATCAAAGGCTTCCTCGAACTGGTTGTCGCGCTTGCGCCAATCCAGATCCGGCGAGATCAGCTTGTTGATGTCGGTGTTGATCGAGAAGTTGCGGGCCGTATAGAAGCCGGCGCCGATCGACAGCAGCACCGAGAGAATGACAACCGGAAGGGCAAAGCGCGTACAGGTCCTAACAACGGAGACGACAATATTTGTCAGCACTTCGTTTCTTTCTAATCTCTGGGAGCATGGCCGAAAACGCCCGCTCTGTAGCGGAGTTCCGGGGACCGATCTAATGTTGTTTTGGTTATCTTCCTCGACGGGATGGCGAGGAGGTTCCAAAATAAAGGAACGGCCACGAGTGGCCGGTATAAACCGCAGGAGTGGGCGATAAAGTGACGAACAAGTGAGGAAGACGGGCCGTCGAAGGGCCCAAAATCCATACCATAATACCTTACACCTCTCGCCTCGCGGACCGCTCCCCCCTTCGAAGCGCTACCTTTTTGCCACAAATCCCTGTATTTCCATGCCCTTGAGGGCGCGGATCACGTGCAGGACCTGAGCTGGTGCGGACATTGCAACTGATGTTGCGGCGTCCGACCGAGCGGAGTGCGTTGCCGAAAAAGCCGCAGGCATGGAATGAGATTGGTGCAATTTGCGTAACGGACGTCCTATGGAAGTGTTTCTTGCCCAGCCGCGCGGCTTTTGCGCGGGCGTTGTGCGCGCGATCGAAATCGTCGAACGCGCGCTGCAGAAATATGGCCCGCCGGTCTATGTCCGCCACGAGATCGTTCACAACAAATACGTGGTCGAAAGCCTGAAGAAGAAGGGCGCGATCTTCGTCGAGGACCTGTCGGAAGTGCCGCCCAAGGCGGTCACCGTCTTCAGTGCCCACGGCGTCGCCAGGAGCGTCGAGGAGGAGGCGGAGGCCCGCGACCTGCCCGTGCTCAATGCCACCTGCCCGCTCGTCACCAAGGTCCACAACCAAGGCAAGCGCTACATCTCGAGAGGCCGCGCCCTGATCCTGATCGGGCATGCCGGCCATCCCGAGGTCGAAGGAACCATGGGCCAGGTTCCAGGACCGGTCCTGCTGGTCCAGAGCGTTCAGGATGTGGCGGAATTGCGGCTGCCGACCGACGCCCCGGTCGCCTATATCACCCAGACCACCCTGTCCGTGGACGACACCAGGGACATTATCGCGGCGCTCCAGGCAAAATTTACAGATATTCAAGGCCCGGACATCAGGGATATCTGCTATGCGACACAGAACCGCCAATCTGCGGTAAGGGACCTAGGTAAGCTGGTGGATGTCATTTTGGTGGTGGGGGCCGCCAATAGTTCCAACTCGAACAGGCTTCGTGAGATCGGCACCGAGGTTGGTGTCGCGAGTTATCTCATTGCCGATGGGAGCGAGCTCAACCCGGATTGGCTGAAGGATGCGAAGGCTGTCGGCATTACGGCGGGTGCATCGGCACCTGAGGTTTTGGTCGACGATGTCATCGAGGCCCTGCGGCGCATCGGACCGGTGTCGGTCTCGGTGGTTCCGGGCCGCGAAGAGAATATTGAATTCCGGCTGCCGGCCGAACTGACTACGGGCTGATCTGAACCCACTTCCCTTTGATAAGTGCAGAAAGAAAATCGTCTAATGGCTATACCGTTCTTCAAGGAAATGCGTATCGGCGGTTATCTGATCAAGCAGAAGCTGCTTGGCCGCAAACGCTATCCGCTCGTGCTGATGCTGGAACCCCTGTTCCGTTGCAACCTCGCCTGCGTCGGCTGCGGCAAGATCGACTATCCCGATGCGATCCTCAACCGCCGCATGACCGCCCAGGAATGCTGGGACGCAGCCGATGAATGCGGCGCGCCGATGGTGGCGATCCCCGGCGGCGAGCCGCTGATCCACAAGGAAATCGGCGAGATCGTGCGCGGTCTCGTGGCGCGCAAGAAGTTCGTCTCGCTGTGCACCAATGCGCTGCTGCTCGAGAAGAAGCTCGATCTGTTCGAGCCGTCGCCCTATCTGTTCTTCTCGGTGCATCTCGACGGCCTGAAGGACCATCACGACAAGGCGGTGTCGCAGAAGGGCGTGTTCGATCGCGCCGTCTCCGCGATCAAGGCGGCGAAGGCGCGCGGCTTCACGGTCAACGTCAACGCCACGATCTTCGACGGCCATCCGGCCGAGGAGATTGCCAAATTCCTCGACTTCACCACCGAGCTCGGCGTCGGCGTCTCGATGTCGCCCGGTTACGCCTATGAGCGTGCGCCTGACCAGGAGCACTTCCTCAACCGCACCAAGACCAAGAAGCTGTTCCGCGACGTCTTTGCGCTCGGCAAGGGCAAGAAGTGGAACTTCATGCATTCCGGCCTGTTCCTCGACTTCCTGGCCGGCAACCAGGAATACGAGTGCACGCCCTGGGGCATGCCGGCACGCAACATCTTCGGCTGGCAGAAGCCCTGCTATCTGCTCGGTGAAGGCTACGCCAAGACCTTCAAGGAGCTGATGGACACCACCGATTGGGACAGCTACGGCACCGGCAAGTACGAGAAGTGCGCCGACTGTATGGCCCATTGCGGTTACGAGCCGACCGCGGCCACCGCTGCGATCAACAATCCGCTGAAGGCGATGTGGGTCGCACTGCGCGGCATCAAGACCACGGGTCCGATGGCGCCGGAGATCGACATGTCGAAGCAGCGTCCGGCGCAGTACATCTTCGCCGAGCAGGTCCAGAAGAAGCTCTCGGAGATCCGCCGCGATGAGGCGGCCGCCGCCGCTGCCAAGCAGCAAGCGAAGGCTTCTACCGCCGCCTGATGCTCGATGTGAGCGGAGAGCAAGAAGTTGAAGGGCCTCGGTTCAGCGAACCGGGGCCTTTTTTCTTGGATCAGGATGCCGCCTGGTCTTGCCGGGTTCGGAGCAGCAGCTGCTCGATCTCCGCGGCGCGCGGAGCGCTCAGTGTGCCACGCTCGATTCCGAGCGGGACATTGCGCAGCGCCAGTTCGCGATAGAGCGCGCCCGAGGAAGGGAAGCGTTCGTCCAGGGCCGTGAGGTGCTTGACGATCGTTCCAACGTCGCCGCGCGCCACGCAGCCACCCATGCCGTGGGCGAGGCCACCGTCGAGCACGGCCGCGACCGTGCCTCGCAGCAGCGGCATCATGGCGCGCAGCGCGTCAGCCTCGCTGGCACCAAAACTCTTCCAGAGCTCGACGCCTTCCTTGAGCAGCGCGATCAGGAACGGGCCGACATAGTAGGCCGAGGCATGATAGAGCGCCCGCACGCCGGCCGGCAGCGCCAGCGGCTCGCAGCCGATACCGGCAGCCAGCCGCTCAAGGTCGTGCCGGAAGTCGCCTTCAGCCTCGATGCCGACCGTGCATCCGCGCAGGCCCTCCAGCGCGACGTCGGGATTGGCAAACATCTGCATTGGATGAAATCCGCCGGTTGCGGCGCCCGCGGATCGCGCGTGGTCGAGCGCCGCCAGTTCCGTCGCGCCGCTGCAATGGACCACGCGGTGACGCGGCTCCCAGCGCAGACCGCGGCAGACCGGCAGGATCGCGTCGTCGCTTACCGTGAGGAAGACCATGTCGCAGCTGTCCACGACCTGTTGCGCGTCGCTCATCGGCCGCGCCGACGGGATGCGGGATCCGAGGTGCTGCGCGGCATCGGGACCGCGGTTGTAGAAGGCCGCGACGTTCAGATCCGCGCGGGCGAACGCCGGCGCCAGCGTCTGCGCCACGCGGCCTGCGCCGATGAAGCCGATCCGCAGCGGGTCCTGCGACGTGCTCATTGTGCGTAGCCCGCGTCGATGCGGTCGAGCCCGCGCCGCATCGCCGGCCATTCCAGCAGCCCGTAGCCGGCCTGCAGATTCTGCGCCACCTCATTCAGCACCGGATTGGTGTCGCGCTCATTGTCCAGCGTGATCTCGGTGCTGGCAAAGCAGGTCACCGTGTTGCCGATCGCCAGCTCGCTCGGCGCGTGCAGCGGCCGACCGCAGCCGAGCGCATCGACCTGGATCCGGCAGGCCTGCTCCAGCCAGTAGATCGCGTTGAACGCCTGTGGAATCGTGCTGCCGTAGACCAGCAGGCCATGATCACGCAGGATCGCACGTTGTTGCGGCCGAGGTCGGCGACGACACGATCGCATGCGTCGCGATCGATCGCCGGCCCTTCGAAATCGTGATAGCCGATCCGTCCGTGAAACCGCATCGCCGTCTGCGACAGCGGCAGCAGCGCTTCGGCAAGGGAGCTGACCGCGGGCCCCGCCCTGGTGTGAGTATGCAGCACGCACTTCACATCGGACCGCGCACGGTGGATCGGAGCGTGCAGATAGAAGCCGGCTACGTTGACATTGTAGCCGTGGTCGGGCTGCAGCAAGGTCCGCCCCTCGATGTCTGTCTTGACGAGGCTCGACGCCGTGATCTCCTCGTACAGCATGCCGTACGGACGTACTGGCTTTCACTTCCGCGGCGGCAACCGGCCGGACACGCGCATTCATGCGGAAACTCTCGAGACAGGGGTCAATTCAGGCGGGGGATGGCGAAACAGCATGCGCGCGGAGAGCCCCGCGATCGATTGTGCGATCGCCTTCGCCGCGTCGGAGTCCGGGGCTGCCTCGGGCGCCAGCGGACCAACCAGCGCCTCCATGAAGGCGCCGGCCACGCAGGATGCCGCGACATTCGCATCGATATCGACGAACTCGCCGTCGGCGATGCCGCGCCGGACCAGCGTTGCGATCTGATCGGCCAAGGCCGCCCGGTATTTCAGCCGCGCCGCGTCGATCTCGGGTTCACAGGGTTCGGCGATCAGCGCGTAGGCCAGACGGCGGCCGCGCATCGCCCGGACTGCGAAGGTGTAGATCGCGTCCACCAGACATTGGGACGCGGATCCCTCGGCTTCGACGATCGCGGCGACAACGGCCACCTCGCGCTCGGAAACCAGGGCGAGCACCTGCGCGTACAGGTCCGCCTTCGAGTCGAAGTAGCGATACACGCTGCCGGTGGCTACGCCGGCCCGTGAGGCGATCAGGGCGATCTGGGCGTCCTTCCACCCGCTCTCCGCCACGGCGTCCCTGGCGGCATCCAGAATGCGGGCCTTGGTCTCGACCAGCTGATTGAGGCGAACCGCAGCGATTGCCATCGTGAACCTTAATTCATGAATAAAGGATTAGAGTTCATGCTCAATTGAATTGCTCGATATGTCAAGCCTCTAGGGGGCGGCCGGAGGTCGCAGGACAGGGCGCACCGCTACCGGACGCTGCGGCCGGGCGCGCGGAACCAATGATCGTTTGGAGACTTGTAGCGCGACGCGCTGGCAGGAACGGGCTTCGAGCGTCACCCGCCCGCAACCCGGCAGATCGCTCGCTGAATGCGCGAAACCCGGACCGGATCGATCAGGCACCAAAGCAAGAGGCCCGATCGCGATGCGATCGGGCCTCTATGTTTGAGCTTGATTGTTTTGAGTTTGGCCAGGCGAGCGTCCCGGTCCGGGACAGTTGGATCAGGCCGCCTTGGCCGTAATCAGAACGTCTTCCGCCGGCATCAGCACCTCGTTGCCGAGCAGGAAGCCGCGGCAGCTGCGCAGCGAGCGCAGCGCGCGATTGAAATCTATACCGGTCGACACCAGCGCCCGCAGCGTCCGCGGATTGCGCACGATGCCGCGCAGCACCTTGCGCAGATCGATGTCGCCGTTCGGCTTCACCGCGGATTTCGCGAGCTCGGGCAGCGCCCGGTGCGCGGGATCGCTGATCACGCGCAGCGCAGCGAACGGAATGCCCGCCTTGGCGGCATAGGCGGCCGCAATATGGCTTTCCATGTCGACTGCGGCAGCCCCCGTCATCGAGCGCAGCGCGGCCTTGCAGGCCTTCGCCGCGATCACCTCCTCGACGCCGGCAAGCCCGCCGCGGACGATCCTGCGGCGCTTCAACGCGGCGCTGGCGATCATCTCTTCGTTCAGAGCGGATGCGGCCAGGAAACGGGTATCGCCGGACATCACCTCGGTCGCGACAACGACGTCGCCCGACTTCAGCGACGGATCGAGCCCGCCGGCTACGCCGAACGAAATCACGCCACGGAAGGTGGTCGGATCCAGCGTCGCTAGCAATTCACGCAGCTGCTGCGGATCGCTCGAGCTGCAAATCACGATCATGCCGGGACCCGCTGCGATGCGGGCTTCCTGCACCAATCCAGTCACAATCAATACCGGCCGAGGATCAATTCTACTGCCCACGGTCTCGGCGGCCCCCGCCTCAACAATCACATCCCGACCCCTACCACCCTGCTATTGGTGCTTCTCAAATTCCGATACCGCGCCAGCGCCCAGAGCGGAAAGAACTTCGAGTAGCCATGATATCGCAAGTAAAATACCCGCGGAAACCCCGTAGCTGTGTATCGCTGCTCGTCCCACAGCCCTTTTTCCGTCTGTGTTGCCTTTAGGTACTCCACCCCCCGCACAACGGCGGGATTTTCGACCTCCCCGGCCGCCATCAATCCAAGCAAAGCCCATGCCGTTTGCGAGGAAGTCGACGGCGCAACCTCATAGCCCTTGTAATCCAGCCGGTAGCTGACGGCGTCCTCGCCCCAGCCACCATCCTGATTCTGGACTGACACCAGCCAATCGACCGCTTTCCGAATCATCGGGTCGTTGCGATCGATCCCTGCGACATTTAGCGCTGAGAGCACCGACCAGGTGCCGTAGAGGTAATTCAGGCCCCAGCGGCCGTACCAGGACCCTTCGGGGAGCTGGGTGCGACGCAGGTAGGCAATACCGTCGGCCATCGCCTTGCTGCTCTCGGCGGTCTCGCCGAGTTGGCCCAGCATCGAGATGCAGCGCGCCGTGACATCCTCGGTCGGCGGATCGAGCAAAGCGCCGTGATCGGAGAACGGGATGTTGTTGAGGTAATATTCGAGGTTGTTGGCGTCGAACGCGGCCCAGCCGCCGTCGCGGCTCTGCAGCCCCTCGATCCACTCGCGGCCGCGCGCGATCGCCTCGTCATATTCCCTGGTTCCGGTGTGCCGCCGCGCGCGGTCCATCGCCATCACGACCACGGCGGTGTCGTCGAGATCGGGATAGTGGTCGTTGTTGTACTGGAACGCCCAGCCACCGGGACGGACGCCCGGCGCCTTGACCGCCCAGTCGCCCTTCAGCTCCAGCACCTGGCGCGGCTTCAGCCAGTCGAGGCCCTGCTTGGCCTTGGCCAGCGTGTCCTCGCCGCCCGCTTCCTGCAGCGCATGACAGGTCAGCGCGGTGTCCCACACCGGCGAGACGCAGGGCTGGCAATAGGCCTCGTGCTCGCCGACCACCAGCAGCTTGTCGATGCCGCGGCGGGTGATGGCGCGCGGCGGGAAATTCCCGTCCTTGCCGAGCGCCTCATACATCATGACGATGTTGGCCATCGGCGGATAGATCGCGCCCATGCCGTCTTCGCCGTTCAACCGCTCTTCGGTGAAGGCGAGCGCGGCGTCGATCGCGCGCTGGCGCAGGCGCTTCGGAAACATCGGCTCGATCACGCGCAGCACGGCGTCGAGCGAGCGGAACAGATAGAACCAGCCCGCGCTCTGATGCGGCGCCTTCGGCGCCATGCGGACAGATTTCGGATCCTCCAGGAACAACTCGTCGATGCCGACGCCCTTCGGATTCCTGGCGCGCGGCTTCAGCGCGGCGAGCACCATCAGCGGCACCATGGTGGTGCGCGCCCAGTAGGAGATCTTGTTGATATGGAACGGCGACCACATCGGCAGCAGCATGATCTCGACCGGCAGCACCGGCGTCGCGCGCCAGGTCACGACGCCAAAAAGCGCGAGCAGGAAGCGCGTGAACACGTTGCTGCCCGAGGCCCCGCCGCGCGAGCGGATCGCCTCGCGCGCCCGCACCATGTGCGGCGCGTCGACGGAATCGCCGATCATCTTCAACGCGAAATACGACTTCACGCTGGCGCTCATGTCGAACGGGCCGTCATGCACCAGCGGCCAGCCGCCATGCGCGCCCTGGACGCGGCGCAGATAGTTGCCGAGCTTGGCCTCGAGCGCGGCATCGACGGGCTCGGCCAGGTAGTGACGCAGCAGGATGTACTCGGCCGGAATGGTGCTGTCGGCTTCGAGCTCGAACACCCAGTGCCCGTCGGACTGGCGATAGCCGAGCAACGCTTCGGTTGCCTTGGAGATGCTTTTCTCCAGCGCGACCGGGTCGACTGCAACGCCGTGATCTCTCGAAAGCATTTCGCTCGATATCCTCTTCATCGCGGGCCGGCTGATCGAAAGCCATTCTCGCTCAACAGGTCGAATTAACGCCTGGTCAGAACCAGATCTGCGGCACGATCACCCGACCGCACCGACCCCTCGATGGTTGCCGGCAACCCGGTAGCAGTCCAGTCGCCGGCAAGGAACAGGTTTTTTTGCGCCGTCGCGGGCCCGGGACGCAGGGCGTTCTGTTCCGGCGTCGCCTCAAATGTGGCGCGGCGCTCGCGCACGATCTGCCACGGCGGCAGGTCGCCGGAGACGCCGGATGCCTTGCAGATATCCCGCCAGATCGCCTGCGCAAGCTCCTCGCGCGGCATGTCGACCAGGCGGTCGCCGTTGCTGATCGTCACCGACAGCCGCTGCGGGAACGCGAACAGCCACTCCACGAGGCCGCCCACCACGCCGAGAATGGGCGCGGCGTCGCGCGGCGGATCTACGCGGAAATGCGCGTTGACGATGGCGCGGAATTTGGTCGGGGTTTTCAGGCCGGGCAGCAGGGTTGCCGCGGCGCGCGGCGGCACCGCGAGCACGACGGCATCGTCGGTCGCCAGCGTGATCTTGTCGCCACCGCCGAAGTCGAGCTCACTGATGCGATCACCGGACGTGCCAAGCGTACGCAATTCGTGACCGAACTGGACGCTGTGGCCCCGCTCCTCCAAGAGCTTCACGGCCGGCTCGATCAGCACCGAGCTGAGGCCGTCGCGTGCGATCAGCGGACGGCAGGCCTGCCCGCCGGCAAGCAGCGTCTCGCGCACGATGGCGCCGGCAAGTCCGGCCGAGCCCTCCGGCGGATCGACGTTCAGTGCGGCGAGCAGCAGTGGCTGCACCAGGCGGTCATACAGCGTGCCCTTGCAGGGAATAGTGTTGCCGACGAGCGCCTCGGTGCCGGCCCAGGCCAGCGGCGCCAATGCGAGATAATCGCGCAAGGTCGTGTCGGGGACGCGGCGCGCCTCGTCGAACACCCACAGCGGCAGGCGGGAATCGCCGAGGTCGAGCTGCCAGCGCCGGCCGGAGGCAAGATCGACGAACGGAAACTGCGCGCGCGCAGGTCCTACCAGGCCGGCCTCGGTGCCGATCGAACGCGCGTAGCTCAAAGCATGGCGGTTGCCCGACAGCAGCAGGTGGTTGCCATTGTCGATGGTGAGATTGGTGGCGGCGTCGAAATAGGAACGGCAGCGGCCACCGGCCTGCTGCGTCGCTTCGTGGACGGCAACCTTGTAGCCGCCATTGGCGAGCCGCACGGCCGCCGAGAGGCCGGAAATGCCGGCACCGATGATATGAACGGTGTTTTGCATCAGATAATCGCGTAACGAAGAAGAATGCCGATCTTGGCGGCCTTGGACACACGCACCGGCTCACGCGGAGCGGCGAAGCCGCGCGCGATGAGGAGATCGAGGATCGCGCGGTAGTATTTCGACATGATCCGCGGCGCGCGCACGGCACGGCGCGAATTGCGCTTCATGATCTCGTCGGACTTCTGGAAGTGCATCTTGGCGCGCTCGGCAAGCGGCGCGCACACTTTCGGCAGCGCGCGGTCGGCAGTGACGCGGGCCGGATCGTTGTTGGTGATGCCGGCGTGCCAGAGCCATTCGCGCGGCAGATAGAGCCGGCCGAGACCGGCATCCTCGTCGATGTCGCGCAGGATATTGGTGAGCTGCAGCGCGCGACCGAGATGGTAGGCGAGCTGGATGCCGTCTTCCTCGGGCAGGCCGAACACGCGCACCGACAGCCGGCCAACCGCGCTCGCGACGCGATCGCAATACAGATCGAGCGTCGCAAGATCGGGCGCCCGGATGTCTTGCGGGACGTCCATCTCCATGCCATCGACGATCGCGACGAAATCCTCGCGCTTCAGGCCGAAGGCCTTCACCGACGCGACATAGTCCTTCAGCCGCGCCGGCGGATGCCCCGCATACAGCGCGTCGATATCCTCGCGCCATTGCTGCAAGGCGGCCAGGCGCT
The DNA here is from genome assembly GCF_001189235.2 of Bradyrhizobium embrapense. Classification (GTDB taxonomy): domain Bacteria; phylum Pseudomonadota; class Alphaproteobacteria; order Rhizobiales; family Xanthobacteraceae; genus Bradyrhizobium; species Bradyrhizobium embrapense. The sequence goes on from NZ_LFIP02000001.1 coordinate 1,428,866, forward strand.
CCGGCCGCGGACCGTCGGAATCGGCGATGTCGTCGACCTGCCGGCAGAAGCTGTAGATCTGGAACATCGCCTCGCGCTGCGCGCGCGGCAGGATGCGCATCGCGGCATAGAACGAACTGCCCGACGCGGTGCTTCCATAGTTTGCGTTGGCCGCCGCCTCGGCACTCATGCGCCCGCCGCCGTCTTGGAGACCGCACGCCGTCCGGTCGCACGCTGCGCGGCCTCGCCGGCGACGCCGCCGAGACTCTGCAGCAGCAGTTCAACCTTGCTTAAATGCACGCGCTCGCTGAGCGGATCGCGCACCTTCAGCATGTTGACGATCTTGTCGGCGAACGCCTGGATCACTGATATCTCGAGCCCGAGCCGGAAATCTTTCACTTCGGCGGCGAGCGGCTTGCTCTGGTCAAGCAACGCTTCGGTGCGCACCGCGAGCGCCTGCAGGCATTTGAGCAGGGCCGGCTGCGATTTGGCCTCGCCGAGCATCTCGACGGTCGCCCCCGCGGCGGCCAGCGCGTCGCGCGGCAGATAGACGCGGTTCAGGTTGCGGTAGTCCTTGCCGCAGTCCTGCAGATGATTGTTGATCTGCAAACCGGCGCAGAGCGCGTCCGACGCCGCCCAAGTCGAGATATCCTCGCCATGCACGTCGAGCATGAAGCGGCCGACCGGCATCGCCGAGTAGCGGCAATAGTCGATCACGTCGTCCCAGTTTTCGTAGCGCAGCTTGGTGACGTCGAGGCGGAACGCCACCAGCACGTCGAGCGCATGCCGCGGCGGCATGCCGCGCTCGGCAAAGGCGCGGCGCAGGCTGACCGCTTCCTTCTGGCTGTCGCCATTGCCGAGCAGTTCGGCCTCCATGAGGTCGAGATAACGCAGCTTGTCGGCAGGCTGCAGCGTGGCGTGATCGGCGATATCGTCGGCGGTGCGGACGAAATTGTAGAAGGCCAGGATGAGAGCACGATGCCGCGGATGAATGATCCACGACGCGACCGGAAAATTCTCGTCGCGGTGGGTCTTTCCGGATCGCAGGTCGCTCGCGGTGGTCATGGGAAATGTGGGCTACACTGGTCATGGCACGACGCAGGCGCGAACGGACGGGCGCATGCGGGGGATTTGCGAGCCCCATATAGGGGAATACGCCACCAAAACCAATGCTATCTGTGACCGCCAGCATATGCGACCGCGGCCGGCATGGCTGCCAGCCGCGGTGTCGATAGCGGTCCCTTGAGACCTGGATTCGGTCTTATTGGCCGTGGGTCTTCAGCACCTGTTCGCAGGCGGCGCTGATCTTGCTTCGGTTCTGCTGCAGGCAGGCGAGGATAGTGAAATCGCCCTGATCGATCACAGCGCGGCAGTGACGCTGCACGTCGCGCGTGCAGGCCTTCTGCTCATCGGGCGTACCGCGCCCTTGCTGCTGGGCGAAGGCGCCGGACGAGAACGGGATCGACAACAGGGCAACAGCCAGGAGAAATTTACGCATCGTATTCCTTCATTTCCGACAGCAGAAAATCTGTTCCCGAAACGCGTTTCGGCAGGGCCGGGGACGGATTTTGGGATTACAGACGCCACGTAACGCGGCAACGGATTAACGACAAGCACTGCTAAATGCGGCTAAATTTGCGGCGCTGTAAACCCCCGCCTAAGACATTGATTTACAATGCTGATTCATGCCATCACTTTTGTCGCGTTCGGGTATTGCGGATCGCACTCGCGCAAAGCTAGATGCCAACATGAGGCCAGCGGCTTCTGATTCTGTTCGTTGACAACCGGGCTAGCGCGGGCCGCTTCCGTTGTTTGAACCTAACATTCTTGGGTGACACTAAACCTTCGATGCGGCGAGACGCTTTCTTGCGAAAGAGGCGTTGATTTTGATGGGAAAATTCACAATGAAGCTGTTTGGTTCCAGCCTTTATGGTCAGGCCCTCAGGGCTGTGGGCGTCGGCGCCGCACTGTTGCTGTCTGCCTCCGCAGTCCATGCCCAGGCCGGCGGCCCGTTCGCCGGCTTTGCCGGCTCGTGGACCGGTACGGGCACGGTGGCGTTGTCCAACGGCACGACCGAACGGATTCGTTGCAAGGCCGATTACAAGGTCGCGCCATCGGGCATGAACCTGAAGCAATCGCTGCATTGCGCCAGCGACAGCTACAAATTCGACCTGTCAAGCGACGTCACCAGCCAGGGCGACCGGATTTCCGGCAACTGGAGCGAGGCGAGCCGCAACATCTTCGGCAATTTGCAGGGCACCGCGGGTGGCGGCCGGATCGACGTGTTCGTCGAAGCCTCCGGCTTTGCCGCAAACCTGAACCTGCAAACCAACGGCTCCAAGCAAGTGGTGCAGATCGACTCCAAGGGTGAGATTCGCGGCGTCACCATCACGATGACGAAGACCTGACGCCCTCCGCGCGATCTCATTAGCCCAAAAAAAGGGCCCGGTTCCGATCACTCGGAACCGGGCCTTTTGCTTTCGGTCGATCAGGCCTTCTCGATGGGCGCCGGTTGCCCGCCCTTGCCGCGGAGCCTTTGCGACAGGTTGATCAGGAACATCGATGTCGGCCGCAGGATGAAGAGGTCAGCGACCAGGGCCGCGACCATCGAGAACGCGCTGAGCCAGCCGAACAGCCGCAGCGACGGCAGGTCGGAGAACACGGTGACGACGAGGCCGCAAGCCAGCACTACCGTGGTCAGGATCAGCGCCGGACCGACCAGGACCGTGGCGCGCTCCACCGCGAGCTCCGGCGTGACGCCGGGCTTGGTCTCGAGCCGCAGGCGATTGAGGAAGTGGATGGTCGCGCTCAGCCCCAGGCCGAACGACACGGTCAATGCGACGACGCTGGCGAATTGCAGCCCCTCCCCGAGCAGCCACAGCACGGTGCCCGACAGCACCACTGGGAAGATGCCGGGCAGGATGCAGGAGAACATCACCACGACCGAGCGGAACGCCAGCCCGATGAAGATCGCGACCAGCAAGAATTCGATGGTGAGGCCGTGGTTGAGCTTCTCGATCATGTTGGCGCTGTTGCGCGCGGCAATCACCGACAGGCCGGTGACGGCGATCTCATAGCCGGGATGCTCCGCGCGCACCTTGTCCAGCGCGTGATCGAGCTTGTTCACCACCGGAAGCAACTGGCTCGAATCCACATCCGGGACGCGGCCCGACACCACGACCGCATCCTGATTCTTGTCGATGAAGCGGCGCACCAAATGTTCGGGGATCAGATCGACATATTCCTTGAGCGTCGCGACGTCGTTGCTGCCGGCCTTCTCGGCGAGCCAGCGCCGCAGGGTCTCCAGCGACCAGACGTTGCCGACACCTGCGCTGTCCTCGACCATCGCATGAACGTCGGCGATCGTCTTCAGCGTCTCCGGCGAGTAGAGCGACTGGCCCTTGGGGAATTCGATCAGCACATCGACCGGATTGGCGCCGGTGAGCTTGGCGTCGAGCCGGCTCGAGGCCTCGACCGCCTGCCGCTTGTCCGGCACCTGGTCGGCCAGCCGATAGCGCGGCTCGAGATTGGCGTAGATGATGCCGAGGCCGCCGACCACCATCAGCGCGAGCAGGCTGAACAGCCCGGGACGGCCGACCATGCGCACCGCGATCCAATAGCAGAAATTGCGCAGCGCCTGCACGCCGGCATCGGCGCTCTGGAACTTGACCGCGAAGACCTTCTCGTTGCGCACCAGCAGGATGCCGAACACCGGCACCAGCGACAGCACCGCGACCAGCGCGATGATGGTCGCCGCAAGCCCGGCCTCGCCGAACTTGCGGATCAGGTCGGAATCCGAGAACTGCAGCGCGATAAAGGAAATGCCCGCCGTGCCGTGCGTCAGCACGCAGGCCGGGCCGACCACCAGCACCGCGTTCTTGAACGCGGTGAACTTGTCCTGGCCCGCGATCAGCCGGTCGCGCGCCGCGAATGTCAGCTGCATCGAATCGGAGAAGCTGATCACCATGATGAGCGGCGTCATCACGTTGAGGAACATGTTGAGATTGAAATTGGCCCAGCCGAGGCCGCCGAGCGCGAGCAGGATCGCGATCATCGGCGGGAACGCCGCCGCCACCATGAAGGATATCTTGCGGAAGAAGATGATGGCGATGACGCAGCCGGCGAGGATGCCGAGAATGTTGTAGGTCAGGCCGTCGCGCTCGACCGCATTGCGGATCTCGAGTTGCATGACCGGCACGCCGGACAGCTGGGCATTGAGCCCGCTGCCGCCGAGATCGTCGGCCATGATCTTCCTGATGTCGGCGACCACCTTGCCGAGCTTGTTGCTGCCGACCACCTCGGGTTCGAGCGACAGCACGACCAGCGCAAGCGTGCCGTCCTCCGACAGCAGCTTGCCGCGGATGATCTCGTTGCTTTTGACGGTCTCGACGAACTTGTCGTAGGCCGCGCCCTCGGGCAGCTCGTTCGGGAACAACGCCGCCGGCAGCTTGCCTCGCTCCGGCGCCTGGCGTGCGGAGAACAGCGACACCAGGCCGCGCACGCCGTCGACGAGTTGCAGATCCGTGACCATGTCACGCAGCTTGCCGAGATTGTCGCGCTCAAGCAGCGTCTTGCCTTCGACCACCACGAGCACGTCGAACTCGGTCGCCGGGAAGCGCTTGGTCACCGCCTCATATTGCTTGTAGTCCTTGGATTCGGAACGGAACAGCTGCGACAGCGAATCGTCGATCTTGATCCGGTGCACACCGAACACCGCGCCGATCAGCAACAGGACGAGGACGACGCAGGACAGGATCGGCGCCCGCATCGGGATCAGGCCGAGACGCTCGATCCCGAACGCGATGCTGGGGCCCGACCGCGGCTCTTCGACCTTCTCGACGTGGACCTGACTTTCGGAATTCTTTTCGAGCATGCCCTGTCCAGTTCTGAAAACGGCTCAATCTGTCTAGCTTGGGTCTAACGCGCGATGCGATCGGATTGAATCGTCATCGCGCTTTAGTTCCTTGTTTGCGCACGATCTTTTCGGAAAACCGCTTCGCACTTTTCCGGATCATGCTTTAGGGGCGCGAATGAGGCGGGTGAGCGCAACTGATCGGCGCTAGTCCTTGAAAACACGCGAATATTGACCGGCGCCGGTTTTACCTGTCCACCCCTTGGCTCGCAAGCGCGCGGGTACAACCAAATGCGCGGGGAACCGCCGATCCCCACGATTAAGTATCTGATTTGTCACACCCTGGTAGCGCATTCTGTGACGATCCGCTTTCATCCTTCAACGCGACCCCGGTGATCTGGCGTGCCAGGCCTTCGCGCACAAGCCAGGAAATCCTGGACGCGGCTTCCAGATAGCTCAGCCCGGCGCGGTGGATGTTGGAGATGCAGTTGCGGTCGGCATCGGTCAGGCCGATCCGCGGCGCGAAGGTGAGATAGGCGCCAAGGCTGTCGGGCGCCGACAAGCCCGGCCGTTCGCCGATCAGCATCACGAGCATGCGCGCGCCGATGATAGTGCCGATCTCGTCGCCGAGCGCGACCCGCGCGCCTGACGCTATTACCACCGCACCGGTGTCGATGGTGTCGGCCGCAAGCCGCGGCGCGAGGTGCCGGATCAATTCGACGGCATGCACATTGACGGCCGTCGGCGACAGGCCGTCCCCGATCACAATCGCGCAGGAACATGCGGTAATGCCGAGTTCTTCCAGCGACCGTCGCGATGCGGAATCCAGCATGCGTCCGAGATCCGGCCGCCGTAGATAGTCGCGCCGGCCGGGCGCCTGGCTCGACACCTGATACGGCGTGGTGCCGAGGCCGGCAAGACCGGCCGTAATGCCGCTGACGTCGAAGGCCGCATGAACGGCGTCGCGGGCGCGGGCGTGGTCGAGCGTGAACGAGAGCAGCGCATCGGTCGGCAGGCTGGCTCCGGATCGGCCGAGACCGACACGCGCCGGCGTCAGGTTGCGCAAATCGGGAAGCGATGGGGACGATGGCGCCGGCGGTGTCGTCATGCTGTCATTCGGCGGGGACGGAAGCCTCGCGCAGCCGGATCGAGTAGTTCGAGGCATTCTGCCGACCGCTGGAGGCTGCGCGCGCAAACGTGATCAGATGATGCGCAACCAGCGTCGCCGAGATCAGCCCCTCGATGTCGCCGCGCTTGAGCCGGCCGAGCGCAAACTTCCAGAACACGCGCCTATAGTCGCCGAGCACGCCGACCTTCCAGAAGATGTTGCGCAGCATGATCAGGCCGCGCCGGATGTTGGCCCAGCTCTTCATCTCAGGGCTGACCGGCACCTTGATGCGGTTGGCATAGGTGTAGTTGCATTGATACAAGTACCGCTCGAACAGCTTCTCGGGCTGGTAGGCGATCTCCATGCATTTGCGCCAGGAACTGACCACGTCCTCATAAGGCAGCAGGAACTCGACATTGGAATCGCGGCCGTCGTCATGGACCAGCCGGCCCGCCTTTTCGAGCCGGTCCCACAGCGGCGTCTTCGGCAACGCCTGCAGCAGGTTGATGGTGAGGAGTGGAATCCGGGACTCCTCGACGAAGGAGATCAGCGCGTCGCCGGTCTGGGGCTTGTCGGTATCGAGCCCCATGATGATGCCGGAGACCACCTCCATGCCGAACGAATTGATGGTGCGGATGCCCTCCAGGATCGGAACCATCATGTTCTGATCCTTGTGCATCGCCTTCAGCGCGTCGGGATCGGGCGTCTCGATGCCGACGAAGATCGTCACGAAGAAGGCCTCGCGCATCTTCTCAAGGATCTCGGGCCGCTTGGCGATGTTGAGCGTCGCCTCGCAGGCGAGCCGCGTGACATAGCCGGTCCGTTTCTGCCACTCGATCAGATGCGGCAGCAGCTCGGCTGCCGCCTTGCGGTTGCCGATGAAATTGTCGTCGACGAAATAGACGGTGTCGGTCGCGCCGCAGGCGCGCAGCTTGTCGAGCTCGGCGATGATCTGCTGCGGCGATTTCAGCCGCGGATTGCGGCCGTAGAGCCCGGGGATGTCGCAGAACTCACACTGATAGGGGCAGCCCGACGAGAACTGGATGCTGCCGAGGAAGTACTTCTTGGTTTCGGCGAGTTCATAGGCCGGCAGCGGGAAATCCGTCATCGGCAGGCGGTCGATGGTCTTCAGCACCACCTGCTCGTCGGGGCGACTGGTGTCCTGCTCCAGACGTTTGATCAGCTCATTGGTCGCATCGCCGAGCTCGCCGACATGAAGGTAGTCGAATGCGGGATAGTAGTCCGGACAGGCGCTGACCGACGGGCCGCCGATCGCGACCACCAGGCCATGATCATGCGCGCGATGGCAGATGTCATTCATCTGCTGGCGCTGGATGTGCATACCGCTGACGAACACGGCGTCCGCCCACTCGAAATCCTCCGTCTTTGCCGGACGCAGATTCTCGTCGACGAAACGGACCGGCCAATTCTCGGGGAGGTATGCGGCGATCAGCAGCAGGCCCTGCGGCGGCATGAACGCCTTGACGCCGTCGGTCAGGGGATAGGAGTGCTCGAAGGTCCCAAAGGACGACGTATAGCGCGGAAAGACGCAGAGAATACGCCGTGCTGTCTTTATGCCCTCAGCTCTCATCAAAACGACCCCGAAACACCTGCAAATCTAACCATGGCGTCGAACGCTGGGCCAGAAATTCTTCAACATTGTGGCACTCCCTAACGTCACAACGGCGAGATAGTTGCTTTGCAGAAATTCGCTATCCCGTCAGGTCAAGAGCCTGGCGGCGAGGTCGGGCAGCCGCCCCGCATCGGCAACGAGGCGGAAGTCCTGCCCGGCAAGGCCGACGCGCGCGAGCCAGTCGTCGAATTCGGGCGCCCGCCTCACACCGAACAGGTCGCGGATGTAGAGCGCATCGTGAAACGATGTCGACTGATAGTTCAGCATCACGTCATCGGCGCCCGGCACGCCCATGATGAAGTTCACGCCGGCGGCCGCTAGCAGCGTCAGGAGATTGTCCATGTCGTCCTGGTCGGCCTCAGCGTGGTTGGTGTAGCAGACGTCGATCCCGAGCGGCAGGCCGAGCAGCTTGCCGCAGAAATGATCCTCAAGCCCGGCGCGGATGATTTCCTTGCCGTCATAGAGGTATTCCGGACCGATGAAGCCAACCACGCTGTTGACGAGCAGCGGATCGAACGCGCGCGCCACCGCATAGGCCCGCGCCTCGCAGGTCTGCTGGTCGACCTGGTGATGGGCGTTGGCCGACAGTGCCGAGCCCTGCCCGGTCTCGAAATACATCACATTGTCGCCGACCGTGCCGCGGCGGAGCGACAGCCCGGCTTCCCGTGCCTCTCGCAGCAGCGACAGGTCGACGCCGAAGCTGCGATTCGCCGCCTCGGTGCCTGCGATCGACTGGAACACGAGATCGACCGGCAGCCCCTGCCCGATCAGGCCGAGCGTGGTCGTGACATGGGTCAGCACGCAGCTCTGTGTCGGAATTTCGAGCCGCGTGATGACATCGTCCAGCAGCCGCAGCAGGGTGCCAATGATGTTCGGATCGTCGCTCGCCGGATTGATGCCGATGCAGGCATCGCCGGATCCGAGCAGCAGGCCGTCGAGGATCGAGGCGGTGATGCCTTTGGCATCGTCGAACGGATGGTTCGGCTGCAATCGCGTGCTCATTCGCCCGTGCAAGCCGATGGTGTTGCGGAAGCGGGTCGTCACCTCGCATTTCTTCGCGACCAGGATCAGATCCTGGTTGCGCATCAGCTTCGACACCGCCGCCACCATCTCCGGCGTGATGCCGCGCGAGATCCTGTTGATCGCAACACCGGTGGCGGCATCCGACAGCAGCCAGTCGCGGAAGCCGCCGACGGTGAGCGACGACACCGGCAAGAAGCCGGCAACGTCGTGGCTGTCGAGGATCAGGCGGGTGACTTCGTCGTCCTCATAGGGGATGACAGGCTCATCGAGGAATTGCTTGAGCGGAACGTTGGCGAGCGCGAGCCGCGCGGCGATCATTTCCGCTGCGCTGTCGGCCGCGATGCCGGCCAGGCGATCGCCGGACCGCGGCGGCGAAGCCTTGGCAAGCAGGATGCGCAGATCGTCGAATGCATAATTGGTGGCGTCGATGGTGTGACGATAAAGCATGGGAATTCGCGTCGAGGCTGGGGACAGCGTAGCCTAGCACCTCTTTGCGAAAGTCGTGCCATCAGCTTCGCTCCGTGCGCCGGAGGATGTTGATGAATGATGATGATGGCGGTCCGTCATTCAACACGACGGCAATTCGCCGCGACCCGGCCACTTGGGAGCATCTCATAAGACGTTGGTATTATTTAGAGATTTTAACGGCTGCGGCGGCGGCGAACGCACGCGTTAAGAAATTGTCCATGAAGATTTTGCATAAACTTTAATTGGCCGAAGGTGCTCCCCGGCCTCTTGGAGTGCCCGCAATGCCCACCCCCGTCACATCCCCCATCCCCACATCGCGGCCTCCCATGGCATCCCGATTCTCGCTTGCTGCAAGGCTGTACTCGACGTTTGCGCTGATTGCGGCGCTGACCGCGGCCATCACCGTCCTGTCCGACTACAACGCGCGGCGCAACGCCGAGCTGACCGCGGCCGTCGATCTCGCCAGCCGCGCCGCGCTCAATGTGGAGCGGGTCAACTCGCTGGTCTACGCGGTGGTGATGGAATCCCGCGGCATCTACATGTCGACCGAACCCGCGGCGGTGAAGAAATACGGCGACGGGCTGCTGGCGTTCAACGACCGCATCCTCGCTGTGGTGAGGAATTGGGAAACCCTGGTGCAGGCCGACGACGCCGCGGAGTTCGCGGTGTTCAAGAAGCGCATCGAGCAGTTCATCGAGTTCCGCAAGGAGCTGGTCCGCCGCGGCATCGAAATCGGCGCCGCCGCCGGGCGTGAGTGGGGCGACAACGACGCCAACCGCGACGTGCGCACCGCGCTGAACAAGGACCTCGAGGCGCTGTCCAAGGTCTACGCCGAGCGCAGCAAGAGACTGGCGCAGCAAACCGACACCAATCGTGAGCTGGCGCTGCTGCTGACCGGGCTCGGTGCGGCAGCCCTGATCGTGGTAGTGCTGGGCGTCTTGATCATCGCCCGCTCGGTGGCGCGGCCGCTGTCGCAGATCACCACCACCATCAGGCATGTCGCCGATGGCGCCGATCATGTCGACGTACCGCATGTCGGGCGCAGCGATGAAATCGGCGCACTGGCGCGCGCCATCAAGGTCTTCCAGGAGGCGATGGACCGTAACCGCAGCCTGAACGCGCAAGTTCTGCAGGACGCCGAGGCCCGCGACGCCCGCGGTCGGCATATCGAGCGCTTCGTCGAGACTTTCCGCGGCACCATCGGCGAGGTGCTCCGCGCGGTGCACGACAACGCAACGACGATGCGTCAAACCGCGCAGACCATCGCGACCGTCGCGGCGGACGCCAACGGTCGCGCGGTTGCTGCGGCAGGCGCGACCGAGCAGGCCTCGAGCAACGTCTCTGCGGTGGCGGGTGCTGCCGAGGAGCTCTCCGCCTCCGTCGAGGAGATCGGCCGCCAGGTCAAGCAGTCCTCCGGCGCGGTCGATCAGGCAGGTGCGCGCACCGACCGGTCTATCACCGAGATCGAGAGCCTTGCCGCCACCACCCAGCGCATCGACGGCGTGCTGAGCCTGATCCAGGCGATCGCCGAGCAGACCAATTTGCTCGCGCTCAACGCCACGATCGAAGCCGCCCGTGCCGGCGATGCCGGCCGCGGCTTCGCGGTCGTTGCGCACGAGGTCAAGGCGCTGGCCGGGCAGACCGCGAAGGCAACCGCCGAGATCAGCGAGAATGTCGGCCTGATCCAGGCCTCGACCCGCAACTCGGTGGCCGCCGTGCGCGAGATCGGCCAGGCGGTGCGCGAGATCAGCAACGTCACCGCCAACATCGCCAGCGCGATCGGCCAGCAGGATGCAGCCACGCGCGAAATCTCCGCCAACGCGCAGATGGCCGCCCAGGGCAACGAAACCCTGGTGACCAATGTCGGCTCGCTCCGCGACGACATGGACCAGACCAGCAAGGCGGCGGAATCGGTACTCGCAGCATCGAACGATCTGACCGCAACAGCGGAGACGCTGTCGCGCGAGGTCGAGCAGTTCTTCCGCAATTTGCGCAGCGACGCCGCCGAGGACCTGCGACGGACCGGAACCTGAACGGATCAGTCGATCTGTCCGGGGCCAACGATGGAAGCCGACCAATCCGGAATGGTTAAGACTCTGCCAAAGCACGCACGCAAATTGCCCGCGCTTGAGGTCGCCTTTCTCAATTTGATGCCCCTATAGAAAGTGACAGAGCGCGGGGGCGCGGGGAAGCGGAAGCAAGTGATGAACGGGCTGTTGCCAACGCCGAAGGCGGTGCCGACCAAACGGCTGCTCGCGCTCGGGATCGGTCTCATCTTGTGCTTTTCGGCGATCTGCGCGTCCATTCTCTGGGAAATGGCCGGCAAGGACTATCAGCATGCGAAGGAAGGCGCGACCAACCTCGTCGCCTCCATCGCCAGCGAGATCGACCGCAACATCGAGCTCTACGACCTGTCGCTACAGGCCGTCGCCGACGGCGTCAAGCTGCCGGAGCTCCGCAAGATCAGCCCGGAGCTTCGTCAGGTCGTGCTGTTCGATCGTGCCGCCACCGCCAAGGATCTCGGCTCGATCCTCGTGCTGAATACCGCGGGAGACGTCACGCTGGATTCCCGGACATTGACGCCGCGGACCGCAAATTTCGCCGATCGGGACTTCTTCCGGGTGCATCAGGCGCGAGCCGACCGCGGACTGTTCATCAGCGCTCCCTGGGTTACTTCGGACGGCGAATATCTGATCAGCCTGAGCCGCCGCATCAGCAATGACGACGGCTCCTTTGCCGGCGTCGTCGCGGGCAGCATGCGGCTCAGCTATTTCCACAATCTGTTTCGCAAGCTGAGCTTCGGCATCGGCGACAGCATGGCGCTGTTCAACACCGATGGCATCATGCTGATGCGGGCACCGTTCGACATCGACAAGATCGGGCAAAGCATCAGAGACTCACAGGTCTTCAAGCAATTCCCGGCCCGGCAATCCGGCTCCTACACGACGAAATCGCTCGTCGACCAGGTCAGCCGGCTCTATGTCTTTCAGGCCGTCGGACACCATCCCCTGCTGATCGCCGAAGGCCTCGCGCTCGACGGCATCTATGCCGACTGGTGGCAACAGCTCTGGCTGATCGGAAGCGTGGTGGCGGCGCTCTGCGGCTTCTCGATCGTCCTGATGTTCTATCTGCTGGCCGCTCTCAAACGGCGGGCCGCCGCGGAAGACCGGCTCGCGCACCTCGCGAGCACCGACGCGCTGACTGGCCTTGCCAATCGCCGCCGGCTCGACGATACGCTTGACGTCGAATGGCGGCGTGGCATGCGTGCAAAATCGCCGGTATCGCTTCTGATGATCGACGTCGATCATTTCAAGACCTTCAATGATACGTACGGCCACCAGGCCGGCGACGCGGTGCTCGCTACGGTGGGACGATGCATCGCAACCAGCACCAAGCGCGCAACCGATCTCGGTGCGCGCTACGGCGGCGAGGAGTTTTCGGTGCTCCTGCCCGGCATCGGCAAGGCAGGCGCATTGGAGGTTGCCGAGCAGATCCGCGCGAAGCTGACGGCTGCGCGCGAATCCGAGCATGAGTTGCCGACCGTCAGCATCGGGTTGTCTTGCCTCGTCCCTGATCACGAGCGCACATCGCGCGATCTGCTCAAGGCCGCGGACCTCGCGCTCTATCAAGCAAAGCATGAAGGCCGCGACCGCGTCATCGTCAGCCCGATCGGGTGGGACAAATCGGGCAAGCGCCACGTCGCCTGATCGAGATCGCGGCGGCACGGTCGGACGCGCGGCCGCCCCGACGGCTCAATCCACCGGCAACACGTCGACGGCGACGCTGAGCTTCTGCTTGCGCGCGCCGACGATGATACCGTCGACCGGCGAGACATCGGCGAAGTCGCGGCCGATGGCGAGAATGATGTGATCGTTGGCGACCATGAGATCGTTGGTCGGATCGAACCCGACCCAGCCGAGCTCGCTGCCGCACCAGACCGACACCCAGGCGTGGGTTGCGTCCGCGCCCTGCAGCCGCGGCTGGCCCGGCGGCGGAATGGTGCGCAGATAACCGCTGACATAGGCGGCCGGCAGGCCGAGGCCGCGAAGCCCCGCGATCATCACATGGGCAAAATCCTGGCAGACGCCGTGGCGCTTCTCGAACACGTCGCGAAGCGGCGTCGAGATCACGGTGGCCTTGGGATCGTATTTGAAATCGCTGCGGATGCGGCGCATCAGATCGGCTGCACCGGCAAGGATGCCGCCGCCGGGCGAAAAGCTCGCGGACGCATAGGCCGTCACCGGCCGTAGCACCGGCACCAGCGCGCTGGCGAAGACATAGCCGACCGGCGAGGTTGCATCGAGGCTCAATGCCTCGAATGCGTTATCGCGCACGCCCTCCCAGGGCGGGCTCGCCGCGTCGCGGAGCGGCGGCTGCCGCGCCACCGAGACCCGCGAGCGCGAATCGATGCGAAGGCTGCGATGCGCGGTCTCGATCAGGACGCTTTCGGTCAGCGTGCCGAAGAAGTCGCGCCGCGCGGTACGCTCCGCCGGTTTGGGACGAATCTCGACCGAATGGGAAACCAGCTGCTGCCCGTCGCCGGTGATCGGCTCCAGCCGCAGCGAGCAACGCGCGAAGCTGACCTGGGTCTCGTAGCTGTAGGTCGTGACGTGACGGATGTCGTAAATCACGCCAGCCCCGTGAGCTTCTCCGGCCGGCTGGCGTTCGGTCCGTGCGGGAAATAGTGCAGCCCGACCGAGTCGGCGAGGTTGAGCAGGTCCTGCTCCAGCGCAAACAGCGTCTTGACGTCGAGGCTACCGGCTTCCGCCGTCGTCAACATCGCCTCGACCGCGACCGCGAGCCGCTGCGGCCGCTCGATCAGGCCGTGCTCCTTCAGGCTCGGCAGCGCGGCGATATGCTCGTTCAGCGCGGCGACCTGGAACGCGACCGAGCGCGGATTGTAGGGATCGAGCACCGCGAGATCGCGCACCGGCGTCAGCAGCGGCTGCACCAGATAGCGCGAGCGATAGGTGATCTGGCAATCGACCAGCGTCAACAGGACATCGAGATCCTCGTCACCGGCTTCGTCATAGGCGAACTGTCGGGCAAAGCGCGTGGTGTTGATGGCGCGCTCGGCACGGCGGCCCATCTCGAGGAAGCGCCAGCCGGCGGCACGGTTCATGTTCTCCTGCGCGAGGCCGGCGAAACTCGCGAGTTCCTGCAAGGTCAGCTCGGCGGCGCTGACCACGCCGTCATCGTCGTGCACCTCGATCGCGAGCCGGTCGGCCATCTCGGTGATGACCTGCCAGGCATCCGGCGACAGCCGCTCGCGCAGCGAGGTTGCGGTGCGCTGCGCCGACCGCACCAGCGACAGCGCCGAGCCGAACTTCTCCTCGCTCTGCAACGCTTCGAGTGCGACCTTTGCGGGATTGGTGCGCGCGGTCTGCGTGGCCGCGCCCCAGGTGACCAGCATGCGCTGGATGCGCTCGGCCGAATGCATCGCCGGCGTCGAACCGGTCGCATTGGCCCGCGCGGGATCGCGCAGCGGCGTACACAGCGCGCGGATCAGGCGAATGGTAGCCTCGGCACGCTCGAGATAGCGGCCGAGCCAGAACAGATTATCGGCCGCGCGGCTCGGCAGCACGCCGGCGATACGTCGGATGCGGACGGTGTCGACCGCCGGCAGCAACGTCGAGGTCGCGACCGCTTTGTCGGACACCACCCAGACGTCGGCGGACACCGCGCCGTCGCCCATCGACACCGCGCGCGCATCCGCCCGATCGGCAATCCGGCAGAAGCCGCCGGGCAGCACGGTCCAGCCGTTCGGCGTCGCCGCCGCGAACACCCGCAGCACGAACGGACGCGGCGCGATGCGGCCGTTCTCCCACACCGGCGTCGTCGACAGCCGGACCAGCTCCTGCCCGACATAGTCGATGCCGCGATGGCCGATCGCGTCCTTCAGACGGTCGCGGTCCGCGGCCGACAGCTCGCCCGGTAGCACCGGGCCATGGCCCGGAAAATCCGCAACGCCGCGGCCATAGGCGCCTTCGATCGCGAATTCGTCGAACCGCGACAGCACCTCTTCGCGGGCGGGCTTCTGGCCGCACCACCATGTCGCGATGTGCGGCATCATCAGGTCTTCGGAGAGCAGGCGTCGGCACAGATTGGGCAGGAAGCCGAGCAGTGCCCGCGCCTCCATCACGCCCGAGCCCGGCATGTTGGCAACCACGGCGCCGCCCTTGCGCAGCACCTCGACGAGGCCGGGCACGCCGAGATAGGAGGAGGCGTCGAGCTCGAGCGGATCGAGCATGTTGGAATCGACCCGGCGCAGCAGCACGTCGAGCCGCTTCAGTCCGGCAACGGTGCGAATATGGATGCGGTCACCGGAGACCGCGAGGTCGTCGCCCTCGACCAGCAGAAAGCCGAGATAGCGCGCCAGCGTGGCATGCTCGAAATAGGTCTCGCTGAACGCGCCGGGCGTCAGCAGGCCGATCCGCGGCTCGTCGCGGTCGGCGCTGGCGCGAAGTGAATCGCGAAACGCCTCGAAGAACGGCGCAACGCGCTCGACATTCATCGACTTGTAGAGATTGGAGAAGGCGCGTGACAGCACCAGGCGGTTTTCCAGCGCATAGCCCGCGCCCGACGGCGCCTGCGTGCGATCGCCGAGCACCCACCAGCGGCCGTCGGGCCCGCGGCCGATGTCGGCGGCATAGAGATGCAGATAGCGGCCGCCCGGCGGCTTGATGCCGCTGACCGCGCGCAGATATTCGCTGCTGCCGGCAATCGCCGCGGCAGGAATTGCGCCCTCGGCGACGAGACGGCCATCGCCGTAGAGATCGGCCAGCACCATTTCCAAAAGCTGCGCGCGCTGCGCGACACCAGCGGCGAGCTGTCGCCAGTCAGCCGCATCGATGATCAGAGGAAGATGGCTGAGCGGCCAGATCCGATCCGACGTATCCCCGTGCGGGCGATAGGTGACGCCAGCCTCGCGCAGGTGGCGGTCGGCAGAGGCGAAGCGGCGCTCGATGTCGGCCGGCGACAGCGCGGCAAAGGCGTCGAAGAAACGGGCCCAGACCGGCCGCGGCGCGCCATCCTCTGCGAGGAATTCATCGGGAATTCCAGGCAGCCGGACATAGTCGCGGGCCCATTGCGCCATCCGGCGCTGACCGGGACGGGCCCTGCTCTCTTGACTGTTTCCTTGGCCACCCGATGCCGTCATTGCACTTCCCCTGCAGCCAATTAGTGCAGGAGCGGCGTCCGCAAGTCGAGGGTCAAGGGAAACTCAATTGTGCGTTCCTCCGGCGGCGGTTCTATCTTGCCGGGGCTATGACCGTGCTCCTGGAAGCGCGCCAGCCGCCGCGCCTCGGCCTCGTAGGAATTAACCGGCTTGGTCTCGTAGTTGCGGCCGCCGGGATGGGCGACGTGATAGACGCAGCCGCCAAGCGAGCGGCCGTTCCAGGTGTCGATCAGGTCAAACGTCAGCGGCGCGTGCACGGGAATGGTCGGATGCAGGCCGGAAGCCGGCTGCCAAGCCTTGAAGCGCACGCCGGCGACCGCCTCGCCGGCGCGGCCGGTCTCGGTCATCGGCATCCGTCTGCCGTTGCAGGTGATGACGTGGCGGCCCTCGACGAAACCGGTCGCCTTCACCTGCAACCGCTCGACCGAGGAATCGACGTAGCGCACGGTGCCGCCCGAGGTGCCTTCCTCGCCGAGCACGTGCCAGGGTTCGAGCGCCTGCCGCAGTTCGAGGCCGACGCCGCCATGATGGACACGGCCGAAGGCGGGAAAACGAAATTCGAGTTGGGCCTGATACCATTCCGGCTCGACGTCGTAGCCGGAATGCCTGAGCTCGGCGAGCACGCCGAGGAAATCCTCCCAAAGGAAATGCGGCAGCATGAAGCGGTCATGCAGCGCGGATCCCCAGCGCACGAACTTGCCCTGCTGCGGCTCGCGCCACAGCTTGGCGATCAACGCGCGGATCAAGAGCTGCTGCGCCAGCGACATCCGCGGATCGGGCGGCATTTCGAGCGCACGGAATTCGACCAGTCCGAGCCGGCCGGTCGGACCGTCGGGAGAATAGAGCTTGTCGATGCAGATCTCGGCGCGATGGGTGTTGCCGGTGATATCGACCAGAATGTGCCGGAACAGCCGGTCGACCAGCCACAGCGGCGCGTCCATGCCCGGCGGCGGCACATGCGACAGCGCGATCTCGAGTTCATAGAGCCCGTCATGCCGCGCCTCGTCGATGCGCGGCGCCTGGCTGGTCGGACCGATGAACATGCCGGAGAACAGATAGGACAGCGACGGGTGCCGCTGCCAATACAGCACCAGGCTCTTCAAGAGATCGGGCCGGCGCAGGAACGGCGAATCCTCCGGCTTGCTGCCGCCGACCACAATATGGTTGCCGCCGCCGGTGCCCGTGTGGCGACCGTCGATCAGGAAACGGTTGGCCCCGAGCCGCGTCTTCGCGGCGTCCTCATAGAGGCCGAGGGTGATGTCGACGGCCTCGCGCCAGCTTTGCGCCGGCTGCACGTTGATCTCGATCACGCCGGGATCCGGCGTCACCTTGATCACCTCAATGCGCGGATCGAACGGCGGCGCGTAGCCTTCGACATGGACTTGCAGCTGCAACTCTTCGGCCGCGGCTTCAATCGCGGCGATGAGCTCGAGATAATCCTCGACCTTCTCCACCGGCGGCATGAAGGCGCACAGCACGCCGTCGCGCACCTCGATCGACATCGCAGTGCGGACCGGCAGCGGCTCGGGAATCTCTTTCAGTGCCTGCTGCAATTCCTCGGACAGCGCCTCGCGCGGCGCCATCGGATCGCGCTCGATGACGTAGGGATAGTCGTCGGGCGGGACATATTCGAGCGAGGCGATCGGAAGCCGCAGGCCGAGCGGGGAATCGCCGGGGGACAGAAACAGATGGCTGCGCCGGATCTTCCAGTGTTCGCTGCGCCAGCGCGCCGGCACGCGCTCACCAAGCGGGCTCCAGCGCTGGATCGGCAGCACGTAACCTTTCGGCGTGGTCAGCCCCTCGTCGAACACCCGCGCGAGCCGCGCGCGCTCTTCCGGATCGGTCAGTTTGGAATTCGCAGGTGTCACATTGGCCGGCAGGCCGGCCTCACGTTGCAGCCAGAAGGCGGGATCTTCATAGGCCGGCATGGCATAGTCGGCGCCGAGACCAAGCCTTGCTGCAGTCGCCTCGACGAAACGTTTGGCTTCCGCGATCTCGGCCTTGCGCGAATTCTCGACGCTTGCGATCAGATCGGCATTCTTCCAGATCGGCTTGCCGTCCTTGCGCCAGTAGAGGCCGAACGCCCAGCGCGGCAGGCTTTCGCCGGGATACCATTTGCCCTGACCGTAGTGCAGCAGGCCGCCGGGTGCGAACCGTGTGCGCAGCTTGCGGATCAACTCGTCGGCCAGCGCGCGCTTGGTCGGGCCGACCGCGGCAACATTCCACTCCGGCGATTCCAGATCGTCGACCGAGACGAAAGTCGGCTCGCCGCCCATGGTGAGCCGCACGTCGTCCTTCTGCAGATCGGCATCGACCTGCTCGCCGAGCCGATCGAGCCGCGCCCAGGATTGATCGGAGAACGGCCTCGTGATCCGCGGCGCCTCGCGGATGCGCTTGACGCTCATCTCGAAGCCGAACTCGGTATTGGCGATACCAGCAGTGCCGGTCACCGGCGCGGCCGAGCGGTAGTGCGGCGTGGCGCAGACCGGGATATGGCCCTCGCCGGTCAGCATGCCGGAGGTGACGTCGAAACCGATCCACCCTGCGCCCGGCAGATAGACCTCGGCCCAGGCGTGCAGGTCGGTGAAGTCGCTCTCGACTTCGCGTGGCCCCTCGAGCGGATCGATGTCGGGCCGCAGCTGAATGAGGTATCCGGAGACGAAGCGCGCGGCGAGCCCGAGATGGCGCAGCGCCTGGATCAAGAGCCACGCCGAGTCGCGGCAGGAGCCGGAGCCCGCGGCCAGCGTCTCCTCAGGCGTCTGGATGCCGGCCTCCATGCGGATCACGTAGCTGATCTTCTTCTGCAGCTGCGCGTTGAGCTCGACCAGGAAATTGACGGTCGAGTCGGCCTGGCGCGGAACGTCCTTCAGATAGGCCGCGAACAATGGCCCGGGTTCATCGGTCTCAAGATAGGGCGCAAGCTCGGTCTTGAGATCGGCGGGGTATTCAAATGGAAAGCTGTTGGCGTAGGGCTCGACGAAAAAATCGAACGGATTGACCACCGTCATCTGCGCGGTGAAGTCGACCTCGACCTTGAGCTCGGTGGTCTTCTCCGGAAACACGTAACGCGCCAGCCAGTTGCCTTGGGGATCCTGCTGCCAGTTCACGAAGTGATTGGCGGGCGTGACCTTGAGCGAATAGCTCAGGATCGGCGTGCGTGTGTGCGGCGCCGGCCGGAGCCGAATGGTCTGGGGCCCGAGATCGATCGGCCGGTCGTATTTGTAGTGCGTGACGTGATGCAGTGCGACGAAGATCGACACGGACCGAGGACTCCAGCAGCTTTTTTGAGCAGAACACTGGTTCCGGTCGACATCAAGCACTAACAACGGGCAGCGATTGCCCAAGCGGCGGGCTACGGGACTAGCGGCCGATCGCGCTGGATACCTGCGACGCCAGTTGCTCGGCGAGCATGTGATAGCCCTCGGGCGTCAGATGCTGACCATCCGGCTGATGCGGGAGGCCGTGCAGCATCCCGTTGGAGAGCATGATCACCGCGATGCCGCGGGCGCTGAGGCGGCTTTGAATATCCGCGGTCCGGTCGGGGCTGCCCTTGCGCCGATCGTTGCCGCCCGGCTGTAGAATCACGGCACGGGTCCCGTTCGGAACGGCGCGGTCCAGGCGCTGCAGCATTCCTTCCGTGGTGTCGCCATTGATGCCGGCGTTCACGACACGGACGCTCAAACCCTTCGTCCGCAAGATCGCTTCAAGCTGCGCGGGATAGGCCTGGTTGCGCGCCACGCCCTTGCCATAGGTGTTGCTCGCGCCAAGCGCCACGATGGTTGTGGCACCGGCCGAACCGACGCCGAGCGTCAAGGCGGCCAGCAATGCGAAGCATCCAATCAACCGCCGCACGCGCATGTTTCCTCCATTCAATCCGTAGCCCGGATCGAGCGTAGCGCAATCGGGGGGTCTCCACGGTAAGAGCGTCCCGGATTTCGCTGCGCTCCATCCGGGCTTTGCAAACACTACATCGTTGCGCCCAGCACCCAGGGCGCGAACTCGGCGCCGCCGAAGTCAAAGCTCTCGCTCTTGGTCGGCTGGCCCGAGGCGGTCTTGAGGATCAGGTCGAAGATGCGCTGGCCGCATTCCTGCACACTCTCCTCGCCGTCGAGGATGGTGCCGCAATTGACGTCCATGTCGTCTTGCATCCGCTTGTACATCGGCGTGTTGGTGGCGAGCTTGATCGACGGCGCGGGCTTGCAGCCGAATACGCTGCCGCGGCCGGTGGTGAAGCAAACGAGGTTGGCGCCGCCGGCGACCTGCCCGGTGGCGGCGACCGGGTCGTAGCCGGGCGTGTCCATGAACACGAAACCCTTCTTGGTGACGGGCTCGGCGTAGTTGAGGACGTCGACGAGGTTGGTGCTGCCGGCCTTGGCCATTGCACCGAGCGACTTCTCCAGGATGGTGGTGAGGCCGCCGGCCTTGTTGCCGGGACTCGGATTGGCGTTCATCTCGGCGCCTTCGCGCTGGGTGTATTCCTCCCACCAGCGCATCAGGCCGACCAGCTTCTCGCCGACCTCGCGGCTGACCGCGCGGCGGGTCAACAGATGCTCGGCGCCGTAGGTCTCCGGCGTCTCCGAGAGGATCACCGTACCGCCGTGGCGAACCAGGAGGTCGCTCGCGGCGCCAAGCGCCGGATTGGCCGATACGCCGGAGTAACCATCCGAGCCGCCGCATTGCAGCGCCACGGTCAACTCGCTTGCCGGCACCGCCTCGCGCTTGACCTTGTTGGCGTCGGTGAGCGCTTCCTTCACGAAGGCCACACCGGCTTCCACGGTCTTGCGCGTGCCACCGACCTCCTGGATGTCCATCGCACGCAGGCGGCCGGCGAGCTTCTGTTCCTGCATCAAGCCGCCGATCTGGTTCACCTCGCAGCCGAGGCCGAGCACGATGACGTTGGAGAAATTGACGTGCCGCGCATAGCCGCCAAGCGTGCGGCGAAGCAGCGCCAACGGCTCGTCCTGCGTCATGCCGCAGCCGGTCTTGTGGGTCAGCGCCACGACGCCGTCGACATTCGGGAAATCCGCCAACGGGTTGTCGCCGGTGAACGGGTTCTTCTTGAACATGTCGGCGACGATTCCGGCGACGTGAGCGCTGCAATTCACAGAGGTGAGGATGCCGATATAGTTGCGCGTCGCGACGCGGCCGTCGGCGCGGCGGATGCCCTCGAAGGTCGCCGGCAGATCGAAATTCGGCACCGGCTTGACGTCGACGCCGTAGGCGTAGTCCTTGGCAAAATCGCCCATGCCGCAGTTCTGCGTATGCACATGCTGACCGGGCGCAATCGGCTGGGTTGCAAAGCCGATGATCTGGCCGTAGCGCCGGATCGGCTCGCCCTGCGCGATCGGCTTGATCGCGACCTTGTGGCCCGCGGGGATGCGGTCGACCGTGGTGATACCGTCGGCGACTTCCAGTCCCGGCGGCAGGCTCGCGCGCGCGATCAGGACGCTGTCGTCGGCGTGCAGACGGATCACTTGTGCCGAGGCCATGGGAGTTCTCCTTGGTGTTTTCTTCACCTCCCCCGTCCTTCACGGGGAGAGGTCGGACCGCGTCAGCGATCCGGCTGAGGGGCAAGGCACGCAGGCGATCACGAAAACACTGCTCGCCGGATGGAGGCCCTGACCCCAACCCTCTCCCCGCAAAGAGCGGGGAAAGGAGGAGGATAGATTTACGCCTTGCCGCCGGACTTCTCGCGGGTCTGGTTGACCTGCATCTTCGCGTAGACCTGCATCAGGCCGACCTCGTTCGACAGCGTCACGAGCTTGAAGCCCATGTTGATCGCGCGTACCGCGCCCTCGGCGCCGGAGCAGTGAATGCCCGGGTTGAGGCCGCGCTTGCCGCATTCCTTGATGATCTTCTCGTAGATCTTGAGGATCTCCGGCTCGTCGCGATCGAGCTTCGGCACCAAGCCATAGGAGAAGCCGAGATCGGACGGGCCGATATAGACACCGTCGATGCCTTCGACATCGAGGATGGCTTCCATGTTCTCGACCGCGGTCTTGGTCTCCATCATCGGCAGCAGCACGATCTCGTCGTTGGCGGTCTGCTGGTAGGTGCCGGCTGAGCCGTACATGCCGGCGCGGATCGGGCCGTTGGAGCGTACGCCCTTCGGCGGATACTTTGCGTAGGAGACAAGGTTCTTGGCTTCCTGCGGCGTGTTGACCATCGGGCAGATCACGCCATAGGCGCCGCCATCCAGCACCTTGCCGATGATGCCGGGTTCATTCCAGGGCACGCGGACCATCGGCGTGACCGGATGGGCATGCATCGCCTGGAAGCACTGCACCATCGACTGATAATCCTGCACTCCATGCTGCATGTCGACGGTGACGCTGTCGAAGCCGCATTGCGCGATCACTTCGGCCGAGAACCCGGAGGGGATCGCGAGCCACGCGTTCACCACGGCCTTGCCCGATGCCCAGACCTGTTTGACCTTGTTCGCCATTGATCACGTTTCCTTTGTGCTTCTTGAAGGTTTTCTTGGAGGGCAGACCTCAGCTGGTCGCCCGCTGGATCGAGACTTCGCTGACGCCGACCTCGCGCGCGGTATTCACTATCGCCGCCCAGGTATCGTCAGGCAAGGGGATGCCGTTCCTGGTGCGATCGGCGCGGGTTTTCCGCTCGGGATCGCCCGGAACCAGCACGAACTCCGTGCCTGCGATCGGCTTGGTAGCGCGGATGAAATCGGTGTAGCGGGTGATTTCGCCATCGAAGAAATTGCTGGTGTCGATCACCTTGGGGTCGATGTAGAACGCCATCATGCCGTTGGCGAAACGGCGGTCCGACGACGTCGCGCCGGTGCCGGTCAGCGCGCCGCCAAGCAATTCGCAGATGAAGGCAAGGCCCGAGCCCTTGTGATCGCCGAAGGCGCGGATCGCGCCGGTTCCCTTGGTGTGGTCGCGCGGCCCATCGGGCGTGTATGGACCATAGAGCACGTGCGGATCCTCGCTCAGCGTGCCGTCGGCATCGACCAGCGCGCCGACCGGCAGCTTCTTGCCGCCGCGGCTTGCCACGAGGCACTTGCCCTCGGCGACAACCGAAGTGGCGAAATCGAGCACGATCGGATCCTGGCCCTGGCGCGGAATGCCGACGCAATACGGCGCGGTCGACAGCCGCTTCTCGACGCCCCCATAAGGGGCGACCAGGAGCGAGCCCGCCGCCGTCACGAAATGAATAGAAACGAGGCCTTCGGCAGCAGCCATCTCGGCCCAGTCGCCGACGCGGCCGAGATGGCCGGAGTTGCGCAGTGCGACGGCGGCGAGCCCCGCCTTCTTGCACTTCTCGATGCCGAGCCTGACTGCGATCGGGGTGACGGTCTGGCCATAGCCGAACTTGCCGTCGACCACCGCGAGCGATGGCGTGTCGACCACGACCTCGGGGGTTTGATTCGGCACGATCGAGCCCATCTTCTTCCACCTGACATAGACGGGCACGCGGATCACGCCGTGGCTGTCATGGCCGGTGAGGTTCGCGGTCGTGAGGTAAGTCGCGATGCGCTTCGCCTCCTCCGGAGAGGACTCCGAATGGGAGAACACCTCGGACACGAAGTTGATGAGATTATCGACCTTGATGGTGACCATGAAAAACTAGCTCGCTCGATACAGCACTGTGAGGTGTCAGGCGTGGGTCTTGGCGTGACCGCCGAGATAGGCAGCGGCGATGGCTTCATTGCCCCACAATTCGTCGGGCTTGCCGCCGAGCACGATCCGCCCGGTTTCGAGAACGAAGCCGTGATCGGCGACCGAAAGTCCCATGCGCGCATTTTGCTCAACGAGCAAGACCGTGGTGTCCTTCCTGATCTGCGAAATGATGCGGAACACCGCCTGCACGATCACAGGCGCGAGACCGAGCGAGGGCTCGTCGAGCAGCAGCAGCCGCGGCTTGGCCATCAGCCCGCGCGCCACCGCCACCATCTGCAGCTGGCCGCCGGACAGCGTCCAGCCGAGCGCATTGGAGAAGGCACGGATATCCGGGAACAGGTCGAACATCGCATCGGCCTCGCGCGAGATCTGCGACGCCCCGACCTTTCGGTTCGACGCGCCGAGCATGATGTTCTCTTTCACGGTGAGACCGGGAAACACGCGGCGGCCTTCCGGCACATGCGAGATGCCGAGCCGCACGATCGCTTCTGGCCCGAGGCCCGCGATCGAATGACCGTCGAACAGGATGTCGCCGGAGGCGGGCTTGGCGAGGCCAGAGATTGCGCGCAGCGTGGTCGACTTTCCGGCGCCGTTGGCGCCGAGCAGCGTGACCACCTGGCCCTGCTCCACGGCGATGGTGACGCCGCGCAGCGCTTCGATCTCGCCGTAGCGGACCACGAGATTGCGGATTTCGAGCAGCGGCATCATTCGCTCCCGAGATAGGCGGAGACCACGTCGGGATGACGCAGCACTGCCATCGACTCGCCATCGGCGATACGGCGTCCGAAGTTCAGCACGGTGATGTGTTGGGCGGCTTCCGAGACCAGCGTCATGTCGTGATCGATGATCAGGATCGTAAGTCCTTGCGCCGCGATGCGCTTCAGCAGCTCATGCAGTTCGAGCTTCTCGGTCGAGTTGAGGCCGGCGGCCGGCTCGTCGAGCAGCAGCAGGGTCGGGTTCGACGCCAGCGCCCGCGCGATCTCGATCAGGCGCTGGTGGCCGTAGGAGAAGCTCGAGATCAACTCGTTGGCGCGATTGCCGAGGCCGACGAAGGACAGAGCCTCCATCGCGCGCTCGGTCAGCGCATCGTCGCCCTTCCCGATCATGGTGTTGCCGGGGCGCTCGGCGCCGATCTCGACGTTCTCCAGCGCCGTCATCGAGCGGAACAGGCGGATGTTCTGGAAGGTGCGCCCGAGCCCCGCTGCAGTGCGCTGATGCGGCGCCATGCTGGTGATGTCGGTGCCGTCCAGCAGGATCTTGCCTGATGTGGCCTTGTAGAGCCCGGACAAGACATTCAACGTCGTGGTCTTGCCGGAGCCGTTCGGTCCGATCAGCGCATGCACGCTGCCGCGCTTCACCGCGATATCGACGCCGTCGACCGCCTTGAGGCCGCCGAAATGCTTCGAGAGCCCGGTGACCTCGAGCACGATGTCGCCGCCGGCGCTCGCGGGCTTGAGCTGGAGCGCTCCGGCAACGGGCGGCGCATTAGTGTGCGCGCGCCAACGCGTGAAGGCATCGGACACGAAGCCCCAGATGCCATCAGGCATGAAGCGGATAATCAGGATCACCGACAGGCCGTAGATCGCAAGATAGAGGCCCGGCACGCTCTTCAGGAAACGCAGCCATTCAGGGATCAGGATCAGGAGCCCGGTGCCGATCGCCGAACCGATCGGCGAGGCCACGCCGCCGAGCAGCGACATGGTCAGGAACTGAATGGATTCCGCAAACGAGAACTGATCCGGGCTGACATAGGCAAAGCCGCCGGCGAACAGGCCGCCCGCGAGGCCCCCGAGCACCGCGCACACCGCGAAGGCATAGACCTTGGTGCGGAACACGTCGATGCCGTTGACGCCGGCCGCGAGCTCGTTGTCGCGCACTGCACGCATCGCCCGGCCAAGCTTGGTGTCAGGCAGGTGCCAGACCAGATAGCCGACGATGGCGAGCATCGCGACGCAGAAGGCGAGATAGCTCTGCGAGGACTGGAACAGCTCGGGCCGGCGAATATTGGCGACGCCGTCCGGTCCGTGGGTCACCCCGATGGCGTTGATCATCACCAGCGTTACGATCTGCTGGAACGAGATCGTCACCATCGCAAGGTAATGCCCGCCGAGCCGCAGCGTCGACATCCCCAGGAACGCGCCGGCGATCAGCGTGATCACGCAACCGCCAACCAAACAGAGCCAGAAGTTCAGATGCAGGTCGGCGGTGCCGAGGCCGACGGCATAGGCGCCGAAGCCGAAGAATGCGGCTTGCGCCAGGTTGATCTGGCCGCACAGGCCGAGCACGACCGACAATCCGAATACCGCGATCGAGAAGGTCGTGGCCTGCAGCAGGATGTTGAGGATGTAACCGTCGAACTGCATGCTGGCGGCGAGCGCCACCAGCACCGCAACGCCGAGGAAATACGGCAGATGCCGGACGATCAGCGGCTTCGAGCGCACGGCCGGCGCCTGGATCATGTTGTCGCTGGCGCTCATGCTTTCTCCGCGACACGTTCGCCGAAGATACCCTGCGGCCGGAACACCAGGAACGCGATCAGCACCAGGAAGGCAAAGCCGTCCTTGTATGGCACCGAGATGTAGGCGGCGCCGAACGTCTCGATGACGCCGAGCGCGAGGCCCCCGACGATGGCGCCGGCGACATCGCCGAACCCGCCGATGATGGTCGCGGCAAACGCCTTCAGCGCGATCGTCGAGCCCATCTGGATCGAGACGAACAGCACCGGCGCCACCAGGATGCCGGCGAGACCGCCCAGCACGGCCGAATAGATGAAGGTGATCATGATCATGGTGGAGACGGAAATGCCGAGCAGCGAGGCCATCTCCTTATCCTGCGAGGTCGCCTGCAGCTTCTTGCCGAGCAGCGTCTTCTCGAAGAACCAGAAATTGAACAACACCAGCAGGATCGTGACGCCAATGATCAGAAGATACTGGCTGTCGAGATAGACCGGGCCGAGCTGGATACCGGGCGTGTCGAACCAGCCCTGCAGAACCTGCGGCTGCGGACCGTAGATCGCGAGCACAGAGTTGGAGAGCAGGATCGAGGCGCCGATGGTGGCGATGATGACCGGCAGATAGGTGCGGTGGCGCAGCGGATAGTAGACGCCCAGATTGAAGATGACGCCGAGCAGCGCCATGCCGGCGAGCGCGATCACGAAGGACAGCCAGTAAGGCAGCCCCAGCTCGACGCAGACCACCATCAGATAGGCGGCGACCATCGAGAATTCGCCCTGCGCGAAGTTCACCACGTTGGTGGCGCGGAAGATCAGCACGAAACCGAGCGCGACCAGCGCGTAGACCGCGCCGATGCCGATTCCGGTGAACAGCAGTTGTAGAACCAGATCCATGACAGCGCTCGATCAGAACAGTGTGCGCAGAAGATTGGCCTCGCCGCGCCTGGCGGCGAGGCCAAGCGCCGATCAATCGTTGAAGTCGATGTGCTTGTCGTAGACGATCTTGCCCTTGTCGTTCTTCACGACATTGTAGCCGTGCAGGCCGTCGCCGTTCTTGTCAAAATTGTACTCGCCTTCGGCACCGGCGAACTTCTGCGTCGCCAGGATGGCGTCGCGGATCTTGTTCGGATCGGTCGAGCCTGCCTTGTTGATCGCCGCCGACAGGATGGTGATCGCGTCATAGGGCCAGGCGCTCTGGTTGTCGGGCGCGGTCTTGTAGGCATCGCGATAGGCCTTACCGAACGCCTTCGCGGTGTCGCTCGAATCTTCAGCGAAGTCGGCGACACCGTAGGTGCCGAACAGCGCCGGACCGGCGAGCTTGGTCGAGGAGACCGCCACCACCGAGGGCGAGCCGACCCACGGGATGTTGACGCCGAGCTGGCGCAGCTGACGGGCAAAGATGCCGAGATCGTTCTCGAAGGTGAAGTAGGTGCCGAGCACGTCGGCGCCGGACTGCTTCACAGCCAGCACAACCGGGGTGAAGTCCTGGCTCTGGTTGGCATAGCCCTGGTCGAGCACCGGCGGCGCGCCGAGCTTGGTCAGAGCCTCGGTGAGTGCCTTACCGCCCGCGGTGCCGAAGGCGTCGGTGGAATGGACGATCGCCCATTTCTTCTTGCCGAGCGTGTTGACGCCGTAATCGGCGATCACGCGGCCGGAATAATTGTCGTTGGGGCGGAAGCGGAACAGCCAGGGATTGCCGGAATGAGTGAGATCGGGATTAGTGCCGCCGATCATCACGGGTTTGCCGACCTTGATCACGTCGGGCGCCATCGCCTGCACCTGGGTCGAGCGGATCGAGCCGAGGAACGCGACGATGTCGGATTGCGCGGCGAGCTTGGAGAACGCCAGCACGATGCCCGGATTGGTGGTCTGGTCGTCCTCGATGACGAGCTCGACCTGCTTGCCGAGCACGCCGCCGGCCTTGTTGACCGCCGCCAGCGCCAGCTTGGCGCCGTTCTGGGCCCACAGGCCCTGCTCCGCCGCCGGCCCGGTCACCGGCACGCACATGCCGATCTTGATGGTCGCCCCTTGCGCCCAAGCGCCGCGCATCAGCGCAGGAGCAGCGAGACCTGCCGCCAAGCCGGCGGAAAACTCACGCCTCGTCAGTTTCATTCAATCCTCCCTTTGGTGCGCCGAACTTGCATGTCGGCTGCGTTGAAACGAGCTGACGCGTCGATCCGTTGCGCTATCCGCAGCCATCAATCGGCGCGGCGAACAAACGTGAGCGCCGCTGCAGCGCACAAGACGCGCAACGGCGGCCATCGATCTGGCGTTTGACACAGCTAAACATGATTGCACATTGCACGCAATAGTCAAAAGTTCGCTGGCAACGGTGCGTAAATGCCTGCTACCAGCGACCATGACGGGATCACATGATAGTGTGACCGACGGGCAGTCATCGATGTCGATTCCAAGAGCGAAATCGCAGACCAGACGGAAGCAGCCGGCCTACGCGCTGATCAAGAGCGCGTTGGCAAAGCACATCCGCGCTGGCAACGTGCCACCTGGCACGGTGCTTTCCGAATCGGCGATCGCGACCCTGTTCGGCTCCAGCCGCTCGCCGGTGCGGCAAGCCTTCGAACAGCTCGAGCACGTCGGACTGGTGCGCCGCTTCGACGGCCGCGGCGTCGTCGCCGGCAAGCGCAATGTCGAACCGCGGCGCGTCCCGATCACGCCGGAGATGTTTGGATTGACCGACGGCCCGGTCGAGGCGGTGCGAAGCGACGCCTGGGACACCCTCTATTACAAGCTCGAACGCGAGATCATCTACCGTTCGCTGTTCGGCCGCTTCCGCGTCAGCGAGCTCGCATTGGCACGGCACTTCCGCGTCGGGCGCACGGTTGCGCGCAATCTGCTGTTACGCGCGCAGGCGATCGGAATCCTGGAGAAAGGCGCCAAGGCTCATTGGTATGTCGTGCCCTTGGACGAGGATCGCCTCCGCGACATCTTCGAGGTGCGCGCCACCCTAGAGCCGCTACTGCTCAAATCCGCTGCGGCAAAGATCCCTGCCGCGCTGCTAGACCGGATGGCGGAGCGGCTGCGCGAGGGAATCCAATTCCGCAGCCGTGTCGGCGTCGGCGAGCTCGATGAGATCGAGGGTGATCTTCATATCCGTTGCCTCGGCTACGGCGTCAATCGCGAGATGATCGAAGCGCTCAAGCGCACCCACTGCGCGTTCGTGATCGGCAAGCATATCCAGGTGGCGCTGACCGCGCCGCAGATCGATTCCTTCATGGACGAGCATCTGGTGATCATCGAGGCCTTGCGCGCCCGCGACGGCGATGCGGCCGCCGCGACCTTGCGCCGCCATATCGAATGGTCCCACTCCAAGGTCGCCGGCTGGATTGCCCAATTCCGCGCCATCAACGTGATCTCGCGCGTGCCCTATATGGCCTGAGCGGCATCGCCGCGCAAAGCCCCGGTACTACTCGTCGGCCTCGGCCACGGCATCATCGGTCGGGTTCATTCCGGCGAGACTTGCTTCCAGCGTGCCCAGCATTTCGTGAAGCTCCGCAAGCTTGCGCGCGCCATACCGCCGTGTGATCTCGGCGTAGATCGCTTCCGATGTCGGCGCCACCGCCTCGATCAGCTTCAACCCCTTGGCCGAGATCGAGACCACCGCGCGCCGGCCGTCGTTCTCCGCCGCCTTGCGCTCGATTAATGCGCGGGCCTCGAGGTCGCGCAGGATTCGCGACAGGCTCGGGCCGAGCAGAAACGCCACACGCGCGAGCTCGGTGACCTCGATTTCGTCGACCGCGGTGAGCGCCCGCAGGATCCGCCATTGCTGCTCAGTCAGCCCGTGATTGCGCAGCGACGGCCGGAACTGCCGCATCACGGCCTCGCGCGCACGCAGCAGCGACATCGGCAACGAACGCGAGAATTCGCGCATCGGGGCCCGTCGTGCCGATGCGTCGTCGCCCTGCCCTGGCCGAATGTCGTTCGAATTCTTTCGCGCCATCGCTCAATCCATCGCAACGAACTTTTGCGCTGCAGCATGCTTTGAATCAGTTTGCGGAAATTCATTTAACATGTTAATCATCTCCCGACATCCACTTTTGTGTAGCACGCATGGCCCTTTCCAAGGACGATATCCGCGCTGCCGCCGAACGGCTCGACGGCGCGGAAAAGACCCGCAAGCAAATCCGCCAGCTGTCGCTGGAATACCCCCGCATTACCCTCGAAGACGCCTACGCGATTCAGAAGGCCTGGGTCGGGATGAAGGTGGCGCAGGGGCGCGTCGTCAAGGGCCACAAGATCGGCCTGACCTCGAAGGCGATGCAGAGCGCGCTCAATATCGACGAGCCGGATTCCGGCATCCTGCTCGACGACATGTTCTTTGCCGATGGCGGCCTGGTGCCGACCGACCGCTTCATCGCAACCCGCGTCGAGGCCGAACTCGCCTTCGTGATGAAGCATCGCCTCGCAGGGCCGAACTGCACGCTGTTCGACGTGCTCAACGCCACCGACTTCGTGGTGCCGGCGCTGGAGATCCTGGATACCAGGATCGAGCGCGTCGATCCCGAGACCAAGGCGACACGCAAGATCTTCGACACCATCGCCGATAACGCCGCCAATGCCGGCATCGTGCTTGGCGGCCGGCCGATCCGCCCGCTGGAAGCCGATCTGCGCTGGATCGGCGCGCTGTGCTTCCGCAACGGCCAGCTCGAGGAAACCGGTCTGGCTGCCGGCGTGTTGAATCATCCGGCGACCGCGGTGGCGTGGCTCGCCAACAAGATCGCCCCGAACGGGCTGGCGCTGGAAGCCGGACAGATCGTGCTGGCCGGCTCCTTCATCCGCCCGATCGAGACCCGCAAGGGCGACACCATCCAGGCCGATTACGGACCCTACGGTTCCGTGAGCTGCTACTTCGCCTGACGCCATCAGTAGGAGCGCTGCATGCCGCATTTCACGATTGAATACTCCGCCAATCTCGACGATCTCGTCGACATGGGCGCGACGGTCGAACTGGTCCGCAAGGCCGCGGTCGGGACCGGCATCTTCCCGCTCGGCGGCATCCGCGTCCGCGCCATCAGATGCGAGCACTACGCGATCGGCGACGGCCGCAAGACTTACGGCTTCCTCGACATGGTGCTGCGGCTCGGCGAAGGCCGCGACCTCGCCACCCGCAAGAAGGCTGGCGAGCACATCTTCCAGGCGCTGTCGGCCCATCTTGATCCGGTCTTCGCCAAAGCCAAGTTCGCCCTGTCTTTCGACATGCAGATCAACGACAAGGAAACCAGCTGGAAACGCAACAACATCCACGACGCACTGAAAGTGGAGACGGTCAATGGATAAAGCGACAGCGAAATCGTCAGCCGACGTGTTCCAGGCCAACCGCGATCGCGCCGGGCCGCTGTTGGCGAAGCTGAAGGCAGAAGGCATTGGGAATGTGATCGACGGCAAGGTCGTCCCATCCGCTTCCGGTCAAACCTTCGAGACGAAATCGCCGATCGACGGAACGGTGCTGGCGACCGTCGCGCGCGGCAACGCCGACGATATCGACCGTGCCGCGACCGCCGCGTCCAAGGCCTTCAAGACCTGGCGCGACATGCCGGCGGCGCAGCGGCGCAAGCTGCTGCATCGCGTGGCTGACGCGATCGAGGAGCGCGCCGACGACATCGCCGTGCTCGAATGCATCGACACCGGCCAGGCGCACCGCTTCATGGCCAAGGCCGCGATCCGCGCCGCGGAGAATTTCCGCTTCTTCGCCGACAAATGCGCCGAGGCCCGCGACGGCCTCAACACGCCCTCTGACGAGCACTGGAACATCTCCACCCGCGTGCCGATCGGCCCGGTCGGCGTGATCACGCCGTGGAACACGCCCTTCATGCTCTCGACCTGGAAGATCGCGCCGGCGCTCGCCGCGGGCTGCACGGTGGTGCACAAGCCGGCGGAATGGTCGCCGGTCACCGCTGATCTGCTGGTCAAACTCGCAAAACAGGCCGGCATGCCGGACGGCGTCTTCAACACCGTGCACGGCTTCGGCGAGGACGCCGGCAAGGCGCTGACCGAGCACCCCGCGATCAAGGCGATCGGCTTCGTCGGCGAGAGCTCGACGGGCTCGGCAATCATGGCGCAGGGCGCGCCGACCCTGAAGCGAGTGCATTTCGAGCTCGGCGGCAAGAACCCGGTGATCGTGTTCGACGATGCCGACCTCGACCGCGCGCTCGATGCCGTCGTGTTCATGATCTACTCGCTCAACGGCGAACGCTGCACCTCATCGAGCCGACTGCTGGTTCAGGAGAGCATCGCCGACAGATTCATCGAGAAGCTGACCGCGCGCGTGAAGGCGCTCAAGGTCGGTCATCCCCTCGATCCCGCAACCGAGATCGGGCCTCTGATCCACGAGCGGCATCTCGCCAAGGTTTGCAGCTATTTCGACGTCGCGCAGAAGGACGGCGCCACGATCGCGGTCGGCGGCAAGCCGCATGACGGCCCCGGCGGCGGACATTATGTGCAGCCGACGCTGGTCACCGGCGCGAACGCAAAGATGCGTGTCGCCCAGGAAGAAGTGTTCGGTCCGTTCCTGACGGTGATCCCGTTCAAGGACGAAGCCGACGCGATTGAGATCGCCAACGGCGTGCAATACGGCCTGACCGGCTATGTCTGGACCGGCGAGATGGGCCGCGCGCTCCGTGTCGCCGATGCACTGGAAGCCGGCATGATCTGGCTCAACTCGGAAAACGTCCGCCATCTGCCAACCCCGTTCGGCGGCATGAAAGCCTCCGGCATCGGCCGCGACGGCGGCGACTACTCGTTCGACTTCTACATGGAAACCAAGCACGTCTCGCTCGCGCGCGGGACGCACAAGATCCAGAAACTGGGAATTTGATTGCACGTCGTTCCGGGGCGGCGCGTAGCGGCAAACCCGGAACCTCGAGATTCCGCGTTCTCGCTTCGCGAGCCCGGAATGACGAATAAAATTGAGGGGAAACACCGATGCCCGTTCCGACACACGTCTTCGATCCGCCGTTCAACATCATCCGCTGCAGCCATGCCGTGCTCGACGTCACGGACCTGGAGAAGAGCGCCGCCTTCTACGAGAAGACCGTCGGCCTCCACATCGAGGACCGCGACGACAAATCGGTGTATCTGCGCGCCAGCGAGGAGCACCAGCATCACTCGGTGGTGCTGCGCAAGGCTGCGAAGGCTGCCTGCAACCGGCTCGGCTTCAAGGTCGGCAATGACGGCGACCTCGACAAGGCGGCCGCCTTCTTCTCGGAGAACGGCATCGCCTACGCTTTCGTTGACCAGCCGTTCCAGGGCCGCACGCTGCAATTCGCCGATCCGTTCGGCTTCCAGATCGAGCTCTACGCTACGATGGAGAAGCGCCCGCATCTGTTGCGGCGCTACGATCTCTACAAGGGCTGCCATCCGCAGCGGCTCGACCATTTCAACGTATTCGCCGCCGAGGTGCAGGACACCGTCGACTTCTACGCCCGGCTCGGCTTCCGCCTCACCGAATATGCCGAGGAGGACGGCGACCAGGGGCGCATCGCCGCCGCCTGGATGCATCGCAAGGGCAATGTCCACGACTTCGCCATCACCAACGGTCGTGGCCCGCGCTTGCACCACATCGCCTATTGGGTGCCGACCGCGATGAACATCGTGCACCTCTGCGACGTGATGGCCTCCTCCGGCTTCCTCAAGAACATCGAGCGCGGCCCGGGCCGGCACGGCATCTCCAACGCCTTCTTCCTCTACATCCGCGATCCCGACGGCCACCGCATCGAGCTCTACACCAGCGATTATTTCACCGGCGATCACGACCACGAGCCGTTGCGCTGGTCGCTGCGCGATCCGCGCCGCCAGACGCTGTGGGGCGCGCCGGCGCCGCGCTCCTGGTTCGAGGAAGGTTCGACCTTCGCCGGCCAAACGGTGCGCGAACCGCGCTTCGTCGCCGACGTGCTGGTCGCGGATTAGTGCGCAAGACCCCATCCCCTCACCGTCCCGGCGAAAGCCGGGACGACACCAATTATGGGACTGCTGATGCCCTCTCCTCGCCTCGCCACCTACTCCGTCAACGGCACCACCAGCTATGGCGCCGTCACCGATACCGGCATCGTCGACCTCTCGTCGCGCTTCGCCAAGAACTATCCGACGCTGCGCGAGGCGATCGCCGCCGGCGCGCTGCCCAAGCTCGTTGAGGACGCCGCCAAGCACGCGCCCGACCACGCGCTCGACGCGGTCACCTGGCAGCCGCCGATCCCGGCGCCGGACAAGATCATCTGCATCGGCGTCAACTATCCCGATCGCAATGCCGAGTACAAGGACGGCTCGGACGCGCCGAAATATCCGAGCATGTTCCTGCGGGTGCCGCGCTCCTTCGTCGGCCACAACACGCCGGTGGTGCGGCCGCGGATCTCGCCGCAGCTCGACTATGAGGGCGAGTTGGTGCTGGTGATCGGCAAGGCCGGCCGGCACATTCCGGAGAGCGCGGCGCTCGATCACATCGCCGCGATCACGCTCTGCAATGAAGGCACCATCCGCGACTGGGTGCGCCACGCCAAATTCAACGTCACCCAGGGCAAGAATTTCGATTCCACCGGCAGTCTCGGCCCGTGGATCGTGCCTTACAGCAGCGAAGCGCAGATCGCCGATGTCCGGCTGACCACCAAGGTCAACGGTGAGGTCAGGCAGGACGACCGCACCTCGCGCTTGATCTTCGGCTTCCGCTACCTCATCAACTACATCTCGACCTTCACGACGCTGGTTCCCGGCGACATCATCGTCACGGGAACGCCGACCGGCGCAGGCGCGCGGTTCGATCCGCCGCGCTATCTGAAGCCCGGTGATGTCGTCGAGGTCGAGGCCGAAGGCGTCGGCATCCTGCGCAACGGCGTCGTCGACGAAGCCAACTAATCCCGCAAGCGAGTGGACAGTGCCATGACATCAACATCCGGCGGCGAAGCAATCGTCAACGGCCTCGTCGCCCACGGCGTCGACACCGTGTTCGGCCTGCCCGGCGCGCAGATCTATGGCCTGTTCGATGCGTTCCACCAGGCGCAGCTCAAGGTAGTCGGCGCCCGGCACGAGCAGGCCTGCGGCTACATGGCGTTCGGCTATGCCCGCTCCTCAGGCCGGCCCGGCGTGTTCAGCGTGGTGCCCGGCCCCGGCGTGCTCAACGCCTCGGCGGCGTTGCTCACTGCGTTCGGCTGCAACGAGCCGGTGCTGTGCCTGACCGGCCAGGTGCCGACGCAATTCCTCGGCAAGGGCCGCGGCCATCTGCACGAGATGCCGGACCAGCTCGCGACCTTGCGCACCTTCGTGAAATGGGCCGACCGGATCGAATATCCCGACAATGCGCCGGCGATGGTGTCGCGCGCGTTCCAGGAGATGCTGTCGGGCCGGCGCGGTCCCGCGTCGCTCGAGATGCCGTGGGATGTGTTTACCCAGCGCACTCAGGTTGCAGCGGTCAAGCCGTTCGACCCGTTGCCGGCGCCGCAGCCCGATCCGGACCGCATCAAGGCCGCCGCCGACCTGATCGCCGGCAGCAAGGCGCCGATGATCTTCGTCGGCAGCGGCGCCATCGAGGCAGGCGAGGAAATCCTCGAACTGGCCGAGATGATCGACGCACCGGTGGTCGCATTCCGCAGCGGCCGCGGCATCGTCTCCAACGCGCACGAGCTCGGACTCACGATGGCCGCGGCCTACAAGCTGTGGCCGAAGACAGATTTGATGATCGGCATCGGCACCCGCATGGAATTGCCGACGATGTCGCGCTGGCCCTATCAGCCTGCCGGCCTGAAATGCGTGCGGATCGACATCGATGCGGTCGAGCTGAGACGTTGGCCCGCCGACGCCGGCGTGATCGCGGACGCCAAGGCCGGCACCGCCGATCTCGTCTCGGCCGTGCACAAGGCGGGCTACAGCAAGACCGCGGGACGCCGCGCCGCGATCCGCGAGGCGACCGCAGCCGCCGAACACGAGATACAGCGCATCCAGCCGCAGATGGCCTATCTGAAGATCCTGCGCGAGGTGCTGCCGGCCAACGCCATCGTCACCGACGAGCTGTCGCAGGTCGGCTTTGCGTCGTGGTACGGTTTTCCGATCTACGAGCCGCGCACCTTCATCACGTCGGGCTATCAGGGCACGCTCGGCTCGGGTTTCCCGACCGCGCTCGGCGCCAAGGTCGCCAACCCGGACAGGCCAGTGGTCGCGATCACCGGTGACGGTGGCTTCATGTTCGGCGTGCAGGAGCTCGCTACCGCCGTGCAGTTCAAGATCGGCGTGGTGACGCTGGTGTTCAACAACAATGCTTACGGTAATGTCCGCCGCGACCAGCGCCAGCATTTCGACGGCCGCGTCGTCGCCTCGAACCTGGTCAATCCTGATTTCGTCAAGCTCGCGGAATCCTTCGGCGCCGGCGCCGCGCGCGTCACCTCGCCGGATCAGTTCCGCCCGGTGCTGGAGAAGGCGCTGGCCGACGGCGGGCCCTACGTGATCTCGGTGGAAGTGCCGACCGATTCCGAAGTCTCACCCTGGGCGTTCATCCATCCGGCACGAAACAACTAGGCACCCTGCACGCCGCGTTGCGCCCGCGACGCGGCGATCACCAGCAGGCCGGCGCCGGCGACCGACCAGCAGGCGACCGGCGCCCAATGCACCAGCGGCGCATAATCCGGCAGCTTCTGCAAGCCACCGGCAACCGCCGCCATCCGAGCAAACGTCGCGAGCGCCAGCGCCGAGAACACGAGGCCCGTGACCTTACCTTCGGCACCGGTCTCCCCGATCGCAAGCGCCGCGGACACTGCGCTCATCAGCATGCAGCCCCAGGCCGCGCCCGCCATGAACTGCGCCACGATCAGCACGTTGAGGCTGCCGGCGATCTCCGCGGCAACGATGGCGAATGCGCCAAGCAGTCCCGCCGCGCCCATCGCGATCAGGCCGCCGCGATGCTTGACGACTATACTCGCCGGGAACATCGCGATGTTGAAGCCGATCCAGAACACCGGCATCAACCATTGCAGCTCGTCCGGCTTGGCGAAGCGGAGATAGAACGGGGCGCTGTTGATGTTGAAGTGCAGTTGATAGCCGAGCGAGAGCAGAACCAGCGATCCGATAAGGAACATCGGCACCGCGCCGAGCCGCTTGGCCGGTGGCGGGAGCCGCTCCGGCTGCACATCTTCGGCGACGCGGCGTTCGATCCCTGAGAACGCCAGCGCGGTCAGCAGCAGCACGGCGCCGGACAGCACGAACGGCAGCCGCGCATCGTGATCGCGCAGCACGACGGCGAGGTAGGGCGAGACCGCGCCCGCGATGCCGTAGCCCAGCATCGCCAGCGCCGCGAGGAACGGGACGGAAGGTTGCGCGCGATACTTGCCGAGCAGCGTCAATGGCGGCGCGCGTAAGGCCGACGACGTCACGGCCCAGATCACGATCGACGCGATCAGCCAGACTTTTGCGCCCGGCCCAGTGTCGGCGACGTAAGGCAGCGCGATGAAGGCGGCGCAGGAGATCGAAGCGAGGATGCCGACGAACACGCCGAGACGACCGACCAGGATCGATATCCTGTCGGCGGCCATGCCCATCGCAGTGTCTGACACGGCGAAGATGGCCTGGTCCATCATCAGGATCAGGATGACGGTTGAAGGCGCGATGCCGACATCGGCGCACAGCTTGGGCAGGTAGATCAGGTAGGTGGTCCAGCCCAGCGTGAACACGAGTTGCAGCACGGCGAGATAAGCGCCGGTGCGGTTGACCGCGCGGTCGGCCTTGGTGGTCATCTACCAAGTCTAGATCACCCGGCGGTTCAGCGCACCTTGCGGAAGGTCAAATTGATGCGCTGGCGGCCGAGCACGCTGTGCTCGCCATCAGCGAGCGCTGCGACACCGTGATAAAATAGCCGCGACGGCCCGCCCCACACCGCAACATCGCCGTGTTCGAGCCGATAGCGGCGCGGCGTATCGCTCCGCTTCAGGCCGCCGAACAGGAAGATTGCCGGCAGCCCGAGCGAGATCGAGACGATCGGTGCGCCGTAGTCGAGCTCGTCCTTGTCCTGATGCAGCGACAATTTTGCGCCGGGCACATAGCGGTTGATCAGGCAGGCCTGCGGCGCAAAGCCATCGAAACCGGCCGCAGCCGCGGCATCGGCAGCGACCCCGCGCAACACCGCCGGCATCGTGGGCCAAGGCTGTCCCGTATCAGGGTCGATCGGATCGTAGCGATAGCCGCTGGGATCGGAAACCCAGCCGACGCTGCCGCAATTGGTCATCGCGACCGACATCCGATGGCCGCCCGGCGTGATCAGATGCCGGAACGGCGCCTGCTTGACGATGACACGCAAGGCCGGGATCAGCTCGGCCTCGAACGGCCGGACGAAGCCGCGCAGCAGCACCGCGCCGTCCGCGATCGTCTCGCGCGGCGGCCTTGCATCGCCAATGGACTCGAACAGATCAGCAGCCACGCCTTGCGCGCTCACTTTGCGTCGTGGAAGATCACGCCAACGGTGTGGCGATGGCCGGATCTGATCCGGCTGACGCCATGGCGCAGATTGACACGATACGGCCCGCGCGTCCCCTGCACCGGACGATGATGCACGGCAAACGCTACCGCATCGCCCTTGGTCAGCGGCACCACCTCGGGCCGCGACTGCATCCGCGGCCGCTGCTCGGTCAGCACGAATTCGCCGCCGGTGAAATCGCTGCCCGGCTGCGACAGAAGGATCGCGACCTGGATCGGGAACACGTGCTCGCCATAGAGATCCTGATGCAGGCAATTATAGTCGCCCTCGCCATATTGCAGCAGCAGCGGCGTCGGCCGTGTCTGCCCGGCGTCATGGCAGCGCTTCAGGAACGCCGCATGCGACGGCGGGTAGTTGATCTCGATCCCCATCGTCTGGTTCCAGCGATTGGCGGTGGCGGTCAGCCGCGCATAGAGCGCCGGCCGCAGCTCGCCGATCAGGTCCGGCAGCGGGTATGAGAAATACTTGTACTCGCCGCGGCCAAAACCGTGGCGGCCCATCACGACCTTGCTGCGGAACCGGCCGTCATCGGGATAGAGCGCGGCGATCGCATCGCATTCCTCCGGCGTCAGCAGGCCGCCCAGGACGGCGCATCCCTGCCCGTCGAGGTCGGTTGTGATCTGTTCCCAGGCGAGCCCGTCGACGCGGGCGGGAATGCTGGTGGCTGGGCGGGTGAGGGTTTTGGCTGCTGCTGTCATAGGGCAGAATCTGGCCCCTGATCGCGGTCGGCGCCACCCGATTTCCGGTGGGAAATGCCGGAGAACTGCGCCCCATCACCGCCGTCGCCCCGGCGAAAGCAGGAACGACGGGTGGAGAGAGTCTGGTCACCTCTGCGCGACGACGCGCGGAAAGAGCTCAACCCCTGACCGGCAGCGTGACCACGTCATATCCGTGGCTAATCTTGCGCTTCATCACCGGGTCTTCCAGCTCGAACTCGAAGCGGCTCGCGGGGCGGATGCCGCCCTTGGCCGCGAACGTGCCGCCGAACATGGCGCAGCCGTCGGGCAACGCGCCCTCGTCGAAGCCGCGCGCGATCAGGTCCTTGACCGGGAGCATGTGATCGAGCGTGCCCTCCTGGTAGAGCACGCGCTGTCCGCCGATCGTGGCCCAGGAGCGCAGGATAAGCTGGTCCCAGTGATCGATGACGTCCTCGAGCTCCCACAATTCAGACGCGACAGGCTTGTCGCACATCTGCTTCGACACCGTGACGCTGTAGCTCTCGACCTTGCGATCGGTATGGTCGGAGCCGCAGCCAACGAAGGTGCGCCCCTGCCAGCCGATCAGCACGAACTCGGCCTCGCCGCTGGAGTCCTCGCCGCAGACCTCGATCGTATCGGCGAAAGTGAGCCGGCGTGCCGAGCAACGATAATAGATCGGCGTGGTCGCGGGCCGCGCGATACCGAGCGCCTCGAGCTCGGCGATGTGCTTGTCGCGCGCCACCGGATCGCGGCCGGTCCAGCCGGCGATCACGGCCTGTTTGATTTCCAGCGTGAGCGGCGTCGCGACGCCCTTGTCGTCGATAGTGAAGGTGAGATCAAACACGGATGACGGTCTCCATTCCGGCCGCAAGCTCGAAGATGCGGCGATCCGAGCCGCCGGCGGCGGCGAGCATCAGGCCTACCGGTGCCTCGCCCTCGCGATGCGCGGGCAGCGAGATGGCGCAGCCGTCGAGCACGTTGATCAGCGAGGGATTGCGCAGCGCGCGTAGATTCTCGGTGGCGAATGCCTTGTCGTCGGCAAGGCTCGCAATGGTCGGCGGCAGATTCGCCGTGGTCGGCAGCACCATCGCATCATAGGGCGCGATGCGCGCCTCGGTGCGGGCGATGAACGACCGCCGCGCGTTGACGATGTCGATATAGTCGGCGGCCAGGAAGCCCTCGCCGCGCTGGATCCGCACCGCGACGCGCGGATCGTAGATGTCGCCCTTGCTCGCCAGCAGGAAGCGGTGCCAGGCATAGCTCTCGGCCGCGGAAAACCCGCCCTTGGCGTTCATCACGCCGACATCGAGCAGTTCCGGCATTTCGATCCGCTCGATCAGAGCGCCGGCACGCGACAGCGAGGCCAGCGCGCGCTCGAAGGTCTTTGCGACGCCATCGTCGAGATCGTCGAGCACGACCGTGGTCGGCACCGCGAGCCGCATGCCCTTGACCGGGCGCGGCGCGAGCGGCGTCACCGGCTCGTCGGCCAGCACCGCGTCGAGCGCGGCGCAGCAGGCGACTGAATTGGCCAGGGGGCCGTAGCTATCCAGCGTGAACGACAGCGGCACGCCGCCATCGAGCGGAATCCGGCGCTGGGTCGGCTTGTAGCCGACGATGCCGTTGAAGGCGGCCGGAATGCGGCACGAGCCGCCGGTGTCGGTGCCGAGCGCGCCGAACGCCATGCCGTCGGCGATCGAGACCGCCGCGCCCGAGGATGAGCCGCCGGGCACATGGCCGACGCTCCGATTCCAGGCGCTCTTCGGCGTCCCGTAATGCGGATTGATGCCGATACCCGAATAGGCGAACTCGGTCATGTTGGTGCGGCCGATCACGATGAAGCCGGCGCGCCTGAGCCGCGCCACCACGGGTGCATCGGCATCCGCCGGCGCGGAATCATCCAGCGCGCGGGAGCCGGCGCGCGTCACTTGCCCCTTGATGTCGAACAGGTCCTTGATCGAGACCGGAATGCCGGCAAAGGGCGACGGCGCGGCGTTGGCCTTGCGCAGGTGGTCCATGGCATCGGCGGCTTCCAGCGCCGCGTCGCGGTCGACCAGGGTGAAGGTGCGCTGGCCCTCGCCCGACGGATCGGCGATCCTGGCGATGCATTGCTCGACGAGCTTGCGGGCAGAGGTCGCGCCGCTGGCGAGGTCGGCGGCAAGGGAGGCGAGCGTCGGATTTTTCGGCATGGCTTTCACTTCACGGCTTGCTGGCTGGCAATTCAAACGGTCTTGCAGCTGATTGTGGCGCGAACCGGCGCTGATTGCCAGATCGGCGCTAGCGCTTCTTTTTTGACGCGTTTTCTTCACGCGAACCGGTGTCCACTTCGCTCGAAAACGCTTCCGCCAGCGTCACTTCAGCCCGAAATAGGCCCGGTGCAGCTCCTCATTGCCGCTCATCTCGGCAACCGTGCCGGAGAACCGGATCCGCCCGCCTTCCAGCACGAATACGCGGGTGGCAATCTCGAGAAAACCGATATTTTGCTCGGCGATCAGGAGCGCCAGTCCGCGGCCCTGCAGGCTCGACAGGGCGCGGAGCACCTCCTTGACGAACAGCGGCGACAGCCCGGCCGAGGGCTCATCCATCACAAGCAGCTTCGGCTCGGCCGACAGCGCCTTGGCGATGCCGAGCATCTTGCGCTGGCCGCCGGACAGGCTGGAGGCCGGGTCGCGGCGCTTGTCGCGCAGCACCGGGAACAGGCCGTATAGTTCGTCGACCCGCGCACCTGGATTGGTGTGGCCGAGCGCCTGTGCCCCGACGCGGATATTCTCCTCAATCGACAGATCGGGAAACACCGCAAGCTCCGACATGTAGGTCATGCCGCGCTTCATCCGATCCGAGGATCGCATCTTCGTGATGTCCTCGCCGCCGAGCTTGATGTGGCCGCTGCGGGCCTCGATCAGGCCGACCAGCGATTTCAGGAAGGTGGTCTTGCCCGCGCCATTGGCACCGAGCAAAAGGACGGTCTCGCCGGGGCGGACGTCGAGATCGACACCCCACAACACCTGCATGGTGCCGTAGCCGGCATCGACGCCCTTGGCGTCCAGAAGCGACACCGCATCAGTGGGCATGCTCGCCTCCCAGAAACACCTCGATCACCTGCGGCTCGCGCACCGCGGTGGCGAGCGTGCCTTCGAATATCTCCTTGCCCGCATTGAGCACGATGACACGGTCGGTGATCTGCTCGATGAAGCCCATCAGATGCTCGACCACGATGATCGCCATGCCGGTCGCGGCCAGCGCCTTGATGCGGCCGGCAATCCAGTCGAGCTCGGCCGGGTTGAGACCGGCGGCGAGCTCGTCGAGCAGCAATAGCCGCGGCCGTGTCGCCAGCGCACGGGTCAGATCGAGCATCTTCTGCTGCGCGCTGTTGAGATCGGCGGCAGGACGGTCCGCGACCTCCTTCAGTCGGTATTCCTCAAGCAACTCGGCAATCGACGGCGGCGTGCCAGTCGCGCCGCCATAGGCCAGCGCCACCTGGATGTTCTCGCGCACCGTGAGCGACAGGAACGGCTTCGGCACCTGGAAGGTGCGGTTGATGCCGCGGTGAACGAGCTTGTGCGAAGCGACGCCGCCGGAGGACGCGCCGTCGAACACGACCTCGCCGCCATCGGGCGCATAGAGACCCGAGATCACGTTGATCGCCGTGGTCTTGCCGGAGCCGTTCGGGCCGACGAGGCCAAGGATCTCGCCGGGCACGACGTGGAAGCTCAGGCCGTCGAGCGCATGGAAGCCGCCGAAGCGCTTGACCAGCTTGGAGACCTTGAGGATGGAGTTCTGCTCAGGGGACATGCCACCCCCTGCGCGTTGCCAGCGACACCAGGCCTGCCGGCAGGAACAGCACCAGTCCCATGATCAAGAGGCCATAGATCAGCTGGAAATATTGCGGCGTAGTGAAGCCGATCAGATTGTAGATGCCGTAGAGGATCAGCACGCCGACGATCGGTCCGGTAATGGTGGCAACCCCGCCGAACAGCGCGAACACGATCGCGAAGATCGAGAACTCGCCGGAGAACACGTTATCGGGATAGAACACCGAGACGTACCAGGCATAGATGCCTCCGGCGAGGCCCGCGACCAGCGCCGAGGCGAGCCAGGCGATCACCCGCATCTTCACGATATTGACGCCGGCCATCGAGGCCGACACCGCATCCTCGCGCACCGCCTGCAGTGCCAGCCCGAACGGCGAGTTCTTGAGATAGATCACCGCGCCAACCGTCAGCGCCATCACGATGACGGCAGCGTAATAGGCATGGGTCGGGTTGAACGTGCCGGTCAGCGACACGCCGTAGGGGCCCTTGGTGATCCCCTCCAGCGCCGGGTTGGCGACGAAATGCAGCACTGCGAGCGAGGCCGCAA
This sequence comes from Bradyrhizobium embrapense, assembly GCF_001189235.2. GTDB lineage: Bacteria > Pseudomonadota > Alphaproteobacteria > Rhizobiales > Xanthobacteraceae > Bradyrhizobium > Bradyrhizobium embrapense. The sequence continues at coordinate 1,472,715 of NZ_LFIP02000001.1, forward strand.
GGTTGGCGATCGCGAAATACGCCCCCGACAACCGCAGCAGCGGCGTCAGCAACAGGCCGAGCGCCACCGCGACGAGGCCGCCGACCAGCACGGCCAGCGGCGCGGGCGTCTGCAGATGCATCACCATGATGGCGAAGCCATAGGCGCCGGCCCCGAAGAAGCCGACATAGCCGAACGGCAGATAGCCGGTGAAGCCATAGATGATGTTCACGCCTTGCGCGAGGATCAGGAAGATCACGAAGTTGAACAGCAACAGATGGTTTTGATAGACGCCGGGCAGCAGTGCGAACACCACCACCAGCGGCGCCAGGATAAACAGCAGATGCTTCGATGCATTATGCAACGCGCACCCGCCTTCCGAGCAGACCGCTCGGGCGCAACAACAGGATCACGATCAACAACACATAGGGCAACAGGTCGGCCCAGGAACTGAGATAGGTCTGCACAAGCATGTAGCAGAGGCCATAGACGACGCCGCCGAGCGCGGTGCCCAGCGGATTGCCGAGCGAGCCGAGCACGACGATCGCAAACGAGGTCACCGTCGCATCGGCGCCGAAGGCCGGCGTCACCGAGCCAAACATGAAGGGCGCGAACACGCCGGCGACCGCCGCGATGCCGAGCCCGATGCCGAACGCCGCCGCCGAGACGCGATCGACATCGATGCCGGTCGCCAAGGCCTCGTCACGGCGTGACATCACCGCGCGGGTCAGGGTGCCGAGCCGCGTGTGGTAGAGATAGAGATAGACAAATCCAATCGCGATCAGGCTGGTGATGGCCGCGATCACCCAGGGTGCAGGAAAGCCCTGGCCGAAGATCTGGATCGGCCCTGCCCCGCCGGCCTTGCCGCCGAACCACTTGACCTTGATGGTCGTGAACACGGTGCCGAGCAGCCGGCTCTGGATCGAGCGCTCGCTGGTGCCGGCGAAGATCGTGGTGACGGCTTCGATCACCTGCGACAGGCCGAAGAACAGGATGATCGACAGCATTTCCGGATTGGCCGAGCCCTGCAGCCGCGGCACCAGCACCCAGTACAGCAGCACGCCCGCCAGCACGAAGACCACGAACGCCAGCGGCACCGCGAACAGCGGGTCGATGCCGGCAATGCCGACCACGCCGAGCGCGATGAAGGCGCCCAGCATCAGGATGTCGCCATGCGCAAGATTGACGATGCGCATGACGCCGAACACGAGATTGAGACCGATGCCGACCAGGCTGAAATACAGCCCGAACAGCACGCCGGCAACGAGCGCATAGGTCATGCTATCGCTCGCCGCCGGAGATTGCGCCTGCCGCCCGAGACTGCATCACGGCGCCGGATAGATCGGCTTGCCGGTGGCGGTCTCGTGCGGATAGATCGAGACGAACTTGATGTGATCGTGCTCGTCGACCGTGAGCTGGCCGAGCGGCGTCAATTCGCCGATCTGCCCGCCCGTTTCATCCAGCGCGAAGGTGCCGTCCAGCGTCTTGAGCTGGCCTGAGAGCGAGAACACCGCGCGGCGCAGCTCCATCTGGTCGAGGCTGGTCGCAACCGACAGCGTCTTCTCGATCACCAGCGCCGTGGTGTAACCGGCCACCGCGTTGAAGCCGAACTCCATCTTGCCGTCATTGTACTTCTTCAGCCAGGCGGCGCGGAAATCCTTCATGGTCATCCCGAAATTGACGGGATAATCCAGCTCGGACGGCGGCACATAGGTCCAGATGTGCTCCAGCCCCTTGGCGCCGACGTTCTTCTCGAGCAGCTCGGTCTCGAGGCCGGCATAGATCGCGAACAGCATCTTGAACTTGGTGCCGACGTCCTGGACGTTGCGCAGGAAGGCGATGTCGTTGGGTGCGTAGCCGAAATGGATCACCGCGTCGGGATTGGCGTTGCTGATGTTGTTGATGATGACGTTGTAGTTGGTGGTCTCGGTCGGCACGCCCTGATCGTAGACGATCTCGATCGGCGCGCCGGACTCCTTGACGAACTTGCGGAACGCGTTGGCCTGGGTGCCGGTGAACTCGTTGGTCGCGTAGAGGATGGCGACCTTCTTGATGCCGAGGCCCGGACCATCATGGCTGATGAAATCAGCGACCGGCTTCGGCCAGACCGTCGACACCGGGTCGGCCATCAGCGCGATGTAGGGATTGTCCTTGGAGAAGAAGCTCGCGCCGGTGCCGGTCTGGTCGAACAGGAACATCTTGTGGTCGCGCGCGATCGCAACGGCCGGCGCGGTCAGCACCGACCCGGAATCGGCGACCAGGAGGTCGACCTTATCCTGGGTGACGAGCTGGTTATAAAGCGTCGAGGCCGTCGCGGTGTTGCTCTGGTCGTCGTAGGAGACGAGCTTGATCGGGATCTTCTTGTCGAACGCCTTCACGAAGACGCCACCCTCGGCGTTCTTCTGCTCGACCCACAATTTGAGCGAGCTGTAGACCGGCATCGAGATCGAGGCATAGCGCCCCGAGGACGCGTAGAGCGTGCCGATCTTGATCTCCGACGGTGCGTCGGCGGCGACCGCCTGCGTGGCAAATGCGAGGCTGGCAGCGAGTGCCGCGCCGATGATCCTCAGCATGATATGATTCCTCCCGGGTATCTTGGACGTCTCTTGGACCGCGGCCCTTCTACGCGCCGGACCGGAGCGACACAAGCATCGCGGCCTTAGCAATTGTGCGAGGGGCGGAATATGCGGCATGCGCGGGACACAGGCCGCTGCGCGGGGCGTGGATGGACCGTTGACGGCCCTCGGTCCGATGGCGCATCAAGACCGTAACGATTTCGGGAGGAAGTATCAGACATGGCCGAGCCCGCGCGCGCGAAACCAAAGCCGACACCTGAGACCCAGCATTTCTGGGACGGCACCAAGGCCGGCGAGTTGCGCCTGCAGCGCTGTGACGCCTGCGCCAATGTCTACTTCCCGCCGCGGCCGTTCTGCCCCTCCTGCGCCTCGCGCAAGGTCTCGGTCTTCAAGGCCAGCGGCAAGGGCAAGCTCTACAGCTACGTCATCAACCACCGTCCCGCCGCCCCCGGCTTCACGCCGCCTTACGCGATCGCCATCGTCGAGCTCGACGAAGGCCCGCGCATGATGAGCAACATCATCGATTGTCCGCAGACGCCGGAAGCGCTCGAGCTCGACATGCCGCTCGAGGTCGCCTTCGAGGCGCTCGATGACAAGATCACCCTTCCTTTGTTCCGCCCGGCAAAGGGGTAATGTGATGCGCAGGAACCAGGTTGCCGTCGTCGGTGCGGCCGAAACCACCGAACTCGGGGTCATCCCGAACATGTCGCAGATTCAGCTGCACGCGGACGCGGCGCTGAATGCGATCGCGGACGCCGGCCTGAAGCTGTCCGACATCGACGGCTTCGCCACCGCGGTCGAGACCCCGCAGCAGATGGCGCACTATCTCGGCATCACGCCGACCTGGGTCGACGGCACCTCGGTCGGCGGCTGCTCCTTCATGCTGCATGTCCGCCACGCCGCCGCCGCGATCGAGGCCGGCCTCTGCAACACCGTGCTGATCACCCATGCCGAGAGCGGCAAGTCGATGATCGGCAAGCAGCCCCGCTTCACCGCACCCGACAGCCTCAACGGCCAGTTTGAGTCGCCGTTCGGCGTCTACGGGCCGCCGAGCATGTTCCCGATTCCCGTGCTGCGTTTCATGAAGACGCACGGCATCACGCATGAGCAGCTGGCGATGGTCGCCGTCGTGCAGCGCGAATGGGCGGCGAAGAACCCGCGCGCGACCATGAAGGACCCGATCACGGTCGCCGACGTCCTGAACTCGCGGATGATCGCCTACCCGTTCCGGCTGTTGCAGTGCTGCCTCGTCACCGATGGCGGCGGCGCGCTGATCCTGACCTCGGCCGAGCGCGCCAAGGACTTCCCGCAAAAGCCGGTCTACATCCTCGGCACCGGCGAGAGCGTCGAAACGCCGATGGTCAGCCAGATGAAGACGTTCGACTCGTCGCGCGCCTTCAAGGTGGCAGGCCCGCTCGCCTTCAAGGAGGCCGGCATCACCCACAAGGACGTCGATCATCTGATGATCTACGACGCCTTCGCGCATCTGCCGCTCTACGGCCTCGGCGACCTCGGCTTCATGCCCCATGAGGAAACCGGCAAGTTCATCGCCGACGGCAACACCCGCCCCGGCGGCAAGCTGCCGCTCAACACCAATGGCGGCGGCCTGAGCTACATGCACTCGGGGATGTACGGCATGTATGCGCTGCAGGAGAGCGTGCGGCAGATGCGCGGCATCGCGCCGGCGCAGGTGCCGAATGCGAAGATCTCGGTCTGCCACGGCGTCGGCGGCATGTTCGCCGCGTCGGGCACGATCATCTTTACGAACGAGAAGTAACACCCGTCGTTCCGGGGCGTGCGAAGCGCGAACCCGGAACCTCGAGATTCCGGGTTCGATGCTGACGCATCGCCCCGGAATGACGGACAGCAACAAGGAGAATCGACATGGCAAAATCACTGCAGGACAAAGTCATTATCGTCACCGGCGCGGGCCGCGGCATCGGCCGCGAGATAGCGCTGCTCTGCGCGGCGGAAGGCGCCAAGGTCGTGGTCAACGATCCCGGTGGCGCGGCCGACGGTGGCGGCTCGAGCGCGGCGCCCGCCGAGGAGGTGGTCGAGGAGATCAAGAAGCGCGGCGGCACGGCGGTCGCCAATTTCGAGTCGGTGGCGGAAGCCATTCCCGCCAGCAAGATCGTGAAGACCGCGACCGATCATTTCGGCAGGCTCGACGGCGTCGTCAACAATGCCGGCATCCTGCGCGACATGATCTTCCACAAGATGAGCGTGGAAGCCTTCGAGGCCGTCATCAAGGTGCATCTGATGGGCTCGTTCTATGTCTCGCACGCCGCCGCGCGCATCTACCGCGAGCAGGAGTCGGGCTCGTTCGTGCACTTCACCTCGACCTCCGGCCTGATCGGCAATTACGGCCAGGCCAACTACGCCGCCGCCAAGCTTGGCATCGTCGGCCTGTCGAAGTCGATCGCGCTCGACATGGGCCGCTTCAATGTGCGCTCGAACTGCGTGTCGCCGTTCGCCTGGACCCGCATGATCGGCACCATTCCGACCGAGACCGATGCCGAGAAGGCGCGCGTCGAGAAGATCAAGCAGATGGGCCCGGAGAAGATCGCGCCGGTCTGCGCCTATCTGCTCTCGGATGCCGCCAAGGACGTCACCGGGCAGATCTTCGGCGTGCGCATGAACGAGATCTTCCTGTTCGGCCAGCATCGTCCGGTGCGCTCGGTGCATCGCGGCGAAGGCTGGACGCCGCAGACCATTGCCGAGCACGGCATGCCGGCGCTGAAGGGATCGTTCGCCAAGCTCGACCGCTCGGCCGATGTCTTCACCTGGGATCCGATCTGACAGTTTTATGAAAAAGTCGCCTCCGCGAAACCGCGGGGGCGACACACTCTTTGGTTGTTTTTCATTGCGCGCCCGCTTTGTGCCAGAATTGCGCGGGTATGATCGTCCTCCCCGATAACAAGAAACCTGGGAGGACTTTCGTGACAAATCCAAGCAACGCAGCTCCAAGCAACACAGCAAAACACGAGAACGACGGCGCAAAGGCGTTCGATCGTCGAGCCATCTTGCGCGGTGCAACCGCGCTTGTTGCAACTGCGATGGCTGCATCCGATGCCGCCGCGCGCGATTACGGCCGCAACGCGGAGCCGCAGCGTTATCCCGATCCGGACATCGTCGTGATCGACGACAAGCGCTTCAAGGCCAAGGTCGGCAACACCGCGATCAAGCGGCTGTACACCGGCTGCCTGTGGGCTGAAGGCCCGGCCTGGAACGCGCAGGGCCAGTATCTGGTGTGGAGCGACATCCCGGCCAACCGGCAGTTGCGCTATCTCGACGATGACGGCCACATCTCCGAGCAGTTCCACAAGCCGTCGAACGAGGCCAACGGCTCGACCTTCGATTTCGAGGGCCGCCAGATCACGGCCGAGCGCACGCGGCTGGTGCGGTACGAGCACGACGGAACCGTCACGTCGCTGGCCGAGCAGGCCAATGGCAAGCAGCTCAACGGACCGAACGACATGGTCGTCCATCCCAACGACAAGTCGATCTGGTTCACCGATCCCGGCTACGGCGCAGTCTCGATCTACGAGGGCCAGCGCGCCAACACCGGCTCGGTTCAGCCCTACCAGAAGGAAGCCGTCTACCGCATCGACGCTGCGACCGGCCAGATCACCAAGGTCGCCGACGAGCCATTCAAGCCGAACGGGATCGCCTTCAGCCACGACTACAAGAAGGTCTATGTCTGCGACACCGGCACCACGCACTATCCGAACGCCAAGAACATCGTGTGGCAGTACGACCTCAACGGCGACAAGCTCTCGAACCCTCGCACGCTGATCGACATGACGCTGGACGGCAAGTCGGGTTTCCCCGACGGCCTGCGCGTCGACATCGACGGCAACATCTGGGTCGGCGCCGGCTGGGTCGGACCGGGCTATGACGGCGTGCAGGTGTTCGCGCCCGACGGCGCGCGTATCGGCCAGATCCTGCTGCCGGAAACCTGCGCCAACCTCACCTTCGGCGGCAAGAAGCGCAACCGGCTGTTCATGACTGCGAGCCAGTCACTCTACGCGGTCTATGTGGAGACGAAGGGCGCGCACAACTGCTAAGCACTCGTCGTCCCGGCGCAGGTCGGCTTTCGCCGGGGCGACAATCAGCCGCTATTCCTTAACCCCGCCGAGATTCCGTTGATCGTGATCTGGATCCCGCGCAGCACCTGCTCGTCCGGGTTCTGCGCGCGATGCTCCTTCAGCAACTCCACCTGCACGTGGTTGAGCGGATCGAGATAGGGAAAGCGGTTGCGGATTCCGCGCTCCAGCAGCGGGTTGCCCTGCAGCAGGCGGTCGTGGCCCATGATGTCGAGCAGCGTCTCGATCGACAGATGCCACTCGCGGCGGATCTGACCGAAAATCTTCTCGCGTAACGCGACGTCAGGCACCAGCTCGGCGTAGCGCGAGGCGATCGCGATCGAGCTCTTCGCCAGCACCATGTCCATGTTGGAGAGCAGCGTGCGGAAGAACGGCCATTCCCTGTAGAACTCCTGCAGGAACGGCATGCCCTGCTCGGGGTGCTCGGCAATCCAGGATTCGACCGCGCTGCCGAAGCCATACCAGCCCGGCAGCATCAGCCGGCATTGCGCCCAGGAGAACACCCAGGGAATCGCGCGCAGGTCCTCGATCTCGCGGGTCTTCTTGCGCGAGGCCGGACGGCTGCCGATGTTCAAGGTCGCGATCTCGTTGATCACGGTCGAGCCCCAGAAATAGTCGGCGAAGCCTTCGGTTTCATAGACGAGACCGCGATAGGCCTTGAAGGCGAGCGCGGAAATTTCCTCCATCGCCTTGAGATATTCGGGGCGTGGCGCGCTCTGCCGCGGTTGCAGCAGGCTGGTTTCCAGCGTGGCGGCGGCGAGGATTTCGAGGTTGCTGCGGCCGACCTCGGCATTGGAATATTTCGACGAGATGATCTCGCCCTGCTCGGTGATGCGGATCTGGCCGTTCACCGCGCCGCCGGGCTGCGCGATGATCGCGTCATAGCTCGGACCGCCGCCGCGGCCGACCGAGCCGCCGCGGCCATGGAACAGGCGCAGCCGCACGCCGTGCCGCTCGAACACCTCGACGAGGCCGATCTCGGCCTTGTAGAGTTCCCAGCCCGAGGTGACGAAGCCGCCGTCCTTGTTGCTGTCGGAATAGCCGAGCATCACCTCCTGCACGCTGCCGAGGCTGTCGACCAGCTTGCGATAGTCGTGCAGCACCAGCATGCGGTCCATGATGCCACTGGAGGCCTGCAGGTCCTCGATGGTCTCGAACAGCGGCACGATGTTGATGGCGCTGCGGCCGGACGGATTGACCAGCCCAACTTCCTTCAGCAGCACCGCGACCTCGAGCATGTCGGACATCCCCTTGCACATCGAGATGATGCATTGAGGGATCACCTCGTGGCCGAACCTGGCGTGCGCCTCGGCCGCGGCCCGGAACACATCGAGCTCGCTCTGGGTCTCCTCGGAATATTTGACGAAGGGCGAAGCCAGTGGCCGCGCGTTGCGCAATTCGCCAAGCAGCAGGCTGACGCGCGCATCCTCGCCGAGCGCCAGATAGGACATGCCGGGATTTGCGGTATCGAGCAGCTCGGCGATTGTGCGCTCATGCACCGCCGAGTTCTGGCGGATGTCGAGCCGCGCCAAATGGAAGCCGAAGCAATCCACCGCCCGCCGCAACTGCCGCAGCCGGCCGCGCGCGATCACGCCGGAATTGTTCGCGATCAGCGAGCGATTGAGCACGTCGAGATCAGCCTGGAACTCGCTGACGCTCGCATAGGGCTCGGCCTTGCCGACCGGCGGACGCGTAGTCTCGACTTCGAGCCGCATCGCGGTCGCCGCGAGCCGCGCATAGATGCCGGATACCGCCAGACGATAAGGCTCGCCGCTGCGATGCGGCGAGGTGTCGGGCGAGCGCTCGGCAAGGATCCGCAATTCGTCCGAGACGTCGGCGAGATGCGCCGCCAGCGACAGCTCGGCGCCAAGCGCGTGCAGCTCCTCGAGGTAGAAGCTGAGCACCCGGCTCGACTGCAGCCGCAGCGTGCCGCGCATCACCTCCGCGGTAACGAACGGATTGCCGTCGCGGTCGCCACCGATCCAGCTTCCCATCCGGAGGAACGAGGCGAGTTCGCCAGCCTCGCCGCCCTCCTTGTTCAGGCGGTCCTCCAGCGCGCAGTGCACGCGCGGGACTTCCTGCAGGAAGGTGTAATCGTAGAACGACAGGCCGTTGGCGACCTCGTCGAGCACGGTCAGCTTGGTCCGGCGCAGCAGGTTGGTCTGCCATAGCGTCACCACCGCGCGGCGCAGCTGCTCGTCGCTGGCTTCGCTCTCCTCAGGCGTCATCTGCAGCCGCTCGCGGCGGTCGAGCAGCTCCGCGATCTCCATCTCGCGGTCCATCGTGCTCTTGCGGCGGACCTCGGTCGGATGCGCGGTCAGAACCGGGCTGACCAGCGCACTTTTGAAGAAGCTGCGCAGGTCGGCCGGGCTGATGCCGGCCTGGCGGGCATGCACCAGCGTCTGCTCCAGCGTGCTCGGCCGCGGCGCCCCGCTGGGGCCGCGGCTGCGCATCTGGCGGATGTTGTTCTGGTCCTCGGCAATGTTGGCGAGGTGGGAGAAATAGCTGAAGGCGCGGACGATCCGCAGCGTCTCGGCGATCGACATGCTGTCGAGGATGCCTTCCAGCTCCCGCCGCGCCAGCTTGTCCTCGTCGCGATGGAACCGGACCGAGGTCTGGCGGATGCGCTCGACCAGGTCGAACACGTCGGCCCCCTCCTGGTCGCGCACGGTGTCGCCCAGCACGCGCCCCAGCAGCCGGATATCGTTCCGGAGCCGTGCATCCTCCTCTTGCGCTGCCTTCTCTGCGGCACTCCTGGCACCGAGGTCGGTCTCGGAAAGCATGGTCTGGGGTGACATGGCGGGCTACTCCAGAGGCTGCCGGGTTCCTCCGGAGTGTGCGCTTTTTTTGCCGCAGCGCAAGATGAACTTGGAAGCGGTGCACACTCGGCCGTCGTCCCGGCCTGGCGCGCGATTGCGTGCAGGGGCCGGGACGTCAGTGGGTGCGGCCTAAATCCTCCGTCCCGCCCGCTCCCAATATGGATCGCGCAGCCGACGCTTGAAGATTTTCCCGGAATCCTCGCGCGGCAGGTTGGACTGGATCTCGATGTGCTTGGGCACCTTGTAGTCGGCCAGTGCGGTCTTGAGCTGGGCGCGGACTGAGGCGATGTCGAGCGTGACGCCGGGCTGCGGTTCGACTACCGCCATCAGCGCCTCACCGAACTCGGCGTCGGGAATGCCGAACACCGCACAATCGTGCACGCCGGGCACCGCATGCAGCACCGCCTCGATCTCGGCCGGATAGATGTTGACGCCGCCTGATATCACCATGTCGCGCTTGCGGTCGCAAATGAAGACGTAGCCGTCGGCGTCGATATAGCCGACGTCGCCCGAGGTGATGAATCCCTGCCGGTCGATCTCGGCGCGCTTCTCGGACTTGTTGTGATAGGTGAAATCGGGATTGCCCGCGATCCGCGAATAGATCTCGCCGATCTGGCCCGGCGCCACCTCCTTGCCGTCGTCGCCGATGAAGCGAAGCTCGGCGCCGGGCGCGATCTTGCCGACCGTGCCGGGCTTCTTCAGCGCGTCCTCGGAATTGGCGAACGTCACCGCACCTGACTCGGTCGAGCCGTAGAATTCGTAGATCACCGGCCCCCACCATTCGATCATGGCGCGCTTGACGTCGGGCGGACACGGCGCAGCGGCATGGATGATGTGGCGCAGCGACGACATGTCGTATTTCCGGCGAACCTCCTCCGGCAGCTTCATCAGGCGGATGAACATCGTCGGCACCATGAAGATGGTGTCGATCCTCTCCCGCTCGATCAGCGCCAGGAATTCCTCCGCGTCGAAGCGGGGCATCAGTACCAGCGCGCCGCCGAGCCTGCCCGAGCGCAGCCCGAAGGAATTCGGCGCCGAATGGTAGAGCGGCCCCGGCAGGATCGCGCGCGCCCCCGGCTTCAAGCCATAGATCATCTGGCGCATCGCTTCCGCATTGGCGGTCTGCTCCGGCGTCGGCGCGAAGCGGCGTACGCCCTTCGGATGGCCCGTGGTGCCTGAGGTGTAGATCATGTTCTGCGGCTGCGGCACCACAGGGCCGTCATAGCGCGGGAACTGCGCCAGCCAGGATTCGAAATCGATCGCGAAGTCGGGCGCCGCGAGATGATCAGGATTGATCTTGTAGTGGCTAAGGATTTCCGGCGGCGTCGGCACGCTGAGCACGGTGACATCATCAGGGATCGCGCCGCGCAGCGCATGCAGCATGTCGGCATGGCCGATCAGCACGCGCGTGCCGGAATCCGTCAGCACGTAGTTGATCTCCTCCGGCTTGAAGTGCCAGTTGATCGGCACGCCGTAGGCGCCGAGCCGCATCGCCGCGTAGGCCGCCTCGATGAACGCGATGTCGTTGCGCATCAGCATGCAGACGCTGTCGCCCGGCTTGACGCCGAGCTGGTTCAGGCCGCTGGCGATACGCTCGGTGCGCTCGGCGACCGCTGCGTGATCGCGGCGGCGATCGCCAGAGATGATGCCGAGGAACGGTTGGGTCGTTTCGCTCATTTTTTTCTTGTTCTTCGCTTGTCGGTTAGCAACGTTGATTGACTCCGTCATGACCGGAACATTCGCGCACGCGGTTCGCGCGCTTGCCCCGGCCATGACAGTGACGGCGGCTACCCCACGTCCGCAAACCTTGGCGCGCGCTTCTCCAGATTGGCGCGCACGGATTCGGTCTGGTTCGGGCTGCCGAGCAACTTCTGCTGCTCAACGGACTCCGCAAGCAGCGCAGGGCCCGGATCGACCGACAGATTGTTCAGCATGCGCTTGGCGGCACGGATCGCATCCGGGCTCTTGCCGGCGATCTCGCGCGCGAGTTCGAGCGCCGCCGCGCGCGGATCGTCACAGACGCGAGTGGCGAGGCCATAGCTTTGGGCCTCCTGCGCCGAGAAGATGCGGCCGGTATAGGTCAGCTCGCGCAGGATATCGTCGCGCACCAGGCTTGCCAGGATCGGCGTACCGGCCATGTCAGGGACCAGGCCCCATTTGATCTCCATGATCGACATCCGCGCGTCCGGCGACAGGAAGCGCATGTCGGCGCCGAGCGCGAGCTGGAAGCCGCCGCCGAACGCAACGCCATGGACCGCGGCGATCACGGGCACCGGAAGCTGCCGCCAGCCCCAGACCGCCTGTTGCGGGAAATTGGCCTTGCCATGGGTGCGGATCGTGAGATCGCGCTTCTCGCCGCCCGGCACCCCGTTACCGCCGTCCTTCATCGCGGCGAAACGGCCCATGTCGAGGCCGGCGCAGAAAGCACGGCCCTCGCCGGAGAGCACAACCACCCGCACACCTTTTTCCTTGGAAAGACGGTCGGTTGCGGCCACCAGCGCCTCGAACATCGCGGCATCGAGCGCGTTCATCTTGTCCGCCCGCACCAGGCGGACATCGGCGATACCGTCCGAAATCGATATCGAAACGCGATCTTCCATTGAAATCTCCTCCGCTTTTCCTCGTTGGCGCTTTACACAAAGGCCGTTGTCCGCTTTTAGTCAATCGACCAATTAACTGACAACCCCCGTGGAGGAAACGATGTTCACCAATCAGCTTCTCGCCGGGCGGCGCATTCTGGTCACCGGAGGCGGCACCGGCCTCGGCAAGTCGATGGCCGCGCGGTTCCTGCAGCTCGGCGCCGAGGTCCATATCTGCGGCCGCCGCAAGAGCGTCTGCGACGAGACCGCCACCGAGCTGATGGCCGAGCATGGCGGACGCGTCGTCAGCCACGGTGTCGATATCCGCAACGCGATGGCGGTCGACGAGATGATCGAGTCGATCTGGACCACCAGCGGTCCCCTCACCGATCTCATCAACAACGCCGCCGGCAACTTCATCTCGCGCTCCGAAGAGCTGTCGCCACGCGGCTTCGACGCGGTCGCCAACATCGTGATGCACGGCACCTTCTACGTGACGCATGCGGTGGGCCGGCGCTGGATCGCCGGCGGCCATCGCGGCAATGTGGTGTCGATCACCGTAACCTGGGTGCGCAACGGCTCGCCCTACGTGGTGCCGTCGGCGATGAGCAAGTCGGCGATCCATGCCATGACGATGTCGCTCGCGATCGAATGGGGCCGCCACGGCATCCGCCTCAACACCATCGCGCCGGGCGAGATCCCGACCGAGGGCATGAGCAAGCGCATCAAGCCCGGCGACGAGGCTGGCGCCCGGACCAAGGCGATGAACCCGATGGGCCGCGTCGGCACCATGGAGGAGTTGCAGAACCTCGCGGTGTTCCTGATCTCCGGCGGCTGTGACTGGATCAACGGCGAAACCATCGCCATGGACGGCGCCCAAGCGCTGGCGATGGGCGGCAATTTCTACCAGCTGCGCGACTGGAGCGACGACGACTGGACCAAGGCGCGCGAGTCGATCAAGGCGCAGAACGAGAAAGATCGCGCGGCGCGGGGCTGAGGAACGCGCGCCTGCCGCAATCACCGCCGTCGTCCTAAGCCAGGACGACGATATTGAAGTGATGTGCGCACTTCCCCCATATTGTTTTTCCCGCGCGATGCCGCCACACTCCGCGCAACCAAAACAAGACATCACGGGGGGAAGCAATGTCCGACACGCCGAAACTGAGCAACCTTGCCGACATGGTGCGCGACCGCGCCAAGGGCCGCGGCGCTGCGCTGGCCTATGAGTTCGAGGGCCGGCAGACCTCCTTCGCCGAATTCGACACCAACACCAACCGCGTCGCCAACGCGCTGATCGCGATGGGCATCAGGAAGGGCGAGCGCATCGCCTATCTCGGCAAGAACAGCGACTTCTATTTCGAATTGCTGATGGGCGCGATGAAGGCCGGCGTGGTGATGGCGCCAGTGAACTGGCGCCTCGCAGGCCCCGAGGTCGCCTTCATCGTCGACGACTGCAAGGCGCCCGTGCTGTTCGTGGGCCCCGAATTCATCACGCAGGCGCGCAACATCCGCGACAAGCTGCCCAGCGTTCGCACCATCATCACCACCGAGGGCGGCGTGCCGGAATGGCCGGACTATCTCGCCTGGCGCGACGCGCAGAGCGGCGACGACCCGCGCGTTGCGATCGAGCCGAAGGACATCGCGATCCAGCTCTACACCTCGGGCACCACCGGCAAGCCGAAGGGCGCGATGCTCTCGCACGCCAATTTCCTCAACTTGGTGCAGAGCGGCAACGAAGCCGAGAAACCGGAATGGAACCGGTGGACCACCGACGACGTCTCGCTGGTCGCGATGCCGATCTTCCACATCGGCGGCTCCGGCTGGGGCGTGATGGGGCTCTATCACGGCGCCCGCGGCGTCATCGCGCGCGAGTTCGATCCGACCAAGGTGCTCGACTTCTTCGAGCAGTCCGGCATCACAAAACTGTTCATGGTGCCGGCGGCGATGCAGTTCGTGGTGCGGCAGCCGCGCGCGCGGCAGGTCGACTTCTCCCGCCTGAAGTACATGCTGTACGGCGCCTCCCCGATCCCGGCCGCGCTGCTGAAGGAGTGCATCGAGGTCTTCAAATGCGGCTTCGTGCAGATGTACGGCATGACCGAGACCACCGGCACCATCGTCGCGCTGCCGCCGGAGGATCACATCGAGGGCCTCGACCGCATGCGCTCCGCCGGCAAGGCATTGCCCGGCATCGAGCTTGCGATCCTCGATCCGGACGGCAAGCCGCTGCCACCAGGCGAGGTCGGCGAGATCGCCACCCGCTCCGGCTCCAACATGGCCGGCTACTGGAACCTGCCCGAAGCCACCGCACGCACCATCGATAGCGACGGCTGGCTGCGCACCGGCGATGCCGGCTACATGGACCGCGACGGCTACCTCTACATCCACGACCGCATCAAGGACATGATCATCTCCGGCGGCGAGAACATCTACCCGGCCGAAGTCGAGAGCGCGCTGTGCGATCACCCCGACGTGGCGGAAGCCGCAGTGATCGGCATCCCCGACGACAAATGGGGTGAGGCTGTCAAGGCCGTGGTGGTGATGAAGCCGGGCAAGAGCGCGACCGCGACCGACATCATCAACTTCACCCGTGAGCGGATCGCCGGCTACAAGACGCCGAAATCGGTCGACTTCATTCCCGCACTGCCGCGCAATCCCTCGGGCAAGATTCTGCGGCGGACCTTGCGTGAGCCGTATTGGGCGGGCAAGGACCGGCAGGTGAACTAATCCGTCATTGCGAGGAGCGAAGCGACGAAGCAATCCATCACTCCGCAAGCGGCAGCAAGGATTGCTTCGCTTCGCTCGCAATGACGGAACGACAGTCCGCACCTATTGCTTCATCTTCTCCCGCAGCACTCGCCAGCGCGCCTGCGCCTCCTCCGGCCAGACCTCGTTCCGATCGTAATACTCGACGAACGCTTTTGCGCCCGGCGGCAACGTTACCCAGGGCTGCTTCGTCGACGTGAAGATGTGGACGTCGGGCGGACACCGGCCCGGATCATCCAGCGTGCCGACGCGGACGAAGCGCACCGCCGCGCCCGAACCCGGATAATTGCTCCAGACCGCGACCTTGCAGCGCGGGCAGCGGGCGATCTTCTGGCCCTTGCCGCTCGCCGAGGGCGTGTCAACAATCTCCGGCTCGGCCGCGATGTGCTCGACCCGCTCGGCCTCGTACATCGCGTTGAGCGCGTGCACGGTGCCGGTCTCGCGCTGGCACCAGGTGCAGTGGCAGGCATGCACGATCAGCGGCCCGCCGGTGAGGCGATAACGGACGTTTCTGCAAGTGCATCCACCTTCCATGTCGTACCGCCTCCTTCACTCACGCTTTAGTGCTTCCCCGCTCCCATGTAGCCGAACAGGAAGCCGGCTACCTTGCGCTTCTGGATCTCCTCGCTGCCTTCGGTGATGCGATAGCGGCGGTGGTGGCGGTAGATGTGCTCGAACGGCTTGTGGCGCGAATAGCCCATGCCGCCATGCACCTGCATCGCGCGGTCGGCGGCCTCGCAGCACAGCCGGTTTGCCCAGAAATTGCACATCGAGACCCGGTCCGACAGCGTGTGCTCGACCTGCGCCTGGGTCAGCTGATCCATCTCCCACGCAGTCTTGCGGATCAGCAGCCGCAGCATCTCGGCCTGGGTCGCGAGCTCGACCAGCGGCCACTGGATCGCCTGGTTCTCGGCCAGCGCCTTGCCGAACGGTTTTCGCTCGCGCGCGTATTTCACGCTCTCATTGATGCAATAGACCGCAGCGCCGAGCGAGCTCGCCGCCTGGCGGATGCGGTTCTCGTGGACAAAGCATTGCGCCAGCGACAGGCCGCGACCGACCTCGCCGAACTGCGCATCCTCGGGCACGAACACGTCGGTGAAGCTGACCCGCGGATGATCGGTCGGCATGTTGAAGGTCCACATGTATTCCTCGACCTTCACGCCCGCCGAGTTCGCCGGCACCAGGAAGCAGCTGATGCCCCGGGCGTCGCCGTCATTGCCTGACGTGCGGGCAAACAGCGCGCAGTGGGTTGCGACATGCATGCCTGTGGTCCACATCTTCTCGCCGTTGATGATCCAGCCCTTGACGTTGTCGCGCGTGGCTGGCACCGCCCTGGTTTCCATATGCGTGGCGTCGGAACCATGCTCGGGTTCGGTAAGGCCGAACGTGATGCGGTACTTGCCGGTGATCGAGCCGTCGATCATCGCCTTCTGCTCGTCGGTACCATAGCGGTCGAGCATGGTCACGATCGGCAAATTGCCGACGATCGAGTGCTCATTCTGCAGATCGTTGTGCAGGCCGAGACCCTTTGAGGCAAAATGTTCGCGGATCACGGCCATCCAGAGATTGGAGCCGTCCTTGCCGCCATAACGCTTTGGGATCGCGAAACGCAGATGGCCTGCGGCGTCGGCGAGGTTCTTGACCTTGCGCAGCAGGAGCTCCCACTCACGGCGCGGCAGGCCGCCTTTGTCGAAATCGGTGCGCGCCCATTCGCGGCGATGATCGAAGAAGCGGATGTTGTCGTCAGCCTCTTCAAGCGGCTTGATCTCGCGTTCGATGAATTGGTCGAGCTCGGCGAGATAGGCTGTCAGGTCAGCCGGCAGATTGAAATCCAAGGCGGTCACTCCCGAAGAACTTGTTGATTCTGGTTTTGCGTTTAGGCGCTATCGCGCAGCCGCGTTCGGATCGATTAAGGTGAGAAGCAGGCCGCCAAGTCAAGCAGGGCGGTGAGGCTTGCGCGCGCGGTGGCGTTGCGTAATTGGATGGCGCGGAACGAAGCGCTGGCGCTAGGATAGTGGCCATATTCTTCGCTGCAGAAAATCGACGGGAGCAAACATGGATCTGAAATTCTCCAAGGTGACGCGCAAGGGTCCCATCACCATCGTGACGCTGTCGCGGCCCGAGGTTTATAACGCGCTGCATATCGACGCGCATTTCGAGCTCAACAAGGTGTTCGACGACTTCTCGGCCGATCCCGAGCAGTGGGTCGCGATCGTCACCGGCGCCGGCGACAAGGCGTTCTGCGCCGGCAACGACCTGAAATGGCAGGCCGCGGGCGGCAAGCGCGGCTGGGACAAGGGCGGCTTCGCCGGGCTGACCACCCGCTTCGACTGCGACAAGCCGATCATCGCCGCCGTCAACGGCGTCGCGATGGGCGGCGGCTTCGAGGTCGCGCTGGCCTGCGACCTGATCATCGCCTCGGAGAATGCGACCTTCGCTTTGCCCGAACCGCGCGTCGGCCTCGCCGCGCTCGCCGGCGGCCTGCAGCGGCTGCCGCGCCAGATCGGGCTGAAACGCGCCATGGGCATGATCCTGACCGCGCGCCATGTCAGCGCCAAGGAAGGCCTCGAGCTCGGCTTCGTCAACGAGGTGGTGCCGCAGGGCGAGGCGCTGGCTGCCGCCGAGCGCTGGGCCGAAACCATCGCCAAGAACTCGCCGATGTCGATCCGCGCTTCGAAGCAGGCGATCCAGAAAGGCCTCGAAGTCTCGCTCGAGCAGGCGCTGGCCGAGCAGCGCGAGTATCCGGCGGTGAAGGCGATGGCCGCCTCGCAGGATTACATCGAGGGCCCGAAGGCATTTTCGGAGAAGCGCCCGCCGAAATGGCTGGGGCGGTAGCGCCTTCGCCATTGCGAGCGAAACGAAGCAATCCATCGCACAGCTTGCGGAGATATGGATTGCTTCGTCGCTTCGCTCCTCGCAACGACGACGGCACACCCTACTTCGTCCCCAACTCCCTCTTGTAGGACGCGTAGTTCGGCTGATCGACCGCGAGCTTGTCCATCGTGGTCTGCCAGAGATGCTCCGGCAGACCCGGCGTTGTCAGATCGACCTCGCCGCTCGCGATCTTTTCCGACAGCGCGCGGTTGAGCTCCATCAGCGTGCCATCGGCACCGAGCAGCGCCTTGAGCCGCGCGGCCTCGGTCGTGTCACCGGCTTGGGCAAGCGCGAGTTGCCGCGTCACCAGATCGAGCGCGTTGATGCCGACGCGCAGCTTGAAGCCGTTGTGCCCCTTGATCGCGGGTGCGATCTCGTTGCGCAGGAAATCGGCGACGGCCTTGATCAGTTCGGTGGGTGTCGGTTCGTCCTGCATCTTACTTGCCTCGCGGCGCTAACAATCTGAGCAGATCGATCTCGGTCTCCGAGGCGCGCCGCCCGATCATCGCGCGCTCCATCGAATGATCCGGCCCGAGGCGGAAGCGCTGCATCATCCCGCAGCACATCACGCCCCAGCGTAGCGTTCCCATCACTTCCCAGAACATCACGCGGTCGGGGTCGACCTTGCGGCCGGCCTCCGCGTAGCCCGCGAACAAATCCTCGCGCGTGCCGAAGCCACCGACCGGCTTGTCGATCTCGCCGAAGCGCCACGAATTGACGCAGATCCAGCCGATATCCTCCATCGGATCGCCGGTATGCGCGAGCTCCCAGTCGAGCACTGCGCGCACCCCGTCGGGACCGATAATCAGATTGCCGTGGCGGAAATCGCCATGCACCAGCGTCACCTCCGAGGACGGACCGGGATCGTGATCGCGCAGCCAGCGCAGCGCCAATTCGAACACCGGGCGCGGCCAGTTGAAGCTCTGATACTCGCGGGCAAGATCCTCGATCTCCTTGGTCGCCGTCAGGCTGCGCAGTTGCGGCAGTTTTGCCTGCGGCAGGCCATGAATGCCGGCGATGACGCGGCCGAGCTGGCGCGCCAGCATCGGCCGCGCCTTGGCAAATTCCTCGTCACGCAAAATTTTCCGCGCGATAGTCTCGCCTTCGACCCGCGCCATGATGAAGCCGCGGCCAAGGCCGTCTTCCGGCGTCAAGACATGCATCACCTTCGGCGACGGCAGGCCCGCGTCATGCGCGAGCTGCATCAACGTGGCCTCGGCATCGAGGCCGGCGGCGCGGCCTGGCGCCGCACCGTAGCCCGGCGGCGCCCGGCGCAGGATCGCACCGACATTGCCGCTCGGGTGCACGATGTCGAACGTCCAGGTCTCCTGGCTGGCGCCGCCGGAGAGCTTGGCGGCGCCGGTGACGCCGGTCGCGCCAGGATGAAACGAGGCGACGCAGCGGGTGAGTTCGGGCTCGATCATTTGCCCGTGAACTTCGCCGGCCGCTTCTCGAGGAACGCGGTGACGCCTTCCTTGAAATCCTCGGCACGGCCCGCGATCCGCTGCGACTCGAATTCCAGATTGAGCTGATCCTCGAGGGTGTTTTCCGGGCTGTCCCAATAGAGCTTGCGGATCAGCGACAGTGCCACCGTCGGGCCGTTGGCCAGATCATGCGCGAGCTTCATGGTTTCATCCATCAGCGCGCCGTCGTCATAAACGCGGTTGACGAGACCCCATTCCAGCGCCTTCTCGGCCGGCAGCCGCTCGCCGAGCAGCGATAGCTCGACCGAACGCGCCTTGCCGATCAGCCGCGGCAGCAGCCAGGTCGAGCCGCAATCCGGCACCAGGCCGATGCGGCGGAACGCCTGCAGGAAATACGACGAGCGCGCGCACAGGATGAGGTCGCCCATCAATGCGAAGCTCATGCCGGCGCCGGCGGCCGGACCGTTCACCGCCGTCACGATCGGACAGTGCAGCTTACGCAATCGGCGCAGGAACGGGTGGAATGCGGTCTCCAGTGCCGCACCGGCGTTGCTCTTGCCAGGCTTCTGCTGCTGGTTGCGACCCTGCAGATTGGCGCCGGTGCAGAAGGCGCGGCCCGCGCCCGTGATCACCAGGCAGCGCACCTCGTCGCGCTTGTCGTCGATCGCATCGAGCGCCTCGGCAAGGCCGCCCAGCATGTCGATCGAGACCGCGTTCATGACTTCCTGATGGTCGAGCTTGAGGATCGCGACCGATCCGTCGAAGTCGAGCGTGACGTGCTTGAACTGCATGATTTCCTCTTTGCGTTGCCTCGGCGGTTGGTACCGCGGTAGGTCGATGGGTCCACCCATGTTTGGACCCATATTTGATTTTTGTGCCTGGCTTGTCCATGGTCGGCGTCAAGCCCATCCGTGAACGCGTGATTAGCGCGCAGCAAACCAAATGGAAACCCCAATGAGTGGCATCTTCGATCTCACCGGCCGCGTCGCTGTCATCACCGGCGGCAATGGCGGCATCGGCCTCGGCATCGCGCAGGCGCTCAACGCCGCCGGCTGCAACGTCGCGATCTGGGGCCGCAACGCGGAAAAAAACGCCAACGCCGCGGCCTCGATGAAGGCCGGACCCGGCAAGGTCGCAACCCAATTCTGCGACGTCAGCGATCCCGGCTCGGTCAAAACCGCGATGAAGGCGACGCTCGACACCTTCGGCCGCGTCGACGGCTGCTTTGCCAATGCCGGCATCGGCGGTGGCGGACGCCGCTCCTTCATCGACCGCACCGAGGAGGAATGGCGCAAGATGTTCGCGACCAATCTCGACGGCGTGTTTCACGTATTCCAGGCTGCGGCACGCCACATGACCGAGCGCTCCGAAGCCGGCGACAAGTTCGGCCGGCTGGTCGCGACCTCGAGCCTCGCCTCGCTGTTCGGCACGGCGCGCAACGAGCACTATGCCGGCACCAAGGCCGCGCTGAATGCGCTGTGCCGCGCGCTCGGCGTCGAGCTCGCCCGCCACGGCGTCACCGCGAACGCGATCCTGCCCGGCTGGATCAAGAGCGACATGACAGCAGGCATCATGGCCAACGACAAGTTCGTCGCCAACGTGATGCCCCGCATCCCGGTGCGGCGCTTCGGCGAGCCGAGCGACTTCGGCGGCATCGCGGTGTATCTGATGAGCAAGGCGTCGTCCTATCATACGGCGGACTGCTTCGTGATCGACGGCGGGTACACAGCGTTCTGAGGCGCAGCGACCGCTACACTCCCTGCCGTCGTCCGGCGAGTGTGTTGCGTGGTCTGTGCGTCATACATCCACGCGACGCCGCGTCGCTTCCGTCGCGACAGAACTGCTGCTAGCGTTCGCGCTGTAAGGACGCACAAAGCGGCTTTCAACAAGCAGGGAGGATATTTCAGATGTTTTCACACGTGATGGTTGGCA
Source organism: Bradyrhizobium embrapense (assembly GCF_001189235.2). Lineage (GTDB taxonomy): Bacteria > Pseudomonadota > Alphaproteobacteria > Rhizobiales > Xanthobacteraceae > Bradyrhizobium > Bradyrhizobium embrapense. The sequence goes on from NZ_LFIP02000001.1 coordinate 1,493,767, forward strand.
CCAACGATCTGGACAAGGCCAAGGCGTTCTATGACGCGCTGCTTGGCACGCTCGATGTCCGGCCGGCCCGGGTCGACGGTCACCGCATCATGTATTTGACCAAGGCCGGCATTTTCATGGTTTCCAAGCCGATCAACGGCGAGCCGGCAACGCACGCCAATGGCGGCACGATCGGCTTTGCCTGCTCGTCGCCGGAGCAGGTCGAGGCCTGGCACGCGGCCGGCGTCGCCAATGGCGGCAAGCCCTGCGAGGACCCGCCGGGCGTGCGCGAGGGAGGCGGCATCAAGCTCTACCTCGCCTATTTGCGCGACCTCGACGGCAACAAGATCTGCGCGATGCATCGGATGACATGACCGGTATCGGCCGGGACCTGTCACACTGTCGGCGGCGGCGTTCAAACAACGTTTGAAACGCCGTCGCCAAATTCCGCGATGCGGTAGAGATGTCGGGAAAATCGGTGCTCGCGCTTCGCGCCGCACGCGTCTATTGTCCGCCGCGAAACGCGCCTTCGCGAGGGAGAAAAGTCAATGAAGCATGCCTATGTGCCGCGCACCACGAACTACACGCTCAATCCGGGCGACGAGCTCAATGACCTCCGGATGTCGGACAAGGTCCGCCCGCTCTACGATCATGTGAAGCAGTTCATCCGCGACACCGTCGACCCGATGTCGGTCGAGTTCTATCGCGCCGGCGAAAAGAAGACCAACCGCTGGAGCTTCACGGACGAGCAGCTCGCGATCCTGCAGAAGGCCAAGGACAAGGCGAAGGAAGTCGGCCTCTGGAACTTCTTCCTGCCCGACGCCGAAACCGGCGAAGGCCTCAACAACCTCGACTACGCCTACATCGCCGCCGAGCTCGGCAAGAGCCCGCTGGCTTCCGAGACGATGAATTGCTCGGCGCCGGACACCGGCAACATGGAAGTGCTGGAGCGCGTCGGCACCAAGGCGCAGAAGGAAAAGTGGCTCAAGCCGCTGCTCAACGGCGAGATCCGCTCGGCCTATGCGATGACCGAGCCGAACGTCGCCTCCTCCGACGCCAAGAACATCTCGACCACGGCAAAGCTGGTCGGCGACGAGTGGGTGATCAACGGCGAGAAGTATTACATCTCCGGTGCCGGCGATCCGCGCTGCAAGATCATGATCGTGATGGTGAAGACCAATCCCGACGCGGCGCCGAGCAAGCAGCAGTCGCAGATCCTGGTGCCGATCGACACCCCCGGTGTCGAGATCCTCGGCCCGATGCACGTGTTCGGCCACGACCATGCGCCGCGCGGCCACATGCATCTGCGCTTCAACAATTGCAAGGTGCCGAAGGAGAACATGCTGCTCGGCGAAGGCCGCGGCTTCGAGATCTCGCAGGTCCGCCTCGGACCGGGCCGCATCCATCACTGCATGCGCACCATCGGCAAGGCCGAGAAGGCGCTCGACATGATGGTGCAGCGTGGCCTGACCCGCGAAGCGTTCGGCAAGAAGATCGCCCATCTCGGCGGCAACATGCAGATCATCGCCCAGGCGCGCTGTGAGATCGAGGCGATGCGGCTGATGGTGCTGAAGGCCGCCAAGGCGATGGACGTGCTCGGCAACAAGGAAGCCCGGGTCTGGGTCTCGATGGTCAAGGCCATGGTTCCCGAGCGCGCCTGCAAGGTGATCGACCAGGCGATCCAGATGCACGGCGCCACCGGCATCTCGCAGTGGTCCCCGCTTGGCGAAATGTACCAGGACGTCCGCCATCTGCGCTTCGCCGACGGTCCGGACGAGGTGCACTGGATGGTGGTCGGCCGCCACGAGCTGAGCATGCCGTAGTTTCAACTCCTCCCTCTCCCCGCTTTTTGCGGGGAGAGGGCTAAGGTGACGGGCGCACGGCCAAAATATCGAAAACAACCCCATGCACAGTAGCCGGCGGCGCGCCGGCATTCGACATGGCAGCTTGACTCGTCGGGCAAATCAGCGGCATAATTCTATTATTCGGAAGTTATCGTAAGGCGGGTTGGCGCAGGCGTAACCCGCCTTTTACTTTGCGGCCCGTTAGCTGCGGGTTACGCTTCGCTACCCACCCACCAGAATTCCGGACAACCGCATGGAATACGCACCAAGCGACCTCACCCAGCGCGAATGCTACAAGGTGCTGACCTCCTTCGTGCTGCCGCGGCCGATCGCCTGGGTGACGAGCCTCGGCGCGGATGGCGTGGTCAATGCGGCGCCGTTCTCGTTCTTCAACGTGTTCTGCGAGGACCCACCGCTCTGCATGTTCGCGGTCAACCGCAGGCCCGACGGCCGCGAGAAGGACACGCTGGTCAATATCCAGCGCTTGGGCGAGTTCGTTGTCAATCTGACCGACGAGCCATTGGCGCGCGCGATGCACGAGACCTCGGGCGACTTCCCGCCCGAGATCGGCGAGCCCGACTATCTCGGCCTCAAGCTCGCGCCCGCGCGCAAGATCGCGGTGCCCCGGCTCGCCGACGCGCCGTTCGCGATGGAATGCAAGACCTGGAAGCTGATCGACGTCAATGGCGACCGCCAGCTGGTCATGGGCGAAGGCATTCACTTCCACATCCGCGACGAATTGTGGGACCGTGATGCGATGCGCGTCCACATGGAGCGTTACCATCCGATCGGCCGCATGTTTGCGGATCGCTACTGCCGCACCGACGACCGCGTGGTGTTTCCCGCGGCCGAGGGCGCAAAGAGGAAATAGGACAAGACAATGAGCGAAGCATTCCGCGACAACCCGGCACAGAGCCGGTTCGAACTCTCGGTCGATGGCGCAACCGCCTTCGTGGTCTACCGCAAGACGCCGGATACCATCACGCTGGTTCACACCGAGGTGCCGCCGGAGCTCGGCGGGCGCGGCATCGGCTCCAAGCTCGCCCGCGCCACGCTGGATGCGGTGCGCGGGCAGAACATCAAGCTCGTCGTGAAGTGCGAGTTCATCCAGGGCTTCATGAAGAAGCATCCGGAGTACAACGATCTGCTGGGATAGGCGTGGGGCGGGTTAGCGAAGCGTAACCCGCCGATCTTTGTGAGGGCACACGCTGGCGGATTACGCCTTCCGCCTTCGCTCGTTGAGCTACGGCGGACGTGGTCGGCTAATCCGCCCTACGCAGCTACGACGCCGCCTGCTCGCCGATCTTGTCCTGCGTCCTGGTCTCGAAATCGCTGGCGTCATGGCGCTCGTGCAACTGGCTCGACGGCTCGCCCCAGGTGCGATTGACCATGCGGCCGCGCTTCACCGCGGGTCGTGCCGCGATCGCATCGGTCCAGCGCTGCACGTTCTTGTAGTCCTGCACCGAGAGGAATTCGCCGCCGCCGTAGAGCAGGCCCTTGGCGAGGCTGCCGTACCACGGCCACACCGCCATGTCGGCGATGGTGTAGACGTCGCCGGCGAGATATTCGTTGTCGGCGAGCCTGCGGTCGAGCACGTCGAGCTGGCGCTTGACCTCCATTGCGAAGCGATCGATGGCATATTCGATCTTGGTCGGCGCATAGGCATAGAAATGTCCGAAGCCGCCGCCGAGATAGGGCGCTGAGCCCATTTGCCAGAACAGCCAGGAGAAGGTTTCGGCGCGGGTCTTGACGTCGGTCGGCAGGAACGCGCCGAACTTTTCCGCGAGGTACACCAGGATCGAACCCGATTCGAACACCCGGATCGGCTCCTTCCCGCTGCGGTCCATCAGCGCCGGAATCTTGGAATTCGGATTGACCGCGACGAAGCCGCTGCCGAACTGGTTGCCGTCGATCTTGATCAGCCAGGCATCGTACTCCGCGCCCTTGTGGCCCGCCGCCAGCAGCTCTTCCAGCATCACGGTGACCTTGACGCCGTTCGGCGTCGCCAGCGAGTAGAGTTGCAGCGGATGACGGCCGACCGGCAGCTCCTTGTCATGGGTCGGACCGGCAATCGGCCGGTTGATGCTGGCGAAGCGCCCGCCGCTCTCCTTGTTCCAGGTCCAGACTTTCGGCGGCTCGTAGGCAGGGGTGTCAGTCACGTCGTTGGCTCCCGGTTCATGTTCTTCCAAGGTGGCGCGGCGGCCGCCGGGCCCATCCCCATGTCCGCACTAGATGGTGCGCACGCTCGGCTTTGCCCACCCCGCCGGATCGCATTTTCTACCTTGCGGAATGCACTGAGAGCGATGCAGCCAGGCAGCGCCTGCACGCAAGATCGCCGTTGCCGAAACCCGCTTGGCTTCGCTGACCGCGATGCGCTAGCGTTGCAGGGGCTGATGCCAACAAGCACAAGAAGCAGCCGCCGGGAGAAAACCAGTCCATGAAATCACCGATCTGCGACATGCTGGGAATTGAATTCCCCCTGCTCGCTTTCAGCCATTGCCGCGACGTGGTGGCGGCGGTCAGCCGCGCCGGCGGCTTCGGCGTATTCGGCGCGACCCGGTATCTGCCGGAGACGCTGGAGCAGGAACTGAAATGGATCGACGATCACGTCGACGGCAAGCCCTACGGCATCGACGTGCTGATCCCCGAGAACATCTCGACCGCGGGTGAAAAGAACGTCACCTGGAAGAGCCTGGAGAAGCGCGTCTCCCAGGAGCATCGCGATTTCACCCGCAATCTCCTGAAGAAATACAACATCGAGCTCACGACGCAGAGCGTCGCCGACAACCAGCCGCAGCCGTTCGATGCCGAGACCGCGCTGCAATTGCTCGAGGTCTCCTTCCGCCATCCGATCCGGCTGATCGCCAACGCGCTCGGCGTGCCGCCGAAGGCGATGATCGAGATGGGTCGCAAGCACGGCGTGCCGGTGGCGGCGCTGGTCGGCTCCAAGGAACACGCGTTGCGCCAGGTCGCGGCCGGTGTCGACATCCTCGTCGCGCAAGGCACCGAGGCCGGCGGCCATTGCGGCGAAGTCTCGACCATGGTGCTGGTGCCCGAGGTGATCAAGGCGGTCAAAAAGATCCGCGACGTACCGGTGCTCGCCGCCGGCGGCATCATGACCGGCAGCCAGATGGCAGCCTGCATGGCGATGGGCGCGGCCGGCGCCTGGACCGGCTCGGTGTGGCTTGCGACCGTGGAGTCGGAGACCTCGGAGATATTCCGCGAGAAGATGATCGCGGCCTCCTCGCGCGACGCGATCCGCTCGAAGGGCCGCACCGGCAAGCCGGCGCGGCAGCTCCGCTCGGTCTGGACCGACGCCTGGGACCGGTCGCCGGACAGCCCCGGCGCGCTGCCGATGCCGCTGCAAAGCATCATCAGCCGCGATGCCTTCAACGCCATCGACCGCGCCGCTGAGGCCGGCAACGAGAAGGCGCGCGACCTAGTCAGCTATTTCGTCGGCCAGGGTGTCGGCCTGGTCGACAGCGTCAAATCGGCAGGCGCCGTGGTGCAGGAATTCAAGGAAGATTTCGTCGAGGCCGTCGAGCACATGAACGCGCTGGTGGCGGAGTGATCGAATACGTGGACCTCCCCGTCCTTGCGAGGAGCAAAGCGACGAAGCAATCCGCCTATGCCCGTGTGGAGATGTGGATTGCTTCGCTTCGCTCGCAATGACGCCTAGAACAACCATCGAGTCCAATACCGCAGAGTGAAATAACAAGAATGTCGAACAGCATCCCCGAAGACCGCATTCCCGTCATCATCGGTGTCGGCGAGGTCGTCGATCGTCCGAAGGACATCGCCGCCGGCCTCGAGCCGCTCACCTTGCTGGAAGAGGCGCTGAAGCGCGCCGAGGCCGACAGCGGCGCAAAATTGCTCTCCGATGTGCAGTCGCTCGACGTCGTCAACTTCCTGAGCTGGCGCTACCGCGATCCGGAGAAGCAGCTCGCGCAGCGGCTCGGCATCGCGCCCGCGCATCTCTATTACGGCCCGGTCGGCGGCGAGAGCCCGATCCGCTATTTGCACGAGGCGGCGCAGCGCATCGCGCGCGGCGAATGCAGTGTTGCCGCGGTGTGCGGCGCGGAGGCGCAATCGACCGCGACCAAGGCTCAGCGCGCCGGCGTCGAGTTGCCGTGGACGCCGTTCGCCCATGACGTGGAGGAGCCGAAGCGCGGCGCCGCGTTCCAGAAGCCGCTTGCGGTTGCGCTCGGCGTGTTCCGGCCGATCACGGTCTACCCGCTCTATGAGTCCGCAACCTCGGCGCATTGGGGCCAGACGCCGCGCGAGGCGCTGAAAGAGTCGGGCGAGTTGTGGTCGACCTATGCACGCGTTGCCGCCGACAATCCGAACTCCTGGCTGAAGAAGCGCTTCACCGGCGACGAGATCACCACCGCGACCCCGGACAACCGGATGATCGCCTGGCCCTACACCAAGTTGATGGTGGCGAACCCGACGGTGAACATGGGCGGCGCGCTGATCCTGACGAGCCTTGCGAAAGCCCGCGCCGCCGGCGTGCCCGAGGACAAGCTGATCTATCCGCTCGGCGGCGCTTCGGCGGAAGAGCCGCGCGACTATCTGATCCGCGACCAGTTCGTCGAGAGCCACGCGCAGAATGCGGTGCTGAAGGCGGTGATGGACCTCGTCGGCGGCGACGGCAGGAAGTTCGACGCGATCGAGCTCTATAGCTGCTTCCCCTGCGTGCCGAAGATGGCGCGCCGGACGCTCGGCCTCGGCGCCGACGTGCAGCCGACCGTGACCGGCGGTCTGACGTTCTTCGGCGCGCCGCTCAACACCTACATGACGCATTCGGCCTGCGCGATGGTGCGCAAGCTGCGCGGCGGCGGCACGCTCGGCCTGCTCTACGGCCAGGGCGGCTTCGTCACCAAACACCATGGCCTCGTGCTGTCACGCGCGGCGCCGACCGCGGCACTCGAGCAGGACACGAGCGTGCAGGCGGAGGCCGATCGCAACCGCCGCAACGTGCCCGACTTTACCGCCGATGCAGCGGGAAAAGGCAAGGTCGAGGCCTTCACCGTGATCTATCGCGCCACTGGCGAGGTCGAGCACGGCGTCACCGTGCTGCGCGCCGAAGACGGCCGCCGCACGCTCGGCCGCATCCCCGCGAGCGACACGGCGACATTGGGATATCTGCAGGACCTCGACCGCACGCCGGTCGGCAGCACTGGCGACATCGTCACTGCGAGTGACGGCGTGCTGGAATGGCGGGTGGGTTAAAGCATGATCCGGAAAAGTGCGAAGCGGTTTTCCGAAAAGATCATGCTCAAACAAGGAGCTAAAGCGCGAAGGTGATTCGACCGAATCTCATCGCGCTTTAGCAGTTCTCCCTCGCCCCGCTCTTGCGCGGAGAGGGGCTGCTTCGGCGAGTTCTGAACATGGTTAGACCTGTACCACCTCACCCGGATCGCATCTGACGATGCGATCCGACCTCTCCCCGCAAGCGGGGCGAGGTAAGAGGGCGCCTTGCGCCCTACCCCTTCACGTCCTGCTTCTCGGACGCCGTCGTCGGCTTGCCCTTGGCGCCGGCGCCGGTGACGCGGACGTGGTCGCCGTCGGCGAGCCCGTCCGGCGGGGCGGTGATGATGCGGTCGTCGGGCGCGAGACCCGAGGCGACCTCGATCTCCTTGCCGAGGTCTCGACCGATCTTGACGGTCTTGAACAGCACTTTGTCATCAGGGCTGACGGTCGCGACCCGCAGGCCGTTGCTGTTGAAGATCAGAGCGCTGGCGGGAATGCTGAGCGGCGAGGACTCGCGCTGCAAATTGAGCTTCACGCTCGCATAGCTGCCCGGCATCAGCTCGCCGGACGAATTGTCGAGCCCGAGCTGCATCCGCGTGGTGCCGGAGGCAACATCGACGGCCTGCGAGGAGGCCTCCACCGTCGCCTGGAAGCTGCGGTTCGGGTAATCCGGCAATGCCAGCGTGGCCTTGGCGCCGATCTTGATCGCCGGCACGTAGTTCTGCGGCACGTTGACATAGACGCGCAGCTTGGTGATGTCGGAAATCGTGAACATCGCGGGGCCCGAGCCGCCGCCGGCGTTGATCAGCGCGCCGACGTCGGTGTCGCGCGAGGTCACCACGCCATCGAACGGCGCCGTGATCTTCTTGTATCCGGCAAGCGCTTCCAGCCGCTCGACATTGGCCTGGCCGGCCTTGACCGCACCGTTCTTGTTGGAGAGGTCGGCGGTGCGCTCGTCGATCTCCTGGGCGGAGACGAAGTTCGAGGCGACCAGCGTCTTGCGCCGGTTCAGCGTGGCCTCGGAGAGCTTGGCCGAGGCCTGAGCGCTGGCGAGATCGGCGCGCGCCTGCAGCAGTTGCTGGTCGAGGTCAGGCGCCTCGATCTCGGCGATCACCTGGCCGGCCTTGACGCGGGCGCCGATGTCGGCGTCCCAGTTCTTCAGATAGCCGGACACCCGGGCATAGATCGGCGCGCGGGAATAGGCCTCGAGCCGGCCCGGGAGATCGATCGTGGGGCTCAACGCCTTGGCGTTGGGTAGCGCCACCGCGACCGTCGGAATGGCTTGGTCATCGGTCCATTGCTTCAGCCGGTTGTCCTGCTCCTCACGGGCACGGATGCCGGTGCCGACGATCAGCCCCGCACCGACCAGTGCAACCACGCCGAAAATGCCCAATCTCCGGTGAGACACCGGTGGGCGCTGTTCAGTGGGCTGCATGCGGAATCTCCGATGAGGCGGCGGCTTTGACGCCTTGCTTCTTGTGTACCATACTGAATACCACGGGAACAAACATCAGCGTCGCGAAGGTTGCAAAGATCAGGCCGCCGATCACGGCGCGGCCCAGCGGAGCGTTCTGCTCGCCGCCCTCGCCGAGTCCCAGCGCCATCGGCGCCATGCCGATGATCATGGCGAGCGCGGTCATCAGCACCGGGCGGAACCGGACGAATCCGGCCTCCAGCGCCGCCGCGACGGGATCGCCGAGCTCCTCGTAGCGCTCGCGGGCGAAACTGATCACCAGCACGCTGTTGGCGGTCGCAACGCCCATGCACATGATGGCGCCGGTGAGCGCCGGAACCGACAGCGTGGTCTCGGTCGTGAAAAGCATCCAGACGATGCCGGCGAGTGCGGCGGGCAACGCCGTGATGATCACGAACGGATCCGACCACGACTGGAAGTTCACCACGATCAGGAAGTAGATCAAGACGACCGCGCCGAGCAGCCCGAACAGCAGGCCTGTGAAGGCCGAGTTCATGGTCTGCACCTGACCGAGCAGCACCACGGACGAGCCCTTCGGCACCTCCTTGGCGGTGTCCGCGATCAGCTGACGCACGTCGGTGGCGACGCCGCCGAGATCGCGGCCCTGCGTCGTGGCGTAGATCTGCACCAGCGACTGGATGTCGTATTGCGAGACGACCGCGCTCGAGGTCGCGCGCTTGATGTCGGCGATGCCGCCGAGGATCGGCGCCTGGGTGTTGCCGGACGCGGTGATCGGCAGCGTCTGCAGCGCGCTCAGCGAATCGATCTGGTACTGCGGCGTCTGCATCACGATCGAATAGGACACGCCGTTATCGGGATTGAGATAATAGGTCGGCGCGACCTGCGAGGAGCCGGCGAGGTTGACGACCAGCGCGTTGGTGACGTCGCGCTCGGTCAGACCGACATATTGCGCGCGGGTGCGGTCGACATCGATGTTGAAGGTCGGGTTGTTCGGTGACTGCTGGATCCGCGCGTCGGCGATGCCGGGAATCCGCTTGATCTTCGCCAGCAGCTTGTTGGCATAGGCGTAGTTGGCCTCGAGATTGGCGCCGCGGATCTGCAGGTCGATCGGCGCCGGCGCGCCGAAGTTCAGGATCTGGCTGACGATGTCGGCCGGCAGGAAGGAGAAACTGGTGCCCGGGAACAGCCGCGGCAACTGCTCACGCAGCGTGCGCACATGCTGCTCGGTCGGCCTGTGACCTTCTTTCAGCTTGATCTGGATGTCGGCATCCTGCGGGCCGATCACGCCGGTGTTGTTGTAGGTCAGGTTGATGCTGGAGATCGGCATGCCGATGTTGTCGGTCATGGTCTCGATCTCGCCCGGGATCAGCTTGCGGATCGCCTTCTGGACATCCGCCATCTGGTTGGCGGTCTCCTCGACGCGGGTGCCGACCTGGGTGCGCACATGCATCAGGATGTTGCCGGCGTCGACCGCCGGGAAGAAGTTGCGCCCCAGGAACGGCACCAGCAGGAACGACGCCGCGACGATCGCGAGGAAGCCGCCGACGAACACCTTGCGATGGCCGAGCGCCATATCAAGCAGCCCGCGGTAGCCGGCGCGAATGCGCTCGAACCGCGCCTCGAAGCCACGCTGGAACCAGACGAAGGGATTGCGCGACTTCGGCGGCGGCCCGTCGTGATGCACATGCGCCTGCAGCAGGTAGTTCGCCATGGTCGGCACCAGGGTGCGCGACAGGATGAACGACCAGATCATCGCAAACATCACGGCTTCGGCCATCGGCACGAACAGGAAGCGCGCGACGCCGGTCAGGAAGAACATCGGCACGAACACGATGCAGATGCAGAGCAGCGAGACGAAGGCCGGCGTCACGATCTGGTTGGCGCCGTCGAGGATCGATTGCTCGACCGGCTTGCCCTGCTCCAGATGGTAATTGATGTTCTCGATCGTCACCGTGGCGTCGTCGACCAGGATGCCGACCGCGAGCGCGAGGCCGCCGAGCGTCATGATGTTGAGCGTCTCGCCGATCGCCGACAGCATGATGATGGCACCGAGCACCGACAGCGGGATCGAGACCGCGATGATGACGGTGGAGCGCCAGCTGCCGAGGAACAGCAGGATCATGACGCTGGTCAGCAGCGCGGCGATCACGCCTTCGAAGGCGACGCCGGTGATCGCGCCGCGGACGAACACCGACTGGTCGCCGACGAAGCCGATCTTCAGCGCGTCGGGCAGCTGGTCCTTGACGTCGATCACCTTCTGCTTGATGCCGGCAATGATATCGAGCGTCGAAACCGCGCCGGCCTTCAGCACCATCATCAGCACCGAACGATTGCCGTCGACGTGAACGATGTTGGTCTGCGGCGGGTTGCCGTCGCGGACGGTGGCGACGTCGCGCACATAGACCATGGCACCGTTGACGGTCTTGATCGGCAGGTCGCCGAGCTCCTCGATGCGGAGCGGCGAGTTGTTCAGGTTGATGGTATATTCGAAACTGCCGATCTTCTGGGTGCCGACCGGCGTGATCAGGTTCTGCGCAGCGAGCGCATTGGCGACATCCTGGCCCGACAGGCCGCGCGCCTGCAGGGCGGTCGAATTGAGGTCGATCTGGATCTGGCGCTGCTTGCCGCCATAGGGATAGGGGATCGCGGCTCCGGGCACCGTGACCAGCGGCGTGCGCAACTGGTTGATGCCGATGTCGGCGAGGTTCTGCTCCGTGAGGCCGTCACCCGACAGCGCGACCTGAATGATCGGAACCGTCGAGGCGCTATAGTTGAGGATCAGCGGCGGGGTCGCGCCCGGCGGCAGCTGCTTGAGCAGGGTCTGGGCGATCGCGGTGACCTGCGCGTTGGCGGTGCGGATATCGACATTGGGCTGGAAGAAGATCTTGACGATGCCGATGCCGTTATAGGAGTTCGCAACGATGTGCTCGATGTCGTTGACCGTCGTGGTCAACGTACGCTCGAAGGGCGTGGTAATGCGTCCGGACATCTGGTCCGGCGGCAAGCCGGTGTACTGCCAGGCCACGCCGATCACGGGAATGCGGATCTCGGGAAAGATGTCGGTCGGCGTGCGCAGTGCTGCCAGCGGTCCGATGATCAAAAGCAGGATCGCGAGCACGACGAAAGTATATGGCCGGCTCAGCGCGATACGAACCAGTGCGATCATAAAACCAGCATTCCCGAAATGAAGCCCGCCCAGGCAGAGGAATCGGCACTGCAAAAGCCGTTCCGCAGCGGCCGATTTACCCGATGCCGGGCAAAACGCCAACCTGTGGAGCCGCGACGGCCTTCACTTCCTTGGCATAGTACGTGAAGTCGTGCGCTCCGATCGGGTACGCCGCGCACCGTGCCGCCGATCGCGCTCTGATCATCGTCAGAAAAGGGACGGCTCTGCTGCGAACAGGCGCTGGCCGAGCACGCCGTTGCGGCTGTCAGGAGGCTAACGCATCGCTGCCCTGCAAAAATGCAAAACGTGGTGAGCCGGTCGGCTCACCACGCCTGGATCGGTTGCCCCGACGACGATGTCTGTATGGCCCGACCGGCGACGCCGGATCAGGCCGCGCGGACGGCCTCAAGGAACCTGCCGACTTCGAGCTTGAGGCGGTTGCTGTCACCCGAGAGCGACTGTGCCGCCGACAGCACCTGGGTCGAAGCCGAGCCGGTTTCGTTGGCGCCGTGTTGCACGTCGGTGATGTTGGCCGAGACCTGCTGGGTGCCCTGCGCCGCCTGCTGCACGTTGCGGGAAATCTCCTGCGTCGCCGCGCCCTGCTCTTCGACCGCGGCGGCGATGGTGGACGAGATCTCCGACAGCCGCTCGATGGTCGACGAGATCTCCTTGATGGCGCCGACCGACTCCTGAGTTGCGGTCTGGATGCCGGCGATCTGCTGACCGATCTCGCCGGTCGCCTTCGCGGTCTGCTCAGCCAGCGCCTTGACCTCGGACGCCACGACCGCGAAGCCGCGGCCCGCCTCGCCGGCGCGCGCCGCCTCGATGGTGGCGTTCAGCGCCAGCAGGTTGGTCTGGCCGGCAATCGTGTTGATCAGTTCGACGACGTCGCCGATGCGCGCGGCAGCCTTCGACAATTCGCTGACGCGATCGTTGGTGGTTCGCGCCTGGCCGACGGCGTCGCCCGCCATCCGCGCCGACTCCTGCACTTGACGGCTGATCTCGGTCACCGACGACGACAGCTCTTCGGTCGCCGACGCGACCGACTGGACGTTGGTCGAGGCCTCCTCGGACGCCGCGGCAACCGAGGTGGTCAATTCCTGCGAACGCCTTGCGGTCGACGACAGCGTAGCGGCCGAGGCTTCGAGCTGGGTCGAGGCCGACGACACGGTCTGCACGATCTCACCGATCATCTGCTCGAAATTGCGGGTGATGCTATCGACGCGGCGACCGCGCTCGATCTTGGCCTCGGCGTCGGCCGCTGCGGCCTCATCGGCCGCCCTCTTGGCGATCAGCGCCTCCTTGAACACCTGCAGCGTGTCGGCCATGGCGCCGATCTCGGTCTTTTCACCCTGGTGCGGCACCTCGGCGGTCAGGTCGCCGCGGCCTAGCGCCTGCATCGGGCTCACGATCGAGGCGATGCCCGACGAGATGTCGCGGACGGTGTAGAAGCTGACGCCGACACTGATCAGGATGGCTACGCCGAGCAAGATGGCGACCATCATCAGTGCCGAGCTGTAATTGCTGGCGGCATCCTGCGCGGCCTTTTCGGCTCCGATGTTGTTGAGCTCGATGTCCTTGTTCAGGATCTCATCGGCCTCGAGACCGATCTTGTTCACAACCTTGGTGTTGAGCTCGTGCGCCTCATGCGGAAGTTTGCCGACTTCCTTGCGCGACAGGCTCATCACTTCCTCGGTGCCCTTGCGGTACTTGTCCCAGGTGTCGGACCACTGCCGGTAGAGCGCCCGCTCTTCGGGTGAGGTGATCATCGGCTCGTACCTGGCGCGCGCCTTTGTGTTCATCTCGACGACGCCGGCGAGCGTCTTTTCGGCGGCCAGCTTCTCTTCCAGCGTTTCCGAGAGCATGTGTTCGCGGATCACGTTGCGGTAGGTGATGACGCCGGCGCGCAGCTCGCCGAGCACGCGCACGCTCGGCAACCAGTTGGTCGTGATGTCGACGGTGCTGGCGTTGATCGCCCGCATATTCCAGACTGCAAGCAGGCCCATGCCCGTCAGCGCGACAAGCAGGAACGCAACCGCGGCAATGATCTTGGCGCGGACCGAGAATTTGGCGAACATCGTGGGGTCTCTTGGGTGCCGGGCTCGCGAGGCCCGTTCGTGCGGAAGGAAGGCTGGTGGCGCGGCGGTGCGCCGCAGATATCAAAGCCAGCCCCCCTCCTTAAGTAGGGTTAATTTGGTTCACCGTTGAACTACGGAGATATCAGTCATCAGCCCGACATGAGGCGCGACAGGCGCATCAAGGCATCAATGCGAGCGCGTCCGAGAAGAACTCCGGCCCGCCGAAATTGCCTGATTTCAGGGCAAGCACCATCTGGCCTTCTCCAGCGCCGACCGCCCGCAGAACCGGCACGCCCGCAGCGATTTCCGCCCCGACCAGGAATCCCGGGATACCCAGGCGATCGACCACGGCGCCTGAAGTTTCACCACCGGCGACCACCAGCCTGCGCACGCCCGACTGCACCAGCCCCTCCGCGAGGTCTGCCATCGCCTGCTCGATCGCATGTCCGGCTGCATCACGGCCATGACGGGATTGCAGAGCAGCCACCTCGTCCGGCGTCGAACTGCTGGCGATCAGGATTGGACCCGCCCCGAGGCGCTCCTTCGCCCAGGCGAGCGCGCGCTGCGCCTCGTCCCTGCCGGCGATGATCTGCTCGGGATCGAGGTGCAGCACCGGCATCACCTTCTCGGCGCTGGCGATCTGGCGCAGCGTCGCCTGCGAGCAACTGCCGGCGAGGCAGGCGGCCGGCCCGCCGATCGCGGCGCTGGTCACAGCATTCACGGCAGCCGATTTGGCTTTGCCAGCGGCCAGCGTCCGCGCCAATCCAAGCCCGATGCCGGAGGCGCCGACCGACAGACCGTGATCGAGCGCTACCTGCCCGATGGTCTCAAGATCGCGGTCGAATACCGCATCGACAACAGCAGCGCCGACGCCAGCGCGCACGAGCTCGGCGAGCTTCGCCCGAACCGCATCCGCACCACGGCTCAGCGTCGCCAGATCGACCAGGCCGACCTTGTTCTTACTCTGGCGCGCCAGCACGCGGACCAGATTGGAATCATGCATCGGGTTGAGCGGATGGTCCTTCAGCGGGCTCTCGTTCAGCGGCACCGAGCCGACGAACAGATTGCCCTGATAGACGGTGCGGCCGGTTTCCGGGAACGCCGGCGTCACCAGCACGATGGCGTCTTTCGAATCGGCGCGCAGCGCGTCCATCACCGGACCGATATTGCCGGCATCGGTGGAATCGAAGGTCGAGCAGATCTTGAACAGGATATGCCCGGCGCCCCGGTCGCGCAGCCAGGCTTCCGCCGCGCGCGAACGCGCCACCGCGAGGCCGGCCTCGATCGAACGGCTCTTCAGCGACACCACGACGGCGTCGACCTCCGGCAGCGCGAGATCGTCCGCAGGCACGCCGATGGTCTGCACCGTGCGCAGGCCGGCGCGGGTCAGCGTGTTGGCGAGGTCGGAGGCGCCCGTATAGTCGTCGGCGATGCAGCCGAGCGACAGCTTTCCGGCTTGCGTCACGGCTTCACTCCGGCATAGGGCTTGAACCAGGCGAGACCATCGGTGGTCTTGCCGCGCGGATTGTATTCGCAGCCGACGAAGCCGCGATAGCCGAGCCGGTCTAGCTCACCGAACAGGAACGGATAGTTGAGCTCCTCGCCGTCCGGCTCGTTGCGCGAGGGGATCGAGGCGATCTGGATGTGGCCGATGATCGGCATCATCTCACGCAGCCGCATCGTGACGTCGCCATGGATGATCTGGCAGTGATAGATGTCGAACTGCAGCTTGAGATTTGGAATCTTCAGCTCGTTGATCAGGTCGTACGCGAAGTTGAAATCATTGAGGAAGTAGCCGGGCACATTGCGCGGATTGATCGGCTCGATCACGACGTCGAGGTCGTGCGGCGCGAAGAACTCCGCGGCGGTCGCGACGGATTTGTAGAAGGCCTCCACTGCGCGTCGATCACTGCGGTCGGCAATACCTGCCATCAGATGCAGGCGCTTGACGCCGGTCGCCTGCGCATAAGGCAGCGCGGTCTTCAGGCTCGCTTGCAGATCGGCGAAGCGATCCGGCAGCGCCGCAAATCCCTTCTCGCCGGCGTTCCAGTCGCCCGGCGGCAGGTTGAACAGCGCCTGCGTCAGCCCGGCGGCCTTCAGCCGTTTGCCGACCTCCTCGGCCGGATGGTCGTACGGAAACAGGAACTCGACCGCGGTGAAGCCCGCTTTCGCCGCCGCGTCGAAGCGGTCGAGGAACGGGACCTCGTTGAACATCATGGTGAGGTTGGCGGCAAAGCGGGGCATTTTTCGATCCTCCTATTTCGCGCCGGGAAGCTTGGTGCCGGTGACCTGCGCATACATCCGCGCCACCGACGCATCGTCGTCGCGGCCCATGCCGGCCGCCGACGTCATCAGGAACATCTGCAACGCCGCGGCCGACACCGGCACCGGGAAGCGTGCATTGCGCGCCATGTCCTGGATGATGCCGAGGTCTTTCACGAAAATCTCCACCGCGCTGCGCGGCGCATAGTCGCCGTCGAGCACATGCGGCATCCGGTTCTCGAACATCCAGGAATTGCCGGCGGAGGCCGTGATCACCTCATAGACCTTTCGGATGTCGAGGCCTTGCTTGGCGGCAAAGGCGATCGCCTCCGAAGCAGCCGCGATGTGCACGCCGGCCAGCAATTGATTGATCATCTTGAATGCGGCGCCCTGCCCTGCCGCATCGCCGAGCTCGTAGAGCTTTGCGGCCATCGCATCCAGCGCCGGCCTCGCCTTCGCAAACGCCGCCGCACTGCCGGAGGCCAGAATCGTCAATTCGCCCTGCGCCGCGCGCTGCGCGCCGCCGGAGATCGGCGCATCGAGATAGTGCCGCGCAGTCGCCTCGAGCTGCTTGGCCAGCCGCCGCGCGATATCGGGATCCATGGTCGCCGAGGAGATAAAGACCGCGTCCTTGGCCAGGGTCTCGGCCGCGCCGTCCTTGCCGAACAGGATCGCCTCGGTCTGCGCCGCATTGACGACGACGCTGACGACGATGTCGGCATCCTTGGCCGCCTCGGCCGGCGTTTTCGCGCCCCTGCCGCCGTCGGCCACGAAGCGGGCGACGGCATCGGCCGAGACATCGCAGCCGATCACGATGAAACCGGCGCGCTTGAGCGAGGTCGCCATGCCGTATCCCATCGAGCCCAGCCCGATGACGGCGACGTGCGGTGTTGCGGAACTGGACATGCGGCGATCCCTCGAACGTTCTTGGCTGCTTTGACGCTTGCCTATCACGGCTTGGCCGTGCTGCCAAAGCATGAGACAACGCGGAAAATGGATGGCTCAAGGAGCGGCATCGGATGAGCGAGACAAAGCTTCGTGAAGACATCTGCCGGTTCGGCCGCTCGCTGTTCGAGCGCGGGCTGACGCCGGGCTCCTCGGGCAATATCAGCGTCCGGCTCGACAACGGCGGTTGGCTGGTGACGCCGACCAACGCTTCGCTCGGCTTCCTGGATCCCGCGAAAATGTCGCGGCTCGACGGCAATGGCCGCCTCGTCTCCGGCGATGCCCCGACCAAGGAGGTGCCGCTGCATACCGCGCTCTACCAGACGCGCGCCAGCGCCGGTGCGGTGGTGCATCTGCACTCGACCCATTCGGTCGCGCTCTCGATGCTGCCCGAGATCGACCCGCGCGCCGCGCTGCCGGCCATGACCGCCTATTACGTCATGAAATGCGGCGAGACCGCGCTGGTGCCCTATTATCGCCCCGGCGATCCCGCCGTCGCCGACGCGATCAGGGGGCTGGCCGGGAAATATTCATCGGTGCTGCTCGCCAATCACGGCCCGGTCGTCTCCGGCGACACGCTGGAAGCGGCGGTATTCGCGACCGAGGAGCTGGAGGAAACCGCCAAGCTCTATCTGCTGCTGCGCGGGCTGAACCCGCGGTATCTTTCGCCCGAACAGGTGGCGGATCTGACGAAAGTGTTTGGGCTGACGCTGCCGGAGCATGGGCACTAGCGCTTCCTCGGGTCGCGCTGACGCGCACATCGACGTCGTCCTGAGGTGCGCGCCCTCGCGCGCCTCGAAGGATGAGCCGCGAGCGCTGCTGTAACCCCATCCTTCGAGGCTCGCTCCGCTTGCACCTCAAGCGGCAAAGGCTTTGCCTTTGCGCGGGGGTGACGCCCGTGTTTACGGCGGCATCGTCAACGATCAGAGCCCGAGATACGCCTTGCGGACGTCGGGATTGCCGGTGATCTCGGCGGCGGTGCCCTGCATCAGCACGCGGCCGGTTTGCAGGATGTAGGCGCGGTCCGCAATCTCCAGGCACTCGGCCATGCGCTGCTCGACGATCAGGACCGTCATGCCGGCGTCGCGGATGCGCTTCACGGCCTGGAAGATCTCATCGACCAGCTTCGGCATGATGCCCTGCGACGGCTCGTCGAGCATCAGAAGCCGAGGCCGCGTCATCAGCGCGCGGCCGATCGCGAGCATCTGCTGCTCGCCGCCGGACAAGGTCTCGGCGCGCTGCTCGAGCCGCTCGCCGAGCCGCGGGAACAGATTGAACACCAGATCGAGCGGCGCATCGCGGTCGGATTGGCTGCGATAGAGATAGCTGCCGAGCCGCAGATTGTCGCTTACCGACAGCCGCGGAAACAGCCGGCGGTTCTCCGGCACGAAGGCAATGCCGCCGGCGGTGATGACGTGCTGCGGCTGGCCGTCGATGCGCTTGCCGTCGAAGGTGACGGTGCCGGCGCGCGGACGCTCGGCGCCGGCGATCGATTTCAGCAGCGTCGACTTGCCCGCGCCGTTGGCGCCGGCGACGCAGACGATCTCACCCTTGGTGACGTCGATCGACACCGAGGAGATCGCAACCAGGCCCTGATAGGCGGTGGTGACTTCACGCACCGACAGCATGACGATCCCCGAGATAGGCGGAAATGACTTCCGGATTGCGGACGACCTCGGTCGGCTTGCCTTCGACCAGCACCTTGCCGAGGTTGAGGACGATGGCGCGATCGACCAGCGGCATCACGATTTCCATCACGTGCTCGACCATCAGCACGGTGACGCCGGTGGCGCGCACCTTGCGCACCAGCTCGACGCCAGTCTGCGCCTCGACCGGCGTCAGCCCGGTCAGCACCTCGTCGAGCAGCAGCAGCTTCGGTTCGGTCGCCAGCGCACGGGCAACCTCGAGCCGGCGCTTCTCCGACGGGACGAGATCGGCGGCTAGCTTGTCGGCGCGCGCCGCAAGTCCGCAGAACTCCAGCACCTCATAGGCCTTCTGCCGCGCGATCCGCATCTTGGTGTTGCGGATCAGCGCCCCGACGATGACGTTGTCGATCACGGTCATGGTCTCGAAGCTCTTGACCACCTGGAAGGTGCGCCCGACGCCGCGCTGGCAGCGCTCGGCCGCCGGCAGCTTTGTCACGTCCTCGCCGTCGAAGAGGATCGAGCCCTGGGTGGGCGGCAGCACGCCCGCGATCAGGTTGAACAACGTCGACTTGCCGGCACCGTTCGGGCCGATCAGGCCGACGATCTCGCCGCGCCCGACCGAGATCGAGACGTCGCTGTTGGCGACGAGGCCGCCGAAGCGCTGCCAGACGCCGCGAGTCTCCAGCAGTGCCGTCATCGTGCGGCCTCCTTGCGCCCGGAGAGCATGCCGAACACGCTGACCAGCCCCTTCGGCAGAGCCAGCGAGATCGCAACGATCAGCGCGCCATAGACGATCAGGTCGACGCCGCGGCCGGAGCCGCCGACGAAGGATCGCGTCAGTTCGGTGAGCGGGATCAGGATCACCGCGCCGAGCACCGGCCCCCACAGCGTGCCGATACCGCCGAGCACCGCGGGCAGCGCCATCAACAGCGAAAACTGGAAGCCCATCACGCTCTCGGGATCGATATAGGAGACAAACTGGGCGTAGAAGCTGCCGCCGACGGCAACGAGGAACGCGGAGACCGCCGCCGCGCCCATCTTGGAATAGAACACGACCACGCCGAGGCTCTCGGCAGCGTCGGGATTGTCCTTCACCGCGCGCCACCAGTAGCCCCATTTGGAATCTTCCAGCCACCAGGTGACGAGCCAGGCGATGCAGGCCAGCGCCAGCGCAAAATAGAAGTAAGGCAGCTTCGAGCGAGCGAACTGGAATTTCAGCCAGCTGTCGCCGCGCACCGGGATATCTATGCCGAGCGCCGCGCCCGCCCAATCCCAATTCTGGATCAGGAGCAGCGCGATCTCGGCGATCACGATGGTCGCGATCACGAAGTAATGCCCGCGCAGGCGGAAGCAGGGATAGCCGAGCGCCATCGCGATCACGGCGGAGATCGCCCCGCCCGCCAGCATGCCGAACCACGGCAGCACGCCGAACTTGGTGAACAAGAGCGCGGTGGTGTAGGCCCCGAGCCCGAAATACAGTGCATGGCCGAGCGAGATCTGTCCGCAATAACCGGACAGGATGTTCCAGCTCTGCGACAGCGCGGCATACATCAGGGTCAGGACCATGATGTTCTGGACGTAGACGTCCTTGACGAACAGCGGCACCAGGGCTGCGACCGCCGCAAGGCAGGCCGCCACGATCAGGTCACGCCTGCGGCGTTGGGCGAAGTGGGTGTCCATCACAACGATCCGAACAGGCCGCGCGGGCGGACGAAGACGACGAGCAAATAAACGGCGTAGATGCCGACCGATTTCAGCGACGGCGGCAGGATCATCGCGGTGGTCGCCTCCACGAGGCCGACGATGATGCCGCCGGCAAAGGCGCCGAACACGCTGCCGAAGCCGCCGAGCGCCACGGTGACGTAGGCGATCAGTGCAAACGACGCGCCGACGTCGGGATAGATGTAGAAGAAGATCGCCATGATGGCGCCGGCGAGACCGACCAGCGCTGCGCCGAGCCCCCAGCCGAGCGCGAACACCCGGTTCTTGTCGATGCCGACGAGGGCCACCGCGCCGGCATCCTCGCGCGTCGCCTCCAGCGCACGGCCGAAATCGGTGCGATTGATGAAGAAGTAGAGCGCGACGAAGGCCGCGATCGACAGCATCGCGCCGATCAGCTGCGGCTCCGGCAGATAGATCCCGGCGATCGAGATCGTCTTGCCGCCGACCCAGGAATTGGTGACGCTGCGATAGTCGGGCGTGAAGAAGAACTGGGCGAGGCCGCGCATCACGATCGCAAGGCCGAAGGTCGAGAAGATCTGCACCATGCCGGCATTGGCCTTGGCGCGCATCGCGAAGCGGACCACCAGCAGGTAGACCACAGCGCCGAACACGAACAATGCCGCGGCGACCAACGGCGCCGCGAGCAAGGGATCGATCGCGAAGAACGCGAACAGGAAGAAGGTCGCGTACATCGCGATCATCAGGAACTCGCCATGCGCGAAGTTCACGACGTCCATCAATCCGAAGATCAATGCGAGGCCTGCGGCGATCAGTCCGTAGAGCAGCCCCATCAGGAGCCCGCTCGCCAAACTCTGGATAATGGTCTCGGCTGTCACCGTCGTCTGCCCCCCTCTAGCGTCCGACCGATCAGCTGTTCATCGGCCAGATCGCCTCGGAGACAGCGGCCTGTTCCGGGAAGATCGTCACGAAGTTCTTCGCGGTGTATTGCAGCAGCACCGGATCGGCGAAATTGTTCTGCCCCATCTCGTCGAACTTGACGCGACGCCACGGCATGATGGTCACGTCGCCCGGCATGTCGGTGGCGACCAGCGCCTCGCGGATCTTGTCGCCGTCGGTCGACTTGGCACGATTGACGGCATCAGCCATGATGATGAGGCCCATGAACTGGCGCGAGGTGTAGTCGTTGAAGTCCTTGCCGGACTTGGCGCGATACATTTCGTTGATCAGGCCGACCATCGGACGCTTCTGCGCGAGGTCGAGCGAGAAGCTGCCGCGCGAGATCACGCCCTCAAGCTTGTCGCCAACCGCGTCATAGGTCGCCTTCTCCGAGAAGCCGGCGTCCTGCGCCATGATGTTCTTCGGCTTGTAGCCGAGCTCGGCCATGGTCTTGACCAGCAGGATTGCGTCGGTGGTGTAGCTCGACGGCATCAGCACGTCGGCATTGGCCGCCTTGAGCTGCTGCACCTCGGCGGTCAGCGACGGCGAGTTGGCACGGTACTTGATGTCGGCCACGATCTTGTAGCCGCGCTCGGCGGCGAGCTTGGTCTGGGCGTTCGCCGAATCGGTGCCGAAGATGGTGTCCTCGTGGAACAGCGCCAGCGTTTCGATCTTCTGGCCCTTCTTCTTCAGCGCATCGAAGAAGTCGAACATCGCGGCCGAGAACATCTCGTCGTGCGGCGAGGCGCGGAAATAGTATTTCAGGCCGCGGCGATGCAGGCTCGGCGAGGAATTGTCGGCCGAGATGAACGGCACGCCGTAGCGCTCGCAGGTCTGGCTGACCGTGACGGCAACCGCGCTCTGATAGGTACCGACGACGGCGCAGACCTTCTCCTGGGTGATCAGCCGCTCGGTCTCGGCGCGGCCCTTCTGCGGATCGGCCTGATGGTCGGCGAACACGAGCTTGACCTTGGCGCCGCCGAGGCCGGACAGGCCCTCGCCCTTGGCGAGCGGCAGCGCGAAATCATGGTTCTTGTTGATGATGTCGGCGGCGGTGTTGAAGGCATGCTGCGCGTCGACGCCGATCGCGGCGCTGGAGCCGGACAGCGGATAGATCACGCCGATTGCCACTTCGCTCGTTTGCGCGCGCGCGGCCATCGGACCGAGCGCAGCGGCGGCGGTAGCACCCAGCAATACGTTACGGCGAGAGATCGTCATCGCAATTCCCCTTAGGTCAGCTTGTTATTATCGATGTGACGCTTGTAGCGCGCAGTAAAGCCTCAATGAATTGCACGAATTGCCTATTCAGAGCACAGCCAGCTGCTTGTTCCTGAGATCGGTCACCAGCATCAGGCCTGGCGAATGCGTGATCGCGAACGGCAGCTTCGCACTTGCGATCACCGATTGCGGCGTGACGCCACAGGCCCAGAACACCGGGATCTCGTCATCGGCCACCGGCACCGCATCGCCATAGTCGGGCCTGGCGATATCCTTGATGCCGATCGCATGCGGGTGACCGAGATGAACCGGGGCGCCGTGCACCGACGGGAAGCGCGAGGTGATCTGCACCGCGCGGATCGCATCCGCCGGCTTGAACGGGCGCATCGACACCACCATCGGTCCCGCGAACGGCCCCGACGGCTGGCAGGCGATGTTGGTCCGATACATCGGCACACGCAGGTTGCGTTCGATGTGACGGATCGGCAGCCCGTCCTCCAGCAGCGCTTCCTCGAACGAATAGGAGCAGCCGAGTACGAAGGTGACGAGATCGTCGCGCCAGTATTTGGTGATGTCGGTCGGCTCGTCGGCCACCTCGCCGTCGCGCCAGACCCGATAGCGCGGCACATCGGTGCGGATGTCGAGGTCGAGGCCGAGCGCCGGGATGCGGGGATCGCCGACGTCAGACATGCCGATGATCGGGCACGGTTTCGGATTGAGCTGGCAGAAGCGGTGGAAGGCGCCGGCGAGCTTCTCCGGCAGGATCGCCAGGTTGCCCTGGACGAAACCGTTGGCGAGACCGGCCGTTGTGGCCGAGGCCATGCCGTTGCGGCAGGCGCGCCGCGCTTCGACGCTCGCCAGCACCGGTTCCCCCTGAGATCGCTGCACTGCCGCAAAAACAGTCATGGGATTCTCCTGCCCATAATCTCGACAAGGACAAACCAACACCAAGCGTGATATAATGTCTAATCGTCCTTTCTAATCAAAATCGATAAATATAATTTATCGATCGGGGATACGCTTCCAATGACGGACTTCCGCTCGATCGAAACCTTCCTCTGGGTCGTCAAGCTCGGCAGCTTCCGCGGCGCCGCCCAGCGGCTCAACACCACCCAGCCGGCAATCTCGCAGCGCATCGCCCAGCTCGAGCGCGAGATGGGCGTCAAGCTGCTGAACCGGGATCACCGGGTGGCCTCGCCGACGCCGAGCGGAAGGCTGATGATGACCTACGCCGAGAAGCTGATCGGGCTGCGCTCGGAGATGATGGCGGAGGTCGGCGACCGTTCGGCGATGCGCGGCGCGCTG
Organism: Bradyrhizobium embrapense; assembly: GCF_001189235.2. GTDB lineage: Bacteria > Pseudomonadota > Alphaproteobacteria > Rhizobiales > Xanthobacteraceae > Bradyrhizobium > Bradyrhizobium embrapense. The sequence goes on from NZ_LFIP02000001.1 coordinate 1,517,517, forward strand.
CGGCTCGGTGTCGCGGAGACCATCGTGCACACCTGGCTGCCGCGGCTGGTCAAGAGCGTCAACGAGATCTACCCGAACCTGTCGCTGGAGATCGAGGTCGACATCACGCCGAACCTGACCCCGCGGCTGCTGGCGCAGGAGATCGAGCTCGCCTTCGTGCTCGGGCCGGTCTCGGCGTCCGGCGCGCACAATCATGTGCTGTGCGATTATCCGATCGGCTTCCTGGCGAGCCCGTCGCTCGGTCTCGGCCCCGGCCCGGTGGCGCGGCGGGACCTGGCGCGGTTTCCGATCATCACATTTCCGCGCAAGACCCAGCCTTACGAGACCGTGCGCGCGCTGTTCAATGCCCCCGATCTGCCGCCGATCCGGCTGCACGCCTCGACCTCGCTCGCGACCGTGATTCACATGGCCAACGAAGGCCTTGGCATTGCGGTGATTCCGTCGGCGATCGTCGAGAACGAGCTTGCCGACGGCCGCCTGCAACTGCTCGATACCGACCTCAAGCTGCCGCCGCTCACCTTCACCGCGAACTGGCTCGCCTCCCCCGATGCGGTCGCCATCGAGCGTGTCGCCCATCTCGCCCGGCAGATCGCACAGACGAGCGTGGCGGTTGACGACGCGAGAGCGGCGCGTCATGAAAAAACGGTCGCGTAAAGGGAAGAGCCGCAATGAGCCGAGCCGCCACCAACCTGCAGATCGATTCCGCCCGCCTCTGGGGCACCATCCACGAAACCGCGCAGTTTGGTGCAACGCCAAAGGGCGGCGTGCGGCGGCTGACCCTCAGCGCCGAGGACAAGCAGGTCCGCGACTGGTTCCGCAAAGCGTGCGAGGACGCCGGCCTCGACGTGCAGGTCGATGCGCTCGGCTCGATGTTCGGCTTGCGGAAAGGACGGGACATGTCGAAGCCGCCGATCGGCGTCGGCTCGCATCTCGACACCCAGCCGACCGGCGGCAAGTATGACGGCATCCTCGGCACGCTGGCCGGGCTCGAACTGGTGCGCACGCTCAACGATGCAGGGATCGAGACCGAGCTGCCGATCTGCATCTGCAACTGGACCAACGAAGAAGGCTCGCGCTTCGCGCCGGCGATGATGGCGTCGGCCGCCTATGTCGGCGATTTCACCACCGACGACATTCTGTCGCGCAAGGACGCCGAAGGCGTCACGGTGGCGCAGGCGCTGGACTCGATCGGCTATCGCGGCGATGCCCCGGTCGGCCGGCAAAAGTTCACTAGCTTCGTCGAGTTGCATATCGAGCAGGGCCCGATCCTGGAAGCCGAGGGCAAGACCATCGGCGTGGTCGATTCCGGCCAGGGCGTGCTGTGGTACGACGGCAAGATCACCGGCTTCGAGAGCCATGCCGGCTCGACCCCGATGCCGCTGCGCCGCGACGCGCTGGCGACGCTGTCGGAGATCGTGCTGGCGATGGAGAGCATCGCCAAAAAGCATGGCCCGAAGGCGGTCGGCACCATCGGCGAGGCGGTGATCGCCTCGCCCTCACGCAACGTCATCCCCGGCGAGATCGCCTTCACGGTGGATTGCCGCAGCGCCGATGCCGCGATCATGGACGCGCTGGATCGCGACCTGCGCGCCGCGGTCGCCGAGATCGCAGCAAGGCGCAAGGTCGAGGTGCAGCTTGATCAGGTCTGGCGCAAGGCGCCGACGCATTTCGATCCGAAGCTGGTCGACGCCGTGGAGAACGCGGCAACGCAGCTCGGCTATTCGCACCGCCGCATCACCTCCGGCGCCGGCCACGACGCCTGCAACCTCAACACGGTGATGCCGGCGGCGATGGTGTTCGTGCCCTGCAAGGACGGCATCAGCCACAACGAGCTGGAAGACGCCACGCAGGCCGATTGCGCCGCCGGCGCCAACGTCCTGATGCATACGGTGCTGGCGCTCGCCGGCGTCGCATCCTGATCATCAACTCTCCCCTTCGATGGAGGCTTTCGTGCGCGCAGTGTTTGTCGACGCCAATGAATCGCTCGCTGTCATCACGGAGCGATTGGAAAAGCCCGGCGATCCCAAGATGCGGATCAACCGCAACCCGGACATCAAGTCCGAGGACTACCCGGCGGTGCTCGACGGCGCCGAGATCGCGGTGGTCGATCACACCGCGCTGCCCACCGACGTGGCAAAGAAGTGCGCCGGCCTCAAGCACGTCGTGTTCCTCGGCACCGGCGCGCGCAGCTACATGAACCCGGAAGAGCTCGCTGAGCTCGGCATCTCCGTGCATCTGATCAAGGGCTATGGTGACACCGCGGTCGCGGAGTCCGCGATCGCGCTGATGTGGTCGTCGGCTCGGGTGATCGCGCAGATGGACCGCGAGATGCGCGCCGGCAACTGGCTGCGCGAGGACGGCATGCAGCTGACCGGCAAGACGCTCGGCCTGGTCGGCTTCGGCGGCATCGCCGCCGAGGTCGCGCGCATCGCGCTCGGCAGCGGCATGAAGGTGATCGCCTGGAACCGGTCGCCCAAGAGCCATCCGGGCGTCGAATTCACCGAACTCGACACCGTGCTGGCGAACAGCGACGTGGTCTCGATCCATCTGCTCTTGAACGACGAGACCCGCGGCCTGATCACGCGCGACAAGATCGCGAAGATGAAGCAGGGCGTGGTGCTGATCAACACCGCGCGCGGCGCGATCGTCGACGAGCAGGCGATGATCGATGCGCTCAACTCGGGCCACATCCGCCACGCCGGGCTCGACGTCTACAACATCGAACCGCTGCCGAAGGATCATCCGCTGACGAGGATCCCGAACGTGACGCTGTCGGCGCATTCGGCGTTCCGCACGCCGGAAGCGAGCGAGAACCTGATCCACGCGGCATGGGAGCATTGCCGGCGGATCGTGAAGGGGTAGGATCGGCCTTCTTCCCTTCTCCCCTTGTGGGAGAAGGTGGCGCGGACGCAGTCCGCGACGGATGAGGGGTTTGTATCCGCGGAAAGATACCCCTCACCCCGCTTCGCTGCGCGAAGCGACCCTCTCCCACAAGGGGAGAGGGTGACATCAGCCTAATCCACCATCTCCGCGACGGCCTTGCCGCACGCCGTGGTATCGGCGTTGCCGCCGAGGTCGCGGGTGCGCAGCGTTCGTTCGCCGAGCGTGCGCTCGATCGCGCCGACGATGGCGCTAGCGGCCTGCTTCTCGCCGAGATGCTCCAGCATCATCGCGCCGGACCAGATCATGCCGATCGGATTGGCAATGCCCTGCCCGGCGATGTCGGGCGCCGAGCCGTGCACCGGCTCGAACACCGAGGGAAAATTGCCTTCCGGATTGATGTTGCCCGACGGCGCGATGCCGATGGTGCCCGTGCAGGCCGGGCCGAGGTCGGAGAGAATGTCCCCGAACAGGTTGGAGCCGACCACGACGTCGAACCAGTCCGGATGCAGCACGAAGTTCGCGGTGAGGATGTCGATGTGGTACTTGTCCCACTTCACGCCCGGATACTTCCTGGCCATCGCCTCGACGCGCTCGTCCCAATAGGGCATCGTGATGGAGATGCCGTTCGACTTGGTCGCCGACGTCAGATGTTTCTTCGGCCGCGACTGCGCCAGATCGAACGCGAATTTCAGGATGCGGTCGACGCCAATGCGGGTCATCACCGTCTGCTGGGTGACGAATTCGCGGTCGGTGTCCGGGAACATGCGGCCGCCGACCGAGGAGTATTCGCCCTCGGTGTTCTCGCGCACCACCCAGAAATCGATGTCGCCGGGCTTGCGGTTCGCCAGCGGCGACGGCACGCCGGGCATCAGCCGCACCGGACGCAAATTGACGTACTGGTCGAATTCGCGGCGGAACTTGATCAGCGAGCCCCACAGCGAGATGTGATCCGGGATCTTGGCCGGCCAGCCGACCGCGCCGAAATAGATCGCATCATGCTTGCCGATCTGGTCCTTCCAGTCGGCCGGCATCATCTCGCCGTGCTTCTCGTAATAGTCGTAGGAGGCGAAGTCGAAATGATCGAACTTGACGTCGACGCCATGCTTCTTCGCCGCCGCCTCGATGACGCGCAGGCCCTCCGGCATCACCTCCTTGCCGATGCCGTCACCGGGAATGACCGCAATCCGATACTGCTTCTTACTGCTCATCGAGAACACCCTTGTGATTTGCTCGGCCGGCAATGCCGCCTATGCTGATGGTCCTGCAATGGACCAAACTTCGCGCGAGCGCAACGCTGCAGTGCAGTGTTGACCGCGGCGCGACCCTGCCCCACCAATTTCGCCGACATTCGCTCCTCATACCGAACGAGACATCCCATGGATCTGCATCTGCGCGGCAAACGTGTCCTGATCACCGGCGCCTCCAAGGGCATTGGCGCGGCCGCCGCCGAAGCCTTTGCCGAGGAAGGCGCCAATCTGCTGCTCGCCGCTCGCAACGGCGAGCAATTGAAGGCGCTGGCCGAGCGGCTGCGCTCGGCACACCAGATCGATGCGGCGATCAGCGTCGTCGACCTGCGCAAATCGGAAGATCTGGCGCGATTGGCAAGAGAGGCTGCCGATATCGACATCCTCGTCAACAACGCCGGCGACATCCCGGGCGGCTCGATCGACAAGATCGACGAGGCGACCTGGCGGCATGCCTGGGAGCTCAAGGTGTTCGGCTATGTCAATCTGACGCGCGCGATCTATGCCCAGATGAAGGCGCGCGGCGGTGGCGTGATCGTCAACGACATCGGCGCGGCCGGCGAGAAGTTCGACGCCAATTACATCTGCGGCAGCGCCGGCAATGCGGCGCTGATGTCGTTCACCCGCGCGCTCGGCGGCAAGAGCCTCGCCGACAACATCCGCGTCGTCGGCATCAACCCCGGCCCTGTCGGCACCGACCGCCACGTCACGCTGCTCAAGACCCGCGCCAAGAACCAGTTCGGTGACGAGAGCCGCTACAAGGAATTCCAGAAGGGCCTGCCGCTCGGCCGCCCCGCGCATGCGCGCGAGATCGGCGACCTGATGGCGTTCCTGGCCTCCGATCGCGCGGGCTATACGTCGGGCGTGATCTACACGGTGGACGGCGGCCTGACGTCGGGGTGGGGTTAGGCGCGCTCTCCGTCATTGCGAGCGAAGCGAAGCAATCCATGCAGAAGCAATCCATGCATCGGCATATGCGGCGCGATAGATTGCTTCGTCGCTTCGCTCCTCGCAATGACGTGTTATCCCGCCGTCCGCTCGAACAGCTGCCGGATCAGCGTCGTGACACGCCCTTGCGGCGCCAGCATCTGGTTCATGATCGAGAAATGATCGGCCCCCGCGATCTCCTCATAGGTCACCGGCAGGCCGTAGCGGGCGCGTTGGCCGGCGAAATCGGCGGTCTGCTTGCGCAGCAGCGGCAGCTCGGCGCTGCCGACCACCAGCGACAGCGGCTTTGCCGTGCCGCCTTGCTGCATGACAGGCGAATTGCGCCGTGAGCCGGCCTCGTCGAGCCTGAGCTTCTCGTTGAGGTAGGAATGCCGGATCGGCTCGAGGTCATAGATGCCCGAGATCGCCATGCCGGCCCGGACGTGGGCGTTCGACAACGCCATCGACGTCAGATGTCCGCCGGCCGACCAGCCCGACACCACGATGCCACCGGCCGCGGCGCCGAGTGCGGGCAACTGCCCGGCCAGAAAATCGATGCCGGCGTGAATCTCGGCGACGATCTCGTCGAGCGTGGCATCCGGCGCCAGCGTGTAGCCGATCAGCGCGACATTGAGGCCATGCGCCATCGGTCCCTCGGCGAAGATCGTGAACACCTCCTTGGCGCGGGTCTGCCAGTAACCGCCATGAATAAACAACAACGTCGGCGCGCCGTCGCGGGCTTTGAGGAAATCGATCCGGTTGCGTTCACGCGGGCCGTATCGGAGGTCGAGATGGTCGGGATGCTGCTGCCGCAGCGCCGCGGAGCGCTGCTCCCAGCCGGCGGCGATCTCGGCGCTACCCTTGACCGCAACGCCATTGTTCAAGCCGAGGTCCCGCTCCTGCTGACTCATCGCGCGCCAGTCCAGCGCCGAAAACAAACCTGCCATCCCTGCCCCTTCGGTTCTCGTCGCATTGCCACGAGGCCAGAAAATGTTCTACAGCACCAGGAAACAGAAGACATAGGAGCAACGGTGCATGGCTGATCAGGGCCTGGTGAAGGAAACGGCGTGTGCCGTCGTAGAGAAACTGAAAGCCGGCGACGTCACGCCGCTCGACCTGCTCGATGTGCTGGAGAAGCGCATCGCCGAGGTCGACGGCAAGGTCAATGCGCTGCCGACGCTCTGCTTCGACCGTGCCCGCAGCCATGCCAAGGCCTTGATGCAGAAACCGGTCGGCGAGCGCGGCCTGCTCGCGGGCCTTCCGGTCCCGATCAAGGACCTCACCGCCGTCTCCGGCGTGCTGACCACACTGGGCTCGCCGATCTTCAAGGACAATGTCCCCACGAAATCCGACATCCTGGTCGAGCGTCTCGAACAAAACGGCGGCGTGATCTACGCCAAGTCGAACACGCCGGAATTCGGCGCCGGCGCCAACACCTTCAACGAGGTGTTCGGCCCGACCCGCAATCCCTGGGACACGTCGCGCTCGGCCGCCGGCTCCTCCGGCGGCGCCGCGGCGGCGCTCGCCAGCGGCACGGCGTGGCTCGCCCACGGCTCCGACATGGGCGGCAGCTTGCGCAACCCGGCGAGCTTCTGCGGCGTCGTCGGCCTCCGGCCGTCGATCGGCCGGGTCGCGCAAACGCCGAAATTCGGTGTCGACCGCACCCTCGGCCAGCAGGGACCGATGGCGCGCAATGTCGAGGACCTCGCGCTGCTGCTCGACGCGATGAGCGGCGAGCATGCGGCCGACCCGCTGTCGCTGCCGGTGCTGCCGACCTCGTTCCTGTCTGCTGCGCGTTCGGGCAGCAAGCCGAAACGCATCGCCTACTCACCCGATCTCGGCATCACGCCGGTTGATCCCGAGGTCAAAGCGGTGACCCGCAAGGCCGCGGAACGTTTCGCGGAGGCCGGCGCGATCGTCGAGGAGGCGCATCCCGATTTCCGCGAGGCCCATGAATGCTTCCATGTGCTGCGCGCATTCGACTTCGCGATCAGCAAGGCCGAATTGCTGCGCACCAAGCGCGATCTCTTGAAGCCCGAAGTGATCTGGAACATCGAGGAAGGGCTGAAGCTCAGCGTCGAAAAGCTGGAGCGCGCCGAGGCGCAGCGTGTGGCGATCACCGCGCGTGCGCTCGAGTTCTTCGAAAAATACGACCTGCTGCTGGCGCCCGCGACCATCGTGCCGCCGTTCCCGGTCGAGAACCGCTACGTCGCCGAATGCGACGGCAAGAAGTTCGACAATTACGTCGAATGGCTCGGCATCGTCTATGCGATCACGCTGGCCTGTTGCCCGGCGCTGTCGCTGCCTTGCGGCTTCACCGCATCGGGCCTTCCGGTCGGCCTGCAGATGATCGCCAAGCCGCGTGCCGAGGCGCAGCTTCTGGCCGGCGCGAAAGTGCTGGAGGACATTCTGGGCGTGCGCGGCACCACCCCGATCGATCCGCGCGCGCCGAAGGCATGATCCGGAAAAGTGCGGAGCGGGTTTCCGGAACGATCCTGCCCCAGCAATAGGTTAAGGCGTCTTACGCCTTTTCTTCCGTCGCGTGCAGCGCGGCTGACAGCGCGAGCTTGGTCTGCTCGACGATCTCGTCCATCAGCTCCTCGCGGCTGATCTGGCCGACCTCGCCGGTGAGCAGGCCCTGCTCGGCGAGCATCACGATGCCGTGCAGCCCGGCCCAGATCTTCAGCGCCTGCCGTTCGCGCAACAGCCCGACCGCGGGCGCCTCGAACGACTCGATCAGCAGCGCCAGCGTTTCCATCGCCGCGACGTGCAGCTCGCTGCCGACCGGCGCGCAGGCCATGGTTCGGGATGCGAACATCAACCGGTAGATGCCGTGGCGCTCGAGCCCGAAGGCCAGCGCAGCCTGGGCAAAGCGCGACAGTTTCGAGCCCTTGCCAGGCTCCGCGATTGCCTCGCGCATGATCACGTTGAACTGCCGGAATGCCTCCGCGGTCACCGCTTCCAGCAGCGCTTCGCGGTCGGCGAAATGCCGGTACGGCGCCGGCTGCGAGACGCCGAGCTGCTTGGCCAGCGCCTTGATGCTGATCGCTTCCGGGCCACCGAGCTCGACCTCGCGCAGCGCGGCCTGGATCAGCGCCTCCCGGAGGTCGCCATGATGATAGGTTTTGAACGACTTACGAACGATTTGTCCCATCCAGATGCTGATCACCCGTCGGCCAAGCTATAGCGGATACGCCACAATAGCGACATCGGGCGTTCAGGTCACTTCCATCCGCGGACGAGACGTCCATTGGCAATTAACCGTAAAACCGGCCAGCGCGTCCATTAGAAAGTCTATCAAGATCGCCGGTGGACTCTGACTTGCTTAACGGGTTCCCTGCCCGGGGCCGAGGGCGCGGGGCAGCGCGCTCGCTACGCCAACGTCGTCAAGCGTTGGCGCCGCCATCGACGGTGAGACCGGCGCCATTGATCGAGCCCGCTTCGGGACCGGCGACAAACGCGACCAGGGCAGCGACGTCATCGGCCTTGCCGTAGCGCTTGATCGCCATGCGCGCGCGTTGCGCCTCGGCCTGCTCGCCATCGGCAGGGTTCATGTCGGTGTTGGTGGAGCCGGGATGGACGATATTGACCGTGATGCCGCGGCCGCCGAGGTCGCGGGCCAAGCCCTGGGTCCAGGCAATCAACGCCGACTTGCTCATCGAATAGAGGCTCATGCCGGCGTCGGGCACCCGGCTGGCGAGGTTGCTGCCGATGTTGATGATGCGGCCACCCTCGCCCATATGGGCGACCGCGGCCTGCGAGGCGACCACCACCGCCCGCACGTTCACGGCCAGCGTGGCGTCGATTTCCTCCAACGTGACGGCATCGATCGGACCGCCGCCGCGGAAGATGCCGGCATTGTTGACCAGGATGTCGAGACCGCCGAACGCCTTGGCGGCCGCGTTCACCGCGCCGCGCACGGCGCTGGCGTCCGCGCTATCGGCCTGTAGCGCAAGCGCGCGGCGGCCCTGTTTCCTGATCTCGACTCCGATGGCTTCGGCGCGCTCGGCCGAGCGTTCATAAGTGATCGCGACGTCGGCGCCTTCGGCGGCGAGACGTTTGGCGATGGCTGCGCCGATGCCGCGGCTGCCGCCGGTGACGAGGGCGCGCTTTCCTTGCAGGGACAGGGTCATGTTGGGGCTCATTCGTTGGGGGTTACATATCTGTAACGACCGACACAGAATTAGAAAGCTTGCGCCGAGGCGTCAAGTGAATTATTTAGTGATCGACACAGAAATGGACCGACCGATGGCTGAGCGTGGCCGCCCGAGGAATTTCGACAAGGACGCCGCTTTGGCGCGCGCGATGGAGGTGTTCTGGCTGAGGGGTTATGAGGGCGCCTCAATGGCCGACCTCACCTCGGCGATGGGCATTGCCTCGCCCAGCCTGTATGCGGCCTTCGGCAGCAAGGAGGACCTGTTCCGCAAGGCGCTCGACTATTACGTGGCGAGCGAAGGTGGACTGATCTGGGGTGCCGTGACCAAGACGCACACTGCCTATCAGGCGGTGGAAACCTTCCTGATGCAGACCGCGCGCGTCTTCACCCGCCGCTCACGCCCGCCCGGTTGCCTTGTGGTCTTATCGGCGCTGCATCCGAACGAACATTCCGAGACCGTGCGGCGCGAACTCGTGCAGCGGCGCGCGCAGGCGGTGACGGAGCTGCGCGAACGTCTGCGCCAGGGCGTCGAGCGCGGCGAGGTCTCACCCGCGGCCGACCTTGACGCGATCGCCCAATATTACATCACGGTGCAGCAGGGCATGTCGATCCAGGCGCGCGACGGCGCCAGCCGCAAGCAGCTCGAGCAGATCGCAGCCGCCGCCCTCGCCGCCTGGGGCCCGCTCACTGCACCAACGGCGCGCACGCATTAGGGGCCGCCTCCCCGGGGCGTGCGGCCATCATGTCGCGCGGCCGTCGCAGAACACCCGTCCCGCACCCCGAATTTTCGCTTGACGCGCACACCAGTCGATAATGTAATATGCTATAACTTAGTGAGCTGGTTGTTGACCGGCCGCCCAAGCAAGCTGGAACTTGCATAAACCAAAATGAGGAACCCGGCGCGCCCCACCTGTGCGCCAGAGCCGAGGGAGAGTGCTTGCATGTCCAAGCTCAGAATCCGCGTCGACCAGGACAAATGCCAGGGTCACGCCCGCTGCAAATCGCTCGCCCCCGAACTGTTCGAGCTCGACGAATACGGCAACGCTCATGAAGTCGGCGACGGCACCGTTCCGGCCGGGCTCGAGGACAAGGCCTGGCTCGCGCAGACCAACTGCCCGGAAATCGCGATCGAAGTCACCGAGGAATAGCCGCCAGCGGGGATGGCCGCGTGGCCTCCCGTTGAGCCGGCCAGCATTTGATCGAACGAGAAGGAAACGAGCCGATGTCCGATTCCCCGTCCGCAAGCTATCTGCCCGAACATCCCCCGGTCACCGACTGGGTCCATGATTTCGACCATACCGATCCGGTCTGGACCGACGACCCGTTCCCGATCTGGGAGACGTTGCGCGCGGCCTCGCCTGTCGTGCACACCGAGCGCTTCCTCGGCTGCTACATGCCGACCACCTATCAGGCGGTGAAGGAGATCGCCTACGACACCGAGCATTTCTCCTCGCGCCGCGTCATCGTGCGCGACGTCCGGCCCGAGATCTCCGCCCGCGCGCCGCCGATCACCTCCGATCCGCCGGAGCACAAGCCCGCCAAACAGGTGCTGCTGCCGCCGTTCACGCCGGACGCGATGAAGCGGCTGGAGCCGCGGGTGCGCGCGATCTGCAACGAGCTGATCGACGAGTTCATCGCCGACGGACAGTGCGACGCCGCGGCCCGCTACACCAAGCACATCCCGGTGCGCGCCATCGCCCATATGCTAGGAATCCCCGAGAAGGACGGCGACCTCTTCATCAAGTGGATCCACCAGATCCTCGAGCTCGGCATCAAGGACGAGAACGAGATGATGAGCGGCGTGCGCGAGATGACCGGCTACTTCATGGCCCATCTCGAGCAGCGCAAGCTCGAGCCTGGCGACGATCTGATCTCGCAGCTGTTGCGGGCCAAGGGCCCCGGAGGCCAGCCGCTGACCGACGAGCACGTGCTCGGCTCGTTGCGGCTGCTCCTGATCGCCGGGATCGACACCACCTGGAGCGCGATCGGCTCCTCGCTCTGGCACCTCGCCAGGACGCCCGCCGACCGCGAGCGCCTGGTCGCGGAGCCGGCGCTGATCCCGACCGCGATCGAGGAATTCCTGCGCGCTTATTCCCCGGTGACGATGGCGCGCGAGGTGATGAAGGAAACCACGATCTCCGGCTGCCCGGTCAAGCCCGGCAACATGGTGCTGCTGTCGTTCCCCGCGGCCAATCGCGACCCTGCGATGTTCCCCGATGCGGACAAGGTGGTGATCGACCGCAAGGAGAACCGCCACGCCGCCTTCGGCCTCGGCATCCACCGCTGCGTCGGTTCCAACCTGGCGCGGATGGAGATGCAGGTGGCGATCGAGGAATGGCTGAAGCGGATTCCGGATTTCCGCCTCGACCCGGCCGGCAAGGTCACCTGGTCCGAAGGCACGGTGCGCGGCCCGCGTCAACTGCCCGTTCTGTTCGGCAAGAACGCCTGAAGGACCAGGACAGCAGTTACATCGCACCACGCAAATGAGCTAGGTTGCCCCGGAATCGCGCCAGAGAATCCGGGGAGGCCTGCCAATGTCCGAACAAACCGCTCAATCCGCGAGCGATCATCTCGACATCCATGACGTCGAGCGGCGGGTCAAGGCGATCTTCATCGGTTCGGTCGGCAATCTCGTCGAATGGTACGATTTCTACGCCTACACCGCTTTCGCACTGTATTTCGCGCCGGCGTTCTTCCCGCACAGCGATCCGGTGGTGCAGCAGCTCAATGCTGCCGTGCTGTTCGCCGCCACCTTCCTGATGCGACCGCTCGGCGGCTGGCTGTTCGGCTTCATCGCCGACCGCTACGGCCGGCGGCTGTCGCTGACGCTCTCGGTGGTCTGCATGTGCTTCGGCTCGCTGATCATCGCGGTGACGCCGACCTATGCCACCATCGGCATTGCCGCACCCGCGATCCTGGCGCTCGCCCGCATCATCGAGGGGCTCAGCCTCGGCGGCGAATACGGCGCCAGCGCCACCTATCTCAGCGAGGTCGCCGATCCCAAGCATCGTGGCTTCTATTCCAGCTTCCAATACGTCACCCTGATCGGCGGCCAGCTCACCGCGATCATCGTGCTGCTGTTGCTGCAGAAGGTGTTCCTGACCCCGGACGAGCTGAAGGCCTGGGGCTGGCGGATTCCGTTCGTGATCGGCGCCCTGCTCGCGATCTTCGCGGCGGTGATGCGGCGCGGCCTGCACGAGACCGAGGCGTTCGAGGAGGCCAAGAAGGTCTCCAAGCCGACCGGCTCGATCGTCGGCCTGTTGAACTATCCGCGCGAATTGCTGCTGGTGGTCGGCCTCACCGCCGGCGGCACCGCGGCGTTCTACACCTTCACCACCTACATGCAGACCTTCGTCAAGCTGTCGGTCGGCCTCACCGAGGACCAGACCACCTTCGTGATCTTCGGCTCGCTGATCTTCGCGACCATCCTGCAACCGATCTATGGCGGGCTCTCCGACAAGATCGGCCGCAAGCCGCTCTTGATCTTCTTCGGCGTCGCCGGCACGCTGGCGACGATCCCGATCCTGACCGCGCTGAAGGAGACCAAGTCGCCCTTCATCGCGTTCCTGCTGATCTGCTGCGCCTGGATCTTCGTCGCCGGCTACACCTCGATCAATGCGATCGTGAAGGCCGAGCTGTTCCCGACCAACGTCCGCGCGCTCGGCGTCGGCCTGCCCTACGCCATCACGGTATCGATCTTCGGCGGTACCGCGCCCGCAGTCGCACTCTATTTCAAGAGCATCGGGCATGAGGACTGGTTCTACTATTATCTCAGCGGCATGATCTTCCTGTCGCTCTTGATCTACTCGACCATGCGCGACACCAAGCACGACTCCGCGATGCATCGCCACGAATGACGGCATGACGCCATGACCGACGATCACGAACCGCCCGAAAGCAAGCTGACGCGCAGCAAGCAGCGCTGGGCGCGCGAGGGCAAATTCCTCACCGGCAAGGTCACAAGGCCGGAGGAGCAGCGCCTGCCGCCGGGCCAGCATCTGACGGCGGACTGGCCGGTGCTCGATCTCGGGCTGCTGCCGAACGTGACACGGGAGCGCTGGCGGCTCGACGTCTACGGCGCGGTCGAGCAGACGATCTACTGGGACTGGCCGCAATTCTTGGCGCAGCCGCAGACGCAGTTCGTCTCCGACATCCACTGCGTCACCACCTGGTCGCGCTACGACAATCAGTGGGAGGGGCTTGCGACGCGCGACCTGCTCGCCGCCTGCCAGCCGCGTGAGGACGCGCGCTTCGTCGTGCTGCATTCGTATGACGGCTACACGACAAACCTCGCGCTCGAGGATTTCGCCGCCGAGGACGCGCTGCTTGCCCATAGCTGGTCGGGCCAGCCGCTGGAGCGGGAGCATGGCGGCCCGGTGCGGCTGGTGGTGCCGCATCTGTATTTCTGGAAGAGCGCCAAATGGCTGCAGCGCATCGAATTCCTCACCGAAGATGCGCCGGGCTTCTGGGAGGTGCGCGGCTATCACAATCGCGGTGATCCCTGGGCCGAACAGCGCTATTCTGGCGACTGACAACACCCCACCGATGGAGCCTGCCGTGCCGCACGAACGCTTTCAATTCACCGGTGTCGGCGGCCATCAGCTTGCCGCCGCGCTCGATACGCCCGACGGGCCGGTCAAGGCCTATGCGCTGTTCGCGCACTGCTTCACCTGCGGCAAGGACGTGCTGGCGGCCAAGCGCATCGCGACAGCGCTCGCCGCCAAGGGCATCGCCACGCTGCGCTTCGACTTCACCGGCCTCGGCTCCAGCGAAGGCGATTTCGCCAATTCGACGTTCTCATCGAACGTTGCCGACCTCGTCCGCGCCGCCGACCATCTGCGCGAGACGCGCAAGGCGCCCGCGATCCTGATCGGCCACAGCCTCGGCGGCGCCGCAATCCTCGCGGCCGCCGGCCGGATTCCGGAGGCGAAGGTGGTCGCGACCATCGCCGCGCCGTCCGATCCCGTGCATGTCACGCATCTCTTCAAGGACCGCATCGAGGACATCCGCGCGCAGGGTGAAGGCGAAGTGTCGCTCGCCGGCCGTCCCTTCCGCATCAAGCGCGAATTCCTCGACGACGTCGCCGAGCAGAATTTGATGGCGCAAGTCAAGCAGCTGCACAAGGCGCTGCTGGTGATGCATTCGCCGACCGACGACACCGTCGGCATCGACAACGCCACCAACATCTTCATCGCGGCCAAGCACCCCAAGAGCTTCGTCTCGCTTGCGGGCGCGGACCATCTGCTGAGCGGCAAGCAGGATGCAGCCTATGTCGCCGGCGTGATCGGCGCCTGGGCCGAGCGCTACGTCGATCTCGCGCCGCAGCCCGTGGCCGACACCGGCAGCGCGCCGCGCAATGTCGTGGTGCAGGAGACCCGCAACGGCAAGTTCCAGCAGATCGTCACGACAGGTCCGCACCGGTTGATCGCCGACGAGCCGGTGGCCGTCGGCGGCGATGACACCGGCCCCGGGCCGTACGATTTCCTGCTCACCGGATTAGGCGCCTGCACCTCGATGACGATGCGGATGTATGCCGATCGCAAGTCGCTGCCGGTCGATCGCATCACCGTGACGCTGCAGCACAACAAGATCTATGCCAAGGATTGCGAGGAGTGCGAGACCCGCGAGGGCATGCTCGACCAGATCGACCGCGTCATCCGGATCGAGGGCGAGCTCGACGCCGACCAGCGCAAGCGGCTGATGGAGATCGCCGACAAATGCCCGGTGCACAAGACGCTGACGTCGGAGGTGCGGATCGTCACCAAGGCGGCGGAGTGAGGGGCGGACTGAAAAAATCGAAAACAACCCCATGCACAGTAGCCGGCGGCCGCCCGGCGTTCGACAAGACCGCTTGACACGTCGGGCAACTCAGCGATACATTTCCAATATTCCGAAATCGTGCAGCGGCACCTCGCTGCCTAAAGCGCGATGAGATTAGGTTAAGCTGGATCGGCATCGGAGGTTCACCTCTCCCTTGGGAGAGGTCGATTGCGCAGCAAATCGGGTGAGGGGTTACGGTCTATCGAGAGCAAGAGCCCTCACCCGGATTGCTTGGCAATCCGACCTCTCCCCAACGGGGAGAGGTGAACTGAGACCGCGGCAAGCCGATTCAACCAAAACTCATCCTGCTTTAGCCACGCCCGGCCCGCTTGCCGGCCAGGCAGTTCGCCATGATGCGCACCGCGGCGCCGATCTCGTTCTCGCGCCAGGCGGCGAAGCCGAGCAACAGGCCGTGGTCGTGTGGCCGCTCCAGCGCGAGGCTCGACAGCGCACGCACCTCGACGCCGGCGGCCACCAGCCGCGCCACTGTGCTGTGTTCCGCGGCGCCATCCCTGAAGCGCGCGATCAGTTGCATCCCACCGGGCGGGACCTCGGCCGCGAGCACCTCGCCGAGCTGGCTCGCCAGCGCCGCAGCGAGGTAATCGCGGCGCGCGCGATAGATCCGCCGCATCCGCCTGACATGCGCCAGGAAATGTCCGTCGGCCATGAAGCCGGCCAGCGCCTCCTGGACGTGCACGGAAGCGATCAGCCCGAGATGGCGCTGCGCGATCTCCATCGTCCGCGCCAGTTGTGGCGGCACCACCAGATAGCCGATGCGGATATCGGCGGTCATCGCTTTTGCAAACGTGCCGAGATAGAGCACGCGTCCCTCGCGATCGAGCCCCTGCAGCGCCGGCATCGGGCGGCTGTCATAGTGAAACTCGCCGTCGTAATCGTCCTCGACGATCCAGGTCTTGCCGGGCTCGGCCGCCGCCAACAGCTCGGTGCGGCGCGCCACCGGCATCACCCGCCCGGTCGGGTGCTGATGCGACGGCGTCGTGAAAATGAGCTTCGGCGCGCGCGCCGCACGCATCCGCATCATGCCCCATTGATCGAGCCTGATACCGACGACATCGGCGCCGGCCGCGCGAAACGCCGCCGCGGCGCCGGGATAGCCGGGATCCTCGGTCCACACCGCATCGCCGGCGACGACGGTGGTCGCGGCGATCAACGTCAGTGCCGCCTGCGCCGCCGGCAGGATCAGGATCTGATCGGCCTCGGCGCGCACGCCGCGGCTGATCTCGAGATAGTCGCGCAAGGCCTCGCGCAGGCTCGGCCGGTTGACCACGGTCTGGTCGTTGAAGCGACGCCGCAGCGCGCTGCGGCGCAGGCAGCGCGCCCAGATCTCGTGCTGAAACTCGCGCGCATCCGCTAGTCCAGGGCGCAGCGGCCGAAAATCGGCCTGATAGGACAGCGGCCAATCCATGTCGGAGAGCTGCAGAGCCCAGGGCGACAGCAACGGCTTGCGAGCGGCATCGCGCCGCGGCGCGGGCACAGGCTTGGCAAAGCGCGCCTCGATATCATCCGTGACCACCGGCCGCCGCCGCGCGGCGACGCGCAGATACCCCTCGGCCACGAGCTGCTCATAGGCATGCGTCACCGTGTTGCGCGACACGTCGAGCTCGGCCGCAAGGGTGCGGCTCGACGGCAGCACGGCTCCGCTCCTGATCCGGCCCGCCGCCATCAGCGCCCGCAATTGCTGCGTCAGCTGCGCGGTCAGCCCGGCATCATCCGCACGCTTCAGCGCGAGCAATTCGGCGAGGATCAATCTGGCTCCTTCGATCTGTCCAATCTGGCTCTTTCGAGAGAGCCAGCGCGATCCTATTCACAAGCGGTATCGCCTGCAAGGACCCGCCCGTGAACCAATCCCTATCCCCTGCCAAGGCCGCCGCCCTGTTCGTCGTCGTGGTGCTGGCCTGGGGCATCAACTGGTCGGTGACCAAATCGCTGGTCGAGGCGGTGCCGCCACTGTGGACCGCATCGATCCGCAGCTGGATTGCTCTCGTCGCCCTCTTGGTGATCCTGCGCGCCAGCGGCAATCTGATCATTCCGCGGATCGCCGACGTCCCCGTCGTGCTCAGCGTCGCACTGCTGCACATGACGTTCTTCTCGACCCTGGTCGCGGGCGGCCTGCGCTACCTGCCGGCCAGCAAGGGCATCGTGCTCGGCTACACCACGCCGCTCTGGGTCGCGCTCGCCGCCGGCGCAGCGCGGACCGAACGGCTCGGACCATTGAAGCTGGTCGGCGTCGCCTCCGGGCTTGCAGGACTCTGCGTGATCCTCAACCCGACGTCGCTGGACTGGAGCAATCTGCACGTCATCGTCGGCGCCGGCATGATCATCCTTGCGGCGATCTGCTGGGCCGCGAACATCATCTACATCCGCTCGCACCGCTGGATCGCGACGCCGCTGCAACTCCTGCTGTGGCAGGTGCTGGTCGCGACGGTGGTGCTCACGGCGACGGCGCTGGTCACCGAGGGCGTGCCCACGGTGACATGGTCGCCGCACCTCGTGCTGCTGTTTCTCTATTCCGGCTTCATCGGCACGGCGCTGGCCTATTGGGCGATGTCCATGGTCAACAAGAGCCTGCCGGCGCTGACGACCTCGCTCGGCACCACGGGGACCCCGATCGTCGGGATCGTGACCGCAGCATTGCTGCTCGGCGAGCCGATCGATCTGTCGCTGGCAATTGCCGCGGCCTTGATCGTCGGCGGCATCGCGCTCAGCGCGCTGGCGGATGCGCCGGCGCGGGCGTAACTAGGGCCTGTACTCATAGATTCGTCACCTCCGCTTCGGTCTCGGAAGCTGACGTCGAACCGACATTGCTGCATGTCGGCCTTGGGCCACAATCGGTCATTTGATGGTCCCGCTCGAGTTGCTACGAAACAGAACCTCAATGGACGCTTGCCGCAAAATGCTACGGCCGGGCACAGCCTCAGACTGCAAGACGATCCAGAGGAACCGTAACCCTCAGCCTGAGCCCGCTCGGCAGCCAACTGTGCTCAACCTTGCCGCCGAGCTGATCAGAAATGCTGCGCTCTGCAAGCACGCTCCCAAAACCTTTGGCTGATGGCGGAGCAACAATTGCGGGGCCGCCGGTTTCCTTCCAATCAAGGTGTAAGTTGCCGCCCTTGGTCGCCCATGTGACACTGATCGAACCGGTCGGCTCCGATAGCGCGCCATACTTGGCCGCATTCGTTGTGGTTTCGTGCAGCGCGAGAGCGAGACCGGTCACGGCCATAGCACCCACGGGCACAGTGGGTCCTGTTAAGATGACGCGTTCGCGAAACGTGTCATCTTCGTACGGTCGCAAGACCGTTCGCACGACGTCTCCTACGGTCGTTCGCTCGCTGTGGATCTCCGTACCCATAATCCCGGGACGGATCAGATCCTTGGCCTGCATGAGAGCGTTCAGACGGCCTCGTAAGGACTGAGCCATTTCCTGCGGCGTTCGAGCTGACCGAGCGCTGAGACTTATGATGCCTTGGAAAACGGCAAACATGTTCTTTACGCGATGGTTTGCCTCCCGAGCGAGCAGCCGTTGGCGCTCTTGCGCAGATACACGTTCGGTCGTCTCACTGACGATGCAAAGTACACCGCCAATTTCGCCCGCCTCGTTTTGAACAGGAGAATAGGAAATGTCGAAGTAGACCGTTTCTGGGTAGCCGTGGCGCTCGATGTAGAAGGGACGATCCTTGGCGAAGACAGTTTCGCCGGTATTGAGGACGCTTCTGAGTAGCGGTTCTAAATCATCCCACAACTCGGCCCAGTTCTCGCGCGCAGGCCGTCCAAGAGCCGTTGGGTGCTTCTGACCTATCGACGGTGCATAAGCGTCATTGTATAGCGCCACAAACTCCGGCCCCCAGAACAGCACTATCTGTGCTTTTGCCGGCAGCATAAGGCTGACTGCACTTTTGAGGTGTGCAGGCCATTCCGCGATGGGCCCCAGGCCGGTGGCAGACCAGTCAAGAGACCTGATGAGTGCGGCAGCTTCGCCCCCACCTTGGGGAAAATCGCCTTCGACGTTGCGAACGGTGCCCATGGTGTCCATCAAGCAGGTTTTACCATCGGGAACAAGGCTCGCGAAACAGCTCGTGTCAAGTCCGTTGCGAGTCAACCGCGCCGTTTTGACCAGCGCTGGGGAGCTTCCGCTCTACCCCGGACCCCGGACATCTCGCCGCAACACCCTAACGGAAGCGAAGGGCCAGAAGCAGACGTGACCCGAGCATATGTCACGTGGTGGTGCTCAGCCCGCCGTCTGCTTGTCATGCCCGCGCTTCCAGACGTAATCGTGCAGCATAGCGAAGCTATAAACACATCCGATTATTGTTGCGTACATCGAACCGAGGAGAAGGAGCCGTATCCAGCCCCAAAGGTCATGCGGGCTTCCAAGCGGCAACTGTATCGCCGCCTCGCTTGTGCCCATCTCTGTACGGCAAATTGAGCGTTCGAAAGCTTTGATGCTTCAGTGTTAACTGGGCCCAGCGTATAGGGATCAATCTTGCAGTGAACTAGGCCTTGAGGGCTTGGTCGATCGAAATCGAGAGTAGCCACAACGTATCTAGAGCCTTTTGTACCGGAAACCTCGCGGTAGTTTGAGAAAAATCCCATTACGCGAGGACGATCTTTGATTTTTAGCGCCTGGCTAGCCGCGTACGGTAGCACCCCGAGAAGGAATAATACCAGCCACGCCGCCAGTGCGAACTGGAAGGAAGTGCGCACGGTTTTTCATCGTGTCCTCTGGTAGTCTCATCTCATTAACTCTACCATAACTAGACGCTCAATAAAGCCTCTGCACGTGTGCAGGTCACGTCTTCGTCGGCTTTGGGTCAAAGGCTGCCCCCGGCAGCCAGCATGCCCTTGTTCGAGTCACCTCGCAGAAGCGGACATCGCCCCGCTCTGGGTTGAGGTCAGCCACGGGCCAAAAGCGGTCATTCGACACCTCGTCCGTGCTGAGCAGAATAGATGCCGGCAGTGTCAGATACAGCGTGCTCGCCGCGTTCCGCCGCTTGTCCGGTCTGCCGGCAAGAGCGGACGCGGGCCGCGCTCATAGAGATAGGCAGTAGGGGCTCAGGAGGCGAGTTTCCGATTCGATGGCTATCCGGTCGCCGCAAACAACTCCCACTTTCCCGGCAGTCCTTTGAGTTCGTAAGAACCGCGCTCGGCAAATTTTAGCCCGGCGCCAGCGACCAGGTCGGTTACGACACGCGACACCAGGACTTCATCGGACCCGCAATGCGACATTACGCGCGCGGCGGCATGAACCGCGATGCCACCGATGTCCGCGCCCCTGATCTCGATCTCGCCGGTATGCAGACCCGCGCGCAACGGCAGCCCGATTTGCTTCGCAGCGGAGCCGAACGCAAGGGCGCAACGCACCGCCCGGCCGGGCCCGTCGAAGGTTGCTAACACGCCGTCGCCGGTGCTTTTGACGAAATTGCCGCGATGCCGGCCGATCACTTGCTGCGCAAGTCGGTCGTGATCGTCCAGCATCCGGCGCCACCGCTGGTCGCCCACCGCAGCCGCGCTGCGGGTGGAGTCGACGATGTCGGTGAACAAGACGGTCGCCAGCACGCGCTCCAGCTCTGCGGACGCGCGATCGCGGTGGCCAGTGACGAACTCTTCGATGTCGCCGTGGATAGCCTCGGTGTCACCCAACCAAAAGTAATGATCGCCCTCCGGGTATTCGATCAGTTTCGCGCCCGGGATTCCAACGGCGAGCTTCCGGCCAAACTCGACCGGAACCTGGATATCGGCGCGACTGTGCAGCACAAGCGTCGGTACTTGCAATGTCGGCAGAACTGCCGTCACGTCGATCTTTCGATTGAGATGCATGATGGTACGCAACGCGCCGGGGCTGCTCCCCAGCCGCTCGAACTTGCCGTACTGCTCGACGGCCCCCGGCTTGTGCGCTTCGCTCGGAGCGACCGTCTTGATCGTATCGCCGCTGCCCCAATTCTTCACGAGCTCCTCGACGCGGGATCGCCATTCGTCATCGGACGATCGATCCGCGGCGCGGCCAAAGCCACCGATCAGGACGAGATGAGACACGCGATCCGGGTAGGTCGCCGCGAACAGCACGCTCATGCAGCTCCCCTCGGAGAAACCGATCAGGGCCGCACGTTTTGAACCGATCGCGTCCATGATGGCGCGCACGTCGTCCATGCGTTCCTCCATCGTGGCCGCCCCGGAAATTCGGTCCGACAGGCCCTGGCCACGCTTGTCGAAAGTCGTCACCCGCGCGTAGGACGCCAGTCGGCGCAGGAATGCCGTGAAACCGGTCATCTCGTGCTGGAATTCGATGTGAGAGAACAGGCCCGGGACCAGGATCATGTCGATCGGCCCGTTCCCCATCACCTGATAGGCGATGCTCACATCGCCGCTTTGCGCGTAATGTGTCTCGGGCAGCTGAAAATCACTCATCGGGCAAACCTCACCGCCGATCCCATTGTCTCCGCCCGGACAAGCGGGATCAACCCCGGATCATCGCCCGTTTTTGCCATTGCGTCCGGGCAGACCTCGGTTCAACGCATGTCCGCTTCGGGTCGAAAGCCGCCGCTACTACCGAACCGGGCAGCTTCCGCTTTATGGCTGGAAGCCGACGGTCATGAGTACACGCCCTAGACCGTCGCTAACGGCCTGACCCGCAAGCTCCCGCGCAGGCCGGCGCCGGTGCCGAGCATGATGCCGGCGACCGCGATGAAGGACGACAGCGACAGCGTCGACAAGCCGGTCAGCCCCTGCCCGATCGAGCAGCCGAAGGCCATCACGCCGCCGGCGCCCATCAGCGCGGCGCCGCCTGCCGAGCGCAGCATGTGCTGCGGCGATCGATAGCCTTCGAGCTGGAATCGCCCGGTGGTAACAGCCGTGACCAGACTGCCGGCGAACACGCCGAACACGGTGACGATGCCGAAATTGAGCGTCGAGCCGGTCGACAGCATGACATATTGCAGGGCATCGGCGATCGGCGCGATGAAGGTGAGCGACGTGACCGGCACCGGATTGAAATCATCGGCGCCGAGAGTGCCGGTCGCGTACCAGCCGCCCGCCACCAGCAGGCCGACGATCAGGCCGGCCGCGATCTGGCCCGGCGACTTGCGGAACGGCGCGTGGGCAAAGGCGAAGAGGATCAGAACGGCTGACAGCACCGAGGCTGCGATCATCCGCGCGGGTATCGCGCCAAGGCCGGCGCCTGCCAGCAGCGCCGGCACCGAATTGACCGAGACCGCAGCCTGCGACGCCTGCACCATCGCGATCCGCATGGGCGCGATCAGACCTTTCAGCGTCATCTCGGCAAAAATACCGAGCACGATCACGACCACAAAGGAACGCAGATTGCCGCGCCCGAGCAGCACCAGCGCGCGCGAGCCGCAGCCGTTCGACAGCACCATGCCGTAGCCGAACAAGAGACCGCCGAGAAACATCACCGGCGCCGAGAACGACGGCTGCAGGTAGATCGACTTGCCGAGATCGACGAGGCCGGCCGCCGCCAACAGCTGCGAGGCCGCGATCGCAATCCCCATCGCCAGCGCGTAGGTGCGCACCAGCCGGCCGTCGCCGTCGGCCCACCAGCCGCGCAGGCCGCTCATCATGCAGAAGCCGCTGACGAGCCCGACCGAGCCATAGATCAGGCCGATGATCAGGGCGGCGAGGATGACTGTTGTGGCGGGGTCCATGGGAAGGTCCTCAAGAGTTCGTCATTGCGAGGAGCTCGCGACAAAATTGCAAGGGCAATTTGCGCTGAAGCGACGAAGCAATCCATTGCTTCCGCGCACATGGAACGATGGATTGCTTCGCTTCGCTCGCAATGACGGTCGTTCATGGCCGCAAGATCACGCGGTCGCGCGACGAGCCTGCCACGGCAACAAACGCCGCCTTGGCCTGCTCCAGCGGATAGATCGCGCCCGGCTTGATCGGAAAAGGCTGCAGATGCCCGCCGGCGAAGCCCGGCGCGAGCTCGCGCAACACCTCGCCGGTCGCAACCGACGACAGCGCGAGCGTGTCGATACCGACATAGGTGTGCTGTCCGCGATAGAATTCGAGGATGTTGAACTGCACGATGCGGTCGACCGCGGCGATCAGGATCTGCCGGCCGCGCAGCGCCAACGACTTGTGCGCGGCCTGGAAATAGGGGTCCCCCACCGTGTTGTAGACGATGTCGGCGCCCTTGCCGCCAGTGAGTTCGCGCACTCGCGCGGCGACATCGGTGGCAGAGGCATCGATCACTTCGACCGGCGCATTGCTGTGGCCCTCATAAGGCTCGCGCTTGCGCACCACGCCGATCACGCGCGCGCCGTGCCAGCTTGCGATCTGCACCGCGGCCTGGCCGACCTTGCCGTTGACGCCCATGACAAGCATGGTCTCGCCCGCCTTCGGCAGACCGGCGCGGCGCAGGCCTTCCATCGCAGTGACGAAGGGCACGCCGATCCCCGCGGCTTCGTCCCAGGACATGCCGGCGGGCTTTTCCACCACGGCATCTTGCTCGACCACCAGATGCGTGGCGTGGGTGCCGTCGCGGCGGATGCCGAGGTCGCCGGACGAGCCGAACACCTCGCGCCCGATGAATTCAACGGGGCCGTCGATCACAACGCCGGCGTAGTCGCGGCCCGAGGTGCGTGGGAACACGGCGTAGGGCATCAGCCCGGTTGCGGCCTTGACGTCGGACGGGTTGACCGCCGCGGCCTTCACCTCGATGAGCAGATCGTCGGCGCCGCGCGACAGCGCGTGCCTTTCGATCACCGGCGCGACCGCTGCCGCGTTCTCCGCCTTGGCCAGCAGCCGGACACAGCGCGCTTCGACCGGGCGACCATGAGGTTCAGGGATAGGCATCAAGGGCTCCGGCTCGCACAACTGACGGCATCTGGGGGCCGCATGGATCGATACCATGACAGCTTTTCCCGTAACTACCGAATTAAGCAATTAGTTCAAGAGGGGCAGCGGCTAGCGCGTTGCGGAATGCTTGGTCGGATGTTTGGAGCGCCGAGCGGAGAGCTGGCGAAGAGCTGCGAAGTCGCCTTTCACAAAGGCTTCCTTCTTCGCGCGGCTCCATTTCTTGAGCTTGCGCTCATTTTCGATTGCATCCGTTGTGCGATCGAACCATTGAGAGAACACCAAAGTCACCGGGCGACGCGTCGCGGTGTAGCCCCCGAGTGAGCCAGCATTGTGCTGAGCCACCCTGATTTCAAGCGCCGTCCGGGTGGTGCCGATATAGAAACTCCCATCAGCGCATCGGAGGATGTAGAGAAGCGCGCCGCCCTCGGACATTTCCGCTCCTGATCACTCGCTCTCTCCCCTCATCCTGAGGAGCCGCGAAGCGGTGTCTCGAAGGATGAGGCCACGAACGGGCCTCATGGTTCGAGACGGCGCTGCGCGCCTCCTCACCATGAGGGGATAGAGCTAATCCTTCGGCCGCTTGTCGTAAACACGTTTCGCCTTGCCGAGCGAGCGTTCCAGCGTCTCGGGCGCGACGACGCGGACGCGGGTGGAGATGCCGATCGTGTTCTTGATGAAGGCGGAGACCTTCTCGGCGTGCGCGACGAGCCCTTCGCCGTCCCAGCTCTCCGGCCGGGCTTCGGCGAGCACCGTCATCTCGTCCATGCGGCCCTCGCGGGTCAGCTCGATGACGAAATGACCGCCGCACCAGTCGGTCGCCAGCAGCGCTTCCTCGATCTGGGTCGGGAACACGTTGACGCCGCGCAGGATGATCATGTCGTCGGAACGGCCGGTCACCTTCTCCATCCGCCGCATGCCGGGCCGCGCCGTGCCGGGCAGCAACCGCGTCAGGTCGCGGGTGCGGTAGCGGATGATCGGAAAGCCTTCCTTGGTCAGCGAGGTGAACACCAGTTCGCCCTTCTCGCCGTCGGGCAAGACCTTGCCGGTCAGCGGATCGATCACCTCCGGATAGAAGTGATCCTCCCAGATATGCAGGCCGTCCTTGGTCTCCACGCATTCCTGCGCGACGCCGGGGCCGATCACCTCGGACAGGCCGTAGATATCGGTGGCGTCCATGTCGAACGCCTGCTCGATCTCGACGCGCATCGCGTTGGTCCAGGGCTCGGCGCCAAAGATGCCGAACTTCAGCGACGATTTGCGCGGGTCGAACCCCTGCCGCTTGAACTCGTCGAGGATCGCCAGCATGTAGCTCGGCGTCACCGTGATGATGTCGGGCCGGAAGTCGTTGATCAGCTGCACCTGCCGCTCGGTCATGCCGCCGGAGATCGGGATCACCGTGCAGCCGAGCCGCTCGGCGCCGTAATGCGCACCTAAGCCGCCGGTGAACAGGCCGTAGCCATAGGCGTTGTGCATCAGCATGCCGGTGCGGCCGCCGGCGGCGCGGATCGAGCGCGCCATCACATCCGCCCAGGTGTCGATGTCGGCTTTGGTGTAGCCGACCACGATCGGCTTGCCTGTTGTCCCCGAGGAGGCATGGACCCGCACCAATTGCTCGCGCGGCACCGCGAACATGTTGAAGGGGTAATTGTCGCGCAGATCGGTCTTCACCGTGAACGGAAATTTTCCGAGATCGGAAAGCTGCTTGAAGTCCGTCGGATGCACGCCCGCCGCGTCGAAGGTCTTTTTGTAGTGCGCGACATTGTCATAGGCGTGCTTGAGCGACCAGGCGAGCCGTCTGGTCTGCAGCGCCATGATCTCGTCGCGCGAGGCGCGTTCGGCCGCATCGAGCTCGGCGTGATAGCCGCTATCCTTGACCGTCTTTGCCGTTGCCATCGACGTTTCCCCTGAAGCCTTATGCCTTGATGTCGGTGTCCGGCAGCCAGGTGCCGGGTATCACCCGCGAATGTCCGCGGAATTCGGCGATCACGCTGTCGCCGGCGGTGACGCGTACGTCGTAGATTCCCGACCGGCCGCTGCGCGAGATCTCGCGCGCGGTCGCCACCAGGCGATCGCCGAGCTTGCCGGGCCGGATGAAAGTGATGTTGCCCTGCGCCGCCACCGCACGGTCGTTGCGGCTGTTGCAGGCAAACGCGAAGGCGGAATCCGCCAGCGTGAAGATGTAGCCGCCATGGCAGATGCGCTGGCCGTTGACCATGTGCGGCTGCACCGTCATCGCCATCATGGCCTGCCCCGGCTTGATCTCGACCAGCTCCATGCCGAGGCCCTTGCTGGCGTCGTCTTCCTTCCACATCGCATCCGCGCAGGCGCGGGCGATATCTTCCGGCGATAGCGTTGCCTTGACGTTCACATCGAACTCCCTATGCGCGGGCCCGTTTGCTAAGGGCCTCTTGGCGTTAAGCTAGTGTTGGGCGCGACACCTTGAGTGTCAACGCGCAGAAACAATTAGACGTGGTCGTAATCGACCACGACCTTGCCGGAGCAGGGCTTGGCCTGGCAGGTGAGGATGAACCCGGCCTTCAGCTCCCACGGCTCCAGCGAATAGTTCAGGTCCATCGGCGCCTCGCCTTCGACCAGCTTGGCGCGGCAGGTCGAGCACATGCCGCCCTTGCAGGCGAACGGCAGGTCCATGCCGGCGCGCAGCGCGGCGTCGAGGATCGACTCGCCGTCGGCGACCGGGACCTCGCGGCGCTTGCCGTCGATGATCAGGGAGGCGATCGCCTTGGGCGGCGCTCCGGCCGGGACGACGACCTTCGCTCGCGGCTTGCCGCCGAACTCCGAGACGAAGCGCTCGACATGGATGCGCTCGTCGGCGATGCCGATTTCGCGGCAGGTCGCCTCGATGGTCTCGCTCATCGCGGCAGGGCCGCAGACGAAGACGTGATCGACCGTTGCGGCCGGCACCAGCGAGCGCAGCAGCACCCGCACCTTCTCGCCGTCGAGCCGGCCGTGCAGGATCGGGATGTCCTGCTCCTCGCCCGAGATGACGTGGAACACCGACAGCCGTTGCATGAAGCGGTCCTTCAGCTCCTCCAGCGCCTCGCGGAACATGACGCCTTCGGTGGTGCGGTTGCCGTAGAACAGGAAGAAGCGGCTGTCCGGCTCGCGCGCCAGCACGCCCTTGATGATCGAGAGGATTGGCGTGATGCCGCTGCCGGCGGCGAAGCCGACATAGGTCCGCGCTTCGCCGGGTGCGTGGGCGACGCCGAAGCGGCCGGTCGGCGTCATCACATCGAGCTCATCGCCGGCCTTCAGCTCGTCGGCGGCCCAGTTCGAGAATGCACCGCCGTCGACCTTCTTCACCGCGATGCGCAGTTCGCCGTCGTCGGGGCCCGAGCAGATCGAGTAGGAGCGGCGAACCTCCTCGCCGTCCATCGTGGTGCGCAAGGTCAGGTACTGGCCGGGCGTGAAACGATAATCGCCTTGCAGATCGTCGGGGATCGCAAAGGTCATCGAGATTGCGTCGGACGCCTCGCGGCGCAGATCGCTGACGGACAGTCGGTGGAATCTTGGTGTCGACATGGTCAATGACACTTGAAGTAGTCGAAGGGTTCACGGCAGCTCTTGCAACGCCAAAGCGCCTTGCAGGAGGTCGAGCCGAATTCGGACAGCAGTTCGGTATCAACAGAGCCGCATTGCGGGCATGCGACCTGCTGCTCGCCGAACAGCGCGCGGCGCGAGGAGCCGGGCTGCGGCGGCGCGATGCCGTACTCCTTCAGCTTACGGCGGCCGTCATCGCTCATCCAGTCGGTGGTCCAGGCCGGCGAGAGCACGGTGCGGACCTTCGGCGCATGAATGCCCTCGCGCTCCAGCGCGAGCTCGATCTCGAGCGCGATCATGTTCATGGCAGGACAGCCGGAATAGGTCGGCGTGATCGCGACCTCGACATGGCCGTCATGGACCGCGACATCGCGCAGCACGCCGAGATCGGCGATCGTCAATACAGGAATTTCGGGATCGACCACCTGCGCAGCCGCGTGCCAGGCGCGCCGGCGCAGATCGGCATCGCTGAGCGCAACGGTCACCATGTCGCCCCCGGGAACGTCCGCTGCAGCGACTGCAGTTCGCTGAGGAGATGGCCGAGATGCTCGCTGTGGCTGCCAGAGCGGCCGCCTTGCTGCATCCAGTCGCTGTTCGGCAGCGCCAGCGTCGCCTCGTTGACGATGCCGGTCACGGTCTTCAGCCAGCGCGGCTTCAGCGTTGCAGGATCGATCGCGATGCCGGCGTCGATCAGGCCGCGCTCGCCGTCATCGACCGCGAACATCTCGCCGGTATAGGCCCAGAGATCGTCGATCGCATTCTGCGCGCGGCGATGGCTCTCCGCGGTGCCGTCGCCGAGACGGACGATCCATTCCGACGAGTGCCTGACATGATAGGCGCTCTCCTTCTCCGATTTCGCCGCGATCGCAGCGAGCGTCGGATCGTTGGATGCCATCATCGCGCGCCAGTAGAGATCGGCGAACACCGCGTAGAAGAACTGCCGCACCATGGTGCGGGCGAAATCGCCGTTCGGCTGCTCGACCAGCAGCAGATTGCGGTACTGCCGGACGTCGCGCAGATAGGCGAACTTGTCCTCGTCGTTGCCACGGCCCTCGACCTTGGCCGCGTAGCTGTAGAGCTCGCGGGCCTGGCCGAGCAGGTCGAGCCCCATATTGGCGAGCGCCATGTCCTCCTCCAGCGCCGGCGCATGGCCGCACCATTCGGACAGCCGATGGCCGAGGATCAGCGCGTCGTCGGCGCGGCGCAGCGCGTAGAGCACCAGCGGCGTTTCGGAGACTTCGATGTTGGCGGTTGCCATCTTTTCAACTCGCTGTTCAGCCGTCATTGCGAGCGCAGCGAAGCATCCATGCTTGCTTGTTGCTTCGCGGCCCGATGGATTGCTTCGCTGCGCTCGCAATGACGAGCGGAGGCGCCGTCACATATGCCCGACTTCGTCGGGAACGTCGTAGAAGGTCGGGTGGCGGTAAATCTTGGATTCCGCCGGCTCGAACATCATGCCCTTCTCGGACGGATCGGACGCGGTGATCGCATTCGAGGGCACCACCCAGATCGACAGCCCCTCGCCGCGGCGGGTGTAGATGTCGCGCGCGGCTTGCAGCGCCAGCGTCGAGTCCGCCGCGTGCAGCGAGCCGACATGCTTGTGCGCAAGTCCGTTGCGGCTGCGGATGAAGACTTCCCAGAGCGGGGTGTTCGGCGTGGCCATCTCGAGCGCTCCTTATTCTGCGGCTTGCGCGAGCCGGCGGCTCTTGCGCTTCTCGGCATAGGCCGCAGCCGCCTCGCGAACCCAGGCGCCTTCGTCATGCGCCTTGCGGCGCGCGGCAAGGCGGTCGCGGTTGCAGGGGCCGTTGCCGGCCAGCACCTGCTTGAACTCGTCCCAGTCGATCGGGCTGTGCACCCAATTGCCGTTCTCGTTCTGCTTCATGCCGGGATCGGGGATCTTGAGCCCGAGGAACTCGGCCTGCGGCACGGTGGCGTCGATGAATTTCTGGCGCAGCTCGTCGTTGGAGAAGCGCTTGATCTTCCACTTGGTCGAGGTGTCGCTGTGCTGGCTGACCTGGTCCGGCGGGCCGAACATCATCAGCACCGGCCACCACCAGCGATCGAGCGCGTTCTGCGCCATCGCCTTCTGCTCCGCTGTGCCGCGGCACAGCGTCACCATGATCTCGAAACCCTGGCGCTGATGGAATGACTCTTCCTTGCAGACGCGGATCATCGCGCGCGCATAGGGGCCATAGGAGCAGCGGCACAGCGGGATCTGGTTCATGATCGCGGCGCCGTCGACCAACCAGCCGATGGTGCCGATGTCGGCCCAGGTCAGGGTCGGGTAATTGAAGATCGAGGAATATTTCGCCTTGCCCGCGAGCATCGCGTCGACGAGCTCTTCGCGCGAGGTGCCGAGCGTCTCGGCGGCGGCGTAGAGATAGAGGCCGTGGCCGCATTCGTCCTGCACCTTGGCGAGCAGCGCGGCCTTGCGGCGCAGCGACGGCGCGCGGGTAATCCAGTTGCCTTCGGGCAGCATGCCGACGATTTCGGAATGGGCGTGTTGGGAAATCTGCCGGGTCAGCGTCTTGCGGTAGGCCGCGGGCATCCAGTCGTTCGGCTCGATGCGCTCGTCGGCATCGATGCGGGCCTGGAACTGACTGGCATGGGCGACATCCTCGACGCCGCGATCGTCGCCGTCGGATGAGTTGAGCGCCTGCGTGTACATGGCCGACCTCCCAGTGCGTTGTTAGGTGGAAATATATAACACAAATTTCAG
This sequence comes from Bradyrhizobium embrapense, assembly GCF_001189235.2. GTDB lineage: Bacteria > Pseudomonadota > Alphaproteobacteria > Rhizobiales > Xanthobacteraceae > Bradyrhizobium > Bradyrhizobium embrapense. Next base: position 1,547,656 of record NZ_LFIP02000001.1, read on the forward strand.
AATGCAAGATATTTCTGTAATATGTTCACCCATCCTCAAACCGCCGCGCCACGGCCCCGTTGGGCTTCGGCAGCGGCCCGTCCTCGTTGGTTGCGTGGTCGTCAAGCCATTGCTCCGACAGCGGAAGCAGCCCGCGATAGATCTCGCCGCAGAGCCTGCGCGCCGCCCTGCCCGGCCAATCCTTCGGCAGCAGCTGATAGGGCAGCAGCGGATCGCGCAGCACGACCCGGCGGTAATGGTGGATCAGCAGGATGCGCGCGGTGAAGGCGTCGGCATCGCTCAGATTCTCGCCTCTTGTGATCGAGCCGTGCAGCGGCTCGAACGTCTTCATGAACTTCAGATAGGCGTCCGCGGTGCGATCGAGCGGCCAGCTCTCGCTGAGCAGCCGACGCCCGCTGTCGTCTTCCGCGGAGACTTCGAGACGGATCGCGCGCGAGGCTTCATCGGGGATCGGCGCGCCCGACGGCGCGACCCACACGCCCGGCAGCGGGCTGCCGAAGCCGGCATTCTTCAACGCCTCGCGCGCGGCGTCGCGATCCTCGGCGTTGCCGATCAACAGCAGTTCGAAGCGCCCGGTCCAGTCCGATGGCGGCGGATCGTAGATGTGCCGCGTTGCGGTGTCGAAGGTCTGCCGGCCCTTGGCATTCAAGCGGTAGAAACTGTTGCGACCGACCTTGCTGCGCTCGAGCCAGCCGTCGGCCGCAAGCCGCGACATCGCGGTGCGCACCACGTTGCCGTCGATGTCGAGCGACTTGAAGAATTCCAGCAGCGTGCCGAGCCACACCGAGCCGCCGCGCGGCACGATGGCATCGCCGAACACGGTGATGATGATCGAGCCGGTGCGCGACGGCTCGCGCTTCAGCTGATCGACGATGCGGGCAAGCGGCTGTGGCATGCGCAACGCATAGCGCGTTTTGTCGAGGAACGACAATGCAGCCGCCTGAGCTAGCCTCTCCCCGCAAGCGGGGCGAGGCAAGGAAAGAAGACTCAGCGGTTCGGATCCGGATAGACCAGGCTGCGCCAGCCGCTGCGATCGAACGGCCCCCACTCGCCGTCCTTCTGTGCGAGGCGATCGGCGACCGCATAGACCACGGCCGGATGATGGCCCATGCCGCAATGGCTGCTCTCGACCTCGATGCTGTCGGTCATCGACGAGGCCTGCTCGCGGCAGCCCTGCCAGGCGCAGACGCCGTCGGTGCGGCTGAAGATCGCGGTGGTCGGCACCGGCGGTGCGCTGGCGAGCGAGCCGCCGAAACGCTGGTCCTCTTCGTCGGCACGGCGGCCGCTGGCCATCTCGTAGACGCGCCAGGCGTTGGTAGATCTCGGTCCCGCGGCAAACGGGCTGCCGAGGGTGATCACCTGGCGCACGCGCTCCGGCATCATCTTGGCGAGCTGGCGCGCATAGAGGCCGCCGAGGCTCCAGCCGACCACCGAGACCTTGCGGCCGCTGGTCTCATTCATCTCCTGCAGCAGATCGACCATCCCGTCCTGCACGCCGGCGCGAAGCCCGAGGTTGCGGCCCTGGCGCCAGCCGCTGACGGCGTAGCCCTTGCTCTTGAGGAAGTCGCGCAGCGGGCGCGTGGACATGTCGGAGGCAATCAGCCCGGGCAGCACCAGCACCGGATGCCCATCGCCGCGCGGCGCAAGGCTCAGCAGCGGCAATGCACCAAGAAAGGCACCGAGCTCGTGAATGGCGCGGCCTTCCAGGAACATCAGCGTCCTGGACGGCGGGCGTAGCGTCTGCGCAGCAAGGGACATTTCAACTCCTCTTCCGGCACGACGTCTCCGCGGCCGGCAATGGGATCAACAGGATGGGTCAATTGGATTGACGCAAACCCGGCGGAATCGTTCCGCAACGCAACAATCAACCTTGAAAAGCTAGGGAACCGATCACTTTCGTGCAAGCGGCCCAGGTCACACTTGCCACAACTAAAGTCACTTGCGTGCCCAATCGGTCACAGCAGCCGCAGCACGTATTCCAGCGTGTAAAGCGCCAAACCGGCAAGCCCGCCGATCAGCGAGCCGTTGAAGCGGATGTATTGCAAATCCTTGCCGACATTGACCTCGATCAGCGAGATCAATTGCTCCATGTCCCAGCTCTTCATCTGGTCGGCGATGAAGCTCGAGACGCCGCTCTTCTGCTCGGCAACGACGGTGCGCAGGATCGCGACCAGGCCCTGGTTGATTTCGGTGCGCAGCTCGGCGTCGCCGTCGAGCGCGTCGCCGGCCTCGACGAACATCCGCGCCAGCTGATGCTGCAGCACCTGCGACTCGCCTGAGGCGCTGCGCTCAATGAAATCCTTGACGTTGGCCCAGATCGTGCGTCCGAGCTTGGCAAGCTCCGGCCGCGCCATCAGGTCGCGCTTGAGGCCGTCGATGCGATCGGCGAACGACTTGTCGCTGCCGAGCCGATCGACGAACGACAGCAGCATGCGGTCGAACTCGCCGCGGAACGGATGCTGCGGATCGTTGCGCACCTCCTCGAAGAACTTGGTGGCCGAGGCGATGATCCGGTTCACCACGAACTTGTCGGCGCGATAGAGTCTCAGCAGCGTCGGCATTTCCGCGCGGACCTTGTCGCGGATCACCGTCATTGTCTCCTTCTGCGTCAGCGTCTGGTGCAGCACGCGCAAGAGGTCGTCGAGCAGGCCGCCATGCTTGCCCTCCTGCACGAAGCCGCGCAACGCGCCGGCCGCGAGCGGCGCAAGGTCGATCGAGAGCACCTGCGTCGTAACGCGGCGGCTGATGAACTGCATCAGGCCCGAGCTCTCGGTCGCCGCAAACGCTTCGGGCAGCATCCGCAGCACGAAGCGGGCGAGATCCTCCGAACGCTTGCGGTCGCGCAGCCAGTCGGCAATGAAGCTGCCGAAATCGATCTCGCGCAGCTTGGCCTCTACGGGGCCGGATTCCAGGAAATTGTTCTCGATGAATTCGCCAAGCTTCTCGGCGATGCGCGCCTGGTTGCTCTGGATGATCGCGGTGTGCGGGATCGGCAGCCCCAGCGGCCGCTTGAACAGGGCGACGACGGCATACCAGTCGGCGAGCCCGCCGATGGTCGCGGCCTCGGCGAAGGCGGCGATGAAGCCGAAGGCGGGATGCACCGGCAGCAGCGCCTTCGCTGCGATGAAGATGACGAGGGTTGCCGCCAGCACGCCGGTCGCCAGCCACTTGACGCGCCGCAGTTCGGCGGCGCGTTCGGCATCGACGGGCGTTGCGATGAGGGCGGCGGGAAGGGTCATGGGGATCGAAGGGTTCTCGCACTGGCAGGACACTAGCCGTCATTGCGAGCGGAGCGAAGCAATCCATTTCACCGCTTGCGGAGAAATGGATTGCTTCGTCGCTATTGCTCCTCGCAATGACGGCAGTCGCGGCATCAACGATGTATGAGAAGCACCGCAAAAAAGAAGGCCCGCAAAATGGCGGGCCTTCGAAAAGGGCGGTTGGTCAGCGCAGGCGCGATCAGGCGGTCTTGCTGTAGACCTTCGAGAAGTTGTCCTGCGCGGTCTTCGCACCGTCGGTGACGAGCTTGCCGAGATACTCGGTGGTGGCCTTCGCCCGCGAGACGAACAGTTCGCCGCGCGCACGGACCAGGTCCGACTGGATCTGGGCAGCTTCGCTCAACGACTTGGCGGAAGCGAGCTTGTCGATGCCGGCGAAGAACGCCTCGGCGTCCTGGTAGAGCGCCTGCTGGATGTTGCGGCTGATCTTGGCGGCTTCGGTCACCGAACCGGCAACAGCCGTCTCGATCACGTTGGTCACCTTCTCGGAGCCGGCATACGCGTCGGCGGCACGGGTCTTGGCGGCCTCGGCCTGCTTCTTCACGAACTCACGGGCGGCTTCCGGAACTTCCAGGTTCTGGAGCTTGGTGAACGCCTCGGTGACGGGCGCGAAGGCTTCCTTGACGCTGTTCAGCACGGAATTGGTTTCGGTGGTCATTGGGGTCTCTCCATCCTCAGGTTTGAGCTATGGGCTCACCCCGTCCGGTTTGGCCCGGGGCAAGGCTGTTGTGCCACAGTTCATGGTGCGTCGCAACATCAATGTTGCACCGCGATATCACGAGCCTGTGAACAGCGTGAATATCCGGCAGATTGCCTCTGGAACCGGCAGTTAGAGGTATTTAGACACCTCCAACCGCGCCGGGCACCCCATATGCCTCCATTTGCGCCCGGACCTGCGCCACATTGTGCCCGAGCACGACGATGTCGTGGGTCTTGCCCTCGACATCCCTGACATGGTCGCGCAGCAGGGCCTCCGCCTTGAAGCCGAGGCTCTCGAACAGCGCGATCGCCGCCCGCTGGTCGACGGTCATCTGCACCGAGAACTTCTCCAGCCCGGCGCCAAGGGCGATCGCGAACGTCTCCTGCGACAGCGCCCGGCCGACGCCCTGCCCGCGCACGTCTGTTGACACCACCATCCGGATCTCGCCGACATGTGGCGACCAGGAGTGCGGATCGCGCACCAGGGTGCCGCAGCCGACCACTCTGCCGTCCTCGATCGCAAGCAAGCTCGTGATGTCGCCGCGTTCGATCTCGTTGATCCAGGCCGACAGCACCTTCGGCTGGCTGATGTTGCGCGGCAGGAACAAGAGATCATGCGTCGGTAGCTTCTGCGCGAAGGCCAGCACCGCGGCCTCGTCGGCCCGCCTCATCAGGCGGAACTCGATGTCGCCGGCCTCGGTCTTGACGTGGCGCGGATAGGAACGTTGTTCGGTCATGTCGATCTCTCTCAAGTGTGCTGAATGCGAAGTTCGTGCGATTTCGCGGCAGGCGCTTTCACGAACTTCGCATTCATAAAGCACACTAGATTCACAAGTTTGCTAGTGTCCTTATCGAATCCGAAGTTCGCTCCGAAGGTGCGGCAAATGATGCGAACTTCGGATTCGGGACACTAGTCGACCCTTCTCAGGTCGATCTCTTGCCCAGCCAGGAGTCCAGTTTCGGCCACAGCCGCTTGATTGCGTTGGCGCCGGCGACCAGCGAGACGTGACCGCCTTTCAGCATCACCTCCTCCTTGTCCTCGGAGCCGATCTTGGTGATGAGGTGCTTTGCCGCATCATACGGCACGATGTGGTCGTGCTCGGCGACCGCGTGCAGGATCGGCACCTTGATGTCGGCAAGCTTGGCCGCGCGGCCGCCGACCGTCATGGTGTCGTTGAAGAGCTTGTTGTCCCACATCAGGTCCTTGGTGATGGCGCGGAAATATTCGCCCGCCAGCGGCAGCGTATCGGTCGCCCAGCGGTCGAACATCCGGTACGACTTCACGAACTCGTCGTTCCAGATGTTGTCCCAGAGCTGGATCTGGCCGACGACGCGCGCGGCCGGCCGCAACATGTCGAACGATTGCAGGATCAGTTCGGGCGGCATATTGCCGGTGCTGTCGATCAGGCGGTCGACGTCGAAGTAGCGGCGGTCGGCGAAGTTCGAGAACAGCTTCATCTCGCGGAAATCGATCGGCGTGGTGAAGCAGATCAAATTCTTCATCGGTCCGTCGTTGAAGATCGAGCCATAGAGCAGGGACAATACGCCGCCGAAGCAATAGCCGATCACAGAGACGTCCTTTTCACCGGAGTCCTGCTGCACGCGGCGGACCGATTCCGGGATGAAGTCGAGGACGTAGTCCTCCATGCGCAGCGATTTTTCCTCGGGCTTCGGCGCGGTCCAGTCCAGCATGTAGACGTCGAAGCCGCGCTTCAGCAGGAATTCGATGAAGCTCTGCCCTGGCACCAGATCGAGGATGTAGCCGCGGTTGGTGGTCGCCATCACGATCAGGACCGGCACGCGATAGACTTCGTCGGCCTGCGGCCGGTAGTGATAGAGGTTCATGGTGCCGCGCGAATACAGCACGTCCTTCGGCGTCGAGCCGAGCTCGGGGCCGGAGCTCGAGAAATACTCGACACCCTTGATGCTGCGCTGGATCGCGCGCTGCACCTCGGACTGTACCCGCTCGGAGATCGAGGCGAAATCAAAGGGGGTGGAGGTGGGAGCATTCATCTGCCGTCTCCCTCCGATGGCGGGCGCCTCGTGCGCGGCGGCCGTGGCGTTGCGCCGTGGCCGTCGTCCGGCGCCAGCGAATTGTGGTGCACCTGCTGCAGCAGCGTCTTGATCTCGTTGAGCTGGGTCTCCATCGACTGCAGACGCTCGGCCATGCCGACGAGCTGGGCCCGGCTCGGCAGGTTCATCGCCAGCAGATATTTCTCCATCAGTTCGCCGAGCTGCTTCTGCGCGCCGGCCGCAGCGCTGCCGGCCTGGTTCATCACCTTCGAGAATTCAGGCGAGCTCATCAACTGGTTGCCGAAGGAGTTGAACCCCTTCTCCATCTCGCCAATCATCGTCTGCCAGATCACGGCAGGGTCGTTGCCCTTGTCGGCCATGCGGCCCTCCTCCACACCAATTGCGAGCGCTTGCCGCGCTTCCGTTTGTTTGTGCCATACGACACTGTTGCCGCTGATCGGTCAACTGCGCCGTGCGCCCGGCGACGTCGAAGCTCTTCTGCGCTGCGTCAATCCATGGCAGCATGCAGCTTCCTGACCGCGAATCCAGGAGAGGATGCCCGTGACCACGCTCGCCCATCAGTTGCCGCAACTCACCCGCGCCAACGGCATAGACATTTGCTACGAGATATTTGGCGATGCGAATGCCGAGCCGCTGCTGCTGATCATGGGGCTCGGCGCCCAGATGATCCATTGGGACGACGAATTCTGTCGCCGGCTTGCTGCGCGCGGTTTTCGCGTGATCCGGTTCGACAACAGGGATATCGGCAAGTCCTCCCGCATGAGCGGCGGCAAGCGGCTGACCGCGCTCGAGCTGCTCAAGCTGCGCTTGTTGAAGATTCCGGTCGCAGCGCCCTACCGGCTGGCCGACATGGCGCGCGACACGATCGGATTGATGGATGCGCTCGGCATCCGCAAGGCGCATCTGGTCGGCGCCTCGATGGGCGGCATGATCGCGCAGGAGGTTGCGATCACCTTTCCCGAGCGCGTGCTCTCGCTGACCTCGATCATGTCGACCACGGGCAATCCGAAGATACCGGGTCCGACCCGCGAGGCCACCGCGGTGCTGATGGCGCCGCCGCCGAAGAGCAAGGAGGAGTATTTCGTGCGGTTCGGCCAGACCTGGAAGGTGCTGCGCAACGGCTCGTTCCCCGAAGATGAGGCGCTCGATCCCGAGCGCGCCCGGCGCACCTTTGAGCGTGGCCTCAATCCGGAGGGCGTCGGCCGCCAGCTCCGCGCCATCCTCGCCTCGGGTAGCCGCAAGGAGCGCTTGCGCAGCGTCAAGGCGCCGACGCTAGTGATCCACGGCACCGTCGATCCGCTGGTGCACCCCGAGGGCGGCAAGGACACCGCGGTCTCGATCCCGGGAGCGAAACTCCTGATGATCGAGGGCATGGGCCATGCGCTGCCGATCCCGATGTGGCCGCAGATCATCGACGCGATCGACAAGCACGCGCATGGGGCCGCGGCGAAGGCGGCCTAGGCAGGTATCTTCTGGTAACCATGTGAACCGGGGGTGCGTTCTTCCGGCGGCCGCGCGGAGGCTGTAGACAGCGCGATGCACCGCGCGGGTCGCGCGTCATCAGCCACCGGGAGCTACCAGATGAAGACCCTTCTCAGGCCACGGACAGCCGTTGCCGCTCTCCTCCTCGCGCTCGCGTCTTCCGCTGCGATGGCCGCGACCAGCGAGGCGCAGCAGGAAGCCAACCGCAAGGCGGTGCTGGCCTTCTACGAAAAGGGGTTGAACCAGAAGGACGCCGACGCCGCGCTCGCCTATGTTGGCAACCGCTACGTCCAGCACAATCCGGGCGCAGCGGACGGGCCCGAAGGCTTCCGCAAGTTCATCGGCTTCCTGCGCGAGAAGTTTCCGAACTCGCACAGCGAGATCAAGCGCTCGTTCGTCGATGGCGACTACGTGATCCTGCACGTCCACGCCGTGCGCGAGCCCGGCACCCGCGGCAATGCGATCATCGACATCTTCAAGCTCGAGGACGGCAAGATCGTCGAACATTGGGACGTGGTGCAGCCGGTGCCGGAGAATCCGGCGAACAACAACACGATGTTCTGAACGTATCCACGTGTCTGGCCGGCCCGGCGCACCGGACACATGATATGATCAGGATGATGAGCGCATCGAAATGCCCGCTAGTCCTTGGCCGCGATCCAGATCACGTGGCGGACGCCGCGGCCGCGGCCCGTGGCGCGGACGGCAATTTCGTTGACCGCAAATCCGGCCCGCGACAGCGATTTGGGGAATTTCGCATTCGGCCCTGACGACCAGACAGCAAGCAGGCCGCCGCGCCGCAAGGCGGTGTGCGCAGCCCTGAGTCCGGCGACATCGTACAGCCCGTCATTGGCCTTGCGGGTCAGGCCTTCGGGGCCGTTGTCGACATCGAGCAGGATGGCATCGAAGCTCGAGGGATGGCGCCTGATCACGTCGGCAACGTCCACCTCTTCGATGCTCACGCGCGGATCGCTCAGGCTGTCGCCGAAGATCTCCGCCATCGGGCCTCTTGCCCAGGCCACCACCGCCGGCACCAGTTCGGCCACCACAATTCTCGCTCCGGGTCCGAGCACTTTGAGCGCGGCCCGCAGCGTAAAGCCCATGCCGAGGCCGCCGATCAGGAAATGCGGCTTTGCGACCTGCTCGATCTTCTTCGCAGCAAGCGTCGCCAGCGCCTCCTCCGAGCCCGACAGACGGCTGTTCATCAGCTCGTTGGTGCCGAGCATGATCGAGAATTCGCGGCCTCGCCGCATCAGACGCAGTTCACCTTCGGTGCCGGGAATGCGCCCGGTGTCGATCTTTTCCCATGGAATCATGCGGCGGGTTGTAACATGGCGCGCACATCTGCCGTAGCCCGGATGGAGCGGAGCGCAATCCGGGACGGTGTCGTGAACTGCACCCCTGATGTGAGACACGGTAAATCAGGGACAGGTGCCGGCCGCTTGAAGCGGCACGGCGGGTTGACGGGTTAGGGCCGCATGGCGGGGCTGCTGCGCAGCAGCCCCGCCATGCGGTAAATTTGCCTCGAACTCGGCTGGCGGCCGGTAGGCCAAAGCCGAGTGCAACCGTTGACGATTGTATACCTCTTCGATGAAGGCGCCGATCGCATTTCTGGCCTGTTGCGCATCGCGGTAGGTCTGGCCGTCGACCTCCTCTTGCTTGAGGGTCTTCATGAAGCTTTCCGCCC
>NZ_LFIP02000002.1 GCF_001189235.2 Bradyrhizobium embrapense
GTATTGTCGTTGGCGACGTATTGTCGTTGGCGACGGTTCGCTCCTCGATCACGCACAGCGCCTCGCGCCAGGCCTCATGCCGGTCGGCCACGAATGCGCTGCCTTCCTGTTCGGGCTTGATCGCAAACGCGGCGTTGTGGCTGGCGATGTAATGCGCCTTCAGCCAGGCGTTGGCAGCTTCGACCGTCTTGATCCCGGCGAGCCGCAGCTCCTTCGGCAGCCGGTCCTGCAACGTGCCGAACAGCCGCTCGGAGCGCCCGCGCGCCTGCGGCGAATAGGCTGCGATATGCTCGATCCCAAGATGCGACAAAGCCCGTCCCACCTGGGTTTGTTGCGTCYTCGAKACCTTCTCGCCGGCTTTTGCGGTCAGGAAATAATGGCTGCCGCGGTCGGTATAGAGCGCGCAGAAYAGGCCATGCTCGCCAATCACTTCGCGCAAGGCCTGGAAGGTCGAGACCGTTCCTTCTTCCTCGACCAGGACCATCGAGTAGATCTCGCTGGTCGCATCGTCCATCGTGACGATCAGGTCGCTCGCGGGCAGGCCTTCGATCCAAACGTGGCGCGATCCGTCCTGGTGCAGCAGCATGCCCCGAAGCGGCCGGCGTGGGCGCTTCTTGCGGTGCGCCGAACGCTTCGGCGCCTTCCGCACCAAGCCCGCCGCGTGCAAGGCCAGCTTGGTCACCGTATAGCCCAGCCTATAGTCATGCCGCTTTTGCAGCTGCTCGTGGAAATGCTTCACCGTGAAATCCGCGTACTTGTCCCGGAACAGCCCCAGCATCCGCTCGAGTTCTTCCTCCGGCGCCCGCCTCGGCGATCGCCGACCCATACGCCGGTCGACAAGCCCGGCATCGCCCTCCGCCTCAAAGCGTTCCGCCCAGCGCTGAAACGTCCTTACGCTGATCCCCAGAACCTCCGACGCCGCCTCCTGCGTCAGCTCCTTGGCCTCCGTCCGCTCCAGCAAATCTGAAAACCGCATCCGTCGTACACCCTCGTGAATGGATGCCGTGCCCATCGCGCCCCCTTGGTTCCGGGGCACCAAAAACACGACACTTCACGAGCTACAAACAGGCGACAGATCACGCGCTACTGACACTGCGCCCGCCTCGGCGATCGCCGACCCATACGCCGGTCGACAAGCCCGGCATCGCCCTCCGCCTCAAAGCGTTCCGCCCAGCGCTGAAACGTCCTTACGCTGATCCCCAGAACCTCCGACGCCGCCTCCTGCGTCAGCTCCTTGGCCTCCGTCCGCTCCAGCAAATCTGAAAACCGCATCCGTCGTACACCCTCGTGAATGGATGCCGTGCCCATCGCGCCCCCTTGGTTCCGGGGCACCAAAAACACGACACTTCACGAGCTACAAACAGGCGACAGATCACGCGCTACTGACACGTTCGACCAGGGCCTTGACGCGTCGGGCAACTCAGGGGTACATTTCCAATATTCCGAAATCAGGCAGGCGCTCGCTCGCTCCACGGGGCATGTACGCACGTCTGTGACCGACGTTTCCACGTCGTGCCGGCGGCTGTTGACCAAGGCAGTCCAACCTCCTCGTCGTCCTGGCCCCCATGCGCAATTGCACGCCAGGCCGGGACGACGGTGGGGATGGAGTTGCGTTCAACAACGCCCCTCAATCATTCCCGATCGTGTCGCCGAACAGCTGCCAGGTCTCGCCGTTGAACTTCTGCAGCCGCATCGCCTCCACCGGGAAATAGTCGGTCGGCGAGGTCTTCACCTTGATGCCGGGCAGCAGCATCGGCAGCGCGACGTCGAGGTTGGCGGCCTGCTTCATGATGTTCTCATGGGTGAGGTCGTCGCCGCATTGCTTCAAGACCTGCACCGTCGCCTCCGCCACCACATAGCCGTAGACGATCAGCTGGTCCTGCAGATTGCCGTCCGGGAAATACTTCTTCATGAAGTCCTGCCAGGCGATCACGTCCGGATCCGCCTTCCATTGCGGATCGTTCGGATCCTTCAGCGAATAGGACGAGATGATGTCCTTGGAGTACTCGAAGCCGGCCGGCTTCAGCACCGAGGACACCGAGGTCGAGGTCGCCGCGAGGAAGAACAGGTCGGGCTTCCAGCCGATCTCGCCGATCTTCTTGATCGCCTGCGCTGCCTGCTTGGGGATCGCGTGCATGAACAGCACGTTGGCGCCGGAGGCCTTCAGCTTCACGATCTGGCTGTCGACCGTCGGATCCGTCGATTCATAGGTCGTCTCCGCCACCACCATTTTGGCGGTGTTGTCCGGCCCGAGGCCCTTCTTGAAGCCGTTGCCGTAATCCTTGCCGGCGTCGTCGTTCTGGTAGAACAGCGCAATCTTCGCGTCGGGCTTTTGGGTCAGCACATATTTGGCGTAGACCGCGGTCTCGGCCTGGTACGACGGCTGGAAGCCGATCGACCACGGATAATGCGCATAGTCGCCCCACAGCGTGGCGCCGGCGCCGACGAACAGCTGCGGCACCTTCTTGTCGTTGAGATATTTGCGCACGGCAAGCCCGGTCGGCGTGCCCAGCGGATTGAGGATCGCGGCGACCTCTTCCTGCTCGACCAGCTTGCGGGTCTGCTCCACCGTCTTCGGCGGCGAGTAGCCGTCGTCGAGCGTGATCAGGTTGATCCTGCGCCCGTTCACGCCGCCCTGGTCGTTGATCATCTTGAAGTAGGCGGCCTGCGTCTTCGCGATCACGCTGTAGGCCGACGCCGCGCCCGAGAAGGGCGAGGTCTGTCCGAGCTTGATCTCGGTATCGCTGGTACCAGCGCCGTATTTCTTCTCGGCGGCGTGCACTTGTGATGCGAGCGCCAGCGCGAGCGCTGCCGTGATGGCCTTCCAGATCATCGTGAGCCTCCCTGTGCGTTTTTTGTTGGTCGCGAGGGCGAGCTTACGTGAGGTCGAGGGAGACAGGCTTGCGACGAGGCGCCGGGGCAGGGATGCGAAAATGCGGCGGGGCCGATGGTGGGGGTAATATCAGGCTGGCAAAATCAGCGAGTGTGCGGCGGCCTGCCGCGATGTGGAATGATTGTCAAAATCTCTCCCCGCGTGGGGGGCGTTCCTTACCTCGCCCCGCTTGCGGGGAGAGGTCGGATCGCATGGAGCGTAGCGCAATGCGATCCGGGTGAGGGGGTACAGGTCTAACGGCGACCTAACGCGTGGAGAGATGCCCCTCACCCCGACCCTCTCCCCGCAAGGGCGGGGCGAGGGAGAACTCTTAACTCAGCGATACCGCACGCTGCCGGTCGTGACCGGATCGGTCGGCAGCACGGTGGCGCCGGCTCTGCTGGCGGCGGCGGAGGTGATCATGCCGGGCTCGGCCGCGGCCTGCACATCGCGGGGCGGGGTGAATTCGAGGATGACGAGGACTGCCGTGGCAAGCACCGCCACCGCGGCGGTTGCAATCGCAGGCACCAGTCTTCCGCGCGTATCGGCTGCGCGAACTTGCATCAATCAATTCCTTTATCGGGGTCGTTCTTTGGACGTGATGTAGGAACGGCCAGGCTTCTTCCCAAGAGTGCGGCGCACATGCCTCACAATCAGTTGTACCGGCCGTGACGTCCGTCACGGTGTTCGAGCCGCGAATCGCAATCGTGTCGGACGGCTTGTTTGCACACCATGAGTTGGATGAGATCGTGGCGTTTTGCATGCGCCTCATGCGCTCGTGATGATGCGCAGTGATGTTGTGATTAACGGGCAGGCGAGAAGCCGTTTTTGCCTTTATTTATAGGCTTTCTTGGTTGGTTAAGGTGCGTGCGTTAAGCGTTTCTTCACGCACGCGCCGCGCATCGGCAGAGATTCGCGCCGTGGCGAGCGATGACACCGCTGTCATTGGCGGGATCTGTTAGCGGACTTGCTGCAGCCTAAACGAAGCCGTCATTGCGAGGAAGGAAGCGACGAAGCAATCCATCTCTCTTCATGCGACGTGATGGATGATTTTACTTCACACGCAATCGGGCAAAGAAGAATCCACTCACTGTTCTCCTCGGCGAGACTGGGCTTGCCGTCACCGACTTCGCAGACGCTTGCGCGCCCCGCGCGAGGACACCCGCCAAGAGGGCGTCAGGACCGCCCGCTTTCGCCATCCGCGATGTAGGCGCGCTCGTGTCGCGCACCTCTCAAAGGAGGCGGACGCGCCGCTTGTACTCGGGGGTGGCACTCAGGAAAGAGGAATATTTTCTCTGCGAGGACTGGACAGAGTGCTTCACGTTGAAAAAGATTGATAATTCGACCAGCAAGTCGCGGTCACGGCGAGATCGGTTCAGATGTAATAGCGAAACGGGAGTGGCGCCTCTTGGTTCATTGGCGCAGCTGTCAAGACCTCGCCGACTGCGTCGGCAAACCTGAGCGTGACGGGGAGGCCGTCGGCAAAGAGGCAGGAGTTAAAGTTCACTTTAGTGAGTCCGAGGACATCTTTGAGTACCTCGTCCAGGTCCGCTTCACCTCTGCACACCTCGACCAATAGCGGGTTGGGAACCTCACGCCCGGGATAAGTATCGAGTTGAGGAATATATCCGGTAGTCCAGAGCAGAGCTCGATTCCTTGAAAGGCGATAACAGCTGCCTCTAATGACAGGCAGGCTTCCAGGCCCAAATAGCTTCATTTCGTTCGAACGAATGATTCGAACCCCCACCAAGTTTACGTGGCTAGGTACGCCGGATCTAAAGCCGTCCCATTCCTCATTGCTAAATCGAGTCTTGCCGTGAATAAAAAGCTCTCGCGGTTCGCGCTTGTGTTCTTGCACGTATGAATCGAACAAGCGACTTATCAAGTTCTTCGCTTCGTCGCGCGGGAGATGAAACTCTCTTGTTTGACTCGAATACCAAGGCCCCATAGCGCCTTTGAAAACTAAGCCATCGCCAGAATCGAGAAACATCTGAGCACCGCAACAGGCATTGCCTTTTGTGGGATCGGCCGTGTTCATCTTGAAGACTAGGCCAATATAGCAAACGCCATCCCTAACGTTGGCAAGTTTCCAGGGGCGTCCGCCACTCTTAAAGAAAGTAGTTGTTCCCAGATTCCATGCCACGGTTGCGGGGTCTTGAAGTCTTCGTCGATGCAGATCCTCATTTGAAGATCCACCGGAGAGCGTGCTTTCTCTAACAACTTGGATGACTGCGCGGGATCGCACGAGCCGCGCCTTTAGTTGATGATGGAAGTTCAACTCATATCGATAGACCTCGGCTGCATCCATTTCTTCGGAAAACAGTGATGGCTCTCGAAACAATCTGCGGGCGACGCGGGGGCCAAGGGAAGGACGGGAGTAGATTGCTTCTGATCGCGACACGCGGGACAAAGGTCGACCCAGCCGCCAAACTTCGTCCGGTACGACTACAAACCAGATGTCTACTTGAGAGTCGTCTTCACGGAGATGCCTTTTTATCGGTCGCTCGAACAGTGAAACGGTCTCGTAGATTGCTTGATATCGATCCGATTTCCGAATTGTATTTGCGACGTCTGCAGAAGAGACTGCAATTTCTACCGCTGGCTTGTTCGACCAACGCGTGCGGAACGCTGCCTCGAAGCCAGGAAAAGCAAACTGATGAGCGGAGCCTTCTGTGATCGCCGGTATAAATCGGTTCGCGCTATCGAGCCAATCTCGGAGGATGGATAATCCACTCGGGGTTCCGATCGCACCAAGGCGAATCGCTGGAGGCTTGCGATCTGCGATCGGCCCAAACAGAAATAGCCCATTTCTGGGATCCTCAATCTGCTGTTGATATCCGAACTCGAGCATCGGCTCTGGTAGAATAGTTATGCTTCGCTCGCCGATTGTCATGGTCCATCATCCTCGGTCTCGTCGACCCATGCCTCCTGCATATCATCGATGTCGTCTAGCTCATCGCTATCAAGCTCATCCTTCTCCGTTATGTCATCTGCTCCAGAAGGCGCGGACAACGATGCGGGCGACTCTAGCGACATGAGTGTAGGTGCAATCAAAATGCCGTGCTGTCCGTCTATAGGTAGTTTCTCATTCATGCTCGTATTGAGCCATGAAACAAACGCGATGAGCAAATCTCGCCAGCGATCGTTCCACCAACTCTTGCAAAAGCGTCGCCGAAGCAGGTGCATTCGTTCTTTGCTTGCAACGGGTGTTCTGCCGTCAGCTGTAAAAATGACGTGTGGTCGCAATACGAAATGCTGAGCGATTCCGACCGAAGGACGGCTTTCAACGGCAAAATGCCAGAACACCTTTCTTCGTTCGCTCCAGCCAACCAGCGACTTCCTACGTCGTTTTCCCGCCTCATCAATGTACTGAACTTTGTTTTGCTCAAGAAAGTGCGCTGGCATGTACCACGCATTGCCCCCAGCGGCCGTCGCGAAGGCAATGAGACCTTGATCCATCATCGCAAAGTCCCACGTCTGTCGAAGCAAGCTGGAAACGATCTTGCGAGCTTCGACCCCGCGCATACCGGGTAAGTCTGCCGTCTTGCCTCGCAGAAACTCCTCGATTGGTATTGCGTATTCTTCTTTAAACGAGATCTCGCTAGAGATGGAGCGATGAATCTCAGGTGCTTCAGAGAAGGATCCAACTAGTCTGTGATACCTGAAGCTTGGGACTCTGAGATTTGCCACGGCTCCTTGGATTTTTTCAAGCGGGAGGCTTATCGAGAAAAGCCTGACGTGGCTGGGTAGTTGCGTGATTGGCAGCCAGTTACTTATGACTCGCTCAGGTGTTGCGACCAAGCGGCCTGTATTTCCCAGCTGAGATCTGATCCATCGATTGATCGCGGAGACCTTCGGCCCTTCGGCTCGCGGTACCCGATCCTTCTCCAAAACAGAGGCGATCGCTTGCAGCCCAGTCGCCCAGTTAGCGCTAAAGTCCACAATGTTTTTGCGCCCAAGATTCGCCCGTACCTCGGAAAATGGTAAGTCATCGAGCCTGACCGGGAGAACGAAACGACGGAATGAATTCGCGCGTTCGATACGCACTGCTAGGTCAATTTCGTCCAACACACCAGGCTTATGCTGCGCGGACTTTGAAAGGACGACGATGACCTTTGCGGCCTCGCTCCTAATTGTTCGCTCGATGTCATCCCAGAAGAGCTCACCTCCGTCTAAGTTGGATATGTCAGCCCACACATCGTATCCGAGCAGAGATAGCTGCTGTGAAAGCCACGTCGCAAAGGCATTATCCTGCGGGTTCGCATGACTGATGAATATTACGCGTCTCTCTAGCTGAGGCGGCGACTCGATAGTGGGAACGCGAAGCACGTCCCATGGCTGAGTCAATCCGGGCAAGGCTTCGAGTAGAGACGAGATGTAATCCTCCGCCAATTGATCGCTATCAACTAGGAAAGCTAAGGGGCCCTCAATAGGGGCGTCACCTCGCGAGCTCAGGATTCTATCGGCCATTTCTCGAGGCGCTTGCTGGCTCATTTTGCCAGAAACGTCGAAGTACTGCGTGCCGCTTGAAGTGAAAAGGGCGAACACTCTTCGACGATTCAAGGAGCCGAGGTCAAACCTAGGAACTTTCCGAATGTCAATGACGGCTCTCGGACGCGAGCTGGAGATAGCAGTTGCAAAATCCGCCTCGGTTGTTTGGTCAACACCTATAAAGATTGCAAGTGATGTGTTTTCGCTAGCGAAGAGCGAATTCTGCCACCCGTGTCGAGCAAAGCTATCGCGTGTCAGTTCGTTGCGTGGAGAAGTCGGTGTCACCAGACGCAAGAAGTTCGCTTTGGGAGGCTTTTGATCTGGCATTACTTCGCTTTTGCTAACGCCGCTTCTAGTTCCACATAGCTAACACGGTGCAGGTGCCAAGGAGATCCCCAATCGGGGCTGCCGATCTTAAAGTCGCCTGAGGTTGGGTCTTTAAGATCGCGGTCTTTAAGGAAAGCTCTTTTGTATAGGCGCGGAGCAACTCCAGTGAATGCTCGGAACAGAACCTTGTGATTGCCACCGCGGCTAGGTTCTATCCAGCCCTTCGCGTTTACAGTGATTGCATCGGCGTGGAGGGCTAGCGCCTGGCTTTTTGGGTATGGCTCGATGTACTGGACCTCGTCTATGCCGGCCGCGACGATTCCTCGCGCGCAATAGTGACACGGGAACGTAGTGACAAAAAGGCGAGTCCCGACCGTCGTGGTGCCCTTTCGCGCGGCGGTGAAAACCGCATCCATCTCGGCATGGACGGCTCGGCTAAATTCTAGAAGGTCGCCAACCCGGCTCGCGCGTAGTTCGAGTTTCAACCGAGCTCTGCGTATCGCATCCAGGCTCTTCAATTCTGGAATGTCGTCGATGAGGTCATCGATAATCTTATTTTGCTCTCGCGTGTTGCTGCAGAACTTTCCCAGCTTCTGGAATACACATCGATGATCTTCGGTCTCGTGCAGGAATGATTCGCCATAAACGCCGCCACCGGGACGAGGGACTTCATTTGTGCCTGTCGCGATCACGTTGCCCGACTTGTCGAGAAGCGCTGCTCCAACTTGCCTCGATAGGCAGGAACTCTGCATTGCGGCGCCGTAAGCGTCATGCATGGCTGTCTCTGAAACAGTGGGGCGGACAACCTCGGCGGCGGTCATGATTTTAATTAGGCGCGATAGGGAGTCATTGATGTCCCAATCGGGATTTGGTTCGCCGTCCTCGAATTGGTCGATCGTATTATCCACGAAGAAGTCTGCCATATGGAACGCGTCGGAAACGCGTTGACCATGTTTTTCCGCTGCGCGAGCGTCTCTAGCCATAAAGGCTGCGGCGTCCTCCATGCCAGCATTTCGATATTTTTTTACAATACGGTTCTGTCTCACGTTTGCTTCACAAACCACGCCAACCAGGACAAACGCATCTTGGTAGACTTTGCGAAGTAGCTCCACTTCCGCAGGGTGCCTTATTGAATCGAGGACGTAAGCTCGTCGAGTGCCATCAGGGCGAACCGGATCTTCGCCGGGACTCTTGATGCCCAAGCGAGATGCGCGAGTTAGGCGAATTGCTTCGATAAGGCTCCGTGCGACGATCGCGTGATCTCCAGAAGACCGCATCTGATCTCCTAGATCTTGATATGCTACGGTCGTCTTTAGGTCATTCGCTGGTGTCGTTGGAAGTGGGTGATCAGTCTTTCTCGCCCATTCTTCGATCATCTTTCTCGCTTTGAGTACCTCGACGTCAAACTTGCCGCCTGGCAAAGCGTCGCTCTCAAGTAGCCCTCTGAGCGTTGTAGCAATCTCGCTTGTTCCGGAGCCAACGTAGCCAACAACTGCGAAGACGACTTCGTTGGTTGCATTCTCTTCGATGTGTGCTTTCGCAGTCTTTCGATTTTCTGAGCTAAGTGATGCGACCGCAACTGGCTTGTTGGCCATATTTTATGATCCAATGTCCTGAAATTAAACGAGTCTCGAATCTGTGCTGCGATGTTACCTTTGATTGTCTAGGAAGTCCCTTTATACGTTTGGGTTGTCTTCGCGCTGCTCGTTCAGCACCTAAACGATTAGTCAAAACAAAAACGGCCGGGTCATCGACCCGGCCGTTCAAAACTCTTCCCGCGAATTCCGCTTGCGCAGTCTCGCTCAGCTCGCCTTCTTCACCGGGGCCGGCTTGCCGACCTTCTTCTCGATCGCGCGCTTCAGGTCGAGGGCGCGGGGCGAGAGCACGTCGGCCTTGGCCTTGAGCAGATAGGCGTCGAGGCCGCCATTGTGGTCGACGCTCTTCAGCGCGTTGGTCGAGACGCGCAGGCGCACGTTGCGGCCGAGCGCGTCCGAGATGAAGGTCACGTTGGCCAGGTTCGGCAGGAAGCGCCGCTTGGTCTTGATGTTGGAGTGGCTCACCTTGTGGCCCGTCTGGGGGCCCTTGGCCGTCAGTTCGCAGCGCCGGGACATCTTACAAAATCCTTATTTCATCCCCGCCTCGTCTCAGGCGTGCATTCGCACGGCCCGCGCGGGGGTTTTGAATTCGCGTCCATTTTCCAGGAACCGCGGGTGTATAGGGGCAGAATACCCAAGCGTCAAGATTATATCGCCGCATAACCGTACCGGGAAATGGCGGTTCATAAGCGCTACCAGCCACTTAACCGCGGATATGGCAACCATATAAAGGGCGTATTCGGCTGCAAGTCTTGGTTCCATAAGAGACGCGCCCGTTGTCCGGCCGAATTGAACGACCAGATGGACAGCGAACAGAGCGCCGATAGCAGGACCGTCAGGTAGGTTAAGTGACCACCGCCATTGCCCTTTTGCCCCCGCTCGGCCGGCTCCTCGGCCTGTGCGCCGGTGTTGTTTTGCTGTTCTGCGCCGAGCGCGCCAGCGCGCAGGGGCGGCTCGACGCCCAGTATGAGGCGACGCTCGCCGGTATCCCGGTCGGCAAGGGCTCCTGGACCATCGAAATCGGCGACGACAGCTTCTCGGCCGCAGCCCAGGGCGGCACCGCGGGCCTCTTGAAGGCGTTTTCCGGCGGCACCGGCTCAGGCGCCTCGCAGGGCCGCGTCGTCAACGGCGCGCTGGTCGCCGCCGCCTACACCGCGACCACCACCACCTCGAAGAAGTCGGAGACGATCCGGATGGTGCTTGCCAATGGCGGCATCAAGGACTCCGCGATCGAGCCGGAGCCGCCGGTCGATGCCGACCGCCTGCCGGTGACCGATGCGCAGAAGAAGAACGTGTTCGATCCGATGACCGGCTCGTTCCTGCGCGCGCCCGGCAATGCCGAATTGATGAGTCCCGATGTCTGCCGCACCAGTGCCGGCATCTTCGACGGCCGCATGCGCTACGACCTCAAGCTCGATTTCAAGCGGGTCGAGATCGTCAAGGCCGAGCGCGGCTATCACGGCCCGGCGCTGGTCTGCGCGCTCTATTTCGTGCCGATCTCGGGCTACATCCCGGATCGCCCCGTGATCAAATACCTCGCCGCCCAGCGCAACATCGAAATCGCCTTCGTGCCGATCGCCGGCACCCGCCTCTTGGTGCCGTTCCGCATGACGATCCCGACCCCGCTCGGCCAGGCCATGCTGGAGGCCACCTCGTTCGTCACCACAGCCGCGCCGCCGCGCGTGGCGAAGACGCAGTAGCTCACGCCGTCATTCCGGGGCGATGCGGAAGCATCGAACCCGGAATCTCGAGATTCCGGGTTCGCGCTGCGCGCGCCCCGGAATGACGGGTATTGAGCGACTTCGGGCATGCAACAAACGTCATGGAATCCAGTTGACTCTTGCCCGGTTCTGATTCGACTCGGCCACCCTTGGAATTTAAGGAATTCAGTCCGCATATCCCCTGCTTGTGGAGCCCTGTCAAACTTGATCTAGTGCCGCCGCCGTCGGCCTACCCGAGATGTTGCGGTGAACGTTTCGAGCCTGGAATGGAGTCAGCGATTCGGCCGCGATTCGTTCTAGACTCGTTCCGAAGCTTAAGGGCGGCCCGGAAAGCGTCGCATTGTGAGACAGATTTTGCGAAAGGATGCGTGAATCCGATGAAGTTGGTGGATCGCGCCGGAGTGACGATATTGGACGTGTGCGCTGCATTCTTCTCCCTCGCCCCGCTCTTGCGGGGAGAGGGCTGGGGTGAGGGGCTCTCGCCACGAGAGCTGCTCGCGGATGGTCCCCCTCACCCGCCGCGCAAACGCGCGGCGACCTCTCCCCGCGCGCGGGGCGAGGTGACTTTCTAGGCGCGCATCCGCGCGACACGCCGTAACAAGAAACACCTGCAAAAAATGGTTTTCTCAACTTCGTTCGGAAATGACCGCGTGCCCGGCGCAGGCGTCACTGCGGTGCTGGGGCCGACCAACACCGGCAAGACGCATCTTGCGATCGAGCGCATGCTTGCGCATTCGTCGGGGCTCATTGGCCTGCCGCTGCGGCTCTTGGCGCGCGAGGTCTACAACAAGATCGCCGACCGCGCCGGCGTCGACAACGTCGCGCTGATCACCGGCGAGGAGAAGATCAAGCCGAAGGCGCCGCGCTTCTGGGTCTCGACCGTGGAGGCGATGCCGCGCGATCTCGACGTGTCGTTTCTCGCGGTCGACGAGATCCAGATCGCCGCCGATCTCGAGCGCGGGCATGTCTTCACCGATCGCATCCTCAACCGCCGCGGCCGCGACGAGACGCTGCTGCTGGGCGCTGCGACGATGCGGCCGATGATCGAACGGCTGCTGCCGGGCGCCTCGATCGTCACGCGGCCGAGGCTGTCGCAGCTCGAATTCGCCGGCGACCGCAAGATCACGCGGCAGCCGCGCAGAACAGCAATCGTCGCGTTCTCGGCCGATGAGGTCTATGCGATCGCCGAACTGATCCGCCGCCAGCATGGCGGCGCGGCCGTGGTGCTGGGCTCGCTCTCGCCCCGTACGCGCAATGCGCAGGTCGCGATGTTTCAGAACGGCGATGTCGATTACCTCGTCGCCACCGATGCGGTCGGGATGGGGCTCAATCTCGATGTCGATCATGTCGCCTTTGCCTCCGACCGCAAATATGACGGCTACCAGTTCCGCCGGCTGACGCCGGCCGAGTTCGCGCAGATCGCAGGCCGCGCCGGGCGCGCCACGCGCAACGGCACCTTTGGTACGACGGGACGCTGCGCACCGTTCGAGCCGGAGCTCGTCAATGCGCTGCAGAACCACACCTTCGACAGCGTCAAGATGCTGCAATGGCGCAATGCCAGGCTGGACTTCTCCTCGCTCGGCGCGTTGCAGGTGTCGCTGGCGCTGACGCCCAATCATGAGGCACTGACGCGGGCCCCGGTGGCCGAGGATCTGCGGGTGCTCGAACATGTCGCACGCGACGCCGAGGTGCGCGAATGGGCGCATGGGGCCAAGGCGGTGGAGCGGCTGTGGGAGGCCTGCCAGGTTCCGGACTACCGAAAGCTGTCGCCGGCCGCCCATGCCGAACTCGTGACCACGCTGTATGGCTTCCTGATGCAAAAGGGGCGTATCCCCGACGCATGGTTTGCCGCCCAGGTCGACCAAGCCAACCGGACCGACGGCGATATCGACACGCTATCGGGCCGGATCGCGCAGATTCGGACCTGGACCTTCGTTGCCAACCGGCCGGACTGGCTTTACGACCCGGACCACTGGCAGGGGATCACGCGCGATCTCGAAAATAAATTATCCGATGCGCTGCATGAACGGCTCACGGAGCGTTTCGTTGACAGGCGGACCAGTGTATTGATGCGCCGCCTGCGGGAGAACTCAGTTTTGAATACGGAAATTGGCAAGACCGGTGAAGTGATCGTGGAAGGCCACGTGATCGGCCGGCTCGATGGTTTCACCTTCGCACCCGATGCGGCCGAGGCCGGCAGCGACGCCAAGGCGCTGCAAGCCGCTGCCCAGCAGGTGCTGGCGCGCGAGATCGATACCCGTGCCGAGAAACTGGGCGCCGCCCCCGACGAGCAGTTCGTGCTGACTTCCGACGGCACCATCCGCTGGACCGGCGATGCGGTCGCCAAGCTGGTGGCCGCCGACGACGCATTGCATCCGCGGCTGCGCATCATCTCCGACGAGCGGCTGACCGGCGCCTCCCGCGAAGCCGTGCAGACCCGGCTCGATCTCTGGCTCAAGACGCATATCGAAAAGCTGCTCGGGCCGCTGTTCGAATTGTCCAAGGCCGAGGATATCCAGGGCATCGCCCGCGGCATCGCCTTCCAGCTCGTCGAGGCGCTCGGCGTGCTCGAGCGCAGCAAGATCGCGGCCGAGATGAAGGATCTCGACCAGCCCTCGCGCGCCGCGCTGCGCAAATACGGCGTGCGCTTCGGCGCCTACCACATCTATTTCCCGCAGCTCTTGAAGCCCGCGGCGCGCTCGCTGGCCTCGCTGCTGTGGGCCGAGAAGCAGAGCAATGTCGACATGGCCGCGCTTTCGAACGTGCAGCATCTGGCGAGTAGCGGTCGCACCTCGTTCCCGGTCGACAAGACCTTGCCGCGCGATGGCTATCGCGTGCTCGGCTATCGCCAGTGCGGCGAGCGCGCGGTGCGCGTCGACATTCTCGAGCGGCTCGCCGATCTGATCCGCCCCGCATTGGCCTGGCGCGAGACCTCGCCGGGCGAGAAGCCCGCCGGTGCGTTCGATGGCCGCGGCTTTGTCGTGACGCAAGCGATGACCTCGCTGACCGGCTCGGCGGGCGAAGATTTTGCCTCGATCCTGCGCGCGCTCGGCTACCGCATGGACCGCCGTCCTCCCCTGCCGCCGAAGCCCGTCGAGGCTGCGCCGGTCGAGACCACCGAGACGGTCGCTGCCGAGACGCCGCCGGCCGAGGCGACGTCCGACGCTGCCGTGGATGCGCCGGTGGATGCCGCTGCCGAGGTCACGGCCGATGCGCCGGAGGCTGCGGTCGAACAGCCGGTGTCCGGCGATCCGGCGCCGTCGGCCGCGCTGCTGCCCGATGTCGGCTTTGCCGAGGTGGTGCCAAGCGAAGCCACGCCTGTCGTGATTGAGACCCATCAGGATGCCATCGCCGAGCGCGCCGCGCCGGTCGATGAGCTCGCTGTTGCCGAAGCCCCGGCTGCCGAAGTTGCCGCCGAACCCGCGCCTGCCGTGGAAGCCGCGGCGGAGACGCCGCCTGAGGCTGCTGAGACACCGTCACAGCACGCCGCTGAGGCGCCTGCAGAGACCGCGAGCGCGGACGCCGCGCCCGCGGAGGCGGCCCCCGCCGCCGCGGAGACGCCGGCCGAGCCGCAAATGGTCGAAGTCTGGCGGCCCGGTGGCCGCTCCGACGAGCGCCGTCCGCATCATCGCGGCCACGACCGCAACCGCGGCCGTCATCAGGGCAAGCCCGCCGAGGGCGCGCAGGCCACCGAAGGCGGCGGCGAGGGCGACAACAAGCGCGAGCAGCATCGCCGGCCGCGCCGCCACCAGGATTTCCGTGCACCGCGCCCCGGCGCGCCCGCTGACGGCTCTGCTCCGGCCGCTGCCGCGCCGGCCGATGGCGCGCCGCGCGAGGACAGGGGCCAGCGCCGCGAGCGCTTCGAAGGTAAAGGCCGCGATCGCGACAATGAGCGTCGCCGCGACAACAAGTTCGGCGGTGGCGATCGCAAGGGCGATCGCGGCGATCGTGACCGCGGTGGCCGCGATTTCGGCAAGGGCGGCCGCGACAAGCGCGAGAGCGGCCCGTCGCATCGGCCCTACGCGTCGAGCGCGCCGCGCGAGCGCGACCGTCCGATCGATCCGAACTCGCCATTCGCCAAGCTCGCTGCCCTGAAAGAGCAGCTCGCCGGCCGGAAGGAATAATCCAACCCCTGATCCACCTCTTGGTTTGACGATTGGATCGACAGCGCCTCGACAAATGGCTGTGGCACGCACGGGTGGTGAAGGCCCGCACCAGCGCGGCTGAACTCGTCGCATCAGGTCATGTCCGCATCAACGGCACGCGCGAGAAATCGCCGGGCCATGCGGTGAAGGCGGGCGACGTCATCACCGTCGCGCTCGACAACAGCGTCCGCGTGCTGAAGGTCACCGGCTTCGCCGAGCGGCGCGGCGATGCCGGTTCGGCGCGCGTGCTATATGAGGATTTGCAGGCCGGCAATTTGCAAGCCGGTAAGGAGTAGTTATTTAGCGCTTGCTATCTCAATTGAGCATGATCCGGACAAGTGGGTCCGGTTTTCCTCGCGACAAACGCATAGCGTTTGCCCGGGGATCATGCTCCCCATAAAACCGGTGGCAGGGGCGTGAGAATACTGGCGTTTTTCAGAGGCGGCTTCCCTTGCGGCCCCGGTATTCCTGCGCTACGCAACCCCAGAAAAATAGATCGTTCCGGAGTTTTGGATGACCTACGTCGTCACTGAAGCCTGCATCAAGTGCAAATACACCGACTGCGTCGAGGTCTGCCCCGTCGATTGCTTCTACGAGGGCGAGAACATGCTGGTCATCCATCCCGACGAATGCATCGATTGCGGCGTGTGCGAGCCGGAATGCCCGGCTGACGCCATCAAGCCGGACACCGAGCCGGGGCTGGAGAAGTGGCTCGAGGTCAACCGCGACTACGCCAAGAGCTGGCCGAATATCACCCAGAAGAAGGACTCGCCCGAGGACGCCAAGGAGTGGGAAGGCAAGGAAGGCAAGTTCGAGAAATATTTTTCTCCGAATCCGGGCAGCGGCGACTGATTCGTTGGCGTTTGCCATCAACTGTCAGACTACCCTGATAGGGGCGAGACTGGACCCGCGGCGGCTTCCGTTGGGCCGCCGATTTAACCCTAATGACGGACATATGACCTGAGGATGCCCTGTTATGCCCGGAATCGGGCGTAAATCATTGATTTTTGCGGAAAATGTGCTATATCTGACACATTACAGGCCAAGAACCCCCTGCCATGCGTACCTTGTGGCTTCGAGGTTCCCGCAACATCGAACAGGGGCGTGGCAGTTTCCGCGCGCAGGCTGTGTCACAGAAAACGCGTAAAAAGAGTGCTTCAAAGACGACGAAGAAAGCCGCTGTCGTTGCTCGCAGCGCAACCAAGGGCCGTGCCAAGGCGCCCGTGAAGGGGGCCAAGAAGGCGGCGGCTGCAAAGTCCTCAAAGAACAAAAGAAGCGTGATGCCAGAAAAGACTGCCAAGACTGCCGCGAAAGCGGCAGCTGCGAAGCCCGCTGCTGCGAAGGTCGCCCCCAAGCCCGCCGTGACCAAGGCTGCTGCTGTTGCGCCGAAGCCGGCCGCCCCGAAGGCTGCCGTACCCGCCGCTGCTCCGAAGGCTGCCGCCAAGCCGGCCGCTCCGGCCCGTCCGGAAGAGAAGAAGGTCGTGACCCAGCGCCAGGGCTTCAAGGCCAATGAATTCGTCGTCTATCCCGCCCACGGCGTCGGCCAGATCCTGGCGATCGAGGAGCAGGAGATCGCGGGCGCCAAGCTCGAGCTGTTCGTGATCAATTTCATGAAGGACAAGATGACGCTGCGCGTCCCGACGGCGAAGGTCGCCAATGTCGGCATGCGCAAGCTGTCGGAGCCAGCGCTGGTCAAGAAGGCGCTGGAGACGCTGAAGGGCCGCGCCCGCGTCAAGCGCACCATGTGGTCGCGCCGCGCCCAGGAATACGAAGCGAAGATCAATTCGGGCGACATCGTCGCGATCGCCGAGGTGGTCCGCGACCTCTATCGTTCGGAATCGCAGCCCGAGCAGTCCTACTCTGAACGCCAGCTCTACGAAGCGGCGCTCGACCGTCTGTCGCGCGAAATCGCCGTCGTGCAGCACTCGACCGAGACCGAGGCGATCAAGGAGATCGAAGGCCAGCTCGCCAAGAGCCCGCGCCGCGGCGCCAAGGCGGAAGCCGAGGGTGAAGGCGAGGGCGATGCCGACGGCGAGGATGCCGACAGCGAAGGCGACGACACCTCGGTTGAGGACGAAGCCGCCTGAAAGGGTTCGACGGATTGAAACCAAAAGCCCGGTCGCAAGGCCGGGCTTTTTGTTGGCGCGCCGTGTCGCCCCGCACCGGGCGCGTGGCAAGAGGCAGGGATCCGCGAGCTGATGTCCCTCGATGGATCATGACACCTTGCCCGCGTGGGCTGGTTCCAGGTCATCCGCGTGCCATCCGGACGAATCGCACTTCATTGCCGAATTCTCCCGAAACGGAACGGCGGTAACTTTCGCGCGTTCGCTCGGCATTGGAGGAGAGCGGACCATGGCATCAAAGGCAGTCATTTTCTTCGCGGGCGTCGGAACAACCTTCATCATGCTCGGTGCCGGGTTCGGTGGAGGACTGCTGATGGCAAGCTCGGCGCTCAAGGATTCCGCCGGCGCCCAGACGCGCGTCGCTTCGACGGCAGCTGCGGAACCGGCACGCGTTGTCCTGCCATCTACTGCAGAAGCCGCGCCGGCACCGCAACCGGCCACCCAACGCGAGCCCGCCGCTGCAGAGGCAGCCGTGCAACCTCCGCCGCCACAGGTGCAAGCCGAGCCGGTGAAAGACGTGCAAGCGCCCGTCGAAAAACAGGCAGATGCAGTGGATGCGAAAAAATCCGAAACGGAAGAGAAGGCGCAGCGCAAGCGCTATGCTGAACGCAAGGCGAAGCGTATCGCGTCCGAGCAGGCGAGACGCCAGCAGCGGCGGATCGAGCAAGGCGATCAACGCCGTGAAGCACCGGTGCTCGTGGAGCAGGCAGAGCGCCGCGACGTGCCGATCATGGCGTCCGAAGATGACGCCCCCCGTCGTCCGTTTGTGAGCTTCTTCGGGGATGACTGAGCGCATCACTCGGTGAGGAGGTCGAGGAACAGTCCGCGTCCAGGATGCGTTGGTGTTGATCCAGAAGGTGCGTTCGTCCGATGGCTAGCGAAAACTCCATGGCATCCACCGTCAGCCCTGAACAACGCATAGAGCAGGCGTCGGAAGCGATCCGTCAGATGGCTGAGCACGCCGTATTCGAACCCTTGCCGCAACAGGATCGGTGGCTGCATCATTTGAGTGAGGCGACCAAGGCGGCGCCGCTGCAATCACTCGCCGTTGCCTTCTTGCTGGGGGTCTACCTGGCGCGACGGTAGCCTTCGGCGGCCGCTGGATTCGCGGACTGGCCGACCCCGGATTGCGCTTCGCTCCATCCGGCCTACGGGAGCCAACGGCTCTAGCTACTTCACCCGCTGCTTCTCGAGCTTCCTTGCCAGCGTGCGGCGGTGCATGCCGAGCCTTCGCGCGGCCTCGGAGATGTTGAACTCGGTCTCGATCAGGGTCTGGTGGATACGCTCCCATTCCAGCGTCTTGATCGAGGTCGGCCGCGCGCCGACCTCGATGGCGGCGTTGCCTTGCGCCTTGAGGAACGCGGCCTCGATGTCGTCGGTGTTCGACGGCTTGGCGAGATAATGGCAGGCGCCGAGCTTGATCGCCTCCACCGCTGTCGCGATGCTGGCAAATCCGGTCAGCACCACGATCAGCATTTCCGGGTCGTGCGCGTGCAGCGCTTCGACGCAGGCAAGGCCCGACGCGCCGCCGGCGAGCTTCAGGTCGACGACGGCATAGCCGGGCGATTGCTGCTCGAGCAGCTCGCGGACCTCGTCGAGCGAGGCCGACACCGCGACGCCGTAACCGCGGCGCTCGAACGAGCGCTTCAGCGTGCGGGCAAAGCCTGCATCGTCCTCGACGATCAGGAGCTGGCGTTCATCCGTCAAGAGGATCTCCGATCGCAAGCGTCGAGAGCGGCAGCTCGAGCCGGACCGCGGCACCGATGTCCGGCCGGTTGCGTGCCGTCACCACGCCCCCCAGCTTGCGCACCACATTGACCACCAGGAACAGGCCGAGGCCGCTGCCGGGACTGCCCTTGGTCGATTGATACGGCTTGCCGACATGCGCCAGCATTTCGCGCGAGAAGCCCGGGCCGCGATCGGTCACCGACAGCACGAGCTTGTCGGCATTGCGCTCGGCCATCAGCTCGATCCAGTCGCGCGAGACCTCGGCGGCATTGTCGAGCACGTTGAAGATCGCCTGCTTGAGCGCGACGTCGGATACGATCGCCAGATCCGTGCCGAAGGCGTTGCGGAAATACAGCGTGGCCGATGGCCGCGTCGTCCGCCATTCCTCCACCAGCGCAGTCAGGAACGCTGCGACCGTGGTCGGCGAGGAACCTTCGCCGCGGGCTTCGCCGGCCGACAGCAGGATGCCCGTGACGATCGATTTGCAGCGCTGCACCGAGATCTCCATCTCGCCGAGGTCTTGCGACAATTCGGGGTCGGAGGCGAGCGCGGGCATCCGGCGCCAGTCGCCCAGGATGACCGAGAGCGAGGCGAGCGGCGTGCCGAGCTCATGCGCGGCGCCGGAGGCCAAGAGGCCCATCTGGACGATGTGGTCCTGCTCGGCCGCCTGCTGGCGCAGTGCCGCGAGCCGGAGGTCGCGATCGCGCAGATTGCGGTTGATCCGCGTCATGAACACCACGAGCAGCACGGCGTCGAGCACGAGGCCGATGAAGGTGCCGGCGATATAGAGATTGAAGGCCTCGGCACCGCCCGGTTGCGGCAGTTCCAGCGGCCGATAGTAGCTGGTCAGCCAGGCGAAGTTCATGCAGACCAGCGCCACCAGCGACCAGGTCGAGGGTGCATCGAGCAGCACCGCGCCGAGCGTCACCTGCAGCAGGTAGAGCGAGGTGAAGGGATTGGTGGCGCCGCCGCTGAGATAGAGCAGCGCGGTCAGTGCCGCGACGTCGAGCGCCAGCGCGACCAGCAGCTCGCGGTTGTTGATGTCGGCGCGATAGCGCAGCCACAGCAGGCTGATGAGGTTGAGCGCCACGAGCCCTGAAATCACCGCGGCCATCGGCAGCAGCGGCAGCGCCACGCCCATCCAGAACTGCACGAAGCCGATGGTGACGATCTGCCCGATCACTGCGATCCAGCGCAGCTGGACCAGCAAAGCCATGTTCTTGCGATTGGTCGCGATGTCGGCGGGCGCTACGAGATCGAGCGGCATGCCGGCAGTCGCGCTCACGGCGGACGACATCACGGCCGTGCCGGTCGCGGTGTTTTCGTCATGCAGATCCGATATGCGCTCGAGCATCTGGGCCTGGGTCGCGAGATAGCTTGCGGGCTGCGCCGATCAGGCGGCGCACGGCGGCGCGCCTTGAACCCCACCTTGGCTCGGAGGCGCCGGCGCGGCCCCTGCCGCTGATGATGCGCAGGAGGGCGCCCGCCAGCATAAGGGCCAGTGCGAGCCATGTCAGCGCGTAAATCAGGTGGTTGTTCGGAAACCGCACGATCGTGAGCCCGCCGACGGGAATGCCGCCCGGATTGGGCGTCGCATCGGCGTCGACGAAGAAGGGGGCGACCTGCGACAACCCGTGCGTGGCGGCGATCGCCGCGACGTCGCGCGAATACCAGCGGCCCGCCACGGGGTCGTTGCTGCGCAGGAAGCCGCCCTTCGGCTCCGACATCCGCAACAGCCCGGTGACGCGGACCTCACCCTGCGGTTCGCCGTCGCGCCGCGTCGCGGGATCGCGCCGGTCGGGCGGAACAAAGCCGCGATTGACCAGGACCGTCGTTCCGTCGGCCAATTGCAGCGGGGTCAGCACCCAGAAGCCGGGACCCTCGGCCGTAACGGCCTGCACCAGCGTCTCGTCGGCATGCAGGAACGTGCCGAGCACGGTGACGCGTCGGTATTCGTCGCCCGCGGCCGTGACCGCCGGCCATGACGATGGGGGCGGCGGCGCGACCGGCGCCGCGTGCATGCGCTGCTCCACCCGCTCGATCAGCGCCAGCTTCCAGGTCCGGCGTTCGATCTGCCAGATACCAAGCGCGCTCAGCAGCACCACGCCCAGCATGCCGAGCGTGAGCAGCGCAAGCGATGGTCTGGCAGACCGCTTCATCACGGCATCTGGCTCATGTCGTGGATCGGCATCATGTTGATGTTGAGGTGATGCATGACCCAGAGTGAGCCGGTCAGCGCGATCACCACCATGACCACGGTGAAGATCATCGCCATCATGGTCCAGCCGTTCTCGGACCGCGTGTTCATGTGCAGGAAGTAGATCATGTGCACGACGATCTGCACCGCGGCCAGCACCAGCACGATCAGCGCGGTGACCTGCTTGTCGGCGATGGCGCCGGTCATCACCAGCCAGAACGGAATGGCGGTGAGGACGACCGAGAGGCCGAAGCCGATCAGATAGCTCTTCAGCGAGCCGTGAGCGGCGCCACCGTGATCGTCATGGTCGTGTCCGGCATTGGCTTCGAGGGTATGAGCTTCGGCGTGAGCTTTTGTTGTCATCGCAGCATTCCCAGGAGGTAGACGAAGGTGAAGACGCCGATCCAGACCACGTCGAGGAAGTGCCAGAACATCGAAAGGCACATCAGCCGGCGCCGGTTGGCTTCGGTGAGGCCGAAGCGCGCGGTCTGCACCATCAGCGTCACCAGCCAGACCAGGCCGAAGGTGACGTGCAGGCCGTGGGTGCCGACCAGCGTGAAGAACGACGACAGGAAGGCGCTGCGCTGCGGCGTGGCGCCTTCATGGATCATGTGGGCGAATTCGGTGAGCTCGATGCCGAGGAAGGCGAGGCCGAACAGCCCGGTGATCGCGAGCCAGAGCTGGGTCTGGCCGATCCTGGACTTCTCCATCGTCAGCATGGCGAAGCCATAGGTGATCGAGGAGAGCAGCAGCATCGTGGTGTTGAGCGCGACCAGCTTGAGGTCGAACAGGTCCTTCGGCGACGGGCCGGCGGCATAGCTGCCGCCGAGCACGCCATAGGTCGCAAACAGCATCGCGAAGATGAGGCAGTCGCTCATCAGGTAGATCCAGAAGCCCAGCATGGTGCTGGCGCCTTCCGGATGATCGTGCTCGTCGATGACGTGGAAGACCGGCTCGGAGTCCTGTGTGGTTATTGTAGCAACGCTCATGACTGGGCTCCCGCGGTAAGAACGCGTGTCCGCGCGTCTTCCGTCCGCACCACCTCATCCGCCGGGATGTGGAAGTCGCGGTGATAGTTGAAGGTGTGGCCGATCGCGACAGCGAGCAGCGCAAGGAAGCTGACGGCGGCGAGCCACCAGATGTACCAGATCAGCGCGAAGCCCATCACCGTCGCGAAGCCGGCGAGGATGATGCCGGTGCCGGTGTTGGACGGCATATGGATCGGCTTGAAGCCGGTCAGCGGGCGCCTGTAGCCGCGGCGCTTCATGTCCCACCAGGCGTCGTTGTCGTAGACGACCGGTGTAAAGGCGAAGTTGTAGTCCGGCGGCGGCGAGGAAGTCGCCCATTCCAGCGTGCGCCCGTCCCAGGGATCGCCGGTGGCGTCCTTTAGCTGCTCGCGGCGCAGGATGCTGACCGCGAACTGTACCAGCATCGCGCCGATGCCGAGCAGGATCAGGAAGGCGCCGAAGGCCGCGATGACGAACCAGATCTGCAGGGACGGATCGTCGAACACGCGGAGCCGTCTCGTCACGCCCATCAGGCCGAGCACGTAGAGCGGCATGAAGGCGAAGTAGAAACCCGAGACCCAGAACCAGAACGACAGCTTGCCCCAGAACGGATCGAGCCTGAAGCCGAACGCCTTCGGGAACCAGTAGTTGATGCCGGCGAACAGGCCGAACAGCACCCCGCCGATGATCACGTTGTGGAAATGCGCGATCAGGAACAGGCTGTTATGCAGCACGAAATCGGCCGGCGGCACCGCGAGCAGGACGCCGGTCATGCCGCCGATCACGAAGGTCAGCATGAACGCCACCGTCCACATCATCGGCAGCTCGAAGCGGATCCGGCCGCGATACATCGTGAACAGCCAGTTGAACATCTTCGCGCCCGTCGGGATCGAGATGATCATGGTGGTGATGCCGAAGAACGAGTTGACGCTGGCGCCGGAGCCCATCGTGAAGAAATGATGCAGCCAGACCAGATAGGACAGGATGGTGATGACGACGGTGGCGTAGACCATCGAGGTGTAGCCGAACAGCCGCTTGCCGGAGAACGTCGCGGTCACCTCCGAGAAGATGCCGAACGCCGGCAGCACCAGGATGTAGACCTCGGGGTGGCCCCAGATCCAGATCAGGTTCACGTACATCATCGGGTTGCCGCCGAAGTCGTTCGTGAAGAAGTTGGTGCCGACGTAGCGGTCGAGCGACAGCAGCGCCAGCACCGCCGTGAGGACCGGGAAGGAGGCGACGATCAGGA
This sequence comes from Bradyrhizobium embrapense, assembly GCF_001189235.2. Lineage (GTDB taxonomy): Bacteria > Pseudomonadota > Alphaproteobacteria > Rhizobiales > Xanthobacteraceae > Bradyrhizobium > Bradyrhizobium embrapense. Next base: position 23,456 of record NZ_LFIP02000002.1, read on the forward strand.
CGTTGGTGCAGAGCGAGGTCCAGGTGAACACCGGCATCTTCATCATCGTCATGCCCGGCGCGCGCAGCTTGACGATGGTGCAGACCAGGTTGATGCCCGATAGCGTCGTGCCGACGCCGGCGACCTGTAGTCCCCATATGTAGTAGTCGACGCCGACGTCCGGACTGTAGCCGATGTTGGACAGCGGCGGGTAGGCGAGCCAGCCGGTGCGGGCGAATTCGCCGACGAACAGCGACATCATCACCAGCACGGCGCCGCCGACCGTCATCCAGAAGCTGAAATTGTTGAGGAAGGGGAACGAGACGTCGCGGGCGCCGATCTGCAGCGGCACCACGTAGTTCATCAGGCCGGTGACCAGCGGCATCGCCACGAAGAAGATCATGATCACGCCGTGCGCGGTGAAGATCTGGTCGTAGTGATGGGCCGGGAGGTAGCCGTCGGAGCCGCCGAAGGCGATCGCCTGCTGCAGGCGCATCATCAGCGCATCCGCGAAGCCGCGCAGCAGCATCACGATGCCGAGGATCATGTACATGATGCCGATGCGCTTGTGGTCGACGGTGGTGAACCACTCGCGCCACAGATACGTCCACAGCCGGAAGTAGGTGACGAGGGCGAACAGCACGAGCCCACCGGTCGCGACCACCGCGAAGGTGCCGACCAGGATCGGCTCATGGATCGGCAGCGCGTCCAGATTGAGACGGCCGAAGATCATCTTGATGAGATCGGGATTCATGCGGCGCTCCTCAGGAGTCTGATTTCGGGCGCTGGCCGAGCAGCAAGGATGTCGATGACGGATGGGCGGGAGAGAACGGCGGGCGCTTCAGCCCGACGCCGCGCAGCGGCGTCAGGTCGAGCGGCGCCAGAACGTCGCGCGACGGTGCGTCCTTGATCTCGTCCATCGAGCAGATGCCGGCGACGAAGGTCGGCTCGGCTCCCAGCGGCGCGCCGCGGCGGGCGTATTTGTCGTAAGTGAGCGGCAAGGTGTTGTTGAGGCCTTCGCGGCCGAGGCCGCCCTTGGCGTCGATCGCCATCATCTCGCTCATGCACATCTTGCCGGGCTCGACGCACATGTTGAGGATCGCCTTGTAGAGATCGCGATCGACCGAGCGATAGAGCCGCACCGGATCGTTCTCGCTCGGACGCTCGAGCTGCAGATAATCGGTACGGCCGAGCATGTTGCCGCTGGCCCTGGCGGTGCCGATCCACTTGTCGAAATCGGCGCTCGAGAGGCTCTTGAACTCGAAATGCATGCCGGAGAAGCCGGCGCCGCTGTAATTGGCGGAGAAGCCGCGATAGGTGCCTGCCGTGTTAGCCACCGCGTGCAGTTTGGTCTCCATGCCGGGCATGGCGTAGATCTGGCCGGCCAGCGCAGGGATGTAGAACGAGTTCATCACGGAAGAGGCCGTGATGCGGAAGCGGATCGGGCGGTCGACGGGTGCTGCGAGCTCGTTGACGGCGGCGACGCCGTAATCCGGGTAGATGAACAGCCACTTCCAGTCGAGCGCGACCACCTCGACACTGAGCGCGGCGTCCTTGCTCTCGATCGGCTTGTCGGCGGCGATGCGGCCCAGCGAGCGGTAGGGATCGAGCAGATGGGTGCCCATCCAGGTCAGCGCGCCCAGGCAGATGATGATCAGAAGCGGCGCCGACCAGATCACCAGCTCGAGCTGGGTCGAATGATCCCACTCCGGCTCGTAGGGGGCTGCGGTATTGGACTGGCGGTAGCGCCAGGCGAAGAACACGGTCAGCGCCATCACCGGAAGCACGATGATCAGCATCAGGATGGTCGAGATCACGACGAGGTCGCGCTGCTGCACGGCGACGTCGCCGGCAGGGGCCAGGACGACGAAATCGCACCCGCCAAGGAGCGCCGCGAACGGCAATAAGGCCAACAATTTCAAGGCGCGCACGGCTCACCTCACTTGAATTTTATGAGTTCCGCCAAGGGGTAGCTGCGATGCAGCAAAGTTGACATTGGACAATTTGTCCAATGTTGCACTGCGGGATAGAAGCGCAGAAGGTGAGGTGGACCGCGAGGCAAAGGCTGCCCGTGGCCTCATCTCAGGTTTGAGCATGACCTGTTCGGAAAACCGGTTTCCACGTTTCCGGGTCAGGCTCCAAAGGACGGTTCTCCGGCGATGGCACAGGCCCCAGCAATGGCTCACGGCACCCCGACCGCGTCAGGTCACGGGCAGGCGAAACCCGGCGAAATCGCGATCGGCGTCATCATCGGACGCACGTCGGAATTCTTCGACTTCTTCGTCTACGCAATCGCCTCGGTGATCGTGTTCCCGAAGCTGGTGTTCCCGTTCGTCAACGAACTGACCGGCACACTCTATTCATTCGGCATCTTCGCGCTGGCTTTTGCGGCGCGGCCGCTCGGCACCGTGATCTTCATGGCGGTCGACCGCCGCCACGGCAAGGGCGCAAAGCTCGTCATCGCGCTGTTCCTGCTCGGCACCGCCACGGTCGCGCTCGCGTTCCTGCCCGGTTACGACACGATCGGCGTCGCGGCGATCTGGCTTTTGGCCGCCGCGCGCGTGCTGCAGGGCATCGCCTGGGGCGGCGCTTGGGACGGCCTCGCCTCGCTGCTCGCGATGAATTCGCCGGCGAACAAGCGCGGCTGGTACGCGATGGTGCCGCAGCTCGGCGCGCCGCTCGGCCTGATCGTGGCGAGCGCGCTGTTCGCGTTCTTCGCCGGCAACCTCTCGGCGGATGATTTCTTCGATTGGGGCTGGCGCTATCCGTTCTTCGTCGCCTTCGCCATCAACGTGGTGGCGCTGTTCGCGCGGCTGCGCATGGTGGCGACCGACGAATATTCCGAGCTGTTCGAAAGCCGTGACCTCGAGCCGGCGCGGGTCGGCGAGACGGTGGCGCAGGAAGGCCGCAACATCCTGCTCGGCGCCTTCGCGCCGCTGGCGAGCTTTGCCCTGTTCCACATGGTCACGGTGTTTCCGCTGTCCTGGGTGTTCCTGTTCACCAGGGAAAGCCCGGTGCGCTTCCTGATCATCGAAATGATCGGCGCCATGGTCGGGGTGGTCGCGATCATCGCCTCCGGCATGCTCGCCGACCGCGTCGGGCGCAAGCCGCTGCTGCTCGGGTCTGCGGTCGCGATCGCGGTCTATAGCGGCTTTGCGCCGCAGCTGCTCGATGCCGGAGCATTCGGCGAGACGATCTACATGGTGCTTGGCTTCGTGCTGCTCGGCCTGTCGTTCGGCCAGTCGTCGGGTGCGATCGCCTCGAACTTCGCGCGCAACTATCGCTACACGGCTTCGGCGCTGACCTCGGATTTTGCCTGGCTGTTCGGCGCCGGCTTCGCGCCGCTCGCCGCGCTGCTGCTGGCGACGCATTTCGGCTTGATCTCGGCCGGCGCGTACCTGTTGTCGGGCGCGGTGTGGACGCTGCTGGCGCTGTGGCTGAGCGGGCTGCGCGAGGTCGAAGTCAGCTAAGTCACGCTCTTCTCCTTCCCCCTGAAAGGGGGAAGGTCGGGATGGGGGTCCCAGCCGCAGGCGACGCTGCAAGCGGAGAGAGCAGATCCCCACCCGCTCTGCTCTGCCGAGCAAAGCGACCTCGCCTTTTCAAGGGGAAGTAGATGAGCGAAACAGCCCGTCGACGCGGAACGAATAGCCGAGGCCGACGATATAATTTGGCGAGTTGCGGTTGAGCCCGAACGCGACGTGGAGATCGACCTGCTGGGTCGGCGTGATCCGGTATACTCCGCCGGAATTGATCAGCTGGATCGGCCGGGCGCCGTCGGGATAGTCGCCGACATATTCGGTGAACACGCTGATCCGCTCGGTCAATTTCTTCTCGATCACGAAAGTCGCCTCCGACATGTGCTTGCTAGTCGGCTCGGCCGGGCGGAAGAATTCCGTGAACATGCCGCTGACGCCCCAGCCGTCATGCAGCTCCCATGACCATGGCAGCTGGATGTAGGGCTGCGCGCCGCGCCCGGCGACGGCAGCCGCACCGGTCGGCAGCGCGACACCGGCGGTGATCGAGAGGTCGATCTTCCCGGGCACCGGGCTGATCTGCCATTTGAGGGCAGGCGCGACGTCCGAAAATCCCAAGGCTCCCGGCGACTTCAGCGTGCCGACATAGCTCGGCAGGTCGACCAGCACTTCGAGGCAGGGCGCGATGCCGAGCCGCCAGCGGCTGTTGCTGCCGTCGATACTGCGGCCAACGTCGCGGCCGTTCAGGTTGACGCCGTTCTCATTTTGGAGGCTCCCGACCGGCACGACGAGACTCGAATTGGTGACGTCGGGCCGATCGGTCGCAATCTCGTCGCTCGGCTTGGGACAGCCGTCCGCGCGCGCGGCGGTGGCTGCTGCGAGTGTGAGCGCAGCAAGCACGCACCCGAGTTCGGCAAGTCGAGCGACGGCGCCAAACCGATTGTGAAACACTGGGGATGCTCCAAAAACCCGGCGCCGCTGCGGAGGTGGCAGCTTGGATAATGATCGTTTGATCACGCGGATATTCCCCGCGGGCGGGAAAAATCTCAACAAGAGGTGCTGACGTCGGCGATCGCTGCGGCCGGCGACGAAATCTCAGGGAATAGAACGGCAGGCAGGCTGCTCCTGTTGAGGTGGCAAACAGGAGATCCCGGGAATGACCATTCGTCCGATCGCAGGCGTGCTGGCGCCGCGGCACGCCAAAATCGCCGCGATGGCGGCCATCGCGATCCTGCTCGCACTGAACAGCGCACGGGCGGCGGGCGATCCGGCGCGCGGCGCCACGCTGTACCAGGGCTGCGGCGATTGCCATTCGATTGACAAGAACGACGTCGGCCCGATGCACAAGGGGGTCGTCGGGCGCCTTGCCGGCTCGGTCGCGGGCTACAATTACTCGCCGGCGCTGAAGAACTCGAAGATCGTGTGGACCGAGGCCAATCTCGACAAATGGCTGTCCGGTCCGGACGCGATGGTGCCCGGCACCAAGATGTTCTACGAGGTTCAGGATCCGAAGGACCGCGCCGACATCATCGCCTTCCTCAAGGAGAAGGCGAAGTAAGGCTACGTTCTTGATACCTCAATCCACCACGATCTTGACGCGGTCGCGCGGCTTCACCTGGGCGTGGGCGTCGAGGCCGTTGAGCACACGGAAGCGCTCGGCCGGATGATCGACGCCGGCCATCCGATGCGACAGCGATTCCACGGTGTCGCCGGGCTGCACGTTGATGACCTTGATGCGCAGCGGCCGGGCGGCCTGGATCTCGTCAAGGGTCAGGCGACGGAATGAATTCACGGTCTCGCGCGCATTGCGCTCGCTCTCGGTGGATTTCTGCTTGGCGGCGAAGATGAAGCGGTAGACGTCGCTGCCGAAGCGCAGAGCGTAGACCTTGAACTGCCACTGGTCGCCATGCGCAGTGGCGGAGGCGGCTGGAAAGCCGTTGATGTTGAGATCCTCTGTCGAGGACTTCTCGACGCCTTCCATCCAGCCGGAATTCAGATAGTCGCCGAGCGACTGCTCGGCCGGCACCCGCACCACGTCGAAGCGCATCGCCTGGCTGCCGCCCTCGCGGACGCCGATCACTGCCTGTGCGGTGTTGTCGAGCGTGAAATTGTCGGGCGCGGTGAAGGTGAAGCCGAGCTTGGGGTGCAGGAAGCGGCGGCCGCGCACGAAGCCTTCACTGGGATCCTCGCCATAGACGATATTGTCGATCGCGGCGAGATAGGTCTCGCGGTCGCGGTCGTTGTTCTCGGGCGACGAATATTGCCGCGCGGTGGTCTGCGCATTGTTGATGCGCTCCGGCGTTGCCGGATGCGATGAGGTGAAATCCTGTGCGCGCGGATCGAGCGCGGTCTTGCCGATCTTGAGCGCGGCATTGCGCTCCATCGCGGTCAGGAAGCGCGCCGCGCCGTAGGGATCGAAATGCGCACGCGCCGCGATGCCGACGCCGATGCCGTCGGCCTCGAACTCCTGCTGGCGCGAGAAGCTCGCCATCGTCAGCTTGGTTTTGGCGAGCGCCAGCGCGGTGAGGTCGGGGTCGGTGCTCATGTCGGTGACGACGCGCGTCACCACCGCCGCCTGGCGCGCCTGGTCCTCGCGCATCGCGGCGTGCTTGGCCAGCACATGCGCCATCTCGTGGCTTAGCACCGAGGAGAGCTCGGAGGTGTCGCTGGCGAGCGCGATCAGGCCGCGGGTGACGTAGAGCTGGCCGGTCGGCAGCGCGAAGGCGTTGACCGCGCCGGAATTGAGGATCGTGACCTTGTAGGCCTGGTCGGGCCGCTCGGAGGCGGCGACCAGCCGCTCGACGGTCTTGCTGATCAGGGCCTCGAGCTTCGGGTCGTCATAGGCGCCGCCATAGGACGACAGAATGCGCTCGTGCTCGCGCTCGCTGTTGGGCGTCTGCTGCACCACCCGGTTCGGCTTCACCGGTGCCGCCGCGGCGGTCGGCGTGGGCTGCTCGAACCGGCCGATATTGCCGCAGGCGGACAGCGTCAGGGCCGCGCAGACGAGCGCCGGCGCAGCCGAAAGCCGGCGGCCGGTTCCATCTTCACGCCGTCCAGCGCGTTCAATCACGTCAAAAACCCACAAATTGTCCCGTGGCCGGCCGGGCCGTGGCCTGTCGGCCCCCTAGTTCCCGCCGAGCAGCTCAATCTGCCCCACCCGGAGCAACTCGATTCGCGGCCCACGTCGTGCTTCCACCCAGCCTCGGACACGAATCCTGCGATTTTCCAGAGACTTGGGCGCAAGCCCGGCCGCCTCGAACGCAGGGACTATGCGCCTTGAAATAGTCAGAGCAAAGTCCCGAGTCCAGTTTCGGCCGAAATTCAGGTAAGTCGTCGCCCCGGCTTGACGCACGGACAAAACCCTGCCCTCGACCACCGTAAAGCGCCCGATCCCGGCCAAAATATCGTCCGGACTTTCGGCGTTTTTTATGACCGTGCTCTCGGCCCAGGTTCCCGACCGGGCGGTCCGCGCCTCGGCCTCCGCCGCCATCAGCGCCGTCGCGCAGTCCTTGTCGGCGATCTCGGACGACACCAGCGCGAGGCCCTGGCGCAGCAACTCGCTTTGCACGGGCTTCCCGCTGCCATCGAGGAATGCGTAGGCCGGCTGCCGGCCATAGCGGTCCGGCGTGTCGTCCTGGCCGCGCAGCGTCACCTCACGGCCGACCAGCAGCGCCGATAGTGCGGCGGCGGCCTTCGCCCGGTCCGCCACCTCGATGCCGGCGAGCTTGACCTCACGGCCGTCGCCCAGCCGCAGGCTGCGCGCATCGACCACTGCGGCGACGCGACCCTCGCCCTGAATCTCGAAATTGCATCCGGCGGCATGGCCCTGATCGCATGCAAACAGCGTCGCGCACGCGAGGAGCGCGCTGCGAGCGGGCGTCAGCAGAATCCGCATCGACAACACCTGCATCAGTTGATCTTGGCACATTACAGCCATTCCGTTCAGCGGAAAACACGTGACAGCTCCGCGACTTGCCGCTGTAGATGGCATGCGGCATGATCCGCGCGCGTGAAACGGACCGGCTGCAATGGAATGTGGCACGGCGTTCAAGGGAGGATCTGAATGAGACGGGTTTTGGCCGGCGTGTTGGCCTGTGTGTTTGCGATCTCGGCGAATGCGTCGCTGGCGCAGGACAAACCCCCGCTGAAGCTCGGCGGCATCCTCGACATGTCGAGCCTCTATGCCGACATCACCGGTTCGGGCAGCGAAACTGCCGCCAAGATGGCGGTGGAGGATTTCGGCGGCACGGTGCTCGGCCGCAAGGTCGAGATCGTGGTCGGCGATCACCTCAACAAGGCCGACCTTGCCGCCAACATCGCCCGCGACATGATCGACAACCAGGGCGTCGAGATGATTTTCGACGTCGCGGCGTCTGCGACCGCGCTTGCCGCCGGCGAGATCGCCAAGGCGCGCGGCAAGATCATCATGTTCAATGGCCCGGGTTCGATCCGCCTCTCCAATGAGGCCTGCGGCCCCTATACCGTGCATTACGTGTTCGACACTTTCGCGCAGGCCAATGTGACCGGCCTTGCCGCGGTGAAATCCGGCCTCGACACCTGGTTCTTCCTGACCGCGGACTATGCGTTCGGCCAGGACCTCGAAAAGGACACCAGCAATGTCGTGGTGAAGTCGGGCGGCAAGGTGCTCGGCAGCGTGCGGCATCCGATCAACACCTCGGACTTCTCATCCTTCCTGCTGCAGGCGCAGGCCTCCAAGGCCAAGGTGATCGGGCTCGCCAATGCCGGCGGCGACACCATCAACGCGATCAAGCAGGGCGCCGAGTTCGGCATCACCAAGGGCGGTCAGAAGATCTCGCCGCTCCTGGCCTTCGTGACCGATATCGACAGCGTCGGGCTCGAGACCGCGCAGGGGTTGCTGCTCGCGGAAGCGTTCTACTGGGACCTCAATGACGACACCCGCGCCTTCACCAAGCGCTTCATGGAGCGCACCAAGCGGGTGCCGACCTCGGCCCAGGCCGGCGTCTACTCCTCCGTTCTGCATTACTTGCAGGCGGTGAAGGCCGCCGGCACCACCGATGCGGCCGCCGTCATGAAGGTGATGAAGGAGACCCCGATCAACGACATGTTCGCCAAGAACGGCAAGATCCGTGAGGACGGCCGCATGGTGCACGACATGTATCTGTTCGAGGTCAAGAAGCCCTCGGAGTCGAAGGGCCGCTGGGACGACTACAAGCTGCTCGCGACCGTGCCGGGTGACCAGGCGTTCCAGCCGCTGTCGGAGTCGCGCTGCCCGCTCGTGAAGAAATGACGCTGTAACAACCAACAACAACGAAAGGCAAAATGCCATGAGCGATAATCAGATGGTTCTCCAATCCCTCGACAAGGGCCTGCTCACCATCACCATGAACCGGCCGGATCGGCGCAACGCGCTCAATCCGGACATGACGCGCGGCCTGGTCGAGGCGGCGCGGCGGGCGCAGGACGATACCGAGGTGCGTGCCGTGCTGATCCGGGGCGCCGGCGGCACCTTCTGCGTCGGCGGTGACGTCAAGTCGATGGCTGAAGGTCGCGCGCCGCTGCCGTTCGAGGCCAAAATGGCGAACCTGCGCCGTGGCATGGAGGTCTCGCGCATCCTGCACACGATGCCGAAGCCCGTGGTGGCGCAGCTCGACGGCGCGGCCGCCGGTGCCGGCCTTTCGATCGCGCTGTCCTGCGATCTCCGCGTCGCCAGCGCCTCCTGCAAGATCACCACGGCGTTTGCCAAGGTCGGCTTCTCCGGCGACTACGGCGGAACGTATTTCCTGACCAAGATGCTCGGCAGCGCCAAGGCGCGCGAGCTCTACATGATGTCGCCGGTGCTGTCGGCGCAGGAAGCCTACAATCTCGGCATGGTCTCCAAGGTGGTGCCCGATGCCGAAATCGAGGCCGAGACGCTGGAGCTGGCCCGGTCGCTGGCACAGGGCCCGTCGGTGGCGCTCGGCTACATCAAGCGCAACATCAACAATGCCGAGACGATGACGCTCGAGGCTTGCTTCGACGGCGAGGCGATCCATCACACCCGTGCCGGCGAGACCACCGACCACAAGGAAGCGGCCAAGGCCTTCGTCGAGAAGCGCAAGCCCACCTTCCAGGGACAGTAAGTGATGGCCGAGTACATGCGGCTGCGGCAGATCTGCCTGGTGGCACCGCAGCTTGCGCCCGTGATCGCGGATATCTCCGCGATCATGGGCCTCGACGTCTGCTTCCGCGACGGCAACGTCGCCAAATATGGCCTCGAGAACGCGCTGCTGCCGGTCGATACCATCCTGCTGGAAGTCGTATCGCCGTTCCAGCCAGGGCCGGGCACAGCGGCCGGCCGCTTCATCGAAAAGACCGCCGGCCGCGGCGGCTACATGGCGATCTTCTGCTGCGAAGATCCCGATGCGCGCGGCGCCAAAGCCAATGCGATCGGCGTGCGGACCGCGAACGTGATCACGCATGCGCCCTATCACGGCGTGCAGTTGCACCCGCGCGACTGCCGCGCCGCCTTCATCGAGTTCAACCACACTGACGGCAGCGACGATATTCTTGGGCCATATCCGCCGGCCGGGCCGGACTGGCAGAAGTCGATCCGCAAGGACACGACTTTGGCGCTGACCGAGGTCGAGATGCAGAGCCCCGAGCCGGAGGGGCTGGCGGCGCATTGGGGCAAGATCCTCGGCATTCCCGCCGACGGCGCCGTGGTCAAGCTGCCGAACGCGACCTTCCGCTTCGTCAAGGGCGACAGCGAGATCATGAGCGGCTTGACCTTCAAGGTCGCCAGCAAGGCCAAGGTGCTGGACGCCGCGAAAGCTCGGGGCTGTGCTGTCGATGGCGATGAGTTCCTGCTCTGCGGAGTGATGTTCAAGCTGACGGCATGATCGTCGTAGCCCGGATGCAGCGGAGCGAAATCCGGGACTGCGCTCTCCGCGGATAGGCCCCCCGGATTGCTCTGCGCTCCATCCGGGCTACAAGAAGAATAACAAGGAACGCCCCATGCCGCATCCGCTCGATTCCTTCTTCGCCCCAAAGAGCATCGCGCTGATCGGCGCCTCGCGCGATCATGAGAAGATTCCCGGCCGGCTGCTCGCGATGCTGCGCAAGAACGGCTATCCCGGTGCGCTCTATCCGATCAATCCGAACTATGACGAGATCGACGGCTTGAAATGTTTCACGTCGATCGCCGAGATCGGCGCGCCGATCGATCTCGCCGTCATCGTGATTCCTGCACGTGCGGTGCTGCCGGCGCTGGAGCAATGCGCGGCCGCCGGCGTCAGGAACGCGGTCATCATCTCCTCCGGCTTTGCCGAGGAGGGCGGCGACAGCGCAGCGATGCAGGATGCGATCGTGGCGCTGGCGAAGCGGACCGGGATGCGTATCAGCGGTCCGAATGCCGAAGGATTCTACAGCCAGGTGCAGAAGGTCGCTGCGACCTTCAGCCCGACCGTCGACGTCAAGCCGGACGCGCCGGCACTCGTTGCGACCAAGCGGCGGATCGGCATCGTCGCGCAGAGCGGCGGCATCGGCTTTGCGATCTATCATCGCGCCAAAGCGCTGGGCGTTGCGCTGAGTTACGTGGTCAGCGCCGGCAATGAGAGCGATCTCGGCGCCGGTGAATTCCTCGACTACATGGTGCAGGATCCATCGACCGACGTGATCCTGCTGTTCATCGAAGGCATCCGCGACGTCGACAAGTTTTTGGCGGCGGCGAAGCGCGCGGCGGAGCTCAGGAAGCCCATCATCGTCACCAAAGTGGGTCGCTCCGGCGCCGGCGAGCGCGCGGCAGCCTCGCACACCGCGAGCATGGCGGGCTGGTCGGCGGCCTATGACGCGGTGTTCGCCAAATATGGCTTCATCGTTTCCAACGACCTCGACGAGGCCGTGACGATTGCTGCCGTGTTGACCACCAATCCGCTGCCGAAGGGCGATCGCGTCGCGGTGCTGACGGTGTCCGGCGGCGCCGGCATCTGGGGCGCCGACACCGTGTCGATGCAGGGCTTGCAGGTGCCGGAACTCTCGGCCGATATTCAAGGCCAGATTAAGCAATGGATGCCGTCCTACGGTGCGGCCGGCAATCCGGTCGACGTGACAGCGCAGGGTGTTTCGTCCGGTGGCCTGCAGAAGAGCATCGAGCTGTTCGACGCGTCCGATGAAGTGGATGCGACGCTGGTCGTGCTGTCGCTGTCGAGCGAGACGCGGATGCCGTTCAAGGAGGCCGAGCTAAAGCCTCTGATCGCACGGCAGAGTAAACCGGTGGTGTTCTATTCCTACACGCTGCCGTCGCATTTCGCGCGGCAGGAGCTTGCGAAGTCGGGCGTCGTCGTGCTGTCGGGGCTGACCCATGTCGCCGTCGCAATGCGGCGGTTGGCGGATTATGCCAGCTTCAAGCCCTTACCGGAGATCGCGGCATCTGCTTCGCCGATACACGATCTTTCGGTGCATCTTGCGGCGAAAACCCTTTCCGAGCATGACAGCAAGTCGCTGCTCCGCGCCGCCGGGATCGCATTGCCCGACGAGGTGCTGGTGACCGACCGCGACGGGTTAGACGCGGCGATCGAGCGTACCGGGTTTCCGCTTGTCATGAAGATCCAGTCGCCGGCGATCGCGCACAAGAGCGAGGTCGGCGGCGTCCGCGTCAACATCGCCGCCAAGGGCGCGGCGTTTACGGCCTATCGCGACATGCTGGAAAGCGTGCAGCAGCAGCGACCGGATGCTGCGATTCAGGGCGTGCTGGTCGGGCCGATGGCGAAGAAAGGCGTCGAGATCATTGTCGGCACCATGACCGACAGCACCTTCGGGCCGATGGTGATGGTGGGCCTCGGCGGCATCACCACCGAGCTGTTCAAGGATGTGGTCTATCGCCCGGCGCCGGTGAGCGCGGCCGAGGCGACCAGCATGCTGGAAACTCTGAAGGCAGCGCCGCTGCTGCACGGTTTCCGCGGCGCGCCGAAAGCCGATGTCGCGGCGCTCGCACAATTGATCTCGCGAATTTCGGTGCTGGCGGCGCAGCATGCAGGCGAGATCGCCGAGATCGAGGTCAATCCGGTGCTGGTGCATCCGGAGGGGCAGGGCGTGACGATCGTCGACGCGCTGGTGGTGCCGAAGTAATTCGGGTCGTCCCGGCCTACGCCGGGACGACCCGTGGATAGAGCCGCTCGCGCCTCATCGTCCCTTGAAGTTCGCGACGCGGCGTTCGGCGGTGGCCTTGACGCCTTCCTTGAAGTCCTCGGTCGCGCGCAGCTTGGTCTGCTCTTCCAGCTCATGGTTGGTCGCGGCGAGCACGCGGTCGGCGAGGCCGGCGCGCATGGTGGCGCGGGTCGAGACCAGACCGAGCGGTGAGCATTCGGCGATCTCCTGCGCGAGCTTCATCGCCTCGGCGCGCACCTGGTCCTGCGGCACCAGCACGTTGGCGAGACCCCAGCGATAGGCCTCTTCGCCGGTGACGCGGCGGCTGGTGTAGAACATCAGCTCGGCGTTGTTCTTGCCGATCAGCTCCGGCAGCGTCGTGGTGAGGCCAAAGCCCGGATGGAAGCCGAGCTTGGTGAAGTTCGCCGCGAAGCGCGCCTCGGGGCAGGCGACGCGGAAGTCGGCCGAGACCGCAAGGCCGAGGCCGCCGCCGATCGCGGCGCCGTGGATCGCCGCAACGATCGGCTTCTTGTTGCGGAAGATGCGCACCGCCTGGACGTAGAGATGGTTGATCGGCAGGTTGGAGGCCGGATCGCTCTTGGCGCGCTCCTCCTGCTCCTGCCGGGCCGGGTCGCCGAAATTGGCGCCGGCGCAGAACGCCTTGCCTTGCGCCGCCAGCACCGAGGCGCGGATCTCGATATTGTTGTCGAACTCTTCCAGCGCGTCGGCGATCTGGTTGATCAGCGCGACGTCGAAGAAGTTCAGCGGGGGTTTTCGGATTTCGATCAGGCCGACATGGCCGTGGGTCTCGACGCCGATATCAGTATACTTGGTCATGATCTGTCCTCGTTGGATTAGCGTAGGCCCAAGCCGCGGGCGATGATGCCGCGCAGCACCTCGGTGGTGCCGCCCTGGATCGTCAGCTTGGGCGCGGTCTTGATGGCGAAATCGAGCTGCTTTTCCAGTGTCTCGCGGTTGGTCGCGGTCTCCTCGACGAACGCCGCGAGATCGCGCACGCGATGCGGCAGCTGCTGCTCCCACACCGTGCCGATGTCCTTGACGATGGAAGCCTCCACCACCGGCTCCTTGCCGGCCTGCAGCATGCCGGCGACCGACACCGACATGCGGCGCATGGTGTGCACTTGTGCCACCAGCCGGCCGATGCCTTCGGCGCTGCGGGTGTCCGGGTTCTTGCCGACGGCCCGCACCAGCTCGGTGAGCACGTAATAGGTCTCGAGGAAGCGCTCGGGGCCGGAGCGCTCATAGGCGAGTTCGGAGGTCGCCTGCTTCCAGGCGCCGTCGACTTCGCCCAGCACGTGATCGTCGGGCACGAAGTAATCGGTGAACACCACCTCGTTGAATTCGAACTGGCCCGTGATCTGGCCGATCGGATTCACCTGGATGCCCGGCTGCTTCATCTTGACCAGGAACTGGGTCAGGCCGTGGCGGCGGTTTTCCTTGGTCGGCGGTGACGTCCGGAAAATCGCGATCATGTAGTCGGCTATGTGCGCCGACGAGGTCCAGATCTTGGTGCCGTTGATCAGGTAGCCGCCGTCGGTCTTGGTGGCGCGGGTCTTCGCCGCGAACAGGTCGGAGCCGGAGTTCGGCTCGCTCATGCCGATCGCGAAGCAGACCTCGCCGCGGCAGATGCGCGGCAGGATGTCCATCTTGATGTGCTCGGGCGCATATTTCAAAAGCACCGGCCCGCTCTGGCGGTCGGCGACGAAGAAGCGCCGGGTCGGCGCGTTCGCCACCCGCATCTCCTCGGTTACGACATAGCGCTCGAGGAAGGAGCGCTCCTGGCCGCCATACTTCTTCGGCCAGGTCATGCCGAGCCAGCCCTTGGCGCCGACGCGACGGGAGAATTCCGGCGCGTCATTGTCCTCGCGGTTCGGCGCGTGGGGATCGAAGGTGCCGGCGGCGATTTCCTCGGCAAGGAAGGCACGCACTTCCTTGCGGAGCTGCTCGCATTTTTCCGGCAGGCGGATCGGATCGAAACGAAGGGCTGCAGTCATGATGTCCAGTCCTGATCTCTTTGGCCTGATCTCAGCGCGAAGCCACCAGCGGCCACAATTCGTCGGCGCCACGGTCAGCAACGAGCTTGCCGAGCTCGACCGCCCAATAGCTCTCGGAGCCGAAATCGTCGCGCCACGCCAATGCGCGCAGCGAATAACGATGCAGGATGTGCTCGATGGTGAAGCCGATCGCGCCATGCACCTGATGGGCGATGCCGCTGCCCTTCTCGGCCGCTTCCGAGCAGCGGATCTTCGCCGCCGCGGCTTCGAGGAACACCGCGTCATTGTCGAGCGAAGTGGCGCTGGCGATGGTGTCGGCCGCCGAGGTCGCGGCGGCCAGCGCCGCGGCGGACTCGCCGGCGAGCCGGGCGAGATTGTGCTGCACCGCCTGGAATTTGGAGATCTTCTTCTCGAAGGCGACGCGCTCGTTGGAATAGCGCACGGAGATGTCGAGCATCGATTCCAGGGAGCCCGCGATCTGGAGCGATCGCACCACACCGCCCATCAGCATCAGCGTGGTCTGGTCGAAGCTCTTCGGCGCCGGCTTGACGGTGACCGGCTGCACCTTGTCGAGCGTCACGGTGTCGTTGTGATCGCCGCCGAGCCCGATGCCGGATTCGACCCGGCACTTCGCGGCATCGACCAGCGCGATCGAGGTGCCGTCCTTGCCGCTTGCCAGCACGGCGAAGTGTTTTGCCTCTTTCGCGAACGGCACGCCGCGGGCACGGCCGGAGAGCGAGCCATCGGCGCCAACCGTGACGCGGTCCTTCGGGCTCGCGGGGACAACCGTCATCTCGCCCTCGGGAGATGCGATCTTGCCCTGCGTCAGCAGCCAGCCGGCCAGCATTGTTTCGGCCAGCGGAACGGCGATCGCGTGCCGCCCGGCGACGTTGAGGACGCTGAAACCTTCCGCGAGGCTGGCGCCGGAACCGCCGAGATCGTCGGGCACCCAGGACAGCGGCAGGCCGGCTTCGGTCAGCGCCTGCCATAGCGGCGCCTTCCATGCGCCGTGCTTGTCGTGATTGATGGTCTGGGCATCCGCGAGATCGGCGAAAATCTTTTCCGCGGTCTCGGCGACGATGTTCTCACTCTCCGCCACAGCGTTCCTCGTGTTGATTGGCTTGGGGCTCGCCGTTCGGCTCGCCCTGCTTGCGATGTTGTCTTGCGCTCAATGATGCGGAAAAGCCATAGCCGTGACAAGCGCTGCCCGCAGGGCCACTTGCGCGGACGGCATGAAGCCGGGCGCGGCGCATGAATTCCGCATTGTGAACTTTCGACTGCCTCGGTTTGTATGCCACGCGCGGGCGCAGATGGGCCGGTGACATCGGTTCAGTCCGCCAGATGAAACTCGATCGCCTCTGCGACCGGCGGGTCATTACGACGGCGCCTGCAGACGGCGCGACCAGAAGGCATATGCGTTTCCATCGCCTCATGGTTAGCTTGGCGCTGAGATGGCAGGTAACAAGATGAAGATGCACATGCTGTCGGGCGGACGTTTGCGGATGTCCAAGCGGACCTATCTGCCTGATGCCGCGCGCGGCGAGACGATCGATCTGCCGGTGTCCTGCGTGCTGTTGCGGCACACGCAGGGCAATGTGCTGTTCGACACCGGATGCCATCCCGATGTCGCGACCGATCCCGAACGGCGGCTCGGCACGCTTGCCAAATACATGCAGCCGATCATGCCGGCCGACGATCATGTGCTGACGAGCCTGAAGGCGGTCGGCCTCGGCCCCGACGACATCGACGTCGTGATCTGCTCTCACCTGCACACCGATCATTGCGGCTGCAACGCCTTCTTCAAGAAGGCGACGATCTTCGTCCATGCTCTCGAGGTCGAAGCCGCGAACGCGGATAACGCGCTCGATCGCGGATACATCAGGGCGGATTGGGATCATCCGCTGAAGATGGAAATCTTCGACCGGCAGATGGACGTGTTCGGCGACGGCAAACTGACGCTGATCCCGTTGCCGGGACACTCGAAGGGAACGACCGGCGCGCTGGTCAAGCTCGACAACAGCGGCGAATACCTGCTGGCGTCCGACTCGCTCAGCGTGCGCGCCAATCTCGATCAGCGGACGTCGCCGCGGAACAGCCTTGATGTCGATCAGTTCCTGAACTCGCTCGACGAGATCGCCAGGATCGAGGCCTCCGGCGTCAAGATCATCTGTGGCCATGACGAGGCACAATGGGCCAGTTTGCAGAAGGGCCCACACGCATACACTTAGGAGCCCGGCGCGGTTTGCAGATATTGCTCCGCGCGATATGGTATGCCGCCGCCGGAGCTCATCTGGCTCACGACAACAAGGAAAATGCAGATGTCCAAGGATGGTTTGTGCGCGATCGTGACGGGATCGGCATCGGGGCTCGGCGCCGCCACCGCGCAAATTCTCGCCACAGAGGGCGCGCGCCTCGTCATCAACTATTCCAACAGCAAGGCGGAAGCCGAGGCGACCGCGGACGCCTGCCGCAAGCGGGGTGCCGAGGTGCTGGTGGTGCAGGGCGACGTCTCGCGCGATGAGGACTGCAGGAAGATCGCAGCCGCCGCGCAGGGTTGGGGCCGCCTCGACGTTCTCGTCAACAATGCCGGCACCACCAAGCACGTGCCGCATCACGATCTCGACGGCCTGACCGCGGAGGATTTCCAGCGCATCTACGCCGTCAACACCATCGGTCCGTTCCAGATGGTCCGTGCCGCGCGGGCGCTGCTCGAAGCCGGCGCGAAGGCGTCCGGCCGTCCGGCGGCGGTGGTCAACGTCTCCTCGATCGCCGGCATTTCCGGCGGTGGCTCGTCGGTCGCCTATGCCGCGAGCAAGGGCGCGCTCAACACCATGACGCAGTCGCTGGCGCGCGCGCTGGCACCGCTGATCCGCGTCAACACGGTGTGTCCGGGCTATATCGATACGCCCTGGTTCACCAAGGGCCGCGGCGAGGATGGCGCCAAGCAGGTGCGCGATGCCGTGATCGCGCGCGTGCCGCTGAAGGTCGCGTCAACGGCCGAAGATATCGCCAATCTGGTCTGCTTCCTGGCGAGCCCGGCGTCGAGCAATATGACCGGCGAGTTCGTCCGTATGGACGCCGGTATGCATCTCATTCAGTGACCTGGCCACCCACGTCGTCAGTGCTTGCAGAAACGAAAATGCCCGGGCCATGCCCGGGCATTTTTTCAATCAGTGCCGCTGCGACTTTACTTGTTTCCGATATCGGGGATCACGCGCGCTGCGACCAGCCGGTTCCAGATGAACAGCACCACCAGCGCGCCGATCGTGGCGGTGATGAAGCCGGCGCCCTGTTCAGGACCGTAATGGCCGATCGCCTGGCCGATGAAGGTCGCGAGAAACGCGCCGGCGATGCCGAGCACGGTGGTGAGAATGAAGCCGCTCGGATTATTGGGGCCCGGCGACAGGAACCGCGCGATGATCCCCGCGACAAAGCCGACGATGATGACCCAGATGATGCCGCCCATGACTGTCGTCCTCCTCAGATGGAATCGATGCTGTCAGAGCCTGCCGCTCAGCTCGTCGCCGCTCGGCAGCCGTCCGTCCGGCGTCAGATGATTGATCGCTTCGGGCAGATACTGGCTCAAGCCCTGCAGCAATTGGTCGCGCGACATGCCGCTTTGCGACGCGAGCGAGTCGATCTGGTCGGCACCGAGCGCGTTGGCGAGATCCCCGGGCGAGATCTGCTTGTTGGGACCGTTGCTGACCCAGGAATTGGCCGCGTCGCCGTGGCCCTTCTGCTGCAATTGATTAAGCAGATCGCCGAGGCCGCCGCTGAGCACGGTGCCGGCCGCGCCGCCGGCGAGCAGGCCGCCAAGGCCGCCCTTGAGCAGATCACCGAGCCCGCCGCCACCGGCGCCGCCGGGCAGGCTCGCGGTGACGTTGCCGGGGAGCTGTGGCGCCTGCGCTGGCTTCGGTTCAGGAGCGCTCGCGCCCGGCTGGCCGCCGGAGAAATGCTTGACTGCCTTCCAGGCGAGCAGCGCCAGGATAGCCATGGTCATCGGCGACATTCCGCCGCCGCTTGAACTGTCGGACGGGGTGCTTGGCGCGCTTGGACCGCGGGGGCCGTTCTGCATGCCGTTGAGTACGTCGAGTAAACCCATGATCGTCTCCTGCCGCAACCGTGCCCCGAGCGGGAAACATAGCTTCGGCCCATGACGGTTACAAGGCGGACCGCCCCGGGCGGCGGCGCGCGGAAATAGGCAGGCAACCCCAGTTCTGCTATCGAACCACGATGAACGGACGTTTGGCCAGATGAATGCGGACCGGCCGATCGGCATCGCGGGCGCCGGAAGCATAGGCTGCTTCGTCGGCGGCATGCTGGCTGCGTCCGGCCGCCGGGTCGCGCTGCTGGCGCGGCCGCGGTTGATCCAGGAGATCGCAGGGAACGGCTTGCGGGTCAGCAGTTTCGACGGCTCTGAGCGGATGGTATCCGCCGACCGGCTCATTCTGTCCGACGATCCGTCGATCCTGCGCGACGTCGATACCGTGCTGGTGACGGTGAAGAGTGCCGATACGGGCGAGATCGCCGAATTGATCGCACGCCACGCAGCTGCCGATGCCGCGGTGATCAGCCTGCAGAACGGCGTCGGCAATGTGCCGCTGCTGCGCGACCGCCTGCCGGGCCGCAAGGTGCTCGGCGGCATGGTGCCGTTCAACGTGGTCGCGCTCGGCGACGGCCGCTTCCATCGCTCGACCTCGGGCGACATCGTGATCGCGCAGGATGATGCCGCCACCGCGGCGCTTCTGTCGGTGCCGGGCCTCGCGTTTAACAGCACCGGCAACATCGACGGCGTGCAGTGGGGCAAGCTGATCGTCAATCTCAACAACGCGCTCAATGCGCTGTCCAACATCCCGCTGCGGCAGCAACTCGCACAGCGCGGCTGGCGACGATTGTTCGCCGACCAGATGGCGGAGGGTTTGGCCGCGATTAGCGCCGAAGGGATCGTGCCGGTGTCGCCGACGCCATTGCCCTCGAATTGGATGCCGACATTGTTGCGGCTGCCGGACGCGCTGTTCGACATGCTGCTCGGCCGCACCATGAAGATCGATCCCGAAGCGCGCTCCTCGATGTGGGAAGATCTGCAGCGGGGCCGGCGCACCGAGATCGACTATCTGCAGGGCGTGATCACCGCGATCGCGGATCGCCGCGGCCTTGAGGCTCCGCTGTCGCGCCGCGTCATCGCGCTGATCCGGAAGGCGGAAGCCGACGGCAAGGGCTCGCCGGGGCTGACGCCGGAACAGATTCGCGACGGCTCCGCCACAGCGATTCAACAATCAAGGAGGTGACGTCATGAAACGATCCTGCATCATGCTGCTCATGCTTGTCGCGCTCGCTGGTCCGGTTCGCGCGGCGCCGCCGACCGTGGTGCCTTCGCCAGGCTACGATGCGCGATTGCAGGAGCAGCGCGCGGCGGCGAGCCGATCGGCCGCGCCTGCGCATCAACCGGTCGCGCATCGACGCCACAAGCGCGGGCACGCGCGCTGATCCATGGGAGAGACTATCTGAGATGAAGCCGCTCGTTCTTGCACTCACCCTTCTGCTTGGCTCTGTCGCGACGGCAAGCGCCGCCGACTATGCCGGCTCGATCAGCGCCTACCGACGCGCCAACGGCATGCCTGCGGTGAAGCTCGACGCGAAGCTGAATGCGATGGCGCTGAAGCAGGCGCAGGCGATGTCGGCGACCGGATCGGTCAGCCACTCTGCGGGCGGCAGCTTCTTCACCCGTATCGCACCGCTGAAGAAGCAGCGCGCCGCGGAAAATATCGGTGCCGGTTTCATCGCTTTCGGCGAGATGCTGAAGCAGTGGGAGGACTCGGCGGGGCATCGCGAGAATCTCTTGATGCCGGGCGCGAAGCGCGTCGGCGTGGCCTTCGTCGACAATCCGACGTCGCCGTACCGCAGGTTCTGGGCGATGGTGATTACCGACTGACGTCTGTTCGCTTCGCGAGTTTGGTCGGCGGCGACGACGCCGGTGTGAACAGCTTCTTCAGGCCGTCCAATCCTTCGGAAAGCCGCGGCCATTCACAGGAGAACGTACCCTTCACGCAATTTGCCGCCTGCGGCCGTACCCTGGGAAGAGGCGCGGCAGCGACCCGCGGTTTAGCCGGGCGTGCGACCGGTGCCGGGACTTTCGCCGGCTCGCTGCGCACCGGCTCGCTCTGCAGTGATGCCTGCTGAAGCTGCGGCGGCCGCTCCTGCCGCTTTTCCTGCCGCTCGAGCTGCTTGGCATTGAACGCCGCGACGATGCTGGAGCGGCGCTCCTTTTCGAGATAGCCGGTATACTCCTGGTCGATCTTCTTCTGCTCCTCCGGCGTCGGATTGGGGCCGGCGATGTCGAAGCTGCGGTCCTGCATGAAGTCGTAGTAAGTGTAACCCCCACCGGGCTTGCGGCGGCCGGCAAACTTGGCATTGCAGTCGGCAAGTTGCGCAGTCTTGTCTTCCCTGGTCTTCGCTTTCTCAGCGAGGTCGGCGCAATCCTCAAAATCCTTCGGCGCGCTGCGCCACCATTGCGCATGCGCGCTCATCGGCGCCAGCGCGGACGCGGCGACGAAAACGGCAACAGCCAACGTCGATGATCGTGACGGCATCACGGACATTGCAACCAAATCCGAACGACAGAGAGTAAGCCGATTGTCGCCATTTTAGTGACGCTTGTCACCCCGGAACCGGACGCTTTCCCTGATCAATTAAGTCGCAGACCGGCCGCCTGGCCTGATCGGATAATCGCTGCAGGCATTTGTAATATTTCAAGAATTCCTGCCGTGCCGGCGCGCCGGATGTCGGAACAATTCGTCTCGAATCGTTCACTTGACCCGATGCAGCAGTGCGACGAGTTCCGCCTGCCGGTGCGTGCCGGTCTTCTGGAAGATCGTCTTGAGCTGATTGCGCGCGGTGGCAAGGGCAATGCCGGCTTCCTGTGCGGCCGCCTCGACCGAATCGCCGCGCGCAAGCCGCGTGGCGAGGCGCGCCTGCGCCGGCGTCAGCTCGAACGTCGCCGCCAGCAACGCCTGATCGAACGCGGCGTTGCCTTCAAGATCGCGGATCAACAGGATCGCGCGCGCGCCGAGAAACGGCGAGCGCGCGGCGGGAGGCACCGGCTGCATCTGGATCACGATCGGCCGCTTGTCGATCCTGCGCACCACGATCGGCGCTGTCGGGAGCGGATGCAGGTCCGAACTGTGGGCCAAAAGATCGATCAGCCTGGCCAGATCGGCATTGGCCTGCCGGTCGGCCAAGGTGAGGCGGTTGTTGCGGATCGCAAGGTCATGGCCGAGGCAGGCTTCCGCATGGCCGTTCATGCCGATGACGGCGCCGAAGCGGCCCACGGCGATTGCAGCGACCTGGATCAGGTCGAGTGCGCTGGTGATGCCCGAAATCGCGGAGCGGCCGACGACGGTGGACAGCGTCGCGGCTTCGGTCAGCCGCGCCGACACGCGCGAGAGTGCCTTGACCTCGTCGGCCTCGAACATGCCTTCCTTCGGCGTGCGCTGGATGCTCATTGCCCATAATGCCGGGCCGGCGCGGAAGCCGATGGCGGCAAACCATTTCAGCCCGAATGCGCCGAGCGTCGCGTAAAGCGGATCGCGCATCATCTCGGCTTCGGACTCGAAAAGGTCCGCATCGGTGATGACATTGACCCCGGCGTTCATCAAGGGCACGCCGCGTGCCGCGCGGATGTCGGTGAGATGAAGATTGTGCGGGAAATAGGTTTTGGTGAAATAGTCGCTGATCGATTCCGAGCGCGGAATGTCTTCGGTGCGAATATCGCTCTGGAGCATCGCAGCCCCGGTCGCGCCGACCGACGCGCAGACCTCGTCCATGAAGGACGGCCAGGTCGCTGGATCGAGAACCACGTCGCCGAGGCGCGCAGTCACATCGTCTAGCCTGTGCAGGTCGACCAAAGTTCAGCTCCGCCGATGCGAACAGCGTTGTTTTGACAGGCGAAACAGGCTGCGCCTCGTTGCGCCCGGTACCGGGCATAAGACAACCCAGGGCGCCCGATATGCAAGTTAAATCAGCGACAGGCTAGAAGCTCGGCCCGCAAGCCATGGCGAAACATGATCGAAAATCGGCGAGTGGCGCGAGCCCACCGCTACGGCAAATGCAAGCCCCGGCGGCGATCGGCCTCGGTCAATGCCACACGGCAGAAGCCGGCGGCGATCGCGACGACGTCCTCAACGGCTTGCGGATATTGCTTCGAGACCCAGCGCAGCGCGATCGAGATGACGGCGCCGACCATGCCGATCGAGAGCAGCGTGGCAGCCCCGGCTTTTTCACCCTGTTTGGGCTCTGATGTCGGCGGCACCAGGATGTCGCCGAAGACGCGCAGGGCGTCGAGCTTGACCGCATCGACCGCCGGACTGATGCCGGAAATCTCCAGCAGGAAGACCCGCGCGGGCTTCGGGTGCTCCTTCAATCGGGTGAAATACAGCGTCAGCGCGGCCCGCAGCCGCATCTCGGCATCGTCGCCAGCCGCCACCGCAGCTGCCGTCATCTCCTCGTGGAGGTGGCCGACGACATGGTTGTAGGCGGCGATCAGCAAGGCTTCGCTGTTGGCAAAGGATTCGTAGAAATAGCGTTCGGTGAGCTCGGCCGCCTCGCAGATCGCCTTCACGGTCGCGCCGCGATAGCCGACCTCGCCATAGACCTCGATCGCCGCGTCGATCAGCTTCAATCGCCGCTCGGCGCGGCGTTCCTCGGCGTCCATGCCGCCATAGAGGCGGGCTTTGCGGCTGCTTGCCATGAAAGTGTATTGACACGGGCCATTGTCAGATGTCAAGTTATCTGACAATACATATTGTCAATTCTGCCGCGGGAGGGTCAGGGCATGTCTGCTCATTTCGACGTGTTGATCGTGGGTGCCGGGCTGTCGGGCATTGGCGCCGGCTATCATCTGCAGACCAATTGTCCGGACCGCAGCTACGCCATCCTCGAAGGCCGCGATTGCATCGGCGGGACCTGGGACCTGTTCCGCTATCCCGGCATCCGCTCCGATTCCGACATGTACACGCTCGGCTATTCGTTCCGGCCGTGGACCGAGCCGAAGGCGATCGCCGACGGCCCGTCGATCCTGAACTATGTGCGCGAGACCGCGCGCGTGTACGGCATCGACAAGAACATCCGCTTCAACCATCGCGTCGTGCGTGCCGACTGGTCGTCGGCCGACTCGCAATGGACGGTCGAGGTCGAGCGCGGGCCGGAGAAGACGATCGAGCATCTCACCTGCAACTTCCTGTTCATGTGCAGCGGCTACTACAAATATGAGCACGGCTACACGCCTGAATTCCCCGGCATCGCCGATTTCGCCGGCCGCGTCGTCCATCCGCAGAAGTGGACCGACGACATCGACTATACTGCCAAGAAGGTGGTGGTGGTCGGCAGCGGCGCGACCGCGGTGACGCTGGTGCCGGAGATGGCCAAGACCGCCGCTCACGTCACGATGCTGCAGCGTTCGCCGACCTATGTCGTGGCGCGGCCGGACGAGGACAAGGTCGCCAACTGGCTGCGGGCGCGGCTGCCGGCAAAGCTCGCCTACGGCCTCACGCGCTGGAAGAACGTCCTGTTCGGCATGTATTTCTACCGGCTCTGCAAGCGCGATCCGGAGCGCGTGAAGAAGCTGATCCTCGGCGGCGTGCGCCACGCGCTCGGTCCCGACTACGACGTCGCCACCCATTTCACGCCGCGCTACAATCCGTGGGACCAGCGGCTCTGCCTGGTGCCGAACGGCGATCTCTTTCAGTCGTTGCGCAGCGGTCGATCGTCCGTTGTCACCGACGAGATCGAGACCTTCACGCCGGGCGGCATCAAGCTCAAGAGCGGCAATGTGCTCGACGCCGACGTCGTGGTGACCGCGACCGGTCTCGATCTGCAGGTGCTCGGCGGGCTCGAGATCAAGGTCGACGGCGCGCCGGTCGATCTGTCGAAGACCATGAACTACAAGGGGCTGATGTATTCGGGCGTGCCGAACCTTGCTGCTGCCTTCGGCTACACCAATGCGTCCTGGACGCTGAAATGCGACCTGACCTGCGAATATGTCTGCCGCATGCTCAATCACATGAAGGCGAATGGCTACGCGCAAGTCACGCCGCGGCGGAACGATCCTGATGTGACCGAGCTGCCCTGGGTGGATTTCTCCTCGGGCTATATCCAGCGCGCCGCCGCCAGGTTCCCCAAGCAGGGCTCGCGCCGGCCGTGGCGGCTGTACCAGAACTATGCACTCGATATCATGACGCTGCGTTTCGGCTCGCTGAAGGACGAAGCGATCGAGTTTCTGCCGGCGCGCCGGGCCGGCGCGGCGAATGCCGCCGCGAATCCGGCCCGGCAGGTGGCGTAGCGCACGCAGCGCCGAACTCGCGCAACGCACGCCCCAGTGTGGCGTGGGCTGGCGATCACCCGGTAGCTCTGCTATGGGAGGGCGGCGCCCGCATGCTTCGGCTTGCGGGGGGTGCGGTCCCGTAGCTCAGCCGGATAGAGCGACGGTTTCCTAAACCGTAGGTCGGAAGTTCGAGTCTTCCCGGGATCGCCATTTTCCGCCTGGCCCGCTCCGCAGGTCGGCAGCCCGCCCGTTCGCAGCTTCCTTGCGCCAATCGATGGCTGAATCCGAGATTCGGCTCCATGACCGGCGGAGTTGCGGTCGGCGCAGCACTGCAATGTCGCAAGCGTGTGCCGCCCGGGCGCGACTTTCGCTGGACGCTGCGTCGGCCGCAGTGATAACGGCTGCGAAAACCATCTCATGACGGGCCGCATGCCGAAACCTCCGCCTCCTTCCCATCGCGGGCCCAGCCCATCCCCGGTTCTGCAGCGCGCGATGATGGCGTTGCAGATGGGGCAGGTCGTCGAAGCCGAGCGGCTGGCGGCTGAGGTGTTGAAGGCAAACCGGAACGATGTCGGCGCGGCCTCGATCCTGGCACGGGCGCTGATGGCCCAGCGGCGCAACGAGGAGGCGATCGCGCCGCTCGAGCGCGCCACGCGCCGCGTCGAGGATGCCGGCCTCGAGACCCTGCTCGGCGCAGCGCTCGCCGGCGCCGGTCGCCGCAGCGAGGCGATCGATGTGTTGCGGCGAACCACCGCGCGGCGGCCGCCGTTTCTTCCGGCATTTCAGGAACTGGCGGGACAGTTGGCCTCGGCCAGCCGCTTCGACGAGGCGGTGACCGTCGTCGAGAGCGCGCTTGCTCTCGCGCCCGCGAGCCTCGAGTTGCAGCTCTTGCTCGGACAGATCCTGCCCCATCGCAATGAGCGCGGCCGGGCGCGCACGATTCTGGAGAAGCTGCGCACCGCGGTGCCGGGGCATCCCGACATTCTGGCCGCGCTCGCGCGGGTGCTGCTGCTCGACGGCGAATATGCGGCCGCGGCGGATCTCTACCGTCAGGTGCTGGCGCAGCGCCCCGATGATCCCCTGGCGCGGACCAGCTTCTCCGCCTGTCTGCTGGAAATGGGCGACCGCGCGGCCGGCGAAGCCAATCTGCGTCTTGCGTTGCGCGGCCGGCCGCAAATGATCGGCCGCACGGCATCCGCGCTGGTCATGTCATCGCATGGCCGCTTCTTCTTCCGTCCCAGCGCGGTTGCGAAGTTTCTGACCTAGGCAAGGTTCGGGCACAAGCTGCGCCACACACTCAGTGTCGTCCCTGCTTGCGCATTGCTTGCGCAGGGACGTCGGACGGCGGGAGCGCGCAACGCGGCCGCTCGCGCTACGTCCGGAACTGGCGGCGATAGAGCCCGGGCTCGCGGGCCATCCGGTTGGACAGTTCCTGCGCGCGCGACGTTTCCTCCGGCGTCATCGGAGCGGTCTGCGCAACCCAGTTCTCGCGCTTCACCGGAAAACATTGTGCAACCGGCGTGCCCCTGGGCAGGACGCCGCTGAAATTGGTGTCGTGCCAGCGCGCCGGGAAATGAATCCAGCTGTCGTGAAACAGGTCGCAATCGACCATTCCGGTCAGCGTGGTGAACGGCAGGTCGAACCGGTTGACCGGATGCGTGAAGAACAGCGAGTAGCCCGCCGGCGCCTCGATGGTCCATAGATTGATGAACTTGATGAGGAAGCGATCGTGTTCGAACAGCGGCGAGCCGATCACCTGGCTTTCGTCATGGAATCCGATCGGCGAACGCGGGAATTCGAGAACGCCGCCGGACGGAAGGTCGTTGTCCCATGTGATCTCGCCATTCTCGATCTTGAGGTCGCAGATCAGCGGCATCAGAAAGCCCGATGTCATCGCATCGACGAATGGCGGGCAGCGCTTGACGGTATCCTCCTCGCGATTGCTCATCGCATTGAAAGCCTGCGTCGGCATCGATTTGAGCCATCCGGGAAGGCCCAATGAGGCGGGCACCGGCGGCGGAATCTTGCCTTCGAGCTCCGCCGGGCAGCGGAATTTGATCGCTATCGCTTCGTTGTTGTTGGACACGGCTTGGCCCTTGGTTCGTTCAGTGTCGGCAGCGCCCTTGCGCCAGTCGATGCTGATCTAGCACGCGATGACGGGGCAGAGAAAGCAGCCGCATCTCGCGCAGGGCGAGCCGCGGCATGGAGATATAAGTTGTTGTTATCATGACGGATAAGGCAACCCTTCGACTCCGGCTGCGGCGCGCATGCCGATCCCGTTTCAACGCGCCTTTTCGTTCGCCGGTGTGCAAGACTTCACCGATGGGCATTGGCTTTCGATGCCCATCGGGCGCATCATGGCCGGTGTCGCTGACGACAAGATCTGCGAGAGGTAACGGAGAGACCGATGGCCGAATCGAAAGTTGAGACCGTCAACACTGCAGGCGCCGCACCCCCCTCCGGCGACAGCGGCAACGTCAGCGAGCTCGCGATCGCGACGGTCCGCACCGTGCCGATCGAGCAGGCGCAGTCCCGCACCGAGCACGATCTGCTCGGCGAGGACGACGTGCCGGCCAATGCGCTGTGGGGAATCCACACCAAGCGCGCGGTGATGAACTTTCCGATCACCGGCGTGCCGGTCGGCCATTTCCCGGAGTTCGTCCGCGCGCTGGCGCTGGTGAAGCAGGCGGCCGCCCGCGCCAACAAGCGCCTCGGCTATCTCGCGCCGGAAAAGGCCGACGCGATCGACCGGGCCTGCACCCAGGTCGCGACCGACAAAGTCTATGCCGAATCCTTCGTCGTCGACGCGATCCAGGGCGGAGCCGGCACCTCGACCAACATGAACGCCAACGAGGTGATCGCCAACGTCGCGCTCAAGCTGATGGGCAAGAAGCCCGGCGATTATCACACGCTGCATCCCAACGACGACGTCAACATGGCGCAGTCGACCAACGACGCCTATCCGACCGCACTGCGGCTCGCGGTGATCTTTGCCACCCAGCCGCTGGTGCGGGCGCTGGATGACCTTGCCTATGCGTTCAAGGGTAAGGCGGTGGAGTTCGCCGACGTCCTCAAGATGGGCCGCACCCAGCTGCAGGATGCGGTGCCGATGACGCTCGGCCAGGAGTTCGACGCTTTCCACGCCACCGTGAAGGAGGACGTCGCCCGGCTGAACGAGATTTCGAGCCTGTTCCGCGAAGTCAATCTCGGCGCCACCGCGATCGGGACCGGCATCAATGCCGATCCACGCTACGCGGCGCTTGCGGTCGAGGAATTGTCGCGGCTGTCGGGCCAGCCGATGGTGCTGGCGTCGAACCTGATCGAGGCGACCTCCGATCTCGGCGCTTTCGTGCTGTTCTCCGGCGTGCTGAAGCGCGTCGCGGTGAAGGTGTCGAAGATCTGCAACGACCTCCGCCTGCTGTCGTCGGGGCCACGTACCGGCATCGGCGAGATCAGGCTGCCTGCGGTGCAGGCCGGCTCGTCGATCATGCCGGGCAAGGTCAATCCGGTGATTCCGGAGGTGGTCAACCAGGTGGCGTTCCTCGTGATCGGGCACGATCTCACGGTGACGATGTGCGCCGAAGGCGGCCAGCTCCAGCTCAATGCCTTCGAGCCGACCATCGGCTATTGCGTGTTGAGCTCGCTGCGGATGCTGACGGCGGCGGTCGATACGCTGACCAAGCGCTGCGTCGACGGCATCGAGGCCGACCGCGAGCGTTGCCGCAGCCTGGTGCAGGGCTCGATCGGCCTGATCACGGCGCTGGCGCCGGCGCTCGGCTATGAAGCCTCATCGCGGGTGGCGCGCCGCGCGCTGAAGGAGAACCGCTCGGTTGCCGACATCGTGCTGGAGGAAAGGCTGCTGACCGAGGAGCAGCTCAACCAGCTGCTCGAGCTCGAAGCCATGACCCGCCCGGCGCGCCGGCAGCCGGTGCCCAAGTTGAAGGAAAGTTGAGCGCAAGCGTTACGGATCCCGCCCGACGAACATCCGTTCTGGCCGTTGCAGGACGGACCTGCCGGCCGCATGCCGACGCGTCCGTGATGACGCTTTGTGAAGCCGGTCACACGTCCATCGGAGATGTATGATACGATGAAGCAACTTTAGATAATTGATGTACCGCGCTCGCGGCACAGGGATTGCGAGGTTTGCCATGGCCACGCCCAACCTGCCGACGCCAGATTTCGCCTTCGATCCCAATCAGCCCGGCTCCTGCATTGCAGGCGTGCGGCCTTATCGCAACGGATCGTACCGGCTGGATGCCGAAACCATCTCGCAGAAGTTCGTCGTGCATAACTACGGCCATGGCGGTGCCGGCATCACGTTGAGCTTTGGCTGCGCCGCAAAGGTCCGCGACATCGTCAGCGATCATCTGGCCGCAAGCCGTGGGGTCACCGAACCCGCCGTGCTCGGCGCCGGCGTGATGGGTCTGACCGCCGCGACATTGCTGCTCGATCTCGGGCTCAAGGTCACGGTCTTTTCCGATCGCGCGCCGCTCGAGACCACCTCCGCCAAAGCCGGCGGCCAGTGGGCCGTTTCGGTGGTGGAATTCGCCGGCAAGGAGCGCGAGCTCACCGACATCATCAAGAGCGCCTATCGTGCGTTCAAGGATCGGATCGGGCAGGGGTTCGGCGTGTTCGAGCGGCCGAACTACACCGCGACGCGCGCGCACAATCTCGACATCGTGCTGCAACTCGCGCCCGGCCTGATCCCGCCGCGACAGCCGCTGCAGCGCTTGCCCTTCGCGCGCCACACCAAACCCGGCTTCGTCTATCAGACCCTGCTGATTGAGCCCCCGGTCCTGCTCACCAAGCTGAAGGCCGACCTCGACCAGCGCGGCGTCAGCTTCGCGTCGAAGCAGTTCGTCAACCGCTCAGATGTCCTCGCCAGCGTTCCGCAGCCGATCATCGTCAACTGCACCGGGCTCGGATCGATGACGCTGTGGAGCGACACCAAAATGATGCCGATCAAGGGACAGCTTGCGTTGCTGCGGCCGCAGCCGACGCTGCAATATCTCTACGGCCAGAACGGCTACCTGTTCCCGCGCGGCGACCACGTCGTGATCGGCGGCACCTTCGAGCCCGGCGTCAACAACGAGGCCCCGGACAAGACGGTGTGCCAGGGCCTCGTCGATCACATCGCCTCGCTGTTCGGCAGGGCGCCGGCGAGGCCGCTGCCCGACATCCATATCCACAACCCCGCCCACGCGCCGATCGTCAACCCGGCAGTTCCCGAGGTCTGAGGGATCGCCATGGAACATCCGCTTCGCGTCGGCGAGTTCTTGCCCTCCGATACGCCGGTTGCGGCCGTCGACGCCGAGATCGCCTCGCCGCCGGCGCAGGCCGTGGCACCGCTGCCGCCATTGCCGAACCTGCCGGCGACCGACGTTCAGTTCCTCCGGCCGCAGGACGCGCACTATGCGGATTACCTGCCTGCCGCGAGCAAGCGCATGCAATTGGCGCCAGCGCTTCGTGCAGTCTGCAAGACCGAGCACGCGGTTGCCGTGATGGTCGACTGGGTGCGCAGTAACGGATTGAGCTTCGCCGTTCGCTGCGGCGGGCATTCCTATGAAGGCCTGTCGCAATCGTCCGGGGTTGCGATCGACGTGCGCGGATTGCAGCAGATTGTGGTCGACAAGGCTTCGAACCTCGTCACGGCAGGCTCCGGCGTGTCGCTGTACGCGCTCTATTCGGCGTTGGCCGCCGAGGGCCTCGCACTGCAGGCAGGGAGTTGCCCAACCGTCGGCATCTCCGGCCATCTCACCGGCGGCGGCCACGGCCTGCTCGCGCGCTCGCATGGACTGACCTGCGACGGCCTGCTGCAGGCGAACGTCGTCGATGCCCAGGCGCGTGTGCTGCAGGCCAATGCGACATCGGAGCCGGACCTCTGGTGGGCTTGCCGCGGCGGCGGCGGTGGCAGCTTCGGCATCGCGACCGAGTTCAAGATCGAGGTGTTTTCCTTGAAAACGGCGCGGGTGTTCGGTGTCTCCTGGAAGCTGTCGCAGGCCCACGCCGCGCAATTGTTCGCCGCCTGGCAGGACTGGGCGCCGAATGCGCCGTCGAACATCACTTCGATCATGAAGGTCGGTCCGGCCGGCCAGGGCCTGATCACGATGCGCTGCATCGGCCAGTCGGTCGGCAGCGAGAGCGAACTGCGCAGTGAACTCCGGAGATTGACGGCGGTGCGACCGCCGTCATCGGCGCTGTCGGTGCAATCGCTGGCCTTCCTCGATGCGGTCAAGCACTTTGCCGGACCGCTCGCCTATGAGTCGGTGCTGATGAAGGCGAAGTCGGACTATGTGCTGACGCCGCTCGTCTCCGACGGCATCGAAGCCATGATGGCGGCGGTCGCGCCGATCGTGCCCGGCGGCATCGTGCTGCTGTGCGATTCCTACGGCGGTCGGATCGCCGATGTTGCCGCCGACGCCACCGCATTCCCGCGCCGCGCCGGCACGCAGTACTGTATCCAGTATTTTTCGAGCTGGAGCCGATCCGCCGACACCGCGGCGCGTCTCGCTGACGTCGCTGGAGTCTATGCGGCGATGCGCCCCTTCATGCCCGGCGCGTCCTAAGTCAATTATTGCGATCTCGACCTCGACGACTATGCGTCTGCCTATTGGGGTGACAACCTCGCCCGCCTGGTCGCGGTGAAGCAGCAATATGATCCCGATGATCTATTC
Source organism: Bradyrhizobium embrapense (assembly GCF_001189235.2). Lineage (GTDB taxonomy): Bacteria > Pseudomonadota > Alphaproteobacteria > Rhizobiales > Xanthobacteraceae > Bradyrhizobium > Bradyrhizobium embrapense. Next base: position 55,020 of record NZ_LFIP02000002.1, read on the forward strand.
CATCACGCCCAGAGCGTGCCGCTCAGCGTCCCGGCGGCATGAGGAGCAGGCCGAAGCTCAAAGCGTCTTGATGAACTCGATCAAAGCGCGGCGCTCGCCTTCCTTCAGCTCCGGTCCGATCACGCCGAGGTGCTTCTCGTTCGAGAATTCGTGTCCGGAGTTGCTGTTGCCGCGCTTGGCGGTGTCGAGCAAGAAGGCATTCTTGATGTTGTCCTTCCAGACATAGCCGAGATCCCTGGGATCATACTCCCGGTTGCCGAGATAGAAGGTCGCGGGACGTTCCTTCACCGGCGACAGCAGCGCGTAGATCGTCGGCACCGATCCATTGTGCAGGTAAGGTGGCGTCGCCCAGATGCCGTTGAGCGGCCGGACCTTGTAGGCGAGCGGCGCCTGGATATCGTTCGGCCGGTAGCCGTTGATGCGCTTGCGATCCTCGGGTGGGATCTTGTTCTGGTCGTACCAGGTGTCGACGGTCTTCTCGACGAGATCGCCGAGTGCCGGCCCGAAGCTGCCATCCTTGATCTTCAGATTGGCCGGCGTCTCGACGGTACGGCTCGCGAGGCCCTCGGCCTGTGCGCTGTCGGTGCCGATATGGCTGATCGGAATCATCTCGACGTCGAGCAGCGGCTGGCCGGCGTCGTTCTTGATCCAGCGCTTCTTGTCCTTGAACAGCGCGAGGGCTTCGCTCGGCGGCAGCGCCTTGCTGTCGATCGCCGGGCCGTGGCACCCCTGGCAGTGCGTCTTGTAGAGCTCGCCGCCCTTCTTCGCGATATCCATGTTGATCTGCCCCAGGATGCCCTCGGGCCATTTCGGCGACGCCAGGCCGCCAAAGCCCTTGTCCTCGCTGGGCGGTTCGCCGGCGATCATCCGCTCCATCTCGTGCAGGACATCGATCCGCGCGCTCGACTTGAAAAGGCCCCTGGACTCGTCGAGCAGATTGAGCTCGGCGCTGACGCCGAGCGCCTCGCCGGCATTGCGCACCATCGGCTGCATGATCGAACCGTCATACTGCACCCAGCTGAACCACGGCGCGTTCCAGATCCGCGGGAAATGCACCGGCGCCGAGTGCGAGGCGTAGTTGTTCGGATTGTTCAGGTCGATCGAAAACACCTGGTTGCCGATCCGGTTCAGCGCGTCGAGCCGTGCATAGCCTTCCTCGACGCTGTTGGCGGCGACCTTGGTCTCCAATGCGTTGATGTTGGCATATTGCTTCAGCACCAGATCGAGCTGGCCGCGCAGCGCCATGCGCTCGTCGAGGCTGGCATCCTTGCCGAGGATCTCGTCGGCGAAGCGCGCGAAGCGGCCCGGCCAGAACCGGGTCAACAGCAGCGAGACGCCGACGCTTTTCTGGAATTCGAACAGATTGGTGTTGGCGGGCCCGCCGTCGATCACGACCTCGGTGCCGCGATAGCTGAAGCTGCCGGTGTGGCAGGCGGAGCAGGTCAACCCGACCCCGTTCATGTCGGCCTTGCTGTGCGGGTTGCGCCACGGCGCGCCGTTGGCATCCGCCATCGGGCCGCCTCGCGCAAATCCGATCGGCAGTGCATCGGGGCTGCCCGGAATCACGGTGTCGGGAATAAAACCGAAGCGGCCGAGATAATTCGTCTCGCTGAGCCGCGGTGCCGCAGTGAGCAGCGGCCAGACCGTCGGCTGCTCCAGCGCCATGAACCACTCAAGCGGAATGCCGAACGTCCGCGTGCCCTGGTCGGCGTGATAGAACCAGCGCAGCCGTTCGGCGCTGACATTCTGATCCAGCCACACCGTCTTTGCCGGCGGTTGGTAGTCGACGACCTTGACGCGGAAGCCGCTCACCACAGTCTCGATGTCGTCCTTGAAATAGAGGACGCCGGCGACAATCAGCAGCCCGATGAAGAAGATCGTCTTGCGAGGCATGCCCCATTCCCCAATTCGCGGTACCCGCGCGTCATATTGATGAGATACTAAAAATCGCCGAAACAGGTTCGCGTTAAGCGTGTGATGCGCCGCGCACCATCCTACAGTGGCGGCTCTCGGTCAAACAACGGAAATGTTGCAAAGGAAATGTCGATCGGCTGTGAGCCAGTTCATTTGCAGCGCAAGCGGCGCGGCGGCATTTGCGCGCATGGCTTCCTGCGGCTAGAAATGACGGAGCAACAACTCCTCGAGATGTCGTCTTGAACGCATCAGGCGCAAAGCCGCTCACGATCACGGTCTCGGACGACAACACGGTGTCCGCGCTGCTGCTGCGCCCGGCGCAGGCGCGTAGCGCCTATGTGTTCGCGCATGGTGCCGGCGCCGGCATGACCCATGCCTCGATGGAGACGATTGCGGTCGGCCTTGCCGAGCGCGGCATCGCGACCTTGCGCTATCAGTTTCCCTACATGGAGAAGGGCAGCAAGCGGCCCGATCCGCCCGCCGTCGCGCAGGCGACGGTGCGCGCCGCGGTGGCGGAGGCCGCGCGGCGTTGCGGCGAACTGCCGCTGTTCGCCGGCGGCAAGTCGTTCGGCGGGCGCATGACCTCGCAGGCGCAGGCCAAAGCACCGCTGGCCGGTGTGCGCGGGCTGGTGTTCCTCGGCTTTCCCCTGCATCCCGCCGGCAAGCCGTCGAGCGAGCGGGCCAAACATCTCACCGGGATCAAGATCCCGATGCTGTTCCTGCAAGGCACGCGTGACGCGCTGGCCGAGCTCGATCTGCTCGAGCCCGTGGTGAAGGGGCTGGGTGCGCGGGCAACGCTGCATCTGGTGCAGGAGGCCGACCATTCCTTTCACGTCCTGAAGCGCTCCGGCCGCAACGATGGCGAGGTGATGGCCGAGGTGCTGGACGCATTCGCGGCCTGGGTCACGAAGCATTCATGGGATTCGTAGCCCGGATGGAGCGAAGCGAAATCCGGGATCGGTCCTTCCGTCTGTGACACCGTTCCGGATTGCGCTCCGCTCCATCCGGGCTACGCGTCAGCTTGACGTCGCGCCGCCATAGATCCGGTCGCGCAGGCGGCGCATGCCGGCCAGCCAGCGCTCGCGGTTGGTGGCCTTGCGCTGCATGTATTCCTGCACCTGGGGATGCGAGAGGATCAGGAAGCGCTCCTCGGCCATCGCCTCGATCACCATCCGTGCCACTTCACCGGGCTGCAGCACGCCGTCGACGCGCGCGGCACTCGGGCCCGGCGTCGTCATCCCGGTCTGCACCGATTGCGGGCAGAGCACGGAGACGCGGATGCCGCGATCGCCATACTGGATGGCGAGATGTTCGGCGAGCGCGACCGCGGCGTTCTTGGTCACGCCGTAAGGCATCGAGTTCAGCGAGGCCAACAGCCCCGCCGCGGACGCCGTATTGAGCAGATAGCCGGAGCCGCGCGCCAGCATGCCGGGCACCAGCGCACGCGCGGCGAACACGTGGCTCATCACATGCACGCGCCAGCTGACGTCCCAGTCGGCATCGGACGCGGTTTCCTGTCCCTTGCGCGACAGCCCGGCATTGGAGAAGAACACGTCGACCGGGCCGTACTTGTCCTCGGCCGCCGCGATCAGCGCCTTGACGTCCTCCTCGAGCCCGACATCGGCGGTGACCGCGAGCCCGTCAATGTCGCCGGCGACGCTGGCGAGCCGGTCGCGCGATGTCTTGAGATCGGCGACCACGACGCCGCGCGCGCCGGCGTCCGCATAGGCCCGCGCCACTGCTTCGCCGATCCCGCTGGCGCCGCCGGTGACAACGCAGACCTTGTCCTTAACTTGCATGGCTCGATGTTCCCGCTTGATATCGTGGTGTTCGGATTGTCAGCCCTGATAGAGCCCCTTGTCACGCGCCTTCTGGATCGCGAGCGCGGCCATCAGGTCGAGCATCGGGGTCGGAATATCAGCTGCGCGGGCAAACGCCGCCGGTGCGCGCACCAGCACATCGATCTCCATCGCGCGGCCGAGCTCGTAATCCTGCAGGATCGACGGCTTGTGGTCGGGCGCCGGCCCCGAGCGGGTGACGCGCCTGACCTCGGCAATGTAATGCGTCGCCACCGCGTTGGCCTCGTCGAGCAGGCGCGGGATCACGTCCTGCATGTCGGGATCGTCGCGGACGCCGCGCGCGGTCAGTCCCGTCAGCAGGCAGAGCACCGACATCGACATGTTGGTCAAGAGCTTCGACCAGATCGTCTCGCGGATCTCCTTGACCTCGGGCGATTCGATCGCGGCGTCGTTCAGCGCCGCGCGAAGCGCGACGATGCGCTCGCTCTGCCGATCGTCGCATTCGCCGATCAGGAGGCGGTTGCGGTCCGGCGACAGGTTCGCGGCAACGCCCGGCGCGATCACCTCATTGGAGGAGAGGATCACGCCGCCGATGATCCGCTCCTTCGGGATCGCGGCGCGCAGGCGCCCGCCGGGATCGAGGAAGCCGAGATCGGGAATGGCGGGATGCTGCGGCGGCAGGCCGAGATCGTACCACCAGGGAATGCCGTTCTGCGCGAACACGACCATCGTGTCGCGTCCAAGCAGTGGCGGAAGTCCGGTTGCGAGCGCGGCGAGGCCGGTCGCCTTCAGCGTGCTGATGACGACGTCCTGCGGCCCGAGCTCGGCAGGATCGGCCGACGCCTTCACCTGCGCGGTGACGCTGCTGTCGCCGACCTTCAGCGTCAGCCCGTTGGATTTGACCGCGTCGAGATGCGGCCCGCGCATCACGCAGGACACATCGTGGCCGGCGTGTGCCAGCCGGACCGCAAAGTGGCTGCCGACGGCGCCCGCGCCGAAAATGCAAATACGCATCAGTGGAACATTCCTTGCAAGCTGCCGCGTCAGTTTCCACAAGCGCGGGGCATTGCGCAACCCGCCATGCATGCGGCGCGACCGTGCGCCCTCGAAAGTGATGGATCAAGTCATCTCTGCTCGCCATAGTGGCCGCAAGAGCAATGCCGAACGAGGGAGAACGTTCATGTCGGCCAGTCCAGTCCTGTGGAGCCTCGATGCGCGCGGGGTCGCGACCGTCACGCTGAACCGGCCCGAGGTCAACAACGCCTATGACGGCGCGCTGATCGCGGGCGTGCTGGCGGCGATCGACGATCTCTCGGCCAAGCCGGTGCGCGTCGTCGTGCTGAACGGCAACGGCAAGCATTTCCAGGCCGGCGCCGACCTGAAATGGATCAACGGCGTGCGTCCGAAATCATCTGAGGAGAACGAGGCGGCGTCGCGCGCCACATTCGAGGCGGTGCAGCGCCTCAACACGCTGCCGGTCCCGACCGTGGCGCTGGTGCAGGGCGGCTGCTTCGGCGGCGGAACCGGCGTGATCGCGGCCTGCGATATCGTGATTGCGGCCGACAACGCGCTGTTCTCGATCACCGAGGTGCGCTGGGGCCTGACCGCTGCGATCATCATCCCGCAGCTTTGCGACGCCATCGGCGTCCGCCAGGTTCGCCGCTACGCGCTGACCGGCGAACGGTTCGGCGCCGAAGACGCGCGGCGCATCGGCCTCGTCCACGAGGTGGTCCCGCTCAACGATCTGGAAAGCGCCGGCGCCAAGGTCGTGGAGCAGTTGCTCGGCAACGCCCCGGATGCGATGGCCGAGACCAAGAAGCTCGCGATGGAGAGCTCGTTCGGCGGCATGGCGGTGGACGATGTGGCCTACAAGCGCCTCGTCCATCTGCATTCGGCCAAGCGGCAGACCGCCGAGGCCGCCGAAGGGCTGGCGTCCTTTGCCGAGAAGCGCGCGGGTAGGTGGGGCGGCGGCAAGGCGTAAGCCTCGCCGCTCAGCTCAACAGCCGCGGCAGATGCCGCGCATGCTGCGATAGACCTCCTCGTCGTCGCGGCGCATCTGCTGCAACTGATCGAACGTCTTCGATTCGCTCGACTGCGTGATCGGTGGCTCGGGCTTGCGCTTGGCCGCCAGCTCCTGCTCCTGGCGATGGTAGCAGGCCTCGCGCTCCGCCTTGGCCTCGATGAACCGACAGGTCTCGACCGCCGTCGCGGGCGTCGCGACGATGATGAGACCGAGCGACACTGAGATCAGGAGTTTCAAGCGTGCGATCCTTTCGTGCTGTTGTCTCAGGTCCGCCTGTGAGGGGCAAGACCGCCGTTGCATCACAGCGATTGCGACAGCGACTTCTTCAATGTCTTCAGCAGCGCCTGCACCGCGGCGGCGTTGATGCGGCGCTCGGGAACGGCGGCCTTCACCCACAGTTCCGGGATCGGAAACTCAGCGAGGATCGGCTGCAACGCGCCATCGCGCAACGCGTCGGCGACCAGATAATGCGACAGCAGCGCGATGCCGTTGCCGGCGATCGCGCTTTGTGTCAGCACGCGGCCCTCGTTCGACGAGAGAATTGGGCGGACCTGGACATTGATGCGGCCGCGCGGTCCTTCGAACGGCCATTCCGGGCCGGTCGGCAGGAAGCTGAGGCAGCGATGATCGACCAGATCGCGCGGATGCTTCGGCGTGCCGTGCTTCTTGAGATACGCCGGCGACGCGCACAACAGCCGCGGCAGCCGGCACAGCGGCTCGTCGACGACCCCGCCGAAGGAATGCGGGAAGGCGCCGATCGCGATGTCGAAACCCTCGGTCACCGGATCGACCGGGCGGTCGATCATCACGATCTCCAGCTTCACGCTTCTGTTCTGCTTCTGGAAGATCGTGAAGGCATCGGCGAGCCGCGCCACCGTCAGCGAAGTCGGCGCTTTGACGCGCAGGTGATCGGTGAGATCGCGCTGCTTCTCGCCCATCCGCGACAAGAGATCGCCGACATCGGCGACCACGCCGCGGGCGCGATGGACGTATCGCTGCCCGGCCTCGGTCAGCCGCAGCTGGCGGGTCGAGCGCTGGAACAGCGCGGTGCCGATCCGCTCCTCGAGCTGGGTGACGCGCTTGGCGACGACCGATGTCGCGACATTGAGCTTGCGCGCCGCGGCGGAGAAGCCTCCGGCGTCGGCGGTGGCGAGGAAGGCTTCGAGGTTGACCAGCGTATCCATCTGCTCTCCCTGTAACTTTTCTCGATTCGCGAAAGCTGATTACATAATTTGGTGGATTGTACTGCAATCCGCATCAATTCATAGTTGGCCCAATCAACTTTGTTCAGGGCGGAAATGATGCTGATGAGCACGATCGAAGAGCCTGCGCGGCAGGTCCCCCTTTATGGCGAATATGACGTCGTGGTGCTCGGCGGCGGTCCAGCCGGCATCGCGGCAGCCGTCGGCGCGGCGCGCGCCGGGCGGCGGACGCTGCTGATCGAGCGCTACGGCTTTCTCGGAGGCATGGGCACCGCCGCGGGCGTGACCAATTTCTGCGGCCTCCACGCCAACATTTACGGCGAGATGCACCGCGTGGTGCAGGGCATCGCCTCCGACCTCTTGGCGCGGATCGACCGGCTCGGCGGGCTGAACGCGCCGCATCTGATCCTCGGCAAGATCCTCGCGCAGGCCTACGACACCGCAGCTTACAAGATCGCGGCGGACGATCTGCTGGCGCATCACAAGGTCGACGTCCTGTTCCATGCGCTTGGCGCCGGTGTCGTGATGGACGGCGCGCACATCCGCGCGCTGATGGTGGAGACCAAGGCCGGCCGGCAGGCGGTCGTGGCCAGCATCTTCATCGATTGCTCCGGTGACGGCGACCTCGCGGTATGGGCGGGCGCGCCCTATGAGGTCGGCGACAACAAGGGCGGCATGCTCTACCCCTCGATGATGTTCCGCCTCAACGGCATCGATCCGGCGAAAGCCGGCGATGCCTGGCGGACCATCCCGGCGCTGATGGCGGAGGCGGAGGCTGCCGGCACCCATCAATTCCCGCGCAAATCCGCGATCGTGCGGCCGCAGAAATCGCAGATCGAATGGCGGGTAAATTTCACCCAGGTGACGCGGAGCGACGGCGGCGCCATTTCCGGGATCGATCCCGATGACATGACGCGCGGCGAGATCGAGGGCCGTCGCCAGGCGGTCGAGGCCTTCAAGTTCCTGCGCACGGTGCCGGGCTTCGAGAATTCCTACATCGTCGATCTGCCGCCGCAGCTCGGCATCCGCGAGACGCGGCGCGTGATCGGCGGCTACATGCTGTCAGGTGAGGACGTGCTGGGCTGCGCCTCGTTCGCCGACTCGATCGGCGTCAATGGCTGGCCGATGGAAAAGCATGTGCCGGGCGACGTGACTTTCGAGTTTCCGCCGATCCCGGAGAGCCGCGGCTACAACGAGTTGCCGTACCGCATGCTGGTGCCTGACGGCGTCGATAACCTGCTTGTCGCCGGCCGCTGCGCGTCGATGACCCATGAGGGGCAATCGGCGGCGCGCGTCTCCGGTGCCTGTTTCGTGATGGGCGAGGCGGCGGGAACCGCGGCGGCGCTGGCGCTGTCGGGCAATACGATTCCGCGCGACATTTCCGTCGAAAAGTTGCAACAACAGCTCGGCAAACAGGGCGCGTTCATCGGCCGCGATCAGGCGGTGCCCGAAGGATTATGAGTGGAGACGGCAATGAAGGGTTGGGCGCGGCTCGCACTCGCGGGTCTCCTGGTGTGGGCCGCGAGCGGCATCGCGCGGGCCGATGATCTCCTGAAAGCGAAGATCGGTGTCTTGCGGCTGTCGTCCTCGGCGCCGGTGTTCATCGCGCAGGACAAGGGCTATTTCCGCGATGCCGGCCTCGATGTCGAGCTGAAGTTCTTCGACGCGGCGCAGCCGATCGCGGTCGCGACCGCCTCAGGCGATGTCGATTTCGGCGTCACCGCCGTCACCGCAGGTCTCTACAATCTCGCCGGCAAGGGCACGCTGAAGGTGATCGGCGGCATGAGCCGCGAAAAGGCCGGCTATCCCCTGATCGGCTATTTCGCCAGCAACAATGCCTATGCGGCCGGCCTCAAGACGCCGAAGGATCTGGCCGGCAAGCGCGTGGCGGTGACCCAGGTCGGCTCCAGTTTCCATTACTCGCTCGGCCTGCTCGCCGACAAATACGGCTTCAGGCTGTCCGAGGTGAAGATCGTGCCGCTGCAATCGCTGTCGAATGCGGTCGCGGCGCTGAAGGGCGAAACCGTCGACGCGGCGCTGCTGCCGGTCTCGACCGCGCGAACGCTGATCGATGCCAACGGCGCGAAGCTCCTTGGCTGGGTCGGCGACGAGACGCCGTGGCAGTTGGGCGCCATCTTCGCTTCGCCGAAGACGCTGACCAATGCACAGCTGGTAACGAAGCTGCTCACCGCGCTCACCCGCGCCGACCACGAATATCACGACGTGATCCTGACTGCGATCAAGGACGGCGTGGCGCCGATCAACGACAAGACAAAGCCGCTGCTCGAGATCATCGCCAAGTACACCAATCTGCCGGTCGAGCAGGTGGTCGGCAACTGCGCCTATATCGATCCCGACGGCAAGCTCGACGTCAAGAACGTCGACAACCAGATCAAATGGCTGCAAGGGCAGGGGTTCGTCGACAAGGGCTTTGACGCGAACGCGATCATCGCCAAGGATTACGTGAAGGCGGATTGATGATGGGCCGCGCGCGCCACTGTATCCCCGTCACCTTGAGGAGCCGCGAAGCGGCGTCTCGAAGGGTCGACGGCCCGGACGTGCATCCTTCGAGACGCGCGCAAGTGCGCGCTGCTCAGGATGACGGGTCAAGGAGTGAGCCGGTAACATGGACCTGATCGCCGACCATATCAGCCATCGCTTCGGCGCGCTCGACGTGCTCGACGATGTCTCCTTCCAGGTCTCGGCCGGCGAGATCGTCGCGATCGTCGGTCCGTCCGGCTGTGGCAAGAGCACGCTGCTGTCGATCCTCGGCGGCCTGCTGCGGCCGAGCCAGGGCGCCGCCGAATTGCGCGGCGCGCCGCCGGCCGGCAGCCTCAATCCGCTGACCTTCGTTTTCCAGGACTTTGCCCTGCTGCCGTGGAATACGGTTGAGGAGAACGTCGCGTTTCCGCTGCTGCACACTGCCTTGAGCGCCGGCGAGCGCCGCGCCGTGATCGACGATGCGCTGCGCCGTACCGGTTTGTCGGATTTTCGCGCCGCCTATCCGAAGCAATTGTCCGGCGGCATGCGCCAGCGCGTCGGCATCGCGCGTGCGCTCGCGGTTCGTCCCGCGATCCTGTTGATGGACGAGCCGCTGTCGGCGCTGGATTCGCAGACCCGCGAGCTGCTGATGGAGGATTTCGTCGGCCTGCTCGCCGACGGCACGATGGGGGCGGTCTATGTCACGCATAACCTCGAGGAAGCGGTGCGGCTCGCCGACCGCGTCGTGGTGCTGTCGCGCCGCCCCGGCCGCATCCGGGAGATCGTGACCATCCCGATGACGCGCGCCGAGCGCGGCACGGCGGACGCACGCGCGCCCATGGCCGCGCTGCAGGGCGAGTTGTGGTCGCTGATCCGGAAAGAAGCGATCGATGCCGAGCGCGAGGTCCAGCATGCTTGACCGCGCATCGCAGGAGACGAAAAGTCAATCGGTGGAAGCAACGCGGCCGGTCGCGTTTCGCGGCGCCGGCTTCACGCCTCGTGGCAGCCGTTATTCCGGCTGGATCGCGCTCGCACTCGTCATCGCGGTCTGGCAGCTTGCCGGCAGCGCAGGGTGGGTCAATCCGCTGTTCCTGCCGGCGCCATCGGCGATCGCGGTTGCGATCTATAAGCTCGCGGTGTCGGGGGCGCTGTGGCAGCACCTCTCGTGGTCGATCATGCGGATCGGGACGGGGTGGATCATCGGCACGGCGGCCGGCGTCATCGTCGGCTTTTCGATCGGGCTGTCGACCATGGCGCGCGGCGTCGGCATCACCTTCATCTCGGCGCTGTTCCCGATTCCGAAGATCGCGCTGCTGCCGCTCTTGATCCTGTGGCTCGGGATCGGCGAGGAGCCGAAGGTCGCGACCATTGCGCTCGGGGTGTTCTTCTCGACCGCGATCTCGGTCTATAGCGGCGTCGATGCGGTGCCGCGCAATTTGATCCGGATGGCGCAGAGCTTCAACGTGCCGTTCCACGCCATCGTGCGCCGCGTGATCTGGCCGGGCGCGCTGCCCTCGATCCTCGCCGGCTTCCGCATCACCGCGTCGGTGGCGCTGCTGCTCGTCGTCAGCGCCGAGATGATCGGCGCGCAATACGGCATCGGCGCCTTCGTGCTGCAGGCCGGCAATCTGATGCAGACCGATCAGCTGCTCGCCGGCGTCGTGATCCTGTCGCTGTTCGGGCTTGCGGTCGGCAGACTGATCAACCTGCTCGAAACGCGGTTGCTGCACTGGCGGTGAGGGCCTCCACCGTCATTGCGAGGAGCGAAGCGACGAAGCAATCCATCTATCCGTTATGCCGAGCGATGGATTGCTTCGCTTCGCTCGCAATGACGATGGAAGGAGCCGATGCTTCGCTGGTCGTTACGCGTTCCCCCTGTCCTCGCGGAACAAATCGAGCTTCTGCTGCACCGGGCGGTCGGAGAACGAGAACAGCACCGAGTCGGTGTCGGCCTCGTGGGTAACCCAGTGCCAGCTCGGCACCACGAACAGATCGCGCGGGCCCCATTCGAAGGTTTGGTCGCCAACGCGCGTGCGGCCCTTGCCCTCGATCGCGGCGAACACGGTGGCGTCGGTCGACCGGTAGCGCGCGGTCGTGAAACCCTTCGGCAGCAGCTGGATGAAGGTGCCGATTGTCGGCATCGCGAAATCGCCGGTCTCGGGATTGGAGAATTTCAGCTTCAGGCCGTGGCAGGCATCCCAATCGTCGCTGGCCCTGGCCTTCTCCAGCGCCTCGCGGGTGTATTCATAGGGGTAGTTGAAGATCGGCGAAGTCTTCGAGGTCCGCTTCTGGTCAACAGGCAGCAGATTGTGGCCGTAGCGCGCGAAGCTCGCGCCTGATGGCTTGGAGATCGACTGCTGATCTTCCTTGGCGCCTTCCGCAAACGAGCAGTCGAAGAACTGCACCATCGGGATGTCGAGCCCGTCGAGCCAGAACATCGGCTCGTTGGTTTCGTTGGAATGGTCGTGCCAGGTCATCGACGGCGTGATGACGAAATCGCCCGGCGACATCGCGGTGCGCTCGCCGTCAACGGCAGTGAATGCGCCCTTGCCTTCGAGCACGAAGCGCAGCGCGGACTGGGCGTGGCGATGGGCCGGCGCGATGTCGCCCGGCACCACCATCTGCACGCCGGCGAACAGCGAGGTCGTGATCTTGGACTGGCCGCGAAGGCCGGGATTTTCCAGCACCAGCACGCGGCGCTCGGCTTCCTTGGCCGTGATCAGTCTCCCGGCCTCGTTCATGTAGTCACGGATCTGGTCGAACCTCCACAAGTGAGGACGGCAGGCGCTCTTCGGCTCTGGCGTGATCAGATCGTTCATCACGTTCCACAGCGCCGACAGGTTCTGGCCGTCGATCTTCTTGTAGAACGCCTCGCGCTCGGGGGTCTTCTGCACGGCTTCCATGGCAAGCCTCCCATCATCATTCTTGTCGGTTGAATTAATTGACAGTATACTCACTATATGGCTAGCGTCAATCAACCAAGCCATCGTGTTTTCGGGCGAAGCGGATGCCGCTTCGCGTGAACAACCAGAAAATTGCAAGGGAGGTTCCGATGAAGCTGCATGGCTATTTCCGGAGCAGCGCGTCCTACCGGGTCCGGATCGCTCTCAATCTCAAGGGGCTGACGCCGGAGCATCTGCCGCATCATCTGCGCAAGGGCGAGCAATGCGCGCCGGCCTATCTTGCGATCAATCCGCAGGGGCTGGTGCCGACCCTGGAGAGCGACGCCGGCGCGATCCTCACCCAGTCGCTCGCGATCATCGAATGGCTCGACGAGACCAACCCCAATCCGCCGCTGTTGCCGAAGGATCCGTTGCGGCGCGCAAAAGTGCGGGCCTTTGCACAGGCGATCGCCTGCGACACCCATCCGGTGCAGAATTTGAAGGTGCTGGCGCGGCTGCGCAAGCTCGGCCTGCCCGAGGAACAGGTAACGGAGTGGGCGGCCTGGGCCAACCGCGAAGGCCTTTCGGCCTGCGAAACCCTGATCGCCGAGGAGGCCGGGCCGTTCTGCTTCGGCGATGCGCCGACGCTTGCCGATCTCTGCCTGGTGCCGCAGCTCGCCAATGCGCGGCGCTTCGGCGTCGACGTGTCGGCCTATCCGCGCCTGCTCAAGGCCGAAGCGGCGGCAAAACAAGTCAAGGCGTTCGCCGACGCCGCCCCGGACAGGCAACCCGATGCCGAATAGCAAGCCAACGCCCGTCACCATGGACGCGGTCTACACCGCGCCCGGCTATCTGTTCCGCCGCATGCAGCAGATCGCGGTCGCGCTGTTCATCGAGGAGTGCAAGGCGTTCGACCTGACGCCGGTTCAATATGCCGCGCTGGTCGCGATCTCGACCCACCCCGGCATCGACGCCACGAGGCTCTCCGCCGTGATCGCGTTCGACCGCTCCACGCTCGGCAATGTGATCGAGCGGCTTGAGGTCAAGGAATTCGTCGTGCGCAAGCCCGCGCCCGAGGACAAGCGCGTCAAGCTGCTCTACCTCACCAAGGCCGGTGCCGCAGTGCTGAGCGACATCATGCCCTCGGTCGACAAGGCGCAGGCGCGCATGCTGCAGCCGCTGAAGCCGGCCGACCGCAAGACGCTTCTCTCGCTCTTGACCCAACTTGTCGACCTCAACAACGAGGCGTCCCGGGTGCCGCTGCGCGCCGAGGACGCGCTGGAACATCTCGGGAGGTCGGGCTGATGGCGGAGGGCAAGCCGGTCCTGATCGCAGGCGGCGGCATCGGCGGTCTCGCCGTCGCGCTCGGCCTCGCCCAGAAGGGCATTCGCTCAATCCTGCTGGAGAAGGCCGCAGCGCTCGGCGAGATCGGCGCCGGCATCCAGCTCGGGCCGAACGCGTTCCACGCCTTCGATTATCTCGGCGTCGGCGAAGCCGCGCGCAACATGGCTGTTTATATCGACCAGCTGCGGCTGATGGATGCGCTGACCGCCGACGAGATCACCCATATCGATCTCGGCGATAGTTTTCGGGCGCGGTTCGGCAATCCCTATGCTGTCGTGCATCGCGGCGATTTGCACGGCGTGTTCCTGCGCGCCTGCCAGAACCATGAATTGATCGAGCTGCGCGTATCCAGCGAAGTTGTCGACTACGAGCAGGATGGCCCATCGGTGACCGCAAGGCTCGCCAGTGGCGAGCGCATCACCGGACGCCTGCTGATCGGCGCCGACGGGTTGTGGTCGAACATCCGCAAGCAGGTGACGGCGGACGGCGCGCCGCGCGTCTCCGGCCACACCACCTATCGCTCCGTGATCCCGACCGAGCAGATGCCGGAAGATCTGCGCTGGAACGCGGCGACGCTGTGGGCCGGGCCGAAATGCCACATCGTGCATTACCCGCTGTCGGGCTGGAAGGTGTTCAACCTCGTCGTCACCTATCACAACGATGCGCCGGAGCCGGTCGCCGGCAAGCCGGTCTCCGAGGACGAGGTGATGAAGGGATTTACCCACGTCCACGAGCGGGCGCAGAACATCATCCGCCACGGCACCAACTGGAAGCTCTGGGTGCTGTGCGACCGCGACCCGACCGAGCGCTGGATCGACGGGCGCGTGGTGCTGCTCGGCGACGCCGCGCATCCGATGCTGCAATATTTCGCGCAAGGTGCCTGCCAGGCGATGGAGGACGCCGTGTGCCTGTCGCACATGCTGGACAGTCACGACGATCACGCGGTCGCGCTGGAAGCTTACCGGACCCAGCGCTTCCCGCGCACCGCGCGCGTGCAACTGATGTCCCGCGCGATCGGCGAGCACGTCTATCATCCCTCAGGCGAGCACGCCCGCATCCGCAATGCGATCATGAGTACGAAGTCGCAGGAAGAGTGGTGCGACGATATTGCGTGGCTGTATGGTGGAACGGGATTGGGGAATTAACAGCCCCACACCCGTCGTCCCGGCCTTCACCGGGACGACGCCGAATGTGCCGCGACAGCGTCGCGCCCTCACATTCGCATCACGGCCTGGCGATCGATCTTCCCCGTGCCGGTCTTCGGGAGCTCGTCGACGAACTTCACCTCGCGCGGGTATTTGTACGGAAGCAACCTTGTCTTGACGTAATCCTGCAGTCGCCGCGTTGCTTCATCGGCGTCGAAGCCGGCCTTGTTCATCACCACAACCGCCCGCAATGTCATGCGGCGGTCCGGCAATTCCGCGGCGTAGACGGCGCATTCGCGAATATCGGGATGTTCCGCAAGACATAGCTCGACCTCCAGTGGATAGACCCACTGGCCGGAGATCTTGACCAGGTCGTCGGCGCGGCCGCGGAAGAAGTGGAAGCCGTCGCTGTCGCGGATGAAGCGGTCGCCGGTGTAGATCCAGCCGTCCTCGTGCACGGTCTCGGCGGTCTTGTCCGGCCGGTTCCAGTACAGCGGCGTCGCGGAATCGCCGCGCACCCACAAAATGCCTTCCTCATCGTCGCCGACCTCGCGGCCGTCGCTGTCGCGCAGCATGATCTCGTAGCCAGGCACGCGCAGGCCCGCGGCGCCGAGTTTCTTCCGCTCCGCGCGGTTGCTGAGATAGACGTGCAGCACCTCGGTCGAGCCGAGGCCTTCGATGATCTCGAGCCCGGTGAGCCGCTTCCAGCCGTTGAACACCTCGGCCGACAGCACCTCGGCTGCCGAGACCGCCATCCGCAGCGAGGAAAAATCGGCAGCGTCCGCGCCTTCGGCCTTGGTCAGCGAGATGTAGAGCGTGGGCAGTCCGAAGAACACGGTCGGTCGATATTGACCGATCGCGGCGAAAATCGCGGCGGGCTTCGGCTGGCCCGGCAGCAGCAGCGTCGCGGCGCCGACCGAGAAGGGAAACGTGATCGAATTGCCGAAGCCGTAGGCGAAGAAGATCTTCGGCACCGAGAAGCAGATGTCGCCGGGCTGAAGCTTCAGCACGTTGCGGGCAAACGCGCGCTCGCTATAGGCCATGTCGTGCTGCAGATGCACGATGCCCTTGGGGCGGCCGGTCGAGCCCGACGAATACATCCAGAACGCCATCTCGTTGCGGTGGGTGTCGGCCGCGTCGAGCTCGGTCGGAAACGCATGCAGCCAGTCGCCGGCGTTGCGCGCTTCGGCAACCGCGTGGTCGCCGGCGTTGCCATTGACCACGACCAGCGTGCGCAGCGGCGTGTCCCTGCAGGCCTCGGCGTCGAAGCGCGAACAGAACTCGGCATCGGTGACGGCGACCTGCGCGCCGGCATCGGACAGATAGAATTGCAGCAGCTCCGGCGTCGTCAGGGTGTTGATCAGCAGCGGCACGAAACCGGCGCGCACCGCGCCGAAGAACGCCGCCGGATAGGCCGGCGTGTCGTCGAGGAACAGCAGCACGCGATCGCCGCGCGTCAGTCCCAGTGACTGGAAGGCGTGGCCCCAGCGCGCCGCGTCGGCGCAGAGCTCGCGATAGGTGCGCGTGCCGGCGGGACCGGTCAGCGCCAGGCGTTCGGCGTTGCCGTTGCCGAGATTGTCGAACAGGATGCGGCTCGCATTGTAGCGCTCGGGGATCGCAAAGCCGATCTCGCGCGAACCGGGATTGTCCTGCGGAACCTGGTCAGCGATCCCCGTCATGAGCGTCCCTTCGCGGCCTCATAGCGGGCCATGAAGCCGGGCGACATCGCGCGCAGCCGCGCGTCGTCGATCCGGCCGGAGCGGGTGATATAGCTGTAGGCGAAATCCATCAGGTCGCGCTGCATGTGCGCGGGGAAATGCTCGTACCAGTCGGCGCTGGTCCGCGCCGCGGTGACGAGCTTCTTGACGATCGGCTTGCGCTCGCTCTCATAGCGGGCCAGCGCAGCGGCGATGCTGTCCTCGGCCTCCAGCGCCTTGGTCAGCGCGATCGCATCCTCGATCGCAAGCCGCGTGCCGGAGCCGATCGAGAAATGCGCGGAATGCAGCGCGTCGCCGATCAGCACCATGTTGCCGTGCGACCAGCGCTCGTTCCAGATCCACGGGAAATTGCGCCAGACCGATTTGTTCGAGATCAGCTTGTGACCATCCAAGGTCGCTGAGAACACCTGTTCGCAGATCGCTTGTGATTCTTCGATCGTCTTGCCGGCAAAGCCGTAGGCCGCCCAGGTCGCGGCGTCGCACTCGACCAGGAAGGTGCTCATGTCCTTTGCATAGCGGTAGTGATGGGCATTGAAGCAGCCGATGTCGGTCGCCACAAAGGTCTGCGACAAGGTCGCGAAGGCTTTGGTGGTGCCGTACCAGGCGAATTTGTTGGTCGAATGCGTGACCGACGCACCGAACGCGGCCCCATGGCCGCGGCGGACCATCGAGTTCAGCCCGTCTGCGGCGACGATCAGGTCGTAACCCCCGAGTTCGTCGACCGACTGCACCGCGGTGTCGAAGCGCGGCGCGATGCCTGTGCTGCGAACCCGCTCCTGCAGGATCGTCAGCAGCGCCAGCCGGCCGATCGAGGAAAACCCGACGCCGTCGATCTCGACGCTCTCGCCGCGCAGATTGAGGGTGATGTTCTTCCAGCTCTCCATCCTCGGGGTGATGGCGTCGACCGTCTCGGGGTCGTCGGCGCGCAGGAAGTCCAGCGCCTGTTCGGAGAACACCACGCCGAAGCCCCAGGTGGCGCCGGCGGCGTTCTGCTCGAACAGATCGATCTCGGCGTCAGGATGACGCTTCTTCCAGAGATAGGCGAAATAGAGCCCGGCGGGCCCTCCGCCAATCACGGCGATCCGCAACGTCTGCCTCCCAGATTGACAGTGTACTTACAATTTGGCTCCAGACTAGTCGCCCTCTGGCGGGAACGCCAGAGGGAAAATGCGCGCGGCGACCAGAAGCGCGGCGGCGAACGGCTCAGTAGCAGCGGCGAACCTTGACCCCGCCGACCCATACCCAGCGGCAGCCGACGACGGCCGGCCTTCGGACGACGGCCGCACCGCGATAGCCGGCGCATCCGGCGCGATAGACGCCGCGCGCGCAAACCACGGCGTTGGCATCGGAGGACTCGAAGGTCATGGTCGCGGCAAAGGACAGCAGGGCCGCAGCGATCAGCAATAATGAGCGCATGTTATTCCCTCTTCCGGAGTGAGGTTGGTTGGCCTGTTTGTGACAACAAGGTGCTGCGGCTCCGTGCCCGGCAAATCGCCGGGCACCTGTCGTCTCACCGCTTGCGCGGCTATCTCTTTTCCGCTTCCGCCAGCACCTTCTTGCAGGCGGGCGTCAGCTTGTCGCTCTGCTTGGCGAGACAGGCGATGATGCGCCCGCCGCCGGGCGTCACGCTTTTGCAGAACTTCTGGTAGTCGCCCATGCAGGCGTCGCGTTGCGCCGCCGTCAGCTCCTGGGCGTAGACGGCGGTTGAGCCGCACAGCAGCGCGGCGATCAGGACAAGACGCAGCATCGATCGCTCCCTTTTCCGGCCAGTCGCGTGACAACGGGATCAGCGCGCCGCGAACGGCGCCAGCACGTCGCGGCACGCAGGCGAGAGCGAGCCGGCATTGGTTGCGAGGCACTGCACGATCCGCCCGCCGCCGGGCTGGACGCCGCCGCAGATCGAGCGGACGTCGGCGCCGCAGGCCGAACGCAGCACGAACAGCTCTTCGCGTGGCCGCAGCGGCCGCAACATGATCGCCGACGGAGCCGCGGCCGGTGCTGTCGCGGTCGCGGCACCCGCGGCCGGCGCGGTGCCACCGGCGCCCGCCGCCGCCACGGCCTTCTCGCAGGCCGGCGAAAGCTTGTCCTTGTTCTTTTCGAGGCACTGCAGCGCCGGCGCACCGCCGGTCGGCACGCCCGCGCAGACCTTGGGATAATCGGAGCGGCACGCGCTGCGGATCGCGGAGACCTGCGCGCTGCTCGGCTTTCCTGCCGCGGCTTTCGGTGCCGCCGTCTCCGCGGGCTTGGCCGCCGTCGCCGCGTCGGTCTTGGCTGCTGCGGGCGCCGCGCTTGGCGCTTCCACGGCCTTCACGGCGCTGGCGCAGCCGGGGCCAAGGCTTGCCATGTTCTTCTGCAGGCATTGCAGTGACGCTTCGCCACCGGGCGGCACGCTGGAGCAGTGTGCGATGTAATCGTTGCGGCATTGCGACTTGATGGCGTCGCGCTGCGCCTGGGTCGGCGCTTGCGACAAGGCCGGTGAGGTGCTCATCAATGCCGCAAGCGCAAGCCATGCGGAGAGCCTCGTTGCACGTGTCAACGCGTTGATCATTTGAAAAAATCCTCTTGTCGCGCCGGAAGCCTCCGGCCCAACTGAACCGAGTCTGAAATTACTTTGCTCTAACAACCTTCGCGAGCGACATCATTTTCGCTTTCGAGTTCCGCTGCAAGCGGATTGTTGCTATGGAAGAGGCCGGCTGATTTTTTGCTCACTTCGATATCAGAATTTTGTCATTTGAGTTGAGGCTCGGAAATGAGGCATGCGCGCGCGTCGGCACATTTCAGTCAGAGCGATTTTGTGCGGCTGCGAAGTGCGCCGTTTGTGCGCATCGCGTTCATCATAGCCGCCCTTGTCAGTTTAAGTGCCTGCGAGCAAAACAGTTTTGTTGCGCCGCCGCCGCCCAAGGTCGACGTCGCATCGCCGGTGCAGCGCGCCATCACGCGCTATCTCGACGCCACCGGAAACACCGCGCCGATCAAGACCGTCGATCTGGTCGCGCGCGTGCAGGGTTTTCTGCAGTCGATCAACTATCAGGACGGCTCGCCGGTGAAGGAGGGGACCACCCTGTTCACGATCGAGCCGGAGACCTACAAGCTGAAGCTGGAGCAGGCGCAGGCCGCGGAAGTCGGCGCGCAGGCGACGCTGAAGCAGGCCGAGGCCGACTTCAAGCGGCAGACCGATCTGGTGCAGCGCCAGGCGGTCTCGCAGTCGACCCTGGACAGCTCGACCTCGGCGCGGGACAACGCCCAGGCCAATCTGCAGCAGGCCCAGGTCAACACCAAGATCGCCGCGGTCAATTACGGCTACACCAACGTCGCCGCGCCGTTCGACGGCATCGTCAGCAACCACCTGGTCTCGGTCGGCGAACTGGTCGGCGTGGCTTCGCCGACCCAGCTTGCCACCATCGTGCAGCTCGACCCGATCTACGTGAATTTCAACGTCAATGAGCAGGACGTGCAGCGGGTGCGCGACGAGGCGCGCCGCCGCGGCTTGACGTTCAACGATCTCAGGCAGCTGCCGATCGAGGTCGGGCTGCAGACCGAGACCGGCTATCCGCACAAGGGCAAGCTCGATTATCTGTCGCCGACCGTCAGCCAATCGACCGGAACGCTCGCCGTCCGCGGCCTGGTGCCCAATCCGGATCGGGTGCTGCTGCCAGGCTTCTATGTCCGCGTTCGCGTGCCGATCGACAAGCAGGACAACGCGCTGCTGGTACCTGATGTTGCGATCGGCAGCGACCAGAGCGGCCGCTACGTGCTGGTCGTCAATGCCGACAATTTGGTCGAGCAGCGCAAGGTGACG
Source organism: Bradyrhizobium embrapense (assembly GCF_001189235.2). Classification (GTDB taxonomy): domain Bacteria; phylum Pseudomonadota; class Alphaproteobacteria; order Rhizobiales; family Xanthobacteraceae; genus Bradyrhizobium; species Bradyrhizobium embrapense. The sequence goes on from NZ_LFIP02000002.1 coordinate 75,327, forward strand.
ACCGGTCCGCTCGACGACGGCCTGCGCGTCATCGAGAGCGGACTGAAGGCCGACGACCGCGTCGTCACCGCCGGATTGTTGCGCGCGATCCCGGGGCAGAAGGTCGATCCGCAGATGCAGAAGGCCGACGCGGCGCCGGCAGCGACCAAATAGGACGTAACGCGCCATGATCTCGAAATTCTTCATCGAGCGGCCGGTGCTTTCCAACGTCATCGCGATCCTGATGATCCTGATCGGCGGCGTCGCGCTGTTCAATCTCGCGGTTGCGCAATATCCCGACGTGGTGCCGCCGACCGTCCAGGTGACGACGCGCTATCCCGGCGCCTCGGCAAAGACCGTGATCGACACCGTGGCGCTGCCGATCGAGCAGCAGGTCAACGGCGTCGAGGACATGCTCTACATGCAGTCCTACAGCGGCGCCGACGGCACCTACACGCTGACCGTGACCTTCAAGATCGGCACCGACCTCAACTTCGCGCAGGTGCTGGTGCAGAACCGGGTCTCCTCGGCGCTGTCGCAGCTGCCGGCCGCGGTGCAGAACCAGGGCGTCACGGTGCAGAAGCGCTCGACCTCGATCCTGCTGTTCGTGACCCTGACCTCGCCGAACAAGACCTACGACAGCCTGTTCCTGTCGAACTATGCCACCATCAACATCCGCGACGAGCTGTCGCGTCTGCCGGGTGTCGGCAACGTCACCGTGTTCGGCGCCGGACAATATTCGATGCGGGTGTGGCTCGACCCGAACAAGCTGCAGGCACGCGGGCTGATGCCGCAGGACGTCGTCCAGGCGATCCAGCAGCAGAGCCAGCAGGTCACCGCGGGGCAGGTCGGCGCGCCGCCCGCGCCGCAGGGACAGGCGTTCCAGTACACGCTGAACGTCAACGGCCGGCTCGACGATGCGAGCCAGTTCGAGAACATCATCGTCAAGACCGGCAATGTCGGCGACGTCATCCGGGTCCGCGATCTCGGCTCGGTCGAGCTCGGCGCGCAGACCTACAGCCAGGTGTTCTCGCTCAACCAGAAGCCGGCCACCGGCATCGGCGTGTTCCTGTCGCCGGGCGCCAACGCGCTGCAGGTCGAGAAGGAAGTGCAGAAGAAGGTGGCGCAACTCGCCAAGCAGTTCCCGCAGGACATCAAATACGACACCCCGTTCGACACCACCAAATTCGTCCAGGCCTCGATCGACGAGGTCTATCGGACGCTGATCGAGGCCGGCCTCTTGGTGCTGGTCGTGATCCTGGTGTTCCTGCAGGACTGGCGGGCGATGCTGGTGCCCGCGACCACGGTGCCGGTCACCATCATCGGCGCGTTCGCGGCGATGGCCGCGCTCGGCTTCACCATCAACCTGTCGACGCTGTTTGCGATCGTGCTGGCGATCGGCATCGTGGTCGACGATGCCATCGTGGTGGTCGAAGGCGCCGCGCACAATATCGAGCGCGGCATGTCCGGGCATGATGCCGCGATCAAGGCGATGGACGAATTGTTCGCGCCGATCGTCGGCATCACCTTGGTGCTGATCTCGGTGTTCCTGCCGGCGGCCTTCCTGCCGGGGCTGACCGGCCGGATGTACGCGCAATTCGCGCTTGTCATCGCCGCGACCGCGCTGCTCAGCGCCGTCAACGCTGCGACCCTGAAGCCGACGCAATGCGCGCTGTGGCTGCGTCCGCCGGTGCCGCCCGAGCAGCGTAATTTCTTCTACCGCGGCTTCAATGCGGTCTATGACCGGGTCGAGCGCGGCTACACCCGGATCATCGGCGGCATTGCCGGCCACGCCAGGACCTCGGTGCTCGTCGCGCTGGTCCTGATCGGCATTGCCGGCTACGGCCTGTCACGGGTGCCGACCGGCTTCATTCCGATCGAGGACCAGGGCTATCTCTTGGCCGCGGTGCAGCTGCCCGACGGCGCCGCGATCGATCGCACCCAGCGGGTGCTCGACCAGGTCACCGAGATCGCCCGCAAGACGCCGGGTGTCGAGCAGGTGGTCACCATCGCCGGCATCTCCGCGCTCGACAACTCGTCGAGCCTCGCCAATGCCGGCGTCGCCTATGTGATCCTGAAGGATTGGGGCGCCCGCGGCCCCGGCGAGGACCTGCGCTCGCTGGTCTACGGGCTTAACGACAAGCTGGCGGTGATCCCGGAGGCGCGGATCCTGGTGATCCCGCCGCCGCCGATCCAGGGCATCGGCAATGCCGCCGGCTTTGCCATGCAGGTGCAGCTCCGTGACGGCAACGCCGACTACGGCAAGCTGCAGGCGGTGACCGGCGCCGTCGTCAGCAATGCGCAGACCCAAAGCGCGCTGCAACGGGTGCAGTCCTCGTTCCGCTCGATGGTGCCGCAGTTCGACGTCCAGGTCGACCGCGTCAAGACCGAGACGCTGCACGTCACCACCGACCAGATATTCTCGACGCTGTCGTCCTATCTCGGCGCGAGCTACGTCAACCAGTTCACCAAGTTCGGTCGCACCTTCCAGGTCTATACCCAGGCCGATGCGCAATACCGCCTGACGCTGCGCGACATCGAGAACATGATGGTGCGCAACAGCAATGGCGACATGGTGCCGCTCGGCACCGTGGCGAGGATCACGCCGTCGGTCGGGCCATCGCTGATCAGCCTCTATAACCTCTATCCGTCCGCGACCATCATCGGCCTGCCGTCGCAGGGCTACAGCTCCGGCCAGTCGATGACGCTGATGGAGGAGATCGCGGCGAAGACGCTGCCGCCGGGGACCGGCTATGAGTGGACGGCGATGTCGTACCAGGAGAAAGCGGTCGGCGGCCAGATCTACTTCGTGTTCGCGCTGGCGCTGCTGTTGGTCTATCTCGTGCTCGCCGGACAATATGAGAGCTGGTATGCGCCGATCTCGGTGATCCTGGCGGTGCCGCTGTCGCTGCTCGGGCCGATGCTGGTGCTGACGTCGCTCCGGATCGAGAACAATCTCTACACCCAGATCGGCACCATCCTCCTGATCGCGCTGTCGGCCAAGAACGCGATCCTGATCGTGGAGGTCGCGGTCGAGCATCACATCCGCGACGGCAAGCCGGTACTGGAGTCGGCGATCGACGCGGCGCGCGCCCGGTTCCGGCCGATCCTGATGACGTCGTTCGCCTTCATCCTCGGCGTGCTGCCGCTGGTGATCGCGACCGGCGCCGGCGCCAACGCCCGCAAGTCGATCGGCATCACCGTATTTTCAGGCATGATCGCCTCGACCTGCCTCGCAGTGCTGTTCGTGCCGGCGTTCTTCGTCGTGGTGCAGAATTTCGAGAACTGGCGCAAGGCGAAGAACGGCAAGGCGGCGACGCCGCAAGCCGCACCGCAGGCATCGGGCACGGTGCATTGACTCCCTCGCCCCGCTCTTGCGGGGTCGAGACGAGCGAAGCTCGCTCTTAGAGGGTTGGGGTGAGGGGCTCTCTCCGCCAGGCGGTACGAGTGGCGAGACTTGTACCCCCTCACCCGGATCGCATCTTGCGATCCGACCTCTCCCCGCAAGCGGGGAGAGGTAAGAAAGATGGCTACACCTTCACCATGCGCTTGCCGCGGTTTTCGCCCGCCAAGAGCCCGATCAGCGCCTGCGGCGTGTGCTCGATGCCGTCGATGACGTCTTCCTGGACCTTGAGCCTGCCCGAGGCGACCCAGGATTGCAGGTCGGCGAGTGCGGCGTCGCGCTGGTCCATGTAGTCCATCACGATGAAGCCCTGCATGATCAGCCGCTTCACCACGATCAGGCCGGGCACGCCGCGCGGCCCGTGCGCGGACGGCACGCCGTCATATTGCGAGATCGCGCCGCAGCAGGCGATCCGGCCGCGGTTGTTCATCTGCGCCAGACAGGCCTCCAGGATGTCGCCGCCGACATTGTCGAAATAGACGTCGATGCCGTTGGGCGCCGCCGCGCGCAGCGCCTTGTAGGCGGCGCCGTCCTTGTAGTCGACCGCGGCGTCGAAGCCGAGCTCCGAGGTCAGCCAGTGGCACTTGTCCTTGCCGCCGGCGATGCCGACCACGCGGCAGCCCTTGATCCTGGCGATCTGGCCGACGATCGAGCCGACCGAGCCGGCGGCCGCCGACACCACCACGGTCTCGCCCTCCTTCGGCTTGCCGACGTGGAGCAGGCCGAAATAGGCGGTCAGGCCGGCAATGCCGTAGACGCTCAGCAGATGCGTCATCGGCTCGAGCTTCGGCATCTTGGCCAGGTGCTTGGCGGGCACCGCGGCATAGTCCTGCCAGCCGGTGTCGCCGAACACGATATCGCCCGGCTTCAGGCTCGGGTCGTTCGACGCCACCACTTCGGCGATGCTGCCGCCGGCCATCACGGTGTTGGCCTCGACCGCGGCGCGGTAGGTGGCGCCGTGCATCCAGGCGCGGTTGGCGGCGTCGAGCGAGATGTAGCGCGTCCGCACCAGCGCCTCGCCGTCCTTCGGCGCGGGGACGGTGCCCTTGGTCAGGCGGAAATGCTCGGGGCCGAGCTTGCCGGTCGGCTTTTCGACAAGCAGGATCTGGCGATTGACGGTGTCGTTCATAGGCGGTGTCTCCCCTCACGTTGGTCGTTTCGCATGCAGTTTGACTGCACCCTGCGCAGCTCATTGCACAGATTGTGCGCTGCATGAACGCTATTCTCCGCGCTGGCATTCCACAACGGGAACAGATCGACAAAGTCCCGCTCGGCGCGAAGCGTGTTGCGTCGCTGCGTAAATCTGCCACACTTGCCTTTCGCCGGGAACTTACGGGGGTAAGAGAATGTCGAACAGGTTTACGCAATACATCCTGCTTGCGATGGTCCTTGGCATCGCGATGGGGACGATCGTCTTCAACTACTTTCCTGACAGCCGCGCCGAGATCGCAGCCGACGTCAACCTGATCGCTATGCTGTTCTTGCGCCTGATCAAGATGATCATCGCGCCCCTGGTGTTCGCGACCCTCGTCGGTGGCATCGCCCATATGGGAAGCGGTGCCAAGCTCGGGCGCATCTTCGCCAAGACCATGGGCTGGTTCGTCTCCGCCTCGTTCGTTTCGCTGCTGCTCGGCCTCGTGATGGTCAATCTGTTGCAGCCCGGCGCCAATTTCCCCGGCACGCTGCCCGACAAGGCGCAGTCGACCGGCCTGCCGGTCTCGGCCTTCTCGATCGAGAAGTTCCTGACCCATCTGATCCCGACCTCGATCGCCGATGCGATGGCGCAGAACGAGATCCTGCAAATCGTGGTGTTCGCGGTGTTCTTCGCGGTGGCGCTCGGCGCCATGCCTGAGCGATCGAAGCCGATCATGAGCCTGATCGACGATCTCGCCCACATCATGCTCAAGGTCACCGGCTACGTGATGCTGTTCGCGCCGCTCGCGGTGTGGGCCGCGATCATGGCAACCGTCTCCAAGAACGGCCTCGCCGTGCTCTGGAAGCTGATCGTCTTCATGGGCGGCTTCTATTTGTCGCTGCTGATCCTGTGGGGCATCCTGGTGATGGTCGGCTTCGTGGTGATCGGGCCGCGCTACAGCCATCTGCTGCGGCTGATCCGCGAACCGCTGATGATCGCGTTCTCGACCGCCTCCTCGGAGGCGGCCTACCCGAAGACGCTGGAGGGGCTGAACAGGTTCGGCGCCTCCTCGCGGATCTCCGCTTTCGTGCTGCCGCTCGGCTATTCCTTCAATCTCGACGGCACGATGATGTACTGCACCTTCGCGAGCATCTTCATCGCGCAGACCTACCACATCGAGATGTCGCTCGGCACGCAGCTCGCGATGCTGGCGACCTTGATGATCACCTCGAAGGGCGTCGCCGGCGTGCCGCGCGCGTCGCTGGTGGTGATCGCCTCGACGCTGTCGCAATTCGGCATCCCCGAGGCCGGTTTGCTGATGATCATGGGCATCGACACCTTCCTCGACATGGGCCGCAGCGCCACCAACGTGATCGGCAACTCGCTGGCTACCGCCGTGGTCGCGAAGTGGGAGGGCGAGCTGAAGGCCGAGCACGAGCTCGGGCCCGACGATGCGGTGCCGCAGGATGCGGTGCCCGGCGCCGTGATGGCCGGCCATTGACGGGAGGGACGCATGCATCGCGCCCGCTGGAGGCCGGTACGGGCTGAGGCGCCTCTGCCTCTGCTGTCGACATGCCTGTTGCCGGCATGTCTGCTGGCGGCGGCCCTGCTCGCCGGACCGGTGTCCGCACAGCCGGCGGGCGAGGGGCTCAGCCCCACGCTCGCCAACATCAAGGCCACGCACGCGGTGCGGATCGGCTATCGCGAAAGCTCGCCGCCGTTCTCGTTCCTCGACCACTCCAACCGGCCGATCGGCTACAGCCTCGAGCTGTGCGATGCGATCGTCGATGAGATCGCGGCCGAGGTCGACGACGCCAACCTCAAGGTCGACTACGTCAAGGTGACCTCCGACGACCGCATTGCGGCGGTCATCGACAAGAAGATCGATCTCGAATGCGGATCGACCACGGCGAATTCCGAGCGTGGCAAGCAGGTCGCGTTCTCGCCGCTGATGTTCGTGGCCGGCACCAAGCTGATGGTGCCGAAGGCCTCGGGCGTCAACCAGGTCGCCGACTTGAAGGGCAAGACGGTGGTGGTGACCAAGGGCACCACCAACGAGCAGGCGATGCATAGTGTCGATGCCAGGCAACAGCTCGGCCTCAACATCGTGACGGCGCCCGACCACGAGCAGTCCTACCAGATGCTGGTCGACGGCAAGGCGGATGCGTTCGCGACCGACGACATCCTGCTCTACGGCCTGATCGCGCGTCACAAGTCGCAGGACAAGTTCCGCGTCACCGGCGATTATCTGTCCTACGACCCCTACGGCATCATGTACCGCAAGGGCGAACCGCAGATGAAGGACGTGGTCGAGCGCGCCTTCCGCAAGCTCGCCTCGAACCGCGACATCGTCCCGCTCTACAACAAGTGGTTCGTCGCCCGCCTGCCGACCGGCGAGAAGCTCAACGTCGCGCTGTCGCCGCAGCTCGAAGAGGCCTTCAAGGCGCTCGACGATTCCGCGGGTGGTGCCAACTAGAGCATGATCCGGAAAAGTGTGAAGCGGTTTTCCGAAAAGATCATGCTTAAACAAGGAGCTAAAGCGCGATGACGATTCAACTCAATCTCATCGCGCTTTAGCCGCGAATTCGGCCTCTCTACCTTGCGGGAGAGGCCGGATTGCGCTGCAGGCGCAATCCGGGTGAGGGGCTCTTCGCAACCGGCGCGGTCCCGAACCGTCCGGACGAACCGCGGCTTGCTTCACCGCCAATAGCGATGCGACAAATCCAGGCACTGCCGGACCCAGAATCCGTTCACATGGATCAACTGGCATGGGCTCGGCGGTGGCTCCTTGATGATCGGGTATCCGTGGATGTCGATATTCGTGGGTGCCGTGACGCCGCGCCAGAACACGGCGTTGGCGGCAGGAGGATTGAATGCGGCGACGAACGCCGTGATTGTGAGGACGCTCAAAAGGAGTTTGCGCATAATCTGGATCCGGATCGAGTAATGCGCGTGAGCGTACTCCCTTGAGCGGGATGAGCAAGCCGCTGAATCGCGGCAAGCGGCACCGTCGCACGCTGCTTAGGCGAACACGGCGTCCAGCGCCGCCGAATACGCCGCCTCGACCAGCGCCGGATGGCGGTGGCCCAGCGCTTCCATCTTCACGCCCGAATTCACCTCGAGCACCTGCCACGCGCCATCGACGCGCACCACGTCGATCGAGGCGAAGCGGATGCCGACGGCCTGCGCGGCCTTGATCGCGAGTGCGACGCAGACCTCGCGTGTCGCGGCGTCGGTGAGCAGCACGGGCTCGGCGCCGGCATCGAGGTTGTGCCGCCAGTTGAGCAGAAGCCGTTCGCCGGCGGCTGGAATGACGTCGAATGCGGCGGCATCGAAATCCTCGGACAGGGCCTTCAGCTGTTCGGCCGTCGCGGCCGCCTCCGCCAACGCGCGCAGGGAATGGACGCCGTCGCCAATCACCGACGGCCGCGTCTTGCCGTACACGATCAGCGCGCGATCATCGAGCAGCACGACGCGCACCTCGTCCTTGATATCGACGTAAGGCGAGATCGCAAGGCTCGGATGCGCGGCGAGGATGCGTGCGACCGCGGTCTCCAGTTGCGCCGGTGTCGTGACGCGGAAGACGAGCTCGGCGGAGGTCCCCTCGTTGGGCTTGACGACAAGCCCGTGCGGATGCTCGTCGAGCAGACGCTGCATCGCTACGCGCGAGTCCGATCCCGGGATGTGCTTGCTGAGCTTGCTGCCGAGAAACAGCGTGTGCGGAACGGCTGATACGCCAGCCGATGCCAGCACCTCGGCGCAGGCCGATTTGTCGTTGGCGACCTGATGCGCGACCGCGCTGTTCAGCCCGATGTCGTAGCCGATCGCAAGCCGTCGCGCGTCGCCCTTGGTCATGATGACCAGCCAGCCGCCGGACCGCACCTCGACGGCAATCGAGCGCGCCAAACAATATCTTTTGATGGTTTCCAGGAAGATTCGCTGGCTGATCAGGACCACGAGATCATTTTCCCTTCACCGCAGTTTCGTAGCAATTAATTGCCAGATCGGCGGCGATCTCAGCAAGTAAATTACCTGCAGTGTCACGTGTTAGCGATGTTGCCGTTGAACCTCCGCGCGAAATCGAACGACTGCCATTCTGAGATCGCAATTGCACGCCAGTTGATCTTGACTATCTCATGTATTGGCGCAATGGAAACGCGAGATCTTCAATGATTTCGGCCACTTCAGCGCCGTCGCGAGCAGTCTAGAAATCAAACCATTCTAAATCTGGTCAGTCGAGAAAACGAAAACCCATGAGCGCGTTCTATCGAGAGAAAGTTCTTTCCGTTCAGCACTGGACCGATACGCTTTTCAGCTTCCGAGCCACCCGCGATTCCGGTTTCCGCTTCCAGAACGGCCAGTTTGCCATGATCGGCCTCGAGGTCGATGGCCGACCGCTGCTGCGCGCCTATTCGATGGCGAGCGCCAATCATGAGGAAGAGCTCGAGTTCTTCTCGATCAAGGTGCAGGACGGCCCGCTCACCTCAAAGCTGCAGAAGATTCGCGAGGGTGACACCATCCTGGTCGGCCGCAAGGCGACCGGCACGCTGATCACCGACAATCTGATCCCCGGCAAGCGGCTGATGCTGCTGTCGACCGGCACCGGCCTTGCACCGTTCGCCAGCCTGATCAAGGACCCCGAGGTCTATGATCGCTACGAGCAGATCCTCCTGGTGCATGGCTGCCGCCAAGTCTCCGAGCTGGCCTATGGCGAGGAGCTGGTCGCCAAGCTGCGCGATGACGAACTGTTCGGGCCGTTGCTGTCCGAGAAGCTCTCGTACTACCCGACGGTGACGCGCGAGCCGTTCCGCAACCGCGGCCGCATCACCGACCTGATCACCTCCAACCAGCTGTTCACCGATTTGCATCAGGACCCGCTCGACATCGAGACCGACCGCATCATGATGTGCGGCAGCCCGGCGATGCTCGAAGAGCTGAAGCAGCTGTTCGAGACCCGCGGCTTCAAGGAAGGCAGCGGTAACACCCCCGGTCACTTCGTGATCGAGAAGGCGTTCGTCGAGCGCTGAGGCTCCTTCCACTTCGTCATTCCGGGACATCGCGAAGCGATGGGCCCGGAATCCATAACCACCGCTCTTTGTTTGTCGAAGGCTGGGGCCCCATCGGGCTCCAGCCTTTTGCATTTGTGGTTATGGATTCCGGGCTCGATGCTTCGCATCGCCCCGGAATGACGCCCGATATAGCGCCGCGCATCCCCTCACTGCTATAAATCCCCCAACGCCGCGCAGCCGTTTCCCGAACGCGGCGATCCAGGGAGCCGCACCTTGTCCATCACCGATCCGGATGCCCCGAAGACCGCCTTTGTGTTTGCCGGCGGCGGCAGCTTTGGTGCGGTCCAGGTCGGCATGCTGCAGGCGCTGGCAGCGCATGGCGTCGCCGCCGACATGGTGGTCGGCTCCAGCGTCGGCGCCTTGAACGGCGCGTTCTATGCGGGCGACCCGACGGTCTCGGGCGTGGCGCGGCTGGCCGAGATCTGGCGCGGCCTGAACCGGCAGGACGTGTTTCCGGTGACGTGGCGGACGCTGGTGGGCTTCCTGTGGCGGCGCGACTTCCTGATCCCGCATGACGGCGTCCGCAGGCTGATCGACGACTACATCCCGTTCCGCCATCTCGAGGACGCGCGGCTGCCGCTCCACATCGTCACGACCGACATCATCAGCGGCGACAGCGTCGTGCTGTCGGAAGGCTCCACCGCCGAGGCGATCGTCGCATCGACCGCGATCCCCGGCGCGTTCACGCCGGTGCATTATCGCGATCACTACCTCGCCGACGGCGCGATCTCCAGCAACACGCCAGTCCGCGTCGCCGTGAAGCATGGGGCAAAACGCCTGATCGTGCTGCCGACCGGGCATGCCTGCGCCAACCAAGCACCGCCGGCCGGCGCGCTTGCCAATGCGCTGCATGCGCTGACGCTGCTGATCGCGCGCCAACTCGTCAACGAGCTCGAGAACATCGGCTCCGACGTGGAGTATTTCGTGGTGCCGCCGCTGTGTCCGCTGGTCGGCTCGCCCTACGATTTCTCCCGCACCTCAGATCACATCGCCCGCGCCCTCGATACCACCAACGCCTGGCTCGCCGGCGACGGCCTGAAGGCGCGGCATATTCCGCACGAATTGCAGCCGCACCAGCATTAGGCGAACGGTGCTCTCCTCGGTGAGGCGACATCCTCGCCCACCGCTGTCATCGCCGGCCTGTGCGCAATTGCGCACATGGACCGGGCGATCCAGCACGCCGCGGCCTCTCGGCTCAAGCACTGCTGCCTCTGGAATACTGGATCACCCGCATGCACGGGTGATGGCACTGCGAGAGGCGTCTGCAGGATTTTCGGAATAATGGAATAATGCCGGTGAGTTGCCCGACGTGTCAAGTCGCCCCGTCGAATGCCCGCTACTGTGCATGGGGTTGTTTTCAATATTTTGGCAGGATGCCCCCTCGCGCCGCTTCGTTGCACTGCAAAAGGCGGGCGCGTTGCAGTTTGCCGGCAGCTGCACCCGCCCATCCGGGCGGTTGTCACATCTGTGACTGCTCGGCCGTATAACCGTAGTGCACTTGTTCCGCGAGTTGGATTAGGCTTACGCCGACAAGGCCTTCAAGGCAGACCGGGGGATTCCATGGATACGATAATGCTTCCGTTCTCGCCGCGCTTCATCGTGCTGACGATCTGCGCCGTCGTCACCGCACTGCTGCTGCTGGTCGGGATTTTCGACCACAAGGTCTTCAAGATCGTTTTCATCCCGCTCGCGATCTTCGGCGCGCTGACACTGCTCGGCATCCGCGACCTGACGCAGAAGAACCATGCAGTGCTGCGCAACTACCCGATCTCGGCGCATATGCGCTTCCTGCTCGAGGAGATCCGCCCGGAGATGCGGCAGTATTTCTTCGAGAGCGAGAAGGACGGCATGCCGTTCTCGCGCGACACCCGCGCGTTGGTCTATCAGCGCGCCAAGATGGTGCTCGACAAGCGGCCGTTCGGCACCCAGGAGGACGTCTATCGCGAGGGTTACGAGTGGATGCATCATTCGGTGGCGCCGAAGCCGCGTGCCGAGGAGAAATTCCGCATCACCATCGGCGGGCCCGACTGCACCAGGCCGTATTCGGCCTCGGTCTTCAACATCTCGGCGATGAGCTTCGGCGCGCTCAGCCCGAACGCGGTGCGGGCGCTCAACGCCGGCGCCAAGAAGGGCGGCTTCGCCCACGACACCGGCGAGGGCGGCGTCAGCCCCTATCACCGCGAGATGGGCGGCGACATCATCTGGGAGATCGGCTCCGGCTATTTCGGCTGCCGCAACCGTGACGGCACCTTCAATCCGGAGCTGTTCGCAAGCGTCGCGGGCGACGATCAGATCAAGATGGTCGAGCTCAAGATCAGCCAGGGCGCCAAGCCCGGCCATGGCGGCGTGCTGCCGGCGGCGAAGGTCTCCGAGGAGATTTCCAAGATCCGCGGCGTGCCGATGGGCGAGGACTGCATCTCGCCGGCCTATCACAAGGCGTTCTCGACGCCGATCCAGATGATGGAATTCGTCGCGAACATGCGAAAACTGTCCGGCGGCAAGCCGGCCGGCTTCAAGATGTGCATCGGCCATCCCTGGGAGTTCCTGGCGATCTGCAAGGCGATGCACGAGAGCGGGCTCTATCCCGACTTCATCGTGGTCGACGGCAATGAGGGCGGCACCGGCGCCGCGCCGCTCGAATTCATGGATCATTTGGGCATGCCGATGCGCGAGGGCGTCAATTTCGTCCACAATGCGCTGATCGGCATCGGCGCACGCGATCGCATCAAGATCGGCGCTGCCGGCAAGATCGCGACCGCCTTCGACATGGCGCGCGCGATGGCGATCGGCGCCGACTGGTGCAATTCGGCGCGCGGCTTCATGTTCGCGCTCGGCTGCATCCAGTCCCTGAGCTGCCACACCGATCGCTGCCCGACCGGAGTCACCTCGCAGGACCCGATCCGCAACCGCGCGCTCTACGTGCCCGGCAAGATCGAGCGCGTTTACAACTACCATCACTCGACCCTGCACGCGCTGACCGAGCTGCTCGCGGCCGCCGGCCTCGAGCACACGCAGGAGCTGCGTCCGATCCACTTCTCGCAGCGAAGCTCGACCACCGAGGTTTCCTCCTTCGCCGAACTTTATCCGACGCTGCGCCCCGGCGAGCTGCTCGAAGGCACCCAGGACCGTCGCTTCCGCGACGCGTGGGCGATGGCGCGCGCGGACTCGTTCCAGCCGGCGGGGTAGGGGCGTCGACAATCCGTAGGCCGGATTGCGCTGCGCCCCATCCGGGCTACGCTCACGATGTGTGGGTCGGCGCACCGAACCATTTGGTCAGCGCCTCGGCGAGTCCCGCCTGACTCCGGTTCCCGACCCACGCCACGTAGCCGTCGGGCCGGACCAGCACCGCGCCGGGCGCCGGCACCGTCCCGAGTGCCGGTAGCTCCCACGCGCCGGCGTAATCGGCATCGACCAGCCGAACCCGGTCGATCCATCCCGCGATGTCGATGCTGCCGGGCTCGTCAAGATTGAGCAGCACCGGCTGTGCCTGGTGCAGCAGCGTGAAGACCCGCAGCGGGCCGTTGGTCGTCACCAGATCGAGATCGGGCATGCGGCGTCCGAGCAGCGGATGGCCGTCGCCGAGATCGTAATGCAGGTCGAGGCCCGACATCATCGCGGCGAACTTTCGGCGTGGCCCGTCCATACGCAGCAATTCGGAGACGACCTCGCGCAGTGCCTTGCTTCGTGCATCGGTCCGGCTGAGCGCGACATGCGCCATGGTGTTGCGCAGCACGCGGGCCGCAACCGGATGCCGTTCGGCCTGATAGGTGTCGAGCAGGCTGTCCGGCGATGTCTGCTTGATCACCTGGGCGAGCTTCCAGCCCAGATTCACCGCGTCCTGCACGCCGATATTGAGGCCCTGTCCGCCCATCGGCGGATGCACATGGGCGGCATCGCCGGCCAGCAGCACGCGCTGCTTGCGGTAGGTCACGGCCTGCCGGGTCATGTCGGTGAAGCGCGATATCCAGACCGGGCTGTGGATGCCGAAATCGGTGCCGTAGACCGCGACCAGCCGCTCGCTGACCTCGCGCAGGGTCGGCTCCCGGTCGGTGCCGAGCTGCCGCTCGGTCAGCACGAGCCGCACCCGGTCACCGTCTTCCACCTTGCCGATGGCATAGATGCCGGCGTCGTCCTGGCGAAAGCCCCATTCAGGTTCGTCCGACATCTCGGCCTCGGCGATCAGCCAGCTGCTGCTCGGATCGCACCCGGCGAATTCGATGCCGGCCGCCTTGCGCACGAGGCTGCGGCCGCCGTCGCAGCCGACCAGATATTGTGCCCGGAGCACCTGGCCATCCGACAGTGCGACGTCGACGCCATCCTCGTCCTGCGCGAAGCCGGTCACCTCGCGGCCGCGATCGATCGGCACCGCCAACTCGTCGGACCATTCGCCGAGCACGCGCTCGATATGGTTCTGCCGCAGCCCCAGCGTGAAATTGCGCCGGGTCGGGAAGTCGCTGATCTCGAGCGGAACCAGATGGGAATGGAACAGCACCGCCGGATGGCGCGTCCCCAGCGCGACGAAGCGGTCGCCGATGCCGCGCTGGTCGAGCACCTCCATGGTGCGTGCGTGCAGACCGCCCGCCCGCGCGCCGATCAGGTCCGCCACCTCGCGCCGTTCGACGATCGCGACATCGACACCGGCCAGCGCCAGCTCGCACGCCAGCATCAGCCCGGTCGGCCCTCCGCCGGCAATCACCACAGCATGTTCCCGCATCGCGCACTCCTCCGTTCGATTGGGCGCGCGTTCTACGGGATGACCCCGGGCTTGCGGCAAGCCCGGGGGGCTACATATATCTGAGTGGGGAGAGGGCGCGTGCCGTCCCGACGCAATCGGCGATGGTTATGGTCCCTGGTCGCGCTTCCCTTACACGACCGCTGGCTAGTGCGGATTTTCCAGGCTGAACAGCTCCGACTGCTCATCATACGCGAATAGCTCGGCGTAACGGCCCCACGACACGATCGTCTTCAGCGTCTCGTCGGCATAGTCTTCCGACATGTAGTCTTCCAGTTCGTTGCGGAAGCGCGCTGCCGGAGCCGAGTGCGACGGCCGCTCATCGAGGACGCGGCGGATCAGACCCATCACCGGCACGTAATTGACGAGGTGCTCCGCGAACAGCCGCTTGCGCGCGTCGGTTTCGAGGTGGGCGAATCGCTTGCCGGCATCGCTCAGCATCAGGTCGCCTTCGCTCAATTGCGCGAACCGCAGCAATTGCAGCGCTTCGCCGAGGTGAAAGATCTCGTCAGCCTCGAGCTGCAGATGGCCTGCGAGCACCGGCAGGTCGGCGTGCCCGTTGTAGGGCGGTCCGGCAAGGGTCTCGATCAGGCCCGAAAGCACGTTGGACGAGACGTGGTTGAGGATCATCCCGACGCCGCTGCCCGGGATGCCCTCGAGGGCCGGCGTCTTGGGCTCCGGGCGCTGCGTCATGCGGGCGTAGATGCTGTCGACCAGTTGCCGAAACATTGGATCTAATCGGTTACGCGGATGCGGCAGGTCGACCTTGATCTCGGCTGCGACGCGTCCGGGATTGGACGAGAATACCAGGATGCGATCGCACATCAGGACCGCTTCCTCGATGTTGTGCGTCACCATGAGCACCGATTTGATCGGCAGCCGACCCTCGATCCAGAGGTCGATAAGATCGGTGCGCAGCGTCTCGGCGGTGAGCACGTCGAGCGCCGAGAACGGCTCGTCCATCAACAGCAGGTCCGGATGGACCACCAGCGCCCGGGCAAAGCCGACGCGCTGTCGCATGCCGCCCGACAGCTCCTTGGGATAGGCCGACTCGAACCCGTCGAGGCCGATCAGGTCGATTGCGGCGAGCGCCCGCTTGCGGCGTTCGGCGCTATCGATCCCCAATGCCTCAAGTCCGAGCTCGACGTTCTGCAGAACCGTCAGCCAAGGGAACAGCGCAAACGACTGGAACACCATCGCGACCCCGTTCGGCGGTCCCTTGATCGCCTCGCCCCGGCATTTCGCGTCGCCGGAGCTTGGCGCGACCAGGCCGGCGATGATGCGCAGCAGGGTTGATTTGCCCGACCCGGAGCGCCCGAGCAGGCCTACGATCTCGCCCGAACGCAGCGTCAGGTCGACCTTCTCCAGCACCAGCAGCTCCTCGCCGCTGCCCTTGGGAAACGACCGGCAGACGCCACGGATATCGAGCAGGCTGGGTTGGTTGGGTTGATCGAGCATGCAGCCCTCCTGATTAGCCAAGGCGAAGGCGGCGCTCGCCAAAGGCATACAGCGGCCTCCACAGGAGGCGATTGAACAGTGTTACCAACACGCACATGATGGCGATGCCAAGAACGACCCGGGGGAAGTCGCCGGCTTCGGTCGCTTTCGCGATGTAGGCCCCGAGGCCTGTCGCGGTCAGATGGGTATCGCCCCAGCTTGCGACCTCCGCGACGATCGAGGCATTCCAGGACCCGCCCGAGGCAGTGATGGCGCCGGTGATGTAATAGGGGAAAATCCCGGGCAGTACGACCTTGACCCACCACCGCCATCCCTTGAGGTGGAAACTGCCGGCAGCCTCACGAAGATCCGTCGGGAACGCGCTGGCGCCCGCGATCACATTGAACAGGATGTACCACTGGGTGCCCAGGATCATCAGCGGACTGAGCCAGATATTCGGGCTCAGGCCAAAGCGGACGATGATGACCACGAACACCGGAAAAGCGAGATTGGCGGGAAACGCCGCCAGAAACTGCGCGAGCGGCTGAATCCGCTCGGCGAGCTTTGGCCGCAGCCCGATCCACACTCCGATCGGGACCCATATCAGGGTGGCCAGCGCGATCAGCACGGCCACGCGTGCCAGAGTGATGAATCCGTATCCAATTGTGGTCACGACGTCGGACAGGTCGAGTGTCGCCGACAGATATTGATAGCTCTTCCAGGCGGCATAGCCGGTGCCGGCCAGGATGGTGGCGAGCCAGACGGCGTCGATCACGCGAGACTGCCGCTCGCTCCCGCCCTTTGACGCTGCGGCGAGACGCGGAAATCCAATATGCAAGTTCGAGACGGCCCGGTTCAAGGCCGTGAACGGATAGGTCAGTGCGCGCAGCGCGCGGGTTCGCCGAAACAGATCGAGCATCCACGAGGTCGGTGCGCTGGCCGAGGCGGTCTGCTCGAACCGGAATTTGTCGGCCCACGCCACCACCGGGCGAAACAGCAATTGATCGTAGGCGATGATCACCAGAAGCATCGCGAGGATCGCATAGCCGATCGCCGTCAGGTTCTTTTCCTGGATGGCCAGAGCGACATAGGAGCCGATGCCGGGCAGCGTCACGGTGGTGTTTCCGACGGTGATGGCCTCGGAGGCCACCACGAAGAACCAGCCGCCCGACATCGACATCATCGTGTTCCAGATCAGGCCCGGCATGGCGAACGGTACGTCGAGCCGCCAGAACCGCTGCCAGCCGGTCAGATGGAAGCTTTGGGAAGCCTCCTCCAGATCCTTGGGCACATTGCGCATCGACTGGTACATGCTGAAGGTCATGTTCCAGGCTTGGCTGGTGAAGATCGCGAACACGCATGCCAGTTCGGCGCCGAGCACCTTGCCAGGAAACAGATTCAGGAAGAAGACGACCGTAAAGGTGAGAAAGCCGAGGATCGGTACCGATTGCAGGATGTCGAGCAGCGGGATCAGGACGATCTCGGCGCGCCGGCTCTTCGCCGCCAGCGCCGCATAGATGAACGTGAAGACGATCGAGCAGGCGATCGCCAGCAGCATGCGCATCGTCGTGCGCAAGGCGTATAGCGGCAAATTAGCCGGATCGAGCGATACCGGATTGACGTCGAGTGTCGACAGCGGAAGCGTGGTCTGCTCGCCGCCATAGACGAGCGCCACCATGGTGCCGATGATGAGGACCAGCGCGACCACGTCCCAAACGTTTGGCCGCAGCACCTGTCCCAGAGCCGGCGTCCGGATATCCTGCAGGTTCATTGCGAGCGCCTTGTCTGGGATTTGCAGTGCAACCGGCTGGAGAACGCGGAGGTCAGCCCGCGATCGACGTTGTGACTTGCGATGAGTTGATCGCCGGTACTGAGGTTCTCGTCGCTCGCGAGCGCGTCGTCGGCCATCAGCAATCGTCCGCCGTGCTCAACCGATCTGTCCACTGCGCGAAATCCCGATCGGTTGGTTGACGTTGTCGATGCGTACCGAGCGTCTGCCACCCTCCGGATCGCTCCAGCCGTGGCGTTCCTGATAAGGCAGGGGCGCTGGGGGTGGCAATGCCCCCAGCGCCCCTGTTCGTCGGGAGAGCGCCATTGCTCAGAACTCGCCGTGGATGCGGCCGGAGAAGATGTGCACCGGGCCGCGGTCCGCGTTGTAAGCGGGGTTGGTGATGAACTGATAGTCCGCGGTCAGCGTCAGGTTCTTGTTCACTTGATAGGCGTAGTAGGTCTCGAGGATACGTTCGGGGCTGTAGTTCAGCGCGCCGTCGCCGATCAAGAGACCGAGGCCGCCGGCGGCGAGGTAGTCGCGATGCGCCGAAGACAGCCCGTTGACCGCGCCGCCGATGCCGATCGTGTCGTTCGCCCGGCCCCAATAGCTGCCCTTGATCGACAGGCCGCCCGAGACGCTGCGATCGACATCGGTGAACGACAGGATCTCGTTCCGGCCGTCGTTCCAACTGAGGCGCCCGAACAGGCCAACATCGGTCGCGATCTGCTGCTCGCCGTTCAAATAGAAGCCGTACTTGGTGTTGTCCTTGCGGATGCCGGCCATCACGTCGTTGATGTCGAGCGCGGGATTGGCGTCCTCGATCGCAAGCGCCTGGCGATAATTGCCGCTGAAGCCGCGATTGCCGAACACGCCGACGCGTACCTTGCCGGGTTGGTCGAAGATCGAATAGCGGCCCTCGAATTCGACCACCGCGCCGCCGTTGTTGGCGTTCGAGACCAGCACATCGCTGTTCGGTGCATTGGGCACCTGGAACACGCCGGCGCGCACCGCCCAGTCCTTGCGGTTGAGCTCGACCACGGCGCCGCGGGTGTAGCCGGGCAAATCTGCCGGGAAGTCGTAGGCCGCGGAGGCCCACATTGCCCAGTTCATGAAGTCGGCGCGCGGATCCTTGGCGTAGGAGTTGCCGTCGAAGAAATCGCCGATTGCGAAACGGCCGACGATCAAGGTCAGGCGATCGATGTCGCGCTTGCCCGCGATCTGGTTGGGACCGTCGGGAACGTCTTCCTGTTCGCCGCCAAGGCCGAAGGTCTGCTTGAAATAGTAGCGCTGCGGCCGGATCCTCGGATATTCGGCGCCGGCCTTCTGTGCCTCGCCGTTCGGGAAGCCGGCAAGGCCGAGCGTGCCGTTGAGGCCGAAGCCCTGCGCCGTCTCAGGGTTGAAATAGAGCTCGCCGCCCTCCCACAGCCGCACGCCGAGGAAGGCAGTCGTGGTCCAGGTCTGCTGCGCCTGCCCGCCGGCCGGAAGGCTGTTGGTGCCGCTATAGGCGGAGCGAATCGCCGGGTAGCCCTGCCCGATCAGCGTCGTCTGTGCATGGACGGACCAATTGTCGGCTTCCGGCAGCAGGGGCTTGGCCGGCGTCGCCGACCAGGGCGAGTCGCCAAGCTGGTAGTTCAGCCCGAATTTCAGCATCTGTAGCCGCGGGTCGATGCTGACGCCGGGCATGCCGAAGTCGTTGAGGCCGAGCGTACGGCGCGACAGGTCGACGTAGTCGTATTCGAGTTTGGCCGTCCAATTGCCGCTCAGCGCAAATTCGGCGCCGGCGCCGACCGTCCAGCCGGTTTGATACTGGCCGGGCTCCGAGATCACGTTGCCGGCGGCATCATTGACCCTGACCTGGGTGCGGCCCCAGGCGAAGCCGCCGGTGACATAGGGCATCCAGCCGTTGAAGGCGTAACCGGCGCGGCCGCGCACGGTACCGACATAATCGATCGAGCTGTTGAAGGGGCCGAGCATGCGCCGCGGCAGATCGACCGGGCCCACGAATGTCGCATCGGCCT
Organism: Bradyrhizobium embrapense; assembly: GCF_001189235.2. GTDB lineage: Bacteria > Pseudomonadota > Alphaproteobacteria > Rhizobiales > Xanthobacteraceae > Bradyrhizobium > Bradyrhizobium embrapense. The sequence continues at coordinate 94,871 of NZ_LFIP02000002.1, forward strand.
CGACGCCGAGCACAAAGCGGTTCCCGAGCTGATGATTGTATCCGACCTGGAAGCCGCCGATCCCTCCGATGATGCTGTGCGGAAAGAAGACGGCCTGCAGGGGAAGCGGATTGGTATCGGGACCGAGGCGGCCGTCGCCATAGCCGACATGGCCGCCGACGTAAAAGCCGGTCCAGCTGTAAATCGCGTTCAAGGTCGGTGCCTTGACGGCCATGTCGGCCGCGGTCGCCGGCGTCCCGAAGGCGGCAGCCCCGAGGGCTGCGCCGGCAGCGATCTGGACCCGAAAGAGGCGAACGCAGGTCATGGCGCGACGATCCCCCACGCTCGGTTGGAGGTATTCCATGCCATCACTGCAGATTTGGCGGCCGCTTGCCACCCGAGATTTGAAGTCATCGCCCGCCATCCCCGGTCCGATCCGTGTTGTCCCGTCCAACGCCAGATCAGCAACTAACATTCCGGGTTCCTTATTGCAAATGGTTCGCAATAGCAACTGGGGCACGCCAGATGCCTCCCGGTGTGCACTGCCTGTATGACAGTCGCGTAACGGGGCAAAGCCGCCTGCGTCGTTCACTGCATTTCGCCGTGCCGGTGTGGCAGTCATGCCGAGCGCCCACCCTTCATTCGATGCCGTCATGGTCTTTAGCTTTCTCTGTCGAAGTGAAATCCGGGCGCGACCTTCTTCCCAGCGCGATCAGCGCGCCGGTTCGTTCGAAGGATCGTGCCACTGAGAGCGCCGCCCGCAGCCCGGCGGCGGAGATAGTGCGTTTCAGGTAGAGCGCGGTGGCGCTGCGCAGGACGGCGCTCGCCATCCGAAGCAGCACGATCGCGCCCCATCGCCGGCCGCGACCGAGTGTCGTCACGCCCCCACCGTGGCGAGCTGCACGATGCGCAGCAGCACGAGGCCGGCAGCGACGACCAGATAGCCGCGCAGCACGATCATCCAGATCCGGCTCAGCGGGCTGAGCCGGGCCGGCGGCAGCCGGTCGAGCGGCGGCATCCGCCAGGTGTCGCGGTTGAACAGCGGCGGCTTGTTCTTGAAGCGGAACGACGCGCTGCGGCGCGACGACATCTCGTACAGCTTGACCAGCGCGGTCACCGCGAGTGCCAGCGCGCTGCCGCCGGCCAGGATGCCGATGATCCACTGCTCGCCGAGATCGGGGAACAGCACCGAGGCGGTCAGGATCACCGACAGCATCACGAGGCCCGCGACCACGGCGCCGGTGAACAGGTTCAGCCGGGTCGAATTGATCCAGGGGCCGAGGATGTGGCGGTCGTTGCAGAGCAGCAGCAGGAATACGGTCGCGCTCGGCAGCAGCACACCGGCCAACGTCTGCACCGCGTTGGTGAGCAGGCCGAGCGGCGTGCCGGGCGTCAGCACCAGCACCGCGGCCAGCACGATCAGCCCGCAATAGACGCTGTAGAAGCCCTTCGCGTCCCGCGGCTTGCGGTGCAGCGAATGCTTGACCGCGAACACGTCGCCGATCGCGTAGGCCGTCGAGAGGGAAACCGCCGCCGCGCCGATGATGCAGGCATCGAGCAGCGCGAGGGCGAACAGCACCGCCGGCAGCCGGCCGGCATATTTCTCGAGCCCGACCGCGGTCCCCAGAGCGTCGGTGTAATTGCCGAATTCGGGCTTTCCGCCGAACACTTCGGCACAGAACGAGATCATCGCCACCGCGCCGACCACGACCAGCACGATCCCGATGCACAGATCCATCCGCTCATATCGGATGAAGCGCGGCGTGATCCGCTTGTCGACGATGTAGCTCTGCTGGAAGAACAATTGCCACGGCGCCACCGTGGTGCCGACAATGGCGACGATCAGCAGCATCACCTCGCTGAGCTTGGCACCCTCGGGCATCTTCGGCACGAAGAAATCAGCCGCGATCTGCCCGATCGGCGGATGCACCATCAGGATGACGGGCACCAGCAGCAGGCTGCCCGCGACCAGCACGATGCCGAAGCGCTCGAAGCGGCGGAAGTCGCCGGTCGAAACCGCCAGCATCACGATGACGGCCGAGACCAACACGCCCCAGAACTGCGAGACGCCGAGAAAATGCAGCGCAAAGGTTATGCCGATGAATTCGGTGACGATGGTCAGCGCGTTCAGCACCAGCAGGTCGATGACGCTGAAGGCGCCCCAGAACTTGCCGAAGCGCTCGAAGATCAGCCGCGCATGGCCGACGCCGGTGACCGCGCCGAGCCGCACCACCATCTCCTGGTTGACGTAGAGCACGGGGATCAAGAGCAGCAGCGTCCACAGCAGCGTGGTGCCGTAATTCTGCCCGGCCTGGGTATAGGTGCCGAAGGCGCCGGCGTCGTTGTCGCCGACCATCACAATCAGGCCGGGGCCGACGATCGCCAGCAGGGTCTTCAGCCGGGCCGGCAATGTCGCGCGCGGTGCGACATCATCTTCGGCGATGCTTCCAAGCGCGCCGTGGATATCGCCGAGATGCGCGCGGTCCAGCACCGCAGTGCCGACAGAGCTGGCGATGGCCTCACGATCGGAGGCGTGCATTTTCAAGTCATTGACAACGGTCATGACCCATTCCTTCTCATTTGCATGGTTTGGTAGTTTTGGGAGTGGGAAAGCGGATGATGTTGCCGGCTTCAGGCACCCGGACGGGGTCTGAAGCCGCCCGGCGCCGCGGTGGCGCACGGCCGGTGTCGAGCATCAGCGCGATGCCGAACGCGGCGACGTGGCGCACGAGGCCGGCGCTCTCGTTGATGAGACCGACGACGCTTCGAATCACCGGGACGAGTGGGTCGTTGGCCGTTGCGGGTCGCGTGACGGCACCGGCAACAGTCGGCCGACTGGCTTGTCCGAAGATGTCGATTGTCTTGCTCATCGTCGTCTCCTCGCCGCACGTTGGACACGGCACGAGGGACGCGGAGCAACTCTATGCGCGCGCGCAGCCTCCGCTGCCGTGAGCAGCGGCAATTCCAGAAGTGATGTCGTTCCCCGGAGGGAGTCCCGTTGCCGCGCCGCGATGGCGCGCAACGGGACAACTAGGTCCTTCGTCCATGTCGGTCCTTCAGGCGCTTGCGGTCAGCTTTGCGGTGAAATGCGCAGGTGTTGCGCGCGGGCCGGAATACCGGTCCGCGCGCCGCTTTCGATCGAGATCATTCGTTGATGGCTCAAGGGTGGTCTCGACGATCCACCGGCACTCCAGGCGGCCGTCGATCAGGATCCAATGACAGGCCGGGGTTGGACGCCGGCGGTCCACCGGGCGGCGAAAACCCGGCAGGTTGTCATTGGAATAGGTGGCCGCCCGCGGCGGGATCTGCCGCGGCTCGACAACGCGCCGCGGGCTTGCTTGCCGGAATTTTGCGAGCTTTTCGAACATCGCTCACCTCCACTTCCGCTGTCGCGCGGCAGGCCGGTGAGGAGCAGGCGGTTATGCGAGGCGCGACCACCCATCCACGCAGGCGAAATCTGCGCGATCAGTCTTGCTATGTTGCGGCGTCAACAGTCCCGTTGTCGGTCTACTGTCGCCTGAGTTGCTACTGCCCATGTGCCTTCTGTGTTGGCTCGTGGTCGGGTTGGTGTCCGGGGTCAGGCCCCGGTGCGGAACGCATGTTCCGACAGTTGGGCACTACGCCTGCCACAATGGCCTGTCAAGCCGATTCTGCTATCCTCCGGGGAGGATCGCGATTATCCTCCGGGGAGGATAGGAAAACCGAATGTCAGACGACCATCCGCACGCAGCGATCGCCCGGCGCCTGAAGCGCGCCAACGGCCATCTCGAGACCATCGTCGAGATGATCGAGCAGGGCCGTCCATGCGCGCAGATCGCCCAGCAATTGCAGGCAGTGGAGAGCGCGATCGAGAGCGCCAAGAAGGCGCTGATCCACGATCACATCGGCCACAGCCTGGAAGAAACGCTGAAGGCATCGGGTCCGAAGGGCCGCAACGTGCTGCGCGACTTCCGGCTGATCGCGAAATATCTGTGATCGCCGCGTTCAAGAATTGACCCGCCCGGGGGATCACCGGACGGGTCGTGCGCGACACGGGGTGGATGAGGACCCGCGCCGAACGCAGGATCCGCAGCCTAGAGCCTAGTCGGCTCTAGATTCTTAGCTTGACGTGTTTTCTTCACGCGAACCGGTGCCCACTTCGCTCGAAAACACTATGAAGACCCGTCGATCAGTAGCAGGAGCGCACGCGGCCGATGTAGTTGCCGTAGGCGTCGAACTGGCGCACCCAGGCGCAGCGGCGATAGCCGTTGTAGTAGTAGCCGTCATTGGCTGCGATCGCGCTGCCGACGATGGCGGCACCGACGAGGCCCGCGCCAACGCCCCAGCCCCAGCCATACGGCCTGGCTTCGGCCTGAGACGTGGTGGTTGCGATGGTGCCGGTCACGGCGAGCGTGGTGAGGGCGAGGGCGGCAAACCTGGTCTTGATCGACATGGGATACTCCATCCTATTTGAGCGCGGCGCCGGTGTGGTCCGCATGCCCGTTGGACGGAGGCTTTCCGGTTCCGGTTCGAAGGACCGTGACGGAAATATGGTTTCGTGAATTGTTTCGTCGGCCCCGGGACGAAGGAATTCCCGGTGCTATGACACAAACGCCAAAAGGGGCGGCAAGCTAACCATTACTGCAAATGCTTTTTTAGGAAGTCAAACAGGAGTCCGCCTCCAACGAGGTAGGGGAGCAGAACCATCCACAGAAGGCGATGAAACTGGCGCAACATGATCTGCCCTCTCGCGTCAAGTTGGTCGTAGGAGGGAGCGCTTCTGAGCAATCGTAACTTCCACTTGCTGACGCCGGGTAAGATGCGCTGCGAGATTTCCATACCGAGAATCCAAATTCGGGTTCCAAGAATTACGAAACCAACAACCCAGCAAAATTGAAGCAGATCAAACCAAGCTGGCTTAAGGCCTCAAATCTCTTTCAGCGCCATAGCGTCAAGAATTCGCGATCAGTTGCCGTCAAACGCGCCCGGATCGAACCTGTCGACGTCGGCCAGCAGCTCGCAGAACGCGCGCGCGCCGTGCTCGATCAGCTGCTCGCCCTTCTTGGCCGAGGCTTGGGTCGCATCGCCGATTGCGCCGCTCGGATTGAGGTCCTGCGCCTGCCAGGCGAACGGCGCCGGCCGCTGGGTCGACAGGAAACGGTGATCCTTCTCGATCTGCACGCTCGCGGGCTTGAAGTCCGCGATCGCATCCTTGCGCACATGTTGCGGATACTTGGCCAGCATGATCGAGGTCTCGACCGCGCCGCCATGGATGCCATGGCGCAATTCGTCGGCATCGAACAGGCCGTCCGGCGTACCGAAACGCGACCAGCTCGTGGTCACCACCAGCATCTTGTGTTGCGCGCGCAGGTCCTGCGCCACGAGCTGCATCGCGGCGGAATTGCCGCCATGGCTGGTCACGATCACGAGCTTCCTGACGCCGGCGCGCGCCACGCTCTCGCCGAGTGCCATCCAGCTGTTCAGCGCCACCTTGGCCGGCAGGGTCAGCGTGCCCGGAAAATCGATGTGCTCGGTGGAGATGCCGACCGGCTGCAGGGGCAAGAACGTCGCCGGGATGGCCGCCGGCAGCAGCTCCCGAACCCGCGCCAGATACGCATCGCCGATCATGACGTCGGTTCCGAGCGGCAGGTGCGGCCCATGCTGCTCGGTCGCGGCCAGGGGCAGCACCGCAATCCAGCGCGCGGCCGCGTCCTTGGCAAGGTCGGGCCAGTGGATGGCGGTCCAGTCACGGGGCGGAAGCTGAGAAGTCATCAAGCCAGTCGTTTCAATACAAGCGTTTCATGGGATGGATTTGCAGGATAGTTTGTTTAACATCGGTGAGGCGTTCGCGTCTCCTGGCGCGGTGCACGTCTTCCCGCTTCCATCATGGGCCATAATGATCGACGGAGTCCAACCATGATCCCGGCCTTTTTGCCGCGAGCGTTAACCACGGCCGTTCTGGCCGCCACCCTCGGCGTTTCCGCAGGCCTGCTCCCGGCGCGGGCGCAGAGCTCGGACAAGACTCTGGACAAGGTCTCGTTCGGCACCAATTGGGTCGCCGAGGGCGAGCATGGCGGGTTTTTCCAGGCGCTCGCCGACGGCACCTACAAAAAATACGGCCTCGATGTCACCATCGTGCCCGGCGGTCCCAATGAGAACAACCGGATGCTCCTGATCGCGGGCAAGCTCGACTTCTTCATGAGCGCGAACTCGCTGCAGACCTTCGATGCCGTCACCAATAACGTGCCGCTGGTCGCCGTCGCTGCGATGTTCCAGAAGGACCCGCAGGTCTTCCTGACCCATCCCGAGGTCAAGGTCGGCAAAATCGAGGATCTGAAGCCGCTGACGCTGCTGATCTCGAAGGAAGGCATTACCAGCTACTTCCAGTGGCTGAAGTCGGAATACGGCTTCGACGAGAACAAGGTGAAGCCCTACACCTTCAACCCGCAGCCCTTCATCGTGAACAAGCAGACCGCGATGCAGGGCTACGTCACCTCGGAGCCGTTTGCGGTGGAGAAAGCTGCCGGCTTCAAGCCGAACGTGCTGCTGCTCGCCGATTACGGCTTCAACTCCTACTCGACCTTGATCGAGACCCGCCGCGACCTCGTCGACAAGAAGCCCGATCTGGTGCAGCGCTTCGTCGATGCCTCCATCGTCGGCTGGTACACCTACGTCTACGGCGACAACTCGGCAGGCAATGCGATGATCAAGAAGCTCAATCCTGAGATGAACGACGAGCTGCTGGCCTATTGCGTCGCCAAGATGCGCGAGCACGGCATCGTCGATTCCGGCGATTCCATCAAGAACGGCATCGGCGCCATGACCGACGAGCGGATGGCGAGCTTCTTCGACAAGATGGTGCGCGCCGGCGTGGTCAAGAGCACCATCGACTATCGCCAGGGCTACACGCTGCGCTTCGTCAACAAGGCGGTCGGCGTCGAGCTCAGGCCGAAGAACTGACCGGTGCGGACGCGCGATGGCGGAGCCTGCGTTGTCGGGACCTGATGCCGGATCGGCCGTGCGCCTGCGCGGCGTCAGCAAGACCTACGACGGCGGCGTGACGGCGCTCGGGCCGCTCGACCTCGATGTCAGGCGCGGAGAGTTCGTTTCGCTGCTCGGGCCGTCCGGTTGCGGCAAATCCACCGCGCTGCGGCTGATTGCCGGCCTCGCTACACCCAGCACCGGCACGGTCGAGCTCTCACATCATGGCGCGGCGCGGCGCGGCAGCCATCCGATCGGCTTCGTGTTTCAGGAGCCGACCCTGATGCCGTGGGCGACGGTGCGCGACAATGTCCGCCTGCCGCTGAAGCTCGCCCGGCTGCCGGCGGCCGACGCCGATGCGCGCATCGAGGCCGCGCTCGATCAGGTCGGGCTGGCCGAGTTCGCGGCGGCCTACCCGCGCGAACTGTCCGGCGGCATGAAGATGCGGGTGTCGCTGGCGCGCGCGCTGATCACCGATCCCGACATCCTCTTGATGGACGAGCCGTTCGCCGCGCTCGACGAGATCACGCGCTTTCGTCTCAACAATGATCTGTTGTCGCTGTGGCGCGATCTGCACAAGACCGTCATCTTCGTGACGCACTCGGTGTTCGAGTCGGTTTATCTCTCCGAGCGCGTGATCGTGATGACGGCTCGCCCGGGCCGGATCGGCGCCGAGTTTCGCATCACCTCGCCGGAGTTGCGTGGCGAGGAGTTCCGCACCTCGGTCGAATATGCCGCGTTCTGCCGCGAGGTCTCCAATGCACTGGCGCCGTCCTATGCAGGGCAGGCGGGCGCATGAAATCTCCGCAGGACCTCATTCGTTTCGTGTTGCCCGTCGCGGTGTTCGCCGCCGGCCTCGCGCTCTGGGAAGCGATCGTCCGCGCCTATGGCATCCAGCCCTACGTGCTGCCGAGCCCGCTCCTGGTGTTGAAGACGCTGGTTGCGGACTGGCCGGTGCTGTCGCAATCGCTCGGTGTCACGCTCTTGACCACGCTCGAAGGTTTCGTTGCGGCCGCAGTCGGCGGAGTCGTGCTGGCGCTGCTGTTCAACCAGTCGAAATGGCTGGAATATTCCCTGTTCCCTTACGCGGTGGTGCTGCAGGTCACGCCCGTGATCGCGATCGCGCCGCTGCTGCTGATCTATCTGCAGCAGCAGACCGCCGTGATCGTCTGCGCCTGGATCGTGGCGTTCTTTCCGGTGCTGTCGAACACGACGCTCGGCCTCAGCTCGGTCGATCGCAACCTCGCGGGATTGTTTCAACTTTATGGCGCATCGAAGCTGCAGACGCTGCTGCTGCTGAAGCTGCCCGCGGCGCTGCCCTATATCCTCGGTGGCCTGCGCATCGCCGGCGGCCTGTCGCTGATTGGTGCCGTGGTCGCGGAGATCGCGGCGGGCAGCGCCGGCGCCGGCTCGGGCCTTGCCTTCCGGATCGCTGAATCGGGCTACCGGCTGAATATTCCCCGCATGTTTGCAGCACTTCTGCTGCTATCGCTGGCCGGGATTGTCATCTATGGGGTGCTGGCGCTAGTTTCGCACCTCTTGTTGCGGCGTTGGCATGAAAGCGCGTTAGGAAAGGACAATTGATGGCCCCGATTTCTTCCGAAAAGATCGATCTGTTGGTTTATGGACCGATCCGGCCAATCCTCGAAAACGGCTTTTCCGATCAATATGTGCTGCACCGGGCCGAGAGCCGCGGCGACCTCGAGCGGCTGACCCCCGACACGATGGCCAAGATCCGCGGCATCGCCGTCACCTATCACACGATGGCCACCGACAAGACCGCGATGGCGATGTTTCCCAAGCTCGAGATCGTCGGCAGCTTCGGTGTCGGCTACGACCACGTCGATTCCGCCTATGCGCGGGATCACAATATCGTGGTCACCAACACACCCGACGTGCTGACCGAGGAGGTCGCCGACGTCGCGATGGGCCTTTTGATCGCGACGCTGCGCGAGTTCATCAAGGCCGACCGCTACGTGCGCTCCGGCCTGTGGCAGACCCAGAACTATCCGCTCAGCGTCGGCTCGTTGCGCGACCGCAAGATCGGCATCGTCGGCATGGGCCGCATCGGCCAGGCGATCGGGCGTCGGCTCGAAGCCTCGCGCGTGCCGGTTTCCTATCATTCGCGCAATCCGTCCAAGGACGTCGCCTACAAGCACTATCCCGATCTGATCGAGATGGCGAAGGCGGTCGACACCCTGATCGTCATCGTGCCGGGCGGCGCCTCGACGGCGAAGATGATCAATGCCGACGTCTTGAAGGCGCTCGGCCCGCGCGGCGTGCTGATCAATGTCGCGCGCGGCTCTGTCGTCGACGAGCCGGCGCTGGTCGCGGCGCTGAAATCCGGCACCATCCTCGCCGCCGGTCTCGACGTGTTCGCGGCCGAGCCGAACGTGCCGGACGAGTTGAAGGCGATGCAGAATGTCGTGCTGCTGCCGCATATCGGCTCGGCCTCGGTGGTCACGCGCAACGCGATGGACCAGCTCGTGGTCGACAACATCACGAACTGGTTCGCCGGCAAGCCGCCGCTGACGCCGGTTGCCGAAACGCCGGTGAAGGGCCGGTGATGTCATTGTCCCGCTTCAGCGTCGCGCTGCTTGTGCTGCTGGCCGCGTGCGGTCCGGCAGCCGCGCAGGACGTCTCGACGTTGAAGAAAGACATGATCGGGCAGTGGGAGCTCGCTACCACCGAGCGCAGCAAGACCTGCGTCGTGACGCTGAAGAGCGATGCGACGCCTTTAGGTTTCAAGCTCGAGCTCGAGCCGGCCTGCGCCGCCGCGTTGCCCTTCACCAAGGACATCGCGGGCTGGAGCATCAAGGGTCTCGGCGACATCGTGCGGCTGCACAACGCGGCCGGCGAGGCGGTGATCGATTTCACCGAGGTCGAGACCGGCATCTTCGAGGGGATGCGCACCAATGAGGGCGTCTACATCCTGCAAAACCTTGCCGCTGCGCGCGCACTCGCCAAGTCGATGGACCAGATGATCGGCGACTGGTCAATGGTCCGCGGCAACGGTCAGGCGATCTGCGCCCTGGTGCTGACCAACACCGACGCCGGCAACGACAATTTCCAGGTGTTCCTGAAAGGCAAATGCGATCCCGCGGTCGCGGCCTTCAACCCGACGCTGTGGCGGCTCGACCATGGCCAGATGATCCTGATGTCGCCCAAGGGCGAGACCTGGCAGTTCGAGGCGGACGACAACGCCCAGTGGCGCCGCGTCCCCGACAGCGCCGACCCGCTGATCATGCTGCGCGAGCAGTAAGGGGGCGGCGCGCGTCTGAACCTCCCCTTGAAAAGGGGAGGTCGCTTTGCTCGTAGAGCGAAGCGGGTGGGGATCCGCTCTCTCCGCTTGCAGCTGTGTCTGCGGCTGACCCCCATCCCGATCTTCCCCCTTTCAGGGGGAAGGAGAAGGGGCCTTGGCCGAGATGTTGCCTTCTGCCCCCCAAAATAATTCCCTTTTCCTTGTCGATCCGACGCACCCCGGATCGTCGTTCCCCATAGCGAGCTGGTTTGCGGCGATTATCGTCGCTTCTCGCCCAACAGGAGTTTTCCGATGCGGTTCATGTATATCGTCACCTCCACCCAGCCCCCGCGCCCGCCGACGCCGGCCCTGATGGAGGCGATGGGCAAGCTTGCCGAGCGGGAGATCAAGGCCGGCCGCATGATCGATACCGGCGGGCTGCTGCCGGTCGCGATGGGGGCCCAGGTCCGCATCACCGACGGCAAGCTCAATGTCATCGACGGGCCGTTCGTCGAGGCCAAGGAGATGATCGGCGGCTACGCGATCTTCGAGCTCCGCAACAAGGAGGAGGCGGTCGCGGCCGCCGTGGAGTTCATGCAGTTGCACAAGGAGCACATGCCCGGTTGGGACGGCACCTGCGAGGTGCGCCCCTTCGCCTCGCCGGGCGTCGACGGCGCCTGCCAGGTCGATGTATCCGCCATCGCTTGATGCGGAACGGACAGGGCGCGTTCGCGCGAGGCGGCCTCCGGTTCGCGTGAAGACGACGCATCAGGACGGCAATCCAGGTCGGCGGCGATGACGGCCGCCGACATCCAGGCGACGATCCTTGCGGTGTGGCGCATTGAGCAGCCGCGGCTGATCACCAGCCTGTCGCGGATGCTGCGCGACGTGCCGCTCGCCGAGGATCTGACCCAGGAAGCGCTGATCGCGGCGCTCGAGCACTGGCCGCTCACTGGCGTGCCGGAGAAGCCGGGCGCCTGGCTGATGGCGACCGCCAAGCGGCGCGCGCTCGATCATATCAGGCGGAGCCGCATGCTGACCGCAAAGCACGGCATGCTGGCGCATGATCTGGTGCGGGAGCAGGAGACCATGCCCGATTTCGATTCCGCGCTCGACGACGATATCGGCGACGAGTTGCTGCGGCTGATCTTCACCGCCTGCCATCCGCTGCTGTCGCGCGAGGCCCGCGCGGCGCTGGCGCTGCGGATGATCTGTGGCCTCACCACCGGCGAGATCGCGCGCGCATTCCTGCAGGCGGAGGCGACCATCGCCCAGCGCATCGTGCGGGCTAAACGCACGCTGTCGGAATCCGGTCTCGTCTACGAGACGCCGCGCGGCGAGGCGCTGTCGGAGCGGCTCGCCTCCGTGCTCGAGGTCGCCTATTTGATCTTCAACGAGGGCTATACCGCGGCGAGCGGCGACGAATGGCTGCGGCCGCAGCTCTGCAACGAGGCGCTGCGCATCGGCCGCGTGCTGACTTCGATTGCGCCGCACGAGCCGGAGGCGCACGGATTGCTGGCGCTGATGGAGTTCAACGCCTCGCGGATGGCGGCGCGCACCGACGCCGCCGGCGAGCCGATCTTGCTGATGGACCAGAACCGCGCGCAGTGGGACCGCCTGCAGATCCGCCGCGGGCAACTGGCGCTGGCACGCGCCCGCGAGCTCGGCGGCGGCGGCGGATTCTACGCGCTGCAGGCCGCGATCGCCGCCTGTCACGCCGAGGCCGGCACGCCTGCTGCCACCGACTGGCGGCGCATCGCCGCGCTCTATGGCGATCTCGCCGCGCTGCTGGATTCGCCTGTCATCGCGCTCAACCGCGCGGTCGCGATCGGCATGGCCGAAGGCCCCCAAGCGGCGCTTGCGATCGTCGACGGCCTCGCCGACGAGCCGGCGCTGAGAGCCTACCATCTGCTGCCGAGCGTGCGGGGCGATCTCTTGCACCGGCTGAGCCGCTTCGACGAGGCCCGCGCTGCGTTCGAGGCCGCCGCCGCATTGGCCGGCAATGCGCGCGAGCGCGAGTTGCTCAAGCGGCGCGCCGCGGTCGCGGCACGCGCCGCCCAACAGCAGGCCGGTTACTGACCTCCCGTCCGCGATTTCGACTCAAACCCGCGGCATGCTCGGGCGAGATGCCTCGGACCAGGAACCGCGACCATGACGAAACCATCCGTGCTGGCGATCGGGCTCGACCCCACCTTTGTCGATCTGTCCGTCATGCCGCAGTTTACGCCCGAACTGGTGCGCAGCTATATCGACGCGCAGATCGAGGGCCTGCGAACACTGGGCTACGACGTCGACAGCTGCCTGATCGATTTCGGCGAGACTGCCGAAGCGGTGACGGCGGCGGCCCTGAACGCCCGCCGCCATGATTGCGTCGTGATCGGCGCCGGGCTGCGCGAGCCGCCGGAGCGGCTGCTGCTGTTCGAGACCATTCTCAATCTGGTGCACCGGCTCGCGCCCGGCGCCGCCATCTGCTTCAACACCAATCCGGCGGACACCGCTGCTGCCGTGCAGCGCTGGGTCAAGCCTTAGGCGCAATGCGCGCCACCTTGCCGCGCAGCCCCCACAGCAGCAGGATCGATGCCGCGATGATCGCAAGACCGATCGAGACGAAGCCTGTGGTCACCAGCGTTTCCTGCCACGGCGCGGCGCCACGCCCGGCCGCCGTGATCGGCGACAGCGCGCCGGTTCCGAGAGCGGCGGCGAGCGTCGTCACGGCCCAGTTGCCGTACGTTCCGCATAGCAGCGCCCAGTAGGCCGCGACGCTCGCGCGGGGCGACAGCCTGACCTCGCTCCAGATCGCGCCGACGGCGAGCAGGAACGTGCCGTTCATCACGCCCTCGAGATGAGCTGCGAGCGCCATCCGCACATTGGTGAAGTGCTGTTCGATGAGGCCGGTCAACAGCCCGATCAGGAACAAAGCCATGCCGTGAAAAAGCAGCCGCCGCCGATTATCCATCTCGCCCCCTCAAAGAACCTTGCCCCGGAAAACGGCCCAATCATAGCAGAAGGCGCGAAGCTGTCCCTGCGGCGATCTGGGCCTATGGCCCGGGCGCTCCGTGTCCTGCCGACCTGCGGCGCAAGCACGAAGCGGGGTTGGCGTGAAGCGGCGCGGACCGAGGCCTGCTGCAAAAGCCCGGCGGTTGTTGCCGGCGGCAACCTATGACACCATCCCAATTCCGGTTTGTTCTTGATTTTTGGAAGCCTATGCCGCGCCGCAAACACGCCTGGGAGAAGCTCACGGATGCGCAGTTGCTCGAGCAACGCCTCAGCAGTCTGAGGGTTGCGGTCGAAGGCACTTGGCTCGCGGATTGTGTCGGCACGCTCTACGAAGAGCTCGAAGAGCGCGGCATCCGGCTGCGGCCGCACACCTGGATCTCGAGCGAATGGTTCAGCCCGGCCGATGTGCCCGGCATCGCCATTCCGTTCTATCTCGCCCATCCCCGCCTGATGAAACTCGAGAAGAAGATGATGCTCGACGTCGAGGGCGCCTCGTGGTCCGAGTGCATGGCCATTCTCCGCCACGAGGCGGGTCATGCCATACAGCACGGCTACCAGCTGCAACGTCGGCGGCGCTGGCAGCAGCTGTTCGGCCCGTCGTCGCAACACTATCCGCGCTACTACCGACCCAATCCGGCCAGCCGCAATTATGTCCAGCATCTCAGGCTCTGGTACGCGCAGAGCCATCCGGATGAGGATTTCGCCGAGACCTTCGCGGTGTGGCTGCGGCCGCGTTCGAACTGGCGGACGCGTTATGCCGGATGGCCGGCGCTGAAGAAGCTCGAATATGTCGACGAACTGATGGGCGAGATAGCCGGCGAGCGGCCGCTGTTGACGACGCGCGAGCGGGTCGATCCGCTGCATACGCTCAAGCAGACGCTCGGCGAGCACTACAAGAAGAAGCAGGCGTTTTACGCTTTCACGCCGCCGAAGACCTACGACCGCGATCTGTCCAAGCTGTTCTCTGCCGATCCGCGGCATCACCGGCATCCGCCGGCTGCGTCCTTCATCAGGCGGCATCGTGCCCAGGTCAGGCAGTTGGTCGCGCGCTGGACGGGCGAGAACCAGCTGACGCTCGATGCCGTGCTCGATGACATGATCTCGCGCTGCCGCGAGCTCAATCTGCGCGCCGTCGGCCCGGAGCAGAAGCTGGTGACCAATTTCACCATCCTGCTGACCGCCAAGACCATGCACGCGCTGTTCGGCCCATCGCGCCGCAAGTGGATCGCGCTATGAAACACTTTCGCATTCTGGTGCTGATGCACCCGGACTGTGTGCCGCCGGACTCCAGCGAAGGATACTCGGCGCGGGAAATCAACGAGTGGAAAACCGAATACGACGTGGTGAGTACGCTGCGCGCGGCCGGCCACGAGGTTCGTCCGCTCGGCGTGCAGGAGGAAATCAAGCCGGTGCGCGACGAGATCGAGGGCTTCAAGCCGCACGTCGTGTTCACGCTGCTGGAGGAGTTTCATTACGACGTCGTCTACGACCAGCACATCGCAAGCTATCTCGAGCTGATGAAGATCCCCTATACCGGGTGCAATCCGCGCGGCCTGATCCTGGCGCGCGGCAAGGATCTGTCCAAGACGCTGGTGCATCACCGCCGCATCCCGGTGCCGGCCTTCGCCGTGTTCCCGATGCGCCGCAAGGTCAAGCGGCCGCCGCGGCTTGCGCTGCCGCTGATCGTCAAGAGCCTGAGCAGCGACGGATCGCTCGGCATCTCGCAGGCGTCGATCGTCGATACCGACGAGAAGCTCGCCGAGCGCGTCGCCTTTATCCATGAGCGGATCGGAACGGCCGCGATCGCCGAGCAGTTCATCGAGGGACGTGAGCTCTATGTCGGCGTGATCGGCAACAACCGGCTGCGGGTGCTGCCGGTTTGGGAATTGAAGTTCGGCAGCATGGGCGGCCCCGCCGCGCGCCAGATCGCCACCGAAAAGGTCAAGCACGATACCAGCTATCAGGAGCGCATCGGAATTGCGGATGGACCGGCCGAGGATCTGACGCCGGAACTATCCGCGCATATTCAGCGGCTGGCGAAACGCATCTACCGGACCTTGGGGCTCGATGGCTACGCGCGCATCGACTTCCGTCTCTCCACCAATGGCGTTCCGTATTTTATCGAAGCCAATCCCAATCCCGAAATCGCCAAGAGCCAGGAGTTTGCGACAGCCGCCGGGCATGACGGACTGGATTACCCGGTTCTGTTGAATCGCATTGTGGCGCTGGGGATCAGCCGCGCCAAGGCCGGCGTGTCCCTGGGCTAAATCGGAGCATTAAAGGCTGCGCTGTATCAGGTGGCGTCGCGCGTCCCTGGGGATGAACATCGCAAACGTTTCCCTAACGCGCGCCGCCGGCGTCGCGTCGGCGACGAAGGTGGCGACGGGGGGAGCCGTGCCACGAAATTCATCTGGTTCCGGCCATCGTCGCGCAAAGATATCGTTTACCGATGCCGGCATGGTGAGCCAGTCGCCGCGGCAGGTATCGTAGACGTACAAACCGGCAAGAAAAGTCGATACGACAACAAGGATCGTCCTGAAAATCGGCATTGTGATTGCGCCTTCTTGATTGAGGCGCACAATGCCCGGCGACGGTGAACCGCGCGTTGAGCGCTCCGGTCGATCGGCCGATACGGTTCTCAACTCATGAACGGGCACCTGCGTAACGGCTCGCTTACCAATGCCTTCAAGGTTGCGGCAACCAGCTTTGCTCACCGGCGGGAAAGAAGTCCCTGGCATCCTGCGGCAAATACAAGAAGCTCAGGAGGCACCATGTTTGTCGCTCTTCGCGTTATGATCCTGATCGCCAGTGCATATGCCGGCTCCGCTGTCGCGGGGATGCAGTTCGCGCCGCTGCCGAGCGCAGCGGTTTCGTCCGCGCCGTAAGATTGCTTTGCGGATCAGCGTGGTCTGCGCGCAAATGCGTTTCCGATAGCGACTTTTTGGCAGGACGATTGCGGCAAGCAGCGATCTCTGCTGTTTCTCGGCCGCTTTCTGCATTGGAACTTCGACGCTTCCCGTAGCTTGACCGAAGGTAGCTACGTTGGGATATGCGATGTTCCGACTTTCTTCTGTTGCGAATTTTGCCCTCGTCCTCTTGCTCGCCTCGGCTGCCCCAGCGATCGCAGCCGGCCTCGATGCCGTGGCGATCAATGATGCGGCGGCCCCAACGGCAAAATTGCCGGGCCGGCAACAGATCAGCGCATCCGTTGCCAAGCTCGAGATCCTGCTCGATCGCGCGCATTTCTCTCCCGGCGAGATCGACGGCAAGCTCGGTGACAACGCGCAGAAGGCGCTCACGGCGTTTGCCGAGGCGAATGGATTGTCGTTCGACAAGGCCGTGACGGCGGACCTCTGGAGCAGGCTCGCTGCGGCCAGCGAAGGGGCCGTGATCGTCACCTACACGATCGTCGACGCCGACGTGAAAGGGCCGTTCTTAAAGAAGATTCCCGCGAGAATGGAAGACATGAAGAGCCTGCCGGCGCTGAACTACACCAGCCCGCGCGAGGCGATTGCGGAAAAATTCCACATGAGCGAGGCGTTGCTGCAGGCACTGAATCCAGGACAGAAGTTCGACAAGCCCGGTGACGGCATTGCGGTCGCGAACGTGCTCGACCCCGGAAAGCCGCCGGCGATTGCGCGCGTGGAGGTCGACAAGACGCGGCAGACGCTCAGCACATTCGATGCTGCGGGAAAGCTGCTCGCTTTCTATCCCGCAACGGTCGGCAGCACGGAGAAGCCGACGCCGACCGGCACGTTGAAGGTGACGGCGGTCAACAAGAATCCGACCTATCGCTACAATCCCAAGTACAAGTTCAAGGGCGTCAGATCGAACAAACCGTTCACGATCAAGCCGGGCCCGAACAATCCGGTCGGTGTGGTGTGGATCAACCTCTCGGGGGAAGGCTACGGCATTCACGGCACCGGCGATCCCGGCAAGGTCTCCAAGGCCGCGTCCCACGGCTGTGTCCGGCTCACGAACTGGGATGCGCAGCGCGTTGCTGCTGGTGTTGCAAAGGGGACGCCGGTTACGTTCTTGGAAGGCGCACGATAGTCCCATCACGGTGCCCGGGTGAATCGGACTCGCCCCCTCGGCGCGCAATGGCCTCGCCGTTGCGGCGTGACCAGACCCCCGAGCGGTGCATCCCAGCGCACTGGTACTGACAGATGGCCGCGCGCCTAGTTGTCCGTCTTCAGCGTCTTGGCCGCAAAGTCGAGGCCGAGCCGACGGGCGCGCTCTTGGCGCTCTTCGGTCAAGAACTGCAGCTCCCGTTCCAGCGAGCGCGCGACCTCGTTCTGCGATTCCTTGGAGTGGCGGCGGGAGCCGCCGTGCGGTTTGGCCGGTTGGGCAGTCACGGGAGAACCCTTGTCATCGCAGTGTCACAGGCGCAGGCATGCCACGGCTGGAGTCCGGCGGACAATCAAAAAGTACTTCGTGGCCGCGCTTTGGAACGTTCGTTGTGCATCTGACTCAAATTTGAGCAGGAAATTCTCTTAGGTCTGCCGCGAGTGCCGGGCCATTGAAACCCGCGATCTCATCAATTCGGATGAGAGGGCCGGGTTCCCACGAAATCATTTCCGGATTCGCATGAAGACGTCCTGAAACCGACAAGGTCTGACCTTAGTAGCGTTGTGAAGGACGGGTGTCTGGTGAGACGCTGACAATCGAGGTCGTGAGATTCACGACGGAGGTCGTGAGGTCGATCGGTGCATCTGAGACGTTGGGGATGATCTCGGAAATGAAGAAGCCGAATGCTGTGCCATATGTCTGGGCGGCCGCGCTGATCGCGGTCGTGATCTGGGGCGTAAGCGGCACCCCGCAGATGGCACATACTTCCGCCCCCACGCATCTGGCGCGGGCGCGATAGCGCGTTTCGCAGCGAAACGCGTCTCAGCAAAATCCTAGAGCTTCGGCCGCAGCGAGCGCTGCATATCCATTGTGTAGGTGTAGCGCCCTTCCGGGTGCGTGGTGATGGTGACCTCGAACAGTTCCTCGCGCAGGCCGTAGTAGCGCCGTACCACGGTGAGCGCCGGCGATCCGGTCTTGACGCCGAGCGCCTTGGCGATCGGCGCCGGCATGCCCCGCACGAAGATTTCCATCTGCGCACGCTCGGTGACCTGGCCGTACATCTTGGCGATCTGCTCGTGCACCGGAGTGCGGCCGTGGTCGCTGCGGGTCACGACATCGGCGAACCGGCGCAGCACGTAGATCTCGGTCCAGCCGAGCGGCGCTGAGAACTGGTCGGAGCGGCGCACGGCCTCGATCAGGAACCAGCTCTTGCCGGGCTCGCATTTCAGGTGGGCAGCCAGCTTGCGGTCGGCAACGATATCGCTGCTGCCAACCACGTCGCGGTAGGTCTCGTTGGAATAGCGCAGCCACTCGCCGAGCGACTTGACGCTGTGGGTGAACAGCACCGGCGGCTCGGAGGCGATCACCACCGAACCGAGGCCGGCGCGGCGCACGATCAGGCCCTGGTCGATCAGGATGCGCAGCGCCTCGCGCACGGTCTGGCGGCTCGCCTGATAGCTTGCCATCAGCTCGGTTTCAGTCGGCAGCAGATTGCCGACCGCATAGGTGCCGAGTCGGATGTCCTTCTGCAGTCCGGTGGCGATGTCGCGATAGCGGGACGATCTCGCCCGGTCCGGTTGTTCAGACATGGCAGATCACTGGTATGCCGTATGGCAGGCGACCGGTTGTCCAGACTCCATCGAATGCAACGCGGCCTCGAACGCGGCGAGTGTCGCCAGCACGTCTGCTTCGGGCACCGGGAACGGCTGTCTGCGTTCGACCGCGTCGGCAAAGGCAGCAAGTTCCGCGGCGAGCGTGTTGACCGCCGCATAACGCGTTGTCGCGGGTGCCTCGCCGGATTTCCGTAGCACCATCGTCCCCTCGTCGAGCACCTCTGCGGATCCCTTCGTCCCGAACACATGCACGCGCCAATAGAACGGTGTTGCGCGGACCGTAGCAAGGGTTGCACTCACACCATTCACAAATTCAATCGCTAAAGTTGCAGTGTCGAGCGGCGGCGGTCCGGCCTCGCGTTCACTCAACCGGGCATAAACTTGTCGGGCAGGACCAAGCAGGCTGACGAAGCCGTCGAGCACATGCAGTCCCGCGCCGGTCAGTCCGCCGCCCGGCGACTCCTCCGGCGACAGCCGCCAGCCCTGCGTAACGGCTTGCGAGTTCTCGTTGCTGTTGTGGCCCTCGAGATGCAGGATCGTACCGAGCTCGCCGCCGGCGACAATCGCGCGCAGCGCCTGCATCGACGGCCAGAACCGGCGGTTATGCCCGACCGCGAGCAGCACGCCGGCGTCGCGGCAGGCCGCGAACATCTCGGTCGCATCACTACGCCTCAACGCCAGCGGCTTCTCGCAAAACACCTGCTTACCGGCTCTGGCTGCCGCGATCACCTGGCTCCGGTGTAGCGAATGCGGTGTTGCCAGCAGCACGGCATCGATGCCGGGGTCGGCGAGCACGGCCTCGAGGCTGGCCGCAGGCGACAGGCCATGCGCCGCGCAGAAGCTCGCGGCGCCCGCCATGTCGGGTTCCACCGCGTTGACGATCCTGAGCCGCGGCTCGTCCTGCGCAGCCTCGACCAGCGCGCGGCCCCAGCGCCCGAGGCCGGCGATGGCACAATTGATCATGAATGTTCCTTGTCCTGGTCGCGTCCGGCACGGATCGCCTCGATCACTGCGGCGCTGTCGCTGTCCGGGCCCTGCAGCGCGATCGCCGCGCGCAGCAGCTCGGACTGCGCCGAGGTCAGCGGCAGAGACAGGCCGTGCCGGCCGGCCTCCTGCAGGATCAGCTCGGCGTCCTTCAGGGTCTGCGCGATGTGCGATTGCGGCGCGAAATCCCGCGCCAGCATCTTCGGTCCCTTGCTGTCCATCACTCTGGAATATGCCGCCGATTGCCGTGCGGTCGCAAGGAAGCTCGCGCCGTCGAGGCCGAGGCTTTCGGCAAAGGCGATGCCCTCGGCGAGCGCGGCGCGGTTGTTCTGCAGGATCAGGTTGATGGCAAGCTTGGTGCGGCTGGCATTGCCGATCGCGCCGACGTTGATCCGCTGCGGGCAGAGGATGTCGAGCGTCGCCGCGGCGGCTGCGATGACGTCGCGATCGCCGGCGACCAGCGCGGTGGCCGTGCCGGCGCGGACCTCGGCGCTGGTGCCCGAGATCGGCGCTTCGATGAAGGCGAGGCGCGCGCGTGCGGCGAATTCGGCGATGTCAGTGATCTCGCCCGGTGCGCAGGTGGTGGTGCAGATGACGAGCGGCGGCACTCTCGCGTTCGCAAGGTCCGGCAGCAAGCCGGTGACCTGAGCCGCGTCATACACCGCGATGACGATGGTCCGGCATCGCGCCGCCACGTCAGCGGCGAAGGCTGCGAACTCGGCGCCGCTGGTTCTCAACCCATCCGTCTTCGCCGCATCGGCGTCGAAGCCGATCACCCCGACGCCGGCATCGATCAGCCGCGCGGACAGCGCCGATCCCATCAGCCCCAGGCCGATCATTCCGACAGGTGTCTCGCGAGCCATGATGCGACGCCGCTTCGCGCTATTGCGGCTGGATGCCGGCCGCCCTGACCTCCGCCGACCAGCGCACGACCTCGCTCCTGACGAAGGCGCCGAACTCGGCCGGCGCCAGCGGCGCCACGATCACGCCGACATCGGCAAGCTTCTTCCTGGTCTCCGGCATCGCGAGGTACCTCGCGCACTCGGCGTAGATCTTGTTGACGATCGGTTCCGGCGTGCCGGCCGGTGCGAACAGCCCGTACCAGATGGTGGCCTCGAAGCCGGGCATCGCTTCGGAGAGCGCGGGCAGGCCGGGCGTCAGTTCGTTGCGGGTCGCAGATGTCACGGCGATGCCGCGCAAGGTGCCGCCCTGCATCTGCGGGATCGCAACCGAGAAATCGCCGAAGGTCAGGTCGATCACGCCCGCCATCACATCGGTCATCGCCTGCGGCACGCCGCGGTAGGAGGCTGCGATCAGCGACAGGCCGCCGCGCGACTGCAGCTGCGCGATCGAGATCTGCGATGCACCGGAGCCGTAGCCCGCGGTCAGATTGGGCGTGGCCTTCGCGTAGGCAAGGAACTGCGTGAGGTCGCTGGCCGCAAGCTTGGGGTTGACCAGCAGCACCATCGCCGTGGTCGTTGTACGGATCACGGGCGCGAAATCCCTCACGGGGTCGTAGGGCAGGCTCTTCAGTGTCGCGACATTGCTGGCATGGGTGGTGTTGGTGCCCATCAACAGCGTGTAGCCGTCGGGCGCGCTGCGGGCGACTTCCTGGGCGCCGATGCTGCCGAGCGCGCCGGCGCGGTTCTCGATCAGCACGGTCTGGCCGAACGCGTCCTGCAGATGCTGGCCGACCAGCCGCGCGACATTGTCGGGGCCGGCGCCCGCCGGGAAGGGCACGATGATCCTGAGCGGCCGTTGCGGGAAATCGGTCGCGGCGAACGCCGGCAGGACCGGAAGCACCGCGAGCAGGACGACGAGCAGCCCCAGCCGTAACTTCATCCCGGTCCCTCCGTTTTTGCTTGGTCAAATTTATACGGACAAATATGCCGGAAGTGCAAGGCAATCGCGCTCTGAAATATTGAGATGCGGCATATTTATCCGTATAAATAGCCCATACAGGGGAGCCAGACGACGATGGTGGACACCAGCGATCTCCATGCGCGCGGACTGCGCCGGCGCCAGAAGATGTTCGGCGAGGTCGATGTCGCCAAGCGGATGGCGGCCGCAGGCGATTTTGGCACGCCGCTGCAAGACATCATCAATGCTTACGTCTATGGCGACGTCTGGGAGCGCTCCGGGCTGTCGGACCAGGTCCGCAGCCTCGTGATGCTTGGCATCACCGCGGCGAGCAGCAAGCCGACCGAGTTCCGCGTCCATGCCAAGGGCGCGCTGGCCAATGGCTGCACCGCCGCGCAGGTGCAGGACGTGCTGCTGCTGGTCGCGATGTATTGCGGCATTCCGGCCGCGATCGAGACCAGCAAGATCGCCGCCGAGGTGTTCGGCGAGGCGCCCGCGGACTAGGGCAGAGGCCTGCACCGTGATAGGGACGTTGCCGACTGCGAACGGCAACAGGATGCGTCCATGTCCGGCTTCCCCACTTCGACCACCGTGCTCGATTCAGTGCTGTTTCGCGATGCCTTCGGCACGCGCGCGATGCGCGAGGTGTTTTCCGACCTGCGGCTGCTGCAGCGCTATGCCGAGGTCGAAGTCGCGCTTGCAAAGGCCGAAGCGCGCTGCGGCGTGATCCCTGCGGAAGCAGCCGCGGAGATCGCAAGACGCACCGATGTCACCGCGTTCGATTTCGATCTGCTGCGGCAGGAGACCGATGTGGTCGGCTACCCGATCCTGCCGCTGGTGCATCAGATGGCGAAGCAGTGCGGCGAGGCCGGCCGCTATGTCCATTGGGGCGCCACAACGCAGGACATCATGGACACTGCCGTGGTGCTGCAATTGCGCGATGGCCTTGCGATCATCGAGGATGACATCACTGCATTGCGCGGCATCCTCGCCGACCTCTCGCAAAGATACCGCGACACGCCGATGGCCGGCCGCACCCATCTGCAGCAGGCGCTGCCGGTGACCTTCGGCTACAAGACCGCGATCTGGCTCGCCGCCTTCGATCGCCACGCCGCGCGGCTCGCCGAGCTGAAGCCGCGCGTACTGGTCGGCCAGTTCGCCGGCGCCGCCGGCACGCTGGCCTCGCTTGGCGATAAGGGCTTCGAGGTCCAGAACGCGCTGTGCGAGGAGCTTGGCCTCGGCGTTCCGGTCTCGACCTGGCATGTCGCGCGTGACGGTCTGGCGGAAGCGGTGAATTTCCTCGCATTGGTCACGGGAACGCTCGGCAAGATCGCGCTCGACATCATGATCATGGCCTCGACCGAGTTCGGAGAAGTCTACGAACCCTTCGTGAAGGGGCGCGGCGCCTCCTCGACCATGCCGCAGAAACGCAACCCGATCTCGTCGGAGCTGATGCTCGCCGCCGCCAAGGCGGTGCGCCAGCACGCCGGCCTGATGCTGGATGCGATGGTGCAGGATTTCGAGCGGGCGACCGGCCCGTGGCACGCCGAGTGGATGGCGATCCCGGAAAGCTTCGTGCTGACCGCCGGCGCGCTGCATCAGGCGAGATTCGCGCTTGGCGGCCTGATCGTCGACGAGAAGCGGATGGCCGCCAATCTCGACATCAGCCGCGGGCTGATCGTTGCCGAAGCCGTGATGATGGGCCTTGCGCCGGCGATCGGCCGGCAGGAGGCGCATGATGTGGTCTACGACGCCTGCCGGGTCGCCAACGACAAGGGCCTGATGCTGGCCGAGGCGCTGGCGGCGGATGATCGCGTCGCGAGCCGGATCGATCGGGCGACGATCGACCGTCTCACCGCGCCGAAAAACTATCTCGGCCTCGCGCCCGAGATGGTCGACCGGGTGCTGGCCTCAGTGAAGCGGTAAAATTCGCGGCAATTGCTCGCCGTCGCGTGATCGGGGGCTGCGGCCGGGAACCTTGCGAACGCGGATCGAATTGGACTACGAATCCTCAAAACCCCTCAAACGACACAGCCGGACGCTTCATGACCGCACACCAACGCAACCTTTCCGCCTCGATCGATCCTGTAAAACTCGATCGGCTCGCCGAAGTCGCGATCAAGGTCGGCCTGCAACTGCAGGCGGGGCAGGATTTGCTGCTGACGGCGCCTTCCGCGGCCATGCCGCTGGTGCGGCGGGTGGCGGAGCACGCCTACAAGGCCGGGGCGGGTCTCGTGACTCCGTTCTTCTCGGACGAGGAGCTCACGCTGGCGCGCTATCGCTACGCCAACGATGCGAGCTTCGATCGTGCCGCGAGCTGGCTCTACGAGGGCATGGCCAAGGCGTTCGGCGCCAATACCGCGCGGCTTGCGATCGTCGGCGACAATCCGATGCTGCTGTCGGGCGAAGATCCGACCAAGGTGGCGCGCGCCAGCAAGGCCAATTCGATCGCCTACCAGCCGGCGCTGGAGAAGATCGTCAATTTCGACACCAACTGGAATATCATCGCCTATCCCAGCACGTCGTGGGCGAAGCAGGTATTCCCCGACGATGCCGAGGACGTCGCGGTGGCCAAGCTCGCCGATGCGATCTTCTCCGCGTCCCGGGTCGATCAGGATGGCGCCGTCGCCAACTGGGAAAGGCACAATGCCAGGCTGCGCGAGCGTACCGAATGGCTGAACGGCCAGCGCTTCCACGAATTGAAATATTCCGGTCCCGGAATGGATCTTACGATCGGGCTTGCCGACGGTCATGAATGGGAGGGCGGCGCGTCGACCGCCAAGAACGGCATCGTCTGCAATGCCAACATCCCGACCGAGGAAGTCTTCACCACGCCGCACTGCCGCCGCGTCTCAGGCCATGTCGTCAGCTCCAAGCCGCTGTCCTATCAGGGCACGCTGATCGACAACATTTCGGTCAAGTTCGAGGAAGGCCGCATCGTCGAGGCCAAGGCCTCGCGCGGCGAGGAAGTCTTGAAGAAGGTGCTCGACACCGACGAGGGCGCGCGCCGCCTCGGCGAGGTCGCGCTGGTGCCGCACTCCTCGCCGATCTCGAAGAGCGGGCTGTTGTTTTTCAACACGCTGTTCGACGAGAACGCCGCCTCGCACATCGCGCTCGGCCAGTGCTACTCCAAATGCTTCGTCAACGGCGACAGGCTGACGCCGCAGCAGATCGCCGAGCAGGGCGGCAACAAGAGCCTGATCCATATCGACTGGATGATCGGCTCGGCCCACACCGATATCGACGGCATCCATGCCGACGGCCGCAGCGTGCCGGTGTTCCGCAAGGGCGAGTGGGCGTAAGGCGCAGCCAATTCATTGTACCCAACTCAATCCGTCATCCTTGTAAGTCCCGAAGGATGGACGGCCCGGGTATCGCGTGCGGGGAAAAATCCCGGCCGTTCGCCCTTCGAGGCTCGCTCCGCTCGCACCTCCAGCGACAACGGCAAAGCCGTTGCGCGGGGGTGGCGGGGATGGATTGTATCCAGGGCGCTATTGAAACCGCCGCTCCCGCGCGGCGATCAGCTCGCCGCGCAGCGCGCTGAAGCGGCAGGTCTCGTGCTGGGGCCGGAAGCCGAGCCGGCGGTAGATTTTCAGCGCGGGCGCATTGCGGCTCGAGACGTTGAGCCAGCAGGGATGCTCGACCGACACGTCGTGTGCGGCCAGCACGCGATAGACCAAGAGCTGGCCGAGCCCGCGTCCCTGCCGTGCTGGGTCGACGGCGACCGACTCGATCCACATCGAGTTCCGCTCCGGCTCGGTCAGGCAGAAGCCCGACATTTGACCGTCTTCCGACGCGATCCAGACTTCGCTCTCGGTCAGGACCTGCGCCATCTCCTCCGGTGAATAGCGGCGAAACGCGGCGTCCGAGGCATAGGCGGCGTTGTGGATGCGAGCGACCTCGCCGGCGCAGGCGGTGACGTCGCTGACCTGCTCGATGGTGGCGCGGGCCGCCGCGAGTGTGCGCGCCGGCTGCAACGGCTCGACGCATTTCATCCCGATCTCTGACTCAAGATGAACAAAGCCGAAGGCGGCGACGAAAGCCATTCCCGCCGGCCAGTCGCCGCTCACCAGCGTCTGGACCGTGATATCTGGACTGGTGTCGATCGCAAGCACCTCGTCGAACAGCGCAAGACCAATCCGGCGGCGCCGCATCTCGGGTGCGACAACGATCTTGAGGAACCGGGAATGATGCGCGCCCTGAACGCGCAACGATGACTCAGCGAGGCCGAGGAGCCGGCCGTTCCGCTCGGCAATGCGGAAGTCGCGGCCGCTACGGTTCTGCGGCAGTTTCAAGAACTGCTCCCACTGCGGCAACGTGACTGGGCCCAGCCGCGGTTCCACCGCAGCCGCCTTTGCGTAGAGTTCGACCACCGCTTCCGCATCAGCCTCACGAAGCGGCCGGATGGTGATGCTGTCATCCATGAGTCGAGAGCTTACCCGATATCGAGCCGATAAACATCCTTTGCCGTCTTCAAGAACAACGCCGTCTTCTCGGCTTCGCTATATTGTGATGCAAGCCGTTTAAAGGTGTTGAAGATCACCTGATAGCTGCACTGTCCCTTGTCAGGTGGGAAGTTGCTTTCGAACATGCAACGGCTCGGGCCGAACGCCTCGATGCAGGTCTCTACATAGGGCCGCCAGGCGGCGGCGAGTTCCTCCGACGAGGGCGGCCTGGGGCGGAGGTGGAAGTCGTAGCCGAGCAGGCACATCGCCAGCCCGCCGAGTTTGACCACGACGTTCGGGCATTTGGCGATCTCCTGGATCGACGCCTTCCAGACCGGAAAGGTCTCTTCGCGCTTGCCGGCAAAGCGGCCGATGCCGACCGGTCCGCCGCAATGGTCGAGCACGATCCTTGTGTCGGGAAAGGCGCGGGCGAGGTCGGTCAGTTCGCCGATCTGCGGGTGGAACAGCCAGGCATCGAAGCTGAGGCCGAGCGGCGCCAGGCAGGCGAACCCCCTACGAAAGGTGGAATCCAGCAAGATGCCTTTCGGACGGTTGGCATACATGTGGGCGACGTTGGGGTCCTCGTCCCAGGCCGAGGAGTGGCGGATGCCGCGGAACCGGCCGTTGCCCGCTGCAATCTCAGCCTCCAGCACCGCCTTGGCCTGGTCGCCGATCAAAAGGTTAACGTGGCTGACGATGCCGGCGCAGATCGCCGCCTTGCCGTAGCCACCGCTCGCTGCCATCGCCGCGACGCCATTGGCGAACTCGACCTCGCCGACCGGGCGGAACGCCTCCGGCCCGTCGGCGCGATACATCGACCGGCAATCGACATAGACGGTCGCCACGATGTTGTGGCCCGAGGCGATGTCGTCGCGCATCTCCTCGATCAGGTAGCGCAATCCCCCGCGGTCCCAGAGATGATGGTGCGGATCGACGATCGGGCGGGCCGGGTCGATGATCTCTTCTGTATATTGGGCGAGCCAGTCTTCGCGCGGATTGGCATAAAGCCCGCTCGCAGAGGCGGGCAGAGTGCTGGCCATGGATGATGCTCCCTGTTCTTGCTCTTGTCGGCCGCCGATCCGAGGTCGGCTGCGGGAAGGATAACGAGGGGGGCCGGCGCGCGTCAAACCACCGCCTGCGAATGTGCCGTCAGCCCGACCGCAGCGCCGATCGCGACCAGATCGTCGACCGAGGCGGTTTCGCCAGCGCCGGCGATGCCTGCTCGGCTCGCCAAGTGATGATAATCGAGGCGATCACAAGGAGCGCGCCGAGCAGCATCGTGACGGAAAATGGTTCGCCGAGCACCAGCGTACCGAGCAGCACGGCGATGATCGGATTGACGAAGATGTAGGTCGAGACCATGAACGTCGACACATTGTCGAGCAGCCAGTGAAACGCCGTGAAACCGATGACGCTTCCGGCGATGGCGAGATAGATCACGGCTGCGAGCGAGGCCGTCGAAATGTTCCGCGGCGAGAAGCCCTCCAATTCGCCGGACGCAAGACTGATCGCAAGCAGGACCACGCCGCCGATCGACAGCTGCATGCCTGACGACAAGATTGGCGAGCCGTGATCCGTTGTCCGGCGCGACAGCACCGTGCCCACCGCCCAGGAGAGCGCCGCACCGAGCAGCAGCAGGAGGGGAATGACGTTGAAGTCGCCTCGTCCGGCCGACTCCCAGGCCACGATTGCCACACCGGCAAGGCCGGGCAGCAATGCGGCCAGCGTCATCGCCCTGGGGCGCCGGCTTTGCGGATACAGGAAATCGATGAGCAGCACCCAGAACGGAATCGTGGCCAGCACGATTGCGGCGATGCCGGACGGAACCGATTGCTGGGCATGGGCGAGAACGCCGTGGCAACCGACGAAGAACAGCACGCCACAGAGCGATGCAGTCAGCCAGCGCCATCGCGACACGTGCATGACCTCAGCCCCGTTCAGCGCGATCAGGATCACACCGCCGCCAAGCGAACGAAGGCCCATCAGCAGGAACGGGGGGATCGTCTTCAGGCCGAGCGCGATCGCCAGGTAGGTGGAACCCCAAAGCAGATAGATGGCGGCGAACGCGCCGACCATCAAAAGTCGCTTGGACATGGTTGGCTCCCGGGCTAGATTCTAACCACTTAACAGGTTGTGTCCAACCCAACCGATTAAGGGGTTATCCGTTCCTGAGGAGTCGCCCGATCATGTCGCGTGTTCCTTCGCTTGAGACGCTGGCTCGGGAAGAGCTCAGCATCCAGTTCGTGAATACCGTCGCGTGGCGTCTGCGCGATCCGGCTGAGGATCGGATTGCCACCCCTGATTCCGCGCTGAAATGGTTCGCCGCCGCCGGACTGGCAGACCGCCGTTTGGTCGCGCAGCTCAGGGCACGATGGAAATCCTCACCGCACGAGGCAGATACCTTTCTGAAAGCCGCCCGTGACCTGCGCGAGGCGCTCTACACGATCTTTATTGCCCGCATCGGAGGCGGCCGGATCGATCCGGCGGCGCTGGCCGATCTCAACCGATGCATCGAAGCTGCATTGGGCGGCGTGACGCTGGGGTCTGTCGGCGACACGCTGCGTTGGCTGCCGACAGCCGAGAAAGTTGCGCCCGAGATGCTGCTCAAGCCGATCGCATGGTCGGCCGTGAGCCTCCTGACCGGGGCCCGTGCGGAGAGGGTGAAGCAGTGCCAGGATGAGCGGGGCTGCGGCTGGCTGTTCGTCGACGAGAGCCGTGCCCAGAACCGGCGATGGTGCTCGATGGGCGATTGCGGCAATCTCGCCAAATCGCGCCGGCACTACCAGCGCATGCAGGCGGCGGGGGAATGATGGCGTTTGCGCCTTACACCCCGTCGAGGATGATCACCGTCGGCGTCGCCGGCAGCGTGTCGCGTGAAATCCGCAAGGTGCGCTCGCCGCCGCGGCGGTCGATCTCGAATTGCTGGCCGATCAGGCGCATGAACTCGTCGAGCGGGGTCGCGAAGCGGTGCATCGGCAGCACGACGGCTGAGCGCAACCGCCTGGTGATCTCGGAGATGCCGTCGAGCGACATCGTATAGGTGCCGTCGATCGGTACCATCACGATGTCGAGACGGCCGATCGCGGCAAACTGGCTGTCGTCGAGCTTGACGTGGAGGTGGCCGAGATGGCCGATACAGAGGCCGGCGACCTCGAAGATGAAGATCGAGTTGCCATCCTTGATCATCTCGCCGCCGGAGTCTTCGCCCCAGTAGCGGCGGATGTCTGTGGTGACGTTGCGGATATAGACGTCGCCGATCCGCATCCCGTAGTGCGCGGCCTGGCCGTTCTCGCCCCAGCCATGCAGCACGTGGGGAATCTTCGGGTCGGGAAACAGCGTGTAATGCGTCGCGTGCGCCCGATTCATGGTCGCGACGTCGGGCAGCCGCCCGGTTTGATAGACGCCGTTGTAGTCGGTCGCGATCCGGATGCCGCCAGGCGTGTCGATGTAGTAGGTGGAATGGCCGGCATAAGTGATCGCGACCTCGTCCGTTTTAGCGGCGACGCGCCGGTAGTTCACCGGGACGGCGCGTGGCGGTGCATTGGCCATCGCCAGGCATTCGCTGCGCTGGGCGTCCTGCGCAAATGCGTGACTGGTCAGCGTTCCCAGCAAGGCGAGTGCGGCAAGCAATCTCAGCATGGGCTGTTCCATCCGCGGCAATATCCGCCGACGTCAGACTATCGCGCAATCGGCGCGCCGTCATGATGAGGCCGGCGCATCGCTCCACGGCGCTGGCTGCAATACGATCCGGGCGATTCTTGCGTGGGGACACGCTACTATGCCGCGCATGATCACAGCGATCAGGGAGTTCTGCGTGACTGAGCACAGCTACGCGCCGCGCGCGTCATCGACCAAACGGCTCGAGCCATTGCGCCATGTCGAAGCAGGCGTGCTCGACATCGCCTATTACGAGGCGGGGCCGGCCGACGGGCCGGCCGTGATGCTGATGCACGGCTTTCCCTACGATATCCATTCCTATGTGGACGTCGCCCCGCTGCTGGCGGCGCAGGGTTGCCGGGTCATCGTGCCCTATCTGCGCGGCTACGGCCCGACGGTGTTCCGCGACAAGGCGACGCCACGCTCGGGCGAGCAGGCTGCGGTCGGTGCCGACCTGATGGCGCTGATGGATGCGCTCGACATCAAGCGCGCGGTATTCGCCGGATACGACTGGGGCGGCCGCGCCGCCTCGATCGGTGCGGCGGTGTGGCCGGAACGATGCATCGGGCTGATCTGCACCAATGGCTACATGATCCAGGACATCGCGCATGCGATGGTGCCGGCGCGGCCGGAGCGCGAGGTGCCGCTATGGTATCAGTATTACTTCCAGCTCGAGCGGGGGCGCGCCGGGCTCGCCGCCAACCGGCGCGGCATCGCGAAGCTATTGTGGTCGCAATGGTCGCCGAGCTGGGCGTTCGACGATGCCTGCTTCGAGCGCACCTCGGTCGCATTCGACAATCCTGATTATGTCGACGTGGTGATCCACAGCTACCGGCATCGCTACGGCGTCGTCGCTGGAGATCCGCGCTATGCGGAGGTGCAGCGGCGGCTGGACGCGCTGCCGGTGATTACGGTCCCCACCATCACGCTCGACGGCGGCGACGACGGGGTTACGGCCGCCGGCGACGGCAGCGCCAGCGCGGCCAAGTACACGGCCCGCCGCGCCTATCGGGTGATCCCGGGCGCCGGCCACAATCTGCCGCAGGAAGCGCCGGAGGCGTTTGCCGCGGCGGTGATGGAACTGGTGAAGGGCTAACTCTTACGCGCGCCGCGGGCTGATCTTCCAGGCGGTGGCGAGCGTCAGCAGCGTCAGACTGCCGCTGATGAGCGCGGCCGCCGGGATCGTCAGGGCCAACGCCGCGGTTGCGGCCCAGCCGATCGAGGAGAAGGCTTCCGCGAAGGTGGCGATGCGGGAGGAGGTCTGACGCCGGCGGAACTGGCTGCGCTTGGCCTGCGCGCGGAACCAGAGCTGGACCGCGGCGGCGGATGCCGTCGCGATGATGATCGCGATCGCCGTGACCACCGCTTGCCCCGGCGAGGCGAAGGCCAGCGCGGCCACCAGCGGCGCGAAAACCGTGGCGATCGCGATCAGCACCACCTCGACCTTGGCGCGGGTCACGCGCGACGGCGGCAGTGGCGCGGTTGCCACCAGATCGGGCGCATCCTCGCCCGAGATGGTCAGCCAGGCGAGTCCCCCGGCGAGCTGGCCTGCGGCCATCACAATGACAGGCGTGATCAGCACGATCGCGGTCGACGTGCCGGAGAAGCTCCGCCACAGCATCAGCGCCGGCGGCAGCAGATAGAGCATCTGCATCAGGCTCTGCGACAGCAGCCAGGGATCGCGGCGCAGCAGCAGGAGCTCCTTGCGCCGCAGCGCCTGCTGCCGCGAGCCGGTCCGGAACGCGCGTGCCCGTCCTTGCGTGACCGCGGCCGGATTGGCGGCGACGCGCGCGACGGTGTCGGCAAACCGCGGCGCGAACACCGCCATCACGACGCCGAGCAGCACGAGCGCTGCGGCGAGCAGCAGCATCATAATTTCGAAATCGCCGAGCGATGCGCGGGCCGGCCACCAGACGAGGCTGTCGGGGCCCGGGGCAATGCGTGCTGCGGTTTCCGAAGTCAGAAAGGCAAAGCGCGACAGCGTGCCGTAGGACAGCACGGCGACGACCTGGAGCGCGATGACGAAGCCGGCGCCGATGACGGCGGAGACGATCTGTGCCACCAGCCGCGTCCGGCCCGGCCCGATCAGGCGAAACAGCAACGCTGTGACGGCGATCGCCGCGGCAGCCGCCGACAGCCCGATCGCGAGCACGACGCCGAAGCCGGCAAGCCAGCGCGCACCGCCGAGATACACCAGCACGTCGATGAACGGCGTCGACAGCAGCAGTGCCATGCTGCTCACCGTCAGCGCGATCGCCGCGATCCGGATCGAGAAGATGTTGGTGAGCTTGGCCGGCGACGACATGATCAAATCGAGATCGGCGCGGGCGTAGAACACCCGCGTCACCGACTCGATCGCCTGCGACAGCATCAGCGCCCAGGCCAGGAAGATCGTCGCGGTCAGCACGATCAGCGAGGACGGATCGAGCGGAAACCGCAGGTCGACATAGCGGGCGACCACGGCATAGGCCGGCAGATGCAGGATCGCCGCGAAGGTCAAGAGGCCGATCACGGCGCGATTGCGCCGGCGCCGACCGCCTGTCATCATCGCCAGCCATTCGCGCCAGGCCAGGCGGAATTCGTGGCGGGCGAACCAGGCGAGATGGGCGGTCGAGCTCACGCGGCGGCCGCCTCGGTATCGACCAGCGCGATGAACATGTCCTCGAGCGTGGTGTCGTTGCTGCCGTTCCGCGCGCGCAGCTCGGCCAGCGTGCCCTCGGCGATCAGCCTGCCGGTCGCGATGACGCCGATGCGGTCGGCCATCCGCTCGGCGACTTCGAGAATGTGGGTGGTCATGATCACGGTACCGCCAGCGCGGACGCGCTCCTGCAGCAGACCCTTGACGTGACGCGCCGACAGCGCGTCAAGGCCGGTCAGCGGTTCATCGAGAATGATCAGGCGGGGATCGTGCACCAGCGCACCGGCGAGCGCCACCTTCTGGCGCATGCCCTTGGAGAAGCCCTCGCAGCGCTCGTTGAGATGCGGCTCCAGCCCGAGCGACACCAGCAGATTGCGCGCCGACTTCTCCGACGTGCGGGGATCGATGCCCCACAGGCCGGCGACGAATTCGAGATATTCCAGTGGCGTCAGCTTGTCGTAGATCATCGGCTCGTCGGACACCCAGGCCATGATCTGCTTGGCTGAAACCGGGTCGGCCAGTGCGTCGATGCCGAAGATCGACACCGTGCCGGCATCGGGCCGCAACAGCCCTGCCACCATGCGCAACGTCGTGGTCTTGCCGGCGCCGTTCGGCCCGAGCAGCGCATAGAATTCACCGGCACGGACGGTGAGATCGAGCGCGTCGACCGCCGGCCGGTCAAAACGCTTGGTTAACCCTCGCACGGCGAGTGCGGATAGTTCCGAAGTCATGATGTGTGGCGATCCGGGAGTTCGCTCGTCGGTTGCGTGACCTTGGACAAAAACCGTTTCGGTGCAGTGAATCGCACGGGGTAAATCGACCGCGATATCCGTATTAGTCCGTGCTGCGGCATATCTCCGCAAATGTGATGATACAGCCGGGTCAGCGGTTTGTTGACAGGGAACGGGCCTTTTGGCTCAATCCCGATCGGACATAGGCGGCTTTCAGCGATTCCGACACAAGGGCGCGAAGGCGGGATGCGACGAGCGATCGGATAAGAATCGCCGGGCATCGGGGAGGGAACGATGCTGGACTTTGTTCAGCAGCTCGTCAGCGGCATCGCGCTCGGCTGCGTTTACGGCCTGATCGCGCTCGGCTTCGTGCTGGTCTACAAGGCAACCGAGGTCGTCAATTTCGCGCAAGGCGATTTGATGATGCTGGGCGGCTTTTTCGCCTTCACCTTCATCGGCATGCTCGGACTGAATTACTGGGTCGGTTTCGCCGGCGCGGTGATCTGCATGGCGCTGTTCGGCATGCTGGCCGAGCGGCTGGTGGTGCGGCCGATCCTCGGCTATCCGCAATTCTCGATCATCATGGCGACGATCGGGCTCGGCTATTTCCTGCGCTCGGTGGCCGGCATGATCTGGGGCACCGACGACTTCAAGATCGAAACGCCGTTCAGCCAGGGCGTGCTGCGGATCGGCAGCCTGGTACTCGCCTATGACAAATTGTCGGTGATCGCGGCGACCATCATCCTGTGCGCGCTGCTCTATCTGTTCTTCAACCGCACCACGCTCGGCACCGCGATGCGCGCCAGCTCCGAGAACATGCTGGCTGCCTATTACATGGGCATCCCGGTCAAGCGCGTGGTCTCGATCGTCTGGGCGATCTCGGCGGCTGTGGCGACCTGCGCCGGCGTGCTGCTGGCGCCGATCACCTTCATCCATTCCAATGTCGGCCTGGTGCTGGGGCTGAAGGCGTTTCCGGCCGCCGTGCTCGGCGGCTTCGGCTCGATCCCGGGCGCGGTGGTCGGCGGCGTCCTGATCGGCGTGATCGAGAGCATGGCCGGCTTCTATCTGCCGCAGGGGTGGAAGGACGTCGCGCCCTACATCGTGCTGCTCGCGGTGCTGCTGCTCAAGCCCGAAGGCCTGTTCGGCCTTCATGTGCGCAAGAAAGTCTGAGGAGCCAGCATGCGGTTTCTCTTCAAGACCGACTACGAAGACGACATCAGGCTGTTTCCGCATTCCGGCTACGTCTACTCCTACGGCCTGCTGCTGGCGGTGTTGCTGATCGCGCCCTATGCGCTCTCGAGTTATCTGATGAGCCAGCTGGTCTTCGTCTGCATCTATGCGACGGTCGGCGTCGGGCTCATGATCCTGACCGGCTTTACCGGCCAGGCCTCGCTCGGCCATGCCGCGTTTCTGGCGATCGGCGCCTACACTGCGGCCTATCTGCAGCAGTTCAACGTGCCGTTTCCGGTCTATTTCCTCGCCGCCGGCCTGCTCACCGGCGTGGTCGGCGCGCTGGTCGGATTTCCGGCGCTGCGGCTGCAGGGCATCTATCTGGTGATCGCGACGATCTCGTTTGCCTTCATCGTCGAGGAAATCCTGGCGCGCTGGGAAGGCGTGACCCACGGCAACGAAGGCATGCGGGTCAAGACCATTCAGCTGCTCGGCACCACGGTGTCGCGCGACGGCCCCCCCTTCTACTATCTCTGTCTCGCGGTGCTGGTGCTGACCATCGTCGGCACGCTCAACCTGCTGCGCTCGCCGACCGGGCGCGCCTTTGTCGCGATCCGCGACAGCGAGACCGCGGCGCGCAGCATGGGGATCAACGTCGCGCTCTACAAGGTGAAATCGTTCGCGATCTCGGCTGGTATCACCGGCTTTGCCGGCGTGCTGTTCGCCCACAAGCTCTCCTTCATCTCGCCCGAGATGTTCACGCTGCAGCTCTCGATCGAGTTCATCATCGTGATCCTGATCGGCGGCACCTTCAGCCTGCATGGCGCGGTGCTCGGCGCGATCTTCCTGGTCATGATCGATCCGTTCCTGACCTATCTGAAGGACGACATGCCCGGCGTGATCGGCGGCGTCGCCGCCACGCTCGGCGCCGGTACGGAACGCGCCGGCCACATTCAGGACGCGGTCGCGGCCTTCGCTTCCGCCAACGGGCTGAAGGGCGCGATCTACGGCGTCATCATCGTGGTTTTCGTGCTCTTTGAACCCTTGGGACTCTATGGCCGCTGGCTCAAGATCAAGCTCTTCTTCCAGCTGTTCCCGCTCTACAAGCGCGCGACTTTCAAGCGGCAGAAGATCTACGTGAAATCGGAGCGGAACCGATGAGCTATTTCCGCGCCGAGAACCTGTCCCTGCATTTCGGTGGCCTCAAGGCGGTCGATGCCGTCAGCTTCGCGGTCGAGAAGGGCGAGATCCTCTCGATCATCGGGCCCAACGGCGCTGGCAAGAGCTCGATCTTCAACCTGATCTCGCGCATCTATCCGCCGACCTCGGGCAAGATCTTCTTCGAGGATCAGGACATCACCCAGCAGCCGGCCTACGACATCGCCAAGCTCGGCATCGCGCGGACCTTCCAGAACATCGAGCTGTTCGAGAATGCGACGGTGCTGAGCAATCTGCTGGTCGGCCGCCATCGCCATTCCACCACCCAGCTCTGGCAGGAGCTGTTGTTCCTGCCGAGCGTCCGGGCCGGCGAAAAAGCGCATCGCCGCCGCGTCGAGCAGGTAATCGAATTCCTTGATCTCGAACCGTACCGCGACAAGCTGATCTCGGGGCTGCCTTACGGCGTGCGCAAGGTGATCGAGCTGGCGCGCGCGCTGTGCTCGGAGCCGAAGCTGATCCTGCTCGACGAGCCGTCATCCGGCCTCAATGTCGAGGAGACCGACGACATGTCGTTCTGGATCCGCGACATGAAGAGCGAGCTCGGCATCACGGTCCTGATGGTCGAGCACGACATGACGCTGGTCAACCGGGTCTCCGACCGCGTCATCGCGCTGAACTACGGCCGCGTGCTGGCGATGGGCTCGCCGTCCGAGGTGCAGCACCATCCCGACGTCGTCGCAGCCTATCTCGGCGCATGAGGATGCTGCCATGAGCACGCCAGACATCATCCTGAAGCTCTCCAACATCGAAAGCTATTACGGACCGATCATGGCGATCCGCGGCATCAGCCTCGAGGTGCCGCGCGGCCGGATCGTCACGCTGCTCGGCGCCAACGGCGCCGGCAAGACCACGGTGCTGAAGACGATCTCCGGCATCCTCGATCCGCAGAAGGGTTCGATCGAATTCCTCGGAAGGCCGATCCAGCGGATGGAGGCCGACCGGATCGTGCGGCTCGGCCTCAGCCATGTGCCGGAAGGACGGGAAGTGTTTCCGTTCCTGTCGGTGCGCGAGAACCTGATGATGGGCGCCTATCTGCGCAAGGACCGCGACGGTGTGGCGCAGGACCTCGAACGCGTCTACGGCTATTTTCCACGGCTGAAGGAGCGGCTCGGCCAGCCGGCCGGGCAGCTTTCGGGCGGCGAGCAGCAGATGCTTGCGATCGGGCGCGCACTGATGAACCGGCCGACCTTGCTGCTGCTGGACGAGCCGTCGCTCGGGCTGTCGCCGATCCTGGTGAAGGAGATCTTCACCATCATCCGCCGCGTCAATGAGGAGCAGGGCATGTCGATCCTGCTGGTCGAGCAGAATGCCAAGATCGCGCTGGAGACGGCACATTACGGCTATGTGCTGGAGATCGGCCGTGTCGTCATGAACGACACCTGCGAGCGGCTGCTGAATTCACCCGATATCCAGGAGTTCTACCTTGGCGCCAAGGAAGCCGGCGCGCGGGGCGAGCGGCGCTGGAAAAAGAAGAAGACGTGGCGCTGAGGCATATCTGGCGTTGCCGAAGGTTGACGTCGACTAAAGTTGGCCGAGGAAGGTTTGGCACTGAGAGTGAGTTGGAGCTAGATTTCAGGCCTGCTTCGCGAACAAGACCGGCGGTAAGAGCCAGCGCGTGAGGCAAGCGGCAGAGGAGGGTAGCGCGCATGGCAGGACCAGCGGTGCTGACGGTTGCCGACACGATCGCGAGGAGCTTTCTGCTCGCGGTGCAAACGCGTGGCGACAGGCCCGCGATCCGCGAAAAGAAGTTCGGCATCTGGCAGCCGACCAGCTGGCGCGAATGGCTGCAGCTGTCCAAAGACATCGCCTTCGCCCTGCATGCGACCGGCTTCCGTCCCGGCGACGTCGCCTCGATCATCGCCAACGCGGTGCCGGAATGGGTCTATGCCGACATGGGCATCCTGTGTGCCGGCGGCGTGTCCTCCGGCATCTATCCGACCGATTCAGCGGCGCAGGTCGAATACCTCGTCAATGATTCCCGCACCCGGGTGATCTTCGTCGAGGACGAGGAGCAGCTCGACAAGGTACTGACCTGCCGGTCGCGCTGTCCGACGCTGGACAAGATCGTGGTGTTCGACATGGAGGGCCTCTCCGGCTTCTCCGATCCGATGGTGCTGTCGCTTGGCGAATTCACCGCGCTCGGCCGCAATCATGCGCAGGGCAATGATGCCCTGTGGGATGAGATGACCGGCAGCCGCACCGCCGCCGATCTCGCGATCCTGGTCTATACGTCGGGCACCACCGGCCCGCCCAAGGGCGCGATGCACTCCAACCGCAGCGTGACGCACCAGATGCGCCATGCCAACGATCTCTACCCCTCGACCGACAGCGAGGAGCGGCTGGTGTTCCTGCCGCTCTGCCATGTCGCCGAGCGGGTCGGCGGTTACTACATCTCGCTCGCGCTCGGCTCGGTGATGAATTTCGCCGAGAGCCCTGAGACGGTGCCGGACAATTTGCGCGAGGTGCAGCCGACCGCGTTCCTGGCGGTGCCGAGGATCTGGGAGAAGTTCTATTCCGGCATCACTATCGCGCTGAAGGATGCGACCCCGTTCCAGAACTGGATGTATGCCCGGGCGCTTGCGATCGGCAACCGGATGACCGAATGCCGGCTGCAGGGCGAGACGCCGCCGCTGTCGCTGCGGCTTGCCAACCGCGCCGCCTACTGGCTGGTGTTCCGCAACATCCGCCGCATGCTCGGGCTCGACCGCTGCCGGATCGCGCTGACCGGCGCGGCGCCGATCTCGCCGGATCTGATCCGCTGGTATCTCGCGCTCGGCATCGACATGCGCGAGGTCTACGGCCAGACCGAGAATTGCGGCGTCGCGACTATGATGTCGGCGGACCGCATCAAGCTCGGCTCGGTCGGCAAGGCCGCGCCCTGGGGCGAGGTGATGATCTGCCCGAAGGGCGAGATCCTGATCAAGGGCGACTTCCTGTTCATGGGTTATCTCAACCAGCCGGAGAAGACCGCCGAGACCATCGACGCCAAAGGCTGGCTGCACACCGGCGACGTCGGCGCGATCGACAATGAGGGCTATGTCAAGATCACCGACCGGATGAAGGACATCATCATCACCTCAGGCGGCAAGAACATCACGCCGTCCGAGATCGAGAACCAGCTGAAATTCTCGCCCTATGTCTCGGATGCTGTCGTGATCGGCGACAAGCGGCCGTACCTGACCTGCCTGATCATGATCGATCAGGAAAATGTCGAGAAATATGCCCAGGACCAGGATATCCCGTTCACCAACTACGCGAGCCTTTGCCGCGCCCGCGAGATCCAGGACCTGATCCACCGCGAGGTCGAGGCGGTCAACGCGAAATTCGCGCGCGTCGAGACCATCAAGAAGTTTTACCTGATCGAGCGCCAGCTCACGCCCGAGGACGAGGAGCTGACGCCGACCATGAAGCTGAAGCGAAGTTTTGTGAACAAGCGCTACGCAGCCGAGATCGACGCCATGTATGGCGAACGCGCGGTCGCGTAAGCGAAGGCATGGAATTGGCGAGGGAGCGAGCAGGCCCGACCCTTCGCTCAACATGGGCCATGTTAGGAGGAGACTGCAATGTCGAAATCGCTGAAGGCGCTGGGCCTTGCGGTTAGCGCGCTGGCGCTGACCTGTCTGCCGGCCGCAGCCCAGACCAAGGTCACCAATGAAGGCATTTCGCCGACCGAGATCGTGATCGGAACGCATCAGGATTTGTCCGGCCCGATCAAGGTCTGGGGCGTTCCGGTGTCCAACGGCATGAAGATGGCGGTTGAGGAAATCAACGCCGGCGGCGGCATCAACGGCCGCAAGATCAAGATGATCCTGGAGGACAATGGTTACGACCCGAAGAAGGCCGTGCTGGCTTCGCAGAAGATGGTCGAGCGCGACAAGGTGTTCGCGATGATCGGCCCGATGGGCTCGCCGACCGTGCTCGCCGCGCAGGACATCCTGTTCGATGCCGGCGTATTGCAGCTGTTCCCGCTGACCGCCGCCGAATTCACCTTCAAGTTCGATCCCGCCAAGCCGCAGGAGCGGCTCAAGTTCAACAACCTCCTGCCCTATGTCGAGAGCACGCGCGCTGCGCTCAAATACATGATGGACTGGAAGAACTTCAAAAAGCCCTGCATCATGCATCAGGACGACGAGTACGGTAAGAACGTGCTCGACGGATTCACCCAGCAGCTCGGCGCGATGAAGGTGCAGCCGGCCTCGGTCACCAGCTACAAGCGCGGCGCCTCCGACTTCTCGGCGCAGGTCGCCAAGATGAAGTCCGACGGCTGCGACCTCGTCGTGCTCGGCACCGTGATCCGCGAGACCATCGGCGCGATGAACGAGGCCAGGAAGCTCGGCTGGGACGTGACCTTCCTCGGCGCCACCCCGACCAACGTGCTCGAGGTGCCGGCGCTCGGCAAGGAAGCCGTCGAGGGCCTCTATGCAGCGTCAGGCTTCGAGATTCCCTACGAGGACACGGCCAAGGGCAAGGTGAAGGACTGGCTCGTCAACTACAAGAAGATGTTCAACTCTGAGGCCAACACGCAGGCGATCATCGGCTACAACGCGGTGATGACCTTCGCCTTCTACGCGCAGAAGGCGGGCAAGGACCTCACCGGCCAGAAGATGCTGGACGCGCTGGAGTCAGGCGACAAGTTCCTCGACATCTTCAGCTCGCCGCCGACCAAGTTCTCCAAGACCGATCATCTCGCCAACACCATTACCCAGGTGCAGCAGGTCAAGGGCGGCCGTTGGGTGCTGGTGAAGGACAATCTAATGTTCTAGGCGGTGGTCCGGGCGCTGGGACAATCGCCAATGCGAGAGAAGCGAAGCAATCCACACCTCGGCGAGAGGAAATGTGGATTGCGTTGTCGCTTCGCTCCTCGCAATGACGGAACCGGATTCCTATCGTTCGTTCAATTCGTCGCCGACGGCCGCCACGCGGCCTCGGTGGCGAGCGGCGCATCGACATAGCGGCTGACGCCGTTCTGGTCGATCACGAAGGTCGGCCGAAAATTCCTGATGTCGGCATCCTCGATCATCGTCATGCGCCGGTTGTCGAGCGTCAGCCAGTGGCCGTCGAGCCGCGCCGCGACCACGGCATGGTCCTCGCCACCGAGCAGGTCGTGCATGACGACGATGCGCAAATCGTCCGGCGCGACGCCGGCCTTGCCGAGCGCCACGAATTTCGCGATCGCATAGTCCTCGCAATCGCCGCTTCCCCGCGCAAACGTGGCGAGCGGTGTGGCCCAGACGTCGGGCTCGCCATAAGTCGCGAGATCGCTGCCCGGGCGGATCGCCAGATTGATCGCGCGGTTGATCTCGCCGAGACGGGCGCGGCCATTGCGCGCGCGTCCGGCATCGACGATCGCCAGGAACCGCAGCGCCTCCGGAGAAGCGCATCCCGCGCGGGCGCTCTCGCAGGCTGCGATCTGCACCAATTCGTCGGCAAGCTGGCGCTGCACGCCGAGCCATTTGTCGTGCAGGCCGCCGCCGGCAAGCGGGCTGGTCGTAAGGCCAAACGGCTCGGTCGACTTTCTGAGCAGGGTCGCGGGGCCGGGCGAAAGCAGCGAAGCGGCATTGAGCTCGGCAATCGGTGCGGCCATGGCGAGGCCGAAGCCCAGCATGACGGCACGCAGCGCAAACGAGCGAAGCGAGTTACCCATGCGACACCCCCTGTCCGCTCATCGACGGGTGGATACTGCACCGCGCGCGCGACCGGATCGTTTCATGCCGGCAGCATGGCCAACGATCCCTTCGAATCGACTTAAGATGTGGGGAAACCGGGCAGCAGGCTAAAGGGCGTACACTTCGGGTCCCGAAAACTTTACCGGTCTGTGAAACGAACCGGCGAACCTTTTTCCACCGCGAAACGCCTCATCCGTGCCTTCTGGTTAACCCGGCCGGTCCGCGCACGGGATAGCTGCGATTTGTAAGCCAATTCACAGCTTTGGCCGGAAAATTGGGGTCAAGTGACCTCTCGGGGCTGCGAGGAAATAAAGGCAAGTAGAGAAATGCAAGCGAATACCACGAATACGTGGCTCAGTACCCATCTTGGCTCAGATCCCATCCTATGATACCGTCCGGCAAGTTCGGACTACACGACTCATCTGAGAGTGAGCCAAGTCACACCCAGTCAAACCGCGCAATCAGAGCACCTTGCGAAAGCACAGGATGGTTTCGCGAAGCTTTATCCGATGATATGCAGGCGTAATCATTCGGATATTCTACCAATATTAACCATCGTGCGGTGATCCGCAGTGAACTTTGTCGAGAAATTCGACGGCTATTTGCCGAGCACGGACGCTTATGCCCGTGGAACGGTGCATGTCGACAGCGTTTCCACCCGCGCTCCGCCCGGCGCGATCACCGTCGACGACGGGCAATTGCTGTTTACCGGCGACTTCAAGCGGACCGGGCTCGATCTCGTCATCTCGAAGGATGACCGGGAACTCGTCCTGCACGACTACTTCAAGGGCGAGAAACGCGCGGCGCTGGCGTCGCCTGAAGGCGCGCATCTCACCGGCGATCTCGTCAACGCGCTCACAGGGTACACCCGATATGCCCAGGCCGGCGGCGCGGTGGAACCGGCCAAGGTCATCGGCCACGTCACCAAGCTGGCGGGCAGCGCCACCGCGATCCGCAACGGCGTCTCGATCGTCCTGAACCAGGGCGACAACGTCAACAAGGGTGACGTGGTTCAGTCCGGCAGCGACTCGACGCTCGGCATCACTTTCATCGACGGCACCGTGTTCGGTCTCGGACCGAACGCCAAGATGGTGCTGAACGAAATGA
Organism: Bradyrhizobium embrapense; assembly: GCF_001189235.2. GTDB lineage: Bacteria > Pseudomonadota > Alphaproteobacteria > Rhizobiales > Xanthobacteraceae > Bradyrhizobium > Bradyrhizobium embrapense. Next base: position 137,205 of record NZ_LFIP02000002.1, read on the forward strand.
TCTACGACCCGAACGGGTCGAGCAATTCGGCGCTGATGAGCCTCGTCTCGGGCACGATCTCGTTCGTTGCCGGCGCGACCGCCAAGCATGGCGACATGAAGGTCGATACGCCGGTCGCGACCATGGGCATCCGCGGCACCGCGGTGCTGGTCGAGATCGATTTCGACGTTCAGGGCACGGGGGGCGTGCCGCCGGCCAAATTCCAGGTGCTGGTCGAGCCCGACGGCACCACCGGCTCCTACATTCTGTTCGACAAGACGACGCTCAATCCGATCGCGACCGTCGATCAGGCCGGCACCCAGACCATCGTCAACGGCCAGGGCAGCGTCAGCTTCGTCTCGTCGGCGCAGCTGTCGACCGATGCGCAGAAGCTGATCTCCGACGTCTTCGCGCTGAAGTTCACCGACAACTCGAATCCCAACACCAAGCTCACGACGAACTTCACGGACAGCGTCGTCCCGGTCACGATCGGCCTGAAGCTCGCCACCGGCGACGCCTTCGTGCCGATCAACTTCCTGCTGGGGTTGACCAACAATACCCAGTCACAGGCGGCGCCCGGCAGGTCCGACCACATCCCCGGGGCTCCGCATGTCGTGACCCAGGATGGAGCGATCACCGAACAGGCCGGGCAGACCCATAGCACGCTGCCCGACACGGTGAGCGGCCAGATCACCTGGGTGGACGTCAATCTCGGCGACAAGCCGACCGCGACGGTCAATTTCAATTCGTTCAGCTACCGGGATGCCCACGGCAACGACGTGACGTCGTCGCTGACGGCGGCGGAGCAGGCCGCCATCAAGGCCGTCGAGATCCCGCTGCTGCTCGATCCCAATCCGCAGAACACCAACATCGGCTCGGCGACCTGGACTTACAGCCTTGCCGACGGCGCGTTCGACTTCCTCGCCGCCGGCGAAACGCTGACGCTGACCTATCTCGTGCGCGTCGATAACAACTACCCGCTGAGCAACGAGACCGGCTTCAACACCATCACCATCACGATCACCGGTACCAACGACACGCCGGTCGTGACGTCCGCGGCACAGGTCGGTTCGATCACCGAACTTCCATGGACGACGAATTCCGCCGTGCCCGATACGGCGCATGGCACGGTGACGTTTACCGATGCGGATTTGACCGACACCCACACGGTCACCATCACCGGCGTCACCGAGGCCGGCGTCACCAGCGGACTTGCCAACGAGGCCACCGTGTTGAGCTGGCTGTCGCTGGGCGCACTGACCGATTCAACCGACGGCGTGACGGGATCGCGCCCCTGGACATTCTCGGCCGCCGACAGAAGTTTCGATTATCTCGCCGCCGGCGAGACGCTGACGCTGATCTACACGGTCCAGATCGACGACCATCATGGTGGGGTCGTCACGGTCCCCGTCACGATCACGATCGTCGGCACCGACGACAACCCGGTGATTACGTCGCCGACCCAGGCGGCGGCCATCACCGAGGCCGAAGGTGTGACCGGTTCAACGAAGCCGGATACTGCGTCCGGTACGGTGACCTTCACCGATGCCGATCTCAGCGACACCCACAGCGTCACCGTGGCCAGTGTCACCGAAACGGGCGTTACCACGGGGCTCCCCGATCAGGCGACCATACTGAGCTGGCTCTCGCTCGGCACGCTGAAGGACTCGACCGGCGGCGTTATCGGATCCAATGCCTGGACGTTCTCGGCCGCCGACAAGAATTTTGACTACCTGGCGGCCGGCGAGAAGCTGACGCTGACCTATCTGATCCAGGTCGACGACCACCATGGCGGCGTCGTCACCCAGCCGGTCACGATCACCATCACCGGCACCAACGACGTTCCGACATTCACATCGGCGCCGCCGACGGCCTCGATCACCGAGGCGATCGGGGAGACCGGCTCGACCAAGCCGGATGTGGCTCAAGGCGTGGTGGCGTTTGCCGACGTCGATCTCAGCGACACCCATAGCGTGTCCATCACCGGCGTCGCGGAATCCGGCACGACCACGGGCCTGCCTGAAGACGAGTCCACGGTCCTGAACTGGCTGTCGCTGGGGACGCTGACGGATTCGACCGGCCATGTGAACGGGTCGCAGGCCTGGACCTTCTCGGCCGCGGACAACAATTTCGATTATCTCGCCGCCGGCGAAACGCTGACGCTGACCTACACCGTCAAGATCGACGATCACCATGGTGGCGTCATCAGCGAGCCGGTGACGATCACGATCAACGGCAGCAACGATGCACCAACCATCACGTCGGAGCCGCAGACCGCCACCATCGCCGAGCAGACTGACACGACCGGTTCGTCCAAGCCGGACGGCGCATCAGGCGTCGTGAAGTTCGCCGATGTGGATCTCAGCGACACCCACGCGGTGAGCATCACCGGTGTAGCCGAATCCGGCGCGACCGCGGGCCTGCCCGAGGACCAGTCCACCATCCTGAACTGGCTGTCGCTGGGGACGCTGACGGACTCGACCGGCCATGTGAACGGATCGCAGGCCTGGATCTTCTCGGCCGCGGACCAGAATTTCGACTATCTCGCCGCCGGCGAGACGCTGACGCTGACCTACACGATCCAGATCGACGACCATCATGGCGGCGTCATCACCACGCCCGTGACGATCACGATCAACGGCGCCAATGACGCGCCGACGCTGGCTGACGTCAACGCCGGCACGCTCACCGATACCGCTGCCTACGACACGTTCAGCCCGCTCACCGGCGCGCTGCACGGTCATGATGTCGACGACGGCGAGACCGCGACGCTGACCTACGCCGCCCTCAATTCGGACCACGTCGCGGTCAACTCGCCGATCGCGGGCATCTACGGCTCGCTCACGGTCAACCCGGACGGCACCTACAGCTATGTCCCCGACGCCGCCGCGATCAATGCGCTGGCCAAGGGCAGCTATGCCGACACGTTCACCGTCGAAACCATCGATGCGCATGGCGCGACCGGGACTGCGACGCTGACGGTCGATGTCGTCGGCGCCAACGACGCACCGGTGATCCATGCCGACAACATCAGCATCACCAATAACCCCGATGGGACCGAAACGATCTCCGGCCTCACCGTCACCGATGTCGATGCCGGCGCCAACGAGAGCTTCACCCTGGCGGCCGCGACCAACCCCGGCTCGGGCAGCAGCGTCGCGCCGGCGGCGCTGCTCGGCCATCTCCCGGATATCAACACCGCGCTCGGGTCACCGGGCCTTGTCTACAACCCCGGCCAGACCCCGCCGGCGACCGACAAGATCGCGCTCTCCGTGACCGACGGCCATGGCGCCAGCGATACGGTCAATCTGATCTTCAACGTCCAGCAAAATCCGTCTCAGCCGGTCACGCTGACGGGCACCAGCGACAAGGACGTGTTTTTCGGATCGGGCTATCAGGACAAGTTCGTGTTTGCGCCGAACTTCAATCATGACACGATCCTGAACTTTACGCCGGGCCAGGACCAGATCGACCTGTCCGCGATCGTCTCGACGAGCACCTTCAGCAACTGGTTCGATCAGAACGTGACGACATCGCCGACGAATTCGGCTGATACGCTGATCACGATCGACAGTGCGGACACGATCACGTTGCACAACGTCGCGAAGGCGAGTTTGTCCCAGAACGACTTCATCATTCATTACACGTGATGGGCGTTTGGCCTCCCGAAAGGCCGGCTGCATCCTGCATTGCGCAACGTCTGCTCGATTGGAACTACTCGCCGCGCGTGATATCCAGACGGTATGAGACGGCTGAAGGCGATACGAAGATGGTTCGGACGGCGCTTCGGCTACGCGCGGCTGGCCTGCGTGGCGCTCCTGATCGGCATTGCCGCGTTGCGGATCGCGGATCCGGCTCCGGTTCAGGAGCTTCGCGTCAGGACGTTCGACAATTTCCAGGTGCTCGAACCCCGCCAGAAGACCGCGCGGCCCGTCACGATCGTCGATATCGACGAGAAGAGCCTCGCCGACCCCCGGCTCGGGCAATGGCCGTGGCCGCGGACGCGGCTCGCCGACATCGTCATCAACCTCACCCGTCTCGGCGCCGTGGTGATCGCGTTCGACGCGGTGTTCTCCGAGCCTGACCGCCTCAACCCCGATATCGCGGCCGATACGTTCAGCAGCCTCGACGAGGAGATGCGCGCCAGGTTGCGGCAACTGCCGAGCAACGACAGCATCCTGGCCGACGCCATCAAGAACTCGCGTGTGGTGCTCGGCGAGTCCGGCGGCCCCAACGTGCGCGCCGACCTCAACGAGAAGCTGCCGGTCACCGGGCTTGCGATGCTCGGCGAGGAGCCGCAGCGCTTCATGTTCAAGTTTCCGGGATTGTTGCGCAACGTACCGGTGCTCGAGGAGGCCGCGGCCGGGCGGGGCCTGTTCACGATCAGGCCGGAGCGCGACGGCATCGTCAGGCGGGTGCCGATGATGATGGTCGCGCAGGGCATCACCATGCCGTCGCTGACTTTCGAAATGCTGCGGGTGGCGGGCGGCTCCGGCACCATCCTGATCAAGGCCGACAAGGGCGGCATCCAGAGCCTCGGCATCAAGGGGTTTGCGATCCCGACCGATCTCTACGGCCAGCTCTGGATCCACTACGCCCGCCGTGACCCCTCGATCTACGTCTCGGCCGTCGATGTGCTGGATGGGCGGGTGCCGCCGGAGAGGATCGCCGGCAAGCTGATCCTGATCGGCACTTCCTCGATCGGGCTCAACGACATCAAGACCACACCGGTGACGCCGGCCATGCCCGGTGTCGAGGTTCACGCCCAGGTGTTGGAGAGCGCGCTGACCGGCGACGTGGTTTCGCAGCCGAGTTACGGCATTGCCATCGAATTCCTCGCCGCGATGATCATGGGGCTGCTGGTCATCGCCTTCGCGCCGAAGTTCGGGCCGATCACGCTGGTCGTGGTCGGCGGGTTGTTTGCCTCGGTGCTGATCGGCACCTCCTGGTACTTCTACTCCCAGCACCGGCTCCTGATCGATTTCACCTATCCGCTGATGTCGACGACGGCGATCTATCTCACCCTGATCTTCTCCGCCTTCGTACGCGAACAGCAGCAGCGCCGGCAGATCAGGTCGCAGTTCGTGCAGTACATGTCGCCCGCGCTGGTCGAGCAGCTGGCGCAGGCGCCGGAACGGCTCGTGCTCGGCGGCGAAGAGCGCGAGATGACCATCATGTTCTCGGACATGCGCGGCTTCACCACGATCTCGGAAACCTACAAGAGCGATCCGCAGGGCCTCACGGCGCTGATGAACCGGTTCCTCACCCCGCTTTCCAACGCGATCCTTGCTCGCAAGGGCACGATCGACAAATACATGGGCGACGCCATCATGGCGTTCTGGAACGCGCCGCTCGACGACAAGCAGCACCAGATCAATGCCTGTGATGCCGCTCTCGACATGCTGGAGCGCGTCGACGACCTCAACCGTGCGCGCGAGCAGGAGGCGAAGGACGGCGGCCACGTCTACGTGCCGCTCAACATCGGAGTCGGTCTCAACACCGGCACCTGCGTGGTCGGCAATATGGGCTCCGATGTGCGCTTCGACTATTCGGTGTTCGGCGACAGCGTCAATCTGGCCTCGCGGCTGGAGGGGCAGTCCAAGGAGTACGGCTTCCCGATCATCGTGGGATCGAAGACCGCGCTCGCGGTGAAGGAGAAGTTTGCGATCCTCGAGCTCGACTTCATCATGGTCAAGGGCAAGAAGGAGCCCGAGGTGATCTATGCGATCGCCGGCCGCGAGGACGTCGCGAATTCTGGCCGCTTCCAGCGGCTACGCAACCTGACCATCGAGATGCTCGCCTGCTACCGCGGCCGCGATTGGGACGGCGCGCTCGCGGCGATCGAGCGCGGCCGCAAGACCGACGAGGCACAGACGCTGCAATATCTCTACCGCCTCTACGAGGCGCGCATCCGTACCTTCCAGAAGGAGCCGCCGCCGGACGATTGGGATGGCGCCTTTGCGTTGACGACGAAGTAACGCGCCACAAATTGGTGTCGTCCCGGCTGACGACGAAATCGGTGCCACAGATCCGGTGTCGTCCCGGCGAAGGCCGGAACCACAAACGGGTGTTCGTTAGAAAGCCGTCTGGCCGCTTGCCTCTTGCGCTGGCCGCTACGTATGCCGGCCTCCGCCGGGACTACGAGAGATTTACTCCAGCCCGATCTGCGTCAGATCCTGGAACCAGTGCTGCGCCTGCACGAAGGACTTCACCTTCGGCGACAGTGCGTGCGGATTGGTGTCGTGCACCACCCACACCAGTGCGGCATCGTCGACGATCAACGCGTGCGCCTGCGCCAGCAGCGCATCCTGTTTCGCGCTGTCGAAGGTCTGTTTGGCCTCGTCGATCAGCGCGTCGACCTTCGGATTCTTGTAGCCGCCCCAATTGACGCCGGTCGGCGCCACCTGGCCAGAATGGAAGAACCGCACGATGGCGTAGAGCGGATCCGAGGTGACATAGGCGATGTTATTGGCGGTGATGCCGGCGTTCATCTCGTCGGCGGCGCCTTTGCGCCAGTGCGAATAGAGTGTCTCGAGCTCGACCACCTTGAAGTCGATCTCGATGCCGATCTCCTTGAAGCTTTGCTGCAGGAATTCGTTCATCGGCAGTGACAGCATCTGCCCGGTGCCGCCCTGGGCGATGATGAAGGTGGTCTTCAGCGGCTTGTCCTTGGAGTAGCCGGCTTCCTCCACCAGCTTCTTGGCGGCCGCGAGGTCGTATTTCAGTTCGAAGCTCGGCTTGCCGAACCACGGGCTCGACGGGTCGACCTGGCCCTTGGCGGGCTTGGCAAGACCATTCATCAGGCCGACGACCGCGTCGCGGTCGATCGCCAGGTTGAGCGCCTTGCGCAGCCGGATGTCGGTCCAGGGCGAACCCGGCAGCACGCTCAAATGATAATTCCAGACATGGGGCGTCACGTTGTCGACGATCCGCATGCCGGCGGCCTTGAGCTGCGGCACGGCGTCGGGCGCCGGCGTCTCGATCAGGTCGACCTGACCAGCCAGCAGCGCATTGGTGCGGGTCAGGGCTTCCGGCATCGGGATCAGGATCATCTTGTCGACCTTCGCCAGCCGCTTCTTGTCCCAATAGTCCGGGTTCTTGGTCAGTTCGGCGAGCTCGCGCGGCACCAACCTGGTCAGCTTGAACGGACCGGTGCCGGAGGGCTGGCTGGCGAACTTGTCCCAATCCTTGCCGAGCTTCTCATATTGCGCGGGGCTCGAAACCAGGAACCACAGCATCTGGTAGGGGAAGAAGGAGTCGACCGTCTTCGTGGTGATCTCGACGGTATAGTCGTCGATCTTGGCCCAGCTCGCGACCGAGGGCAGGCGGGTCTTGACCTGCGCGCTCTGCCGCTTGTCGAATTGCGGTGCCTTGTCGTTCAGCACCTTGTCGAGATTCCAGATCACCGCGTCGGCGTTGAAGTCGCTGCCGTCGTGGAATTTGACGTTCCTGCGCAAGGTGAAGCGCCACTTGGTCTTGTCATTGTCATCGACCTTCCATTCGGTCGCAAGCCCCGGCACCAGCTTGCCTGGCCGGTCGGCGACGTCCATCTCCCACGCCACCAGCGGATCGTAGATCGTGTAGGCCGTGAACTGATAGGCGCCGGCGCCGCGATCGGGCTGGCCGGTGGTCAACGGAATGTCGGCCATCGAAATGCCGTAGCGCACAATGGACTCTGCCCGCGCGGACATGGCCGGCCAGCTCGCGGCCAGGGCGAGCGCCATTGCCGCCATCAGGATCGAATTGCGCGCACGCATATGAAAGGCTCCGTTGGTGGGAAGTCGGAGCCAAAACTTGCAAGCATGATGCCAGAATAGGCAGCATTGCCCCATCTTAGCCTAAGGTGGGAAGAAATGACGCGCCCAGCGGCTATTTGCTGAAGATCTATTCCTCTTGGCACAGGCATTGCATACGCTTGCCCAAGAAATAATCACCAAAATGTCACCAGACTTCGAAGGGGTTGCTGAGATGCGTAACAAGAAGACCAAAGCGACGGCATTCATGCTGGCGCTCGCGATTGCGGCCGGCGTGCCGGCGATCGCCAGCGCCGAGACCGTGCTGCGCATTGGCATGACGGCTGCCGATATTCCGCGCACGCTCGGCCAGCCCGACCAGGGTTTCGAGGGCAACCGCTTCACCGGGCTCACGATGTATGACGCACTGACGATGTGGGACCTGTCGTCGTCGGACAAGGCGAGCGCGATGATTCCGGGCCTGGCCACCGAGTGGAAGGTCGACGATGCCGACAAGACCAAGTGGATATTCAAGCTGCGTCCAGGCGTCACCTTTCACGACGGCTCGCCGTTCAACGCCGACGCGGTGGTCTGGAATGTCGACAAGGTGCTGAAGCAGGACGCGCCGCAATTCGACGCGAGTCAGGTCGGCGTCACCGCCTCGCGCATGCCGACGCTGGTCGCGGCGCGCAAGATCGACGACATGACGGTGGAGCTGACCACCAAGGAGCCGGACAGCTTCCTGCCGATCAACCTCACCAATCTGTTCATGGCGAGCCCAACCAAGTGGCAGCAATTCTATGACAAGGCCGAAGGCGCCGATGCCAAGGCGAAGTCGCAGGCTGCTTGGGCCGCGTTCGCCAAGGACGCGTCGGGCACCGGCCCCTGGAAGATGTCGAGCTTCACCCCGCGCGAGCGGCTCGAGCTGGTGAAGAACGAGAAGTACTGGGACAAGGCCCGCGTGCCGAAGACCGACAAGATGGTGCTGCTGCCGATGCCCGAGGCCAACGCGCGTACCGCGGCGCTGCTGTCGGGGCAGGTCAACTGGATCGAGGCACCGGCGCCCGATGCGTTGCCCGAGATCAAGCAGCGCGGCTTCAATCTGTATTCCAACGAGGAGCCGCATGTCTGGCCCTGGCAGTTCTCGCGCGTCGAGGGCTCGCCGTGGAATGACATCCGCGTCCGCAAGGCGGCCAATCTCTGCGTCGATCGGGAAGGACTGCGCGACGGCCTGCTCGCAGGGCTGATGGTGCCGGCCACCGGCACCTTCGAGCCCGGCCATCCCTGGCGCGGCAACCCGACCTTCCAGATCAAGTACGACAAGCCGGCCGCGCAGAAGCTGATGCAGGAGGCCGGCTTCGGTCCGAACAAGAAGTTGACGGTCAAGATCCAGACCTCGGCATCGGGTTCGGGCCAGATGCTGCCGTTGCCGATGAACGAGTATCTGCAACAGGCTTTGGCCGAGTGTTATTTCGATGTGCAGCTCGACGTGATCGAGTGGAATACGCTGTTCACCAACTGGCGGCGCGGCGCCAAGGATCCGTCGGCCAACGGTTCGAACGCGACCAACGTCACCTATGCGGCGATGGATCCGTTCTTCGCGCTGGTGCGCTTCCTGCAATCGGGCATGGCGCCGCCGGTCTCGAACAATTGGGGCTTCATCAACAATCCGAAGTTCGACGAACTGGTGAAGAAGGCCCGCCAGACCTTCGAGCCGGCGGCGCGCGATGCCGCGCTCGCCGAGCTGCACGCCGCCTCGGTCGACGATGCGGCGTTCCTGTACGTCGCTCACGACGTCGCACCGCGCGCGATGAGCCCGAAGGTTAAGGGCTTTGTGCAGCCGAAGAGCTGGTTCGTCGACTTCTCTCCGGTCTCGGTCGTGCCGTGACGCCGGCGGCGTAGACCGGTGTACCCTCTCCCCTTGCGGGAGAGGGTGGCTTTTGATGCGGCAGCATCGAAGCCGGGTGAGGGGTTGTCTCCGCGGACGCTCCTCGCTCTGATGAAGTGACAGTCTCCGCGGATAGAACCCCTCATCCGGCGCGCTTCGCGCGCCACCTTCTCCCATAAGGGGAGAAGGAAGAAAGAACGCAACGTGCTCGCCTATACGTCCAGACGGATCGTCTACGTCATTCCGATCGTGCTCAGCGTCGCGCTGGTGTGCTTCCTCCTGGTGCACATCACGCCCGGCGACCCGCTGGTCGCGGTGCTGCCGGCCGACGCCTCGCAGGAGCTCGCCGCGCAATTGCGCAGCGCCTACGGCTTCGATCGACCGTTGCCGGTGCAGTTCGGCCTGTGGCTGTGGCGCGCGATCCATGGCGATCTCGGCAATTCGATCGCCACCGGACGGCCGGTCCTGTCGGAAGTGATGCGCGCGGTCGGCAACACCGTGATGCTGGCGATTGCGGCTGCGATGATCGGCTTCACGCTCGGCCTGCTGTTCGGCCTGATCGCCGGCTATTTCCGCGACACCTGGGTCGACAAGGTCGCAACGTCGATCGCCATCGCCGGCGTCTCGCTGCCGCACTACTGGCTGGGCATGGTGCTGGTCATCATCTTTTCGGTGCAGCTCAACTGGCTGCCTGCGGTCGGCGCCGGTCCCGGCGGCTCGGGCGCCTGGGCGTGGGATTGGGAGCATCTGCGCTATCTGGTGCTGCCCGCGATCACGACCTCGGTGATCCCGATGGGCATCGTCACCCGCACGGTGCGTGCGCTGACCGGCGACATCCTGAGCCAGGACTTCGTCGAGGCGCTGCGCGCCAAGGGCCTGCGCGAGACGGGCGTGTTTCGCCACGTCATCAAGAACGCGGCGCCGACCGCGCTTGCGGTGATGGGCCTGCAACTGGGCTACATGCTCGGCGGTTCGATCCTGATCGAGACCGTGTTCTCCTGGCCGGGCTCGGGGCTCTTGCTGAACTCGGCGATCTTCCAGCGCGATCTGCCACTGCTGCAGGGCACGATCCTGGTGCTGGCGCTGTTCTTCGTGCTGCTCAATCTCCTGGTCGATATCGCGCAAGCCGCGATCGATCCGCGCATCAAGCGGAGCTGAGCATGAGTGCAATGAGCGATACCGCATTGCAGGCCGCCCCGGCGAGCAAGGCGCGCGGCTATTGGGCGACGGTCGGCCGCCGCATCCGGCGCGACAAGGTCAGCATGGCCTGCGCCATCATCCTGGTGCTGATCTTCGCGTCCGCGCTGCTGGCGCCATGGCTGCATCTCGCCGATCCCTATCAGGGCTCGATGATCCGCCGCCTCCGCCACATCGGCACGCCGGGCTATCCGCTCGGTACCGACGAGCTCGGCCGCGACATGCTGGCGCGGCTGATCTATGGTGGCCGTCTCTCATTAGTGATCGGCATCCTGCCGGTAATCTTCGCCTTCGTGATCGGCACCTCGCTCGGCCTCGTCGCCGGCTACGTCGGCGGCAAGCTCAATACCGCGATCATGCGCACCGTCGACGTGTTCTACGCCTTCCCGTCGGTGCTGCTGGCGATCGCGATCTCGGGTGCGCTCGGCGCCGGCATCACCAATTCGATCGTGTCGTTGACCATCGTGTTCGTGCCGCAGATCACCCGCGTCGCCGAGAGCGTCACCACCGGGGTGCGCAACATGGATTTCGTCGAGGCGGCGCGCGCCTCCGGCGCCGGTCCCTTCACCATCATGCGCGTGCACATGCTCGGCAATGTGCTCGGCCCGATCTTCGTCTATGCCACCGGCCTGATCTCGGTGTCGATGATCCTCGCCGCCGGTCTGTCGTTCCTCGGGCTCGGCACCAAGCCGCCGGAGCCCGAATGGGGCTTGATGCTGAACACGCTGCGCACCGCGATCTATGTCAATCCATGGGTCGCGGCGCTGCCGGGGGCGATGATCTTCGCGGTTTCGATCTGCTTCAACCTGCTCAGCGACGGCATGCGCAGCGCCATGGACATCAGGAATTAGTGCGATGACGGATGCCAATCCCGTAACCGACATGCTGGAGCCGATCGCCGATGTCGGCGGCGCCGCGCAGCCGCTGTTGCAAGTCAATGGACTGACCAAGCACTTTCCGGTGCGCGGCGGGCTGTTCAGCCCGCGCAAGACCGTGCGGGCCGTCGACGACGTCACCTTCGCAGTCATGAAGGGCGAGACCGTCGGCATCGTCGGTGAATCCGGTTGCGGCAAGTCGACCACCGCGCGGCTATTGATGCATCTAATGACGCGCGATGCCGGCGACATCATCTATGATGGAAGGCAGGTCGGCGCCGCGCTCTCGCTGCGCGATTTGCGGCGCGGCGTGCAGATGGTGTTCCAGGACAGCTACGCCTCACTCAATCCGCGCCTCACCATCGAGGAGTCGATCGCGTTCGGACCCAAAGTGCACGGCATGGCCGATGACACGGCGCGGACGCTGGCGCGCGAGCTGCTCGGCAAGGTGGGCTTGCGCCCGGAGATTTTCGCCAACCGTTATCCACACGAAGTGTCGGGCGGCCAGCGCCAGCGCGTCAACATCGCCCGCGCGCTCGCGCTGTCGCCGCGGCTCGTGATCCTGGACGAGGCGGTGTCCGCGCTCGACAAGTCGGTCGAGGCGCAGGTGCTCAACCTGCTCGCCGACCTGAAGCGTGAATTCGGCTTGACCTATCTGTTCATCAGCCACGATCTCAACGTCGTTCGCTACATCTCCGATCGCGTGCTGGTGATGTATCTCGGCGAAGTCGTCGAGCTCGGCCCGGTCGACGCGGTCTGGGACGCGCCGGCGCATCCCTATACCCGCGCGCTGCTGGCCGCGATGCCGTCGTCCGATCCTGACAGGCGCACCGAGGTGCCGCCGATCTCGGGCGATCCACCCAATCCGATCGATCCGCCGGCCGGCTGTCGATTCCACACCCGTTGCCCGTTTGCGGAGCCGCTCTGCGCAAACGTCACGCCAAAACTCAGCGATCTCGATACAATGGGCCATCAAGCGGCATGCTACATGGCCATTCCTGGCTCGGGGCACAGCCGCGCGCCGGCAAAAGCAAAAGGAGAAAACGCGGCATGACCAGACCAACTCCCAAGGACGTCAAGGTGATCGCGCATGTCGCCGACGTGCCCGCTGACGACGAGGTCGCGAACCGCATCGCCAATTCGATCGGACCGGCATTCGACGGCTTCGCGCCGATCTCCGGCACGCTGCCGTTCGATCTCGAACCCGCGAGCTTCCTGCTGGCGCAGAAGGTGTCGAAATGAGCACCGAACCTGCCCTGATGACGCTGACCGCGGTCGCCAAGGCGATTGCCGACAAGAAACTCTCCTCGCATGAGGTGACGCGCGCCGTACTACACCGCATCGCGGAATGGCAGCCGCGCCTCAACGCCTATATGGCGATCGAATCGGAGCAGGCGCTGGCCGCCGCCACCGAGGCCGATGCCGCGCTCGCCAAGGGCAACAGCCGGGGCGCACTGCACGGCGTGCCGCTGGCGCACAAGGACATGTATTACGAGGCTGGCAAGGTTGTGACCTGCGGCTCGCTGATCCGCCGCGACTTCGTGCCGAAGACGACCGCGACCGCGTTGCAGCGGCTGAAGGATGCCGGGCAGGTCCGGCTCGGCTCGCTGCAGATGGTCGAGTTCGCCTATGGGCCGACCGGCCACAACGTGCATTACGGCGCGGTGCGCAATCCCTGGAACACCGAGCACATCACCGGCGGCTCGTCCTCGGGCTCGGGCTCGGCGGTCGCTGCACGGCTCACCTTCGCAGCACTTGGTTCCGACACCGGCGGTTCGATCCGGATGCCTGCGCATTTCTGCGGCGTCACCGGCCTGAAGACGACGGTCGGCCGCATCAGCCGCGCCGGCGCAATGCCGTTGTCGCAATCGCTCGACACCGTCGGCCCGCTGGCGCAGACTGCCGAGGACTGCGCGCTGCTGCTCGGCCTGATGGCCGGCGCCGACCCTGAGGATCTGACGGCGTCGACGCAGCCAGTGCCGGACTACATGGCGGCGACAAAGCAGTCGTTGAAGGGTCTCAAGATCGGCGTCCCGACGGCGTTCTATGTCGACGACCTCGATGGCGAGGTGGCGCGCGTCCTCGACGAGACGGTGGCGACCCTGAAGAAGGAGGGTGCCGAGATCGTCAAGGTCGAGCTGCCTGATCAGCGCCAGCTCGGCTCGGCGTCGCAACTGGTTCTCGCGGTCGAGGCCGCCGCCTTCCACAAGCGCTGGATGATCGAGCGGCCGCAGGATTACGGCGCGCAGGTCCTGATGCGGCTGCAGAACGGCCTGACCATTCCGGCAGTCACCTATCTCGAGGCGATGCGCTGGCGTGGGCCCGCGCTCGCCGCGCACAACGCGGCGGTCAGCGGGATCGATGCTGTGATCGCGCCGTCCTCGCCGGTACCGGCGCCGACCATCGCCGAGAGTGATGTCGGCAATGGCCCTGGCGCGGAGGCGGTGATCCAGCGGCTGACCCGGTTCACCCGCCCGGTCAATTATCTCGGCCTGCCGTCGCTCGCGATCCCCTCGGGCTTCACCAAGACGGGTCTGCCGGTTGGGATGCAACTGATCGGCCGCTCCTTCGAGGAAGCGGTGCTGCTCCGGATCGGCGCTGCCTTCCAGCGCGCGACCGACTTCCACGCCAGGGTCCCCAAGCTCGCATGACCAACCTCGTCGAGATCAACAACCTCAACATTCGCTTCACCGGCGATCGCACGGTCCATGCCGTGAACGATCTCAGCCTGCAGATCGGCGAGGGCGAGGTGTTGGGGCTGCTCGGCGAGTCCGGTTCGGGCAAGAGCGTGACCTTGCGCGCGCTGATGCGGCTGTTGCCGAAGAAGCGCACGCAGATCTCCGGTAGCGTGAAAGTGCTCGGCCGGGACGTGCTGGCGATGGATGACGAGGCGCTGTCCGCATTCCGCGGCCAGACCGTCTCGATGATCTTCCAGGAGCCGGCGCTGGCGCTCGATCCGGTCTACACGATCGGCCGCCAGATCGCGGAGACGGTGATGCGCCACGAGGGCAAGAGCAAGCGCGACGCTACCGCGCGCGCGCTCGAGATGCTCGAGGTGGTGCGGATCCCCTCCGCGAGGCGAAGGCTGGACTCCTATCCGCACGAGATGTCGGGCGGCATGCGCCAGCGCGCGATGATCGCGCTGGCGCTGGCCTGCAAGCCGAAGATCCTGCTCGCGGACGAGCCGACCACCGCGCTCGATGCCACCGTGCAGATCCAGATCCTGCTGCTGCTGCGCGAGTTGCAGCGCGAGTTCGGGATGTCCGTCATCTTCGTCACCCACGACATCGGCGTTGCCATCGAGATCTGCGACCGGGTCGCGGTGATGTATGCCGGGCAGATCGTGGAGCAGGGCGCCTTGCGCGACATCGTGCGCACGCCGGTCCATCCCTACGCGAAGGGCTTGCTGGCCTCGACCATTCACGGCGCGATGCGCGGACAGCGGCTCGAGACCATCCCGGGCACGCCGCCCTCGCTCGACCAGGCACCGGCCAGCTGTTCGTTCGCGCCGCGTTGCAAGTTCGCCGAACCGCGCTGCAGCGGGAGCCTGCCGCCGAGCGTGCAGGTCGCGCCCGGCCATCTGGCGCGCTGCGTCCTGGCAGAGCCGGCCGCGGCGACGGTTTAGCTCGCCCGCGCGACCGCCTCGGCGATCCAGCGCCGCACCGCCGCGATCCGCCGGTCCCGCGCCTGCTCGGTGCGGGAGACCAGATAGATCGTCTCGCTGGGCTCGGCCTCGAACGCAAACGGCGCCACCAGCCGCTTGCCGAAGCCTGGCCGCGCCTTGATCAGCGGCGCCATTGCAAGCGCCACGCCTAGCCCATGTTCTGCGGCCTCCAGCATCGCCGGCACGCTGTCGAGCCACAGATGCCCGCGCGGGGCGAGATGTGGCAGCCCCGCCTCCTTGAGCCAGGCCGGCCACCCCCGCGGTTGCGTCGTGACATGGATCAGCACCTCGCGCGACAGGTCTGCCGGGTTCCGAAGCCCCGCCTTGACCAGCGCCGGCGTGCACACCGGCAATGCCCTGACCTGGACCAGCGGCTCGACCTTCAGCCCGGCCGCATGTTCCCGCCCGTAGCGGACCGCGACGTCGACGCGGGAGCCGTTGAAGTCGGCATATTGGTGCGTGGCCTCAATCCGCAGCGTCAGTTGCGGGTGGCGCCGCTTGAACTCCGGCAGCGCCGGCAGCAGCACGGCGCTGGTGAAGAACGGCAGCGAGCTGATCCACAGCTCGCCGCTGGCCTCGCCGCGTTGCCGCAGCATGTCGCGGCTTGCTTCCTGCAGCGTTGCCAGCGCGGCCGACACTTTCGCAAGGTAACGCTCACCGTCCGCGGTCAGGCGCACCGAGCGCGCGCCGCGGACGAACAGCTTGGTGCCGAACTGCTGTTCCAGCCCGCGGATCTGGTGGCTGATCGCCGACGGGCTCAGCGACAGGTCGCGCGCGGCGCGGCGGAAGCTGAGCTGGGTGGCCGCGCGCTCGAATGCAAGCAGCGCCGGCAGCGGCGGGATGGCCCGCGGATCCGGGGCGTCCAATGGGTGAATCCGGTTCACCTGAAGTGATGAATGGCCGTTTGTCATGACCGCTATTCTTGGATCAGATTGGCCCTGCGCTCAATCCTGCTCACCTCATGAGATTTATCAGCCTTGGCCATCTTCGAACCAACAGCTACGCCGCATCACTGGAAGCCGGCCGCGCTGGCGGCGGGGCCGTTCGCAGGCCTGCAGGGCGGAGCGGTCGCAAGCCTGTTGACCGCGGAGGTCGAGGCGATGGCAGGTCCGCGCAACTGGGGCACCGCGATATCGGCGTCAGCCTGGTTCCTGCGGCCGACCCCGATGGCGGAATTGCGCACGCAGGTCGCCGCCGTGACCGAGGGCGGCCGGGTCAGCGTCGTCGACAACACGCTCTGGCCGGTCGGCGAGGAGCAGCCCTGCGCGACGGTGCGCGTGACGCTGTCGCGCGAACGCGCGGTCGAGATCCCCGGCTTTCGCGGCAGCGCAGCCGACCCGGTGGATCCCATGCGCTTTCCGCTGCGCAGCCCGCACGCGGTCCATGGCCGCAGCTGGTTCATGGACGCGATGGAGGCCCGTGCCGGCGGCGATGTCGCCTGGTTTCGCATGCACCACAGCGTGGTTGCGGACGCCGGTCCGCTGGCGCGCGTGCTCGGCCCGGCCGACTGGACCCACGGCATCGCGCGCCCGGTGCAGAACGTGGTGGCCGACCCCAATCCGAACCTCGCGGTGCAGCTGCTCAGACCGCCGCGGGGGGCGTGGATCGGCATTCGCGCCGAGGCCCGCTGGCGCCCGGAGGCCGGGCTCGGCGTCGGCAGCGGTGTATTGCTCGATGTTGATGGCGAGATCGGCCGGGTCTCGATGTCGGTCATTCTCGTGCCCTTTCCGAGAAGCGCACCGGCGGCCGGCCCGGGTTCCGCGGCCGGCTAACGCTAATTATTCCTTCAACTGTCTGTGGCATCACAAAAATAGGCCGCCAACCATGCTTTGGTCGGCGCGACTTAAATGGACGGTGGTCGCAAACGCCTATACAAGTCGGTGATCACGTAGCTCTTTTGATTGCAGAGATCGGTTTTTATGGCAGTCGCGCCCGCTGTCCGGCGTTCCGAACTGGCTGAGGCGCTGCGCGCATGCCGCAGTGCCTTCATCGGCGTCGGCCTCATCAGCTGCATGATCAACCTGCTCTATCTGACAGGTTCGATGTTCATGCTGCAGGTGTACGACCGGGTGCTGCCGAGCCGCAGCGTTCCGACCCTGATCGGCCTCGTCGTCATCGCCGCGGTCCTCTACATGGCCCAGGGCGTGCTCGATCTGCTGCGTGGACGGATTCTCGGCCGCGTCGGCACCTCGCTCGACGAAGCGCTCAATGCGCGGGTGTTCGACACCATCGTGCGGCTGCCGCTGATGGCCGGCAATCGCAGCGAGGGCCTGCAGCCGCTACGCGACCTCGACAATGTGCGTTCCTTCCTCGGCAGCATGGGGCCCGGTGCGTTCTTCGATCTGCCCTGGCTGCCGTTCTACATGCTGATCTGCTTCGCGTTCCATTGGCTGCTCGGCGTCACGGCGCTGGTCGGCGCCGTGATCCTGGTGATGTTGACGCTGATCACCGAATACCTGTCGCGCACGCCGGCGAGGGAAGCGATGTCGCTCGCGGCGCGGCGCAACGATCTCGCTGCCTCCAGCCGCCGCAACGCCGAAGTGCTCGTGGCGATGGGCATGGCCGGGCGGATGAACAAGCGCTGGAACGAAGCCAACGAGGAGTATCTGTCCGGCAACCAGCGGGCCAGCGACGTGAGCGGCGGGCTCGGTGCGGTCGCCAAGGTGCTGCGCATGATGCTGCAGTCCGCCGTGCTCGCGGTCGGTGCCTATCTCGTGATCCACCAGGAGGCCACCGGCGGCATCATCATCGCCGGTTCGATCCTGAGCGCGCGGGCGCTGGCGCCGGTCGATCTCGCGATCGCGCATTGGAAGAGCTTCGTCGCCGCGCGGCAGAGCTGGCAGCGCCTCAACCGCCTGCTGCAGCAGATTCCGGCGCGACCGGAGCAGACGCTGCTGCAGGCGCCGCAGAAGAAGCTTTCCGTCGAAGGGGTGACCATGGTGGCGCCGGGTGACCAGCGCCCGATTGTGCAGGACGTCACCTTCGCCGTCGAAGCCGGCAGCGGCGTCGGCGTGATCGGCCCGAGCGGGTCCGGCAAGTCGTCGCTGATCCGGGCGCTAGTCGGCGTCTGGGTGCCGGTGCGCGGCAAGGTACGGCTCGACGGCGCCGCGCTCGATCAGTGGTCGTCGGACCAACTCGGCCGCCATGTCGGCTATCTGCCTCAGGACGTCGAATTGTTCGCCGGCACCGTCGCGCAGAACATCTGCCGGTTCGATCCCGACGCCAAGTCCGACGGCATCATCGCGGCGGCCAAGGAGGCCGGCGTGCATGAGATGATCATCAAGATGCGCGAGGGCTACGACACCCAGGTCGGCGAGCAGGGCACTGCGCTTTCCGCCGGCCAGGCACAGCGCGTCGCGCTGGCGCGCGCGCTGTACGGCAATCCGTTCCTGATCGTGCTGGACGAGCCGAACTCCAACCTCGACAGCGAAGGCGACGAGGCGCTGACCCGCGCGGTGCGCAGCGCCCGCGAACGCGGTGCCATTGTCATCGTGGTCGCGCACCGGCCGATCGGTATCGAGGGCGTCGACCAGCTGCTGGTACTCAAGGACGGTCGCATGCAGACTTTCGGGCCGAAGGAAACCGTGCTCGCGCAGGTGCTGCAGCGCGCCGCGCCGCCGGTGCCGACGCCGATCAAGATCGTCGCCGATGCCGGGGCGACCAAGTCATGAGCGGCCGCATGACCGATCAGCCGCGCAATGCACTTGCTTCGATCAGGAAGCACCTCGTGGTCGGCCTCGCCGTGGTCCTGGTGCTGGGCGGCGGCGTCGGCGGCTGGGCTGCGACGGTACCGATCTCGGGCGCGCTGATCGCGCCGGGCTCGGTGGTGGTCGATACCAACGTCAAGAAAGTGCAGCATCCGACCGGCGGTGTCGTCGGCGAAATCCTGGCGCGCGACGGCGACACGGTCAAGGCGGGCGACGTTGTCGTGCGTCTCGACGAGACCGTTGTGAAGGCGAGCCTTGCGATCGTGGTCAAGACGCTGAACGGTCTCTATGCGCGTGCGGCCCGGCTCCAGGCCGAGCAGCAGGGCCTCGACAAGATCGCATTTCCGCCGCAGCTCACCGAGCAGGCCAAGGATCCCGACGTCCGCGACATCATGGCGAGCGAAACCAAGCTGTTCGAGGTGCGGGTCAACGGCCGCGCCGGCCAGAAGGCGCAGTTGCGCGAACGCGTCACCCAGCTCAACGAGGAAATTGCCGGCCTGCAGGCGCAGGAAACCGCCAAGGACAAGGAGATCGCGCTGGTGCAGCAGGAGCTGGTCGGCGTCCGTCAGCTCTATGAGCAGCATCTGGTGCAGCTGACCCGCCTCACCACGCTGGAGCGTGACGCCGCGCGGCTCTCCGGCGAGCGCGCGCAGTACATTGCCTCACGCGCCCAGGCCAAGGGCAAGATCACCGAGACCGAGCTGCAGATCATCCAGGTCGACAAGGACATGCTTTCGGAAGTCTCCAAGGACCTGCGCGAGGCCAATGACAAGATCGGCGAGTTCGTCGAGCGCAAGGTGACCGCCGAAGACCAGCTCCGCCGCATCGACATCCGCGCGCCGCAGGACGGCGTGGTGCTGCAATCGACCGTCCACACCGTCGGCGGCGTCGTTACCGCGGGCGACGCCATCATGATGATCGTGCCGAGGGCCGATGACCTGTCGGTCGAGGCCAAGGTCAATCCGCAGGACATCGACAAGCTCCAGGTCGGACAGAAGACCGTGCTGCGGCTCTCCGCCTTCAACCAGCGCACCACGCCGGAGCTGAACGGTGTCGTTACCCGCGTCTCCGCGGACGTCAACACCGACCAGCGCACCGGGCAGAGCTACTACACGATCCGCGTCTCGATGCCGCCGGAAGAGGTCGCGCGCCTCGGCAGCGAGGTGAAGATCATCCCCGGCATGCCGGTGGAAGCCTTCGTCCAGACCGGCGACCGCACCATGCTGTCGTATCTGATGAAGCCGCTGAGCGACCAGTTCATGCGCTCGTTCCGCGAGAAATGAGGACGCGCGAAATCGTCGTAGCCCGGATGCAGCGTAGCGAAATCCGGGAACGGTCGTGCTGCGGACGCAGTCGCCCCGGATTGCGCTTCGCTGCATCCGGGCTACGGAATTGAAGTCACTGCTCGAGGTTCCTCAACAACAGCTCCAGCGCCGCCTTCGCGAACGTCTGCATGTTGGCCTGCCGGTCGCCGCTCGCGGTCTCCAGCGTGATCACCTGCTGCCGGGGACCTGCGACCGCCATGCAGCTATGGCCGGCGGCATCGCCGTAGCGGTTGCCGGTCGGGCCGGCCGCACCGGTCTCGGACAATCCCCAATCCGCCGAGAGGCGCTCGCGGATCTGGCGCGCCAGCAGTTGCGCGTAGGGTTCCGACGACGAGCGGAGACCGCGCATGGCGTCGTCGGGAATGTCCATCAGCACGCGCCGCGCATCGCGGGTGTAGATCACGCCGCCGCCGAGGAAATAGGCCGATGCGCCGGGCACCGCGAGCAGCGATGCCGAGATCAGTCCGCCGGTGGAGGATTCCGCGACCGCAATGGTCTGCTTGTTCGCGATCAGCTTTGCGGCGACCTGCTCGGCGATGGATATGAGTGCGTTCATCGGCGCTCTTTCTCGTTGTTTGTCATGAAAACTGCCAGGAAAACTGCCAGGAAACTGCCATGAAAATCCCGTGGGGCGTTCTGCCTTCCTAGCACACCACGTCAGCCTCTGCCGATGTTGCGGAGCGCGGCATGGACTGCTTCAATGCCGGACAACAACCAAGCGCCGCCCCGACAGTTGTTGCGAGAGCGTGCGCGGAGGAAACACCATGACGTCGCCGATCGCGGGCGGCGTGGATTGCGATCTGCATCCCGCCGTGCCTCATCTCACCAGTCTGCTGCCGTACATGAACGACTACTGGCGGGACCAGGTGACGACGCGCGGCATGACCGACCTGATCTCGCAATCCTATCCGACCAACTCGCCGATCGCCTCGCGGCCGGACTGGCGTCCCGCGCAGGGCAAGCCGGGTTCGAGCCTCGCCGACATGCAGCGCCAGGCGCTCGACCGGTTCGGCACCGCCACCGGCATCTGCAATCCGCTCTACGGCGTGCAGATGGTGTTCTCCGAGGACATGGCCGATGCGTTCTGCCGCGCGCTCAACGACTGGCTGGTCAAGGAATGGCTCGACAAGGACGATCGGCTGCGCGGCTCGATCGTGATCCCCGTGCAGAGCATCGAGAAGGCTGTCGCCGAGATCGAGCGCTGCGCGCAGGACAGACGCTTCGTGCAGGTGCTGATGCTCGTGATGGGCGACATGCCGCTCGGCAAGCGGCACTATTGGCCGATCTACGCGGCGGCCGAACGGCTCGGCCTGCCGATCGGCATCCATGCCGGCAGCGCCTATCACAACCCGCCGACCTCGGTCGGCTGGGGCTCTTATCACATCGAGGATTATGTCGCGCAGGCGCAGGCGTTCCAGACCCAGCTCACCAGCCTGATCGTCGAGGGGGTGTTCGCGCGTCACCCGAACCTGAAGATGGTGATGCTGGAGTCCGGCTTCACCTGGCTGCCGCCGTTCCTGTGGCGGCTGCACAAGTTCTGGCGCGGCGTGCGCATGGAGACGCCCTGGGTCGACCGCGCGCCGCTGGAGATTGTGCGCAGCAACATCCGTTTCTCATTGCAGCCGGTCGACGCGCCGCCGGACGGCGACACCTTGAACCGGCTGTTCGACCATATGCAGTCGGACGAATTGATCCTATTCTCCACCGACTATCCGCATTGGCAGTTCGACGGTGACGAGGTGTTGCCGAAGGGATTGTCGCAGGATCTGGTCCGCAAGATCATGATCGACAATCCGCATGCGACCTATCCGCGCTTGCAGGTGAAGGAGACGGTGCGATGAACATCCAGATTCGGGAACGTCCCGAGGCGGCTGCGTCGGCTGGCATCAAGACCGCGATCGCCGATTGCGACATTCATCCGGCCCGCGCGACCAAGGACGAACTGCATCCTTATCTGGCCAAGCGCTGGCACAGCCATCTCGAGACCTTCGGCGTCCATGCCTATCAGGGCATGATGGAAGGCCCGCCCTATCCGAAGGCGCAGCCCAATGCCTCGCGCCGCGATGCCTATCCGCCGGAAGGCGGGCCGCAGGGCTCCTCGCTGTCCTTCATGCAGAAGCAGCATCTCGATCCCAACAACGTCGCGCTCGGCGTGCTCAATCCGCTCAACACCGGGCAGGGAATCCGCAACCAGGATCTGGCCGGTGCGATCTGCACGGCGGTCAACGACTGGCAGATCGAGAAATGGACCAGTAAGGATTTACGCCTGAAGGGCTCGGTCGTCGTCGCCAACGAGGACGGCGTGTCGGCCGCGGCCGAAATCCGCCGGCGCGCAGGCGACAGTAATTTCGTCCAGGTGCTGCTGCTGAGCCGCAATGTCGAGCCGCTCGGCCAGCGCCGTTATTGGCCGATCTATGAGGCGGCCGAGGAGGCCGGTCTTCCGATCGGTGTGCACGCCTTCGGCTTCGGCGGCAACCCGATCACCGCGTCGGGCTGGCCGAGCTATTACATCGAGGAGATGGTCGGGCATTCGCAGTGCCAGCAGACCGCACTGGCGAGCCTCGTGCTCGAGGGCGTGTTCGAGCGCTTCCCGAAACTGAAGATGGTGATGGTCGAGGCGGGCTTCGGCTGGGCGCCGTCGCTGGCGTGGCGGCTCGACAAGGTGTTTTCGCGACTGCACGCCGAGGTGCCGCACCTGAAGCGCAAGCCGTCGGAATATATCCGCGATCACATCTGGTGGACGACGCAGCCGATGGAGGATCCGGAGAGCCGCGACCATCTGTTCCAGACCATCGAGTGGATCGGCTGGGACAAGCTGCTGTTTGCGACCGACTACCCGCACTGGGACTATGACGAGCCGTCGCGCGTGCTGCCGGCCGGCGTCAGCGACGCCAACCGCCAGGCGTTCTATCTCGACAATGCGAAGCAGCTGTACGGTATTTCCTAAGATGGCGCGTCATGTGATTGCTCCGGTGGACGAACTGCCGCCGGGGTCGCGGAAATTCCTCGAGATCGACGGACGGCCGATCGCAATCTTCAACGTCAAGGGCGAGTTCTTCGGCCTGCTGAACCGCTGCCCGCATCAGGGCGCGGCGCTGTGCGAGGGGCCGCTGATCGGGCTCGCCTCGTCGTCCGACCCCGGCGAGATCGAATACACCAAGCTCGGCGAGATCCTGCGCTGTCCCTGGCACGGCTGGGAGTTCGATATCCGCACCGGCCAGTCCTATTGCGACCCGCGCCGCTTCCGCGTGCGCGCCTACCCGGTCAGCGTCGAGCCCGGCACCAATGTGGTGAAGGGGCCGTATGTCGCCGAGACCATCAAGGTCGCGGTAGAGAGCGACTACGTGGTGGTGGACCTCTGACCGCGCGTCATTCCGGGGCGCCGCCAAGCGGCGAGCCCGGAATCCATTTCTCCGCTTGGATATGTCGCCCGATGGATTCCGGGCTCGATGCTGCGCATCGCCCCGGAATGACGGCGGGCAATTATTCGCCGTGCACCATCATCTGCCGTTCCCGTGCGTAGCGCACCAGCGCGACGAAACGGTAGATGCCGTGGACGAATTTTCCGTAAGGCATGGTGATGAACAGCGCGAATACCACGCCGAGATGCAGCGCCAGCAGCGGGCCCATCGCGGCGCTCTCGCGCCACAGCAGCAAGGCAAGGCCGGTGACGCTAGTCAGGAACAGCATCAGGATGAACGCGGTGTCCATGCCCATCTGCTGCGCGTCGACCAGCACGCGGTCGCGTTTCCATTTCTCCGACAGGAGCCCGATCGGGCCGACCACGAGGCCGATGCCGCCGAGCGTGCCGAGCACCACCGGCAGGTCCCACCACGCATAGGGCGCCTCGCGCGCCAAGAGGTAATGGTAGAGCGTGCCGACGCAGGTCGCGGCGAAGCACAGGGCGAAGCCGTAGAAGGTGAGGTGGTGATACAGCTTGCGGCGGTCGGTCGGATGATCGTCCTCGTTGAAGCAGCCGACGCCGCCACCGTCGAGATAGCGCAATTCGCCGGCATCGCGGACCGCCTGCAACAGCGATCTTGCGTCGGTCGTCATGCCGGCCGGCTCGCCGATATCACGCCAGAACGCCCGCACGCCCATCACCAGCGCGAGGATCGCGTAGAGCAAAGCGGCGCCGAACAGCAGCGCCATCGCATTATGCGGCATCAGTTTGTAGAACGCGCCGGGACCAGTGTGGATGCCGGTGAGCACGCCGCGGTCGTTGATCGCGGCGAAGCCGAAGATGAAGGCGGCAACGCTGAGTGCTGCGATCAGGCTGATGACGAGACCGTTGCGCGCGAACGCGCCGGAGAAGGCCCGCGGCCAGGCATAGGCGGCGTAGGACTCTGCGCGCGCCACCGCCAGTGTCTTCGGCACATTGACGTTGAACTCGTGCGGCGGCGAGAACTGGCAATCCGTGTAGCAGGCGCCGCAGGCGTGGCACAGATTGGCGAGATAGTTGAGGTCGCCGTCGGAGAAGGCGCGACGCATCTCCATCGCGGGAAACACCGCGCACAGGCCCTCGCAATAGCGGCAGGAATTGCACACCGTCATCAGACGGTCGGCTTCCTGCAAGATTCTCGTCCCGTGCATCGCGCGTTGGTGTCCTATTTCTTGGTGAGCCCTTTGCCTTCCAGCCATGTCTGGATCAGGCCGGCGACCTCGGCGTTGTTCTTGTCCATCATCATCATGTGCGAATTGCCTGTGATGCCGGCCTTGGGCAGGTCGACCACGTCGACGCTGCCGCCGGCGGCGCGGATGGCGTCGGCAAAGGCGCCGCCGGTGGCGCGGATCTTCGGCCAGCGCGAATCGCGCTCGATGTAATCGCCATAAACCATCAGCGTCGGGATGTTCTTCAGGACGTCGACCTTGGCGGGATCGCCGACCCCGGCCGGCTCGATGGCGATCAGCGCCTTGACCTTGTCGGGCCGCGCCTGCGCGACCTTGAAGCCGAACGTGCCGGCCTGGCTGTGGAACAGGATGATGCAGGGGCCGACGCGATCGATCTCGGCAATGTAGGCCGCGATCGTCGCGTCGTCGGTGGTGGTCCAGCGCGGCACGTTCTGCTTGACGAAATTTTCGTAGCCTTCGTTCGGGAACTGGCTGCCCGGCATCAGGCGGCGCTTGGCCGGATCGGGATCGTAGGAGCCGGGGCCGTCGCCGATGCGGAAGCGCTCGAACGGATTGGCAGTCGTGAGGAACACCGGCTCGCCCTTGAAGATATCGGGATATTGCGCCCAGCCGGCGCGGCCGCGCTCGACGGCGTCCGAATTGTAGACGCTCCAGCCCCTGCGCAGGAAGTAGTTCAGCCAGCCCTCGCGGCCGTCCGGCGTCGTCTCATAGGTGACGCCGGTCAGGCCGCCGCCGTGCCACAGCAACAGCGGATAGGCGCCCTTCTCGTTTTGCGGCAGGAAGTACTGCACGTACATCTGCTCGACCTGGTAGGTGCCGTTCGGATCGACTTTTGCGGGCACGCCGCCGGGCGTGAAGGTAACTTCTTTCACCGGCTTGCCTGATATCTCGACGAGGCGGCCGCCGACATGAAACGAGCCCATGTCGCGCAGCGCGATCGGCTCGGCGGCGTGGCTGGCGGCCGAGGCCATCAGGATCGCCGCAGCGGCGAACATCGCAACACGTGACATCGCTCCTCCCCGATCGCGCGGCACTCAATTCCGCGCATTCTTCGCCGCTTCCCGGCCGGCGACACGGCCGAACACGCTGCCGATGGTCATGCCGATGCCGGCGGCGTAGCCCTTGCCGAGCACGTTGCCGGCCATGATCTCGCCGGCGGCGAACATGTTGGCGGACGGCTTGCCGTCCTTCATCAGCATTCGCGCCTCTCTGTTCACGCGGGTACCGAGATAGGTGAAGGTGATGCCGGGCCGCACCGGATAGGCGAGGTAGGGCGGCGTGTCGATCTTGCGCGCCCAATGCGTCTTCGGCGGCGTGATGCCTTGGGTAGCACAGTCGTCGAGGTTGGTGTGGTCGAACGTCCCGGGTTGCACCGCGGCGTTGAACTCGGTGATGGTCTTTTCCAGTGCCGCGGCATCGAGCTCGAGCTTGCCGGCAAGCTCGGCGATCGTCGCGCCCGCGATCGGCGGAAACAGCGTCGGCATGAAGCTCGTCACGACGGTCGAGTCGAAAATGATGTACGCGATCTGGTCCGGCTGCGCGGCGACCAGGCGGCCCCAGATCGCATAGCGCTTCGGCCAGATGTCCTCGCCTTCGTCGTAGAAGCGCTCGGCATGCCTGTTGACGACGATGCCGAACACCACCGAGTCGTGCCGAGTGATGATGCCGCCGTCGAATTTCGGCGCACGGGCATCGATCGCGACCGCGTGGCACTGCGTGGGATCGCCGATCTCCTGCACGCCCTTGGCGAGCAGCATCTTGAGGATCGTGCCGCGGTTATAGGGTGTGCCGCGGATCAGGAAATTGTCGGCGGCCTCGCCCCAATATTGCTTCAGCCATTCGATGTTGGCCTCGAAGCCGCCGGCCGCCCCGACCAGCGTCGAGGCGCGCACCTCGGTCTTGCCGCCGACCGGCTGCTTCAGCTGCGCTGACAGGAACATGCCGTCCTCGATCACGAGGTCGATCACCTCGGCATCGTAGAGGATGTCGACGCCGAGCTCCTCGGCGGTGCGATACAGCGCGTTCAGCATCGCGCGGCCGCCGCCGAGGAAGAACGAGTTGGTACGGCCAAGGCTCAGCGTGCCGCCGAGCGAGGGCTGCCAGCGCACGCCTTGTTCGACGATCCAGTTCAGGATGTCCTTGGACTCGTGGATCATGAAGCGCGCCAGTTCCTCGTCGGTCTGGCCGCCGGTCACCAGCAGCAAATCCTTCCAGAACTCCTCCTCGGTGTAGGGACCGGTGAGGATCTCGGTCGCCGCGTCATGAGCGCAGCGCATGTTGCGGGTGTGGCGGGTGTTGCCGCCACGGTAGAACTTCGGGGCCCCCTCCAGCACCAGCACGGAGGCGCCGGCGCGCCGCGCGCTGATCGCAGCACAGAGGGCGGCGTTGCCGCCGCCGATCACCAGCACGTCGAACCTGCGTGTCAGATCAACCATGCGCTCTTGTTATCGCTGTCGGCATGGAAAGCAACAGGGGCAGGCGAATGAGCATGATCCGGAAAAGTGTGTAGCGGTTTTCCGAAAGATCATGCTCAAATAAGGAGTCTGCCCCGAATGCATATGCCAATCACGCAGCAACCGTCTCGCGCTGCTCGATGGTCTGGCCGCCACGATAGACGATCAGTGCGGCGATGATGCCGAGCGCCGCGCCGAACATCAGCCAGTAGGCCGGGGAGGCCTTGTCCCCACCGGTCATGCTGATCAGCTTGGTTGCGACAAAGGGCGTCGAGGTGCCGAAGATGCCGGCCGCCAGCGCGAACGCGATCGAGAAGCAGGTGGTGCGGACATGCGCCGGCACGATCTCGACCAGACAACCCAGCATCGTGCCGCTGTAGACGCCAAAGTAGAACGAGAACATCATTTGCACCGCGAGCAGCTTCCCGAGCGTGGGCTCATGCGCGAGCCACGACAGGGCCGGATAGGCGGTCACGAACGACAGGCTCGCGATCGCGATCAGCACCGGCTTGCGGCCGATCCGGTCGGACAGCGCGCCGCCGACCGGATTCCAGATGAAATTCGTCACCGCGACGAGCAGGGTCACCAGCAGCGTCCCGGACGCCGAAAGGTGCAACTCCTTGCCGAAGCCGGGCGCATACACGGTGATGAAATAGAACGTCGTGGTGGTCAGCACCGCGATCATCATGCCGAGGATGACGATGCGCCAGTTCTCGATTGCCGAGGCGAACACTTCGCTCGGCGTCGGATGCTTCTTCATGGCCAGGAAGGCCGGCGTTTCCTCGAGCGAACGCCGCAACATGAAAATGACGGGAATGATGATGCAGCCGACGAAGAACGGGATGCGCCACTTGGCGACGCCGCCGATCGCATCGAGGAAAGTGTCGCCGGGCATCACTTCGCGCAACAGATAGCCGATGATCGCCGCAACGAAGATCGCAACCTGCTGGCTGGACGATTGGAACGAGGTGTAGAAGCCGCGGTTGCCGGGTGTTGCGATCTCGGAGAGGTAGACGGACACGCCGCCCAGCTCGACGCCGGCCGAAAAACCCTGGATCAGGCGGCCGATCAGGACGATGATCGGCGCTGCAATGCCGATTGCCGCATAACCCGGGCAGAACGCGATCACGACGGTGCCCAGCGCCATCAGCGCCAGCGTCACGATCAGGCCTTGGCGGCGGCCGATGCGGTCGATGTAGGAGCCGAGCACGATCGCGCCCACGGGGCGCATCAGCGCGCCGAGCCAGAACACGCCATAGGCGTTGAGAAGGGCCGCCGTCTCGTTCTGGGCAGGAAAGAACGCCTTCGCGATGTCTTGCGCATAGAAGCCGAACAGGAAGAAGTCGAATTGTTCGAGGAAATTGCCACTGGTCGCGCGCAGGATGGCGCCGAGACGCGACTTGATTTGCGGCACTTGTGATGAACTCGACTGCGACATAACGCCCTTTCCTCCCCGTGACCAAACGGCCGGCGCAAATTGTTTCGCCAGCCAAGGCAGTTACCTGCCATATGCGGCAATCTGGCACGGCTGTCCGGCGCGACCAACCCGAAATCGCGCCGCCGCTATCGGAAAAAAGCCGTAGGGGGGAATCGCTGTTGCGGCGTGCGCCGCATCAAGGCGCGGTATGCGCGGTGGCGCCGAGCCAGGAGCGGAATGCGGAGAGCTTCGGTGAATCGGCGCGTCCCTGCGGCGTGACCAGATAGAAGCCGGCGTCGGCAGGCAGCGCGATCTTGAAGGGAACCACGAGGCGGCCCTTGGCGATGTCGTCCTGCACGTAGGAGGTGCGGCCCATCGCGATGCCGATGCCGTCGATCGCAGCCTGGATCGTTACGAACAGCAGGTCGAAGGTCACCCCCGGCTGCTTGGAGATGTCGGTCGGCAATCCGGCCGCGGTCAGCCACAGCCGCCAGTCGTCGCTGTTGGCATTGCTGGTGTGCAGCAGCACGTGGTCCCTAAGGTCTTCGGGGCATTTGAGCGGCCTGGTTCCATCCAGCAGCGACGGACTGCACACCGGAAACAGCTCGTCCGCCATCAGCCAGTCCGCGCGCAGGCCCGGCCATTGGCCGCGGCCATAGCGGATCGCCGCATCGACCTTGTCGCGCTGAAAGTCGACCAGGCTGGTCGAGGTGGTGATGCGGACGTCGATGCCGGAATGCGTTTCCTGGAATGCCGACAGCCGCGGCAGCAGCCATTTGGCGGCGAGCGATGCCAGCGTCGAGACGGTCAACACGTGATCGTCGTCCCGGCGCAGCAGGCGGTCGGTCGCAAGCCTGAGGTCGTTGAAGGCGGCGCGGACGCCCGGAAGGTATTCGGCGGCCTCCGGCGTCAGGCTCAACGAGCGGTTCTGGCGGACGAACAGACGAACGCCGAGCTCTTCCTCGAGGCGCCGGATCTGATGGCTGATCGCGGTCTGCGTCACGTTCAGTTCGGACGCCGCGACCGTGAAGCTCATGTGCCGCGCGGCGGCCTCGAACGCTCTCAGGCCGTTCAACGACGGCAGGCGGCTGGTCATCTCAGGACGGTCTCCCAATACATGACTTTATTTCATGCGAAGCGGTACAAAGTGTCGTTTGTGAACAGACCGAATAGCGCCAATATTACCGCCAAAAGGTTACCGAGAGGAGCCGCAAATGTCTATTTTCACCAATGAATCGATGACAAATCATCATACGCCGGGCCTGTTGGATCAGGTCGGTGAGACCCTGCATGTCTGGTGGGATCGCTATGAGCGCCGCCGCGAGTTGTCGCAGTGGACCGAGCGCGACCTGCACGACATCGGCATGTCCCGCAGCGACATCGTTTTCGAGACCGACAAGCCGTTCTGGCGGGCCTGATGGGCCGCCATCGCCGGCGCCGCCTCGATCGAGGGGTGCCGGCCAATTCTTCACCCCCGAGGAGCGTGTCATGACTGCGCTGCATCTCGACGATCTCAAGCAATACTCTGATGTGCTGCGCGCCAAGGACGGCAGCGAGGTCAAGGTGCGCTTCGTCGAGCCGCGCGACCGCGAAGAGCTGCAGGCTTACATCCGCTCGCTCTCCGCCGGGTCGCGTTACAATCGCTTTCTGGGTGCACTCAGCGAGCTGCCGAAGATGGAGCTCGAGCGTTTTATTCACGTCGGCGAGGCTGACCGGTTCACGGTGGTCGCGACGATGCTGGTCGATGGTTTTGAGACCATCGTCGGCGAAGCCCGCTACGCCTTCCATGCCGATACGTCGAGCGTCGAGTTCGGCCTGTCGATCGATGACCGGTGGCAGGGCCACGGCATTGGCAAGGCGCTGTTGAAGAACCTCGAATGCCGCGCGGCGTCTTTCGGAGCCGAGCGCATCTTCGGCGACACGCTGCGCTCCAATACGGCGATGATCGGCCTCGCCCGCAAGTCCGATTACGCCTTTACCCAAAGCCCCGGCGACTGGAAGCTGGTGCGCTTTGCGAAGGAGATCCACGTCGAACCGCAAGACATTCCCTGTGCCAGCTGGCGGCTCGCCGTCACTTCCCGCTCGGCCGTGATGTCCTCGCTTGCGGTTTGACTGACTAGGCCCGGTTCTGGCCCCTCCAGAACCGGGCCCTTTTCTCTAACCTCCCCTTGAAAAGGGGAGGTCGCTTTGCTCGCTAGAGCAAAGCGGGTGGGGATCAACTCTCTCCCCGAGCAGCGGTACTTGTGGCTGACCCCCATCCCGACCTTCCCCCTTGCAGGGGGAAGGAGAAGAGGCTGCGCGCCTAGTTGCCCCGAAACACCGGCTTGCGCTTCTCGATGAAGGCCTGCACGGCCTCCTTGTGATCGGCCGTTGTGGTCAGGCGGATCAGCCGCTCGGCCTCGTGGTCGCGGGCGGTGGCGAAGTCGAATTGCAGCGCCTCGTCGAGATTGTCCTTCATGTAACGCAACGCGAGCGTCGGACCTTCGGCGATCGATTTCGCCAGCGCAAACGCTTCGTCCTGCAGCGTCTCGTCCGGCACCACGCGGTTGACGAGACCGATCTGCTCGCATCTTGCGGCATCGACCTTCTCGGAGGTGAACATCAATTCGCGGGCGCGCGAGGTGCCGACCAGGCGTGTCAACAGCCAGGCCATGCCGTAGTCGCCGCTCAGCGCCACGCGCAGATAGCCGGTCGAGATGAAGGCGGATTGCGCCGCGATTCGGATGTCGCAGGCCATCGCGATCGCAAGGCCCGCGCCCACCGCGGGGCCGGGCAGCGCGGCAATGGTCGGCTTGCGCACCGAGGCGAGCGCGCCGGTCAAGAGGCGCTGGCGCTCCTGCAGGTCCGCGACCTTGTCCTCATAGGACATTTCGAGCTTCTTCGGATCGCGATTGGCGCCCATGCCCTTGACGTTGCCGCCGGCGCAGAACGCCTTGCCGGCGCCGGTGACGAGCAGCACGCCGACCTCGGGGTTCTCGCCGCAGCTCCGGATCATCGTGCGCAGCGCCGGCGTCAGCGTGTCCGACAGCGAGTTGCGGGCGTCCGGACGGTTCAGCGTGATGACGGCGACGCGGTCGCGGATCATGCAGAGCAGTTCGTCGGTGCCGGTCTCGATCTTGATTTCAGCGGTCATGTTTCCTTCCCCTATTTATCTGTCATTGCGAGGAGCGAAGCGACGAAGCAATCCATCTTTCCCCGAGACGAGGCATGGATTGCTTCGCTCCGCTCGCAATGACGGAGTTGGCTGCGGCTCGCGTGCAGCCTACGGCTTATAAATGATTTCCGTCATCTCAAAACTTTTCAACCCAGGGCCGCAATTCCAGCTCCCAGGTCCAGGCGCTGCGCGGCTGCTGCAGCACGTTCCAGTAGCTCAAGGCAATCGCGTCGGGATCGAGCATCGAATCCGGGCGGTCGGCGGGCTCGATGCGCGCGGCGCTGCGGATGCCGCCGTCGATCACGAAATGCGCGACATGGATGCCCTGCGGGGACAATTCGCGCGCCATGCTCTGCGCCAGCCCGCGCAACGCGAACTTGCCCATCGCGAACGGCGCCGATTGCGCATAGCCCTTGACGCTGGCCGAGGCGCCGGTGAACAGGATTGCGCCCTTCTTGTTGGGCAGCATGCGCTTCGCCGCCTCCTGCGCCACCAGGAAACCGCCGAACGCCGAGATCGCGATCGCCTGCTCGACCTCGGCGGGCACGAGTTCAACGAAGGGACCGCGGCTGCGGCCGGAGGCGTTGTAGACCACGAGATCAGGTGTTCCGATCTCGCGTTCGACCAGGCCGAACAGACGCTCGACATCCTCGGCCTTGGTGGCGTCGCAGGCATAGGCGCGCGCGCCGGTCTCGTTGCAGAGCGCGCCGAGCTTCTCGATGCTGCGCGCGCCCAAGGCCACACGAATTCCCTCTCGCGAAAATAGCCGCGTCAGCGAGGCGCTGAGGCCCTCGCCGGCGCCGACGATCAGGGCGATCTTGTACTTCGGAATATCCATTGGGCTTTCCTTTGCTCGGCCGGAGGAGGATAGTCGTGCCCAAACAAATGAGCACCGTAGCCGAGAATTCAATGCAGCCGCAAAAGCAGGATCCGAAAACGTCGTCCGCCAGCCAGCCGGGCCTGTTGGCGCCCGATACGACGGGAATGAATTTCTACCGGGCCGATCCGGCGCTGACCGATCTTCTCAAACTGCATCTGCCCGAGGCGTTGTTCCGCCACATCGAGCCGCATCTCGACCGGCTCGGCGGCCTGGCCGGCGGCTATCTCGACGAATGCGCGCGGCTCGCCGACCGGCATACGCCGGTGCTGCACCAGCGCGACAAGTTCGGCCGCGACGTGCAGACAATCGAATATCATCCGGCCTATCGCGAGATCGAGAAGGCCGCGTTCGGCGAGTTCGGCATCCATGCGCTCTCGCTTCGCAAGGGCATCATGGGCTGGCCAGACAAATATCCTGTGGTGGCCAAGCACGCCTTCACCTTCCTGTTCAACCAGACCGAATTCGGCATGGGCTGCCCGATCAACGTCACCGACGGCTGCGCAAAGCTGCTGGCGAATTTCGGCAGTGAGACTCTGAAGGCGAAATATCTCGACGGCCTGACTCAGACCGACATGAGCAAGCTGACCCAGGGCGGCCAGTTCATGACCGAGAAGGAGGGCGGCTCCGACGTCGGCACGCTGACCACGCGCGCGGTGCAGGAAGGCGACCACTGGCGGCTCTACGGCGAGAAATGGTTCTGCTCCAACGCCGATGCCAAGGTGGTGATGCTGTTGGCGCGGCCTGAAGGCGCGGGGCCCGGCACCAAAGGCGTCGGCCTGTTCCTGATGCCGCGCTTCCTCGACGACGGCTCGCAGAACCACTACCGGATCGTGCGTCTGAAGGACAAGCTCGGCACCCGCTCGATGGCCTCGGGCGAGATCAAGTTCGACGGTGCGATCGCCTATGCCGTCGGCAAGCTCGACCGCGGCTTCGTGCAGATGGCCGAGATGGTGAACTCGTCGCGTCTGTCCAACGGCGTGAAGTCGACCGCGCTGATGCGCCGCGCCTGGCACGATGCCATTACCGTGGCGCGGGGCCGCGTGGTGTTCGGCCAGCGGATCATCGACCTGCCGCTGGCGCGGCGTCAGCTGATGAAGATCATGCTGCCGACCGAGCAGGCGCTGTCGATGAGTTTTTTGACTGCCGACGCGCTCGATCGGGCCGAGGCCGGCAGCCAGGATGCCGCGGCGCTGCTGCGCATCCTGACGCCGACCCTGAAATTCCGCGCCACCCGCGACGCCCGCAAGGTTTGCGGCGACGCGATGGAGATGCGCGGCGGCATCGGCTACATCGAGGAATTCGTCACGCCGCGGCTGCTGCGCGATGCGCATCTCGGCTCGATCTGGGAAGGCACCGGCAATATCGTCGCAATCGATGCGCTGAAGCGTGCGGTCGGGCGCCATGGCGCCGACAATGCGCTCGCCGCCGATCTGCATGCGCGGCTCGATGACAGCCCGAACGTGCCCGAGGCCTGGCGCAACCGGCTTCGCGACCTCAGTGACCGCGCGATCGCGTTTGCGCGCGAAGTCGCCGGCCGCATCGACAACGAGGGCGATGCGCGGCGTGCCACCAGCCTGCTCTATCATGTCGCAAGCGCGGTGGCGCTGGCGTGGGAGGGCGGACGCATCCACGATATGCGCGGCGATGCGCGCCGGCTGCTGCTGTCGCGGATGGTGATCGATCATCGCGTGACGCCCGGCGATCCGTTCCGGCTTGCGGAAAATACCGTTCAGCGCAGGATGACCGAGCACCTGCTCGGCGATCGCGCGGTCGGCATGGCCGAGGTTGGCGAACTGCTCGTCGCAGCGTAGTCTGCCGCGCGAGCGCACTTTTCAAACAAACAAGAACACAGAGGGAGATCCCGATGAAGGCCGCCGTCCTGCACGAAGTCAATCAGCCGCTGGTGATCGAAGACGTCAGCGTGCCCAATCCGGGGCCGCGCGAGGTCCTGATCCGCACCGCGGTCGCGGGGCTCTGTCACTCCGACCTGCATTTCATGGAAGGCCTCTATCCGCATCCGCTGCCGGCGGTGCTCGGCCATGAATCGGCCGGCGTGGTCGAGAAGGTTGGCTCCGACGTCAACTACGTGAAGCCGGGCGATCACGTCGTCACCTGCCTGTCGGTGTTCTGCGGCACCTGCGACAATTGCACCACCGGCCGCACCGTGCTGTGCACCGACACCACGGTGAAGATGCTGCCCGGCGCGTCCAACCGCCTGTCCTGGGGTCGGAAGGAGAAGCTCAACCAGTTCCTCAATCTGTCTTCCTTTGCCGAGCAGATGCTGGTGCACGAGAACGCGATCGTGAAGATCAAGAAGGAAATGCCGCTCGATCTCGCCGCGCTGATCGGCTGCGGCGTCATCACCGGCTACGGCGCCGTGGTGAACACCGCGAAGGTGACCGCCGGCGAGACCGTGGCCGTGATCGGCTGCGGTGGCGTCGGCATGGCCGCGATTAACGGCGCGCAGATCGCCGGAGCCGGCCGCATCATCGCGATCGACATCAATCCGGCGAAGCTGCAGCTTGCGACCAAGCTCGGGGCCACCGACATCGTCGATCCCGCGCGCGGCGACGTCGTGCAGCAGGTGCGCGAGCTCACCGGCGGCGGTGTGCAGCACTCTTTCGAGGTGCTCGGCCGCAAGGAGACCGCCGAGCAGGCCTTCGCCATGCTGGCGGCGGGCGGCACCGCGACCATCGTCGGGATGATTCCGTTCGGCCAGAAGATCGAGCTGCACGGCTTCGACTTCCTGCGCGAGCGCCGCATTCAGGGTTCGTCGATGGGGTCGAACCATTTCCGTGTCGACATGCCGCGCCTCGTCGATTTCTACATGCGCGGCAAGCTGCATCTCGAGGACTGGATCTCGGCCAAGCTGAAGCTCTCCGAGATCAACGAGGGTTTTGCCAACATGAAGGCCGGCAAGACCCTGCGCAGCGTGATCATGTTCGACAGCTAACCCTGGTGGTCGTCGCCCGGCTTGACCGGGCGACCCAAGTATTGCAGAGGCGGTTGGGCTTGAGCCGAGCAACCGCGGCGTCCTGGATACCCCGCTTGAAGCGGGGCATGACAGCGGAGCGTGACGCTGCGAACGTTGCCCTTACCGCGCGACGTGCGCCGACACTGCGAGCCATGTTCCGTTCTGCCTTGCCCAGCAATCGGTGTAGCGGCCGTGCGCGGGCTGGCCGTCGGCGTTGGTGTAGCTGGTCTTCGCATGGATGATGGCGAAGTCGCCGAGGATGCGGATCTTGACGTCCTCGGCCTTCAATCCCTTGATCTTCACGGGAATTGCCGTCTGCTTCAGGAAGGCGGCGCGGTCGACCAGGCTCTTGTCGGGATTGGTGCAGTAGAAATCCTCAGCCAGGATTTCGTCGAAGCGCTTGACGTCGCAGTTCTGGACCGAGTCGACGTAGTCCTTGTTGAGCTTTGTCAGCTCGTCGAGGTCGTTGCTCATTGGTTTCCTCCGCTCTCTCACCCCGTCATTGCGAGGAGCGAAGCGACGAAGCAATCCATCGTTCCGCGCACGTTGCCATATGGATTGCTTCGCTTCGCTCGCAATGACGGCTTCTACAGTTGTCGCACTCAATCGTCGAACATCTTCGGCGGCACGAAGCCGCCGAATTCGTGCTCGATCAACTCGGCGAGTTTCAGCGGCGTGCGGTCTTCCAGCATGGGACCGACGATCTGCACGCCGATCGGCAATCCGTCGGGCGCAAAGCCGGTCGGGATCGCGGTCGAGGGCAGGCCGGGCAGCGTTGCGATGCCGGGCCAGGCGAGCTGGTCGGTGTAGACGTGCGGCTCACCGTCGATCAGGATTTTGCGCTGCTCCTGGTCCGGCGAATGATCGTGCGGATAGGCCGGCGTCGGCATGATCGGGCAGATCACCGCGTCGAACGATTTGAACAGCTCGCGCCATTGCGCGCGCAGCCGTGCGCGGCCGCCATCGGCGATCACCCAGTCGCGATGGCTGAGCGCGATCCCGCGGAGCCGTTCGGCTTGCAGGCTGGTGTCGCCGGCCGGCAGCGCGGCGGCTGCCGCGCAGGCGCCGGCATAGACCTCCGGCGGGAAGGTCGCCGCGAGGAACGACAGCAGGATCCGCATGTAAAGCCGCGAGGACGCGGCGAAGTCCGGCAACAACGGGCTCGAGCGCGACACCTTCGCGCCTGATTTGTCGAGATTGCTGGCGAGCTTGTCGATGCTTCCGCGGATCACCTTGTCGGTCGGCATCACCGGATCACTGTCGATCACGAGGATGCGGAAATCCTTCAAGGCGGTGTGGCGCGCCGCCGGCAGGTCCAGCCGGTAGGCCTTGCCGGCTTCGAGCGGATCGGGGCCGGCCATCACGTCGAGCAGCAGCGACAGGTCGGAGGCACCGCGCGCCATCGGACCGATCACAGACAGATCGCGATCGAACGGCAGCGGCGGCAGCGGCGGCGGGGTGTGGCCGCGCGACGGCAGCAGCGCGAAGGTCGGCTTGTGCGCATAGATGCCGCAGTGGAATCCCGGCACGCGCAGCGAGCCGCCGATGTCGGAGCCGAGCGACAATGCGCCGTAGCCCGCGGCGAGCGCCGCCGACGATCCGCCGGACGAGCCGCCCGGCGTGCGGCCGAGGTCGTAGGGGTTGTTGGTGGTGCCGTAGATCTCGTTATAGCTCTGCCAGTCGGCGAGACCGACCGGCACGTTGGTCTTGCCGAGGATGACGCCGCCGGCGTCCTTCACCCGTTGGATCGAGAGCGCGTCCTCAGTCGGCACAAAATCCTTGTGCGGCGGGAAGCCCCAGGTGGTCGGCAATCCCGCGACGTTGAAGGATTCCTTCACCGTCATGGGAATGCCGAGCAACGGCTTGTGCTCGCCGCGTGCGATCGCGGCATCTGCAGCACGGGCCGCAGCGAGGCCGCGCTCGAAGTCGCGCACGCAGACCGCGTTGATCTTGCCGTCGTGACGCTCGATGCGGCCGATCGCGTCTTCCGCAAGTTCGACGGCGGAGACCTGCTTCTTGCGTAGCGCATCCGACAGTTCGACGGCGGTCTTGAAACTGTATTGCGATTTGGCCACGGCGTGCTCCTTGTTTTGGCGGCGATCATGCGCAGAATGGAGCGGGCGGGCAAGAGTGGCTTGATCGCAATTGCGCTGAGGATCAGCTCGGAAGCATGCGCTGCATGATACGGTCGCGGTAGATCAGCAGGTGCACCAGCGCGGTCGCCACATGGATTCCGATCAGCACCAGCAACGACCATTCCGCGGCCTGATGCAGGCCATCGATCGCCTTGCCTGCCGCGGCATTGTCGGAAGCCAGCATGGGCAGCGGCACCATGTAGAAGAAGGACACGGCCCAGCCGCGAAACGATGCAAACAGCCAGCCGCTGACCGTCGTCGCCAGCACGAGCACATAGAGCATCCAGTGCACGGCTTCCGAACTCAGCCGTTGCCACGCCGGGAGCGAGCTCTCCGGCGCAACCGGGTGCGTCAATCGCCAGACGAATCTCACCACAATCAAAGCTAGGATGACGATGCCGAACGAAATGTGAAACGTCATGGCGGCACCCGGCGCCTGGCCGCGGTGAATGTCCGGCATCAGCCACCCGACCGGGTATTGCACGGCCAGCAGGGCGACGATTGCCCAATGCAGCCCCTTGGCGGTGCTGCCATAGCGCAGACGGTCGGTCATGGACTTTCAACCCGGATTGAGGCCATCGGTTCTAGCTAGAAGGGTGTGCCACGCGCGGACAAATGCGCCAACGGATTGATACCGCCGTTCGCGCTTGCCCGCTCCGATGCGGTTCCCTTGGCGCCCGATACCGGGAAGGCATATCCGATGATGGTCTTGACGACCAGCCGGTCGGACCCCGGCGTGAGGCCATAGCCGACACCGAAATTGACATCGAACTCGCCGAGCTTGAAGTCGGTCACCGCGAACAGCGTATGCTGCTGCTCGGCGAGCGGGCTGAAGGCGCCGATCTTGCCGAAATCGGCGTAGTATTCCAGGCCGACATACAGATCGTCCTTCAGTCTGCGCGCCACGCGCGCCGCGGGCGCGAAATCCGCTTCGCCATATCTGCCGAAGCCTATATCGACGATCGGATTGACGATGAACTCATAGTCCGCGTTACGCACGCCGATGATCGGGCGGATCTCCATGCCGAATCGGGTCTGCGCGAATTTCGGCGTTTCGTAACTGAACTCGAAATTGATGCCATAGAACAGATTGCGTTTGTCGGCGTTCGGCGACACGAACAGCGTGCGCAGCTTGAAGCCGTCGGACAGAAATTGCCGGTCCTGCACTGCAAACGGCAGATACAGCCCGAGTTCCCACCAGTCCGTCATGCCATAAGCGAATTCCGGCGTGCCGTTGAGGCTGTGATTGGAAGGGAAGCCACCGGGGAAGGGCGGCTCCTTCTGACCGATGCCGACGTAGTTGAGGTGTTGCTGGATGGTGAGCTGACCCACCTCCGCGATGCCGGCATTGTAGACCTGGATCTCGTCGGTCGCCTGCGCACGTCCGGCCCACCCGAGCACCGGCAGCGCTGCAAGAAGTGCTATGTTGGCAAGCTGGCGCGGCTGTCGCATCTTTGCCTCGATCCGTTAAGCCGCGCCGATCAATATGCCGACCGCGAGCACGATCGCGCCGCCGAGCACGATCTGGAACACGGCCTGCAGGAACGGCGTGTCCATGTAGCGCGCGCGGATGAAGGCGATCGCCCACAACTCGAAGAACACCACGATTCCGGCGATCCCCGTCGCGATCCAGAATGCGTTCGGCCAGGCGTCGGGCACCAGATAGGGAATGGTATGGCCGAGGCCGCCGAGCGTCGTCATCAGTCCGCAGGTCGTGCCGCGCAGCCAGGGCGAGCCGCGGCCGGTCAGCGAGCCGTCGTCGGACAGCGCTTCCGCAAAGCCCATGCTGATGCCGGCGCCGATCGAGGCGGCGAGGCCGACCAGAAACGTCTGCCAGTTGTGATGGGTGGCGAAGGCGGCGGCGAACAGCGGCGCCAGGGTCGAGACCGAGCCGTCCATCAGTCCGGCGAGGCCCGGCTGCACATATTGCAGCACGAACATCCGCCGCCGCGTGCGGTCTTCCTCCGCGCGCACATCGGGCTTGAGGATATCACCGGTGAGCTTGACCGCGAGTTTTTCGTGGCCCTTCTCCTCCTCGGCGAGATCGCCGAGCAGCCGGCGCACGCCGGTATCCTCGGCCTTCTCGGCGGCCTTGGCATAGAAGCGCTCAGCCTCCAGCTCCATGGTCTCGACTTCCTTGCGAATGGTGTCGAGCGGCAGGTTCTTGGTCAGCCAGATCGGGCGGCGGCGCAGAAAGCCTTTGACGTCCTCGCGCCGGATCGGCGGCAGATGCGGGCCGAAGCGCTGCTCATAGATTTCGAGCAGCCGGTGGCGATGGCCGCGCTCTTCCTCCGCCATCTCCTCGAAGATCTTTGCGGTATCGGGATAGCGGCCGGCGAGATCCTCCGCGAAGGACATGTAAATGCGGCTGTCCTCCTCCTCGGAGGCAATCGCGACTGCCAGCACCTCGCGCTCGGTCAAATCGGCGAAATTCTTCACGGCGACGCTTTCTTCACCCGAATTTAGAATTAGAATAATTCTAATATTATTCCGTCAGCCCGAGGTCAATCCTGGCCGGCAGCTCCTCTGCCAGTTCGTGATCACGATCAGCGGAACCAGGCTGTGCTACGTCCGTTCGAGTTCCTGCTGTTCACGAGAGGATGCCATGGACACCGTCAAATACCGCCTGAACGACGCGCGACTGGCGCCGCGGCGGACGAAACTCGAGATTCCGGGCTGGGCCGGCAACCGTGAGCCGCGCACCGACGGCTCGCGCGAGCAGGTCTGGCATTGCGTGCCGTTCTCGGAAGGCGCGCAATATGGGATCGAGCTGTTCTATCCCTATGATTTCGAGCTGCACGTCACCACGAAGGACGGAAGGTTACAACT
Organism: Bradyrhizobium embrapense; assembly: GCF_001189235.2. Taxonomy (GTDB): domain Bacteria; phylum Pseudomonadota; class Alphaproteobacteria; order Rhizobiales; family Xanthobacteraceae; genus Bradyrhizobium; species Bradyrhizobium embrapense. The sequence continues at coordinate 178,047 of NZ_LFIP02000002.1, forward strand.
CGACGCCAATTGGGGTGAGCCGCCGGACAGCGGCGTGCAGTGGCCGCCGTTCCGGAATTTCGGCGACGTGTTCTACACCTACCAGATATTGCTCGATCTCAAGGTCGAGAAGGGCATGGCGATCCGTACCGAACCGCATCCGCGCTTCTACACCGATCGCACCGACACCGTTCCGATCGCCGTTCCGGCGCTCGTGCGCAATTGGTGGCCGATGATGTTCTTCACAGTGTTCAAGGCGCCGGCGGAAGGGCGGACCCACATTTTCCGGCCGAACGAACCATTCGCCCAGATCATCGTGATTCCCGAGGAAGCGAACTTTCAGCTCGAGCAGATGGGCGAGGAGGAGGCCGCCGAACGCGAATTGCAGGCGCGCCGCATCTACAACAATCGACCCAAACTGGCCGCCGGAACGGAATGGACGTCGTCATCGGACACGGTGTTCGACGGCACGTATCGCCATCTGCACCGCGCCGCGAAGGAGAAGGCGCGTCAGGACTAAAACGGCGCCGCATCATGGTCGAAAAATACAACGGGGCCCGTGGGCCCCGTTGTCGCATCACCAAAGTGCCATCGCTCAGTAATCGCGACGGTAGAAGCTGTGATGATGATGGTGGTGATGATGATGATGGTAGCGCCGATAGCGCGGCACCACGATGACCGGGCGATCGTAGTAGCCGCGGCGATAGTAGCCGTGATGATGGTGGTGGTGGTGGTGATGATGGTAGTAGTACTGTGCGAGCTGCACGTTCTCCCGGACCGGGGCGGGCGCAGCCTCGTCGAGCGCCTGCAGCTTTGCGGAGGCGTCCGAGATCGGCTCCAGCAGGTCCGCATATGAGTTCGCCTGCAGGACGTCGGCCGGGTTAGGCCCAGGCGCAGCTTCGGCGGCACCAACCGCGCCGAACGCGGCCACCGCTCCCAGAAGTCCAGCGATTTTCCTATCCATCTTTGCTCTCTCCTCAAAAAGTCGCCGGACCGACCGCCGGTTTCTAGCAACGCCAATCATTGCCTAATGTTTCGTGAACCGCGCATTAACGCCCTGTGAGGGGATCGCGGCGGCAGACATCCGCATCTGACGTGGGACGGATGCCGGTTCGCGCGAGGAAAGCCTGCCGAAACAAGGATCTGGAGCGACTGATTCGATCAGAACCGAAGCGGCTCTACCTTGCACGCGCGAGGAACTGAAGCAGCAGCCGGCTCACTTCGTCCGGCTGCTCCTGCTGCACCCAGTGACCGGCGCCGTCGACCAGATGGCAGCCGATCATTTTGGTACAGGCCTTGGTCTGCATCGTCTCGAACACGCCGGGCCGCTGATAGGTGCCCCAATCCTGCTTGCCCGAGATGAACGCGGACGGCTGGTCGATCGTGCGGCCGCTCCAGGTCTGCAGTTCCGCGGTGAACGCGCCCGATGTGCCGCAGCGGTACCATTGCAGCCCGCCCTGGAATCCCGTGCGTTGATACTCGGCGCTGTAATAGGCGAGGTCGCGGTCCGGCAGCCAGCTGTTGGCGGCGATCACTTCGCGCGACGGCATCTCCTCGGCGACCGTCGCGGCCATATCCTTGGCGAGATCCATCACATAATAGGTCGGCAGCTTTGCGAGTTCGCCCGCCGACCAGGATTGCAGCTGATACGGCTTGTTGTCCTTCCAGTCGGCGCTCTTGTGATGGTAGTAGGCGCGCAGGAAATCGTGCACGCCTTGCGGTGCGCGATGCATGTCGTCGTTGGCCTGATACGTCGAATAGTACCATTGATAATGCTTGCGCGGGCGCGGCAGTGCCGCCAGCTCGCGATGCACCGGGTCTTCGCCCGCGGGCTTGCCCGGTTCATTGGCGGTGTTGAACGGCAGCGACGGCGGTCCGGCGAATGGTGCGCTCATCATCACGACCGCGCGGAACACATCGGGGCGGATCAGCGCGCACCACGCCGCGACCGACGAGCCGAAATCGTGCCCGATCACGGCATCGACATGCCGGTAGCCGAACGCCGCGACCAGCCCGAGCGCATCGCGCACCAGATTGGGCAGGCGGAACGACGCGAGCTCGCCGTCATATTCCGCGCTCCAGCCTGACGTGCGGCCGTAGCCGCGCTGGTCCGGCGCGATCACGTGATAGCCGGCCGCGGCGAGCTTCGGCATCACCTTGCGCCAGGAAAACGCCAGCTCCGGAAAGCCGTGCAGTAGCAACAGGCAGGGGCGGCCTGACGTTTCGAAGCCCGCCTCGAGCACATGCATGGTGAGGCCGTTGATCCCGTCGACATAACGCGAGCGGATGGTGGAGGGGAGCGGGACGTCGGGGAGCGTTTCCATCTGGGATCACCTGTTGGGCATCGCCGCAGAAGCAGCGCATTTTGCTGTATGCTGGCGGCCATTGATTCACGATAGCAACTTTGCCGACGGGATGCATACCGCATGCGCCACACGAGGATTGCAGGGCTGCCCGGCTGGAAGTCGCGTTTCGGCGTGATGATCGTGGCCGCTGGCCTGGTGCTGACGTGCGCGGCCCGTGCGGCCGACATCAAGCAGCTCACCGAGAAATTGCCGCGCGCCTATATCGGTGAATTCCTGTGGGATGGCGACAGCACGGTGCAGAACGTCGTCATCACCTTCGACAAGGTCAAGGCGCTGAACGAGCAGAACGCGGAAGCCCGCGGCTGCGGTTCGTACGAGGCCGGCCGCCACATGACCAAGATCGACGTGCAGATGTTCATCCGGCTGTCCGATCTCGAAGTCGAGATCTTCGAACGCTCGCCCGACGGCGACGCAGCGTTCGAAACCGACGGCAGCCATCGCGGCAAGCTGTCGGAGGATTTTCAGCAGATCGACGCGCAGTGGACCTCCACCGCATCAGGCAAGCATGGCCAACTGCATCTGCGTGCCTCGGCAAAGGTGGCGTGCGAACCGGCGCAGGATTTGTAGCGCTGCATAACGCCGCAAGCGTTGTCCATCCTCCCCCTCCAGTGGAAGACAGGACGAATCACACTTTCCCGGTTGCCTTCGGCCAATACCGGTCGCGCAGATGGCGCTTCACCAGTTTGCCGGTCGGCGTGCGCGGCAGCTCCGTCTCGAAGTCGATGCTCTTCGGGCATTTGATCGGCGACAGATGCTGGCGGCAGAAGGCGATCAGCTCGGCCTCGAGCTCCTTGCCGGCCTTGGCGATGTCGTGCGGCTGCACCACGGCCTTGACCTCTTCGCCCATCTCCTCGTTGGGTACGCCGAACACCGCGACGTCGGAGACCGCGGGATGCGTGATCAGCACGTCCTCGGTCTCCTGCGGATAGATGTTTACGCCGCCCGAGATGATCATGTAGCTCTTGCGGTCGGTGAGATACAGGAAGCCCTCCTCGTCGAGGTAGCCGACGTCGCCGAGCGTCGACCAGCCCTTGGCGTTGTAGGCCTTCTTCGTCTTCTCGGGATCGTTGTGATAGGAGAAAACGGGCGCGTCGGCGAAATAGACCTGGCCGATTTGCCCCGTCGGCGCCTCCTCGTCGTTCTCGTCGAGGATCTTGACCTTGCCGACCACGGCGCGCCCGACCGTGCCGCGATGGGTCAGCCATTGCTGCGAGGTCGAGACCGTGACGCCGTTGCCTTCCGAGCCGGCGTAATACTCGATCAGGATCGGCCCCCACCATTCGATCATCTTCGCCTTGACGTCGACCGGGCAGGGTGCCGCGGCGTGGATCGCACCTTTCAGCGATGACACCTTGTAGCGGGCGCGGACCTCGTCGGGCAGCTTCAGCATGCGCACGAACATCGTCGGCACCAGCTGCGACTGCGTCACCTTGTGCTTCTCGACTTGCTTCAGGAATTCCTCGGCGTCGAAATGCTCCATGATGACGGAGGTGCCCCCCAGCACGGTCGCCATCATGTTGAAGCGCAAGGGAGCCGCGTGGTAGAGCGGCGCCGGCGACAGATAGATCGAGTCGGCATTCATGCCGCACATGTCTGCGGTGAGAATCCGCAGGAACGGGTTCGGCACGTCGATCCGGTTGCCCTCGAACTCCTTCTTGATGCCCTTTGGTCGGCCGGTGGTGCCGGAGGAATACAGCATGTCGTAGCCGGCGACCTCGTCGGCGATCGGCGTGGTCGGCTGCGCGCCGGCCTCCTTGTCGTAGGAGCGGAAGCCCGGGGCCGGCTCGTCCATCATGTAGAACAGCGGTTCGCCGGGTTCGCCCTTGATCAGGCCCTTCACCTTGTCGGCGCACTGCGGCGTGGTGATGAACACCTTCGCGCCGCAATCCCTGATGATGTAGGCGATCTCCTCCTCGGTCAGGTAGCGGCTGATCGCCGTGTAATACAGCCCCGAGCGCTGCGCGGCCCAACAGATCTCCATGAAGGCGAGCCGGTTTTCCATCAGCAGCGCGATGTGGTCGCCGGGCTTCAGCCCGAGCGAGCGGAACAGATGCGCGCCCTGGTTCGAGAGCTCGTCGAGCTCGCGATAGGTGATCGCCTTGCCGGACCCCGCCATCTGGTAGGCGATCTTGTCGGGCGTATTGCGTGCGTGGATCGACGGATGGGTCAAAGACGTTTCCTCAAACAAGGTGGTGGTCCCGGCGAAAGCCCGGACCCAACCACCGATCTTTTTTGTTGAAATGAGCTGTGCTTCGGCTCGCCATAACCACATCGACCTGTGGTTATGGGTCCCGGCTCAAGGCCGGGACGACACCTTTTGTATGGAGACTCTTGCGGCCTCTCAACGCTTCTAGAGGTCGGCGCTCTTACAGCCGTTCGACGATCGTCACGTTGGCCATGCCGCCGCCTTCGCACATGGTCTGCAGGCCGTAGCGCTTGTTGCGCTGCTTCAGCGCATGCAGCAGCGTCGTCATCAGCTTGGTGCCGCTGCCGCCGAGCGGATGGCCGAGCGCGATCGCGCCGCCATTGACGTTGAGCCGGGCCGGATCGGCACCGGTGGTCTTCAGCCACGCGGTCGGCACCGAGGCGAAGGCCTCGTTGACCTCGAACAGGTCGATGTCGTCGATTGTCATGCCGGCCTTCTGCAGCGCACGCTGGGTTGCCGGCAGCGGCGCTTCCAGCATGATCACGGGATCGCCGCCCATCATGGTGAGGTGATGGATGCGCGCCATCGGCTTCGCGCCGAGCGCCTTCAGGCCCTTCTCGTTGACGACCATCACGCCGGAGGCGCCGTCGCAGATCTGGCTGGCGCTGGCCGCGGTCAGCTTGCCGTTCTCGGCGATCAGCTTGACGCCCTTGATGCCGTCGAGGCTGACGTCGAAGCGGATGCCTTCGTCGATGTGGTGGGTGTCGGTCGAGCCGTCGGCACGGGTGATCGTCACCGGCACGATCTCGTCCTTGAAGTGGCCGGCTTGCGTCGCCGCGATCGCGCGCTGATGGCTGTTGTAGGAGTATTCGTCGAGTTCATCCTTCGACAGGCCGTACTTCTCGGCCATCATTTCCGCGCCGGTGAACTGGCTGAACACGATGTTGGGATATTTCGCCTCGATGCCCGGGCTCTTGTAGTGGCCGAAGCCGTTCTTGGCCGGCAGCGAGGAGGCGAGGCCCATCGGCACGCGGGTCATCGATTCCACGCCGGCGGCGATCACGCAGTCCATGGTGCCGCTCATCACGGCCTGCGCCGCGAAATGCAGCGCCTGCTGCGAGGAGCCGCACTGGCGGTCGATCGAGGTCGCGGGCACGCTCTCCGGCAGCTTTGAGGCCATCACCGCATTGCGCGCGATGTTGGTGGATTGCTCGCCGGTCTGCATCACGCAGCCCATGATGACGTCCTCGACCTGTGCGGGGTCGGCGCCCGATCGTTCGACCAGCGCATCGAGCACGGTGGCGGCCAGATCGGCCGGATGCCAGCCGGCAAGACGCCCTCCCTTGCGGCCGCCGGCGGTGCGGGCGGCGGCGACGATATAGGCCTCGGCCATCTCTGATCTCCCTGATGTTTCTGGATTGGGCGGCTTGAAAGTTGGGCCGGATTTAAGGGGCGGCTCAGCATTTAGTCAATCAATCAATTAACTCTTGAGTGCAGCCCCGCCATGGGCTTATGTGCGGCCTCGATTTACCGTCGAGCCCAGAACCCAAGCGGGACCAGAGCGCAGTTGAATACCAGCGTACCGACGAAACTTCCGGCCGGCAAAAATGCCACCGCCGACAAGCTATTGGTCGCAGCCAGCGAGCTGATGATCGAGCGCGCCTCGATCGAGGTCTCGCTGTCCGACATCGCGCAGAAGTCGGGCGTCAACGCCGCGCTGGTGAAATATCATTTCGGCAACAAGGACGGGCTGTTGCTGGCGCTGCTCGCGCGCGACGCCGCCACCGAGATCTCGCAGCTCGAATATCTCATCAGCCAGCCGATCACGCCGTCGGCGAAACTGCGCCTGCATATCGGCGGCATCATTCGCGCCTATCACCAATTCCCCTACATGAACCGGCTGATTCATTATCTCCTGCACGAGAGCTCGACTGCCGCCGCGAACGAGGTGTCGAAATTCTTCGTCGCGCCGCTGCTGGATTTCCACCGCCGCCTGCTGGCCGAGGGCATCAAGGCCGGGGAATTCCGCAAGATCGATCCGGTGCTGTTCTACACCAGCCTGATCGGCGCCTGCGATCACCTGTTCTTCGGCCGCCACGCGATGTCGCGCGCGGTCGGTGTCGGTCCGGTCACCGACGAGGTCTGCCGCGAATACATCAAGCACATGGAAGCCTTGATCTTCGGCGGCGTGCTCAATCCCGATAAGGAAACGGCAGCGGCCGCTGCCGGATAACAAGTTCAAGTCTAGAGAAGAAACGCCCAAGGAAAGGTTGTTCCCATGCAGTTGAAAGACGTTGCCGTTCTCATCACCGGCGGTGGCTCCGGCCTCGGTGCCGCAACCGCGCGCGCCATGGCCGCCAAGGGCGCCAAGATCGGCGTGATCGACCAGAACAAGGAAAACGCCGAGAAGGTCGCCGCCGAAGTGAAGGGCGTTGCCCTGCATGCCGACGTCACCGACGAGGAAGCGATCAAGGCCGCGATCGCCAAGGCCGAGGCCGCGCACGGCATCGCGCGCGTGCTGATGAACTGCGCCGGCATCGGCGGTTCGCAGCGCATCGTCGGCAAGGACGGCGTCTATCCGCTGGCGAAGTTCGCCCGCATCATCAACGTCAATCTGATCGGCACCTTCAACGTGCTGCGCCTGTTCGCCGAGCGCCTCGCCACCGCCGAGACGATCGGCGAGGAGCGCGGCGTCGTGATCAACACCGCGTCTGTCGCGGCCTATGAAGGCCAGATTGGCCAGATCGCCTACTCGGCTTCGAAGGGCGGCGTCGTCGGCCTCACGCTGCCGGCCGCGCGCGATCTCGCCAGCCTGAAGATCCGTGTCAACACCATCGCCCCCGGCCTGTTCCTGACGCCGCTGCTGATGGGTCTCAGCGAGGAAGCCCGCAAGAGCCTCGGCGCTCAGGTCCCGCATCCGGCCCGCCTCGGCGACGCTTCGGAATACGGCAACCTCGCGGTCCATATCGTCGAGAATCCGATGCTCAACGGCGAAACCATCCGCCTCGACGGCGCCATCCGCATGGCCCCGCGCTAGTACCTTCTCCCCTTGTGGGAGAAGGTGGCGCGCAGCGCCGGATGAGGGGTTTCTCTCCGCGGAGACAGACCCCTCACCCACGCGAACACGCGGCACCCACGCGCATGCCCTCTCCCACAAGGGGAGAGGGCGCATCAATTGCCGCCGCATTTGCAGATGCAGGAGTGTAACGCGTGTCTCAACCGCTGCTGATCGAACATCATGACGGGGTCGATTGGATCACGCTCAATCGTCCCGAAAGCCTCAACGCGCTCGATCCCTCGCTGATCGATGCGCTCAATGTCTATTTTCAGGGCCTGCAGCGCAATCGCGATACCCGCGTCGTGGTGCTGAAGGGCGCCGGCGCTAATTTCTGCGCCGGGCTCGACCTCAAGCATGCGATGGCGCGCCGCGGCGGCCAGGCTGAACCGCCCGGCGTCACCGAGTCGCTGGACTCGCAGCGCCGCATTGCCGACATCGTGATGCTGATGCGGCGCGCTCCGCAGCCGATCATCGCGCTGGTGCAGGGTGCGGCCGCCGGCGGCGGCTTCGCGCTGGCGCTCGCGGCCGACATCCGCATCGCGGCGACAAACGCGCGGATGAACTGCGCCTTCATCAAGCTCGGTCTCGGCGGCTGCGACATCGGCACCAGTTACTTCCTGCCGCGCCTCGTCGGCGTGTCGGTCGCCTCAGAATTGATCCTCACCGGGCGCTTCATCAACGCCGATCGCGCGCTTGCCGTCGGCCTTGTGTCCGAAGTGGTCGAGGCCGCCGATCTCGATACCGCTGCCAATCCCTACGTCGACGCGATGATGACGGCCTCGCCGGTCGGCCTCCGCCTCTCGAAGGAATGCATCAACATGAGCGTCGACGCCGGCTCGATCGAGGCCGTGATCGCGATGGAGGATCGCAATCAGGTGCTGTGCAGCCGCTCGGAAGATTTTCAGGAAGGCATCAGGGCCTTCCTCGAGAAACGAAAGCCTGTCTATATCAGGCGCTGAGAACAGATCCTCAAAAGGACAAGAATTCCGGGAGACGCAAAATGGATGGAGACGCGGCGATGCTGACGAAGCCTGCCTTTCGCAAGGTCGATTGGCTCGCGCGTGACATCGCGGTCGAGCGGCGCGCCGACGGCACCGTCGTCCTGAAGTCGCGGATTCCGCTGCAGGCCTACGAGACCCATATCCCGGCCTATCTCGCCAAATGGGCGGCGCAGGCGCCGGAGCGGATCTGGTTGGCGCAGCGTGGCGGCCCCGACCGGCAGTGGCGCAAGGTCTCCTATGGTGAAGCCAAGCGCACCGTCGATGCGCTGACGCAAGGCTTGCTCGATCTCGGTATTTCCGATGCCCGTCCCGTCGCGATCCTGTCGGGCAATTCGATCGAGCATGCGCTGATGACGCAGGCTGCGATGCAGGCGCGGCTGCCGGCGGCGCCGGTATCGCCGGCCTATTCGCTGATGAGCCAGGATCACCTCAAGCTCAAATACCTCTTCAACCTGATCAAGCCGGCCGTCGTGATGGTGCAGGACGGTCCGACCTTCGAGAAGGCGCTGAAGGCGATCGATCTCACCGGAATGACAGTCGTGCACGTGCTGCGTCCGTGCGAGGGTATTAAGAGCACGGCCTTTGCCGAGCTCGCGGCAACGAAGGTGACGGCCGATGTCGACGCGTCGATCGCGAAGATTGCGCCCGACACTGTCGGAAAGCTGCTGTTTACCTCGGGCTCGACCGGCATGCCCAAGGCGGTCATCAACACCCAGAAGATGATGTGCGCCAATGCGGCGATGATGATGCAGGTGCGGCCGCGCGAAACCTCCGGCCCGATCCCGACCGTGCTCGACTGGATGCCCTGGAATCACACCATGGGTGGCAACGCCGCGTTCAACCCGGTGCTGGTCGATGGCGGCACGCTCTATATCGACGACGGCCGGCCGATGCCAGGCCAGTTCGAGGAGACCATCAGGAACCTGCGCGAGGTGTCGCCGACCTATTACGCCAACGTGCCGGCCGGCTATGCGGCGCTCGCATCCGCGATGGAGAAGGACGAGGCGCTGTGCGCGAGCTTCTTCAAGAACCTCTCGATCATGGCCTATGGCGGCGCCCGGCTGCCCGACGATCTCTATGACCGAATGCAGGCGCTGGCGGTGAAGACCACGGGCGAGCGCATCGTGTTCTACACCGGCTGGGGCTCGACCGAGACCGCACCGACCTCAACCGGAACCTATTGGGACACCGAGCGCGTCGGCCTGATCGGCCTGCCGTTCCCCGGTGTCGAGCTGAAGATGGTGCCGTGCGGTTCGAAATACGAATTGCGGCTGCGCGGCGTCAACGTCACGCCGGGCTATTTCGGCCAGCCGGACCTCACGGCCAAGATGTTCGACGAGGAAGGCTTCTACTGCATCGGCGATGCCGGTGTATTCGTCGATCCCGAAGATCCGCTGCAGGGCATCATCTTCGCCGGCCGCGTGGTCGAGGACTTCAAGTTGACCACGGGCACGTTCGTTCACGTCGGCTCGCTGCGCACCGATGCGATATCAGCCGCGACGCCGGTCGTGCATGACGCGCTGGTTGCGGGGCAGGATCGCGAGTTCATCGGCCTGTTGTGCTGGCCGAACCTGCATGCCTGCCGCCAGCTCGTCGGCAATGCCGATGCGAGCTACGAGGAGGTGATCCGGCACCCGGCCGTGATCGCCTGCGTCGAAAAAGGCTTGCAGGCCCACAACGCGTCCACCACCGGCAGCAGCATGCGGATCGCACGCGCGATGCTGATGGTCGAGCCGCCATCGATCGACGGCAACGAGCTCACCGACAAGGGCTACATCAACCAGCGCGCCGGCCTCGAACGCCGCGCCGCCCTGGTCGAGAAATTGTACGCCGACAAGCCCTGCGACGAGGTGATCGTGCTGTGATGGCCGGACTGTTTCCACTCGTCATTCCGGGCTCGCGCTTCGCGCGCCCCGGAAATGACGGCCAATTGAAACGACAAGAACCCAGAAGGTAAGCGCCATGAATTTCGATTTCTCGGACGAACAGAAGCAGATGCGCGACGAGGCGCGGAAATTCCTCAGCGAACAGTGCCCGCCGAAGGCCGTGCGCGAGGTGCTCGACGGCAAGGCGCCCTACGACAAGGCGCTGTGGAAGGGCCTTGCCGAGATGGGCTTCCTCGGCATCGCGATCCCGGAACAGTTCGGCGGCGCCGGTGCCGGCCATCTCGAGCTCTGCGTGATCGCCGAGGAAATGGGCCGCGCGCTGGCGCCGGTGCCGTTCTCCTCGACCGTTTATCTCGCCGCCGAAGCGCTGCTGATCGCGGGCAGCGATGCGCAGAAGCAGAAGTGGCTGCCGAAGATCGCCTCCGGCGATGCCATCGGCACGCTGGCGCTGTTCGAGGGGAAGGGCAATCCGTCGCCGAAAGCGGTCAAGCTCACCGCCAATGGCGGCGTGCTCAACGGCGTCAAGAAGCCGGTCGCGGATGGCGCGATCGCTGACTTCGCCGTGGTCGTGGCGCGCACCGGCTCGAGCGGACGCGAGTCCGATATCTCCCTGTTCATCGTCGATCTCAAGGCCTCGGGCGTCGAGGTCAAGTCGCTGACCAATATCGACCTCACGCGCGGCCAGGCCGAGATCACCTTCAAGGATACGAAGGCCGAGCCGCTCGGCGCCGCCGGCGAGGGCTGGAGCGTGATCACCCAGGTGCTGGATCGCGCCGCCGTGCTGATGGCATTCGAGCAGGTCGGCGGCGCCGACCGCGCGCTGGAGATGGGCCGCGACTATGCGCTTGATCGTATTGCCTTTGGCCGTCCGATCGGCTCGTTCCAGGCGGTCAAGCACATGCTGGCCGACATGTATGTCTCGGCGACGCTGGCTCGCTCGAATTGCTACTATGGCGCCTGGGCGCTCTCGACCAATGCCGGCGAGTTGCCGGAAGCGGCAGCTGCCGCGCGCATCAGCGCGACGCAGGCGTTCCAGCACTGCGCCAAGAACAACATCCAGGTCCATGGCGGCATGGGCTTCACCTGGGAGTTCGACTGCCACATGTACTACCGCCGCGCCAATGCGGTCGCGCTCGGCCTCGGCAGCCTGTCCTATTGGGAAGATGCCCTGATCGATCGCATGCGCAAGAAGAACGCGGCGTAAGCGGGGACCGTCATGAATTTCGACGACACCCCGCAGGAGGCCGCATTCCGCGCCGAGGCGAAAGCCTGGATCGCGGCCAATGCGCCGAAGCAATATGAAGACGAGCTGCGCAAGGCTTCGCTCGGCCGTGTTGCGCTCAAGGGCGCCAATATCCTCGAAGTGGCAAAAGCCTGGCAGAAGAAGAAGGCCGATGCCGGCTGGGCCTGCCTGCACTGGCCGAAGGAGTATGGCGGCCGCGGCGCCTCGCCGATCGAGCGCGTGATCTGGCAGCAGGAGGAGGGCCCGTTCGGCCGCCTCAGCTCGATGTTCATCATCGGCCACGGCATGTGCGGCCCGACCATGATGGCGTTCGCCGGCGAGGAGCAGAAGCGCAAATACCTGCCGCCGCTCGCCTCCGGCGAGAAGATCTGGTGCCAGCTGTTCTCCGAGCCGGCCGGCGGCTCCGACGTTGCCGGCCTGCGCACCCGCGCCGAGAAGCAAGGCGACGAATGGGTGATCAACGGCCAGAAGATCTGGACCTCGGGTGCGCATTATTCCGATTACGGCATTCTGCTCACCCGCACGGATCCGACGGTCGCCAAGCACAAGGGCCTCACCATGTTCTTCCTGGACATGAAGAGCCCGGGCGTCGAGGTCAGGCCGATCAAGCAGGCCAGCGGGGCCTCCGACTTCAACGAGGTCTATTTCACCGACGTGCGCATCCCGGACGCGCAGCGGCTCGGCAACGTCAATGACGGCTGGAACGTGTCGCTCACCACGCTGATGAACGAGCGGATGTCGATCGGCGCCGGCGTCGCAACCGGTTTCCCCGAACTGTTCGATTTCTGCAACAGCCTGATGCTGGAGGATGGCCCCGCGATCGAGAACCGCGCGGTGCGCTCGAAGCTCGCGAGCTGGGCGGTGAAGGCGAGCGGGCTGAAATACACCAGCATGCGCGCGATCTCCGCGCTGTCGAAGGGCGAACGCCCGGGTCCGGAGAACTCGATCGGCAAGCTGGTCGCCGGTTCGATGATCCAGGACGTCGCGACCTACGCGCTCGATCTGCAGGGCGCCGCGGGCACCTTGAGCGGACCCGAGGATGCCGAAGCCGCCGGCAAATTCCAGGCGATGCTGCTGCGCGCGCCGGGCACCCGCGTCGAAGGCGGCACCGACGAGATCATGCGCAACATCATCGCCGAGCGCGTGCTGGGCCTGCCCGGCGACATCCGGGTCGACAAGGACGTTCCCTTCAACAAGATCCCGACCAAGGGCCGCGCCTGAGTGCGCGAAAAATCAAAAGAGGTTCGCCATGAATTTCGATGACACGCCGCAGGAAGCCGAATTCCGCAAGATCGCGCGCGACTGGATTGCCGCCAACGCGCCGAAGGAATTCGAGGAGGAGTTGTCAAAATCCTCGCTCGGCCGCATCCGGCTTGCCAAGCACGACATGGTCGAGGTCGGCAAGGCGTGGCAGAAGAAGAAGGCGGAGGGCGGCTGGGCCTGCCTGCACTGGCCGAAGGAATATGGCGGCCGCGGCGCCACCCCGATCGAGCGCGTGATCTGGCAGCAGGAGGAGGGCGTCTACGGCAAGCTGACCCAGCCGTTCCAGATCGGCGAGGGCATGTGCGGACCGACCGTGATGGCCTGGGGCTCTGAGGAGGCCAAGCGCCGCTATCTGCCGAAGCTCGCCTCCGGCGAGGAGATCTGGTGCCAGCTGTTCTCCGAGCCGTCGGCAGGCTCGGACGTCGCAGGGCTTCGCACCCGCGCCGAGAAGAAGGGCGACAACTGGGTCATCAACGGCCAGAAGATCTGGACCTCAGGCGCGCATTATTCCGACTACGGCCTGTTGATCGCGCGCACCGATCCGAATGTGCCCAAGCATAAGGGCCTCACGATGTTCTTCCTCGACATGAAGAGCCCCGGCGTCGAGGTCAGGCCGATCAAGCAGGCCAACGGCATGCAGGAGTTCAACGAGGTCTATTTCACCGACGTCGTGATTCCGGACAGCCAGCGGCTGGGTGCGGTCGGCGAGGGCTGGAGCGTGTCGCTGACCACGCTGATGAACGAGCGCATGTCGATCGGCGCGCGGCTTGCCACCGGCGTGCCCGAGATGTTCGAGTTCTGCTCCAACCTGATGCTGGAAGATGGTCTTGCGATCGACGATCCGGCGGTGCGCTCGAAGCTTGCGAGCTGGGCGGTGAAGGCGAGCGGGCTGAAATACACCAGCTACCGCGCCATCTCGGCGCTGTCGAAGGGCGAGCGGCCCGGTCCGGAAAATTCCATCGGCAAGCTCGTCTCCGGCCTGATGCTGCAGGACATCGCGACCTATGCGATGGATCTCGAAGGCGCAGCCGGCAGCCTCACCGGCACCGACGAGGCGCAGGCCAACGGCCAGTTCCAGCAGATGCTCCTGTCGTCACCCTCGATGCGCATCGCCGGCGGCACCGACGAGATCCTGCGCAACATCATTGCCGAGCGCGTGCTTGGCCTGCCGGGCGATATCCGCGTCGACAAGGACGTGCCCTACAACAAGATCCCGACCAAGGGCCGCTGAGCATGGATGCCACCACCAAGCCGCGCTATGCGTCCGAAGATCGCATCGGCGCGCTCGAGGAGCTGCTCAACGAGCGCTACTCGGTACGCGCGTTCCAGCCGCGCGAGGTGCCGCGCGACGTCATCGAGCACATTCTCACCACCGCGCAGCGCACCGCGTCCTGGTGCAACAGTCAGCCCTGGCAGGTCCTGATCGTGTCCGGTGAGGCCAAGGAGCGGTTTCGCAAGGCGATCTATGCCGAGGCGTCGCGCGGCCTCGGCGAGGACTACGACTTCACGCCGCCGCGCGAATATGTCGGGGTCTATCTGGAGCGCCGTCGCGAAAGCGGCTTCCAGCTCTACAACACGCTCGGCATCGCGCGCGGCGACAGGGCGGCCTACGCAAAACAGGCGCTGGAGAATTACAATTTCTTCGGCGCGCCGCACATTGCCGTGATCCACACCAACGAGCCGCTCGGCATCTATGGCGCGATCGATTGCGGCGGCTATGTCTCGAACTTCATGCTGGCCGCGCAGGCGCTCGGGCTCGGCACCATTCCGCAGGCGGCGATCGCCCGCCATTCCGGCCTGATCCGCCGTCATTTCAACCTGGCCGACGATCGCCGGGTTGTCTGCGGTATCTCGTTCGGCTACGCGGATCATGCGCACAAGGTGAACAGCTACCGCACGTCGCGCGCAACTGTGGCGGATACTGTCACATTTGTAGATGTATAGTTTCCTCAAGGCGGGACGTCACGTTCTCGCCGAGGACAAGAAGACGCGATAAAGAACCACAAGAACAACAATGGCGAATAACGCCTCCCTGACGCCGGCGGAGATCAGCTGGCAACTGCACCGTCTGCCTGCGCTTGAGCGCGACGCGTTCATCGCTGCGCATTACCTCGGACAGCCTGTTGCCTGGAAGACCCGATTCTTCGACGCGATCGACTGGGGCGCGGGCTCCGTGCTGCAATTCAGCTTTCTGCAACGCGGTTGGCACCGCCATTCGCGGCTCGACAACCCGATCTATGCCTATATCGACATCGAGCAACATCCGGAAACACGCGGCCTGCGCCGCGGCCGGCGGATCGATCTCGAAGGCACGATCAAGGGCATCGACTTCGTGACCGGGATTACCCTGACGCTGAACAAGTTCGAAATCCTGCCGATCAATTTCCTCGACCGCTTCGTGATCAGCTCCGACAGCCGCTATTAGCGGCGGGCCGCGCGGCGCGCCGCGGTGTCCGCATAGCGCGCGGCCATCGCGCCCGCCAGCTCGGCCATCTTCGCGCGCAGCTCTTGCGGCGCGATCACTTCGGCCTCGGCGCCGAGCCGCAATAGCTCGCTCGCCGCATGCCACACTGTTTTGCCGACCGGCATGGTGGCGACGCGCCAGCCATCGGGCTCGACGCTGTCAGCAAGCCGCATCCGCGCCTTCACGTAAGGATGCGCCAGCGCATCGAACAGCTGCAGCCCGAGCGGCGACAGCCGCACCGTGGCCTCGTTCGGATGCAGCTCGGCCTCGAGCCGCTCGATCGAGGCGCGCCAATAAGTGGCGAGCTCGAACTCCGCCGGCCGCGTGAACGGCGTCTCCAGCGCGGTGCAATCCAGCACCCGCGCGACGCGGTAGGTGCGCACATTGCCGTCGACGAGGCCGGCGAGATACCAGCTGCCGCCCTTCAGCACGAGGCCGAGCGGCGCCACGCGCCGCCGCTTCTCGGCCTTCCAGCTCTGGTAGCGGATATCGATCAGGGTCTCGCGCAGCACCGAGGCTGCAATCGCGCGCAGGTGCTTCGGCTCCTCGGTCTCGCCGAACCAACCCGGCGCGTCGAGATGGAAGCGCTGCTGCATGCCCCGCGCGTTGGGGCGCAGATTCTCCGGCAGCGCCGCCATCAGCTTGGTCTGCGCCGCCGCCATCGCGGCATCGAGGCCGAGCGCGGCGGCAGGGCCGGGCAGGCCGGCCATGAACAGCGCCTCGGCCTCGCCCTGCGACAGCCCGTTCAGCCGCACCCGGTAGCCGTCGAGCAGGCGGTAGCCGCCCTCGGCGCCGCGGTCGGCGTAGACGGGAACGCCGGCAGCAGCCAGCGTATCGATGTCGCGATAGATCGTACGCACCGAGACCTCGCAGGCCTTGGCCAGCTCGGGCGCGGTGACTTGCCCTCGCGCCTGCAGGGTGGTGAGGATGGAAAACAGCCGGCTCGCGCGCATCGCGTAATCATACCTGACACAGGATGTCAGGTATAGGCGAACATAAGAAGGCCATGCGCCCTGACGGCGCAAGGAGACCTGCTCATGACCACCGCTGCCACCACCGACCGCCTCACGCTGTATTACTCGCCGCAGAGCCGCGCCACCGGCACCCGCGTGCTGCTGGAGGAACTCGGCGCACCCTACGATCTGCACGTCCTCAATTTGAAGGCGGCCGAGCAGCGCAAGGACGCCTATCTCGCCATCAATCCGCTCGGCAAGGTGCCGGCGATCCGCCATCGCGGCGGGCTGGTGACCGAACAGGTCGCGATCTTCATCTATCTCGCCGATCTGTTCCCGCAGGCCGGCCTCACCCCCGCGCTGGACGACCCGCGCCGCGGCCCGTATCTGCGCTGGATCGCCTATTACGGCTCCTCGTTCGAGCCGGCCGTGATCGACCATTTCATGAAGCGCGAACCGGCGCCGGTCACTCAGTCGCCCTATGCCGATTACGACACCATGCTGGGTGCGCTCGAGGCGCAGCTCGCGACGGGGCCCTATCTCTTCGGTGAACAGATCACGGCGGCGGACATCCTCTGGGGCATCGCGCTCTCCTGGACCATGATGTTCGGCATCGTGCCCAAGAGGGACGTGTTCGTCCGCTATGCCGAGCGCATCGCCGCACGCCCGGCTTTCGTCCGGATCTCGAAGGCCGACGACGAGATGGCGGCGCAGCATGCGGCAGCCGCCGGAGTGTGATAGGGATCGTGCCGATGGCGAAAGCGCTGCACAGCACCAACTGCTTCAACACCCTGATCCGCGTCGCGGAGGACTGCCCTGCGCGGAGCGGCGAGGAGCCGCAGCCGCGCGGCGGCCGGCCGACGGTCGCCGTGCTGCAATTCCGGATGCTTGCGGGCGCGCCCTACAAATACACCTCCGACGACGTGGTGTTTGCGACGTCGTCGGCCGGCCGCGCGCTCGATGCCAAGGCCGGGAAGAAGGAACGCAGCCTTGCCCGCGAGACGTTCTTCTCGCGCGGACAGGCCTGCATGCGCGCCTCGCCGCTCGGAAAACGCTTTGGCTGGGGCGTCCACGCCGACGCCGAAGGCCGCATCGCGCTCTACGCCGTCGACAGCAAGCGCTACCAGGCGCTCGCCCGCGACCCGGAGATCGCGCAGACGCGCGCGATGCGGAGCAAGCGGGCGTGACGGCGTGGAAACGTCGCTTATGCCCCGGGGGCGAGCGTGCGGCGGCAAGATTTCGGAATATTGGAAAATATCCGTGAGTTGCCCGACGTGTCAAGTGGCCTGGTCGAACGCTGGCCGCCGCCGGCTACTTTGCATGGGGTTGTTTTCGATATTTTGGCAACGCGCCTCCCCGGGGGTGCTCCTCCAGGGAGGGTGAAGGCGCATGCCGTGATCGTTAAAACCGCGGCGCGCGCTTCTCGGCGAAGGCCTTGATGCCTTCCCTGATCTCGTCGCCGCGCATGCTGTCGCGGTGGCGCTGGTCGGCGGCGGCCTCATCGAGCGCGCCGCGGGCGAATTCGTTGATGGCGCGCTTCATGCCGGCCATCGCCTTCGGCGCGTTGCCGGCCAGGATCGAGGCAAGCTTGTCGACCTCCTCGTCGAGCAGGTCGAGCGACACCATCGCGGTGAGGTAACCGATCCGCAGCATCTCCGGCGCCGTGATCTTCTGCGCGGTCAGGAACAGCATCTTGGCGTTGTCGACGCCGAGCCGCGTGACGTAGCGCTGGATGCCGCTTCTGTAATAATGCAGCCCGAGCCGCGCCGCCGGCATGAACATCTCCGCGGTATCGACGCCGATGCGGAAGTCGCAAGCGAGCGCCAGGTCGGTCGAGCCGCCATAGACGCCACCATTGAGCCGGCAGATCGTCGGCACGCAGAGATCCTCGAGCCGGTTGACCACGACCTCGAATGCCGAGCCCGCGCTCTGCTGTTCATCGGCACTCACCGCGCGCTCGGCCACCGAGTTGAGGTCGTAGCCGGCGGAGAACGCGCGTCCGGTTCCGGTCAGCACCAGCACGCGGATCGCAGGATCGGCCTCGATCCGGTCGAACAGCCTGACGAGCTCGCCGAGATCCTCGGCCTGCAGGCGGTTGAGATGCTTCGGCCGGTTGAGGCGGATCGTTGCGCGGGCGCCGGCGATTTCGAGCACGGGTCCGCTGGCGGTGTCGGCCGCGTCAGCCATCTTGGTCTCCATCATTGGTTCTCACGTTCGCGCCGCTTCGCCTCGGCGTCGATGGTCTCGGCGAGGTCGGGATGCCTTGCCATCAACAGGCGGAAATCGACGAGGTCAAGCACCAACAGCCGGGTCACCTTGCTGGTCGAGACGCTGGCGCCCCGCTTGGCGTTGCCGAGCAGCGCCATCTCGCCGAAGAACGCGCCTTCGCCGAGCTTTACCTTGCGTCCGGGCAGCTCGACCTCGACCTCGCCGGCGGCGACGAAATACATGCAGTCGCCATTGGTGTCCTTGCGGATGATCGTGGTGCGCGGCGGCAGGTCCATGGTCCGCAGCACCTGGGTGACGTCGGCGATCGCGGCCGGGCCGAGATGCGCGAAGAACGGCACCTTGCTGACGGTCTCCCAGGTTCTCAGGAAATTGTCGCGGCGGGTTTCCGCGGCAAAGCCGGTCGCCAGAATACCGGTCCACAGCCCGAACACGCCAAGGCCCGAGATCATCACCATGGCGGCGACGATGCGGCCGAGCGGGGTGATCGGCACCACGTCGCCATAGCCTGTCGTGGTCAGCGTCACGACCGCCCACCACAGCGCCGCCGGCACGCTGCCGAAGGTCTGCGGCTGGACGTCCCGCTCCAGGAAGTATTCGGCGACCGAGGCCAGGAACACCACCATCAGGAAGATCACCAGCACGCTGAGCAGCGGGCCGGATTCGACGACGAGCACGCGCCGGAGCTGGCGCAGGCCGGGAATGCCCGGCACCACCTTGAGCACCCAGAGCACGCCGAGCAGCCATGCGGTCTTCGGCTCGATGCCGGCGAGCAGCGCCAGCGGCACCGCCAGCGCGCCGATCGCATCGACGATGCCGGCGCTGGACAGCGCGTAGAACCAGAACTTGCCCTGCCGCCGCATGTGGCGCAGCCGCACCAGCCATTCGAACACGAAATAGCCAAGGCAGGCCCATAGCAGCGCATCGACCCAGTGCGGGACCGCGTCATAGGCCGGCGCGACCGTCAGCAGCGTCATCATGGCGACACCGACCGTGACCGCGACATAGGCCGCCGTGGTCATGTTGCGGCCAGCGGTGGCGGAAACGAAGCGCGTCAAGGCCGGAAGGACGAGCGGCTTGGACATCGGAACGGTGCTTGCCTGTCGCTGAACTGCTGGAATCGAGGCCCTGCGAACGGCAGAGCCTGTGCCACAACGTGCCTTCCCCGGTTGAGGCCGTCAACGCGCGGGCTGCGGCGGGATGGTCGCTCGGAAGTCCGACATGCTGGACGAATGGCCTAACCATGTTGGCCCGTTTTTGCGTCCGCGAATGTGAGAAATCAGACAAATCGTCGCTTTTTCACCGTATATCAGGGATGCTGGTCACCGATGCGACCTCGGCCGGAATGAAGCGACTAATAAGGCGATCTTGTTCACTTCTTGAGAAATTGGTTGGTTTCCGATGGATACCTCACATCTCGCGGAGCACGCCGGCGCCGCCGGCAGTTTCTTCGCATCGATCTTCGTGGTCGCCACGCTGTCG
The DNA here is from genome assembly GCF_001189235.2 of Bradyrhizobium embrapense. GTDB lineage: Bacteria > Pseudomonadota > Alphaproteobacteria > Rhizobiales > Xanthobacteraceae > Bradyrhizobium > Bradyrhizobium embrapense. The sequence goes on from NZ_LFIP02000002.1 coordinate 198,114, forward strand.
ATGCGGACCATGATCCCGTTGCGCGTCTTCGCCATCCTGACCAACATCATCCTGATCGCGACCGCCGTCCCGACCCATAATTACGCGACGCTGATCCTGCATGCTGTGCTGCTGCCGGTGAACACCTATCGGCTGCACCAGATGCTGCAACTGGTCCGCAGCGTGAAGAAATCGGTGAACAGCGATCTGTCGATGGATTGGCTGAGGCCGTTCACGACCGAGCGCAAATGCGCCGCGGGCGAAGTCCTGTTCTACAAGGACGAGAAGGCCGACAGCATGTTCTACATCGTCAGCGGCCGCTTCCGCCTGGTCGAATCCGGCATCGAGCTGCCGGTCGGCGCCCTGGTCGGCGAGTTCGGCATGCTGTCGCCGTCGAACACGCGCACCCAGACGCTGGAGTGCGTCGAAACCGGCATGGTGCTGTCGGTGACCTATGACAAGGTCGAGCAGCTCTACGTTCAGAACCCGGCGTTCGGCTTCTACCTCCTGCGTCTGTTCAGCGCCCGCCTGTTCGAGAATATCGCGACGCTCGAGCAGCGGCTCGCGCAGCACGCCACCCCACCACAGGTCGCGGAGCCCAAACCTGCATGAGCCCCGCGACGAGTTCTGGAGGCGCCGCAGTGCCGGATGACGACAGTCTGCTGGCTTCGCTTCGTTACCTGTTTGCCGATATCATCGGCGACGAGGACGAGGGCCCGCCGGTGCTGCCGGAAGCTTGCCCGGACCATCTCAGGCCGGCGGTCACCGACGCCATCCATCTCTTGATCGCCTATCAGAGCACGAGCTACGCGCAGCTCTATATCGACCGGCTCAAGCGCTTCGTCGGCCGCCGCGGCGTCGACGACGCCCTGCTTGCCGAGATCGCGCGGCTGATGGCGCAGCGCATGGCCTATGAGGACGCGATCCGCATCGCCCAGCTCAGGCTCGGCGAAGTCGATGCGGCGGGCGGCCTTGCGGCGCGCTCGGCCGACGAAGTCAAGAAGCTCCGCCTCGACGAGTTGATCGACGCCCTGCCGGAGATGGTCGCCGATCCGGTGCTTGCCGTGCTCGACCAGTTCGGCTGGCGCCGCCGCCGGGTGTCGATCCGCTTCAGCGCCAACACCCGCTTCAGCGTTCGTCGGCTCAGGATCGAGGCCGGCCTGAAGCGCTGGCGGCTGTTTTCGGGGCGTTACGCCAAGGAGCGTGTCTGGGTCGAGCGTTGGCTGCACATGATCGACCGCAGCCTGACCAAGCAGCCGAGCGCGGCCCCGGCGGTGGTGCAGACCGCGACCATGATCCAGGGCTACGGCGATCCCTATCGCCAGGGCATCGCGGACTGGCACGTGATCATCGATGGACTGGTCAAGCCGACCTTCGACGGCATGCTCGCGCTTCCCGATCTTGCCGCCGCCATCACCGAGGCCCGCGCCGCCATCATGCCTGATCCGCGCCAGGCATCGCTGAAACGCAAGATCGCAGAAATCCGCGCGCGCGTGCCGGCAAATCCGTCACCGTCATCCTGAGCTGCGAGCACTTGCGAGCCTCGAAAGATGCGCGGCCGATTGGTGGCCGTCGACCCTTCGAGACGCGCGGAGACGCGCTCCTCAGGGTGACGGGGCACGCCTGCGACGGTGGCTTTCCGCGAAGCCTACCGTTTGATGTGCGGCGGCTCGTCGTAGCCGCGGCGGCTGGAATAGAACAGCAGGCCCATCAGGCCGGCGCAGACCGTAGCCAAGAGCACAATTCCGATCGTGAACGTGACAATGCCGTAGGCCGGGACCGGGGCGTCCGGCATGACCAAGCCCTCATAGGCGTAGGCGCCGACGGCGACCAGAAGTGCGAGCAGGCCGATGCTGATTGCAATGCGCATAGGTATCTGCCTTTGCTGAAGGCCGAGAGCAAGGCAGGTTGCGCGGATTATCCCGCCGCGGCGCTGACCTTGGCCAACGCTTGCTGTCCGGCTTCGGTGAGCTCGGCGAGCGTCGTCCTGCCGCTCTTGGCGCATTTGATGATGTATCGGGCAACTCGCCTGCGGGTGTCATGTTCCTCGCCATGAAGGGCGCCGGCACAGACATGGTCGAGCGCAAAGTTCATGGCCGCGAGCGTATGTGAATCAAAGCGTTCCGCGATCATCGCAGCTCTCTCCCGTCGCGGCCCACCTTTTTGGGGGCTCTCGGCTATTTGTTGGACATCAGCCACTCGCTGACTTCCATCACGGTCTCGGTCTGTCTGGCTTTCTTCATCAGCGTTTCGCGTTCCCGTCCCGGCGGCAGCTTGCGTGCTGCAATGCGCGAATCCTCGGCGAATTTTTGCAGGCGGTCCTCGAACGATCCGGAAGGCCGCGACCTGTTACGTTTCTTCTTGATCATGCCGCCTCCGCGCTGGAACCGGCAATTCTAGGCATGTTCCCCGAATGCCGTCGTTAACCCATGACATCAGTCGAACGAAATCGTCGTCAGTAGCGCAGGAACGATCGTCGGCGTCATGCGTAACACTCACGTGTTTGCTGCCTTGCTCCCCGAAAGGCGGTGGACCACCACGGTGACGGGCCTCGGTGAATTTCATCGCCGGGGCCCGCATGTCTTTTGAGGAGATGGACAATGGCACATTCCAACCAAGGCATCGTGAAGGACGACAAGGGTCAGGAACAGCCGGCCGACAAGGAGCGCGCGCGGACCGCCCACAAGACGGACACCCGAAAGCCACCGGCGCGCGAAGCGACGCGTGATCCGAAGCTGACCGACCCCGACAGGACGCCAGGCTCAGGCATGACATCGGGCGATCGCGGCGATCCCCCGACAGGTTGACCAACGTTTCGCTGTGCACCACCGCGCGCAATGCGGCAGGAACGACGATCCCGCTCCTTCGTTGGCCCTGGGAGATCAATGGAGAATTGACATGGCGACGGACGAAAATGAACTCGGAAACCTGATCGGCAGTGACAAGGTCGAGGGCACCGCGGTTTATGGATCGGACGAGCGCAAGATCGGCTCGATCGAGCGCGTGATGATCGACAAGAAGAGCGGACGGGTATCCTATGCCGTGCTCGGATTCGGCGGCATCCTCGGTCTTGGCAATGACCATTATCCGCTGCCCTGGGAATCGCTCAAATATGACACGAGGCTCGGCGGTTACGTCACGGGCGTGACCGAGAGCCAACTGCGCAGCGCACCGAAATACGGCAGCGAGCGTGACTGGGATTGGGCCGATATCGGCACCACCCGCGCCGTGAATGATTACTACGGGGTGCCGTTCGTCTGAGCGGCGGTGAATCCCGGAGGGTATCGCGGTTGTCTTCGTAGCTGAGTTGCATGGCGCCTGAGGTCGTAGCCGTTACGTCTTCTGGCGTCTGTACACTAGTGAACATATGGCAATAGCTGTGCAATGTAACATACGTTATTGAAATCAGCCCGGCGGGGACCCGATTAAGTATGCGGGGAGACCTATGTCGTTGGCGTCGCTAGTCCGGAAATTGGAGCAGTTCGTACGGCTTTCGCCGGTTGATCACGCCATTCTCAATCGCGCGTCGACCGAGCGCATCCGGCATTTTGGTCCGCGCGTCGACATCGTCCGGGAAGGCGAGAAGCCGAGGGACGTCCACCTGATCCTGTCTGGCTGGGCCTACCGCTACAAGCAGCTCGAGGACGGCCGGCGCCAAGTGGTGTCGTTCTTTCTGCCCGGCGATATCTGCGACGTGAACGTCTTCATCCTGCGCGAGATGGATCACTCCATCGGCACCATCACCGCGGTGTCGGTCGCCGACCTCTCGCGCGAATTCTTCGACAGGGTCGCAGCCGAACATCCGCGCATCGTCACCGCGTTCTGGTGGGAAACCCTGGTCAATGCGGCGATCCAGCGCGAATGGACCATGAGCCTCGGCCAGCGCACGGCGCTGGAGCGGATGGCCCATCTGCTCTGCGAGATCTGGCTCCGGCTGCGTCTCGCCGGCCTGATCCAGGGCGACAGCTGCGATTTCCCGCTGACCCAGGGCGATCTCGCCGACGCCACCGGGCTTTCCAAGGTCCACGTCAACCGGACCCTGCAGGAGCTGCGCGCCGACGGCCTGATCGTGCTCAAGGGCAAGACCCTGGCGGTCCCCAATCTCGACCGCCTGAAGCGGGCAGGGCTGTTCAATCCGAACTATTTGCATATGGATCACGAGGGACGGCAGCTGGATGCCGTTACGACGCCACCGGACGCTGCGGCGGGTTGACGGGACGCACGCGTGGCATGTCGCGGGAATGCGGCTCGATGTCTGACCGGTCGTTCAAAAACACGATGTCGTCCTGGCGGAAAGCCAGGACGACAGTGGTGTAGGTGACGCTTTCGCCAGGACGACAGTCGTGGATGCGAAGCAACCGCCTCTACCCGTTCGCGGTCTTCACTACCACAAGGTTGTCATCGACTGCCGGCGGGTGGCGCTTGAGATGGTCGCGGCGCAGGGCGATCTCGTCGCGGACTAGTTCGTAGCCGAGCTTGAAGGTGTCGAGGCCGTCGCTGGAAACGGTGCCGTCGCGCAGACCGATTACCGCGCCGCGCAGGATCGCCTCGAGCTCGTCCTGCAATTCGTCGAGATGTTCGGCGCAGGTGGTGTGCTCGACACGCTCGCCGATGTCGAGGATCCGGCTCGCCAGTTCGCTGGCCTTCTCCGGCGCGACGCGGCTGATCTTGGTGTAAATCGCAGCGAAGATCGAGCCGATGATGCTGAGCGCGGCGGCGCCGAGATACATCACGTCGCTGTAGCGATCCATGAACGACTTGGTGTCGTCATTGATGTATTCGGCCGCGCCCTGATGGGCGACGATGAAGGCGTCCTTGTCGGTCGCCGCCGGCTCGATCCTGGAGGCGAATCCATCGTCGAGTGCGAGCTCGGACTTGTTCTCGTAGACGAGGCGCGCGAGCTCGGCCGCCGTCGTCGTCGACATCGAGGATTGCGCGACCAGCAGCCATTCCAGCCCGATGGTGTCGACGTCGTCGTCGGGGATCGCCGGCGAGGACGACAGCATGCCGGTCGAGACCGTCTCCACCGAGATCGCCGGATATTTGCGCGCCAGCGCCTTGGCCTCGTCGATCGCGTTCAAGGTGAAGCCGCCGGAGCGCTTGGCATATTCCTCGTAGGTCTGGTCCTTGATGATCTTCGAGGCATGCTCGATCGCGACCACGGCGCCGAAGCCTGAGGCGAACAGCCTGTCGAGCGGTGTGTTGGGCGACGCCTGCTGTACCCGCTGCGCCGCATCCGGGCTGTCGGAAATCTCCAGCGCGCTGCGGACGAAATTGACGCTGTTCTCGCCGTCGCCGACGACCGCGATCTTCTTCCTCTTCAGTTCGGTCCGCGACTTGATCTTCTTGCCACCGGGGCTCAGCACCAGCACCACGTCATGCTCGAGGATCGCGATGGCGCGGGCGCGCGGCGGCACCCTCGCATCGGTGCGGAGGATCGCAAGCGTGGCGGCGCGGCGATCGAACTGCGCCAGCGCCTTGGCGTTGTCGGGGTTCGGCGCGATCTTCAGCCGCACCCGCGACGAATTGTTCTTCAGCACGGTGGCGAGGCGGGCGGCGAACTTGGCCTCCGCTCCGTTGGCATCGCCGACCGCAAACACCAGCGTCTCCGAATTGTGCAGCCAGACCCGGCCGCCGATCACGGTGATCGCGCTCAAGAACAGCGTCAGCAGGGTGAAGATGACGATCTGCGCGCGATTGCTCTTGACGACCGGTTTGGCGACCGGAGGGTGTGGTCGCGGCGGCGTTGGCGAAGGCGCGGGGGCTTCGGCACTCATGGCTGATCACCCGTCCGGGACGACCCGCTGCCGCAACAGCGCGGCACTGCCCGGTGAATCTGTAAATGGCTCCAAAAGAAAGAAAATTTCCTGCGCTGCCGACGATATACCTCCCCGGCTGGAATGCAAACCGGCCGCCCGCCGTCACCTTTATCCCGACTGGCCTGCGCCGCGATGCCACATGACCATCGCCACTATCGACGTCCGAACCCAGATGTGATTTTCGGGGGGCCGCAGGTGCATTCCATCGCCGGAGATGTCATAAATGAGACAAGCTTCGCCTTGCGGAATTGTGCTGACGGCCTGACCCGGATTTTCTTGCAATCATATTCATCGAAGTAGAAGGGCGTCAGCTTGTTGTTTCCTTCCATGTCATCGTCGGTGTCGGTTGGTGCCCTGGTGGGATGGATGTTGCTTCTCACCGCAAAGCACATCATCGCCGACTTCATGCTGCAGAACGCCTGGATGGCGATCGGCAAGGATCAGAAGACCGGCTGGGCCATGCCGCTGCTCGCGCATTGCCTGGTCCACCTTGCGGTCGCGCTGGCGCTGATCCTGGTGGTGGCGCCGCGCTTCTGGTACGTCGCCTTCGTCGATTTCGTGATCCACATCATCGTCGATCGCTGCAAGGGCATCTGCGCCTCGCATTTCGGCGTGACGCTGGAGTCCGGCCATCCCTGGTTCTGGACCCTGATCGGGGTCGATCAGGCACTGCACCATCTCACCGGATTCGCGCTGTCGATCTACATGGCCGCCAACTGAGCAGGCGGCGGACGCCTCTTCCCAAATCCCGGACCACGATCCCTCCCGCCAGCGGCGGGCGGATGTGATTCGCGTGCAACGAGCAAGGGCCGCCGGAGGCGACCGGCGGCCGTGGTTAACCTTTCGTTAGAGGATTGCGCGGCATCTTCTCGATCGAGGGGGATTTGCAAATGTTTTCAAGCCGCGACGCGTTCGAGAACGATGCCTGCCCAGTTGCGGACGACCTGCTCGGCCAGATGTACCGCGCCAATCCGAACGGGCTTTCGCTGCTGGTCGCCAATGTCGCGCCCGACGTCAGGGCGATGCTCGCGCTGTTCTGCTATCGGCGCAGCCATCTGCATGCACTCGCACTCGCGATTGCGTCGAGCTGCAGCGAGTGGGAGCTGGCCAATTGCGGCGGCCGTGTCGGGTCGACGCTCTATGCGCTGTCGCGTGAGCCGGCCCGTGCCGCGACCGTGTCGCACGGCGGCCGCAAGCCGATCACGCTGTCGACCAAGCCGCTGTCGAGCTTCGCGCCCGTTGTCGACGACGAACTCGACGAAGAGGACGTCAGCGAGACGGCGACCGTGACGGCCTAAGCCGTGCTCAACCCGGCTGCGCGCTCGGGATGAGCGGCAGCCCATGCCGGCGCCGCGCCATGGCGCATTCCGCGTCGCCCGGCAAGCAGGTTCGGCACACCTCCGGCCTCACCGCATAGACCTCGCAGCGGGTCGCTTCTCCGATCTTGCCTGACAGCGCCGAGCAGCGGTCGCCCTCGCAGCGCATGCCCGATTGTCGCGCATTGACGAATTGCGCCGGGATCAGGTCGAGCTCGGCGTCGTCCTCGATAGTGAAGCGCGGCCAATTCTCCGAATAGCTGCAGCAGGCGCCGCAGGACTGGCAGGGGCTCGCGTCCTCTGTCTCGATCGCGTTGCCAGCCATCACGTGTCCCTTGGTGCTTCCCACACCAGGCTGCGCCGCCAGCGCGCCCTGAGCAGGTCGCGCCGTTCCGGATACTTCTCGTCGTGATAAACAGCCGTGACCACGCGGTCGGTGCGGAAGCTGCGGAAATCCTTGCGCAGCTCGCACCAGGCGGCGAGCAGCCGCACCGCCTCGTGATAGCCGACCGCGATCGGCCAGATCGTGCGCTCAGAGTCGCGGCCGTGCTCGTCGCGATAGTTGAGCGTGATTTTCTTGCCCTCGTGGATCTGGCTGCGGGTCCTCACCATGTCGATGCGGTCGGGCTCCCTGTTCCAGGCGGAGCGGGCGCGGCTCGCCGGCTCCAGCACGAACGGCCGCAGGCGGTCGGGCACGGTCTCGGCGATCTTGGCCATCAGGTCCTCGGCCGCGCGCGCCAGCGCCGGATCGGCGTGACCGACCACCCATTGCGCGCCGAGCACGCAGGCCTCGATCTCGTCGGGTGTCAGCATCAGGGGCGGCAGGTCAAAACCCTTCTCCAGGATGTAGCCCATGCCGGCCTCGCCGCGGATCGGCACCCGCTGCTCGATCAGGCTGGCGATGTCGCGATAGATGGTCCGCTTCGATGTCTCGAGTTCGGCTGCGATCGCATCCGCGGTCAAAGGCTTACGGGTGCGGCGGAGCACCTGGATGATCTGAAACAGCCGGTCGGCGCGTCTCATGGCAATTCTCTTGATCGCTCTCTTGGCAGGCGTCTGTTGTCGTCGTTTTGGCAGCTGTCTTGACGAGTGTCTTGACGGATCTTGCGGTGTCTCGACGCGTCGCCTTTTCGCGCCCCCTGTCACTGCTGCTGACAGCATGTTGGCAGCAGGTGGGGGCTATATCAGGACAACACCTCAAGTGAAGGGAATTTGTCCATGACGAATCTTGACGAACTCGATTTCCGGCAAGCGCAGAGCTTTGCGCTGGAACAACTGGTCACGGTCTACTCCACCTCCGGCGACCTGCGCTGGGCCCTGGTCGCGCTGGTCGCTCAATCCATCAGCGCAGCCTGGTCCTACGGGCGGGCACGGCTGGTCAAGCGCGTTCGCGAGGCGGTTCGCCGCCTCGCGCCGGTCGGCCCGTACGGCAGTGAATGCCACTACTGCTGACACCATGCTGGCAGCAGGGGCCGGCTAGCTTCACTTCACGACCATTGGCGATCGGGAGCTTCATATGATTACGCTTTTTGGCTTTGGCACGGGCTTCGGCTTGCCTGAAATCAGCCCCTTCGTGACCAAGACCGAGGTCCAGCTCAAGATGGCCGGGCTCGCCTACGTTAAGGAAAAGGCGATGCCGCCGGCATCTCCCAAGGGCCAGCTGCCGTTCATTTCCGATGACGGCGAGACGATCGCCGATTCGACCTTCATTCGCGCCCATATCGAGGGCAAATACGGCTTCGATTTCGATGCGCCGCTGAGCCTGCAGGCGCGTGCGCAGGCCTGGGCCTTCGAGCGCATGATCGAGCATCACGTCTACTGGGCGCTGGTCGGCGCGCGCTGGGTCGATGACACCAATTTCGCCAAGGGGCCTGCGCATTTCTTCGACGGCGCGCCCGATCATCTGCGCGACAAGATGCGCGAGGACGCCCAGTTTCGCGTCGCCGAGAATTATCTGCTGAGCGGGCTCGGCCGTCACGGACCCGATGAGGACGTCGATCTCGCGATCCGCTCGCTGTTCGCGCTGTCGGTGCAACTCGGCGACAAGCCCTATCTGATGGGCAACGCGCCTTGCGGTACCGACGCCATCGCGTTCGGAGCACTGGCGGGGATCCTGACGCCGTTCTTCGATTCGCCGCTGCGCGAGCGCACTGAAAAGTTCGACAATCTCACCGCCTATGTCGGCCGGATGATGCAGCAGTACTATCCGGAGTTCGCCTGGGCGCCGCTGCAGCAGGCGGCCTAACCGGCAGGGGCAGGAGCGGGCTCGCCCCTCAGCGCGGCGAGCTCCGCCTCGAGCTCGGCGATGCGCTGATCGCGTGAGGCGAGCGCTGTGGCGACGTCGGCCGCGTCGAATTTCTGCGGGATGTGCTGCGGGCAATTGGTGTCCCACGCCGTGACCTTGAACAGGATCACCTGCTCGGGGCGCGCGCGATAGCCCTGCGGCATCAGCGAGCGCGTCAGCGCCGGATCGTCTTCCACGACGCGCGCCTCGCCCCAGATCTTCACCCGCTGCCGGTACGCATAATTCATCACGAAGATATAGGCCTTCGGGTTCTCCGAGAGATTGCCCTGGGTGATGAACTGCCGGTTGCCGCTGTAGTCGGCGAACGCGATGGTGTGCTTGTCGAGCACCTTGATGAAGCCCTTCGGCCCGCCGCGATGCTGGATGTAGGGCTGGCCGGCAGCCGAGGCGGTGGCGAGATAGCAGCTGTTGGTGTTGGCGAGGAACGCGGCCAGGTTCTCGTCGACCTCGGTCTGCCAGCCGCCATGGGCCTCGACCTCGGCATAGGTTGCGCGCGACCCCTTGCGGGCCTGGATTTGCTTCACCGCCGGGGTGAACCCGACATCGCTCGAATAGCTGCCAGCGTCTGACATCTCAGTCTCCCGCCATGGGCGACAAAGCGGTCGTCCTCGAGTCGCAAGATGGGTATTTCCGGATCGTAAGCAATCTTGTGAATTGACACTTCACTGTTGCCGATTATGCAATAGTTCATGGACCGAATCGACGCCATGCAGGCTTTTGTCGCGGTGGCGGACCTCGAAGGGTTTGCCCCCGCCGCCCGCAAGCTCGGCCTGTCGCCATCCGCCATCACGCGGCTGATCGCGGCGCTGGAGGAGCGGCTCGGCGCGCGGCTCTTGCAGCGGACCACGCGGCAGGTGACGCTGACCGACGCCGGCTCGCGCTATTTGGAGCGGGCGCGGCGGATCCTCGCCGACGTGGAGGAGGCCGAGGATGCGGTCGAGAGCGAGCGCACCCGCCCCGAAGGCCGCCTCGTGATCTCGGCGCCGTTCGGCTTCGGGCGGCTGCATGTCAGCCCGGTCGTATCAGCCTATTTGAAGCGCTATCCCGACGTCGGCGTCGACCTGCGACTGTCGGACCGCCGCATCAACCTCGTCGAGGACGGCGTCGACCTTGCGGTCAGGCTCGGGCACCTGCCGGATTCGACCCTGGTGGCGCGGCATGTCGGCCAGATGCGCCGCATCGTGGTGGCTTCCGCCGGCTATCTCAAGCTTCGCGGCGAGCCGAAGCGGCCGGCCGACCTCGCCGCTCACGACACCATCCAGTTCGGCGCCATCACCGCGGCACCGGATTGGCGCTTCATGGAGGACGGCCAGGAGATCCGCATTACGCCTACCCCGCGCTTCACCAGCAACAGCTCGGATGCCGCCATCCAGTTCGCCGAGCAGGACGGCGGATTGACCCGGGTGATGGCCTACCAGGCCGCCGAATCGCTGAAAGCCAAGCGGGTCCGCATCGTGCTCGCCGCATTCGAGCAGCCGCCGGTGCCGATCCACGTCGTCTACCCGACATCCCGGCTGTTGTCGGCCAAGGTGCGGACCTTCATCGATCTCGTCACCGAGATCACCGACTGGCACTTCAGTTAGCTTCTCGCGAAAGCGCTCAGCTCACCGGCGGCTTCTTCGGCACCACGCGGAACGTGCCGCTGGCGCGCGCGATCGTCACGCCGTCGGCCTTGATCAGGCTCTGCGCAAAGCAGATCGTGCTGCCGGTTTTGATCACGTCGCTCTCGATCGCGAGCCACTGCCCGACATTGGCGGAGCCGACGAAATCGACCGTGAGCGAGATCGTCACATACGAGGTGGTCCAGCCGGTCGCCTGGCCGCAGCTATAGCCCATCGCATTGTCGGCGAGCGCTGCAATCAGCCCGCCATGGATCAGGCCGCGGCCGTTGGTATGCGGCCTCGCCAGCCGCAGGCCGATGATGACGGCCCGCTCGGTCTTCTTCTGGTAGAGCGGCTCCCACGGCTCGGTGAGCGGGCTCTTGCGGAACAGCGGCTCGAAGCCCTCGGGGAGGTGGAAAGGAATATCGGGGGCGGCTTGTGCATCGGTGCTCATCTGAAGCTCGCATATGTCGTCGGGTTGACGCCATTGAACGCGATGTCGATGACGGTTTCACCGCCTACAAAGTTTTAAACGGGATTTGCGCGGGTGTTTGAATGCGGCCCTGGCCTGTCGCCACGTCTTCAGCTGTCATCGCCCGCGAAAGCGGGCGATCCAGTATTCCAGAGACCGCACGGCATGAATCGAGACGCCGCGGCGTACTGGATACCCCGCATGCGCGGGGTATGACGGCCGAGGGCGTAACGGCGAGGTTGCCCGACGAAAGAAGCCGCGACCTATCTATAACGGCAGCCCCACATAGTTCTCCGACAGCGAGGTCGATGCCGCCTTCGAGCTGACGAGATAGTCGAGCTCGGCGATCTGGATGCGTGCGGCGAATTCGCCTTCGTCGGGGAATTTGTGCAGCATCGAGGTCATCCACCAGGAGAAGCGCACCGCCTTCCAGACCCGCGCCAGCGCCCTGGCCGAATAGCCGTCGAGGCCGGCAGCGGATTTCTCGTCGTAATATTCGCGCAACGCCTGCGACAGATAATGCACGTCGCTGGCGGCAAGGTTCAGCCCCTTGGCGCCGGTCGGCGGCACGATGTGCGAGGCGTCGCCGGCCAGGAACATCCGGCCGAACCGCATCGGTTCGGCAACGAAGCTGCGCAGCGGCGCGATGCTCTTTTCTATCGACGGGCCGGTGATGATCTCGTCGGCGGCCTTCTGGTCGAGCCGTCGCTTCAACTCGTCCCAGAACCGCGCGTCCGACCATTGATCGACATGATCATCGAGCGGGCACTGCACGTAATAGCGGCTGCGATGGGTCGAGCGCATCGTGCAAAGCGCAAAGCCGCGCTCGTGATTGTTGTAGATCAGCTCCGGCGAGACCGGCGGCGTCTCCGAGAGGATGCCGAGCCAGCCGAACGGATACACCCGCTCATAGCTGGTGATCGCCGATGCCGGCACGCTGGCGCGGCTGACGCCGTGAAAGCCGTCGCAGCCGGCGATGAAATCGCAGGCGATTTCGTGGGTGACGCCGTCCTTGACGTAAGCGACGCGCGGATGGTCGGTATCGAAATCGTGCGGCGTGACGTCGGCCGCGGAGTAGACCGAGGTGAGGCCGGCCGCCTTGCGCGCGTTCATCAGATCAAGCGTGACCTCGGTCTGGCCGTAGATGGTCACGGTCTTGCCGGTCGCCGCATGCATGTCGATACGGTGCCGCGCACCGCCGAACGCCAGCTCGACGCCGTGATGGACCAGGCCCTCCTGGTGCAGCCGGGCGCCCGCGCCGACGCTGTCGAGCAGCGACACCGTGCCTTCCTCGAGCAGGCCGGCGCGGATCCGCCCCAGCACGTAATCCGGCGTCTGCCGCTCGAGAATGACGTTGTCTACACCGAAAGTATGAAGTAGTTGCCCAAGCAACAGTCCGGCCGGGCCTGCGCCTATGATTGCTACTTTTGTCCGCAATACGTGCTCCTCCCGATCGGATAGGCTTTCAGCCGGGCGCTCGCGCCGGGGCGGTCGCCGTCAATTTGCCAAGGCAACTATATCATATAACAGTTTTGGCAAGGCGGATTTGCGCAGGGGCCCGCGTTCGCCGCAGCGCAAGATGGGCGAGGGACCGGGTGCGACGAGGCGTCCCGGCTCGTGGATTTCGTCTTGAATATGCGCGCGAACTAGATAACATGTTAAGTAATGAGACCGGGCAGGAAGCCCGTCCTGGAGAGGAGGAGACGTGATGAGGAAGAGTTTGCTGGCGCTGCTGATGGCAGTCGCAGCCGTCGTGCCGGCCGCAGGTCCTTCGCAGGCGCAGGACAAGACGGTCAATCTCAAAGTGTCGCTCTGGGTGCCGCCGGCGCATCCGCTGGTGCCGGCGACGCAGGCCTGGGCTGCCGACATCGAGAAGGCCTCGGGCGGCTCCATCAAGGTCACCGTGTTTCCGTCCGAGCAACTCGGCAAGGCGTTCGACCATTACGACATGGCGCGCGACGGCATCGCCGACGTCACTTATGTCAATCCCGGTTATCAGCCCGGCCGTTTCCCGATCGCGGCCGCCGGTCAGCTCCCGTTCGTGTTCTCGGACGGCAAAAAGGGCACGCTGGCGCTGAACGAGTGGTACCACAAATACGCGCCGACCGAGATGAAGGACACCAAGCTCTGCTTCGCCTTCATCCACGATCCGGGTGCGCTGCACGGCAAGAAGAAGATCCTGCTGCCGAGCGACCTCTCCGGCGTCAAGGTGCGCCCCGCCCAGAGCACCATCGGCGAGATGGTGAAGATGTTCGGCGGCACCAATGTGCAGGCCTCCGCGCCGGAATCGCGCGACGCGATCGAGCGCGGCGTCGCCGACGAGATCACCTTCCCTTGGGGCTCGATCTTCCTGTTCGGCATCGACAAGGTGGTGAAGTACCACATGGACGTGCCGCTCTACACGACGGTGTTCACCTACAACATGAACGTCGCCAAATATAACGCGATGTCGGATGCCCAGAAGAAGGTGATCGACGATCACTGCACGCCGGAATGGGCCTCCAAGGTCACGGACCCCTGGACCGAGTTCGAAGCCAATGGCCGCACCAAGATGAAGGCGCTGCAAGGCCACGAGGTCTATCCGCTGACCGCTGAGCAGCTAGCCGAATGGAAGAAGGCGGCTAAGCCGCTGCGTGACAGCTGGGCCGAGGCCGTGAAGAAAGCCGGCGGCGATGCGGAGAAGATCGAGGCCGACCTGCAGGCCACGCTGAAGAAGTACGAGGCGGGGATCTGATTTCGCTCCCCTTCACCTCTCCGCTTGCGGGGAGAGGTCGGATCGCATCGTCAGATGCGATCCGGGTGAGGGGGTACAGGTCTCGCCGCGTTCACGACTCGTGGAAGCAGCCCTTCACCCCAACCCTCTCCCCGCAAGAGCGCGGCGAGGGAGCCGATCGAAGCAGCGCATGACGCAATCTGCCGAAGTCACCCAGGACGGCGCGATCACCGGTCCACCCGAGCCGGTGCGCAAGAACTTCATGGACCGCTTCATCGATTCGATCGAATGGGTGGCGGCCTTCTTCGTCGGCGTCGTCGCGCTCAACACCTTCACCGCGGTGTTCATGCGCAAGTTCTTTTCGGTGACGATCCCCGACTACTACAATTTCGGTCAGTTCCTGCTCGGCATCCTGATCTTCTGGGGCATCGCGGCGACGAGCTATCGTGGCACGCACATCACGGTCGATCTGGTCTGGGCCAATGCCTCGCCGCGCCATCAGCGCTGGATCGATATTTTCGCGACGCTGGTGCTGCTGTTCGTGGTGAGCGTGCAGACCTACACGCTGGTCGACAAGGTGATCGACACCAAAAACAGCCACATCGTCACCATGGATCTCGGCGTTCCGGTCTGGCCGTTCTTCCTGGTGTCGTGGCTTGGCGACGTCTCCGCCGTGCTGCTGATCGCGATCCGCACCTGGCGCCTGATCTTCCATCCGGAAGATATCCACGATGCCAAGATCAAGACCGCGGAGTAGACGGCCATGAGTCTCGACCTCAGTCCCGAGGCCGTCGCCGTCATCGGCTTCGTCAGCCTGTTCGTGCTGATGCTGTTGCGTGTTCCCGTCGGCATGGCGATGGGCCTCGTCGGCATTACTGGCTTTGGCTATCTCACCGGCTTTGCCCCGGCGCTGAAGCTGGTCGGCCAGACCACGATGCGCACGGTGACGGATTATTCCTTCGGCGTGATCCCGATGTTCTTGTTGATGGGCGCCTTCGTGTCCGTCTCGGGCATCAGCCGCGAGCTGTTCCGCGCCGCCAACACCTTCGTCGGCCACTGGAAGGGCGGGCTCGGCATTGCGACGATCGCGGCTTGCGGCGGCTTCGCCGCGATCTCGGGCTCCTCGGTGGCGACCGCCGCGACCTTCTCCGCGGTGGCCTATCCCGAGATGCGCCGCTTCGGCTATCCGCAATCGTTCGCGACCGGTGTGATCGCGGTCGGCGGCACGCTCGGGGCGATGCTGCCGCCGTCCACCGTGCTCGCGGTCTACGGCATCATCACCCAGCAGGACATCGGCAAGCTGTTCATCGCCGGCGTGGTGCCGGGCCTGCTCGCGATCCTGATGCACATGATCACGATCGGCATCATCGGCGTGACCCGGCCGGGCTTCCTGCCGGCGGGCAAGAAGGCGTCGTGGCATGAGCGCTTCATGGCGCTGCGCGACGTCTGGTCGCCGCTGCTGCTGTTCCTGTTCGTGATCGGCGGCCTCTATGGCGGTTTCTTCGTCCCGACCGAGGCAGGTGCGGTCGGTGCGGTCGGCGCCTTCATCATCGGACTTCTGCGCGGCAAGCTGACCAAAGACGGCATCCTGCAATCGCTGCTGCAGGCGACGCGCACCGCGGCGGCCGTGTTCACCGTGCTGATCGGCGCGCTCTGTTTCGGCTATTTCCTCACCATCACCCAGACGCCGCAGCACGTCACTGAATTTCTCACCGGCCTCGGCATCGGTCCCTATGGCGTGCTGGCGCTGATCCTGATGATGTATCTTGTGCTCGGCTGCCTGATGGACGCGATGGCGATGGTGATCCTCACCGTGCCGATCGTGTTTCCGGTGGTGACCGCGCTCGGCTTCGACCCGATCTGGTTCGGTATCATCATCGTCATGACGGTGGAGCTCGGCCTGATCCATCCGCCGGTCGGCATGAACGTGTTCGTGATCAAGAGCGTGATCAAGGACGTCAACATGTCGACGATCTTCGTCGGTGTGCTGCCGTTCGTGATCACCGATCTGATCCGGCTGGTGATCCTGATCCTGTTCCCGCTGCTCGCGACCTGGCTGCCGCAGCGCATGATAGGCTAACCCATGGCAACGGAACTTCAGACCCGATACGTCTTCACCATCACCGCCCGGATCGCGGAGGTGACGTCCGCTGGCGACATCGGCGCGGGCGTCCGCCGTATCGTTCCGATCGTCGGCGGCGAGGTGAGGGGCGAGACGGTCAACGGCAAGGTGCTTCCCTTCGGCGCCGACTTCCAGATCATCCGGCCGAGCGAGCTGATCGAGCTGGAGGCAAAATACGCCTTCGAGACCGACGACGGCGCCGTCGTCTATGTCGAGAACAAGGGCATCCGCTTCGGGCCGGTCGAATTGCTCGAGAAGCTCAAGCGCGGCGAGCCGGTCGATCCGAAGTTGATCTATTTCCGCACCGTGCCGAGATTCGAAACCGGCGCCGAAAAATATCGCTGGCTGATGCAGCACATCTTCATCGCCTCCGCCGCCCGCCACGCCGACCGCGTCGTGATCGACGTGCATCAGGTGCTGTGAGGCTCCGCCTTCATCCTCCCCTGGAGGAGAGGACTGACGCGCATGTAATACGCGGCGAGGTGGGGTGATCTCTCCACACGGGCACTGTCGGGGTGGAGAGATCGTCACCCCACCCCCGGCTCCCGTTCCGCTTCGCTTCATGTGAGCCGACCCCCCAAGGTAGGGTGGCAGGCTGCGTCGCACGACGTGCCCAGTATTGACTCCGGCGCTAATCGTTATAGAACATAACTATTCTAACCAGGAAACAATAACGCCATGGGAAACGCTGCCGACGCGGGTGACGCCTCGCTGCTCAGGGTCGAGACGCGAGGGGCCGTGCTGACGGTTGGGCTCAACCGGCCCGCCAAGCGCAACGCGCTGAACGACGGCATCATCCTGGCGCTGCGGGATTGCTTCTCCGCGATTCCCGACGCGGTCGGCGCCGTCGTCATCCATGGCGTCGGCGATCATTTCTCGTCCGGCCTCGATCTCTCCGAGCTGACCGAGCGCGACGCCACCGAGGGGCTGGTGCATTCCCAGATGTGGCACCGCGTGTTCGACCGTATCCAGTATTGCCGTGTGCCCGTGATCGCCGCGCTGAAGGGCGCGGTGATCGGCGGCGGGCTGGAGCTGGCCTGCGCCGCACATATCCGGGTTGCCGAGCCGTCGGCCTATTTCGCGCTACCCGAGGGCCAGCGCGGCATCTTCGTCGGCGGCGGCGGATCGGTGCGGCTGCCGCGCCTGATCGGCGTGCCCAGGATGGCGGACATGATGCTGACCGGCCGGGTCTATTCGGCAACCGAAGGCGCAGCCTACGGCTTCTCGCAATATCTCACCGAGACCGACGGCGCGCTGCCGAAAGCGCTGGAGCTTGCCGAGCGCGTCGCCGCCAACGCGCCGCTGACCAATTTCGCGGTGCTGCAAGCGCGGCCGATGATCGCCGAGGCCAATCCGCAGACCGGCCTCTTGATGGAATCGCTGATGGCGACGGTCGCGCAGAGCGACAAGGAAGCCAAGAAGCGGATCCGCGCCTTTCTGGATCGCAAGACCGCCAAGGTGAAGCCGACATGAGCGCCAAGGCTGACATATCTGCGTCTGCGTCCGCTGCGAATGCGTATCCGCTGCGCCCGATCTCGTTCGGCAATCCCGACGTCACCGTCGAGCGCCGTCACGACGGCACGATCTATCTTCGCCCCAAGCTCAATCTCGCCGATTATCCCGTTCGCCTGACCGATCGCCTGCATCACTGGGCGAACGCCGAGCCGAACCGCGTGTTCATGGCCGAACGTGCAGCCGGCGGCGGCTGGCGCCGGATCACCTATGCGCAATTGCTGGAAACGACCCGGCGCATCGCCTCCGCGCTGATCGCGCGCGGGTTGTCGGCTGAGCGGCCGATCGTGATCCTGTCCGGCAACTCGATCGATCACGCGCTGGTCGCGCTCGGCGCGCTCTATGCCGGAATTCCGTTCTGTCCGGTCTCGCCGGCCTATTCGCTGGTGTCGCGCGACTACGGCAAGCTCGGCTTCGTCATCAAGCTGTTGACGCCGGGCCTCGTCTTCGTCGACGACGCCGACAAGTTCGCCGACGCGCTGCGCGCCAATGTCGGCTCCGATGTCGAGATCGCGGCGAGCCGCGGCGCCGTGCCCGGCCGCGACGTGACGCGGCTCGCCGATCTGATGGCGACGCCGGAGGATCCGCGCCTCGACGCGGCCCACGCCGCGATCGGTCCAGATACCATCGCAAAATTCCTGCTGACGTCGGGTTCGACCGGCAATCCCAAGGCCGTCATCAACACCCAGCGCATGATCTGCGCCAACCAGGTGATGCTGCGCGAAACGCTGGCGTTCCTGAAGGACGAGCCGCCTGTCATCGTCGACTGGCTGCCGTGGAACCACACTTTTGGCGGCAATCACAATGTCGGGCTGACGCTCTATAACGGCGGCTCGATGTATCTCGACGAGGGCAAGCCGATGCCCGGCGGCATCGAGGAGACCGTGCGAAACCTGCGCGAGATCTCGCCGACAGTCTATTTCAATGTGCCCAAAGGATATGAATCGCTGCTGCCTTACCTGCGCGACGATGGAGACTTGCGGGCGAAATTCTTCCACCGGCTGCACGCGATGTTCTTCTCGGGTGCCGCGCTGTCGCCGTTCATCTGGAACAGCCTCGATGCGCTCGCGGTGCAGGAGAAGGGCTATCGCGTGCCCATGCTGACCGGGCTCGGAGCTACCGAGACCTCACCGTTCTTCATGTCGGTGCGGCCCGATACCAGCCGCTCCGGCCATGTCGGGCTTCCGGTCTCGGGCAATGATGCGAAGCTGGTGCCCAACAACGGCAAGCTCGAGGTGCGCGCCAAGGGGCCGAACGTGACGCCGGGCTACTGGCGGCAGCCCGAGCTGACCGCCAAGGCGTTCGACGAGGAAGGTTTTTACAAGTTCGGCGACGCGCTGAAGCCCGCCAACGCCGGCGATCTCGAGGCCGGGTTCGATTTCGACGGCCGCATCGCCGAAGATTTCAAGCTGGCCAGCGGCACCTGGGTCAGCGTCGGGCCGTTGCGGGCGCGCTTCGTCGGCACCTGCGCGCCGCTGGTGCGCGACGTCGTGATCGCGGGGCTGAACCGCGACGAGCTCGCGGCGATCGTGGTCCTCGATCTCGATGGCTGCCGGCTGATCAATCCGCAGCTTGCCGCTGGCGACATCGCGGCCGCGGCCAACGATCCATTGGTGCGTGCCGCCTTCGGCGAACGTTTCGCGCGTGTGTTTGCGAGTGCCACCGGTTCGTCGAACCGGATCGCGCGAGCGATCCTGCTCGACACACCGCTGTCGATCGATCGCGGCGAGGTCACCGACAAAGGCTCGATCAACCAGCGCGCGGTGCTGGAGCATCGCAACGAGATTATCGAAGCACTCTATGCGCCGGTGCCGCCGGCATCGGTGATCAAACTCGTCTGACCATTCAAGGAGAGAACGCCATGCAGTTGAAGGACCAGGCCGCCATCGTCACCGGCGGCGCATCGGGATTGGGCGCGGCG
Source organism: Bradyrhizobium embrapense (assembly GCF_001189235.2). Taxonomy (GTDB): domain Bacteria; phylum Pseudomonadota; class Alphaproteobacteria; order Rhizobiales; family Xanthobacteraceae; genus Bradyrhizobium; species Bradyrhizobium embrapense. The sequence continues at coordinate 217,874 of NZ_LFIP02000002.1, forward strand.
ACCGCGCGCCGGCTGGCCGCACAGGGCGCCAAGGTCGCGGTCTGCGACCTCAACGCCAAGCTCGCCGAGAGTGTCGCCGCCGAGATCGGCGGCATTCCGCTCGTCTGCGACGTCGCCGACGCAGCGGCGGCGGAGGCCGCGGTGGCAACGGCCGCCAAGGCGCACGGCCCGGCGCGGGTGCTGGTCAATTGCGCCGGCATCGGTGTCGCAAAACGCGTGATCGGCCGCGAGGGGCCGATGGCGCTCGCCGACTTCGACAAGGTGATCAAGGTCAATCTGATCGGCTCCTTCAACATGCTGCGGCTGGCAACATCCGACATGGCGAAGCTCGAGCCGCTCGCGACCGGCGAGCGCGGCGTCGTGATCTCGACGGCCTCGGTCGCGGCCTATGACGGTCAGATCGGGCAGGCGGCCTATTCGGCCTCCAAGGGCGGTATCGTCGCGATGACACTGCCGATCGCGCGCGAGCTCGCGCAATTCGGCATCCGCGTGCTGACCATCGCGCCCGGCCTGTTCATGACGCCTCTGCTGGCCGGCCTGCCGCAGGAGGCGCAGGATTCGCTCGCGGCCGCGATCCCGTTCCCGCGCCGGCTGGGCCAGGCCGACGAATTCGCCTCGCTGGCGCTGCACATGATCGACAATCCCTATCTGAACGGCGAAGTGGTGCGGCTCGATGCCGCGCTCCGGATGGCGCCGCGCTGAAGCATGATCCGGAAGAGCGCAAAAAGCTCTTCCGGATCGATCACGTTCAATCGAGGACAGACCATGTTCGTCAACCGGCGCGACGTGCAGATCCAGTGGGGCGATTGCGACCCCGCCAACATCGTCTACTACCCGCGCTACTTCGCGATGTTCGACGACTCGACCTCGATCATGTTCGAAGCTGCCGGTTGCTCGAAACAGGACCTCGTCCACAAATACGGCCTGGTCGGCATTCCCATGGTCGACACAAGGGCGAAATTCCACATTCCGTCGACCCATGGCGACTGGATTACCATCGAGAGCCGGATCGATAGCATCAAGCGCTCGAGCTTCGAGGTGGTGCACCGCGTGTTCAAGGGCGAGGCGCTGGCGATCGAGGCATTCGAGACCAGGGTGCTGGTCGGCCGGCACCCGGACGATCCCGCCAGGCTGAAATCGGCGCCATTTCCGCAGGAGGTCATCGACTGCTTGATGAAGGGCTGACTGATTCAGGGCTGACTTGGACCTCCTCATGACCCGGCTTCCGGAGCATGATCCCGGCGCAAACGCGTCTCGCGTTTGTCGCGAGGGAAAACCGGTTTCCACTTTTCCGGATCATGCTCTAAAGAAGGGGCTGAATTGGCCCGCAAAACTGGTTTAAACCCAAAGAACATATCCGCAGGGAGGAATGAATGAGGAAGGCCACTCTCGCCGCAGCGTTGCTCGCAGCTGCTATCGCGCTGCCGGGCGCACCCGCTCTGGCGCAGACCAATGAAATCACCATCGGCATCTCGATCTCGACCACCGGCCCCGCGGCGGCGCTCGGCATTCCCGAGCGCAACGCGCTCGATTTCGTGCCGAAGGAGATCGGCGGCGTGCCGCTGAAGTTGATCGTGCTCGACGACGCCGGCGATCCGACGGCTGCGACCACCAACACGCGGCGCTTCGTCACCGAGTCCAAGGCCGACATCATCATGGGCTCCTGCATCACGCCGACCACGATCGCGGTGTCGACGGTCGCCAACGAGGCCGGCATCCCGCATTTCGGCCTCGCGCCGTTCCCGATCAACGACGCCCGCGCGAAATGGTCGGTCGACCTGCCGCAGTCGATTCCGATCATGGGCAAGGTGCTCTACGAGCACATGAAGGCGCACAACATCAAGACCGTCGGCTATATCGGCTATTCGGATTCCTACGGCGATCTCTGGGTCAACGACTTCAAGGCGCAGGCGGTGCCGATGGGCCTGACCATGACCGACGAGGAGCGCTTCGCGCGTCCGGATACATCGGTCGCGGGCCAGGTGCTGAAGCTCGTCGCCGCCAATCCCGACGCCATCCTGATCGGCGCTTCCGGTACTGCGGCGGCGCTGCCGCAGACCGCGCTGCGCGAGCGCGGCTACAAGGGCCTGATCTACCAGACCCACGGTGCCGCCACGATGGACTTCATCCGCATCGCGGGCGCGTCGGCGGAAGGCGTTATCATGTCGGCCGGCCCGATCATGTCGCCGGAGACCCAGCCCGACAGCGCGCTGACCAAGAAGCCGGGCCTGACGCTGAACGCCGCCTATGAAGCCAAGTACGGCGCCAACAGCCGCAGCCAGTTCGCCGGCCACTCCTACGATGCCTTCGAGGTGCTGAAGCGTATCATCCCAACGGCGCTGAAGACTGCCAAGCCCGGCACCGTGGAATTCCGCGAAGCGATCCGCCAGGCGTTGATCTCCGAGAAGGAGATCGTGGCGAGCCAGGGCGTCTACAACTGGACCGAAAAGGACCGCTACGGCCTCGACGACCGCTCGCGCATCCTGCTGACGGTCAAGGACGGGAAGTACGTCCCGGCGATGTAAGCCGGCCGCGATCCGCAAAACGAGGAAGCCGGTCCCGCTGAGGGGCCGGCTTTTTCGCTAGCCACACGCGTCAGCGATATTAGACTAAATCGCGCTTTCGCCCTCGTGCTGGAAGCCGAGATAGCTCGCGGCGACGCCCTTGTTGGCGGCTATCTCATGGGCCGGGCCAGACAGCACGAACTCGCCGAGCTCCATCACATAGGCGCGGTCGGCGATCTGCAGCGCCGCCTGGGCGTTCTGCTCGACCAGCAGCACCGAGACGCCGGCTGCGCGGAGCTCGCCGACGATGCGGAAGATGTCGGCGACGATGATCGGGGCGAGGCCGAGGCTCGGCTCGTCCAGCATCAGCAGCTTCGGAGCGCCCATCAGCGCGCGGCCCATCGCCAGCATCTGCTGCTCGCCGCCGGACAGCGTGCCGGCGAGCTGCTTGCGGCGCTCCTTGAGCCGCGGAAACAGCGTGTAGACCCGCTCCAGCGAGGTCGCCGCGACCGCCTTTGCGATCCGGAAGGCGCCGAGCTCGAGATTGTCCTCGACATTCATGGTGCCGAACAATTCGCGATGTTCGGGCACCAGGCTGAGGCCGGTCGCGACGCGGTCCTCGATGTCGAGCGGCGCCATGTCGATACCGGCGAAGGTGGTGCGGCCGCGCAGCGGCAGCACGCCCATGATGGCGTTGAGCAGCGTGGTCTTGCCGGCGCCGTTGGCGCCGATGATGGTGACGATCTCGTTCTCTCCAACGTCGAGCGAGACGCCGCGCACGGCCTCGACCTTGCCGTAGGCAATGTGGACGTCGGTCACCGTCAGCAGTGCGCTCATGCGGCGGCTCCGAGATAGGCCTTGATGACATCAGGGTTGCGCTTGATCGCGGCCGGCGTGCCTTCGGCGATCTTGGTGCCGAAATCCAGCACCACGATGCGGTCGGCGAGATCCATCACGAACCCCATGTCGTGCTCGACCAGCAGCACCGACATGCCGCCGTCGCGCAATTGCCGCAGTAGCGTGGCGAGCCGTTGCTTCTCCATGTGGCGCAGGCCGGCGGCCGGTTCGTCCAGCAACAGCAGCATCGGGTCGACGCACAGGGCGCGCGCGATCTCGACAATGCGCTGCTGGCCGAGTGAGAGAGAACCCGCGAGCTGGTCGATCTGGTCGGACAGGCCGACGCGTTCGATCTGCCGCGCGGCTTCCGCCAGCAGCTTCGCCTCGTCGGTGCGGTCGAGCCGCAGCATGCTGGAGATCGCCCCGGAATTGCCGCGCAGATGCGCGCCGATCGCGACGTTCTCGAGCACGGTCATGTCGGGCACCAGCTTGACGTGCTGGAATGTGCGTGCGACCCCGAGCTTGACCACCTCTTGCGGCGGTGCGTTCTCGACCTCCTTGCCTTGCACGAAGATCTTGCCGCCGGTTGCCGACAGCACGCCGGTGATCAGGTTGAAGGTCGTGCTCTTGCCGGCGCCGTTGGGTCCGATCAGCGCGACGATCTCGCGGGCGTTGACGTCGAACGAGACATCGTTCACGGCGAGCACGCCGCCGAACTGTTTTCGTGCTTTCTCGATATGCAGCAGCACCGGGGACGTTCCCGGTGCCCGCTCGCGGTGCTCCAGCTTCACCGACGTGTCCGGTGTCTTGCGGGTGGGCTTGAACGGCAGCTTCGACATCAGCCAGGGCCAGACGCCCTGCGGCGCGAGTTGCAACAGCATCACCAGCATGATGCCGAACACGATGGTCTCGAGCTGGCTCTGGCCACCGAAGATGTAGGGCAGGTAGCTCTGCAGCACTTCCTTCAGGATCACGACGATCGCGGCGCCGAGCACGCCGCCCCAGACGTAACCGGCGCCGCCGACCACGGCGATGAACAGATACTCGATGCCGGCCTGTGCGCCGAACGGTGTCGGGTTGGCGGCGCGCTGGAAATGCGCATAGAGCCAGCCGGAGAGGCCGGCCAGAACAGCGGCATAGATGAACACCAGCAGCTTGGCGCGCGGCGTCTGCACGCCGAACGCTTCGGCCGCGACATGGCCGCGCCGCAACGCGCGGATCGCGCGTCCGGTGCGGGAATCCAGCAAGTTCATGGTCAAGAGCGCGGCGACCAGCACCGCGACCCAGATCGCGTAATAGATCGTATCCGGGTTCAGCATCTTGAACGAGCCGATCGAGAGCGGCGGGATGCCCGAAATGCCGTCGTTGCGGCCGAGGAATTCCAGCTTGCTGAACAGATAGAACAGCCCGATGCCCCAGGCGATGGTGCCGAGCGGCAGGTAGTGGCCGGACAACCGCACCGTGACGAGGCCGAGCAGCACGGCCGCGATTCCGCTGACCAATAACGACGCCGGCAGCGTCAGCCACGGCGAGACGCCATAGGCGGTGGTCAGCACCGCGGTGGTGTAGGCGCCGAAGCCGCAGAACGCGGCCTGTCCGAACGAGGTGAGGCCGCCGACGCCGGTGAGCAGCACCAGCCCCATCGCGACCAGCGCGGCGAGGCCGATATTGTCGAGCAGCACGATCCAGAACGGCGGGATGCCCGGGACAAGCGGGATCACCGCCAACACGAGCGCGAAGATGACGAGAGGAAGTCGCTGCGTCATCGCGCTCAATCCTTCTCTTCTTCGACCTGGGGCGCTGCAAGCGAGCGCAGCACCAGGACGGGAAGGATCAGCGTGAACACGATGACTTCCTTGAAGTTGCTCGCGTAGAACGAGGAGAAGGCCTCGACGATGCCGACCAGGATGGCGGCGACCGCGGTCAGGGGATAGCTGACGAGGCCGCCGATGATGGCGGCGATGAAACCCTTGAGGCCGATCAGGAAGCCGGTGTCGTAATAGAGCGTCGTGATCGGCACGATCAGGATGCCGGAAATCGCGCCGATCACTGAGGCGAGCAGGAATGCGATCTGGCCCGACAGCGTGGTGCGGATGCCGACCAGGCGGGCGCCGAGGCGATTGACCGCGGTGGCGCGCAGCGCCTTGCCGGTCTTGGTGTAGCCGAAGAACAGCCACAGCCCCACGATGAAGCCGATCGTCAGGGCGTACACGGCAAGGCTCTGGCCGGTGAAGCGCAGCGGACCTGCGGTCACCGCGGCGCTCGACAGCGCCGGGCCGCGCAGGCCTTCGGCGCCGAAGAACACCAGGCCCAGGCCCTGCAGCGCCAGATGGCAGCCGACCGAGGCGATCAGCAGCACCAGCACGGAGGTGTGCGCGATCGGCTGGAAGGCGATGCGGTAGAGGAACAGCCCGATCGCCGCCACGATCAAGAGTGCCAGCGCGATGTTGACGGCGATCGGCGTATGGGGACCGACCAGTGCATAGACGAGGCCGAGCAGCGCGAAGGGAAACACGATGTTGAGCCCGACCGAGCGCATCACCAGTCGGGCATGCAACGCCTTGCGCGCGAAGAACAGGTCGAGCGCGAAAGCGACGATGCCCATCGCGACCGCAAGGCGCACCGTACCGGGCACCTGCCCGGTCGCCAGCATGGCGTAGCTCAGCGCGCCGTAGGTGACGAATTCGCCCTGCGGGATCAGGATCACCCGCGTCACCGCGAACACCAGCACGAGGGCCAGCCCGAGCAGTGCGTAGATCGCGCCATTGGTGATGCCGTCCTGCAGCAGGAACAGCATGATCGTTGTGTTCAAGGCCGAGCGCTCCCCCTCAAGCGTCGGACCGCCGCGGCCGGTTGTGCCGGTCGGGTCGGCCGATATCGGCTGTTGATAGCCGCCGGTATTTGATATAGTTCATAACGATTATTGGATATAATCTCAAGGTCCCCGAGCGTCCCGCGGGGTTTTACCGGGATTGCGAGCCTGGAGCGATGACTGTTTCCAAGACCGCCGCCGATGCCGTTCGTTCGCCGCGTGCCCAGCGCCGGGAACCGGTCGATCCTGCCGGGGACGACAGCATGCTGCAACTGGGCGAACTGTCCGGACTGCTCGGCTATTCGCTGAAGCGCGCGCAGCTCAAGGTGTTTGAGGACTTCCTGCGCTGCGTCGCGCCGCTGCAGCTGACGCCGGCGCAGTTCTCGGTGCTGCTGCTGCTCGACAAGAATCCGGGCCGCAACCAGACCGAGATCGCCAACACGCTCGGCATCCTCAGGCCGAATTTCGTCGCCATGCTCGACGCGCTGGAGAGCCGCGACCTTTGCGCGCGGATGCGCTCCACCAACGACCGCCGCTCCCACATCCTGGTCCTGACCGACAGGGGCCGCGCCGTGCTGGCGCGCGCCAAGAAGCTGGTCGCCAACAAGCACGAGGCGCGGTTGATCGAGGTGCTCGGCCCGGCCAACCACGCCGCGCTGCTTGAGATGCTGGCGAAGCTCGCGCAGGAGTTTTGAGGCCGGCGGCGCCTCTGCCGTCATTGCGAGCGTAGCGAAGCAATCTATCGTGCAGCATGCACGGAACGATGGATTGCTTCGTCGCTATCGCTCCTCGCAATGACGGGGAGAGAGCGGTGAGTCTCAATCCACCAAAATCACCCTGACATCGTTGACGTTGGTCAGCGTCGGCCCGGTCAGCAGCAAGTCCCCGGTCTGCGCGAAGAACCCGGTGGCATCGTTGTTCTCGAGATAGGCCTTGGGGTCGAGGCCGAGCGACTTCATCTTCGCGAAGGTCGCATGATCGATCGCGGCCCCGGCGGGGTCGGTGGCGCTGCCGGCGCCGCCATCGGCGCCATCGGTGTCGGCGGCCAGCGCTGCGACATTTGGCGTGTCCTTGAGCAGGTCGGCCAGCGCCAGCGCGTATTCCTGGTTGGGGCCGCCACGGCCGTTGCCGCGCACCGTCACCGTGAGCTCGCCGCCGGAGATGATCGCGACGCGCTTGCCCTCGCTGCGTGCCTTCAATGCGAGCCGCGCGTGCCCGGCTGCGACGTCGCGCGCCTCGCCCTCGAGATCGGCGCCGAGCGCGATGGTCTCGTAGCCGGCGTCCTGCGCGACCTTCACCGCAGCGTCGATCGAGGCTTTCGGCTTGGCCAGCAGCTCGAACGTCGCGCGCGCAAAGGCGGGATCGCCCGGCTTGCAGCTCTCGTTCCTGGGATCGTCGAGCGCGCGGCGGACTGCGTCGTCGACGGAGAGATTGTATTTGGCGACCAGCGCACGGGCATCTGCCAGGGTGGTCGGATCCGGCACGGTCGGCCCCGATGCGATCGCGGAGGGGTCGTCATGCGGCACGTCTGATATCGCCAGCGTGACGACCTCGGCGGCGTGCTGGCCGGCGCGTGCCAGCCGTCCTCCCTTGATGCGCGACAGATGCTTGCGGACGATGTTCATTTCGCCGATCGGCGCGCCGGAGCGCAGCAGCGCGCGGTTGACCTGCTGCTTCTGGGCAAAGCTGACGCCCTCGACGGGCGCGATCCAGTTCGCCGAGCCGCCGCCGGTCAACAGCACCAGCAGGAGATCGTCGGGCGTGGCTTCTGCCGCGAGCCGCAGCGTATCGTCGGCCGCGCGCAGGCCGGCTTCATCGGGCACCGGATGGCCGGCCTCGACCACCCTGATGCGGCGGGTCGGCACGCCATGGCCGTGGCGGGTGGTGGCGATGCCGACCAGCCGCGACGGTTCGAGCCCGAGCGTGTCGAGATAGTGCCGTTCCGCCGCCGCGGCCATGGCGCCGGCGCCCTTGCCGGCGGCGAGGCAGATCACGCGTCCCTTCAGCGCCGGCCGCAGCCGCGATGCCAGCACGACATCGGGATGCGCAGCCGCCACCGCGGCATCGAAGATCGAACGCAGGAGAGGACGACGGTCGGTCATGGCTGTGCTTTCGTTACGCGGTCAGTTTCCGCCGATTTCGCCGCTGATGACGTCGCCGAACAATTGCCAGCGCTCGCCCTTGAACTGCATCAGCTGCAATTGCTCGATCGGCTGGAAGTCGGTCGGCCCCGTGGTCAGCGTTACGCCGGGCAGCAGGCCGCCCTGCGCAAACTGCTTCAGGCTCGCCGCCTGCTTCATCACATTGGCGCGGGTGAGGTCGTCGCCGCAGCGGCGCAGCACCTCGACCATGGTGGTCGCCATGTTGTAGCCAGTCATCGCCGAGGCATCGACGCGGTTGGTGTCGGGCATGTATTTGGCCAGCAGTTCGTCGAACGCCTTCATGCCGGCGTCGTCCTTCCACTGCGGATCGCTGGCGTCCTTGGCGTAGGCCGCCGAGATCACGCCCTGGGCGTTGTCGAGGCCCGCGGGGCGCATCACCGTCGCGGTGGAGGCCGAGACGTTGGAGACGATGGTCACCGGCTTCCAGTTCATCTCGCCGAGCTTCTTGATCGCCTGGGCGCCGAATTTCGGCGTGGTGAAGAAGATGATGACGTCGGGGTTCGATGATTTCAGCCGCACCACATGGGAATCGATGGTAGGCTCGGCAACCTCGTAGCTCTCCTTGGCGACGACCCGTGCGGGATCGCTGGCGAAGCCGTCTTCCAGGCCCTTCAGATAGTCCTTGCCCATGTCGTCGTTCTGATAGAGCACCGCGACCTTTGCGGCAGGCTTCTCCTTGAGCAGATATTTCGCGTAGATTCGCGACTCGCTCTGGTAGCTCGGCAGCCAGCCCATGGTCCATGGGAACGCCTTCGGATCGTTCCACTTGGTCGCGCCGGTGGCAACGAACAGCTGCGGCACCTTCTTGGCGTTGAGATATTTCTGGATCGCGGTGTTGGAGGCGGTGCCGAGCGTGCCGAACAGGAACAGCACCTCGTCGCTCTCGACCAGCTTGCGTGCCTGCTCGACCGCCTTCGGCGGGGAATAAGCATCGTCATAGGAGATGAAATTGATCTTGCGGCCGTTAATGCCGCCGTCGTCGTTGACCTTCTTGAACACCGCAGCCATCGCCTTGCCGACCACGCCATAGGCCGACGCCGGGCCGCTATAGGGCACGATGTTGCCGATCTTGATCTCGGTATCGGTCGCACCGGTGTCGTATTTCTTCTGCGCCCATGCGGCATGGCCGGTCATGGCGGCGACGGCGAAGCCGAGCAGGGCGGTTGCGACACGGTGGCGGATCGGCATCGGCATTTCCCGAAATCTCCTTGTTGTTGCCGGCGCGGAAGGGCCGGGTTCTCTTCGGTTCTTGCCGGTTCTCCTAGCGCATTGCCGGGCAAAGTGTAAGCAGGCATCGCCGGGGCCAGAGCGTTTTCGAGCGAAGTGGACACCGGTTCGCGCGAAGAAAACGCGTCAAGACTCGAATCTGGAGCTTCGGTTCTGACTCAATCAGAACCGAAATGCTCTAGCCGGCCCATGGCGAGTGAAAGCCCCTGCGACGGTATCGCAGGGGCAATGCCAGTCGGATATTGGCGGGAGATCAGCCGCCGACGTCGGCGCTGATCACGTCGCCGAACAGTTCCCATTTCTCGCCCTTGAACTTCATCAGCTGCAACTGGCTGATCGGGGCGAAATCGTTCGCGGCGGTGTTGATCTTGATACCGGGCAGCAGCACTTCGGTGCGGAAGTCCTGCAAGCTCGCGGCCTGCTTCATGATGTTCTCGCGGGTGAGGTTGTCGCCGCACTGCTTGAGCACCTGAACCAGGGTCTGCGCCACGCCGTAGCCGGTCACCGTGCCGCCGTCGAGCTTGTCGCCTTCGGGGAAGTCCTTGGCCATGAAGGCGTAGAATTCCTTCATGCCGGGATCATTGTCCCACTGCTTGTCGGAGGCGTCCTTCAGATAGGCGGCCGAGATGATGCCCTGCGCGTTGTCGTAGCCGGCCGGCCTGATCACGCTGCCGACCGAGGCCGACACGTTGTTGAGGAAGTGCGTGGGCTTCCAGCCGACCTCAGAAACCTTCTTGATCGCCTGCGCCGCGAATTTTGGCGTCGCGATATCGACGAAGACGTCGGCGTTGCTGGCCTTCAGCTTGACGATGTGGCTGTCGATGGTCGGCTCAGAGGTCTCGAAGCTCTCCTCGGCGACGATCATGCTGGCGGCCTTCTGGCCGAGGCCGTCCTTCAGACCCTTCAGGTAGTCCTTGCCGTAATCGTCGTTCTGGTAGAGCACGGCAATCTTGGCGTTCGGCATGTTCTTCAGGATGTACTTGGCGTAGATCTGGGTCTCGCTCTGGTAGTTGGGCTGCCAGCCCATGGTCCAGGGAAAGTCCTTCGGATCGTTCCACTTGGTGGCGCCGGTGGCGACGAACAGCTGCGGCACCTTCTTGGAGTTCATGTATTTCTGGATCGCCGAGTTCGATGGCGTGCCGAGCGAATTGAAGATCAGCAGCACCTCGTCGCTTTCGACCAGCTTGCGGGCCTGCTCGACGGCCTTCGGCGGCGAGTAGGCGTCATCGTAGGAGATGAAATTGATCTTGCGGCCGTTGATGCCGCCGGCGTCGTTGATCTTCTTGAAATAGGCAGCCTCGGTGCGGCCGATGATGCCGTAGGCGGAGGCGGGGCCGCTGTAGGGCATGATGTTGCCGATCTTGATCTCGGTGTCGCTGGCGCCGGTGTCGTATTTCTTCTGGGCAAGCGCAGCGCTGCTGGATGTCGCGACGAGCGCGAGCGCGGCCCCGAGGACCGCAAGTCTTGTGGTAGCGGACATCTATGTCTCTCTCCCTGTTGTCAGACGAATGTGTCGCGGCCCCCTGTTTCGAGGGCTCTGTTGTTATCAGGTGAAATTACCATCTTGGCCGGGTCGTCTCAATGAAAAGCCCCTGCGACAACGCCGCAGGGGCTCTGGTCTTTAGTCGACAATTCCGGGTCAGCCGCCGACGTCGCCGCTCAAAATCTCGCCAAAGCGCTCCCAGGTCTGGCCCTTGAAGCGGATCAGTTGCAGTTGCGAGAGCGGCGCGAAATCGGTAGCGGAGGTATTGACCTTGACACCCGGCAACAGGCCGCCGGGTTCGTAATCGCGGATGCTGGCCGCCTGCTTCATGACGTTCTCGCGGGTCAGGTCGTCGCCGCACGCCTTGAGCACATGCACCAGGCCCTGCGAGACGATGTAGGCGTACATCACGGAGGCATCGGCGCGGTTCGCTTCCGGATAGTATTTATCGAGGAACTCGTTCCAGGCGATCATTGCCTTGTCGGTCTTCCACTGCGGGTCGGTCGGGTCCTTGAAATACTGCGACGAGATAATGTCCTGGGCGTTCTCGAAGCCCGCGGGCTTGATCACACTGCCGATCGATCCGGAGACGTTGTTGAGGAAATGCAGCGGATGCCAGTTGAGCTCGGCGTTCTTCTTGATCGCCTGCGCCGCGAACTTCGGCGTCGTGATGTTGAAGAACACGTCGGCGCCGGAAGCCTTGAGCCTGACGATGTGAGAGTCGATGGTCGGCTCCGTCACCTCGTAGCTGTCTTCGGCGACGATCATGGACGCAGCCTTGCTGCCGAGCCCGTCCTTGAATCCTTTCAGATAATCCTTGCCGTAATCGTCGTTCTGGTAGAGCACCGCGATCTTGGCGTCGGGCTTGTTCTTCAGGATGTACTTCGCATAGATGACCGACTCGCTCTGGTAGTTGGGCTGCCAGCCCATCGTCCAGGGGAATTCGCGCGGGTCGTTCCACTTGGTGGCGCCGGTGGCGACGAACAGTTGCGGCACCTTCTTCTGGTTCATGTATTTCTGGATCGCCGAGTTCGGCGGCGTGCCGAGCGAATTGAAGATCAGCAGCACCTCGTCGCTCTCGACGAGCTTGCGCGCCTGCTCGACGGTCTTCGGCGGCGTATAGGCGTCGTCGTAGCTGATGAAGGTGATCTTGCGGCCGTTGATGCCGCCCTCGGCGTTGATCTTGCGGAAATAGGCCGCCTCGGTCTTGCCGATCACGCCATAGGCCGAAGCCGCCCCGCTGTAGGGCATGATGTTGCCGATCTTGATTTCGCTGTCGGAGGCACCGATGTCGTATTTCTTCTGCGCGACGGAGGGGGTCGTGGCCGCCGCGAGCAATGCGAGGGCAGCCGAAAAGGCCCCCAACCGCAAATGGATAGCAGGCATTTTGATCTCCCTTGGATCACGGTGAATGTGTCACGATTTTTGGAGTGGGAGCACTTTGCGGCTCCTTCCGGCATTGAATACCTTTCGTCTGGTGGCAGCAACAGGAAGCCTCCCGCGGCGCTGCCGCGGAGGGCGTCATTTAGTCGAAAGCGTTGCGAGGAAAATCAGCGCCGCGGAATCGCCTCGCAACACACGCGAAGCGTTTGCGTGGAGTTCGTGGGTCGCCCTAGTTGCTGAGCCCGCTCGAGATGATGTCGCCGAACAGCTCCCACTTCTCGCCCTTGAAGCGCATCAGCTGCAACTGCTTGATCGGCGCGAAGTCGGTGGCCGAGGTGTTGATGCTGATGCCCGGCAGCAGCGTGCCCGGGACATAATCCTTCAGGCTCGCGGCCTGCTTCATGATGTTGGCGCGGGTAAGGTCGTCGCCGCACATCTCCAGCACCTGCGCCATGGTCTGTGCGGCTGCGTAGCCGAACGAGGTGGCGCCGTCGAGCTTGTTGGCCTCGGGGTAATCCTTCTTGAGGAAGGCAAGGAATGTCTCCATGCCGGGGTCCTTGTCCCATTGCGGATCGGCGCCGTCCTTGAGATAGGACGCCGACAGGATGCCCTGCGAATTCTCGAAGCCGGCCGGCTGCATCACGCCGCCGACCGAGGCGGAGACGTTGGCGACGATCTGCAACGGTGTCCAGGCGATTTCGGCGGCCTTCTTGATGGCCTGCGCCGCGAATTTCGGTGACGTGATGCTGACGAATGTGTCGGCGCCGGCCGCCTTCAGCTTGACGATATGGCTGTCGATCGTGGGCTCCGACGTCTCGTAAGCTTCTTCGGCGACGATCATCGAGGTCTTGTCGCCGAACGCGTCCTTCAGGCCCTTGAGGTAGTCCTTGCCGAAATCGTCATTCTGGTAGAGCACCGCGACCTTGGCGTCGGGCTTGTGCTTCATGATGTATTTTGCGTAGACCCGCGCCTCGTCCTGGTAGGACGGCTGCCAGCCCATGGTCCACGGATAGTTCCTGGGGTCGTTGAACTTGGAGGCGCCGGAGGCGATGAACAGCTGCGGCACCTGTTTCTCGTTCATGTATTTCCGGATCGCCGCGTTGCTGCCGGTGCCGACCGAGCCGAACACCAGCAGCACCCCGTCGTCCTCGACCAGCTTGCGCGTCTGTTCGACCGTCTTTGCCGGTGAGTAGCCGTCGTCATAGGAGATGAACGTGATCTTGCGGCCGTGGATGCCGCCGGCCGCGTTGATCATCTTGAAGTAGGCCGCCTCGGTCTTGGCGATCGTGCCGTAGGCGGATGCGGGGCCGCTGTAGGGCACGACGTTGCCGATCTTGATCTCGGTGTCGCTGGCCCCGGTGTCGTAGCGCTTCTGCGCCAGCGCGACATTGCAGCTCGTCAGGATCAGAGCGAATGCGGACAACAGCGCCGTCAGGGACGGACGTGCGGCAGTCATGGTTTCCCCACCTCGAGTTCTTGGTTTGCAGTATTCAATACCATCGGCGCGGGGCGTCAACAAAAAGCCCCCGCGACGGCGATCGCGGAGGCCGTTGTTTTATTCCCGCAGTGCAACCTCACTCGGAGGGGACGTCGCCGGAAATGATGTCACCGAACAGTTCCCACTTCTGACCCTTGAAGCGCTGCATCTGCAACTGGGCGATCGGGGCGAAGTCGGTAGCCGAGGTGTTGATCTTGACGCCGGGCAGCAAGGTGTCCGGCGTAAAGTCCTTCAGGCTTGCCGCCTGCTTCATGACGTTGGCGCGGGTGAGGTCGTCGCCGCACATTTCCAGCACCTTGGCAAGCGTCTGCGCGGCGCCATAGCCGTAGACGTAACCGCCATCGGTCCGATCGGCACCCGGCATGTACTTGTCGAGGAAGGCTGACCATTTCTTCATGCCGGGATCGCTGGCCCATTGCGGATCGGCGCCGTCCTTGGCGTAGGCTGCCGACAGCACGCCCTGGGCGTTGTCGAAGCCGGCCGGCTGCATCACGCTGCCGACCGAGGCCGACACGTTGGTGATGATCTGCAGCGGCTTCCAGCCGAGCTCGGCGGTCTTCTTGATAGTCTGGGCGCCGAATTTCGGCGTGGTGTAGATCAGCAGCACGTCCGGATTAGCGGCCTTGATCTTGACGATATGGCTGTCGATCGACGGCTCGGAAATCTCGTAGCTCTCCTCCATGATGATGCTGGAGGCCGCCTTGGCGCCGAAGCCGTCCTTGGTGCCCTTGAGGTAGTCTTTGCCGAAATCGTCGTTCTGATAGAGGATCGCGACCTTGGCGTCGGGCTTCTCCTTCATCAGCCATTTGGCATAGATCTGCGCTTCGCTCTGGTAGCTCGGCTGCCAGCCCATGGTCCACGGGAAGTTCTTCGGGTCGTTCCACTTGGTTGCGCCGGTGGCGACGAACAGCTGCGGGATCTTCTTGGAATTCAGGTATTTCTGGATCGCCGTGTTGGACGGCGTGCCGAGCGGGTTGAAGACCAGCAGCACTTCGTCGCTCTCGACCAGCTTGCGCACCTGCTCGACCGCTTTCGGCGGCGAGTAGGCGTCGTCATAGGTGACGAAGTTGACCTTGCGGCCGTTGATGCCGCCCTGGTCGTTGATCATCTTGAAATAGGCTTCTTCGGTCTTGCCAATCACGCCGTAGGCGGAGGCTGGTCCCGAATAGGGGATGATGTTGCCGATCTTGATCTCGGTATCGCTTGCGCCGGTGTCGTATTTCTTTTGGGCGAATGCGGCAGTGGACGTCGCAGCAACGGCTGTGATCGCCGCGGAAATCGCGGCGATCCGAACGGTAGAAAGCATAATGTCTCCTGGTCTGGTCTAAAGATTCTTAGTTCTTCTTGAGCTTTGCGGCCAGTTGCTGGGCAACGATCGCAACCTGCCTGGCGCCGTGCGGCACGAGGAAGATGACGAGGAACAGCAACACGCCGAACACCGCGCCGGACAGGCCCTTCGAGATGCCTTCGGCGATGTTCGGCACGAAGATGATGAAGGCCGAGCCGACGATCGAGCCGGGCAGCCAGCCGACGCCGCCGACCACCATGCCGAGGAACAGCGAGATCGCGAGCTGGATGGTGTAGCCGTCGGGCGCTACGAACTGCACCGCGATGGCGCCGAGACCGCCGGCAACGCCAGTGATGCCGGCCGAGACGCCGAACGCCAGGGTCTTGTACAGCGCGACGTCGACGCCCATCGCCGAAGCCGCGATCTCGTTGTCGCGGATCGCCATGAAGGCTCGGCCGGAGCGCGAGCGCAGCAGGTTCACCGAGGCGACGTAGATCGCGATCGAGACCGCCAGGGTGAAGTAGTAGAGCCACATGTCCTGCGACAGCGGCAGCCCGAACGGCGCATCCGGCTTGGTGACGACGAGGCCCTGCACGCCGCCGGTCCAGTGCTCGAAATAGCCGAGCTTGAGCAGCTGCGGCATTGCGGTGGCGAGCGCGAAGGTCGCGAGCGCCAGGTAAACGCCCGATAGCCGCAGCGCCGGCTGGCCGAACAGGAAGCCGAAGCCGAAGCAGACGATGCCGGCGATCGGCAGTGTCAGGGCATAGTTCATGCCCGCATGCTCCATCAGGATCGCCGACGTATAGGCGCCGACGGCGTAGAACGCGCTCTGGCCGAGCGAGAACTGGCCGCTTCCGCCGGTCAGGATGTTGAGCGCCATCACCGCAAGCGCGTAGATCAGAAGCATCGTCATCTGGAAGATGATGAAGTTCTTCACGAACAGCGGGATCAGGATCAGCGCGGCAAGCACGACGAGCGAGGTGCCGTAGCCCAGCGTCATGGCACGCTTCGGCACGGCCTCGACGGCGGCGGCTTCTGTGACGATTTCTTCAGCGGCGCTCATGATCAAACTCGCTTGACGATGGCGCGACCGAACAGGCCTGCCGGTTTAACGACCAGGACGACGATGATCAGCGCAAGCGCGATCGGAAGTTTCAGTTCATTGCCGACACCGGGGATGTAGGTGCCGACCAGGTTCTCGAAGATGCCGACCAGGAAGCCGCCCATGACAGCGCCGAACGGCGAGCTCAGACCGCCGAGCACGGCTGCGGCAAACCCGTAGATCAGCACGCCGAGCATCATGTTCGGCTCGAGGAACACCACGGGGGCGATCATCATGCCGGCGATCGAGCCGATCGCGGACGCCATGCCCCAGCCCAGCGCGATCATCCAGGAGGTGTTGATGCCGACCAGCCGGGCCGATTCAGGCAGCGAGGCGGCCGCCCGCATCGCAAGGCCGACCCGGGTGAAGCGGAAGAAGAAGAACAGCAGGAGCAGCATCAAGAGGGTGATGCCGATCATGCCGGCCTGGTGGGTCGAGATCAGCTGGCTGCCGAGGAACGGCGAGGAGCCGAACGGCGTCGGATACTGCTTGATGGTGAAGTCCCAGATCAGGCCGGCGACCGAGTTGATGATCGCATACAGCGCGATGAAGCCGGCGACGTTGGTCAGGATCGGGGCCTTCGCCAGCGGCTTGAACAGCAGCCGCTCGATGACGATGCCGGCGGCGAACGAAAAGGCGACGGTGAGCACGAAGGCGCCCCAATATGGGACGCCCCACTGCATCAGCTGCCAGGACACGAAGGTCGAGAACATCGCCATTTCGCCCTGGGCGAAATTCAGATGGTCGATGGCCTGGTAGATCATCACGACCGCGAGCGCCATGCAGGCATAGATCGCGCCCGTGGCGATGCCGGCCAGGACCTGGTTGGCAAAAAGCTCCATTGTGCCAGCTCCCTCAGTAGCCGAGATAGGATTTGCGGACGTCTTCGTTGTTCGCGATGTCCTTGGCATTGCCCGACATCACGATCCGTCCGGTTTCGATCACATAGGCCTGGTCGGCGAGCTCGAGCGCCAGTTGCGCGTTCTGCTCGACCACCAGGATGGTCACCTTTTCCTCGCGATTGATCTTGCCGAGGATGCGGAACAGGTCGCGCACGATCAGCGGCGCGAGGCCGAACGACGGCTCGTCGAGCAGCATCAGGCGCGGCCGCAGCATCAGCGCGCGCGCCACCGCAAGCATCTGCTGCTCGCCGCCCGACAGCGTGCCGGCCTGCTGGGTGTAGCGCTGCTTCAGCACCGGGAAATGTTCGTACATCCGCTCGATGTCGGAGCCGATCGCCTTGGTGTCGGAACGGCTGATGGCCCCGAGCTGCAGGTTTTCCTCCACCGTCATGTTGGTGAAGGTGCCGCGGCCCTGCGGCACATGGGCGATGCCGAGGCGGACCACGTTCTCGGTGGAACGGGTGCCGATCGGCTTGCCCTCGAACTCGATCGCGCCGGTCGATCGCACCATGTTGCAGATCGCCCGCAGCGTGGTGGTCTTGCCGGCGCCGTTGGCGCCGAGCAGGGTGGTCAGTGAACCCTCGTTGAGCGAGAAGGAGAGGCCGTGCAGGGCCTGGACCTGGCCGTAATAGGCGCGCAGGTCCTTGACGTTGAGCATCGCTGTCATTGGTCCTTGCTCCCCAGATAGGCCTTGATGACGTCGGGGTCGGCCTGGACCTGGGCCGGCGTGCCTTCGGCCAGCTTGCGGCCGAAATTGAGCGCGACGACGTGGTCGGCGATCGACATCACGAGACCCATGTGATGTTCGACCAGCAACACCGTAATTTTACGGTCATCGCGGATTTTGCGGATCAAATCGCCGAGCACGTAGACTTCCTCGTGATTGAGGCCGCCGGCCGGCTCGTCGAGCAGCAGGATCTTCGGATCTGCGGCCAAAGCGCGCGCCAGTTCGACGCGCTTCTGGGTGCCGAAGGGAAGTCCCGAGACCACGGTGTGGGCGACGTCCTCGAGATCGAGATAGCCGAGGATGTCGTGCACCTTCTTGTTCATGTCGCTCTCGCCGCGGCGAACCCAGGCGAGACGCAGCGAGTCGCTGACGATGTCGCTCGAGGTGCGGGCATGGGCGCCGACGCGCACGTTGTCGATCACGGACAGATTGGGAAACAATGCGACGTTCTGGAAGGTGCGGCCGATGCCGATCTCCGCGATCCGGTGCGGCGGCCGCGACAGAATGCTTTTGCCTTCCATCAGGATGTCGCCGGATGACGGCTGATAGAGCCGCGACAGGCAGTTGAACAGCGTCGTCTTGCCGGCGCCGTTCGGTCCGATCAGGCCGAGGATCTGCCCATGGCGCATGTCGAACGACACGCCATTCAATGCGATGATGCCGCCGAACACGACGCTGACGTCGCGAACCGCAAGCAGAGGATCATTCCCCTGCGCGAGCTGTGCCTGCGTCATCTCGTCTCGCCCGCCATCTCTGCGCGGTGCGAGCGGCCCTGCGATGGATTTCGCCGGACGCGATGGAGGCTATCTGATCCCCTCGGCCAAACGTGCAACTTTCCCTCCTACTCTGGTCTTTTTGCGTTCTTCTTTTTTGGATTGCGGCGCCATTCCACCGAGCGCCTGCTCGATGTTCCTTACCATCGCGACAAGACGAGGTCCAATGTCGTTGAGCAATCTGTCTTCCGTGAAGCGGAATGCCGGCGCGCCGCAATTGAACGCGTAAGGACCGGTTCCGTCGTTCAATTTCAACGCAACGCCGGCTGCGGCGACGTCGTTCTGCCAGTCGCCGGTGGACAGTGTGAAGCCGTGTTTTGCGACTGTCTCACCCGAGCGCTCGATGCCGTCACGCATCTTGGCCCAGCGACTGCCATAGTGATCCCGCAGCTCGCGCAATAATGCCGCACGCTCGTCAGGTGGCAATGCCCAAATATAGGCACGTCCCATCGCGGTGGTTGCGATCGGCACCCGCGAGCCGACGTCGAGTTGCACGCCGAGCGCCAGGCCGTTCCTGCTCTGCCCGAAATAGATCATGCTGTGGCGGTCGCGGCCGCCGACAGCGACCGCGCCGCCGGTCGCGCGCATCACTTCTTCTCGATAGGGCTCGGACAAATGCCGAACGCCGAGATTGGCGAGCGCGGCATAGCCGAGCGCCATTGCCGACGGCGCGAGCTGATACTTCTCGAATTTCGGTACCGGCGTAAGGTATCCCAGCTTGGTCAGGGTGTAGGTCAGCCGGGAAATGGTTGGCTTCGGTAACTTGGTGCGGGCGGCAATCTCCTGATTGCCGAGCAGCCCGTCATTGGGTTGAAATGCGCGCAGGACATCCAGTCCGCGGGAAAGCGCGACGACGAAATTGCGATCGGTCGCTGCTTTCTTGCTGGCGCGCTTCATCCCTATCCTTGCCTGCCCCTGTCATGCTCGTTGACAAGGCTCGTGCTTCAAAATAACCCTCCGTGTCAAGATGTGGAATTAAATTTCGCAGTGCGAAATTGGTCTGATCGCAGCGGCTCGACGCAAGTCGTGCAGCTACTCAACACAAGTTCAAGAACAAGCATCCAGGGAGAGTCCCGGTGAGTGAAGTCGTCAAGCTCGAACGTCATGACAACATTGCCGTCGTCACGGTTAATAGTCCGCCGGTGAATGCGCTGAGCGCGGCGGTGCGCGGCGGGATATTCGAATGCATCAAGAGCGCGATCGACGATGCGCAGGTCCAGGGCATCGTGCTGACCTGCGCCGGCCGCACCTTCATCGCCGGCGCCGATATCACCGAATTCGGCAAGCCGCCGAAGCCGCCCGGCCTCGCCGAGGTACTGAGCCTGATGGAGAGTTCGCCGAAGCCGATCGTTGCCGCGATCCACGGCACGGCGCTCGGTGGCGGTCTCGAGGTCGCGCTGGCTTGCCACTATCGCGTCGCCACCAAGGACGCCAAGCTCGGCCTGCCCGAGGTGAAGCTCGGCCTGCTGCCGGGCGCCGGAGGCACCCAGCGCCTGCCGCGTGCGGTCGGCCCCGAACTCGCGGTCAAGATGATCGTCGGCGGCGATCCGATCAGCGCGGATGCCGCGCTGAAGGCCGGCCTGATCGACGAGATCGTCGAGGGGCCGGCGTCGGGCGGTGAGGCATTTGCGCGCAAGGTGGTCGCCGAAAAGCGACCGCTGCGCAAGCTGCGCGATGACGACAGCAAGCTTGCCGCGGCCAAGGCCGACCGTTCGATCTTCACCAATGCGGTCGCTGCGCTGACCAAGAAGTCGCGCGGCCTCGAGGCGCCGTTCGCTGCCGCCGATGCCGTCGGCGCCGCGATCGACCTGCCGTTCGACGAAGGCCTGAAGAAGGAGCGCGAGGGCTTCCTCAAGCTGATGAACGGCGAACAGTCCAAGGCGCAGCGTTATGCGTTCTTCGCCGAGCGTGAAGCCGCCAAGATCTCCGGTATCCCCGAAGGCACCAAGGGCCGCAACGTCGCGCGCGTCGCCATCCTCGGCGCCGGCACCATGGGCGGCGGCATCGCGATGTCGTTCGCCAATGCCGGCATCCCGGTCACCCTGATCGAGACCGGCGAGGAGCAGCTCAAGCGCGGCATGGGCATCATGCAGAAGAACTACGAGGCGACCGCCGCGCGCGGTGGCATCCCGGCGGACGCGCCCGCCAAGCGCATGGCGCTGATCAACGGCGTCGTCGGGATCGAGAACGTCGGCGACGCCGATCTCGTCATCGAGGCGGTGTTCGAGACCATGGCGGTCAAGAAGGAAGTGTTCGGCAAGCTCGATCAGTACGCCAAGCCGGGCGCGGTGCTGGCGTCCAACACCTCCTACCTCAACATCGACGAGATCGCGAAAGCGACCAAGCGTCCGCAGGACGTGCTCGGCATGCACTTCTTCTCGCCGGCCAACGTCATGAAGCTGTGCGAGATCGTGCGCGCCGACAAGACCGCGCCGGATGCGCTGGTCACCGCCGTCTCGATCGCGCGCAAGATCGCAAAGGTGCCGGCCGTGGTCGGCGTCTGCGACGGTTTCGTCGGCAACCGCATGCTGGCGCAGCGCGGCAAGCAGGCCGAGAAGCTGCTGTTCGAAGGCGCGTTGCCGCAGCAGGTGGACGCTGTCGTCACCAAGTTCGGCATGCCGATGGGCCCGTTCGCGATGGGCGATCTCGCCGGTCTCGATATCGGCTGGCGCTCGCGCAAGGACCGCGGCATCAAGTCGGAGATCGCGGATGCGCTGTGCGAAGCCGGCCGCTTCGGCCAGAAGACCGGCAAGGGCTACTACAAGTATGAGCAGGGCTCGCGCGCGGCGCTGCCCGATCCGGAGGTCGAGAAGCTGATCGACGAGACGCTGGCCCGTCTCGGCCGCAAGAAGCGCGTCGTCAGCGACGACGAGATCCTCGAGCGGATGATGTACCCGATGATCAACGAGGGCGCGAAGATCCTCGCCGAAGGCATCGCGGCGCGTCCGTCTGACATCGACGTGGTCTGGCTCTATGGCTATGGCTGGCCGATCTATCGCGGCGGCCCGATGTTCTGGGCCGACACCGTCGGCCTCAAGCACATCGCCGACCGCCTGGCCTTCTACGCCAAGGAGACCAACGATCCCTCGCTCGAGCCGGCGCCGCTGCTGAAGAAGCTCGCCGACGAAGGCAAGACCTTCGCCTCGCTCGCCGCAGCGTCGAAGGCGGCGTGATCACGTTCGGCGATACAACGGCAGTGACTGGGTTCCCTCTCCCCTTGTGGGAGAGGGTTAGGGAGAGGGGTGATCGCATCGGGACTGCCCGTGTGACCCTCTTCCCCAACCCCTCCCCACAAGGGGGAGGGGGAGCCCACAAGCCGGTGCTCACCTCACATCAGTTGATGCATCCATGACCTATCCCGGCGAACGATATTATCCCAAGGGCGTGCGGTGGAGCGACGAGATCACGCGCGGCACGCTGCCGGATCTGCTCTCGACGGCCGCCGCCGAGTTCGGCGCGCGTCCGGTGCTCGAATTTCGCGACCGGCAGATCAGCTACAGCGAGCTCGAAGCCCTGGTCGAGACCGCGGCCGCCGCGTTCATGCGGGCCGGTTGCGGCAAAGGCGCCTCGGTCGCGCTGTTTCTCGGCAACTCGCCCGATCACCCGATCAACTTCTTCGGCGCGCTGAAGGCCGGCGCCCGCGTCGTGCATCTGTCACCGCTCGACGGCGAGATCGCGTTGTCGCACAAGCTCTCGGACTCTGGCGCGCGCGTGCTGGTCACCAGCAACCTGTCGGCGCTGTTGCCCACCGCACTGAAATTCCTCGCCAAGGGGCTGCTCGACCGCCTGATCGTTTGCGAGGATGACCATTGGGGCAAGGTCGGCACACAGCAAGCCGCGCTGCCCGACAATCCCGCTGTTATCACCCACCGGCAGTTCATCGACGGCGCAGTCAAGCCGCCACAATGGCCCGCGGTCGACGTCGAGGACGTCGCGCTGCTGCAATATACCGGCGGCACCACCGGCCTGCCGAAGGGCGCCATGCTCAGCCACGGCAATCTCACCGCGGCGGTCTCGATCTACGACGTCTGGGGCAAGCCGGCGCGGCTCGAACGCAACGCGGTCGAGCGCGTGATCTGCGTGCTGCCGCTGTTTCACATCTACGCGTTGACCGTGGTGCTGCTGTCGGCGATCCGGCGCGGCCATCTGATCTCGCTGCATCAGCGCTTCGACGTCGAGGCCGTGATGCGCGACATCGAGGTCAAGCGCGCGACGGTGTTTCCCGGCGTGCCGACGATGTGGATTGCGATCGCCTCGCTGCCCGATCTCGACAAGCGCGATCTGTCCTCGCTGGTGGTCGCCGGCTCCGGCGGGGCGCCGCTGCCGGTCGAGGTCGCCAAGATCTTCGAGCGCCGCGTCGGCATGAAGCTGAAGAGCGGCTGGGGCATGACCGAGACCTGTTCGCCCGGCACCGGCCACCCGAAGGAAGGCCCGGAGAAGCCGGGCTCGATCGGGCTGATGCTGCCCGGCATCGAGATGGACGTGGTGTCGCTGGAGGACTCCACCAGGGTGATGCCGGTCGGCGAGGTCGGTGAAATCCGCATCCGCGGCCCGAACGTCACCAAGGGTTACTGGAACAGGCCCGCGGAAACCGCCGAGGCCTTCGTCGGCGACCGCTTCCTCACCGGCGATATCGGCTACATGGACGCGGACGGTTATTTCTATCTGGTGGACCGCAAGAAGGACATGATCATCTCCGGCGGCTTCAACGTCTATCCGCAGATGATCGAGCAGGCGATCTACACCCATCCCGCCGTGCACGAGGTGATCGTGATCGGCATCCCCGACGATTACCGCGGCGAGGCCGCGAAGGCCTTCATCAAGCTGCGTGACGGCGAGAAAGAGTTCTCGATCGACGAGCTGCGGGCGTTCCTCACCGGCAAGGTCGGCAAGCACGAGCTGCCGGCGGCGGTCGAGTTCGTCGCCGAATTGCCGCGCACCCCCGTCGGCAAGCTGTCGCGCCACGAATTGCGCCAGCAGCAGCCGAAGACATCTCAAGCCAAATCAGTCGCTCAATAGGAGGATCCGATGGATCTCGCTTTCACCAAGGAAGAGATAGCCTTTCGCGAGGAGGTACGGGAGTTCTTCAAGAACAACGTGCCGCCGGAGACAAGGCGCAAGCTGCAGGAAGGCCGCCATCTGTCGAAGGACGAGATGGTCACCTGGTGGCGCATCCTCAACAAGAAGGGCTGGGGCGTCACGCATTGGCCGAAGGAATATGGCGGCACCGGCTGGAGCACCGTGCAGCATTACATCTTCAACGAGGAGCTGCAGTCCTATCCGGCGCCGCAGCCGCTCGCCTTCGGCGTCAGCATGGTCGGCCCTGTGATCTACACGTTCGGCAATGAGGAACAGAAGAAGAAGTATCTGCCGCGCATCGCCAATGTCGACGACTGGTGGTGCCAGGGCTTCTCCGAGCCGGGTTCGGGTTCGGACCTCGCCTCGCTGAAGACCAAGGCCGAGCGCCGCGGCGACAAGTGGATCATCAACGGCCAGAAGACCTGGACCACGCTCGCCCAGCACGCCGACATGATCTTCTGCCTCTGCCGCACCGATCCGGCGGCGAAGAAGCAGATGGGCATCTCCTTCATCGTGTTCAGCATGAAGTCGAAGGGCGTCACCGTGCGTCCGATCCAGACCATCGACGGCGGCCATGAGGTCAACGAGGTGTTCTTCGACGACGTCGAGGTGCCCTACGAGAACCTGATCGGCGAGGAGAACAAGGGCTGGGATTACGCCAAATTCCTGCTCGGCAATGAGCGCACCGGCATTGCCCGGGTCGGCGTGTCGAAGGAGCGGCTGCGCCGCATCCGCGCGCTGGCCTCCAAGGTCGAGTCCGGCGGCCGTCCTGTCATCGAAGATCCGGCGTTCCGCGAGAAGCTGACGGCCTGCGAGATCGAGCTGAAGGCGCTCGAGCTGACCCAGCTCCGCGTCGTCGCCGACGAGGGCAAGCACGGCAAGGGCAAGCCCAATCCGGCGTCCTCGGTGCTCAAGATCAAGGGCTCGGAAATCCAGCAGACCACCACCGAGCTGCTGATGGAGATCATCGGTCCGTTCGCTGCGCCCTATGACGAGCACGGCGACGCCGGCTCCAACGAGAGCATGGATTGGACCGCGCAGATCGCGCCGAGCTACTTCAACAACCGCAAGGTTTCGATCTACGGCGGCTCCAACGAGATCCAGCGCAACATCATCAGCAAGGCGGTGCTGGGGCTTTGATCCTCCCCCTCTCCCCGCTTTTCGCGGGGAGAGGGTTGGGGTGAGGGGCATCTCTCCGAGCAATGATTGCCGAGAGACCTATACCCCCTCACCCGGATCGCTTCGCGATCCGACCTCTCCCCGCAAGCGGGGCGAGGTGAAGAGGTCCCGGTTTCGGTAACGACTTTCAGTTTAAGGAAACGAACATGGATTTTGATCTGTCCGAGGAGCAGCGGCTTCTCAAGGAAAGCGTCGACGGGTTGCTGGCGGATGCCTACGACTTCGATGCGCGCAAGAAGTACATGAAGGAGAAGGGCGGCTGGAGCAAAGCGCTCTGGGGCAAGCTCGCCGAGCAGGGCCTGCTTGGTCTGCCCTTCGCGGAGACCGACGGCGGCTTCGGCGCTGGCGCGGTCGAGACCATGATCGTCATGGAAGCGCTCGGCAGGTCACTGGTGGTCGAGCCCTATCTCGCCACCGTCGTGGTCGCCGGCGGCTTCCTGCGCCATGGCGGCTCGGCCGAGCAGAAGGCCAGGTACATTCCCGGCATCATCGACGGCAGCAAGACCTTCGGCTTCGCCCAGCTCGAGAAGAACTCGCGCTACGACCTGTTCGACGTCGTGACCACGGCGAAGAAGAAGGGCGACGGTTGGGTGATCGACGGCGAGAAGTTCGTCGTGCTGAACGGCGAGAACGCCGACACCTTGATCGTGACCGCGCGTACCAAGGGTGGCCAGCGCGACAAGTCCGGCATCGGCGTGTTCCTGGTTCCGGCTGATGCCAAGGGCGTCACCAAAAAGGGCTATCCGACCCAGGACGGCCTGCACGCGGCCGACATCACCTTCACCAATGTCGAGGTCGGCGCGGATGCTGCGATCGGCGATCCCGACAACGGCCTGCCGCTGATCGAGCGCGTGGCGGACGAAGCCCGCATTGCGCTGTGCGCGGAAGCCGTCGGCGCGATGGACGAGTCGCTGAAGGAGACCGTCGAGTACATCAAGACCCGCAAGCAGTTCGGCGTTGCGATCGGCTCGTTCCAGAGCCTGCAGCACCGTGCCGCCGACATGTTCGTGGCGCTGGAGCAGGCCCGCAGCATGTCGATGTTCGCGACCATGGCGTCGGACTTCACCGATGCCAAGGAGCGTTCGTCCGCGGTCGCGGCCGCCAAGGTGCAGGTCGGCAAATCCCTGAAGTTCGTCGGCCAGCAGTCGATCCAGCTTCATGGCGGCATCGGCATGACCATGGAAGCCAAGATCGGCCACTACTTCAAGCGGCTGACCATGATCGAGAACACGCTCGGCGACACCGACTACCACCTCCGTCGCGTCAGCGAGGGCGGCGGGCTGCTGGCGTAACTCGTCATTCCGGGGCGCCGCGAAGCGGCGAGCCCGGAATCCATTTCACCACCAATGATGCGGCCTGATGGATTCCGGGTTCGCGACTGCGTCGCGCCCCGGAATGACGGCCCATCCGGGAGGAAACAACAATGAAAAACACCCCGTTCGATCTCACCGGCCAGGTCGCGGTCGTCACCGGCTCGAGCCGCGGCATCGGCCGCTCCTCGGCGGAGCTGTTGGCAAAACTCGGCGCCAAGGTCGTGATCTCCTCACGCAAGGCGGACGCCTGCCAGGAGGTCGCCGACGGCATCAAGAAGGCCGGCGGCGATGCGCTCGTCATCCCCTGCAACATCGCGCGCCGCAACGAGGTCGAAGGGCTGGTCTCGGGCACGATCAAGCACTACGGCAAGATCGACATCCTGGTCTGCAACGCCGCGGTGAATCCCTATTACGGTCCGCTGCTCGACATCACGGATGAAGCCTTCGACAAGATCATGGGCTCGAACGTCAAGAGCAACATCTGGCTGTCAGCATTGGCGATCCCGCAGATGGCCGAGCGCGGCAAAGGCTCGGTCGTCATCATCTCCTCGATCGGCGGACTTCGGGGTTCGACGGTGATCGGCGCCTACGGCATCTCCAAGGCGGCGGACTTCGCGCTGTGCCGCAGCCTCGCCGGCGAATGGGGGCCGAAGGGCGTGCGCGTCAATTGCGTGGCGCCGGGCCTCGTGAAGACCGACTTCGCCCGCGCGCTGTGGGAGGATCCGGATAATCTGAAGCGCCGCACCGCCTCGACGCCGCTCCGCCGCATCGGCGAGCCCGACGAGATCGCGGGCGCAGTGGCCTATCTCGCTTCCGATGCCTCGACCTTCATGACCGGCCAGACCATCGTGGTCGACGGCGGCGTGACGACAGCGGCGACGTAAAGCGGGAAGAAGTTAGCTTGAATCGGCTTGCGCTCGGGTCGGTTTACCTCTCCCAAGGGAGAGGTGAATCTCCGACGCCGCTCCAATTCAACCTATCCTCATCATGCTTTAGCGCCAGCCTCAGACCTGCTCCAGCGCCCGCTCGAAATCCTCGATCAGGTCGTCGGGATGCTCTAGCCCGGCCGAGAAGCGAATGAAACCTTCGCTGATGCCGAGTTCGGCGCGGGCCTCCGGCGCCAGGCGCTGATGCGTCGTGGTCGCGGGATGCGTGACCAGGCTCTTGGCGTCACCGAGATTGTTGGAGATGCGCGAGATCTTCAGCGCGTTGAGACAGCGGAACGCGCCGGCCTTGCCGTCCTTCACCTCGAAGCCGACCAGCGTCGAGCCGGCGCCCATCTGCTTCTTCACGGTCGCGGCCTGCGGATGATCGGCGCGGCCGGGATAAACCAGCCGCGTGATCTTCGGATGCCTGGCCAGTGCCTCGGCGATCTTGGCCGCGTTCTCGGTCTGGGCGCGGACGCGGACGCCGAGCGTCTCCAGTCCCTTCAGCAGCACCCAGGCGTTGAACGGCGACAGCGACGGACCGGTCTGGCGCATGAAATTGTGGATGTGCTCGGCGATGAAGGCTTCCGACGACAGGATGATGCCGCCGAGGCAGCGGCCCTGGCCGTCGATATGCTTGGTCGCGGAATAGACCACGACGTCGGCGCCGAGCGACAGCGGGCTCTGCCAGATCGGGGTCGCGAACACGTTGTCGACGATCAGCCGGGCGCCGCCGCTATGCGCGATCTTGGCGATCGCGCCGATGTCGAGCACGTCGAGCGTCGGGTTGGTCGGGCTCTCCAGGAAAAAGGTCTTGGTGTTCGGCCGCAACGCGCGCTGCCACTGGTCGAGATCGAGGCCGTCGACCAGCGTCGTCTCGATGCCGTAGCGCGGCAACAGGTCCTGCACCACGTAGAGACAGGAGCCGAACAGGGCTTTTGAGGCCACCACATGATCGCCGGCCTTCAGCGGCGCCAGGATCGCGGTGGTCACCGCAGCCATGCCGGTCGCGGTCGAGCGGGCGGCTTCGGCGCCCTCGAGCTCGATCATGCGGCGCTCGAACATCGCAATGGTCGGATTGGAATAGCGCGAGTAGATGAAGCCGGGGTCCTGGCCCTTGAAACGCGCCTCGCATTGCTCGGCGCTGTCGTAGACGTAGCCCTGGGTGAGAAACAGCCCTTCCGACGTCTCCCCGAACTGCGAGCGCAGCGTGCCGCCATGGACCAGGCGGGTTTCGGGACGAAAGCGGGCGGTACCTTCAGATTCAGACATGTGACCTCCGAAGTGGCCATTTCCCTTGGAAACTGGCCACAAAAAAACCGGCCTGGAGCAACCTCCACAAGCCGGGATCACACTGTCCCCGGCCTGTTTAGCGACTTATTTAACGTGGCTGCAAGCCGGCCGGCTCAAATCACCACGGGATAAGTGCAGCTGATATTCCCTCGCGCCCTTTCCGTCAAGACGGTCATCGGATAACCCCTAAAAGCCCATATATTGGGGCTTGGTGGCCGTTCAGAGTATTGATTTCGGGCCATCTCGAGGGACCGCATCGTGTCGTTCACGCTGGAAGATGAATCCAACGGAATCCTGCCCGACCGCATGATCGCGGAGATGGCGGAGGCCGGCCTCATCCTGCCCGCCTACGACTTCGTCGAGAGCCAGATCCAGCCGGCGAGCCTCGACCTGCGCCTCGGCGACATCGCCTACCGGGTCCGCGCCAGCTTCCTGCCCGGGCCCGATGCCACCGTCGCGGAGCGGATCGATCAGCTCAAGCTGCACGAGATCGATCTGTCCGACGGCGCGGTGCTGGAGACCAATTGCGTCTACATCGTTCCGCTGCTGGAGAGCCTGGCGCTGCCGCCGGAGATCGTGGCCGCGGCCAACCCGAAGAGCTCGACCGGACGGCTCGACGTTTTCACCCGCGTAATCGCCGACGGCACCCGTCGCTTCGACATGATCGGCGCCGGCTATCACGGCCCGCTCTATGCCGAGATCTCGCCGAAGACCTTTCCGGTGCTGCTGCGCGAGGGCTCGCGGCTCAGCCAGGTCCGCTTCCGGATCGGCGAGGCGACCCTTTCCGCCGACGAGCTCGACGCGCTGCATGCTGCCGAGCGGCTGGTCGATGCCGACGATGCCGACCTCACCCATGGCGTCGCGCTCTCGGTCGATCTCTCCGGCGAGAACTCCGGCGGCTTCGTCGGCTATCGCGCCAAGCGCCACACCGGCGTCGTCGATGTCGATCGCCGCGGCGGCTATGCGGTCGACGAGTTCTGGGAGCCGATCAAGGCGCGGCCCGATGGCAGCCTGATCCTCGATCCCGGCGAGTTCTACATCCTGGCGTCGAAAGAGGCCGTGCAGGTGCCGCCGGACTACGCGGCGGAGATGGTGCCGTTCGATCCCTTGGTCGGCGAATTCCGCGTCCACTATGCCGGCTTCTTCGATCCCGGCTTCGGCTATGCCGGCGCCGGCGGCAAGGGCGCGCGCGCCGTGCTGGAAGTGCGCTCGCGCGAGGTGCCGTTCATCCTCGAGCATGGCCAGATCGTCGGCCGCCTCGTCTATGAGCGCATGCTCGAGCGCCCCGACGCGCTCTACGGCCAGCGCATCGGCTCCAACTACCAGGCGCAGGGCCTCAAGCTCTCCAAGCATTTTCGCGTGTAGCGGAGGTCCGTCGTCACCGTCGTTGGTCACCGGCGCCGATGGAAACGCTGATGGAATTGAGTCCGGCCTTCCAGATCCATTCCTATGGCCCGCCCGCGCGGGCCGCTGATATCGCGCGCCTTCGGCAGATATATCCGGACATTCCGGCAGGCTACATCGAGCTGGTCGGGCAGATGACCGGCGTCGTGCTGCTTTGGCACCGCAAGGGCGAGCTCCGCCTGTGGGGCCCCGAACAGGTGATGGCAATGGACCAAGCCTATGGCGTGTCGACCGTGATCCCGGGCGCAATGCCCTATGGCGACAATGGCGGCGGCCAATTGCTGGTGCATGGCAAGGGAGCTGCTGGCGTCGCGACCTATCTGGTCGAGAGCGGATCGCTGTTCCTCGACGCGGATGCGCCGTTCATCGCGCCTGATCTTGATACCATGTTGAAGACCGAACAAGGCGCTGAACTCATCTTTCAGTCGGACGAGGTGCCGGAGAACGAAATCGGGCCACCGCGTTTCGAGCAAGGGGAATATCTCTAGCGGTAATCGTCGTTCGTCGGAGCGCTGGGCTTGACGCTCTCCAAGCATCTTCGCGTGTGTAATTCCGCAGCCCGGATGAAGCCCTCGCGAAATCCGGGACGGCATACGCAGATTGAGTTGCCCCGGATTGCGCTTCGCTGCATCCGGGCTACGATTGCGCATGCGAGTTCGACCTCGCCAACAAGAGCCAGGGAGCCAAGATGACTGCAGGCGAAAGCGCACAAGAAACCCAGTGGCGGAACTGGCGCAGCGTCGCCGACCTCTATCACGCCTTCTTCACCGGGCTGATCCTCACCGTGGTGACGCGGCGCGGCACCGCCGACGCTGCCGAATTCGTCTTCCGCGTGTTTCGCCGCCAGCAGCAGGAGCGCTTCCTGCCCGGCTTGAAGAAGCTCGGCCTCGACGGCCTGCCGCCCGCGGTCGCGGCCGCGCAGTATCACTATCTCTCCAACTGGATCGGCGGCGTGCATGTCGAATACATGGTCGAGAGCGACCGCAAGGCCTGGATCCGCTACCCGCCGCCGCGCTGGATCTGGAAGGGCACCGCGATCTGCGGCGTGCCCGGCGAGGTCTCGCGCGCGATGCTGCGCGGCTGGCACGCCAACAACGGCGTCGCGCTCGGTGATCTCAGGCTCGGCTTCGTCTGCACCAAGCAGAGCGTCGATGGGCAGGACGGGCTCGAGGGCTATTACTGCGAGTACGATCATCCGCTCGAGCTCGACCAGCGCCTGGTGTTCGCGCGCCACCTCGAGGCGCCGCTGTTCGACCCGAAGACCGCGCCGGCGTTGCCGGTCGGCAGCTGGCCGAAGCCGCGGCTGGAAAAGGCCTATCGCAACTACGCGATGGAATATGTGAAGACCGCCGCGCCCGTCATCGTGCAGGTGTTCGGCCCCGAGGACGCGAGCTATCTGCTGCATCTCACCGGCAAGCTGATTGGCATGCAGTATTTCGACGAGGTCGCGCAGGCGCTCGGCGGCCGCCGTGGCCGTGCCACGGAATTTGCCGCATTCCTGCGCACTCTGTTCGAGTCGCAGGATGACATCGCTGAGGCCAGCGAGTCCGAGGGCCAGTTCGAGATCCGCCAGCAGGGCTGGAAGCTGATGGCCGACGTGGTTGATTATCATCCGGCCTGCGCCAGCGTCCTGACAGGCCTGTTCGAAGGGCTGGCGGCCGGCTGCGGACGGCATATTCCGGTGCATCTGAAGCCGAATGGCGCCGCCGGCGCGCCGTTCGTCTGGTCGATCGGCTAGGCCAGAGGTTCACCTGCAATCACGCAGGCCCCCCTTGCGTCCCGCGCACGTGGAATCCGCGTTCGCCATGGTAGGGAAACACCATGGCGCGGCTCCCGAAGATCGCGCGTGGGAGTAGAAATGTCCGATCTCGGCCTCGCCGAAATGCCTGTCGACGAACACGAGCGGCCGCTGCCGCCGCCGGTGACGAGGCCGGCGCGCAACGCGCTGCTCGACGGGCCGATCTTGCGCACGCTGTTGTGGCTGGCTTGGCCGAACGTGATCGCGCTGTCCGCCGGCACCTGCGTCGTCATCGCGGAGACCTCCTATATCGGCCGGCTCGGCGTCGAGTCGCTCGCGGCGATGGCGCTGGTGTTTCCCTGCGTGATCCTGACCATGACGATGTCGGGTGGCGCGATGGGCGGCGGCGTCGCATCCGCGATCGCGCGTGCGCTCGGCGCCGGCGAGATCGAGCGCGCCTCGACGCTCGCCATGCATGCACTGCTGATCGGATTGACGTTTGGTGCCACCTTCATGCTGGGCATGCTGATCTTCGGTCCGCGCCTGCTTGAATTGCTCGGCGGCCGCGGCAATGTGCTGGCGAATGCGATCGCCTATTCGCAAGTGTTCTTCGGTGGCGCGATCCTGCCCTGGCTGATGAACACGATGGCCGGCATCCTGCGCGGCACCGGCAACATGAAGCTGCCGTCGACCATGATCCTGTCCTCGGCGGTGTGCCAGATCATCCTCGGCGGCACGCTCGGGCTCGGCCTCGGGCCGGTGCCGCAATTCGGCATGCGCGGCGTCGCAGCCGGCTCGCTGATCGCCTATTCGATCAGCATCAGCGTGATGGGCTGGTATCTGTTCTCGGGCCGCGCCCGCGTGAAACCGAAGCTCAAGGGGTTGCGCGTGCAATGGGCGATGTTCATCGACATCCTCAGGGTCGGCGCGGTGTCCTGCTTCTCGCCGCTGCAATCGGTTCTGACGATCTCGATCTTCACCCACATGCTGGCGCAGTTCGGCACCGCGGTGCTTGCCGGCTACGGCATCGGCGCGCGGCTCGAATTCATGCTGACCTCGGTCGCGTTCGCGGTCGGCATCGCCTCGGTGCCGATGATCGGCATGGCCGTCGGCGCCGAGCGCGTCGCGCGGGCGCGGCGCATCGCCTGGACTGCGGGCACGGTATCGTTCCTTGCGGTCGGCGTGGTCGGCAGCTTCATCGCCATCTTCCCGGATCTCTGGGTCAATCTGTTCACCAATGACCCGCATGTGCGGGCGACCAGCCATCAATATCTGTCGACCGCCGCGCCGATGTACGCCTTCATCGGCCTTGCGATGTCGATGTATTTCTCCTCGCAAGGGGCTGCGAAGGTGCTGGGTCCGGTGTTGGCGCAGACCGCGCGGCTGATCTTCATCGGCGCCGGCGGCTGGTGGCTGTCGACCCATGAGGCGAGCGCGCAGAACTTCTTCGCACTCGCCGCCGCGTCGATGGGTGTGCTCGGCGTGCTCTCGTGCCTCAGCGTGATCCTGACGCGCTGGGGCAAGTCCGCACCGGTTGCGGACGTGCAGCCGGCGCTTTCGTAGGCCACGCGACCGGAAAGGTCACGCCGCGTTCTTCTCCCTGGCCGATTTGGCCTGCGCCGCCTGCATCGCCGCCGCGCCGAGGTCCATCTGCGCGTCCATGTAGGGCGCGATCTCGTGCGGCAGCACGTCGGCGATCCACAGCACCCGGCAGCACGCGTCGCCTTCCGCGAGCACCTGCACTGAGGCGGAATGCTGCTTCAGCCGCTCGCTGGTGATCGCATAGACCAGCCGCCGACGCTTGTCGTCGCAATCGACCAGTGTCTCGCGCGCCATGGTGCCGTTGGCAAAGCTGACGATGCGCACGTCGCCGTCGAGCTTGGTGTCGGTCACGAAGCCCGGCACCAGCCGCGTATGCAGCGCGCCGAAATCGCGCAGTGCGTCCCAGACCTGGTCGGCCGGCGCGTCGATCGGGATGTCCTTGTGAATGGAAGCCATCGTTAAGTCCTTGTTAGTTTCAGATGTGTCGTCATTGCGAGGAGCGAAGCGACGAAGCAATCCATGCCGCAGCAAGGGGTAAGGTGGATTGCTTCGCTCCGCTCGCAATGACGGCGGAGATAACTGCGTTCGCTTACGTGCGCACCGCCTCGACATTGTTGCCGTCGGGGTCGAGCAGGAATGCCGCGTAGTAGGTCGGGCTGTAGTCCTTGCGATGGCCGGCCGCACCGTTGTCCTTGCCGCCGGCCTTCAGGCCCTCGCTGTGGAATGTCTTGATCGCGTCGTGGCTCGGGGCGCGGAACGCGATGTGCGCGCCGCCTTGCGCACGGCCCTTGTGCAGATGCAGCCAGAGCGCGGGCTCGCCCTTCGGGCCGAAGCCCGCGCCGCTGTCATCGCGCGAGCACAGCACGAAGCCGAGCGGCGTGAGGACTGCGGTGTAGAAGCGCACGCTGGCGTCGAGGTCGGCGACGCGCAATCCGATGTGGTCGTACATGATGGGGTCTCCAGTCACTGAGCGCGTCGAGCGACGCGCGGACCGGCAGAACCTAGCTATTGCAGCGCAAGGCGTTCTTGGAGAATCTTGCGGTCGCCGCGGGAGGTTTGGCGGAATTTGAGCGGCGAGACACCGGCGGCGCGGTGGAAGCTGCGTACGAAATTCGAGAGATCACCGAAGCCGACGTCATAGGCGATGGCGGTGACGGGGCTGTCGTCGTCCACCAGCCGCCGCGCCGCATGGCGCAGCCGCGAGCGCACGAGATATTGATGCGGGGTGACGCCGAGCACCGCGGAGAACAGCCGCAGGAAATGGAAAGTGCTCAAGCCGGCCTGCCCGGCGGCATCGTCGAGATCGATCCGATGGTGCGAATTGGCGTCGATCCACAGCGCGGCCTCGACGGCGCGGCGGCGGTCGCGCAAGCCGGCGGTGAGCGGCTTTGCCTTGCGATCGGACACCAGCTCGACAAGGCGGCTGGCGAGCAAGTGGCCGATCTCGTCGAGGCCGACGTCGCTGTTGCCAGCTGCCGCCGTCTGGGCGAGCTCGCCGATCACCATCAATTCCGGCAGCGGCGGCACCGCGCCGACCTGCCAGACCGAGGTGCGGTCGCCGATCGTCTCGACGAGCTCCGGGTCGAGGAAGAACGACAGGCACTCGTCGCCGACCACATGGTCGTGCGTGCAGGTGTACTCGTCGCCGGGATGGCCGACCAGGATCGAGCCGGCCACCAGCTCGTGGAAGCGGCCGCGGCAATGGCAGCCGAAGCTGCCGCTGCGCACATAGGACACCGAATGGCAGTCGAACTGCTCCACGAACGGCTTGTCGCCGGGCTCCGCCGTGCAGCGAAACTCATTCACCGTGATGCGATCGCGCTGCAACAGCGTGGTCCGGGTCATACCCCGAGATTTAGGCTTGCGGTCGTGGTCGCGCAACCGGCAGCAGCACGTCGAAGAGGGTCGTGCTGGCGGTCGGCTGGGCGCCTTCGATCGAAAGCAGCCGCCGCTTGGAAACGCTGCCGCCGTTCGGCGAGATCCGGTCGGCATAATGGCCGGCTTCGAGCACGCGATGGCAGGGCACGATGATCATGAAGGGATTGCGGCCGAGCGCCTGCGCCACCGAATAGACTGCGCCGGACGCGCGCAAGCCGCGGGCGACCTCGTCATAGGTCCGGGTTTCGCCGCGGGGAATGCCGCGGACTGCCTGGTAGACGCGCTGGTTGAAGGCTGGGATGCCGCTGATGTCGAGCGCAACGCCGGTGAGATCGGCATTGCCGCCGCGCAGGATCGCGGCGATGCCCTCGATCGCGATCTCGATCTCCTCGGGAGCCCGCATCTCGCGTGCATCGGGATAGAGCTGGAACAGCCGCTTGCGGGTTTCGATTTCGCGGATCTCGGGAAGCTGGACACCGGCGACGCCGGCTTCGCCCCAAGCGATGCCGTATCGGCCGATTGCCGTGTCGAAAATGGTGTACCCACGCCCCGCCATGACGCCACCAACCCCCAGATGCGATCATAACATCGCCGCGGTCCGCCGCATCCGGAATCTTCACGTTTAGTTAAGCATGTCGCGGCCGACGCTGTGTGACCCCGTCAACGTTCAGTCACGTATCCTCCAGTCACGCATCTTAAAGGCTTTGCCCGCTATCTGGTCGTCGGCATGCTGCTCCAGAAGACGATCGGCGGAACGATGACGGTCACGAGCGCCAAAGCCGCGGCCGGCAGCGCAGGCGTGGCCGGGGCTGCGCGCGGGCGTGTTCACCCGCTCTTCGCGTTGCTGCTGCTGGCGGCGGTCCTGCGCCTTGCGGCCGCTGTCTGGCCCAACGTGATTTATCCCGACGAGACCTATCAGTATCTCGAGCCGGCGTGGCGGATGCTCGGCCATGACGGCATTTTGACGTGGGAATGGCGCGAGGGCATTCGCGGCTGGTTCCTACCGACATTGATGGCGGGGCCGGTTGCTCTCGGCGATGCGATTGCGCCTGCCGGCGCAGGTGCGTTCCTGGTGCCGCGTCTGATCGCCGCATGCGGCTCGCTGTCGATCGTGGTCAGCGCGTGGTTGTTTGGCGCCCGGGTGTCGCGGACCCATGCCGTCGTCACGGCCTTCGCCGCGGCGGTCTGGTTCGAACTGATTATGCTCGCGCCACACACGTTGGGCGAGCCGCTGGCGACAGCGCTGATCGTTCCGGCGGCGCTGCTGATCACCGACGGTCCGTCGCCGCGGCGTCTCGCGATCGGCGGCGCCTTGCTCGCCTTCGCCTTTGTCTGCCGCTTCCAGTTTGCGCCGGCGATCGCCGTGCTGGCCGTCGGGGCGTGCTGGACGCGCTGGCGAAACTTGGTTCCGCTGGTCGCCGGCGGGCTGGTTGCGCTGCTGCTCGCCGCCGCGATCGACCTTGCCCATGGCACCCTGCCGTTCGCCTGGCTGGTCGCCAATATCAGGGAAAACCTCGTCCACGATCGCGCCATCGAATTCGGCGTGTCGCCGCCGTCGGCCTATCTCTTCGATTTCCTGACCGTGTGGTCGGTGGCGATCCTGCTGCCGCTCGCTGCGATCTGGCGCGGCTGGCGGCACGCACCGCTGCTGCTGGCCGCGGCGCTGGTCAACCTCGTCTTCCACAGCCTGATCGCGCACAAGGAATACCGCTTCATCTTCCTCTCGGTGGCGCTGTTCACCATCGTCGCGGCGCTGGGCTCGGCCGATTGGGTCCGATGGCTGCGCACGAAGGTTACGTTGCGCCGCTGGGCCTTGCCGATCGTTCTCGGCGGCTGGGTGCTGCTGTCCGTGGCGCTGGCCGGCACCAGCGAAGAGATGCGCGAGTACTGGACGCGCGGCGTCGGCGCGGCGCGGCTCGCGGCTGAACTGCGCAGCGATCCGCAGATGTGCGGCCTTGCGCTTTACGACGTTCGTTTCCAGCAGTTGCCGGGGCGCGAACGACTGGTCGGCGAGGCGCCGCTCTACGCGCTGCAGCCCGCCGATCCGCTCGCCGAGATGATCCTGCCGCCACTGCTGCTGCGGGCGACCAGGCCGGCCTTCAATCGCATCCTTGCGCGGCCGGAGGCCGCCGGCGATCTGCCGCCGGATTTTTCGCGGCAAAGCTGTGCCCGCGTCGGCTTCAGCGAAGCCTGCATTTATGCGCGCGACGGAAGCTGCGACGCATCCGCCGCTGTGCCCTTTGTGATCAATGACGTGCTCGTGAGGATGCGCTGGTAGCGGGGGGCGGCGCCGCGACCGGTGTCAATGCACGCTTGATCCTCTGCCTCGGCCCGGGCTATGGTCCGCCGGTCGCACCGTTAAGGCGCGGCCTCAAGCAATTGAGATCGCGGGCGTAGTTCAATGGTAGAACGGCAGCTTCCCAAGCTGCATACGAGGGTTCGATTCCCTTCGCCCGCTCCAGCCCCAAGGTCAGTCCCAAGGCTTGTGCGCGACGGTCCTGTCGGCGAGACAATACATTTTGGTGCCATAGCGGGAGACTTGACGTGAGGTTGCTTGGAGCGCTGCTGTTCGCGCTGGGCGCGCTTTGCATGACGAAGCCGGCATCGGCACAAATGTATGATCCTCGCTATCCCGTCTGCATGCATGTGTACGGTGAACTGATCGGCGAACGAATGGATTGCATCTTCGCGTCGATGAGGCAGTGCCAGGCCAGCGCCGTGGGGAATCCGGCAACCTGCCTGGTTAACCCTTTTTATGCGCCGAGACCTGTGCGTCCTTCCAAGCCCGCGCGATGACCCTCTTCAGCTCGCATCCGCGAGCGCGTTGATTCCAGATCAACCTGGGCAACCCACAAACGGGTCTCGCGCGATGATCCCGTGCTATTACGGCGGTCTGTTCACGCAACGTGCGCGCCGGACGCACTGTACTCGACCTGTTCTTCTCACAACACGCAGTTATGTTTCCGTAGTTCTCCGCGTTTGAGAACGGAGTTCCGCTGGAACCCGCGAGCGACCGGCAATGGCCGAGGTTGCATCATCCTCCGGTGGCGATCAGCGCCATCCCATGGCGGGCGCGACGTGAGTCAAAATGCTTTCGATCACATGCGCGTTATAGGCGACGCCGAGTTGATTAGGGACGGTCAGCAGCAAGGTGTCGGCCTCCGCGAGCGCCTCGTCCGTCTTGAGTTGCTCGATCAGCTTGTCCGGCTCGGCCGCGTAGCCGCGGCCGAAGATCGCGCGGGTCCGCTCGTCGATGAAGCCGATCTGGTCTTCCTCCTGGGCGTTGCCGAAATAGGCGCGGTCGCGATCGTCGACCAGTGCGAAGATGCTGCGGCTGACCGAGACCCGCGGCGCGCGGGTGTGGCCGGCCTCCTTCCAGGCGGCGCGGTAGGCCCGGATCTGCGCGGCCTGCTGGATATGGAAGGCCTCTCCGGTCTCGTCGCTCTTCAGCGTCGAACTTTGCAGGTTCATCCCGAGCTTCGCCGCCCAGACCGCGGTGGCGTTCGAACCGGCGCCCCACCAGATCCGCTCGCGCAGGCCTTCCGAGTGCGGCTCGAGCCGCAGCATGCCGGGCGGGTTGGGAAACATCGGCCGCGGATTCGGCTGCGCGAAACCTTGTCCGCGCAGCATATCGAGGAAGATCTCAGCATGACGCCGGCCCATGTCGGCGTCGGTCTCGCCTTCACCAGGCTGATAGCCGAAATAGCGCCAGCCATCGATCACCTGCTCGGGCGAGCCGCGGCTGATGCCGAGTTGCAGGCGTCCCCTCGCGATCAGGTCGGCCGCGCCGGCGTCCTCGATCATGTAGAGCGGATTTTCGTAGCGCATGTCGATCACGGCGGTGCCGATTTCGATCCGGCTGGTCTTGGCGCCGACCGCCGCCAGCAGCGGGAACGGCGAGGCCAGCTGGCGCGCGAAGTGATGCACGCGAAAATACGCGCCGTCAGCGCCGAGCTCTTCGGCGGCGACCGCAAGGTCGATGGATTGCAGCAGCACATCCGCGGCCGAGCGGGCCTGGGATTGCGGGGAGGGCGTCCAGTGCCCGAACGAGAGGAATCCGATTTTTTTCATGTCGGCAATGTAGGCATATCAGGCGCGAATTGCGAACGGTGGCATGGCGACGACGGAAAATGTTTACCAACGGGGAAAAATTGATTCAGCAGATGTTGCGGGTTTTGCCGATCGCGCCGCTGTGGACGCGCTGCATGCGCGCTGGGCTTGCCGCCTGCGCTGCGGCGCGGCTTGCGATCAGCCCGCGCGCCGCCTAGCTTCCGGCCACCATTTCTCCCGCCACCAGTTTCCCGCAGGACCCGATGTCGCAGCCGCTTCTGTTTCAGCCGATCACGCTTCGCGGCGTGACCTCTCGAAACCGCATCCTGATTTCACCGATGTGCCAGTATTCGGCAACCGACGGCCTCGCCAATGACTGGCATCTTGTTCATCTTGGTAAATTCGCCCAAGGCGGCGCCGGGCTCGTGATGGTCGAGGCCGCGGCGGTCACCGCCGAGGGCCGCATCACCCATGGCGACGTGGGAATCTGGAACGACGAGCAGATCGCGCCGCTCGAACGCATCGCCGCCTTCCTGAAGGACAACGGCGCGGTGCCATCGATCCAGCTCGCGCATGCCGGCCGCAAGGCCAGCATGCAGCGTCCCTGGTACGGCAATGCCGCGCTCGACGCGGCCGACCGCGCCCGCGGCGATCTGCCGTGGCGCCCCGTGGCGCCGAGCGCGATCCCGATGGAGGAAGGCTGGCTGATGCCGCATGCGCTCGATGTCGCCGAGCTCACAGCGCTGCGCGAGCAATGGCGCCGCGCCACCTTGCGCGCGGTGGAGGCCGGTTTCGAATTCGTCGAAGTACATTGCGCGCACGGCTATCTGCTGCACGAATTCCTCTCGCCCTTGTCGAACAGCCGCAGCGACGCCTATGGCGGCGACCGCGCCGGGCGGATGCGCTATCCGCTCGAGATCATCGAGACCGTGCGCGCCGCCTGGCCCGCCGAGCGGCCGCTGGCGGTGCGCATCTCCTCGGTCGACGGTGTCGATGGCGGCCTGACCATCGAGGATCAGGTCGCATTCGCGCGCGAAGCCAAGGCGCGCGGCGCCGATCTGATCGATTGCTCGTCGGGCGGCCTGCTCGGCTCGGCGACCGCGGCGCGGATTCCGCGCGGCTATGGCTTCCAGGTGCCGTATGCGGACGAAATCCGCCGCGCCGCCGAGGTCGCCACTATCGCGGTCGGCCTCATCCTGCATCCGCAGCAGGCGGAAGACGTGCTCGCCAACGGTCAGGCCGATCTGGTTGCGATCGGCCGCGAAGCGCTGTTCGATCCGAACTGGCCGCTGCATGCCGAGCTTGCGCTTGGCGGCGGAGGCGGCGAGGTGTTCGCGTCCTGGCCGAAGCAGTATGGGTGGTGGCTGGAGCGGCGCGAGCCGGGCCTGCGCAGGCTCGACGGTCCGCCGCTGCCGTTCCGCAAGGTGTGACGGATCAAGCTGCGACAGATCATCAGGGAGGATTTGACATGACGATTTCGGCACAGCGTCCCTATCGCGGCGTGTTCCCGGTGGCGCCGACCATCTTCGACGCTGGCGGCAACCTCGACCTCGACGGCCAGCGGCGCTGCATCGATTTCATGATCGATGCCGGCTCGCACGGCATCTGCATCCTCGCCAATTTCTCGGAACAGTTCGTGCTGGCCGATGCCGAGCGCGAGACCGTGATGCATGCGGTGCTCGAGCACGTCGCGGGCCGCATTCCGGTGATCGTCACCACGACGCATTTCTCCTCGGCGGTGTGCGCCGCGCGCAGCCGCGACGCGGAGGCCGCGGGCGCCGCGATGGTGATGATCATGCCGCCTTATCACGGCGCGACCTTCCGCGTCGGCGAGCCGGCCATCTACGAGTTCTATCGGGTGGTGTCTGACGCCATCAACATCCCGATCATGATCCAGGACGCGCCGGTCGCGGGCACGCCGCTCTCGGTGGACTTCCTGGCGCGGATGGCAAAGGAGCTCGCCAATGTCAGGTACTTCAAGATCGAGGTGCCGATGGCCGCAAACAAGCTGCGCGGCCTGATCGAGAAGGGCGGCAGCGTGATCGAGGGACCGTGGGATGGCGAGGAGGCGATCACGCTGATGACCGATCTCGATGCCGGCGCCACCGGTGCGATGACCGGCGGCGGTTATCCCGACGGCATCCGCCAGATCATGGATCCGTTCTTCGCCGGCCGCCGCGACGAGGCCGTGCAGGCCTATGCGCGCTGGCTGCCGCTGATCAACTACGAGAACCGGCAATGCGGGCTGCAGGCCTGCAAGGTGCTGATGCGCGAGGGCGGCGTCATCAAGTCGGACGCGGTGCGGCATCCGCTGCAGCCGCTGCATCCGGCGACGCGCGCCGGCCTGATCGAGATCGCGCGCACGCTCGACCCGGTCGTGCTGCGCTGGGGGCGCTGAGCGCGCCACCCGGCTGTCTCGTCCGGATCATCGCTGCCGTCTGCATTCACATAACCGTCAACAACGGTATCTACCGTTCCGGTACGGGAAGTGGGGCATTTGTCCCCGCATGTGCAATCTGCATAGATCTGGCCGCTCAGGCAGAGCATGATTGAAACCTTCCGGGTCGGCGGTTTTGCGATGCGCTACGGCCATTTCGTGCCGCGGCTTTACAATTATTGCCGGTCGCTCGGCTTTGAGCGGCAGCACATGCTGCCGTCACGCGCCTTCTGCTCGGACGAGAGTCAAGGCTATCCGGTCATGCTGCTGGCCCAGCATTTCGGAACCTTTCCGTTCGATCACGGGCGGGTCGGCGGCAAGGTCGCGATCAACCGCCACGGACCTTTTGCCCATCACGGCGAGGATTTGTTGCTGATTCAGGCCAGTCATGTCGGTTACGATCCCGATGATGGCCGCTTTGGGGTCTATCAGCGCCACCGCACCGACGGCTGCAGGTTCGGCGACTGCTGCGGCAAGCTCTGCGGCGTGCTGCGCTGGTACGAGGACGAATACGCGCATGCCTGCAAGCAGGTGCAATGCGGCCGGCTCGATGGCGAGCCGGTGTTCCGGATCGACAATCAGTATCTCGACGACAGCCGCAGCGAAGGCGTCTTTCTGCGGCTCGACCGCATGGTCGAGACGCCGCGCCAGCCGCTGACCGTGCTGAGCACGTCGAAGGTCTTTGGCGTCAGTCCAGCGATCCGCGAACGGCTCGGCGAGGCCTGCTTTGGTGAGACACCTGCGCCGATCGGCACGGCGCTGTCGCCCGATCTGTTTCACTTCCGGCGTGCACAAGTCGAAGGTCCCGAGGGCCATGACATGCTCGAGGCGGCGCTCGCGCCTGTCATGCCGGCGCTGGTGACCTCGCCGCATCCCGCATTGGATGCCGCCCGCTTCGTCACCCAGGCCGAGTTCGATCGCACCTATCGGAGCATTTTGCGCGAGCCGGCGTTTCAGACCAAGAACGTGCTGTTCGTGTCCGGCCTCAACATCGATGTGTCGCCGCGCGAGGGTTTTCCGTTTCCGTTCACCAAATTCGTTCCCTGGGCCGCCTATGCCCGCCTGCGCGACGGTCGCTCGTTCCTGTTGGAGCAGGAGCAGCTGGTCGAGACGCTGCGCCGGATGCCGGGCGAAAATCCGGACTGCCTGTCGTTCGACAAGACAATCGAGCAGATGACCACCGCGCCGGAAATCCGGCTTCCGATCGGCTGATGCCCATGACGACGCTTCCGGCCCTGCGTACGCACGCTGCTCCCGAACCGCGTCTCCAGCGCCTGGAATTCGTGGATCGCGAGCGCGGCTTGACCCGCCGTCACTTCATCCTCGGCTGCCTCAGCCTGGTTGCCGGCCAGATGGTGCGCCTGCTCGACAAGCTCCAGCGATTGCCGCTGCTGCGCATTCGTTTTCCCTGAGCGCGAACGGACGCGCTACAGCCAGCGCGAGACCGAGAAGATCAGCAGGCCGACCAGCCCTCCGACGACGGTTCCGTTGATCCGGATGAATTGCAGGTCGCGCCCGACCTGCAATTCGATCCGCATGATCAGCGTCTCGGTGTCCCAGTTCTCGAC
Source organism: Bradyrhizobium embrapense (assembly GCF_001189235.2). Taxonomy (GTDB): domain Bacteria; phylum Pseudomonadota; class Alphaproteobacteria; order Rhizobiales; family Xanthobacteraceae; genus Bradyrhizobium; species Bradyrhizobium embrapense. Next base: position 260,979 of record NZ_LFIP02000002.1, read on the forward strand.
CACCTTGCGGATGAAGGTCGCGATCTCCTGGCGGCGCGATGCAACGGCCCGCAGCGCTGCGACGCGAAGCCAGCGGTTGATGCGGTCGCGCATCTCGGCATCGTCGCGGACCCGCGCGGCAATCGAGATCAGGGCGGTTTCGATCGCGTCCGCGATCGCGGCCGAGGTCGCCGCAGAGCTCAGCCGCGCCTCGATCGCCTGCCACATCGCGTCGATCTGGCGGATCACGGCCGGGTTGTCGAGCATCTGCTGCTTCAGTTCCTCGCCTTTGGCGAGGTAGTCGGGATCGGTGGCGAGCCGGTCGATCAGGCGTTCGATCTCGGCCTTGAGCTCGATCCGCCAGGGATGGTTCGGCTCGCGCATCTCGTCGAGCGTCTGACCGATGCCGGAGATGACGCGGTCGGCCACTATGCCGTCGACCCATTTCGGCACGAACCGGTAGGAGCGCTGCGAGACCTTCCTGCGGATGGTTTCCCTGTTGTTGGCGAGCGCCGTGCTCGCCGATGTGATCATGCGCTCGACGAGGGCCTGCGCATCGCCATGCGCCCACAACAGCGCCAGCACCCGCGAGGCGAGCGGCGCCACCGGAACCGCCGCGATGCCCTGCCGGGTGCGGCGCGTCAGAAAGCTGTTGAGGTCGGCGCTCGGCGTCGCCTGCAGGGCCTGGTGGACCGCCGAGACCGTGCGCTGTGCCGCGCTGCGGGCGTGCGACGGCCGCTCGATCCAGTGTGCCGTCCAGCCGGCGATGTCGACGTCGCGGATGCGATCGCCGACCACGCGGGGCGACAGGAAGTTGTTGGCGATGAAGCGGCCGAGCGCGACCGCAATGCGCTGCTTGCTCTGCGGCACGATCGCGGTGTGCGGGATAGGGATGCCGAGCGGATGACGAAACAGCGCGACGACCGCGAACCAATCGGCGCAGGCGCCGATCATGCCGGCTTCCGCGAATGCGCGCGGATAGGCCAGCCACGGCCAGTGCGGTTGCGCCATCGAGGTCGCCACAAAAACCAGCAGCATGAACACGAGCAGGGCCGTGGCGAGGGCCCGCATGCGACGGAGATCGCGCAATCTGGTGTCCTCAGGCGGAAGCACGGCGCCGATGTCCAATTCGCCTCATGCCGTCGCAACGCCGCGGCGCGGTGCAAGCCGCGCTGCGATCGCCGCATAATGTTGCCGAACCCCGGCGCTGCCATGGAGGCGTTCCAGCCGGCGCACCGTGAAGTGCCCTTTCGCGATCTTCTGGAAATGGTCCATGAAGATCACGTTGACGGTCGCGCCGAATGCCGCGCCGATGATCGGCACCGCGCCGGCCGCGGCCTTGTCCGAGACCACCAGCCCGAAGCGGGAGACGATCTCGCTGACCAGATTGGAGATCACCGGGGCGGAGGCATCCACCGCGCCGCGCTCCAGGATATAGGCGGCCGCGTCGCTGGTGTATTTGCTGATCAGCGCGCGGGCGGCGTAGTAGCCGACGTCGACACTCCCGTCGGTTCGCTTGGTGCCATAGGCGAAGACTTCGAGACAGGCGAGCCTCGCCTCGATGCTGGAGAGGTCCTCACCCTGGTGCCGCGCGATCTCGGCAATCGCGCGCAGCATCAAGGTCGTGGTCAGAGGAAGCTCGACCGCGAGCGCGCCGAAGCCGAGCAGGCCGCTGACGCCTCCGGTCACCCCGGCGAGGAACGACGAGAAGGTCACCGCCGGTGCGGGCGGCGGTTTCTCGTCGAGCGTGTCGACGGCAACCTCCAGCCCCTTCATGACAGCCGTTCGCACCAGCCCGCTGAGCTGGCGGTTGGCGGCCTTCGGCAGCAGGTTGAGGACGCGGTTGACCGGAACGCCGGCATAATCGGCGATCCTTGCCGCGAGATTGGAACTCTCCAGCGTCTTGACGGCGGCTTGCAGTGCGGCGTGATCGCCGGGAGGAAGGACAAGGAGCTGGGTGAGATCCTGGCTCATTGATAGCGCAGGATTGGCCGTATGCCGTTGAAGCTCGCGAGTATCGCCGAGCCGTTGCTGATCAGCGCGGTCACCTCGGGCGTGATCAGGCCGCCCGGCAGGGCAAGCCCGAGCGCCAGCGTATTGAGCGCGGCGACGATGGCGTAGTTCTGCTTGATCAGGCTGACGGCGCCTTGCGAAATCTCGATCGCCTTGACCAGCTTCCAGAGCGAATCTTCCATCAGGATGACGTCGGCGGATTCGTGCGTGACCTCGGCACCGTGCTTCATCGCGATGCCGACGTCGGCGAAGCTGAGCGCGGGAGAATCGTTGATGCCGTCGCCGACCATGGCGACCCTGCGTCCCTGGCGTTGCAGCTGCTGGATGACATCGGCCTTGTCGGCCGGCAGCATGTCCGCGAAGTGCTCGGTGAGCCCGAGATTCTTGCAGACGGCGCGCGCCACCACCGCATTGTCGCCGGTCAGCATGATGCTGTTCTTGACGCCCAGCGCATGCAACCGCTCGATCACCGATCGGCTCTCCGCGCGGATCTCGTCGGAATACGGCACGAGGCCCGCGAGCTTGCCGTCCACGGCGATATAGAGGCTCGAATAGCCGCGCTCGTCGAGCGCAGCGCGATCGAAGGCCGAGGCGTCGACCGCGATCTCGCTCTGGCGCATGAAGCGCTGGTTGCCGACATGGACATAGTAGCCGTTGACCTGGCCCTCGACGCCGAGGCCGAGGCGGTAGGTGGTCTCGTTGCAGGGCGGGATGTTCACCGCGAGCTGCCGGGCCCGGGTGCGCAGCGCTTCGGCGACCGGATGCTGCAGCTTGGTCTCGGCGGCGGCGGCGAGCCCGAGCAAATGGTTCGGCGTGATCGAGTTCTGGTAGGAGATCACGTCGATGACGGCAGGCGTGCCGTGGGTGAGGGTGCCGGTCTTGTCGAACACCATGGTGTCGATCCCGGCAAGCTTCTCCATGTGGCCGCCGCTCTTGATGATCATGCCGGTGCGGGCCGCCAGCGTCATCGAGGACAGCACCGAGGTCGGGGCGGCGACGCGGATGCCGGTGCCGTAGTCGACGATCACAAGCGACAGGAAGCGGTTGAAGTCGCCCGAGACCATGGCGGTGCCGGTGGCGAGCGCCAGGGTCGGGGTCACGAGCCGGTCGGCGAAGCGCTCGGCATGGTTCTGCATCCGGGTGTCGCCGATCGGTGCGGATTCGATCAGCCGCACGATCTGCCCGGCGGTGGTCGCGGTGCCGACGCGCAGCGCACGCAGCGTGATCTGGCCCTCGCGGATCACCGTGGCGGCGAAGGCGGCTTCGCCCTTGCCGCGATGCACCGGCAGGCCCTCGCCGGTGATCGTCTTCTGGTCGATGGTGGCGGAGCCGTCGATGATCTCGCCGTCGACCGGAATCATCTCGCCGGGATACACCACGACGATGTCGCCGTTCTTGAGCTCGGCAGCGGGGATCGACACCACCTCGCCGTCGCGCAGCAGCCAGGCGGTCTTCGACTGGAATTCGAGCAGCTCGTTGATCGCCCGCCGCGAGCCCGCCGCGGTCAGGTCGCGGATCCAGTCGCCGAGCTTGATCAGCCAGGTGACGATGCAGCCGGCCAGCGGGTTGCCCTGGACCACCGATGCGCTGATCGCGAGCGTGTCGAGCACGTCGATGTTGAGCCGGCTCTCGTTCGCCCAGACCTTCCAGGCGCGCTTGGCGATCGGGATCGCGTTCCACAGCATCAGCGGCATGTTGATCGCCGTGATCACCGGATTGGCGCTGAAGGCCATGAACAGCGACAGCGTCGGCAACGTCAGCGGCGAGCGCTTGGAGACTTCCGGCACGCTGGCGCGCGGCGCGCCCGCGTCCTGCGCGGCGCCGACGCAGAGCGCCTTGACGTCGGTGAGGCTCATGGCCTTGAAGCCGTTCAGCAGCGCGAGCAGCCGTTGTTCGTGGGCCGGATCGTATTCCAGCACGAGGCTGGCGCATTCGTAGTTGATCCGTGCGGTCCTGATGCCGTCCTGCGCCCGCAGCCATCCAAGGCAGAGCTCGCCCAGCTTGCGGTTCTGCCCGAGCGCGGGGATGCTCAGACGAATGCGCCCTGGCATGGAATGGCAGAAACTGAAATCCATGACGTTGCACTCTCACCCCTGGCGGGTCAGGCCATCGCGCGTGCCGGCTCCGCCTGCTCCGCGGAGGCCATGTTGGCCTGTATCATGTGGTTGAGTGCAAACACGGCCAGCGTGACCCAAACCGGCGTCGCCGCAGTGGCGCCAACCTCGAACACGGTGAAGCCGGCGATGCCAGCCGCCAGCACGATCTTCAGATCGATCACATTGCCGCTGGCAACCTTGATGCCGTGGTCGAAGTCCCGGAAGAAGTCCACGATCACCTTCGCCGTGTGCGAGTGCTCGGCGAGGTACTGGGCTTCCTGTTCTATCTTGTTTGCCAGCGCGTCGATCTCGTTGGTCGGCGGCTTGTAGTGACCGCCGGTGTGATGCTCCAGGCGACCATGAAATTCATCATGCCGGTCGGTGTCGTAGTGCAACACGACGCTCCCCGTCGTCGGGTTGATCGTCACTTCCTCGATGCCGGGGATGACGCTGAAGGTCTGCTTGATCTGTTCGAGAAGCTCGGGGTTTTCCTTCGCCGATGGAACCTTCATGCGTATCCGGCCGGGCACCTGATGCGCAATCTGCAGCTTCATCTTGGTCATCGCATTCCTCTAACAGCGTTCCGACGCCGGCGCGGGGACGCGAATGATGCCGTGACACATGATTGCGCGCCGCGCTGGTGTCGCAAGGTCGCTTGTCGGCGTGGCCTCGCCGCGCTGCATCTGCCCATCGGACGCGGTTCAGGCCGCAGACGAAGTCCGGCTGTGGCTGTCGGTCGCCTTGGCGTCCTGCGCCTGGTTTTCGGCCTTCACTTCCGCGACGATATCGTTCACCTGTTCTTGCGCCTCGGCAAACATCTCGCGCGACTTCTGTGCGAACTTGTAGGTGCCGCGAACGGTGGATTTGAACAGCGGATTGAGGGCGCCGGCGAGCTTCGGCAGGTATTTCGGCGCCGCGACGGCGGCAACGCCAAGCGCAAGTCCCGGGAGCAGGGCAGCCTCGAACACGGCAGCACCAACAGCCACCACCGCGACGACCGCGACCGTCTTGTTGATGCCGCCGCCTTCCTCGGAATCCTGTTCGGAGGCTTCATGGTGGAAGGCAGTATCGTGACTGCTACCGTTGGTATTCGGGTTCATCTGAAATCCCTTGTGACCACTCAAATGACTGCAGTTTCATCAATAACGGCGGATTGAAATGGATTCGTGACAGTTTGATTACAGTCGTCCGACTGGTTGCGGCGGCATGGTGTCGCAACGCAACAGGACGCGTATTCGGCCGTCAAGGCCGCGTTCGCGTGGGGCTGGCAAGCCTCGGCAGGCGATCTTTTCGTGTCTCGATGTGTCTGTGCTTACATGGACCCGTCGCAAGGGCGGACGCGCGTTGTGGACTACCGGTCCCACGTCACCGGCAAATCCAGCAGGCCGCGGAACGCCCAGCCGCCGATCCGCGGCGGCTTGTCGGCGATCAGACGCAGATTCGGCAGCCTACTGAAGATCGCGGGAAGCGCGACGTCGGCGACCATGGCGCGCGAGGCCCAGGCGCCGGCGCAGAAATGCGGGCCGGCGCCGAAGGCGATGCTCTTGCTGGCGTCGCGGCGCACATCGAACGCGTCAGGCCTGTCGAAATGCTTCTCGTCGCGGTTCGCCGAGCCGAACATCAGGAACACGCGCTCGTTGGTCTCGAATGCGACGTCCCTGATCGTCCAGGGCTTTGCGATCCGCCGCGGCGACATGCCGATCGGCGAGATCCAGCGCGCATATTCCTCGAACACCTGCAACCACGGGACCGCTCCGCTCACGGCCAGCGCCAGCTGCTCCGGGTGGGTCAGCAGCGCCCACACCGTGCCGGCGATGGCATCGCGCGGCTCGTTCTGGCCCCCCGAGATCGCGAGCTTGATGTTGGCGCGCACGCTCTCCATCGGCATGTCGGTCTGCAGCAGCACGCCGAGCAGGCTGAGGTCGGGTGTCTTGCGCAACACCGGCACCATGTCGTCGATGGCGGCGTCGATGCCCGAGGTCGCGGCATGGCAGCGCGCCTCGATCGCGGGATCGCCGGTGTAGTTGGCGATGCCGTCGATCATGCCCTGCGACCACGCGTTCATGTCCTGGAAGCGCATGTTGGTGAGCCCGGTGATCGATTTCAGGCATTCGGCCGAGAACGGCAACGCGAAGGCCTGCACGAAATCGACCACGCCGTCCGGCTTCAGCTCGTCGAGGATGCGCTCTGCGTGGCGTGCGAATTGCGCGGTCCAGTGCGAGCGCACGGTCTTCGGCGAGACCGCCGGGAAGATCGCCTTGCGCTCGTTCATGTGCGCATCGCCGTCCTTGCGCATCATGTTGTGGCCCATGAGCTTGTTCATCAGCCCCTCGGGCTGATGCGACGAGAACACGTCGATCTGCTTCTCGGAGACGAAGATGTCGTCGCGGTTGCAGAGCAGCGTGCTGCCGAGCTGCGGAACGAAGGCGATCGGCGCTTCCTTGCGCATGCGCGCCAGCGTCGGATAGGGATCCTGCCAGAAAGCGGCGACGTCGATGTCGAAATGGGGAGCGGTGCTCACGGCATAACCTCAGGTTTCCAACCGAGCATAGGTCGGGGGGCTCCGCCGGTCTGTCCCTACCGTTAGGGACAGACGCAAGCGCCCGTTCAGCGCGGCTCAATTCAGCTGGCGTGCCGACGCCATCAGGCGCAGTGCGATCGCGAACAGCTCATTCTGCGAGGAGATGCCGAGCTTGTCATAGGCGCGCTTGCGATAGGTGAGGGCGGAGTGCAGCCCGATGCCGAGCTCGGCGGCGATCGCTTCCGAGCTGAGGCCCGAAAGGATGCCGAGGCAGACCTCCTTCTCACGGCCGGTCAGCCGGGCGAGCGGCTCAGTGGTCGCAAACAGGCTCTTCAGCCGCGCGATCGGGTCGGCATCCGTCGCCGGCTCGCGCTGGAAGTGCCGCGCCACCGCTGCGGTCAACGCGGGTGCGACTGCGGCGAGGCGCGCGATCTGCGCGCGGCTGAAGCGGCCTTGCGCGGTGATCTGATAGAAATTGATGTAGAAGCAGGTGTCGCCGGTCCAGATCGCCGAGGCGAACTTGTCGACGATGCCGGAATCGTCGAAGAAGATCTTGCGGTAGCCGTCGCTGTACATCCGTCGGGCGAAGGTCGGTAGCATGATCGGCACGGCCTGCGCCTTGCCCTCGAACACCGCATCGCGGTTCGGGTCGGCCTGATGGAAATGTTCCGAATAGGCGATTCCGAGCTCGCGCCCGGTCGGGATGTTGCCGACGTCGAGCAGGCACGCGGCGGACCGTGGGCCCGTGAACGAGAACACCATGCAGTGACCGACACCGGCGACGCGGCGCAGTGCGGCGATCAGGGCCTGCGGAAAGCTGTCGCGGCCGATCGCCAGCAGCGCCGGCGTGATGTCGCTGACGACAGAAGTCTTGAAGGCGAAATCTGCCTTCATGGCGTCCTCCCTGTGTTTCGGGAAGACTAGCAGCGGGATTGCGGGGGTGGAAGCGGCGGCGGCTCGGGTATCCAGCGGAGCGTCCCTATCCCTTCCTCATTCCGGGGCGACGCGCAGCGTCCAGCCCGGAATCCATTTCACCACGAAACCCGCGGCCTGATGGATTCCGGGCTCTCGCTTCGCGAGCCCCGGAATGACGACCATCGGGGAAATCGCCTCAGGCGCCGGGCACCTGGTCGAGGAAGCCGGTGATGCTCCGGATCCGGCCCTCCTTCAGCGTGGCGAAATCGGTGCCCTTGATCGGGCTGTCGACCCCGTCGGGCCCGAGGCCCCAGGAGAAGCGGACGTGGTCGCCGAAGCCGTTCGGCTCGCCGATCAGCTTGAAGGTGAAATCCGGAAACTTCTGCTGCACGCCGGCGATCAGCGCGTCGACGCCGTCATGGCCGTCGCCGCTCATCAGCGGATCGATGTAGCGCGCATCGGCGGTCCAGTTCTCGCTCAGCATCTCGCGCCGCCGGCTCGGCATCCGCTCGTTCCAGAGCTCGATATAGTTGCGGGCGATGGTGGCATGGTCGGTCATGGTGCTCTCCTTCTGATGGGCCGGACTGTGCGGCTGTCCGGACTATCGAAGGTTTGCGGGCGTCGATCGATTACCTCTGAGGTCATCGCGCACGGAATGGCGACGCTCGTCACGGCCTGATATAGGCCTCCGGATCACCGCGCGCGTGCGCTTCCATCGCATCGAGGAAGCAGCGAACCTTTGCCGGGACAAATTGCCGCGCCGGCAGCAGCGCATGCACGTTGAGCGGCTCGCAGCCATGGTCCGGCAGTAGCCGCTTCAACTCGCCGGCCGCGACCGCGGCACGGGTGTAGCTCGCTGTGACCCGCAGCACGCCATGGCCGGCAAGCGCCGCCTGCAGGCGGACATGGGCATTCGAGGAGGTGAGCCGCGCGCGATCAACCGCGAGATGCTCGACCGCGCCGCCGGGAGCTGTGATCGCCCAAGGCGGATCGCTGGGGCCGGTCAACAGCGGCAGCTTTCTCAATTCATCCAGCGTGCGCGGCTCGCCGAACGTCTCCAGCAACGCCGGTGCCGCGAATAGGCCGCGCTCGAGGGTGAAGACGCGGCGGATCACAATGCCGGCCGCCGGCAGCGGCGCCTCCAGCATCGCGAACACGATGTCGTAATTCTCGGCGATCGGGTTGACGATGTCGTGCTCGACATCGATCCGGATCGCGAGCTCCGGATAGCGGCCCATCACGGCACAGGCGACCGGCCCGGCGTGATGCGCGCCGAATTCGTACGGCGCCTTGATGCGCAAGGTCCCCGCGACGGCACTGCTCATCGCCAGCGCTTCGCTGTGGGTGTCGTGCAGCGCGGCGAACAGCGGGCGGACCTTGCGATAGATGGTTTCGCCGGAGTCGGTCAGCCGCAGGTGCCGCGTGGTCCGCTCGATCAGTCGCAGCCCGAGATTGGCCTCGAGACGCTGCACCGCAGCACTGAGGCTCGATTTGGGATGCCCGAGCACGCGCGCGGCCGCGGTGAAGCCGCCATGCTCGACAACCTCGCAAAACAGCTCCCAGTCGCGCCACTCCATGACCGATTGTCCATCCACCGGTACAGTGTGTCCAGCCAAATCGGATTATCCCGATGGCCGGGATCACCTAACCTGGTTGCAAGCGACATTGCATTGGGAGGCTGACATGGCAGTAGGCTTGACCGACGACGGAATTTTCCTGCGCAACGCCTGGTACGTGGCGGCACTGAATCACGAGCTGATCGACGGCAAGAAGCTGGCGCGCACCATCCTGGAGCGGCCGATCGTGATCTATCGCGGCGCCAGCGGAAAGGTGGTCGCGCTCGACGACCGTTGCTGCCATCGCGCCGCGCCGCTCTCGATGGGGCGCGTCGAGGGTGACGACATCAGGTGCATGTATCACGGCATGAAGTTCGCGGCCGATGGCAAGTGCATCCAGATCCCGGGCCAGGACGCGATCCCCGCCAAGCTCGGCGTGCGCAGCTATCCGGTGGTCGAGCGCTACAACATGATCTTCATCTGGACCGGCGACGTCGAGAAGGCCGATCCGAAGCTGATCCTCGACTATCCGCCGCTCGAGGATCCCAAATGGCGCGGCCTGCCCGGCTACATGCACTACAAGGCCAATTGGCTTTTGATCGTCGACAACCTCAGCGACTTCGCGCATCTCGCCTTCGTGCACACCAACACGCTCGGCGGTTCCGAGGAGTACGCCTACAAGACCAAGCCGGTCGCGATCGAGAAGCTGGACGACGGCTTCCGCGTCGAGCGCTGGCACATGGACGCCGATGCGCCGCCCTACCACAAGAAGGTGATCTCCAACCGCGACGACAAGGTCGATCGTCGCAATGTCGGCCGCATGATGGTGCCGGGCATCTTCACGCTCGACACCACGTTCGCGCCGGCGGGGCAGGGCGCGGAGAAGGGCGTCCAGGTTCCGGGGACGCGGTCATATCGCAATGCGCAGTTCATGACGCCGGAGACGCGCTCGTCGACGCACTTCTTCTGGAATTATCTGCACGATTTCGACATCGACAATCCGAACATCGCGCTGTCGCTGCGGCATTCCCTCGAGGAGGCCTTCAACGAGGACAAGGATTTCATCGAAGCGCAGCAGAAGGTGCTCGACGTCGATCCAAACTATCAGCTGCTTGCGATCGGCGCCGATGCGCCGCTGACCTATTTCCGCTGGCTGTTCGCACGCAGGCTCGATGCGGAGAAAGGCGCGGCGCGCGCCGCATAGTCGGTGGCGCGACGGTGTCACCGCCTGGGCGCAAGCCACGCCGCGATCGCGAAATCGTGACGTCCTGGCGTGGCTGCCGTCCAAGCGGGGTTGGCGTAAAGTAATCAGCGTGAATTCGTCGGTTCTTGATCCCGGTCAAGGTTTTTGCCTGCACCAGCCGGACTATCTTCGTTGCGATCAGATCGGTGAACCAGTTTGCACGAAAAAAGGGATCCATCGGAACGAAGTGAAGCCCCTAGCTGGGTGCAGTACCCTTGGTTATGGCCGTTTGAAGCCACGCGATTGGCGCTCGAAACCTACTCGCGGATGTATTCCGCTCGCGCGTCCGACCCCATGGATGCGCCGGGCGAAATGGCAACACTGCCTTGGACGACGCCCCATTCGGTGGCGCTGCAACTGCCATCGATGCGCCTGCTGGATTTCTCGAGAGCTGTCGAAGGGCCGCCACTGCTGGTCTGCGCGCCCTACGCGCTGCATCGCGCGAAGATAGCGGACCTTGCACCCGGCCACAGTCTGATGGAGGCGTTGCGGGCGGCGGGTATTGCGCGCCTCTATCTCACGGATTGGCGCTCGGCGGCACCGGAGATGCGATATTTCTCGATTGACACCTATCTGTCCGACCTCAACGTGGCCGTCGACACGATCGGGCCGCCCGTCGACCTTGCCGGTCTCTGTCAGGGTGGATGGCTGTCACTGCTCTATGCGGCGCGCTTTCCCGACAAGGTGCAGCGGCTGGTGCTGGCGGGCAGCCCTGTCGACGTCTCTGTGCCGTCGGAGCTGTCCAGAATGGTCGCATCGCTTCCGCAGCAAGGGTTCGAGGCACTGGTCCGTCAAGGGAACGGAATCGTCAGTGGCAAGCAGATGCTGCAGGTATGGAGCGCCCCACTCAGCATGGCAGACGTGGAAGCGGCGCTGCAGCGGCGGCTCGACGGCGAGTCGGAGGATGGACAGGACCTGCTCGATCGCTTCATGCGCTGGAACAGCGAGACGCTTGATTTGCCGGGCTCCTACTATCTCGAAGTGACCGACTGGATCTTTCGCCAGAACCGGATTGCGACCGGAGACTTTGTCGCGCTTGGCAGCAAGGTTGACCTTGCCACGGTGAAGCTGCCCGTCTTCCTGCTCGCTGCGGAGAACGACATCGTTGTTCCGGCCGATCAGGCATTTGCGACATTGCGGCTCCTGGGTACGCCGCCCGCGTGGCTGCAATGCGACACCGAGCCGTGCAGTCACCTCGGGCTGTTCATGGGTTGCAGGGCTCTGGCCGGTCCGTGGCGCCGGATTGCCCGCTGGCTTCAGTCCGACCTCGGCGAGGCCGCGGGCGAGCGATTGCAGATCAGCGCCTGAGGTGCCAAATGAAATACCCCGGACTGCAGTTTGCAATCCGGGGCATCGGACTCCATTGCGATGATCCGCGTCGCGTTACTTCGCCGCGACGACCATGATCTCGACATTGTACTGCGGCGCCGCAAGCTTGGCTTCGACAGTGGCGCGGGCCGGGGTGTTACCTTGCGAGACCCAGCCATCCCACACCGCGTTCATCTCGGGGAACGTCTTCATGTCGGTGATGTAGATGGTCGCGCTGAGCAGCTTCGACTTGTCGGTGCCGGCCTTGGCGAGGTGGCCGTCGATGATCGACAGGATGTCCTTGGTCTGGTCGGTGACGCTGCCGCCCGCGGCCTTGCCGGCAACGACGCCGGCGAGATAGACGGTGTTGCCGTGCACGACGGCCTGGCTCATGCGCGGGCCGGTTTCGAAACGCTGAATGCTCATTTGGGTCTCCACTTGAATGGCGGGCACTGTCTATACTGCAACGGCGGTCGCCGCCACTGCGCATTTTGCAACCGCGCATCTCACGGAAAGCGAGCAAAGAACGCCCAGATCGTGTCGGCGCCGTCGATGTCGCCGTTTTGCGGCCCGAGCAGCGTCGCCGCCAACTTCGTAAAATGAGCATCCGGGAAGTGGCCGGGCATGCGATGGCCGCCGCCATTGACGCGGTACAGCACGACGTCACGTCCCTGCGGGCAGACCGAGTCGATCCGCGTGACGGTCGATTGATCGGACGGGTTGCGGTCGGGCAGATCGGTGGTCGCGTCATCTTTGGCCTCGCAGCCATCGATGCGTCGCCAGAATTCCAGGGTGCGTTCGGTCGACCAGAACCCGTCGACGGCAAAATAGCTGCTGCCGCGCCCGCCTTGATAGGGGATCAGCGGGTCGACGGTGCCGTTCATCAGCAGCATCGGCACCGGACGCGCGGGCCGGCAGGTCCCCGCGGATTCATCGGTCAGGTTCATGACGACACTGGCCACTGCTGCGAACAGGTCGGCGCGTTCGCAGGCCAGCGTCATGGCCATCGCGCCGCCGTTGGAGATGCCGGTGACATAGATGCGCTTCGGGTCGGCGATGCCATCGGTCACGAGCTTTGCGATCAACTGGGTGATGAAGGCGACGTCGTCGGTGCCTTCCGGCGGCGGATTGCCGGCGCGCCGCTTGCCCGGCCGGGAGTCGGCCCACGCGTGGTTCAACCCGTCGGGATAGACCGCTGCAAAGCCGTCGCGCCTGGCGATCAAAGGCCACGACGTCCGCGTGATCATGTCGGCACTGCTTTGGGTCTTGCCGTGCAGCACGATCACGAGCGGCGCCGGCTTGGCGGCCGGAGCCTGCAGCGTGAATGTTCGCGTCGTGCCGTTGACGACGAGCGAATCCGCAGCCGCCGGTACACTGCCCAACGCAAATGCGCCGGCCAGTACCAGCAAGCCGATTGGATATTGCCGCATCACCGAAGAAACCCGCTCTGTTGCGGCGATTGCAGCACGCCGGCGAGACGGGTTCAACCGGTCTGTCGGGAGCGCGGCTTCACGATCCAGTCGGTGGCGCAGTATAGCCGCCGGCCCATGCGAACAGCGTCGGCTCGCGCAAGGGATCGGGGACCGGATCGCCAAATGCGACGTTCCAGCCAGCGCGCGAGTATGGCATCTACGAAGCACGCGAAGACGTTTGCGAGCTTGCGACGCCGGCATTCTCTTCGATGCAATTTGGGCATCGACCGACACAGGAGGAGGATTGAGCGGAGCGCGTCTGCGCAATACTTAGGTATTGACCTAAGTATTGTTCGCCGTTGGGTTCTCGCCCGAATTCTGGCGGCGGATGGAGAGAAGGCAATTGATGATTCCCCATGCAGGCGGCGGCGCTAAGCCGGTTTCGCCGGCGATCATTGATGGTGTCTTCCGGGCGCTCGCCGACCCTACGCGGCGCGACGTTTTGGGACGGTTAAGCGCACGTGCGTCGTCGGTTAGCGATCTCGCAGAATCCTACGACATGGCGCTGCCGTCCTTCGTTGCGCACCTCAAAGTGTTGGAACAGTGCGGGCTGGTTCGCTCTCACAAGGAAGGGCGGGTCAGAACTTACGAGATTGTGCCTGAGCGCATGAAGGTGGCTGAGAACTGGCTTGCACGGCAACGCACGTTGTGGGAGCGCCGCCTTGATCAACTTGATGATTACCTCATGAAGATGAAACAGGAGACGACGAAGTGACCGAATCCGTAATCAAGATCGATCCGAAGCTCGATTTAGTGCTTGAACGAGAGGTCGATGTGCCCGTTGAACTGATCTGGAAAGCATGGACTTCGCCCGAGCACCTGCGTCATTGGTTCGCGCCCAAACCTTGGACGATCACGGCTTGCGATCTTGATGTGCGTCCCGGGTGCGATCAACTTCACCATGCGCGGGCCGGACGGTCAGGAATTCCCCAACACGCAATCATACCTTGAAGTCACGCCCTACGAGCGGCTCATCATGACCGATGCACTTCTCCCGGGCTATCGTCCTTCGCCACGTCCCTTCTTCACGGCCGTTTTGGAGCTCACGAAGAGAGGACCCAACGCCGCGCACTACAAGGCAATTGCGATCCACGGCAACGACGAGGCCCGCAAGAGCCATGAACAAATGGGATTCGAAACCGGCTGGGGAACTGTCGTGAAGCAGATGGTGGAGTACATCAAGGCGGGCCGCATGCAGTAACGCGCGCAGGCCACGCTCATGCGCAGCAGGCGGGACTTCAGCCCCGCCCGCCATGCGCGTTGCGTTCCGTCTGGCGAGAGCGTCCCTTTGCAAAGAAGTGCTTCCAACTCGCTGAAGACGTGATTGCGGATTTTCAATGGCCCGCTGTTGAGTCAGACGGAAGCGACGTTTGAGGTCCGCAACATGGCCGCGGTCGCTCTGTGGCCTCTTGCTGCGGCGGTTGCAGAACTCCGCAGCGGCCTGTGCGACAGGCATGGGGCAGATACTCATATTATTCGGAATACTAGAAGTATGCTCCTGAGTTGCCCGACGTGTCAAGTTGCCCGATCAAGTGCCGGCCGCCGCCGCTACTTTGCATGGGGTTGTTTTCGACATTTTGGCAGCGCGCCGCATCGACACGTTCTAGCCCACCGCCTTCGCCGCCGCGCGCCCGGCGTTGCGGCCCGAGAACAGGCAGCCGCCGAGGAACGTGCCCTCGAGCGAGCGATAGCCGTGCATGCCGCCGCCGCCGAATCCGGCGGCTTCGCCGGCCGCATAGAGCCCGCGGATGATCTGGTGATCATTGCCGAACACGCGCGAATCGAGGTCGGTCTCGAAGCCGCCGAGCGTCTTGCGGGTCAGGATGTTGAGCTTCACGGCGATCAGCGGGCCGTGCTCGGGATCGAGGATGCGGTGCGGCTTCGCGGTGCGGATCAGCCGGTCGCCGATATAGCGCCGCGCATTGTGCAGGTTCATCACCTGCGCATCCTTGACATAGGGGTTGGCGATCTCGCGGTCGCGCGCCTCGATCTGGGTCTTGATGGCGTCGAGACTCAAGAGGTCGTTGCCGGCGAGCTTGTTCATGGCATCGACAAGCTCGGTGAGATTGTCGCGCACGATGAAGTCGGCGCCGTGCTGCTTGAAGGCTTCGACCGGCGCCGGCGCGCCCTTGTTGGTGGCGCGCTTGATCGTCATGCGCCAGCTTTTGCCGGTGAGGTCGGGGTTCTGCTCCGAGCCCGACAGCGCGAACTCCTTCTTGATGATGCTCTGGGTCAGGATGAACCACGAATAATCGTAGCCGGCGCCCATGATGTAGTGCAGCTGCCCGAGCGTGTCGGAGCCCGGGAACAGCGGCGCCGGCAGCCGCTTGCCGGTGGCGTCGAACCACATTGACGATGGCCCCGGCAGAATACGGATGCCGTGCCGCGGCCAGATCGGGTTCCAGTTCTGGATGCCCTCGACGTAATGCCACATGCGGTCGCGGTTGATCAGCCGGCCGCCCGCCTGCTCGGTGATCCCTATCATGCGGCCGTCGACATGCTCGGGCACGCCGGAGATCATGAACTTCGGGGGATCGCCAAGTCGCTTCGGCCAGTTCTGCCGCACCAGATCATGATTGCCGCCGATGCCGCCGGAGGCGACGATCACCGCCTGCGCGCGTAGCGAAAAATCGCCGACGACGTTGCGTGAGGAACTCTTGCCGCGTTCGACGCTTGACGGTTCCAGGATCGCGCCGCTGACGCCGTCGACCGTGCCGTTGCTGATGTTGAGTGCATCGACGCGATGGCGGAACTTGAACACCAGTTGTCCGTTCCCGGCGGCCTCGCGCGCGCGGCGCTCGAACGGTTCGACGATGCCAGGGCCGGTGCCCCAGGTGACATGGAAGCGCGGCACCGAATTGCCGTGGCCCATCGCATCGTAACCGCCGCGCTCGGCCCAGCCGACCACCGGGAAAATGCGGTGGCCCATCGCGCGCAGCCAGTCGCGCTTCTCGCCCGCCGCGAACGCGACATAGGCTTCGGCCCATTTGCGCGGCCAGTGATCCTCCTCCCGATCGAAACCGGCGGTGCCCATCCAGTCCTGCAGCGCCAGTTCGGCGGAATCCTTGATGCCGAGCCGGCGCTGTTCCGGCGAATCGACCAGGAACAATCCGCCGAACGACCAGAACGCCTGGCCGCCGATGCTCTGTTCCGCTTCCTGGTCGAGCACGATGACGCGCTTGCCCGCGTCGGCGATCTCGGTTGCGGCGACCAGGCCGGCAAGGCCGGCGCCGATCACGATCACATCTGCATCGTCAGCCATTTTGATGTTCCCCGTCCCGCCGGAATTGAAGACCGCGTCGTTGTGCGCGGTCAACGGCAAATGGACCTTGCCTGTGGCGGCGAGGCACCAAATGGTTGCGGCAAGCTGTTCCAGTTTGGGACCTTTTCCACGCGCCACTGCAGCGTGGGCGCAACACCCAATTTGAATTTGTTTTGACCGGCTTCGCTCGTCTGGACAAAAATCGACTCTCGCAACACGCTCACGCTTGTCTTGCATCACAGACCAACAGATTCGGTTTCGACTGGGGCTGGCCAACATGAAGTTGATGACGGGGTTGCTCGCTGCGGTTCTTCTGCTGGCGGGAATGGGGGCGTCTCAAGCAGTGGTCAGGATCGCCGACGATCGTGGCGGCAAGATCGGCGTCTACGTCGACAAATATCAGGACCTGCGCACATCCGGTGAGACGGTGATCATCGACGGGCTGTGCGCCTCGGCCTGCACCATCGTGCTCGGCAAGGTCCCGCATGACCGTATCTGTGTGACCTCACACGCCAGTCTCGGCTTCCATGCCGCCTGGGACTACGGTGACAACGGTCGCCCGGTCCCCAATCCCGAAGCCACCCATATGCTGTACCTGATGTACCCACCGGCGGTGCGCAAATGGATCACGGGCCGCGGTGGCCTGACCCGGCGCATGATCTTCCTGCAAGGCAAGCAACTGCAGGCGCTGTACAAGCCGTGCTATCTCAACGCCCAGGCCTCGGCGCCCAAACCGGCTGAGCCCGCGCGCTGAGCAGCTGATCCCGGCGAACGCCATTCTCGGCATAGCCGGGCAAGACGACGTCGAGCGCCGGACATCGCCTCGCTATCATTTGACGGCGTGCGACGGCCATGGCGCTTGCTGCCTGGAGGAACCCGGCTTATTTCAACCGCATGGTTCAGCCGATCTCCACCCGATCCGAGCTCGTGACGGCTCCGCAGGGCCGGGTGGCGTCTGCAATCCTGTGGGGCGCTGCCGCAATCGGCGGATTGGCCTTGCTCGCCGCTGCCGCGCTCTGGTTCCACTACGGGATCGCGGTGTTTTTCGAAATGATCACGGCCGGCATCGCCGCCTGCTTCTGACAAGGACGCCCTCACATCATGCCCCGGACCACGCGCCCATTGGTGATCTTCGCTGCCTTCGCGGGCAGTCTGGCGGTCGGCCTGTTCCTCATGTTGTGGGCGGTCGGCGGCTTGCGCACCGTCGCCGCGCCCGCCGCGATCGGCGGCCCGTTCCAGCTCACCGACCAGGCCGGCCAGACCGTCACCGACAAGAACCTGCAGGGCAAGCCGACGCTGATCTTCTTCGGCTTCACCCACTGCCCGGACATCTGCCCGACCTCGCTGTTCGAGATCTCGGAGGTTCTGAAGGCGATGGGCAAGGACGCCGACCGCGTGAACGCCTATTTCGTCTCGGTCGACCCGGAACGCGACACCGCGACTGCGATGAAAGACTACCTTTCGAGCTTCGATCCGCACCTCAAGGGCCTGACCGGCGATCCCGCCGCGATCGCCAAAGTGCTGTCGAGCTACCGGGTCTACGCCAAGAAGGTGCCGCTGAAGGATGGCGACTACACGATGGATCACACCGCGCTGATCTATCTGATGGACCGCGATGGCCATTTCGTCGCGCCGTTCAACCTGAAACGGACGCCGGAAGAGGCGGCGACCGATCTCAAACGGTATCTCTGATCGCCGATTCCGGCTTGGAATTAACCCAATCGGCGCTCGCATCGGGCGCCGGATGGTCTATAAGCCGTTCAATTTCCTGAAATTGCCGGTTATGCCCAATTTGTCTGCCCAGCCCTTTGCCGTCCGCTCGCGCCAGCGTCGCCTGGCTGCGGGATTGATGGCGGCCGTCGTGCTGGCCATCGCGGGGCCGGCGCTTGCGCAGACGCCTCAGGCACCGCAAGCGCCCAAGGCCGCTCCCGCACAGGCTGTGCCCGCACCGCCTCCGGCGGCCGCGGCCGCCCCGTCGGCTCCGAACCAGCCGCCGAAGGCGGCCGAGGCCGCGCCGCAGGCGGTGCCGGGCTTCTGGGACCCGCGGCGGCGGCCGGATCGGCCGGACCTGTCGCGCCTCACCGTGATCCGCTTCCTGACCGAGACCGACTATCCGCCGTTCAACTTCACCGGGCCTGACGGCAATCCGGCCGGCTTCAACGTCGACCTCGCGCGTGCGCTGTGCGACGAGATCAAGGTCACCTGCACCATCCAGATGCGTCGCTTCGAGACCCTGATCGATGCGCTCGCCACCAACCGCGGCGATGCCATCATCGCGTCGATGGCGGTGACGCCGCAGCTGCGCGCCAAGGTCGATTTCACGGATCCCTATTACCGTGCGCCGGCGCGCTTCGTGTCGCGCCGCGACAACGTGATGCCGGAAATCCGTCCCGAGTATCTCGAGGGCAAGAAGGTCGGCGTCATCGCCGGCACCTCGCACGAGGCCTACCTCAAGGCGATGTTCACCGACGCCGAGATCCATTCCTATCCGGATAACGACGCGCTGCGCGCGGCACTGCGCCGCGGCGAGGTCGATTTCATCTTTGGCGATGCGATCTCGCTCGCGTTCTGGATCAACGGCACTGATTCCGCCGAATGTTGCGCATTTTCCGGCGGTCCGTTCGTCGAGAGTCGCTATTTCGGCGAGGGCGTCGGCATCGCCGTGCGCAAGGGCAACGATCTGCTCCGGCAGTCGCTGAACTGGGCGCTGTTCCGGATCTGGGAAAAAGGCCGCTACACCGATCTGTGGCTGCGCTATTTCTCGATCAGCCCGTTCTGACGCTGTGGTCTTCACCTCGCCCCGCTTGCGGGGCGAGATAGCGCAGTTTTGCATTTTGCCGCGAAAGCGTTAGCTTTCGCGGCCGTTTTGGAGAAAGCCTGAAGAAATGTCCGTGATTGATCTTGCTGCCAGCCCGAGCGACCTGCGCGCGCTCGCCGAACAATCCAACGCCTGGCCGTTCGAGCAGGCGAAAGCGATTGTGGCGCGGCTGAAGAAAAATCCCAAGGACGAGGTGCTGTTCGAGACCGGCTACGGCCCGTCAGGCCTGCCGCATATCGGCACTTTCGGCGAGGTCGCACGCACCACGATGGTGCGCCATGCCTTCCGCGTGCTCACCGAGGACAAGATCAAGACCCGCCTGCTGGCCTTCTCCGACGACATGGATGGCTTGCGCAAGGTGCCGGACAACGTGCCGAACAAGGAGTTGCTGGCCCAGCATCTCGGCAAGCCGCTGACCAAGGTGCCCGATCCGTTCGGCACTCATCCGAGCTTCGGCCAGCACAACAATGCGCGGCTGCGCGCCTTCCTCGATCAGTTCGGCTTCGACTACGAGTTCGCGAGCTCGACCGAGTACTACACCTCCGGCCGGTTCGATGCGGCGCTGCTGCGCATGCTGGAGCGGATCGAGAAGGTGATGGCGATCATGCTGCCGTCGCTGCGCGAGGAGCGGGCGGCGAGCTACTCGCCATTCCTGCCGATCTGTCCGCGCACCGGCCTCGTGCTCTACGTCCCGGTGACCGCGCACGACGCCAAGGCTGGCACCATCTCCTATGAAGATCCCGAGACCAAGGAGAGCGTCACCGTTCCCGTCACCGGCGGCCGCTGCAAGCTGCAATGGAAGCCGGACTGGGCGATGCGCTGGTATGCGCTCGGCGTCGACTATGAAATGGCCGGCAAGGATCTGATCGATTCGGTGAAGCTGTCTGCCAAGATCTGTTCGGCGCTCGGCGGCACGCCGCCCGAGGGCTTCAACTACGAGCTGTTCCTCGACGAGAAGGGCCAGAAGATCTCGAAGTCGAAGGGCAATGGACTGACGATCGACGAATGGCTGCGCTACGCCTCGCCGGAATCGCTGTCGCTGTTCATGTATCGCGAGCCCAAGGCGGCAAAGCGGCTGTATTTCGACGTCATCCCGCGCAATGTCGACGACTACCAGCAGTTCCTCGACGGCTTCACGCGGCAGGAGCCACGGCAGCAGCTGCAGAATCCGGTCTGGCACATCCATTCCGGCAAGCCGCCGCAAGCCGACATGCCCGTCACCTTCCAGCTCCTGCTGACGCTGGTGTCGTCGTCGAATGCGGAGAACGCCGAGACGCTGTGGGGCTTCATCGGCCGCTATCGGCCGGGCGTGACGCCGCAGACCCATCCCAAACTCGACGCGATGGTCGGCTACGCCATCAACTACTATCGCGACTTCGTGGCGCCGACCAAGCAGTTCCGCGAGCCGACCGAGGGTGAGCGCGCCGCGCTGCAGGACCTGCGCGATGCGCTCGCCAACATGCCGGTGGATGCAAGCGCGGAAGACATCCAGAACGTGGTCTACGAGATCGGCCGCCGCGAACCGTTCCTCGACATGGTCAAGAAGGGCAAGGACGGCCGTCCCGGCGTATCGCTCGACTGGTTCAACATGCTCTACCAGGTGCTGCTCGGCCAGGAGAAGGGCCCGCGGTTCGGTTCCTTCGTCGCGGTCTACGGCGTGCAGAACGCGGTCAACATGATCGACGGCGCGCTGGCGCGGTCGTCGTAGGGATTGCAGGCCGATCCGCGCTCGGCCGGCAATCGGCGCGCCTGGCCTTGATCCGATGCACGAGCTACCCGAACGCGGAGGCGCGATCTGGGAGCTCGGTCACGGCCAGGCGCATTACTTCTGCTGGTCGCCGACGCCCTTGGCGGCTTGCTCGATGACCTTGGCGACGGCTTCCGGCTTCGAGACATAGATGGCGTGGCTGCCGGCCTGATCGACGGTCTTGGCGCCGGCGCGCTTGGCCATCATCCGCTGCGCGTCCACCGGAATCATCTTGTCGTTGGTCGCCACCAGGTACCAGCTCGGCTTGCTCTTCCATGCCGGCACGGTGATCTCGCCGTTCAAGGCCGCGACACCCCACGGCACCTGCGAGTCGGCCATGAAGGCGGCGACATCGGGCTTCACGTCGGCCGCGAACGACGCCCCGAACTTCGCCCGGTCGAGCGACAGGAAGCCGTCCTTCGGCGGCAGGATCGGCGGCACCGGCGCGCCGGGAGGCGGGTTGGCGATCAGCTTGCCGACCGATTCGCCCTGATCGGGCGCGAAGGCGGTGATGTAGACCAGACCGGCGACCTTCGGATCGGTGCCCGCCTCGGTGACCACGACGCCGCCATAGGAATGGCCGACCAGGATGACGTTTCCATCGGCCGCCGCAATCGCGCGCTTGGTGACGGCAACGTCGTCCGCCAGCGTGCTGGTCGGGTTCTGGACGATGCTGACCTTGTAGCCATCCTTCTTCAGGATCTTGTAGACGCCTTCCCATCCCGAACCATCGACGAAGCCGCCGTGGACGAGGACGACCGACTTGACGGGGGCCGTTTCGGCCTGAGCAGCAGGGATCGTGGCGGTGGCGAGGCCCAGCGACGCTGCGGCGGCGAGCAATTTGGTGACGACAGACATTGAAGTTCTCCTGACATCTATTTCGCGATAATCATTATCGCGATAAATATTAGGTAGCGCATCTCGATTTGCTTGTCCAGATATTTTTTATCCCGATAATGATTTTTGTGATATGGTACGCCAGTAACGATCGAAAGGGTGCCCTCAATGTCGGCCTCGGGACCAATTCCGCTGGATAGCCAGCTCTGCTTCTCTCTTTATGGAACGACCATCGCGATCAACCGCGCCTACAAGCCGCTGCTCGACGGCCTCGGCATCACCTATCCGCAGTACCTCGTGCTCAGCGTGCTCTGGGAAAAGGACGGACAGATGATTTCCGCCATCGCCGACCGGCTTGCGCTCGAGCCCAGCACTATCACGCCGCTGGTCAAGCGGCTCGAAAACGCCGGCTTCGTGGTGCGCCGGCGCAGCGCGGAGGATGAACGACAGGTCGGTGTCCATCTGACCGACAGCGGCAAGGCGATGCAATCCCGGACCGGCTGCCTCACGGATACGTTGCTCGAACGGTCGGGCTTGACGGTCGAGGAGTTGATCTCGCTCAACAAGCGCATCCAGGCACTGCGCGCGGCGCTGACCGAGTCCATGGCCGACGAGCGCGGATAAGGTTCAGCGCTCGGGGCTACCTTGTGCGCATCGATTTGCCGTTCGGATTTGCTGCAAAGAACGTCGCCCGGATGGGGTGCCTGAAATCCAAGCCGTGTTCATCACCGTGTGGCCTGCGCCGCGTCGCGCAGGCCGTCGCTGGTGGCGCGCAGCAACGTCAGCAACAGGCCATTGAGCGGCGTCGGCACGCCATGCCGTTCACCGGCCGCGATGATCGCGCCGGTAAGCGCGTCGGCTTCGAACGGGCGTCCTGCGACACGATCGAAATACATCGAGGTGCCGGCGTCGGGCGGATAGGTCAGCAGCGTCGTCAGCATCAATTCGGGCTCGTCGGGTGCGAGTTGCGCGCCGTCGGCGCGGCCAACACGCGCGGCCTCCTCGAGGATGGCAAGGCACAGCGCCTTGACGTCCTCGCGGCGGAATACGGCTTGCCGCAGCAGCGTGAGCGCGGTGATCGGGTTGGCGACGGCGTTGAGCAGAAGCTTGCGCCAGGCGAGCGTGGTGAAATCGGCGGAGCGCCGCACGCGCATCGCGGTGCCATCCAGCAGAGCTTCGAATGCGCGCCCGTCCGCGTCATCGGCGACCGCGAATTCATGCTCGCCCGCGCGGCGGAAGCGGACGCGATCCGGCGCCAGCCGTTCGCCATTGTAGTAGACGATGGTGGGAACGACGGTGGCGGCGCCGACCAACGGTGCCAGCCGCTCGGCATGCCCGATGCCATTCTGCAGCACCGCCACGCGCGTCTGTGGCCTGCACAGCCTTTCCAGCCATGGCGCACTCGATTCGGTGTCCTGTGCTTTGGTCGACAGCAACACCCAGTCGACCGGCATGGCAGCGGCCGGGTCGGTGAGCGCGCGCAGCGGCACCTCTATTGTGGCTTCGGCGCGCTCGACCGTCAGGTGGTCGAGCGGCCGCCGGACGCAGGCGATCACATCGTGATTGTCGACCGACCTCAGCAGGCCGGCGATGATGCCGCCGATGCTGCCGAGGCCAACGATGGCGATGGTCTTGCGACCGGATGGTCCTGTCATGGTGTGACTCTGGGTCGGCGAAGCAGCATCGTAATCCGGATGGAACGACGCGGAATGCGGGGCCACGGCGCTTCGCGCAATGACGACCGGGCCATTTACAGCGGCTCGCCCTTCTTGGTCGTGAACTTGTATGCGCCGTCCGCGCCGAGCACGGCATGCATGTCCATGTCGGGATAGCTGATCTCGTCGCCGGCGGTGCGGTCGCCGACCACCAGCAGCTTGACGTCCCTGTCGGTGCGGTTGACGAAGCGGTGCGCGCCGCCGGTGCCCGCCGGGAAGCCGGCGCACATGCCTGCTGTCAGCACCTGCGCGCCGCCATCGGTCTCCAGCACCACCTCGCCGTCCAGCACGTAGACGAATTCATCCTGACGCGAATGGGCATGGCGAAACGACGATTGGCCGCCCGGAATGATCCGCGTCAAAACGACGCCGAAATTGGTCAGGCCGGCATGATCGCCGAGCCGGCGGTTGTAACGCATCTGGTTGGCCGCGCGGTGTGGCGGCGGAATGCTGGTCGAATTGCTCTCGGCCACCGTATCGGGATCGAATGCCGGCGGCCTTGGCCTGGTTTCATCGTTCATTTGCAATCGGTCCGAACCTGCTTGCCTTACGATGTATCATCACATGATTGCGGCGAGCCCGCAAAATGCGGATGGCAGGCATCGGCAAATTCACCGGTGGTCGCGGATGCTCGACCGCAAGGAGCCGGATTACGCGACGTAAGGGCCTCGGACGGCCTCCCGAATCGGACCAATCCAGCCAATGTTGATGTGTCAGCTATGTCTCCGAACACCCGTCAGTGATCTGTCCGGGCCAAACAGAAGCCGGGCGATGACAGTTGTGGATGAGGACGGAGCTTCGCATTCTCGCGACGACGCTGGTGACGAGGTGAGCGATCTGCCCAACTACTGGCTTGCCCACACCACGCGCGCGATCCACGTGACTTCCTCGGCATCGAGCATGCGGTCGGGATGCTCCGGGTTGAGCGATGCGAGCTCCAGCACCTTGCCGGTGCGGCGCTTCAGTTCCTTCACCATCACCTCGCCGCCGGTGGTGCGCACCACGACGCGGTCGCCGCGGCGGATCGCCGTCGCGGGTGACACCACGATGATGTCGCCTTCGCGATAGGCCGGCTTCATCGAGTCGCCCTCGATCTCCAGCGCATAGGCGTGCTCGTCGGTTGTCCCTGGCAGCGCCACTTCGTCCCAGCCCTTGCCGGCGGGAAAGCCGGAGTCGTCGAAATAGCCGCCGGCACCGGCCTGCGCGAACCCGATCAGCGGCACCGACTGCCCGCCGCGTGGACCATCGCCGAGCAACTGCACGAAGGTCTCCATGCTGGCATTGCTCGCGGCCAGCGCCTTGGAGAGCGATTCGGTCGAAGGCCAGCGCTCGCGGCCGTCGCCGGTCACGCGCTTGGACTTGTTGAAGGTGGTGGGATCGAGACCGGACTGCTTGGCAAGGCCGGACGGCGAAAGGCCGGCGCGTTCGGCGAGCCGGTCGAGCCCGGCCCAGACCTGTGCGTGGGTCAGCGGTCGCGCTGCTTTGGACTGTTTGGCCATCGAGGATACCCCGGATGGTAGGAATTATTACCTGAAACCTGGCGTTTCCGCAAATCTGCCGTCGGATGTGCCCTGGCACCGCTTGAGTTGCGACGCCGCCGCCGATACGGTCCCTCGCGCGCCAAATGGCGTCTGGGGCATTTCCCCTCAAATCCGGATAAACCCCAAGAGACTCAAGGACAAAAGGGAAGGCCGGGCCGTGCCCATGATCTACAAAATCACTCCCGCTTCGGCCTGGCGCGAAGCCGAGCGGCAGGGCGTCTACCGGGGCAGTGCGGACGACAATCGCGACGGCTTCATCCATTTTTCCACCGCCTCCCAGGTGGCCGAGACCGCGCGCAAGCACTACCACGGGCAAACCGGCCTGTTCCTGGTCGCGGTCGATGCCGATGCGCTCGGCGACGCCTTGCGCTGGGAACGCTCGCGCAATGACGAGCTGTTTCCGCATCTCTACGGCGAGCTCGACCTCGGCGCGGTCACCGAGATCCTCAATCTGCACGCGCGCTCCGACGGCGGCCACGACGTTCCGGAGCTCAAGCCGTGATCCGTGCCTTCGATGCCTTCTCGCTGCCGCTGCTGCGCTGGTTCGATCCCGAAGATGCCCATCGCATGGCGATCCAGGGCTTGAAGCTGCTGCCGCCGATCCGGCAGCGGGTGGATGATCCGAAGCTTGCGGTGCGCGCCTTCGGGCTGAACTTTCCGAACCCGATCGGCATGGCGGCGGGTTTCGACAAGAGCGCCGAGGTGCCCGACGCGCTGCTGCGGCTTGGTTTCGGCTTTGTCGAGATCGGCTCGGTGACACCGAAGCCGCAAGCCGGCAACCCGCGGCCGCGGCTGTTTCGCCTCGAGCGCGACGAGGCCGTCATCAACCGCATGGGCTTCAACAATGACGGCGCGGAAGCCGTGCTGCGCCGGCTCGCCGCGCGCGCCGGTGGCGGCGGCATCGTCGGGGTCAATGTCGGGGCCAACAAGGATTCGACCGACCGTGTCGCCGATTATGTGAAGCTGATCGAGACCTTTGCCCCGGTCGCGAGCTATTTCACCGTCAACGTCTCCTCGCCGAATACGCCGGGCCTGCGCAATCTGCAGCAATCGGCGGCGCTCGACGATTTGCTGGCGCGGGTGATCGATACCCGCGAGCGGGTCCGCAAGAACGCCGGCGACTCGCCAGTGCTGCTGAAGATCGCGCCGGACCTCAGCCTCGCCGAGCTCGACGATGTCGTGCACATCGCCCGCTCGCGGCGTGTCGACGGCATGATCGTCGCCAACACCACGCTGGCGCGTTCCTCGACCCTGCGCGAGGAGAACCGCGCCAAGGAGCAGGGCGGCCTTTCGGGCCGTCCGCTGTTCCGGCTGTCGACGCGAATGGTGGCCGAGACCTATGTCCGCGTCGAAGGTGCATTTCCGTTGATCGGCGTCGGCGGCATCGATAGCGGCGGCGCCGCGCTGACCAAGATGCGCGCCGGGGCCAGCCTGATCCAGCTCTATTCCTCGCTGGTCTACAAGGGCATCGGCCTGGTCGACGACATCAAGCGCGATCTGTCCTCGACCCTGCTGCGCACGGGGCGCGACTCTCTGTCTGAAATCGTCGGCGCCGATGCCGCGACGATTACGGCCGAGGATTGGCCGGTGAGGTAGGGACCTGTAGCCCGGATGAAGCGCAGCGCAATCCGGGACAGTCTTACCGCGGCATAGGTCCCCGGATTGCGCTGCGCTCCCTCCGGGCTACGGAGCTACGCGGTCTTGAACGACTTCCTCAGCAGCGCCGGATAGCGCAGGCCTTGCAGGCCGCCGCGCGCGACGTAGAAGCCGAGCAGCGCGATCCACAGCCCGGTATTGCCGAACGAGCTGAGCACCCACCAGGCGGCGAGGAAGATCGCAAGCGAGGCCAGCATCAGATTGCGCATCTCGCGCGCCCAGGTCGCGCCGACATAGATGCCGTCGAAACCGAACGCGAACACGCCGGGCAAGGGCGCCAGGATGACGAACACTAGGAACTCTCGTGCATAGCGGCGTACATCGTCGCTGGTCGTCATCAGATTGATCAGCGAGGGTCCGAACAGCGCGAACAGCGCCGAGACGACCAGCGCAAAGCCGACACCCCAGAGCAGCACCAGCCGGGTCGAATCGGCGAAGCCGCGCGCGTCGCGGGCGCCGAAGGCGCGGCCGCAGAGCTGTTGCGCGGCATTCGCGAGGCCGTCGAGGAAGAAGGCGCTGACCAGCAGGAAATTGTTCAGCACCGAATTCGCCGCCAGCGTGACGTCGCCCTCGCGCGCGCCCTTGGCGGTGAAGAACAGGAACACGACGATCAGCGCCGCGGTGCGCACCATGATGTCGCGGTTGACGGCCAGCATGCGCATCAGCTTGGCGCGGTCGAACAGCGTCGCCACGGGAACGGCGAAGCCGCCTTGCGAGATCCGCCACGCCACGACGATGCCGACGGCGAAGCCGGTCGTCTCGGCCAGCACGGCGGCGATCGCAGCCCCGGTGATGCCGGCGCCATAGGCCTGCACCAGCAGCACGGTTGCAATCATGTTGATCAGATTGATCACGATCTGCAGCGCCAGCGCCAGATTGGCGCGGGCCTGGCCGACCAGCCAGCCCAGGATGACGTAATTGGCGAGCGCCAGCGGCGCCGACCAGATCCGGATCATGAAATAGCTCTTGGCCGCGCGCGTGACGCCCTCGCTGCCGCCCATCAGCTGGAAAGTGATTGCGGCCAGCGGCACCTGCAGCGCGATCAGCGCAGCGCCGATCAGGCCGGCGACGATGAAGCCGCGTACCAGGATCGCGGCATATTCCTGCGGCTCGCCCGCTCCTTGAGCCTGCGCAGTGAAGGCCAGCGTCGACATGCGCAGGAAGGCGAACAGCCAGAACAGGCAGTCGAAGATCACCGAGGCCATCGCCACCCCGCCGAGCAGCGCGGCATCGTCGAGCCGGCCGATCGCCGTGGTCGAGACGATGCCGATCAGTGGCGTGGTCAGGTTCGCGACCATCGCGGGACCGGCGATGGCGAACACCTGGCGGGTGGTGATCTTCGGGTGGATGGGTGCGTGCATGGCTACAGTTGCGAGGAACAGGCGTTTCTATCGCGACATCCGTCGCGCGACCATGCCGGAATTGTTCTCGGAGCAATGCGGTGGCGGAAGGGCAGCCGACAAGGCACTACATGGTTAGAGCGTCACGACCATGCCGTCACTCGCCGCCGTGTAGGGCAGGCCATCGACACGGCCGAGCATGTCGTCGCTCATATGAGTCAGCACCACGCGCTTGGCGTTGATGGCCGGCAAATGCGCTTCCAGCGTCTTCAGGCTGAGATGGTTCCTGACCATCCTGTCATAGGTATAGGCTTCGGCGATGAAGAGGTTGGCGTTTCGCGCAGCCGGGATCAGCGCGTCGGTCCACTCGGTGTCGGCGCTGTAGCTGAGGACGCGGCCTTCCGCCTCGACGCGGTAGGCGAGGAACGGCCCGCCGGATTCGCCATGCACCACAGGGTAGGGCGTCACGGCCACCTCGCCGAAGCTGCGCCGCGCCTGCGGTGCCAGCGTGACGACGGACAGCTCGAAGCGTTGTCTGGTCCTGGAGGAGTGCTCGAACATCACCTCCATCAACTCAGGCAGCTTCGTTTCGATGCCTTCGGGCCCCGCGATGACGAGCGGCCGGGTGCGGCGGGAGAATTGCGCGTCGAGCAGGAAGAACGGCAGGCCGGCGAAATGATCGCCGTGGAAATGCGTGATCAGGATCAAATCGATCGCGTTGCGATCGATCCTGAGCCGTTTCAGTGCCGGCAGCGAGGACGCGCCGCAGTCGATCAGGAAATTGACGCGCGCGCCACTGACGTGGAAGCACGTGTTGAAGCGGCCCCCGGAGCCGAATGCATCGCCGCAGCCGACAAATTGCAATTGCATCGGCTGCGGGCTTTCCTTGCGATCAGCGGCCGCGCGGCGCGCCGAACAGCCGCGACAGCAGCCAGATCGGGATCACGATCACGGCGCCGAGCAGGAAGTAGCGCCACGCCCAGTTGATTGCGTCGAAGCCGAAATCCCAGAGGCTCTGGAACAGCCGGCGGATGCTGTACAGAATGTTCCACGGATCGAGGCCGATCGCGGCGAGCACGACGCCGACCAGGATCGAGAGCAGGATCAGCCGGAACGCCACCGAGAGCGGCGATCCACCGAGAAAGCGGTACAGGCCGTCGCTCTGGCCACCGGCCGGCAAGTCCCGGATGTTGTCTGGCATCTTTCTCTCCTGGCGGAATCGCCCGCATTATAGGTCACGGCGCAGCACATGGGAAATCCGTCTGCCGCGATCAATGGCTGCCATGCGGCTTGCGGGTTTAACTTCCTGTCATGGAGATTAACATCCGTTCAAGTGTCTCCAGCCGGTCGGCCTCGCGCGGCGGCTTGTCCCAGCGCAGGCGGCTGATCCGCGGAAAGCGCATCGCGACGCCGGATTTGTGACGCGGCGAGCGCTGCAGACCCTCGAAGGCGACCTCCAGCACCAGCCCCTGATCTGGCTCGTGCACGACATGTCGCACCGGACCGAACTTCTCGGTGGTGTTGCGGCGGACGAAGCGATCGATCTGCAGCAGCTCCTCATCGGTGAAGCCGAAATAGGCCTTGCCGACCGGCACCAGTTCGTCGCCGGCTTCACTATGGGTCCAGACCCCGAACGTGTAGTCGGAGTAATAGGACGAGCGCTTGCCGTGGCCGCGCTGGGCATACATCAGCACCGCGTCGATGATGTGCGGATCGCGCTTCCATTTCCACCACGGGCCCTTCGGCCGCCCGGGCAGATAGGGCGCGTCGCGCCGCTTCAGCATCACGCCTTCGACCGCGTCGGCGTCGTTGCCGGCGCCCGCGCTTTTCGGATCGGCGCGTGCCGCGGCGAGGTCTTCCCAGTTCGCGAACGGGACCATTGGAGAAAGGTCAATCCGTGGATCGTCCAGTCTGGCGACGAAGGCTTCGAGATGCGCACGGCGTTCGGTGAACGGCAGCTCGCGCAAATCGTTCGCGTCATCACCGAGTAGGTCATAGGCGCGCAAGTGGATCGGAAATTCCTTGATCAGCTTCGGCGAGACCACCTTGCGGTTCAGCCGCTGCTGCAAGACGTTGAAGGTCTGCACGCGGCCTTCGCGCAGCACCAGCAATTCGCCGTCGATCGCGCCGGGCAGATGCAGCGACGGCACGAGGTCGGGGAAGCTGCCGGTGATGTCCTCGCCGGTGCGCGAATAGAGCCGCGCCTGGATGTGCCCGCGCGCGTCGTGGCCGGCCACAGCCTGCACGCGGATGCCGTCCCACTTCCATTCCGCGCTGAAATCGGCGGCGTCGAGATTGGCGAAATCGCCATCCTCGATCGCATGCGCCAGCATCACCGGGCGGAACGGCGTCGGGTCGCTGTTGACAGGCTTGTCGCCGCGGCCTTCGAGCCAGGCGAACAGGTCGAGATAAGGCGGCGACAGGCCGTGCCACATCAGCTCGATCTCGTGCGCGTCCTTGTCGCCGAGCGCCGCCGCCGCGGTCTTCGCCAGCCGCGCCGAGATCCCGATCCGCATCGCGCCGGTGACGAGTTTCAGCAGCGCCCAGCGTCCGGTCTCGTCGAGTTCGTCCAGCCAGCGCGCCAGCTGCGCCGGCAACTCGGCCTTGCCGAGCGTGCGCAACGTGGTGACGACGTCGGTGAGCGTCGGCGGGGGCGGGTTGTTGTGGCCCGGCAGCTCGGCCTTCGGCCACATCAGCGCGACGGTTTCGGAGAGGTCGCCGACGTAATCATAGGAATAGCCGAACAGCGCCGGGTCGGCGCGTTCGGTGATCAGGTCGCGGATCAAGCCGGGCTTGGCGTGCTTGAACGACAGCGCACCGGTCAGTGCCGCCAGCGCGTAGCCGCGGTCGGGATCCTCAGTCTCGCCGAAATAGGCGACCAGCAACTTGATCTTGTTGTTGCGGCCCGGCTCATAGGCGAGGCGATCGAGCAGCTCGGCAAAGCGGTTCATGCTTTTGTCTCGCCTTCGGGCTGGGCCTCGACTTCGCCAGTGATCGCCGCCGTCTCGCCCTCGTCCTCGTCGCCATAGCCGACCAGATCGAGCGGCCGCGCGGCAAGGCCTCGGGTTTTGCACCAATGCACCAGCGCGTCCTCCTGGCCGTGGGTGACCCAGATCTCGCCTGCGCCGGTGGCGGTGATCGTCGCGGTCAGCCCGTCCCAGTCGGCATGATCCGAGATCACCAGCGGCAGCTCGATGCCGCCCTGCCGCGCGCGGGCGCGCACCCGCATCCAGCCCGATGCAAAAGCCGTGACCGGATCGGGGAAGCGCCGCGTCCAGACATCTGAAGTCGCGCTCGGCGGTGCCAGCGTGATGGTGCCGGCGAGCTCGGCCTTCTTCTTCATGCCGCGCACCGGCCGGAGCTCGCCGAGCGGAATGCCGCGCTCCTGATAGTAATTGGTGATCTTCTCCATTGCGCCGTGCAGATAGATCGGCGCGTCGTAACCGGCCTCGCGCAGCAGCGCGATCACGCGCTGCGCCTTCCCGAGCGAATAGGCGCCGACCAGATGGGCGCGCTCCGGAAACAGTTTTGCGGACGCCAGCAACTTGTTCACTTCGCCTGCGGCATCGCCATGGCGGAACACCGGCAGGCCGAAGGTCGCCTCCGTGATGAAGACATCGCAGGGCACTAGCTCGAACGGCGCGCAGGTCGGGTCGCGCGCGTCCTTGTAGTCGCCGGAGGCGACGATGCGGGTGTCCTTGCAGGTGACCGATATCTGGGCGGAGCCCAGCACGTGCCCGGCGGGATGAAACGTCACCGCGACGTCGCCGAGCCTGATCTCCTCGCCATAAGTGATAGCCTGCACTGAGTCGGCGAAATTCTCGCCGTAGCGCAGCCGCATCATGTCGAGGGTTTCCTGGGTCGCGAGCACGGCGCCATGGCCCGCCCGCGCATGGTCGGAATGGCCATGCGTGATCAGGGCACGCTCGACCGGCCTGACAGGATCGATGTGGAAGCCCCCGGGCTTGCAGCAAAGCCCGGCCGGGACGGGCATCAGAATGTCTTGCGGGCGCATCGGTCCTATATAGGCGCTCTCCCCGCGATGTTTAGCCGTCATGCGCGGGCTTGACCCGGGCATCCATCTCCGGAAAAAGTCCGTGCTTTGATGGATGGCCTAGTCGGCCAAGATCGGTTCCATAAAGAAAATGGCCCCCCGCCTGTTTCTATCCTCCGGCGACCTCGTTGCCGACCGCCGCTACGAGTTCGCGCGCGACCTGCAATTGAAGGGTGATCTGCCGGCCGCCGCCGAGTTGCTCGAACAGGCGATCGAGCTGGTGCCAAAATTCCCGTCGGCCTGGTACACGCTGGGCAAGCTGCGCCTCGAGCTCCGCCAGCGCGAGGCCGCGATCGCGGCCTTCCGCGCCGCGCGCGACGCCGATCCCGAAGACCGCCATGGCGCCGGTCTGCATCTGATGCAGCTCGGCGTCGAGGCCGTCGGCGCGATGCCGCCGGGCTACGTGCAGACGCTGTTCGATCAATATGCGCCGCGCTTCGAGGCCGCGCTGGTCGGCGATCTCGGCTATCGCGGTCCCGCGCTGCTGTTCAAGGCGGTGCTGTCGGTGCGTGCCTCCGCGAAAAAGCCGGCCTTCTTCAAGCGAGCGATCGATCTCGGCTGCGGCACCGGCCTTGCGGCCGCTGCATTCGCCAAGCACGTCGACCGTTTCATCGGCATCGACCTGTCGCCGCGCATGATCGACAAGGCGCGCGCCACCAGGCTCTATGCCGAGCTCGAGGTCGACGACATGCTGAAGGGCATTTCGGGCAAGCCGGACGCCAGCGCCGAATTGATCCTCGCGGCGGATGCGATGGTCTATGTCGCCGATCTCGCGCCCGTGCTCACGGAAGCCGCGCGCGTGCTGGTGCGCGGCGGCGTGCTCGCCTTCACCACGGAAACCCATGACGGCGAGGGAGTCATCCTCGGCGAAGGGCTGCGCTACGCGCACAGTGCAGCCTACGTGCGCGCCTCCGTCGCCACCGCCGGGCTGACGCTGGCGCTGCTCGATGATCTCTCGGCGCGCAATGAGGACAACATCCCGGCGCCGGGGCTCGTGGCTGTCGCTATTAAGCCGTGATGCGTCTTCCCTTCTCCCCTTGTGGGAGAAGGTGGTGCGGATGCAATCCGCGCCGGATGAGGGGTCTCTATCCGCGGAGACAGACCCCTCACCCGGCTTCGATGCTTCCGCATCGAAGCCACTCTCCCACAGGGGGAGAGGGGGCATGGTCATGCGCGTCGTTCCCAACTTGAGTCTACACGCTACGCATTTGCCGTGACGCGGCATTGCGCCGCAAAGCCGTGACTTCGCGCTTGCCCGGCGCAGGGCGGGATGCGAGAGCTTTCGCCTCAGGGAGAGAAACAATGAAGAAACATACGCGGCGCGAGTTCGGCGCCACCGCATTGTCCGTGATCGCAGCGTCCGTGCTGCCCGCGCCGTTCGTCCGGGCCGCCGACAAGAAGTACGATCCGGGTGCCAGCGACACCGAGATCAAGCTCGGCCAGACCGTGCCGCATTCCGGCCCCGGCTCGCTCTATGGCGTGCTCGGCCGCGTCGGCGAAGCATACTTTCAGATGCTGAACGACAAGGGCGGCATCAACGGCCGCAAGGTGAAATTTCTCACCATGGACGACGCCTACAGCGCGCCGAAATGCGTCGAGGCGACGCGCCGCCTGGTCGAGCAGGAGGAGGTGCTGGCGCTCTATGGCTCGCTCGGCACCGCGCCGCAAACCGCCGTGCACAAATACCTCAACTCCAAGGGCGTGCCGCAGTTGTTGCTCAACACCGGCGCCTCGAAATGGAACGATCCGAAGACCTACAAATGGACCATGGCGGGCCTGCCGCTCTATCCGACCGAAGCCCGCATCCTCGCCAAGCACGTCGTCAGCGTGAAGCCGAACGCCAGGATCGGCATCCTCTACCAGAACGACGATTTCGGCCGCGACTTCCTCGGCCCGTTCAAGAAGGTGCTGACTGACGCGGGCGGCAAGGCACAGGTGATCATGGAGCAGACCTACGATCTCACCGATCCGACGGTCGATTCCCAGCTGATCAATCTGTCGAAGTCGGGCGCCGACGTGTTCTACAACATCACGACAGGCAAGGCGACGTCGCAGTCGATCCGCAAGGTGGCCGAGCTCGGCTGGAAGCCGCTGCAGCTGCTATCGGCAGGATCGACCGGTCGCTCGATCCTGAGCGCCGCGGGACTCGAGAACGCCAAGGACATCGTCGCGATCCGCTACAACAAGGAAGTCGGCGTGCCGCGCTATGAAAAGGACGCGGACGTGGCCGCGTTCGAGGAGCTGCGCAAGAAGTATTTGCCGAATATCGACCCCGACAACACCATCGCCTTTGCCGGCTACGGCCAGGCGGCGACGATGGGCGAAATCCTGCGCCGCTGCGGCGACGACCTGACCCGCGCCAACGTGCTGAAGCACGCCACCACGCTGGCCGGCTTCCACTCGCCCTATTTCCTCGACGGCATCAATTACAGCTACACGCCCGACGACTACACCCCGATGAAGACGCTCTATGTCTCGATCTTCAACGGCAAGGACTGGGATCTGGCCGGCGAGCCGATGACGGAGTAGGGGAAGCTCTCTCTTCTCCCTCTCCCCGTTGTTACGGGGAGAGGGTTGGGGTAAGGGGCTCTCTCCGCGAGTGAGCCGCGTGGATGGACCTGTACCCCCTCACCCGGATCGCGTCTGGCGATGCGATCCGACCTCTCCCCGCAGGCGGGGCGAGGTGACTCGGCCCGCAGAGTCGCTGCCACCTGCTGCCATCCCCGCCCCGCCCTCGACGAAACCCGCTGAACCACCTACCTCTTGGGCGTGTCGACGCTCGATCTCTTTTCCGTCCCGCCGTCGGAAACGGCCGATCTCCTGCCGCGCCGGTTTCGCGACTGGTTCGCTTCGCGCGGCTGGTCGCCGCGCGAGCACCAGCTCGCGCTGCTGGCCAAGGCCCGCGAGGAACGTTCCGCATTGCTGATTGCGCCGACAGGTGCAGGCAAGACCCTGGCCGGGTTCCTGCCGACGCTGGTGGAATTGGCGGGCGAACCGGGCGGTAGCAAACCGCTCCGGCAAGCGAGTGAGGCGGCTGTCGCAGTCGATCCGAGGCCAAAAGTCATCTCCACCGGCCGCTCGGTTCGCCGTTCCAGCGGGTTGCATACGCTCTACATCTCGCCGTTGAAGGCCCTCGCGGTCGACATTGCGCGCAACCTGGAGACGCCGGTTGCCGAGATGGGGCTGCCGATCAGGATCGAGACCCGTACCGGCGACACGCCGGTGTCGCGACGGCAGCGGCAGCGGCGCTATCCGCCGGATATTCTGCTCACCACGCCGGAACAGCTGGCGCTGCTGCTGGCATCGGACGACGCGCCCTATCTGTTCTCGTCGCTGAAGCGCATCTTGCTGGACGAGCTGCATGCCCTCGTCACCTCCAAGCGGGGCGATCTGCTGTCGCTCGGGCTTGCGCGGCTCTGGACCGTCGCGCCGCAGGCGCGCGCCATCGGGCTCTCGGCAACGGTCGCCGAACCCGGGCAGCTCGCGCGTTTCCTGGTGCCGCAGCCGGGCGGCGCGAGCGCGTCCGCCGACGTCGTCACGGCCGGTGGCGCGGCGCCGCCGGTGGTTGAGATGCTCGATACGCGGGAACGGCTGCCGTGGGCCGGCCACAGCGCGCGCCACGCGCTGCCCGAGGTCTATGAGCTAATCAAGCGCAACAAGACCACGCTGGTGTTCGTCAACACCCGCAGCCAGGCCGAGATGCTGTTCCAGGATCTCTGGCGCATGAACGACGACGGGCTCGCGATCGCGCTGCATCACGGCTCGCTCGACGTCGCGCAGCGCCGCAAGGTCGAGGATGCGATGGCCGCCGGCCGACTGCGCGGCGTGGTCTGCACCTCCTCGCTGGATCTCGGCGTCGACTGGGGCGATGTCGACCTCGTCATCAACATCGGCGCGCCCAAAGGCTCGTCGCGACTGATGCAGCGGATCGGCCGCGCCAACCACCGCTTCGACGAGGCCTCGCGCGCCGTGCTGGTGCCGGCCAACCGCTTCGAGGTGCTGGAATGCCGTGTCGCAATCGACGCCATCGCCGAGAATGCGCAGGACACGCCGCCGCTGCGCTCGGGCGCGCTCGACGTGCTGGCCCAGCACGTGCTCGGCTGCGCCTGCGGCAAGCCGTTCCTGTCCGACGAGCTCTACGATGAGGTGAGGACCGCGGCGCCCTATGCGGCACTGGCGCGGACCGATTTCGACGATGTCGTCGACTTCGTCGCGACCGGCGGCTACGCGCTGAAGACCTATGAGCGTTTTGCGCGGATCAAGCAGGACAAGCAGGGCCGTTGGCGCGTCAGCAATCCCAAGGTGCGGCAGAGCTACCGCCTCAACGTCGGCACCATCGTGGAAGACACCATGCTGAAGGTGCGGCTGGTGCGCTCACGCGCCGGTGGTCGCGGCTCGACCGGCGCGATCGCCCGCGGCGGCCGGATGCTCGGCGAGATCGAGGAGGCTTTCATCGAGGGCCTGGTGCCCGGCGACACTTTTGTCTTTGGCGGCGAGGTGGTGCGCTACGAGGCCTTGGTCGAGGACCAGGTCTATGTCTCCCGCGCCAATGACAAGGATGCAAAAGTGCCGTCCTATATGGGCGGCAAGTTCCCGCTGTCGACCTATCTCGCCGAACGCGTGCGGAAACTGCTCGACAACAGCCGGGCCTGGAACGGATTGCCGGACCAGGTGCACGACTGGCTGTCGCTGCAGCGAAAATTCTCGCGGGTACCTGCGGTGCGCGAGCTCTTGGTGGAAACCTTTCCGCGCGGCGGCAGTCACTATCTGGTCTGCTATCCCTTCGAGGGCCGGCTTGCGCATCAGACGCTCGGCATGCTGCTGACGCGCCGGCTGGAGCGTGCCCGCGCCCGTCCGCTCGGCTTCGTCGCCAATGAATATGCGCTCGCGGTCTGGGGCGTCGGCGATCTCTCCTTCATGATCCGGCACGGCAAGCTCGATCTCAACGCGTTGTTCGACCCCGACATGCTCGGCGACGATCTCGAAGCATGGCTTGCGGAATCCGCGCTGATGAAGCGCACCTTCCGCAACTGCGCCATCATCTCCGGGCTGATCGCGCGCCGCTTCACCGACGAGGAGAAGTCGCGCCGGCAGGTGCTGTTCTCGACCGATCTGATCTACGACGTGCTGCGCAAGCACCAGGCCGACCACGTGCTGCTGCGCGCCGCGCGCGGCGATGCCGCCACGGGATTGCTTGATCTCCGCCGTCTCAGCGACATGCTTTCGCGCATCCACGGCCGAATCACCCACAAGGATCTCGACCACGTTTCTCCGCTTGCCGTCCCCGCGCTGCTGGAAATCGGCCGCGAGTCAGTTTATGGCGAAGCATCCGACGAGCTTCTGGCCGAAGCGGCCGAGGAACTCGTGCGGGAGGCGACGACGTAATACTGGCTGTGTGGGGAACTGGACGTGACGGCAGGCGCGCTAGCTTTGCGAGACGGTGACGACATGCGCGTTGCGAGGGTCACGGTGGCGGACGTCGGCTTCGTGGCGGATTTCTCCGGCGCGCTGTTCTGGGAAGAGCAGAGCCTGCTCGTGGTGTCCGACCTGCATCTCGAAAAGGGCTCGAGCTTCGCTGCCCGCGGCGTGCTGCTGCCGCCCTACGACACGGTGGCGACGTTGAGCCGGCTCGCAGCTGTGATCGCGCGGCACGATCCGCGGCAGGTGATCGCGCTCGGCGACAGCTTTCACGATCGCGACGCGCATGCGCGCCTGTCGGAGCCGGATCGCGAGGCGCTGGCGGCGCTGCAGACGCGGCGCAACTGGATCTGGATCGCGGGCAACCACGATCCGGCGCTGCCGCCCAATCTCGGCGGCGTCGTCGCGACCGAGGTCGCGATCGGTCCGATCGTGTTCCGCCATGAGCCGACCGGCGCTGCCGGCGAGATCGCCGGTCACCTTCACCCCAAGGCACGGGTGCCGACCCGCGGCCGCTCCATCG
Source organism: Bradyrhizobium embrapense (assembly GCF_001189235.2). GTDB lineage: Bacteria > Pseudomonadota > Alphaproteobacteria > Rhizobiales > Xanthobacteraceae > Bradyrhizobium > Bradyrhizobium embrapense. The sequence goes on from NZ_LFIP02000002.1 coordinate 298,993, forward strand.
AGCGGCGTTGTTTCGCCTCCGACGGCGAGCGCGCGGTGATGCCGGCGTTCGGCGCCTACACAGGGGGCCTCAGCATCCGCGACGCGGCGTTTGCGCGGATCTTCGGATCGCCCGGCTTCATGGCGCATGTGCTCGGAGACCATCGCGTCCACGCCTTCGCGGCGTCGCGGTGTTATTGAGCTCTCTCCGTCATTCCGGGGCGTGCGCAGCACGAACCCGGAATCCATTCATCAATCAATGATGCGGCTCGATGGATTCCGGGTTCTCGCTTCGCGAGCCCCGGAATGACGGATCGGTGAGTTCACGCCGCCTTCGCCTGCACGCTCTCGCAATATTCCGCCAGCCGATCCGCAAGCCGCAGCGTTGCGGGGCTGGCTTCGGGGGCAGCGACGAGGGCGACTTCAGTGCGCTCGATCGGGGCAAAGCCGTCCTTGGCCGTCAGCACGCGATGCTCGGCCTGGATCGACATCTCGGACAGGATGCTCAAGCCCAGGCCCGCGGCGACCGCGGCCTGGATGCCGGCGAGGCTGGAGGAGGTGTAGGCCATGTGCCAGTTGCGGCCCGCGCGCTCCAGAGCATGAATGGCGAAGGCGCGGTAGAGGCAGCCCGAGCCGAAGCCGATCAGCGGCACCGAGCCGGTCGCGGTGTCGCGTGGATGGCTCTTGCTGGTGACCCAATGCACGCGTTCCGGCCACACCGCGATGCCGCCTTTCTCGCTGGCAGAGCGCTTGATCAGCGCGAGATCGAGATCGCCGCGCTCGAGATCGCGGTACAGGGACAGGCTCTGGCCGGAGCGCACATCGAGCCGCAGATTCGGATGGCTGCGCGAGAAGGTCGCCAGCAACCTCGTCAGCCGGTAGGCGGCAAAATCCTCGGTGATGCCGATCCGGATCGCGCCTGCGCTGCCGGGGCGCGAGAGCACGTCGCGGGCTTCTTCGGCGAGCGACAGCAGCCGCCGCGCATAGGTCAAAAGCCGCTCGCCCGCCTCCGTCGGGGTGACGTCCTTGCCGCTGCGGATCAGCAGCGGCTGGCCGACATCCTCCTCCAGGCGCTTGATCTGCTGGCTTACCGTCGATTGCGTGCGGTGGACGCGCTCTCCGGCGCGGGTGAAGCCGCCGGCATCGACAACCGAGACGAAACTGCGCAAGAGCTCCAGGTCGAGCATCGCAGCCTCCATTCGTAAATCCACTGCAATCCAGTCTATCATTTAATTTCCAAATATCAAGGCGCGAGCCTAGATCGGGGCGAGGCGAAAATCGCCAGGAGCAATGCCCATGTCCGCCGCAACCTCGATGTCCGTCCCCCGTACCCGCTTCAACACCCTGCCGCTGCTGATCGCCTTGTTCTGCCTGCTCTGGAGCTATGCCTTCGTCGCCGGCAAGATCGGCGTCACCGATTGCCCGCCGCTGATCCTGCTCGCCACGCGATTCTCGCTCGCAGGCGTCCTGATCCTCGGCATCTCCTGGCTGCGCAGTGACAAATGGGACCTCAGCTGGCGCGATGCGGCAGTGTTCGCCGTGATTGGCGTCGCCAACAACGCGCTCTATCTCGGGCTCGGCTATACCGGCCTGAAGACGGTGTCGGCCGGCCTCGGCGCGCTGATCGTCTCGGCCAATCCGGTCTTCACCGCCATGCTGGCGGCGTTGTTCCTCGGCGAGACCATGACGTTGCGCAAGGTGATTGGTCTCGTGCTCGGCATCGCCGGTGTCGCCTTCATCGTCTGGCATCGCCTCAAGATCGGCACCGACAGCCCGCACGGCATACTCTTCACATTGGCCTCGCTCGCCTCGATCATTGCCGGCACCATCCTGTTCAAGCTGCTGGCGCCGAAGGGCAGCCTGTGGATCGGCAACGGCATCCAGAACATCGCCGGCGGCCTTGCGGTGATGCCGTTCGCCTTCACGCTCTCCAGCGCCAGTGACATTGTGCCGAGCATGCGGCTCGCCGGCGCCTTTGCCTTCCTCGTGCTCGGCGGTTCGATCCTCGCTTATCTGCTCTGGTTTCATCTCCTGAAAGTGTGTGGCGCGACCGCCGCGAGCGCCTATCACTTCCTGATGCCCCCGCTCGGCATGCTGTTCGCCTACCTCGTGCTCGGCGAGCATGTCGAATTTCGCGATCTGCTCGGGATCGTTCCCGTCGCGCTCGGCATTTACCTGGTGACTCGCCCGGCAGCGCCAGCTACGGCGAGAGCAGCATGAGCATGCATCGCTGACGGCAGCCATGTGGCCGCCGTCAGCGAACTGCCGCCCGCGTCGCGACCGTGAGCGCGCCGCGGGTTTCATTTTAGGAACCCTGCCAGCGTCCTCGCCGTTGTAGCGACGGTCGGATCAGGACATGACACGGCAGAGGAAAATCTCGCGAGAGCAGGACAATTCCCGCAGCGCGTCGACCGGCAAGCCGCGGCGCGAGCCGTTCAGCTTCAAGCGCGTTGCGAAGTCGCTCGGCCCCGGCCTGATCACCGGCGCCTCCGACGACGATCCGTCGGGTATCGGCACCTACAGCCAGGCCGGCGCGCAACTCGGCTACGGTATCGGCTGGACCATGCTGCTGACCTTCCCGCTGATGACCGCGATCCAGGAGATCTCCGCGCGGGTTGGACGCGTCACCGGCCATGGTATCGCGGGCAACGTCTGCAAGCACTATCCGGGCTGGCTGCTGATCATCGTGGTGACGCTGCTGTTCATCGCCAACACCGTCAACATCGCCGCCGACCTGTCGGCCATGGCGGACGCGACCAAGCTCCTGATCGGCGGTCCGGCCATCCTCTACGTCGTGCTGTTCGGGGTGACCTCGGTCGCCGCTCAGATCTTCATGAACTATCACCGCTATGTCGCCGTTCTGAAATGGCTGACACTCAGCCTGTTCGCCTATGTCGCGGCACTCGGCTTTGCCAAAGTGTCATGGACAGAGGCGCTGGCCGGCGTGTTCGTTCCGCGCCTGACCTGGAGCTCCGATTATTTCACCACCATCGTGGCGATCTTCGGCACGACCATCTCGCCCTATCTGTTCTTCTGGCAGGCCTCGCAGGAGGCGGAGGAGCAGCGGGTCGACGCCACCAAGCATCCGTTGATCAACAAGCATGACGGCGCGCGGAAGGAGTTTTCCCGCATCCGTGCCGACACCATCACCGGCATGGCGTTTTCCAACGTGATCGCGCTATCGATCATCGTCACCGCTGCCGCGACGCTGCATACCGCCGGCAAGACCGATATCCAGACCTCGGCGCAGGCCGCCGAAGCGTTGCGCCCGATTGCCGGGCCCTTTGCCGAGGTGATCTTCGCGCTCGGCATCGTCGGCACCGGCCTGTTGGCGATCCCGGTGCTTGCGGGAGCGACCGCCTACGCGGTCGGCGAGGGCCGGCGATGGCCGGTCGGGCTGGCGCGTAAGCCGAAGGAGGCGGTTGCATTCTATTCGGTGCTGGGACTGTCGGGTGGCATCGGCATCGCACTGAATTTCACCCCAATCGATCCGATCTCGGCGCTGTACTGGAGCGCGGTGGTCAACGGCGTGCTCGCCGTGCCCGTGATGGTGCTGCTGATGGTCATGGCGCGTCACAGGGAGGTGATGGGCCGTTTCGTGATCGGCGGGTGGCTCTACTCGCTCGGCTGGCTCTCGACCGGCGCGATGGCGCTCAGCGTGATCGCGATGGCGGTCGGGATGCTTGTCTGATCCTCGTTTGACCCTTGCGATCAGAACAGCGAGCTATCGATCTTCGTCGTCGACTTGACCTTGCGCAGGATGATGGTCGTGCGATAGCTCGCGATATCGGTGTCCGGATGCATCAGGCGGTCGAGGATGAACGATTGATAGCTTGCGAGATCTGAGGACACGACGCGCAGCGCGTAATCCCAGTCGCCGGCAATCATGCAGCACTCCACGACCTCCGGAAGGTTGATGACCTTCTTCTCGAAACGCGCGAAGGATTCCCTGTTCTGCTGCTTGAGGCGGAGTTCGACGATCACGTCGAAGCCAAGTCCAATTCGCGCAGGGTCCACCAAAGCCACATAGGAATTGATGACGCCGGTCTCTTCCAGGGTCCGGACGCGCCGCATGCAGGGGGCAGACGAGAGGCCGATCCGTTCGGCCAGCTCGAGATTGGTGATGCGCCCCTCGACCTGCAGCACGTCGAGGATCTTCCGGTCCATCTCGTCGATCACGATCGCGGTTCCCATTTCTTTCGCATTTTCCATCTTTTGCGCAATTGATCGCAGAAGATGGGATCAAAAGCATCTCAAATCGCAATGTCCTTGCTGTGTCGCGCGCATAAGATGCGCTGCGAAGGTCTCTCATCTGGGCGATCGAGCAGCAGGGGAACGGGCATGGCTGGAAACGACGACGAATCCTTTTGGGATCGTGCGCGGCGTCACCTCATCCGCTATGGCGGGACGTTCGCTCCCGTCATTATCGAGCGCGCCGCCGGCTCTTTCGTCTATGACGCCGACGGCCGCGCCATCCTGGATTTCACGTCCGGGCAGATGAGTGCCGTGCTTGGCCACGGCCACCCGGAGATCGTCAAGACCATCGGGGAGTATGCCGAACGGCTCGACCATCTGTTCAGCGGAATGCTGACGCGCCCGGTCGTCGCGCTCGCCGAACAGCTCGCGGAGCTTTTGCCGCCGGGGCTCGATCGCGTCATGCTGCTGAGCACGGGGGCCGAGTCGAACGAGGCGGCCATCAAGATGGCCAAGCTCGCCAGCGGCGGCTTCGAGACCGTCGCGTTCGCGCAGTCCTGGCACGGCATGACGTCGGGTGCGGCCGGGACGACCTATTCGGCCGGCCGCAAGGGCCATGGTCCCGCGCCGGTCGGCTCGCTCGCGATCCCGACGCCGAGCCTCTATCGCCCCCGCTTCGGCCATGCGGCCGATTGGCGGGCCGAGCTGGACTACGCCTTCGATCTCGTCGACCGCCAATCGACCGGCTCGCTCGCCTGCATGATCGCCGAGCCGATCCTGAGTTCCGGCGGGCTGATCGACCTGCCGGAGGGCTATCTCGCCGCGTTGAAGGAGCTGTGTCGCGCGCGCGGCATGCTGCTGATCGTCGACGAGGCGCAGACCGGCCTCGGGCGAACCGGCGCCATGTTCGCGTTCGAGCGCGATCGTGTCGTGCCTGACATCCTGACCCTGTCGAAGACGCTCGGCGCCGGCCTGCCTCTGGCCGCGGTCGTCACGTCAGCGGAAATCGAGGAGCGCTGTCACGAACGCGGCTTCCTGTTCTACACGACGCATGTGTCGGACCCGATGCCGGCCGCGGTCGGGCTGAAGGTGATCGAGATCATCCTTCGCGACCGACTGGTCGAGCGCGCCGGCATCGCCGGCGCGCGGCTGAGGGACGGGCTCCTCGCGCTGCAGAACCGGTTCGAATGCATCGGTGACGTGCGCGGCAGGGGGCTTATGCAGGGCATCGAGATCGTGCGCGACCGCTTCAGCAAGGAGCCCGACGAAGCGCTGGGCACGCGTGTATCGCAGCGCTGCCTGGCGCTAGGACTGAGCACCAACATCGTGCAATTGCCAGGTATGGGCAGCGTGTTCCGCATCGCTCCGCCGCTCACGATCAGCGACGACGAGATCGATCTTGGTCTCTCGATCCTGAGCGATGCGTTCGAGAGCGCGTTGCAGCAGAGGCGTGACTGATCAATCCTTGCGGAACACGATCGACGCCATCCAGCCGGTCATCAGCGCCATGAACGCGGTGACGAGGCCGTAGACCAGGCCGTTCTGCCGCGCTGTGGTGGCGACGAACTGCTCGAAGCCGACCTTGACGATCTCGAAGGCGGTCTCGGTCTTGGTCACCAGCGCGCCGTCGGAGAACAGCTTGATCTCGACATTGTAGGTGCCGATCGGCACCTCCGCCGGCAGTGGAATGCCGGTGCGAAATAAAGTGGGCGTCAGGAACGTCACCGCCGAGGTCGCCTCGCGGTACAGCCCGTGTTCGGAGCGCAGGCGGACGAAAGCGCTGCGGAACGGATCGTTCGGGACCACGTCGGCGAAGTCGGGCCCGACCCGCTGCATCAAGAGCACGTTGTTGAGCCCGAGCTGCTGCCGCCGCTGCACCTCCGGTGAGGCGATCTCGTCGAACGGGCGGTTGGAGAACAGCGCGAGATAGCCTGGCACTTGCAGGAACTGCCTGGAGTCGGTGTTGATCCAGATGCCGAATTTGCGCTCCTTGCGCCGCGTCACCATGTCGGCGCGCGGGCCGGACACCGTGACGACGAGGTCGTAATTGTTGCGATTGGACGGCGTCTTGTCGTCCTTCTCGACCGAGCCGAACAGCACGAGCTCGCCGCCGGAATAATTCGGCGTCACCGTGACCCGGTGGTTGGAGACCGACACGATCAGCCGCTCGGCATGCGCCGGGACCGCCGCCAGGCTGGCAGCGAGAAGGCCCACGATGGCAAGCGGCGCGCGCGACCTCATGGCGGGGCTCCGCCGGTTTCGCGGATGCTGAACAGGTCCTGCGGCCGGATCACCAGCTCGACGGCAAAGCGGATGCCGACCGCGAGCACAAGCAGGCCGAGCAACAGGCGCAGATGCTCGCCGCGGATCTTCTGGCCGGCGCGGGCGCCGAACTGCGCGCCGGTGACGCCGCCGATCATCAGGATCAGCGCCAGCACGGCGTCGACCAGATGGTTGGTCACCGCGTGCAGCATGGTGGCGAACACCATGGTGACGAGGGTCAGCACCATCGAGGTGCCGATCACGGTCGAGGTCGGCACCCGCAGCACATAGATCATCAGCGGCACCAGGATGAAGCCGCCGCCGATGCCCATCACCGCGCCAATGAAGCCGATCACGAGCCCGACCACGACGACCGGGATGACCGAGAGGTAGATCTTGGAGCGCTTGAAGCGCAGCTTCAGGGGCAGGCCGTGGATCCAGCCATGGCTGCCCGGCTTGCGCAGCGTGACCGCCCCGCCGCGCCGGGACCGCAGCATCGCGCGCAGGCCTTCCCAGAACATCAGGCCGCCGACCGTGGTCAGCAGGATGACGTAGGACAGCGCGATCATCAGGTCGAGTTGGCCGAGCGAGCGCAGGAAGGTGAAGGTCCACACCCCGAGCGTGGTGCCGAGCGTGCCGCCGACCAGAAGCACCGCCGCCAGCAGCGGGTCGATCGCGCGTCTTCGCCAATAGGAGATCGCGCCGGAGAACGAGGAGGCCGCGATGTGGCTCGCAACCGAGGCGACCGCGACCGCAGGCGCGATGCCGACGAAGATCAAGAGCGGGGTCATCAGGAAGCCGCCGCCGATCCCGAACATGCCGGAGACGAATCCAACCGCCGCGCCCATCGCCAGGATGAGGAAGACATTGACCGGAATGTCGGCGATCGGGAGATAGAGCTGCACGCGCGTCGCTTCTTGTCGGTTCGCCGCATGCTGGGGCGCAAGGCCGCATCACGGCGTGATGTCGTTCGGTTCGGGCATTCTCCGGCTGAACGAAACCGGTCGGCGCGCAAGAAGCAGGCGAACGCGGGTCGATTGCCGCGTTCTTGCATAACCGAATTCGGTGGGGGGAGGGACTAAAGAATCCGCTCCGGGTGGCATTTTTCGCCGCACGTGGCCGCTCGGCTGCCGACGTGGTTGATAATTCAGATTAATGACGCCGGCGCCGGCCTATTTGAGCATGATCTCTTCGGAAAACCGCTCCGCACTTTTCCGGATCATGCTTTAGGGCCGATCGCCCGGCTTGGTGATCAGGTTCAGCGCGAGCGCTTCCTTCGGGCTCAGCCAGCGGATGTCCGAGGTCTGCGACATCGCCTCCACGATCCCGGAGGAGACGCCCATCTTGGTCATGTAGCCCAGCACCATGCCCTGGATGCGTTGCGCCTCGGCGAGGGGATCGCTGACCGGTGCGCTGGTCGTGAAGCGATGCACGCCGAGCCGCGAGCCCGCGATGCCATAGCGGGTCTGGCCGCCGGCAAAGACCAGTACGCAGGCGCTGGCGCAGGCCGTCGGACGGAGCTTGCCCGATGCGTCTGCGGTGGCGACGGCAGTGACCAGCCCATGGGAGCGGATGACCTCGCCCATGATCGCCGCCTGATTCAGCGCGCCGCCCTGCGACGACAGCAGCACGGCGTCGCCAGGGGCGAGACGCGCCTCGCTCAGCCGGTCGCGGAACCAGCTCGCGCTGGCCGAGCCGATCTTGCCGCTGATCGCGAGCGCACGCCGGCCGCGGCCCGTCCCATCGATGTCGACATCGGGAATCACCGCCGAATTCATGCTCGCCGCGACGTAGGTCTCGCGCCAGAAGTCCCAGGCGCCCGGCCTCGACAGGTCGCGATAGGCCTGGATGGCGACGCTCGACAACAGCAGCACGAAGATGATGACGGACCAGAGCGAGAACCGGAACGCGCGCGGCGGCGGTGCCACGTTCCGTTGCGGCGGAGGAGGGGGAGACGGAGCCTTGGGAGGCACGGCGAACGGAGACGGCGTCTGGCGCGGCGGCGCGACGCGGGGCCCGGTCGGCGACGAACGATGGCCTGTTCCATCATCCTGACGATCGTCGACAGACAAGCCTGACCCTCCGGAACGCGCGCGCAATCGGCGCAGCACTGTGCGCCTGTCTACACGGCGGAAGCGCGGAGGGATAGGACAGCGGCGCCGTCAAGGCGCCGCAGCGGCTTGGTCTTTAGTGCGCCGGGGCGGCCAGCGCCGCGGTGCGCTTCGAAGCCGGTCGGACCGACTTCGCGGCGGTGGGCTGCACGGGCGCGCCGTCCCAGCCGCCGGCCGGGGCCGGGACGTTGACCGCATCGCTCGGCTGCGGCTCGGGAGTAAAGGTCTGGATCGCAAGCTTCGCTGCGGCCAGTGACTGCGGGTCGAGCCGCTTGGCGATATCGTCGCGCTTGTGGCCGGCGTCGGCGTCGCCCTGCGCGGCGGCGAGGCTGAACCATTTGAAGGACTCGGCGAGGTTCTGTTCGACCCCGATGCCGCGGGCATAGAGGATGCCGAGGTTGACCTGGCTGTCGGCAACGCCGCGATCGGCCGCCTTGCGGAACCATTGCGCGGCGCTCTTGTAGTCGGCGCCCTTGCCGCCGCCGTCGGCGTCGAGCACAGCCAGGTTGTGCATCGCCTTGGCGTTGCCGCGCTCGGCTGCTTGCACGTAGTAGCGCCGTGCCGTATCGAAGTCGCGCTTCACGCTGAGGCCCTTCTCGTAGAAGGTGCCGAGCCGGAACATCGCGGGCACCACGCCGGCCTGTGCCGCACGGCCATACCATTTGGCGGCTTCGTCGACATTGGCGGGCACGCCCTTGCCTTCGGCAAAGCGGACGCCGACCTCATAGGCCGCGGCCGCATCGCCCTTGATCGCCGCCGTCCGTAGCGCCGGACCGCCGATCGCGTCGGGCAGCTTCTCGCCCGCCGGGATCTGGATCGTGGCGAGCTTGCCGCCGAGCGGCGGCGCGGTCGGAATCGTGCCGGTGATATCGCTGGCGGCGGCGAGCGGTGCCGCAGCCGGCTCAGGCGCCGCGGCGGGCGCGGGAGCCTGAGGGATCGTTACCTGCGCGCTGTCGAGCGTGTTCGGCGCCGGCGTGTTGTTGGACTGGCGGCCGAGCGGGGTCGGCGAGGTCATCGACGGCCCGGGCACGGACGGCGCCGCCGGTGCGGGCGCGGCGGAATTCTCGGCAGGCGGTTGCGCCGGGGGCACGGCCGGCTCGCTGTGCTCGATCGCCGGCATCGGCGGCGCCGAGCCGGCGTCGAGCAGGTTCATCGCCATCTTGACGGTCGAGAGCAGGATCACGACCACGCTCGCGCCCACCAGCAGCGAGCGGATCTTGGAGGTGATGGTCGACGGCTGGGCTTCGGGTGCGCCGGTCGCTGGCACGCCGGCCTTGCCGGCCGCGGCCTTCGCAGCCTTGTCGGCCTTCTCCTTGGCCTTGGCGGCAGCCTTGCTTGCAGCCCGCGCGGCCTTCTCGTTGACAGGTTGCGCTGCGGCGGCCTGCGCGGCGCGGCGCGCGGCGGCGATGAAGCTCGAGGTCGAGACCGGCTCCTTTTTGCCGGCGGGAAGATCACTGATGGCGCGCTCGGAATCCGCGATCCGCTCCGATGGCGACGCCACGCGGCCCGAGGGGCGCGTGCCCGGCTCGAGTGGATGATCCGGCGGCAGTTCCGGAGCGATCGCAGCGCGCGCGGAGGCGGCATGCGGCTCGAGGATCTCGCTGATCGCACGCGGCGGCAGCGGCGGCGGCGCGGTCTCGGCCGGCTGCGCGGCATGGAATTCGCGCGGCGCTGACATGAAGTGCTCCTGCGCCAGCGCAGGATTGGGCAATTCGGGCCGGTACAATTCGGACAGGTACGATTCAGGTTTCGGCTGCGGCGCCGCCGCGTGCGGCATCTCGATCCGCGGTGCTTCCATCCGCTGTTCGGCCAATGCAGGGGCCACAGGAGCCGGCGGCGGCGCGCTGCGGACCGTGCGCAGATCGTTCTCGATCATCGCCAGCCGGTCGACGACATGGCCGAGCGTGTTGTGAACGGTCTCGAGCGAGTCCTGGGTGCGGCGATCGGTCTCCGACTGGCTGAAGCGGATGTCGGACAGTTCGCGCTTCACCAGGTCGACGATGCCGCTGTCCATCATCGGCTGCGGCGAAGCGCTGCTGACGGTGTTGCGGGTGGCGTCGGCGAGCGAGGCGAGATGGGCGTGCTGCGCCTCGAGGTGCCGCATGATGTCATGCAGTCCTTCCTCGACCCGGCCGAGATTGCCGGAGCGCTGGTCGGCGGACTCCAGCCGCTCGAGCAGATAGGAGACCCGCTGCTCGAGATGGGTGAACGCCGACGAGCTGTCGTTGCCGACCTGCAGCCGATCGATCCGCTCCGACAGCGAGCGCAGCGCGCCCTCGATGGCGTCGGTATTTTCGTAGCCGGCGGGCCGCTCGCGGGTTTCCAGCGTCGAGGCTAATGCGGCGATGCGCTGCTCGATCCCGGCGAAGGCATCGACATGGGACTCGGCGCGCGACATCTGCGACAGCTGGTCGACTTTCGCGGCCAGCGCATGCACGTCCCCGGAGAGCTGCAGCAGCGCGTCGTTGGAGGCGACATTGGAGACGATGGCGCGCAGCGCGGCGATCGCGCTCTCGAGCTGATGCACCGTCGAGGGATCGTCGTTGGCGCGCAGGATCATGTCGAGCTTGGCGCCGAGATTGCGGATCGCCTCGTCGTAACCGGTGAGCTGCTCGGCGGGCGTCAGCGTGCGCAGCGCCTCGCGGATTTCCGACAGCGCACGTTCGATGCCGGTAATCACCTGGGCTTGGCCTTGGCCGTTGCCGCTGTCCTGGCGGATCTCGTCGATCCGGTGATGCAGCGAGCGGATCTCGTTCTCGATCGATTCGATCGCGCGGCGCGGCATCGCCTCGGTGATCGCCTGGCGGATTTCGGCAAGCTCGCCGCGGAAGGCCGCGATCGATTGCTCGATATGGTCGGGCCGCTGCAATGCCTCGATCTGGCTTGTGATCTTGAGCAGGTGACGCTCGAGCGAGGAGAAGTCGGGGCCAGCCGGCGGCGGCGCATAGGCGGCCATCGGCGGCGCCGATTGCTGCATCGGCGGCGCGCTGCGCGGCGGCATCTGGCGTGAGGGGGGGCCGTCGAGCTCGTTCTGGCGCGCGGCGATCTCCGCGATCGCGGAATCGAACGAGGCCGGGCTCAGTGGCGGCGACGGACGGTAGACCTGGGCTGCGGCGCGCTCGACCGCTTCCGCCTGGCGCAGCCTTTCCTCCAGTTGCCGGTCCTGCATCTGCGGCTCCCGCTGCATCTGCGCTTCACGTATCGGCTGGGGCTGCGGCTCGCGCGCCTGCTGCGGCCGCGAAATCTGCGACAGCCGCGCATCGAGGCGCGAGATCGCGTCGTTCAGCTGCCGTGCGACGGCGGGCTGGCCGCGCGGTACTTCGGCGCGCACGGCTTCGGCGCGCGACAATGGTTTTGCAATCTGTTCGATCTGGCGGGTGATCGCATCGAGCCGCTGATGGATGTCCGCGACCTCGCGGCTTTCCCGGCTCGGCATCGGCTGCCGTTGCTCCATACGCCAATCCGGCGGGCTCGGCTCGCCGACGGTGGAATTGAGCCAGTCGTTCAGCGACATGCCGGCGCGGCGCGCAGCCGCCTCGGCCCTGTCGCGGACGGAGGGATCGATGCCGTCAACACTCCACGATACGCGCGAATTCATGATTCCGTCCGGTCCCGACTCCGGCGCCATACTCTGCGCCCGCAGCCTCCCCGCGCATTCCCGTTAAGAGACAATCGAATTCTGCGCTGGTCGTCTGCTTCAGCTGCTGACTTTTTCCCGTCACGGTAAATAACGGGTTAAGGAATGCGGCCGGCGGGCCTTAAAGTTAGGGAATCCGGGAACCTGTTGCGCCGGATCAGGACACGCCCATCGCTTTCCGGCAAAGCGGATTCCGCGACGCGTGTCGGCACGCGCAAGGCAATGACGCGAGATTTGTTTCTAGCCGTTGCCTTCGCGCTTGCCGTCGTCGAGCGGCAGCACGTTGCTGCGGCCGGACATCGCCGACAGCGCGTCGAGCGCCTCCTCGCACCACTCCACCACCATGCGCTCATGGCGCATGCCGAGACGCAGACTGAGCATCTTGCCGACATCGGCCGGTGGCGCGGTGCCGTCGGGGAATCTTTTGTTGAGCAGGCGCTCATAGCGCTCATAGCGGTCGCGATGATGCTCCAGCCGTGCCATCAGGTCGGTGCGCAGCGGCTCGATGTCGACACAGTCGAGCGCATAGAGCCGGACCAGCAGGTCGTCCTTGATCGAGGGCGGCACGCTCGGCCGCGCCGCCCAATGCTTCAGCGCCGCGCGGCCCTCGGTCGTCAGGGTGTAGACCAGCTTGTTCGGCTTGCCGGATTGCACCACCTCGCGGCCCTGGACATGGCCCTTGTCGCGCAGCCGGGAGAGCTCGCGGTAGATCTGCTGATGGTCGGCCTTCCAGAAGAAGCCGATCGAGGCGTCGAACGTCTTGGCGAGCTCATAGCCCGTCATCGGACGTTCCGTGAGGCAGGCGAGGATTGCGTCACCGAGTGCCAACGCCCACCTCCATCTCAGTTCCTAAGAAGGCCATTCTGAAGTTCGCTTGACTTTATGCGTTACTGTGCATATGCGTCAATATGCATATGGTGATCGGCGTGCGGCCTTGTTGGCGCGGCCGATGTTCAGGCTTCTTACAACCCCTGCCGCAGGAGACGTCCGAATGAGCAAGCCGGGCCTCGACAAGTGGTACGCCTACATGAAATCCCACGACACCGCCGCTTTGTGGGATCTGCTGCATCCCGACGCGGTGTTCGAAAGCCCGGTCGTGCACACGCCGCAGCGCGGCCGCGACATCACCTTCAAGTACCTGACCAGCGCCGCCAAGGTGCTCGGCGGCCCGACCTTCAAATATCTCGGCGAGTGGCAAAGCGACACCGGCGCGGTGCTCGAGTTCGAGAACGAGATCGACGGCATCAAGCTCAACGGCGTCGACATCATCACGTTCGATGGTGACGGTCGGATCACGCACTTCAAGGTGATGGTGCGCCCGCTCAAGGCGATCAACTTGCTGCATCGGATGATGGGCGAGGAGTTGATGAAGCAGAGCGGCGCAACGTCGCAATCACAGTCTCGCTAGGACCTGCCGCGGACCTTCCGAACCGGATAAGGTCCGCTCCAACAAACCCAAGGACAAGCTGCGCAGCACAGGTCGCACAAGCGGCCACGAGCCAGCCGGGAGATCAGCATGCCGACCTACAAAGCCCCCGTCGAAGACGTCAGCTTCCTGTTGAACGACGTCTTCCAGATCGATCGTTATGGCAATCTTCCCGGCTTCACCGATGCGTCGGCCGATGTGCGTGAGGCGATCCTCGGCGAGGCCGCCAAGCTCAGTGAGGAAGTGCTGCAGCCGCTCAATCGCACCGGCGATCTCGAAGGCTGCAAGCGCAACGACGACGGCAGCGTCACCACACCGAAGGGCTTCAAGGAGGCCTTCAAACAAGTCGCTGAAGGTGGCTGGCTCGGCCTCTCGGCGCCGACTGAATTCGGCGGCCAGGGCCTGCCGGTGACGCTCTCGCAGGCGGTCAACGAATTCCAGATCTCCGCCAACATGGCGTTCTCGATGTATGGCGGGCTGACCATGGGCGCGACCGCGGCGCTGTTGGTGCACGGCTCCCCCGAGCAGAAGAAGACCTATGTGCCGAAGATGATCGCCGGCGAATGGACCGGCACCATGAACCTGACCGAGCCGCAATGCGGTACCGATCTCGGTCTGCTGCGCACCAAGGCGGTGCGCCAGGCCGACGGCAGCTTCAAGATCACGGGCACCAAAATCTTCATCTCCGCCGGCGAGCACGACCTCGCCGACAACATCATTCATCTCGTGCTGGCGCGCATCGAAGGCGCGCCGGCCGGCATCAAGGGCGTCTCGCTGTTCGTCGTGCCCAAGGTGCTGGTCAATGCCGACGGCTCGCTCGGGGCGCGCAACGGCGTCACCTGCGGCTCGATCGAGCACAAGATGGGCATCCACGGCAATTCCACCTGTGTGATGAACTACGACAACGCCACCGGCTGGCTGATCGGCGAAGAGAACAAGGGCATGCAGGGCATGTTCGTGATGATGAACGAGGCCCGCCTCGGCGTCGCCGTGCAGGGCCTCGCGCAGTCCGAGGTCGCCTATCAGAACGCGGTCGCCTATGCGCGCGAGCGTCTGCAGGGCCGTTCGCTGACCGGCGTCCAGGCCGCCGACAAGCCGGCCGATCCGATCATCGTGCATCCCGACGTCCGTCGTACCTTGCTCACCATCCGCGCCTTCAATGAGGCGGCACGCGCCATGGTGGTGTGGACCGCGCTGAAGAGCGACGTTGCGCACCGCTCCAACGATCCGAAGGATCGCCAAGCTGCCGATGATCACATGGGCCTGATGACGCCGGTGCTGAAGGGCGTGCTGACCGACACCGGCTTCGCCAACACGGTCTCGGCGCAGCAGATGTTCGGCGGCCACGGCTATATCGCCGAGCACGGCATGGAGCAGTTCGTCCGTGATGCCCGTATCGCGATGATCTATGAGGGCGCCAACGGCATCCAGGCGCTCGACCTTGTCGGCCGCAAACTGCCGCGCGACGGCGGCCGCGCCGCGATGGCGTTCTTCGGCGAGGTCGGTGCCTTCGCCAAGGAGCATGGCGCGGACGAGGCGATGAAGCCGTTCATCACCCCGCTCTCCACCGCGCTCGGCCATCTGCAGCAGGCCACCGGCTGGCTGATGCAGAACGCGCTGACCAAGCCCGACAATGCCGGCGCCGCCGCGACCGATTACATGAAACTGTTCGGCTTGGTCGCGCTCGGCTACATGTGGGCGAAGATGGCCAAGGTGGCGCAGGATAAGGCCGCTGCCGGCGCGACGCCCTACCTCAACACCAAGCTCGTGACCGGGCGCTTCTTCATGGAAAGGCTGCTGCCGGAGACCGCCGTGCACCTGGCCCGGATCCAGAGCGGCAGCGCCACCACAATGGAACTGGCCGCGGAAGCATTCTGAAAATTGCCGCCGCACCACCGTGCGGCGTCGCTTCCTTCCGTATATATTATGATCCTCATATCAAGGAGGGCGTCATGCCTGAGGCATACATCTACGATCACGTTCGTACCCCGCGCGGCCGCGGTAAGGCCGATGGCGCACTGCATGAGGTCACCGCGCTGGCGCTCGCCACGGTGCCGCTGAAGTCGCTCAAGGAACGCAACAATCTGCCCGAGGACTCCGTCGACGACGTCATCCTCGGCGTGGTCGATCCGGTCGGCGAGGCCGGAAGCGACATCGCGCGCTTTGCCGCGCTCAACGCCGGTCTCGGCGAGAAGGTGCCGGGCGTGCAGATCAGCCGCTTCTGCGCCTCCGGCCTCGATGCCGTGAACTTCGCCGCGGCCCAGATCATGAGCGGCCAGCATGAGCTCGTGATCGGCGGTGGCGCCGAATCGATGAGCCGGGTCGGCATCGGCGCCTCCGGCGGTGCCTGGCCGATGGATCCCTCGATGGCGGTGCCGGCCTATTTCATGCCGCAGGGCATCTCGGCCGATTTGATCGCGACCAAATACGGCTTCTCGCGCGATGATGTCGATGCCTATGCCGTGCAGAGCCAGCAGCGCGCTGCGAAGTCCTGGGACGAAGGCCGCTTCAGCAAGTCGGTGGTGCCGGTCAAGGACATCAACGGCCTGACCATCCTGGCCAAGGACGAGCACATGCGCCCGACCACGACGATGCAGTCGTTGGCGCAGCTGCAGCCGTCATTCGCGGCGATGGCGGCGATGGCCGGCTTCGACGCGGTGGCGATCCAGTCGCACCCCGAGGTCGAGAAGGTCAATTACGTGCATCACGCCGGCAATTCGTCCGGCATCGTCGACGGCGCCGGCGCGGTGCTGCTCGGCAGCAAGGAGGCGGGCGCCAAGCACGGCTTGAAGCCACGTGCGAAAATCCGTGCGTTCGCCAATATCGGCTCGGAGCCCGCGATGATGCTGACCGGCCCGGTCGACGTCACCGAAAAGCTGTTCGAGCGTTCCGGCATGAAGAAGTCGGACATCGACCTGTTCGAGCTCAACGAGGCTTTCGCCTCGGTGGTGCTGCGCTACATCCAGGCGTTCGACATCGACAACGCCAAGATCAACGTCAATGGCGGCGCGATCGCGCTTGGCCATCCGCTCGGGGCGACCGGTGCGATGATCCTCGGCACCGTGCTCGACGAGCTCGAGCGCACCAACAAGCAGACGGCACTGGTCACGCTGTGCATCGGCGGCGGCATGGGCACCGCCACCATCATCGAGCGCGTCTGAGGCGAGGGGAGCGAGCAACATGGCTTACAAGAATTTCAAGTTCGACGTCGACGCCGACGGCATTGCGCTGGTCACCTGGGACATCCCCGATCGTTCGATGAACGTGTTCGACGAGGTCTCGACCCAGGAGATCGGCGAGATCATCAAGCAGACCACCAGCGATGCCGCGATCAAGGGCGTCGTGATCACCTCGGCCAAGGAGGCGTTCTGCGCCGGCGCCGACCTCTCGATGCTCGAGGGCATGAACCGCGCTTACGCGCAGCTCTTCAAGGAAAAGGGCGAGGAAGCCGCGAACCAGATGCTGTTCGAGCAGAGCCGCCAGATGTCGCAATCGTTCCGCGCGATCGAGACCTCGGGTAAGCCCTGGGTCGCCGCGATCAACGGGCTTGCGCTCGGCGGCGGCTTCGAGATCACGCTGGCCTGCCACTACCGTGTCGCAGCCGAGAACCCCAAGACTCGCCTCGGCCTGCCCGAGATCAAGGTCGGCCTGTTCCCCGGCGCGGGCGGCACCCAGCGCGTGCCGCGCCTGGTGTCGCCGCAGGACGCGATGCAGTTGCTGCTCAAGGGCGAGGCGGTCAATCTGACCCGCGCCAAGGCGCTCAACCTGATTCACGCCGTGGTGCCCGCGGCCGATCTGATCAAGGCCGCGAAGGACTGGATCAAGGGCGGCGGCAAGGCGGTCGCGCCGTGGGACGAGAAGGGCTTCAAGCTGCCCGGCGGCCCCGTCTTCTCCAAGATGGGCATGCAGATGTTCCCGGCCGGCAACGCGATCTATCGCCGCGAGACCTACGACAATTATCCGGCCGCGCGCGCCATCATGAGCTGCGTCTATGAGGGCCTGCAGTTGCCGATCGATGCCGCACTGCGCGTCGAGTCGCGCTACTTCACGCAGATCCTGCGCTCGAAGGAAGCGGCGGCGATGATCCGATCGCTGTTCCTGTCGATGCAGGAGCTGAACAAGGGCGCGCGTCGCCCGGCGGGCGTGCCGCCGACCAAGGTGAAGAAGCTCGCCGTGATCGGCGCCGGCTTCATGGGCGCCAGCGTCGGCTATGTCTCGGCGCAGGCTGGCATCGATGTCGTGTTGGTCGATCGCGACCAGGACAGCGCCGACAAGGGCAAGGGCCACGCCAAGACCGTGGTCGACGGCCTGGTCGCGAAGGGCCGGATGAAGCAGGAGGCGGGCGACGCCATCCTGGCCCGCATCTCGGCCACTGCCGACTACAGCGTGATCAGGGATTGCGACCTCGTCATCGAGGCCGTGTTCGAGGATCGCAAGGTCAAGGCCGACACCTACGCCAAGGCGCAGCCGCTTCTGAAGCCGGGTGCGATCTTCGCCTCCAACACCTCGACCCTGCCGATCAACTCGCTGGCCGAGGAATTCAAGGATCAGGGCAAGTTCATCGGCATCCACTTCTTCTCGCCGGTCGAGAAGATGATGCTGGTCGAGATCATCCTCGGCAAGAACACTGGCGACGTTGCGCTGGCGACCGCGCTGGACTATGTCCGCGCGATCGGCAAGACGCCCATCGTGGTGAACGATTCGCGTGGCTTCTTCGCCAACCGCTGTGTGATGCGCTACATTTCCGAGGGCAACGAGATGCTGCTCGAAGGCGTGCCGCCGGCGATGATCGAGAACACCGCCAAGATGGCCGGCATGCCGGTCGGCCCGCTGTCGCTGCAGGACGAGGTCGCGCTCGATCTCGGGCTGAAGATCACCAAGGCGACCGAAGCCGATCTCGGTCCCAACGCGATCGACCAGGCGCAGAAGAAGCTGATGGTCGAGATGGTCGAGAAGCAGGGCCGCTTCGGCCGCAAGAACGGCAAGGGCTTCTACGACTATCCCGAGAAGGGCAAGGGTCAGAAGAGCCTGTGGCCGGGACTGGCCCATCTGCAGCCCAAGCAGCTCGATCCCGATACGCTGAGCGTCAAGGAGCTGAAGCAGCGCTTCCTGGTGGTGCAGGCGGTGGAAGCCGCCCGTACCGTCGAGGATCACGTCATCACCGACGTGCGCGAGGCGGACGTCGGCTCGATCCTCGGTTTCGGCTTCGCGCCGTTCACTGGCGGCGCGCTGTCCTACATCGACTTCATGGGCACCAAGAATTTCGTCGCGCTCTGCCACGCCTTCGAGAAAAAATACGGCTCGCGCTTCACGCCGCCGAAGCTGCTCGAGGAGATGGCGGCCAAGGGCGAAACCTTCTACGGCCGCTTCCCGCCGAAGAAGCAAGCGGCATAAGCGCCGTTACGTCTTGAGCCAACTCGCGCAGGATCAGGCCGGTCATCGATCCGACTTGATCCTGTCGCGTGACGGTCGCGCCGGTCAAAGTCCCGCCACGCTTACTCCCAACTGACACCACGCCGCTGGCATCACTCTTGCTCGTCGATCGCCGGGATGATCGAAGACGACGATCAGGATTGGGATGTCCTGCAATGCGTTCTGTGCTCAAGGAAGGCGCCGCCAGGGTCACGGGCCATTCCGTCTCGCTGCGCTTGCGAGGCAAGGGTCCTTCCTGGTTCGGCCTCTTGCTGCTCGTTCTGGCCGTGGACCTTGTGCTCGCGGCGGCCGCCTGGAATGCCGTCGGCTTCTTCCGCAATTGAGACGTCACTGTCCGGCGCGAGGACAGCTCCGGCGAGATAGGCGATCTGGTTGAATGCGAGGCAGGCGACGACGATCGGGGCGCCGGTGGCAAACGCATAGCCGTCGGATTGGAGCACGATTGCCGCGACCACCGCGATCAGCGGCGACACCAGCATCAAGGTCCAAACGCGAAAGTACAAACTGGTCGCCAGCCCGACGAGCGTGCTGGTCAACAGAACCGTAAAGGCGATCGTCACATTTTCAGACCAGTTGGAGCGGAGGGCGCGCCGCAGGTCATAGTCGATCAGTCGGATCGCTCGCACAAGGACGGTAGCGCCCTCAGCCGGATGTACACCGACTTAACATTAATCGGTACAATGCGGACTAAATTTGATTTGTTCCGGCGCGCGCCGAAACTTTGCACCGCTCATTTCTCCCTGAAGGCGCGGTGCACCTGGTCGGCAAGCGGCTTCATCAGATAGGACAGCACCGTTCGCTCACTGGTCGGGATGAAGACCTCGACCGGCATGCCCGGCAGCAGATGCGTGGACGCGAACTTGTTCAGCTCCGACGGCGGAATCGCAATGCGTACAAGGAAGTAGGTCGGAGCCGTCTTGTCGTCGCGCGACACGTCGGCGCCGATCCGGCTGACCTCGCCCTCGATCTCCGGTGTGGTGCGCTGGTTGAAATTGGTGAAACGCAGCACCGCCGCGGAGCCCAGCTTGACCTGATCGATATCTTGCGGCGCAACATGAGTTTCCACGATCAGATTGTCCTGGTCGGGCACGATGGTCATGATGGTTTCGCCCGCCGCGATCACGCCGCCCTGGGTGTGGATGGTGAGATCGTGCACGACGCCGGCCTGCGGGGCGCGGATCTCGAGCTTCTCGGTCTGGTCTTTCGCGGTGACCTGTTTCTCCACGGTCTCGGCGTATTTGGCGCGGATGTCGGCCAGCTCCTTGGCGACGCCGGAGCGGAAATCCTGATCGACCTGCAGGATCTTCAGCTCGGTTTCCGAGATCTTGCCCTTGGCCTGCGCGATCGACGCGGTGAGCTGACCGCGTTCGCCGAGCAGCCGGGCCGAATCGCGCTGCAGTGCAGAGAGACGCGACAGCGACACCAGGCGCTGCTCCCAGAGCTGCTGCACGCCGGTCAGTTCGTTGGCGATCAAGTCTGCCTCCTGCTTCTTCGCGCTCAACTGATCCTGCATGCCGCCGATCTGCTCCTTGAGCTGCGCGATCTGCTCCCGCAACTGCTGCTTCTGCCCCTCGTTGGCGTCCTTGCGCAGCTGGAAAAAGCGGCGCTCGCCCGAGACGACGGCCTGCGCCGCCGGATCGTCGCTCGATGCGACGCTGTCGGGGAAGCCGATCTCGGCATCGCCGTCGCGCTCGGCCTGTAGCCGGGCCCGCCGCGCCTCAAGCTCCCACAGGCTCTTGGTCACCGCGGTGAGATTGGCCTGCGCCACCGTTTCGTCCATCAGGATCAGCAGATCGTCCTTGCCGACGCGGGCGCCGTCTTCCACCAGCAGCTGCTTGGCAACGCCGCCGGAGGGATGCTGCACCTTCTTGACGCTGGATTCGACGACGAGCGATCCCTGCGAGATGATCGCGCCGGACATCTTGGTGGCGGCGCCCATCAAGCCGATGCTGGCGATGAGGAATATCGCGGCGATAGCGACTGCCAGAATGTGATGCCGAACCGATTGTCGTGCGCTAGGCATCGGGACGAGGCTCCATCGGCTTTTTGCGCCTGCGGCGTGCCGGCATGGGAGCCTGGGCGGGGGCCGATGTTGGCGCGAGCGGTTGCGCTTGCGCCACCAGCAACGGCAACACCGATGCCGTGGTGCCGAACGCATGCATGCGTCCTTCGTTGAGCACCAGCATGTGGTCGACGGTCTGCAGCACGGCGGGCCGGTGCGCGACCACGACCACGATCCCGCCGCGGGTGCGGACGCGGCTGATGGCGCGAACCAGCGCGCGTTCGCCCTCGGCGTCGAGATTCGAGTTCGGCTCGTCGAGCACGACCAGGAACGGATCGCCGTAGAGCGCGCGGGCGAGCGCGATGCGCTGCCGCTGGCCGCCCGACAGCATCAGGCCGCCATCGCCCACTTCGGTCTCGTAGCCGCCTGGCAGCCGCAGGATCAGTTCGTGCACGTCGGCCTCGCGCGCGGCTGCGATCAACCGCGTGGAATCGGGAACCGCGGCGAAACGCGAGATGTTCTGGGCGACCGTGCCGCGGAACAGCGCGACGTCCTGCGGCAGGTAGCCGATCGATCGGCCAAGCGCGAGCTGATCCCATTGCGCGAGCGTGGCGCCGTCGATCCTGATCACGCCGCGTGCCGGCGTTCCGACGCCGACCAAAGCGCGCGCCAGGGTCGATTTGCCGGAGCCGCTCGGGCCGACCACTGCGACGGCGCTGCCGGCGCGCAGCGCGAAGCTCACGTCATGCAGCACCACGGCATTGGTTCCGGGCGCGGTCAAGCTGAGCGAGATGGCGCGGATCTCGTTGTTCGGAGCAGGCAACAGAGTGACCGGCGGTCGCACGGGCATGTCTGTCAGGGCGTCGATCAGCCGGCCAAAGCTCGCGCGAACTGTGATGAAACTGCGCCAGTTTGCGATCGCGAGCTCGATCGGCGCCAGGGCGCGGATCGAGAGGATGGTGGCGGCCAGCATGACGCCGGCGGTCGCCTGCTGATTGATGACGAGGTAGGCGCCGAGTGCGAGCACCCCGGATTGCAGGATCATGCGCAGGAAGCGCGAGGCGCTGCCGAATGTGCCGGTCAGATCGGAGGTCACGCGCTGCGCGTCGAGATAGGCCTGCGTGCGCTCGGACCACAACTCGGCCATCCGCCGCTGCATGCCGAGGGCGTGCACGACGCCGGCGTGGTGGAACGCGGTCTCCGCCATCTGCCGCCGCGACGACGCCAGCGTGACCAGCGAGCGGGTCGGCGCGCGAGTGAACATCTCGGCTCCAACCGTGATCAGCGCCAGTGCAGCGGCGCCGCCGGCCACCGCCATTCCCATCAGCGGATGAAACAGGGTGCAAACGGCGATGTAGAGCGGGGTCCATGGCAGGTCGCAGATCGCGATCAGTCCGCTGCCGGCGACGAAGCCCCGTATCGTGTCGAGGTCGCGCATGACCTGCAAGCCGTCAGTGCCCGGCTGATTGAGCGCGGAGTGCTGGACGCTGTCGAACACCGCATCACGCATGGTTTCATCGAAGATTTCGGCGATGCGCGCCAGCAGCCGGCTGCGCAACATGTCGACGCCGGCCTGGACCATGAGCAGGACCAGCGCGATCATCAGCAGGCCGATCAGGGTTGCCATGCTGCGGCTCGGCAGCACGCGATCATAGGTCTGCAACATGAACAGCGGCGCGACCAGCATCAGCAGATTGACCAGCCCGCTGGCGATCGCCGTCGCGATCAGCGCGCCGCGCAGAGCCACCACCGCGTTCCGGATCTCCACCGGTAGAGCCGAAAACCTTTTGACCTGACCGATCACCTCGCCCTCGCGGATGTTCGAGCCGTGATGCCCAAATCGATTGGTGAGGAAGTCGCGGAAGCGCGGCGATCTCCGCGCTTCCGCCGGGTGTTACGACATCACAGGATGTGTGTGCCGTGGTTGTTGAGGATGCCGTGATCGGCCGCCAATGGCCCCGAGACTAGGTCGTGCAGCACGGCATCGACGTCGATCGGAACGGAGACCGGCGCGCTGGCTGTGTTGCCGGAGGCGATATTGCCGCCGAGCACATGACTGAGGTCCAGGCTACCGAGCAGGTTGCCGGCGAGACCGTCGGCCCCCGTGCCGCCAAGGCTCGGAATGCTGAGCCCGCCGGTGCCGGTCAGCGCGCCGAGGTCGAGCAGATGCGGGCCGTTCTGGCCGACGTCGACGGCATTTACCTCCAATGTGTGGTGATCGCCTGATGTCGGCGCCGCGAGCAGGTCAATCGAATTCCCGTTTGGCTGCGTGGGGCCGAGATCGACGTCGGCGAGGTGACCGGTGTTGGAGCCGCCGAGATTGCCAAGCAATCCGCCCAGCAGTCCGCCATTGCCGCCGCTGTTGCCGCCATTGATGCCGAGCAGCGGTAGCGTCTCCACGTCATGCAGAACATTGCCGAGCAGACCCGTCACCGGGCTCAGCGCGGCCGTGCCACCGAGCAGAGAACCGGCACCCGTGTCTCCGAGCAGGGAGCCGACGACGCCATCCACGGTATGGACGACCTGCGTGACCGGAGCGAGCGCGCCGGTGCCACTGCCGAGCACGGAGCCGACACCCGCGTCCGCGAGCAACGATCCGACCACACCGTCCACCGCATGGACGACATCCGTCACCGGGTTGGTCGCACCGGTGCCGCCGAGCAGCAAACCGAGTCCCGTATTTCCGAGCAGCGAGCCGACGAGGCCATTGTCTCCGGTCAACGATCCGACAACGCCGTCGACCGAGTGGACAATGTCGTTGAGATCACTGCCCACCTCCGTCAGCACCGTGCCAAGGCCGCCGCCATCAAGCATCGTTCCGGGCGCGTTGAGGACGTCGGTCAGCAGGTTGGTATGGCCGTCCGATGCGGGCGTCGGGACGCCGATCTCGCCCAATCCGACCGTTCCGGCGAGGCCGGTCACGTCGTGCACGGTATCGCCGAGCCCTGTTGCCTGACCGACCGGATCGAGGACGCCGGTGTTGACGTCGTTGACCGCGCCGTTCACGGCGGTGAGCACCGGCTGGAGGATGCCTTCACTGCCCGCAAGGTGGAGGCTGCCATCGCCGCCGAGGAAGCCGCCCAATCCCGGCATTCCAGTCTGGCCGGGCGGCGTCGAGGTGCCACCGCCGGTACCCGAGCCACCTGCACCACTTCCAGTGTCCGAGCCGCCGTTGCCGCCGGAAGCCTGAGACCCCGTCGGGGTTGTGCTCTGTTGAGGAGGAGCTGACGACGTATCGCCTTGCGGCGGCGTCGTCTCCGAACCGGCAGGCTGACCCGTCGCGCCGGAAGCGGACGTTGTGGCGGCACTGTCGCCGACCATGCCGCCCATGGCGACGTACTGGTCACGGTAGGCGTCGCGATCATTGGTACTCATGCGCATCTCCACGCCAGGTTGAGTGAGTGGTCTCTCAACCAGCTGATCGCGCTCGGGTTTCCGGGCCTGCGCAGTCGTGGAGAACATCGCGTAAGAGCGGACGCGACAATCTGCCGAAAATTGTCGGCAAAGCGATCGCCGGCACCGTCGTTGCGCGAGGCCGGCGATGGAAACGCTGGGCTCAGGCCGCCTTCAGCAGGCCTTCCTTCTTCAGCGCTTCCTGCACCTTCGGACGCGCCGCAATGCGGGCCTTGTAGGCCATCACATTCGGCAGGCCGGAGAGATCGAAGCCGAGCCGGTCGCTCGCCCACATGATCATGGTGAAGAGGTAACCGTCGGCGACCGTGAACTGGTTGCCCATCAGGTAATCGCGTCCGGCGAGCTGGCTCTCGACATACTTGAACTTGCTCATGGCGCGGTCCTTGAAGAAGGCCTTGGCGTCATCGGCGAGCACCGGCGAGAACATCGGGCCGAGGTTCTTGTGCAGCTCGGTCGTGATGTAGTTCAGCCATTCGAGCAGCTTGTAGCGCTCGTTGGAATCGCGGGCCGGCGCCAGCTTCTTGTCGGCGGCCTTGTCGGCGATCATCTGGATGATGATCGGCCCTTCAGTGACCATCTCGCCGGTATCCAGCGCCAGCGCGGGCACCTGGCCCTTGGGGTTCACAGCGAGGAAATCGTCGCCGTTTTCGAGCTTCTTGGCGCGCAAATCGACCTTCACCAAGTCGTAGGGCAAGCCAGCCTCGAGCAGGGCGATGTGGGGGGAGAGGGAGCAGGCACCGGGGGTGTAATACAGCTTCATGGGGGTATTCCTTCCCTTGTTCTTGGCGTCCGGAGAGGGATTGCCTACATGCACCTGCATGAAATAGTCAAGATTGATGCAGATGCATTCAGTGCGGTACACTGGGTTCCGGGACCTTATGGGCTAGACGATGAAACGCAAGCTATCGAGCGAGGCGACGGCCGCCTGGATCCGCCTGATGCGGGTGCCGAGCCGGGTGCTTGACTGCGTCGAGCAGGATTTGAAGAAGGCCGGCTTTCCGCCGCTCGCCTGGTATGACGCCTTGCTCGAGCTGTCGCGCGCGCCGTCGGGCGAGTTGCGCCCGGTCGAGCTCGAGCGGCAGATGCTGATCCCGCAATATTCGACCTCGCGACTGATCGACAAGCTGGTCGACGAAGGGCTTGCCGCCCGGCGCGAATGCAAGATCGACAAGCGCGGCCAGTTCGTCGAGATCACCGAGGCGGGACGCGAGCTCCAGAAGAAGATGTGGAACGCCTATTCGGCTGCGATCGACAAGCATGTCGGCTCGAAACTGTCCGATGCCGACGCGGCCAGGCTGTGCGGCCTGCTCGACCGTCTGGGCTGCTCCTGCGGTGACGCCAAGAGCGATGCCAAAGTCGATGCGAAGAGCGATACCAAGGCCGCGCCGGCGCGAGACGGCGTGCCTGCCCGATGATATCCCTGATTCCATCATCCGCGGCCGTTGCGGCGCACGGATGTCCCTGCCACCGCGCGCCTTCGATCGAAGCGCCCTTGAGTTGGATTTAGTATGGCGCGTGACCAGATCGACATGACGCCGCTGCAGTCGCGCGACGAACTCGTGGCGTGGATTGAAGCCGGTGTGAAGCCCAAGTCCGAATTCCGGATCGGCACCGAGCACGAGAAGACCCCGTTCACACTCGAGGGCCATCAGCCCGTGCCTTATGAAGGCGCGAAGGGCATCGGTGCGCTGCTCGAGGGCATGAAGCTTTTGCTCGGCTGGGAGCCGATCATGGAGCGCGGCAACATCATCGGGCTCTATGACGTCACTGGCGGCGGCGCGATCTCGCTGGAGCCGGGCGGCCAGTTCGAATTGTCGGGCGCGCCGGTCGAGACCGTGCACCAGACTCAATCCGAGTTGATGGCGCATTTGGCGCAGGTGCGGGAGATCGCAACCCCGCTCGGCATCGGCTTCCTCGGCCTCGGCATGACGCCGTCCTGGTCGCGGGCGCAGATCCCGGTGATGCCCAAGGGCCGCTACAACATCATGAGAAACTACATGCCGAAGGTCGGCAAATACGGCCTCGACATGATGTTCCGGACCTGCACGGTGCAGACCAATCTCGACTTCTCTTCCGAAGCCGACATGGTGAAGAAGCTGCGGGTGTCGTTGGCGCTGCAGCCGATCGCGACCGCGCTGTTCGCCAACTCGCCGTTCACCGAAGGCAAGCCCAACGGCTTCCTGTCGTTCCGCTCCGAGATCTGGCGCGACACCGATAACGCACGAAGCGGCATGATTCCGTTCGCATTCGAGGACGGCATGGGCTTTGAGCGCTATGTCGATTACGCGCTCGATGTGCCGATGTATTTCGTCAAGCGCGGCGAGGAATATATCGACGTTTCCGGCTCCTCGTTCCGCGATTTCTTCGCCGGCAAGAACAAGATCCTTCCCGGCGAGCGGCCGACCCTGTCGGACTGGGCCAATCATCTGTCGACCATTTTCCCCGAGGTGCGGCTGAAGCGTTACCTCGAGATGCGTGGCGCCGATGGCGTGCCGTGGGGCCGGCTGCCGGCGCTGCCGGCGTTTTGGGTCGGGCTGCTCTACGACAATGACAGCCTGGATGCCGCCTGGGACATCGTCCGGCACTGGACCGCGCCGGAGCGGCAGGCGCTGCGCGATGACGTGCCGCGTTTCGGCTTCAAGTCGCGGATCAAGGACCGCTATCTGTTCGAGATCGCCAAGGAGTGCCTGGTCCTTTCGCATGCCGGATTGCGGCGGCGCGGCCGGATCGATCATCTCGGTCGCGACGAGAGCCGCTTCCTCGAACCGCTCGAGCGCATCATCGAGACCGGCCGCTCGCCGGCAGAGGAGATGCTGGAGAAGTTCAACGGACCGTGGAACGGTTCGGTGGAACCGGCCTATCAGGAGTACGCCTTCTAATCCCCGCCGGCCCGAATTCGGGTGAGGCACACGAGCGGAACGGCGGTGGTGTCGCACCCGCCGTTCATCAGCCGTACAGGTTCTTGGCGTTCAAATGACGCCCCGCGGAGTGCGCGGGGCTGTGCGAATTTGAAAGCAATCTCATGGGGATAGGTCGCCTCTTTAGGGCGTGCGTGGTGATGTATGCGGTTTTTTCCGCCGTTCTCGCCGCGCGTCCGGCATTGGCGCAGACCAATTTCGACCGGCCCGGCGGCGACTACCTGAACGCGCCGGTGACATCAGGCGATCCCGCCGATTGCGCGCTCACCTGCGAGCGCGACCGCCGCTGTCGCGCCTGGAGCTTCAACTATCCGACCGACGCCAATAACGGCGCGGTGTGCTGGCTGAAGAATACCGTGCCGGCGCGGGTGCAGGACGTCTGCTGCGTCTCCGGGGTGCGCGGCGCGGGCGTGGTCGAGCCGCGCAACGGCGCCATCGAAACCTCGATTGACCGGCTCGGCGGCGACTACAAGAATTTCGAGCTGAAGAGCAGCGATGGCGACGAGGCCTGCCAGGCCGCCTGCACCGCCGACACCAAGTGCCGCGCCTGGACCTATGCCCGGCCCGGCTATGCCGGCCGCGACGCGCGTTGCTTCCTGAAAAAAGAGATCAAGCCGCCGCGCCGAAAGGCAGGGTTCACGTCGGGCGTGGTGCGCTGACGCGCAAAGTACGAGCCGCTATTCCGCCGCCAGCACCGTGATCTCCGGCCACAGCGCCTTCCACCGCGCAGCCTTCGTCGCATAGTTCGCCGCCGAGAAGTTCGCGGTCCGGTTCGGTCGCACGATCATGCTGGCGACATCGTCAAAGCCACTTGGCGCATAGACGTCGTAGCCGCTCGCGCTGCGGCGGATGCCGACCTGCACGTTTGTGCTGAGGAAGCGATCGATGCCGTCGGTCGAACACGACAGTGCGGCGTAGGGCACGCCGTGCTTGCCGGGGTACCAGAGATGGACGCGGGCCTGGTTGCGGACCTCGATCGCGACGCCAAGATGGCCGAGCCGCGCCGTGAGGTCGCGGATGACCGCGTCCTCGGCCTCCCACGACGTATCCGGATCGAAATAGAAGACGTCGTAATCGTTGATGCCGTGTTCGGGCTGCCGCTTCGTCAGCACGTTCCACACGCTCTGCACCAGGCAGCCCGACACCAGCCAGGCATCCGGCAAGGCGCGGCGGTACAACTCGTCTGTGATCGCTTGATTGGCCGGGTTGCGCAACGCCGCGGCGAGGAATTCGTCTTGCGTCACGACGAAACGGTCGCGTCGAAATCGCGGACCGCCTTCTTCGATGCCAGCGCGCGCCAGTGCCGGCGCAGCAGCGGCTCGACCGTGGCGTGTTTTGCCTTCGACAGGCGGATCAGCACGGTCGGATAGTCGCGGTAGTGATCGGTGAAGTAAAACACCTTGGGCTGGCTCTCGACCAGCATGTCGCGCTCATCCGGCGGGACGCCGGGCATCACCAGGCTGTCGCCGTCCTCCCTGAGCCGCACCAGCATCTTCTTGCGCACCTTCAGCGCCGGTGTGCCGTAGGACGAGCCGTCCTCGACCTCCGGCCACGCCAGCACCAGGGTCCTGACGTCGTCGAAGGTCACGTTGGCGAACTCACTGCACCGAGGTGAAGAAGCGCGCGAGGCGGAAGCCGGAGAGCCAGGTCCAGACCGGCTGGCTGCGGATGCCCATGTCCCAGGAACCGACCACCGCGTCGGCGCGGCCGATCAGATTGTCGATCGGCAACAGGCCGACGCCGCCGTCGCGCACCGGCACGCGGCTGTCGGCGGAGTTGTCCCGGTTGTCGCCGAGCACGAACAGTTGGCCCGGCGGCACGGTCACCTCGGGCGTGTTGTCGAGCCTGCCATTGTCGCGAATCTTGAAGATCGCATGGCTGACGCCGTTCGGCAGCGTCTCGACATAACGATTGGCATCCTCGCCGCCGCCGCGATCGTCCTCGGCAAAGCCGGTGCCATCGGGCTTCAAGGCCGCCGGATGATCGTTGATGAAGAGCTGGCCCTGCCGCATCTGGATACGATCGCCGGGCAGCCCGACCACGCGCTTGACCCAGGCCTGCGAGCGGTCGCCCGGCCAGCGGAACACGACGACATCGCCGCGCTTCGGCGTCTCGCCGAACACCCGGCCGGTCTCCGGCAGCGTGATCTGGATCGGCAGCGACGCCGCGCCGTAGCCATAGGGAAACTTCGAGGCGACCAGCGCGTCGCCGATCAAAAGCGTCGGCTCCATCGAGCCGGACGGCACGTAGAACGGCTCGGCGATCGCACCCTTGGCGAGGAACACGACGGCCACGATCGCCGCCAGTTGCATGGCCTGCCCGCGCCAGCTGGTCGGCTTGGCCGCCACGACTTCGTTTCCGCTGCTCACTAGCCCGTTCCTCCGACCGTAATCCGTTCCATCCTGAGCGTCGGCTGGCCGACGCCGACCGGCACGCCCTGGCCGTTCTTGCCGCAGGTACCGATTCCCGTATCGAGCGCAAGATCGTTGCCGATCATGGTGATCCTGTGGAGATCGGTCGGTCCATTGCCGATCAGCATGGCGCCCTTCAGCGGCGCGCCGAGCTTGCCGTTCTCGATCTTGTAGGCCTCGGTGCACTGGAACACGTATTTGCCCGAGGTGATGTCGACCTGGCCGCCACCGAAATTGGCGGCATACATGCCGTTCTTCACCGAGGCGATGATCTCGGCCGGGTCGCGGTCGCCTGACAGCATGTAGGTGTTGGTCATGCGCGGCATCGGCACATGGGCATAGCTCTGCCGGCGTCCGTTGCCGGTCGGCTTCATGCCCATCAGCCGGGCATTCTGGCGGTCCTGCATGTAGCCGACCAGGATGCCGTCCTCGATCAGCACGGTGCGGTTGGTCGGGGTGCCCTCGTCGTCGATCGAGAGCGAACCGCGGCGCGACGCCATGGTGCCGTCATCGACCACCGTGACGCCCTTGGCCGCCACCTGCTGGCCCATGAGGCCGGCGAAGGCGGAGGTCTGCTTGCGGTTGAAGTCGCCCTCGAGCCCGTGGCCGACCGCTTCATGCAGCATCACGCCGGGCCAGCCGGCCCCTAACACCACGTCCATCTCGCCGGCGGGCGCCGGCACCGATTCGAGATTGACCAGCGCCTCGCGCAGCGCGCCGTCGGCGGCGTCGCGCCAGGCCTTGGTCTCGATGAAGCGGGCATAGCCCTCGCGGCCGCCATAGCCCTTGCTGCCGCTCTCCTGCCGGTCGCCCTGGCCGGCGACCACGGAGATATTGACGCGCACCAGCGGGCGGATGTCGCGATAGCTCTCGCCGTCGGGCCGCAGGATCTCCACCACCTGCCAGGTCGCGGTGAGGCTGGCCGAGACCTGCCGCACCCGCGGGTCCTTGTCGCGGACATAGGCGTCGATCTCGCCGAGCAGTTTGACCTTGGCCTCGAACGCCGGACCGTCCAGCGGGTTCTCGTCGCCATAAAGTCTGACATTGGTGTGGGCCGGCGCCGCGGCGAACGTCCCGGCATAGCCGCCGCGCACCGCCGCCACCGCATCCGCTGCACGGATCAGCGCCGGGATCGAGACGTCGGAGGAATGCGCATAGCCGACCGCATCGTCCTTGACGGCTCGCAGGCCGAAGCCCTGCGAGGTGTCATAGGTCGCCTGCTTCAGCCTTCCATTGTCGAACATAAGCGCCTCGGTCTGCCCGAACTCGAGGAACAGCTCGCCGTCGTCGGCGCCCTCAAGTCCGCGCGCCACCTCGCGGCGGACGGCATCGCGGTCCAGATTGGCGCGGTCGAGCAGGGAGGTCGTGGCGGGATTGGTCATGGTCACTCCAGCAAAGGGCACATCCTTGCGATCCTGCCCCCATGCGCAATTGAATGCCAGCGCGTGGAAACCAGCCCAGGAATTCCGGACATCTAAGCAGAGACGAGCAGGAAACTCATCTTACAACCCGGAAACCTGTGCCGGTCTCCCTGTCAGGGACCGGACGGCGATCAGCCAACATAATGCGTGTGATGTGCAATCGGGAGGGGCCGCGACCGTGAGGCCGATCACGGCAGCTTGTCATAGCCCTCCGCCAGGCCGTTCAGGCTGAGCGGGAAGCCGATACCCTCTTCCGGGGTCTCGAAGATGATGAATGTCGCGGTCTTGGCGTTCTTGAGCTGGCCGAGCAGCTTGTCGTCCATCACGACCTCGGCGACGCAGCCATTGGGCAGGCACCGGACAAAACCGGCGCGGCCGACGTCCTGGTTGTCGAGCTTCAGGCCGAGGCCGGAGGGCAGCAGCACACCGAGCGGTGCGACCACGCGCATCAGGCGGCTCTTCTGGTCGGCGGTCTTCAGCACGATCACGGTCAGGCCGGCATTGGAGCGGTCTTCCGCTACCACGCTCTGGATCAGTGCGCACTGTTCGGCCTGGGCGCCCGGCGGGGTGTCGCAGCGGATCTGCCAGTCGCCATGGACCGAGCGCACCGCGCCTTGCGCGTTCGCCGGCTGGCTCAGGCCAAGAGTCGGACCAAGAGAAAGGGCCAGAAGCAGCAGCCCGCCGAGCCAGCCGGCCTTTCGTCCTGCCTGAATGTTCGAAGCGCCCATCCGGGTCGATCCTTTGAGATGTTTGGTCAATCCGGCCATTCCGGCCGCCGGCAGCACGCGCGCCATGATGCGCTTCCCGAAGCGCATCATGATCTCATGTTCTTGTTTGAGCATGATCTTTTTCGGAAAACCGGTCTCCAACTTTCCGGATCATGCTCAAGCCTCGACTGATACCGCAATAGGGCGCCTTGAAGGCGATCTTGAAGCCATTCCCGCGCCGGATTGGGGCAGCACGCAGCGAATCAGGTTCCTGTGGGCTACGCCGCCTGTGCCTACATCCGGCAATCCCCCTGTCAACTGCGTGCGGCGGAGTTTCGACGACTTTCGCTTGATTTTGCGGGAAAATTCGCAAGCGGCAGGCTCATCGCAGGCGCATGGCTTTCGGCCCTACTACTGCATTGCGAGCGCCTGCGAATTATGGTTTGAGAGGCTGGATTTCGACGCGTTCTAGCGATCTGGCTCCCGTACCCACCTTGACTCAGAGACGGGTATGTCCGGAAGGCCGTTTGTCAGGGCGGATCGTGCTGCATTTTCGGCCATAAGCCGGAGGTGCTTTGGGGAACAATGCAAGGGAGCGCGAGCGGCATGAAGATGTCGATTGGCCGGTTGGGCAGGCAATTGCTGGGGTTGGCGGTAGCGGGTGTGGCGTCGATCGCCGCGGGATCGGCCTTCGCCGAAATGGGACAGCCGGCGCCGTGGGAGCACACGCTGCAGGAAGGCGCGACCCCGGTGATGGAAAACATCATCTGGTTCCACAATTTCCTGCTGGTGCTGATCACCCTGATCACCCTGTTCGTGCTGGCGCTGCTCGTCATCGTGGTGGTGAAGTTCAACGCCAGGGCCAACCCGGTCCCCTCCAGGACCACCCACAACACCTTGATCGAAGTGGCCTGGACGCTGATCCCGGTGCTGATCCTGGTCGGCATCGCGGTGCCGTCGTTCCGCCTCCTGTTCCTGGAGCTCGACGTGCCGAAGCCGGACCTCACGGTAAAGGTCACCGGCAAGCAGTGGTACTGGTCCTACGCCTATCCGGATAACGGCAAGTTCGAGTTCGACTCGCTGCTCGACAAGGACAAGCAGCCCCGCCTGCTCGGCGTCGACAACGAGATGGTGGTCCCGGTCAACAAGGTGGTGCGGATCCAGACCACCGGTGCCGACGTGATCCACTCCTTCGCGGTGCCGGCGTTCGGCGTGAAGATCGACTCGATCCCCGGCCGCCTCAACGAGAGCTGGTTCAAGGCCACCAAGACCGGCGTGTTCTACGGCCAGTGCTC
Organism: Bradyrhizobium embrapense; assembly: GCF_001189235.2. Classification (GTDB taxonomy): domain Bacteria; phylum Pseudomonadota; class Alphaproteobacteria; order Rhizobiales; family Xanthobacteraceae; genus Bradyrhizobium; species Bradyrhizobium embrapense. The sequence continues at coordinate 332,202 of NZ_LFIP02000002.1, forward strand.
GGAACTGTGCGGCAAGGATCACGCCTTCATGCCGATCGCGGTGCGGGTCGTCAGCGACCAGGAATTCGCGACCTGGGTTGAAGGGGCGAAGAAGAAGTTTGCGACCAACCCGGCGAATTCCTACGCCTCGGCTGGTCAGGCGGCGCAGTAAGCCTGACGGCTCACGGCGCGGACGGAATAAGGGCGATGGGACCCGCAAGGTCCGAGAGGGACTGCAAGGCAGGATTTTGAACATGGCGACAGGCGCAGCGACACACGACGATCACGCCCATGACGATCACGCCCACCATCCGACCGGATGGCGGCGTTATCTCTACTCCACGAACCACAAGGATATCGGTACGATGTACCTTATCTTTGCGGTGATCGCGGGCATCATCGGCGCTGCGATGTCGATCGCGATCCGTGCCGAGTTGATGTATCCGGGCGTCCAGATATTCCACGAAACGCACACTTATAACGTGTTCGTGACCTCGCATGGTCTGATCATGATCTTCTTCATGGTCATGCCGGCGATGATCGGCGGGTTCGGCAACTGGATGGTGCCGCTGATGATCGGCGCGCCTGACATGGCGTTCCCGCGCATGAACAACATCTCGTTCTGGCTGCTGCCTGCCTCGTTCGCGCTGCTCGTGATGTCCACCTTTGTCGAGGGTGAGCCGGGTGCCAACGGCGTCGGCGCGGGCTGGACCATGTATGCGCCGCTGTCGACTTCGGGCCATCCGGGTCCGGCAGTGGATTTCGCGATCCTGTCGCTGCATCTGGCCGGTGCGTCGTCGATCCTCGGCGCCATCAACTTCATCACCACGATCTTCAACATGCGCGCGCCGGGCATGACCCTGCACAAGATGCCGCTGTTCGTGTGGTCGATCCTGGTGACGGTGTTCCTGTTGCTGTTGTCGCTGCCGGTGCTCGCCGGTGCGATCACCATGCTGCTGACCGACCGCAATTTCGGCACCACTTTCTTCGCGGCCGACGGGGGCGGCGACCCCGTGCTGTTCCAGCATCTGTTCTGGTTCTTCGGCCACCCCGAAGTGTACATCCTGATCCTGCCGGCCTTCGGCATGATCAGCCAGATCGTCTCCACCTTCTCGCGCAAGCCCGTGTTCGGCTATCTCGGCATGGCCTACGCCATGGTGGCGATCGGCGGCATCGGCTTCGTGGTGTGGGCGCACCACATGTACACCGTCGGCATGTCCTCGGCGACGCAGGCCTATTTCGTCGCCGCCACCATGGTGATCGCGGTGCCGACGGGCGTGAAGATCTTCTCGTGGATCGCCACGATGTGGGGCGGCTCGATCGAGTTCAAGGCGCCGATGATCTGGGCGATCGGCTTCATCTTCCTGTTCACCGTCGGCGGCGTCACCGGCGTCGTGCTGGCCAATGCCGGCGTCGACCGCGTGCTGCAGGACACTTACTACGTGGTGGCGCACTTCCACTACGTGCTGTCGCTCGGCGCCGTGTTCGGCATCTTCGCCGGCTGGTACTACTGGTTCCCGAAGATGTTCGGCTACATGTACTCGGAGAAGATCGCCAAGGCGCACTTCTGGTTCACCTTCGTCGGCGTCAACCTGGTGTTCTTCCCGCAGCACTTCCTCGGGCTGTCGGGCATGCCGCGCCGCTACGTCGACTATCCGGACGCGTTCGCCGGCTGGAACCTGATCTCCTCCTGGGGCTCCTACATCTCCGGCGTCGGCGTGCTGATCTTCATCTATGGGGTGATCGATGCCTTCGTCCGCAAGGAGCAGGCCGCGAACAACCCGTGGGGCGCGGGTGCGACCACGCTGGAGTGGACGCTGACCTCGCCGCCGCCGTTCCACCAGTTCGAAGTGCTGCCCCGCGTGCAGTAAGTCCAAGACAACGCGGCGCACCCCAGGTGCGCCGCGCCTTTCCAAGAGAAGTGAGACCTGATCTTGTCGGTTGTCGATCACAACGCTATCGAAATGCCCCGGATCTCCGAGGCCGAAGTGGGCGACTACATCGCGCTGTTGAAGCCGCGCGTGATGTCGCTGGTGATCTTCACCGCCCTGGTCGGGCTGATGATCGCGCCGGTGCATGTGCATCCGGTGCTGGCGTTCACCTCGATCCTCTGCATCGCGGTCGGCGCCGGCGCCTCCGGCGCGCTCAACATGGCCTATGAGAGCGACGTCGACGCCGTGATGTCGCGCACTGCCAACCGGCCGATCCCGCGCGGCAAGATCACCCAGGCCGAAGCGGCCGCCTTCGGCCTGACGCTCGCCTTCTTCTCGGTGATGACGCTCGGCATCCTGGTGAACTGGGTGGCGGGCGGGCTGCTTGCCTTCACCATCTTCTTCTACGCCGTGATCTACACGATGTTGCTGAAGCGCTGGACCGCGCAGAACATCGTGATCGGTGGCGCCGCCGGCGCGCTGCCGCCGGTGGTGGCGTGGGCGGCCGCGACCGGCTCGCTCTCGGTCGAGCCGATCCTGCTGTTCCTGATCATCTTCTTCTGGACCCCGCCGCATTTCTGGGCGCTGGCGCTGTTCCGCAGCGACGACTATGCGCGCGCCGGCATCCCGATGCTGCCGGTCGTCGCCGGGCCGGACGCGACCCGGCTGCAGATTCTGCTCTACACCATCGTGCTGGTCGCGATCGCGCTGGCGCCGTGGCCGCTCGGCTATTTCGACGCGATCTACGGCGTCACCTCGCTGGTGCTCGGCTGTGGCATGCTGTGGCTCGCCATCGAGGTCTATCGCCGTCGTGAGGGTGTTGCGGCCAACCGTGCCACGCGCCGGCTGTTCGCCTTCTCGATCCTTTATCTGTTCGCGCTGTTCGCCGTCCTCCTCGCCGAGGTCGTGGTCCGCGCGATCCTGCCTGTCATCATCGGGTAGGGACGCCGGGGGGCGAGATGGGGACGCACGGGATACCAATGGACGACAAGAACCAACCAGAAGGCATCGTCCTCACCGAGGCGCAGCTCAGGAGCCGCCGCCAGCGTTCGATCGCCATTGCGCTCGCGCTCGGCGTCATGGTCGTGCTGTTCTTCGCCGTCACCCTCGTCAAGGGGCCGGCCGTGCTGGTGCGGCCGCTGTGAGCGAGGTGGCGAACCATCCCGCACCGCAGGCTCCGCAAGGCGAGGGCACGAAAGTCACGCGCCGCATGCTGACGCGCGACGCCATGGTCGCGTCGATCTGCGGCTTCGTGGTGGTGCTGATGGTCGGCGCGTCCTACGCGGCCGTGCCGTTCTACAACTGGTTCTGCCGCACCACCGGCTTCAACGGCACCACCCAGGTCGCGACGTCGGTCCCGACGGATGCGCCGCTCGAGCGCACCATTTCGGTCAGCTTCGATTCCAACGTCGCGCCGGGCCTGCCCTGGAAGTTCGAGGCCGAGCAGACCACGATCGACGTCAAGATCGGCCAGGTGGTCACGGTCTATTACACCGTGACCAACCAGTCGGCGCGTACCACGACGGGCCAGGCCGCCTACAACGTCGCGCCACTGACGGTCGGCGCCTATTTCCAGAAGATCAACTGCTTCTGCTTCACCGAGCAGACCATGGCGCCGGGCGAGAAGCGCGAGATGGCCGTGGTGTTCTATGTCGATCCGGCGCTGGCCAGGGACAGCGAGAACGACACGCTGAAGACGATCACTTTGTCCTACACCTTCTTCCCCGTGCGCGATGCCACGCCGAAGCCCGTGGCTGCGGGCGAGGCGGAGCAGCGCAAGGGCGGCTAGAGCACGATCCGGAAAAGTGGGGACCGGTTTTCCGGGAAGATCATGCTGAAGAGATTGGAATTGAAGATTAAGACGTGCCTTGCGGCACGCGAATGGAGAGACGGCAATGGCTGAGGCGCAAGTCAAGCATCACGACTATCATCTCGTCGACCCGAGCCCGTGGCCGGTGGTCGGCTCGATCTCGGCCTTCATCATGGCGTTCGGTGCGATCGGCTGGATGCACCACATGTACTCCGCCGCTCCGATCGTGTTCGGCATCGGCACCATCGGTGTGCTCTACACGATGGCGAGCTGGTGGGGCGACGTGATCAAGGAAGCCCAGTACAAGGGCGACCACACCCGCGTGGTGCAGATCAGCCACCGCTACGGGATGATCCTGTTCATCGCCTCCGAGGTGATGTTCTTCGTCGCCTGGTTCTGGGCGTTCTTCAATTCGGCGCTGTTCCCGGCCGATGCGGTGCACGCCACCCGCGATGCGGTGTTCGGCTGCGGCCCCGGCACCGCGATGGGCGCCTGCTCGGTCCCCGGTACCTGGCCCCCGCATGGCATCGAGACCTTCGATCCCTGGCATCTGCCGCTGCTCAACACGCTGCTGCTCCTGACCTCGGGCACGACGGTCACCTGGGCGCACCACGCGCTCTTGGAGAACGACCGCCAGGGCCTCAAGCAGGGCCTGATCCTCACCGTGATTCTCGGCGCCCTCTTCACCTGCGTGCAGGCCTATGAGTACGCCCATGCGACGTTCTCGTTCGGCGGCAACGTCTATGGCGCGACGTTCTTCATGGCGACCGGGTTCCACGGTTTCCACGTGCTGGTCGGCACCATCTTCCTGCTGGTCTGCCTGATCCGCGCCTATGCCGGCCACTTCACGCCGAAGCAGCACCTCGGCTTCGAGTTCGCCGCCTGGTACTGGCACTTCGTCGACGTGGTCTGGCTGTTCCTGTTCATCTGCATCTACGTCTGGGGCCACGGCGCCGAGTCGATGGCTCACGGCGCGCACTAAAGCGCAGGCCGACGTGCTATCAGGGGCGGCCGAACGGCCGCCCCTTTGCTTTTGAAGAGAACCGATGACCGATACCCCGCCTACCGTGACCGAGAGCGCGATGCGCGGCATCGCCTGCCGCTGTCCGCGCTGCGGCAAGGGCAAGCTCTATTCCGGCTTCCTGACCTTGGCGCCGCGCTGCCAGGCCTGCGGCCTCGACTTCGCCTTCATCGATTCCGGCGACGGGCCGGCGATCTTCGTCATCATGCTGGCCGGCGCCATTGTGGTCGCGGCGGCGTTGATCGTCGAGGTGAAGTACCAGCCGCCGTTCTGGGTGCACGCCGCGCTGTGGCTGCCGCTGATCGTGGCGACCACGATCCTGCCGCTGCGATCCATGAAGGCGCTGCTGATCGCGCTGCAATTCCACCACAAGGCCGCCGAAGGCCAATTGATCGAGCGCGATCCGAAATGAATGAGACCACCACGACCCGCCGGCCGAGCGCGGCCGGCTTCGGCATTTTCACGCTGATCCTGATCGCGGTGTTCGTCGCGCTCGGCGTCTGGCAATTGCAGCGCCGGGTCGAGAAGCATGCGCTGATCGCTGCGCTCGACGCACGGCTGGCCGCCCCGACCGACGCGCTGCCGCCACCCTCGGCATGGCCCACGCTGACCTCAGCCAAGGATGAATTCCGCCGCGTCACCCTGGCCGCGACCTACGCGCAACAGCCGGATGCGATGGTCTTCAGCTCCGGCTCCGCCGTGCGCGACGACATTTCGGGACCCGGTACCTGGGCGTTCCTGCCGGCCAAGCTCGCCAGCGGCGAAACCGTCGTGATCAACACCGGCTTCGTGCAGAACACGATGCAGGACCGTGCCTTCGAGGATCGCGTCACCGGGCGCCTCGTCACGGGCGCACCGGTCGAGCTCACCGGCTATATCCGCTTTCCCGAGCCGCCGGGCCGCCTGACGCCGAAGGAGGATCCGGTGAAGCGGCTGTGGTTCGTGCGCGATCATCGCGCGATGGCGCAGGCGCTCGGCTGGGGCAAGGACGGAGCTCAGCTCGCACCGTTCTATATCGACCTCGAGGCGCCGGTGCCCGACAGCGGCACCCCGAAGCCCGGACCTCTCAAGGTCCATCTCAAAGACGACCACATGCAGTACGCTATCACCTGGTTTTCGCTGGCCGCCGCGGTCACGATTGCCTTCGGCCTGTGGTGGCGTGGCCAGTGGCGCAAGGGAGCTTGAGATCAGGTGGAGAGCGAGTGGCCGGCTCCGATCAGACGGATCAGCATGTCACCCCAGAGCGCGCCGAGAATCCCGGTCAACACAAACGCGGCCCAGAACAGTGCGGGACGTGCGATCCGCGCCCATCGGGCTGCGGCCACCGCCGGCAGGCCGATTGCGACAGCCAGCAGCACGACGGATGAGCCGGTCTGACCGGGCTCCACCACCCAGTCGGCCAACGAACTGGCGAGTGCCTGCGCCAGCATCGCGACGATCCAGAACGGCGCATGATTCCGGATCGACCCGATGGCAAGGAATCCCGTTTTGCCCGCCACCCGAGCCCGGACGATTAGGGCGAGCGCGAACAGTGCCGCCAGCTGGACCGAGGGGATACAATCGCCGATCCCGAGCGACCGGTCCGCCATATGGGCCAATGCCGCGCTTAGCATCAGGACGCCGACCAGTACCGGCCAAAAGGCGATCGGACCTGCGCGATCGCGTGCATACAGCACCCCAATTGACACCACACCGGCCGCGGCCAGGAAGTGGCTCCCCTTTCCTGCAACGGCGAGGCCCGCGATTTCGCCCAGCACTGCGGCAACGGTTCTCATCGCCCAGAACCGTACCGCGGCCTCGCGCACGCCGGGCGTCCCTCGCATCTCAATATGAACCACGTCCATATGCGCCTCCGAGGCAACGTTCAGGTCGACATTGTGGGATGTGCCGCAGGCTTGCCCGAACGGCTCCTGCGCATGCGGCCGATCCAGTGGATCAAGCCGTCGAGATAGATGTAGACGACCGGCGTCGTGAACAGCGTCATCAGCTGCGAGACGATTAGCCCGCCGACGATGGCAAAGCCGAGCGGCTGGCGCAGCTCCGATCCGGTGCCGGTGCCGATCATCAACGGAACGCCGCCGAGCATGGCGCACATCGTCGTCATCAGGATCGGGCGGAAGCGCGCCTTGCAGGCCATGTAGATCGATTGTTCGGCGGAGAGATGCTGGTGCCGCTCGGCCTCCAGCGCGAAATCGATCAGCATGATGCCGTTCTTCTGCACGATCCCGATCAAGAGGATGATGCCGACAAGCCCGATCACGTCGAGCCCGAAGCCGAACGCCCACAGCGTGAGCAGCGCGCCGAGCCCGGCGGACGGCAGGGTCGAGAGGATCGTGACCGGATGGATCGTGCTCTCATAGAGCATGCCGAGGATCAGATAGACGGCGACCACCGCAGCGAGGATCAGGACCGGCGTCGAGGCGAGCGCCGCCTGGAACGCCTGCGCGTTGCCCTGGAAGCTGGTGACCACCGTCGAAGGCACCTGCAGGTCGGCGGTCGCCTTCTGCACGGCTGCGACTGCGGTCCCCACCGCCGTGCCCGGCGCCAGGTTGAAGCTCAGCGTCACCGACGGAAACTGGCTTTGATGATTTACGGAGAGCGGTGCGGTGCCGTAGTCGATGCTCGCGATCTGGCTCAAGGGCACCATCGTTCCCGCCGACGAGCGGACGTAGATGCGGTTGAGCGCATAGGGGCCGAGCTGGAACGACGGATCGACCTCCAGGATCACGTAGTAAGTGTTGAGCGTTGTGAACAGCTGGGCGACGTGACGCTGGCCGAATGAATCATAGAGCGTGTTGTCGACCGCGGCCGGATCGATGCCGAGCCGGGAGGCGGCGTCGCGGTCGATCTGCAGCTTGAGCTGACGCGCGGCATTGGCCTGGTCGGTCGCGACGTCGGCCAGCTCGGGCAGCGTCTTCAGCTTCTGATACAGCTTGCCGGCCCATAGATTGAGCTCGTCCTGGTTCACGTCGGTGAGGGTGAACTGGTACTGCGTCTTCGACAGCCGGCTGGCGAGGTTGATGTCCTGCGTCGCCTGCATGAACACCGACATCCCTTTGATCTTCGTTAGCGCCGTGTCGAGCTGCCGGATCACCTGATCGGCGGACGCATCGCGTTCGTTGCGCGGCTTCAGCAGCACGAACAGGCGGCCGTTGTTTTCGGTCACGGTCGGGCCGCCCGGTCCGATGTAGCCGGTCGCATTGGCGACCGCAGGGTTCTTGGAAATGACGTCGATGACGCTGCGCTGGAGCGTCGCCATCTGTGAGGGCGAGACGTCGGCCGAGGCCTCGGTGATGCCGGTGATCATGCCGGTGTCCTGCTGCGGGAAGAAGCCCTTGGGGATGCCGACGAACAGCAGGCCGGTCACCGCGACGCTTGCCAGCATGATCGACAGGGTCGTGGCCTTGTAGCGCAGCGCTTTGGCCAGCACGGCCTCGTAGGCCGCCTGGATCGCAACGAAGCCGCGTTCCAGCGCGCGCGACACCGCGCCGGCATTGGCGCCCTGGTGCGGCGACAGTAGATAGGCGCACATCATCGGCGTCAGGGTCACCGAGACGATCACCGACACCACGATGGCAACGCACACCGTGACGGCGAATTCCTGGAACATGCGGCCGATCACCCCGCCCATCAGCAGCAGCGGAATGAACACCGCGATCAGCGAGACCGAGATCGAGATGATGGTGAAGCCGATCTCGCCGGCGCCCTTCAGGGCGGCCTGCATCGGGGAGAGACCTTCCTCGATGTGCCGCGAGATGTTCTCGATCATCACGATGGCGTCGTCGACGACGAAGCCGACCGCGATCGACAGCCCCATCAGCGATAGATTGTCGAGGCTGTAGTTGAGCAGATACATCACGCCGAAGGTGCCGATCAGCGAGATCGGGACCGAGACCGCGGGGATGATGGTCGCCCACAGATTGCGCAGGAACAGGAAGATCACGCCGACCACCAGCGCGATGGTCAGCACAAGGGTGAACTGCACGTCGGCGACGCTGGCGCGGATGGTCTGGGTGCGGTCGGAGGCGATCTGGACCTTGATGTCGGACGGCAGGCTCGACACGAGCTGCGGGAGCAGCTTCTCGATGCCGTCCACCGTGCTGATCACGTTGGCGCCGGGCTGGCGCTGGATCGCGAGGATGACCGCCGGCTTGTCGTTGTACCAGCCATGCAGCGTGATGTCCTCGGCCGCCACGATCGCGTGCCCGATGTCGCGCAGGCGGACTGGCGCGCCGTTGCGATAGGCGATGATCAGATCATCATACTTGCTCGCGACCAGCACCTGGTCGTTGGTGGCGAGCGTGTAGGCCTGCTGGCTGCCGTAGAGCACGCCCTTGGGCTGGTTCACCGTGATGTTGCCGAGCGTGCCGCGCAATTGCTCGAGATCGAGCCCCGCGGCGGCGAGCTTGGCCGGATTGACCTGCACCCGGATCGAGGGCTTTTGCATGCCGCCGATGGTGACGAGCGAAACGCCCGGTACCTGCGACAATTTCTGGGCCAGGATGCTGTCGGCATAGTCGTCGACCTTGGTCAGCGGCTCGGTGTCCGACATCAGCGCGATCAGCAGCACCGGCACGTCGGCCGGATTGACCTTGTGGAAGGTCGGCGGCGACGGCATCGTCTTGGGCAATTGCCCCGATGCCGCATCGATTGCGGTCTGCACGTCCTGCGCGGCCGCATCGACGCTGCGGTTGAGTGCGAATTGCAGCGTAATCTGGGTGTTGCCGAGCCCGCTGCTCGAGCTCATGCCGGTGAGGCCGGCGATCTGGCCGAACTGCCGCTCCAGCGGCGTCGCCACCGAGGACGCCATCGTCTGCGGATCGGCGCCGGGCAATTGCGCGGTGACCTGGATGGTTGGGGTATCCACCGTCGGCAGCGCCGAGACCGGCAGCCGCACGAAGGCGATCATGCCGACCAGCACGATGGCGATGGCCAGGAAGGCGGTGGCGACCGGCTTGCGGATAAAACCTGCTGATATGTTCATGGCAGCATGCCTGCGCTTGCGGTGGTTGCTTCCTGGACCAGGTCTTTCTTGTCATCAGGCACGATCTCGACCTTCGTCCCCGGATTGAGCCGGTACTGACCCGCGGTGACGACGGTCTCGTTGGCCGCGAGGCCCTGCTCGATCAGGACCTGCCCGTCGCGCGATTGGCCGGCCGTGACATTGCGCATGCTGACGACGTTGTTCGCGCCGACCACATAGGCGAAGCCGCCGTCCGGTCCCTGGCGCACCGCCGATAGCGGCACGGTGAGCGCGTCGTGACGAACCGCGATCGTCAGATGGACGTTGACGAAACTGCCGGGCCACAGCGTGTTGCCGGCATTGGGAAAGGACGCCTTCAGCTGCACCGTGCCGCTTGAGCTGTCGACTTGGTTGTTGATCAGCATCAGGCTGCCGTGGTCGAGCTTGTGCTTGTTCTGTGCATCATAGACGTCGACCGATGCGTCTCCGGATGCCAGCGCCTGCCGCACGCCCGGGATCTCGCCGGACGGCAGCGTGAAGATCACCGCGATCGGCTGCAGCTGGGTGAGGACCACGAGTCCGTTGGTGTCGGTCGGGTGTACGATATTGCCGGGATCGATGCGGCGGATGCCGGTGACGCCGTCGAACGGTGCGGTGATCGTCGCGAAGCTCAGCTGCGTCTGCGCGGCTTCCAGCGCTGCCTTGTCGAGCGCGACGGTACCTTCGCCCTGGGCGACCTGCGAATCCTGGGTGTCGAGCAATTGCTGGGTGGCAAAGCCGCGATTGGCGAGCGGCTGCGTTCGCGCCAGATTGGTCCGGGCGTTCTTCAGGCTCGCCTCGTCGCGCGCCAGCGCGGCCTCGGCCTGGTCGACCTGAGCCTCGTAGACCCGCGGGTCGATCCTGGCGAGCACATCGCCGCGCTTCACCTGCTTACCCTCGACGAAATCGACGCTGTCGAGCGTGCCCTGCACCTGGGTGCGTATGGTGGCCGTATTGATCGGCGTCACCGTGCCGAGGCCTTCGAGCACGATCGGCACATCATGCTGCAACACTTTCGCCGCCGTCACCGGAACGACTGATGTGGTGGTATTCGACTGGGCCGCCGGTGCATGGTCCGTCGCGCTGTCCGGTCGATGCAGGACGTAAGAGCCGGCGCCGATTGCGGCGGCGGTCACCATGCCGGCGGCCGCGATCTTGAAGGTCTTCGCTCTCATGGGTCACCAGCTCCATCGGTTGTCCGGCGGCCGATCGTTGCGACCAGTTCCAGGACGAAGGTTTCAGTTGCGCTCGCCGCGGCCGCCGCGGCCCCGCGGCCGGCGGTCAGGTCGAGGTGGATGATGCGTGCGTCGAGATCGGCAGCGCGCAGCGCGCCGATCAGGCTGTCTTGCGGCGCATCGTCGGTGCGATGAACGACGAGCCGGATCGCGGTCACTGTCGGCACGATGTGAAACGGCAGCGCGTCGGAGGCGGCGTCGATTGCGACGATGCCGCCGCAGGGCAACTCGCCCCGCAACGCCAGTTCGAGCATGCGCCGCGCGACCGATCCTTCGCCGAGCAGGATCAGCTGCCGCGGGATCATGCCGACGCGGTCGAGCGCGTCCGCAACGCCGCTCAGGATGCCGGCATAGCTGGTTTCGCGGAGCTCGATCGGCAGCCACGTCGCCAGTGGCGTGAGCCGGCGCCAGCGCGCAAAGGTCTCGGGCACGGTGATGGACGCAGCATCGGGGGCGGCCAGCACGCCGACCAGCACGCCCGTGACGGCGGGGCGGGTCCGGGTTGCGAGGGCGCTGTGCGGGCTTTCGGACATGCCCGGAAGCTGGGCCCTGGGTCGATATAATTCAAATGAATTGTCTTTATCCGTCAATTCATATCATGCATGATGACGGCATGCGGATGCGCAATCTCGATCTCAATCTCCTCCTGGTGTTCGACGCCGTGATGCGCGAGCGCAGCGTGGTGCGCGCGGCTGGCGCGCTTGCCATCAGCCAGCCCGCCGTGAGCCACGCGCTGAACCGGCTGCGTCATGCGCTGAAAGACCAGCTGTTCGTCCGCACGCCGTCCGGCATGCTGCCGACGCCGCGGGCCGAAGCGCTCGCGCTGCCGGTCCGCAAGGCGCTGAGCGAGCTGCAACTCGCGGTCGAGGGCGATCGCTTCGATCCGGCGCAGGCGGAGCGGCGCTTCACCATCGCCGTCAACAATTATGCCGCGGTGGTCGCGGCCGGCGCGATCATCGCGGCGGTGCGCGCGCAGGCGCCGAGGGTACGGCTGACGCTGGTGCCGAGCGGGACGCTCGATCTCGCCGACAGGCTCGATCGCGGCGAGCTCGATCTTGCGATCTCCGCCCGCGCACTGGAGGGCGAGCGCTTCGCCTCCTGCCGGCTGATCGAGGACCGCTTCGTCGCGGTGCTACGCGCCGGTCATCCGGCCTTGCGCAAGAAGCTGACCGGGGAGACGCTGGTCGAGCTGCCGCACCTTGCGATCACCTCCAGCGGCGAAGACCTGGATTTCATCGATGCCTGGCTGCGGGCCCGCAAGGCGAGCCGCACCATCGCCTCAGATGTGCCGTATCTGTCGGCCGGCGCGGTCCTGGTGCAATCGAACATGGTCGCGATCCTCGGGCGCAAGCTCGCGCTCGAATTCCGCCGCGCCTATCCGATCGAGATACGGGAGCTGCCGTTCGACGCGTCGAAGCTGCAGAGCGTCATGAGCTGGCACCGCCGCTTCGACGATCTGCCGGCGCACCGCTGGCTGCGCGACACGATCGTTGCCGCTACGCGCGGCATTTGATCTCGCGACGATCCTGAAGCGATGCGCCCGCGCCGATCTCTGGCGCGGGCGCATCGCAATTTATCTCTGCTGCCTGTCAATGACCGATGGGCGCGGCGCCGCCGAGCTTGACTTTGCGCAAGGTCAGGGCCAGCGGGATCGCCGACAATGCGATCAGCATCAGCACCCAGAACGCATCCATATAGGACAGGAACGAGGCCTGGGTCTGCACCTGCTGGCCGATCCACTGGATCGCTTGTTGATGCGCCTGCGCCAGCGCATTGCCCTGGGCGACGAAGAAGTCGGTGACCTGGTGCAGCGTGTCCTGGTATTGCGGGCTCGACGGCGTCACCTGTTCGACCAGCCGGCTCTGGTGGAACTGCTGGCGATGCGTCAGCACGTTGGAGACCAACGCGACGCCGATCGAGCCGCCGGTGTTGCGCGCCGCGTTGATCAGCGCGGAGGCCTGGTCGGTCTTGCCGGCGGGGACGCCGTCATAGGACGCCGTCATGATCGGAATGAAGATCAGCGGCAGGCCGACTCCGATCAGCATGCGCGAGCGCGCCATGTACCAGAAGCCGAGATCGCCATACACGTTGGTCATGCTGTACATCGAGGCGGCGATCACCAGCGCGCCGGCGATGATCAGGTATTTCGGCTGCACACTGGCGGCGAGCCGGCCGACCACGAACATCATCAGCATGGTGACCACGCCGCCGGGCGAGAGCACGAGGCCGGCCCAGGTCGCGGTATAGCCGAAATCCTGCTGCACCAGCTGCGGCAGGAACTGGGTGGTCGCAAGCAGGATGGCGCCGGTCGCCAGCATCACCAGGAAGCTCGCCCCGAACTGCCGGGTCGCGACCATCCGCAAATCGATCATCGGATTGCGGCGAGTCATTTCCCACGGGATCATCAGCACGAACGCGGCGGCACAGATCGCCGCTGACGCGACGATGAAGGACGATCCGAACCAATCGTCCTCGAGGCCGCGGTCGAGCGTCACCTCGAGCGCGCCAAGGAAGGTCGCCACCAGCGCGAAGCCGACGAAGTCGAACGAGTTGTCCTGCTTCGGGTCCGCAGCCTTCGCAGGCTCCCGCAGCACCGCGGCGATCGCGACCATCGCGAACAGGCCGACCGGCGCGTTGATCAGGAAGCACCAGTGCCAGGACAGATTGTCGGAGAGCCAGCCACCGAGCGTCGGGCCGACCACCGGCGCCACCACCACGGCGATGCCGAACACCGCGAAGGCCTGGCCGCGCTTGGCCGGCGGGAACGCATCCGCGAGGATCGACTGCGCCACCGGCACCATGCCGCCGCCGCCGAGACCCTGCAGGATGCGGAACAGCAGCAGCGCGTTCAGATTGGGCGCGAAGCCGCACAGGATCGAGCTGACGGTGAAGATGCCGAGGCAGATCAGGAAGAACGTCTTCCGCCCCAGCATTTTGGCGAGAAAGCTGGAGGCGGTCAGGATGATAGCGTTGGACACCAGATAGGAGGTGACCACCCAGGAGGCTTCGTCCTCGCTCACGCCCATCCCGCCCGCGATATAGGGCAGCGCCACGTTGGCGATGGTGGTGTCGAGCACCTCCATGAAGCTCGCGAGCGCGACCACGATGGCGATCAGCCAGGGATTGACGGCAACGCTTGGAGCAGGGGGACTTCCGGCATCGATTGCTGCGGCGCTCATGACGGCCTCCCCGGATCAGAGCTTGCCAAGCCGTTCGAGCAGTGACGGCGCGGGATTGATCCGCACTGTCGGGACGACGGACATGCCCGGACCGAGCGCAACGTCGGTCGGCGGGTTGTCCATCACGATCTTCACCGGCACGCGCTGCACGATCTTGACGTAGTTGCCGGTGGCGTTCTGCGCCGGCAGCAGCGAGAACGCGGTGCCCGATCCGGGCTGCACGCTCTCGACATGACCCTTGATGGTGCGGCCGGGATAGGCATCGATCTTCAGCGTCACCTTCTCGCCCGGACGCATCTGGTCGAGCTGGATCTCCTTGAAGTTCGCGGTGACCCAGGTCTGGTCGGGCACGAACATCGAAAGGTTGGTGCCGGCCTGCGCGAACTGGCCGACCGCGGCCGACAGATTGACGACGCGGCCCGGCTGCGCGGCCGTGACCGTCGTGTAGGACAGATTGAGTTTAGCCTGGTCGCGCTGCGCCTCGGCCTGGGCGAGGTTGGCGACCGCGCTCTTGCGCTGCGCCTTCAGCGATTCCACCTGACGCTGCGCGAGATTGAGCGTCGCCTGCGCGCTCAGCAGCGAGGCCTGCTGCTGATGCAGTTGCGAGGTGTACTGCTCGGAATTCTGCACCGTGCCGTAGCCGGTCTGCTCCAGGTGCTGGTAGCGAGTCGCCTGCTGCTGGGCGAAGGTCAGCGCCGCCTGCGCCTGGTCGACCTGGGCCTGGTTGGCTGATATCTGCGCCTGTTGCACGTCGAGCTGCGCGTCGACATTCTCGATGCTGGCCTGTGCGGCCGCGACCTGCGCCTCGGCCTGTGCCAGCGCGACGCGATAGTCGCGGTCATCGAGCCGGGCGATCACATCGCCGGCTGCGACATGCTGGTTGTCGGTGACCGGAACGGCAGTGATGTAGCCCGAGACCTTCGGGGCCAGCGCGGACTGCCGCGCCGCGATGAAGGCGTCATCGGTGGATTCGAAATGCTCGGTGTAGTCCATGTACAGATAGCCACCGCCGAGCGTGGCGGCGAGCAGCACGGTGCCGATCGCGGAGACGACCGGACGGCGGCGCAGGAAGCCGCGCTTCGGTGCCGTGGCCTCGGGCGGGATCGTTGCCGGCGGGACCGGCTGCTTGTTTGCGGGGCGTTCCTGCGCGGGTGCGCGCGCGGTGATCTCCGGCCGCTCGGCCGTGATGGTGGGCTCATGAGAGGGTGGAAGCGAGGGCGAACCCTCGATGCCCTCGTGCCCCGGTTGGTCGCGCTCCAAGACAGTGTCTTCGAACATGATGGCTGCTCCTGGCTGTTGAGCGAGGTCTGCAAGGCCTTCGCAAAAGGGAACGATGCCGTTCCGTTCTGTGCGGCAGATAGTCCCACCGCAATGCAGCGTCAATAGGAACGAAACTGTACCGTTCTATTTACAACCAGATGTGATCGGCCTATATTACTGGGCGTTGCCGGCCCAACGGCTCACGGAACCCGAGGTCAAGCCAATGACCACCAGCACGCTGAAGATGCCGCGGGCGCCCAAGGCCCGCACGGCAGAAAGGCCGATCAAGGTGCGTGCCGGCCGGCCGCCGAAGGAGCTCGCCGGCGAGGTCGACGCGCGCATCCTCGATGCGGCGCGCAAGGTCTTCCTGCAGCGCGGGTTCGAAGGCGCCAGCATCGACGAGATCGCGGACATCGCGCGCTCTGGCAAGCGCACGATCTATGCGCGCTTTCAGGACAAGCGAGCGCTGTTCACCGAGGTGGTGACGCGGGACATCCTGTCACGCATCGCTGAGTTCAAGGCGGACGCGCCTCTTGGTGCGACTGTGGAGGAACGCCTCACCAGCGTCGCCTCTACGCTGCTGCATTGGGGTCTCGACGCCGACCGGATCGGGCTGATGCGGCTCGCCATCGCCGAGGCGCATCGTTTCCCGGATCTCGCCGCCACCGTCAACCGCAGGGCGCGCGCGCTCGCGACCGAGCTCGGTATCCATCTGCTGCGCGACCTGACGCAATCCGACGAGCTCGGCAAGCTGCCGGCCTTCGCGCCGGAGCACCTGCCTACCACCGCGCGCCTGTTCCTCGACATCATTGCGGTGCCCATGCTGATGCGGGCGCTGTACGAAGTCGACCTCAAGGCGCTCGATCCCGAGCTCGACGAACACGTCGCGCGCGGCGTCTCGTTCTTCGTCGCGGCGTGCAGAAGCGGTTACCGGTTCGGCGCCGATTGACCCCCGGACGATCACCAGGTTGTGAGTGCGGGCCGTTGCAACTGCGCCACAGGAGTGCGGAAAAGAATAGAATTTGAATGAGACGTACTGTCGCATCCCTTCCGCCCATGGCAGAGACGTGTGTCGCTGGCCTATGGCAACCGCAAGGGGAATGGAAGTGCGCCGTTTTGCAATCGTTGGGACTTGCCTGCTTTTGATTACGCAATTTGCGAGCGCGGCGTCAGCCGCTGACCTGTCGGAGCGCAATTGGACCAAGGCTCCGCCATTGCTGGCTCCCGCGTTCAACTGGTCCGGATTCTACGCCGGCGTGAATGCGGGCGGGGGCTGGTATGATGGTGGGAATATCACGACAAGCAGCAATGTCAGTTCGCTGATTCCCCCCGGCAACATCGTCCGTGTGCCCCTTTCGAACAGCAACCATGCCGGTGTTACCGCTGGTGGACTGATCGGATACAATTATCAGATGGACAGGGTCGTCCTTGGCGTGGAAGCCGATTTCAACTATGTCGACCTGAAGTCCACCAAGGGAGGAAGCACCACCGCCGCTTTCCCTGGCGGCGTGACGGGCAATTTCAACATTGCGAACACCAGCAACATCGACTGGTTCGGCACCGTGCGGGGTCGTATCGGCTTTGTGCCGGCCGAGCGCCTGCTGATCTACGCGACGGGCGGTGTGGCCTATGGCGAGGTGAAGACCAACATCGCCAATTCGTCGGCCTTCTCCACGGGCCTCTCGCGGCTCTGGCTTGGCGATAACTCCGACGTTCGCGTCGGTTGGACCGCCGGCGCCGGCCTCGAATATGCCTTCACCAATAACTGGACGCTGCGCGGCGAATATCTCTATATCGATCTCGGCAGCAGCGGTACGACGGCGACATTCCAGGGCACGGATCCGCTGCAGAGCCAGATCCGTTACAATGCCAGTCGCGAGAACAGGTTCAGCGTCGCCCGCGCCGCGTTGAGCTACAAGTTCTGACACCGGCGAGCAAACGCTGCGTTCCCTCTCCCGCGCGCGGGAGAGGTGACGCAGCTCTGGTGCAGTCTCTCAGGGAGCGCTCAGCCCGGCGCGCGCTCCACCGCGTGACGCAGCCAGACCATGCCGCCTTCCAGCGTTTCACAATGGGTGAGCCGGAGCGACTGCCCGGCGCCGGGGCGCTCGCCGGCCTCGCCATGATAGTCGACAATGCTTTGCGATCCCGCGACACCGTCGACGGCCGGATGGATCAATGTGCTGAACTCGTCGATCAGCCCGTGCTTGAGGAAGGCGCCATTGATCGCACCGCCGCCTTCGAGCAGCAGCGTCTTGGCGCCGAACCGCGCTGCAAGCTGCGCCATCGCGCTCGCCAGATCGTCGCCCTTGAGGCCTGCAAAGATGTAGGACGCGCCGTCCTCGCGCAGCTCGGCGAGATGGCTGTCGGAGACCTGTTCGCCGAGCACCGCGACGGCGTGATCGCCGCCGACATTGTCCTTGCCGAAATGTACCCGGCCCGACGGATCGATGCCGACAGCGAGCTTGCGGCCGTCGCGGTTGCCGAGATGCGGCTCGCGCGGCAGCTTGGGCGCATTGGCGAACTGCCGCTCCGTTCCCTTGGCCATCTCGTTCATGGTGACGCGGCCGATGATCCATCCATCGGCATTGAAGCCGTCATGTATCCTCTCATAGTGGGAGCGCAGCACCTCGGCCGGGATGCCCGCGGCCGGCTTGGTGAAGCGGCTGGGATGAAGCCGGCCGTCGATCGACGTGCCCATGTGGCAGATGATGTGGGGTCGCATTGCCTCAACTCTTCGGTGGGTTATGACTGCGCCGCAGGGGCGGATGGGGCAGTCCTGATCTAGAGAGCCGTAATCGGGTTCTCAACGCCGATAACGCAGCGGTGTTTCAACGTCGCTTGTCGGCCCGGTCAATCCATCCGCGCCGCTTGAACCAGAGCACCGGGGATGTCACGGGCGGCTAATGAACCATCACCCAGGTCGGCTGCAGTAACGGATAGGCGATCAGGCCGACGACGGCCGTTGCAGCGATCAAGAGCGGATTGCTCACCTTCCAGCGGAACAGGAGGGCGAGCGAGATCGTGCCGATCAGCGCTGTCAGCCAGTCGCCGATGGCGATCTTGCCGAGCAGGATGCAGGCGCCGAGGATGGTGCCGATCGCCGCCGCATAGGCGCCCTTCACAAAGCCCTGCACGTTGGCGTTGCCGCGATGCCGCGCCAGCAGCGGCGCGACGATCAGCACCAGCAGGAACGACGGCAGGAAAATGCCGATGGTGGAGACCAGCGAGCCCCAGAATCCCGCCACGAGGTAGCCGACGAAGGTCGCGGTGATCACCACTGGTCCCGGACTGATCATGCCGATCGCGACCGCGAAGAGGAATTGCCGCTCATCGAGCCAGCCATATTGCTGCACGAGCCCTTGCTCGAGGAACGGCACAATGACGAGGCCGCTGCCGAAGGTCAGCGAGCCGGCCTTGAGGAAGAACAGCAACAGCTTGGAGAGCGTAGACGTGCTTGCGACCGGCGCGATCGGACCTGCGGCGACCGGCACGATGGCAATTCCCGGCAGGATCGCGGGCGAGCGTTTGAACGGCTTGCCGTAATAGAGGATGCCCACGATGCCCGCGCCGATGAACAGCAGGGCGACCTCGGCCTGGAGAATGACGGTGACCGCCAGGCAAATCGCTGCGATCGCCCATTGCAGCCAGTCTTCCATGCCGAGCTTGGCAAGCCGGTAGCAGGAGTGCAGGATGAGCGCGATCACGGCGGGGCTGACGCCGTAGAAGATCGCGGTGACTGGCTGGAGATCGCCAAGGTAGACGTACAGCGCGCCGAGAGCCGCCACGATGACGAAGTTCGGCAGGATGAAGCACCATCCACCGACCCAGGCTCCCCAGAAGCCGCCGCGGAGCCAGGATACGTAGATGCCGACCTGGATCGCCAGCGGTCCCGGCAGCGATTGGCAGATGGCAATCGCTTCCTTCATTTCAGCCTTGGTCAGCCATTTCTTGCCGTCGACCAGCTCGTGCTCCATCTGCCCGACGAGCGCGACCGGGCCGCCGAAGCCGAGAAAGCCGAGGCGCAGGAAATAGCGTGCCAGTTCCGCCAATCGGCCGCGATGCGAGGACGTTGGTGTCATTCCGGAAAAATCTCCCTCGAAGGAAGTTCCACGCGTCTCTCCTCAAGCCTCGTTCGAATATTGCTCATAGAGTCTGGCCGCGTTGTCCCAGCGGATGGCTTCCATGTAGATGTCGACATAGCGGGCCGCCGCGGCTCCGAAGTCCATGTGATAGGCGTGCTCATACATATCGAGCACCAGGACCGGGCGGCCGCCGGCGAGCGTGGTCGTGTGATCGGCCGCCCATTGGTTGACGAGCCGCTTGTCGCGGGGCGAGTAGGCGAGGATCACCCAGCCCGAACCGCCGCCTTCCGCCTTGCCCATGGCGGCGAATTCGGTCCGCCAGCGCTCTAGGCTGCCGAAGTCGCGCCCGATCGCCTCGACCAGTGCGCCGTTCGGCTTGCCCGCGCCGCCGAGCCCGTCGAAATAGACCTCGTGCAGGATCATCGAGTTCGCCGCGACCAGCTCCTCGCGCTTCAGGCCGTTGATGACGAAGTTCGGGGCCTTGGCGAAGTCGAGCTCGGCAAGCTGCGTGCCGATCGCGTTGAGTCGCTTCACCGCGCCGACGTAGTTGTTCTCGTAGTGGCTGACGAGTATCTTCTCCGAGATGCCGCTGATCGATTTTGGATCGAATGGCATCGGCTTTGCCTGATAGGACATGGCTCTGGCTCCTGTCTGCTGATTGGTTTCAGCCACGGCCTGGTTGATGCCAAGCACGGTTGCAGATGCTGCGGCTACGCCAGCCGCTGCGATGAAGTTTCGACGCTCTGTGTTGATGGTCATCGGCTTCTCCCAATGTTGAACGTTCCTTGCGTCAGATCGCGGCTCTATTGCTTGGTGAGCCCGACGATGGTCGGGAATCCCGAGATGGCCTGCACCGAGATTTCGACGGGGTCGCCGAAGCGGACGGCATTGAAGATCAGCCCGTCCTGAACCTTGAACGGTTCCGTTCTGCCCGCAGGCAGGCGTATCAGCAGCGTGTCATTGCGTTCGTCGACGCTATCGACGACGCCGCGCAGCGTCTCGCTTGCCGGCGGATCGACGGCCGCCGCCTGCAATGCGATGGCCGTTTCACGCTGCTCGCCACCATCGGCTGGTGTTGCAAGCGTTGCGCCGGGCCACAGCGCGGCGAGGCACAGGGCCAGGGTTGTTCTCATCATGATCGTCACTCCATTGTTTCGGCCTCTGGTCGCTTCGGGCGGAGCAGGACCTCAGTCCTGCTCCTTGACCTGGCCGCTGCTGTCGATCACGAGCTTTACGGGCTTGCCGTTCCTCATCGCCTTCGCCGTCGTGCCTTCGGCCGTCGACTTGACGTCGCTGACGTTCGCGTAGCCGGCAGCCTGAAGTTTCGCGACAAGCTCGTCCTGCGTCAGGGCGCGGGCGGGCACGGCGGTGCCTGCGACCGCGAGCGCAAGGATCAGGTGGAGGAATCTTCGCTTCTGCATGGCTGTTCTCCTGGTTGTGTTGTGCTGCCCCAGGTTCTTCAGGTGCGCGCTTGCTCAGATGAAGCGGAAGATCGCAACGCTCACGGCTTCACCTTGCTGGTCGGCCAGTTGTGCGTTTCCCTGGTCGCGTCGCGGCACCAGCGATAGAAGGCGTCGTAGAGCAGCATGCCGGCGCTCAACTGCTCGAGGTCGTCGTCGAACATCCGCGACAGGCCGAGCGAAGCGGCGAGCAGCCCCGGGGCCTCCGGCGACAGATCGAGCCGGGCGGTGTCCGCGGCCCGCACCATGGTCGCGAGTCGCTCCAGTGCGGGCGTCGACAGGCCGAACTCCGTGACCATCACGTCGAAGGTGCAGAGCTCGCCGCGGTGGCTCCAGAACACGTTCTCGATATCGAACGGCGTGGCGTCGAATCGTTCAGCGACCGCCTCGACTTCCGCTGAAGCGACGAACAGGAACACCGCCGCGGGATCGATGAAGCGGCGGATCAGCCACGGGCAGGCGATGCGATCGATCTTCGGCCGCGACCGCGTCACCCAGACGGTGCGGCCGCGCCCGTCACGTTTCGGAATTCTGTCGGCAGGAACGGTCGGAAGCTCCGCCTGCTTCCAGGCGAGATGGCCGCCCTCGAGGACTTCGGCAGCAATGTTGCCGCATCGGAGCCAGGCGGCGGTGCCTTCGCTGAGCTTCTGTCCCTTCTGGCAGACCACGACCACGGACTGGCCGGTCAGGCCGGACGCCCAGTCCTGGATGTCGAGATGGGAGTGCCGGATCGCGCCCGGAATCAGGCGCGGATCGCTGGAAAAATCCTCATCGAGACGGACGTCGACAAGCGCCGGCGCCTTGGCCGTGCCGATGAGACGATACAGTTTTTCGGATGAGATCGAGGTGTATGATGACATGATGCGTCCTTGGTGAACAGGACGCGATTCTTGGGCATGTCGCCTCGCGGGGAGATCGCACATCCCCGTGCCGTCAATAGAAGAGCAATGCGCCTTGCTGTCAACCGGCTCTGCCGCGTCGGCAGATCACCAAGAATTCACCGATTGTGACAGGAACACACGGCGCTGGCGGTTGTCCCCGGCGCAAAGACCAGAAAGCGGTGTTGACCAATATAGGGTACCCCCCTATATTATTTGCATGTCGCACACAATCAAGCACAAGTCCAAGCTCGTCGGCCGGGTTCGCCGCATCAAGGGTCAGCTGGAGGCCGTCGAGCGGGCACTGGAGTCCGAGCTCGGCTGCGCCGACGTGTTGATGCTGGTGGCCTCGGTTCGCGGCGCCATCAACGGTCTCACCGCGGAACTGCTCGAGGATCATATCCGCCATCACGTGGTCGACCCTGCCCGGGAAAAGGATCCCGAGCGGGCGCAGGGCGCCGCCGATCTCATCGACGTCGTTCGCACCTATTTGAAGTGAAGCACATGACCGATCTGTCCCAGCTGCTCCAGCAGAGCAGCGCGCATGCATGGCTGTTCATCCCCAGTGCGATCCTGCTCGGCGCGCTGCATGGTCTCGAGCCCGGGCACTCCAAGACGATGATGGCGGCCTTCATCGTCGCGATCCGCGGCACGGTGCTGCAGGCTGTGCTGCTCGGCCTGTCGGCGACCATCTCGCACACGGCCATCGTCTGGATCATCGCGGTCGCGGGGCTGCATTTCGGCCAGCAATGGTCCGGCGAACGCAGCGAAGCCTGGTTGCAACTGGTGTCGGCGGCGATCATCATCGCGGTCGCCGCCTGGATGGCTTGGCGCACCTGGCGCGAGCAGAATTCCGAACATGACCATGACCATCACCACCACGATGAAACGCGTCAACTGATCCTCGCCGGGCAGGCGCTGTCGCTCGAAGTTTTCGAGGATGGCGTGCCGCCGCGCTGGCGGTTGCGTAGCGAGGCCGGGACGCTCCCGGCGGCCGGCGAGGTCGACGTCTTGACCATCCGTCCCGACGGCAGCGAGCAGCGCTTTCGCTTCGCCGATCGGGGTGGCTATCTGGAAAGCGTCGATGAAATCCCGGAGCCGCATGCCTTCAAGGCACGTGTGTCGCTGCGGGCGGACATTGCGGAAGTGCTGTTCGAGGAGCACGACCACGCGCACATGGACCTCGGCGACGCGGAAGACGCGCATGCGCGCGCTCACGCCGCCGACATCCGCAATCGCTTTGCCGGACGCACCGTCACGACCTGGCAGATCATTCTGTTCGGCCTGACCGGCGGCCTCATTCCTTGTCCGGCGGCGATCACCGTGCTGCTGCTCTGCCTTCAGCTCAAGCAATTTAGCCTCGGCTTCGTGCTGGTCCTTTGCTTCGGCATTGGGCTTGCGATCACCATGGTCTCCGCTGGTGTTGTGGCCGCGCTCAGTCTGCGCCATGTCGAGCGTCACTGGGGAGGGTTCAGTCGGTTTGCGCAACGCGCGCCCTATGTGTCGGCCGCGCTGATCGTGCTCGTTGGCCTCTATACCGGCTGGTTGGGGCTGCACGGTATCACGGCGTGATCCCACGTCCATCTTGAAACCTGCGCGGCGGCTGATGGGCGAAGAATGGATTCCGCAACTGATGGCGACGCTGACGATCGATGAAGCATCGCTGCCGGTGATCTGGGATGCCGACTTCCTCTATTGTCCGCGCGATACCGATGGTGCCGACACCTAGCGCGCCCTCTAGCGAACCCGGAGTCCATCTCTTGGCCAATTCATGTCGCGAGATGCGGAAGTGCGACGCACTGATGGAGCAACAGATGTGGTGTCGTCCCTGTGAAAGCAGGGGACCCGTAACCACGAATGCTCATTGTTGAAGGATGCTGGAACGACGAGTCCCGTTCACAACGTCTGCTGCGGAGTATGGGTCGCTGCTTTCGCAGGGACGACAGCTCACTTCGCCCGCATCGCCTCCGGCGTATCCGGCTGTGCGGAGGGATGCGCTTTCGCAAACGCCGGCAGCGCCATGGCGGCATCGTGAATCCGCTTAACGGTCGGCCAGGGCGACAGGCTGATCTGCTGGTTGATCGCCGCCGTGACATGGCCGACCAGGCAGATGTCGGCGAGGGTCGGCGCATCGCCGTGACAAAACTGGCCGGTCGCCTTGTGGCCGGCGAGGTGGCCCTCGAGCGCCGCGAGCGTCTCGACCGTCCAGTGCCGCCGCCACGCGTTCTGCTGGCTGTCGCGCAGATCGAGCTCGCGGTCGAGATAGCGGCGTACCCGCGGGGTCAGCAGCGGATGGCCCTCGCAGGCGACGATCAGCGCCAGCCCGCGCACCCAGGCGCGGCCGAGCGCATCTGATGGCAGCAGCGGCGGGGTCGGAAATGTCTCGTCGAGATAGTCGATGATCGCGAGCGACTGGAACAGCACCGTGCCGTCGTCGGTCACCAGCGCCGGCAGCGCCATCTGCGGATTGATCTTGCGATAGGCGTCGGCGCGATGCGCGTCCGCATCGATGTCGACGAACGCCACCTCGGCCGGCACGCCCTTGAGGTTGAGCGCGATCCGCACCCGAAAGCTCGCCAGCGATCGCCAGAAGGAGAAGAACTGCATGGGGCGAACTCCTTGCGTCATGCCCGGGCAAGAGCGCGAAGCGCGTCTTCGTGCAGATGACCCGGGCATCCGTCGACTGGAGGAATGTCGTTGAAGAGGGATCGCCGGGTCAAGCCCGGCGATGACAAGTCTTGGCGAGGCTTACCCCGCGCCTACCTTCTTCTTGCGCCAGGCGAGGTGCACGGCACAGGTGCAGCCCTGCGGATGCGAGGCCAGTTCCTCGTCATTGGCGGGCGTTGCGGCCGGCGCGATCGCCGATCCCTTGGCACCGTCCTGCGAGGGGATGTAGTTCAACACCGGCGCGAGCCAGCGCTCGACCTCGGCGACCGTCATGGCCTTGCGCGCGGCATAGTCCTCGACCTGGTCGCGCTCGATCTTGCCGACGCCGAAATAGAAGCTCTCGGGATGCGAGAAATACAGGCCCGAGACCGACGAGCCCGGCCACATCGCAAAGCTCTCGGTCAGTTTCACGCCGGCGGTGTTCTCGGCATCGAGCAGCGCGAACAGCGTTCGCTTCTCGGTGTGGTCGGGCTGCGCCGGATAGCCGGGCGCGGGGCGGATGCCGTCATATTTCTCGAGGATCAATTCGTCCGCCGACCACGCCTCGTCGGGCGCATAGCCCCAGAACTCCTTGCGCACGCGCTGGTGCATGCGCTCGGCGAAGGCTTCGGCGAGACGATCGGCCAGCGCCTTGCACAGGATCGAGGAGTAGTCGTCATTGGCGTTCTTGAAACGGTCAGCGACCGCATCCTCGCCGATTCCCGCCGTGACGACGAAGCCGCCGATATAGTCAGGCACGCCGGTCTCCTTTGGCGCGACGAAGTCCGACAGAGCGGCGTTGAAGCGGCCCTCGCGCTTCTCCAGCTGCTGGCGCAGCGTATGGAAGGCCGCGATCTTTTGCTTCCGCGTCTCGTCGGCATAGACCTCGATGTCGTCGCCGACCGCGTTCGCCGGCCAGAAGCCGATGGTGGCGCGCGCCGTGAACCACTTCTCCTTTATGATCGTGTCGAGCATCTTGCGCGCGTCGGCGTAGAGCGAGCGCGCGACTTCACCAACCTTGGGATCGTCGAGGATCGCCGGGAAGCGGCCGGTCAATTCCCAGGTCTGGAAGAACGGCGTCCAGTCGATGTAATCAGCCAGCTCCGCGAGGTCGTAGGCATCGAAGCTCTTCAGCCCGAAGAAGGCCGGCTTCTTCGGCGGCGCCGCCGCAAAGTCGATCGCCACCCTGTTGGCGCGGGCGTCGTTCAGCTTCAGCCGCTTCTTGTCGGCCTGGGCGCGGAAATGCGCCGTCGAGATTTTTGCGTATTCGGCGCGCACCTCGGCGGCGTAGGCCTGCTTCTTGTCGGCCGACAGCAGCGAGGAGGCGACGCCGACGGCGCGGCTCGCGTCATTGACATGCACGACCGGGCCGCCCGGATAGTTCGGGTCGATCTTCACGGCGGTATGCACGCGGCTGGTGGTGGCGCCGCCGATCAAAAGCGGCACGTTCATGCCCTGCCGTTCCAGTTCGCCGGCGAGGAAGCTCATCTCGTCGAGCGAGGGCGTGATCAGGCCGGACAGGCCGATGATGTCGGCGCCCTCGGCCTTCGCGGTCTCGATGATCTTGTTGGCAGGCACCATGACGCCGAGGTCGATGACCTCGAAATTGTTGCACTGGAGCACGATGCCGACGATGTTCTTGCCGATGTCGTGGACGTCGCCCTTCACCGTGGCGAGCACGATCTTGCCCGCGGCGTTGCGGCCGCCGGTGATGCCGTTGGCAAGGTTGCGCGCCTTCTCCTCCTCCATGAACGGCATCAGATAGGCGACCGCCTGCTTCATCACGCGCGCCGATTTCACGACCTGCGGCAGGAACATCTTGCCGTCGCCGAACAGGTCGCCGACCACGTTCATGCCGGCCATCAGCGGCCCCTCGATGACGTCGAGCGGACGGGACGCATTCTGGCGGGCGGCCTCGGTGTCGGCCTCGATGAATTCGGTGATACCGTGCACCAGGGCGTGCGACAGCCGCTTCTCGACCGGCCATTCGCGCCAGGCGAGATCCTGCTCCTTGGTTTGCTTCTCCTTGCCGCGGAATTTCTCGGCCAGCGCCAAGAGCCGCTCGGACGCACCGGGATCGCGGTTGAGGATCACATCCTCGCAGGTCTGGCGCAGCTCCGGGTCGATGTCGTCATAGACGATCATCTGTCCGGCATTGACGATGCCCATGTCCATGCCGGCATGGATGGCGTGATACAGGAACACCGAGTGCATCGCCTCGCGCACCGGCTCGTTGCCGCGGAACGAGAACGAGAGGTTGGAGACGCCGCCCGAGATGTGCGCGCCCGGCAGGTTCTGCCGGATCCAGCGCGTCGCCTCGATGAAGTCGACGCCGTAATTGTTGTGCTCCTCGAGGCCGGTCGCGATCGCGAAAATATTCGGATCGAAGATGATGTCCTCGGGCGGGAAGTCGAGTCGATTGACCAGCAGGTCGTAGGCGCGCTTGCAGATCTCGGTCTTGCGCGCGAACGTGTCGGCCTGGCCGGTCTCGTCGAACGCCATCACCACCACGGCGGCGCCGTGACGCTTGGCGATCGTTGCCTCGTGCAGGAATTTCTCCTCGCCTTCCTTCATCGAGATCGAGTTCACGATCGGCTTGCCCTGGATGCATTTCAGGCCGGCCTCGATGACGTGGAATTTCGAGGAGTCGACCATCACGGGCACGCGCGCAATGTCGGGCTCGGCGGCGACGAGGTTGAGGAACGTCACCATCGCCGCCTCGGAATCGAGCAGACCCTCGTCCATGTTGACGTCGATGACCTGGGCGCCGTTCTCGAC
This sequence comes from Bradyrhizobium embrapense, assembly GCF_001189235.2. Taxonomy (GTDB): domain Bacteria; phylum Pseudomonadota; class Alphaproteobacteria; order Rhizobiales; family Xanthobacteraceae; genus Bradyrhizobium; species Bradyrhizobium embrapense. Next base: position 359,463 of record NZ_LFIP02000002.1, read on the forward strand.
CTGGTCGCGTGCGACCTGAAGCGCCGCCGTGTAGTCGCCTGCGGTGATCAGCTTGCGGAAACGCGCCGAGCCGGTGACGTTGGTGCGCTCGCCGACGTTCACGAAGGGAATGGCGTCGGTCAGCGTGAACGGCTCGAGGCCGGAGAGCCGCAGCCGCGGTTCGATCTCGGGCACCACGCGCGGCTTGTGCGGGGCGACGGCCCGGGCGATCGCGGCGATATGGTCGGGCGTGGTGCCGCAGCAGCCGCCAACGATGTTGACGAGGCCGGCGGCGGCGAACTCGCCGATCAGCCGCGCCATGTAGTCCGGCGTCTCGTCGTACTGGCCGAACTCGTTGGGCAGGCCGGCGTTGGGGTAAGCGCAGACCAGCGTGTCGGCGACGCGGCCGATATCGGCGATGTGCGCGCGCAGATCCTCGGCGCCGAGCGCACAGTTGAAGCCGATCGTGATCGGCCTGGCGTGCCGTACCGAATGCCAGAACGCCTCCGGCAATTGCCCGGAGAGCAGGCGGCCGGATTTGTCGGTGATGGTGCCGGAAATCATCACGGGCACGTCGATGCCGCGCTCCTCGATGATCTCGGAGATCGCATACAGCGCCGCCTTGGCGTTCAAGGTGTCGAAGATGGTCTCGACCAGCAGCAGGTCGGCGCCGCCGTCGAGCAGGCCCTTGGCCTGCTCGCCGTACGCCTTGCGCAGGTCGTCGAAAGTGACCGCGCGATAGCCGGGATTGGAGACGTCGGGAGAGATCGAGGCGGTGCGGTTGGTCGGGCCGAGCGCGCCGGCGACGAAGCGCGGCTTGCCGTCCTCGGCGCTCACGCGCTCCGCGGCGGCACGCGCCAGCCGTGCGCCCTGCAGGTTCATTTCATAAGCGAGGTCCGACATGTCGTAGTCGGCCTGCGCGATCGAGGTCGAGGAGAAGGTGTTGGTTGCGACGATGTCGGCGCCGGCACACAGATAGGCCGCGTGGATGTCCGTGATCGCCTCGGGCTGGGTCAGGATCAACAGATCGTTGTTGCCCTTGATGTCGCGGTGGAAGTCCTTGAAGCGTTCGCCACGGAAGGCGGCTTCGTCGAACTGCAGGCCCTGGATCATCGTGCCCATGGCGCCGTCGAGCACCAGGATGCGCTCGCGGGCAGCCGCGAGCAAAGCGTTACGCTTGGGGGAAACCGGAACGGACATCGATTGCTTTCTGGGTCAGGCAGCTTTTTGGGCACCGGTCGGCCGGATGCCGAGCAGGTGGCTGATCGCGAACACGAGGTCCGCGCGATTCATGGTGTAGAAGTGGAAGGTGTCGACGCCGTGCTTGAACAGCTTCTGCACCTGGCCGGCGGCGACGGTGGCGGCGACCAGCTTGCGGGTCTCGGCGTCGTTGTCGAGGCCCTCGAATTTCTCGGCGAGCCAGTCCGGCACGCTGGTGCCGGTACGCGTGACGAAATTGCGGGCCTGCTTGAAATTGTGCATCGGCATGATGCCGGGCACGATCGGAATCTCGATGCCGCGCGCCCGCACCCGGTCGACGTAGCGATGATAGAGGTCGTTGTCGAAGAACACCTGGGTGATCGCGCGCGTCGCGCCGGCGTCGACCTTGGCCTTCAGCGTGTCGATGTCGGCATCGAAGTCAGCGGCTTCAGGATGCTTCTCGGGATAGGCGGACACCGAGATCTCGATGTCGGCGTGGCGCTTCTTGATCCCCGCGACGAGCTCGGCCGAGCTCTGGTAGCCGTCCGGATGGGTGAAGTAGGGCGTGCCGATGCCTCCGGGCGGATCGCCGCGCAGCGCCACGATGTGGCGGACGCCAACCTCATAATAGCGGTCGACGATGTCGTCGATCTCGCCGCGCGAGGCGCTGACGCAGGTCAGGTGCGCGGCCGGCAGCAGGTCGGTCTCGCGCAGGATGCGGCTGATGGTGGAATGGGTGCGCTCGCGCGTCGAGCCGCCGGCGCCGTAGGTCACCGAGACGAAATTCGGGGTCAGCGGCGCCAGGCGATTGATGGTCTCCCAGAGATTGCGCTCCATCTCCTCGGTCTTCGGCGGGAAGAACTCGAAGGAGATTTTCGGCGTCTTTGGCGCGCGCTGCCCGTTCGGCAGGGAGGAAATGGTCTCGGTCATGATACGCAAGGGCTCCGCAACTGGAGGGCAGGCGTCCGGCCTGGATATCGAGGCCCCAAGATAGGCGAATCCGGTGGGCCGAAATAGCCGATCGTATTTGGGAAGTTGCCCATTTATCGCAAAGAAGCGGCAAGATTCGACTGCGTGGCACGAGTGATGGGCCAAGCACAACAGCTGTTTGAAATTTATAATTGATTGAAATATATGATGTAATTGTGATTCTGACGGTGAACTGCTTGCCAATATGGATTGTGGGCAGCCGGATACTTCAAATAATCGTCGTATTATGTCCCAATTGTGCTGTCGCCCCAAGCCGGACCTCCGGTGCGGAACTGCCCTGCGCGGCCGGGGCCTTTGTCGACTCGTGGCGCCACATTAGGCTGACGGCCATGATCCCGCTCTCCGTCCTCGACCTCTCCGTCGTTACCACCGGCACGAGGCCTGCCGCTGCACTCCGCAACAGCATCGACCTGGCGCGCCATGTCGATGGTCTCGGCTACACGCGTTATTGGCTTGCCGAGCACCACAACCTCGCCTCGGTCGCGAGCCCGGCGCCCGACCTGATGATCGGGCAGATCGCGGCGGTGACGCAGCATATCCGGGTCGGCTCCGGCGGCGTGATGCTGCCCAACCACGCACCACTCGTCGTCGCCGAGCGGTTCAAGATGCTCGAGGCGCTGTTTCCCGGCCGTATCGATCTTGGCCTCGGCCGCGCGCCCGGCACCGATGGCGCCACAGCTTATGCGCTGCGCAGCAGGCTCGATCGCCGCGAGGGCGACGACTTCCTCGAGCGGCTGCATGAGTTGACGCTTTGGGAGACGCGCGATTTCCCGGCCGGCCATCCCTATAACAACGTGGTGGCGATGCCGGATGATTCGCCGCTGCCGCCGATCTGGCTGCTTGGCTCGAGCGACTATTCCGCCGAGCTCGCTGCCGAGGTCGGAATGGGCTTTGCGTTCGCGCATCATTTTGCGACTTACGACGCAATTGCGGCGATGACGAACTATCGCGCGCATTTCAAGCCGTCGGGCTGGCGTGCGACGCCGCAATCGATCCTGGCGGTTGCCGTGGTCGTGGCCGAGACCGACTCGGAAGCCGAGCAGCTTGCGATGTCGATGGATCTCAATCGGCTGCGCCGCGACCGCGGCCAGTATCTGCCGCTGCCGAGCGTCGAGGAAGCTCAGGCCTATCCCTACACCGACGCCGAACGCGCCTCGATCGCGCGCAACCGCGGGCGGCTCTTCGTCGGCAGCCCGGCGACCGTGATGACCAAGCTGGAGCCGCTGATCGCGGCGAGCCAGGCGGACGAGCTGATGGTGATCACTGCAGTCTATGATCACGCAGCGCGGAAGAAGTCCTACAGCCTGCTTGCGGAGGCGTTCGGGCTGCAGAGGAGCGCCGCCGCATAATCGATGGTGATTGTTGCGCGACGCTTGAACAACGAGTCCCACCCACAACGTCCGCTGCGGCGTATGGGTCCGGGCCTTCGCCGGGACGACGTGTGGGGAGACTACGCTCGCTCGGCCTACTAATCCCGCGTTTCGCTGAAAGTGGCGCGGAACGGATGGCCGGGGTAGACGCCGACGATGCGGAATTCGCGCGAGAAGAACTTCAGTTCCTCGAGCGCGAAAGCCAGCCCGCGATCGTTCGGGTGGCCGTCGACATCGGCGTAGAATTGCGTGGCAAAGAAATTGCCGTCGACCATGTAGCTCTCGAGCTTGGTCATGTTGACGCCGTTGGTGGCGAAGCCGCCGAGCGCCTTGTAGAGCGCGGCGGGCAGATTGCGCACCCGGAAAACAAAAGAGGTGACCAGCGGCCCGGAGCCCTGCGCGGCCCATTTGGCCTCGCGCGCCAGCACCACGAAGCGCGTGGTGTTGTGAGCCTCGTCCTCGATGTCCTCGGCGAGAATGTCGAGGCCATAGATATCGGCGGCGAGGCGCGAGGCGATCGCCGCCACGCTCCTATCGCCGCGCTCGGAGATGTCGCGGGCGCTGCCGGCGGTGTCGCCGGCGACGATCGGCCGGATGCCCAGCTTGCGGATGATGCGCCGGCATTGGCCGAGCGCGTGGACGTGGCTCTCCACGCTCTTGATGTCGGCGAGCTTGGTGCCCTTCACCGCCATCAGCTGGTGGCGGATCGGCAGGAACCATTCGCCGATGATGAACAGGCCCGAGGCGGGCAGCAAATGATGGATGTCGGCGACGCGGCCGGCGACCGAGTTCTCGATCGGGATCATGCCGAGATCGGCCTCTCCCGAGGAAATCGCCGCCAGTGCGTCCTCGAAGGTCGGGCAGGGCATCGGCTCGGCGTCGGGATAGGCCTCGACGATCGCGATATGGGAATTGGCGCCAGGCTCGCCCTGGAACGCGATTTTCAGCTTCTTGGTCATAGGTTCTTTCCTGGCGGGCCTTTTAGCACCCGCTCAGGCTTTGGAAAGTATTCTGCGGGCGGTTTCGAGGTCGGCCGGGGTGTCGACGCCGCGTGGGACGGTGTCGACGATGGTGATGTCGATCCGCATCCCGGCCTCCAGCGCGCGCAGCTGCTCGAGCTTCTCCTGCTGCTCCAGCGGCGAGGGCGGCAACGCTACGAACCGCTCCAGCGCGGCCCGGCGGTAGGCGTAGAGGCCGATATGGTGGTAGCGTGGGCCGTCGCCATGAGGTGCCGTGGCGCGGGTGAAATACAATGCGCGCAGCCGGTCGGCGCCGATCGGCGAGCCGACCGCCTTGACGACGCTGGGAGCCTGATCCTCCTCCTCGGTATGGATTCGCGAGGCCAGCGTCGAGATGTCGACGGTGGGGTCGGCCAGCGCCGGCATCACGCTCTGGATGGTCTCGGGGGTGATGGTCGGGAAATCGCCCTGCAGATTGACCACGATCTCGGCAGCGCCGTCCGGATCGAGGATCGTCATCGCCTCATGGATCCGATCCGAGCCGGAAGGATGGTCCGGGCGGGTCATCACCACCTCGCCGCCCGCAGCCTGAACTGCGGCTGCGATCTCGGCCGTGTCGGTTGCGACCGCAACCCGGCCGATCCCGGCCGCCTCGGCCCGCCGCAGCACATGAACGATCATCGGTGCGCCTGCGATGTCGAGCAGCGGTTTTCCGGGTAGTCGGGTCGCGGCCATGCGGGCCGGAATCAGCACCAAGGTACGGGGATCGGTCATTCGTGTCGGGGCCCGTCCGGCCTGCGGAAATTGCCGGGGAGGAGGTTGAATTCGGCGCGTTTATACGGGTTGCCAGAGCGCGGGCAAACCGATATCTCAACCCTGCTTGGGGCGGTGCGATAAGGCCGATTCCCAGGTCTTTCCCCGCGGCCGTATTCCCGGCCTGAAGTCGACATTCAAGGCCCGGAGCCTGAGCCAAATGGACTCCTTCGAACTCAACAAAATCCTCGGTGCGGTTCTCGGCACCTGCATCGTCGTCCTGGTGATGAGCTTTGCCGCCGGATCGGTGTTTTCCGCCAAGCTTCCGGAGAAGCCGGGTTTTGAGATCGCGGTGAAGGAAGAGTCCCATGGTGCTGGCGGTGAGGCCGCTGCGGCCGCCTCCGAACCGATCGAGAAGCTGCTGCAGACCGCCTCGGTGGAGAAGGGCGCCGCGGCCGCCAAGAAGTGCCAGGCCTGCCATACCTTCGAGAAGGGCGGCCCCAACCGCGTCGGTCCGAACCTGTACGGTGTCGTCGGCGAGAAGAAAGGCGAGGGCCGTGGCTTCAATTTCTCGGCCGCGATGAAGGGCAAGGGCGGCGATTGGTCGTTCGACGACCTCAACAAGTTCCTGACCAACCCGAAGGGCTTCATCCCCGGCACCGCGATGGGCTTTGCCGGCGTGCCGAAGGACAGCGAGCGCGCCGACATCATCGCCTATCTGAATTCGAACTCGGAGCATCCGGCTCCGCTCCCGACCGCCTCGAAGTAACGAATTGCTTCGTGCAACCATGTGGATGAAACGGCCAGGCACTGCCTGGCCGTTTTCGCATGGGGAATCCTCTTTCGCTTGGGAAATCCCTTGAGGAATCCGCTGTCGCGGGGGTGCTATCGGGACGTTTCGCCGCACCAATATTGTTCCCGGGCCAATATCATGAGGAAAAAGCAACGTAATCTGTCGAACCGTTGCCTTATATTGGGTCCCATGTAACCGGGGCCGCAAGCAGGAAGAGCGAATTTGGCGATCACCCGACGACACCTCCTTCAAGGCAGCGCACTGGCGGCATTCGCGCCGGCGCTCGGACTGAACTCCAGCCTGCCGGCGATCACGCCGGCACTGGCCGATGACGCCCCCAACGGGCTGAAATGGCGGCACGGCCTCTCCACCTATGGCGAAATCAAGTACCCGGCCGACTTCAAGCGCTACGACTACGTCAAGCCGGACGCGCCGAAGGGTGGCGTGGTGCGGCTGTTCCAGTCCGGTACCTATGACAGCTTCAACCTGGTCGTTGCGGGTTTGAAGGGCACGGTCGCCGCCGCGGTCGCCCGCATCTACGACTCGCTGATGGAAGCCTCGCTCGACGAGCCCGATACCTATTACGGCGAACTCGCCGAGGGCGCCGCCTTCCCAGACGATTTCTCCTACGTGATCTACCGCCTCCGGCCGGGCTCGCGCTGGCACGACGGCAAGCCGGTGACGCCGGAGGACGTGATCTTCTCGTTCGAGGCGCTGAAGGCGAACAGTCCGATGTTCAGCGCCTATTACCGGCATATCGCGAAGGCCGAGAAGATCGGCGATCGCGACGTCAAGTTCACCTTCGACAGCCCGGGCAACCGCGAGCTACCGATGATCACCGGCCAGCTCATCATCCTGCCCAAGCATTGGTGGGAGGGCACCGACGCGCAGGGCAAGAAGCGCGATATCACCGCGAGCACGCTGGAGCCGCCGCTCGGGTCGGGACCCTACCGGATCAAGGAGTTCGTCGCCGGACGGTCGGTGGTGCTCGAGCGCGTCAAGGATTACTGGGGCAAGGATATTCCGATCGCAATCGGACAGAACAATTTCGACGAGCTGCGCTACGAGTATTTCCGCGACGACACCGTCGCGCGTGAGGCGCTGAAGGCCGACGGGTTCGATTGGTACAATGAGCGCAGCGCCAAGGAATGGGCATCGGCTTACGACGTTCCGCCGGTACGCGACAAGCGACTGCTCAAGGAGCTCTTCACCGTCCGCAATCAAGGCCGGATGCAGGGCTGGGTGTTCAACCTGAGGCGCCCGAAATTTGCGGACCCGAGGCTACGCCGGGCCTTCAATTACGCGTTCGATTTCGAAGAGATGAACCGGGTGCTCTCGACCGGCGAGTACCATCGCGATTCAAGTTATTTCGACGGCATCCCCGACCTGATGGCGACTGGCCTGCCGGAAGGCAAGGAGCTCGAGATCCTGGAGACGGTGCGCGACAAGGTGCCTCCGGAAGTCTTCACGACGCCGTACAAGGATCCGGTTGGCGGCACGCCGGAGAACGTGCGCGCCAATCTACGCGAGGCGACGCGACTGTTGAAGGAAGCCGGCTTCGAGATCCGCGATCGCAAGCTGGTCGATTCTTCGGGCCAGCCGTTTACGGTCGAGATCCTCGGCAACAGCGGCGATTCCGGCATGGAGCGGATCACGCTGTTCTACAAGCCGAGCCTGGAGCGCCTCGGCATCACCGTCAACCTGCGCGCTGTCGACACCGTGCAGTACCAGAACCGGGTGCGCGATTTCGATTTCGAGATGGTCACCCAGGTGTGGGGACAGTCGATCTCGCCCGGCAACGAACAGCGCGACAATTTCGGTTCGCAGGCTGCCGACCGTCCGGGCTCGAACAATCTTCCCGGCATCAAGAATCCGGCCGTCGATGCCATCATCGAGCGCATCATCTTCGCGACCAGCCGCGCCGATCAGATCGCCGCCGCCAAGGCGTTGGACCGAGTCTTGCTCTGGAACTTCTATTGCGTTCCACACTTCAATTACGACAAGCAGCGCTATGTCTATTGGGATCGCTTCAGCCATCCCGATCCGCTGCCGAAATACGCGGTTTCAGGATTCCCAAATCTTTGGTGGTACGACGCCGACAAGGCGGCCAAGCTCAAGCGTTCGTAAGATCGAAGGATTCGCGCATGGCGCACTTCTCCCGTCGGCACGCACTCGGTCTCGGCATCGGTGCGTTGAGTGCTGCAGGCTTGCGCGCTGCCCCGGCGGCGGCCGACAACGGCACCGAGATGCACGGCATGTCGGTGTTCGGCGACCTGAAATACCCGGCGGATTTCCAGCAATTCGACTACGTCAATGTGAAGGCGCCGAAGGGCGGGACGTTCTCGGTGATTCCCTGGGTACGTGCCTACAACCAGTCCTACTACACCTTCAATTCGCTCAACGCCTATGTTCTGAAGGGCGAAGGCGCGCAGGGCATGGACATGACGTTCGCGACGCTGATGTCGCGCGCCAATGACGAGCCCGACGCGATGTACGGCTTTGCCGCGAAATCGGTGCAGATCTCGCCGGACAAGCTGACCTACCGCTTCACTATGCGCCCCGAGGCGCGCTTCCATGACGGCTCAAAGCTGACCGCGCAAGACGTTGCCTTCTCGCTCAACACGCTGAAGGACAAGGGGCATCCGCTGATCCAGGTGCAGCTGCGCGATTTCATCAAGGCCGAGGCGCCCGATGACGCGACCGTGGTGGTGACCTTCGCGGCGGGGCGCGCGCGCGACGTACCGCTCTATGTCGCGAGCCTGCCGATCTTCTCCAAGGCCTACTACGCGACGCGCCCGTTCGAGGAATCGACACTCGATCCGGTGCTTGGTTCGGGGCCCTACAAGGTCGGCCGCTTCGAAGTCAACCGCTACGTCGAATACGATCGCGTCAAGGACTGGTGGGGCGCCGATCTTCCGGTCAATCGCGGCAGCTACAATTTCGATACAGTACGCTATGAATATTATCGCGATCGCGACGTGGCGTTCGAGGGCTTCACCTCGAAGAGCTATCTGTTCCGCGAGGAGTTTACCGCGCGTGTCTGGGCGACGCGCTACGATTTCCCTGCGGTGAAGGACGGCCGAGTCAAGCGCGAGACGTTGCCCGACGACACGCCGTCGGGCGCGCAGGGCTGGTTCATTAACATGCGTCGCGACAAGTTCAAGGATCCGCGCGTGCGCGAGGCGCTGATCTGCGCCTTCGACTTCGAGTGGACCAACAAGACCATCATGTACGATGCGTATGCGCGCACCGTCTCGCCATTCCAGAACTCGGACATGGTCGCTGAGGGGCCTCCCCCGCCGGAGGAGCTTGCATTGCTCGAGCCGTTCCGCGGCCAGGTGCCCGACGAAGTGTTCGGCCTGCCGTTCTTGCCGCCGATGTCGGACGGCTCCGGTCAGGATCGCGCGCTGCTGCGCAAGGCGGTGCAACTGCTCAACGAGGCCGGCTGTCTCATCAAGGACGGCAAGCGGGTGCTGCCGAACGGCGAGCCCATTACGGTCGAATTCCTCAACGACGAGCCCTCGCTGCAGCCGCACCACGGCCCCTACATCAAGAACCTCGGCACGCTCGGCATCGATGCGACGTTCCGCCTGGTCGACGCGGTGCAATACCGCGCCCGCGTCGAGGACTTCGACTTCGACATGACCATGCAGCGCTTCAGCTTCTCGGCGACGCCGGGCGATAGCATGCGGCCGTTTTTCTCGTCGCAGGCCGCGAAGACCAAGGGCTCCTACAATCTCGCCGGCATTTCCAATCCGGCGATCGACACCCTGATCGAGAAGATCATCGGCGCCAACAGCCGCCACGAGCTGACGGTCGCCTGCCGCGCCTTCGACCGCGTGTTTCGCGCCGGCCGTTACTGGGTGCCGCAATGGTACCGCAACACGCATCCGATCGCTTACTGGGATCAGTTCGGACACACCGAGAAGCTGGCAAAATACACCCAGGGCGTCGGCGCGCCGGAGAATTGGTGGTATGATGCGGCCAAGGCCGCGAAGCTTGAGCAGGCGAAGTAGCCGATGAGCGCCTATATCGCCCGACGTATCTTCCTGATGCTGCCGACGCTGCTCGGCATCCTGTTCGTCTCTTTCGTGGTCGTGCAGTTTGCCCCTGGCGGACCGGTCGAGCGCGTGATCGCGCAGATCAATGGCGCCGACACTGGCGGCACCTCGCGCGTGTCGGGAGGCGGCGGCGACTTCGGCGCGCAGCGCGGCCAGGGTGCGGGTGCCGGCGCGGCCATCAACTCGAAATATCGCGGCGCGCAGGGGCTCGATCCTGATTTCATCAAGAAGCTTGAGGTGCAGTTCGGCTTCGACAAGCCGGCGCCGGAGCGATTCGCGCTGATGGTCTGGAATTTCGCGCGCTTCGATTTCGGCCAGAGCTATTTCCGCAGCGTCAGCGTGATCCAGCTGATCAAGGAGAAGCTGCCGGTGTCGATGTCGCTCGGCATCTGGATGACGCTGCTGACCTACTTGATCTCGATCCCGCTCGGCATCCGCAAGGCGGTGAAGGACGGTTCGCGGTTCGACACCTGGACCTCGGCCGTGATCATCATCGGCTTTGCTATTCCGGGCTTCCTGTTTGCAATCCTGTTGATCGTGCTGTTCGCCGGCGGCTCGTTCCTCAACATCTTCCCGCTCCGCGGCCTGACTTCGGACGGCTGGTCGCAATTCCCCTGGTACTGGAAGATCATCGATTACTTCTGGCACCTGACGCTGCCGCTGGTGTCGATGGCACTCGGCGCCTTCGCGACGATGACCTTGCTCACCAAGAATTCGTTCCTCGACGAGATCCGCAAGCAATATGTGATGACCGCGCGCGCCAAGGGCTGCAGCGAGCGCCAGGTGCTGTACGGGCACATCTTCCGCAACGCCATGCTGATCGTGATCGCGGGCTTCCCGGGCGCGTTCATCCACGCGTTCTTCTCGGGCTCGCTGCTGATCGAGACCATCTTCTCGCTCGACGGGCTCGGCCTGCTCGGGTTCGAGAGCGTGCTGAACCGCGACTATCCGGTGGTGTTCGGAACGCTGTTCATCTTCTCGCTGGTCGGATTGGTGGTCAATCTGATCTCCGATCTCGCCTATATGTGGATCGATCCGCGGATCGACTTCGAGGCGCGGGAGGTCTGATGACGCTGCTCGCGCCCCAGCCGGTCGAGACCTCGACGCAATCGCCGCTCGGCGAGTCGGTGCCCGCCACCCGCCACGCCTTCGCGCCGTCGCCGCTCAATCAGCGGCGCTGGCAGAACTTCAAGGCGAACCGGCGCGGCTATTGGTCGTTCTGGATCTTCGTCGTGCTGTTCGTGGCGTCGCTGTTCGCCAATTTCATTGCCAACGACAAGCCGCTTGTCGTCAAGTATGACGGCCATCTCTACTGGCCGGTGGTGTTCACTTACGCCGAGACGACGTTCGGCGGCGACTTCGAGACGGCGGCCGATTATCGCGATCCCTATCTGCAGAAGCAGATCGCGGCCAAGGGCGGCAGCATGATCTGGCCGCCGATCCGCTACTCCTACGACAGCCGCAACCTCGATCCGCCGACCGCGGTGCCGTCGAAGCCGACCTGGCTGCTGACCGAAAAAGAGTGCGCGGACGTGGTGAAGCGCAAGGGCCTGACCGGCTGCCGCGACCTCGAATACAATTGGCTGGGCACCGACGATCAGGGCCGCGACGTCGTGGCGCGGCTGATCTACGGCTTCCGCATCTCCGTCTTGTTCGGCCTGACGCTGACCATCCTGTCCTCGATCATCGGCATCGCTGCCGGCGGCGTGCAGGGTTATTTCGGCGGCTGGATCGATCTCGGCTTCCAGCGATTCATCGAAATCTGGACCGCGATTCCCTCGCTCTATCTGCTGCTGATCATCTCGGCAGTGCTGCCGCCGGGCTTTTTCATCCTGCTCGGCATCCTGCTGCTGTTCTCGTGGGTCTCGCTGGTTGGCCTAGTGCGGGCCGAATTTCTCCGCGGCCGCAACTTCGAATACATCCAGGCGGCGCGCGCGCTCGGCGTCTCCAACGTCAAGATCATGTTCCGCCATCTGCTGCCGAACGCCATGGTCGCGACCATGACGTTCCTGCCCTTCATCGTCTCGTCCTCGGTGATGACGCTGACGGCGCTGGATTTCCTCGGCTTCGGCCTGCCGCCCGGCTCACCCTCGCTCGGTGAATTGCTGTCGCAGGGCAAGGCCAATGTGCAGGCGCCATGGCTCGGCCTGACCGGCTTCTTCTCGGTCGCGATCATGCTGTCGCTCCTGATCTTCATCGGCGAAGCTGCGCGCGACGCCTTCGATCCGCGCAAGACGTTCGCGAAGGGCTGACGCATGGATGCGACCAACCAGCCTCTGCTCGACGTCAGCGACCTCTCGGTCGCCTTCGGCCGCTCGCTCGCGGTCGATCGCGTTTCCTTCTCGATCAAGCGCGGCGAATGCACCGCGCTGGTCGGCGAGTCCGGTTCGGGAAAATCAGTCAGCGCGCTGTCGGTACTGAGGCTGCTGCCCTATCCAGCGGCCTCGCATCCCTCCGGCGCGATCCGATTCAAGGGCCGCGATCTCCTGGGATCGTCGGAAAGCGAGATGCGCGGGATTCGTGGCAACGACATCTCGATCATCTTCCAGGAGCCGATGACCTCGCTCAATCCGCTCCACACCATCGAAGCCCAGATCGGCGAGATCCTGTCGCTGCACAGCGGCATCAGCGGCGCAGCAGCGCGGGCCCGGACGCTGGAGTTGCTAGGCCAGGTCGGCATCCCCGAACCGGAGACGCGGCTCAACAGCTATCCGCATCAACTATCCGGCGGCCAGCGCCAGCGCGTGATGATCGCGATGGCGCTCGCCAACGAGCCCGATCTCTTGATCGCGGACGAGCCGACCACCGCGCTCGACGTCACCGTGCAGGCGCAGATACTGGCCTTGCTGGCCGAGATCCGCGCCCGACTCGGCATGAGCCTGCTGTTCATCACCCACGACCTCGGCATCGTCCGCCGCATCGCCGACACGGTCTGCGTGATGAACAACGGCAAGATCGTCGAGCAGGGCCCGGTCGAGCAGGTCTTCACCGCGCCGAAACACGCCTATACGAAGGCGCTGCTGGCGGCCGAGCCGAAGCCCGATCCGGCGCCGCCGCAGCCGGGTGCGCCGGTCGTGATGTCGGCGGACAATCTCAAGGTCTGGTTCCCGATCAAGCGCGGGTTGCTGCGTTCGACCGTCGGCCACATCAAGGCGGTCGATGGCGTCAGCGTCGCGGTGCGCAAGGGCGAAACGCTCGGCGTGGTCGGCGAGTCCGGCTCCGGCAAGACCACGCTCGGGCTCGCGCTGCTCCGGCTGATTTCGTCCGACGGCCCGATCATGTTCCTCGGCAAGGACATTCAGGGCCTGCGCTTCAAGCAGATGCTGCCGTTCCGCCGCGACATGCAGATCGTCTTCCAGGATCCGTTCGGCTCGCTCAGCCCGCGAATGTCGGTGGCCGACATCATCGCCGAGGGCCTCGAAGTGCATCAGAAGCAGCTCTCGCGCGAGGAGCGCGAGGCGCGGGTGATCAAGGCATTGAAGGATGTCGGCCTCGATCCCGACTGGCGCTTCCGCTATCCGCACGAATTCTCCGGTGGCCAGCGCCAGCGCATCTCGATCGCGCGCGCAGTCGTGCTGGAGCCGAACTTCGTGGTGCTGGACGAGCCGACCAGTGCGCTCGACATGCTGCTGCAGGCCCAGATGGTCGATCTGCTGCGCGACCTGCAGCGCAAGCGCGACCTCACCTACATGTTCATCTCGCACGATCTGCGCGTGGTGGCCTCGCTCGCGAGCCATCTGATCGTGATGAAGTCCGGCAAGGTCGAGGAGGAGGGGCCGGCCTCCGAGCTGTTCAGGAATCCGAAGAGCAACTACACCCGCGCGCTGTTCGCCGCCGCGTTCCGCATCGAAGCGGCCGGCGACGGGGCTGTGGCGACGTAGCTCTCTGTCGTCAATCCGGGGCTCGCGCAGCGAGAGCCCGGAATCCATTCATCCACGGAGCGGGAGGCTCGATGGATTCCGGGCTCGACGCTCCGCGTCGCTCCGGAATGACGCGGTCAAAGCCGCTTGATTGCGGCGACCTCGTTGCCGGCGGCCTTGATCCGCGCGATCGCAGCCTGCGTGTTCTCCACTACCGTCGCCATGTGATGCGCATTGGCGTGCACGATCGTCGCCGCATCACGCACGATGGCGACATGGCCCTTCCAGAAGATCAAGTCGCCGCGCTGCAGATGCCTGGATTCCGCTGTCGTCAGTTCGCGGCCGAGCCCGTCCTGCTGCATGTCGCTGTCGCGCGGGCAGCCGGTGCCGGCGGCGGTCAGCGCGATCTGCACCAGGCCGGAGCAGTCGATGCCGAGGCTCGACTTGCCGCCCCAGAGATAGGGCGTGCCGACGAACCGCTCGGCGATCGCGACGAAATCCGGCGCCATTGCGTCGAGCGGCGCGAGATGCTGGCGCGGCAGATGCCAGCCCTCGCGGGTCACCGCGAAGGCGCCGTCCTCGCGGGCGATTGCCAGCCTGGTCCCCATCGCCAGCGCCTCGACCGGCGGCAGCTTGATCGACGGTCCCGGAAACGCCAGCGCGCGCAGCGCCGTCACCTTGTGCGTCGGGGCAGCGCCAGGCGCCGTCAGCGCCGCCTCGGCAATCCAGCCGACATAGCCGTCATCGGCGAGCTGGCCCCAGGCCCAGCCTTCGCCGTTGCGGTCGTACACGGTGACGCGTTCACCCCTGAGGGCCTGCGTCATCTGTTCGGCATCGGCCGCCGGCGCCCGCCGTAGCGGCGCGATCGCGTCGCCGACCTCGCGCGCCTCGCCGTCGACGAAGCGCGCAGCCTTGACCTTGCCCTCGAGATATTTCGCGGCGAGGTCGGCGCGGGCCGGCGTCAGTCTGGCATCATGCATAGCGCTGGCTCAGCAGTTTGTAGATCGCGCGTGCGGCCTGGCATTCGCCGCCTTCGGGACGGCCGGGCTTTGCCGACGGCGTCCAGCCATAGATATCGACATGCAGCCAGCTCCGCGCGTGCTCGACGAAGCGCTGCAGGAACAGCGCGCAGGTGATCGAGCCGGCGAAACCGCCTGACGGTGCGTTGGTGATGTCGGCGGTCTTGGAATCGAGCCAGGCATCGTAGGCCGGCCACAGCGGCATCCGCCACAACGGATCGTTCTCGCTTTTCGCGCAAGCTGCGACGTCGCCGGCGAGCGTCTCGTCATTGGTATAAAACGGCGGCAGATCCGGGCCCAGCGCCACGCGCGCCGCGCCGGTCAGCGTGCCCAGATCGACCAGCAGGTCGGGCGTCTCCTCGTCGGCCAGCGCCAGCGCGTCGGCGAGCACCAGCCGCCCCTCGGCGTCGGTGTTGCCGATCTCGACGGTGATGCCCTTGCGCGACTTGAAGATGTCGAGCGGGCGGAACGCGTTGCCGGCAACCGCGTTCTCGACCGCCGGGATCAGCACGCGCAGCCGCACCTTGAGCTTCGCGTCCATCACCATCTGGGCCAGCGCCAGCACGTTGGCTGCGCCGCCCATGTCCTTCTTCATCAGCAGCATGCCGCTCGACGGCTTAAGGTCGAGCCCGTCGGTGTCGAAGCAGACGCCTTTGCCGACCAGCGTCACCTTCGGATGGGCCGGATCGCCCCAGCTCAGATCGATCAGCCGCGGTGCGCGGGTCGAGGCCATGCCGACGGCGTGGATCAGCGGGAAATTCTGCGCGAGCTCGTCGCCATCGATGCAATTGAAGGCGGCGCCGAACCGCGCTGCGAGGTCGCGCGCCACCTCGGCGAGCTCGGCCGGGCCCATGTCGTTGGACGGCGTGTTGATGAGGTCGCGCGCCAGCGCCGCGGCGTCCGCCATCCGCGCGATCTCGGCCGTGTCGACGCCATCGGGTGGCACGAGGCGGACCTCGGGGCTCTTGTTCTTGCGATAGCGGCCGAAGCGGTAGCAGCCGAGCGCGAAGGCGAGCGCGGCAAGCCGCGTGTCATGCGGCGCATTGCCAAAGCGGTAGACGCCCGGCGGCAGCAGGCCAGGCAAGACGCCGGGCCGGAACGGATCGCGCGCCTTGTGGTCGGCGTCCTCGAGGCCGAACAGCACCTGCGCGATGCCGCCATCGGCTGCCGGCAAAGCGAGGGCCTTGCCGGGCTTGGCGGCAAAGTCACTGGCCTCGGCGAACTGGCGCGCCGGCGCCGGCAACTCGCTGCGGATCGCATCCCATGTTGCCTTGCTGACGAAGGTGATCGGCGTGACGGCGGTCGTGGGTGCGGTCTCGAACACGGATGGCATGCGGCTCTCGGCTGTTTTGGCGTCGTTGCTGGTGACTAACACGGCTTTCGCAGTCGATGGTAGCGCGCCCGCGGTTGACGCGGCCTGCGGCGACTGGAACCGGCGCGCCGGTTGCGACGGCCGCCAGTTAACCAGACGTTAGGGTTAACAGTCTATTGCTGGCGCGCTCGGCTCGATCCATTTGCCCGATTTCGTGAGTCACAGTGCCATGCGTCGACAGTCCATTTTGACCCGGCATCTCGCTTCCGCAGCCCTCGTGGCGGTTCTCGCCGCCGGGCTTGGCGGTTGCCAGACCATGTCCGACGTCACCGGATCGATCGCGTCCCGGTCCGACCCGGCGTCCGACGATCCGCGCCGCAATCTCGAAGTCTATGGCGAGCGCTATCGCAAGAATCCCAAGGATGTCGACGCCGCGATCGCTTACGGCCAGGCGTTGCGCATGACCGGACAGCGTTCGCAGGCCTGCGCCGTGCTGGAGCAGGCCACGCTCGCCACTCCCGGCAACAAGCCGCTGCTCGCCGCCTATGGCCGCGCGCTCGCCGACAATGGCAATTCGCAGGCCGCATTCGACGTGCTCAGCCGAGCGCACAGTCCGGACAATCCAGACTGGCGGATCCTGTCGGTACAAGGCACCACGCTCGACAAGCTGAATCGGCACGAGGAAGCGCGGCGCTATTACGCCAGCGCCCTTCGACTGGCCCCGGACGAGCCGTCGGTGCTGTCCAATCTCGGCCTGTCCTACATGCTGACCAAGGAATTGCCGAAGGCGGAAGAGACGCTGCGCCAGGCCTATGCCAGCGCCCGCGCCGACACCCGCATCCGGCAGAACCTTGCGCTCGTCGTCGGCCTGCAGGGCCGCTTCGCGGAGGCCGAGACCATCGTCAAGGCCGACCTGCCGGCGGACGAGGCGGCGGCCAATGTCGCCTATCTCCGCGACATGCTGAACCGCAAGGACGGTCCGCGGATTTCCTCGCGCGCCGCACCGGTTGTCGCCAAGGACGATTAAGCCAACACGGCAACTTACCAACGTCCCTTGAAAAGGGGAGGTCGCTTTGCTCGTGGAGCAAAGCGGGCGATCATCTCTCTCCGCGAGCAGCCCTGCAGAGGGAAGGGGAAGAACCGTAGCCCGGCGCAGCGCAATCCGGGGCGCCGTAACCGCGGATCGTCCTGTCCCAGATTTCGCTGCGCTTCATCCGGGCTGCGGACTTTCAGGGGGAAGGAGAAGGCAGCCGGCGCAGCTCAATGCATCGTGGCGATCTTGATGTAGGACGGTCCGAGGATCACGATGAACAGGCAGGGCAGGAAGAACAGGATCATCGGCACGGTCAGCTTGGGCGGCAGCGCCGCCGCCTTTTTCTCGGCTTCGTTCATGCGCATGTCGCGATTCTCCTGCGCCATCACGCGCAGGCTCTGGCCGAGCGGCGTGCCGTAGCGTTCGGATTGCTGCAAGGCCATGCA
Source organism: Bradyrhizobium embrapense (assembly GCF_001189235.2). Taxonomy (GTDB): domain Bacteria; phylum Pseudomonadota; class Alphaproteobacteria; order Rhizobiales; family Xanthobacteraceae; genus Bradyrhizobium; species Bradyrhizobium embrapense. Next base: position 377,238 of record NZ_LFIP02000002.1, read on the forward strand.
CACCGATTTCACGCCTTCGAGTCCGGTGCGGCGCGCCAGGTTCTCGTAGGCGGACTTGCGGTCCTGCAAATAGGACAGCTCCGCGGTCGTCAGCGCGAACTCCTCCGACAGCGCGATCGACTGTCCGGCGATCTCGTTGGCAACCTTTCGGAACGCAACCTCCACCGACATGCCCGACTCGATACAGATCAGCAGCAGGTCGAGCGAATCGGGGAAGGCGCGCTTGATCTGGAGCTGGCGCTTGGAGATCGCGTTCTTCAGGAACAGCATCGGCGCCTGGAGGCCGGCATAGGCCGCGCCGACGCAAATGCCGATCTTGAGCGTGAGCGACCAGGCCGCGCCCGCGATGAAGAACGTATAGACGATGGCGCCGAGCAGCAGCACGATCGGGGTCACCGCGCGGGCGAACAGGAAGGTGACGTAGGGGGCGTGGCCGCGATAGCCCGCCATCACGAGCTTCTCGAGCGCCGCTTCCTGCGCGAGCCATTTCGTGAGGTTGAGATCGTCCACCACCCGGGAGACGACCTGCTTCGGGGTCTGCCGCAGCGCGACCTTCTCCGTCTTGGCGAGACGATCGCGCTCACGCTGCCGCAGACGCTCGCGCTCGCTGGCGACGGCCTTCATGCGCTTGTTGAGATCGCCGCCGGCGAGCAACGGCATCACCAGCGTGTAGACCGTCGCGCTTGCCGCGATGAAGGCAAGCAGCATGGTCATGAACCTGACGTCGTGGAGCTTGGCGACCAGAATATCAATCATGCTGCACCGTCAGAAATCGAAGTTGATCATCTTCTTCATCACCAGCACGCCGCAGGTCATCCAGAGGGCGCAGCCGACCAGCATGAGCTGGCCCATCGAGTTGGTCCACAGCAGGGCGATGTAGTCCGGCGTCGTGAGGAACACGAGGATCATCACGATCGGCGGCAGCGAGCCGATGATGGCGGCGGAAGCCTTCGCTTCCATCGACATCGCCTGGATCTTCTCGGCCATCTTCTTGCGGTCGCGCAGCACCCGCGACAGGTTGCCGAGAGCTTCCGACAGATTGCCGCCGGACTTCTGCTGGATCGCGATCACAATACCGAAGAAGTTCGCCTCCGGCAGCGGCATGCGTTCGTACAGCCGGGCGCAGGCCTCGCCGAGCGGCATGCCGATTGCCTGGGTCTCGATGATCGCAAGAAACTCGCTCCGCAGCGGCTCAGGCGCATCGTTGACGACGGCCTTGAGCGACTCGAACAGCGGCAGGCCGGCCTTGATGCCGCGGACGATGACGTCGACGGCGTCGGGCAGCGCCTTCAGAAAGGCCTTTTCCCGCCGCTTCTTCAGGAAGCCGAGCAGCCAGCGCGGCAGGCCGAGGCCCATGGCAAAGCCGATGCCCGCGGCGCCCAGCAGTCCTCCGCCGGCCATGAAGGCCGCGCCGAACCCGAACAAGCCGAGGGCGCCGGAGATCATCCAGAATTTCTGCTCGGACCACTCCAGTCCGGCCTGCGAGATGCGCATGCCGAGCGGGATTTTCTTGTCCTTCTGCCGACGCGCCTCGAGCTCCTTCAGCGATCCTTCGACCTGCTCGCGGCGGGAGCGCTGGGTGCGTTCGGTGGTTCGCGTGGTCGACGGTTCGCTGCGCGCCACCGATGCGCGGCGCGACTCGGCCTTCTTTTCCCCCGAAAGGTAAGGATAGAGGAAGACCCAGGCGATGCCGCCCACGGTGGTGGCGGCGAGGAAGGCGAGGGCAAGGGTTTGCGTCTGCATCCTGCGTTCCTCTAGACCGGCGCCGGCGAGTCGGAGGCGTCCAGCGCCGCCGCAAGCCGCTTCTCTTCATTGTAATAGCGCGCGCGCTCCCAGAAGCGCGGCCGGCCGATGCCGGTCGAGCGGTGCTTGCCGATGATCTTGCCGTTGGCATCTTCCCCGATCACGTCGTAGAGGAAGATATCCTGGGTGATGATGGTGTCACCTTCCATGCCCATCACCTCGGTGATGTGGGTGATGCGGCGCGAACCGTCGCGCAGGCGGGCGGCCTGCACGATGATGTCGACCGAGGCGCAGATCATCTCGCGAATGGTGCGCGAGGGAAGCGAGAAGCCGCCCATGGTGATCATGGATTCGCAGCGCGACAGCGCTTCGCGGGGATTGTTGGCGTGCAGCGTGCCCATCGAGCCGTCGTGGCCGGTGTTCATCGCCTGCAACAGGTCGAACGCCTCGGGGCCGCGGACTTCGCCGACGATGATGCGCTCCGGACGCATACGCAGGCAGTTGCGGACCAGTTCGCGCATCGTGACCTGGCCCTCGCCCTCGATGTTCGGCGGCCGGGTTTCCAGCCGCACCACATGCGGCTGCTGCAGCTGAAGTTCGGCGGCGTCTTCGCAGGTGATGATGCGCTCGTCGTGCTCGATATAGTTGGTCAGGCAGTTCAGCAGCGTGGTTTTGCCCGAGCCGGTGCCGCCCGAGATGATCACGTTGCAGCGGACACGGCCGATGATCTGCAGGATGGTCGCCCCTTCCGGCGTGATCGCGCCGAACTTGACGAGCTGCTCCAGCGTCAGCTTGTCCTTCTTGAATTTGCGGATGGTGAGCGCGGGCCCGTCGATCGCCAGCGGCGGCACGATGGCGTTGACGCGCGAGCCGTCGGCGAGGCGGGCGTCGCAGATCGGCGAGGATTCGTCGACGCGCCGGCCGACCTGGCTGACGATGCGCTGGCAGATGTTGAGCAGCTGCTGGTTGTCGCGAAAGCGGATGCCGGTGCGCTGGATCTTGCCGGCGACTTCGATGAACACGGTGCCCGCGCCGTTGACCATGATGTCGGCGATGTCGTCGCGCGACAATAGCGGCTCCAGCGGTCCGTAGCCGAGCACGTCGTTGCAGATGTCGTCGAGCAACTCTTCCTGCTCGGCGATCGACATCACGATGTTCTTGATCGCGATGATCTCGTTGACAATGTCGCGGATTTCCTCGCGCGCCGACTCGCTGTCCAGCTTGGCGAGCTGGGCAAGGTCGATCGCCTCGATCAGGGCGCCGAAGATCGTCGCCTTGACCTGGTAGTAGTTGTCCGAGCGGCGGGCTTCGACGACGGGAGCAGGCGGCGGCTTGGCCGGCGCCAGCGGCGGCGACGAGATCGTCGGGGCGGCGGACTCGCGCGCCATCGGCGACGAGCCGGCAGGCTCCGGCGTCTGAAAGGCAGGCTTAGGTGCCCGCAGGTCCCCCTCGTTTCCGCTACGCTTACCAAACACGACGTCTTGACTCCACGCGGACCACTATTTGGACCGCAGCTTTTCGAGCAGGGGCGACAGGAAAGACCCCCTCGGCTTCTTGGTCTCGCCGCGGCCTGTCAGCCGCTGCGCCATCTGTAGAAACATCTCGACTGCGCGGTGATTGGCGGAGATTTCGGCGATCATCTGGCCGTTGTTGGCAGCCGAACCGAAGATCTGCGGATCGAACGGAATGGCGGCGATCGGCTGGCTTTCGATCGCCTTGGCGAATTCGCCCGCAGCGATCTCCGGACGCTTCGGCACGCCGACCTGGTTCAGGCAGTACAGCGGCGCGCGGTCGTTCGGCCGCGACGCCTTCAAGAGGTCGAACATGTTCTTGGCGTTGCGCAGATTGGCGAGGTCGGGCGCCGCCACGATCAGGATGTCGTCGGCCGCGATCAGCGCGCGCTTGGTCCAGCCGGACCACTGGTGCGGTACGTCGAGCACGATGCACGGCATCGTGGTGCGCAACGTGTCGAAGATCGCATCGAACGCTTCGGCGCCGAAATCGTAGACCTTGTCGAGCGTCGCCGGTGCCGCCAGCAGGCTCAGATGGTCGGTGCATTTCGACAGCAGGCGGTCGACGAAGGCGGTATCGACGCGGTCCGGCGAGAACACCGCATCCGCAATGCCTTGCGCCGGATCCTGGTTGTAGTTGAGGCCGGCCGTGCCGAATGCAAGATCGAGATCGGCGACCACGGAATCGAGCGCCAGATCGCGGGCGATCGCCCAGGCAACATTGTGGGCGATCGTCGAGGCGCCGACGCCGCCCTTCGCGCCGACGACGGCGACGACGCGGCCGACCGCCTTGGCTTCCGGCGCCGAGAACAGGTTGCAGACCGCGCGCACCACGTCGATCGCATGTGCCGGCGCGATCACGTAGTCGCTGACGCCGCGCCGCACCAGCTCGCGATACAGCGTGACGTCGTTGACCCGGCCGATCACGACCACCCGGGTGCCGGCGTCGCATACCGTGGCGAGCTGGTCGAGCCCGCCCAGAATGTCGCTGCGGCCCTCGGTCTCGAGGATGATGACGTTGGGCGTCGGCGCCGAGCGGTAGGCCTCGATGGCAGCCGCCATGCCGCCCATCTGGATCTTGAGGTGGGCCTTGGCCAACCGGCGATCCTCGCCCGCCGACTGTACGGCGGCAGCGGTCTCGACCGTCTCGCAGAACGCCTGGACCGAGACCCGTGGCGCCGGAGCAATATGGTCGTCCACGGCCTGCGGCGGGACGTCCGTCTGCTCTTCGGAGTTTTGCTGCGCGTAGGTGATCATTTTCCTGTGTCGCTTAGCTTGGCCCTGTCGGACTCGGGATACGTCGTGGCGGTTGTGCTGCCCTTGCGATACTTGTCGAAGGCGATGTTGCGGCGCGACGTGTAGGCAGGGGTCTCCGCGCGCGGCTGCACGAGGTCAGTCGGGTCTTCGACCATGGCTGCGAGGTTGCGCTGATTGGCGCAGCCGAAATTGTAGTATTGCTTGTTCTGGATGTAGGATCCGTTGTGCATCGACGGGCCGAGATCCTCCGGCCAGAGGCCGCACGGCCCGGCCTCCGCTTTCATCTTTGGATAGTTCACGCGGATCGCAGGCATCAGGCGCGGATTCTCGGGGTGGTATTTGCGCACGAGGATCCCGCGCGGCGGCACGCCGGCGGCGGCGAAGGTCGCCTGGATCTCGCGCAGCGATTCCTGCGCGGGCCGGGCATTCGGCGTGTCGGCGGGAACGTCGATGGTAACGGCGCCGGTGCCCTCGCGCATCCAGTCCTGCGCCATTCCCATCACCTCGGCGCGCTGCTCCGCGGTCAGGCCGCCGCGGCTGCGGCCGACGAAGACCACGATCGAGCGATCGGCCTCGGTCACCGCGATCGGGTGACGCAGGCGATAGTCGGCCGGCGAGTCCACCATCGCGAAACTGTTGTCGGCGGCGTGCTGGCAGGCGCCGAGCGCCATGGCAAGAACGACGAGCACGCCGGCGACACCGGCGGTGCGCTTGTAATCGGCGGATGGTCTGGGTGTGGTCTGTGTCATCGTCCGCCTCAGTCGGTAATGAAGCCGTAGGTGCCGCGGTAATTCCGCGCCGGCTCGGTGCGGCCGGGCACGCCGTAAATGCGATTGAGGCTGCCGAGCAGGTCGGCCTGTGGGTCGGATGCGTTGGCGAAGCCGTCATCCGGGCGCGACAAATCCTTTTGCGCCACGGCGCGAACCACATAGGGCGTCACCAGAACCATCAGTTCGGTCTGGTTGTTGACGAAGTCGCGGCTGCGGAACAGCGTGCCGAGCACGGGCAGGGACGCCAGCCCGGGAAGGCCGTTGATCGCCTGCTTGGTCTGATCCTGGATCAGGCCGGCCATGGCCATCGAGCCGCCCGAAGGAATTTCCAGCGTGGTCTCGGCGCGGCGGGTCTTGATCGAAGGGATCGTCGTTCCACCCGCGCCGCCGGTCAGCGCGTTCTCGGTCGAGACTTCCGACACTTCCGTCATCACGCGCAGGCTGATGCGCCCTTCGGTCAGCACCACCGGCGTGAAGTTGAGCGAAATGCCGAATTTCTTGAAGCTGACGGTCTGGACGCAATTCCCGATCGCGCCCGTCGTCGAGGTCTGGCAGGTCACGCCGGTCGGAATTGGAAACTCGCCGCCCGAGATGAAGGTCGCCGATTCGCCCGAGATTGCGGTCAGGTTCGGTTCGGCGAGGGTCCGCACGACACCGGCGCTTTCCATGGCGCGGATCGTTGCCGACACCGACGATCCGAACGACGTGGTCAGATTGTTGCCGGACACCAGCGGCGAGCTGTTCGCGGTGAACGGGTTGCTGTTGGCGAATTTCACCACGGTCGTGCCGTAGTTGAGGTTCGCGGTGAGGTCGATGCCGAGCTGCTTGATCAGGCTGCGCGCGACTTCGGCAACCGTGACCTTCAGCATCACCTGGTCGCGGCCGCGAACCGTGATCGAGTTCACGACCTTGTCGGGGCTGCCGACCAGCCGCGTGGCGATATCGCCGGCCTGCTGTGCTTCGATCGGGCTCGCAGCGCTCCCGCTCAGCATCACGCCGTCGCCGACGCCCTCGATCTGGATATCGGAATTCGGCAGTGCCGCACGCAGCGCGGCGCGCACGCCGTTGAGATCGCGCTTGACCGCGATGTCATAGGCCGCAATCTGCTGGCCGGCGGCGTCGAAGAACACGATGTTGGTCTGGCCGACCGTCGCGCCGATGATGTAGGCGCGTTGCGCCGAGCGCACCACGGCGTTGGCGATTTTGGGATCGGCGACCAACACGTCCTTGATGTCCCGGGGCAGATCGATCACGATCGACTTGCCGACGCCGAGCGAGAGGAACCGGGCATTCATCTGGCCGCCATCGGCCGATGCGGCAGCGGCAGGCGCGGCGCGATAATCGCTCGCCACCACCGGTGTCAGCGCCGGGTTGAGCGTGAGCGCCGCGACGGCCGAGAACGACAATGCGCGGACCATGAAGGCCCGCATCGTCCGTTGAGTTGCCCCGCCCTTCATCACGTGTGTCCTCATGGTCACTTCTGCATCGTCGCCTGGTTGGCAACGCCAAAGCGGATGACGTTGATCGTGTCACCGCGCCTCTGGCGGCTGTCGTCGATCTTGGTTTCGGGCGCGTTGTTGTCGGCGATGCTGCGCAGCGCCAGCGACAGGACGCCGCTCTGGCGCGCGCGCGCCAGCGTCTCGGTCTGTTCGGGCTTCAGCTCCAGCGTCACCGTCTTGCCGATCAGTGCGTTGGTGCCGTCCTTTTCCTTCGGTGCCTGGTCGATCGCGAGCACGCGGATGTTGGTCAGGATCACTTCGGAGTTGACGATGTCGGCGCCGTTGCGATCCGGATTCTTGTCCCGCTTCGACAGCAGGACGTCGACCCGGTCATTCGGCAGGATGAAGCCGCCGGCGCCAGTCTCGGGTGAGATTTCGGTCGATACCGCCCGCATGCCGGTCGGCAGGATCGCGGCCATGAAGCCGCTGCCGTCGGCCTTGACGAGCTTCTGCTCGCGAATCGGTTCGCCCTGGATGAACGGGGCGCGCGCAATCGAACCGGTCACGTCCTTGATCGCTTCGGCGTTGCTGTCCCTGCGCATGAAGCTGGCGCTGGCGGTTGCCGCCGGCCAGGTCTGCCATTGCAAGTCTTCGGGCTTCACGGCCTGGCCGAGGCCGATGTCGGTCTTCGCGACCAGGATGTCGACGGTGGGCAGCTGCGCGACAGGTGGGGGCGGCGCCGGCCTGTCGTCGCTTCCACTCGCCAAATAGAGCGCCGCGAGGCCGGCGCAGCCTGCGATTGCGAGGACCAGAATGCGGGCCTTATCCATTACGCTTCACTTTCCACATGACGCCGCGACGCTGCCGCCGCCGTGATGGGAGTTGACCAGCTATTCGTCAAAGCATGGTTAATGAGGCGTATCTAAATCGCCTTAACGGGCGGTTACCGCTGCTTTGTCAGCGCATCGCCAGGTGCGCGAGATCGATCGTCTTGATCCAGTCCGTCTCGGGATAGATCAGCAGGGCGCCGAGGGCGAGTGCGATGCCGTAGGGAATTCCGGTCTGCTTGTCGTGCAGGCGGCTGAGCCAGGCCTGGTTCGCGAGCGCATAGGGCAGCGGCCATTGCCGGAGCTGCAGCAGCAGCAGCGTCAGCGCGCCGCCGAACAGCGACGCGAAGACCAGATAGGGGAGCAGATGCTCGAAACCGAACCACAGGCCGGCCGCGGCGGCGACCTTGGCATCTCCGCCGCCGACCCAGCCCATCGCAAACATGCCGAATGCCACCGCCAGAACCAGCGCGCCCGCGCCGGCATGGTCGAGCATCTCGTGGATGCCCATCCCGGTCAGCGGCGCCAGGATGAAGAACCCGGCCACCAGCGCCAGCGAGATCCGGTTCGGGATCGTCATGGTCAAGAGATCGCTCGCCGCCGCAAAGGCCATCAGGGCCGGGAACAGCATCAAGCGTGCGATGTCGAGGATCATGGATTCATGCCGTCAAGCTGGAGCTGCGGTCGAGACCCGACGCTAGCGGCCAATGGTGAACAATCGGGAAAAGCCGCCGCGGCCGCCATCAAGGCGCCGACCGCCTGTCCGCCAAATAGCAAAGGTCCCGGGGCTGCCGGGACCTTTGATGCGAGTTCGTTCGAACCGGCTTACTTCAGCGAGTTGGAGACCGTGTTGAAGGTGGTCGAGAGCTTGGAGCCGACGCCGTTGACAGCCGCGATGATCGCGATGGCGATACCGGTGGCGATCAGGCCGTATTCGATGGCAGTCGCGCCCGACTCATCCTTCACGAAGCGCGAGACGAGGTTCTTCATAAGTAACTCCTGTGTACACGTGGCTGGTCGAACTAGGTTTGGTCTCGCCGGCGTTCTCAGCACCGTGACCATTGCGGCACCCTACGGTTCGACAATTTCGGCGCAGTTAATTTGATCGCATAAACACAGCGGGAACCCGCAGTTGTTGAGCACAGTAAATTTGGCCTTAAGCGGCCCGTTAAGATTGCAGATTGTTGCAGGGGCCCGCTGCTATCGGCACCTGTTCACGGGTCCTTAAGCGCACATCTATACGCATGGGGCTTCCGTCAAAACGAGGCCGTCATGCCCACCCTTCCCTTTGAAGTCATCGAGATGATCGGCCAGACGATGATGAAGGTGGTGCCGATCACCATCGCGCTGGCGCTGTTCTTCACGGTGCTCACTCATTTCTGGGCCTGCAATCCCGGCAAGCCATGGTGGCAAAAGCGTGAGCTGGTCACCGACATCTGCTACTGGTTCTTCGTGCCGGCATTCGCCCGCGTGCTGCGGATCGGGCTCCTGGTGGTTGGCGCAGCCGTGGTGTTCAACGTTCACGAAGCCGACGATCTGATCGCATTCTACGAGAACGGACACGGCCCGCTGGCGCAGCTTCCGCTCTGGCTGCAGTCTATCATCTTCCTGGTCGCCTCCGATTTCATGCTGTACTGGCTGCATCGGATGTTCCATGGCGGCGGCTTCTGGAAATATCACGCCATTCATCACTCCTCCGAGGATCTTGAATGGATCTCGGCGGCACGCTTCCATCCGGTCAATCTTCTGATCGGCACGATCACCGTCGATGTGATCCTGCTGATGGCGGGCATCTCGCCGAACATCATGCTGTGGGTGGGGCCGTTCACCACATTCCACTCGGCATTCGTGCACGCCAACCTGAACTGGACGCTCGGCCCGTTCAAATACGTGATCGCGACACCGGTGTTTCACCGCTGGCATCACACCGGGCTCGAGGAAGGCGGCGACACCAATTTCGCAGGCACGTTTCCGCTCTGGGATATTCTGTTCGGTACGTTCCGGATGCCCGAAGGCAAGCTTCCGGAAGATTATGGCGTCGATGCCGAACAGGGCGTGCCGTCCGAGATCGGCGGACAGTTGGCCTATCCGTTCCGGCAATGACGCCGCCAGCCGGCCGGTGCCATCATGAGCGCTGAGACGGCGACCTTCCCGCGCGCGAAAGTCTCCGCTTTCGCCGAGCTCCCGGCCTGGTTCTGGATGGCGTGCGGCGTCTATGCGCTGCTGCTGTTCGTCGGCAACAGGCTGCTCGCCGATTCCGACACCTACTGGCAGATTGCCGTCGGCCGCTGGATCCTCGACCATCGCACGCTGCCGTCTATCGACATCTATTCGTTCACCAAGGCCGGTGAGCCGTGGGTGTCGTCGTCCTGGTTGGCGCAGGTTCTGTTCGCGAAGGCCTATGACCTCGCCGGATGGACCGGCCCGGTGGCGCTGGCCGCCGCCTGCGCCGCTGCCAGCTTCGCGCTGCTCACCGCCATCCTCAGCCGCGCGCTACCGACGGTCTACGCGAGCCTGATTGCGCTAGCGGCGCTGGTTCTGATCTGCGGGCACCTGCTGGCCCGTCCGCATGTGCTGGCGATGCCCATCATGGTCGTCTGGGCGAACGGCCTGATGACCGCCAGCGAACGCCGCGAGGCGCCTTCGTTCTGGCTGCTACCGCTGATCGCGCTGTGGGCCAATCTGCACGGCGGCTTTCTATTTGGCGTGGTACTGGCCGGCGCATTCGCGCTCGATGCGATGTGGAATGCCTTGCCGGCCCAGAGGCCGGCGCTGGCGCTGCGCTGGGCGGCGTTCGGCATCGGCGCGCTCGCTGCGTGCTGCGCGACCCCCTATGGCTGGGGCTCGATCCTCGCCTCGCTCAGGATTCTCGGCCTCGGCGAATTGTTGCACCTGATCACAGAGTGGAAGCCGGCGACATTCGGCGAGATCGAGCCGTTCGGACTATCGATCCTGGGCCTGCTCGGCGCTGCGCTCTATTACGGGGCGAGGTTGCCGCTGCCGCGAATCATCCTGGTGCTGGGCTTGCTGCACATGGCGCTGTCCCATGTCAGAAATCTCGAGCTGCTTGCCCTGCTGCTGCCGCTGGCCGTGCTGACGCCGGTCGCCACCCAGTTCGGGCTGCGCGCCGCCAGCGCGGTCCGCCCGAGGGTTGCTCCGGCCGCAATCCTTGTCGTCGGGCTTTGCGCGTGGACCGCAGTCGCTGCCGCGCGCCGGGTCATATCGCCACCGCCGATCTATTCGCCGGCCGCCGCCGTTGACGCGATGAAGGCGCACGACGTCAAGCGCGTGCTCAACGATCTGCAGTTCGGCGGCTACCTGATCTGGCGTCAGATGCCGGTGTTCATCGACGGGCGTGCCGAACTCTACGGCGAGGCGTTCGGCATGAGCTTGGTCCGCGCGGTTCAGCTCAAGGACGTCAACGGCTTCCTCAGTCTGCTCGCAACACATGATATCGATGCGGTGATGCTCGATCCAACCACGCCGGCGTCCAAATTGCTGGATCACATCGCAGGATGGCAGCGCCTCTACGCCGATGACCGCGTGGTCGTCCACGTCCGCGCCGCCGGCTGAAACCGCCGCAGGCGCTCGCCACCCAGTGGCTGGACGACGGGAAACGGCGGCCGGATGGTCCCGCGCGAGGCATCGGAGGGTTAGCCGATCGGCTCGGGAAGTCGCGACATCCGCGCAATTCGGCGATCGATCTTTGCTCTTCCTAAATGAATTGCCGTCAGATTTGCCAGCGTCGGGCGCCGGTCCGCAGCGTATCGCCTTTGCCGGCCTGTTAACGTCCCGGGGTAGAGTATGTCGTTTCAGTCCCAGCGTATTCGCGCCGTCATGCGCATCGGTTTCATCTCGATGGCCGCAGCCTTGCTGCTGGGGCCTGCACTCGCAACGGCAGCGCCGGATCCCGACCGGATCGCGGTCAATGTCGATCAGGCCAAGCTCGTCAAGCTGCCCGGCGGCATTGCCACGATCGTGGTCGGCAATCCCCTGATCGCCGACGTCACCCTGCAGAATGGCGGGGTTGTCGTGGTGACCGGCAAGGGTTATGGCGCGACCAATTTCATCGCACTCGACCGCTCCGGCCAGGTGCTGGTGGATCGCCAGATCCAGGTCGAAGGTCCGAGCGATCAGCTCGTCACCGTCTATCGCGGCATCGATCGCGAGACCTATAGCTGCATGCCGGTTTGTCAGCGTCGCATCACGCTCGGCGACGGCGACACCTATTTCAAGGCGACCATGGATCAGGCCGGTACGCTCAACAATCAGGCCTCCGGCTCGGGCGGCGCGAAGCCGCAGAACTGACGCGCGTCCGCTCCGGGCGCCTCACACGCCGCCGTCCTGGCCGATCGCAGGCCGCTCGCCCGACGTGCTTAACAAAGGCCTACCGGATTGGGTCGCTCTGTCTCGATTCGGCGAAATACTTCAACAATGACTCTTCGGTAGTTGTTGCCGTCACATTGATCCGGGGTCGTTGATGCTGCTGCCCGCTCATCCTCTTGCACGCCTGCTCCGTCGCTTTCGCCGAGACCGCCGCGGTGCGACCGTGGTCGAATTCGCGATGGTCGCGCCGCTGTTTTTCGCGCTGCTTTTTGCGATCATCGAAGTGGCAATGATCTTCTTCGCCAGCCAGGTGCTTGAGACGGCGACGCAGGATTCCGCGCGGATGGTCATGACCGGTCAGGCGCAGGGCGCGAATTACAGCCAGCAGGATTTCAAGAAATTCGTCTGTGGCGCGGTCAGCCAGGCGTTGTTCGATTGCAACAACGGCATCTACGTCGACGTGCGGAGTTATCCTGCGACGAGTTTTTCGACCGTCAACCTCGTGCCCATCATCGACCCCACCCAGGTGAAATGGTGTCCCGGCAAGGACGGTGACGTCGTCGTGGTCCGGCTGTTCTATCAGTGGCCGCTGTTCGTCACCAAGGTCTTCAGCTCCACCGCCCTCGCCAACGGCAAGCGGCTGCTGATCGCGACCGCAACGTTCAAGAACGAGCCCTCCGGAACCGCCGGCACGACATGCTCATGAGCAAAGTCATGAAAACCCCGCCCGCGGCGTTGCTGCGCTTTGTCGTCGCTCTCGGGCGTGATCGCCGGGGCCTCGCCGCCGTCGAGTTCGCTTTCATCATGCCGCTGATGCTGGTGCTGTTCTTCGGCACCGTGGAGTTCTCATCCGGTGTCGCGGTCGATCGCAAGGTTACGCTGATGGCGCGCGCCGCGTCGGACCTGACATCGCAGGCGACGCAGGTGGTGGATGCCGACCTCCAGAACTTCTTCAGCGCCAGCGTCGGCATCATGACGCCCTACGATCCGTCGCCGACCAGGGTCACGTTGTCGGAAATCTACGTCGACAAATCCAACATCGCGCGGATCCAGTGGAGCAAGGCGGGGGTGATGAGCGCGGGCGCCACGCAGGCTACCGTGGTAGCCTCAAGCCGCAGTCAGGGCGACATCGTGACAAGCATCGTTCCGTCGGCGCTGCTGGTTTCGGGCACCTATCTGATCTTCAGCGAAGTCAGCTACAAATACGTTCCGACGGTCGGCTATGTGATGGCCAAGGCCGGCATTAATCTCAGCGACGTTGCCTTCACGCGGCCGCGGCAGTCGGTTTGCGTGTTCTACGCGCCGACCTCCGCCACCATGCCGACGACCTGCTCGACCTACTAAAGCATGATCCGGAAAAGTGCGAAGCGGTTTTCCGAAAAGATCGCTCAAACAAGGAGCTCAAGCGCGAAGGTGCTTCAACCTGATCTCATCGCGCTTTAGGATCACAGAGCGCGATCCAGACAAAAAGGGCCGCACCCGAAGGTGCGGCCCTTGATGCTTTGACGACAATTTCCTGGAGCTTCGCGCTCCGGGAAATCGGCTTATCCAGCGGCGCGCAGATTGTCGGCCGAGGATTTGCCGGAACGGCGGTCAGCAACGATCTCGTAGGAGATCTTCTGGCCCTCACGCAGAGTGCCAAGGCCGGCGCGCTCGACTGCACTGATGTGCACGAACACGTCGTTCCCGCCTTCATCCGGCTGGATGAAGCCGTAGCCCTTGGTCGCGTTAAACCACTTCACGGTTCCCATGCTCACGTGGGTAGTCCCTTCTCAGATATACAAGTTCAAGACCCGCTGGTCGGCGGGGTGGTGAGATCGAATTTTTGGAAGGGTCGTCAGCGTCTGAACCGGCTGTACCGGTATTGGCTAATGTCGTCCGGCCGAAAATCGATGGGTAGGATATTATTCGATAGAAGGGCTCAAAACAATCCTGACGTGCGCGATTTTTTGGCCGGCGCAGCCGCCGGCCAATTGTTGCGCAGGACATCGGGACGCCATGCGCGCGACGGTTGCAATGTCCAGCCTATCGGCGACGGAACTGGCCGCCGCGCTGCGCACCGCCCCGCGGCGGACCGCCGGGTGCGCCACTCGGACGTTCGTCCTTGTGCCGAAAAATCAGGCGGCCTTTTTCGAGATCGTAGGGCGACATTTCGATCGTGACACGGTCGCCGGCCAGCGTCTTGATGCGGTTTTTCTTCATCTTGCCGGCGGTGTAGGCGACGATTTCGTGTCCGGCATCGAGTTGCACCCGGTAACGAGCGTCGGGGAGGATTTCGGTCACCAGTCCTTCGAACTGGATCAGCTCTTCCTTAGCCATATGGTTCTCCAGATCGAGCGACGGCTAGTGCTTCGGTCGGTTGTTGCGGTTGTGTTGCGGATTCGGCCGGCTCTCGCGATGCAAGAAGGCGACGCCCTGGATGCCTTCGCTGTTTCCGGCCTGCGACGGACGCGGCGACTCGCCCCGGCTCGTCTGCGGCGCGCCATTATTACCACCCCGACGGCGGCGGCGGCGAGGCCCTTTTGCACCTGGAGCGGCCTCATTCCCACGGACATTATGCGCGCGTGGCGCAGAGCGGCCGCCCCGGTGGGGGTGGGTCGCCGATGCGGGCGCCGCGGCCTCGCGGCTGCCAGCGGAGCCGCCTTGTGCGCGGCGGTCTTCCCGCGGCACGGTAATCCGGATCAGCCGCTCGATATCGCGCAGATAGCCCATCTCCTCGGCACCCGCGATCAGCGAGATCGCGACCCCGTCGGCGCCGGCACGCGCGGTGCGGCCGATGCGGTGGACGTAGGTTTCCGGGATGTTGGGCAGGTCGAAGTTCACGACGTGGCTGACGCCGTCGACGTCGATGCCACGGGCGGCGATATCGGTCGCCACCAGCGTGCGGATCTCGCCGGAACGGAATGCCGCCAATGTCCGCTCGCGGTGGTTCTGCGACTTGTTGCCGTGGATCGCATTGGCCTCGATGCCCGCCTTGGCAAGGCTCTTCACCACCTTGTCGGCGCCGTGTTTGGTGCGGGTAAACACCAGGGCACGATTGACCGGCTCCTGTTTCAGAAGCTGGGCGAGAACCGCCGGCTTGGCCGCGAAATCGACCTGGATCGCGCGCTGGGCGATGCGATCCACCGTCGAGGCCACCGGCGTCACCGCCACGCGGGCCGGGTCGCGCAGCATCGCCTCGGCGAGCTCGGCGATGTCCTTGGGCATGGTGGCCGAGAAGAACAGCGTCTGCCGGCGGATCGGCAGCTTGGCGACGATTTTGCGGATGTCGTTGATGAAGCCCATGTCGAGCATGCGGTCGGCTTCATCGAGCACCAGGAACTCGACCTGGTTGAGCTTCAGCCCGTTGCTCTGCACGAGATCGAGTAAGCGGCCGGGCGTGGCGACCAGCACCTCGACGCCCTGCATCAGCGAACGGACCTGGCGGCCCATCGGCACGCCGCCGATGGCGAGCGTCGAGGACAGCCGGATGTGGCGGCCATAGGTGTTGAAGCTGTCGAGGATCTGCCCGGACAGTTCGCGGGTCGGCGACAGCACCAGCACCCGGCAGCTCTTGGGCTGCGGGCGGACGCGGTTCTCGAGCAGACGGTGCAGGATCGGCAGCGCGAAGGACGCGGTCTTGCCGGTTCCGGTCTGGGCAATGCCGACGACGTCGCGGCCGGCGAGTGCGAGCGGGATGGTCTGGGCTTGGATGGGGGTTGGCGTGAGATAATTTTCTTCTCGAAGCGCGCGGGCGATGGGATCGGCGAGGCCGAAATCCTGAAAGGAGGTCAAAAGGTGGTTCTTTCCATAAAAGCCGTCATCGTCCCGGCCCATCTCGGCCGGAATCGCATGAAGGCATTCGGGGACACCCGCGTGTCTGGGGCGTCGAGCTTGGTTAGCTGAAAGGCGAGCCAGAAGCCGCTTGGGGCAGCTTGAACACGCAGCTCGCGAAGGCACCGCGATGTCGCGGGCATGCCGAGGATATGGACCAGGAACTGGGCGGTTTCAAGATGATATCGCCGAGTTTGGTGCGCCGAATGCGCCGAACCATCGCGCAAACTGTCACAAATCGCTGCCGGAAATTTAGCCAAGAGGCCAATTTTGCCTATAAAATAACCTGATTGCTCTTTCGGAGGTCAAGTTGATGGCTCAATGATTGGGCGGTCGCGCTCCGTATTTGCCCGGAACCTGCGAAATTATCCTGCCCGTTCATCGGCTTACGGTGCCCACGCACCGTGGCATAGTTCTTGCGATTCCCTTAACCGCAGGCGGCCAAGCGGCCGTTCGCAGCGTTCACGCCTGCGTCAGGGAGACGACATTTCATGCTTACTCAGCTTACTCACAAAATAACGACGATGACCCGCCGCCGCGCGCTCGCGGCGACGGCCGGCCTGGTTTTGGGCCTGGCTGCGTCCTCGCCGTTCGCGCCCGCACAAGCGGCCGATGACACCATCAAGGTTGGCATCCTGCACTCGCTATCGGGCACCATGGCCATCAGCGAGACCACGCTGAAGGACACAATCCTTTTCCTGATCGACGAGCAGAACAAGAAGGGCGGCGTGCTCGGCAAGAAGCTCGAGGCCGTCGTCGTCGACCCCGCATCGAACTGGCCGCTGTTCGCCGAAAAGGCCCGCGAGCTGATCACCAAGGACAAGGTTGCGGTCGTGTTCGGCTGCTGGACCTCGGTGTCGCGCAAGTCCGTGCTGCCGGTGTTCAAGGAGCTCAACAACATCCTGTTCTATCCGGTGCAGTATGAGGGCGAGGAGTCCGAGCGCAACGTGTTCTACACGGGCGCAGCGCCGAACCAGCAGGCGATCCCCGCCGTCGACTATCTGATGAAGGAAGAGAAGGTGAAGCGCTGGGTGCTGGCCGGCACCGACTACGTCTATCCGCGCACCACCAACAAGATCCTGGAAGCCTATCTGAAGTCGAAGGGTGTCGCCCAGGACGACATCATGATCAACTACACGCCGTTCGGCCACTCCGACTGGCAGACGATCGTGGCCGACATCAAGAAGTTCGGCTCCGCCGGCAAGAAGACCGCCGTGGTCTCCACGATCAATGGCGACGCCAACGTTCCGTTCTACAAGGAGCTCGGCAACCAGGGCATCAAGGCGACCGATATTCCGGTGGTCGCGTTCTCGGTCGGCGAAGAAGAGCTCGCCGGCATCGACACCAAGCCGCTGCTCGGCCATCTCGCCGCCTGGAACTACTTCGAATCGATCAAGACCCCGGCGAACGAGAAGTTCATCAAGGAGTGGCAGGCCTACACCAAGAATCCGAAGCGCGTGACCAACGATCCGATGGAAGCGCACTACATCGGCTTCAACATGTGGGTGAAGGCTGTCGAGAAGGTGAAGTCGACCGATCCGGACAAGGTGATCGACGCGCTTCCGGGCACCGAGGCGCCGAACCTGACCGGCGGCACCTCGAAGATGCTGCCGAACCACCACATCACCAAGCCGGTGTTCATCGGCGAGATCAAGGGCAACGGCCAGTTCGACGTGGTCTGGAAGACCCCGGGCCTGGTGGCCGGCGACGCCTGGTCGAAGGAGCTCGAGGGCTCCAAGGACCTGATCGGCGATTGGGTCGGCAAGAAGTGCGGCAACTACAACACCAAGACCAACAAGTGCGGCGGCCAGGGCTCCTGATAGGGCGCGCCTGACTCAACAACGACACAACACAACCTTCCAACACCGGAGAAGGCGGCATGCTCGCCGCCTTCTCCTCCACTCCTGCCGGGGTACTGACGTGTTTGCTATTTGTATTGATCGCTTTCGCACTCTGTTTCTCTCGATCCTGCTGCTGAGCTGCGTTGCTGTGCCGGCGCTGGCCGGCCCGTTCGAGGATTCGGTTGCCAAATTCGCCAATGACGAGTTCTCCGACACGGAGGCTGCGATCGGCGAGGTTGCTGCATCGGGCAATGCGCTCGCCTCGCCCATCATCAGCGCGCTGCAGGACGGCCGGTTGTCGGCCGATCCCGACAGCAAGAAGGTCTTCATCACCCAGGCCGATGGCAAGATCGTCGACGCCGCAACCGGCGCGGCCGTCGACAAGCTGCCCGACAATGCGGCCGCGGTTCGTCTCAACAACCGCCTGCGCCGCACCGTGGAGGCCGCGCTCGGCGGCCTGACGCTGCTGTCGCCGGATCCGGCCAAGCGCCTCGCCGCGGCGCAATCGGTGTTCAAGAGCCACGAGGAGAATCTGCTGCCGACGGTGGAGGGCGCGCTCGCCAAGGAGAGCGTCAAGTCGATCAAGCAGGCCTTCGCCGAGGCGCGCGCCGCCATCATCCTGTTCAAGTCGGATGCATCGGACAGTGACAAGCTCGACGCCGTCGCCGTGGTCAAGGCGCGTGGCGACCAGGAGGCGCTGGCGCTGCTCACCGGGCTCGGCGACCAGCCGCCGGTGGTCGCCAAGGCGGCGGCAGCCGCGGTGACATCGATCCAGAGCAATCTCGCGATGTGGTCGATGGTGCAGAACGCCTGGTACGGCCTGTCGCTCGGCTCGGTGCTGCTGCTCGCCGCGATCGGGCTTGCCATCACCTTCGGCGTGATGGGCGTCATCAACATGGCGCATGGCGAGATGGTGATGCTAGGCGCCTACACCACCTTCGTGGTGCAGGAGGTGATCCGCACCCGTTATCCCGCGCTGTTCGACTATTCGCTGCTGATCGCGGTGCCGCTCGCCTTCCTGGTCGCGGGGTTCATCGGCGTCCTGATTGAGCGCACCATCATCCGCTTCCTCTACGGCCGTCCGCTGGAGACGCTGCTCGCGACCTGGGGCCTGTCGCTGGTGCTGCAGCAGGCCGTGCGCACCGCGTTCGGCCCGACCAACCGCGAGGTCGGCAATCCGTCCTGGATGAGCGGCGCCTTCGAGCTCGGCCAGATCACCATCACCTATAACCGGCTCTGGATTCTCTGCTTCACGCTCGCGGTGTTCGCCATCCTGCTGGCGATGCTGCGCTACACCGCGCTCGGGCTCGAGATGCGCGCGGTGACGCAGAATCGCCGCATGGCGGCCTCGATGGGGATCGCCACCTCGCGCGTGGACGCGCTGACCTTCGGCCTCGGCTCGGGGATCGCGGGCATCGCCGGCGTGGCGTTGTCGCAGATCGACAATGTCAGTCCGAATCTCGGCCAGAGCTACATCATCGACAGTTTCATGGTCGTGGTGTTCGGCGGCGTCGGCAATCTCTGGGGCACGCTGGTCGGCGCGTTCACGCTCGGCATCGCCAACAAGTTCCTCGAGCCGGTGGCGGGCGCCGTGCTCGGCAAGATCGCGATCCTGGTGCTGATCATCCTGTTCATCCAGAAGCGGCCGCGCGGCCTGTTCGCGCTCAAGGGCTGGGCGGTGGAAGCATGACGCCGCATATCCTGACCCGTTCGCTCGATCGCGCCGCGACCGCGTTCGTCCTGATCGTCGCCGCGGTCGGCGTGCTGATCCCGCTGTCGAACCTGCTGCTGCCGCAGGGATCGATGTTCCAGGTGCCTACCTATCTGGTGGCGCTGTGGGGCAAATATGTCTGCTACGCCATCCTCGCGCTCGCGATCGATCTGATCTGGGGCTATTGCGGCATCCTTTCGCTCGGCCATGGCGCGTTCTTCGCGCTCGGCGGCTACGCCATGGGCATGTACCTGATGCGGCAGATCGGCAGCCGTGGCGTCTACGGCAACCCTGTTCTGCCCGACTTCATGGTGTTCCTGAACTGGGACAAGCTGCCCTGGTACTGGTACGGCTTCGATAAATTCTGGTTTGCTGCCTTGATGGTGCTGCTGGTGCCGGGCCTGCTCGCCTTCTGCTTCGGCTGGCTCGCCTTCCGCTCGCGTGTCACCGGCGTGTATCTGTCGATCATCACGCAGGCCATGACCTATGCGCTGCTGCTCGGCTTCTTCCGCAACGATTTCGGCTTCGGCGGCAACAACGGCCTGACCGATTTCAAGGACATCCTCGGCTTCAACGTGCAGGCCGAAGGCACCCGTGCCGTGCTGTTCCTGCTGAGCTGCCTGGCGCTGATCGTCGCCTTCCTGATCTGCCGCGCGATCGTGACCTCGAAGCTTGGCAAGGTCCTGATCGCGGTGCGCGACGCCGAAAGCCGTACCCGCTTCCTCGGCTATCGCGTCGAATCCTACAAGCTGTTCGTGTTCACGCTGTCGGCCTGCATGGCCGGCGTCGCCGGCGCGCTCTATGTGCCGCAGGTCGGCATCATCAACCCGAGCGAGTTCGCGCCCGGCAATTCGATCGAGGCGGTGATCTGGGTCGCTGTCGGCGGCCGCGGCACGCTGGTCGGCGCCGCGCTCGGCGCGGTCGTCGTCAACTATGCCAAGACGTTCTTCACCTCCGGGCCGCTGGCGCCGTACTGGCTGTTCATGCTGGGCGCGCTGTTCATCCTGGTCACTCTGCTGTTGCCCAAGGGCATCGTCGGCACCTTCAACAGCTGGTGGGAGCCGATCAGGGCAAGGCGCAACTCGCCCGATGCGGAGAGTGCGGCGCGCGAAGACGGCGTCGGCGCGCCGAACCCGGCGGAGTAGGCAGATGAACGTCATGGATACCCGCGCCACTTCGGCCATGCTCTACCTCGACGGCGTGCACGTCTCGTTCGACGGCTTTCACGCCATCAACAATCTGTCGCTGACGCTCGCGCCCGGCGAGATGCGCGCGATCATCGGCCCGAACGGCGCCGGCAAGACCACGATGATGGACATCATCACCGGCAAGACCAAGCCGGATGAGGGCACCGTGCTGTTCGACGGCACCGTCGACCTGACCCGGCTCGACGAGACCCGCATCGCCGAGCTCGGCATCGGCCGCAAATTCCAGAAGCCGACGGTGTTCGAGAGCCAGACCGTGCAGGACAATCTGCTGCTCGCGCTCAATGTCGATCATTCCGTGCGCGGCACGCTGTTCTGGCGCGGCAGCAAGGCGGAGTCCGAGCGCATCGACAAGGTGCTCGAGACCATCCGCCTGACCGATGCGCGCAACCGCCTCGCCGGCAGCCTGTCGCATGGCCAGAAGCAGTGGCTCGAGATCGGCATGCTGCTGGCGCAGGACCCCAAGGTGCTGCTGGTCGACGAGCCGGTCGCCGGGATGACCGACGTCGAGACCCATCTCACCGCGGAGCTGCTGAAGGAGATCAACAAGAACCACACCATCATGGTGGTCGAGCACGACATGACCTTCGTGCGCGAGCTCGGCGTCAAGGTCACCTGCCTGCACGAAGGCACGGTGCTCGCCGAAGGTTCGATCGACCAGGTGTCGTCGAACGAACGGGTGGTCGAAGTGTATCTGGGGCGCTAGGGCGATGCTGAAGGTCGACAACATCAACCTCTATTACGGCGCGGCGCAGGCCTTGCGCGGGGTGTCGCTGACCGCCGAGCCCGGCAAGGTCACGTGCGTGCTCGGCCGCAACGGCGTCGGCAAGACCTCGCTGCTGCGCGCCATGGTCGGCCAGTATCCGATCGCCTCCGGCGCGATCAATTTCGACGGCAAGGACATCACCGCGCTGAAGCCCTATGAGCGGGCGCGGCGCGGCATCGGCTTCGTGCCGCAGGGCCGCGAGATCTTCCCGCTGCTGACGGTGGAGGAGAACCTCAAGACTGGCTTCGGTCCGCTGAAGCGCGAGGACCGCAACATCCCCGATGACGTATTCTCGCTGTTTCCGGTGCTGCAGACCATGCTGGGCCGCCGCGGCGGCGACCTCTCCGGCGGCCAGCAGCAGCAGCTCGCGATCGGCCGCGCGCTGGTGATGCGGCCAAAGCTCCTGCTGCTAGACGAGCCGACCGAAGGCATCCAGCCCTCGATCATCAAGGACATCGGCCGCGCCATCTCCTATCTGCGCAATCTCGGCAACATCGCCATCGTGCTGGTCGAACAATATCTCGACTTTGCCTGCGAACTCGGCGACAGTTTTGCCGTGATGGACCGGGGCGCGGTGAAATATGCCTGCGATCGCGCAAGCCTCGATCCCGCCGAGATCAGCCGCCAGATGGCGCTGTGAACAGGATGTGACGCCGCCCTTTGTGGCGTGGGTTGAGGGAGCGTCGGAGAATGCGGACCGGGATCGCAAGCGCGGAAGCGGCGACGTTTGCGGCAAACCGCGCCCAGGGCGCGGTCAGGTTCGGCGTACATCGCAAGGACGGGACCACCCGCCGCGGCGACTTGCATGAGTCAGGCTCGCTGCGCGTCCGCTTTCCATCGCCCGAGGATGACGGTCTGTCGGCGATGTTTGTCAACACTGCCGGCGGCATTGCCGGCGGGGACCGTTTCGAGATCGCGATCGCAGCCGGCGAGGGAGCCCGGCTGACGCTGACCACAGCAGCCGCCGAAAAGGTCTACCGCGCCCCCGGCGCCGCGGCGCGGCTCGACATCGCGCTGAAGGTCGCTGATGGCGCGCATCTGTCCTGGCTGCCGCAGGAGACCATCCTGTTCGACCGCGCCCGGATCCATCGCCGCTTCGACATCGACCTTGCCGAGGGGGCCTCGCTCCTGCTGTGCGAGAGCGTGGTGTTCGGCCGCGCCGCGATGGGCGAGACCATGCGCCATGGCGAGTTCGTCGACCGCTGGCGGATGCGCCGCGGCGGCCGGCTGGTGTTTGCCGAGACCATCCGCCTCGACGGCGAGATCGGCGAGAAGCTGGCAAGGCCCGCGGTGGCAGGGGGCGGCTGCGCGATCGGCACCGCGCTGATCGTGCCGGGCGACGAAGCGCTGGTCGCGCGCATCCGCGAGGCGTCGGACGGCTTCGGCGGCGAGGTCGGCATCTCCGCGTGGAATGGCTTTGCAATGGCGCGCTTCTGTGCCCAAGATGCCGCCCGGCTGCGCGCCGACATGATGGCGGTGCTCGGCCGCGCCTCCTTGGTCCCGCTGCCAAGACTCTGGCTCAACTAAATGCCTGTGGCTCAACCAATCCTTTCAAGATCATCAGAGTGCTCGCATGAATTTGTCTCCCCGCGAAAAGGACAAGCTCCTGGTTTCGATGGCCGCGATGGTGGCGCGCCGCCGGCTCGAGCGTGGCGTGAAGCTGAACCATCCCGAAGCGGTGGCGCTGATTACCGATTACATCGTCGAGGGCGCGCGCGACGGCCGCACCGTCGCCGAGCTGATGCAGGCGGGCGCCAAGGTCCTGACCCGCGCGCAGGTGATGGACGGCATCCCGGAGATGATCCACGACATCCAGGTTGAGGCGACATTCCCCGACGGCACCAAGCTCGTCACCGTGCACGAGCCGATCCGATAGGAGCGCGACATGATCCCCGGCGAACTCTTCATCAAGGACGGCGAGATCGAGCTCAATGCCGGCCGCAAGACCGTGACGCTGTCGGTCGCCAACACCGGCGACCGCCCGATCCAGGTCGGCTCGCACTACCACTTCTTCGAGACCAATCCGGCGCTGAAATTCGATCGCAGACGCGCCCGCGGCATGCGCCTCGACATCGCTGCCGGCACCGCCGTCCGCTTCGAGCCCGGCCAGACCCGCGACGTGCAACTGGTGGCGCTCGCCGGCAAGCGTGTGATCCACGGCTTCCGCGCCGAGGTGAAGGGGAAGCTGTGATCCTTCGTGAGGTGAGCACATCGGTAGGGCTCCCTCCCCCCTTGCGGGGAAGGGTTGGGGAGAGGGGTAAGCCGCTGACCGATGATATCCTGCGAGCGCGCGCAATCCGGCTCGGCAGCTCGAATGTCGCTAGCGTGGTTGTTGCGTCACGTTATCCAGCTGAGCAAGCGGCACCCCTCTCCCTAACCCTCCCCCGCAAGGGGGGAGGGAACCCTGCCGTCGGAGGCTTCCTTACATCTGATGCCGATGGAATGGAGAAGCTGTGATGCTGCGCGGAGAAGCTTCAGCACCAAGTAAGGTGAGCACGTTGGTCAGGCTCCCTCCCCCCTTGCGGGGGAGGGCTGGGGAGAGGGGTGAGCCGCGGGCTCTGGCCAAACAGATTCGGGAAGTCGGTGCAACGCGGCTCCGCAACGCGCGCCTCTGCACAGGGGCGCTGTAGCCGCATGCTCCCTCCAGTTCGCCTGATCTCCGAAGCTGCCGAGCTCGCTGCGCGCCGTCACAGCGGCATGGCGCGCAAGGGGCGGGGGAATGAGCCGTACATCAACCATCTCGCCGAGGTCGCGAACCTGCTGGCGCAGGTGACTGATGGCGCCGATGCCGAGCTGGTGGCGGCGGGCTGGCTGCACGACACCATCGAAGACACCGAGACGACGCGCGAGGAGCTCGCGCAAAGATTCAGCGCACGCGTCGCCGCGCTGGTGGTCGAATGCACCGATGACATGAGCCTGCCGAAAGCGGTCCGCCGGCAGAAGCAGATCGAAGACGCTCCGCGCAAATCGCCCGGCGCAAAGCTGATCAAGACCGCCGACAAGGTCAGCAATATCGGCGCCCGGATCGTGCCGCATCCGAGCCAGGACGAGCGCGACGATCTTGCCGACTATGCGGCCTGGGCCGACCAGGTCGTCGCCGGCTGCCGGGGCATCAATCCGCGGCTCGACCGCATTTTCGACGACACCATGGCGCGTGCCAGGGCCGCGCTGGCTGAAACTGGGGGCTGATATGTCCGTGAAGATCAAGCGTTCCGTCTATGCCGACATGTTCGGGCCGACCACCGGCGACAAGGTGCGGCTCGCCGACACCGATCTGATCATCGAGGTCGAGAAGGACCTCACCACCTATGGCGAGGAGGTGAAGTTCGGCGGCGGCAAGGTGATCCGCGACGGCATGGGGCAGTCGCAGGTGACCAACGCGCAAGGCGCGGCCGACACCGTGATCACCAACGCGCTGATCGTCGATCACTGGGGCATCGTGAAGGCCGACGTTGCGATCAAGGAGGGCATGATCGCCGCGATCGGCAAGGCGGGCAATCCTGACATCCAGCCCAACGTCACCATCATCATCGGGCCCGGCACCGACGTGATCGCGGGCGAAGGCAAGATCCTCACCGCGGGCGGATTCGACAGCCACATCCATTTCATCTGTCCGCAGCAGATCGAGCACGCGCTGATGTCTGGCGTCACCTCGATGCTCGGGGGCGGCACCGGTCCCTCGCATGGCACGTTTGCCACCACCTGCACGCCCGGCCCGTGGCACATGGGGCGGATGATCCAGTCGTTCGACGCCTTTCCGGTCAACCTCGGCATCTCGGGCAAGGGCAATGCGTCGCGGCCGGCGGCGCTGGTCGAGATGATCAAGGCCGGCGCCTGCGCGCTGAAGCTGCATGAGGATTGGGGCACCACGCCGTCGGCGATCGACACCTGCCTCTCGGTGGCGGACGATTACGACGTCCAGGTGATGCTGCACTCGGACACGCTGAACGAATCCGGCTTCGTGGAAGACACCATCAAGGCCTTCAAGGGCCGCACCATCCACGCCTTCCACACTGAAGGTGCCGGCGGCGGCCATGCGCCCGACATCATCAAGGTTGCCGGCCTGAAGAACGTGTTACCGTCCTCGACCAATCCGACGCGGCCATTCACCCGCAACACCATCGACGAGCATCTGGATATGCTGATGGTGTGCCATCACCTCGATCCGTCGATCGCCGAAGATCTCGCTTTCGCCGAAAGCCGGATCCGCAAGGAGACCATCGCTGCCGAGGACATCCTGCACGATCTCGGCGCGCTCTCGATGCTGTCGTCGGACTCGCAGGCAATGGGCCGGCTCGGGGAGGTCATCATCCGCACCTGGCAGACTGCCGACAAGATGAAGAAACAGCGCGGAGCGCTGCCGCAGGACAAGGGCAACGACAACGACAATTTCCGCGTCAAGCGCTACATCGCCAAATACACCATCAACCCGGCGATCGCGCATGGCGTGTCGAAGCTGATCGGTTCGGTGGAGAAGGGCAAGATGGCCGATCTGGTGCTGTGGTCGCCGGCGTTCTTCGGCGTCAAGCCGGACTGTATCATCAAGGGCGGCTCGATCGTGGCGGCGCCGATGGGCGATCCCAACGCCTCGATCCCGACGCCGCAGCCGGTGCATTACCAGCCGATGTTCGCCGCCTTCGGCAAGTCGCTGACGGCATCCTCGGTCGTGTTCACCTCGAAGGCTGCCGTCACCGGCGGCCTCGCCCGCAAGCTCGGCATCTCGAAGAAGCTCTACGCGGTGCAGAACACCCGCGGCAAGATCTCCAAGAAAAGCATGATCCACAACGATGCGACGCCCAAGATCGAGGTCGATCCCGAGACCTATGAGGTACGCGCAGACGGCGAGCTGCTGACCTGCGCGCCGGCCGAGGTGCTGCCCATGGCACAGCGCTATTTTATGTTCTAAAACCCATCCCGGTATCCAAAGCCAAAACAGAAAACCGGGAGGAATTTCCGTGATTTACGTCGTTGCCACGCTGACCATCAAGCCCGAGACCCGCGCCGAATTCATCGCTGCGGCAACCGCCTGTATCAAGGAAACCCGCAAGGAGCCCGGCAACATCGCCTACGACCTGCACGAGAGCGTCACCGACCAAAGCAAGATGGTGTTCGTCGAGCAGTGGGAGAACGCCGAGGCGCTGGTGCCGCATCGCACCGCCGAGCACATGAAGACGTTCGGCCGGGTCGCGGTGAAGTGCATGGCCGCGCCGCCGAAGATCGAGGTGATCACGCCCGAGAAGGTCGACGTCCGCTGACAAGAAAAAGAAGGGAGATCATCCATGATCTATGTCATCGCCACCACGCCGATGAAGCCGGAAAAGAAGGACGACTTCATTAGGGGACACAAGGCGTGCATCGCCGAGACCCACAAGGAGAAGGGCTGTCTCGCCTATGAGGGCCATGTCAGCGTCAACGATCCCAATCTGTATGTGGTGGTCGAGCGCTGGGAAACCCGCGATGACCTGACCGCGCACAGCAAGGCGCCGCACATGAAGGTGTGGCGCGAATATTCCGCGGAGATGAAGACGGGCCCGACGGTGATCGAGATCATCAGCGACGCCAAGGTTCAGAAGCTCTGAGGCATTCGATGATCCGCGCAACCAAGGTCCTGGGACAGCATCGCTGGACGGAAGCGGCAGCCGACACCGTCGTGCTCGATTTCGACGACCGGCACCGGCGGCGGATGGCGATGACCGGGACGCGCGGGCTCGAATTCCTGCTCGATCTGGAAAGTGCCGTCGCGCTGCGCGGCGGCGACGCGCTGGTGCTGGAGGACGGCCGCCTCGTCGAGGTGATCGCAGCTCCCGAGCCGCTCGCGGAAATCCGCGGCAGCGATCCGCATCACCTGATCCGGGTCGCCTGGCATCTCGGCAACCGCCATCTGCCGACGCAGATCATGCCGAAGGGCCTGCGCATTCGGCGCGATCACGTGATCGAGGCGATGGTGAAGGGGCTTGGCGCCCGGGTCATCGAGATCGAAGCGCCGTTCGACCCCGAAGGCGGCGCCTATGCCGAGCATGCGCATGCCGACGAGCACGCGCATGGTCATACCGGGCACGATCACGCCCATGGCCATGCGCACGATCATGGCCACCACCATCATCACGGGCATGACCACCACCATCATCATGATGAGCATTGCGACCACGCCCATCATCACCACGACCACTCCCATGCTCATGACCACAAATGAGCCTGATCCCGCCGCGGTGCGCGGCGGGATGGCGGAGGACGAGGCGGCCGCGCTGTACCGGCTGATGACGTGGCTGTCGCCGTCCTTTCCGGTGGGCGCGTTCGCCTATTCCAGCGGTATCGAATGGGCGGTCGAGGCCGGCGACATCACCGATGCCGCATCGCTCCGCGGCTGGCTCGCGGCGATGCTCACCGACGGCAGCGGCTTCTGCGACGCCGTCTTCCTTGCACAAGGCCATCGCGCGGCGTCGGAGCCCGGCCACGCCGGGCTGCAGGAGATCGCCGAGCTTGCTGCCGCCTTGGTGCCGTCGCGCGAGCGGCAGCTCGAGACCACGACGCAGGGGCGCGCCTTCATCGAGATCGCGCGCGCGGCCTGGAATTCGCCCCGTCTCGACGCGATGATCGCGGCCTGCGACGGGCCCATTGTCTACCCGGTTGCGGTCGGCGTCGTCAGCGCTGCGCACGGCATCCGGCTTGCGCCGTCGCTGCACGCCTTCCTGCATGCCGTGCTCTCCAACTGGATTTCCGCCGGCAGCCGGCTGATTCCGCTCGGGCAGACCGACAGCCAGCGCGTGTTGGCCGATCTCGAGCCGGTCGTTGCCGCCACCGCTGCGCGGGCCGACGCAGCCTCGCTCGACGATCTCGGCAGCGCGACCTTCCGGGCCGACCTCGCCAGCCTGCGCCATGAGACGCAGTATACGAGGCTGTTTCGGTCATGATGGGTAATCCGCTGTCGTCCCGGCGAAGGCCGCGACCCATAACCACCGGCTTTGGTGGTTGTGCAGGGCTGCGGCCCCAGCGCATCGCAACAATTCAATTCGGTGGTAATGGGTCCGGGCCCCCGTGCGCAATTGCGTGCTAGGCCGGGACGAGGATAACGGAGAGAGCGCCTCATGCCCACTTCTCATGGTCCGTTGCGGGTCGGCGTCGGCGGTCCGGTGGGCTCCGGCAAGACCGCGCTGATGGATCTGCTCTGCAAGTCGATGCGCGAGCGCTACGACATCGCCGCGATCACCAACGACATCTACACCAAATGGGATGCCGAATTCCTGGTGCGTTCCGGCTCGCTGACGCCGGACCGCATCGCCGGCGTCGAGACCGGCGGCTGTCCGCACACCGCGATCCGCGAGGACGCCTCGATGAACCTCGCCGCGGTCGCCGACATGCGGGCCAAATTTCCCGACCTCGACCTGGTGCTGATCGAGTCCGGCGGCGACAATCTGGCCGCAACCTTCTCGCCGGAATTGGCCGACCTCACGATCTACGTCATCGACGTTGCGGCCGGCGACAAGATTCCCTCCAAGGGCGGCCCCGGCATCACGCGGTCCGACCTGCTGGTGATCAACAAGATCGACCTCGCGCCCCACGTCGGTGCGTCGCTGGAGAAGATGGACACCGACGCGAGGCGGATGCGCGGCCAGCGGCCCTTCGTGATGACCAATCTGAAGAAGAGCGAGGGCCTCGACCGCATCATCGGCTTCATCGAGACCAAGGGCGGCCTTCGGCCGCAGGCGGCAGGCAAGGCGAGGTAGCGCGTTAATCATTGTGGCGGAGCCGCCAAATGCACCGCTGATCCTTTGGCGCACCAACCCCGCCGCAAAAAAGCTGCGCAATCGCCGGAACAATTGCCAACTTCGACGATTACCAACCTTTGGCGCCGCCAAAGACCGCCGGGTGGCGTCGTCGTTAATGTTGCCGACCGGCTGCTGTTGCGTACCGATGATCGCCGTTCCATATTCCTTTGCGCCTGGCGTTCATCGCATCCTGATTTTTCGCCGCCCCCGCAGAAGCCAGATGCCTACCGTACCCTTTCGCCACCCCCTGATTGCCGAGTAAGCGTGTGGTTCGACTGGGCTTCATCGTTGCATTGATTGCGCTGATCGGAGTTCTGCTCTCCGGTCTTGCGGCCTATCGGGTGCACGATCAGGAGCTCGCAATCGACGGTATCGCACTGGCGCGTGCGATCGACGTCCACGCCAGCCTGGTGCAGGACCGCCTGACCGAGCGCGAGCTGCTGGCGCGGGTGGCCTCGGGGCTGTTCCGGACGCCGTCGATGGTGAAGGCCAACATGCTGCAGCCGCTGCGCTCGGCGATCTACGCCTTCAAGACCGATTTCGTCGTCGCCGCCTGGATCGCGCGGCTCAAGCCGAACGAATTGACCGCGGCCGAGGCGGAGCTGAAGGCCGCCGGCTTCACCAATCCCTCGATCCGCGATTTCGACGACCAGGCGCTCGACATCAAGGCGCTCGACAAGCCGATCAACGTGTTGATGGACGTCGAGCCGCGCAATCCGGAGACCCTGAGCATCCCGGGCCGTGCCTTCGACCGCCACTCGGTGGTCGGCCCGATGCTGGCCAAGGCGATGGAGAGCGCCAAGCCCGTGGCCTCGGACCCGGTGCCGCTGCTGCGGCAGAACGGCCCGGTCGGGGTCGTGCTCGCCGCGCCGGTGTTCCAGGAGGGCGCCTCCGAGCCGGCCGGCTTCATCACCTTTTCCTACGAGCTATCGTCGCTGATGCTGACCAACGACGATTCCTCGCTGTTCGCGGTGGCGTTGAAGGACCCGCGGGATTCCAACGACGAGTTCACCGCCAACGAACAGGGCATCGTCACCTCGCGCGCGGTGCGCCAGGACGGCCCGGTGCCGTCGATGGTCCGCACGGTGACGTTCGGCGGCCGGGACTGGTCGCTCGACTATTATGCGAAGAGCAACGCCACGGTGCGCGCGCAGCAGACCGCGACCATCGTCGCTGCGATCGGCCTCGCGCTGACCGGCATCGTCTGCGGCCTGTTCGGCTATGTCGCCTACAACAACCTTCGCCTCAGCCGCGAGATCGAGGTCCGGATCGGCTTCGAGCGCCGGCTGACTGCTGTGATCGACGAGCTCAACCATCGGGTCAAGAACATCCTCGCGGTGATCCAGTCGATCGTGACCCGCACGCTGCGGCACGGCGCCGACATCGACGTCGCACGCGAACTGTTGATCGGGCGCATCCACGCGATGTCGAATGTCGTCACGCTGCTCAGCGAGAGCCAGTGGCAGGGCGTCAAGCTGAAGGGCCTTTTCGAAGCGCGCGCGATTCCGCATGCCGATCGGATCGCGGTGAACGGTCCTGATATCACCGTCAGCGCCCGCGCCGCGCAATCGCTCTCGCTGCTGTTCTTCGAGCTCGCCTCGCATTCCGACGAAGGGCTGTCGCTGGTCGGCAAGCATCCGCACATCGTCGCGAACTGGGAAGTCGCCGGCGAGGATGCGGTCTTCCACTTCCGCTGGGAGGAGTTCAACACCAGCCAGGCGACGCGGCGCGCCGACAGCGATTTCGGCTTGATCCTGCTCGACCGCGTCGCGCCGGAGGCGCTCGGCGGCACCGCGAAGCGCTACTTCACCGACGTCTCCTATGTCTATGAGCTCACCGCGCCGATGGACACCGTGGTCGACATGACCGAGCGCGACCGCACCGAGCAGTTCTCCGCACCGGTCCGTCCGGTCAAGAAGTAGAGCGGTGTCGCCGCCCCAGGTTGTGCAACTCTGTCGCTGCCCGGATTGATCGAAATAAGGCGCGTCGGACGACGCTCATGCCAATCCATGTCGAAATCCGGCATCCGTAATAGCCCGCAACCGAGCGTTAAAACTTCGTTGAACATGCTTGGGCATATACCGAGCAGGATACCGTCTGAGGACCCCGATGAGGCTTTGGGTCAGCCTGACCTTGCTCGCGGCAGTTTTGCCTGTCGGGCTGTCGCTTGCCTTGACCCCGGGGACGGCGCCGAGCGACCCTGCAACAATACGCGCCAGCTATCGCCGGCCCGACGTCGTTCCCTTCCCGAGCAACAATCCCTATTCGGAGGCGAAATCCGCGCTTGGGCAGATGCTGTTCTTCGATCCGCTCCTGTCGCGGTCCAAGACGCATTCCTGCGCGAGCTGCCACAAGCCGAGCCTGTCATGGGCCGACGGCTTGCCGCGCGCCATCGGTGAGGATCCGAAGGGCCTGCCGATCCGCTCGCCGACGCTGATCGACGTGGCGTTCTTCGAGCCGCTGGGATGGGACGGCAAGTTCAGGGATCTCGAATCCGTTGCATTCGGGCCGATCCTGAGCCCGATGAACCTTAACATGACCGAGCCGGAATTGATCGCGCGTCTCGCGGCGATCCCCGGCTATGTCGATGCATTCGCTCACGCGTTCGGAGACGGCGCGATCACACGGCCGAGGATCGAGCAGTCGCTGGCGACTTTCGAGCGCTCCATCGTTGCGGGCGAGGCGCCGTTCGACCGCTGGATCAAGGGCGACGAGAGCGCGATCGGCGCATCGGCCCAGCGCGGCTTTGAGCTTTTCAACGGCAAGGGACGCTGTTCGTCCTGCCACAGCGGCCCATCCTTCTCCGACGGGTCCTTCCAGGATATCGGCACTGCCAAGGGCCACGACATCGGGCGCGGACGTTACTTTCCGACCTCGGCGAAGCTGAAATATGCGTTCAAGACCCCGACATTGCGCGACGTCGCGCGGCGTGCGCCCTACATGCACGACGGATCGGTCGCAACGCTGGAAGATGTCATCGAGCTCTACAACAAGGGCGGGATCGAGCGGCCGAGCCGGTCACCCGACATCAAGCCATTGTCCCTGACGGCAGGCGAGAAGAAGGACCTCATCGCCTTCCTGCAAACCCTGACCGCCACGGCCCCGCCGGTGGCGGGGATCCCCAAACTGCCGCGCTGAGCGCAGCAGGAGGGCTTTGAACGGGGGCTTGTCAGGCGAGGTGCGGCAGCGCAGCCCCGAGCAGGCCAAGCCCGACGACCAGGAATGCGCCGGCGCAGGTCTCGAGGGCCGCCGTGCGCGACGGGGACGATTTTGTCACATAGGCGAGGGCTGACCCCACCCCGATACTCACGACGCTCATCGCTCCGAACATTTAACCGGCCTCCCGATCCGATTTGTCCGGGTTTCACTACGACAGTTGAATTGAGCCCCCGTGCCGGAATTAGCTAAAATTCGATGGAACCGGCCGGAAAAGACGCACTGAAGGACGGGCTGGGACCTGGCTGCCGCAATTAACCACAATGCAACCAGCGGATGTCTGGGCAGGCGCAATGCGTAAAATTTGATATAAGTTAAACAAGTCCTTAAGCGTGCAAGTCCTTAAGCGTATCTGTGTGTGGGCGGTTGGTTCAATGTTTAGTGGGCGGGAGCGAGATGCCGCGTCGGCTGTGCGCTCCTTTTTCGCCACGTGCCTTGCAGCGGTTTTGTTTTGTGTCACAGCCGCGCGCAGTGCCGAGGCACATGTCAAATGGTTTTGCGCCTACGATGTCGCCGGTCAGCCGCGCGGACTCGAGAATGTCCTTTGCCTCGATTTTGAACTGTTGCTCGGCGTCGCCGTGTTCTGGCTGTTTGCGGGCTGCCTGATCGAACCGACATCGCTCGGCGATGCGACCATTCGCGTGCTGGACCGCATTACCGAAGGTCTGCGGCTGCACACCGAGACGATGATGCGCGCGGTCTGCGCCTTCTTCTTCATCTCGATCTGGGCCGTCGGCGGGATCCTGCTGACGCCCGAGTTGAAGACGTCGTCACCGCTGGTGGGCGCATTGCAACTCGCCATCGCCGCCGGAATGCTGTCTCGGCGCACGCTGCCGCTCTCGGCCGTGGGAATGGCGATCCTGTTCGGGATCGGTATCCGCGACTACGGCGTCTTCCATCTCGCCGACTACCCGATTTTTCTAGGCGTTGCCGCCTATTTTGCACTGATCGGGCTGAACAAGGACCTGTTCGGCATCCGCCCGATCGACGTCATGCGGTACGCCGCGGCGGTGACGCTGATGTGGGCTTCGATCGAAAAATGGGCCTATCCGGAATGGAGCTTCCCGCTCCTGATCGAGCATGCCGGGATGACCCTCGGCTTCGACAATGAATTCTACATGCGCGCTGCCGGCATGGTGGAGTTCACGCTCGCTTTCGCCCTGATCTGGACGCCGCTGATCCGGCGCTGCGCCGCCGCCGTGCTGGTGGGGATGTTCATCAGCGCGTGCTTCGAATTCGGCAAGATCGACACCATCGGACACTCGGCGATCATCGCCGTACTGTTTGCGATTGTCGCCGACAACAAGGTGCTGCCGCGCGATCGTCGCGCGGCATGGCTTGCCCCGGTCGCGCTCTGCGCCGCGCTGTCGCTGACGCTGTTCGTCTACTATTTCGGCCACGCCGCGATCTTCAAGACCTCGATCCTGTAGATCGTGATGGCTGTGGGGGACTATTTGGCGACATGGACGGCAAGCTTCATCTTCGGATGAATGCCACACAACACGGTGTAGTCGCCTGGCACCGAAAAGGTGACGTCGAACTTGCTGCCCGGCTGCTGGTCGCCGGAGTCAAAACTGAACGTATCGCTGCTCAAATAAGCGTGATGAAGCAGCTCGCCGTCATCGTTAATGAATCGTAAAACCTCGCCGCGCTTGATCGAGATCTCCGCGGGCTTGAATTCACGATCCTTCTGCGAAATGACATAGGGACTGGCACCCAGAGCGGCGCCGGCTAGCGCTCCCGTGACAATCGCGGCCATCAAAGGCACGCGGCCGGACCGGCCGAGGCGCAGGATGCGCAACAAGCCTGACTGCATGAGACCCCCGCTTGGAATTCCAACCCCGGCTACTCGAGCGTGCAAATGAAGCGTCCCGGATTACCTGTAAGGGTGATTATCGCCAGCTGATCTTAACGATTTCAGCATGAGTTGCAGTCACTACTAAAGCAATTTTGAGCAGACAGTCATTTTTCCGCAAGCGCTGCGCGTTTCTGCGTAGCTTGAACATCGAGCACTACGGCGAAACGCGGGTATGGATAGCCTGTTGGGCAACCTCAAGGTAAAGATCGGTGCAGCCTTCCGGCTCGCAACCGGCGGCCTGTCGCGCATTGCCCTGACCACGGGTTCGATCCGCACCCAGATCCTGATTTTCTGCCTCGCGATGAGCGCCGTTGCGGTCGCGCTCGGCGGATACTCCATCCTCGGCATCCGCCATGCCGGCGATCTGGTAGCCAAGACATTCGACGAATCCCTGATGTCGATCAATTACGCCCGCGCCGCCGGTGCGGACTTCGCCTCGATGCGGGTCGCCTCGTCGCAGCGTCTCTTGACCACGGATCCGGAAATCCGGGCCAGCCTCGACAGCCAGATCGAAAAGCTCGCCAAGACGCTCTCCGAAGACCTGACGATCGCCGCCGATCGCTCGCAGTCCTCGCGCGCCGCGCAAGCCGCGGCCAAGGTTCAGGAAGCCGCCGACGCCTGGATGGCACTGCATCGCCGTGCGATCGGATCCTCGGTCGAGGGAAATGCGGCGGCTGATCCGCAAGTATCGGGGACGACGGTCGGCGATGTCGATCGCTACTCCAAGATCGTCAGCCAGCAGGTCGAGCTGCTGGTCAACTATACGGCCGGTGACGGCTTCCTGTTCCGGCAAAAGGCGCTGTCGACCATCAAGCGGGATCTGCAGCTCAACGTCGCAGGGCTGACCGTCGCGCTGTTCCTGTCGGCGCTGTTCTCGTGGTTGCTGGCGCGCCGGATCATCGGGCCGGTCGCCATTGCATCGCGGGCCGCGCGAAGCATCGCCGGCGGCGACCTCGATGCGACCGTCCCCAAGGGCGGCACCGACGAGCTCGGCACGCTGCTGACCGCCATGGAAACCATGCGCGACAACATCAGGCGGATGGTCGATCAAGAGGTGTCGCAACGCCGCTCCGCCCAGGCGCGGCTCTCCGATGCGCTCGAAACGTCGCACGAAGGCGTCGTGCTGCTCGATGCGGACGGCCAGATCGCGCTGGCCAACTCGCGCGCCAGCGAATTCATCCGCCTCTCGCCGCAGCTCCTGCAGTCGGATCGGCTCGACGCGCCCAGCCTGGCGCCGGCCGACGGCGACTTCGATGGATTCGCGAGCGAGGCGCAGCTTGCCGACGGGCGCTGGCTGCGGGTCAGCCGCAGCGAGACGCAGGAGGGCGGCGTCGTTCTCGTCTACAGCGACATCTCCGCGTTGAAGCAGCAGAAGGCCGAGCTGCATGAAACCAATCTGCGGCTCGATGCGGCGCTCACGCACATGTCGCAAGGGCTGTGCCTGTACAACAGCGAGGCGCGGCTGCAGGTCGCCAACCGCCGGTTCTGCGAGATCTTCGATATTTCGCCGGAGCTCGTCGTTCCCGGAATGACCATGGAGGACGTGCTCGGCCTCAGCGTCGCCGCCGGCAGTCACGGTGAGCGGAGCGTCGCCGACCTGCTGGCGGAACGCGAGCGATCGATGGCCCAGCACGAGGGCAACTATCTGCAGCATCTCAGCGATGGACGGATCATCGCCATCGCGCAGCGGCCGACATCCGACGGAGGCTGGCTCGTGACCTGCGAGGACGTCACCGAACAGCAGCGCGCCGAATCGCAGATCGCGTTCATGGCCCGGCACGATGCCCTGACCAGGCTGCCGAACCGGACGCTGCTGGCGGAACGGATCGAGCTCGCGGTCGCCCAGGTCGGCCGCGGATCCGGCTTCGCGGTGTTCTGCCTCGATCTCGACAATTTCAAGCAGGTCAACGATACGCTCGGGCATCCGGTCGGGGACGAATTGCTGTGCGCGGTCGCGGACCGGCTCAACGCCTGCGTCCGCGAGGTCGACACCGTCGCGCGTCTGGGCGGCGACGAGTTCGCGGTCATCCAGTGCGGCGTCCAGGGCGGCGAGGAGGCCGAACGGCTCGCTCGCCGCATCGTGGAATGCGTCGGCGCTCCCTATGAGCTGAATGGGCATCGCGTCGTGGTCGGATGCAGCGTCGGCATCTCGATGTCGCCGGGCGACGGCACCACCGGCGAGAAGCTGCTGAAGAACGCCGACGTCGCGCTGTACCGCGCCAAGATGGAAGGCCGGGGCACCTGGCGCTTCTTCGAGCCTGCGATGGACGCCAGCCTGCAGCGGCGCCGGGCGATCGAGCTCGATCTGCGCGAGGCGATGGCCAAGGACGAGTTCTCGCTGTACTACCAGCCGCTCTACGATCTGCATCTCGATCGCATCTGCGGCTTCGAGGCGCTGCTGCGTTGGCATCATCCGAAGCGCGGACTGGTGCCGCCGGACCAGTTCATCCCGATCGCCGAAGAGATCGGCCTGATCGGCCCGCTCGGAGAATGGGTGCTCAATCGCGCCTGCGAGCAGGCCGTCACCTGGCCCACCGAGATGAAGCTCGCGGTCAACGTCTCCGCGGTCCAATTTCGCGATCCCGCCTTCATCGACGTCGTCGTCAACGCGTTGGCGGCGTCGAAATTGTCGCCGCGCCGGCTGGAGCTCGAAATCACCGAATCCGTCTTCCTCGCCAACAGCAGCGAGACGCTTGCGACGCTGCACAAGCTGAAAGCACAAGGGGTGCGCATCGCGCTGGACGATTTCGGCACCGGCTATTCGTCGCTGAGCTATCTGCGCAGTTTCCCGTTCGACAAGCTCAAGATCGACAAATCCTTCGTGCGCGACGCGACCGCGACGCATGGATCGAAGTCGATCGTGCGCGCCGTCATCAGCCTCGGCAGAAGCCTCGGCATGACCACGATCGCCGAAGGCATCGAGACCGTCGAACAGCTGGACCACATGCGAGCCGAAGGCTGCAACGAGGCCCAGGGCTTCCTGTTCAGTCATCCGGTCCCGGTGACCGAGATCGCGGCCAAGATCCTCGAATTGAGGAACGGCTTCAAGCCGGCGGCCGTCAAGCAGGCGATGGCGGGCTAAGCGCGCCGGCCGGGCTGTTCAGGTCAATAAAAAAGGCGGCCCTCATGGACCGCCTCTTCGTATCCACCGCCCGTCGTGGTGCCTATCCACCGTTGCCGCCGATCACGGCGCGCACGGTGTTGTCCGGACCGAAATCCTCGGCGCTGTCGACATAGAGCAGCGCGGAGAGCTTCGATCGCGCACGGTTGACGCGGCTCTTGATGGTGCCGACCGCGCAGCCGCAGATCGCCGCGGCATCCTCGTAGGAGAAGCCGGAGGCACCAACCAGGATCAACGCTTCACGCTGGTCCTGCGGCAGCTTTTCGAGCGCCGCGCGGAATTCCTCGAACTCCAGATGCGCGGCCTGCGACGGCTGGCTCTTCAGCGTCTTGGCATAGTTGCCCTCGGCGTCTTCCACCTCGCGCCGCCGCTTGCGGTAGTCGGAGCGAAACAGGTTGCGCAGGATGGTGAACAACCACGCGGGCAGGTTCGAGCCGGGCTGGAATGAATCGATATTGGCGATTGCCCGCAGCAGCGTCTCCTGCACCAGATCGTCGGCGCGGTCGCCATTGCCGGACAGCGAGATCGCGAACGCGCGCAGGCTCGGGACCGACGCCAGGATGTCGTCGCGAAGTTCATTCGTGAGAGGCATTAGTCCCCTCCATTGTTCTTGTCGGTATCGCCCCCGGCCACGGCCGCCGCGGCAGCCTCGGGTCCGTCGAGTTTGCGGATCAGCTCCGCAAAGCGGTCGGGCACCCCCTGCCGCACGACGTCGTCGTACATGGCACGCAGCTGGTGGCCGATTCTCGATTGAATCTCGGCGTTGAGACCGCCCTGCTTCTTCACTTCCTTCATGATCTGATCCACGCTTCCCCGGGAGTTAAGTCTCTGATTTCCAAGATGTTTCCTCGAAAAAAGAGGCTGGCCGCGTTGCCTCGTCGGTCAGGAGCTAATGCGAAGTTGCGCATAAAGTTCCGGAAGCCTGGAACTATTTCGTGGAACTTTTCCGGCGCTCGCGCGTAGTCGGGCATGCAGGGGAACCGGGGGCGCCCCAAAATGGTACGCCGCCCCAGAGCACGGGTCGCAGGCCGGTTGGCCTCACGAACAAGGATGGAGTGGGAATGTCCCGATCGCAGATCGTTGCCGAACACCTTCCGCTGTTGCGCCGCTATGCGCGCGCACTGACCGGAAACCAGGCGTCCGGGGACGCCTATGTCGGGGCCATGCTCGAGGCCCTGTTGCAGGACGGATCATTGCTGGACCAGACGCACGGCCCGCGCGCCGGCCTGTTTCGGCTGTTCACCCAGATCTGGAATTCGGTATCGGTGAACAACAACGACAATGAAGACGTGGCGACGCTCTCGCTGCCGCCGGAGCGCCGGCTCTCCAACATCACGCCGCTGCCGCGGCAGGCCTTCCTGCTGCTGTCGCTGGAAGGCTTCTCGGAGGAGGAGGTCGGCTACATTCTCGGCACCGACGTTGCCGAAACGCGCAAGCTGACCGATGCCGCCGGCCGCGAGATGGCCGCCGAGATCGCCACCGATGTCCTGATCATCGAGGACGAGACCTTCATCGCGATGGACCTCGAGAGCCTGGTGAAGAATCTCGGCCACAACGTCATCGGCGTTGCGCGCACACATTCCGATGCGGTGGCGCTCGCCAAGAACAAGAAGCCCGGCCTGATCCTCGCCGACATCCAGCTCGCCGACGGCTCGTCCGGCCTCGATGCGGTCAACGAGCTGCTGCGGACCTTCGAGGTGCCGGTGGTGTTCATCACCGCGTATCCGGAGCGCTTCCTGACCGGCGAGCGGCCGGAGCCGGCCTTCCTGATCTCAAAACCGTTCCAGCCGGCAATGGTGTCGGCGGTGGCGAGCCAGGCGCTGTTCTTCCAGCGCAACTCGCGCAACCGCACGCCGCGCGCCGCGTCGGCATGATCTGAATTTACGCAAAGCGGGAAAAATACGGCCGGCGTACCGAAAGGTACGCCGGCTTTTTCTTTGCTAGCCCGGATTGCTGCCAGGCGTCGTGCGGCCGGTAGAGCGCTTAGGAACTGACATTGTCAGCAAGAGTTTGCTTTTCATTGTTTGGGCTTGGCGGGAGCCGTTGTGTCGAGATTACCAACCCCGGCGACATTGCGTGGCGTGACCAGCGAACATCTCTTCATCGGTAGCAGCGAGCTCGCTGGCCTCCTCAGGAATCGGGATTGGGCAGGCACATCGCTGGGGCCGCCCGAGGTGTGGCCGGAAAGCCTCAAGACTGCGGTGCGCATCATGCTCACCTCGCAGCAGCCGATCTGGATCGGCTGGGGCAAGGAGCTGACCTTCCTCTACAACGATCCCTACAAATCGATCATCGGCGGCAAGCATCCGCGCGCCCTAGGCGAGCCGACCCGCGTGGTGTGGCGCGAGATCTGGGATGACATTGCGCCGCTGCTCACCAAGGCGATGAGCGGGAGCGAGGGCACCTATGTCGAGGCCCAATTGCTGATCATGGAGCGCAACGGCTTCCCCGAAGAGACCTACTACACGTTCTCCTACAGCCCGATTCCCGATGCCGACGGTCTGCCCGCCGGAATCTTCTGCGCCAATACCGACGATACGCAGCGCGTGATCAGCGAGCGGCAGCTCTCGCTTCTGCGCGAGCTTGCCAGCCGCGCGGCCGAGGCGCGAAGCGTCGGCCAGGCTTGCGAGCGCAGTGCCGCGGCGCTGGCGACCGATCCTCAGGATTTGCCTTTCGCGATGATCTATCTGATCGATCAGCAGGAGCAGGTTGCGCGGCTGGCCGCGACCAGCGGCATGGACCGGCATCATGTCGGGGTGAAGCCGCAGCTAGCGCTCGACGGCAGCGAAGCGTGGCCGGTCGCCGACGTGCAGGCGAGCCGTGACGGCGTGCTGGTGCAGGACCTGAAAAGTCTGTTCGGTCTCGATTTCCCTTCCGGCGGCTGGCGCCAGGCGCCGGACCAAGCCGTCGTGCTGCCGGTGCTTGCTGCCGGTGATGCGGTCGCCGGCTTCCTGATCGCGGGGCTCAATCCATTCCGCGTCTACGATGAACGCTACACGAGCTTCCTCGGGTTGGTATCGGCGCAGATCACCGCTGCAATCAACCATGCACAGGCGTATGAGGAGGAGCGCCGCCGCGCCGAGGCGCTGGCCGAGATCGATCGCGCCAAGACCACTTTCTTCTCCAATGTCAGCCACGAATTCCGTACGCCGCTCACCTTGATGCTGAGCCCGCTCGAAGAGCTGATATCCAAGGCGGACGAGCATCTACCGCCAGAGCAGCGTTCGCTGCTCGACATCGCACACCGCAACGGTCAGCGTCTGCTGAAGCTGGTCAACACGCTGCTGGATTTCGCGCGCATCGAGGCGGGTCGGAGTTCCGCCACATACGAGCCGGTCGACCTTGTTGCGCTGACGTCCGACCTCGCGTCGAGTTTTCGTTCGACTGTCGAGAAGGCCGGGTTGAGTCTTCTGATCGAGACCGAGGCACTCCCGGAGCCCGTCTATGTCGACCGTGACATGTGGGAGAAGATCGTCCTCAACCTGCTCTCGAACGCGTTCAAGTTCACATTCGATGGAGAGATTGCGGTCTCCATCATGACCTCGCCCGACGGTACTGCGGCCGAGGTCGTCGTGAGTGACACGGGGACCGGCATTCCGGCGTCAGCGCTGCCGCACATATTCGATCGGTTTCAGCGCGTCGAGGGCGCGCGCGGCCGCTCTTTCGAAGGAAGTGGTATCGGCCTTGCGCTGGTACGGGAACTGGTGAAGCAGCATGGCGGGCAGATCCGGGTCGAGAGCGAGATCGATCGCGGGACCGCTTTCACCATCGCGCTGCCGTTCGGAACGGCGCATCTTCCGGCCGAGCAGATCAGTGCGGGCAATGCGGCCGCCTCGAGCAGTGTTCGCGCACAGGCCTATCTCGATGAGGCGATGGGATGGCTGGCTGGCGGTGACCCCGGCGATCGACCTGATCCATCCTCATCGGAGGATCTCGGTTTCGCAGCGCCTGCGGTCGCTGGACGGCGGCAACGCATCCTGCTCGCCGACGACAATTCCGACATGCGCCAATATGTGCGCCGCCTGCTCGCGCCGCTCTATGACGTTGAGGCGGTTGAAGATGGGCAGGCCGCGCTGGAGGCGGTCTGGCGGCAGCGGCCCGACCTCGTATTGAGCGACATCATGATGCCGCGCCTGGATGGCATCAGCCTCTTGAATGCGCTGCGCTCCGACCGGGACCTGAAAGGGCTGCCGGTCATCTTCCTGTCGGCACGCGCAGGTGAGGAGGCGAAGGTCGAGGGCCTGCAGATCGGCGCCGACGATTATCTCGTCAAGCCA
The DNA here is from genome assembly GCF_001189235.2 of Bradyrhizobium embrapense. Classification (GTDB taxonomy): domain Bacteria; phylum Pseudomonadota; class Alphaproteobacteria; order Rhizobiales; family Xanthobacteraceae; genus Bradyrhizobium; species Bradyrhizobium embrapense. Next base: position 418,685 of record NZ_LFIP02000002.1, read on the forward strand.
TTCAGCGCGAGGGAGCTGCTGGCGCGCGTTGCCGCCAACCTTGAACTGTCCGGCTCACGGGCGGAGCGTGCCGTGCGGCTTGAAGAGGAGGCGCACGTCCTCGAGCTCTTGAACAAGGTCGGCAGTGCGGTGGCGGGCGAACTCAATCTCGATCGTGCTGTCCAGATCGTCACCGATGCGGCGACCGAGTTGACGGGCGCTGCCTTCGGCTCGTTCTTCTACAACGTGATCAACGACACGGGTGAGAGCTACATGCTTTACACCCTGTCCGGCGTGCCGCGCGAGGCGTTCTCGCGGTTTCCGATGCCGCGCAACACGGCGGTGTTCGCGCCGACCTTCAATGGCGACGCGATCGTGCGATCCGACGACATCCTGAAGGATCCCCGCTACGGCAAGAACGATCCGCATTACGGGATGCCGAAAGGGCATCTGCCGGTGCGTAGCTATCTTGCGGCGCCCGTCGTGTCGCGCTCCGGCGAGGTGCTGGGTGGGCTGTTCTTCGGCCATCCCGAGCCGGGCGTCTTCGGCGATCGTGCCGAGCAGCTGATCGCCGGTATCGCCGCGCAGGCGGCGACCGCGATCGACACCGCGCGGCTATTCCAGGCCGCTGAGCGCGAGGTCGCCGAGCGGCGCCGCGCCGAAGCCGCGTTGCAGGCCCTCAACACGACGCTGGAGCAGCGGGTCGTGGAAGAAGTCCAGGAGCGGACCAAGGCCGAGGAGCAACTGCGACAGATCCAGAAGATGGAGGCCGTCGGCCAGTTGACCGGTGGCATCGCTCACGACTTCAACAACATGCTGGCGGTGATCATCGCCGGCCTCAATCTGATCCAGCGCAAGCTTGCGAAGGGCGAAAACGATGTCGAGCGTTTCGTGGAGGCCGCCGTCGACGGCGCGCAGCGCGCCGCGGGCCTCACCCAGCGCCTGCTTGCGTTCTCGCGTCAGCAGCCGCTCGCGCCGGTGACGCTTGACGGCAACAAGATGATTTCGGGCATGGCCGAGCTGCTGGCGCGCACGCTTGGCGAGACCATCGGTCTTGAAACCGTGCTGGCCGCGGGCCTGTGGCGGGTTCGCGCCGATTCCGGCCAACTCGAAAACGCCATCCTCAATCTCTGCGTCAACGCCCGCGATGCGATGCCGGGTGGCGGCAAGCTCACGCTGGAGACCGCCAACAGCTATGTCGACGAGGTCGCGGCGAAGGCATATTCGATTCCGCCCGGCCAGTACGTCATGATCGCCGTGGCGGACAACGGCAGCGGCATGACCGAAGGGGTCATCGCCAAGGCGTTCGATCCGTTCTTCACCACCAAGGGGGTCGGCAAGGGGACCGGACTCGGCCTCAGCCAGGTCTATGGCTTCGTGCGCCAGTCCGGTGGCCATGTGAAGATCTATTCGGAAATCGGTGTCGGTACGACCGTCAAGATCTATCTGCCGCGGTACCGCGGTGAAGCGGGCCCGGACCTTGTCAGGCGTGCGCCGATCGCTTCGTATCGCGGCCACAACAACGAGGTGGTCCTGGTGGTCGAGGACGAGGACCGCGTGCGTGGCGTTTCCGTCGAGGCGCTGCGGGAGCTCGGCTACACCGTGGTCAGTGCCGCCAATCCGCACGAAGCCCTGCAACTCCTCGATGGCGGGCTTTCGGTGGCGTTGCTGTTCACCGACGTGGTGATGCCCAGCATGTCGGGCCACGATCTCGCGGTACGGGCGCGTGAGCGCATCCCGGGCCTCAAGGTGCTTTACACCACCGGCTACACCCGCAACGCCATCGTCCACAACGGCATCCTCGACCCCGGCACCAATCTGCTGCCGAAGCCGTTTTCGATCGACGAACTGGCGACCAAGGTGCGCGAGGTCCTGGACGGGATCTAGCGGCGGATCCGCCGCTTTCGCGGCCTATTTGGGCGTAACGTGGACCGGCATCGTGCTGAGCGCGCGCAGGCCCGAGCTGCCGCGGAACGCGACCGGACCGGCAATCTCGAACTGCCTGACGCGGGCGGCGAGCGCTGCAATCACGGCTTCCGCCTCCAGCCGCGCCACCATCTGCCCGACACAGCCGTGAATGCCGACGCCGAAGCCCATGTGCCCGGAGAGGCGCCGCCTGACATCGAACCGCTCGGCATGCTCCCACCGCGTCTCGTCGCGGTTGGCGGAAGCAAGCAGCAGCAGCACCTTCTCATGCTTCCCGATCGCAACGCCGGCGATCTCGGTGTCATGCGGCGTGGTGCGGAACACGAACGGCGCCGGCGAGTCGAAGCGCAGGGTCTCGTCGAAGGCGGCGCGCGCCAGCGACGGATCGGCTGCAAGCAGTGCCCATTGCCCTGGATGGCGCGCCAGCGTGTACAGCGCCATGCCGATCGCGCTGATCGTGGTGTCGAGCCCGGCCGAGAGCAGCGAACGCACCAGCAGCTGCGCTTCTTCCGCGCTGATCTCGCCGGCGTCGGCCGCCTCATAAACCTGCGCGCCGAAGCTGCCAGGGCGCAGCGCCTCGCGCTGACAGCGCGCCGCGACCCACGGCAGCACGCGCGGCGCCTCTTTCATCAGGTCGCGGAAGTAATCGTTCTCCGGCCCGAAGCCCGCAAACACCATCGCGCCATAGGTCAGGAAGTTCTCGCGGCCCTCCTGGTTGATGCCGAGCGCGTCGGGAAACACGCTGACCGGAAACACCTCCGCGACGTCCTTGATCGCATCGAACGAGCCGCGTGCCACCAACCCGTCGACCAGCGTTGCGGCCTTCGCCTTGAAATCATCCGCGAGCCGACGCATCGCGCCGGGCGAGAGGATCCGCGCCAGCACGGCGCGGGTCCTTGTGTGCAGCGGCGGATCTGCCTCCAGGATGATGCTCGGCGGCCGCCACGGCTTCTCCTTGAAGTGGTTGGCAAGCCCGGCGCCGCCCGCGTTGCTGAATTTGACATGGTCGCCGAAGATCGCCTTGACCTCGGCAAAGCGCGGCACCGCCCAGATATCGTACTTGGTCAGGCGAACCACCGGCGCCGCAGCGCGCAGCTCCGCATAAATGCCGTAGGGATCGGCCCGCGTCGCCGGACTGAACGGATCGAAATCGCTGCGGACGATATCGGCGGCAAGGGGGCTCGCATGCGCGCTCATTGCATCCTCCCGTGTTGTGCGATCAGTTAATTGACCATAGTCAATTAACTGAGGTATGGCAAGAGCGAGCCTCGTTTCGATTCCATCGGGACGGAAAAGCCTCTAGGACACGGCCAGGAGACGGCAATGTCGATCGAGGAGCAAGCCAGCAAGGGTGCGCGGCGCTTTCAGCGCAGGGCGCGCCAGGATGCCGACAAGGAGGCGCTGAAGGCGTTGATCCTCGCGACCGCGCGCAAGGAGTTCGCCGCCGGCACGCTCGAGACCGTCTCGATCCAGAAGATCGCCGACGCGATCGGCTACTCCAAGGGCACCGTCCTCAAATATTATCCAACCAAGCTGCTGTTGCTGCTCGCGGTGAAGCAGCAGAATCTCGAGGCGGTGGCCGAGCGCCTCGAACGGGTCCGCGCGCAGACCGCCGACAGCGAGCAGCGGCTGCGGCGCGTGATGGAGACCTATCTCGATTACTGGGCCGACAACCCCGATCATTTCCGTTCGCTGTTCTCGATGTCGGGGACGGTCGAGGACCGCCGCTTTCCCGACGGCGTCTATTTCGGGGAGACCGAGATCGCGCGCCGCAGCTTCGAGCTGTTCGTGATCTCGGTGCGGGAATATCTGGCGGCGCATGGCGCCGAGCCTGCGCCGGGCCTGCCGCAGCGGCTGGCGACCGCGCTGCTCGCGGCGACCCATGGCGTGGTCGCGCTGACGCTGGGCACGCCGACCATGAAACTGCCCGACATGCGCGGGACCGGGCGCCTCTTGATCGCAAGCCTGATCGATGCCTGGACGAGCAGACTTGCCGTCGCACGGAAAAGCGACGGCTGGCCGAAGATCGCGATCGGGACCTTTGCCTGAGACGGTGGTCCGCATGCGCGATGCGATGTGGCATTGCGCGCCTCCCCCTGTTAAGCGCGGCCGATGGATACGACGCAACGCGACCGAACGATCGGCTTTCTCTGCCTGGTGGCGACGGCCTTCGGCTGGGCCCTGAACTGGCCGCTGATGAAGCTGCTGCTGCAGCAATGGCCGCCGCTGTTCGCCCGCGGACTCGCCGGCACCTGCGCCGCGGTGATCCTCGCCACGCTGGCGCTGGCGCGCGGCCAGTCGCTCGCGGTGCCGTGCGAGGCGGTCCCGCGGCTGCTGTTCGCCTCCTTCACCAATGTCTTCGCCTGGATGGGTTTTGGCACCATCGCGATGAAATTCGTCACGGTCGGCGAGGGGGCGTTGCTCGCCTACACCATGCCGATCTGGGCGATGCTGTTCGCCTGGCCGGTGCTGCACAGCCGCCCGACGCTGCGGGACCTGGCGGCGCTGGTGCTCGGCGTCGCCGGCGTCGCGCTCCTGCTCGGCGGAGGCGGTTTTGCGTTCGGCGCCGACAAGCTCACCGGCATCGCGCTGGCGCTCGCCTGCGCCACCCTGTTTGCGCTCGGCAACGTGCTGAACCGCAAGCCGCTGCCGATGCCGCCGCTTGCGGTGGTGGCCTGGCAGGTCGGCATCGGCTGTCTGGTGATGCTGCTGCTCGGCGTTCTGTTCGAACATCCGAACTATGCCGCGATCACGCCGTTCGGCCTCGGCTGTCTTGCCTACATGACGCTGATGCCGATGGGCATTTGCTATCTCACCTGGTTCGAGACGCTGCGCCGGCTGCCGCCGACATCGGCGTCGACGGGGATGCTGTTGGTGCCGGTCATCGGGGTGATTTCGGCCGCGATCATCCTCGGCGAGCCGCTCGGCCTGCGTGAGATTGGCGCGATGGCGTTGACACTCGGCGGCGTGACGCTGGCGCTGCAGCGGGCGTGAATTGCCGGTCGAAGGAACCGACGTTCACGCGACGCGTTCTTCTAAAAAGGGAGCTTGGCCATGCGCAAGGCGATCGCGCGGCTTGATGCGGAGCAGAAGGCGCAGCTGCTTTATCTCGTAGATCTCGGCACGGCGATGTTCACCTCGGCACTCGTGGTCTGTACCCTGAAAGCGGTCGTGGACCTGTTCGTCGCCGGCTGAACCGCCGGACCAGCGCAACGCGCCGTCACTTGCTCGGCGCGTCCTCCTGTGTGTGCCCTTCGGGCCCTCGATCGAACACCCCGTACTCGCTGGATTTCACTCCGGCTGCGGCATCGATACCGGTGCCAGCGAGACCGAGCTTGAGCAGTTCGCGGACCGCCGCGGCGCGGGTCGGCATGCGGTGCTTGAAGCGGAAATCGTCGAGGGCCGATAATTCGTCGGGAGAAAGCATCACTTGAAGACGTTCAGCGCGAAGCTCATTCATCGCAAACCGCCAAGAATTAGTTAGTTGAGCAGTTTGCTAAACAAACCAAGTGCCAGCGGGTTCCCCCAACCTGTAAAAAGACATCGATTGAGTATATTTATCAAGCAATATCAATGTCTTACGTAAAATATTAGGAACGATCCGGCGCCCATCCCGTTGTCTGGCGGGAGTGCTGCCATGACCAACCAAGTCAATCTGCCCCGCAAGCTGTCGGAGGAACCGGAAGCCCCAAAGCCGCGGCGTCCGAGCCACGCACGGGTCATCGACCAACTGGACCGCTGGGCCAATAGTCCCGGTCTGCAACCGCCAAGGACGAGTGATGGAGAAGACGATTCGAAAGCGGAAGCGGTCTGAACCCCACACCTTCGAACAGCGTCTCGAAGAGCACCGGGTGCGGCTCGAGAGCCAGCTCGCGGAGTTGCCGAGCGGCGCCGAGCGCGATCAGATCGCCGCGCGGATCGAGCAGCTGCGCACAGCGGTCGAGCTGAACGCGATGCTGTCGACGCGCGAGTGACGACGACAGCGGCGCCGCGGGGACTCCTTGCCCGTCGCGCCGCTCGTCCCGTTCCCCGCGTTGATGGGGATGCTGATGGGGATCGAGTCCTCCGGTAACCGCCACGTTGCTGATGACTCGTACCGGGCGCGACAGAGTCCGCAGGAGCATGCGCCACTGCCGATCCGCTGCGTGACCCTGCGAACGAGAAGGGCGCAGAATGGCGGAGCTTCCCGGTCTTCCCTGTTCGGCGGGCGTCCGCGGCCCGATGGTCAACGACGCGCCTCCGCTTTCCGTCATCCCGGGCAAAGGCTTCGCCTCCGCGCGAGGATGACTGGTCAACAGACAAACGGATAGACCATCTCGCCAGACGCTAATTGGTGGGGTGGCGGCCGGTGCGCGGATTCAGCGGTGCGGTCGGCGGCCGCCGCAGCGCTTCGGGAAGAAACGCCTCGCCACGCCTGGGCAAGGCTTCGGCGCGGACATCGGCGGCCCATTGCGCGCGCTCGTGCGGCGTCTGGTTGTCGTCGAACGTCCGCTTCACGTCGAGCCCGCCGACCGGGTCATTGACGCCGTGTTGGCTGGCGGGATGATCGGTGCCGTTGTGGATGTCACTGGAATTGCCCATCGCGGCCTCCTCGCCTGGTCACTTCCGACCAACGTGCCCAGCGCGAGCGCCGTTCCAAAAAGTGAAGGGCGCAGGTATCGTTTACTGCGGGAATCCTTGGCGTGCGCGGGGGCAGCCGGTAGGATGGAACCCGGAGCGAGGTCAGGGACCAAGGGAAGACCGGAGAAATGAAGCATGTCGACGTCGCGGTGATTGCTGCCACGCTGTGGCTGCTGGCGTCGATGGTGCTGGACATCCTGACGCCGAAGTCGATCACGGTGTTCATGATCGCTGCCGCGCTTGCCCCGCCGTTCCTGATCGGGATCGGCATCCATTTCGCGCGCGAATATTTCAAGGCGAAGCGGCGCAGCTACCGGCCGCCGCAACTGGACGAACGCTTCAAGAACTGAACGGCGAGAACGGAACGGCAGCTCTGCAATGCGGCTGCACGTGCTGCATTGAACTGCGTCCATGGCTTGCTAAGCTTCGCGCCATGACCGAGCATCTCCCCGATACGATCAGCCGCCTCTACACCGACCCGGGCGAATATGTCGACAGCGATCATCCGGCCGTCGAGGCGTTCGCCCGCGCCGCCGTCCCGGCCGGCGCCAGTGCGCGCGAGATCGCGAGCCGGCTCTACACAGCGGTGCGCGACGGCATCCGCTACAACCCCTATGTCAGCATGCGCTCGGCGGAGAGCTACCGGGCCTCCAGCGTGCTCGCCGCCGGCAACGGCTATTGCGTCGGCAAGGCGGCGCTTTATGCGGCGGCCTGCCGGGTCCACGGCATCCCGGCGCGGGTCGGCTTCGCCGATGTCCGCAACCATCTCACCACCGAGAAGCTGCGCCAGAGCATGGGCTCCGACCTGTTCAGCTGGCACGGCTTCACCGAAGTGTTCGTCGACGGCGCCTGGCGCAAGGCGACCCCGACCTTCAACGACACGCTGTGCGCCAAGCTCGGCGTCAAGCCGCTCGATTTCGACGGCCATTCCGACGCGCTGCTGCATCCCTTCGATGGCGCCGGGCGAGCCTACATGCAGTATGTCAACGACCACGGCAGCTATCACGACGTCCCCGCCAAATTCCTGATGCGCGAGATGGCGCGCGAATACGCCAACATGCAGGGCGAGGACATGACCGGCCGCGACATGGAGCGCGAGGCGGCGCAGCGATAGCGGGCGCGTGCCCTGCGCACCGGCTGAGGGGGCGGTGTCATGGATGCGGAGTTGCCGAAGGCGCCCGTCAGCCGTCCGGCCTCAGGCTGGGAGGACGCGGTCGCGCTGACCGGATTCATCCTGGTCGCGGTCGGGCAGGCCTCGAACCAGGTGCTGGCGCGCGGCCTTGCCGGCTCGGTGCCGCCGTTCTCGCTGGCCTTGTTCCGCTGGAGCATCATCGCCATCGGCCTCGCGCCGTTTGCGATCGCGGCAGTCCGGGACGGCAAGATCCCGCTGGCGCGGAATTTCTGGCCGATCCTCGCCGCAGGCTTCCTCGGCATGTTCCTGTGCGGCGGCCCGGTCTACATCGCCGGCATCACCACATCAGCGATCCACATCGCGCTGATCTTCGCGCTGTCGCCGATCATGGTGCTGCTGATTTCGGCGGCGCTCGGCATCGAGCATATCGGTCCGCTGCAATGGCTCGGCACCGCGTTGGCGCTTGCAGGCGCGCTGCTGATCGTCTCCGGCGGCCATCTGGAAACGCTGGCGCAGTCGAGCGCGGCCTGGGGCGACCTCTTGGTGGTGTGCGCGATGCTCGGCTGGTCCGGCTATACGATCGTGCAATCACGCGTCGCGCCGCGCGCCTCGCTGCTGGCGCGGGTCAGCCTGTTCGCGGCGGCCGGCGCGCTGTGCTCGCTGCCGCCGGCACTTCAGGAGATGTGGGCGACGCCGGCTGCGGTTTTCAACGTCCGGGCGCTCGAGGCCTATGTCTTCGCCGGCATCGTTCCGGGCCTGCTCGCCTATGCCGGCTTCGCCTGGCTCGGCGCAAGGTTCGGCTCGGTGCGGACGTCGCTCGTGCTTTATGTCGCGCCGATCGCGAGCGCCCTGTTGTCCTGGATCATCCTCGGCGAGCCGCCGAGGCTGATCCATCTGGTTGGCGGTTTGCTGATCCTCGGCGGCGTCTGGGCGAGCCTGCGCAAATAGATACCCGGCCTTCCCGCTGCAACCTTTTCCGGCCTCGCGCATTGAATTCAACGTTGATTCAAGAACTTAGTTGGAGGTCGCATGAATCTCACTCCCGAGCAGCGCAAGGTCCGTGACGCACAGCGGCAGCAAGAGGCGTCGCAGGCGATGAAGGAGCATCGCGCCAACGAGAAGGCGTTCTACGACAACTTCCAGCGCCTCAAGGCCGAGCGGCAGGCGCGCGAAGCCGCGGAGCCGCGGAAGACCGGTTCGAGATAAGCGCCGGACACCACGACCATCATCCGGATTGTCCGGGTTCGACATGCCGAGAAGGAGCGGAAGCTAAGGGGGCGAGCACGGCGCAAGCGGGTTCGCCCCAATGACGAGATGAAATCTCCAGGCTTATGGAGGACGTCAGATGTATTTTGCCGATAAAAAAACGGTCACTTGCAAATGCGGCGAGGCCTTGAGCGAATTGATGCTCGTCGACGACCAGACAACCGGAATCAAGTTTCACGTCGGCCGTTGCCCGTCATGCCGTGAAGTGACGGTTGTTCGATCCCAGGACACACCATCGGGCGATGATGCCTGAGGTCGGACCGCGGTCCTGCAGCGCCTAGCTTCAATTTGCGAAGGATGGACAGTCCGCCTGACGCATCGTTCGCGGCGCTCAGAAAAAGAGCAGGGCGCGACCGGCATCACCACGGTCGCGCCCTACGTCGCCGGTCAATGGGGCAGGGGGAATAACCGGCTGTTGTAACGACTCGCAGACCCACGACTCGTTCCGTGCGAACCAAAATTTTTTCGTACACGGTTAAGTGATGGCTGGACGCGAGAACCCCACAGGTTTCGTTCGCGTTGTGTCCGTGATCGCCAAAGGGAATTTCCGTGGGGCGAGGGACATTGCCATGTCAAAGATTCAAAAAGGAATTTTCGCTGCGTTGGCGGCTTCACTGACGCTTGGCGCGGTACAGTTGGCGTCCGGCCACGATCTCATCGGCGGACAGCAGGTCACCACCGCATTGGCGCCGGAGAGCGCGGTCAATCGCGCCGCCAAAACGGATCGTGCCGTGGCTCCGATTGCCGCCCTGCCGAGCCGGACCGTCGCGCTTAAGCTCGATCGGCTTCCCGATACTTCGGTCCTGGTCCGCGTTCCCGTGGCGCGGGAAGAAGCGCGCAATCGTCCCGCAGCGCCCGCCCGGGCGCGGCCCGGCGACACTCGCAAGGTGGCCTGCGAGCCGGTGGTCAGCGTCCTGACCGAAGTGGCCAAGCTGCTGCAGCCCGGCCGCTGCGTGACCTGAGAACCCCTTGCACGACGTCGTCGCCCGGCTTGAACCGGGCGATGATGACGGTTGAGCGGTGCTGGCTTCGCGTCCCGAGGGAGAAACGCTACTCCTATTCCTCTTCCTCCGCCTCCTCGCTGCCGCGGGCGGCGCCGCGGCTTGCCATCAGGCCGAGCGCGAGGCCGCCGACCGCGAGGATCGGGATCAGCCGCTTGCCGCCGATGGCGCGGGCGATCTGCAGGCCGGTGGCGATCAATGCGGGGTTGGCGAGCATCGTCGCCGCGGCGGATTTGGCGGCCTTGGCCGCCTTCTCGGCACGCCTCTGCATCTCGCGCTTGCGCACCGTGTAAACGACAATGACGATCAGCGTGACGACGAGGAACACCGCGGCGCCGGACAGGCATGCTTCCACCGCACCGTAGTGCTGCAGCACATAGACGAAGGCGGCCGCGCACAGGAAGGCGATGGTGATGAGCAGCGCGACCGCGGCGGCGGCCGCAAGCGACGTCAGCCGCAACGCGCTGCCGATGGATTGCTTGACGTCATCGATCAGCCGCTGAAGCATTGACCAACCTTGCCCTGAAAAGTCCTGCTTTGAACCTTGCCCTGAAAAGCGCATCGACGAACGCGGTGGCGGCGTGCCAGCGCTGCCATCGCGTCCGGAACGGTGGTTTGCGCATGACCTAGCGCCGCCAGGTGACACCGATCAGAAAGCCGAGGCCGAGCGCCAGGCCGACGGTCGCCAGCGGCCGCTGCGTGATCACCTCTTCCAGCGTTTCCTCGATCGACGATGCAGCCTCCTGTGCCGCGCCCATCATCGCGCTGCCGCGCTCGGTCACGTCGTCGAGCGCCTCTTCCGCGTTGGCGCGCGCGTCCTTGTAGCGGCGGCGGGCCTGCTTGCCGGCGTTGTTGGCGAACGAATTGAGCGCGTCGGTGATCTGTTCGGTGAGAGCTGCGATATCGTTCTTCACGGCAGTGACATCCTTTTCGAGGCGTTCGTAGGTCGCTTTGTCCGTCATGTTCTTGATCCCAAATGTGCTGTCCGTGCTCGACATCGAAAGCTCCCGGAAAACGTGTGTGTTCGGAGAAAAACGCTTCGCACCGCTCAAGGTTCCAGGTACGAAACCGGCTTTGTGGTTCGACGCGTTTTCTCCACGCGAACCGGTGCCCGCTTGAAAACGCTTTGTTAGCCTTCAGGCAGCTGCGGCGAATTGACTGGTATCAAATGCTCTTTAACGATCAGCGCCACGATTAGCAGCGGCGACGACAGGAAGGCGCCCATCGGGCCCCACAGCCAGGTCCAGAATGCGAGCGCGAGAAACACCGCGAGCGCATTCAGCGACAGCCGGCGGCCGACGATCGTCGGCGTCACGAAATGCCCTTCCATGAAGGTCACGACCGCAAAGCAGGCCGGTGCGATCAGCCCCGCGCCGATGGTCGGCGCGGAAATGATGCCGACCGCGACCAGGACCACGAACATCGCGATCGGACCGATGATCGGAATGAAGTTCAGCGTCGCGGCGAGCGCGCCGAGCCCGGCCGGATTGGGCGTGCCGGTCGCCGCGCAGATCACGCCGGTGACGATGCCGACGCCGGCATTGATCATGGTCACCGTCAGCAGATAACTGCCGAGATGGACCTCGATCTCGTTGAGCATGCGCAGCGTGCGCAGCCGCGCCGCGCGATCGCTGAAGGTCATCACCAGCGCGCGGCGCAGATCCGTCCAGCTCGCGATGAACAGGATCAGAGTGGCGATGAACAGCAGGAATTCGGCGAAGGTCGGTGAGACGAATTCCAGCGTCGGCTGCACCCATTCGAATTTCGGCATCTGCAGCGCGGCCAGCGTATCGGAGCCGCCGACCATGCTCTGCAGTTCCTGCCACAGCGCGAGCGGCCGGTCGAACACATGCAGCTTCTGCTTCAGAATCGCGCCGAGTTCGGGCAGCCGCGAGCTCCATTGCATCACCGGCGAGGCGATCAGCCCGACCATGAAGCTGACGGCGGCGCCGACCGCAATCACGATCAGCACGGCGCCGAGCGCACGCGGAATCCGGTAGCGCTCGAGCAGGCTCGCCGCCGGCGACAGCATGGTGCCGACGATGAAGGCCATGGTGATCGGCAGGAAGACCGCGCGCGCCAAATAAAGCACCGCCACCACGACGATCACCAGCAGCGCGACCAGCGCGAAGGCTGTGACCTCGGCGCGGCTGATCACCGGCGGCAGATCGGCTTTGCTGTCGGGGAGGGGCGTGCCTTCGGGCGCGTTGCCAAGCCTACGTTCACCCGGAAAGGCGCGCACAAGACTCCTCCCGAACGGGACAAATGAATTTACGTCAAACTGCGCACGACAACGGCGTCGCCCCGGCAATGGTTCCATCGCGCTCTCGTGAGGGCCGGCGGGTTGACAATCGCGACTTCGCGACGATTCGCAGCGGAACTGTCTGACGGTCACGTGCGTTGGTCTGGCATCGCATCACCATGATGCGCATCCCGTCCAGGGGCAGCACATGACACAGCAGTCTCTCTCCAGCCGCCGGCTTGCGTCGCGCGCCGCGCGCACCGTTGCTCGTAATCTTGCCTTCACCAGCATCCTCTTGGCGACGCCGTTCATGGTCGCCAATTCGGCCAGCGCCCAGGTCCGCTCTTCCGCGCTGGGCTATGCGTCGACCCAGACGGGCGGATTTCCCTCCGACGAGGTGATGAGTGATCCTTCGGCCGTGGGCACCGAGGACGGCGCGCTGCCGGAGCGGCTGCGCCGCACCACCGTCGCGCTCAACACGTCGGAGGCGCCCGGCACCATCATCATCGATACCGGCAACACCGCGCTCTATTATGTGCTCGGCGGTGGCCGGGCGATCCGCTACGGCGTCGGCGTCGGCCGCGAGGGCTTCACCTGGGCTGGCACCCAGACCATCAGCAACAAGGCGGAATGGCCGGACTGGCATCCGCCGGCCGAGATGATCAAGCGCCAGCCCTATCTGCCGCGCTTCATGGCCGGCGGCCCGGGCAATCCGCTCGGCGCCCGCGCGATGTATCTCGGCTCCAGCGAGTACCGCATCCACGGCACCAACGATCCCTCGACCATCGGCAAGTTCGTCTCCTCGGGCTGCATCCGCCTGACCAATGAGGACGTCACCGACCTGTTCAATCGCGTCAATGTCGGCACCAAGGTCGTGGTGCTGCCGAAGAACGGGCCGCATCTCGCCGCCCGCGAGCTCGGTCCGAGTACGACGCAGATCTCTGTCCGCCCCGCGCCGATGCAGCCGCGCCCCGCCGTGATGACGCTGCCGTCCGGTCGTCAGGCGGTGAACATTCCGACCGGTGCCTCGTTGTACTGAGGAGTGTTGTGGCGCGAGGTCGGTGATGGTGAAACGACATTCCAGGCGGTTGGCGTTCGGGGCGGCGGCATTGCTCGGACTTTCGCTGGCGCCCGCGGCGCAAGCCCAGGATTTCTTCTCGCAATTGTTCGGCGGCTTCATGCAGGGCCGCCCGCCGGTCATCCGGGTGCCGTTCGATGATGGCCCGGCGCCGGTGCCGCGGACCGAACGCCGCGCGCGCTATGACGGCGGCCAGGCCTATTGCGTGCGCACCTGCGACGGCCGTTATTTCCCGCTGGCTGCGACCGGCAACCAGAGCAAGGCGGAGAGCTGCAACAGCTTCTGCCCGGCGAGCGCGACCGAAGTGGTCTATGGCGGCAACATCGACAACGCCGCGACCGAGGACGGCAAGCCGTATTCCGAGCTGCCGAACGCATTCCGTTATCGCGACGAGATCGTCTCGGGCTGCACCTGCAACGGCAAGGACACTGTCGGGCTCGCCGCGGTCAAAATCGAGGACGATCCGACCTTGCGCAAGGGTGACATCGTCGCCGGCAAGGACGGATTGATGTCGGTCGGCCGCCCCGACCGCCGCGGTGCGTCGCTCAACTTCACGCCGGCGCCGGATCGCATCCGCGCCAGGTATGAGCGCGCGCCTGTGCTGGCGCGCGAATAGCCTCGCTTGCGCAAGCGGCGGCCAGCCCCGGTTCCGTCATCGGGAACCGACCTTCCCTTCGCACGTTAGCAAACTGCGAACAGCACATTCACCGATGCCATCAGGGGGCCCCGCATGCTCGTCGGCGTACTCGTCACTTTCCTTGTCATTATTCTGGTTCTTTATCTCATCAACATGTTGCCGCTCGACGGCCGCGCCAAGCAGATCGCGCGCGTCGTGGTCATCATCATCGGCATCGTCTCGCTGCTGAAGTATTTGGCGGTTTTCTAGCTTCGTCGCTTCGCTCCTCGCAATGACGTGGATGCACCGCCGTCATCGCCCGGCCTGTACGCAATTGCGCACATGGACCGGGCGATCCGGTAAGCCGCGGCCTTTCGGCTCAAGCACTGCGGCCTCTGGAATACTGGGTCACCCGCCTGCGCGGGTGATGACACTGAGCAAGCAAAGCAATCACGCCGTCACCCCCGGAGCCGCCAATGGCGCATCCCGCGTACAGGCTGCACAATTTCGGAATAGTAAAATATTACCGCTGATATGCTCGACGAGGCAGGTTGCCGGGCCCGCCGGCTACTGTGCATGGGGTTGTTTTCGATATTTTGGTTGGCCGCCCCCTGCGACGGCGGGCGCGGCGCCAAAAAAAGCCCCGGCTCGCGCCGGGGCTTTGCTCAATCGTTGCGATCGCTCGCGGATCAACCCGCAGCCTTGGCCTCGCGGCGGCGCGCGGTGAGGATGTATTCGGTGTAGCCGTTTGGCTGGGTGCGCCCCTCGAAGATCAGGTCGCAGGCCGCCTTGAAGGCCACGCCGTCGAATGAAGGCGCCATCGGCTTGTAGAGCGCATCGCCGGCGTTCTGCTTGTCGACGACGACGGCCATGCGCTTCAGCGATTCCATCACCTGATCCCGGGTGATGACGCCCTGATGCAGCCAGTTCGCCAGATGCTGGCTCGAGATGCGCAGCGTGGCGCGGTCTTCCATCAGGCCGACATCGTGGATGTCGGGCACCTTGGAGCAGCCGACGCCCTGGTCGATCCAGCGCACGACGTAGCCGAGGATGCCCTGGCAGTTGTTGTCGATCTCCTGCTTCACATCGTCGGGCGCCCAGTTCGACTGCGACACCGGAATGGTGAGGATGTCTTCGAGCTTGGCGCGCGGCCCGCCTTTGGCGAGCTCCTGCTGGCGGGCGATCACGTTGACCTGGTGATAGTGCAGGGCGTGCAGCGTGGCTGCGGTCGGCGACGGCACCCAAGCGGTGGTGGCGCCGGCCTGCGGATGGCCGATCTTCTGCGCCAACATGTCGGCCATCTTGTCGGGCGCGGCCCACATGCCCTTGCCGATCTGGGCATGGCCGGGCAGGCCGTCGAGCAGGCCGTTGTCGACGTTCCAGTCCTCATAGGCCTTGATCCAGGGCTGCGCCTTCATGTCGTTCTTGCGGATCATCGGACCCGCTTCCATCGAGGTGTGGATCTCGTCGCCGGTGCGGTCGAGGAAGCCGGTGTTGATGAACATGATGCGCTTGGAGGCGCGCTGGATGCAGGCCTTGAGGTTGACCGTGGTGCGGCGCTCCTCGTCCATGATGCCGACCTTCAGCGTATTCTCCGGCAGGCCGAGCATCTTCTCGACTTCGGCGAACAGGTCGCAGGTCAGCGTCACTTCGTCGGGACCGTGCATCTTCGGCTTGACGATATAGGCCGAGCCGGTGCGGCTGTTCCTGACCTTGGAATTGCCCTTGAGGTCGTGGATCGCGAGCAGGCCGGCGACCGCGGCGTCGAGCAGACCCTCGGGAATCTCCTCGCCCTTGGCGTCGAGCACCGCGTCGGTGAACATGTGGTGGCCGACATTGCGCATCAGCAGCAGGCTGCGGCCGTGCAGCTTCAGCTCGCTGCCGTCGGGCTTCTTGTAGACGCGGTCGGGATTGAGCGAGCGGGTCAGCGTCTTGCCGCCCTTCTCGAAATCGGCCGACAGCGTGCCGTTCATCAGGCCGAGCGTGTTGCGATAGACCAGCACCTTGTCCTCGGCGTCGACCGCGGCGACCGAGTCTTCCATGTCGAGAATGGTGGAGGCCGCCGATTCCAGGATCATGTCGGCGACGCCGGCCGGATCGTCCTTGCCGATGACGTGGCTACGGTCGATCTTGACCTCGACATGCATGCCGTTGTTGACGAGCAGGATCGCGGTGGGCTGGGCGGCATCGCCCAGATAGCCGGCGAACTGGGCGGCGTTCTTCAGCGCGGTCGAATTGCCGCTCTTCAGCTTGACCGAGAGCTGACCCGCGATCACGGCATAGGAGGTCACGTCGGTGTGGCTTCCGGTCGCGAGCGGCACGGCGGCGTCGAGGAACGCCTTGGCCTTCGCGATCACCTTGTCGCCGCGAGCCTTGTTGTAGCCACGGCCAGTCTCGCTCGGATCATGCGGGATCGCATCGGTGCCGTAGAAGGCGTCGTACAGCGAACCCCAGCGCGCGTTGGCGGCGTTCAGCGCGTAGCGGGCGTTGGTGAGCGGCACCACCAGCTGCGGGCCGCAGATCTTGCCGATTTCCTCGTCGATATTGGCGGTCTCGACCTTTTGGGTCGCGGGCTCGGGCAGCAGATAGCCGATGTCCTTGAGGAACGCGGTGTAGGCGTTGATGTCGAATGCCTTGCCCTTGTTGGCGCGATGCCAGTCGTCGATCTTGGCCTGCAAGGTGTCGCGGACCGCGAGCAGCTCGCGGTTCTTCGGGCCGAGCTTCTGGATGATGGCGGCGAGTCCTGCCCAGAACGCGTCCGGCGCGATCCCGGTTTTCGGCGTCGCCTCCTTGGCGATGAAATCGAACAGGACAGGGGCGATCTTCAATCCATGGGCATCGACACGAGTCATGATGGGCTTTCTCAAAGAAATGGGGCGTTTAGGCGCTGCTTTCGAGCGAAATCAGCAAAAAACGCGCCAAAGGGCCGCGTTCACGGCCCTTTTAGCCTTAAAGCCACGGCTCTGAGAAGGCCCCTTTCCCCGAGTGCCGCTCAGGGCGCCCTGGTCCGCACCTTGCTGGCGATCAGCAATGCGGCGAGCACCAGGGGAATTGCGCCCGCCACGAACACGGCCGGCGCGCCCATCACATCAAGCACAAGGCCGCCGCCCGCTGCGCCCATGGTGATGCCGAGAAAGATCGAGGCCACGGTCAGTCCAGTGCCGCTTTCGGTTTCATCGGGCACCATGCGGGTGATCCAGGTCGTGGTCGCGACCGGCACGCCGCTGAAGGCGAAGCCCCACAGCGCGACCAGCGCGAGCGCCGGAATGACGTCCTTGCCGTAGACCGAGAGCAGCAGGCCGAGCGCGCTGATCGCCAGCGGCATCGCGATCAGCGTGAGCTTGAGATTGCGCTCGGCCATCAGCCCGCTGGCGAAGGAGCCGACATAGTTGGCGACGCCGAAAGCCAGCAACGTCGCCGCGACGCCGGCCGCGCCAAGTCCGGTCACGCTTTCAAGGAAGGGCCGGATATAGCCGAAGTAACCGAAGTGTCCGGTGAACACCAAGGTTGCCGCCAGGATGCCGGCACCGATCCCCGGCCGTGTCAGGATGTCGACCAGGGTGTCGAGCCCGGCTTCTCCCTTCGGCGCCAGACGCGGCAACGCAAGCGCCTGCACGACGAACACTGCTGCGCCCAATGCGGTCGCGAGCAGGAACACGATGCGCCAGCTCGCGACCTCGCCGAGATAGCTGCCGAGCGGAACGGCGATGATCATCGCAGCGGGAATGCCGCTCATCACGATCGACAGCGCCCGTGCAACCAGCGATGGCGGCACCAGCCGGATTGTTGTCGCCGCCGCCATCGCCCAGAAGCCGCCGATGGCGAGGCCGAGTACGATGCGCGCGGCCAGCAGGAACGTGATGTTCGGCGCCAGCGCCACCAGCAGGTTGGAGATGACGAGGAGAATCGAGAAGCTCAGCAGCACCGGCTTGCGATTGAAGCTGCGCGTCAGTCTCGGCGTGAACAGCGCGCCGACCAGACCGGCGAGCGAGGTCGCGGTCACCGCCTGGCCGGCAAGGCCCGGACTGACACCGAGGTCCCTCGCCATCGGCGTCAGCACGCCGGACGGCAGGAACTCCGCCGTCAGCAGTGCCGTGACTCCAAGCATCATGGCAACGACGGCGCCCCAGGCGGGCTTGTCAGCAACCCCGAGCGCGACGTCGCCCGGCATCAGCGCAACGGCATCGGCCTGCGCCAGGGCGGGGTCCACTTCTTGATCCATTGACCGAAACTTCCATCTTATGTTGCACCGCCGCAGACATAGGCTGGAGGTTTTGGACAAGCTATGCCATAAACGCCCGAATGTTTGATCGTTCGTCCAGATCGTCCGCCGCCGATACGACCGACGCCGTCGTCGACCTGGTCAGCGAATTGCTGCTCGGCATGCGGCTCGAGGGCGTTCACTATCGTCGGGTCGAGACGCGAGCGCCGTTCGGGTTTCGCTTCGAAACCCCGTACGGGCGGGCGCAATTCCACTTCGTTGCCCATGGCACGGCACTGCTGCGTTACGCCGACGCGACGCTGCTTCCGCTCGGTTGCGGTGATGCGATCTTCCTGCCACGCGGCGGCGCGCATGATCTTGTCTCGGGGCCGGATGAGCCGAGTTGCGACGTCGAGAGTTTCGAGACCAAGACGCTGTGCGGCAATGTCGATGTGACGTCGGCGTGCCCGGAAGGATGCCCGCAGGACGATCAGGTCCTGGTCTTCAGCGCCTGCATGAATTTCGATCTCGGCGGCATGCGCCCGCTGATCGCGCTGATGCCGGAGGTGATGCGGGCCGACACGTTGCTTGTGCGCCAGCCGGAAATCGAACCGATGCTGAAGGCGATGGAACGCGAGACCTGCACGCCGCGGGCCGGCTCGGTCGGCGTGATGGCGCGTCTCGCCGACGTTCTTGCCGCGTCGATCGTGCGTGGCTGGGTCGAATGCGGCGGCGACACCGCGATGGGCTGGTTCGAGGCCTTGCGCGATCCACGGCTCGGCCGCGCGATCGGCGCGCTGCACCGCGCGCCCGGCCGCAACTGGACTGTCGCTGAGCTGGCGGCGGAGGCGGGCTGCTCGCGCTCGCTGTTCGCCGAACGCTTCCAGTCGATGACCGGGCAATCGCCACTGCGCTACCTTGCCGAACTGCGCATGCGCCTAGCGACGCAATGGATCGAGCATGAGCGCCAGCCGATCGATGTGATCGCGCAGCGGCTCGGCTATGCATCGCAGGCGGCCTTCAGCCGCGCGTTCAAGCGTATCACCGGGCAATCGCCGGGGATGGTGCGGAACGCGGGCGGGAGCCGCCGCGCGGCGGAATAGGCAACCGAACCGATTCCTTTGACACCGCCGTCATGCCCGCTTCAAGCGGGGCATCCAGTGCGCCGCGGCCTTTCCGCTTGAGCACCGGCGTCTCTGGAATACTCGGTCGTCCGGTCGAGCCGGACGACGACAGTTGAGCAAGGTTAGATATTTGCCGCGAGGTCGGACACTTCGTCGAACAGGATGCCGGTCTCTGCAAGCATCCGCTCGATCTCGTCGGTGGCGTCGCTGACCGAGCGGTTCGAGGTGTCGATGGTCAGTTCATTGCCGGTCGGCGGCTGGTAGTCGTTGGTGATGCCGGTGAAGGACGGCAATCCGCCGGAGCGCGCCTTGGCGTAATGACCCTTGGGATCGCGGGTCTCGCAGATCTCGGCAGGCGTCGCGACATAGATTTCGCGGAACGCGCTGTCGGCGATGCGGCGCGCCGCCGCGCGGTCGGCGGTCGAGGGCGAGACCGCGGCGACGATCGCGATATGGCCGTTGCGCGCCAGATGGGTCGCGACCTCGGCGAGGCGGCGGATGTTTTCGCTGCGATCCTGCGGCGAGAACCCGAGATCATTGTTGAGGCCCGCGCGCAGCGTATCGCCGTCGAGCAGAATGGGCGAGCCGCCATTGCTGAACAGCCGCCGCTCCAGCGCCCGCGCCAGGGTCGACTTGCCCGAGCCGGGCAGGCCGGTCAGCCAGACCACCGCGCCATTGTGATGATAGCGCGCCGAGCGCTCGTCCGGCCGCAGCGCGGATTCCACCGGCACGATGTCGATCGGCACCGCAGGCCGGCCGGCGTCGACCGACAGCACGAGGCCGCCGCCGGCGATGCGGCCGTTGACCTCGATCACGAGGCGCCCAGTGCGTGGATTATCGGTATAGGGATCGGTCGCAACCGGCTGTGCCAGAGAGATGTCGATCTCGCCGACATGGTTGCGCGCGATCGCGGTGTTCTCTTCGTTGGACAGTGCGCCGGGATCGATCGCCTTTTCGATCGCGACCACGGTGGCGCGGGTTTCCTTGGTGCCGAGCCGGATCAGGATCTGCTCGCCCCTGGTCAGCGGCTTGTCGTGCAGCCAGAAGATCCGCGCGCGGATGCGGCGGGTGTCGCGCGGGCTTTGCCCGCTATGTCCGATGATGTCGCCGCGCTCGAGGAACAGCTCGCGGTCGAGCGTGATACCGACCGAGCGCCCGGCGCCCTGGGGGCCGTCGACCGGTGTCACCGGCCAGCTCTCGACCGTCTTGATCCTGGCGATCTTGCCCGTAGGCATGATGACGATCTCGTCGCCGGCCTTCAGGCTGCCGGACTCGACGCGGCCCGCCACGATGCGGCGGTCGTCGAACTTGTAGATCGCCTGCACCGGCAGACGCAGCGGCAGCTCCGCCAGCGGCCTTGCCGGCTCGAGCGCGTCGAGCGCCTCGACCACGGTCGGTCCCTTGTACCATCCGATCCGCGGCGTGTGTTCGGCAACGCCGTCACCGTCACGCGCGGAAATCGGGACCACGGCGGTCGGCGTCACGCCGAGGCCGATCAGATGCGACGAAATCTCCGCGCTGATCTCCTTGAAACGGTCGGCGCTGAAATCGACCCGGTCCATCTTGTTGACGACGACCGCGACCTGCTTCACGCCGAGCAGATGCAGGAGATAGCCGTGCCGCCGCGTCTGCGAGCGGACGCCTTCGAGCGCGTCGATGATCAGCACCGCGCCGTCGGCCTGCGAGGCGCCGGTGATCATGTTGCGCAGGAACTCTGCGTGGCCGGGCGCGTCGATCAGCACGACGTCGCGCGAGCGCGTGCGAAAGCGGATCTGGGTGGTGTCGATGGTGATGCCCTGGTCGCGCTCGGTCTGCAGCGCGTCGAGCAGGAACGACCATTCGAACGGCATGCCGCGCCGCGCGCTGACCGCCTTCAGCATTTCCAGCTTGCCGTCCGGCAGACTGCCGGTCTCATGCAGCAGGCGGCCCACCAAGGTGGACTTGCCGTGGTCGACATGGCCGACGATGACGATGCGCACCTGGGGACGCGTGGTGCCGTTGGGAGTTGCCGAGATCGAGGCGGTGGGGAGAATCATATTCATCAGAGCACTCACGCCAGACTGGGATCAGAGATAGCCGGCGACACGCAGCCGCTCGAACGCATCCTCGGTTTCGTGGTCGAGCGCGCGGCCGGCGCGCTCCGGAATCCTGGTGTTCTCGAGTTCAGCCAGGATTTCGTCGATGCTCGATGCGGTCGACGCCACCGGATTGGTGATGTCCTGATCCCCCAGCGAGCGATAGCGCTTGCCGTCCTTGGCGAGATAGAGCGGAATGATCGGAATGCCTTCGCGCTTGGTGTAGGCCCAGATGTCGGCCTCGGTCCAATGCAGGATCGGATGGATACGCAGATGCGCGCCTTGCGGCGGCGAGGCGTTGAAGTGATCCCAGAATTCCGGCGGCTGGTCGCGCACGTCCCATTCGCCTTCGAGGCCGCGCGGCGAGAACACGCGCTCCTTGGCACGCGTCGCCTCCTCGTCGCGGCGGATGCCGGCGATCAATCCGTCAAAGCCATACTTGTTGAGTGCGAGCTTCAGCCCCTCGGTCTTGCGCGCCGCGGAGCGCGCCGCCGGCGGCAGGGTCGGGTCGACGCTGTCGATCGGCGGGCAGGGCTCGACGCGCAGGTCGAGATCCCATTCCTTGCCGAAGCGATCGCGGAACTCATACATTTCCGGAAACTTCTTGCCGGTGTCGACATGCATGGCCGGGAACGGGACGCGGCCGAAGAACGCCTTGCGCGCCAGCCAGATCATGACATTGGAGTCTTTGCCGAGCGACCACAGCAGCGCGAGCTTCTTCAGCCGGGCGAACGCCTCGCGCAGAATGTAGATGCTCTGGGCCTCCAGCTCATCGAGATGATCCATGGACGGGGGCGCCTGATGGGCGGGAATCCCCGGCACGGAAGATGCACTGCTAAGGGCTGCGGACCGCGTTCCGGCAGCGACGGATTCGTTGTCGAGAAGATGCATCTCTTGGCCTTGGCCTGTGGAGTTGAAAATTCTAAAGTTGCGCCGCAATAGAGAAGAAATAATTTTCTCTTTGCCGGGCTTGATCGAGAGATAAATAGAAAATAATTTCAGTCAACCCCCAAATTGGGGAAGCGAGTGTCTGATGCGATATCTGCCGGTGTTTCTGGATCTGCAAAGCGGCAAGGTGCTGCTCGTTGGAGCGGGCGAGCTCGTGCGCGCCAAGCTGCGGCTGCTCGCAGCTGCCGGTGCCGCGGTTCGCTGGTACGCCACCGACGGCAATCATGAACTCGCGGGCATCGCGGCGGAGGACGCCGCGCGCATCGAGCACGCCGAGGGCGATCCGCTCACAGCCGATCTCTCTGATGTCATCGCCGTGCTCTGCGCCGGCGCAGGCGACATCGGTATCGCGATGTCGGTGCGCGCCAAGGCGATCGGCCTGCCGGTCAACGTGATGGACGACCTCGTACATTCCACCTTCATCATGCCCGCGATCGTCGATCGCGGCGATGTCGTGGTCGCGGTCGGCACCGGCGGCACGTCGCCGGTGGTGGCGCGGCGCATCCGCGAGAAGATCGAGGCGGTGCTGCCGGCGCGGATCGGCGATCTCGCCGGCTTCATCGGCCGCTTCCGCAAATCGATGCATGCGCGGATCGAAGAGTTTCCGCTGCGTCGCCGCTTCTGGGAGCGCATCGTCGACGGCCCCGTCGGCGCGCTGGTGCTGGCCGGCCGCAGGGACGAGGCCGAGCAGGCCCTGAATGCGATCGGCGATCCCGCCGCATTCGCCGGCGCTGATCGTGACGGCAAGGCCGTTGGTCATGTGACCTTGGTCGGCGCCGGTCCCGGCGACCCGGATCTGCTCACCGTGAAGGCGCTGCGCGCGCTGCAGGACGCCGACGTCGTGTTCCATGACGAATTGGTGTCACCTGAAATTCTCGACCGCATCCGGCGCGATGCGACGCGGATTCCGGTCGGCCGCCGTGTCGGCAAGCCCGGCATCGGCCAGGACGCGATCAACCGCCTGATGATCGAGGCCGCGCAGTCGGGTCAGCGTGCGGTGCGGCTGAAGGGCGGCGATCCCTTCATCTTTGGCCGCGGCGGCGAGGAAATCGAGGCGCTGCGCGACGCCGGCGTCGCCTACTCCATCATTCCCGGCGTCTCCGCCGGCCTCGGCGCGGCCGCGCAATTCGAGGTGCCGCTGACCTTCCGGCACGAGGCCCTGCGCATCACCTTCCTCACCGCGCACAAGGCGCGCGATGCCGAAGTCGTCGACTGGTCGGTGCTGACAGACAAGAAGATGACCGTCGTCGTTTACATGGGCATGACGGCGGCGCCCGCGATCCGTGAACGCATGCTGGCCGCGGGCCGCTCGCCCGAGACGCCGGTCGGCGTGTTCGCGCGCGTGACGCGGCCGGACGCCAAGGCGGCGGTCGGCACGCTGGCGCGGCTGCCCGAGCTGGTCAAACAGGTCGATGGCGGTCCCGCCGTTCTCATCATCGGCGACGTGGTCGCGCATTCCGCGCCGTGGGGCCGATCCAACGTCACCCAATTGTTCTCCAACCAGATGTTCTCCGAACTGCTGAAAGCTGCCGAATGACCTCTCCGCTCGAACAGAAGAAAATCAGGATCACCGGCCCCTCGGTGGTGACCGCCAACCGGACCTGGGATGGTGCCGTCGTGTACCGAACCGCCAAGCACGGCTGGTCCACCGAACTCTCCGACTCCGCGATCGTGACGACGTCTGACGAGGCCCGCGCGCTTTTGGCCGAGGCCACCGCCGACGACCTCGGCGCGGTCGGGCCCTATATCGCACCGGTCGAGCTCAAGGATGGCGGCAAGGTCAAGCCGGGCAACCTCCGCGAACACATCCGCGCCAAGGGCGTCACCATCGATCTCCAGGTTCCCGCGTAAGGCGCGCCGGCGTAAGGCTTATCGAACATGTATGCTTATGACGAACTCGACCGCACGCTGATCAACGAGCGTGTTTCGGAATTCCGCGACCAGGTGAAGCGCCGCCTCTCCGGCGAGCTCACCGAGGACGAATTCAAGATCCTGCGCCTGCAGAACGGCGTGTACTTGCAGCTGCACGCCTACATGTTCCGCGTCGCGATCCCCTACGGCACGCTGTCGTCGAAGCAGCTGCGCCGGCTCGCCCATGTCGCGCGCCGCTACGATCGCGGCTATGGCCACTTCACCACGCGGCAGAACATCCAGTTCAACTGGATCAAGCTCGCCGAGCTGCCGGATGCGCTGGCCGATCTCGCCGAGGTCGGCATTCACGCGATGCAGACCTCCGGCAACAACATGCGCAACGTCACCTCGGACCAGTGGGCCGGCGTCGCGCCGGGCGAGATCGAGGATCCGCGGATCTGGTCGGAGCTGATCCGCCAGCACACCACGCTGCATCCGGAATTCTCGTTCCTGCCGCGCAAGTTCAAGATCGCGATCACCGCTGCCGAGCACGACCGCGCCGCGATCAAGATCCACGACATCGGGCTTCGCCTGCACAAGAACGCCGACGGCGAGACCGGCTTCGAGGTGCTGGTCGGCGGCGGCCTCGGCCGCACCCCGTTCATCGCCAAGACCATCAAGCCGTTCGTCCCCGGCCGCGATATCCTGAGCTACATCGAGGCGATCCTGCGCGTCTACAACCAGTACGGCCGCCGCGACAACATCTACAAGGCACGTATCAAGATCCTGGTGCACGAGCTCGGCATCGAGAAGTTCGCCAAGGAGGTCGAGGAGGAGTGGAAGGCGATGGGCGATGTCGGGCTGACGCTCGATCACGCCGCCATCGAGGAGGTGCGCTCGCGGTTCTCCTATCCGGCTTACGAAAAGCTGCCGCACATGCCGGACGAGCTGAAGCAGGCCGCGCATGACAAGCTGTTCGAGCGCTGGCGCAAGAACTCGGTGTCGCCGCACAAGGTGCAGGGCTATTCGATCGTGACGCTTTCGCTGAAGCCGGTCGGCGGTCCGCCCGGCGATGCCACCGCCGAGCAGATGGATGCGGTCGCCGACCTCGCCGACAAATATTCGTTCGGCGAGATCCGCGTCGGTCACGAGCAGAACCTGGCGCTGCCGCACGTCGCCAAGCGCGACCTGCCGGCCCTGTTCAAGGCGCTCGACCGCCTCGGCCTCGCGACGCCGAACGTCAACCTCGTCACCGACATCATCGCCTGCCCGGGGCTGGACTACTGCTCGCTGGCCAATGCGCGCTCGATCCCGATCGCGCAGGAGCTGACGCGCCGGTTCGCCAACCACGACACCGCCGATCTGATCGGTCGGCTGCACATCAACATCTCCGGCTGCATCAATGCCTGCGGCCATCACCATGTCGGCCACATCGGCATTCTCGGCGTCGAGAAGAACGGCGAGGAGTTCTACCAGATCACGATCGGCGGCCGCGCCGACGAGAACGCGCAGTTGGGCACCTTGATCGGCCCGGCCGTTCCCTATGCGGAAGTCGCCGACGTGATCGAAGACATTGTCGAAGCCTATCTCGCGCTGCGCGACCGTCCCGAGGAATTGTTCGTCGATACGGTGAAGCGTCTGGGCGTCGAGCCTATCAGGGAGCGGGTCTATGCCACTCGTTAAGCAGGGAAGAATCACGACCGACCTGTTCGTCCACGTCGCCGACGGCGCCGAACTGCCCGGCGACGGCGCGGTGCTGGTGACGGCCGAGCGCTTTCTCGCCGATCCCGAGGCGCTGCTGCGCCGCACCGGCAAGGTCGGCGTGATCTGGCCGAACAACCGGAGCCTCGACGAACTGGTGCCGCATCTCGATCGTTTGGCCTCGGTCGCGCTGGTGTTCCCGACCTTCCGCGACGGCCGTGCCTACAGCCAGGCGCGCCTGCTGCGCGAGCGCCATGGCTATGATGGCGAGCTGCGCGCCACCGGGCAGATCCTGCGCGACCAGTTCGTGTTCATGGCGCGCGCCGGCTTCGACGCCTTCGAGGTGAAGAAGGACGCCGACGCCGATGCGTTCGCCGCGACCATGAAGCGCTATTCGGTGTTCTACCAGCCGACCGGCGACGGCCGCGTCACCGCACTCAACCGCCGCATGCAGCTGCGTCACTCGGAGAGCGCCGGCCAGTGAACACACTTGCACCAGAGCTCGCAGTGGCGCCGGCCGCATTGCCCGCGGCCGATGCGCTCGATCGCGCGCTGCGCAAGGCATCGCCCGCCGAGATAATCGCCGCCGCATTGAAGACGGTCGGCCGCGACAAGCTGGCGCTGGTGTCGTCATTCGGCACCGAGTCCGCCGCGCTGCTCAAGGTGATGGCGGATGTCGATCCGGCGATCCCGGTGGTGTTCCTCGACACCGGCTGGCTGTTCGAGGAGACGCTGGCCTATCGCGACACGCTGATCAAGACGCTTGGCCTCACCGACGTGCGCTCGATCAAGCCCGACGAAGAGGCGCTGTCGCGTCTCGATCCGGACCGCGAGCTGTGGTTCAGCGATCCCGACGCCTGCTGCCGCATCCGCAAGGTGGAGCCCTTGGCGCGCGCGTTGAAGCCGTTCGCCGGCTGGATCAACGGCCGCAAGCGCTTCCAGGGCGGTGCCCGTGCCGATATTCCGGTCGTCGAGGACGACGGCGTCAGGCTGAAATTCAATCCGTTTGCCAACGTCTCGCGCGAGGAGATCGAGGCGATCTACGCGCTCGGCGGACTGCCGTCGCATCCACTTGTCGCATCGGGATATCAGTCGGTCGGGTGTATGCCTTGCTCGAGCCGGTCCGCAGCCGGCGAGGATGCGCGCGACGGCCGCTGGCGCGGCCGCGGCAAGACCGAATGCGGCATCCATACAATGAAGATGTCGTAGGGCACGACGCTAGGGGCTCGATCGCGATGATCATCCATCGCAATCGAGCGACGCGACAAAGCCTTCGCAGCGCAGCGGCTTCGTAGCACAAGCGCGCTGCGCCGCCGAAAACAAAGAAAACCGGTTTCGTTGACTTAAAGCCACTTCGCCGTGAGTTATGTCTTGTTTGTTCCCTGACATTCTCAGGTTGAATGGAGACCGAAATGATCCGTCGTTTGCTGCCGCTGGTCGCGGGATTATTGTGGGCGAGCTCGGCCTTTGCGGCCGACTATTCGCTGCTGAACGTGTCCTACGACCCGACGCGCGAACTCTATGTCGACTTCAACAAGGCGTTCGCCGCGGCCTACCAGAAGGAAACCGGCAAGAGCGTCGAGATCAAACAGTCGCATAACGGATCGGGTGCGTCCTCGCGCAGCGTGATCGACGGCTTGCAGGCCGATGTCGTCACCCTGGCGCTGGCCTACGACATCGACGCGATTGCAGCCAAGGGCCTGATCGCCGCTGATTGGCAGAAGCGGCTGCCGCTGAACGCCTCGCCCTACACGTCGACCATCGTCTTCCTGGTCCGGAAGGGCAATCCCAAGGGGATCAAGGATTGGGATGATTTGATCAAGCCCGGCGTTGCCGTGATCACGCCGAACCCGAAGACCTCGGGTGGCGCGCGCTGGAACTATCTGGCTGCCTGGGGCTACGCGCAGAAGAAGTTCGGTTCGACCGACAAGGCGAAGAAATTCGTCGCCGACCTCTACCAGAACGTCCCGGTGCTCGACACCGGCGCGCGCGGCTCGACCGTGACCTTCGTCGAGCGCGGCGTCGGCGACGTGCTGCTCGCCTGGGAGAACGAAGCTTTCCTGGCGCTGCGCGAATTCGGTGCGGACAAGTTCGAGATCGTGGCGCCGCCGCAGTCGATCCTGGCCGAACCGCCGGTCGCCGTCGTCGATAAGGTTGCCGATCAAAAGGGTACCCGCGCCGTCGCCGAGGCTTATCTGAAATACTGGTACACCAAGGAAGGCCAGGAGATCGCCGCGCGCAATTCTTACCGGCCACGCGATCCGGAGATCGCCAAGGAGTACGAAAAATCCTTCGCCAAGGTCGAACTTTTCACCATCGACGACGTTTTCGGTGGTTGGACCAAGGCGCAGAAGGAGCACTTCGCCGAGGGCGGCATCTTCGATCAGATCTACAAGAACTGAGCGTGATCTAGCCCGGGTCGAACAGGGGGATATGTGAGCACAGCGGTTGCAAGGCGCAGCACCCTGCCGGGGTTCGGTCTCACCATGGGACTGACCCTGACATGGCTCTCCGTCATCATCCTGATTCCGCTGGCTGCGCTGTTCCTCAAGACCTTCGAGCTCAGTCTCGATCAATTCTGGAGCATCGTCACCAGCCGCCGCACCCTGAACGCGCTGAAGATTTCGTTTGGGCTTTCGTTTGCGGCCGCCTGCGTCAATCTGGTGACGGGCACCATCATCGTCTGGGCGCTCGTGCGCTACCGCTTTCCGGGCCGGCGGCTGTTCGATGCGATCGTCGATATTCCGTTCGCGCTGCCGACGGCGGTCGCCGGCGTCGCGCTGACGCAGCTGTTCGCCCAGAAGGGCTGGCTCGGCGCGCCGCTCGCCGAGCTCGGCATCAAGGTCGCGTTCACGCCGATCGGCATCTTCATCGCGATGATCTTCATCGGCATTCCCTTCGTGGTGCGCACGGTGCAGCCGGTGCTGATCGATCTCGATCCCGAGATCGAGGAAGCGGCGGCGAGCCTTGGGGCCAATCGCTGGCACACCGTGTTTCGCGTCATCCTGCCGAGCCTGATCCCGGCGCTGCTCACCGGATTTGCGCTCGCCTTCGCCCGCGCCATCGGTGAATACGGCTCGGTGATCTTCATCGCCGGCAATCTGCCGAACGTGTCCGAGATCGCGCCGCTCCTGATCGTGATCCGGCTGTCCGAATTCCGCTATGCCGATGCCACCGCGATCGCAGTCGTGATGCTGGTCGCCTCGTTCCTGATCATCTTCCTGATCAACCGCCTGCAGCGCTGGGCGCAAGCCCGCATCCCCGTGCATTGAGGTCTCAGGATATGTCGATGCAGACCGGATTGGCGACCTCGACCACACAGCTGCGGACCTACGCGCCCGCGACCGATGTCAGCGTCGCAGCGCCTGCGCCGCGGCTCGATGTCGCGCGTACCGAGCCGGTCACCACGCTGCGCAATCCGCGCACCGAGCCGGGTCCGATCCGCCTCATCATCATCGCGCTCGCGATCGCCTTCCTCAGCGTCTTCGTGGTGCTGCCGCTGGTCGTCGTATTTGCCTCGGCGTTATCGAAGGGCGTCGTCGCCTATTTCGCGGCGCTGGCCGAGCCCGAGGCGCTCGCCGCGATCAAGCTGACGCTCTTGATCGCCGCGATCTCGGTCATGCTCAACCTGGTGTTCGGCGTGGTAGCGGCCTGGGCGATCTCGAAATTCGAATTCAACGGCAAGACCTTCCTGATCACGCTGATCGACCTGCCGTTCTCGGTCTCGCCGGTGATCTCGGGTCTGGTGTTCGTGCTGCTGTTCGGCGCTCAGGGCTATTTGGGTCCATGGCTGCAGGCGCACAACGTCCACATCCTGTTCGCGGTGCCCGGTATCGCGCTGGCGACGATCTTCGTCACTTTCCCGTTCGTGGCGCGCGCGCTGATCCCCCTGATGCAGGAGCAGGGCACCCAGGAGGAGGAGGCGGCGATCTCGCTCGGCGCCTCCGGCCTGCAGACCTTCTTCCGCGTCACGCTGCCCAACATCAAATGGGGCCTGCTCTACGGCGTTCTGCTCTGCAACGCGCGCGCGATGGGCGAGTTCGGCGCGGTGTCCGTCGTCTCCGGCCACATCCGCGGCGAGACCAACACGATGCCGCTCCTGGTCGAGATTCTCTACAACGAATATCAGTTCGTGGCGTCGTTCGCGATCGCATCGCTGCTGGCGATGCTGGCGCTGATCACGCTGGTGGCGAAGACCGTTCTCGAGCGGCGGCTCGACGAGGCAGAGGTGCCCGATGGCGATTGAAGTCAAGAATATCGTAAAGCGGTTCGGCAGCTTCGCCGCGCTCGACAATGTCGATCTCAAGGTCGCCGATGGCGAGCTGTTGGCGCTGCTCGGCCCGTCCGGCTCCGGCAAGACGACGCTGCTGCGGATCATCGCAGGGCTCGACTGGCCCGACGCCGGCGAGGTCGCGATCGACGGCGAGAACGCGCTCTCGCGCGGCGCCAGCGAGCGCCAGGTCGGATTCGTGTTTCAGCACTATGCTTTGTTCCGCCACATGACGGTGTTCGAGAACGTCGCCTTCGGCCTGCGCGTGCAGCCGCGCGCGATCCGCAAGGACGAGGCGACGATCCGCGCCCGCGTCAAGAACCTGCTCGATCTGGTGCAGCTCGATTGGCTCGCCAACCGCTATCCCAGCCAATTGTCCGGCGGCCAGCGGCAGCGCATCGCGCTGGCGCGTGCGCTCGCGATCGAGCCGCGGATCCTGCTGCTCGACGAGCCGTTCGGCGCGCTCGACGCCAAGGTGCGCAAGGAGCTCCGGCAATGGCTGCGCTCGCTGCACAACGAGATCCACGTCACCTCGATCTTCGTCACCCACGACCAGGAGGAGGCGCTCGAAGTCGCCAACCGCGTCGTGGTGATGGACAAGGGCAAGATCGAGCAGATCGGCTCGCCCGGCGAGGTCTATGACAATCCGGCGACCGCCTTCGTGCACGGCTTCATCGGCGAATCCATCGTGCTGCCGGTCGACGTGGCCGGCGACGCGGTGCGGCTGGACGGCCGTCCCTTGAACATTCCCGCCTTGGGCGCCGCGTCCGGCGCGGCCAAGCTGTTCGTCCGCCGCCACGACATGGCGGTCGGTCCGGCGGGAACCGGGGCCCTGGAAGGCGCCATCCGGCATGTCCGCTCGTTCGGTCCGATCCAGCGCGCCGAGGTGGCCCTCGCCGGCAGCGAGGGCAAGACTGTGATCGAGATCGACGCCCCTCGCGACCGCGAGTTGCAGGCCGGCGAAATCGTCTCGCTGCAGCCCCGCCGCTACCGGATATTTGCCGCCCAGGGGTAACGCCCAAACGCTGCTTCAAACACCCCCCTGAAAAGTCTCGTAGCCTGGGGATCGGTGGCTATTGATGGCCAAAAGTTAGCCCCTGTTCACCATTCAGCCACGGTTGGTATGCAACAACGGCGGGCCAACCTTGGGGGTTTTCAGTAGTGAAACGGACGACGGTCGCCCTGTTCGGGCTTCTGGTGCTTGCCGGCTGCGGCACAGAGACCAAAATCCCGGAAGAACCGGCCATGTATCTCAACATGGCGCAGCCCGGCGCCGTGCTGGACAGCCAGGCGGCTGCGATCATGTTCTCGCAGTACCGCCAGAACAATGGCCTCGGCACCGTCGTTGTCGATCCCGATCTGACCAGGCTCGCCGAGCAGCAATCGCAGGCGATGGCCGCCCGCAACAAGATGGACCATGATGTGAAGGCCCCGCTCGGCAAGCGGCTGGAGGCCGGGGGCTACCCGGCAACCGTCGCGGTCGAAAACATCTCGGCCGGCTATCACACCTTGGCGGAAGCCTTTTCGGGCTGGCGCGATTCACCGCCGCACAAGGCCAATATGCTGAAGAGCGGTGTCACAAAAATGGGCATCGCGGCCGTCTATGCTCCGAATACCAAATACAAGGTGTTCTGGACGCTCATTTTGGCGGCAACCTGACCCGCGATAAATTCCGCGTGAACTCCCTTCCGCTTCTCGTTGATTGACGCCGCTGCGAACAGCCGCCACGGTGCGGCCTCAAGTCATTTGAACCGAACGGTTACGAATGGATACTTCGGATTCCGCGCCCGGCTCGACGCCGGCGCAAGCGCAGCGGGTGCTGGTTCTCCAGGGCGGCGGTGCGCTCGGCTCCTATCAGGCCGGCGCCTTCCAGGCGCTCTGCCATGCAGGCTTCGAGCCGGAATGGATCGCCGGCATCTCGATCGGCGCCATCAATGCCGCGATCATCGCCGGCAACGAGCCGGACCAGCGCGTGCCGCGGCTGAAGGAATTCTGGGAGATGGTGTCGGCGCCGGTGCCGTGGAATCCGGTCTCCAAACATGAGCGCGCCCGCTCGCTGTTCAACGAGACCTCTGCCGCCATCATCGCGACCTTCGGCGTGCCCGGGTTTTTCACGCCGCGGATTCCGCCGGCGCCGCTGTGGCCGCCCGGCAGCTCGCAGTCGCTGAGCTATTACGACACCGCGCCCCTGAAGAAGACGCTGGAGCGTCTCGTCGACTTCGATCGCATCAACGATCTGAAGACGCGGCTGTCGGTCGGCGCGGTCGGCGTCACCTCGGGCAACTTCCGCTATTTCGACAATTACGAGTTCAAGAAGCTCGGCAAGAGGATCGGCCCCGAACACATCATGGCATCGGGCGCGCTGCCGCCGGGCTTTCCCGCCGTCGTGATCGAGGGCGAGCATTACTGGGACGGCGGCATCGCCTCCAACACGCCGCTCGACTTCGTGCTCGATGAGGAGACCAGCCGCGATCTCCTGATCTTCCAGGTCGACCTGTTCAGCGCGCGCGGGCCGTTGCCCGAGACGCTGCTGGAGGCCGCCGAGCGCGAAAAGGACATCCGCTATTCCAGCCGGACGCGGATGAACACCGACAAGAACAGGCAGATCCACAACGCGCGCATGGCGGTGCGCGACCTGATCGGCAAGCTGCCCGATTACCTGAAGAACGATCCGTCGGTCGAACTGCTGCGCAAGGCGTCCAAGGAGAACACCGTCACGGTGGTTCACCTGATCTACAAGAGCAAGAATTACGAGTCCTCGTCGAAGGACTACGACTTCTCCCATGTTGCGATGGTCGAGCATTGGGGCGCGGGCGTTCGCGACGTGCATTTGTCGATGCGTCACAAAGAATGGCTAGAACGCCCGCAGTCCGGGGAAACCATGGTGACTTACGATCTCACGGGGGATGAACCCACACCCCCCGCAAGCAAATAGGAGCGAAGAGCAATGGGTACGTTGACAGGCAAGACCGCCGTTGTGACCGGCTCGACCAGCGGCATCGGATTGGCGTATGCGCGCGCCTTCGCCGGCGCCGGCGCCAATATCGTGCTCAACGGCATGGGCGTGCCGGCGGACATCGAGAAGGAGCGTTCCGGCATCGAGACCGACTTCAAGGTAAAGGCCGTGCATTCGCCGGCCGATATGACCAAGCCGGCCGAGATCGCCGACATGATCGCGCTTGGCGAGAAGACCTTCGGTTCGGTCGACATCCTCGTCAACAATGCCGGCATCCAGTTCGTGTCGCCGATCGAGGAATTCCCGCCGGAGAAGTGGGAAGCGATCATCGCGATCAATCTGTCGTCGGCGTTCTACGGCATCCGCGCCGCGGTGCCCGGCATGAAGAAGCGCGGCTGGGGCCGCATCATCAACACCGCCTCGGCGCACTCGCTGGTCGCCTCGCCGTTCAAGTCGGCCTATGTCTCGGCCAAGCACGGCATCGCCGGCCTTACCAAGACGGCGGCGCTCGAGCTCGCGCAGTTCAAGATCACCTGCAATTGCATCTCGCCTGGCTATGTCTGGACGCCGCTGGTCGAGCACCAGATTCCGGAGACCATGAAGGCGCGCAACATGACCAAGGAGCAGGTCATCAAGGACGTGCTGCTCGCCGCCCAACCCACCAAGGAGTTCGTCACCTCCGAGCAGGTCGCAGCCCTCGCGCTGTTCCTGTGCGGCGACGATGCCGCGCAGATCACCGGCGCCAACCTCTCGATCGACGGCGGCTGGACCGCGGAGTAGTTTTCCGGCGGGATTTGTCGGCCCAAGAACAAGCCGGCCCTGATTGGATCAGGGCCGGCTTTTTCTTTCGACCTGATGATCGCCGCGGGCGGTCAGGCATCCGGCCCGGCAATGCTACGGCGCCGACCGCCGTTTCCCGAACGCCAGCACGTGCAGCCCGAGCCGCGAGCGCACCACGACGAACAGCAGGATGGTCTCGAAGGTCAGCGACAGCGAGGTCGAGGCGGCTGCGCCCATGCCGCCATAGCGTGGCACCAGCGCGATGCAGAGCCCGACATTCATGAAAAACGACACCGCATAGGCGGTGGCGCAGATGCTCTGATGGCCGAGCATGTTCAGCAGCCGCTCCACCGGCCCGATCGCCGAGCGCACCACGAGTCCGATCGCGGCAACGAACATGATACCGTAGCCGTCGACGAATTTCGGGCCGAACAGCCACAGCAGCGGCTTGCCGAATGCGAGCAGGGCGATGGTCGCGAGCAGCGAGGGCCAGAACGTCCAGCTGATGGCGTGTGCGACATAGGCCGACAGCCGCTCCTTGTCGCCGAGCGCGTTGTATTCGGCGAACCGATGCGCCGTCGTCGCCGACATCGCGTAGTGCACGAACGACACCAGCGCCAGCGTCTTCACCACGGCGAAATAGATGCCGACCTCCTCGGAGGAGCGGAATTGCTGCAACATCAGCACGTCGGTGTAGCCAAGCAAGAGATAGAAGCTCTCGACCAGCATGATCGGCAGCGAGATCGCGAACCAGCCCCTGAGGTCGTAGGTCTTCTCGCCCGCGCCGAGATGGGCCTTGAGGCGGCGGTTCAGCACGATCATCTGGCCGATCGCCGCGATGTACACGGCTGCGGCACTCGCGATCATCGCAGCCGTCGCCCCGAGATTGAGGCCGAGCGCCAGCGCGCCGGCGGTGAGCGCGATGATCAGCCCCTGCCGCACGATGAACTGCGGCATCAGGCCGAGCTGCATCCAGTCATGCGCGCGCGAGATGCCGTCCTGGGTATTGGCGACCACGAAGGGCGGCAATGTCAGGCAGCCGATATAGAGCGGCACGACCGCGTTGGGATCGATCCAGGGCGAGGCGAAATGGATCACGCCGGCGAGCAGCAACGCCACCGTGCTGGAGGCGGCAAGCACCACCCAGCGGCCGCCGGAGAGGAAGCCGCGCAGCGCGGCGAGGTCGCCGCGCGCACGATATTCCGGAATGATCTTCTGGGAGGACGGCGCGATGCCGAAGTCCATCGTGCTGCCGAGCAGCAATACCCAGGTCCAGACATAGACATAGATGCCGTAGTCCGAGCCGCTCATCCAGCGCGCCAGCAGGATCTGCGCGAGATAGGCGATGGCGGCGCTGACGACGCGGATGACGAAGATCATGCCGGCGAGGCGCTTGGTGACCGACGCCTCCTTCGTGCCGCCGAGCAGGCGCGCGGCAAGGTCGCGCAAGCGTGCGGCCGGCCCCGATGGCGCAGAGGTTGCGGGTTGTGTTTCCATCACAGCCAAGGCGGAAAATTCCTAAAGCGCCGCAAGGCGGCAATGGCCCCGATCTATCAACGAAACGTTAAGATTGGGTTGGGTGACGGATGTTCCCTTCGTCCTGGCGAAAGCCTGGGCCGCCCATAACCACAAAAGTCAGTTTGGGAGCACGCTGTGTCCCTAGCCAGCCTGCCTCAAATAGCCGCCGCGGAGTATGGGTCCTGGCTTTTCGCCAGCACGACGATCGGAGAGGCCAGCGTCAGTTCAAATTGATGTTGAATTCGTAGCTTTTGTCGCCGCCGACCAACGTCAGTTTCAGCGCGGCGCCGTCCGCTTTGGCGCCCGGCGGCAGGCCGTCGAGCTCGAACGAGAAGCGCTTCACACCCGGCGGCGCGTGCTCGACGAGCTTCGGCACGGGCAGCGCCCAGTCGGGCGTCGGTCCCTCGACGAACAGGCTGAGGTCTTTCGACTCGGGCGCGGTGACATCGACCAGCACGTTGTTGCCGTCGCGCTTGACGTCGCGGATCGTGAACGGGATGGGATCACCGATATTGGCAGGCTTCGGCACCGCGTTGAGCGCTTCGGACAGCGCTGCGTCCTCGGTCGAGGCGACGCTAGCGAATGCGAGCTCGGCCTTCGCCTCCACCGGCACGCACAGCTTCTCGCACACCGCGTAGTTGATGTCGGCGCGCAGCACCAGCGGTTTGTCGGGATTCTTGGCGACGATGCGCAGCGGCAGCACCACCTGATGCTTGTAGCCGAGCGAGGTGCCGCCGGCGCCGTCGTCGAACTGGCGCGGTGCCGGCCACATCACCGTGACCGCATCGACATTGTCCGACTTGGAGAAATCGAATCGTGGCGGCACACCGGAATCGCCCGGCGTGCGCCAGTAGGTTTTCCAGCCGTCCTGCAACTGGAAGGCGATGCCGCCGAGCAGCACCGCGCCGCTGCGCGATCCCGCCAGCAGCCTGACCGCCGAATGCGTGTCCTGCTGCCACGGCGAGGCGTCGTCGGCGCGGGCCTCCGCTGCCACGGATGCGACGGAAAACATGGCGGCAACGGCAAATGCGGCACGCACGGGAACTGTGACGGTCATGAGACGTCTTTACCTGCAACTTTCGTTGCAAACCATTGAATTGCTTGTGATGCATCGCCGCACTGCGGCCGAAGGTTGATTGACAGAACGGCGACCCAATATCAGGATGCCAAATCAGCAGGAAAGGCCTTTGTGGATGCGCCCTGAAGGCAAAACAGGCAAGTCTCGCAAGACCGCCGCCGGCGGAAGCCCGGCCGTCGGTCCCCATGCCACCGAAGATGGCTATCTCGATGGCCAGATGCTGATCGCGATGCCTGTCATGAACGACCCGCGCTTCGAACGCTCCGTGATCTACATGTGCGCGCATTCCTCCGAGGGGGCGATGGGCATCATCGTCAACCGCCCGGCCGGCAGCATCGATTTCCCCGGCCTGCTGGTGCAACTCGACATCATCCAGAAGTCGGACCAGATCCAGCTGCCGGAAAACGCCGAGATGATGAAGGTGATGAAGGGCGGCCCGGTCGACACCGGCCGCGGCTTCGTGCTGCATTCCAGCGACTTCTACATTCAGGATGCGACGCTGAACATCGACGACGGCATCTCGCTCACCGCGACCGTCGATATTTTGAAGGCGATCGCCAAGGGCGCCGGTCCCAAGCACGCGATCCTCGCGCTGGGCTATGCCGGCTGGGCGCCGGGCCAGCTCGAGAACGAGATCCAGCACAATGGCTGGCTGCATTGCGATGCCGACCCGGAACTGATTTTCGGCGCCGATGTCGACGAGAAATACGCGCGCGCCCTGCGCAAGATCGGCATCGAGGCCGGTATGCTGTCCAACGACGCCGGCCACGCGTAGCGCGCGACGCTGTCTTCCCAAACGTCGTCCCTGCTTTCGCAAGGCCTTCGCCGGGACGACAGCTATTATTGTGTCCGCGCTACTCCGCCGCTTCCTGAGCCACGGTCGGCTGGGTGCCGGCGACCGTGGCGCGGCGCATGTCGCGGGGCTGCGACTGGTCGTAGCGGCGGACGCGGTGCACGGTCTGGCGATTGTCCCACATCACGAGGTCATGCACCGTCCATTTGTGCACATAGACGAACTCCGGCTGCGTGGCATGCTCGGTGAGATCGCGCAGTAAGAGCCGCGCCTCCGGCATGCTCATCCCCCTGATGGCGCCGGCATGCGAGGACAGGTACAGCGACTTGCGGCCGTGCGCCGGATGGGTGCGCACCAGGCGCTGCAGCACCGGCTTGAACATCTCCTTCTCCTCGTCGGTGTAGTCGAGGAAGCCGAGCGAGCCGCGCGAATACATCAACGAGTGCTCGCAGATCATGTCCTCGATCTCGGCCTTGGTCTCGTCGTCGAGCGCGTCATAAGCGGCGCGCATGTCGGCGAACTCGGTGTTGCCGCCTTTCGGGTTGACCACGCGTGCCGACAGCAGCGAGAATTTCGCCGGGATCGGCCGGAACGAGCTGTCGGAGTGCCACAGGCAGTTGCCGAGATTGAACAGGTGGGTGCGATGATCCTTCGGCAGCGGCTTGCCGTCCTTGCCGAGATTGGAGACATCGTTGAGCCCGGAGGAGAGGCGGTAGTCCTCCTTCTTGGTCACCGTGCCGCCGCGCGCGTTCTCGCGCTCGCCGAAGTTCAGCGCGAACGCCATCTGCTGCTCGTCAGTGATGTCCTGGCCGTGGAAGACGAGCACGGCGTATTTGTCCATGCCGGCCTCGATGTCGATGGCTTCCTGCTTCGTCAGCGGCTTCCGCAGATCGACGCCGGAGACCTCGCCGACGAAGTGCTTGTGAAGCTGCCGGATCAGGACCGTCATTGGCGTATCTCCCCGTATCTCGCGGGCGGTTGTCCCGCTTCGTTTGACGCGAAGGCTACTCCGGAGACGCAGCCTGTCAACGCTTCGAGGCCGGACGCGGGTCAGGCATTCCGCGCCATCAACCCGCCGTCGACGGGAATCACGGCGCCGGTCAGGAACGATGCGGCGGGCAGGCACAGGCTCAGCGTCATGTGCGCGATCTCTTCGGGATCACCATAGCGGCCGAGCGCGGTACGGCGCTTGGCGTAGATCGTCTTGTGCTCCTCGGAGATGCGGTCGGTGATCCCTGTGCGGATCGGGCCCGGGCAGATGCAGTTCACGGTAATGCCTTCGCGCCCCAGTTCCACCGCGAGCGAGCGGGTCAGGCTGGTGACGCCGCCTTTTGCCGCGGAGTAGGGGCTGTGCAGGCCTGTTGCACCCAGAGCTTCCGTGGAGGCGATGTTGACGATGCGCGGCGAGCGCGACTTGCGCAGGTATGGCAGTGCAGCGCGGATGATGCGCGGATGCGCCGTCAGCATGACGGCGATGCCCCTGGCCCAGGCGTCCTCGTAACCAGGATCGTCGATCGCCACGCGCACCGAGATGCCGGCATTGTTGACGATGATGTCGAGCCCGCCGAAATGCGCGGCGACATCGTTGACGACACGGGTGATGGCGTCGCGATCGCTGACGTCGAGCGTCCAGGCCTTTGCCGAGCCGCCGTTTGCGGAAATCTCCTTGGCCACCGCCTGCGTGCCGTCTTCGGTCAGGTCGGTGACCGCGACATTGGCGCCCTCATCGGCGAACACGCGCGCGGTGGCGCGGCCCATGCCGCTGGCTGCTCCCGTGACGAGAACGGTGAGGCCCTTCACCGAACGGCTCAGCTGCTTGAATTCGGACATTATGGACCTCCCTTATTGTTTTTTGCGTGTTGCGAGACCGACGACGCTGGCACCGATCGAGAGAGACGTCAAACCGCTGATCCGTATCCAGCACGCGTGCAGCGCGTCAACACAAGTTCTGCGTTGGCTTTTCGAAAAGGATCATGCTCAATCAAGAAAACAGCACGAGAGAGGAACGCGATGAACGAACTCGATTTCGGCGGCAAGCAGGTCCTGGTGGTCGGCGGCTCCAGCGGCATCGGCAACGGCATCGCGCAGGCCTTCCGCGCCAAGGGCGCGCACGTTGCCGTGTACGGCACCCGCGCGCAGGCGAGCGACTATTCCTCCGCGGAGGGCTCGCATCTCGACGGCCTTGCCTATGCGCAGCTCGATGTCTCTGATCCGCAGGCGATCGAGAACCTCACGCCGTCGTTCGATCGGCTCGACGTGCTGGTGCTGGCGCAGGGCGCGGTGATTTACCGCCGCGGGGAATTCCAGATGGAAGGCTTCCGCAGGGTGATCGAAGTCAATCTGATGAGCCTGATGGCCTGCGCCACGAAATTCCACCCGATGCTGAGCGCAGCCAGGGGATCGCTGATCATCGTCAGCTCAACCGCAGCCTATCATTCCACGATGGGCAATCCGGCCTACAACGCTTCGAAGACCGGCGCGGTCGGCTTGACCCGCACGCTTGGCGAAGCCTGGGCCGAGAGCGGCATCCGCGTCAACGGCATCGCGCCAGGCCTTGTCGACACCAAGATGACCAAAGCGACGACGGCGAATCCAAAGCGGCTGGAAGGCGCGCTCGAGCGCATTCCGCTGAAGCGTCTCGGCACGCCCGCCGACATGGCCGGCGCCGCGCTCTTCCTGGCCTCGCCGCTCGCGTCCTACGTCGTCGGACAAACCATCATCGTCGATGGCGGGTTGATCCTTTAGGAACCCGCGCGAGGTTCCGCGGTTGGCTCCCTGACAGTTTCAGGGAGCAGTCATGATGGACAAGGATCGGATTTTCGGAACGGCAAAGGAATTTGCAGGCAAGGCCGAAGGCGCCGTCGGCGATGCGG
This sequence comes from Bradyrhizobium embrapense, assembly GCF_001189235.2. GTDB lineage: Bacteria > Pseudomonadota > Alphaproteobacteria > Rhizobiales > Xanthobacteraceae > Bradyrhizobium > Bradyrhizobium embrapense. Next base: position 458,713 of record NZ_LFIP02000002.1, read on the forward strand.
CCGGCGATGCACAGACGCAAGCCTCGGGCCGCGCGCGCGAGGCCGCGGGCGCCGTCCAGGATCTCTACGGCCAGGCCAAGGATGCCGCGCGCGACGCAGCCGACACCGCGGTCAACTATGCCAAGGATGCTTATGAACATCGCGGCGAGACCGTTCGCAGCGGACAGAAGGCAATGGCGCAAACGGTGCAAGAAAATCCGCTCGGATCGCTCTTGATCGCCGGTGGCATCGGCTTTGCGCTGGCGCTGTTGATGACGCGCCAGCCGCGCCGCGCGCCGTCACGCTGGCGGTACTACGGGTGAGTCTCACCAACCGTCATTGCGAGCGTAGCGAAGCAATCCATCGACCCGCACGCGTGGATGGGTGGATTGCTTCGTCGCTTTGCTCCTCGCAATGACGTGGATGGATCCTGCGGGCTTCGTCGTTCGGCGGAGCTTGGCAGAAATCCCTACTGCCAGGGATTCCCCGGCCCTGCGGCCCGCTGTCCGATATTGCCGGGCGGCCGCGGAGGGCGCGGCGGGGTGACCAGCGGGCGCTGCTGCGGCGCGCCGAAGCCGAAGAAGTCACGCAGCCAGGGCTGTGTCTGCGGTTGCTGCTGCGGTTGGGCCTGGGCCGGACGGAACACCCGCCGTGGCGGCTTCGGCGCGGTGATGATCGAGCCGTCGGGCGCGATCGCCGTGGTCGAAGGTGGCGGATTGGCAGGGCCCCCCGCCGCCGGCGCGGCGGGCGTGGCCGCGGCAACCGGCACGTCGCCCTTGGCCTGCTCGCGGCCGATCTCGCGGCGCGGCCAGGCGAAATCATCGGCGCGGCCGGCCGGCGGGGCCAGGGCCTCGCCCTTCACCAGCGTGCGTGCGGCGAGCGCGTCGACCGCGGCGGGCCGCGAGCCGGGGCCGCCGAGCAATTGATCGGTGCCGACCGTGGAGGCGACCAGCGGCAGCACGGGGCCGGCCAGCGGCCGTGGCGCGGGCTTGCCGGGCTCGGTGCTGGTCTCGGGCGTTGCCGGTTCGCTCGGCAGCGCGATCGGGCCTGAGCGCACCGCGAGCAGGCGGGTCACCTCGCGCTCGACATAATGCGCGAGCTTGCGCGCGCCGGCCTTGGTGAAGAACACGCCGTCATCGGAGCGCAGCTTGCGCGGCTGGCCTTCGAAGTCCGGGCCCTTCGGCATGAAGCGGCCGGCCTCGTCGACGAAGCCGTCCCAGACGTCGACATAGGTGATGCCGGCCTTGCCGGCGCCATCGCGATAGAGCGCGTCGAGGAACAGCATGTCCGACGTGCCCTTCTGGCCGCGGATCGCGGGCAGGCCGACCCACAGCACCGGTACGCCCTTGCTCTTCAGCACGTTGATCAGCTCCTCGATCTTCTTGCCATAGAGCTCGACCCAACGGTCGTCGCGGAAATCATAGAGGCCGTTGGGCGAGCGCGCGGTCTTTTCCGGCGCGGCCTGCGAATCGGTGTCGGCGTCGTCGGCCGGCGGCTCGGCATCGGCCGGCTTGTTGTCGGCCTTGCTATCGGTCTTGCTATCGGTCTTGCCATCGGTCTTGGCGGCGGTATCGGGCTTGTCGCCCGGCTTTGCGTCGGGCTTGCCGCGCGCGTCCTTTTTGTCGTCCTTCTTGTCGACCTTCTTCTCCGCGACCGGTTCGCGGATCGCGGTGCGGTCATTGAGGCCGAGCATCACGACGATGGCGTCGGGGTTCTCGGTGGCGAGAATGCCCTTGGCGGCCGCAGCCCAATCCGCCGGGTCGCCCTTGGGCTGATAGCGGATCAGGCCGGAGACCGTCTTGTGCTTGCGGATCACGCCCATGTCGGGCTGGTCGGAATAGGCATCTTCCAGGCCATAGGCGAGCCAGTCGGCCATCGCGTCGCCGATCACCAGCACGTTGCGCTCGGCGGCGGCTTCGCGCTTGGCCGGCGGCGGCGCCCGGGAGAAATCCTCGCGCGGTCGCTGCGGCTGCGATGATTGCGGCTGCTGTTGGAACGGCGCGAAGAAATCGCCGCCGAACCAGCCGCCACCACCGCCATGCTGCGGCGGCGCACGGCGCTGCGGTTGCGGTGGTCCGCCGCCGAAGCCGGGGAAACCGAAGAACTGCGCCGAGGCAGGCTCGGCAATGCCGATCAACAGCGCGAGCGCCACCGTCAGCGCGACCAGCGGGCCGGCTTCGGTGAATAGGCGCAGAAAGGATCTCGGCTTCGCCATCGAGTTCGTCGCAATGATCAGGAAGTACGTGAGCATATTAGCGGAATCGGGCCGCAAGCGGGCAGCTTTTCCACCATAAATCGGGTGCTTCCCGCCGCCGTCAAGGCAAGCGGCAAATATCGGATTTCGTGGTTAGTTTTGGGGGAGGAGCCCGAATGTCGCGGCGACGGAACTGCACCCTCTCCTGCGCTTGCGGGAGAGGAGAACGGGGGTTGTGGCCTTAGCCCTATCGCCCGCGGAGTCGCTCCAGCACCTCTGCAGTGGCAAAACCATCGGCCGGCGCCCCGATGGACACCTGGAAGCCGCGCAGCGCTTCGCGCGTCTGGCCGCCGAACTGGCCGTCGGGGGTGCCCTTGTAGAAGCCGCGCTGGGCGAGCAGCTGCTGCAGTTCCAGCCGTTCGGCGCGCGACAGCACCCGTTCCTGGCGCGGCCAGGGCTGCACGAAGGGCTGGCCGCCGCGCAGGCGATCGGCGAAATGGCCGATCGCGAGCGCGTAGGCCTCGGCCGGGTTGTACTTCATGATCACCCGGAAATTCTGCAGCATAAGGAAGCCCGGACCCTCGGCGCCGGCCGGCGCCAGCAGATAGGCCTTGTCGGATGGCCGCGGGAACGCCTGGCCATTGGGCCGCTTGACGCCGAGTTGCTCCCATTGCGACAGCGGCATCGCCTTGGCCCGGTCGGCCAGCATGTAGTTCAGGCCCTGCGGCAGCACCACCTCGTAGCCCCAGCTCGCGCCGGTCTGCCAGCCATCCTTCTTCAGATTGTTGGCGGTCGAGGCGATCAGATCGCTCGGATTGTCGACGACATCGCGGCGGCCGTCGCCATCGCCGTCGACGGCGTAGCGCTTGAACGCGGTCGGCATGAACTGGGTCGGGCCGAAGGCGCCGGCCCAGGAGCCGCGCATCTGTTCCGGCCGCAAATCGCCCCGGTTGAGGATCTCCAGCGCCGACAGGAATTCGTCCTTGAAATAGGCCTGGCGGCGGCCGATGCAGGCGAGCGTCGCGGTCGACTGCACCACGCTGCGATCACCCATCTGGGTCGAGTAGTTCGACTCGATCCCCCAGATCGCCGCGATGATGTAGCGATCGACGCCATAGGCCTTCTCGGTCGCGTCGAACTGCGGCTTGTACTTCGCAAGGATCTCGCGGCCCTTGGCGAGCCTGGTGTCGCTGACGAGGATGTCGAGATAGTCCCAGATCGCCTTGGTGAATTCCGGCTGCGAATCCAGCAGATCCATGATGCGCAGGTCGGGCTGCAGGCCCGCGGTGAAGCGCTCGAAATTCTGCTGGGTGATGTTGCGCCGCGCGGCATCCGGCCACATCGCTGCGACGCAGTTCGGGAAGTCGGATGCGGCCTGGCGGATCGCGGCTGCCGTCATCAAGGGATGGCCGGAAGCGCCGTCTTCGCCGCTCCAGGGCGGCGCTGCGCCGTCCTGTCCGGTCGCGGCCTGCGGCGGCGTCGCGGCGTTCGGGGAGAAGATGCTGTCGATCAAATTGTTCAGGCCGTTGCCGGCCGATTGGGCTTGCGTGCTGCCCGGCAGCAGCAGGGCCAGCGCGACCATGCTGGCGCCGAATAACCTGGTCCGTGATGTTCCCAACGCGCGCATGTGTCGTGTGCCTGTCAAAATCGTGCCGGCTCAGAAGGCCCCGTCACGGTTTCCAATAGCTTAACAAAGCGCAGCATTTGGGGCGTGGCGAAATCGCGCGCGACGGTTTTGACCGGGACAAATTGTCCGGCGCATCAGCCCGCTTTCACCTGATCCCTGAGGTCGGCCAGAACAGCTTCGGCGTTCTCGAAGCAGTCGCCGCCCGGCGGCCTGGCTTCGATCCGGGCGATCACGGCCTCGAGCCCGGCCTGGGTTTCAGATAGCCGGCGCTGCAGGGCTGCAACCTCGATCACCTTGGTCTTGAGCGCGGCCACCAGTTTGTCCTTGCTCCAATCCCCCTTGCCGTGCGGCGGCAGCAGGTTTCGGATCTCGCCGAGCGAAAATCCGGCCTGCTGGGCCATCACGATGATTTCGAGGAGCTGCCTGGTTCCGCGCGAATACTGCCGGTAGCCATTCGGGCCGCGATCGATCGATCCGATCAGGCCCTCTCGCTCATAGAAGCGGATGCGCGACGGCGCCAGACCGGACTCCCGAGCCAGTTCCCCGACCTTCACTGCGCTGCTCCTTGCCGCCTTGACCTTGAAGTTCACTTTAAGGTTAGGGTGCGCCCCGGATCAACAAGGAACTCAATAGGGAACCTGTTCATGTCGCCGTTCGATTCCCTGACTTTGCCCAACGGAACCAGCGTTCCCAACCGCATCGCCAAGGCGGCGATGGAGGAGAACATGGCTGACGCCGCGCATCTCCCGTCGGCCGAGCTGCTGCGCCTCTATCAGGCCTGGGCAGACGGCGGCGCCGGCCTCATCATAACGGGCAATGTCATGATCGATCGCCGCGCCATGACCGGACCGGGCGGCGTCGTGCTGGAAGACGGCACGCCGCTCGAAGCGTTCCGCAACTGGGCGCAGATCGGCCGGGCCAGGGGTGCGCAAATCTGGCTGCAGCTCAGCCATCCGGGCCGCCAGATGATGAAGAACATGGGCCAGCCGACCCTGGCGCCGTCGGCGGTGGCGCTCGATCTCGGCAAGCATTCGAACCTGTTTGCGATGCCCAAAGCGATGACCGAGCACGACATCGACGAGGTGATCGCGCGCTTCGTCACATCAGCGAAACTCGCCGAGCAGGCCGGTTTCTCCGGCGTGCAGATCCATGCCGCGCACGGCTATCTGATCAGCCAGTTCCTGTCGCCCTTGAGCAACCGGCGCACCGACCGCTGGGGCGGCTCGTTGCAAAACCGGGCGCGTCTTTTGATCGAGACCGTCAAGGCGGTCCGCGCCGCGGTGTCGCCGGGTTTCTCGATCGCGGTCAAACTGAACTCGGCCGATTTCCAGCGCGGCGGCTTCGATGCAGCTGATGCGAGGACCGTCGTCGAGATGCTGAACGAGCTGCGGGTCGATCTGGTGGAACTGTCGGGCGGCAGCTATGAGGCGCCGGCGATGCAAGGCGATGCGCGCGATGGCCGCACGCTGGCGCGCGAGGCCTATTTCCTCGATTTCGCGCGCGATATCGCGGGGGTCGCAAGGATGCCGGTGATGGTCACCGGCGGCATTCGCCGCATCGGCGTCGTGCAGCAGGTGCTCGACAGCGGCGTCGCCATTGTGGGTATCGCCACCGCGCTTGCGATCAGGCCGGATCTGCCGGATGTCTGGCGCCGCGGCGAAGATCTGCGGCCAGAAGTCGCGCCCATCCGCTGGAAGAGCAAGCCGATGGCGTCGCTTGCCGCCATGGCCGTCGTGAAATTCCAGCTGCGGCGGTTGAGCCGGGGCCGCACGGCCAATCCGAACGTTTCGCCGCTGAAGGCGTTGGTTCTCGGGCGATTGCGCACGGCGTCGCTCACCCGCAAATATCGCCGCTGGATCGCATCACCTGTCACGGCGGCTGCGTCTGTCGGCACGTCGGCGTCGTTGCGCGCCAATGCGCGGGCCGTCGGGATGCCGCGATAAACCATACGCATGGGTGGAATAAGACGGATTCGTGCGCATCACACATCCGCCTTTGTTCTCGGCTGCAAAACGGGTACCAAGAAGCGATTAGAATTCGCGCCGCCGTCCCACCCGTTTTCAAGGCTTCCGATAATCCCATGAAGATCCGCAAAGCCGTATTTCCCGTCGCCGGTCTCGGCACCCGCGTGCTGCCCGCCACCAAGGCGATGCCGAAGGAGATGCTGACGATCGTCGACAAGCCGTTGATCCAGTACGTGGTCGATGAGGCCCGCGAGGCCGGCATCGAGCACTTCGTGTTCGTCACCGGTCGCAACAAGGGCGTCATCGAGGACCACTTCGACCGCATGTTCGAGCTCGACACCACGCTCGCGCAACGCGGCAAGAAAACCGAGCAGGAGATCCTGGCGCAGAACCAGCCGGAGGCCGGCGCGATGAGCTTCACGCGGCAGCAATCGCCGCTCGGGCTCGGCCATGCGGTGTGGTGCGCGCGCGACATCGTCGGCAACGAACCGTTCGCGGTGGTGCTGCCGGACGAACTGGTGCTGAACACGCCGGGCTGCCTGAAGCAGATGATCGACGCTGCCAACAAGCTCGGCGAGAAATCAAACGTGCTCGCGGTAGAGGCGGTGCCCGATGAGCTCACTCATCAATACGGCATCTGCGGCGTCGGCAAGCGCACCGGCAACATCTTCGAGGTCGACGGCATGGTCGAGAAGCCGCCGAAGGGCACCGCGCCGTCGAACCTGTCGATCACCGGCCGCTACATCCTGCAGCCGGAGATTTTCGACATCCTGGCCACGCAGGAGCGCGGCGCCGGCGGCGAGATCCAACTCACCGACGCGATGATCGGCCTTGCCAAGACGCAGAAGTTCTACGGCGTCGAGTTCGAGGGCGAGCGCCACGATTGCGGCTCCAAGCCCGGCTTCCTCCGCGCCAACATCGCCTTCGGCCTCAAGCGCCCCGAGCTGCGCGACGGATTGATTGCCGAGATGAAGAGGTATCTGGGGCAGTAGGTCGCTGCCACATCTCGTCATTCGCCGCAAGAATCCGGACGATGATGCACGACCGTGCATCATATTCGCTGTCGTCTGTCCCTGCGAAGGATGCGACAGCAGGGACGACAGCTGCAAGTGTAGCGCGGTGAGTGCGTCAAGCGCGGACGGCATCGTCTCCGAACCACCGAAGCAATCACGCCACGTTCCGCCGCCACGCGCGCTTCGCGTCCTTCACCCCATCCGCCTTCGGCGCACGCAATTCCCGCGCGGCAAGGCTCACCACTTCGGCGATTTGCTGGAGCTGCGAAGCGAGCGGTGAGGTCTTGCGCCAGACCATGCCGATGGTGCGCGAGGGCTGCGGATTCTTGAAGCGCGAGACCGTGACCGGCGCCGAGCGCGTCTCCACCGTCACCGCCATCTCGGGAATCAAGGTGACGCCGATGCCGGCGCCGACCATCTGCACCAGGGTCGACAGCGAGCTCGCATCCAGCACCTCGCGCGGCGGCGAGGACTGCATGTTGCAGAACGACAGCGCCTGGTCGCGGAAGCAGTGGCCTTCCTCGAGCAGCAGAAGTCGCATCTCGCGCAGCATCTCGGCGCTCGGCACCGGCGTCTTGGCGTCCTCGCCCGGTCGCACCAGCAGGAAATTCTCGGAGAACAGCGCGACCTCGGTCAGCGACGGTTCATGCACCGGCAGCGCCACGATCGCGGTGTCGAGCCGGCCCTCGGCGACTTCCTTGATCAGCTTCGGCGTCAGCGTCTCGCGGACATGAATGTCGAGCTCGGGATGCAGCCGCGCCAGCGTCTCGATCACCCTCGGCAGCAGATATGGCGCAATGGTCGGGATCATGCCGACGCGCAGGCGGCCGGCGAGCTTGTCGCGCGAGGCGCGGGCGAAGTCGCCAAGTTCGTCGACCGAGCGCAGGATGTCGCGCACACGGTGCAGAACATCCTCGCCGAATGTCGTCAAGGTAACCTGTCGGGCATTGCGTTCGATCAGCACGCCGCCGACCGCGCGTTCCAACTCGCGGATCTGCATCGACAGTGCCGGCTGCGACACCGCGCAGGCATCCGCGGCGCGCCCGAAATGCCCGTGCCGGGCCAGCGCATCGAAATACCTCAGTTGCCGGAGTGTGACATTTATCATCAGATTATCTTATTGCCGCGATCACTAAAGTCAATTTCACCTGATGGATTGGGGCGCGTAGAATCGTTCCTGGAAGAGCTCCAGCACATTCCAGAATCCATCACCTCGGAGAAGAAACATGGACGCAAAAACCGACGAAGGCGCGGGCAAATGCCCATTCACGGGCGGGCCTCGCGGGCACACGAATCGTGACTGGTGGCCGGAGACGCTCGACGTTCAGGTGCTGCATCGGAACTCCAACCTGTCGGACCCGATGGGCAAGGGTTTCGACTACGCCAAGGAATTCAAGAGCCTCGATCTCAATACCGTGATCAAGGACCTCACGGCCCTGATGACGACGTCGCAGGAATGGTGGCCGGCCGACTTCGGCCATTACGGCGGCCTGATGATCCGCATGGCCTGGCACTCGGCGGGCACCTATCGCATCACCGATGGCCGCGGCGGCGCCGGTGCCGGTCAGCAGCGGTTCGCCCCGCTCAACAGCTGGCCCGACAACGCCAACCTCGACAAGGCGCGCCGGCTGCTGTGGCCGATCAAGCAGAAATACGGCCGCAAGATCTCCTGGGCCGACCTGATGGTCCTCGCCGGCAACGTCGCGCTCGAATCGATGGGCTTCAAGACGTTCGGTTTTGCCGGTGGCCGCGCTGACGTGTGGGAGCCGGAAGAGCTGTACTGGGGTCCGGAAGGCACCTGGCTCGGCGACGAGCGCTATAGCGGCGAGCGCCAGCTCTCCGAGCCGCTCGGCGCGGTGCAGATGGGCCTGATCTACGTCAATCCGGAAGGCCCGAACGGCAATCCGGACCCGGTCGCCGCCGCGAAGGACATCCGCGAGACGTTCTTCCGCATGGCGATGAACGACGAGGAGACCGTTGCGCTGATCGCCGGCGGCCACACCTTCGGCAAGACCCACGGCGCGGGCGATCCCTCGCTGATCGGGCCGGAGCCGGAAGGCGGCGCGATCGAGGATCAGGGTCTCGGCTGGAAGAGCAAGTTCGGCACCGGCGTCGGCGCGGACGCGATCACCGGCGGTCCCGAGGTCACCTGGACCCAGACCCCGACCAGGTGGAGCAACCACTTCTTCGACAACCTGTTCAAGTACGAATGGGAGCTGACCAAGAGCCCGGCGGGTGCGAAGCAGTGGAAGGCGAAGGGCGCGGCGGCCGACATTCCGGACGCGTACGACCCGTCGAAGAAGCATGTTCCGACCATGCTGACCACGGATCTGTCGCTGCGCTTCGACCCGGCCTATGAGAAAATTTCGCGCCGGTTCTATGAGCATCCGGATCAGTTCGCGGACGCCTTCGCCCGCGCCTGGTTCAAGCTCACGCACCGCGACATGGGCCCGATCCAGCGCTACCTCGGCCCGCTGGTGCCGAAGGAGACGCTGATCTGGCAGGACCCGCTGCCGGCGCTCGATCACGCCGTGATCGACGACAAGGATATCGAGGCGCTCAAGGCGAAAATCCTCGCCTCGGGTCTCTCGGTCTCCGAACTGGTGTCGACCGCGTGGGCCTCGGCCTCCACGTTCCGCGGCTCCGACAAGCGCGGAGGCGCCAACGGCGCGCGCATCCGCCTCGCTCCGCAGAAGGACTGGGAAGTCAACGAGCCCGCCCAGCTCAAGACCGTGCTGGCCAAGCTCGAGACCATCCAGAAGGACTTCGGCAAGAAGGTCTCGCTGGCCGATCTGATCGTGCTCGGCGGCGCGGCTGCGATCGAGAAGGCGGCGAAGGACGGCGGCACCAATGTGAAGGTCCCCTTCACGCCGGGCCGCACCGATGCGACGCAGGACCAGACCGACGTCGAATCGTTCGCTCCGCTCGAGCCGCGGGCTGACGGCTTCCGCAACTACATCAGCGGCAAGCATCAGTTCATGCAGCCCGAGGAGGCGCTGGTCGACCGTGCGCAGCTGCTGCGGCTGACCGGACCGGAAATGACGGTCCTGGTCGGCGGCCTGCGCGTGCTCGGCGCCAATGCCAAGAAGTCGAAGCACGGCGTCTTCACCGACAAGCCGGGCACCTTGACCAACGACTTCTTCCTCAACCTGCTCGACATGGGCACGGTGTGGAGCGACGCCGGCCAGGGCGTCTACGAAGGACGCGACCGCAAGACCAAGGCGGTGAAGTGGACCGGCACCCGCGTCGACCTGATCTTCGGCTCGCACTCGCAGCTGCGCGCGTTCGCCGAAGTCTACGGCTCGTCGGACGCCAAGGAGCAGTTCGTGAACGACTTCGTCGCGGCCTGGGCCAAGGTGATGAACGCCGATCGCTTCGATCTCGTGAAGTAAGCGGCCGGCAACGGCAATCAGGGACAGGGCGGCGCTTTGGCGTCGCCCTGTTTCATTTCGGGGATGCCATTGCTAGGGCGATGCCGTTTTGCGGCTCGCTCAGTCGTGCAGCTTCATGTTGCGGATCATCTCCTCGAACTCCGCCTGCGTCGGGATTGCCGGTCGCGACTGCGGCGCGCTGCTCGCCGCGATCGGCGCATCGCACTGCGCGGCTCCGCGCGAAGGCTCGAAAATTGCGGTGAGGCTGGCCCAGCACACCAGGAGAGCAACGATCCAGTCGAGTACATTGGCTGCCTTCATTGCAGCGCCGGCATCAGCATTTCCATGCCCCGATGCTGCAGCCTGCACAGCGCATGCGCAATTCGGAAGCTACGAAACGTAACTTCGGCAGAACCGAGCGGGATGTCCGGACGAAGCCATCGCAAATTGTCGTCATTGCGAGCGAAGCGAAGCAATCCATCGCGCCGCTTGCGGAGAGGTGGATTGCTTCGTCGCTATCGCTCCTCGCAATGACGGCGCTAGAGGGACTATCCGGTCCGCGCCCGGCGGCCTTCGATCGGATAGGCCGGATCGTTGAATCCGGGCGTCGACGGATGGCCGGCCGCGACGAGGCGGTCGATCAGGGCTTCGTCCTCGGCCGTGAAACGATAGTCGAGCGCGCGGATGTAATCGTCCCATTGCGCTTCGGTGCGCGGGCCCGCGATGACTGCACTGACGAACGACGAGTTCAGCACCCAGGCGACAGCGAACTGCCCGGCGGTGATGCCGCAGCTCTCGGCGTGGCGCTTGATCTGTTGCGCGAGCTGCAGCGATTCCGGCCGCCACTCGGTCTGCATCATGCGCTTGTCGTTGCGGCCGGCGCGGGTATCCGCGGGCGGTGCGGCATCGGGCGCGTATTTGCCGGTCAGCACGCCGCGCGCCAGCGGGCTATAGGGCACGATGCCGAGACCGTAATAGGCGCAGGCCGGGAAATGCTCGACCTCGGGCATCCGGTTCATCGCGTTGTAATAGGGCTGGCTGGCGACGGGACGATCGATGCCGAGCCGGTCACAGATGTTGCAGATCTCGGCGACGCGCCAGGCGCGGTAGTTGGAGACGCCGAAATAGCGCACCTTGCCGGCGCGGATCAGGTCGCCCATCGCCCGCACCGTCTCGTCGAGCGGCGTCGCGTGGTCTTCCTTGTGCAGATAGTAGACGTCGATGTAGTCGGTGCCGAGCCGCTTCAAACTCTCGTCGGCGGCCTGCAACACCCAGCGCCGCGACAGTCCGCCATGGTTGGGATCGTCGCCGATCGGGTTGGCCAGCTTGGTCGCGAGCACCCAGCTCGACCTTCTGTTGGAGATCGCGCGTCCCACGACCTCCTCGGACTTGCCACTATTATAGGCGTCGGCGCTGTCGATGAAGTTGATGCCGGCCTCGCGCGCCTTCGCCACGATCCGCGACGATGTCGCCTCGTCGGTCGGGCCGCCGAACATCATGGTGCCGAGGCAGATCGGCGAGACCTTCAGGCCGCTGCGGCCGAGCTGGCGATATTGCATCGGGGCCTCCTCTGGATGTCATTCCGGGATGGTCCGAAAGACCAAACCCGGAATCTCGAGATTCCACAATGTGCGATTGCACGTTGGGGTTCGAATGCTGGCGCATCGCCCCGGAATGACAGGTTCAACTCTCGTTCTTCAGGATCTTGAACACGCCGTTGGCCATCGCGACACAGCGCTTGTCGACGGTCACCTCGGCCGTGATGAAGATCAGGCTGCGGGTCGAGCGCACCACGCGCGGCCTCGTGGTCAGGATCTCGCCGATCTTGCCGGCCTCGACGAAATGGGTGTCGAGCTGCACCGTCGCAAGCGTCGGCTTGCCCGAGACGAAGCGCGCGGCCATGCCGCAGGCACGGTCGGCGAAGGTCATGATGACGCCGCCCTGCACCAAGCCGCGGCGATTGTGGTGCTTGTCCTCGGTGATCAGCGCGAGCTCGAGCGCGCCGTCCTTCAACCGCTCCCACAGCGGGCCGATCAGCGTCAGGAAACCCGTGGTGTCGGCGATCTTCCAGCCGTCGGATTTGAGTTTGTCCGCGGCCTTGGCCGTCATGGGGAGGGATTCCTTGCTTGCAGCTGATTGATCGCAGGAGGCATGTCGTCGCGCTCATTTCATCAAACGCTGTTGTGTTGTAGTCAAGCTCAATGGCCCGCACATTTGACGATGCCACCCGGCGGAATATCGCAGAGCTCTGCTCAGCATTCGCGCGCCTGGCGCCGGCAGACGCGGCGCCGACGCTGAAGCGCGCGGCAGTCGCGATCGCGCTGACCGAAGGCGATGACGACAGCAGCACCGCCTTCCTGCTGACCCGCCGTAGCGCGCGCCTGCGCGCCCACAGCGCGCAATGGGCGCTGCCGGGCGGGCGCTGCGATGCCGGCGAGACGCAGCCCCAGGCCGCGCTGCGCGAACTGCACGAGGAGCTTGGGCTCGCGCTGTCCGAGCGCGACGTGCTCGGCATGCTCGATGACTATCCGACGCGGTCCGGCTATCTGATCACGCCGGTCGTGGTCTGGGCCGGTGCGGATGTGGCGATCATTCCGAACCCGGACGAGGTCGCCTCCGTCCATCGCATCGGCCTCGATGCGATCGAGCTCGACGATGCTTTCACCTTCGTCACGATCCCGGAGAGCGCGCGGCGCGTGATCCGCTTCCGGCTCGGCGGCCAGCAGATTCATGCGCCGACCGCCGCGCTGATCTATCAGTTCCGCGAGGTGCTCGCCGGCCGCAACACCCGCGTCGCCGATCTGGAGCAGCCGGTGTTCGCGTGGAAGTAGGCTTTAGCGATGCGGCTATTTGTGATGGCGCTTGCGGGCGTTCATCTTCATTGCCTCGCCTTGCGCAGCAGGCGGAGGCGTCGGGGTCGCGGGTTCCGGCGGCGCACGCGACACATTCTCGTAACAAGAGAGCCGTGAACGCGTATCCGGAAACGACCCGCAATCCGGACGCTCGGCGCGTAAAGGTGCGGCAAGCGTCAACGCGCCGGCGGCGGCGAGCCAGAGTGCCATCCTCATCGCAATCTCCAAGGCATTGCTGAGAAGCGACTTCTTCGGAGAACACCGCATTGTGGCGAAATTTCTGGACATGATCGCGGCATCCGGCCGCTTGCGATCGGACATTTCCGGGCTGACTTCGCAGCCGTGCTTGCTACAACGAGGCCATGCGCCCGCAATTGATTCGCTTCGTTCCTGGATTTGTCGTGCTCGCGCTTGCCGCCAGCGCGCCGTCCGTATCGGCCGGCGAGGCCGATGCGCTGCCGCCGGCGGTTGCCAATGCGATGGCGCAGGCCTCGCCGCAGGCAATCATGGAGTATCGCCGCAAGCTGCAGGAATACGAGGAGGCGCGCGCCGCCTTCGAGCAGGATGCCGGCGCCTATTGGAGCGCGATCGCCGACAAGCGGCGCGGCCGCAACGCCAAGCGCCGCGACCGCGTGCAGATCACGCTGGATGATTACGTGCTGCAGCAGCCGCCGGTCTACGAGGGCCCGAAGCGGCCGGTCAATCCGGCGCTGGAAGAAGAGGGCGGCAAGCCGCCACGTCCGCCCAAGACAATTCCAGTGGTGTCGGATCTGATCCGGGCGGCGGCCGAACAATTCCAGTTCACGCCGCAGCGGCCGACGAGCGAAGTCGAGTTCAAGCGCGCTTATGCCCGCTACGCGCGCGCCGCGGGGCTGACCCCGGAGCAAGCGGTGCGGGTCTATTCGTTCGAAACCGGCGGCACCGGCAATTACGACGTGCAGGCCGGCATCGAGCATGGCGGCAAGCGCGCCATCTCCACCGCGATGGGCTACAACCAGTTGCTCACCACCAACACCGTCGAACTGCTCGCCGAACAGGGCCATGAATTCGTGCGGGACCTGACGGCGCGGGTTGCGGCGACGCAGGGGCCGGCGCGCAAGGCCATGGAGCACAAGCTCGCGGTGCTGAAGAAGATGGTCGCATTCACGCGGACCGTGCCCGACGACTGGTCGGCGCATCAGCGCCTCGCCGACACGCCGCAGGGCTGGGCCTGTCACGCCATGGTGCTCGATATCGATATCGGGCCGATGCTGCAGACCCACAAGCTGCTGACCTCGGTGATCTTCGCGCGCAACAAGGGCTACACACGGCCGCTGACCGCGGCCGAGCTCGAGATGATGAACCTGACCGGCGACGGCACCGGGCTCGACATGGTGACCATGCCGCAGGCGATGCGCGAGCAGGTACCGACCACGAATTTCTTCCAGCGCTCGGGCTATGAGCGCAACCCAGTCGCGATCCGTCACAACACCGTGGCAAAGCTTCTCGCCATCACCAACGAGCGGATGGATTTCAACAGCAACAAGCCCGGCGCGAGGGAATTGGCCGCGGCGTTCTGAGGTTTGCCAAAGCGGTTAGTTCGAGCCGAACATGAACTTGCCGTCGCCCTCGAGATAGGGCCCGGAGCGCATGTAGAGCTGGCCGTTGTGGCCGATGAAGAACAGCGTCCCCTTCGGCACCTTCTTGGCGCCCTTCAACAACGTGTTGGCATTGCTGGTCCCCATCTTGTAGGCCCAGGTCTTGCCGTCCTTGTCGTAGGCGTAGCCCATGTCGGTCTTCAGCTCCCAGGGCGCAGCCTCCTGCGCGAATGCGCACGTCGTCAGAGCGGCAAACGCCGCAGTCGCAATAAAGGTCTTGGTCAAGAAATGCGTCATGATCCACCTCCGGCCGAGAAAAAGAAAACGGCGTGTCCCCACGCTTTTGAACAAATCACGAACAGCAATCGCGCGTCAATACGACAATCGGCGCGACCGCTCACACACGCCAGCGACTTTGTGATTTCCCGCATCAAGCTTGGCGACTATTTTCGCGTTACCGTTTACAAACGCTTCGATTGGCGGAAACACTACCTGGGGGGATCGCGATGAACCACGTCATGAAGATCGGTATCGGTGTCGCTCTGTCGTTCATCGCGCTGGCGTCAGTCGCGCAGGCGGACGAGTTCAAGCTTTCCAACAACCAGCGGATCTCCTGCAGCCGCGGCCTGTCGGCCGGCAAGCTCAATACCTCGACCTGCAAGTCCTACGCCTATCTGTTCAACGCCAAGACCTCCGAATACTTCCGCTGCCAGGTCTCGCTGGCGCTGACGCGGGACAACAAGGAGGTCATCAACGTGCAGGCCGACGGCGGCTGCACCAAGAAGCCGCGCATCTTCGAGACCGACGGCAATTACACGTTCGACGCCACCGAGACCGAGCCGCCGAACACCAATTCGTTCTTCGGAACGGGCGGCTATGCGATCTGGGCCAGCGATGCCAACACCCAGAAGATCCGCGGCTGCATCACCATCTCGTCCGGTCTCGGCTCCGACATCTCGAAATGCCTCGACATGACGTTTCAGTGACGGCGGTGCGTCCCGCGTGATGTGCAGCGCTCCCGATGTCGTAGTGTCGCCGAGGCCGCATGCCTCAGGGGGCCGGCGCTTTCTCGGAGAAGTGCATGCGCGAGCGGGCGAACTTCTTGACGCCCATCGGCTTGCCGAACAAGTAGCCCTGGACCTGATCGAAATCCATCTCGTGCGCGGCGAGAAAGTCGGCGCGCGTCTCGACACCCTGCGCAATAACCTGCGCGCCGGCGTCGTGGGCGAGCTCGACGATACGCCGGCACACCGTCTGCTTTAGGCGCTGATCCGCACAACCGGTGACGTATTGATGGTCAACCTTGAGCTGGACGAACGGAAAGTTCGGCAATCCCAGCAGCGATGGCCAGTTCGCGCCGACATTGTCGATCGAGATGCCGATATTGTGTAGGCGAACGCGCCGGGCGACATCGATCGCCAAATCGAGATTGTCGATCACCTCGGCGCTGTCGATCTCGATCAAGAGGCCGGCGAATGCGGCATGATCCGGAATCCGGTAGCAAAGCTCGCGCACCGCAGCATCGTCGGCGAGAAACGAGATCGGCAGGTTGATCGAGAGATCGACCGGCCCGATCTGTTCGAGGAGAGAGCGCCAGTCCTCGATCGCGCGCTCGATCACGAACTCGGACAGCGCATGAAAATGCGGGTCGCTTTCGTCGGGGATGAAATAGGCCGGCGGTACGACGCCCCATGCGGGATGGCGCATCCGGATCAGCGCCTCGGCGCCGCTCGGAACCAATGTCCGGAGATGAATCTTCTGCTGATACCAGAGCTCGAGCCAGCCGGCCTTCAGCGCTTCGGGCACGTCCACTGCCGGGCTCGGTGCGGGCTCGAGCGGCATCAGTGACGCAAGACTGTCACGAAGGGTTCCGGCGCTGAACGGGGTGGAGAGGGCCGGCAGCATGGCGATGCCGTACTCATCGCCGATCTGCCGGACCGCCTTGACGATGATCGAGTCCGGCTGGCCGATGACGAGGACCTTGCCGCCGTAGTCCTTTCTCACCAAAGTCTCGAGAATTTTACTGACTTCGATGCCGTCCACGGACACGCCGAGCACCAGAAGATCGGGCCGTTCCGCGTCCAGCACGGCGTCGAGTTCCAGAGCCTGGCCGCATTCACTGGTGATGAAGCCGAGGTCGTCCAGTGCCTCGGCGAGGAAGGTCCGAAGGTGTTTTTTGCTGTCCGCAATGCATGCGCGCGGGGTCAGCTTGCGATGTCCGAACCAGCCGGCTCGTGTCTGTGTGATGTGGCCGATGTGATTCATGCCCCGCCTTGTCCGTAATTACCCCGGCTCGACTCGTACATCCTTGAGCCGCGGCAATCATGGAAATTTCTGGTTCATACATTGATTGGCTCGCTAACCTTAAAGGATTCAATTCGAATCAAATGATGCCGTAATCGCAGCGTTTCGCCGCCGCTTCTCGTGCAACAAATGCGTCATCTGACGTTCATGAGCGTGATCGCGCGCGACTTTGCACGCGGCAGAAGCGCAGCGCGCGATGTGTCATCGAGAGACGACGTTAATAACTGTGTTGTCGCGTGGATGCCGGCGTGAAGTTGCACCATTGTCGGACATCGGATCGCGTCGCGCGAGCGCTGTGTCGAGTCGTTGGTGGCGAATCGCGGGTCATCGGTTCTGTGATGCCAATGAAGTTGTGTGTGACGTCAACGATGCCGCGTCGCATCTCCGGCATCAACGCGCAGCAGCCGATCGCTCGACCCCAGCGGTGCTGCCGCGCAGTTGCATCGACACCGGTCAGGATGGGTCACCCCGGCGATCGCCGGTGCGAACACAGAACCGGCGGCGCCTGCCCGCATGAGCAGAGTTTCCCGCGCAGGTAAGGTGATGCTGCCATCAGGGATTTCGACCGCGCATGCGTCATTTGGATGGGTTGACCCGACGGGGGTGTCCGGCCAATTTCCGGCCGGCTTAGGGGAGAATAATGCTCATGAATTCAAGATTGATGGCTGCCGCGATCGTGGCCGCCGGTGTTTTGTCTGCGCCTGTCGCACAGGCCCAGCAGTTCATTAACGTGCTCACCGGCGGCACCTCGGGCGTCTACTATCCGCTCGGCGTCGCGATCGGGAAGATCTACGGCGACAAGATCCCTGACGTGAAGACCCAGGTGCAGGCGACCAAGGCCTCGGTGGAGAACCTGGTGCTGCTGCAGCAGGGCCGAGGCGAGATCGCCTTCACGCTCGGCGATTCGCTGAAGGCGGCCTGGGAAGGCGACGCCGAAGCCGGCTTCAAGAACAAGCTCGACAAGCTGCGCACCATCGGCGCGATCTATCCGAACTACATCCAGATCGTCGCCACCGCCGAAAGCGGCATCAGGACGCTCGCCGACCTCAAGGGCAAAAGCCTGTCGGTCGGTGCGCCGAAGTCCGGCACCGAGCTCAACTCGCGCGCGATCCTCGCGGCCGCCGGCATGAGCTACAAGGATCTCGGCAAGGTCGAGTATCTGCCATTCGCCGAATCGGTCGACCTGATGAAGAACCGCCAGCTCGCCGCCACGCTGCAGTCCGCCGGCCTCGGCGTCGCCTCGCTGAAGGACCTCTCGACCTCCAGCGAGATCACCGTGGTGGCCGTGCCGAAGGAGACCATCGACAAGATCGGCCCTCCCTTCGTCTCCGTGATCATCCCGGCCAACACCTATACCGGCCAGGACAAGGACGTGCCGACCGCGGCGGTCGTGAACTATCTCGTCACCTCGAGTGCGGTGTCGGACGACCTCGCCTATCAGATGACCAAGCTGGTCTACGAATCGCTGCCGGAACTCGCCAATGCCCACGCCGCGGGCAAGGAGATCAAGCTCGAGGCCGCCGCGACCGGCAGCCCGGTGCCGCTGCATCCCGGCGCGATCCGCTACTACAAGGAAAAGGGCCTGATCAAGTAGGACTGAACTAACCACCGTCATTGCGAGGAGCGAAGCGACGAAGCAATCCATCTCTCAGTAAGCTGTGAGATGGATTGCTTCGCTTCGCTCGCAATGACGGCGGCACGGCTTTTTCCCGGTTTCGGGACAGAAGCCGGGTGGCTATAAGCGTCGCGGGCACGGCGGGGGACTTATTCAATGCAGCAGCAGGTTGCGGGCGAGCAGCCCATCAAGGTTGAATTCGACAATTTCGAGCATGGCTTTCCGGAGGGCTTCGGCCCGGGCGCCTGGGGGCATCTGGCCTATGCCATCGGTCTCGCCTTCGCGGTATTCCAGCTCTATGTCGCGGCTTTCAATTATTTGCCGAGCCAGGTGGTGCGCGGCGTCCATGTCGGCTTCCTGATCCTCTTGACCTTCGGCCTGATCGGCAACTTCACCGCCAAGACCGATTTCGGCCGCGCGGTGAGCTGGATCGTCGGCGCGGCCGGTTTCCTCTGCGGGCTTTATCAGTGGATCTTCTATGCCGATTTGATCGCCCGCGACGGCGATCCGACCCACATGGACCTTGCGGTCGGCACGCTGCTCGCGATCCTGATTTTCGAGGGCACGCGGCGGCTGATGGGGGCGGCGCTGCCGCTGATGTGCGGCGCCTGTCTGCTCTACTGGTTCTTCGGACAATATCTGCCGTCGCCGTTCAACCATCGCGGCTATGATTTCGACCAGATCGTCACCCATCTCTCGTTCGGCACCGAAGGCTTCTACGGCGTGCCGATCTATGTGTCTGCGACCTACATCTTCCTGTTCATCCTGTTCGGCTCGTTCCTAGAGCGCGCGGGGATGATCCAGCTGTTCACCGACGTCTCACTCGGCCTGTTCGGCCGCACCCGCGGCGGCCCGGCCAAGGTCGCCGTGTTTGCCTCCGGCATGATGGGCACGATCTCGGGTTCCGGCGTCGCCAACGTCGTCACCGTCGGCCAGTTCACGATTCCCTTGATGATCAAGTTCGGCTATCGCCGCGCGTTCGCCGCCGGCGTCGAGGCCACCGCCTCGATGGGCGGCCAGATCATGCCGCCGGTGATGGGTGCGGTCGCCTTCATCATGGCCGAGACGCTTGGCGTTCCCTATTCGGAGATCGTCAAGGCCGCCGTGATTCCGGCGATCCTGTATTTCGCCTCGGCGTTCTGGATGGTGCATCTGGAAGCCGGCAAGCATGGCCTCGTCGGCATGAAGCGTTCGGAGATCCCGAGCGCCTGGAAGGCGCTGGTCGCCCGCTGGTACCTGGTGTTGCCGCTCGCGGCGCTGGTCTACATGCTGTTCGAAGGCTTCACGCCGCTCTATGCCGGCAGCATGGGGCTCGCGCTGACCGCTGCGCTGATCCTCGGCGCCAGCATCACGCTCGGCTTCTCCAACACCGTCGTGCGCACCATCTTCTGGATCGGGCTCGCGCTGGTGGTTGCCGCGGTGTCGCGCCATGGGCTGGAGATCGTGCCGGTGGCCAGCGTCGTCGGCGGTCTGATGGTCATCGCTGCGATCACACGCGGTGGCCGCGCCACGCTCCGCGCCTGCCGCGACTCGCTCGCCGACAGCGCCAAGTCGGCCCTGACCGTCGGCATGGCCTGTGCCATCGTTGGCACCATCATCGGCATGATGACGCAGACCGGCGTCGGCACCATCTTCGGCAGCTGGATTATCGGGCTCGGCGCCAAGAGCCTGTTCCTGGCGCTGATCATGACCATGCTGCTGTCGATCCTGCTCGGCACCGGCATCCCGACGATCCCGACCTACATTATCACCGCGGCGCTTGCCGCGCCTGCGCTGGCCAAGCTCGGCGTGCCGCTGATCGCAAGCCACATGTTCGCGTTCTACTACGGCATCATGGCCGACCTCTCGCCGCCGGTGGCGCTCGCGGCATTGGCGGCGGCGCCGATCGCCAAGGAGAATCCGGACAAGATCGGCTGGGAGGCGATGCGGATCGCGCTCGCCGGCTACGTCATTCCCTTCATCTTCGTCTATTCGCCGGCGTTGATGCTGCAAGGCAATGATCCGATGACCGCCCAGCTCGGCTTCTACGGCGCGGTGGCGCTGGCGACCTTCAAGGCGCTGGTGGCGATCGCCCTGTTCGGCATCGTCGCGATCGGCTTCCTGTTCACGCGGCTGACGTTGATCGAGATCGTGATCGCGTTCGGCGCCGCGCTCTGCCTGCTCGGGGACTTCCAGTTCTCGGATACGGCCGGCTTCACGCTCGCCGCCGCGGTCGTGCTGTGGCAATGGCGGCAGCGTCCGCGTAGCGCGGTGGCGGCGACTTGAGCCTCTGTCTCGCGTCCGCCGGTGTCGTGAAGGCGCTGTCGATTGCGGCCTTTACGCTCAGCTGGACGCATTCGATCGAGAAGACCGCCTGGCAGGAAGACTGGCAGGTCACGCCGGCCGGACTCACGCTGCAAGAGGCGCGCATCAAGGGCACCGGCGCTGGCATGGAGCCGCCGCCGGAGGCGCGCCTCTCGGGCGGCTGGTTTCAATGGTCGCCGCCGCCGTTGCCCAGGTCCGAGGTCGTGCTCGGCAATTCCGGCGCCGCCGGCGAATGGCACCTGTGCCATGCGCGACGCTGCCAGACGCTATCGGAGATTTTCGGGCATCCGATCGGTGCTAATGTCACGACGATGAGTGTGTGTCGCGATCCGTAGCCTGGATGGAGCGAAGCGTAATCCGGGGCCGTGTTCCCGGATTTTGCTTCGCTCCATCCGGGCTACAATGACAACAACAAACGGGAGAACAGGCGATGGATCGGCTCAAGGGCAAGGTTGCGATGGTGGTCGGGGCGGGCTCGATCGGGCCCGGCTGGGGCAATGGCAAGGCGACCGCCGTCACCTTTGCGCGCGAGGGCGCCAGCGTGTTCTGCGTCGATCGCAACGGCGCCGCGGCCGAGGAGACGGTCAAGATCATCACCGGCGAGGGCGGCAAGGCGGCCGCATTCACCGCCGACGTCTCGCGCGCCGACGAGGTCGAGGCGATGGTCGCCGCCTGCCTCAAGACCTATGGCCGCATCGACGTGCTCGACAACAATGTCGGCATCGCCGAGGTCGGCAGCGTGGTGGACGTTGCGGAAGCCGAGTGGGATCGGGTCTTCGCGGTCAACCTCAAGAGCGCCTATCTGTCGATGAAGCACGTCATTCCGGTCATGATCAAGCAGGGCGGCGGCTCGATCATCAACATCTCCTCGATCGCCTCGATCCGCCATGTCGGCATTTCCTATGTCAGCTACAATGCGAGCAAGGCGGCGATGAACCAAATGACGCGCTCGACCGCGGTCGAGTTCGCCTCCAAGCACGTGCGCGTCAACGCGATCCTGCCGGGATTGATGAAGACGCCGATGGTCGAACATTCGGCAGGCCTCGCGCAGAGCTACGCCAAGGGCGATGTCGAGGCGATGTGGCGCGCGCGCGACGCGCAGGTGCCGATGGGGCACATGGGCGACGCCTGGGACGTCGCCAACGCCGCACTGTTCCTGGCGTCGGACGAATCGAAATACGTCACCGGCATCGAACTCGTGGTCGATGGCGGCATCACCTCGAAGTCGGGCGCGTGATTGCAGGAGGAACTACGCTTCCACGCTGAGCTCGGCGCGGTCGAGCTCTTCTTCGACCAGATGGAATGCGTCGTCGCCGATCGTCTCGGTACGGCGCAAATCGAGCAGCGCCTGACGGGCGGCGGCGATGGCGCGGCGGCGCAGCGGATCCGATGGCAGCTCGCGCGAGGTCAGGCCGCCGTCGGGGTCGTTATCCGCGCGCATGAGCGCGGCGCGGTATTCCAGCCGGAGGATCTCGGCCTCTTCCGAAGGGTCGGCATCGATCTCTTCCAGCGCGGCGCGAAACACCACGCCGCGGGCACGGGCCGCCTCGCGGCCGACCGGATCGTCGTCATCGAATTGCAATGCCAGGATCAGCGGCCGCAATGTCAGGCCCTGGAGCACGAGCGTGCCGAACACCACGGCAAACGCCGTCAACAGGATCAGGTCGCGATACGGAAACCATTCGGGCAGCGCAAACGCAGCCGCCAATGTGACGATGCCGCGCATGCCGCACCAGGATACGATAAAGCCGCGTTTCAAGGTCGGCACCGCATCCACCACATGGGCAGGCAGGAGGTTGCGTTGCTTCAGCAGGCGCAGCAACGCGCCGTATGGCATCACCCAGAGGATGCGCGCGAGGATCACCACGGCGAGGATCGCGGCGGCAAAGCTGCAATATTTCCAGCGCACCTCGGCGTCGAGCTCGGACCAGATCGGGCGCAGTTGCAGGCCGATCAGCATGAAAGCGAGCACGTTGAGCACCAGCACGACGGTCTCCCACACCGCGTAGGATGACACGCGCAGCCGTGCGGAGGTGCGCGCCGGCGCGGTGCGGGCGATGGTGATCGCATAGGCGATGATGGTCAGGATGCCGGACAGGCCGAGATGCTCGGCGACGATCCAGACCATGAAGGTGCCGCAGAATTGCGTGATGATCGCGCTCGGCGCCTCGGTGATGCGGCGGGTGATCATCATCCAGACCTGCGCGAACAGATAGCCGGCGGCAAGGCTGCCGACCAGCGCAACCGCGATCGACGGCACGAATTCGCGGATCTTCATGTGCTCGGCGGCGACGAGGCCAACCGCGACGCGATAGATCAACAGCGACGTGGCATCGTTGAGCAGGCTCTCGCCTTCGAGGATCTTCTGGATCCGGTAGGGCAGACTGACCTGGCGCAAGATCGCGGTGGCCGCGGCCGCGTCGGGCGGCGCCACGATGGCGCCGAGCGCGATCGCGACCGCCCAGGGCATATCCGGGCGCAGCCAACGTGCGACCACGGCGACCGCCATTGTCGTGACGCCGACCGCGACCACCACCAGTGTCGAGACCGGCAGCCAGTTGTTGCGGAGGTCGCGCAGCGAGGTGTCGAAGGCGGCATCGAGCAGCACCGGGGCCACGAACAGGGCCAGCGCCAGTTTCGGTTCCAGCGTCCAGGTCGGGGCCCATGGCAGCAGGGTCAGCAGCACGCCGCCGAGCGCAAGAAAGGTCGGGTAGGGCACCTTGATCCGCCGCGCCAGCGCCGACAGCGCCACCGCCGCGAGCAACAAGCCGATGATCCATTCGAATGTCAGCAACGCGAACCCCCAAAGTGCGACCCGACGTGCGGCTCAAAGTGCAGCCGATCGTCGCAATTGACGTATAATCCAGCGTGTGGTTTTGCGGCAAATGGCGCGCTGCCGGGCATCAGAGGCCGGTGGTTCGGGTGCGGGAGAGGAATGTCTTGTCGGCAATCGGAATGCGACGCAACTCTGTGAATCTCGCCTTCAATCTGACTCTGGCGCTGCTGTGCGTTTGCCTGTCGGGAGCGCTGACATCAGGCGTTGCGCGCGCTGCCGGCAGCGAGCCCGGCAAGGACATACAGGCCGATGCCGGTCCCTGCATCGCAGCCGCCGCCGCGGCGGATGACGACAAGACCATCGAGGCCTGCAGCGCGCTGATTGACAACGAGAAGGCGGTCAGGCCAGATCGCGTCAAGGCCCTGCTGGCGCGGGCGAGCGCCTATGACCGCAAGCAGTTGATTGACCGCGCGATCGCAGATTACGACACCGTGCTCCGGCTCGATCCATCGCTTGCCGACGCCCACAATGCACGCGGCGAGCTGTGGCGCCGCAAGGGGGACCGGCCGAAGGCGATCATGGATTTCGGCGCCGCCGTCAAGCTCAACCCCGATCATACCGCCGCCAAGGCCAACTACAAATCGCTGTCGCTCGAGCTGGAGCGGATCGGCGCCATGATGGCGGTCGCCGGCAAGCCGAGCTTCGACTGCCGCAAGGCGCGCCGGCCGGTGGAGAAGGCGATCTGCGCCAATGCCGCGCTGGCCGATCTCGATCGCGAGATCGTCGCATCGACGTTCCGCACGATGCGCGAGGCGCAGGACCCGCGCCAGGCGCGCGAGTTGCAGCGTGCGCAGGACCAGTTCATCGCGCGCCGCAACGCGGAATTCGGCAAGCCTGGCTATGACCTGCAAAAGGCGATGCGCGAGCGGTTGCGGCAGATCAACGGTGCCGACGGCTCCTAGTGTTAACGTCGGTGAGTTTTACGGCTTGAATTATCGGCCGCGCCCATGACAATGACCGCCAAAGAGAGCCAACATGTCCGTCATGTTTGACCACGACGATGGAGGCGAGGGAGAAGCGCAATGAACGTCCAGCAGCAGAGCCGGTATCATGAGGTGTATGCCCGCTCGCTTCGAGACCCCGAGGGCTTTTGGGCGGAAGCGGCGCGCGAGATCGACTGGATCGAGCCGGCGAAGAAAATCTTCGACCCGTCGATCGGCGCGTACGGACGCTGGTTCGCCGGGGCCGTGGTCAACACCTGCTACAACGCGCTGGATCGCCATGTCGCCGGCGGCCGCGCCGACCAGGTCGCGCTGATCCACGATTCCCCGCTCACCAATTCGATCACGAGGTTCACCTATTCCGAGCTCCTGAAGGAAGTGCAGGCGCTCGCCGCGGTGATGCAGGATTTCGGCGTGGCCAAGGGCGACCGCGTCATCCTCTATATGCCGATGGTGCCGGAGGCCGTCGTTGCGATGCTGGCCTGCGCGCGGATTGGTGCTGTGCACAGCGTGGTGTTCGGCGGCTTTGCGGCGAAAGAGCTCGCGACCCGCATCGACGACGCCAAGCCGAAGCTGATCTTCTCGGCGAGCTGCGGCATCGAGCCCGGCCGCATCGTGCAATACAAGCCGCTGCTCGACGAGGCGATCCGCCTCGCCGGCACCAAGCCCGGCACCTGCATCATCCTGCAGCGGCCGCAGCAGGCGTGCGAACTCACCGCGGGCCGCGACCACGACTGGGCGACGCTGCGCAGCGCCGCGTTCGACGCCGGCAAGGCCGCGCCCTGTGTGCCGGTCAGCGCGACCGATCCGCTCTACATCCTCTACACTTCGGGTACGACCGGAATCCCGAAGGGCGTGGTGCGCGACAATGGCGGGCATCTCGTCGCGCTGAAATGGTCGATGGAGAATCTCTACGGTGTGAAGCCCGGTGAGATCTGGTGGTGCGGCTCCGACATCGGCTGGGTGGTCGGCCACTCCTACATCGTGTATGGCCCGCTGATCCACGGCGCGACCACGATCATGTATGAAGGCAAGCCGGTCGGCACGCCGGACGCCGGCGCCTTCTGGCGCGTGATCTCGGAACACAAGGCGGTCGCCTTCTTCACCGCGCCGACAGCGTTTCGCGCGATCAAGAAGGAAGATCCCGAAGGCAAGCTGCTCAGGAGCTACGATCTCTCGCGCTTCCGCACGCTGTTCCTCGCCGGCGAGCGCGCCGATCCACCGACGGTGGAGTGGGCCGAGCAGCAGCTCAAGGTGCCGGTCATCGATCACTGGTGGCAGACCGAGACCGGCTGGTGCATCGCCGGCAATCCGGTTGGGCTCGGCATGTTGCCGGTCAAGCACGGTTCGCCGACCGTGCCGATGCCGGGCTATCAGGTCGACATCGTCGACGAGGCGGCGAAGCCGGTCGCCGCGGGCACCATGGGCTCGATCGTGATCAAGCTGCCGATGCCACCGGCGTGCCTGCCGACGCTGTGGCAGCAGGACAATCGCTTCAGAGAGGCCTATCTCTCGGAATTCCCCGGCTACTACAAGACCTCGGATGCCGGCTACAAGGACGAGGACGGCTATGTCTGGGTGATGGGCCGCACCGACGACATCATCAATGTCGCCGGCCACCGGCTCTCCACCGGCGGCATGGAGGAGATCCTCGCCTCGCATCCCGACGTCGCCGAATGTGCCGTGCTCGGCGTCAAGGATGCGATCAAGGGCGAGGTGCCTTGCGGCTTCCTGGTGCTGAAGGCCGGCGTCACCAAGGCGCCGGATCAGGTCGAGAAGGAAGTCGTGGCACTGGTGCGCGACAAGCTCGGCCCGGTCGCAGCGTTCAAGCTTGCGATCACGGTCGGGCGGCTGCCGAAGACGCGCTCCGGCAAGATCCTGCGCGGCACCATCAAGAAGATCGCCGACGGTGAGTCCTGGACCATGCCGGCAACCATCGAGGATCCGAAGGTGCTCGACGAAATCGGCGATGCGTTGAAGGGCAAGGCGTAGCGTCGTCGTTGGACGCTTTGCGCGCTTCCGGATAAACCGCCCGTGTGGCCACCCCTCTCCCTGACCCTCGCCCCACAAGGGGGGAGGGAACCCTTCCGCCGTTGGCCGCCTTACGTAGGCGAAGTTCAGGGCGTGCAGTTGGCGCTGCATCACGTGAGGTGAGCACGCGGGTCAGGCTCCCTCCCCCCTTGTGGGAGAGGGTTGGCCCCGGGGCGATATCAATCAATGGACAAGCGCCATTGCTCGCCCGCAAAACCCATCGGAAGCAAAATGGCCTTGATTTTGATGGATTGCCGGGTCATCCCGGCGTCTCCAACACCAATGTCCCACAAGATACGGACCACCGGATGCGATCCATTTCCGCACGCGCGCCTCTCGCATTGCTGCTCGCACTGCCGCTGCTGGCAGGCTGCCTCGAGCGCGGCCGATCGCCGATCGCGGAGAGTATGGGGGACGACGATCAATACTGCCAGGCCGGCGGCAAGGTCGCGGTCGGCTCGCCCGACTACGTCGCCTGCCGCAAGGATCGCGACGTCCAGCGCCAGAACGCCGAAGCCCGCACCGATCGGCGGCAGCGCGATCTTGGCGAATACATGATGAACAATCCGGACCGCCATTAGGCGCCGGGCCGAATTCCCTTAAGCTATCGGCGCGCCGCATGCGATGATGCGCGGCCCTTTTGGATGAGACCGGGTCCTGTGCTTGTGGAAGGCGAGCTCGCGTTGCAACGTGACAGGATCGAGGAGCTCGACGGGCTGCGCGCGATCGCGCTGCTGATCGTCGTCATCTGGCACTATTTCGGCGCGCCGGACGGGCCGGAAAATTGGCCGTGGAAGCTGCTGCATGTCGGCCGGTTCGGCGTCGACCTGTTCTTCATTCTGTCCGGCTATCTCATCACGGATATTCTGCTGCGCCACCGCGCGGCCGAACGATATTACTCGGCCTTCTATGGCAGGCGCGCGTTTCGCATCTGGCCGCTCTACTACCTGATGTGCGCTTGCGCCCTGATCGGCTGGTATTTTTCGTTAAGCCCTGATCTGTTCGACACCAGGGGTGTGCCCGGCTGGCTGTATCTGTTCGGCTTGCAGAATTTCGGCATGGCCAGGGCCCAGACCGACGGCGCCTACTTTCTGGCCGTGACCTGGTCGCTCGCGATAGAGGAGCAGTTCTATCTGCTGTTTCCGTTGCTGGTCCGGAACATCCCGTCCGAGCGGCTGTTCGCGATCCTGCTCGTGCCGATCCTGATCTGCCCGATCGGGCGCCTGATCGATAGCGCGCTGCCGGACGCCTATGGCTGGTACGTACTGCCGCAATTCAGGATCGATTCGCTTGCAGTCGGCGCGCTGATCGCCTGGTGGCGCCTCTATCGCAAGCCGGATGCCGAGGTCTCCAGACGCGTCGCCGCCATCCTCAAATGGTCGTGCATGTCGCTCCCGCTGTTGTGGCTGTTCGGATGGAAGCGCTGGTCGGTGGCGTTCTCGCACACCCAGGTCGAGATCTTCTTCGGTTCTCTGCTGTTCGTCGTACTCGAAAATCGCGGCTCGCCAAAACTCGCACTGCTGCGCGGTTCGGTCGCGAACTTCTTCGCCAGGACGTCCTACGCGGCGTATCTCACCCACCACGTCATCGTGTACCTGCTGTTCGCCGTGCTGCATCAACCGAGGACGGTCGAGAGCCTCGCCGGCATCTCGCTGACCTTCGCCGCACTCGCGCTGACGTTCGCCCTGTGTGCGCTGAGCTATCGATATTTCGAACGCCCGCTGCTCGACTTCGCCCACCGGCGATTCTCGTTCGGGTGAGCGAAACCCGTTATCGGCGCGCCGCTCGTGCCATCACGGTCACGCGCGGTCAGAACAAAAAACGCGGCGGGTTGCCCTGCCGCGTTTCGTATTCCGGTCTTCGCGAAAACCAGCCGGCGCTTATTCTTCGTCGTCGGCCTTCTTGCCGCCGATCGTCTTCAGCTTGGCGAACACGGCATCGACATTGAGATCGTCGTGCCGCTCGATCGGCTGATCGTCGAGCTCGTCCTTGCGCGTGGTCTCGGAGGCCGGCAGCAGCGTGGCGCCGCCATAGACGGTCGTGGTCGGCTTCTCCTTGGCGGCGCGCTGCACCTCGAAATCGAGCTCGATCTGCGAGCACAGGCCGAGCGTCACCGGGTCCATCGGGGTCAGGGTCGAGGCATTCCAGTGAGTGCGGTCGCGCACGCTGGCGATCGTGGTCTTGGTGGTACCGACCAGACGCATGATCTGGGCGTCCTTCAGCTCGGGGTGGTTGCGCACCAGCCAGAGGATCGCGCTCGGCCGCTCATGGCGGCGCGACACCGGGGTGTAGCGGGGGCCCTTCTTCTTGGCGGCGGTCGGCAGCACCACCTTGCTCTCCTGGAGCCTGAGGCGGTAGTTCTGGTCCCGCTCGCCGCGCTCGATCTCCTCGCGGGTCAGCTGGCCGTTGGAAATCGGGTCCATGCCCTTGATGCCCTGGGCGGCGTCGCCGTCGGCGATGGCGCGCACCTCCAGGGGGTGCATTTTTGTGAAATCGGCCACCTGATCGAACGTCAGGGCGGTATTGTCGACCAACCACACGGCAGTCGCCTTCGGCATCAGCGGTGCGTTGCTCATGGCAAATCTCCTTTGTGCTTCGCCCACCTCTGTCGAGGCGAAGCTGGTAGTCATCGGCGATGACGGGAATTATAGGGCCTATATAAGCCCTCCGGGGGGAATGGCGCAATGGGCCAGCAAAATCGCCTTGACAGCGCCCGAAAGCAGTCCCAAGTCCTTATCCTAACTGGCCGTTCCCCGCCCGCCCGGCGAGGGGTGATTCGGTCCCGAAATTGCCCCGAGACAGCCTGATGTCAGCGAAAAAACCCGATCTTAGAATCGTGCTTTGTTCCCCCCGCGGCTTTTGCGCCGGGGTGGTCCGTGCCATCGATACGGTCGAGCGCGCGCTCACCATTTATGGTGCACCGGTCTATGTCCGGCACGAAATCGTCCATAACAAGTATGTGGTCGACAGCCTGAAGACCAAAGGCGCCATTTTCGTCGAGGAATTGGCCGAAATCCCCGACGATACCAACGCGCCGGTGGTATTTTCGGCCCATGGCGTTCCCAAGTCGGTTCCGGCCGAGGCCAAATCCCGCAATTTCTTCTCGCTGGACGCGACCTGCCCGCTGGTGACCAAGGTCCATCGCGAGGCGGCGATCCATTTCAAGCGCGGCCGCGAGATCCTTTTGATCGGGCACTCCCATCACCCCGAGGTGGTCGGCACTCTGGGCCAGCTGCCAGAGGGCGCCGTGACCCTGATCGAGACCGCGGAGGATGCCAAAACCTTCGTGCCGAAGGACCCCGACAACCTCGCCTTCGTGACTCAGACCACGCTGTCGATCGACGACACCGCGGAGATCGTGGCGCTGCTCAAGGAGCGCTTCCCGAACGTCAACGGTCCGCACAAGGAAGACATCTGCTACGCCACCACCAATCGCCAGCTCGCGGTGAAGAAGGTGGCACCGGTGGTCGATGCCCTGATCGTGGTCGGCGCGCCGAACTCGTCGAACTCGCAACGCCTGCGCGAGGTCGCCGAGCGCGAAGGCTGCCCCATTGCGATTCTTGCGCAGCGGGCCAGCGACATCGACTGGGCGCGCTTCGAAGGCATCAAGAGCCTCGGCATCACCGCGGGCGCCTCGGCGCCGGAAGTGATCGTCGAGGAGATCATGGGCGCCTTCGCCGAGCGCTTCGAGCTTCACGTGGAGACGGTCTCGGCCGCGGAAGAGAACGAGTTCTTCCCGCTGCCGCGTTCGCTGCGGCCCGACGCTGCCGCCGCGGAATAGACCATATGGCGGTTTACACCGACGTTGCCGCCGAAGACCTCGCGGAATTCCTCAAGAGCTACGACATCGGCGAATTGCTCTCCTACAAGGGCATCGCCGAGGGCGTCGAGAATTCGAACTTCCTGCTGCACACCAGCCAGGGCGCCTACATCCTCACGCTCTATGAAAAGCGCGTGGCAGAGGACGACCTGCCGTATTTCCTGTCTCTGATGGCGCATCTCGCCGAGCGCGGGGTGTCGTGCCCGCAGCCGGCGCGCAACCGCAAGGGCGAGGTCACCAGCCGGCTCGCCGGCCGGCCGGCGGCGATCATCAACTTCCTCGAAGGCATGTGGCCGCGGCGGCCGAACGTCGCGCATTGCTCAGGCGTCGGCGAGGCGTTGGCGAAAATGCATCTGGCCGGCCGCGACTTTCCGCTGGTCCGCAAGAACCCGCTGTCGGTTTCCGGCTGGCGGCCGCTGTTCGATCTCGCCGCCGCGCGGGCCGACAGCGTGCAGCCGGGCCTGCACGACTTCATCGCGCGCGAGCTCGACCATCTCGAAGCTTTGTGGCCGGCAGACCTGCCGGTCGGCGTGATCCATGCCGACCTGTTTCCCGACAACGTCTTCTTCCTCGGCGACAAGGTCTCGGGCCTGATCGACTTTCCGTTCGCCTGCAACGACATCCTGGCCTACGACGTCGCGATCTGCCTCAACGCCTGGTGCTTCGAGCCGGATCATTCCTTCAACGTCACCAAGGCGCGCGCGCTGCTCAATGCCTATGGCCGCGAGCGGCAATTGTCGGCGGCGGAACAGGCCGCGCTGCCGCTGCTCGCGCGCGGCGCAGCGCTGCGTTTCCTGCTGACGCGGCTGGTCGACTTCCTCAACGTGCCGGAAGGTGCGCTGGTGCAGCCGAAGGATCCGCTGGAATACGTCCGCAAGCTGCGCTTCCACCAGAACGTCGCTGGTCTCAACGACTACGGCATCACGCCGGCAGGATGCGCGGCGTGAGCGACAAGCCGCATGTGATCGTCTTCACCGATGGTGCCTGCTCCGGAAACCCCGGACCGGGCGGCTGGGGCGCGATCCTCAGATTCGGCGACGTCGAGAAGGAATTGAAGGGCGGCGAGGCGCACACCACCAACAACCGCATGGAGCTGATGGCGGCGATCTCGGCGCTGGAGGCCCTGAAGAAGCCCTGCGTGGTCGACCTCACCACCGACAGCCAATACGTCCGCCAAGGCATCACCGGCTGGATCCATGGCTGGAAGCGCAACGGCTGGCGCACGGCCGACAAGAAGCCGGTCAAGAATGTCGAGCTGTGGCAACGCCTCGACGCCGCGCTGAAGCCGCACGAGGTGCGCTGGCACTGGATCAAGGGCCATGCCGGCCACGCCGAGAACGAACGCGCTGACGAGCTGGCGCGCGAAGGCGTGGCGATGGCGAGATTGAAGGGGTAGGACGCCGGCGGCATCGGCGATCCCGGCTATCGCCATACCCAAAACTGTCATCGCCCGCGAAGGCGGGCGATCCAGTGTTCCAGAGACGTTGGTGATTGAAACGAGAGGCCGCGGCGTACCGGTTGCCCGGCCAAGCCGGGCAACGACGGCTCAGTTTGCGGTGAAAACTCAGCCCTGCTGCGTAGGATGGGTAGAGCGAAGCGAAACGAAACCCATCATCTCAAGGCACGGCACGAAGTCGATGGGTTTCGCTGCGCTCTACCCATCCTACGAGTCCCGAAATTTCGGCGAGTTTCCCTCTCCCCTTGTGGGAGAGGGTGGACGCGATGCGTAGCATCGCGGACGGCTGAGGGGTCTGTCTCCGCGGATAGAGACCCCTCATCCGGCGCGGATTGCATCCGCGCCACCTTCTCCCACAAGGGGAGAAGGGAAGAAGCGTCAGCTTACAGCTGCCCGAGCAGCGTGTCGCCGCCGGAGACCTCGACCTTGCCCGGAGCCGGCTCCTTGTTGAGCTTCTTCACCACGCCGTCCTCGACCAGCATCGAGTAGCGATGGGAGCGGATGCCGAGGCCGTTGCCGGAGGCGTCGAGCTCCATGCCGATCGCCTTGGTGAAGTCGGCATTGCCGTCGGCCAGGAAAACGGCTTCGTCGCGCTGGTCGGTGTCGCGCTTCCAGGCGTTCATCACGAAGGCGTCGTTGACCGAGACGATCGCGATGGTGTCGACGCCCTTGTTCTTCAAGGCATAGGCGTTGAGGAAGATGCTCGGCAGATGCATCTTGTGGCAGGTGCCGGTGTAGGCGCCGGGCACCGCGAACAGGGCGACCTTCTTGCCCTTGAAAATGTCTTCGGTGGTTTTGACCTGCGGACCCTCGGCGGTCATCACGCGAAACTTGGTTTCCGGCAGCTTGTCGCCAACATTGATGGTCATCGTCGTTCTCCCTCGGTGAAGCGGAATTGTCTTAAACCCGGCTACGGCACGGCACAATACGGGCTCGCCGAAGAACGGCAATGGCTGAGACTAAAGCGTTTTCGAGGTACCGGTTCGCGTGAAGAAAACGCGTCAAAACAACAATCTGGAGCCCCCGTTCCGATGCAATCGGAACGGAAAAGGCTCCAGTCACTGTTCCGTCATCAGCCGGAAAACCCGCCTGCGTCGAGGAAGGCCTGCTCCTCGGCCGTGGTCTGCCGGCCCAGGACCCGATTCCGGTGCGGGAAGCGGCCGAACCGGCGGATGATGTCGGCATGGTCCTCGGCATATTTCAGGTTGTCGGGATGGCAATCATACTGCCGGAACAGCGTCACGCAGCGCTGCTGCTCGTCGAGGTCCTCGGAATGCTCGAACGGCAAATAGAGGAATTCGCGCAGCTCCGGGTCGGTTCGCGCATCGACGCCGCGGTCAATGGCGCGCCTTGCCACCTCGCGCGCCAGCGCATCACTTGAAAAGGTCCTGGGGTCGCCTCGAAACAGGTTTCGCGGAAACTGGTCGAGCACGATGATCAGGGCCAGCGCGCCCCCGTCGCTCGCCTCCCATGACGACAATTCGCCGGCAGCCGCCTTCTGCCAGGTGGCCAGGAAGCGGTTGCGGATGTCGGCATCGAAGGCGTCGTCGCGCTTGTACCAGCGATCGCGGCCAGCCTGACGCCAAAAGACGAGCACGTCGGCAGGCGTCGCGATGCGGGCGTCAGTCATGTCGATCCAACGCCCGCTTGCTGTCGTCAGGCCGCGGCCTTCTTCTCGTCGCGCAGCTCGCGGCGCAGGATCTTGCCGACATTGGTTTTCGGCAGGTCGGTCCTGAACTCGATCTGCTTCGGCACCTTGTAGGCGGTGAGCTGGGTGGCGCTGAACTTGATGATGTCCTCCGCCGTGACGTTGGGGTCCTTCTTGACCACGAAGGCCTTCACCGCCTCGCCGGACTTCGCGTCGGGCACGCCGATCACGGCGCATTCGAGCACGCCCGGATGGCTCGCGAGCACTTCCTCGATCTCGTTCGGATAGACGTTGAAGCCCGAGACCAGGATCATGTCCTTCTTGCGGTCGACGATCTTGGTGTAGCCGCGCTCGTCCATCACGCCGATGTCGCCGGTGCGGAAATAGCCGTCCGCGGTCATCACGCGTGCGGTCTCGTCCGGCCTGTTCCAGTAGCCCGCCATCACCTGCGGACCCTTGGCGCAGATCTCGCCGGCCTGGCCGAGCGGCAGCTCGTTGCCGTCGTCGTCGCGGATCGACAGGTGGGTCGAGGGCACCGGAAGGCCGATCGAGCCGGAGAACTCGTCGGCGTCGGCGGGGTTGCAGGTCAATGTCGGCGAGGTCTCCGACAGGCCGTAACCTTCCGACAGCGCGCAGCCCGTGACCTTCAGCCATTTCTCGGCGACCGGCTTCTGCGTTGCCATGCCGCCGCCGAACGAGGTCTTTAGCTTGGAGAAGTCGAGCTTGTCGAAGCCGGGCGTGTTCAACAGGCCGTTGTAGAGCGTGTTGACCGCCGGGAAGCTGTTGACTTGGTACTTCGACAGCTCCTTGATGAAGCCCGCCATGTCGCGCGGGTTCGGGATCAACAGATTGACGCCGCCGGCGCGCACCGCGAGCAAATAGCACGCGGTCAACGCGAAGATATGGTAGAGCGGCAGCGCGCAGACGATGAAGAGCTGCTCGACATGCGGCGGCTTCTTCAGCGCCGGCTGCAGCCAGGCGTCATTCTGCAGCACGTTGGCGAGCACGTTCTGGTGGATCAGCGTGGCGCCCTTGGAAACGCCCGTGGTGCCGCCGGTGTATTGCAGGAAGGCGACGTCCTGGCGCGTCAGCACCGGCTTGTTGAGCTTCATGCCGCGGCCGGCCGACAGCGCCTCGTTGAAGCTGACCGCACCCGGGATCGACCAGGTCGGGACCATCTTCTTCACCCGGCGCACCACCAGGTTGACGATGACGCCCTTGAGGCCGAGCAGGTCGCCCATGCTGCCGACGATCACGGTCCTCAGCGCGGTGTTAGGCAGCACCTTCTGCACGGTGGTGGCGAAGTTCTCCAGCACGATGATCGCTTCCGCGCCGGAATCCTTGAGCTGATGCTCGAGCTCGCGCGGGGTATAGAGCGGATTGACGTTGACCACGGCATAGCCGGCACGCAGCACGGCTGCAGTCGCGACCGGATATTGCAGCACGTTCGGCATCATCAGCGCGACCCGCGCGCCCTTCTGCAGGCCCTTGCTCTGCAGGTAGGCGCCGAGCGCGGTCGACATCTCGTCGAGCTCGCGATAGGTGATCGCCTTGTCCATGCAGATGAACGCCTTGCGATCGGCGAACTTCTTGAAGCTCTCTTCCAGCAATTCGACCAGCGACGAATATTGCGTGACGTCGATATCGGCGGGCACGCCGGCCGGATAATGCTTGAGCCAGATGCGCTCCATAATGGTTATTCCCTCTCTCAAATTTTGGCTGACGTCCCGGATTGCTTCCGGTTTTCCGACCCTTGGTCGTATTATTCTTGGCCGCGGTATTTCGGGCAGTATTGAGCGATGCCGCGGCCGATGGCAAGCCGCTGCGCGCTATCGACGCATTGGGAATTCGAAGAGGGCGGCGCTCCGCCTAGCCTGCCGGCTTGGCGTCGGCCTTCGGCTTCTCAGCCTTGGGCTTCGCCGCAGGCTTTGCTGCCGCCGGCTTGCCGGCAGGCTTTGCGGCGGCCGGCTTGTCCGCGGCGGGCTTCGCAGCTGCGGCATCCGGCTTGGCGTTGGCGTGACGCACCGGCTTGGCGGCCGGCTTGCTGTCCGACTTGGAGGCGCTCTTGGCGTCACCCTTGGCGTCGTCAGCCGCATCGGACTTCTTGCCGGCGACGCGGGTGTGCTTGCCCTTGGCGCGCTTGGCCGGCTGCAGCTTCTCGGTATCGGCCTCGACCGCGGCGATCAACGCAGCGCCGGTCTTGGTCGGTCCCGTATAAACCACCACCGGTTCGGACGCCGCTGCCGGCTGCGCCAGCATGTCGGCCGGCTTTGTCGGCATCGCGGCCTGCAGACCCGAGGCGAAGAAGCTCACGCCACTGTCGCCGTTGGTGCTTGCGCCGGCGCTGGCGACGGTGTCTTCGCCGTCCTCGTCGCTGGCGGGCCGCTTGTGCTTGGCGCCGCACATCTCCTCGCGCAGGTTCGGCGGGGTGGTATCGATCGGCACCAGATTGTCGACGGTGCC
Organism: Bradyrhizobium embrapense; assembly: GCF_001189235.2. Lineage (GTDB taxonomy): Bacteria > Pseudomonadota > Alphaproteobacteria > Rhizobiales > Xanthobacteraceae > Bradyrhizobium > Bradyrhizobium embrapense. Next base: position 494,708 of record NZ_LFIP02000002.1, read on the forward strand.
GAGCGAAGGCCGCAGCCACGCCAGCCCGTTATTGGCAAAGCCGCGATCCAAAAGTTGCGCGGCGCGGATTGCGCGCATGCGGCCCGAGGAGGCGCCGAGCACCACGGCGATCAGCCGTTTGCCGTCGCGCGTCGCCGACGCCACGAGATTGTAGCCGGAGGCGCAGATGAAGCCGGTCTTGAAGCCGTCGGCGCCGGGATAGCGGCCGATCAGCTTGTTGAAGTTCTGGGTGACGCGGCGGCCGAAGCGGATCGACGGGATGTGGACGAAATATTCGTATTCCGGCAGGTCGCGGATGATGGCGCGGGCGAGGATCGCCATGTCGCGCGCCGAGGTGATCTGGCCGTCGGCGGGCAGGCCGTTCGGGTTGACGTAGCTGGTTTGCGTCATGCCGAGCTTGCGCGCCGTCTCGTTCATCATCCCGGCAAAGCCGTCGATCGAACCGCCGATGCCCTCGGCCAGCACCACGGCCATGTCGTTGGCCGACTTCACCAGCATCATCTTGAGCGCGTTGTCGACGGTGACCTGGGTGCCGGGCCGAAGCCCCATCTTCGAGGGCGACTGCGACGAGGCGGTCGGCGACACCGTGAGCAGCGTATCAAGCGACACCCGGCCGTCCTTGACCGCCTTCAGCGTCACATAGGCGGTCATCAGCTTGCTGAGCGAGGCCGGATACCACGGCATCGTCGCATTATCGGCCTGCAGCACCTTCCCGGTATCGGCCTCGACGACCAGCAGCGCCTCGGCTTGCGCGATCTGCGGCGTTGCGATGGCGAGCATCGCGACGGCCAGAATCCATTTCAACGACGGGCGCAGCGGGCGAGGAAAATACACGACGGTTCCGGTCCTTTGAGACCCGCCTTCGAGAAGGAGGTCTTGCGATGTGACATACGGGTTTCAAGCGTGTCCGGCGCCGCTTTGCGGCGATGCAAACCCTATACCGGCTTGGCAGCAGAGAACAGAGGCCGGCGCATTATATCGTGGACGAAATCGGCTGAATTTCGGCAGCGGTCTCAATTGGAAACGGGAGAATTATGGTGTCTCGATGCCGGCGCGTGCCTGCTCCTGGACCATGAATTGGGCCCGCGCGAGATCGGCAAAACGCCCGCCTTTCGCCACCAGTTCATCGAAAGTTCCGCTTTCGATCACCCGTCCCTGGTCGAACAACAGGATGCGGGTGGCGTGGCGGATGGTCGAGAGACGGTGCGCGATCACGAAGGTGGTGCGGCCCTTCATCACTTCGTCGAGAGCAGCATTGACCTTGGCCTCGGTGACGGCGTCGAGCGCGCTGGTCGCCTCGTCGAGGATCAGGATCGGCGGATCCTTGAGCAGCGCACGCGCAATCGACAGCCGCTGCCGCTCGCCGCCGGACAGCATGCGGCCACGCTCGCCGGCATGGGTGTCGAACTTCTTTTCGCTGCGCTCGATGAAATCCAGCGCCTGGGCACGTGTCGCGGCGGTACGCAGCTCCTCATCGGTCGCGTCAGGCTTGCCGACGCGGAGGTTGTCGGCGAGCGACCGGTTGAACAGCAGCGCCTCCTGGAACACGACGCCGATGTTCCGCCGCAGCGCCGTCAGCTTCATCGCGCGTATGTCCATACCGTCGATCTTGATGATGCCGGATTGCGGATCGAACGCGCGATGCAGCAGCGCGATCGCGGTGGATTTGCCGGCCCCGGTCGAACCGACCAGTGCGATGGTCTGGCCCGGCAATGCGGTGAAGCTGAGATCTTCGATCGCCGGCCGCTTGCCGTCATAGGAGAACGAGACGTCGTTGAATTCGACGAGGCCGGACAGCCGGCCGGGGTCGATCGCACCGGGTCGGTCGCGCACCGCCGGCACCGCATCGAGCACGTCGAAGAATTCCTGCAGGCGAGGCGCTTCCATGAACACATTGTTGATGAAGCTCACCACCTGCTCGAGCTTCTGGATCAGCATGGTGGCGAACGAGACGAACATCACGATCTCGCCGACCGTGGTCAGCCCTTGATTGTGGAGCGCGATGCCGACGGTGAAGATCGCGAGCACCGTGATGGTGGTCGAGGCGCGCGTGATCACGGTGACCAGCGCCCACCATGACAGCACCGGCATCTGCACCGCGAGCAGCTTGTCGGCGACGTAGCGCAGCCCCTGCACCTCGGAATCGATCCGCACGAAGCTCTGCACCAGCGCGACATTGCCGAGCGCGTCGGAGGCGCGGGCCGAGAGGTCGCTGTAATAGGCCTCGACCTCGCTCTGCATGCCGTAGGTCTTGCGCACCACCATCGTCGTCAGCGCCGTGAACACGACGCAGAGCGCGAACAGCAGGATCGCCAGCCGCCAGTTGATGTAGAGCGCGAGCGGCAACAGCACGATCAGCGACATGATCGCGGCGAAATGCTCGCGAAAGAAGCCGAGCCAGAGCCGCCACAGCGCGTCGGTGCCGTTCAGCATCACCTTCATCAATCGCCCGGAATGGGTGCCGGAGTGGAACGTCAGCGGCAGTTGCAGGATGTGCTCGAAATAGTCGGTCAGCACGGCCTGGCGCTGGCGGTGCGCCAGCCGGTCGGCCTGCAAGGCGACGATCGCGCTGCAGCCGATCGTGAACAGGCCGAATGCCGCCCAGGCCGCGAGCAGCGGCCATGCCGAGGAGGTCGCGAACAGCCCGGTGACCGGCCGGCCCGACAACACGTCGACGATCTTGCCGAACAGCACCGGCTCGGCGAATTGCGCGCCGGCGAGCAGCATGTTGGCGGCGGCGAGGATCCAGCCGAGCCGCGCCTCCTTGCCGAGCAGTTCGAGGACGCGGGTATAGAGACGAAGCATGGACATGCCGGCGAGACTCATCAGCGGTGGGCGCCCGGTCAGGCGGGATGCAATCTAATCAGGGTTCGCCAGCGAGGGCCAGCGGTGACAGCGCGTCATCCTCCCAGTTTATGGGGCTCGGCCTATGTCGTCATTGCGAGCGAAGCGAAGCAATCCATTGTCACCGCGCGCGTGGCGAGATGGATTGCTTCGTCGCTATCGCTCCTCGCAATGACGGGGAGAGCGAGTTGTCGTAAGGAAACCGGCTCTCAATTCACCAGCCGGCCATCGATCGGCGGCAGGAATTGATCGTCGAAGATGTCGACGGCGCGCGGTCGCTTCTGGAATTTGACGTCCTCCGCGAGCTGGTCGAGCGACCGCTCGAAGCGCTCCGGCTCGATGCCGCCGAGGCCGTTGCGCTTCACCTCGCTGGTCAGGATGTTGTCGCGGAGAATGGCGCCGAGCCGTTCGAGCTCCAGGTCGCGCGAACCGCCGTCCATCCGGCTCACCACCTCGCTTGCGGCGCGGGCCGGGTCCTTGACGGCGAGGTTGGTGCCGCCGATCACCGCGCGCACGAAGCCTTTCACCGTGTCCGGCTTCGCCGCCGCAAGGCGCGGACTGGCGATCACGGCAAAGCCATAGGCCTCGCAGCCATAGCCGGCGAAGCGCAGCACCGCGAGATCATCGGCGGGCACGCCGCGATCGCGCAGATTGATCGCCGAGAGGTAGGAGAAGCCGGTGACGGCATCGATCTGTCCGGCGGACAGCATCGGCTCGCGCACCGCGGCGCTGATGATGTTCTGCTTCACGCTCGCAAGCTGGATGCCGTTCTGCCTGGCGACCGCAGGCCACAGCCGGACCGAAAGGTCGCCCTCGGCGACGCCGAGGCTCTTGCCTTCCATGTCGGCCAGCGCCCTGATGCCACGGCTCTTGCGGGCGATGATTGCGTAAGGCGCCTGGTTGAACAGCACGAACACTGCCTTGACGGGGGCAGCATCAGGTTTGTCGCGAAAGCGGATCAGCGCATTGATGTCGACCAGCGCGAAATCGCTCGAGCCGTCGGCGACACGCGCGATGGCGTCGGCCGAACTGGTGGCGACGTTGGTGCCGACCGCAAGGCCCTCGGCGCCGAACAGACCGCCGGCCGACGCCATCACGAACGGGGCCGCAGCAGCATCAAGCGGACGATCGAGCGTGAACTGGATGGTGAGCGGCTGCGGCGCATCGCCGGCGCGCAGCGGTGTGACGGCCGGCCACACGCCGCCCGAAAGGCCGATCATGCCGGCCAGTATCCAGCGGAGAACGGTGGTCCGACTTACCTGCATCATCACATCCGGGAGGCGAGACAAAGTGCCGCGCCGGCCGCGCCTGCTTCATGACACCGAATGCGCCAGGGCAAAGATCATTTCAAGCTGCAATTTCAAGCGCCATTGCACGCATTTTGCCCCAGACAAGGTGAACGGCCGATGACTGCCTCGATTTCATGTCAGGGTTGTTCAGCTTGCGTTCGGTTTGGGGAACCTAATCTAGGTGGAGTGGGTTAGCTCACCGAGGCCCGTCGGGCCGGCTTCCACAAAGGATGACTGCAATGTTTGCGCGAAAAGGTGTTTTTTCGTCCATTGGCCGCGCAGCCACATTGGCAACGGTTGCCGCGGTGGCGTTGACGGCCGTTGAGCCGACGATGGCGTTCGCGGGCTCCGCTCCTGCGGGCAAGGCCGCCGCCGTGACCACATCGCACGGCACCAGCGGAGCGACCGACATCAGCGCGCGCCGTCGCTACTATCGTGGCGGAGGCGGTGGCGCGGCCGCTGCGGCCGTATTCGCCGGGATCGTCGGCACAGGTCTGGCAATCGCGGCAGCCCAGAACCGCCGCGACTATTACGATTCCTATGGCTACTACGACGGCGGTCCCGGCTATTATGGCGGTCCCGCCTATTATGGTGGTGGCCCGGCCTATTACGGCGGCGGACCGTATTATGGTTATCACGGCTATTACGGGCGCCGCTCGGCGCTGCCCTATACGCCGTACTGACACGCATCCTCGGTTCTCAGAACTGTCACAAAACATCGAATCCACCGGCTGCGAGGCCGGTGGATTTTTCGTTTTCGGTGAGGCCGTTAACACGCTGGCGACGCGTTTCGATTAGGCTCGCAGGATGAGTGATTCGATCGAGCGGCTTTACCAGGCGGTGATCGTGGCCAAGGATCTTGATCCGGCTACGTCGCGCACCGCACGGCTGTTCCAGCGCGGGCCGGCCAAGATGGCCAAGAAGCTCGCCGAGGAAGCCGTCGAGGTCGTGATCGACGCCGTCAGCGGCAAACCGGATGCGATGGTCCGCGAGAGTGCGGACCTGCTCTACAATCTCACCGTTCTCTGGGCGTCGGCCGGCGTGAAGCCGGACGATGTCTGGCGCGAGATGGAGCGGCGCGAGCGGCTGCTCGGGATCGCCGAGAAGCTGCCGAAGTCGCCGGTCAAGATTCCCAAGACCGCGCCCGATCCGGTGGTTCGGCGTCGAATTGTCGCGCTGGAGAACCGGCTGCGCAAACGGCAGTCGTAAATCAACCAAATTCGATCCAATCCCGGCATGGACAAATCCGCGCCATGATGGTTCATCGCGCCCATGTTGAAACGGATTTACGACTGGTGCGTCGCGGCGGCCGACAAGCCCTACGCACTGTGGATTCTCGCCGCCGTCGCCTTCGCCGAAAGCTCCTTCTTCCCGATTCCTCCCGACATCATGCTGTTGCCGATGTCGTTGGCGCGGCCGAAGCGGGCCTGGTGGTTCGCGGCGGTCTGCACCGTCGCGTCGGTCGCTGGCGGCGTACTCGGCTACGCGATCGGCGCGCTGCTCTATGACTCGCTCGGACAGTGGCTGATCCACCTCTACGGCCTCTCCGACAAGGTCGATGCGTTCCGCACCTCCTATGCCGAGTGGGGCGCCGTGATCATCCTGGTGAAGGGGCTGACGCCGATCCCCTACAAGCTCGTGACGATCACCTCGGGCTTTGCCGGCTACAACATCTGGCTGTTCATCCTGTGCTCGATCGTCGCACGCGGCGGCCGCTTCTTCTTCGTCGCGGTGCTGCTCAATCGCTATGGCGATGTCATCCGTGCCGAGCTCGAGAAGCGGCTCGGCCTGTGGGTTGCGATCGGCGCGATCGTGCTGGTGCTGGGCTTTGTCGTCGCATTCAAGCTGATCTAGGGCTTCGGTTCTGACTGAATCGGACCCGAAGCTCCAGCTTGTTGTTTCGGCGCGTTTTCTTCACGTGAACCGGTATCCACTTCGCTCGAAAACGCTCTAACCAAAGTTCTAGCTGTCCGCGTCTATGCTCGCGGACGGCTTCGGACTACGGTCGCTGCGTTGGCTGACGGAACGACACCGGTGAATCTCGCGAGACTCAATCCCGCCAAGGCGTGCGCTGCGATGGCGGCCCTTGTGCTGTCGATGGCGCTACCTGCGACCGATAGCGCGCGGGCGCAGACTGCGCCGCCCGTGCTCGGTGTGCAGTCCCCCGCGCAGCAACCTGCTGAGTCTCAGACGCAACAGATCGAGCTGCCGCCCGCGCGCGAGCATCCCGGGCTGATCAACGAAATCGAAAAGCTGTTCGAGAAGTCGAAGTCGGTGCTGCCGCCGCTGAAGAGCCCCGGCGATACCTTCAACGACTTGTCGAACCTGGCGCGGCCCTCGACGATGGTCACCGGGCGTGCGGCCTGCGCGGTGGCCGCCAACGGTGCGCCCGACTGCAAGATCGGCGCCGACCGGCTCTGTCAGAGCAACGGATACAAGGAAGGCAAGGGCATCGATATTGCCGCCACGGAGAAATGCTCGCCGCTGGTCTATTTGCCGGGCCACAAGCGCGGGCCGAACGACTGCAAGACGGAAAATTTCGTGACACGGGCGGTCTGCCAATAAGGCGGGCAAAATCGCCGCTGGGATGCCACACGCCTGCGGAAAATGCCGCGTGTGGATGAGGTTTTGTCATCCTTTTGCAGCGCCAAAACGCAATCCTTGACAGTGGAAAGATTGCCTTGTTGGTATGACGCTCAGCATTCGAGACCAACCAGCTTGAGGATCCGCCGCCTATGTCGATGCCTGCTCTGTTCAAGGGCCGCCTGTCTCTTCCCGTGATCGGGGCGCCGCTATTCATCATCTCGGTGCCCGACCTCGTTATCGCCCAGTGCAAGGCTGGCGTGGTCGGCTCGTTTCCGGCGCTGAATGCGCGCCCGCCGGAGCTGCTCGACGAATGGCTGTACCGGATCAAGGAAGAGCTCGCCGCTTATGACAAGGCACACCCGGAGCGGCCGTCGGCGCCGTTCGCGGTGAACCAGATCGTGCACAAATCCAACAACCGGCTCGATCACGACATGGCGCTTTGCGAGAAGCACAAGGTGCCGATGATCATCTCCTCGCTCGGCGCGCGCGAGGAGCTCAACCAGGCCGTCCACGGCTGGGGCGGCATCGTGTTCCACGACGTGATCAATCAGAAGTTCGCACACAAGGCGATCGAGAAGGGCGCCGACGGCCTGATCCTGGTCGCGGCCGGCGCCGGCGGCCATGCCGGCACGATCTCACCGTTCCCGTTCGTCTCGGAGACGCGGCAGTGGTTCGACGGGCCGATCGCGCTGTCGGGCACCATCGCCAACGGCCGCGCCATTCGCGCCGCGCGCATCATCGGCGCCGACTTCGCCTATATCGGCTCCGCCTTCATCGCGACCAAAGAGGCAAACGCGGTCGAGGGCTACAAGAGCATGATCACCAATTCGTCCGCCGAGGACATCGTCTACTCCAACCTGTTCACCGGCGTGCACGGCAACTATTTGAAACCCTCGATCGTCGCAGCGGGCATGGATCCGGAAAACCTGCCGACCTCCGATCCCTCGAAGATGAGCTTCGGCACCGATGCGTCGGGTGAGCGCGCCAAGCCGAAGGCCTGGAAGGAGATCTGGGGCTCCGGCCAGGGCGTCGGCAGCATCTCCAAGGTGGTGCCCGCGGCCGAACTGATTGCGCGCTTCAAGAAAGAGTATGACGAGGCGGTCGATCCGGCGCTTTGATGGACCCGATCTTTCGCGTCGACGGCGACCGCATCGTCACCAGTCCCGATGCCGCGGGTCCATGGGATCCGCGGATGCAGCACGGTTCCGCGCCGGCCGCGCTGGTGGTGTGGGCCGCCGAAGCCATCCCCACGCCGGTGCCGATGCGGATCGCGCGGGTCACGATCGACCTGATGCGTCCGGTGCCGGTGGCGCCGCTGACGGTTTCGAGCGAGATCCAGCGCGACGGCCGCAAGATCCAGCTCTGCGGCGTCAAGCTGTTCGCCGACGGCGTTCTCGTCGTCTCGGCCACCGTGCTGAAGATCAAGCATCAGGCGGCCGAGCTGCCGCCTGATGTCGCAGCGTTTCCGGTCGATCTGCCGGGCCCCGACGAAAGTGCGGTCGAGCCGGGCAATCTCGCGAACAGTCCGTTCGTGAAGAACATTTCGATGCGGGCCGCGCGCGGCCGCTTCGGCGTGCTGGGTCCGGGTGCGATCTGGTTCCGCGTCGACCGCCCGCTGATCGCCGGCGTCGCCGTCTCGCAGGCGATGCGCGCGGTGGTCGCTTCGGATTTCTCCAACGGCGTTTCGCCGGCGCTCGATTTCAGCCAGTGGACCTTCATCAACGCCGATCTCACCGTGAGCCTGGCGCGCGAACCGGTCGGCGACTGGATCCTGCTCGACAGCGAAAGCTGGATCGGGCCTGACGGTGCCGGGCTTGCGATGTCGCGGCTCGCCGACCAGCGCGGCTATTTCGGCCGTACCGTCCAGAGCCTCGTGATCGATCGGCGCTAGCCAGGGCTACCGTTCTCCCACCTCCCCTTGCAAAGGGGAGGTCGCTTTGCTCGCCAGAGCAAAGCGGGTGGGGATCAGCTCTCTCCCCGCATACAGCCTGGCCTGGGGCCGCCACTCCCGACCTTCCCGCATTCAGGGGGAAGGAGAAGGCGGGCCACATCTACTGTGCATGGGGTTGTTTTACGGATTCGCCGTGGGGAGCCGCGCCAAGCAGCGGCCTTGCAGCAAAAATAACTCCGCCCGCCGGGAACGCTTGGCGCCGCCAGCGAGTTTCGCTCCGATTAGGGGGCCTCATGGTGCGTATCGATCCCGCGGCCGGTATCGTGGCATTGGCCGCCCGGCGGTTTCATGCTGTGCCGGTCGGTCGCTGCGCCCGGCCGTCGCAGGGACAGACACGATGAAGCCCGGCCCGTCCTCGGAACGCGCGGTCATCCTCGCCGCGAGCGAGCGGGACGCCGTCAAGACTGCCCACCTGATCAAGGAAGCCGGTTACTACGCCAACATCTGCGGCGACTTGGCCGAGTTAGAGCACCAGGTCATGAGCGGGGCGGGCCTTGCCATCATTGCCGATGAGGCGATCAGGAACGCCGACCTCGCCGGCCTGACGCGCTGGCTGAATGAGCAGCCGTCATGGTCGGATTTTCCCATCGTGCTGATGAGCGAAAAGGGGGGCGGGCCCGAGCGCCATCCCGAAGCGGCGCGGCTCGGCCGCGCGCTCGGCAATGTCACCTTCATCGAGCGGCCGTTTCATCCGACCACGCTGGTGAGCCTGGTCGCCGCGGCGGTGCGCGGCCGCCGCCGCCAGTACCAGACCCGCCAGATCCTGGAGGACCTGACCGAGAGCGAAGACCTGTTGCAGACCGCGCTCGATGCCGGGCATCTCGGCGCGCTTGAACTTCATCTGCCGGAGTTCGAGCTCGAGGCGTCGCCGACCTGCAAGGCATTCTTCGGGCGCAAGCCGCGCGATCCCTTCACCTATCAGGAGCTGCTCGCCGCGGTGCATCCCGATGACCGCGCCCGCCGCGGCGAAATCGTCGAGCAAACGTTGCGCACCGGCGCGGATTACCGGATCGAGTATCGCAACATCTGGCCCGACGGCACCCAGCATTGGGTCGATGTGCGCGCCCGCGCGGTGCGCCGGCCCGACGGCAGCATCCGGTCGCTGGTCGGGGTCTGCTCCGACATCACCGCGCGCAAGACCGCGGAGATCGAGCGCGAAGCGCTGCTGGCGCAGCTCGCCGCCGAGCGCACCGCGCTTGCCGAGCTCACCGCGACGCTGGAGCAGCGGGTCGAGCAGCGCACCGCCGATCTGATGAAGGAGGTCGCCGCGCGCGAGCGGGCGCAGGAACAGCTCCGCCATGCGCAGAAGATGGAGGCGATCGGCCAGCTCACCGGCGGCGTCGCGCACGATTTCAACAACCTGCTGATGGCCGTGATGGGCAATCTCGATCTGCTGCGCAAGCGGATGCCGGAGGACCCGCGCCTGCGCCGGCTGGTCGACGGCGCATTGCAGGGCGCCGAGCGCGGTGCTTCGCTGACGCAGCGGCTGTTGGCCTTTGCGCGGCAGCAGGATCTACGCGCGGTGCCGGTCGATCTCGGCGCGCTGGTGCGCGACATGAGCGAATTGCTGGAGCGCTCGCTCGGGCCGCGCATCGGCTTGCGGCTCGACATCCCCGATGGACTGCCGGCGGCCTGCGTCGATACCAACCAGCTCGAGCTTGCCTTGCTCAACCTTGCGATCAATGCGCGCGACGCGATGCCGGATGGCGGCGTGATCGAGATCCGCCTCGCGGCCTTCCAGTCGAAGGGCGATCCGGCGCTGCAGCCAGGCAACTACCTCAGACTGTCGGTGATCGACAGCGGCACCGGGATGTCGCCGGACGTGCTGAAGCGGGCGATCGAGCCGTTCTTCTCGTCCAAGCCGGTGGGCAAGGGGACCGGGCTCGGCCTGTCGATGGTGCATGGGCTCGCGGTCCAGCTCGGCGGCGCGCTGCAGCTGTCGAGCGCCGTCGGCAAGGGCACCACGGCCGCGCTGGTGCTGCCGGTTGCGACTGCCGTGCCGGCGGTCGAGAGCCCGGCGCCTGCGGCACAGAAGGTCAAGCGCTCGGCGGTGATCCTGCTGGTCGACGACGATCCGCTGATTGCGATGTCGACCATGGAGATGCTCGAGGACCTCGGCCACCGCGTCATCGGCGCCAATTCCGGACCGCACGCGCTCGACATCCTCAGGAGCGACCAGGAGATCGACCTGATGATGACTGACCACGTGATGCCCGGCATGACCGGCCTCGAACTCGCCGCAGCCTCGCGCGAGGTGCGCCCGCACCTCGTCGTCCTGCTCGCCACCGGCTACGCCGAGCTGCCCGACGGCACCCAGCTCGACCTGCCGCGGCTGGCCAAGCCCTATCACCAGGATCAGCTGCGCGAGCGGCTCGATCAGCTGCTGGCGCAGGGGGTGGGGCAGCACACGGTTACAGCGAGCACCGACAGTCTCGCTGCGCCATCCACCTCGTCGCCGTCATCCTGAGGTTCGAGCGAAGCGAGCCTCGAAGGGCGAGGACCCGGCTGTCGCCAGGATAGGCCGAGCGCTCGCTGAAATATCCGGGCCGTGCATCCTTCGAGGCGCGAGAGCGCTCCTCGGGATGACTGGACCAACGATGGTCTCGTGCGAGCGCCTCACCCCACCATGCGGTCGCGGCCGGACCAGAAGCGCGCTTTCAGTACCTTCTTGTCGACCTTGCCGACGCCGGTCATCGGCAGCTCCGTGACGAACTGGATCTGCTTCGGCGCGTGCGCCGAGCCCTTCTTCGCCTTGACGAGGCCGATCAGCTCGTCCGCATTGGGCGAAGCACCCTCGCGCGCCACCACGATGGCGGTGACGGCCTCGCCCCATTTGTCGTCGGGCACGCCGACCACCGCGACCATTGCGACGTCGGCATGCTGCGACAGCACATCCTCGACTTCGCGCGGAAAGATGTTGAAGCCGCCGGAGACGATCATGTCCTTCTTGCGGTCGAGGATGAACATGTAGCCGCGCTCGTCCTTGCAGCCGATGTCGCCGGTGTGCAGCCAGCCGCTCTTCAGCGTCTCGGCCGTGATGTCGGGCCGCTTCCAGTATTCCGCCATCACATGCGTGGCGCGCACGCAGATCTCGCCAGCCTCGCCGGTCGCAACCTCCTGGTCGTCCTGATCGAGGATCTTCACCTGGCAGGCGGCGATCGGGAAACCGCAGGACAGGAACAGCTCCGGCGTCTTCGGGTCATGATCCGCCTTGCGCAGCACCGAGACCGGATAGCATTCGGTCTGGCCGTAAAGCTGCGAGAACACCGGGCCGATCCGCTCGATGCCTTCGACCAGTCGGCTCGGCGACATCGCGGAGGCGCCGTAGAGCAACAGCTCGAGCGAGGAGAGGTCGGTCCTGGGCAGCGCGGGATGATCCAGCATCACATAGATCATGGTCGGTACGAACAGCGTGAAGTTGATCTTCTCGCGCTCGATGGTCTTGAACACGGCCTCCGGATCGAACCCCTTCAGCATGTGCACGGTGCCGCCGCGCATCAGCGTCGGCAGCACCTTGGTGCCGGCGACATGGCTGATGGGGGCCACCGTGAGGTAACGCGGCGTCTCGGGAATCTCGAAGTCGGCGAGGATCGCGGCGGCGAAGCCGCCATATTCGCGGTGATAGCGCAGCGCGCCCTTGGATTTGCCGGTGGTGCCGCCGGTGTAGTTCAGGGTCGAGATATCGTCTTCACGAGCGAAGTTCTTCGCGGTCGCGCTGCCGGCATCCTCGACCACCTGCAACAGGTCGGCGCCGTAATCCGCCGGGCCGAGCGTGAACACCGTCTTGAGGCCCTGCGCCTTCGCCGCGAGCTCGCCGCCGCGATCGCGAAACGTGATGCTGTCGACGATCAGCATCTCGGCCTCGGAGTCCTCGATCTGGAACAGCTGGTCGTCGAGCGAGCCGAGCGGGTGCAGCCAGGTGATCGCGAGCCGCGACAATTGCGCGGCGACGCCGGCGCACCAGCTGTCGGCGCGGTTGGCGGTGAGCATCGCGACGCGGGTACCCGGCGCAAGGCCGAGCCGCATGAACACGCTCTGCATCCGTCCGATCAGGTCGGTCGCGCCCCGATAGCTGAGCGATCCGCCCGGCCACGCGAAGGCTGTGTGCGACGGATAGCGCGCCAGCGCGCGCAAGGTCTGTTCGCAGACCGCCGGAAATGCATAGAGCGGGTTGCTCATGTCCTCGCCTCCTCCCACTTTGCCTTTGGCCTCTTGCGTGCCAATGTCGGCGCAACGCTAACACAATGACGCAGGGATGAAACGACTTGGCCGCTGATCTTCTCACGCGTTTTCGCGATCGCCTCCGGTTGCCACTGATTGCGGCACCGATGTTTCTGGTGTCCGGCGTCGAGCTGGTGGTAGCTGCCTGCCGCAACGGCGTGATCGGCTCCTTTCCGACAGTGAATTGCCGTGAGACGGAACAGCTCGATGCGTGGCTTGGCGATATCGCGCGCAGCCTGCAGGTGCATGCCGACGCGAGCGGAAGGTCGGCGGCGCCGGTCTGTCCGAACCTGATCGTGCACCGCTCCAATGCGCGGCTGCAGCAGGATCTCACGGTGCTGTTGCGGCACAAGCCCGAGCTTGTGATCACCTCGGTCGGCTCGCCGGCGCCGGTGCTCGCACCGCTGCACGACGCCGGCGCGCTTGTTTTCGCCGACGTCGCCTCGATCCGTCATGCCGAGCGCGCGGCAGCAGCCGGCGCCGACGGGCTCGTGCTGCTCACCGCGGGCGCCGGCGGGCAGACCGGCTGGCTCAATCCGTTCGTGTTCGTCCGCGCGGTGCGCGCATTCTTCGACGGCCCGATCGTGCTGGCCGGCGGCATCAGCGACGGTCACGCACTGCGCGCCGCCGAGGCGCTCGGCTGCGATCTCGCCTACATGGGCACCAAGTTCATCGCGACGCGCGAGAGCATGGCGGACGCGAGGTACAAGCAGATGCTGGTCGGCGCCACCGCCGATGACATCGTGCTCACGACGGCGTTCACCGGCCTGCAGACCAACATGCTGCGGCCCTCGATCGAAGCTGCCGGGCTGGATCCCGACAACCTGCCAGCGCGCGGCGCGATCGACATCGGCAAGGACATCGACATCGGCGCGCGCGAAAGCCGCCCCAAGCGCTGGCGCGACATCTGGAGCGGCGGTCACTCCACCTCGGGGGTGACCGGGGTCCTTGGGGTCGACGAACTCGTCGCGCAAACGGTCGCGGAGTACGAGGCGGCGAGCGCGCGGGTGCGGCTCGCCTGATACGCTGCGAGTTCGCCGCTCAAATCCCGCGTGTTCGCTTAACGCGGCATTAACCATGCCGGTCCCAACTATGCGTCACGGGATGGTCCGCCGCCGCGGCTGGCCGCCCGGCAGTAGTGGGAATGCGACCATGGCTTTTGAGGCGCTCGCCAAGACCCCGGCATCGCTCGACGATCTCCGGACCCGCGTGTTCTACGCCCTGCAGCGGCATCCGCTGTGCCGTCAGGTCGAATTCGATATCGTCAGCACGCCGCGTACCCGCCGCACCAACTGGACGGTCAGCCTGCACTCGGTCCAGCCCGGCGCCCTCTGGACGGCGCACGAGATCGTGGCCGACATCCAGGAAGCTTATGAGCTCGACGCTGCGGCCTGATTTTCGGGTCGTTTCGGGACGATTTCACCTATTTGGCGCGGTCACGGCACGCTAACGCCGCATTTCGCGCGCAGTTTGCGGCAACACCGGCCGGCAATGGAGTAGTTTTTGACCAGAGCCATCACCCTCGCCGCGCTGACCTGCCTCCTCCTCGCCGGCGCCGCGATAACAGCCATTCTCGGCCGTGACAGCCTGCCGGCGGCGCAGGCCGACATTGGTCCGGTCGCCAATCGCGCCGGCAAGCAGGACAAGCTCGCGGTCACGACGCTCGCGACTGCCGCCTTCGAGGTGCCGCAGCCCGCCGAGCCTCCGGCCAATCCGTCACCGCTGCTGCTGCGCGCGCAAGCCGCGATCCCGGGCGCGACCGATACGGTGCCCCAGGCTTATGCCTCCGCCGAGCATGCCGATCTCGGCCTGCCGAAGCTCAATGACCCCGCCGATGCCGCCCAGCCGAAGGTCGCAGAGCCCGCCGCGGCGTCGCCGACTGCCCCCGCCGCACCGCCGAAGCCCAAGGCTGCCGCCAAGCCGGCGCCGCAAAAGACTTATGCGTTGCTCAGCGACGCCCAGATCGCCGGCATCAAGGACCGGCTGAAGCTGTCGTCATCGCAGGAATATTACTGGCCGGCAGTCGAGACCGCGCTGCGTGCCGTCGCGCGAAAAATCCACGCCAAGCGCCAGGGCGATCCCGCATCGGGCAACATGCCGATCGATCCCGACTCCGAGGAAGTTCAGCAGCTGAAGTCGGCCGCGATGCCGTTGCTGTTCCAGCTCCGCGAGGATCAGAAGAACGAGGTCCGTTCGCTGGCGCGCCTGATCGGTCTCGAGCGCGTCGCCTCGATGATTTGAGCGCAGGCTTCGGTTCGCCCGGCGACTTCTTCTCGATGGCCTGCGCCAGCCGGGTCTGGAACGTCCCCGCGCCGCCCGGAATTTCTTCGCAGACAAAGCATTCCACCGAACGCTGACCGTCCAGGCTGCTCAGATATTCCCGCCGAGCCTTCAAGAGACGCGCGAGAAATCCGTCTTCGGCGCGATGGCTGATGAAGACCGAGAAATCGTTGGGCAGGGCAAAATCCGATCTGCATGAGTATCATGCGTCGGCTGGCCGCATCTCGTCGGCCGAATGAGGCGGCTGCACGTCCTGCCGCGGACTGAATGATAGCTCGTCTCTGAAATCTGCTATCGCCGGGCGCGAAAAAGGAAAACCGCCTGCCAGTGATCCATCTCACTATACCTTAGGGTGTGCCATGTGCAAGATACCCAGGGAAGCCGGAGCCGCTTGTCGTGCTCTGGGATGGACTAGCTAAAATTTTTCGAAACTTTGCCGATGTGTCGATTTGAACGCATCGCTTCATTTCATGGCCTGGCGCCATTCGCGCCTGGACGTACGATCAATTGAGCCATCGGCCGTGATCGGTCGGCCGTATCGAGATCAGCAAAAGTCGTAGTCGGGAGGCAGTCATGCCGAAGACCAAGCAGCAGCATCTTGATCGTGACGCCGGACCGAAGCGGATATTGGCGCTCGACGGTGGCGGCATTCGCGGCATTCTGACGCTCGAATATCTGGCCGCGATTGAGACGCAGTTGCGCGAGCGGTACAAGAACAGGGACCTGTTGCTATGCGATTATTTCGACCTGATCGGGGGCACCTCGACCGGATCGATCATCGCAGCCGGGCTTGCCTGCGGCATGACCGTGGACGCATTGAAGAAGCTCTATCGCTCGATCGGCACGGACATCTTTCAGCAGTCATTCTGGCGGCGGGGGCTGCTGGCGCCGAAATTCGATTCCGATGCCTTGCAGCACGCGCTCGATGCGCAGCTCGGCGCCGATACCGTGCTCGGTGGCGACCGCATCCGCACCGGCCTGATGATCATGACCAAGCGGCTCGATACCGGCAGCCCCTGGCCGCTGCACAATCATCCGGACGCGGTGTTTGCCAGGCAGGACGGAGCGTTGCGGCTGACCCAGGTGGTGCGTGCCAGCACCGCGGCGCCAACCTATTTCCAACCGGAGGAGATCACGATCTCGGCGCGCGACGGTCACACGGTCAGCGGCGCCTTCGTCGATGGCGGCGTCAGCCCGTTCAACGATCCGGCGCTACAACTCCTGATGCTTGCCGCACTCCATGGCCATGGCTTCCGCTGGGAGAGCGGCAAGGACAGGCTCCTGCTGATCTCGGCGGGTACCGGCGTATTCAGGCCGACCTATCCGACCGAGCAGATACTTCACATGCCGGCGGCGGAGCAGGGCGTGCGCTCGCTGCAATCGCTCATGGACGATTGCGCGCGGCTCAATCACGGCATGCTGCAGTGGCTGACCAATTGCCTGACTCCGTGGCCGATCGATCGCGCGGTGACGGATATGATCGCGGACAGCCAGAGCGGGCCGCAACTCGCGACCTATGCGCGCTATAATGTGCTGCTGGAAACGGCTTGGCTGAAGCAGAAGCTCGGCATCGAGCGGACGCCCGACGCGCTCGCGAAGGTCGCCGCGATGGACGACCCGAAGAACATGGATGAACTCGCCGGGATCGGACAGCTCGCCGCGAAGGAGCAGGTCAAGCCCGAACATTTCCCGTCGGCCTTCGATCTCACGTGATGCCGCGCGGAGCGGCGTCACAACACGCCGGTCCCGGCTTCGACAAGGAATTCGCCTTCAGATAAGTTCGTCACCTGGACATAATGATCCAATCATGAGTCGAGGTGTCGCGATGGCCACGGACCAGGACGCCAAATCACCGAACACGGTGGTTCTCTTCAGCGGGCACATGATCGATGCGCCGGACCGAAAAACCCCACGCTTTCCTCCGGACAAGGAAGCTGTTGCGGCCGCTGCGATCGCCGACGCGCTTGCGAAGATCGGTGTCACCAAAGGCGATCTCGCCATTTGCGGCGGCGCCTGCGGCGGCGATCTGCTGTTTGCGGAATCCGCGCTCGCGCAGGGCATGCGGCTCGAAATCTATATTCCGTTCGACGAGCCGACGTTTCTTGCCGGCTCGGTTGATTTCGCCGGTGGTGATTGGCGCGCCCGCTATTTTGCAGCGAAATCGAATGCGACGCTCCATGTCATGCCGGACGAACTGGGGTCGCTGCCGGCCGGCCAAAACGCCTACGAGCGCGACAATCAATGGATGCTCGAACGCGCCGCCCGGTTTGGCGACAAGAAGCTCGCCTTCATCTGTCTGTGGAACGGCGAAGGCGGCGATGGTCCGGGCGGCGCCAAGCACCTGATGGACGAGGCGGGGCGCAAGACGACATGGGTTTACTGGCTGGATACGAAAAAATTGTGGAACTGAAGGAATTGCAAGATGCCGTCGTGTTTCATGATCATGCCTTACGGCCGCAAGGCGACCCAGGCCGACCCCAAGTCTGGTCCGGCTGAGATTGACTTTAACGCGCTCTGGGATCGGGGTTATGTTCCGGTCATCAAGGAACTCGGCTTTGAACCGGTTCGCGCCGACCAGGACACCGGTGCGTTGATCGTCGGCCAGATGCTGGAGCGGCTCTATTTCGCTGACCTCGTGCTGGCGGACATGACAATTCCGAACGGCAACGTTTACTACGAGGTTGGTATCCGCCACGCGGCGCAAAAGACTGGATGCGTCCTGCTCGCGGCCGATTGGTCGAAGCAATTGTTCGATGTTGTGCAGATGCGTACCGTGCGCTACCCGCTCCCCGAGGGCAACATTTCCGACGACACGGCAGCCGGCCTTCGGCCCAAGATCAAGGAGGGCATCGTGTCGCTCCGCGACGGGCTTTCGCCGATGCATCAGTCGATGCCTGGCTATCCCGGCAACGTCGATCCGGCTAAGGCGACGACGACCAAGGAGCAACTCGCCGAGCTCGCAGTGTTCCAAACTAAGGTGCGCGAGGTTCGTGCCGCACCGCGTAGCAAGCGCATGGAGCTCGCGCAGAAGCTGATCGCGAGCGAAGGAAGCCCGCCAGCGACCTATCCAATTGCGCTCGCATTGCTGTTGCTGTTGCGCGACAGCGTGGATTCGACGGAGGACTGGAACAGTGTCCTTGACTTTGTGACCAGCCTTCCGACGCGGTTCAGCGATGTCGCCGAAATCCAGGAAATTCGCGAGTTTGCCGGCGCCTATGCCGGCAACAATCTCCAAGCCATTGCCGCGCTTGATACCTTGATCAAGGCGGCGGGGCCGACCCCCGAACGCCTCGGCCTGATGGGCGGTCGCTACAAGCGCCTCGAAAGGGCGGCCGTATCAGCCGCAGACAAACGGCAAGCCCTCGCGAAGGCGATCGAGTGCTATGAACACGGCATGCAGCTCGACCTCAATGCCTATTATTGCTCGAGCAATCTGCCCCGCCTCTATCGAACCCGCGCACGGGCAGGCGACGAGGAGCGTGCGCAGACGGCGTTGCGGCTGACGATCGCCGCGTGCGAACGCGCGAGACAGCTTCAGGTCGCCGACGAATGGGTGCGTCCGACACTGCTTGCCGCTGCTTTCGACGTCGGCGATCCCGACAAGGCCGACGAACTGGCTGACGCGGTGATCGATGAGGGTCCCGCAGCATGGAAGGTCACCAGCGTACTGGCCGACCTCAACGCCAGCGTTGCGCAGGTCACCGATCCCGCAAAGCGCGCGCGGCTGTCCGCTATCATCGACAAGATCAAGGCAGGCTGATTGCTCGCGCCGCGAGCATCCACCTCAGCGAACTCGACGATGTTCCGCGCCCGTGCGCCGCGCGCCAGCATGTAGAGCAGTGCGCCGGTCTCGCGCGAGACCGCGAGCGGAACATTGTTCAGACGGCCGTAGACGTAGCGACGACTTTCTTCGGTCTTTGAGCCAAACCAATGCATTCCTGAAAAAGGCGCCGCCGCCTGGTCAACGCAGGCGACGGCGCCCGTCTGAGGGCTTCAGGGCGAAACCCCGCTTGAACGTAAGCCGCGATGATGAACGGTTCGTATACCGCTGAACGTCGTCGGCTTGCATGTTAGCAGAGGCGTACGAGAGTTCCCTTAGAACGAAGCGTAGGCGTTGCGGAACGCGATGGCGCCGGCCAGCGAGCGCGGCCGCGTCCGCACGGCATGTCCGTCGTTGCCGCTCTGGACGATCCACTGGCCATTCTCGTGACCCACGATCTTGCCGACGTGGTGACGCCAGACGACGATCGCGCCGACCGCAGGGCCGCCTGCATTGGAGCCGTATCGCGCCCAGGATCGCGCCAGATTGAATTGCGGGCCAGGATCGCTGCCGACCTGCGTGCGCATGAACCACCCGCACCACGCAGCGGGACGGCCGGAATGTGCAGAATGTCGATGATGGTGATGACGGCCGCGAGCTTCAGCAGCAGACGACGCGAAAGCCAGGAGCACGGCGACAGCCGCGAGAGTTTTACGCATTACAAAGTCCTCTTGTTGTTGGCGGACCATCCTGGTTCTGGGAGGGGCGCAGCGATGATCTGCGATTTGATTGCGAAGCGACCGCACCGGCCAGGCGACGCAAAACAGAGGCGGGACGTGGCCCGCTCGGGCCTTTAAGAAACGGGCTATGGCCAAAATATGGCCGCTAGGTCCCGTCTGGCGGCAGAACATGACCGGCATGTTCTGCGCGGATCTGAAGCGCCGCGCGAAGCGCTGACGCCAGCAGAATTGCTCCGAGAGCATGTTCTCGGCTGTCGCTTCACGCGGAACTCGGCTAACAGAAACGCCCGGCGGCAGACGGAGCTCTGCTTCGCTCGGACCATCGTCGCTGCGGAAGCCGCGCCGCGATCCCGACAGGAGGGCCAGTTCGCTGGCAAGCAATCGTGAACCTCGAGCAACGTCTGAACGAACTCAACATCGAGCTGCCGATGTCGGCAGCGGCGGGCGGCGCCTACGCGCCGGTCGTGGTCCATGGCGATACGATCTATGTCAGCGGTCAGCTTCCGCGCGACGGCGACAAGGTGCATGTCGTCGGCCAGGTTGGCCGTGACGTCACACTGGAAGAGGCCCAGCGGGGCGCACGGCTGGCACTGATCCGCGGATTGGCCGCGATCAAGGCGCATCTCGGATCGCTCGACAATGTCGCGCAGATCCTGAAGCTCACCGTATTCGTGCACAGCGCCACGGATTTCAGCGGTCAGACGGCGGTCGCCGACGGCGCATCGGAGCTCATCATGGAACTGTTCGGTCCGGAGCATGGACGGCATAGCAGGACGAGCGTCGGCGTCGCGCAGCTTCCGCGCAACGCCTCGATCGAAGTCGAGTTGATCGCAGCGCTGGCGCGCTAGGCAGTCGTTCCGTCGCTCGACCCTGTCGCAGGCCGATCTGATCCTGACGATGGAGGTCAATGACATCCGGGGCTCGCTCAGCGATTCCCACCATCGCATCGTGCGGACGTCGGAGCCGCGCTACAAGAAGACGCGGCGCGGCTGTGCGCCGAGCTTTACAGCCAGATCAAGGATGAGGACTGATCGCTGGCCGGCGCCTCGATCGGCCTGTCATGGCCGTTTCGTCTGTGGAGTTTCACCAAGCCGTATCAATGCGGGTGATGCCTTCGTCGTCGCGCTGAACGTTCAGTAAAATGATATACTAAACACCAAGCCGAGCACAGCGCTCGGCGCTTTCCGCTATCGGCGTTGGTGCGCTGCAGCGAATGGCTGCCGTTGGATGGCGAGGTCGGCCTTTCATTGATGCTCGCAAGAAACCCGCTTGACGGGTTCCTGAATTTAGTAATACGTTTAGTATTGCAAAAACGATAAACATCGCGCATCGAGCTGATGTGTGGGAGGAGCCCCGCCGTCCGGACCCAGTTTCCGGACGCGGCCAGTCTCGCTCTCCATCATCGCTCATCAACTCGGTTTTCGAAGTCTCGGTGTCGATCCGGCACGGATGCGCCGGGCGAGTTAGGTGCTTCAACGATAGGGAGGAAATGGATATGCGAAGATTGGGATGGTTACGCAGTACGGTAGCGTCCGCGGTCGTTGCGGCCGCTGCACTTGGGGTTCTCGGCGGCGGGCAGGCCGCAGCGCAAGGCAAGCAGCTCACTTTGTGCTGGGCGGCATGGGATCCGGCCAACGCGTTGGTCGAACTCGGTAAGGACTTCACCAAGCAATCCGGCATCGAGATGAAATACGAGTTCGTCCCCTGGACGAGCTACGCTGATCGCTTCCTCAACGAGCTCAACTCGCACGGCAAGCTCTGCGACCTGATCATCGGCGACAGCCAGTGGATCGGCGGCGCCGCCGAGAACAAGTGGTACGTCAAGCTCAACGACTTCTTCGACAAGGAGAAGATCTCGATGGGCGACTTCGTCCCGGCGACCGTCGTCGGCTATTCGCAGTGGCCGAAGAACACGCCGAACTACTGGGCGCTGCCGGCGATGGCCGATGCGGTGGGCTGGACTTATCGCAAGGACTGGTTCTCCAGGCCCGAGATTCAATCCGCGTTCAAGGCCAAGTACGGCCGCGACCTGGCGCCGCCGAAGACCTATGACGAGCTGAAGCAGATCGCCGAGTTCTTCCAGGGTCGCGAGATCGACGGCAAGAAGGTCTATGGCGCCTACATCTTCACCGAGCGCGGCTCGGAAGGCATCACGATGGGCGTGACCAACGTGCTCTACAATTACGGCTTCGCCTACGACAATCCGAAGAAGCCGTACCAGATGCAGGGCATCGTCAATTCCGCCGATGCGGCCAAGGGACTCGAGTTCTACAAGGAGCTCTACAAGTGCTGCACGGCGCCGGGCATGACCAACGCCTACATGCAGGAAGGCCTCGATGCCTTCAAGTCCGGCCAAGTCGCGATGCAGATGAACTGGTTCGCCTTCTTCCCCGGCCTCTACAAGGATCCGAATGTCGGCGGCGACAAGATCGGCTTCTTCGTCAATCCGGCAGGTCCCAAGGGGCATTTCACCCAGCTCGGCGGGCAGGGCATCTCGGTGGTGGCAACCTCCGACCACAAGGACGACGCGCTCGCCTACATCAAGTGGTTCGCGCAGCCCACCGTGCAGCAGAAGTGGTGGCAGATCGGCGGATACTCGGCGCTCAAGGCCGTGGTCGACGCGCCCGACTTCCCGAAGAGCGCGGCGTTCGCGCCGCAATTCCTGGAGTCGATGGGCATCGTCAAGGACTTCTGGGCCGAGCCATCCTACGCGCAACTGCTGCTCGACATGCAGAAGCGGGTGCATGACTACGTCGTTGCGGACAAGGGCACCGCGCAGCAGGCGCTCGATCTCCTGGTCAAGGACTGGACCAAGGTGTTCAAGGAGCAGGGCAAGGAAGTCGCCTCCTCACAATAGAAGGTGCCCGACCTCGCCTGAACTGGATTCCCCGAGGGCCACCTCGGGGAATCCGAACCAGCCCAGCCCGCTGATGGACACGATGACGACAATCCTGCAACCCGATCATGCTACGATCCCTGGCGTGAGCGAGCCCGTAAAATCCCGCGCCGCCCGGCGCGTCCACGGCCTGTCGGACCGCGCCATCGCCTGGCTGTTCGTCGCGCCGACGATCGCGCTGCTGCTCGCGATCAACATCTTTCCGCTGATCTGGATGATCCGGCTGTCCTTCACCAACCTCAACCTCAGCATGTCCTATCTGCCGCTGCGGTTCGTCGGTCTCGACAATTTCAGGGACATCCTCACCGACGAGGACGTCTGGTTTCGGCTGCAGACCACGGCGCAATTCGTGATCTCGTCGGTGGCGTTGCAGGTGGTCGTCGGCTTCGGTCTGGCACTCCTGATCAACCGGCAGTTTCGCGGCCACAGCTTCTGGACCACGATCATCCTGCTGCCGATGATGCTGTCGCCGGCGGTGGTCGGCAATTTCTGGACGCTGCTGCTGCAGCCGCAGATCGGCCCATTCAACTACCTGATCAGCCTGTTCACCGGCGTGCCGCCGAGCTCGTTCAGCATGACCGGGCAGGTGTCGCTGGCGCCGTGGACCATCGTGCTGGTCGATACCTGGATGTGGGCGCCCTATGTCATGCTGATCTGCCTCGCCGGGCTGCGCTCGATCCCCGATTACATCTATGAGGCGGCGGAAGTCGATCGCGCCTCGGCCTGGCGGCAGTTCTGGTCGATCACGCTGCCGATGACGGTGCCGTTCCTGATGCTCGCGGTGCTGTTCCGTGCGATCGAGAACTTCAAGATGTTCGACATGGTCAATCTCCTGACCTCGGGCGGGCCGGGCTCGACCACCGAGCTGGTGTCGATCTCGCTGAAACGCGCGGCGTTCGAGAAGTGGCGCACCGGCTATTCCTCGGCGCTCGCCATCATCCTGTTCGTGACTGTGTTCGGCGCCGCCAACATCTACGTCAAGACGCTCAACAAGGTGAAGCAACGATGACCGCTGCCGCCACCAGATCCACCGCGCATTCCATCGTCGAAGCCTCGCCGCGCACCAAGGCGTTCGCCGGCGGCCTCGTCATCCTGTATGCCGTGATCACGATCCTGCCGCTGCTGTGGATCGTTGCCACAGCGTTCAAGTCGCAGAGCGACGCCATCGCCTATCCGCCCAAGGTGATCTTCGAGCCGACCCTCGAAGGCTATGTGAACCTGTTCACCGTGCGGACGCGCCAGACGCCGGACTTCATTGCCAAGCTGCCGCCGCCGGAGACCTGGTACGACAAGCTGGTGCGCAAGCGCGACATGGTGATCGCAGGTCCCTCCAAGGTCGTGCCGCGCTTCGTCAACTCGCTGATCATCGGCTTCGGCTCGACCTTCCTCGCGGTCTTCCTCGGCACGCTCGCAGCCTATGCTTTCTCGCGCTTCCGAATACCCCTGGCCGACGATCTGCTGTTCTTCATCCTCTCGACGCGCATGATGCCGCCGGTCGCGGTGGCGATCCCGATCTATCTGATGTACCGGCAGCTCAATCTGACCGACACGCGGCTCGGCATGATCCTGCTCTACACCGCGGTGAACGTCTCGCTCGCGGTGTGGCTGCTCAAGGGCTTCATCGACGAGATCCCGCGCGAGTACGAGGAAGCGGCGCTGGTCGACGGCTATACGCGGCTGCAGGCACTGCGCAAGGTGGTGCTGCCGCAGGCCGTGACGGGAATCGCGGCGACCGCAATCTTCTGCCTGATCTTCTCCTGGAACGAGTACGCCTTCGCGGTGCTGCTGACCAGCGGCGAGGCGCAGACCATGCCGCCCTTCATCCCCTTCATCATCGGCGAGGGTGGACAGGACTGGCCGGCGGTGGCCGCCGCGACCACGCTGTTCGTCGTCCCGATTGTCATGTTCACCGTGCTGTTGCGCAAGCATCTGCTGCGCGGCATCACCTTCGGAGCGGTGCGCAAATGAGCGGCTCTGTGGTTGCCAGGAATGGCGTAACTCGGGGTGGCGTAGCGCGCTGGTTCCGCCGCGGGCCGTGGGAGGCCATCGCGATGACCCTGATCGGAGGCGGCATCATCATGCTGGTGCAGCCCTGGTCGATCGATCTCTACAGCTACTCCTTCGTGACGATCCTCGCCGGCACGGTCGGCTTCGTCATCGTCAGCCATTTTCCGGAATAGCGCCATGGCACAGATCCGTATCGAAAACCTGCGCAAGTCGTTCGATCAGTTCACCGCGGTGGAAGGCTCGACCTTCACGATCGACGACGGCACGTTCTTCGCGATGCTCGGGCCCTCCGGCTGCGGCAAGACCACCACCTTGCGCATGATTGCCGGCCTCGAGCTGCCGACCGAAGGCAAGATCCTGCTCGACGGCGAGGATGTCACGTTCCACCGTGCCGCCGCGCGCGATATCGCCTTCGTGTTTCAGCTGTTCGCGCTCTATCCGCACATGAATGTCGGGGAGAACATCGGCTTTCCCCTGAAGTGCCAGGGCATGGCGAGGCGCGAGATTCGCGAGCGCGTGCAGGAGACCGCGCGGATGTTGCGGATCGAGCATCTGCTGTCGAGCAAGACCTCGAAACTCTCGGGCGGCGACCGGCAGCGCGTCGCGCTCGGGCGCGCCATGGTGCGGCGGCCGAAGGCGTTCCTGATGGACGAGCCGCTGGGCGCGCTCGACGCCGAGTTTCGCCATCTGATGTGCGGCGAGCTGCGCGACCTGCACGATCGCATCAAGGCGACCACGGTCTATGTCACGCACGACCAGCTCGAGGCGATGTCGATGGCCGACCAGATCGCCGTCATGAACAAGGGCCGTGTCGAGCAGATCGGCACGCCGCAGGAGGTCTATGACCGGCCTGCGAGCATGTTCGTCGCCGACTTCATCGGCTCGCCGCCGATGAACTTCCTGCGCTTCGAGGGCGGCTTGCGATCCGGCGATCGCGCGGTCAGCTTCCACGACACCAGGCTTGCGGTGCCGGAGATCCGCGAGGACCGCGCCAGCGCGCCGCTCGCGCTCGGTGTCCGTCCGGAGCATATCCGCTTCGCTGACGCGGGCGCCGTTCGCGGCGAGGTGTTCGGCGCGGAATATCTCGGCACCACCCAGATTGTCACCGTCGACACGGCCTATGGGCGGGTCGCGGCGCGGCTGCCCTCCAGCGCTTCGGTGCGGATCGGCGAGACCATCGGTCTCGAATTCAATGCCGAGCGGCTGGCGCTGTTCGACATCGGCAGCGGCCGTGCGATCCGGACCGAGAGCGTGGAGGGTGTGCGGCATGGCTGACGTCACCCTGCGTAACGTCAACAAGCGCTTCGGCGCGATCGAAGCCGTTCGGGATCTCTCGCTGAGGGTAAACGACGGCGAGTTCCTGGTCCTGCTCGGGCCGAGCGGCGCCGGCAAGACCACGACGCTGCGCCTGATCACCGGGCTGGAGAGTCCCGATACGGGCTCCGTCATGATCGACGGTCGCGACGTGACGCACGATCCGCCGGGCTCGAGGGATATCGCCTTTGTGTTCCAGCAATATTCGCTGTACCCGCATCTCACGGTCTACGACAATCTGGCGTTTCCGCTGCGCTCTCCCGCGCGGCGGGTTGCGGAGCCGATCATCCGCAAGCGCGTCGAACAGACCGCCGAGCTGCTGCATATCGCGAGCAAGCTGAACAACCGCGCCACCCGGCTGTCCGGTGGCGAGATGCAGCGCGTGGCGATCGGCCGCGCTTTAGTGCGCGATCCCTCGATCTATCTGATGGACGAGCCGCTGTCTTCGCTCGACGCAAAACTCCGCGCCGAGCTGCGGCTCGAACTGAAGCGGATCCAGATCGAGCTCGGTGCGACCATCCTCTACGTCACCCACGATCAGGTCGAGGCGATGACGATGGCCTCGCGGATCGGCGTGATCAGGGACGGCCGGCTGCTGCAGCTCGGCACCCCCCGGGAGATCTATGAAAGCCCGTCCAGCAGCTATGTCGCCTCGCGACTCGGGACGCCGCCGATCAACTTCCTGCCGGCTCGCCTGCTCGCCGATGTCGCGATGCCGGCCGGAACCGAGACGGTCGGCATTCGTACCGAGCATCTGCAGCTCGCTGCGCGTAATGGCGGGCAGATGGTCGGCCGCGTGCATCGGGTCGAGCACCTCGGCGAGCAGAATCATATTCACCTGGACTATAAGGGCGAGACGCTGGTGACGCTGGCGGATCCGCATCAGCCGCTGCAGGCCGGCCAGGAGGTCGACTTGCACCTGGTGCGTCCGTTGTGCTTCGACCGCGCGGGGCAGCGCATTGCCGCGGCGGTTCATTAGAGGGGGCGAGAGGATCGAGGAGATGTCGGTGCAACCTGAGACATTCAAGTCGTTGGTCAAGGCGGCCGCAGAGCGGGTCATCGCCAGCGCGCCGGAGCTGACCAGCCTCGACCAGGCGATCGGTGACGGCGACCACGGGACCAACATGAAGCGCGGTTGCGAAGCCGTGCTCGGCAAGCTCGATGTCATCTCGGCACAGCCGCTCGACGAAGCGCTGAAGATGATCGGCAAGACCCTGGTGATGACGGTCGGCGGCGCCTCCGGGCCGCTCTATGGCAGCTTCTTTCTGGCCGCGGGCGAGGCGCTGTCGCACGACAAGCACCTGCCCGACGATCTCGCCGACGTGTTCGGCAGCGCTGTGAACGCAGTCAGCGCGCGCGGCCGCTCGCAGGTCGGCGAGAAGACGATGCTGGATGTGCTGGTTCCCGTGCTGGAGACGTTGAAGATGGCGGCCGGCCAGCCGGATCTGATCGCGCGGGTGCGCGCCACCGCGACCGAGGCGGTCGAACGGACCGCACCGATGCAGGCCACCAAGGGACGTGCGTCGTTCCTCGGCGCGCGCAGCGTCGGGCATGTCGATCCCGGCGCACGGTCGAGCTGCGTGTTGGTGCAGGCGGTGTGCGCCGGCCTGGAGGCGCGCCCATGACCGATACCGTAGGGATCGTGATCGTCTCGCATTCAGCTGATATCGCCAAGGGAACCGCCGACATGGTGCGGCAGATGGTCGGCAGCGAGGTCAAGGTGGCCTTCTGCGGCGGAAATCCCGACGGCGGATTGGGCACCAGCGTGCCGCTGATCATCGACGCCATCAACGACGCCTGGTCTCCGAAGGGAGTCGCGGTGCTGGTCGATCTCGGCGGCGCCGAGACCAATAGCGAGATGGCGGTCGAGATGCTGGAGCCTGCGCGGCGCGATCTCGTTGTGGTCTGCAACGCGCCGATCGTCGAGGGGGCCGTGATGGCGGCGACCGAGGCGGCGGGCGGCAGCTCGCTGGCCCAGGTCAAGGCCGTGGCCGAGGAACTCTCTGCCGACTGACATGTCGGCGAAGCGATGATGGATGATGAGTATGCTTGATAAAGCGGACGGACAGATCTTCACCGGCAATGTGCGGCTGGTGCATGCGGTCGGCATGCATGCGCGCCCGGCGGTCAAGCTGACCAAGCTCGCCAAGAAGTTCCAGGCCCAGATCTCAGTGCGGGTCGCGGGCGCGCCCGAGTGGATCAATGCCAAGAGCGTGGCCAAGATCATGGCGATGCGTGCTGCGCACGGCAGCACGATCGAGATCAAGGCCTCCGGCAGCGACGCCGAAGCGGCCGTCGCCGCCCTGGTCGACCTGGTTGCCAGCGATTTTCCGGATGGAGCAGCCTAGCATGCAGGGCGGCGCTGCAGGACCGGCTTACCGCGGCAGGACCGCCTCGATTGGCTTTGCGCACGGTCCGCTGGTCCGCGTCGATGCGGGCGCCGGCGGCGAACGGGCTGCCGGCACACTGGTCGAGGAGGCGCTCGCCTTGCGCAAGGCGATCGATCTTGCGAGCGGCCAGATCGCCGATCTTGCCGCCAGCGCCGGCGGCGAAGCCGCGCAGATCCTCGAATTCCAGGTCGCATTGCTGGAGGATGAGGATCTGATCGAGGCGATCTTCGCGTCGATTGGGGAGGGACGTCCGGCCGACGTCGCATGGCGCTCGACGCTCGACGAGCAGATCGCGGAGTACAATGCGGCGGCGGATGAGTATCTGCAGGCGCGCTCGTCGGACCTTGCGGATCTGCGCGACCGGGTGGTCCACATCCTGCGCGGCGACGCGGGCGAGCCGCTGAAGATCCCGAGCGGTGGCGTCGTCTGTGCCGACGACCTGCCGCCGTCGCGCTTCCTGGAGATCGACTGGTCGGGCGGCGGCGGCCTGGCGCTGCTGCACGGGAGCCCGACCAGCCATGTCGCGATGCTGGCGCGGGCGCGCGGCATCCCGATGGTCGTGCAGCTCGGTGCCATTCCGGCTGCCGGCGCCACGGCGCTGCTCGACGGCGAAGGCGCGACGCTGGAGCTTGATCCCAGCGCCGAGCAGGTGCGCGTCTTCGAGAAGCGGCGGGAGAGCCACCGCAAGAGCCGGGCATCCGCGCGCGCGATCCTGCGGCGGCCGACCGCCTCGTGGCGCGGCGAGCACATCAAGCTTTTGATCAATATCCAGCGCGTCGACGACCTCGATGATGCGGACGCGCAATATGCCGACGGCATCGGCCTGATGCGGACCGAATTCCTGCTCGCCGGGCGGAACGACCTGCCGGATGAGGAGACCCAATTCCAGGCCTATGACGCAGTGCTGCGCTGGGCCGGCCAGCGGCCGGTCACGATCCGCACGTTCGATGCCGGCGGCGACAAGCCGGTGCCCGGCTTCACATTCGACGGCGAAGCCAACCCGTTCCTCGGCGTGCGCGGCCTGCGGCTTTGCCTCGCCCGGCCCGATATCTTTGCCGTCCAGCTCCGCGCGCTGGCCCGTGCCGCGGTGCGCGGCAATCTCAAGGTCATGTTCCCGATGGTGACGTCGGCGGACGAGCTCGAAGCGGGACGGAAGCTGTTCGCCGACATCGTGCAGCGCTTGCAGGCGGACGGCATTGCCGCGATGCTCCCGGAGCTCGGAATCATGGTCGAGGTTCCGGCGGCGGCCCTGGCCATCTCGAGCTTCAAGGCGTCGTTCTTCTCGATCGGCTCGAACGATCTCGCGCAATATGTGCTGGCGTGCGATCGTTCCAACGGAGCTCTCGCCCCCCTGATGGACCCCCTGCATCCCGCAGTGCTCGAACTGATCGCGCGGACCGCCGACCATGGCCGCCGCGCCGGCGTCAGTGTCAGCCTGTGCGGCGACATGGCGGGTGATCCGCGCTGTGTTCCCGCGCTTCTGAACTGCGGCCTGCGCGAATTGTCCGTGAACCCATCAGCGCTGGCGCAGATCAAGCAGACGATCGACCGGCTGAGCAGCGGAGGCAGTGTTGGCTGACACGGCGGCCGATGAAGCGCCCGAAGCCGGCGCGGTTGCGGCCTACAAGCGCATCTTCAAGGAAGTGCTGGAGAGCCGCCCGTCCGGCATGCGGCTGCGCCTCGCCCATGCCATGGGCAAGAACCGCAGCTTCGTCAGCCAGATCAGCAATCCGGCCTATCCGGTGCCGATCCCGGTGCAGCATCTCAATACGATCTTCGATGTCTGCCACTTTCCGCCGCAAGCGAAGACCGCCTTCCTGCGCGCCTATGCGCGCGCGCATCCGCGCCGGGTCGGCCGGTTGAGCGAAGGCTCGCATGAGCGGACGCTGACATTGCATCTGCCGGATCTCGGTAGCGCCAAACGCAACGCCGAGCTCGACGCGCTGCTGCAGGAATTCACGCGGCGCCTGATCGGCATCATGCGGGAAAAATAGGCGAAAACGCCAACCAAAGCGTTTTCGAGCGAAGTGGATACCGGTTCGCGTGAAGAAGACGCGTCAAAACAAGAACCTGGAGCTTCGTTCCGATTGATAGGAGCGAAGCTTTGGACGAAGCGGGGAGGACACCATGAAGAAGTTCATCAATGCGCTCGACAATGTGCTCGGCGAGAGCCTCGACGGCTTCGCGGCCGCGCATGCCGATCTGGTCACGCTGGGCGCCGAGCGCAAATTCGTGCGCCGCCGCGAGCTGAACGGCAGGAAGGTCGCGCTGGTCTCGGGCGGCGGCAGCGGGCATGAGCCGCTGCATGCCGGCTTCGTCGGCTACGGCATGCTGGATGCCGCCTGTCCCGGCCAGGTGTTCACCTCGCCGACGCCGGACCAGATCGTCGAGGCCGCGCAGGCGGTCGCGGGCGAGGCCGGCGTGCTGTTCATCGTCAAGAACTACGCGGGCGACCGCATGAATTTCGAGATGGCGGCCGAGATCGCGGAGGGCCGCACCGCCACCATCGTAACCGACGATGATGTCGCGGTCGAAAAGTCGACTTACAGCACCGGGCGCCGCGGCGTCGCCGGCACCTTGATCGTCGAGAAGATCGTCGGCGCCGCCGCCGAGAAGGGCGCCGATCTCAAGACCTGCGTGGCGCTTGGCGAGCGCGTCAACGCGCGGACGCGTTCGATGGGCGTGGCGTTGACCAGCTGCACGGTCCCGGCCGCGGGCACGCCGACCTTCGCGCTCGGCGCGGACGAGATGGAGATGGGCGTCGGCATCCACGGCGAGCCGGGCCGCCGCCGCGTCAAGCTCGCCGAGGCCGACGCGATCGTGTCGGAAATGATCACCGCCATTGCCGACGATCTCGCGGCGCCGGCAGGCTCCGAGGCCCTGCTGCTGGTCAACGGCTTCGGCGGCACGCCGACGATCGAGCTCTATCTGATGTACAATGCTGCGCGTCGCATGCTTGAGCAGCGCGGCCTGCGCATCGTCCGCTCGCTGGTCGGCAGCTACGTCACCTCGCTGGACATGGCCGGCTGCTCGCTCACCGTGAGCCTGCTCGATGCCGAGACGACCGCATTGTGGGACGCCCCGGTGCGCACGGCCGCATTGAAATGGTGATCGCGGGCCACGGTGGTCGCGATGCGGAGCAGTCGTTCTTGGGCAAGATCGGCTCCGAAAAGTAACGCGCCGCCTCCCCCGCCGTGAACGGCGATCGCATGGAATTTCCTGCGAGGACAGAATCGCGTTGCTCTCACGGGTGGTGCATATTCGTGCCGAGCGCCGATGTCAGGGCGAGGTATGCTCTCATGTCGCGGTCAGCGAGAGTGCGAGGAGCGACAGCACCAACGCCGGCGGCATGACCAGGATGCCCAGCCGCAGAAAGCTGAGCGCACCCACGTGCTCGCCCTCGCGCCGCAGCGCGATCAGCCACAGGATCGTTGCGAGCGAACCGGTGACCGACAGGTTTGGGCCGAGATCGACGCCGATCAGAACTGCCCCGGTGATGTGATGCGACACCTGCGCGGCGTGCGTGGTCGTCGCAGCGATCAGCCCCATCGGCAGGTTGTTGATGAGGTTCGAGGCGATCGCCGTGACGATGCCGGCGCCCCATGACGTTGCGTGCGGCGCCAGCGCGGCGGATTGCCCGAGTTGTTCGGCGAGTGCCGGCAGCACGCCTGTGCGATTGAGGCCTTCGACCAGGATGAACAGCCCGGCGACGAGGGGCAGGACCGACCAGGAGATATCGCGAGCGACGGAAAGCGGCGACTTACGGCCGAGCAGGAGCACGATCGCAGTCACCACTGCACCGCAGGTGAAGGTCGGGATTCCAAGATCCAGGCCGAAGGCCGATGCAGCGAGCAGGACCACCGCTGTCGCGCCGATGCCGGCGGCGACGATCGCGGCGCCCCTGGTCAGGACGATCGGCTCGCCGTCGCGTTCATCGACGCCGCCGCACAGGCTATTCCGCAGGCTGAGCCGAAGCATGATGAAGGTCGCGGCGATCGCCACGATCGAAGGCAGCAGGAAGTGGTGCAGCCACTGCGGCAGCGTCGGCATCCGCGCGCCGAACAACACGAGGTTCGCCGGGTTCGAGATCGGCAGCACGAAGCTGGCGGCGTTGGCGATGAATGCGCAGACGAACAGATACGGCAGCGGCTCGACCTTCGCGGTACGGGTCGCGGCGTAGACCGCGGGCGTCAGCACGACCGCGGTGGCGTCGTTCGACAGGAAGATGGTGACCAGCGTGCCGACCGCATAGACGATCGAAAACAGCCGGGATGCCGAGTTGCGCGCATGCCCGACGGCCTGTTCGGCGAGCCAGTCGAACAGGCCTTCCTTCCGTGCGACCTCGGCGAGCAGCATCATGCCGATCAGAAAGAAGTAGACGTCGGTGCCTTTCCCCGCGGCTGCGACGGCATCCCGCAACGGCAACAGGTCGAAGGCGATCAGCAGGACGGCGCCGGTCACCGCCCAGATGTATTCCGGCATGTTCCACGGACGGGCGATGACGCCCAGGGTCGCAAGACCCGCGATTCCCCAGGTCGCGGCATTGTTGGCGAACATCAGGCGATACCCGCGACGCTTGAAGCCATTGCTTCCGATAGGCGCCCGGGCTTCGTCGCACAAGCCGGCCTCAACACCGTAGCGAACACGCTCCACAGCGCGACCGAGACCGCCGCGAAGCTGCCGAGGATGAGAAACATCGTTTCATATCCGAATTCCTGCGCGATCCAGCCGCCGATCGCCGGGCTGAGTGAAGCACCGATGCCTTGCGCCGTCATGACGGCGCCCTGACCGGCGTTGATCCGCCCCGTGCCATCAAGGATACGTGCGACGAGCCCCGGCACGGCGACGCTCTGCAACCCTGCACCGACGCCATCGAGGATCTGCACCGGATAAACACCCCATCTATTCAACAGCCACGCCGCGACGATACCCCGGATCGGCAAGGCAATGAACGATACCAGCAGGACCAGCCAGTAGCCCTCCTTTTCGGCCATCCGCATGGCGGCCAGCGAGGTCAGGATCATGGTGCCCTGGGCGATGACGATGGTCGTGGCGACAAAGCTCGCCGGGTCGGCCTGCTTGCCGGCCACGACCGCGAGGCCGTAGAGCGGCAGCATCGCCGCGTTGCCGAGGTGGAAGAACAGCAGAGCTGCGGCCAGGATCAGCAACGGCTTCGACTCGACCAGCACGCGCAACCCGCTCGCCGGCCTGTCGTCGTCGGTCTCGCGTGTGAGCCCGCGTGCGGCGTCGTCGTCGATGGATGCGCGCGGGATCATCAGCACCGAAATGATCGAGAGGATGCCGAAGAGCGCGGCGAGCCAGAACACCGCCGTGAAGCCGTACATCCAGCCGACGAATCCGGATAGTCCGGCGCCCACCATGTTGCCGGCGTGGTTGAACGCCTGGTTACGGCCGTTCTGTCGATTAAAGCCGGCCTGGCGCACGATGCCGAGCGTGATGCCGGCGACCGCCGGACCGATCGCGGCACCCGCGATTGCGGTCGCGACCTGGGATGCCGCCACCAGCCAGAACTCCTGCGACAGCAGCACGATGCCGGATGCGATGACGGTGCAGATGCCGGGGATGATGACGAACAGCTTCTTGCTGCGGGTGGCGTCGATCAGCGCGCCGGCCGGCGTCGTCATCAGCATGCCGGCGACGCCGCCCGCCGTCATCACCGTTCCGATCCAGCCGCTCTGCCAACCATGCGCGAGCAGGAATACGCCGAGGAACGGACCGATGCCGGCCTGCATGTCGGCCATGAAGAAGTTGAGCGCGAGCAGTGGACGAAGCGCGTCACCTCGATCTGCATTGGGTGCGGTCACCGGCACTACTCCTCAGAACCGAGAAACGAGGAAGATGCCGGCTCGCAAGCGCCGCAACGGCGTCTCAAGTGAATTCGACATGTCGTTTCCCAATGCTTGATTGATCAACCTGCCGAGTCGGCGGGCTGTGCGATGGAGCCGGCGTCCGGCTCCATCCTGTTGTCTTCAGCTACTCAGACCGCGGCTGGACAGACCCGCGTCTGTCGCGGCCGCAAGCCTCAGGCAGTGTCGTTTTCTTCGTCGACCAGCTTGGCTTTCCGAATCCGTCCGCCCAATTCCACGTGCAATTCGTAGGTCTCGCCGTTGCGCCGGCCGTCGAACTCGAAATGCTTGGGCTTGCGGCGGGGCGTGCCCAGCGGCTCGAACCCGGCCGCGCGCGCAGCCTCGATCGCCGTGGCGGGGTCGGCGGGCTCGTGGTGACCGTGATCGGGCTTCTTCTTGTGCTCGATCGTGACGCTGGCGCCGTCGCACGAGAACCGCGTCACCTTGAGTTCGGAAGGCTTCTGCTCGCCTTCCAGCACGACCTCGGCGCCGATGCGCAGCTTGACGCGATCCGCGCCGTGCGGCGTGAGATCGGCAAGCACCGCGCCGCTCGAGGTCTGCACCACGAAGCGGTGCGCAAACACGTTGACGATCTTGCCGGACAGCTTGATCTGGTCTTCGGACATCCTGGTCTCCTGATTGTCATCCATTCGTCATTGTCAAAGCGGCTTTTCTCAAAGCGCTTTGGGAGGCGGCGGCAGCGCGCCTGGAGGTGGCGGAGGCGCATCGGCCCGCGGAGGCGGGGGCGGCGCTTCGCGAGGCGGATGCGGCGGGGGACCGAAGGCTTCGGTGCGGCCGTCGGCGTGAGAGACGATCTGGGCGTGAACGATTCCCCGATCGAACATGCCCTGGATCGTCACCGTCTCGCCCTTGGTAACAATGTCGGCGTTCTCGCCGCGGCGTCCGAGATCGATCAGTGCCCGGCCGCTGCCGTCCTCGACGACGAACATGTGGCCGAAGATCTCGGCGACGTTGCCGCGCACTGCGGCTGGGCCGCCGGGTTGCAGCCTGCCGATTGCGGTCGGCTGCAGCAGCAGGACGCTGCGCGGTTGCCAATTCTGGGCAACACGAAGACCGCCGGCACCAGCGGTCGCCCCCGCGAGAAGCATGGCAAGCGCGGCTCCGGCCAGCAGGCCGCGATGCCGGATCTGCCGGCGCTCGG
This sequence comes from Bradyrhizobium embrapense, assembly GCF_001189235.2. Taxonomy (GTDB): domain Bacteria; phylum Pseudomonadota; class Alphaproteobacteria; order Rhizobiales; family Xanthobacteraceae; genus Bradyrhizobium; species Bradyrhizobium embrapense. Next base: position 530,015 of record NZ_LFIP02000002.1, read on the forward strand.
GCTGCGGCGCTGGCGGAACATTCTGTGCATCGGTTTCGGTCATTGGACGCTCCTTTCATCGATTGCGATGTGCGGAGCCTAGGGCACTGGCCCCAATCCAGCCTGAACCGATCCGTTCAGGTTGAGTTAAGCTTGGGCGCCTAGTTCCGATCCAAGGTGTGAGTCGCATGAAATGAAAATCCTTCTGGTCGAAGACGATCGTCTGCTGGCGCACGAGATTGCCCGCGCCCTGCGCGAGGAGAATTTCGCGGTCGACATCGCGGCCAATGGCGAGGACGGGCAGCACCTCGGGGAAACCGAATCCTACGATGCCGCGGTGCTCGATCTCGGGCTGCCCAAGGTGCCCGGCGTCGAGGTGCTGCGCGGCTGGCGCAAGCACGGCCGGCATTTGCCGGTGCTGATCCTCACCGCGCGCGACGGCTGGACCGACAAGGTGGACGGCTTCAAGGCGGGCGCCGACGACTATCTCACCAAGCCGTTCCGGATCGAGGAATTGGTGATGCGGCTGCGCGCACTGGTCCGTCGCGCCTCCGGACATGCCGCGCCGCGCATTTCCTGTGGGCCGCTCAGCTTCGAAACCCAGACCGGCGTGTTCGAGCTCGATGGCCTGCCGTTGAAATTGACCGCCCTGGAATGGCGCGTGCTCGAATGCCTGATCCTGCGCAAGGACACCGTGGTCGAGCGCGGCCTGCTGGCGGAAAAGATCTATGAAGGCGACGTCGGGACCGACTCGAATTCGATCGAGGTGATCGTCGCGCGGCTCAGGCGCAAGATCGGCAAGGCGCTGATCGAGACCGAGCGAGGCCGCGGCTACAAGCTCAACTCGGAATCCCGATGATGTGGCGGAACGCATCGCTCGGCCGGCGCCTCATGATCGGGGCCGGCGTGTTCATCACCGCAGCACTGATCGTCGCCGCGATCCTGATATCGTTCGTGCTGCATCGTTTCGTGCAGGGGCAGATCGATCAGAGGCTCGATGGACAAATCCTCTTCCTGGCGTCCATGCTCGAGGTCGATGGCGGCGGCAACATGCATCTGGCGGGATCCGCCGACGGCCCCCCCTTCGATCGGCGCCGACATGGCTGGTACTGGCAGGTCTCCGGACCGAACAACGTGCTGCGGTCCCGCTCGCTCGATGGCGGGGACCTCGCCCCGCCGGATATCCGTAACAGACGGGCGCCTCCACCACCGCCACCTCCCCGCGCCGATGGCGATCCGCCGCCGCGGGAGCGTCCGTTGCCCGCCGACGGCGAAGGCCCATACGGCCGCATGCTTCACTTCCGCATCCTGAACGTGACGGTCTCCGGCACACCCGTCACGATCGTTGCCTCCGCGCCGCGAGACGCGGTGCGCGGGCCGTTGTGGGAGGCGATGCGCACCCTGTCGCTGTCGCTCGGTGTGCTCGGCATCGCGTTGATCTGCGCCATGCTGATTCAGGTCCGGCTCGGATTGCGGCCGCTGGAACGGCTGCGTCAGGCCGTCGCCGATGTGAGATCGGGACGTCGCGACACCGTGCCCAACGCCCAGCCCGATGAGGTGCAGCCATTGGCCACCGAACTGAATGCGCTGCTGGTGCAGAACGCGGCCAATCTGGAGCGGGCGCGCAAACATGTCTCGAACCTGGCGCACGGCCTGAAGACGCCGCTCGCAACGCTGGCGGTCGCGCTGAAGAAGCAGCCCCCGGGCTCGGACGATCTGCATGGCCTCGTCGTGCTGATGGACCGGCGCATCCGGCATCATCTGGGGCGCGCCCGGTCGGCCGCGCTCGGCGGTCCGGTCCGGACCAGGACCGAGATCGCGCTGCACGTCGCCGATCTCGGCCTCGTCCTCGACAAGGTGAACGCCGACAAGACGATCGATTTCGTCAATCACATACCGGCCGGCGTGACGGTCGCCTGCGAACAGCAGGACGTCGACGAGATGCTGGGAAACGTGCTGGAGAACGCCTTCTCCTGGTGCCGCGGCAAGGTCACGGTCGGATCCCGCGAGGAGATGCGAAGCGTCGTCATTGCCGTCGAGGACGATGGACCGGGGCTTTCGCCGGAGCAGATGTCGCAGGCGGTGCAGGCCGGCCAACGGCTCGACGAAAGCTCTCCAGGATTCGGCTTCGGCCTGTCGATCACGCGCGAGCTTGCCGAGTTGTACGCCGGATCACTTGCCTTGGACCGGTCCCCGCTCGGAGGACTTCGGGTGGAGATCCGTCTGCCGTCCGCTAGTCTGGATTGACCGATAGTCCGTCAGGCTCATGACGCCGGCTGTGCGATGACCATCTTCAGTCTTCCTGACATGAGATTGTTACACTGCCTGCCTATGTTCTTCGCCCGACCATGACAGGCTTGTAAAGGCAAGGAGCCGAGTTGACCCCGGATGCGCCAGCGCGAGTCTGGAGCGCTCGGCGGCTGTGCCGTGCTCTGATGTTCTGGGTCTGTCTTGTCGCGGCGCCGCCGAGCGCATCGGCGCAGGAGGCGCAGATCGACTTTGATATCGCAGCCCAGCCGCTGGCGGCCGCGCTCGAGCAGTATGGTGCCGTGGCTGGTCGGAACGTCCTCTACAACAGCAACCTGACGGCCGGACTGCGTTCCAGCGCCGTGCGCGGGCCCATGACCGCGGACATGGCGCTCGCGCGCCTGCTCGCGGGTAGCGGTCTGTCGGCGCGTGTGCTCGGAGAGACGTCCTTCATGCTTTATCCAATACCGACCACGGCGCAGGCGGTGCTGCCGGTTTCGGTGAGCCATTATTATGCCCGGCTACAGACCGGCCTTCGGGCCGCACTGTGCGCGGAGGCCGATGCACGGCCGGGCCGATATCGGATCGCACTACAGTTCTGGATTGATCCGGCCGGCAACGTCGAGCGGTTCGCACGGCTGGGATCGGCGGGCAGCGCCGCGGTCGATGCGGGCATCGATCACGCGCTGCGCCGGATACGAGTCGATGTACCGCCGCCGGCGGGCCTTGCACAGCCGGTGACCCTGGTGGTCGTCCCGCAAGGATCCGGCACAACGATGGCCTGCGATGGTCCTCCGGCGCGCCGCGCCAGCGCGACGCCATGACCGAGGCGTCCCTGGCGCTGATCAGACGCCTGCTGGTCGAGCGCTACGATGAACTCAAGCGACGGTTAACGCGACGGCTGGGATCGTCCGAGCTCGCGGGCGAGGCTTTGCAGGATGCCTGGCTCCGCATCGCCCGGGTGGATTCGATCGGTGTGGTCCGCAATCCCGGCAACTATATCTTTGGGGTCGCCATGAACGCGGCGCGTGATCGCCAGCGTACTGCCGATAGCCGGACCTTGAGCGCCGCCGAGGTCGACGGATTGCTCGAGGTCGCCGATAGCGCGCCCGATCCGGAGCAGGTCGCGCGCGCGCGTTCGGACCTGCGTGGCCTGGAAGCCGTCCTGCGCGAATTGCCGCCGCGTCGCCGCGCGATCCTGCTCGCCGCACGGCTCGACCAGATGCCGCGGCAGGAGATAGCCCGCCGCTTCGGCATTTCCTTGCGCCTGGTCGAGTTGGAGCTGCAGCGGGCGCAGGAATATTGTCTGGCGCGGCGCGATCGGAACGGCGGATGAAGATGCGGATTCGCCTGGCTGGAAACGTCTTCTTGGGAGTGGTGGCGCGAGCCGCCGTATCTTGGCGTAGGCGGGCATGGGGCGGGCTCCGGCCATGAGCGCGAAGGACAAGGACGACATGGAACTTGACCCGCTCAAGCGGGAAGCGGTGGGCTGGGTCCGGCATCTCACCTCGGGGCGGGCCACGGTGGCGGACGCCGAGGCGCTGCGGCGCTGGTGCGCCCAGAGCGTAGATCATGCTGCGGCCTTCACCGCCGCGAGCCGGCTGTGGAGAGACCTTGCTCCGGCCGGCCGCAATGTCCGGGCGGCAATGATGACCGGACGATTGCCGAGTGCTTCGCGCCCGCTGCACCGCCGTGCGCTGCTTGGTGGCGGGCTCGCGGCCGCTGCCTCGGCGGCGGGCGTCTATGCGCTTGCGCGTCCGCCGCTCGGTCTGTGGCCGTCATGGTCGGAGTTCGCGGCCGACTACCGGACCGCAACCGGCGAGCAGCGCCACGTGGCGCTGCCCGGCGATGTGTCAATCCAGATGAATGTGCAGACCAGCATCGCGCTTCGGCTTGCCGATCCCGGCGCGGCACGGATCGAGTTGCTTTCCGGCGAGGCGGCGTTCGCCACATCCGGACGCAATTTTGGCGTACGAGCGGCCGACCGCTGGATACTCGCGGACAAGGCGCAGTTCGACGTGCGCTATGTGCCGGCTGGCGGCGAATGGCCGGTCTGTGTGACCTGCCTCAAGGGCGAGCTGCAGGTCCAGCGAGGCGCCCAGGCGATCGCACTGAAGGAGAGCCAGCAGCTGCGCTACGACGCGCGTGGGGAGACGCTTGTCGCTGCCGATATCGAGGCTGCCTCCGCCTGGCAGCGCGGCTTCCTGTTGTTTCGCTTCACGCCGCTCTCCAACGTGGTCGAGGAAATCAACCGCTACCGGCCTGGCCGCATCTTCATCGTCAATGCGGCGATCGCACGGCTGCCCGTCAGTGGCCGCTTCCGCATCGATCGGATGGACGAAGTTCTGACCCAGATCCAGCAGGCGTTCGATGCGCGCGTGCGGTTGCTGCCTGGCGGAATCGTGCTGCTGAGCTGAGCATGGTTGCCGCGATCTTGCGCTCTGCGGCGACACGAAACTTTCACAAAAATCCCTTGCGGCTTTCGGCGGGGCTTCCCGTCACGCTGGTGTGACCTCTGCGATGTTCGCTGGAAGGACTGTCATGCCGGTTCGAGCTCAAGCCATCCATCAGCCCCGTACGCGCGGTGAATTGGCCGCCCGCACGCTGTTGCGGTCGTCGCGCCTTGTGTCCCGCAGCGGGTTGATGGCCGGCACCAGCCTTGTGACATTGTTGCTCGCCTCGTATCCTGCTGGCGCGAGGCCGCTGACCGGCGCCTGGACGCTCGGCGCGCCGCACTACGCCGCCGATGCGGCGAGCGCCGGGGCCCAGCAGGCGGCGGCCGCTGCCGCCCAAAGCTCTGGTGCATTGACGCGGGCGGCCCAAGCGATCCAGGCCATGCAGGCGGCACAGGCCGCCGCGCGCAGAGCCGCACAGGCCTCCGGCACGTCGCAGACGCTGCCGCAGCTGACGGTGCCGAACGGTCTGGCGACGGGCGGGCTGCAGGTCGCGCCAGGCGCCGCGCCCGGATCGGACCTCTGGTCCGGCGCCAACCTTCCGACCCAGACCAGCGCGAATGGACGCACCAGTGTCGGCATCACCCAGACCGCGCCGCAGGCCATCCTCAACTGGCAGAGCTTCAATGTCGGCGTCCAGACCGATGTCGTCTTCAATCAGCAGGGCAACAGCAACTGGGTCGCGCTCAATCGCGTGATCGGCAATGTCGGGCCGAGCCAGATCCTCGGCCGCATCAGCGCCGACGGCCAGGTGCTGGTGATCAACCAGAACGGCATCATTTTCGGCGGCGCCAGCCAGATCAATGTCGGCTCACTGGTGGCCTCGACACTCAACATCACCGATCAGCAGTTCAAGACCGCTCTGCTCAATCGCTCGCCGTTTGACAATGCCGGCAATCTGCAGGCCCCGATCTATGCCAACGGCAGCGGCCCGACCGGCGACGTCATCGTCGAGGCAGGTGCCGTGATCCTCACGGCGCCGCCCGCAGCCGTCACCACGGGAGGCGGCAACGTCTTCCTGCTCGGCGCCAATGTGCAGAACAACGGCAGCATCGTCACGCCGGGCGGCCAGGCCGCGCTCGCTGCCGGCACGTCGGTCTATGTCACGACCAGCGGCAGCACCAGCCAGCTGGGTCTGATGTTAAATGTGCTCAATGGCGGCACGGTCAGCAACACCGGCCTCGTCGCAGCGCCGACCGGAAGCGTCACCCTGGTCGGCATGAATCTGCAGCAGTCCGGCGTGCTGGTGGCGACCACCTCGGTCAACCAGGCCGGCTCGATCCTGCTGTCGGCGCAGCAGGGCCTGCAGGGAATATACGGTTATGACAGCTCCTCGCGCTACGCGGTGTCGACGCAGGCCGGTAAGGTGCAACTCGCGCCCGGCAGCCTCACCGCGGTCCTTCCCGAGGAGGACGGTCTGACCGCGATGGACACCCAGCCGCAGGCCCAGTCGCGCATCACGGTCGAGGGCGGCTTCGTCAACGTGCAGTCGGGAGCTGCGATCATCGCGCCGTCCGGACGCGTTGCGCTTCAGGCATCGAGCCACGGCGACCAGCTCTATCTGCAGGACAATCCGACCGCCAAGATCAACGCGAACTCCAGCCCCGACGGGGCGCGTGTGCTGGTCGACACCGGCTCCCTGATCGACGTTTCGGGGCTGCAGGGTGTCCCGGTCGCGGCGTCGAGCGATGTGGTGCAGGTCGACGTGCGTGCCAACGAGCTGCGCGACTCGCCGTTGCAGCGCGGTGGTATCCTCTCCAGCAAGAAGGTGTGGGTAAACCTCCACGATCTCAACCCTGTGGCGTCGGATCGGGTCTACACCGCCGGCGGCCTTCTCGAGGTGTCGGGATGGCTCGGGCAGGTCGAGCGTCCGATCGACCAGCGCCTGACCACGGGCGGTTCGGTGAGCGTCTATTCCTCTGGTGATGCCATCCTGCGGCCCGGTGCGTCGATCGATATTGCCGGCGGCTCGCTCGCGCATCAGGCCGGCTATGTGCCGGTCACCTGGCTGGTCGGCTCCGACGGCCGGATCTACAGCGCCAATCGAGCTCCCGCGGATCTGACTTACAGCTCGATCGGGGTCGGCTTCACGGTCAATCACACCCATTGGAACGTCACCGAGTTCTATGCCGATCCACTGGTCGCCAGTCAGGTGTACCAGCCGGCCTATCTGGAAGGACGCGCCGCCGGCGCGCTGACCGTGATTGCGAGCGCGGCTGAGGTCGACGCCTCGGTAGTCGCGGCAACCATCAATGGGCCCTATCAGCGGACCGCCAACACGCTTCCATCCGGTGCCGCGTTCACCATCGGGGCGTCCGATGCGAGCATCGTGCCCACCAGCGTGGTCATCGCGCCGTCAGTCGCGCCGCCGGACATTTCCAGTGCGACGTCGCCGCTGCCGCCGTCCTGGCAGCAGACGGTCTATCTGTCGGCCGATCTGCTCGACCGGGTGAACTATGGCAGCATCACCATCAACGCCCGGGGCGGCGTGACCGATCCGGTCAGCGGCGCGGTATCTCCCGCTATCAGCCTCGTGGGCGGAGCCAAGCTTCAGGTTGCCCCCGGCGGCTCGATCGCCCTGAACTCGAATATCGCCTTGGTCGGCGGGGGCATTTCGATCGACGGCCAATTGGTGGCGCGGGCCGGCTCGATCTCCGTCAACGCCGCGCAGCAGGGAACCACGATCCTCACGGGCGACGTCGAACTGCATCCGGGCAGCCTGATCGATACGCGCGGTCTGTGGGTCAACGATCACACCGGCGGCACCGATACGCCGCCTGCGCTCTACAATGGCGGCAATGTCAAGCTGGCCGCCTACGGCAGCGTTCGGATCGATGACGGGGCGGTGATCGATGCGTCGAGCGGCGGCTGGATGCAGAGCACCGGCAAGATCAAGAGCAGCAACGGCCTGCCGGTCGGAACCGGCGGCAACATCACGCTGATCGCCGACGGCTTCGGCGCGACGCTGCACAATTCGACGACGCTCGCGCAGGCCTACCCGGGCCGGGTCTATCTCGACGGTACGCTGCGGTCCTACGGCTTCACGGGTGGCGGCACGCTCGGCATCGCCACGCTCGCGATCCAGATCGGCGGCGACGCCATCCTTCCGCTCAGCACCATCAGCAGCATCAACGCCGACGGGACCAGCAACCTCGCGGCGGTCGATCCCGCCAGCGTGCTGCAGCTGTCGCCCGGCTTCTTTGCCGGCGGCGGCTTCAGTCAGTATGCCCTCTACAGCTACCAGAACCTGACGGTCGCGCGCGGCACCGATATCGAGCTGCACGGAGTCAATCTGGTTCCGAATCCGCAGGCCGCCCTGGCGCCGACAGGCAGCGATGTCATGAGCGTCGCGACGGCGGGGGTGCTGCCGTCGTACCAGCGGCCGGCGCCCGTCAACCTCGTCCTGAGCGCGATCGATGCCTTCAACGGCAATCTCGACGTTCAGCGCGGCGTCGTGATCGATGCCGATCCGCAAGCGACGATATCCCTGCACGCACGCCATCAACTCAGCTTCGACGGTACCATCAGCGCGCCCGCCGGCACCATCAATCTCGATTTGACCGGCACCACGGGAACCTGGAACGCGGTCGGCTCCCAGGCTGGCGTGCCGCCCAACAATGGGCCGTCCTACAATGCCGCGCAGACGCTGTGGATCGGCGCGAACGCAAGGTTGCTGGCGCCCGGCCTGGTGACGTCGATGCTGGACGGGCTGGGGCGCCCGGTGAACACGGTGCTCGGCGGCGGTCAGGTCAACATCAATCAGGACACTCAGCCCGCGCTTTACTATCCCTATTCGGCCACTCAGCCTTATGGCGAGCAGCCGCTCGGTGTCGTCGTGGCGCAAGCCGGGGCGATCATTGACGTGTCGGGAGCGTCGGGAACGATCCTCCAGGTCGCGGGCCGATCCGGTCTGACGCAGACCCAGGTTGCGACTCCGGGCGGCAGCCTCGCGATCCGGGCATCGCTCGGTCTGCTGTTCGACGCCTCGATGAAGGCGCAGGGCGGTGGGGCTGGCGTCGCCGGCGGCAGCCTGACGATCGATCAGGTGATCGGGACCTATGTCGCGGACAGCTCCGGGGCCTCGCAGTTCGTGCAGCCGGTGTTCCAGACGATCGTAAGTCAGGCGGCGCCGCTGATGACGACGGGTCTGTCGCAGGGGCAGGCGATCGCGGGCGGCTTGCTCGGAGAGCTCTTCATCGGCGCCGACCAGATCTCCAGCGGCGGCTTCGCATCGGTATCCCTCGGCGCGGTCGATGCCCTGGTGTTCAACGGCAGCGTCAAGCTCGCCGCGGCGCGCAGCCTGACCATCAACGCCAGCAACATCAGCGCGACGCCGGGCGCGATCGTCCGGCTCAACGCGCCCTATGTCGACATCGGCGGCGGTCAGCGCAACATCAACGAATACATCAGCAGCAGCTACATTCCGGGCGGCAGCTACAGCGCAATGCCGATGGCCGGCACGGCGCGTCTCGAGGTCGATGCCGACCTGATCGACATCGAAGGCACCCTGCGCAGCGGCGCAAGCTACAACTACGTCACCAGCTTCATCAATTTTTACACGCCGGTTCAGCAGGCGGTATCGCTGCCCGGCTTTGCCAGCATGGCGTTCAACAGCCTTGGCGACATCCGCCTGGTGCCGGCCTCGAGGACTTCACCCCTCTACGCCGCCAAGTCGACGACGTTGACGACCGCCGGCGACGTGACGTTCTCGGGGACGGAGATCTATCCGATCAGCACCGGACCGGTCAGCAATGCATATTCAAGCGTCCCGAGCGGTTTGTTCCTGATCCAGGCGACAGGGCCGAGCAGCGTGGTCAGCTTTGTCAGCAACGGCCAGGCGCCCTACACGCCGCTGTCAGCGGGCGGGTCCGTGCAGATCGTCGCGCCGACCATCAATCAAGGCGGCGTCCTGCTGGCGCCGCTCGGGCAGATCACCTTCGGGGATCCGAACAATCCTGCCGGCACGCGCGCGATCAACCTGCTGCCGGGCAGCATCACGTCGGTGTCGGCCGCCGGCACGCTGATCCCGTACGGCGCGCCGCTCGGCAACACCGACTGGATCTATGGCTATGACAATACCGGCACGGCGAACACGATCAGCGCGCCGCCGGCCAAGACGATCTCGTTCTACGGCAAGGCGTTGACGGTCGCGGGCGCGTCCGGTGGGGCGGCAACCGCGCGCATCGACGAGTCCGGCGGTGGCGATCTCTACGGCGCGCAGTTCGTCAGCGGCGCCGGCGGATCGGTCGATACGCTCAGCGGCACCCAGACATTTGCGATTCTGCCGAGCCTCGGCAACCGCTATGCGCCGCGCGACCCGCAGATGCAGCTCAGCGATCCGACGCAGACGACATCGGCACCGGTGGCTCTGCAAGTCGGCCAGCAGATTTATCTGAGCGGCATTCCGGGATTGCCGGCCGGCACCTACACCTTGCTGCCGGGGCATTACGCGTTGTTGGCCGGCGCCTACAAGGTCACGGTTGCGGAGAATCAGACTACCGCGACCGGGCTGTCGAATTTTGTGCAGCGTGACGGCTCTTACCGTGTGCTGGGCTACGGCGAGGTCGCCAACACGGGCTTCCGCGACGCGCTTCCTTCGGTCTACATCGTCACGCCGGGAGCGGTGGTCCGCCGGCAGTCGCAATATGCCGAAACCACGGCCACTCAGTTCTATGCGGCCAAGGCGGCCGCAAGCGGCATCGCGGCGCCCTATCTGCCGCTCGATGCGGGACAGCTCGTCATCAATGCGACCAACAGCCTGTCGTTGCCGGTCACCGGCGGGTTCGGCGACTTCACGGCTCCGGCGGGCGGCCGCGGCGGGCAGGCCGACATCGTGGCGTCGAATCTCGAGATCCTTGCGCCGGGCGGCGCCGCAGCGCCGGGCATGACCGGGCTGCAGGCCAGTGCGCTGGACAGCATCGGCGCGCAGAGCATTCTGATCGGCGGCACGCGCAACCTGAACGGCAACGTGCTGACCATCACGCCGGCGGCGCAGCAGCTCCAGATCGACAGCGGAGCGGTGCTGACCGCGCCCGAGATCATGCTGACGGCGAGCAGTGCGATCGCGATCGGCGCCGGCGCACAGGTCGATACGACATCGTTCGGCGCGATCGCGACCCTGTTCCCGAACGATCCGAAGACCGGCAAGACCCTGGGATCGATTGCGCTGGCGCGCGTCAGCGGCGGCGGTGCCGGCGCATTCGTGCTGGCGTCCAACGCGCCGGTGCTGCCGGTCACGTTGCCGGCCGGGAGCGGCAGCGCGAGCATGCTGAGCATTGGCGCGGGCGCGCAGATCTTCGGCGGCAGCGTGCTGGCGCTGAGCGCCTCGAACACGATCAGCATGGATCCCTCCGCCCGCCTTGCGGCGCCGACCGTCATGGTCAGCGTGCCCGCGATCAATTTCGGCACCGGAGGCGCTTCGGGCTTCAACCTGAGCGCCGGCCTGCTCGCGCAATTGTCCGCAGGCGATTCGCTGCGGCATCTCGCGCCGACCGGCAACCTGATGCTGTCGGCGTCCACCGCGATCAACGTCTATGGCTCGGTCGATCTCGGCGAGCCGGATCCGGCGACCGGCCGGCCCCTGCTCGCCGGGCTGACCTTGAGCGCGCCCGTGATCAACGGGTTCGGTGCCGCGACCGACAGCGTCAGGCTCCGCGCCAATACGATCACGTTGAACGGCGGCGCCATCGGCGCAGCTTCGACCGGAACCGGGCAGGGCGCGTTCGAGATCGATGCGGCGCAGCTGACGCTGGGTGGCGGCGGCAATCTGGCCTTCGGCGGCTTCAACAACGTGACGCTGGCGGCGTCCGGGCAGGTGATCGGCGGCGTCGCGTATGCCGGCCCCATCGCCGCGGGCACGATGCAAACGATCGGCACGGTGTCGTATGCGCCCGGCGAGGTGATGCCGGGCACCTTCAGCGTCAGCGAAAACCTGACGATCGCCGCGCCCGTGGTGACGGCCCAGGCCGGCGCGCTGACGCAGCTCATCGCCAATGCCGGCACAGTCAGCTTCGCCGCGCTGCCCGGCAGTGCCGTCCAGCCGGTCGCCAGCTCCAGCGGCGCGACGCTCTCGGTCTCGGCGCAGCGCATCGTCCAGGGCACGACGATCAACCTGCCGTCCGGCGCGATCAGCTTCTCGGCGCAGAACGGCATTACGCTTCAGGCCGGTTCGGTCACCAATGTCGCCGGCGCGGTGACGCCGTTCTTCGATGTGGTGCGGATTGCGCCGGCCGGCAGCATCACACTGCAGACCGTGAACGGTGATGTCTCCGTTGCCGCCGGGGCGGTGGTCGATCTGCGCGGCGGCCGATTGGGCTCGGTCACGCTGCCGACACTCGATGTCGTGGATTCCGACCCGGGCGGCAACGCCGGCACGCTCACCATCGTCGCGCCGAACGGGACGGCCCATCTCGACGGGCAATTGTTGGCCAGCGCCGATCCGCGCTACGCCGGCGGCAGTGCGGTTCTCGCGCTCAAGTCCGGTGACGCCGGTGCACTGCTCGGCAGCATCGCAGGTTTCTCGGGCGAGCAGGCGCTGACGCTGGCGAGCGGCGACATCAATGTCGGCAACATCACCGCCCGTGACGTCGAGCTGACCGCGAGCAGCGGCAGCATCACCGTCGCCGGTCTGATCGATGCGAACGGCGGCCGCGATGCGACCATCCGCCTGATCGCCGGCAACAATCTGGAGCTGGGCGCGCAGGCGGTGCTCAATGCCGGCACCGCCGTCGCCAAGGGTGGCACGGTATTCCTCGGCCTCGCCGGCAACAGCACCGGCATGCTGACGTTCGACGCCGGCTCTACGATCAGCGTCGCCGGCACCGATCCGAATATCGCGCTCAACGGCGGACAGGTCTGGCTGCGCGCACCGCGGACCGCAAACAATGTGCGCATCAGCAACAACGGGGTCCAGGTCGCCGGCGCCCGCGAGATCGTCGTCGAGGCAGTCAAGACCTATGACGTCAGCGGCACGCCCTATGTCGACGCCAATCTGACGACGGCCGATGCCGACGCACAGGCGTATATCGCTGCCGCCACGGTCAAGACTGGCATCGGTACGCTGACCGGCAACTCGGTCACCGCCTTCCACCTGATGCCCGGGATCGAGCTGGACAGCAGCGGCGACCTCCAGCTGTTGCAAAATCCATCCCCCACCAACTCCGGTATCGATCTGCACACCTACCGCTACAATGGCGAGCCGATGGTGCTGACGCTCCGCACAGCCGGAAACCTCTTGATCAACGGCAGCCTCAGCGACGGTTTTGCCGCGCCGGTCAGTTCGCCGGACGGCAGCATCTTCGCGATCGCGGCACCGCTGCCGGCGGGCTCCGGATCAGCGACGCTGCGGCTGGTTGCGGGCGCGGATCTCGCGGGTGCCGATCCGCTGGCGGTCATGCCGGCCGTGCTGCGTCCCGCGGCCACGGCGGCCAATCCCGAGCCAGGCTCGATCGTGTTCGCGGCGCCCTACCTGATCGACGCCAATGTCAATGACAGCGGCATCGTCGTACAGATTCCGAGCGTGGTCCGCACCGGCGCGCGCGATATCGAGCTCGCTGCGGCCGGCAACATCGACATCCAGACCGCATTCGGCATTTATACCGCGGGGCAGCCCGTAGCGCCGAATTTCACGGCGGGGCAGCGCGCGCTGATCTTGAATGCCTACACGTACACCTACGACAACTATCTCGGATATCACTCCGACGCGAGCGGCAATCTGACGGCGTACGACACGCTGTATCCCCTCGCATTCAACGCCAGCTATTCGAGCGGCGGCGGCAATCTCACGGTCAAGGCGCATGGCAGCCTGATCGGCGCCGATACGAGCAATAATGGTGTGACGAGCTACGCGGCTTCCGAGCCCGACACCTATTGGCTATGGACCGAACCGACGGCCGTCAGTCCGACGTGGTTCGTCAATTTCGGCACTTACTATCAACCGTATCTCGATTACGGGGTCGACTCATTTCCGTCCGTGGCCGCGTTCAAGGGGCTCGGTGCGTTGGGAGGAGGAAACGTCCGGGTCGCTGTCGACGGCGACCTCAGGAATGTCGACATCAGCCTGCCGACAACGGGCGGATTGACGAGCACCGGCGCGGTGTCGGTGTACGGCGGCGGCAATCTCTCGCTGACCGTGGGCAGCGGCATCAACTACGCCAATCTGCTGGTCGGGCACGGAACGGCCGACATCCAGGCCGGCGAGGTCGGGATGGCGCCGCTGAGCACCAGTGCTCTGACAGTCGCGCGGGTGGATCTGCTGATCGGCGATGCCCAGTTCATCGTGGTGTCCCGCCGCGGAATCAACGCGATCGTCGGCGATCCGACGCGGATGACGCAGCAGCCCGACCCCACGAGAACCGGCTATAGCGTTCCGGCGGGCCTGGAGGGAAATGGGCCCCCCTCATTTTACTATCTCACCGCGGTCCCCTATGGCTTCTTCACCAGCATGACGACCGCCAGCGCCCTGACCGAATTCGCCGAAGGCGGCGACATCACGGTGCATGGTGATTTCGCGCCACCGATCTTCGAATTGACGGCGGCCGGCGGATCCATCCGGGCCGGCAGCATTCAGCAAACCGGGTCTGGTTTCCACTATCTCGCCGCACTGGCTGCGCCAACGGCCCGCCTCGATCTGCTGGCTCAGCAGGATATCGTGGGTTTTGGCGTCAGCATGACGGCGGCCGATCTAATGTCCCAGGTCAATGGCGCCTCGGCGCCGGCAGGCAGCGATTACCCGAGCACGCTCGCCAATTCGGCCAACGACACGCTTGGCGGGGCTCTGTCGCTGCCCTCGAACCTGGTGGAGTTCAACGCTCCGCATACCGTGCATGTCTATGCGGTGCAGGGCAGCCTGACAAATCCCGCGCTGGCGACGTCGGAGCGCGCGCAGGTGCGCGCCGGTCTCGATATCGTCCGGCCGATCATCAATATCGAGAACGCCGGGCTCGGCGACGTCTCGCTGGTGCAGGCCGGGCGCGACATCGTCAGCTGCCAGCCCTGCAGCCTGGCCTACCCGGACTTCTTCAACATTCGTGTCGAGGGGCCCGGCGCGCTTTCCGTCCTCGCCGGTCGCGACATCGTTGCGCAGAAGGGCCAGTATGGCTCGCAGGGCGTTGGCATCACGTCGGTCGGCAACGCGGACAATCCGTTGTTGCCGCCGACGGGTGCCTCGATCGGCATCGCGGTCGGTATCGGCGCGAGCGGCCTCGACACCACGGCCTTCATCAACCTCTATTTCGATCCGCAGAACACCGATGCGACGACGCAAGGCTATCTCGCGCAGCTGACCAGCCACATGAGCAGGATCGAGGGCATCGCCCTCAGTCGCGACCAGGCGCTCGCCGATTTCCGCAACTTCACCCCGGTCGCACAATTGCCGTTCATCGAACAGGTGTATTTCGCCGAGCTCACGGCGGGCGGCGAGGCGGCGGCCAAAGGGCTTGGCGCCGGCGGCAAGGGTTACGACCGGGCCTACCGGGCGATCCAGACCTTATTTCCCGACAGCGTGATCGGCGGCACCACCACAGCCTATGCCGGCAATTTGTCGCTGTTCCAGCTCGCACGCATCCGCTCCGAGCAGGGTGGCAGCATCAACATCCTGGCGCCCGGCGGCGGCGTCTCGCTCGGCATCGAGAACCAGACGCCCGATTTGACCGGGCAGACCGACACCGCACGCCCCGGCCTGCTGACGCTCGAAGGCGGCGACGTCAACATCTTCACCGATCGGAGTGTCGTAGTGGCGCAGTCGCGCGTCTTCACCGAGCTCGGCGGCGACATCCTGATGTTCTCGACCAATGGCGACCTCAATGCCGGCAAGGGCAAGCAGACCTCGATCGTGACGTCGCCGCCGCTGGTCGTCTACGATCAGTATGGCCGCGCGGCCAAGACGCCGAACACGCCGCAAACCGGCGCCGGCATCGCGACCCTGATTGGCGTGCCCGGCGTGCCTCCTGGTAACGTCGACCTGTTCGCACCGCACGGCGCGATCGATGCCGGCGAGGCCGGCATTCGCGTGTCGGGCAATCTCACCCTGGAAGCGCTGCGAGTGCTCAACATCGCCAATATCCAGGTGCAGGGCACGTCGGTCGGTGTGCCGGCGGTGCAGGGGCCGCCGGTGGCGGCATTGACCGCGGCCAACAACACCGCGGGCGCAGCCCAGCAACCGAGGACCGCGACGCCGGCGGCCAATACCGGACAGCCCTCGGTCATCATCGTCGAGGTGCTCGGCTATGGCGGAGGCGACGGCACGCCGGATCCCGACGGCAACGACCAGCGCCGCAGCGGCAACGAGCAGCAGAGCTATGATCCGAACAGCATGTTTCGCGTGGTCGGCAGCGGTAAACTGACCGCTGAGCAGGCGCAGCAGCTGACAGATGACGAAAGGCAGCGTCTGTCGTCACGGTAGCGACCGGGGTGCGGCAGGCCTTCGGAGATGCCGCGGTCGGACGGCGCGACAGTCGACGTCGGTCCTGATCTGCTTTGGGATCGGCGCACGCGTCGTCATTCTTGCGGCCGTCGGCTCAATTGCCTCGTTCGGAATCGCGAAAGTCGCCGTGAACGTTTGTTCTCCCGATACCAACAAAAATACCAGCAAATCGGCGGCTGGCATCGGACGAGATCAAATACCGATGTACGCGGAAATACCTATTTTAAAAGCTTTCCGAGCACTGCGCGAACGACTGCGACAGCCTGCTTGGTGCCCCTGGCCGGAATCGAACCAGCACTCCTTGCGGAACTCGATTTTGAGTCGAGCGCGTCTACCAGTTCCGCCACAGGGGCATTCGCGATGATCCAGGCCGAGACGGGCCCGGGTCGCGAAGTGCGGCGGACTATAGCGGGCGGCCCGTCACGGTCAACCCGCGCGGATGTGATTGTCCCGCGCCTCGACAGCGGTATTTTCACGCGATACGACCCGATCTGAGCATGTAGCAGGGGCCATGACCCTGCCGGACGGTGCTCGCAGGAGGACTGCCGTGACGCTCGCCACCGCCCATCCGTCGGATGCTTCCGCCACCGGCAATCCGGCGCTGACCTCGGCCCTGGCGATTGCCGTGATCGCAGCAGTGACGCTGGCCGGCGCCTGGTTCTTCCAGCTCGTGCTGGAGATCATGCCCTGTCCGCTCTGCCTCGAGCAGCGCTATGCCTATTACCTCGCGGTCCCGCTCGGCGCCGTGGTCGCGCTCGCCGCCGCCCGTGGCGCGGCGCGCCCGCTGCTGCTCGCGGGCCTTGCGATCCTCGGCCTCGCCGCGCTCGCCAACGCCGGGCTCGGTGCCTATCATGCCGGGGTTGAATGGGGATTTTGGCAGGGGCCGACCGACTGCACCGGCCCGATGGTGGATTTCGGCAAGGCCGGTTCGCTGCTGGATCAGCTCGACAAGGTCAAGGTGGTCCGCTGCGACGAAGTGCAGTGGCGCTTCCTCGGCATCTCGCTCGCCGGTTACAACGTCCTGATCTCACTCCTGATGGCCGCGATCGCCGGCTGGGGCGCGGCGAAGGCGGCGAAGGCCTGATTCTCAACTGCGCTCCCGTTGATCCGTCATGCTGAGGAGCGCGAAGCGCGTCTCGAAGCAAGCACGGGCACCAGCCGGGCCGTTCATCCTTCGAGGGCCGCTGAAGCGGCCACCTCACGATGATGGGACTAGAGCATGATCCGGAAAAGTGTGAAGCGGTTTTCCGAAAAGATCATGCTCAGTCAAAGAGCTAAAGCGCGATGACGATTCAACTCAATCTCATCGCGCTTCAAGAGCCACTAATCGTCGACGTCGTCCTGCGGCCGTCCGAACAGATGGATGATCCCCGGCGTCGAAATAGTGACGAACAGGAAGCGCGACAGATGATGCGCACCGACGAAGATCGGGTCGATGTGCAATGTCAGCGCCAGCGCCAGCATGGCGTCCATCGCGCCGGGCGCAAAGGCGACCACGACGTCGGCGAGCCGCACGTGGGTGGTGAAGGCGATCACCGCGACGAACACGGCCGAGATTGCGATGGCAATGGCAAACGAGCCGAGCCCGGCATTGACGTGGCTCAGCAGGGTCGAGGTCTTCATCCGCGCGAAGCGCGTGCCGATCAGCGCTCCGATGCCGACCAGCGCGACGTTGCGCAGCCAGGGCGGCAGGCCGCCATCGACCAGCCCTGAGCCATGCAGCAGGCTGGAGGCGAGCATCGCGCCGAACATCCAACTGGCGGGGAATTTGATCCAGCGCAGCAGCAGCGAGACGCCGATCGACCCGGCGACCAGGGCTGTGAGGCCGAGCGGCGAGGCGACCGTCGTCGGCAATGGCGGCGGCGCCGCGTGCGTCACGCCGGTCAGCGCCAGCACCAGCGGCAGGGCCGCGGTCAGGATGATGACGCGCATGGTCTGCACCACTGCGATCGCCGCGACGTCGGCGCCCTTCTCCGCGGCGAGGATGGTGATCTGCGAGAGCGCGCCGGGGCTGCCGGCGAGGAAGGCCGAGGTCTGGTCCCAGCCATGGATGCGCTGCAGATAGAGGCTCGAGCCGAAGGTCGAACAGAACGTCGCCAGCGCCAGCAGGGCGATGGTGAGCGGATAGGAGCTCATATGCTGCAGCAATTGCTGCGACATCAGCGAACCCAGGGAGATGCCGAGCAGCAGCAGCACCGATTGCGTCAGCACCGGCGGCACCGCGAGCGGCCGTCCGGCCAAAGCAGCGATCGCAACCGCGCACATCGCACCCGAGATCAGCCCGCCCGGCAATCCCGCCCATAAAAACAGCAAACCGCCGCCGGCGCCGATGACGAGCGTCTCGAGCCCATTCAGAACTTTGTTGCGGTCGGGAATGGCTGTCGCCATCGAAGCGCGGATCAGGGTCACGCCGCCTTATGGCAAATTCGCAACCACGGGACAATTGCGTCTGGCGATTGCAGCATTGCGCCCCGGCTCGCCTCAGGCCACAGATTTTCACCCTCCCCGGCGGGGAGGGTGAAGGACGTCAAATGCGTCTGCGCGTTACTTCGCGGCCGGCGCTGCGGCCGCGCCGCCCGCCTTCTTGCACTCGGAGCGGAATTTTTTGCGCTCCTTGCCGTGCAGGCCCTTGGCGTCGGCTTGCTTCGAGCACTCGAGCGACTCGGCGGTGCGCGGCTTGGCTTCCTTCGCCATCTTGCCGTCGGCCTTCGGAGCGGCCTCCTTGGCGGCGGGCGCGGCGGTTTGCGCGAAGGCTCCGCCCATCAGCAGCAGGGAGGCAAGGGCGGTCGCGGTCGCGAGTTTGGACATTGTCTTCATGGGGCACCTCGTGAGGAAAGGAGGCGAAACGTTGCGCGGCGATGCTGAACCGTGGATGAACATGCCGCAGTCCTGCCGCCACAATATTTTAGCGTCCGGGCACGCCCGCACGTTGTCGCAAGTCGGGGTTGCGCTAGGATAATGGTCTTACGCCAATGCCCCCCAAGGGAAACCGACGGGAAACCAGGGATGACGGGAGACCAGGGATGACCATTCAGACCAGATTGTTGTGCGTGATCGCGGTGTCGGGCTTTGCAGCCTTTGCGGCGAGCGCGCCCGCGCAGGCGCTGACCGCGCAGGAATGCAGCGCCAAGTACCAGGCGGCCAAGTCGGCCGGCACCCTCGGCGGCCAGAAGTGGAATGACTTCCGCAAGGCCCAGTGCGGTGCCGACGCGACCCCGGCTGCGGCGCCCGCCGCGCCGCCGCCCGCTGCCGCCGCGCCTGCTCCGGCCGCGCCGAAGGAAGCCAAGCGGGAAGCCGCCCCCGCCGCGGCACCCGCCGCACCGGCAGGGCCCGCCGTGTTTCCGAACGCGGTCGATCCCAAATACGCCAAGGAAACCGAAGGCAAGCAGCGCATGCACAGCTGCCTCGACCAGTACAATGCCAACAAGACCACGGGCGGCAACGGCGGCATGAAGTGGATCCAGAAGGGCGGCGGCTATTACAGCGAGTGCAACAAGAAGCTCAAGGGCGCCTGAGCCGTTACCCGTACGAATGTTCGACGAAGCGGCCGGCGCGAGCCGGCCGCTCTTCTATGGCGGCTAAAGCGGGATGAGTTTTGGTTGAATCGGCTTGCCGCGGTCTCGTTTCACCTCTCCCCGTTGGGGAGAGGTCGGATTGCGAAGCAATCCGGGTGAGGGCTCTTGCTCTCGATAGACCGTAACCCCTCACCCGATTTGCTGCGCAAATCGACCTCTCCCAAGGGAGAGGTGAACCTCCGATGCCGATCCAGCTTAACCTAATCTCATCGCGCTTTAGCTCTGAAGCTATTGGCTTTCCGCGAGCAGCGTGTCCGCCGATTGCGCCAGCAATTGCGCGCGCTTGCGCGGGCCGCGTTCGAGAAACAACAGGCTCTGGCCGAAGATGAAGCAGTAGAACAGGAAGGCCTGCGCATCGGCCTCCTCCGCCGGGAGCCCGGTGGCGCGATAGAGCTGGCCGACATTCTTCAGCCGAGCGGCATCGACGCTCGCGGCGGCGGCCGCCGCGGCCTCGTCGGTGCGGGCCCATTGCCGGATCGCGAGCTCGACCGCCAT
Organism: Bradyrhizobium embrapense; assembly: GCF_001189235.2. GTDB lineage: Bacteria > Pseudomonadota > Alphaproteobacteria > Rhizobiales > Xanthobacteraceae > Bradyrhizobium > Bradyrhizobium embrapense. The sequence goes on from NZ_LFIP02000002.1 coordinate 550,186, forward strand.
CGCCTCGGTGTTCATGCGCTCCGAATAGAGCGTGATGATCGCCTTCAGCCGCTCGCGTGCGCTGGCGCCGTCGAGCGCGGTGTGCTTCTCGATCGATGCGATTCGCCCGTCGCGCCAGCGCGTCAGCATGGCCTCGAGCAGCGCGGCGCGATCCCGAAAACGGCGGTAGAAGCCGCCCTTGGTGACGCCGAGATTCTTCGCCAGCACCTCGACCCGCACGCCATCGACGCCGCTATGCGCGAGCTCGGCAAAGCCGGCCGCGACCCAGACATCGCCCTTGCTTTCAGTCATGTGATCTCCGCGTACCCGCTCTGATACGGTACCGTATTGCTAGCCTTCTTCGTCCTTGATACGCTACCGTATCAAAAATGGAGGAGCGGCACGATGGAGGGCGAGGCGACCTATCGCGGCACGGTCTATCCCTGGCATTGCGACCACATCGGCCACATGAATGTCATGTGGTATGTCGGCAAGTTCGACGAGGCGAGCTGGAACATGTTCGCGCGGCTCGGCCTGACGCCGAGCTACCTGCGCGAGTCCGGTCGCGGCATGGCCGCCGTGCAGCAGAACATCTCCTACCAGCGCGAGCTGCTCGCCGGCGACCTCGTCGAGGTCAAGAGCCGGCTGGTCGAATTCCGCGACAAGTCGGTCCGTATCCTGCACGAAATGCGCAACGCGGAGACCGGCGACCTCGCCGCGACCTGCGAGATCGCGGCCGTGCACATCGATCGCACCGCGCGCAAATCGGCGCCGTTCGCGCCGGCGATCCGCTACGCCGCGATGCCCCATCTCGTGCCGTCCGAGCCCGCGACTGCGTGACCGCCATGCCCCGCTTTGAGCCGAAGAATCCCGACTTCCGCGCGGTTGCCGCCGCCACATTCGCGCGCCAGCGCGCGATGCAGACGCTCGGCATCTCGATCGCGCGCATCGAGCCGGGCGAGGTCGACCTCGCGATGGACTATGCGCCGGAGTTCTGCCAGCAGAACGGCTTCGTGCATGCCGGAATCATCACCGCGGGCCTCGACAACGCCTGCGGGATTGCCGCCTTCACGCTGATGCCTGATGGCTCCGACATCCTCACCGTGGAGTTCAAGACCAATCTCCTGGCGCCGGCGCGCGGCGAGCGCTTCGTGTTCCGCGGCGTCGTGGTCAAGCCCGGCCGCACGCTGACGGTCTGCGATGGTCGCGCCTATGCCGTGCAGGACGGCGTGGAGACCCTGGTCGCGACCATGAGCGGCACGCTGATGGCGCTGCAGCGGCGATCGTAAGTTGTGCTGCAGACCTTCCCCGTCATCCCCGCGCAAAGGCTTCGCCTTTGTCGCTGGAGGTGCGAGCGGAGCGAGCCTCGAAGGATGCGCGGCCACCGGCTTGGCCGTTCATGCGTCGAGACGCCGCTGCGCGGCTCCTCAGCATGACGGATCTGAGAGCAGCGGCGCCCAACATCTGCGCACGCGCTCGAGACCCCGCGCATTGACAAGCCATCGCCACACCGACCTGATAGGCGGATGCTTCGCGTGAGCGCCTTGTCATGATCGCCAGCCTCAGTCTGATCCTGCTCTGCCAACTGGTCGGCGAGGTTGCCGTGCGGGCGCTGGCCGTGCCGGGACCAGGCCCGGTTGTCGGACTGGTGCTATTGCTGTTGCTGCTTCTGGCGCGCGACCGGTTTCCGGCGCTCGCGCGCGGCCCGCTCGGCAATGACGGCGTCGAGAGCGCAAGCCGCGGCATGCTCGCCAATCTCTCGCTGCTGTTCGTTCCGGCCGGGGTCGGCGTGGTGCAAAAGCTCGATCTGCTCGCCGAGCATGGCGTTGCGATCCTGGTGATCCTCGCGGTCTCGGTCATCGTCACGTTGCTGGCGACGGTCGCGACCTTCGTCGCGGCGAGCAGTATGTTTGCGCGCGAGGAGGAGAATCCGTGAGCGACAATCCATTCTCGCTCTGGGTCTATCTCTCGCAGTCGCCGCTGCTCTGGCTGACGGTGACGCTGCTGACTTATGCGGCGACCGATGCGGTGTCGCTGAAGACGCGGCGCCATCCGCTCGCCAATCCCGTGCTGCACTCGCTGTGGATCATCGGCGTGTTCCTGCTGCTGACCCGCACCTCCTACACCACCTATTTTGCCGGTGCGCAGTTCGTGCACTTCCTGCTCGGGCCGGCGACGGTCGCGCTCGCGGTGCCGCTCTACGAGAACCGCCGGCGGGTCGCGGCTGCGGTCCTGCCGATGCTGGTCGCGCTCGCGATCGGCTCGCTCACTGCGATCGTCTCTGTGGTGCTGTTGGCGCGGGCGTTCGGCCTGCCGCGTGACATCATCCTGTCGCTGGCGCCCAAATCAGTCACGGCCGGCGTTGCCATGGGCATCAGCGAATCCCTGCATGCCGATCCCTCGCTGACGGCGGTCGCCGTGATCCTCACCGGCATCATGGGGGCGATCATCGTCACGCCCTTGATGAACTTCACCGGCATCACCGACTTCCGTGGTCGCGGCTTTGCCGCCGGCATCGCCGCCCACGGCATCGGCACCGCGCGCGCCTTCCAGGTCGACGAGGTCGCCGGCGTGTTTGCCGGCATCGCGATGAGCCTGAACGCGCTGGTCACCTCGCTGCTGGTGCCGCTGGCCGTGACTTATCTGTTGCGCTGAGCACAGTTGCAGGGCAGTTTTGTGCTATTGGTATGGCGTTGAACAGCAAATCCTTCTAGGATTGCAGCTGCAAACGCGAGTCTATTTCCCCTTGATCTTCTCCGCAACTCAGAGCGTGCTTGGGCTGGCATCCGGCATGCTGGTCGGTTTTTCGCTGGGTCTGGTCGGCGGCGGCGGGTCGATCCTTGCCGTGCCGCTGATGGTCTATGTGGTCGGGGTGCCCCAGCCGCATGTCGCGATCGGCACCTCGGCGATCGCGGTCGCCGCCAACGCCGCGATCAACCTCTCCAACCACGCCCGCGGCGGCACCGTGATCTGGTCCTGCGCGCTAGTGTTCGCGCTGTCGGGCATGTTCGGCGCTTTCGGCGGCTCGATCCTCGGCAAGATGCTGGACGGGCAGAAGCTGCTTGCCCTGTTCTCGATCGTGATGCTTGTCATCGCCGCGTTGATGCTGAAGACCCGCGCGCGGGTCGGGCTGACCGACGTCAAGATTTCGATGTCCAACACGCCCGCGATCATCGGTCTCGGGCTTGTGACCGGAACCATGTCGGGCTTTTTCGGCATCGGCGGCGGCTTCCTGATCGTGCCGGCCCTGATGCTGGCGACCGGGATGCCGATCATGAACGCGGTCAGTTCCTCGCTGGTGGCCGTCACGGCCTTCGGCGTGACCACGGCCCTGAGCTATGCTTGGTCCGGGCTGGTGTCGTGGGACCTGGCGGGGCTATTCGTCGCCGGCGGCATTGCGGGCGGCCTGCTGGGCACGAGGAGTGCCCGGCATCTGTCGGAACGGCGCGGCGCGCTAAATATCGTGTTTGCGACTGTGATTATCGTGGTGGCGATCTATATGCTGCTGCGTAACATCGATGTGTCCTGAACGTAGAAGGGCGAGAAGCCCTTCCGGAAGCGAGCTATGAACCACTTGGCGAAATTCCCCCTCGACACTGCCGGCGCCACCCGCCGCGGCGCGCTCGGCCTCATCGGAACCGGCATTGCGCTGCTGGCCGCCGGAGGCGCGCGCGCCGAGGACGACAATGTCCTGACCGAGGCCCAGGTGCTGCGCGATCCGGACATTCCTGACATCGGCAATCCCAAGGGCGACATCACGATCGTCGAATGGTTCGACTATAATTGCCCGTATTGCCGCAAGCTCGCGCCGGAGCTGCGCCAGGTGGTGCAGGACGACGGCAAGGTCCGTCTGGTGCTGAAGGATTGGCCGATCCTCGGTCCGGTGTCGAAGGTCGCGGCGCGGATGGCGCTGGCGGCGAAGTACCAGGGCAAGTTCGAAGCAGCGCATGAGGCGATGATCTCGGTCAATTCGCGCATCACCGAGCCGCGCATCGCCGAACTGCTCTCGGGCGCCAGCCTCGACATGGACCGCCTGAAGAAGGATCTCGACGCCAACGCCAAGGCGATCGACGCGGTCTTGGCGCGCAACAACGAGCAGGCGACGGCGTTCGGCTTCAACGGCACGCCGTCGTTCATCGTCGGCAAGTATCGCGTGCCGGGCGTGCTCAGCATCGATCAGTTCGAGCAGGTGATCGCCGATGCGCGCAAGGCCAATATGGGCCGCAAGACCGAGCAGAACTAGCTCGCGACGTCGCTTCACTCGCGACCAGCACGGAGCGCGTTTACGTCGAGCCTTTCCGCTTGGCATAGGCGCGCCGCGCGCGCTCGCGATTGCCGCAGACTTCGCTCGAGCACCATCGGCGCGTCCGGTTCGGGCTCTCGTCGACGAAGAACCAGCCGCAGCCGTCGGCCTCGCAGCGTCCGATGCGGCTCGCATCATCGGACGAAAGCAGGGCCGTCAGCGACCATAGCACCGGCCACAATGGCTCGATCGCGTCGATCCCCGCAAACGCATGGCGATAGCCGCGATCCTGCCGCACCAGGTCGGGCTGCCGCGGCGCCGCCGACAGCATCCGATTGACGAGACGGAGGTCCACGCTGCCGCCACCGCGCAGCGCGTCGGAAATCGCCCAGATATCGCGACGCAGATCATGCGCCTTCTGCATCGCGGCCGCGGCAACGCTGCTCGCCGAATGCGCTTTCAGCTTCCTGATCGCGGCGAGCGGCAACGTCCCGCGGCGTTCGCTCCAGGACAACAGCGCAGCGTAATCCGGGATCAGCTCCTGCGGATCGCCCGACGTCCGCCAGTCGAGCGTGTTCGCGAAGTCGAGGCAGACCCGTCCACCGAAGAACTGTGTCGCTGCCCGCGCGGGATCCCTTGACATCACGGCCTCTCACCAAGTCTAATCTAATGGTCATGACCATTACAAGTACCCAGCCGTCGCGACGCCTCCCAACGATGACGACAGCCGGATTCAGGCGGGGCCTGGTCGCGGCCTTGCCGTTCCTGGTCAGCAATGGCGCCGCCGGCCTCGTGATGGGACTGACCTACAAGGGGCTTGGGCTCGCGGCGCCGCAAGCTGTCCTGTTCAGCCTGCTCGTCTACTCCGCCACCGCACAGGCGATCACGCTGAGCATGTGGGCTCATCCGCTGCCGATCTTCACCATGGTCGTTGCCTGCATCGGCACCAATTCACGATATCTACTGATGGGCGCCCATCTGCGCCAGCTGTTTGGCGGACTGGCCCCCCGGAAGATCCTGCTCAGCCTGTTTCTGCTCGCCGATGCGTCGTGGCTGATGACGAGTTCGGATGCCGACCGCAACGGGCCCGACGCCGGCTATCTGCTCGGATCGAGCATTCCCATGGCGATCGGCTGGGTCGGCGGCACCGCACTTGCCTATGCCGTCCCGGTCGCGACCAACGGATCACTGAAGCTCGCCGCCGCACTGCTACCGACGATGTTCATCGCGACCCTGCTTCCGAGCCAGTGGAAGAACGCGCGATCGCCGTGGCCGTGGCTGACTTCGGCCGTCGCGGCGCTTCTCGTCGCCCGGTTCGTGGATCCCGGCTGGTCCATGCTGATCGGAGGCGGATGCGGCACGCTCGTCAGCATGCTGGAGCGGAAAGATGGATGATCTGCAGGTGCTCGGCGTCATCTGCATCCTCGGCATCACCTGCTATGCGATGCGCGCCGGTGGCTACGTCCTCGCGGCGTCGATGCGCGACGACGGCATCGCCGCGCGGTTTCTTCGGCTCGCGCCCGGCAATCTGTTCATCGCTTTCATCGTCGGCGGTTGCCTGTCCGGCGGACTGGCAGGCCTGGTCGGGACGATGGTCGCGCTGGTGACAATGGCCATCACGGCGAGGGAATGGGCTGCGCTGGGTGCCGGCTTCGGTGCGGCCTTGGCGGCGTCCATGATCGGGCTGTGACGTCAGCAGTTACTTCGATGCAATTTTGTCCCACTGCTCGCGGGTGCGCGTCTTCAGTCGGTTCCAGTCATGGGCTGCGACATCCCAATTGACGATGGTGCGGGTATCCTGCGCCACTTCGCCATTGGCGACGCTCGACGTCCGCATCGAATCATAGACATAGACGCCGCAAACCAGCAGCAGCGCGCCCAAAATCATGCCGAAAAACGTCCGCATCGCTTCATTCCTCCGGTGTCGGCGGGATAACGTCGTGGAGGCAGCTGTGGTTCCGGCTTTCGATCGACTGCGCGCGAACGCCCGCATCACATCATCGATGAACACGCACACGCGCGGCGACGGTTGGCGGTTGCGCGGGTAGAGCAGGGATACCGGCACCGATGCTAGCCGGCATTGCTGCAGCACCGGGATCGGCGTGCCCATGGGGAGAGAGGCCCTCAAGCGCCGTCGGCTTGCCCGTCGTTCAGCCACTGCATAATCTCCGCATTGATCTCGCGCGGATAGGTGTGGCTGAGGTCGTCGATCTCGCGATAGACCACCTTGGCGCCCGCGGCCGACAGCAAGCCTTGGGTCTGCCGCGCGGTCTGCACCGGGAACATCCAGTCGAGCCGGCCATGGGTGATGAAGATCGGCAAGCCGCGCAGCCGCTCCGCATCGGCCATCTCGGCCATCAGCGGATGGAAAGTTGCGGCAACCGGCGCCAGATGCGTGAAGCGCGAGGCGTCGTCGAGCCCGCTCACATAGCTGAACGTGCCGCCGTCGCTCATGCCGGTCAGCAGCATGCGCGTCTGGTCGATGCGCCAGCGCGCGCGTACCTGGTCGAGGATGCGGTTGAGGTTCGGCGTGTCGCTGTCGTCGCCCATCAGCGCCCAGGTCTGGCCGGTTGCGGTCGGCGCCACCAGGATGGCGCCGCGGCTGCGCGCGTCGCGCAACCAGCTCCACAGGAAGCCGCGGCCGTTACCGCTGCCGCCATGCAGGGCCATCACCAGCGGCCAGGCACGATCCGGCGTGTAGTATTCCGGCACGTAGATCGAGAAGCCGCCGCGGCTACCCGGCTCGTTGCGCTCATGGAAGATGCCGGTGTCGGCGTTGGGTGTCGCCGCGAGCTTGGCCTGCAGCGCGGCATCCTCGCGCAAATCGGGCGCGATGAAGAAGCCGCTGACCGGCGGCAGCTCGGTCAGCGGATAGAGCGCCTCCTGCGCGCGCGGCAGATAGCGCAGCGCGCGGAATACGCTGACCAGATCGCCTTCGCCATTCTGCACGGCGCGCAGGCCCGCATAGCCCGCGAGCGCCGGCTCGATCGCGGCCTCCAGTGCGGTCCTGATGTGCGCGAATTTCTCCGGCCAGTCGGCAAGCCGTGGCCGCACCGCCTGCAAGGCCTCCTCGGGCTCGCCCGCGATTTGCATCACCCGATCGAAGTCCGGCGGATTGAGGTTGCGCGCGACAAAGGACAGCGATTCCAGCGTCTGCAACAGCGGCGGCAGCACGGCCACGATGTCGTCAACCACGGCCTCGCCCATCGCCGCTGCCCCTTCTCTATTCGCTTAATGAAGCCGCGGCGCCTTCAGCAGCTTCATGCGGTCGATCGAGGTCAGCGTCACGTCGAAGGTGACGCCCTCGTGATAGATGGTCAGCGGCACGTCGACCCCAGCCGCGCCGAGCGACCAGAGTTTTCGGTAGAAGCCGGTCTGGCTCGTCACCTTGTCGCCGTCGACCGCGAGGATCACGTCGCCGGTCTTGAGTTCGGCGCGCGCCGCCGGTCCCTTGCTGGCGACGCCGACCACCACGAGGCGGTTGTCGATCTCGGTCGTGTACATGCCGAGCCACGGCCGCGCCGGCCTGTCGACCCGGCCGAACTTGCGCAGGTCGCTCAGCACCGGGTTCAGTAGGTCGATCGGCACGATCATGTTGACGTGCTCGGAGCGGCTCGAGCGCTCGCGTTCGAGCTGCAGCGAGCCGATGCCGATCAGCTCGCCGGCATTGTTGATCAGTCCGGCGCCGCCCCAGTTCGGATGCGCCGGATAGGTGAAGATCGCCTCGTCGAGCAGATACTCCCAGTAACCTGCGAACTCCTGCTTCGCGGCGATCTGGCTTGCGACCGAGCGGGTGCGGCCGCCGGCGCCGCCGAGCACGACATTGTCGCCGACCTGCGCTGCCGCCGACGAGCCGAGCGGCAGCGGATCGATGTCGAGCCGTCCGAGCGCCTGCACCAGGCCGAAGCCAGATTCAAAATCGAAGCCGAGCGCGTGGCCCTCGACCGCGCGGCCGTCGCCGAGATGCAGCCACACCGTGGCCGCTTCGGTGATCAGATAGCCGATTGTCAGCACCAGCCCGTGATCGATCAGGACGCCGTTGCCGGCGCGCTCGGTGCCGAGCGTCTCGGCGCTGAACGCGTCAGGCGGAATGATCGAATGCAGCCCGACCACGCTCATCAGCGCGCGATCGAGGTCATAGCGGTAATCTTCGGGGCGGGGCTGAAAGGCCGCTGGCACTTTCCATTCGGTGGTGGAGGGCATCAAGGATCTCCTGGCGTGCAGGGCGCTGGAACCTCAAGGTAATCCGAGGTTCTGCCGGCAGGGAAGATGGAATGATATACCTTGCGCGGCGGCCTGCACAGCTCATCTGGCGTGCAGACCTGCCCCTCGCAAGACAGAATGAACTTATTCGCTTCTTGCCGCGCGCGCCGGCATGATGCGGAAGGCGCGGTTGTCCTTGATCCATGCTGCGCGCTCGTCGCGCAGCATGGTGCGGCGGACTTTTCCGGAATCATCGCGCGGCGCGGTGCCGACGCGCTCGAAACTTTCCGGATGCTTGTAGCGGCTGAGCCGGTCTTTCAGGAAGTCGCCCATGCCGTCGGCGATCGCTTGCGCATCCGCGGTCTCGGCGAGTTCGAGGATCGCATGCACGCGCTGGCCGAATTCCGGATCGGGCAGGCCTACCACGACACAGGAGCGCACCTCGGGATGCTCGCTGACGGCGGCCTCGACCTCGGCCGGATAGATGTTGGCGCCGCCGCGCAGCACCATGTCGGCGAGCCGGTCGCCGAGATAGAGATAGCCTTCCTCGTCGAGCCGGCCGATATCGCCGAGCGATTCCCAGCCGTCGGGGCGTCGCTTCGGTGTCGCGCCGAGATAGTGATAGGTCGAGCCCGCGCCGTCATTGGGCAGGAAATAGATTTCGCCGGTCTCGCCTGGCGCGACGTCGTTGCCGTCCTCGCCGATGATGCGCAGCTTCGCGGTCTCGCCGATCCTGCCGACGGAGCCCTTGTGCGCCATCCATTCGACGCCCGAAATCACGCAGGCGCCCTGCCGCTCGGTGCCGCCGTAGAGTTCCCAGACCCGCTCCGGCCCGAGCCATTCGATCCACTTCTCCTTCAGCCAGGGCGGCATGGGAGCCGCCATGTGAAACACGATTTGCAGGCTGGAGACGTCGTAGCGCTTGCGCACCTCCTCGGGCAGCGCCCAGATCCGGTGCATCATGGTCGGCACGAAGTTGACCCATTGCACGCGCTCGCGCTCGATCAGCCGCAGCGTCTCCTCGGCGTCGAACTTCACCATGCCGGTCAGCCGTCCGCCGCCGAACAGCGCCGCGTGCGACAGGATGAACGGCGCGTTGTGATAGAGCGGGCCCGGGTTCAGCAGCGAAGCCTCAAACGGAATCCCGAGCATCAGCGGCGCCGTAGTTTCGATCACGGCGGGGTTGTGATCGAGGATCACCTTCGGCCGCCCGGTCGAGCCGCCGCTGGTCATCGCCTTCCAGTAGCGCGCAACGGGTGCGTCGAGCGGTTCTTCGGAAAATCCCTCCGGCACGAAATTCACCGGCAGCGAGTTCGGCGCATTCCAGTCTGCCTCACCGCCGACCACCAGCGACGGTTTCAGGATCTCGAGCACGGCCGCAGCCTCGCCGCGCGGCAGCCGCCACGAGAGCGAGGTCGGCGTCGCGCCGCATTTCCACACCGCGAACGTGGTCTCGAAGAACGCGTTGCTGTTGGGCAGCCCGATCGCGACGAAGTCGCCGGGCTTGACGCCCTTGGCGGCGAAGGCGCGCGCCCGCGCATTGGCGCGCTGCTCGAGCTCACGCCAGGTCAGCGTATCCGCGCCGTGACTGACGGCGATCGCGTCTGCGGGCTTGCGTTCGGCATACCAGCGCGGCACGTCGGCGAGAGGGATCAGCATGGGGCGTTTCCGAAAGACAGAGGCGGCTTGAAGCGCTCTTGTTGCAGGGACGCGGCCAGGGCCACGACGGCTACTTCACCAATTATGCGGTCCCCGTGTCAAGCCAACGGCTGCCGGGGCGACCGGTATCCCGCTGATGGAATTGCAGAATCCTCGTTTGCTAAAAGCCGCGTCAAGATTCCGGTAAAGTTCAAGCGATCGCGCTAAGCCGGACTTTACGGGGGCAACGGCACTGTGGCCCGTGCGGTTGTGTGCCGGGCGCGTCGATCGACCTGCGCGGCCTCCAATGTCTTTTCAATGACCAATGTCTTCAAGGACGACGACGATGGCGAGCAATGGAGCACGGATCAAGATCAGTCGCGAACCGCGGCGCCAGCTCAACAATCGTGCGGCGTGGATCACCGTCGATGACGGCGCGACAGAGAACGCCTGCGCCGTGGTCGACATCTCGCCCGGTGGCGCCAAGATCACCACCGAGGTCGAGTTCGATGTGAAGGACCGCCTTGCGCTGACGCTGCTCGCCGACCATGCCAAGCGCTACCCTTGCGAGGTGGTCTGGCGCCGCGGCAAGACCTACGGGCTCAAATTCGTGACCGCCGAGGCTGAACCGGATCAACCGGCCGCGGAGCCGGTCGGCGCGATCTGACGCGGCGCATCAACGGGATCAACGGTGGCTCGGCCACGCCAACGCCGATTGCATAGGCCCGGCGTCGACGGCTGCTGCAAGCGTGCCGCGCCTCAGCGTCCCTGCGCGTTGTTGACGTTGTTGGCGTTGCCGGCATTGCCGGTCGTACCGCCGGGAGCGGCCGGCGCCGCGCTGAAATTGCCGCCGGAGGACGGTGCATAGCGTTGGCCGGTCTGGGCCGGAAGTGCGGTACCGCCAATGCCGTTGGACGACGCGGCGCGGTCGCCGGGCCTCGGCGGCGGCGCGGAGCCTCCCGTGCTCTGCGCGAGAAGCTGGGCCGGCGCGAGCGTCAGGCCGGCGGCGAGAATGATGGCGAACTTGCTCTTCGACATGTGCTGCTCCGGATAGTGCGGTGGGGCGGCAGCGGAGGCGACAACCCGCACGATTATACATCCAATAACGTAGGCGGTGTTGGTTGCGTTCCCAGAGGCTTGCCGCCCGATCGGAGCGCAAATATCCGTGTACTGAATCCCGGCGGCGATCGCCGCCGCGTCGGCTCTCCTATCCCCGATAACGCAGCGCGTTGACCAGCAGCGCGAAGGCCGGCGAGGATTGCCGGCGGCTCGGGTAATAGAGGTGATAGCCGGGAAACGGCGCGCACCAGTCGTCGAGCACCTGGACCAACTGGCCCTTGGCCAGTTGCGCCTGCACCTGATCCTCGGCGACATAGGCGAGCCCAAGCCCGGCCAGCGCCGCCTTGATCCGCAGCGCGGCGCTGTTGAACACCAATTGTCCGTCGACGCGGACCTTGATTGGGCGCCCGCGCTTCTCGAATTCCCAGGCATAGATGCCGCCATGGGTCGGCAGGCGAATGTTGATGCAGGCGTGCTGGGTCAGGTCCTGCGGCCGCTTCGGACGGTCTCGCCGCTTGAGATAGGACGGCGCACCGACCACGACCATGCGAAAATCCGGCGCGATCCGCACCGCGATCATGTCCTTCGCCAGCTGCTCGCCGAGGCGAACACCGGCGTCAAAACGCTCCGCGACGATGTTGGTGAGCCCGTTGTCGACCTTGATCTCCACCTTGATGTCGGGATAGCGCGGCAGGAACTTCTCCAGCGCCGGCCACAGGATGGTCTCGGCGGCGTGCTCGCCGGCGTTGATGCGGATGGTGCCGGCCGGCTTCTCGCGCAGCGCATTGAGCGCTGCGAGTTCGGCCTCGATCTCCTCGAAGCGCGGCCCGATGCCCTGCAGCAGCCGCTCGCCGGCCTCGGTCGGCGCGACGCTGCGCGTGGTGCGGGTCAACAGCCGTACGCCCAGCCGTTCCTCCAGCGCGCGCATGGTGTGGCTGAGCGCCGATTGCGACACGCCGAGCCGCGCCGCTGCGCGGGTGAAGCTGCGCTCACGCGCCACCGCGAGGAAGGCGATCAGGTCATTGACGTCATGCCGCGGCATTGATGAACCCTGCTCATAAGTCTATCCCGATTCTTACGTCTAACGGGACGCCCGTGCACGCCCTAAATCCCGCGGCGGCAGGTTCCATCCCGTTGATGCGGAGAGACATCATGCAGAAGCGCAAACTCGGTAACAGCAATCTGGAGGTATCGGCGATCGGCCTGGGCTGCATGGGCCTCAGCTTCGCCTATGGCCCGGCGGTCGAGAAGGCCGCAGGCATCGCGCTGCTGCGCGGCGCGGTCGAGCGCGGCGTCACCTTCTTCGATACCGCGGAGGTCTACGGTCCCTTCGTCAACGAGGAGCTCGTCGGCGAGGCGCTGGCGCCGGTCCGCAACGACGTCGTGATCGCCACCAAGTTCGGCTTCGATCTCGGCACCATGGCCGAGCGGCACCGCTCGCTGAACAGCCGGCCCGAGCACATCAAGGCGGTCGCGGACGCCTCGCTGAAGCGGCTCAAGATCGACGTCATCGATCTGTTCTATCAGCATCGGGTCGATCCCAACGTGCCGATCGAGGATGTCGCCGGCGCCGTGAAGGAGCTGATCGCCGCCGGCAAGGTCCGCCATTTCGGCCTGTCGGAGGCCGGCGTGACGACCATTCGCCGCGCCCATGCGGTGCAGAAGGTCACCGCATTGCAGAGCGAATATTCGCTGTGGGAGCGCGGACCGGAAGCGGAGATCCTGCCGGTGCTGCAAGAGCTCGGCATCGGCTTCGTGCCGTACAGCCCACTCGGCCGCGGCTTTCTCACCGGCGCGATCAGCGCGTCGACGACGTTCGCCGGCGACGACTTCCGCAACCTCGTGCCGCGTTTTTCGCCGGAAGCCCGCCGCGCCAATCAGGCGCTGGTCGATCAGCTAGGCAAGATCGCCGCCGGCAAGGGCGCGACGCCGGCCCAGATCGCGCTGGCCTGGCTGCTTGCGCAAAAGCCGTGGATCGTGCCGATCCCGGGCACCACGAAGCTCAATCGGCTCGAGGAAAACATCGGTGCCGCCCGGATCGAACTGAGCTCCGCCGATCTCGCCGATATCGCCAAGACCGTCGCAGCCGTCGAGGTGCAGGGCGAACGTTATCCGGAGCAATTGCTCGGCATGGTTGGCCGCTGAGGGGGTACGTTAATGCGAGCTCGTGTTTCACGAGCCTCGGAATTGCTGGTGAGGCGAGCACGCCTCTCAGGCTGCCTCTCCCCTTGCGGGAGAGGGTGGGGAGAGGGGTGGCCCCGGGCGAGATGATCGATGCGTGCGTCGCTCGCGCAACCTGTTCGCTCGTCGCCCTGACGATACGGAGAGGGACGTCGTGTGGCGCCCCTCCCCTGACCCTCCCCGCAAGGGTCCTTGCGGGGGAGGGAACCCTGCCGCCAGCGGCTCCCTCGCGCGCGCGTGCCACTGCTGCGTCCTCATGCTCATCGTCGTCCCGGCCACAGCGAATCGCGAAGGCCCGTGCCGCCTAGCGTTCCGTCAGCTTCAGCTCGATGCGGCGGTTGCGCTTGTAGGCGTCTTCGGTCTGCGCGGTGTCGAGCGGCTGGAATTCGGCGAAGCCGGCGGCGACCAGGCGCTGCGCCGGCACGCCGAGCGAGACCAGATATTGCACCACCGAGATCGCGCGCGCGGAGGACAGTTCCCAGTTCGACTTGAACAGCGGGCTGTTGATCGGCCGCACGTCGGTGTGGCCGTCGACCCGCAGCACCCAGGCGATCTCGCTCGGAATCTGCTTGTCGAGATCGATCAGCGCGCTCGCCACAGTGTCGAGCTCGGTCTTGCCTTCCGGCAGCAGCGTCGCCTGGCCGGTATCGAAGAACACTTCGGACTGGAACACGAAGCGGTCGCCGACGATGCGGATATCGGGGCGGTTGCCGAGGATGGCGCGCAGCCGGCCGAAGAATTCCGAGCGATACTTCGACAATTCCTGCACCCGCTGCGCCAGCGCGACGTTGAGGCGCGAACCGAGATCGGCGATGCGGTTCTGCGATTCCTTGTCGCGCTTCTCGGAGGCGTCGAGCGCCTCCTCCAGTGCCGCGAGCTGGCGGCGCAGCGCGCTGATCTGCTGGTTCAGCACCTCGATCTGCGCCAGCGCGCGCGACGACACGCTCTTCTCGGACTCCAGCGCCTTGTTGAGCTCGTTGGCGCGTCCCTGCGCATCGTTGCCGGAATTGGCGAGCCCCTCATAGAGCCCCTTCATGCGGTCGCGCTCGCCCTCGGCAGAGGCGAGGCCGGCGCGCAGCTGCGCCACCTGGTCGTCGAGCGTCAGCTTGGAGAGCTTCTCCAGCGACAAGAGGTCGTTGAGCTGGGCGATCTTGGCGTTGAGCTGCTCCAGCGCCTTGTCCTTGCCGGTGACCTCCTGCGACAGGAAGAACTGCACGACCAGGAACACCGACAGCAGGAACACGATCGACAGCACCAGCGTCGACAGCGCGTCGACAAAGCCGGGCCAGTAGTTGAAGCCGGATTCGCTGCGGCGTGAGCGGGCGAGGGCCATGAGTTTCTCCCTGGGCTTGCCGCGCGGCTAGCTCTTCTCGGGCTGGCGCGCGAGGCGCTCGAGCAGCCGCTTGATCTCGCGGTTCTGCTCGCCCTGGCCGTCGGCCCATTCGCGGATCATCTGCTGCTCGGTGCGCATATGCGCAACCAGCCCCTGGATCGCCTCGGCAAGATTGGCCATCGCCGCTGTGGTGCTGCGGCCGCCGCCGGCGCCACCTTCCTCGAAGGTGGCACGCAGCCGGTCGATCGCGCCCTGCAGGTCGGCACCGCCGGCGCCGACACCGTCGCCGGAAATGCCGCGCACGGTGGTGGCGAGCCAGTCTTCGAGGTCGGTGTAGAAGCGGTTCTGGGCCTGGCTCGATTGCAAATCGAGGAAGCCGAGGATCAGCGAGCCGGCGAGGCCGAACAGCGAGGACGAGAACGAGATGCCCATGCCGCCGAGCGGGGCGGCGAGACCCTCCTTCAGCGTATCGAACAGCGCGCCGGCGTCGCCGCCGACCTTGAGCCCGTCGATCACCTTGCCGACGGAGCCCACCGTCTCAATCAGGCCCCAGAAGGTGCCGAGCAGGCCAAGGAACACCAACAGGCCGGTCATGTATCGCGAGATGTCGCGGGCTTCATCGAGGCGGGTTGCGATCGAATCGAGCAGATGCCGCATGGTCTGCTGCGAGATCGACATCCGCCCGGTGCGCTCGCCGCCGAGGATCGCGGCCATCGGGGCAAGCAATGTCGGGCGGCGCTCGATCGCAAGGCCGGGATCGGCGATGCGGAAATTATTGACCCAGGCGACCTCGGGATAGAGCCGGATCACCTGGCGGAACGCCAGGATGATGCCGATCAGCAGCACGGCGCCGATCAGGGCGTTCAGCCCGGGATTGGCGAAGAAGGCGGTGACGATCTGCTTGTACAGCACGACCCCGACCAGGCCGCAGAGCACCAGGAATACCAGCATCCGCACCAGGAAGATCCTGGGCGAGGACAGCTTGCTCAGTTCGATCTCCATGTCGGAGCGAGAAGGGGGCATTGCCGGGTCATCCGTTCGCGAAGGCCGCATCTGCCAGCAATATGGCACAGCGGCGTAGTGAGGAAAGCCGAATCCAGAGGCGGATGGCAGAACCCTGGGTAGAGACCTCGCAGAGTGTTGCCGCTTTGCGCAGCATTCCATCGCTTCAGCGCAACAGCCTGTTCGGAAGGTGCCAATTCCACGCGCGGGTCGCGGGACGAGCGCTGGTCGCGCGCATCGCCGGGCGAGCCGCTGCGATCGGCGATTCGCGGGCCGCGCATGACGGCTTTGCATCTGCGACATTCTGCGCAGGCAAGGGGCGGGTTCCCGCTCACGCAGTCCTAAACGCATTCCACAGCCTGCGATGGAACCCGCTCACAATCCGGTGAGTCGGCAAAACAGACCGCGAAATCAGTGCGATAGGTTTGTGTGACATTGAGCCGCCCGACAAATGCATTGCGTCGCAGCAAGCGAGATTTATTTTGCCGGCAGGCGCGGTGTCGGTGTGACGCCGCCGTTCGCTTATTCCAACCCACAGGGGCGATCATCTCAATGTCTGGACTTCGCGCGCAATCGGCATGCATTGCTCTGATGCTGGCCGTGACGGCGCCACTGCTTGCTGGCTGCGACGAACCGAATTCGGCAACCGCCGCCGTACAAGCACCCGAGCCGGACGTCAGTGTCGTCACCGTGAAGCAGCAGGCGCGCGCGATGGTGCGCGAGCTGCCGGGCCGCATCGCGCCGACCCGCGTCTCCGAGGTCCGCCCGCGCGTCTCGGGCATCGTCGTCAACCGCATGTTCCACCAGGGCAGCGAGGTGAAGGTCGGCGATCCCCTGTATCAGATCGATCCGCGCCCGTTCGAAGTCGAAGTGCAGTCGACCGAGGCGGCGCTGGCGCGCGCCAAGGCCGTGCTGGAGCAGACCTCGCTGCAGGCGCGCCGTATCGCGACCCTTACCACCCAGCACGCGACCTCGGAGGCCGAGAACGAGAAGGCGATCGCCAACCTGAAGCAGGCCGAAGCCGACGTGCAGGGCCGCGAGGCCGACGTCGCGCGGGCCAAGCTCAATCTGGATTACGCCACCATTCGTGCGCCGATTGACGGCACGATCGGTGCTGCACTGGTCAGCGAAGGCGCGCTGGTCGTGCAGAACGACGCCACCAGCCTTGCGACCATCCAGCAGCTCGATCCGATCTATGCCGACTTCCAGCAGTCGGTCACCGAGATGAACCAGCTCCGCCGCGCCTTCGAGAACGGCGATCTCGACCGCATCGAGTCCGACGCGATGAAGGTGCGTCTCGTGCTCGACGACGGCTCGATCTATCCGCTGCCGGGCAAGCTGTTGTTCTCCGACGCCAAGGTCGACGCCCATACCGGGCAGGTTACCCTGCGCGGTGAGTTCCCGAACCCGAAGCGAGTCCTGCTGCCGGGCATGTATGTCCGCGTGCAGATCGAGCAGGGCATCGACACCGATGCGATCGCCGTGCCGCAGCAGGCGATCCAGCGCAATGGCGGCGGCGGCAGCGAAGTGTTCGTCGTCAAGGACGACAATCACATCGCGGTGCAGCCGGTGCGCACCGGTTTGCTGCAGGGCGGTTCCTGGTTCGTGACCGAAGGCCTCAAGGCCGGCGACAAGGTCGTCGTCGAGGGTTTCCAGAAGTTCGCCGCCGGCGACAAGGTTCGGCCGCAGGCCTGGCGTGAGGTCGATGCTGCTGCAGCACCGGATTCGCAGCAGGCCGCGCATGCCGTGAAGTGATCCGACATGCCCGGCTTTTTCATCGACAGGCCGATCTTCGCCTGGGTCGTCGCGCTGTTTATCTGTCTGGTCGGCGCGATCTCGATTCCGCTGCTCGCGGTCGCGCAGTACCCGATTATTGCGCCGCCTTCGATCTCGATCTCGACGAGCTATCCTGGCGCATCGCCTGAAAACCTCTACAACAGCGTCACGCGGCTGATCGAAGAGGAACTCAACGGCGCCGCGAACATCCTGAACTTCGAATCGACCTCCGACTCTCTCGGCCAGGTCGAGATCATCGCCAACTTCAAGCCCGGCACCGACACCAGCCAGGCCTCGGTCGAGGTGCAGAACCGCCTCAAGCGCGTCGAGGCGCGGCTTCCGCGCGCCGTGATCCAGCAGGGTATCCTGGTCGAGGAAGCCTCAAGCGCCGTGCTGCAGATCATTACGCTGAACTCGACCGACGGCTCGCTCGATGAAGTGGGCCTCGGCGACTTCATGATCCGCAACGTGCTGGGCGAGGTGCGCCGCATTCCCGGCGTCGGCCGCGCCACGCTGTATTCGACCGAGCGTTCGCTGCGCATCTGGATCGATCCGGCCAAGCTGGTCGGCTACGGCCTGTCCGCCGACGACGTCAACAAGGCGATCACGGCGCAGAACGCCCAGGTCGCCTCCGGCAGCATCGGCGCCGAGCCGAGCACCGATACGCAGACGATTTCCGCGCAGGTGCTGGTGAAGGGCCAGCTCTCATCGCCCGACGAGTTCGGCGCGATCATCCTGCGCGCCAACGCCGATGGATCGACGGTCCGCCTGCGCGACGTCGCGCGGATCGAGATCGGCGGCCTCAGCTATCAGTTCAATACCCGTCTCGACGGCAAGCCGACCGCCGGCCTCTCGGTGCTGCTGTCGCCGAAGGGCAATGCGCTGGCGACCGCGAGCGCGGTCGAAGCCAAGATGAAGGAGCTGTCGCGCTTCTTCCCCGCCAATATCTCCTACGAGATTCCCTACAACATCACGCCCGTCGTCAAGGCCTCGATCGAGAAGGTCCTGATGACGCTGGTCGAGGCGGTGGTGCTGGTGTTCATCGTGATGTTCCTCTTCCTGCAGAACATCCGCTACACCATCATTCCGACCATCGTGGTGCCGGTGGCGCTATTGGGCGCCTGCGCCACGCTGATGGTCGCGGGCTTCTCGATCAACATGCTGACCATGTTCGGCATGGTGCTGGCGGTCGGCATCCTGGTCGACGACGCCATCGTCGTGGTCGAGAACGTCGAGCGCATCATGGCCGAAGAGGGCCTGCCGCCGAAGGAAGCCACCAAGAAGGCGATGTCGCAGATATCAGGCGCCATCATCGGCATCACGCTGGTGCTGATGGCGGTGTTCGTGCCGATGGCGTTCTTTCCCGGCTCGGTCGGCATCATCTACCGCCAGTTCTCGGTCACCATGGTGGCGGCGATCGCGTTCTCTGCGCTGCTCGCGCTGTCGCTGACGCCGGCGCTGTGCGCGACGCTGCTCAAGCCGGTCGAAAAGGGCCACGGCCATGCCCGCAAGGGCGTGTTCGGCGCCTTCAACCGCGTGCTCGACAGCAGCCGTGCCGGCTATGTCCGCACGGTGCAGGGCGGGCTGAAGCGCACCGGCCGCCTGATGCTGATCTATCTCGTGCTGTTCGCCGGCGTCGCTTACGGCTTCGTGCGGCTGCCCGGCGGCTTCCTGCCGGTCGACGACCAGGGCTTCATCACGACCGACGTGCAGACGCCGTCGGAGTCGTCCTATGCACGGACCGAAGCCGCGGTCGAGCAGGTCGAGAAGTACCTCAAGGATCGCGCCGGCATCGAGAACGTCACCTTCCTCACCGGCTTCAGCTTCCTCGGTCAGGGCATGAACACCGCACAGGCGTTCATCACGCTGAAGGACTGGTCGGAGCGCGGCGCGAAGGATTCCGCTGCCGCCATCGTTGCCGATATCAACCGCGACCTGTCGTCGTCGATCCGCGACGCCAGGATCTCCGCGCTGCAGCCGCCGCCGATCGACAACCTCGGCAACTCCTCGGGCTTCTCGTTCCGCCTGCAGGATCGCGGCCAGAAGGGCTATGCGGCGCTGATCGCAGCAAGCGACCGCCTCATCGCTGAGGCCAATGCCAGCCCGGTCCTGCAGAAGGTCTATGTCGAAGGCCTGCCGCCGGCGCCGCAGGTCAATCTGATGATCGATCGCGAGAAGGCCGGCGCGTTCGGCCTCACCTTCGAGGACATCAACAACACGATCTCGACCAATCTCGGCTCGAACTACATCAACGACTTCCCGAACCGCGGGCGCATGCAGCGCGTCATCGTGCAGGCCGACAAGACCAGCCGCATGAACGCGGACGACATCCTGAATTACAACGTCAAGAACAACCGCGGCCAGCTGGTGCCGTTCTCGGCGTTCGCCACCATCGAATGGTCGAAGGGGCCCACTCAAATTGCCGGCTTCAACTATTATCCGGCGGTGCGCATCTCCGGCGAGGCGAAGCCGGGCTTCACCTCGGGCGACGCGATCGCGGAGATGGAGCGGCTCGCCGACAAGCTGCCGCGCGGTTTCGGCTATGAGTGGACCGGCCAGTCGCTGCAGGAGAAGCTGTCGGGTTCGCAGGCGCCGTTCCTGCTCGCGCTGTCGGTGCTGGTGGTGTTCCTTTTGCTCGCCGCGCTCTATGAGAGCTGGACCATTCCGCTCGCGGTGCTGCTCACCATTCCGCTCGGCATTCTCGGCGCCGTGGTGGCGGCGACGATGCGCGGGCTGTCCAACGACGTCTATTTCACCGTCGGCCTGATCACCATCATCGGCCTCGCCGCCAAGGACGCGATCCTGATCATCGAGTTCGCCAAGGATTTGCGCGCGCAGGGCAAGCCGCTGGTCGAGGCGACCATCGAGGCGTGTAGCCTCCGGTTCCGCCCGATCCTGATGACGGGTCTTGCCTTCGTCTGCGGCGTGCTGCCGATGGCGATCGCCACCGGCGCCGGCGGCGCCAGCCAACAGGCGCTCGGCACGTCGGTGATGGGCGGCATGATCGCCGTGGTGATCCTGGCGCTGCTGCTTGTGCCGGTGTTCTTCGTCAGCGTGCAGCGCGTGCTGGCGGGGGATCGCGAGAAGGCGTCGGAGCAGGGTGAGATGTACGGCCCGCCTGCGCCGGCCAGGATGGGACACTGATTTTCGAGATCAGTCGCGCCTTGCTTTCGCAAGCCGTTCAATCCAGATTGCGGCTCTGGATGGAACGGGGAGCGTTTAGGCAACCCGAGGACTGAGAGCATGGGATGCGGCCGACCGACATTGCGATCTCGAATTATCGCTCCATTCGTCGGCTTTTCATGTCCATTCAACCGCTATCCGTCTTCGTCGGCGAGAACGGCGTCGGCAAATCCAATCTCTACAAGTCCCTGTCGCTGCTGCGCGACGCGGCAACCGGCCGGATCACGCGTACGATCGCCGACGAAGGCGGATTGAACTCGGTCTGCTGGTCAGGGCTTCGCAGGCGCGGCGAGGATGGACGGCTGCGGCTGGCGGTCAGATTCGAGAACGTCAATTATTCGATCGAGCTCGGGCATCCCGGCCCGGTCGAGGCGGCGTTCCCGGGCGAGCCGATGATCAAGTCGGAACGCATCGAGGCGATCCACGGCAAACGCAAAGTCCTGATGATGGAGCGGACCAATTCACACGTCAGCGTCCGCGGCGAGAGCGGTGCCTGGAGCGAGCACGAGAATGCGGTGCTGCCATCGGAAACCGCGCTCGCCGATTTCCTCGACGGCCAGATATGTCCCGAAGTCGGTCTGATCAGGAACGCCTTGCAGAGCTGGCGCTTCTATCACGATTTTCGCACCGATCCGGCATCGCCGATCCGCAAGCCTTGTCTCGCGATCACGACGCCGTCGCTGAGCGCCGATGGCAGCGATCTCGCTGCCGCTTTGGCAACGCTCACCGCGATCAGGCAAGACGCGGCCGACCTGCAGGATGCGATCGAGGACGCATTCCCGGGTGCAGAACTCCGGGCGTGGGAAGAAAGCGGGCGCTGCGAATTCGATCTGCAACAGGCGGACATGCCGCGTCCGTTCAAGGCGCACGAACTATCCGACGGCACGCTGAAATATATCTGCCTGCTCGCGGTGTTCATGGGCTACCGGCTGCCGCCGTTCATCGCGCTGAACGAGCCCGAGACCAGCCTGCATCCATCCCTGCTGGCGCCGCTGGCCCGGCTGATCGCCAAGGCCTCGCGCCGCGCCGACGTCTGGATCGTCACCCATTCGGAACATTTGATGGAGGCGTTGCGCAGCGAAAGCTCGGTGCCGCTGCGCCGGGTGATCAAGTCCAACGGCGCCACGACCATCGAGGGCCTGACCCTCGGCGGTGAGTTTCGTGACGGGGCAGACGACGATGAGAACGATGACGACGACGATTAGAACGCGCCGTCGCGCTATTGCCCGAGCGGCTTCAGGATCTTGATCAGCTCGCCATGCACATACTCGTTGCCGCAGACGACGTGGCCGGTCTGCAGCGGGTCGTCATTGCCCTGGATGCCGGAGACGGTGCCGCCGGCTTCGCGGACCATCAAGAGACCGGCCGCGACGTCCCAGGCCTGCAGATTGCGCTCCCAATAGCCGTCGAGGCGGCCGGCGGCGACGAAGGCGAGGTCGAGCGAGGCGGCGCCGAAGCGGCGGAAGCCCGCCACCTTGCTCTGCAGCGCGGCTAGCTCCTGCAGCGCGAGCTGGTGGTTGCCGCGGCCGATATGCGGCAGGCCGCAGGCGACCACGCATTCGTTGAGCTGGCGGCGGCCGGCGACGCGCAGCCGCTGGTCGTTGAGGAACGCGCCCTTGCCGCGCTCGGCGATGTAGAGCTCGTCATTGGCGGGATTGTAGATCACGCCTGCGATCACGGTGTCCTCGCGCAACAGCCCGATCGAGATCGCGAATTGCGGGATGCCGTGCAGGAAGTTGGTGGTGCCGTCCAGGGGATCGACGATCCAGGTGTGGCTTTTGTCCGAGCCTTCGCGCTTTCCGCCTTCCTCGCCGAGGAACCCGTAGCCGGGCCGGGCCTTTTCGAGGTCGGTGTAGAGCATCTCCTCGGCGCGCTTGTCGGCGAGCGAGACGAAGTTCGCCGGGCCCTTCAGCGACACCTGCAGGTGTTCGATCTCGCCGAGGTCGCGCTTGAGGCTGCGGCCGGCGCGGCGCGCGGCCTTGACCATGACATTGATGAGGGCGGAGTAGAGCATGATGAGAGCTGGCGGCTTTCGAGCGTTGGAAAATCAATCGGGCAGCGTGCGCAAGATCTTGCCCGTCATCCTGAGGAGCGCGGAACGCGCGTCTCGAAGGATCGACGGCCACCGGCCGGGCCGCGCATCCTTCGAGGCTCGCTTCGCTCGCACCTCAGGATGACGGGAAACGGCCTGCGGCGCCTTCGGTTTCCCGACTGGGTGCCCTCTGGAAGGGGCGCCGTCAAGGCGTCATTTGACGTTGTTTCCGATCCATTTTCGCGCGGCCGCCTCGCCCTTGGCGCGGTCTTCCGGGCTCATATCGGCGAGGATGTCGTCGAGATCGGGGTCGCCCTTGCCGGCGGTCTTGGCGATCGTGTGCCATTTCAGGGCCTCGACCTTGTCCACCGGGGCGCCGGCGCCGGTCGCCAGCACACGGGCGAGGCGGTTTTGCGCGATCGGGCTGTTCTGCCGGGCCGCCTTGCGCAGCAGCGCCACCGCCGCCGGCACGTTCCGCGGCGTGCCGGTGCCGTTGTACAGCGCGATGGCATACTCGACCTCGGCATCGACATTGTCGGCCAGCGAGGCGGCCTGTAGCAGCCGCGCCGCCTTTTCGAGGTCCTTCGGCACGCCGGTGCCTTCCTTGTAGAAGGTCGCGAGCGCGTACTGCGCCTCGGGGCTGCCGGCGTCGGCGGCCATCCGCAACAGCTCGGCGGAGCGCTTGAGGTCCTGCGGCAGGGTCTGGCCATCGAGATAGAGCAGAGCGAGGTTGTAGGCCGCCTTGGGTTCGCCGAGCTTGGCGGACGAGGCCAGCAGCTTGACCGCGGAATCCTTGTCCACCGCGCCGCCGCGGCCCGCGATCCGCATCATCGCGAGCGCGAACATCGCCTCGCGGTCGCCGGCATCGGACGCGCGCTTGTACCAGTCGTCGGCCTTGGCGTAGTCGCGTTTGACGCCGAGCCCATTGGCATAGAGCTCGCCCAGCATCGTCATTGCCTTGGCATCGTTGTTGTTCTGGGCGCGCGCCATCGCCAGTTCGAACGCGGTCTTGTACATGCCGCGCTGATAGGCGCCGTAGACCAGGTCGACATTGGGATCGTCAGGCGTCGGGGCCGGCGAGGATGTCGGGGTGGCCGTCGGCGTGGCGGCGGGCTTCGGCGCGGGCCTCTTCGCGGCCGGCGCATGCACCTTCGTCTTCTCTTTCGGCGCCTCCTTCTTCGCGGACGGCGGCGTTTGCGCCGGCGGCGTGATCGAGAGCTGCGCCATCGCGCCGCTCGCCAGCATCGTGCAGCCGAGCGCAACACCTATCGGACGCAGGCATTTCATTCCGGCATCATCCCGCGGCCTTGGCTTTGCCGGCATGTGCAACCGCTTCGCCGATCTCGACGAGCGCAGCCTTCGCGCCGCGCAGATCGGACCAGATGAAATCTCCGACCAGCACGAAATCCGCGCCGGCCGCGGCGAACGCCTCGGCCTCCTCGCGCGAGGTCGCAAAGCCGACGCAGGGCGGCTCGAACAATTCGTCCCACCATTCCAGCCGCTCGGCGATCGCCTCGAGCGATGGCCGCGCTCCCTTGGCGTCGGGCTCGCCGAACAGCACATAGTCGGCGCCGGCTTCGCCCGCGGCCATGGAATCGTGGCGTGTCGCCAGGCCACCGACGCCTGCGATGCGATCGGGCTTCAGCGAGGGCATCGCCTCTTCCATCGCGGCGAGGCCGGTCAGGTGTGCGCCGTCGGCGCCGGCGCGGGCCACGATGTCGGGATGGCCGTCGATCAACAGCGCCGCACCTGCGTTCTGGATCGCAGGCGCCAGCGCCTTGATGGTGGAGATCATGCTGCGCGGATCGCTCTCGCGCAGCCGCACCAGAACGGCCGCGACGTCGGCCGCGGCCAGCAGATCGGCAAGCTCGGCCGCAAGCAGCAACGGCTCGTCGACCGGCGGCGTTGCCAGGTAGAGGCGCGGCGCCGGCCGCGGCGGAACGGGCTTTGGGGCCAACTATGCCGCCTGTTTCTCGAGGCCGGCGTCCCACTTGCCGGTGCTCGCCAGCCCGTTCATCTGGGCGCGATGCGAGAAAGCGCGCTGGCCCGCGGGGACGTTCTCCGGTTTGCCGGACCATGCCTTCTGCGGCGCCGCCTGCAGCGCACGGCCATAGGAGAAGGTCAGCCGCCAAGGCAGATGGCCGATCTTGTTCATGGCGTCGAGATGCGCGGTCGCTTCCTCGTCGCTCTGTCCGCCGGAGAGGAAGGCGATGCCGGGCACCGCGGCCGGCACGCAGCTCTTGAGCAGGCGGACGGTCTTCTCGGCGACTTCCTGCACCGACGCCTGCTTCGGGCACTTCTTGCCCGAGATCGCCATGTTGGGCTTCAGGATCATGCCTTCGAGCGCGACGCGCTGCACCCGCAATTCCTGGAAGGTGCGGTTCAGCACGCGCTGCGTCACCTCGTAGCAGCGGTCGATGTCGTGATCGCCGTCCATCAGCACCTCCGGCTCGACGATCGGCACGATCTGCGCGGCCTGGCACAGCGCGGCGTAGCGCGCCAGCGCATGCGCGTTGACGCGAATTGCGGTCATCGTGGGAATACCGCGGCTGCCCGCGCCCGAGCCGATATCGATCACGGCGCGCCATTTCGCAAACCGCGCACCGCGCTCGTAATATTTCTTCAGCCGCTCGGCGAGCCTGTCGAGGCCGACGGTGACGAGTTCGCCGGGGCAGTTCGGCAACGGCTGGGTGCCTTCGTCGACCTTGATGCCGGGAATTGCGCCCGCCTGCTCGATCAGCTTGACCAGCGGCGTGCCGTCCTTGGCATTCTGCCAGATCGTCTCGTCGTAGAGGATGACGCCGGAGATGTATTTGCTCATCGCCTCCTGCGAGCGGAACAGCATCTCGCGATAGTCGCGGCGATTGTCCTCGGTCGAATCGACCTTGATGGCGTCGAACCGCTTCTTGATGGTGCCGGAGGATTCGTCGGCAGCGAGGATGCCCTTGCCCGGGGTGACCATGGCAAGCGCAACTTTGTTGAGGTCAGCGAGGTTCATCGGGAACGTCCTTTAGGGCCATTGCCTTTGCAAACCAAAATAGGCGGTTCTCGGGCAAATGCCTAGAAAACGTTCGTCGCGGCTCGTGTTCGGACGTTCCACCTCTCCCATCGGGAGAGGTCGCGCCGAAGGCGCGGGTGAGGGGATGCGCTCTATCGAGGGACCCGAACCCCTCACCCGGATCGCCGGCGCGATCCGACCTCTCCCCGTCGGGGAGAGGTGATCGCGGTCCGCGGCGAGTGAAGAGCGCTCAAGCAACCTTGGGGTCGAGCTCGCCCGCGGCGTAGCGCTTGGCCATTTCCGCCGTGGTCAGCACCTTCTTGATCTTGCTGGCCTGGCCCGCAGTGTTGAACTCCTGCAGGCGCTGCTTGCACAGCTTGGTCATCGCCTCCATCGCAGGCTTCAGGTACTTGCGCGGATCGAACTCTTCCGGATTGTCCTTCAGAACTTTCCGGATCTGACCGGTCATCGCCATCCGGTTGTCGGTGTCGATGTTGATCTTGCGCACGCCGTTCTTGATGCCGCGCTGGATCTCGGCGACCGGCACGCCCCAGGTCGGCTTCATCTTGCCGCCATTGGCGTTGATGATCTCCTGCAGCTCCTGCGGCACCGACGAGGAGCCATGCATCACCAGATGCGTGTTCGGCAGCTTGCGATGGATTTCCTCGATCACGTTCATGGCGAGGATGTCGCCATCGGGCTTGCGGGTGAATTTGTAGGCGCCGTGCGAGGTGCCCATCGCGATCGCCAGCGCGTCGACCTTGGTCTCCTTGACGAATTTCACGGCCTCGTCGGGATTGGTCAGCAACTGGTCATGCGACAGCTTGCCCTCGGCGCCGTGGCCGTCTTCCTTGTCGCCCATGCCGGTCTCGAGCGAGCCGAGCACGCCGAGCTCGCCTTCCACCGAGATGCCGCCGAGATGGGCCATGCCGGTCACGGTCCGGGTGACGCCGACATTGTAGTCCCAGTCGCCGGGGGTCTTGCCGTCGGCCTTCAGCGAGCCGTCCATCATGACAGAGGTGAAGCCGGCCTGGATCGCGGTCATGCAGGTGGCGGGCTCGTTGCCGTGGTCGAGATGCACGCAGACCGGGATCTGCGGATAGATCTCGGTGACGGCGTCCATCATGTGCTTGAGCATGACGTCGTTGGCGTAGGAGCGCGCGCCGCGCGAAGCCTGGATGATGACCGGCGCATCGACCTCGGAGGCCGCCGCCATGATCGCCAGCGCCTGCTCCATGTTGTTGATGTTGAAGGCAGGTACGCCGTAATCATGCTCGGCCGCGTGGTCGAGCAGTTGCCGCAACGTGATGCGAGCCATTCCATTTCTCCCTGTAATGCGCGTTCGCGGATTTGACCTAAATCAACCTTTTTTCAAAACTTCGACGCCCGGCAGCGGCTTGCCTTCCATCCATTCAAGAAACGCGCCGCCGGCGGTCGAGACGTAGGAAAAGTCACCGGCCACGCCGGCCTGGTTGAGCGCCGCGACGGTGTCGCCGCCTCCGGCGACCGAGATCAGCTTCT
The DNA here is from genome assembly GCF_001189235.2 of Bradyrhizobium embrapense. Taxonomy (GTDB): domain Bacteria; phylum Pseudomonadota; class Alphaproteobacteria; order Rhizobiales; family Xanthobacteraceae; genus Bradyrhizobium; species Bradyrhizobium embrapense. Next base: position 577,334 of record NZ_LFIP02000002.1, read on the forward strand.
TGGCCCTGGTGCGCTCGGCGGCATGCTTGGCCGACACCACGGTGCCGCGGTCGAACGGCGTCAGTTCGAAGGCGCCGAGCGGCCCGTTCCAGACCAGGGTCGCGGCATCGTCGATCGCGGCATGGATGCGCGCGATCGATTGCGGGCCGACGTCGAGGATCATGCCGTCGGCCGGGATCGCATCGAGGCCGTAAGCGTGCGAAGGCGCGTTGGCGGCGAACTGATTGGCGACAACCGCGTCAACCGGCAGGATGATCGCGCAATTCGCCGCGTTGGCCTTCTCCATGATCCGCAGCGCGGTCGCGGCGAGGTCCTTTTCGGCGAGCGACTTGCCGACGGCGACGCCCTGCGCGTGCAGGAAGGTGTTGGCCATGCCGCCGCCGATCACCAGCGCGTCCACCTTGTTCACGAGGTTTTCCAAAAGGTCGATCTTGGTCGAGACCTTGGCGCCGCCGATGATCGCAATCACCGGCTTGGTCGGGGCTTCCAGCGCCTTGCCGAGCGCGTCGAGCTCGGCCTGCATGGTGCGGCCGGCATAGGCCGGCAGTTTGTGGCCGAGGCCTTCGGTCGAGGCGTGGGCGCGGTGCGCGGCGGAGAAGGCGTCGTTGACCCAGATGTCGCCGAGTTTTGCCAATTCAGCGACGAAGCCGGCGTCGTTCTTCTCCTCTTCCTTGTGGAAGCGGGTGTTTTCCAGGCAGAGAATGTCGCCGTCCTTGAGGGCCGCAACCGCCTTGGCCGCCGGCTCGCCGATGCAGTCCTCGGCGAAGGCGACCGGCCGCTTGATCACCGTCGACAGCGTTTCGGCGACCGGCTTCAGCGAATCCTTGGGATCGCGCCCCTTGGGCCGGCCGAAATGGGCGAGCAGGATCACCTTGCCGCCCTTGTCGGAGATTTCAGTGATGGTGGGAGCAACGCGCTCGAGCCGTGTGGCGTCGGTGACGCGGCCGCCTTCCATGGGGACGTTGAGGTCGACGCGCAGCAGCACGCGCTTGCCCTTCACGTTGACGTCGTCGAGGGTGCGGAACGATTTTGTCATGGACGTTTCCTGGGACGTTTCCTGTGCGGCCGGACACAGCCGTCCAGCGGACGGTGTCGCTTTCGCTTGCCGATGTCGCGGCCGTCAAGGTCGCGAATGCAGGGCAAACACGCAGATGCCCGGCGCTGGGCCGGGCATCACGAACAGTCGAACTTAGATCAGCTTGCCGATCGCGACGGCGGTGTCGGCCATGCGGTTCGAGAAGCCCCACTCGTTGTCGTACCAGGCCATCACGCGCACCAGCGTGCCGTTCTGCACCTTGGTCTGGTCCATGTGGAAGGTGGCCGAATGCGGATCGTGGTTGAAGTCGATCGAGACGTTCGGCGCGGTGGTGAAGCCGAGGATGCCCTTGAGCTGCTGCTCGGAGGCGCGCTTCATCGCCTCGTTGATTTCCTTGGCGTCGGTTGAGCGCTTGGCGACGATCTTCAGGTCGATCACCGAGACGTTCGGGGTCGGCACGCGGATCGAGACGCCGTCGAGCTTGCCCTTCAGTTCCGGCAGCACCAGGCCGATCGCCTTTGCCGCACCGGTCGAGGTCGGGATCATCGACATCGCCGCGGCGCGGCCGCGATAGAGGTCCTTGTGCAGGGTGTCGAGCGTCGGCTGGTCGCCGGTATAGGCGTGGATCGTGGTCATGAAGCCGGTCTCGATGCCGACGGTCTCGTTCAGCACCTTGGCAACCGGCGCCAGGCAGTTGGTGGTGCAGGAGCCGTTGGAGACGACGAGCTGATCCTTGTTCAGCGTGTCATGGTTGACGCCGTAGACGATCGTCGCGTCAGCACCGTCGGCGGGCGCCGAGACCAGCACGCGCTTGGCGCCGGCGGCGAGGTGCGCTGAGGCCTTGTCCTTGGCGGTGAAGATGCCGGTGCATTCCAGCGCGATGTCGACGCCGAGCGCCTTCCACGGCAGCTTGGAGGGATCGCGCTCGGCCGAGACCTTGATCTTGTTGTCGCCGACGCTGATCGAATCGCCGTCGACGGTCACGGTGCCGGGAAAGCGGCCATGCACGGAATCGAAGCGCAGCAGATGCGCGTTGGTCTCGACCGGGCCGAGGTCGTTGATGCCAACCACCTCGATGTCCTTGCGGCCGGACTCGGCGATGGCGCGCAGAATGTTGCGGCCGATGCGCCCAAACCCGTTGATCGCGACGCGGATTGCCATGCTCGTCTCCTCTAAAGCTGTTGTCAGCCCCGCGGGAGGGCTCCCACGAGGTTCTTACGGCGGAACGCCCGGTTCGGCCGGGCGCGTACGGAAAAGATGGAGCTTTGGTAATCCTTTTTCACGACAAGCTCAACCGTGCCCCGCGAGTGGCAGACCGGCGTCAGACGCGCTTGGTGGCAGCGTTAACGACGGCTTCAGCGGTAATGCCGAAATGCGGGAAAAGGTCCTTCGCCGGGGCGCTGGCCCCGAAACCGTGCATGCCGATGAATTCGCCGTCATGGCCGATCACGGCGTCCCAGCCCCAGCGCACCGCAGCCTCGATCGCGATCTTGACCGGCGCCTTGCCGATAATGGCATTTTGTCGCTCCGCAGGCTGCGCCAGCAGCAATTCCAGCGACGGCACCGAGACGACCCGCGTCGCGATGCCGCGCCCTGCGAGCTGCTTCTGTGCTTCGACCGCGATCTGGACCTCGGAACCGGAGGCGAACAATGACACTTTTGCGTCACCCTGCGCCGCGACCAATTCGTAGGCGCCGTGACTGCACGGATTGTCGTTCGGCGCCGTGGTGCGGAGCTGCGGCAGGTTCTGGCGGGTCAGCGCCAGCACGGTCGGTCCGTCGACGCGGTTGAGCGCCAATTCCCAGCACTCGGCGGTCTCGACCGCGTCGCAGGGACGGAACACGCGCATGTTCGGCATCGCGCGCAACGCGGAGAGGTGCTCGACCGGCTGGTGCGTCGGGCCGTCCTCGCCGAGGCCGATCGAATCATGGGTCATGACATAGACGACGCCGGTGCCCATCAGCGCCGACAGGCGCATCGCGCCGCGCGCATAGTCGGTGAAGACCAGGAAGGTGGCGCCGTTCGGCGCAAAGCCGCCATGCAGGAAGATGCCGTTGAGGCACGCTGCCATGCCGTGCTCGCGGATGCCGTAATGGATGAAGCGGCCCTTCGGCGTCTTGGCGGCGAACGCTGTTGCCGACTTCGCCTTGTTGTTGTTGGAGCCGGTGAGGTCGGCCGAGCCGGCCACGAATTCCATCGGCATCGCGGCCGCGATCACCTCGATCGCAGCTTCCGACGATTTGCGGGTCGCGACGTTGAGCGGATTTTCCAAGAGGCCCTTCTTGAAGGCGCGCAGCCCCTTGGCGAGCGACTGCGGGCGCTCGTGACGGATGCGGCGCTCGAACTCGGCGCGCTTGCGGTTGCCGAGCTGCGCGAACTGCTCGTCCCACGCCTTGTGCTCGGCAGCGCCGCGAGCCCCGGCCTCACGCCAGGCCTTCAGCACGTCGTCGGGCACCGAGAACGGTTCGAGCGAGATGCCGAGCTTCTCCTTGGCGCCCTTGAGCTCGTTGGCGCCGAGCGCTTCGCCATGGGCTTTCGCGGTACCGGCCCTGGTCGGCGCGCCGAAGCCGATCGTGGTCTTGCAGGCGATCAGCGAAGGCTTGCTGGACTTCTGCGCGCGGGTGATCGCAGCCGCGATCGCCTGCGGATCGTGGCCATCGATCAGCTCGGCCGCCCAGCCCGCGGACTTGAAGCGCTTCACCTGATCGACGGAGTCGGAGATCGAGGTCGGGCCGTCGATCGAGATGCCGTTGTCGTCGTACAGCACGATCATCTTGTTGAGCCGCCAGACACCGGCGAGCGCGATCGCTTCCTGCGAGATGCCTTCCATCAGGTCGCCGTCCGAGGCGAGCACATAGGTGTGGTGGTTGACGATCTTCTTGCCGAATTCTGCAGCGAGCATCTTCTCGGCGAGCGCCATGCCGACCGCGGTCGCGATGCCCTGGCCGAGCGGACCGGTGGTGGTCTCGATGCCCTTGGTGTGGAAATTCTCGGGGTGCCCCGGCGTCAGCGATCCGAGCTGGCGGAAATGCTTGAGCTGGTCGAGCGTCATGTCCTTGTTGCCGGTGAGGTACAGCAACGCATAGAGCAGCATCGAGCCGTGGCCGGCCGACAGCACGAAGCGATCGCGATCGGGCCACGCCGTATCGGCGGCATCGAACTTCAGGAATTTCGTGAACAGGACGGTTGCGATGTCGGCAGCGCCCATCGGCAGGCCGGGATGGCCGGAATTCGCCTTCTCGACGGCGTCCATGGCAAGGCCACGGATCGCATTGGCCATACGGGTGTGATCGACCTGCGTCATGATGAAAAGTCCGCCTGAAATGAGAGCTGATTGCTGGACGCATCGGGGCGAGCAGCCGCGATGCGCGCGTGGAGTGGCCTTACGGGTTGGAGGGTGGATTAGCACCTCAATTCCGCAAGTCCAAGGCGAGGAAACGCCCCAAAACGGGGAAAAGTTGCTCGAAATGGCCCAATTTCATTCAACGGTGCATAGTTCTGCGCCGCCGTTGCGCTTCCCTCGCTTGCCACGTAAATTTCGTCCGCTAAACGCTTGCCCAACCGCCGCTTTTGCCGTGCGGCAAGCCTGTCTCCAGCCGGCTATCAAGGCCGATCGACCAGAAGGGGTCCACGCCGCGTGTCATGAGTGATCGTCTCGCCAACGGATCTGGCAATACCGAGGCACCGCTTGCCGATATCGATGCTGCGACCAAGCGGCTGATGGCCGCGCTCGATGCGCTGGAAAGTTCGGTGGAGCGGCGCCGCGAGGCCGACCGCGATGAGAACGAACTGGCGAGCCGGATCCAGGCGCTCGGCGCCGATCGCTCGAGACTTGCCGACGAACTCGACGGATCGCTGGTGAAGACGCGCAAGCTCGAGCGCGTCAATCGCGACATCGCGGAAAAGCTCGACGCGGCGATCGGCACCATTCGCGCCGTGCTCGAGGGCGGAGAAGGCAGATGAGCCACATCAACGTCACCATCAATGGCCGGCAATACCGCATGGCCTGCGAGGAGGGCCAGGAGGTGCGGCTCTTGAAGCTCGCGGAAAATCTCCAGCAGCGCGTCGAATCGCTGCGCGGCAAGTTCGGCGAGATCGGCGACGCACGGCTCACCGTGATGGCGGCGCTCACCGCCTGCGACGAGCTGGTCGATGCAAGCGCGCGCATCCGCAGCCTCGAGGAAGAGGTCGAGCAGTTGCGCAATGCCCGCACAGCCGCCGCCGACCGCGCCCGTGCGACCCAGACCGCGGTCTCCAACGCGCTGAACGCCGCCGCCGAGCGGATCGAGCGCACCACGCAGGTGCTCAACCGCACCATCGGCGGCGGCATCGCGATCGGGTGATGTTCTTGGTCGTCCCGGTCTTCGCCGGGGCGACGCCAGGTTTCTTACCGCTGGCGAATTGCGACAACGATCGCTAGATTAGCCCACGCGAAGCTGCGTCGTGCGTCAGGAGCCATATATCCCCGGGGCCTTATCGATCCTTTAGGGAACTGTCCCTGGCCGGGTCCGTGGACCCGGACATATGGTGCCCACCTACTTTCGTAGGGAACTCCGGGATCGAGCGCTCCAACGGCCTCTGCGGCTTCGCACTATTTTTGCTGTTGCCTAGTCGTCGCGCGGCGGCGGTTCGATTGTGGTGCAGCGCTGTTCCCTGCGAAGCAGGGCGTCCAGTGCGCCGCGGCGTGACCCTAATGAATGCGAGCGTCTGTGATTGATGGATCGTCCGTTGTCGCGGACGACGACAGCGGAAGATGGATCATGCACGCATCTCCATCGAAGGCCGAGCTTCGGGCGCTTGCCCTCGCCAAGCGTGACGCGCTGAGCGACGAGCAGCGCGCGACGGCTGCGGAAGCGCTCGCCAAGCGCGGCGCGCCGTTCGCCATCACGCAAGGCATGATCATCTCGGGCTATGCCCCGATCCGCAGCGAGATCGATCCGGCGCCGCTGATGAAGAAGCTTGCCGAGAAGGGGGCGCGGCTCGCGCTGCCCTGTATCAATGCGCGCGGCCAGTCGCTGACCTTCCGCAGCTGGTCGCCGCAGGACCGGCTGATGCTCGGGCCGCTCGGCATACCCGAGCCGTCGCCGGCCGCGGCCGAGGTGCATCCCGACGTGATGCTGGTGCCGCTTGCCGCCTTCGACAAGCTCGGCCACCGCATCGGCTATGGTGCCGGCTATTACGACTATACCTTTGCGCATCTGCGCAAGGCCAAGCATGTGATCGGGGTCGGGATCGCCTTTGCTGCACAGGAAACCAAGGCCATTCCGGCGCTGTCGCACGACGTCCCGCTCGATTATGTGCTAACGGAGCGCAAGACGTTCGATTTCCGGAGCCCTTGAATTGCGTATCCTCTTCGTTGGTGACGTCGTCGGCAGAACCGGCCGCACCGCCATATCAGATCATCTCCCCGGCATGATCAGGGACTGGTCGCTCGATCTCGTCGTCGTCAATGGCGAGAACGCCGCCGGCGGATTCGGCATCACCGAGGCGATCTACCAGGAGCTGCTCGACGCCGGCGCCGATGCGATCACGCTCGGCAACCACGCCTGGAATCAGAAGGAGGCGCTGGTCTTCATCGAGCGCGCGCCGCGCCTGATCCGGCCCTTGAATTTCCCGCGCCATTCGCCGGGCCGCGGCGCCGCGCTGGTCGACACCAAGAGCGGCAAGCGCGCGCTGGTTCTCAACGCGATCGGTCGCGTCTTCATGGAGCCGTCCTCGAACGATCCGTTCAGCGCGATCGAGCGTGAGCTCGAGGCCTGCCCGCTGCGCGAGGGTTGTGACGCCATCGTGCTCGATTTCCACGCCGAGGCGACCAGCGAGAAGCAGGGCGTCGGCTTCTTCTGCGACGGCCGCGTCAGCCTCGTGGTCGGGACCCACACCCATGTGCCGACCGCCGATCACCAGGTGCTGCCCGGCGGCACCGCTTACATGACCGATGCCGGCATGACCGGCGACTATGATTCGGTGATCGGTATGCAGAAGGAGGAGCCGCTGCAGCGTTTCCTCACCGGCATTCCCTCCGGCCGTTTCGAGCCGGCGGCAGGCGTTGCGACGCTCAGCGGCGTCGCGGTCGAGACCGACGATGCGACCGGGCTTGCGGTCAAGGTCGCGCCGGTGCGCGCCGGTGGCCGGCTCGAGCCCGCGGTGCCGGCGTTCTGGACGTAAGTGAAGTCGCGCCGACGAACCGATTCCGTCATTGCGAGCGAAGCGAAGCAATCCATGTCACCGTGCATGGGGGGCGATGGATTGCTTCGTCGCTATCGCTCCTCGCAATGACGACTTGCTGTCAACCCTGCCGGAAACCGGTCCGGCCTATCGCTGCACACCATTTCGGAATAATGGAAATGTACCGGTGAGTTGCCCGACGTGTCAAGCGCAGTGTCGAGCGCCGGCAGCCGACGGCTACTGTGCATGGGGTTGTTTTGCATTTTTTTGGCAGTGCCTGTAGCCCGGATGCAGCCAACGGGGCGCACGTTCGCGCGACCCCCATCCGGACCCCGTTCAAAGCTTGTAGGCGGTGCGGAAGGCGCCCCAGTGCCGGCCGCGGACGCGGATCGGCACGTCGATCTCGCGCATCATCACGGTGGTGCCGCCTCCCATGTCGCGCGCGTAGCTTTGCACCAGGTAGGCGCGCTCATTGCGCGCGGCGGCGAGGCCGGCGGGGTCGTTGAAGATGCGGCGATTGCGGCAATTGGCGGTGTTGTAGGCGACGTCGCCCGGCCGCTGCGGCTGCGAGTAGATCTTGTTGTGGACCGGCAGATAGCCGTTGCGGTCGACCGTCGCGCAGAATGCCAGGCGCTTGTCCTTGGCGAGGAACGCCTCGAGCGGAGCGGGCAGCGCGCGGTCCGCCCAGTCCAGCATCTTGGTGCGGTACTGCACCGGATTGGTGCCCGGTATCTCGACATAGTCGGTGTCGAACATGTCGGCGATCGTGATCGCGCCGCTGGCCAGTCCGTTCTCGAACAGTCTGCTCAGCGCGCGGCCGGCTTCCATCGCGCGGGTGACGAGTTCGGCGTTCTCCTCGTGGATCGCCCACATCCGGTCTTCGATCTTTTCGCGCAATTCGGCGGTCGCGGCCTCGAAGCGCGCCTGGCTGCCTGCCTTGGCGCGGTCGCCGATCCTGATCCGGCAGGCGCCGATGTCCTGGAGGGTCGCGCTCAGGGTCTCATGGGCCGGCAGCTTCTCGGCATCGGGCCCGCCGATCAGGATGCCGTCCATCGCGATCTCATAGACCGGCGCGGTGATGTTGCCGCGCGCGGTCGTGATCTCGATTCTGAGGCTGCAGGGCAGGCGCTCGTTCTTGCGCGGATCGCCGCGCTCGTCCTGGCGCAGCAGCACCGCGCAGCGCGCCTTCAGCTTCTGGGCGAAGGCGGTCACCGCCTTGCCGGCCTTGGCGACATTGTCGCCATGCGCGGCGGCTTCCCGCGTCGCGCTGTCGATCTCGCCGGCGCTGGTGCCGACCGAGACGATGAAGTGGGAGGCGGAGGCTGCATTCTGGCCCATCTCGCCGGTGATCTGGTTCTGCTCGGCGACCGCGCCGTTGACGTTCTCGAACACCGGCCGGATCTTCTCGATCGCCTGCGAGATGCGGTGGACGGCGTCCGCCGATCCGGTGGCGTCCTTCTGCAGCGCCTCGATCTTGCGGGTGATCTCCTCAGTGGCGCTCTGGGTCTGCACCGCCAGCGCCTTGACCTCGGTGGCGACCACGGCAAAGCCCTTGCCGGCCGCGCCGGCGCGCGCAGCTTCAATGGTGGAGTTGAGCGCGAGCAGCGTGGTCTGCCGCGCGATCTGCGCGATCAGATTGACGACATTGCCGATCGCGGCCGAGGATTCGCGCAGGCGATCGACATTCGCGGTGGCCTCGCGCGCCGCCGCCGCGGCATCGTCGGCGAGCTGGCTCGCGCTGCGCACCTGCGCGCCGATGCCTTCGGCGGAATGGGTGAACCGGTCGGCGGCTTCGGAGAATGTCGTCGCGGTGCTCTGCGCATCGCTGCTGCGCCCGGTCAGCGCGTCGGTGCGGGCGCGGATCGTCGCGAGCTTGGCGGCCGTCGCCTCGGCGCCGTCGGCCACCGCGCCCGCAGCGCGCTCGAGCTGGCGGATCATAGCCCCTAGCTCGAGTTCCAGCAGCTCCAAGATTTCCTTCGACGAATCAGTCTCGGTCGAGACCTCGGGCGCGGTTGCCGCGGCCGGCACCAGTGGCGCGGCGACAGGCGCAGCCGGCTCCGGCTCTTGCTTTCGAAACAAACCGAACGCCATGGGGGGCTCTTGGAAAGTTGCGGCGGGACGGGGCGATCCTCGCATCCGGGCATGAAGTCATGGTTAACAAGTGCCTCATATTCCGGCTTGCGGTAGTATTCTCGGGCCAGACGACCCCTGCCGACCTTTGATTTTGACCGCCAGGGGCCTATAAGGCCGCGTTTTCCACCCCTGTTCAGACCCTAGGCTCGAAGAGACGTCGCATGGCCGGCCATTCCCAATTCAAGAACATCATGCACCGCAAGGGCCGGCAGGATGCCCAGAAGTCGAAGCTTTTCGGCAAGCTGGCCCGCGAAATCACCGTGGCGGCCAAGCTCGGCACCCCGGACCCGGCGATGAACCCGCGGCTGCGCGCCGCCGTGGTTGCAGCGCGGGCCGAGAACATGCCCAAGGACAATATCGACCGCGCCATCAAGAAGGCCGCGGGCAATGAGGGCGAGAACTACGACGAGATCCGCTACGAGGGCTATGGCCCCGGCGGTGTCGCCGTGATCGTCGAGGCGCTGACCGACAACCGCAACCGCGCCGCCTCCGACATCCGCTCGTTCTTCACCAAGTCGGGCGGCAATCTCGGCGAAACCGGCTCGGTCGCCTTCATGTTCGATCGCACCGGCATCATCGAATACGACGCCAAGGTGGCCTCCGACGATGCGATGCTGGACGCCGCGATCGAGGCCGGCGCCGACGACGTCGTCTCCAGCGAAGGCGGCCACGAGGTCTACGCCTCGCAGGACACCTTCCGCGAGGTCGCAAAAGCGCTGGAAGCGAAGTTCGGCGAGCCGCGCAAGGCGGCGCTGACCTGGAAGCCGCAGAACACCGTCGCGGTCGACGACGAGACCGGCGAAAAGCTGCTCAAGCTGATGGACCTGCTCAACGAGCACGACGACGTGCAGAACGTCTACGCCAATTTCGAGGTGTCCGACGCGCTGATTGCAAAGATGGGCGGGTAAGAGTCGCGTTCATCGCCCCAAGCTCCAATGTCATCGCCCGACTTGATCGGGCGATTCAGCATTCCAGAGGCCGTTATTTGACCCGAGAGGCCGCGGCGTGCTGGATCCCCCGCTTTCGCGGGGGATGACGAGCGAGGACGGGATCACGAGCGGAGCCGACGGCGACCGCGGCAGGGGATGGGCTTCCGTTTGTGTTTCGTTCTCGCAGGCCAGGCGGTATCACTACCCCATGACATCCCAGCCGATTCGCTCTCCCGTCCGCATCATCGGTATCGATCCGGGTCTCCGCCGCACCGGCTGGGGCGTGATCGAGACCGAGGGCAACCGTCTGGTCTATATCGGCTGCGGCTCGGTCGAGCCGCCGGACGATCTGCCGCTGGCGAGCCGGCTGCTCGCGATCCATGAGGGGCTGGCCGCCGTGCTCGGCGACTTTAGGCCGGCGGAGGCCGCGGTCGAGCAGACCTTCGTCAACAAGGACGGCGTTGCCACGCTGAAGCTCGGCCAGGCCCGCGGCGTCGCCATGCTGGCGCCCGCAATGTTCGGTATCTCGGTCGCCGAATACGCGCCGAACCAGGTCAAGAAGACCGTGGTCGGTGCCGGTCACGCCGAGAAGAACCAGATCAAGGTGATGCTGAAGATCCTGTTGCCGAAGGCCGAACCGCCGTCCGCCGACGCCGCCGACGCGCTCGCGGTCGCGATCACCCACGCCCATCACCGCCAGAGCGCCGCACTCCGGCTCAGGGTGGCGAGCCTATGATCGGCTATTGCAACGTAGCGCAACGTGAGGAGCGCACGCTCGTCAGGCTCCCTCCCCCCTTGCGGGGGAGGGTTGGGGAGAGGGGTGGACCCCGGGCGAGACGATTGCTGAGCGCATCGCCCTCGCAAAGTCGGCTACCTGTGGTCGGAACGGAAATTGACAGAGCGCGTCGTGTGGTACCCCTCGCCCTAACCCTCCACCGCAAGGGGGGAGGGAACCCTTCCGCCAGTGCGTCCCCTACTAGTGCGGGTTCATCCGAACACGGTGCGCGCGTCGAGCCTGGGTCACCATCATGATCGGCAAGCTCAAGGGCCTGATCGATTCCTATGGCGAGGACTACGTAATCCTCGACGTCGGCGGCGTCGGCTATCAGGTGCATTGCGCGAGCCGCACGCTGCAGGCATTGCCGTCGCCGGGCGGCGCGGCGGTGCTCTCGATCGAGACCTATGTCCGCGAGGATCAGATCAAGCTGTTCGGCTTCCGCTCAGATCTCGAGCGCGAATGGTTTCGCCTGCTGCAGACCGTGCAGGGCGTCGGCGCCAAGGTCGCGCTCGCGGTGCTCGGCACGCTGCCGCCGACCGATCTCGCCAACGCCGTCGCGCTGCGTGACAAGGCGGCTGTGGCGCGGACGCCCGGTGTCGGGCCGAAGGTCGCCGAACGCATCGTCAGCGAATTGAAGGACAAGGCACCGGGCTTTGCCGATGTCGATCCCGCGGTGGTGCATCTCTCGGGCGCGATCGACAACAACCGCGCGCCGCGTCCGGTCACCGACGCGATCTCCGCGCTGGTTAACCTCGGCTACGGCCAGCCGCAGGCCGCCGCCGCGATCGCCGCTGCCTCGCGCAGCGCCGGTGAGAGCGCCGAGACCGCGCAGCTGATCCGGCTTGGGCTTAAGGAATTGTCGAAGTGAACACGCCCTCGCGCATGGTCTCGCCCGAACGCCGCTCCGACGATGTCGGCGACACCGCGCTGCGTCCGCAGTCGCTGACGGAGTTCGTCGGCCAGGCCCAGGCGCGCAAGAATCTCTCGATCTTCATCGAAGCCGCCAAGAAGCGCGGCGAGGCGCTCGATCACGTGCTGTTCGTCGGTCCCCCCGGCCTCGGCAAGACCACGCTGGCGCAGATCGTCGCGCGCGAGCTCGGCGTCGGCTTCCGTGCCACCTCCGGCCCCGTGATCGCGAAGGCTGGCGACCTCGCGGCGCTGCTCACCAATCTGGAAGAGCGCGATGTGCTGTTCATCGACGAAATCCATCGCCTGAGCCCAGCGGTGGAAGAAGTACTCTATCCCGCGATGGAGGATTTTCAGCTTGATCTGATCATCGGCGAAGGCCCTGCGGCGCGCTCGGTCAAGATCGAGCTGTCGAAATTCACCCTGGTCGGTGCGACGACGCGCGCGGGCCTGCTCACCAATCCCTTGCGCGATCGCTTCGGCATTCCGGTCCGGCTCAACTTCTACACCGTGGAAGAGCTCGAGAAGATCGTCACCCGCGGCGCCCGCGTGCTCAACATCGGCATGAGCCCCGACGGCGCCAACGAGATCGCGCGCCGCGCCCGCGGCACGCCGCGCATCGCCGGCCGCCTGCTGCGCCGGGTCCGCGACTTTGCCTCGGCAGCCGATGCCGATGCCATCGACCGCGGCATCGCCGACCGGGCGCTGAGCGCGCTCGAGGTCGACAGCGCCGGGCTCGACGCGATGGACCGGCGCTATCTCACCACCATCGCCTTGAACTATGGCGGCGGGCCAGTCGGCGTCGAGACCATGGCCGCAGCGTTGTCGGAGCCGCGCGATGCGATCGAGGACATCATCGAGCCCTATCTGATCCAGTGCGGCTATCTGCAGCGCACCCCGCGCGGAAGACTGCTGACCTCACATGCCTTCCGCCATCTCGGCCTCGCCGAGCCGAACCGCGATCCCGCGCAGTTCGGCCTGTTCGGCGGCAATGGCGATGAGGATTGAGGCGAGCGCTCTCGAAGACGTGAAAAGACGTGTTGTGCCCGCTAACCATTGCGACGTCTCTGCGGGTCCTCTGCACAAACACGGCCCAATTTCGCTCTAATCAAAGGGCCTATGATCGTCCGGAGCGCCTTCCAGGAGGCGCCAGGCATCACCGATCAAGCGTCCATGATTTCACGTCGACATTTTCTTCGCGGCTTCGGCGGATTGACCGCCGCCACCGCCTCGACCGCAGCCTACGGCCTGAGCGAGCCGGTCGTCCGCCTCACGCTGACGCGCTACGATCTGTCGCCGCGGCAATGGCCGGCCGACTTTCCGCTCAGGATCGTCGCGCTCGCCGACATTCACGCCTGCGATCCCTGGATGTCGCTCGATCGCATCGCGGAGATCGTCGAGCGCACCAACGCGCTGAACCCCGACATCATCGTGTTGCTCGGCGACTATGTCGCGGGACTGCGCCACGTCACCCGCTTCATTCCGGCTTCCGAATGGGCCGCGGTGCTCAGGGGCCTGAAGGCGCCGCTCGGCGTCCACGCCGTGCTCGGCAATCACGATTATTGGGAAGACAAGACGGTGCAGCGCCTGGGGCAGGGGACACCCGTCGCGCGCCGCGCGCTGGAGCGCGCCGGCATTCCGGTCTACGAGAACGACGCGGTGCGGCTCACCAAGGACGGTCGCCCGTTCTGGCTTGCCGGTCTCGGCGACCAGCTCGCCTTTATGGCGGCGCGGCGCTATCGCGAGGTCCGGCGCATCGGCGTCGACGATCTCAACGCGACGCTCGCAAAAGTCACCGACGACGCGCCGGTGATCCTGCTCGCGCACGAGCCCGATGTGGCGCTCCGCGTGCCCTCGCGCGTCGCGCTGCAACTGTCCGGCCACACCCATGGCGGGCAGATCCGGCTGCTCGGCTGGTCGCCCGCGGTGCCGGTGAAGCACGGCATGCGGCTCGCCTATGGCCACATCAAGCTGAAATGCGACGTCGTCGTCTCCGGCGGCCTCGGCTGCAGCATCATGCCGTTCCGCCTCGGCGTGCCGCCGGAGATCGTGCAGGTCACGCTCGGCGCAAAGGGGCCGGTGCTGTCCTGATCGCGCTTGCGTGATCGCGCAATTTGCGCAAAACGATGGTTCTCACGAGGGCAATCGAGGGGCCGCACTTGACCTTACCCCATATCGACGGCGCGATCCGCGATGGCCGACATCATATGCAGGTCCGTGTCTACTACGAAGACACCGATTTTTCCGGCATCGTCTACCACGCCAATTATCTGCGCTTCATGGAGCGCGGCCGCACCAATCATCTCCGCTTGATGGGCGCCGAACAGAACGCGCTGTTCGAGGAGACGCAGGAGGAGACCGGCGGCTTCGCCTTCGTGGTGCGCTCGATGACGCTGGACTTCCTGAAGCCCGCGCGAATGGACGACATGCTCGACGTCGTGACCTGGCCGATCGCGGTGAAGGGTGCCTCCATCATGCTCGCGCAGGAGGTCCGGCGCGGCGATGACGTGCTCGTGAAGGCGCAGGTGCGCGTCGCCTTCGTCAGTCAGGGCAGGGCACAGCCGATTCCGAAGTCCATTCGCGCGCTGATGAAGGCCGATCTGGCTTAACTATCGGGCGATAGGAAACACCCCATCGACTCTCCGTCGCCCGGCGATAGATTTGCCTGGCAAACATTGAGGGATCGCCGATGTCACGCCCGCCGCTGCCGCCCTTTACCCGCGAGACCGCCGCGCAGAAGGCGCGCATGGCGGAGGACGCCTGGAATTCGCGCGACCCGGTCCGGGTTGCCGGCGCCTATACCGAGGACAGCCGCTGGCGCAATCGCTCCGAGGTATTTCAAGGCCGCGAGGCGATCGTGGCCTTCCTGACCCGCAAATGGGAGAAGGAGCTGGAGTATCGCCTGATCAAGGACCTCTGGGCGTTCGACGGCAATCGCATCGCGGTGCGCTTCCAGTACGAATGGCACGACGTCGGCGGCAACTGGTTTCGCTCCTACGGCAACGAGCAGTGGGAGTTCGACGAGCACGGCCTGATGCGCCGCCGCGAGGCCTCGATCAACGACATCGCGATCGCAGAGAAGGACCGCCGCTTCCACTGGCTCGCGCCGGGTCCGCGTCCGGCCGACGTGCCCGGGTTGGGGCAGGAGCCGTTCTGATCGCTGCGCTCGATCCGGGCTCAGGGTGAGGCGGGAGCCGGGCCGTCGTGCTTCGAGACGCGCGTTCCGCGCTCCTCAGCATGACGGTCATGAGATTGAGCGTTCAGCTAGAGCTAAGCGTGCAGATGTTCGCTCCGTCACCCCTGCGCAAAGGCTTCGCCTTTGTCGCTGGAGGTGCGAGCGGAGCGAGCCTCGAAGTGTGGACGGCCCCACGCTCGGAGCCGTCGCCTTTCAATGTGCCTTACGCCGCCGCCTTGTGCCGGGCGATCTCCGCCTTGTAGAGCTCGAACTCCTCCGCGACCGCTTTCGCGACCGACGGCCGGGTGCGCAGGCGCTCGTAATAGGCCTTCAGCGCCGGCCACTTTGAAAGCTCGATCGGCGGCGTTGCCATGGTCCAGTTGATGACAGTGACGAGATAGGCGTCGGCGACGCTGAAATGATCGAGCAGGTAGTCGCGGCCCTTCAGGTGGTCCTCGAGATAGTCGAGCCGCGAGACGTATTTCTCCAGCGCGTAGGTCTTGGCTTCCGGCGGCGCCTTCTTGTCGAGCAGCGGCAGGAACAGGCCCTTGTGCAACTCGGTGCCGATGAAGCACAGCCATTGATGCAGCTTCGAACGTTCGGCGCTCGATGCGGTGCCGATGCCGGCGCGCGGGAACTGGTCGGCGACATATTGCAGGATCGCGGCGTTCTCGGTCAGCACCACGCCGTCGTCGGTGCGCAAGGTCGGCACCAGCCCGAGCGGGTTGACCTTGTTGAAGTCGGTGCCGTCATTGCGCACCTGTTTGGTCTTCGGATCGACCTCGAGATAGTTGGCCGGCTGGCCCGCTTCGTACAGCGCGACGCGGGTCGCCATCGAGCAGGCGAGCGGCGAGAAATACAGGTCCATGGTGCCTCCTTGGGGCGAGTCTGGCGCGGGTGTCCCGGCCATTGTTGATTTTTGTACTGTCTTGGATAATATTGAGGGCGTCAAGGAATTTAATGCGAAATGGTACAAAAAAGTAAGAGGCCGCCATCTGCTGCAAGAAGTGCGACGCCCGTCGAACCGAAGCGGCGCGGGCGGCCGCGCGCCTATGAGCCCGATGTGGCGCTCGGCAAGGCGCTCGATCTGTTTCGCCGCGACGGCTTTGCCGCGACCTCGCTCGATGATCTGAGTGCTGCGACCGGCATGAACCGGCCGAGTCTCTATGGCGCGTTCGGCGACAAGCGCGACCTCTACATCAAGAGCTACCAGCGCTACCGCGACGATGCGCGCGCGTCGATGGCCGACATCTTTCGCGCCGAGGCGCCGCTGCGCGAGCGGCTGGAGCGCATCTACCGGATCGCGCTCGACATCTATCTCTCCGGCGAGTCCGGTCCGCGCGGCTGCTTCACGGTGATGACAGCGGCGTCCGAGGCGGTGTCGGATCCGGATATCCGCAGCATGGTGGTGGAGGGCCTGACCGAACTCGACAAGGCGTTCGGCATTTGCTTCCGCCATGCCAGGGAACGCGGCGAGCTGCCCGAGGGCGCCGATCCGGCGGCGCTGGCGCATCTCGCCTCCGCCACCATCCACACCATCGCGATCCGTGCCCGCGCCCGCGTGCCGCGCGGGGAACTCGAGGCGATCGTGAAGGGCGCCGTCGACGTGCTGTGCGCGGCCAAATAGCCGCCGCGAATTTCACCAGAGCAAATGTCGGGAGCTGGTTTTCCGGGCCGTCCTCGGTCAGGTCTCCTCGCACACGGAAGCGGAACTTCATGGGAAAGCTCAGGACTTCACTCTTCATGGTATCGATCGACGGATTTGGCGCGGCGCCGCGCCAGAGCCTGGAAAATCCATTCGGCGAAGGCGGTCTCGCGCTGCCCGCCGCCTGGTTCTTCGAGACGCGAACATTTCGCCAGATGACCGGACAGGACGGCGGCACCACCGGGCTCGACGACGAGATCGCCCGCAAGTCGATGCAGAACATCGGCGCCTGGATCATGGGCCGCAACATGTTCGGACCGATTCGTGGGCCGTGGCCCGATCATTCGTGGAAGGGCTGGTGGGGCGACGTACCGCCATATCACACGCCAGTGTTCGTGCTGACGCATCACGCGCGGCCCGACCTTCCGATGGCGGGCGACACCACGTTTCATTTCGTCACCGACGGCATGCTTGCTGCGCTGGAGCGGGCGCGCGCCGTTGCCGGCGACAAGGACATCCGGGTCGGTGGCGGCGTATCGGTGGTGCGGCAATTCCTCCAGGCCCGTTTGCTCGACGAACTGCAATTGGTGATACCGCCGGTCTTGCTCGGTGCCGGCGAGAGCTTGTTCGCGGGGCTCGACCTGCCCGCGCTCGGCTATGGCGTCGTCTCGCATGTCGCGAGCCCGAACGCCACCCACGTCACCTTCGCGCGCAAGCCGTAGGTCGCAGTCTCCGCGTCAGCGGCCAAAATAGGCCGTTGACGCGACCGCTTTTTGGTCGTACTTAACCCAAAGGTTATTTAACCAATGAGCTAAGTAGATGCCGCTCGATCCCCTCAGTTCGACCTTCGCGGCGCTGGCCGATCCGACCCGGCGCGCGATCCTGGCGCGGCTCGCGCTCGGCGAAACCTCGGTGATGGAGCTGGCAAAACCATTCGATATGAGCCTGCCGGCGATCTCCAAGCACCTGAAGGTGCTGGAGCATGCCGGGTTGATCTCGCGCGGGCGCGAGGCGCAGTGGCGGCCGTGCCGCATCGCGCCGGACTCGTTCAAGCAGGTCGACGGCTGGCTCGGGAATTTCCGTCGTTTCTGGGATGAAAGCTTCAACCGCCTCGACGGCCTGCTCGAGGAGATGAAGGCGGAGGAGGCCGCGAAGGCCCCGCCGCGCAGCAACCGCAAGGTCAGCAACCCTAAAGTCAGAGTAACCAAGGAGAAGCAACGTGGACGCACGCGTGGATAAGACGCTGAGGATCACGACCCCATCGGATTTCGAGTTCGCCATGACGCGGCAGTTCGACGCGCCGCGGCGCTTCGTGTTCGACGCGATGACCAAGCCGGAATATCTGGTGCGCTGGCTCGGCTGCGAGACGCTCGCAATGCCCGTGTGCGAAGTCGACCTGCGCGTCGGCGGAGCCTATCGGTTTGTGTTCCGCTCTTCCGAGGGCATCGAGCATGAACTGACCGGCACCTATCGCGAGGTGGTGCGCCCGGAGCGGCTGGCATTCGGCGAGACCTTCTCGATGCCGGGCTTCACCAGCGACGAATATCTCGTCATCTCGACCTTCATCGAGGAAGCCGGCACCACCACGTTGACCACCACCATCCGCCATCCGACCAAGGAAGCGCGCGACGGCCATCTCAATTCGGGCATCGACAAGGGCGTCGCGCCGGCCTACGACCGGCTCGCGGAGGTGGTTGCCGGGATGGGCTAAGGCGCCTGTTGTCTCGCATCCGCCATTGCGAGCGACGCGAAGCAATCCATCTGACCGTGTTTGCGGTGGCATGGATTGCTTCGTCGCTTCGCTCCTCGCAATGACGGCTTCGCGCTAATACCCCCGCTTGCGATCGACCATGTTCTCCAGCTCCCCGCCTTGCTCGAAGCGCGCGATCTGTTGCGCGACGTATTTCGAGATCTCGTCGGCGTCGGTGTCGGCGGCGTTGTGCGGTGTCAGCACCACCTTCGGATGGCTCCAGAACGGGCTCGCCTCGGGCAGCGGCTCGGTCTCGAAGACGTCGAGCGAGGCCGCGCCCAGCGTGCCGTCATCGAGCGCGCGCAAAATGTCCGCTTCGTTCTGCAATCCGCCGCGGCCGGCATTGATGATGACAGGCGCGCCGAGCGGGCTGCTGCGGTTCAGTTTCACGAACGCGTCGCGGTTCAGCACGTGCCGGGTATCCGGCGTCAGCGGCAGCAGGCAGACCAGGATGTTGGTCTCGCGCAGGAACGCGTCCAGCCCGTCAGTGCCGTGATAGCAGACGACGCCGTCGATCCGCTTCTCGCTGCGGCTCCAGCCGACGACGCGGAAGCCGAGCGCGCGCAGCGCGTGCGCCGAGGCGGCGCCGAGGGTGCCGAGCCCCATCACCCCGACGGTGATCGCGCTTGCCGCCCACTGATAGTCCGGCGCCCAGCGCTTCAGGCGCTGCGACTCGCGCAGATATAGCTCCTGGCGGTGATGCATCAACACATGCAGCACGACATATTCTGTCATGCGGTCGGTGAGATCGGAGACCGAAACCCGCACCAGCGGCACGTCGGGCAGCGAGCGGTCCGCCATCAGTGCGTCGACGCCGGCGCCGAGGTTGAAGATGACGCGCAGGTTCTTGAATGCCGCGAGCTCGCCCGGCTTCGGCTTCCATACCGCGGCATAGTGCACCTCCGCGGGATCGAGCGCGCCGTCCGGCAGCAGCACCACGCGGCGGTCCGGGCAGACCGTGTCGAACCGCGCTTTCCAGCGCGCCGACGACCAGTTTTCCGAGCCGCCATTGATCAGCAGCGCCAGTGCGCCCTTACCCATCGGGATACCTCCAACTTCAATGTGATATTCATCACAGAACGGGCGTGGCCCGCCCCTTAGTCTCCTGCCATCAACCGGGGAGAACTTCCATGCGCAAGCTGATCCTGATCGCGGCTTTCATCGCAGTCGCCGCCACCACCGCTCACGCCGGCCAGAGTCGTGGCCTTGTGCTCGCAAACGCCGACACCCCCGCTCAGACGCAATCGGCCGTTGCGCCTGCTCCCGCCGAAGCCCAGCCGGGCCCGTCGCAGGTGCAGCCTGCCGATGCGCCGCGGCCGCAGGCGTCGCGTCCGGTGAAGAGGAGCCAGGCCAACCGCCGGGAGAGCGACGAGGCCAAGGCGCGCCGGATCGCCGCCCGCTACGGCGTCTATTGGTGATCGCGGCATCGTCGTTACGGCGATGGCCTGACGCGCCATCGCGGCCTCAGCCCTCGGTCTTTCGCGCTGTGCGCCGAGGCTTCGGCGAAATCCGTCGCCGGCATCCGGAACCCAAATTTCTTTCGCGCCGCCTGTCGGCAGCGGGCATAATCGTTCGTTCTTGCAATGAACGGAGATGCCTTTTCGATGCTGTACGCCATCCTCTGCTATCATGACGAAGACCTAGTCGGTTCCTGGAGCAAGGAACACGACGCGTCGGTCATGCAGAAATTGTCCGTCGTGCAGGACAAGCTCGCCAAGCAGGGCAAGCTCGGCCCGGTGGCGCGGCTGCTGCCGACCACCGCGGCGACCACGCTGCGCAAGGAAAACCCGCCGCTGGTGCTCGATGGCCCGTTCGCCGAAACCAAGGAGCAGCTGCTCGGCTTCTATCTGGTCGAGGGCAAGAACCTCGACGAGGTGCTCGACATCGCGCGCGACCTCGGCGAGGCCAATCCCGGCGGCACCTACGAAATCCGCCCGGTCGGCTACTTCACCCCGGGGAGTGCAAAGCCGTGAGCCTGACCGACACCGCCTGGATCGATGCCGCGCTGACGTCGGCGCGTCCCCAGGCGGTTGGCGCGTTGCTGCGCTACTTCCGCAATCTCGACACCGCAGAGGAAGCATTCCAGAACGCCTGCCTGCGGGCGCTGAAGAGCTGGCCGCAGAACGGCCCGCCGCGCGATCCCGCGGCGTGGCTGATCATGGTCGGCCGCAACGTCGCGATCGACGAGGTCCGCCGCAACAAGAAGCAGCAACCGCTGCCCGAGGACGACCAGGCGATTTCCGACCTCGAGGACGCGGAGGAGGAGCTCGCCGAGCGGCTCGATGGCTCGCATTACCGCGACGACATCCTGCGGCTGCTGTTCATCTGCTGCCACAAGGACCTGCCGGCGACGCAGCAGATCGCGCTCGCGCTGCGCATCGTCTCCGGCCTGTCGGTGAAGCAGATCGCGCGCGCCTTCCTGGTCTCGGAAGCCGCGATGGAGCAGCGCATCACGCGGGCCAAGGCGCGCGTCGCCGACGCCAATGTGCCGTTCGAGACGCCGGGCGCCGTCGAGCGCAGCGAGCGGCTCGCCTCGGTCGCGGCGATGATCTATCTGATCTTCAACGAGGGCTATTCGGCGAGCGGCGACACCGCGGAGATCCGCTCGCCGCTGTGTGAGGAGGCGATCCGCCTCGCCCGCCTGCTGCTGCGGCTGTTCCAGAGCGAGCCGGAGATCATGGGGCTGACGGCGCTCCTGTTGCTGCAGCATGCCCGAGCCGCGGCGCGCTTCGACGCCGACGGTCAGGTCATCCTGCTCGACGACCAGGACCGCAGCCTGTGGAATCAGAAGCTGATCGCCGAAGGCCTCGCGCTGATCGACAAGGCGATGCGCCACCGCCGCAGCGGGCCCTACCAGGTGCAGGCCGCGATCGCCGCACTCCACGCCCGCGCGGAAAAGGCAGAGGATACCGACTGGACCCAGATCGACCTGCTCTACGGTGCGCTCGAGATCATGCAGCCGTCGCCGGTGATCACGCTGAACCGCGCCGTTGCGGTCTCCAAGGTGAAGGGGCCGGCGGCCGCGCTCGAGATGATCGAGCCCTTGGCGCCGCGGCTTTCCAATTACTTCCATTATTTCGGCGTGCGCGGCGCCTTCCTGATGCAGCTCGGCCGCAACGAGGAGGCCCGCGTCACTTTCGACCGCGCTATCGCGCTCGCCAACACCACCGCCGAAGCCGCCCATATCCGCATGCATATCGATCGCCTGATGCGCGACAGCCAGCCGCGCAATGTGAAGGCGAAGTAGCGCTCGCTTGGTCGTGCCTCGTTCGCGTGTGCGTTGAGAGACTTCCCGTGCGACACCCCTCTCCCTATCCCTCCCCCGCAAGGGGGGAGGGAACCCTTCCGCCGGTGGCTTCTCACGTCGATATTGGCATGCACCGATTTTTCGCGACCGCGCGCAAGTGAGGTGAGCACGCTGGTCAGGCTCCCTCCCCTTGCGGGGGAGGGTTGGGGTAAGCCCCCGGCGCGCTGATCGACGCGTGCATCGCTCGCGCAAGTCCAGTCGTCGCTGCAAAAAATCTTCGCCACCCCGTCGGCGCCGCACTGCTCCATTCGTCATGAAGGCAGAGCATCACCAAGCGTTACGGAGCCTGCCATGCCTGTCATCGTCGACACCGAAATCTCGAAGCCCGCCCGCATCACCGGCCGCGTCTTGAGCGGCGTGGTCGTCCTTTTCCTGCTGTTCGATGGCGCGATCAAGCTGCTGCCGTTGTCCGTCGTCACCGAGACCATGGACAAGATGGGCTACGGCGCGAGCGATACGCTGGCGCGCAGCCTCGGCATCATCACCATCGTCTGCACGCTGCTGTACTCGGTGCCGCCGACCTCGATCCTCGGCGCCATCCTGCTCACCGGCTATCTCGGCGGCGCGATTGCCTCCCATGTGCGGATCGGCAGCCCGCTGTTCACCCACACGCTGTTCGGGCTCTATCTCGGCCTGATGGTCTGGGGCGGGCTCTATCTGCGCGACGGCAATCTGCGCGCGCTGCTTCCGTTCCGCCGCTGAGCTATCGTCCTCATTCATTTGCGTGGAGACTGTCATGTTCGAGACCATTGCCATCATCGCGGTCATTCTCGCGGTCGCGATTGCCGTCATCCTCGTCCTCGCGGCGACCAAGCCGAGCACATTCCGCGTCACGCGCACGACCAGCATCAATGCGCCGGCCGAGCGGATTTTTCCGTTGATCGACGATTTCCGTCAGTGGACGGTCTGGTCGCCCTACGAGAATCGGGATCCCGACATGAAGCGCACCTATGACGGCGCCGGGCGCGGGCAGGGAGCGATCTATGCCTGGGACGGCAACAAGAATGTCGGCACCGGCCGGATGGAGATCCTGCAGTCGTCCGCGCCGTCGAAGATCGTGATCAAGCTCGACTTCCTCAAGCCGTTCGAGGGCCACAACACCGCCGAGTTCACAATGCTGCCGCAGGGAGATGCGACCAGCGTCACATGGACCATGTATGGTCCGGCCGTCTTCATGTCGAAGGTGATGCAGGTGTTCATGAACCTGGATCACATGATCGGCAAGGATTTCGAGGCCGGTCTCGCCAATCTGAAGAAGCTGACGGAAAAATAGCGCGTTTTCGAGCGAAGTGGTTTAACGGTTCGCGTGAAGAAGCGCCTCAAAACCAGAACCTACCCAGGGAGCATGTGATGCAGGTCAATCCTTATCTCTCCTACGACGGCAATTGCGGCGCGGCGCTGAACTTCTATCAGAAGGTTCTGGGCGCACGGATCGAGGAATCCTTCCCCTACGGCGAGGGCAACGCGGAGATGCAGACGCCGCCGGGCTGGAAGGACAAGATCATGCATGCTCGCCTCTCGATCGACGGCGAGATCATCATGGCCTCCGACGCCCCGCCCGGTCACTTCCAGAAGCCGCAGGGTTTTCACGTCGCGCTGCAGGTCGAGGATCCCGCGGAGGCCGAACGCCGCTTCAAGGCGCTGTCCGAAGGCGGTACGGTCACCATGCCGTTCGGCAAGACCTTCTTCTCCAACGGCTTCGGCATGTGCGTCGATCAGTTCGGCATCCCCTGGATGGTGAACTGCCCGCAGCAGATGTAGGCCGGCACACGCGCCGCCGTAGAATTGTAGAACGTCGTGTGGGTTAGCCAAAGGCGTGACCCAGCGCCGGTTTCCCGTCTGCGCAAGCGCCTGTGGGCGACAAGCGTGGGTTACGCTTCGCTAACCCACCCTACATCAGCTACGCAATTCACCGGCACCGCGGATAGATCGCGTCGAGCTCGCGGCCGCGCAGCAGCAGCAGGCGCGAGGTCAGGCCGCCGCGGCGCACGATCCAGCCGCGCACTGGCGCCGGATAGGCCTCCAGCACCGCCTCGGATGCTTCCGGTTCGGCATAGGTCCGGCCGCGCCGGTCGATCGAGCGCGCGGCGTGGAAGCCGAGCACGGCGCGCCGCGTCACGCAGATGCGGTCGCCCGGCACCATCGACAGCACCAGCGTGCAGGCCGACAGGCACGGCCCGTCGATCACCACGCGCCCGCCGGACTCGCGCACCTTGTCGAACAATTCGATGAACGGGCCGACCTGCCCGCCGGGGCTGGCGAGGATGCGGACCTCGGCATGCGCGAAGGAAATGTCCGCGAAAAGCGCCGCCAAGCCCAAGATCGTCGAGATCGCCCCGGTGCGCATTCGGCGGTTCCTTCGGTTGACGTCGTCCAGCTCGCGCTGAACCCGTAGTCTACGCTAGCCCATGCGGCGACAGTTTGTCAGCCCGCGCCGGAGACACCGGCCTCGGCAAAGGTCGCCATGCCGCCATGACAGGCGAGCGCCGCGCGCAGCAGCAGGATCGCAACCCCGGCGCCGGAGGCTTCGCCGAGCCGCATCTCGAGATCGAGCAGGGGCGCGAGCTGCAGGTCGCGCAGCAGCTGACGATGGCCGAGCTCGGCCGAGACATGCCCGGCGCGGCAATGCGCGAGGCTATCAGGCGCAAGCCGCGCCAGCGGCAGCACCGCCGACGTCGCGACGAAGCCGTCGAGCAGCACCGGGATCGATCGTGCCCGCGCCGCCAGCACGGCGCCCGCGATGGCCGCGAGCTCGCGGCCGCCGAGCGCGACTGCGACGGCGAGCGGATCGTCGAGCAGGCTGCGATGCAGTTTCAGCGCGGTATCGATCACAGTGCGCTTGCGCAGCAGGCCGGTATCGTCGACGCCGGTGCCGCGGCCGGCCCAGCGCGCACCGCGTCCGCCCATCAGCGCCGCGCACAGCGTCGCCGCGACCGTGGTGTTGGCGATGCCCATCTCGCCGACCACGAGCAGATCGCATCGCTCCGGCACCGTGCGCCAGCCGGTGTCGAAGGCGACCAGGAAATCGGCGCCATCCATCGCCGGCGCCATCGTGAAATCGCGGGTCGGACGTGCGAGTTCGAGCGGCTCGACGCGCAGCTCCGCCCCGGCAAGCCTGGCGATCTGGTTGATCGCGGCGCCCCCCGCGGCGAAATTCGCCACCATCTGCGCGGTGACTTCAGAGGGAAAGGCGGAGACGCCGCGCTCGGCGATGCCGTGATTGCCGGCGAACACGGCGATCGTGACCTGGTCGAGCCGGGGGATCTCGCGCCGCTGCCAGCGCGCCAGCCAGATCGCAACCTCTTCCAGCCGGCCGAGGCTGCCCGGCGGCTTGGTCAGGTTCTGCTGGCGCAGGGTAGCTGCCGCAGCGCTCGCCTCATCGCCCTTGGGCAGGTCGCGACAAAAGCTCCGGATGTCGTCTAGAGTGCTGAAATGCATGCGATTCCCTCGTCGAGCGGGCCGCAAACTAGTTCAATTTTCAGGCCTTCACCATGAATCAATGGCTCGACGATCTCAGGACCGCCACGGCCTTTCTGACCCGGCTGCCGATGCCGCATCCGGACGGTGCGCGGCCGGAAGGTTTTGCCCGGGCGCAACGGCTGTTCCCCCTGGTCGGCGCGGGCATCGGGGCGGCGATCGGCCTGTTCTGTCTGCTGCTGCGGATGATCGGTGTTCCGGACCTCGCTGCGGCGGCGCTGGCGCTCGGTTGTGGCGCGCTGTTGACCGGCGCGCTGCACGAAGACGGGCTCGCCGATGTCGCCGACGGGTTCGGCGGCGGCCGCGATCAAGCGGCCAAGCTCGAGATCATGCGCGACAGCCGGCTCGGCACCTATGGCGCGCTGGCGCTGGTGGTGAGCTTTGCCACCAGGCTCGCGGCCCTGGCTGCACTTCCCAACGGAATGGTGGTGCAGAGCCTGATCGCGGCGCATGCGCTCGGCCGCGGTGTGTTGCCGTGGATCGCGATCAGCCTGCCTTACGCGCGCAAGGATGGGCTCGCGGCTAATGCCGGCCGGCCCGACGGCGCGATTGCGGGTGTCGCAGCCGGCATCGCGCTGGTGATCGCAGTCCTCGCGCTGCCCTTCGGCAGCGCGCTGCTGGCGGCGATCGCGGCCGGCGCGAGCGCATCGATCATGGCGCTGCTGGCAAAGCGGCAGATCGGCGGCCAGACCGGCGACGTGCTCGGTGGCGCCGAGCAGGTTGCGGAGACCGCGATCCTGGTGCTGCTCGCGGCGCGGCTCGGCTAGCGATTTCGAGTGCGGTGGAGACCCCTTCGCATGAAGATGATGCGAGCCCAAGCAACCGCTGGCGCGCGTTCAGCCATGGGCCAGAACTGGAAGCCGCGCCGATCCGAGGCGTTGTTCCGGGACAAGACGTCGATGGGCATTGCATCGACCGTCACCAATCGTCGTAGAGCCATTCCCTGGAGATTGGCGGCCGCGCTCTAGCATACGGGGGTGGAGACGTCCGCTCGGGCTTGCGCACGCTTGGAGTAGGCGGCGTCGGAAGCGGTAACGGCTTCGGCTCGGAGAGCTTCGCCAGCGTCCGTTTCATGTCTTCTTGGCTCGCCTTGAGTTCCTCGATGGCTTTGGAGCTCACGCGGGCCGTCTGTTGCTGGTCCGCCTTGAGCTGCTCGATGCTTCGCTCCAAATTTTCGAGGTTGCGGGCGATCGTTTGCAGCAGCTGCGCTTGGTCGGGAAGAGCTGGATTGACCGTCGGCGCGGCGTCCTGCGGCGGTACCGGGGGCGTCGCCTGGGGCAGAGCGGCGTCCACCGCTGCGGCCTGAACGGTGGGTGGAGCGGGCTGCGCCGCCAGCGGCGGATTATCCGGGGGCAATGACGGAGTTGAAACGAGCTGAGGCACCCAACGTGCGACAACCTGCTTGGCTCCTCTACCGTACGACGACTGCAAAGCCAGCGCGCCGACAATGATACATGCTGCCAGCGACAAGCCGGCGAGAGCACGGAAGCCCGGCATCCGGCGCGGCGATCGCGAGCGAGGTCCGAAAGCGGCAGAGCCTGGCTCGGAAGCGCCAAGGCTGGGTCCGGCCGAAGGCGGGGCAGGCTGCGCCGGAGCCGGGGAGGCGGCATCGCGCTCCATTCTCGCAAGCTGTTCGCTCAAACGCGCGAGCTCTTCATTGGCGCGCGTGATCTGCTTGTGGGTTTCTGCGAGTCTTTCGTCGGCGCGCGTGGTCAGGCCATCGTTCGATTCGACCGGGTTCGGGGTGGGGGTGGAGTTCACTGGCGCTTCCCTTTCCATCCAATGTCACCCAAGCGTGCCGACTCGGTTATCCGTCCGGGTCGACCGACCCCCAGCACTCCCGTCAGTCTTGTCCAAAAAATGGCCGGATGATAGCGGGCTGAGGTCACCTGATAATGGGGGACCACCACGTACCGTGTACGTTGGCGCCTTGCCCGATAAATCAGGCATCAACTGTCAATGAGTACACGCCCCGGTCAGAATGGAAGGGCTGCTGCCGCGATGGACCATGAAACGCATCTCTGGCTGATCCGCCACGCGCCGGTCGACGGTCCGCGCGGCGTGATCCATGCGCCGGATGCGCCCGCAGACCTCGGCGATGCGCCAGCATTCGCCGCGTTGCAGGCGCGGCTGCCGGCCGGCGTTTTCGCGGTCTGCAGTCCGGCGC
Organism: Bradyrhizobium embrapense; assembly: GCF_001189235.2. Taxonomy (GTDB): domain Bacteria; phylum Pseudomonadota; class Alphaproteobacteria; order Rhizobiales; family Xanthobacteraceae; genus Bradyrhizobium; species Bradyrhizobium embrapense. Next base: position 604,802 of record NZ_LFIP02000002.1, read on the forward strand.
GGCGCACGAGCGAGACCGCCGAGCGGCTCGGCCTCACGGCGACGGCGGATGATGCCTTCCGCGAGCAGGATTTTGGCGACTGGACCGGCCGTCGCCACAGCGAGATCGAGGCCGAGCTCGGCGCGGCGGCCTATCGGGCGTTCTGGAATTCGCCGGGGACCAACCGGCCGCCCGGCGGCGAAAGTTTTGCCGATCAGATCGCGCGCGCGCGGGCAGGGCTGGTGCGGCTGCCGGCCGGCGACGTCGTGCTGGTCGTGCACTCAGGCACCATCCGTGCGATCCTCGCAATCGCGCTCGAGCTCGCGCCGGAGCTCGCGCTGCGCTTCGTGATCGATCCATTGTCGTTGACGCGGATCGATCGGCTGGCAGATGCCTGGCGCGTGGTCGCGGTGAATGGACGGTAGACCTTTCGCTGGTTTCAACCCGTCATCCCTGAGGAGCGCGCGCTGCGCGCTCCTCAGGGTGACGATGAGGCTGCGTGAGCGTCCTCACCCGTTCCGCCGCTGCCCGCGCAGGGTCGGCAGGCCGATGCCGGCGGCGTCGAAGCCGCCGTCGACGGCGAGGATCTGGCCGGTGATGTAGCTGGCGCGATCCGAGCACAGGAAGAAGATCGCCTCCGCCAGCTCCTCCTCCAGCCCGTAGCGGTTGAGCGGGATCGCGTCGTGATAGTCGGCGCGGATCTCCGGCGTGTGCACGGCCTTGGCCATCGCGGTCTCGACCGGCCCGGGCGCGACGCCGTTGACGCGGATGCCGAGCGAGGCGAGCTCCACCGCGAGCTGCTTGGTGAGATGGGCGAGGCCCGCCTTGCTGGTGCCGTAGGCCGAGCGCAAGGTCGAGGCGCGCACCGCCGAGATCGAGGTGATGTTGACGATCGCGCCGCCGCCATGCTCGCGCATCACGGGCGCTGCCGCCTTGGTGCACAGGAACGGGCCGGTGAGATTCACCGCCATGATGCGGCTCCAGTCGGCGTCCGAGGTCTCCAGCACCGGCGCGAACACGGCCGTGCCGGCGTTGTTGACCAGCGCGTCGAGCCGGGCGAAGCGGCTCGTGATCGCAGCGATCGCGGCGGCCACGCCGTCGGCGTCCGATACGTCGCAGGTCAGCGCCAATGTGGTGTCGGGCTGCTTCAATGCCGCGACCGCGCTCTCCAGCAGCGCGCCTTCGATGTCGAGCAGCGCGACGCGCCAACCGTCGGCGAGAAAGCGTTTCGCGGCGGCAAGCCCGATACCGCGCGCGGCGCCGGTCACGAGTGCGACTTTGGGGGAAGCGGAATTCATCGGATGGTCCATCGGTTCAGGCAGGAAGTCCCGACCGTCTGCGACCTTTACTCCGACGTGTCAACCCGAGAGGAATTCTTTGTCATTGTCGTGTGGCAGTCGCGTCTCGAAGGATGCACGACCACCAGCCTGGGCCGTGCATCCTTCGAGGATCGCACCGCTGCCTATGCCGCGAGTTCGGCAGAGGCGCGCTGCATGTTGGTCGACATGTCCTGCGTGACGATGCTCTGCTCCTCGACTGCGGCGGCGGTGGAGGTGATGTATTCGTTGACGCCGGCGATCGCCGCCTTGATCTCGGACAGCGAGGAGACCACCTCGGCCGCGATCGAGTTCAGTGCGTCGATCTCCGAGGAGATCGTATCGGTCGCCTGCTTGGCCTGGTTGGCGAGGCTCTTCACCTCGGAGGCCACCACCGCGAAGCCGCGGCCGGCTTCGCCCGCACGCGCCGATTCGATCGTGGCGTTGAGCGCGAGCAGGTTGATCTGCCCGGTGATGCTCGAGATCATCTCGACGATGCCGCTCATCGCCTGAGCTGCGGCGTTGAGTTTCTGCGCCTGTCCGTCGGCAGCCTCGACACGGCCTGTTGCGACCGCGGCGTTCTGCTTCGACTTGGTCATGGTCTCCGAGATCTCGCGGATCGAGGCGCTCATCTCCTCGCTGCCGGCGGCAACCGCCTCGATCAGGCCGCGTGCGCTGTCGGCCTTCTTGCGGCCGATCGCCTGCGCGGTGATGTCGGTGGCGTATTTCACCACCTTGTAGGGCTTGCCGTTGAGATCGAGGATCGGGTTGTAGGATGCCTGGATCCAGATCTCGCGGCCGCCCTTGGCGATGCGCTTGTATTCGGCGGCCTGGAACTCGCCGCGATTCAGCGCTCCCCAGAACTCGCGGTAGCCCGACGAGCCTGCCTCGACCGGCTCGACGAACATGCTGTGATGCCGGCCCTGGATCTCGGCGAGCGAATAGCCCATCGCGGCGAGGAAGTTCGGGTTCGCGGTACGGATCGTGCCGTCCATGTTGAACTCGATCACCGCCTGCGACTTGCCAATGGCGTCGATCTGGCCGTCATTGTCGGCGGCCTTCAGCTTCTGCTGCGTGATGTCGGTCGCGAACTTGACGACCTTGAACGGCTTGCCGCGGTCGTCGAGGATCGGATTGTAGCTGGCGAGGATCCAGATCTCCTTGCCGCCCTTGGCGAGGCGCTTGAATTCGCCTGACTCCAGCTCGCCGCGGTTCAGCCGTGCCCAGAAATCGCGATAGGCCGGGCTGTCTCGGTCGGGCGGCGGCACGAAGATGCTGTGGTGCTTGCCCTGGATCTCGGCGAGCGAGTAGCCCATCGCGCCGAGGAAGTTCTCGTTGGCATTGACGATGGTGCCGTCCATCTTGAACTCGATGACCGCCTGCGCCCGGCCGATCGCGGCGATCTTGCCGGCGTCTTCCATACTGTGGATCTTCTGCGCGGTGATGTCGGTGGCGAATTTGACGACGCCGACCGGCTTGCCGGTCTTGTCCAGGATGGGGTTGTAGGAAGCCTGGATCCAGACCTCGCGGCCGCCCTTGGCGACGCGCTTGTACTGCGCGGCCTGAAGCTCGCCGCGATTCAGGCTCGCCCAGAACGCGCGATAGTCGTGGCTGTCGCGATACGCCGGCTCGACGAACATGCTGTGGTGCTTGCCCCTGATCTCGTCGAGCGTGTAGCCCATTGCGTTCAGGAAGTTCTCGTTGGCGGTGACGATGGTGCCGTCGAGCTTGAACTCGATCACCGCCTGCGACTTGCCGATCGCTGCAGCTTGCGCCAGCGCACTGTCGATGTTTGCCTTGTTGCTGAAACTGAACATCAGGGCTCCGTGAAGTTTCAAATGAAACGGGATGGGAAATTGGATCGACGCAACTCACGGAAAGGTTGCAGCGAGCCGTTTAGCATCGGTAAAGCCTGCGGCGTGGCACGGACTGCATAATGCAGCGCGGCGCGCACGCATCTATCTCAGCTTGCAAAGTAATTTTCCGATGTGCACGTTATCATCCATAGTCGTGATGCGATCTCTACCGTAATCCTACGGACCAAAATTGGTGACGATTTTGGTGTGATGCGGATGATCGCAATGCATCTACTTCAGCGACGCTGATAGACCTATTACGAACGCTGATATGCTGAGCGTTTCACGGATCGATTCCGCACCGCGATTCGCAGCCTCGACGAATGCGCATCGCGTCGATGCCCGCTCTCAGTCCCGGCCGACGGGCAAAATAATTCCGCACGAGATGTCTGTTGAGCGGTCTCCGGTTCGTCGTCCAGATACTGGTCCCATGATGGAGTTCCGATGTCACTGACCCTGCATTACCACCCGCTGTCCTCGTTCTGCTGGAAGGCGCTGGTCGCGCTTTACGAGAACGGCGCGCCGTTCACGCCGAACATGGTCAATCTCGGCGACCCCGCCGAGCGCGCAGCGCTGCTCGCGCTGTCGCCGATCGGCCGCTTTCCCGTGCTGCGCGACGAGGCGCGCGGCGAGACGGTGCCTGAATCGAGCATCGTCATCGAGTATCTCGACCGGCATTATCCCGGCGCCGTCGGATTGATCCCCAATGACCCGGAGCTCGCGTTGCAGACCCGGCTGCGCGACCGCTTCCTCGATCTCTACGTCCATCTGCCGACGCAGAAGATCGTCGGCGACCGGCTGCGGCCGGCTGACAGCAAGGACCCGCATGGCGTCGCCGAGGCGCGGGCGCAGCTCCGTACTTCCTATGCAATCCTGGATGAGCAGCTCGCGCATGACGGCTGGATGATGGGTGAGCAGGTCTCGCTGGCCGACTGCGCCGCCGCGCCGGCGCTGTTCTACGGCAACAAGGTCGAGCCGATCGGGGAGGACCATCCGGACCTCCTGGCCTATCTCGAGCGGCTGAAAGCGCGGCCGTCCTTCGCGCGCGTCCTCAAGGAGGCCGAGCCTTATTTCGGCATGTTCCCCAATGGGGATTGAAAACTGGGACGGAACCGACAGGGGAACCCGCGGTTCGGTCGAGACCCGAAAATAAATCGCGGTGCGATGTCGCTTTTGGGCCGCCCCGTTCGTCATCTCCCTGAAGCCCGGGTTCTGGAGCGCCGGTCGCGCCCTGGGGCCCGGGCGAGATTTGTGTGGAGGTGACATGGCTGCAGCTGGCAACAGGGCGGAGATCATCCGCTCCCTCTTCGCCGCTTATCTCGCCAATGATCGCGCGAGTGTGGAAGCGGCGTTTGCCGAGGATTTCCGTTTCTCGACGCCCTACGGCGAGAACATCGACAAGCCGCGCTATTTCGCCGAGTGCTGGCGCGACTCTGGCTGGATCGGCCGCCACGAGATCGAGCGCATCATGGTCGACGGCGCCGAGGCCTTCGTCACCTATCGCTGCGTCGCCCGCGACGGCAAGAGCTTCCGCAACACCGAGTTCTTCGTGTTCGACGGCGACAAGGTGTCGCGCATCGACGTCTATTTCGGTCCGTCGCATCAGGACGGTGTGCTTGTTCCGCAGGAGCGCTGACCGCAGTGACGCGCGATGCGACGACCTCCGAAATAATTCCGCCTGTCCTGTCGGCGCGGCAAGCCACGCGTCGTCCTTGAGACGAGCACCGGCGATGCCGGCAAGACAGCAGCCAACGGAGCAGGACGATGAAGTTCATGGTGATCGTGAAGGCGAACAAGGATACCGAGGCCGGCGTGATGCCGAGCACGGAGATGCTCGCTGCGATGGGCAAGTTCAACGAGGAGATGGTCAAGGCCGGCGTGATGCAGGCCGGCGAGGGCCTGCATCCGACCAGCAAGGGCGCGCGCGTCAAATATGCCGGCGGGCAGAGCACCGTGAGCCATGGACCGTTCAGCATGACCTCCGATCTCGCCTGCGGTTTCTGGATGATCGAGACCAAATCGCTCGATGATGCGATCGGCTGGATGAAGCGCGCGCGGTTCGACGCCGGCTCCGAGATCGAGATCCGCCAGGTGTTCGCCGCGGAGGATTTCGGCGAGGCGCTGACGCCCGAGCTGCGCGAGCAGGAAGAACGCCTGCGCGCGCAGGCTGGAAACAGGTGACGACTTCGTCATTGCAGGCTTGCGCATCCAGGTCGGCTGTTGCCGACTTGGACAAATACCAGGTGCCGAATTCGAGTAGACTCGAATTCGGACGACGCGCTGCCGAAATGACGGGGTGAGAACTCAACTAGCAAGGAAGTCCGACCAATGCGTTTCATGATGTTGATGATCCCGCTCGGCTACGAGTCCGCGCCGGCCGAGCTCGAGCTCGACCCCGAACGGGTCGCCGCAATGATGCGATACAATCAGGCGCTGAAGGACGCCGGCGTGCTGATCACGCTGGAAGGCCTGCATCCGCCGGCCTCGGGCGCGCGCGTCAAGTTCGACACCGGCGAGCCCATCGTGGTCGACGGCCCCTTCACCGAGGCCAAGGAAGTGATCGGCGGCTTCTGGATGATCGAGGTCGCTTCGCGCGCCGAAGCGATCGCATGGGCCAAGCAGTGCCCCGCCAGTGCCAACGAGATGATCGAGATCCGCCAGGTGCAGGAGATGGCGGATTTCTCGGAGGAAGTGCAGCAAGCGGCTTCGACCTTCGAGCATCCGCAGGGCGGCTGGGGCAAGGCGCTGCGGTGAATCTCAAACGAGACGCGATGCCACCGCAAAGCGGCGGCATCGCGCGACCGACCGATCGTCAAACCACCACAACGGAGAAGCACGATGAGCAATGACACCTTCCTCGCGGTCTATCTCGGCGGCGGCAAAACCGGTTCGCGCATGGCAGCCTGGAACGCGCTGCCGGAGGCCGAACGGCGCGCCAAGGAACAGCAGGGCATGGCCGCCTGGGGCGCCTGGGTCGAGAAACACCACGATGTGATCGTCGAGATGGGCGGGCCGCTCGGCAAGACCAAGCATGTCGGCGCCGGCGGCACCGCCGACATCGCCAATCTGATGACCGGCTTCACCGTGGTGCGCGCGCCCTCGCATGAGGCGGCGGCAAAGCTGTTCGAGAACCACCCGCATTTTGCGATATTCCCCGGCGAGGCCGTGGAGATCATGCCGGTGCTGCCGATCCCGGGACGGTAGTGCCCGGGCCGATACTGCGGGAGCATTTACCTCCCCTTGAAAAGGGGAGGTCGCTTTGCTCGCCAGAGCAAAGCGGGTGGGGATCTGCTCTCTCCGCATACAGCGTCGCCTGCGGCCGCCCTTCCCCCTTTCAGGGGAAGGGGAGTATACGCAGGCATTGGCTTGAGCGGGGCTCCGCTGGTCAAGCGACAGCAGTGTGCCTCACGCCACCGATCCGTTAATCTTGATTGACGGGCCGTCGTCCCGCTAGTGACCTTTACCGCCGGCTCATGTAAAAGCCGTTCACATGAGCTGGCGCAAGGACCAAGGCCGCGCCGAGCGCGGCTATCATCACGGCAATCTCAAAGAGGCGTTGCTGCAGGCCGCCCTCGACCTGATCTCGAAGAAGGGGCCGGCCGGCTTCACCTTCGCCGATGCCGCGCGCATGGCCGGCGTCAGCCCCGCCGCGCCGTACCGGCATTTCCGCGACCGTGACGAGCTGATCGCCAGCATCGCGCAGCGCGGCTTCGAGCAGTTCGAGCAGCTCTTGACGCAGGCCTGGGACGACGGCCGCCCCGACACCGTCACGGCGTTCGAGCGGGTCGGCAAGGCCTATCTCGCCTTTGCGCGCGAGGAGCCCGCGTTCTACTCCGCGATGTTCGAATCCGGCCTGCCGGTCGATTCCAATTCGACCCTGATGGCGGCAAGCGAGCGCGCCTTTGCGATCATCCGCGCCGCCGCCGAGCGGCTCGCGGCGCTGGCGCCGCCCGGCACACCGCGCCCGCCGGCGATGATGATGGCGCTGCATATCTGGTCGATGTCGCACGGCGTCGCCTCGCTGTTCGGCCGCGGCGACGCCGCCCGGCGCAAGCTGCCGATGTCGCCGGAGGATCTGCTCGAGGCCGAAGTGCTGATCTATCTGCGCGGCCTTGGCTTCCTCACCGATCGCAGGCCGGGCGCCGCGGCGCCCGCCGACGACAAGCCGGCCGGCCCGTGGGGCAAGCCGAAATAAGGTTCAACGGCGAACTCAAAAATAATCCGAGGGCTGCGTCATCAGCGCTGCTTGACTTTCGCAAGGGATCGGCTACCTATGTAAATGTTATTTACATTCACAACGGCGTGATGCCGTGATGGAGAAGGAAATGGCCTACACCGCTGATGTCAATCGCTGGCGCGGCCCCGTCGAAGAGCCCTACCGTCCGCACTTCTACGCGACGCCCTGGCATCCCCTGAAGATCGCCGGGATCATCCTCGGCTTCATGATCTGGTGGCCGATCGGCCTCGCCCTTCTCTTTTTCACACTCGGGAGCAGAAAAATGGCCTGTTGGAGTCACAACGACATGGATCGCTGGCAGAACAAGATGGAGCGCATGCAGGACAAGATGGAGCGGATGAAGAGCCGCATGGAGCGCCGCGGCTTCCCGTTCGGCGGCTTCGGCCCGCCGTCGAGCGGCAACCGCGCCTTCGACGAGTATCGTCAGGACACGCTGCGCCGGCTCGAGGAAGAGCAGGTCGAGTTCAAGAACTTCCTCGATCGCCTCCGCCACGCCAAGGACAAGGAAGAGTTCGACGCCTTCATGGCGCAGCACAAGACCCGTCCGACCCCGCCGAACGATCAGCCGCCGCAGGGCTGATCATGCGAGGCAAGCACTGAGCCTTCAGGCGATGTGCCCCCATAACACCCTGATGGCCCCGAGCCGCCCGTTTGCGACAAGCAAGCGGGCGGTTTGCATTTTGGCGAGGCCATGCCCACTCTATCGTCCTGACGCGGGGCGATGAGGTGATCATGGCGGTGCAGGTGACGGCGAGTCCCGACGATCTCTGGCTTGCGATCCGGCGCGAGGCGGAAGCTGCCGTTGTCGCCGATCGTTTTCTCGAGGCGTCGGCCGCCTTCATCCTCGATCAGGGCGATCTCGGCGGCGCGCTCGCCTTCCTGATCGGCCGGGCTATCTGCCGTGCGGAAGCCGATCGTGCGCAGTTCATGCGGACCGCCCGCGAGGCGTTCGCGGCCGAGCCCGCGCTGGTCGAAGCCGCGGCCACCGATCTTACCGCCATCGTGCGCCGCGACCCGGCGATCACGGGCCTGCTGGTGCCGCTGCTCGACTTCAAGGGCTACGTCGCGCTGCAGGCCTGGCGGGTGACGAACTGGCTGTGGCGCCATGATCGCCCTGATCTTGCGCTGCTGATGCAAAGCGCGACGGCGGACCAGTTGCAGATCAGCATTCATCCCTCGGCCAAAATCGGCACTGCGGTGTTCCTCGATCACGGCACCGGCATCATCATCGGCGCTCTGGCGTCGATCGGCGATGAGGTCACGATCCTGCAGAACGTCACCATCGCCCGGCATCAGGATGACCCGCGCCATGCCCCGACGATCGGCCGCGGCGTGCTGCTCAGCGCCGGCGCAACGCTGATCGGGAATCTCTCTGTTGGCGATTTCGCCAAGGTCGGCGCCGGCGCACTGGTGACCTCGGACGTGCCGGCCGGCTGCACCGCCGTTGGTGTGCCGGCGCGGTTGACCAATTGCGCGGAGCCGGGTGCGCTGTCGTGACGTAAGCGCCCTGTTTCGTTGCGTCGCTACGCCGGCACGAGCTGATCGGCGAGTTGCGTAAAGCTGTCCGCGTGCAGGTCGATCCAGGATTCTGGCGCCACGTCGACCTTCGCCGCCGGCCCGAACTCCAGCGGACGGGCGACGAACGCGGTGCGCATGCCGAAGGCCCGGGCCGCCTTCAGGTCGTATTTGTGGCAGGCGACCATCAGGATCTTGTCGGCGGGATAGCCGAGGTAGTCGATGGCGAGCTGATACACGGCCGGTGACGGCTTGTAGCTGCGTGCAAGCTCTGCGGTCAGCACGGCGTCGAACGGCAGCCTGGCGTGCTTGACCACCGCCACCACGGCGGCCATGCCGGCATTCGACAATGTCGAGGTCACGAAGCGGCTGCGCAGGCGCGCAAGTCCCTCGACGCTGTCGGGCCAGGCGTCGAGCTTGCTCCACACCGTGTTCAATTCGTCGCGTTCATTCCTGGAGAAAGCCTCCGCGAGGCCGTGGCGATCGAGCAGCACATCCAGCGCCTCGCGATAGATGCGGTCGACCCGGATCCACGGGCGCTTGCCGGCGATCACGTCGTCGAGCGCGGCACGATAGAGGTCGCGCCATTCGCTCGAGAGCCTTGCCCAGTCGAGCGCGAGGCCCTTGGCGGTGTTGACGGCCTGCCCGGCACTCAGGATCGGCTGATGGAAGTCGACGCATGTCCCCTGGACGTCGAACGCGATGGCGCGGATCTCGTCGCGCCATGCCGCAGCACCAGCCGGCTGTATCCCCGTCATCGCGGCCATGATCGATAGTCCTCCAGCAGTCATGAAGTGTCGTCTGGTCAGATCGGGTAGCACGGTCCGTTTCCCGGTTATGGGTATCGAGAGCAGCCGCACCGTCGTGAGGCGAGTACTCCTGGTCAGGCTCCCTCCCCGCAAGCGGGGGAGGCGGACGACGTTCGCGGATAGCTACGCACTCTCACACGTTCGATCCATGGATCGCGTCGATCACGGCATCCGTCACTTCCTTGGTCGTCGCCTTGCCGCCGACGTCGGGCGTCAGCACGCCGGCCGCGCACACCTTCTCGACTGCCGCCATCAGGCGCGCCGCAGCGTCCTTTTCGCCGAGATGTTCCAGCATCTGCGCGCCGGTCCAGAAGGTCGCGACCGGGTTGGCGATGCCCTTGCCGGTGATGTCGAACGCCGAGCCGTGGATAGGCTCGAACATCGAGGGGAAGCGGCGCTGCGGGTCGATGTTGCCGGTCGGCGCCACGCCGAGGCTGCCGGCCAGCGCGCCTGCGAGGTCCGACAGGATGTCGGCGTGCAAATTGGTCGCGACGATCGTATCGAGGCTCTTCGGATTGAGCGTCATCCGCACCGTCATGGCGTCGACCAGCATCTTGTCCCAGGTGACGTCGGGGAATTCCTGCGCGACCTCGGCCGCGATTTCGTCCCACATCACCATGCCGTGGCGCTGCGCGTTCGACTTGGTCACCACGGTAAGGAATTTGCGCGGCCGCGACTGCGCGAGCTGGAATGCATAGCGCATGATCCGCGTGACGCCGACCCCGGTGAAGACGGCGACTTCGGTGCCGACCTCTTCCGGCAGCCCCCTGTGCGCACGGCCGCCCATGCCGGCATATTCGCCCTCGGAATTCTCGCGCACGATCACCCAGTCGAGATCGCCGACCCCGACATTGCGCAGCGGCGAGGCGACGCCGGGCAGGATCTTGGTCGGCCGCACATTGGCGTATTGGTCAAAACCCTGGCAGATCGGCAGGCGAAGGCCCCACAGCGTGATGTGGTCGGGCACGTCGGGCGCGCCGACCGCGCCGAAATAGATCGCGTCGAAATTCTTCAATTCCGCGAGCCCGTCGGCCGGCATCATCACGCCGTGCTTCTTGTAGTAGTCCGAGCCCCAGTCGAAGGTCTTGACGTTGAAGCTGATGTCGCCCGAGCGCTTTGCCAGCGCCTCGAGCACGCGGACGCCCGCGGAGATCACTTCGGGGCCGATGCCGTCGGCGGGGATGGCGGCGATGGAATGGGTACGCATGGTTGTCTCCGGATCAGTGGTTAGCGGGTTCGCGCGGGATTGGGTTGCGGTTCGGCTGGTGCGGGCGCGGCTCGTGCACGCGACAGCAGCAGCGTCAGCACGGCGGACAGCACCAGCAGGCCGGCGACGAAATAGAGGCCGCCGTCGAAGCTGCCGGTGCGTTCCTTGATCCAGCCGATCATCGCCGGCCCGACGAAGCCGCCGAGATTGCCGATCGAGTTGATGGTGGCGATCCCGGCCGCCGCAGCCGAGCCGGACAGGAACATGGTCGGCATGCTCCACAGCGGCGGCTTCGACGAGGAGATGCCGATATTGACCAGGGTCAGCGCCGCGATCACGGCGGCAAGCCCTGTCCACAATCCCGCCAGCGCAAGTCCCGCCGCCGCAATCAGGCAGGCGATCACGACGTGCCAGGTGCGCTCGCCGGTGCGATCGGAATGCCGCGCCCACAGCACCATGGTGATCACGGCGATGGTCGCCGGCACCGCGTTGAGGAAGCCGACCTGGATCGACGACAGGCCGAACGCCTTGATGATCTGCGGCGCCCACACGCCGAGTGTGTAGAGCCCCGCTGAAGTGCCGAAATAGACCAGCGACAGCGCCAGCACGCGCGGATCGGCGAGGCCGCGCCAGATGCTGTGGCTCGCGGTCGCGGCCTTGCCGTCGGTCTCCGTCTTCATGGTCTTGACCAGCCAGGCGCGCTCGTCGTCAGCGAGCCATTTGGCCTGCTCCGGCCGGTCGGTCAGGAAGCCGAGCACGACGAAGCCGAGCAGCACGGCGGGTATGGCCTCCAGCACGAACAGCCATTGCCAGCCCTTGAAGCCGAGCAGGCCGTCCATCTCCAGCAGCGCACCCGACAGCGGCGAGCCGAGCACGGTCGAGAGCGGCGCCGCGGCCATGAACAGCGCGGTGACGGCGGCGCGCTGCCGCGCCGGGAACCAGTAGGACAAATAGAGGATGATGCCGGGGAAGAAGCCGGCTTCGGCGGCGCCGAGCAGGAAGCGCAGCACGTAGAAGCTGGTCGCGCCCTGCACCAGCGCCATCGCCGCCGAAACGATCCCCCAGGTGATCATCACCCGCGCGATCCAGATCCGCGCGCCGATCTTGTGCAGGATGATGTTGGAGGGCACCTCGAACAGGAAGTAGCCCCAGAAGAAGATACCGGCGCCGAAGCCATAGACGGTCGGCGACAGGCCGATGTCCTTGTTCATGGTCAATGAGGCGAAGCCGATATTGACGCGGTCGATGAAGGCCACGAAGTACAGCAGCATGATGAACGGCACGATGCGCAGTGAGATCTTGCGCAACACGCGCGTGCCAAGCTCGCTTTCCATGGGCTTCCTTCCCCGGTTTGTCTTGTTTGTTGGGACGGCGTTTCCCCGCACCATTGGGAAGCCTAGAAGGCTGCGCCCTTCCGATTCAATCCGCGCCGGTTTATACAAAAAAACGATATAATCGCCGTCGTTGCCTGTCATTGCGAGGAGCGCAGCGACGACGCAATCCATCGCTCCGCATATGCCGAGCGATGGATTGCTTCGCTTCGCTCGCAAATGACTGGGTGGCAATAAAGGAACCGGTCTTGGAACTGCACCAGCTTCGCTGCTTCGTCGCGGCTGCCGAGGAACTGCATTTCGGCCGTGCCGCGCAGCGGCTGCAGATGATGCCGTCGGCGCTCGGCCGCCACATCAAGCTGCTGGAGGAGGATCTCGGGGTCCGGCTGTTCGCCCGCACCACCCGCGCGGTGTCGCTGACCGAGGATGGGGCTGTGCTGCTGCGCGAGGGTCGCGCGTTGCTCGGCCGCGCCGAGGCGATCGAGAACGGCTTTCGCCGCCGGCTGCGCAAGCCGCAGGCGCGGCGCTTCCGGATCGGCGCGATCGACAGTGCCGCAGCCGGCCTGCTGCCGCCGCTGCTGCGCGACCTCCGCGCCGCCTATCCCGACGTCGCCGTGCAACTGCTCGAGGAGAAGACGATCCGGCTGCTGCCGAAACTGCTGTCCGGCGCGCTCGATCTCGCTTTCGTGCGCCCGCCGGAGCGGCCCGACCGGCGCATCGAGTTTTTTCCGCTGCTGCAGGAGACCGCCGTGGTGGCGCTGTCGCACAAGCATAAGCTGGCGCGGCGCAAGCAGATCGTGCTGCCCGACATCGCCGATCAGCCCTTGATCGTGCCGGAGCGACGCTCGCGGCCGCACAGCCACGATCTCACGACAAAACTGTTCGACGAGGCCTCCCTGACGCCGCGCATCCAGGAGATCGCCGACGAGAAGCAGACCATCGTCAACATGGTCGCGGCACGGCTCGGGGTTGCGATCGTGCCGCGCTGGACTGCGCGGATGGCGATCCCGGGCGTGCGTTTCGTTCCCCTCAGGCTCAAGCGCGGCAGTGCCGCCGGCCGCCTGCCGCTCGCCGCCGCCTGGCTGAAGGGCTCCCGCGATCCGGTGCGCGACCAGGTGATCGCGGTGCTCGAGGCAAGGTTGAAGGGTTACGCTCGCGAGGCGTGACGCCGCCCGACGCGAAGGGATAAAGAGGTGTTCGTCCTTCGGAGGACCAGCAACGCAAGTGTCATATTGGCCTGCTAGCGGTTCGGTCGCGGCTGCCATGCGCTTCCCGCGCCGGAAGCCGCCCGACGCTTCGCCGGCATTCCTTGACGGAGGGATCATGCTCCGCATCGTCACGTGTCTGACGCTCCTGGTGTCCCTTGGTGCGGCTGCAGCACAGGACAAGGCGCCTGGTGCTTCGTCGCAGCCCTATTTCGGGGGCTCCACAACGCCGCCGACCGATCTGCCGTCCGGGATCGGCAGCTATTGCATCTACGACAACCTCATCTACTCGATCGGTTCGCCGATCTGCGTCGGCAAGACCAGCTACGTCTGTGCTCCCGCGACAAATGACGCCGAGCTTGGTCAGCGGGCGTATTGGTCGGCGCGGCCGGCCGACCCGAAACTGACCGCGCCGGTGTGCCAGTAGACCGGCTTCCGGTCTCTCGCGTGAATCGAGATCCATCCTCATCGTCGTCCTGGCTTTTCGCCAGGACGACGTTGGAGAGCGCACGGGTCGCTTTCGTCCGGGCGCGGTTCCATCGGGGCGGGTTTTGGCTGGCGCAGCTCGAATCTCTTCCGGTTTTGCGGAGCGGCCATGAGTTCCGCATCGGTAGACTCGCGTTATGTTATAATATAACAATTTGGCCATGGCGCACACGCACTCCCACGACGACCACCACCATCACGGCCACAGCCATCCCCACGAGCATAGCCACGGCCCGTCGGCGCATCCGGCTCAGGCGGCGCCCTGGTCGATCCTGCGCATGCCGGTGTCGACCCGGCTGTCGGCGGCGCTCGCGGTCTCTGCCTGCCTGTGGGCGGTCGTCTGGCTGGCGATGAGGTAAACCGATGGGCGCGCTTGTCACCTTCCGCGACGTTACCCTTGGCTATGACCGCCACCCGGCCGTGCACCATCTCAATGGCGCGGTCGAGGCGGGCGCGCTGCTCGCCGTGATCGGCCCGAACGGCGCCGGCAAGTCGACATTGCTGCGCGGCGTCGCCGGTGTGCTGAAGCCGCTGTCGGGCGTGATCGATCTCGACGGCCTCGAGCATCGCGACATCGCCTATCTGCCGCAATCCGCCGACATCGACCGTACGTTCCCGATCTCGGTGTTCGATTTCGTCGGCACCGGGCTGTGGCGCTCGACCGGCTTCTTCGGCGGCATCGGCAAGGCCGCGCGCGAAAAGATCTTGGCAGCGCTCGCCGCGGTTGGCCTCAACGGCTTCGAGAACCGCCCGATCGGTACGCTGTCCGGCGGCCAGATGCAGCGCATGCTGTTCGCGCGCGTGCTGCTGCAGGACGCCCGCCTGATCGTGCTCGACGAACCCTTCAACGCCATCGATGCCAAGACCACCGCCGACCTGCTGACGCTGGTGAAGCGCTGGAACGGCGAGGGGCGTACGGTGCTGGCCGCGCTGCACGATCTCGACATGGTGCGCAACAATTTCCCGGAAACGCTGCTCTTGGCGCGCGGCCCGGTGGAATGGGGGCCGACCGCGGAGGCGCTGACGCCCGAAAACCTGACGGTCGCGATGCGGATGTGCGAGGCCTTCGACGACAGCGCCGCGGCCTGCGCAACCGATCCACGCTCACGGGCCGCCTGACGCCGATGCTGACTGACGTGCTGATCACGCCTTTCACCGAATTTGAGTTCATGCGCCGCGCGCTGGCGGCCGTGATCGCCCTGTCGCTCGGCGGCGCGCCGATCGGCGTGTTCCTGATGCTGCGGCGGATGAGCCTGGTCGGCGATGCCATGGCGCATGCGATCCTGCCGGGAGCTGCGATCGGCTTCCTGCTGTCCGGGCTCAATCTGTTCGCGATGACGACCGGGGGGTTGATCGCGGGTTTTGCCGTCGCATTGCTCGCCGGCCTCGTCGCCCGCACCACCGAGCTGAAGGAGGATGCTTCGCTCGCGACCTTCTATCTGGTCTCGCTGGCGCTCGGCGTCACCATCGTCTCGATCAAAGGCACCAATATCGACCTGCTGCACGTGCTGTTCGGCAATATCCTCGCGATGGACGACCAGACCCTGCTGGTGATCGCGTTCAACGCCACCATCACGCTGCTGGTGCTCGCGGTGATCTATCGCCCGCTGGTGATCGAATGCGTCGATCCGGTGTTCCTGCGCACCGTGAGCCGGGCCGGCGCGCCGTCGCATCTCGCCTTCCTCGCGCTGGTCGTGGTCAATCTCGTCAACGGCTTCCACGCGCTCGGCACGCTGCTCGGCGTCGGGCTGATGATCCTGCCCGCCGGCATTGCGCGGTTCTGGTCGCGCGACATCACCACCATGATCTGCATCGCGGTTGCGAGCGCGATTGTGTCGGGCTATGCCGGGCTCGTGCTGTCGTACCAGACCCGCATTCCCTCCGGCCCCGCGATCATCCTCGTCGCGGCCGGGCTCTACATTGTGTCGCTGCTGTTCGGCAATGTCAGCGGACTGGTGCGGCAGCTGTTTCCCGGCCGCCATCTCGAGGCGTGAGGACGATGCGGCGATTGTTCGGTCTGATCGGTCTGGTGCTGCTGCTGGCGAGCGGCACGGCGCGCGCCGAGGAGCGCATCAAGGTCGTTGCGAGCTTCTCGATCCTCGCCGACATGGTGCGCAATGTCGGCGGCAACGACGTCGACGTGGCGGCGCTGGTCGGTCCCGACGGCGACGCGCATGTCTACGCGCCGACGCCGGCCGATGCCAAAAAGGTCGCCGACGCCAGGCTGCTGGTCATCAACGGCCTCGGCTTCGAGGGCTGGCTGCCACGGCTGTTGCAGGCCTCCGGCAGCAAGGCGCCGGTCGTGGTGGCGACCAAGGGGATCATGCCGCGCAAGATGGGCGGCCATGACGATCCGCATGCCTGGCAATCCGTTGCCAATGCCAAGATCTACGTCGTCAATATTCGCGACGCGCTGATGGCTGCCGCCCCCGACCATGCCGGCGTCTTCAAGGCCAATGCCGACGCCTATCTGGCCAAGCTGGAGGCGCTCGATCGTGAGGTGCACGAGGCGGTGGCGCGCGTACCGGAGGCGCGGCGCAAGGTGATCTCGACCCACGGCGCGTTCGGCTATTTCGCCGATGCCTACGGGGTCACGTTCTTCGCGCCGCAGAGCGTGTCCACGGATTCCGAGCCCAGCGCACGCGATATCGCCGCCATTATCGCCCAGATCAAGGTCGCGAAAATTCCGGCAGTTTTTCTCGAAAATATCAGCGATCCCCGTCTGGTCGAGCGGATCGCCGCCGAGACCGGCGCCAAGGTCGGCGGGACCCTGTATTCGGACAGTTTGACGGGCGAAAAGGGCCAGGCACCCACTTACATTGATATGGTCAGGCACAATATAAAGGCCCTGACCAGCGCGCTCGCCAATTAGGGCAGGGGCCTCCCTGCGGGACCGAGCGTGGCCTGAAGTTCCTTTCGGAGTTGTTATGGCTGAAGCTTCGCAAAAAATTCCAGTGACCGTGCTGACGGGCTATCTCGGCGCCGGCAAGACCACGCTGTTGAACCGCATCCTGTCGGAGAACCACGGCAAGAAATACGCCGTCATCGTCAACGAATTCGGCGAGATCGGCATCGACAACGACCTCATCATCGGTGCCGATGAGGAAGTTTTCGAGATGAACAATGGCTGCATCTGCTGCACGGTGCGCGGCGACCTCGTCCGCATCATGGACGGGTTGATGAAGCGCAAGGGCAAGTTCGACGCCATCATCGTCGAGACCACCGGCCTTGCCGATCCGGCGCCGGTCGCGCAGACCTTCTTCGTCGACGAGGACGTGCAGAAGAACGCCCGGCTCGATGCTGTTGTGACCGTCGCCGATGCCAAATGGCTGAGCGACCGTCTCAAGGACGCGCCGGAAGCCAAGAACCAGATCGCGTTCGCCGACGTCATCGTCCTGAACAAGACCGATCTCGTCTCCAAGCCCGAATTGGCCGAAGTCGAAGCCCGGATCCGCGGCATCAATCCGTATGCAAAGCTGCACCGCACCGAGCGCTGCCAGGTCGGGCTGACCGACGTGCTGGAGCGCGGCGCGTTCGACCTCGACCGCATCCTGGAGATCGAGCCCGACTTCCTCGAGGCCGGCGATGATCACGATCATGACCACGATCATCATCATAACCATGACCATGATCACAACCATGATCACGGCCACGGCCTGAAGCACTATCACGACGAGGACATGCAATCGCTGTCGCTGCGTTCGGAGAAGCCGCTCGATCCGACCAAGTTCATGCCCTGGTTGCAGAACCTCGTCGCCACCGAGGGACAGAAGATCCTGCGCTCGAAGGGCATCCTCGCCTTCACCGGCGATGACGACCGCTACGTGTTCCAGGGCGTCCACATGATGCTGGAGGGCGACCACCAGCGGAAATGGAAGGACGGCGAGAAGCGCGAGAGCCGCGTCGTGTTCATCGGTCGCGAATTGCCGGAGCAGGCGATCCGCGATGGCTTCGAGCAGTGCATCACCACGTGATGAAAGAGTTCGACCCGGGCGAGGCCCCTTCTTCCATCGTTTCGATCACCGATCGCGTCAAGCAGCTTCCGCTCGGCGCGGCAGTCGGTTCGGTGCATTTCCTCGGCGACCGCGCGTTCTTCGTCGGCGCCGAGGAGAGCGTCGCAATCGCGACCATCGACGGTGAGATCACGCGGACGGAAACCCATTTCGGCGCCATCCTGTGCGCGGCTTCCGACGGCAAACGGCTCGTCACCGGCGGCGACGACGGCAAGCTGATCGCGATCGATGCCAAGGGCGAGATCTCGACGATTGCGACCGACGCCAAGCGGCGCTGGATCGATAATGTCGCCCTGCACAGCGACGGCACCGTGGCGTGGTCGGCGGGCAAGACCGCGTTCGTGCGCAATCCCAAGGGCGAAGAGAAAACCTTCGAGGTGCCGTCGACCGTCGGCGGGCTGGCATTCGCGCCGAAGGGGCTGCGGCTCGCGATCGCCCATTACAATGGTGTGACGCTGTGGTTTCCGAACATGGCCGCCAACCCGGAATTTCTGGAATGGGCCGGCTCGCATCTCGCGGTGACGTTCAGCCCGGACAACAAATTCCTGGTCACCGCGATGCACGAGGCCGCGATGCATGGCTGGCGGCTCGCCGATAACCGGCACATGCGGATGAGCGGCTATCCCGGCCGCGTGCGCTCGATGTCGTGGAGCGCCGGCGGCAAGGGGCTCGCGACCTCGGGCGCCGATACCGTGATCGTCTGGCCGTTCACCAGCAAGGACGGCCCGATGGGCAAGGAGCCGGCGATGCTGGCGCCGATGCCGGCGCGGGTCGCAGTCGTCGCCTGCCATCCGAAGAACGACATCATGGCGGTCGGCTATGCCGACGGCACCGTGCTGATGGTCCGGTTCGAGGACGGCGCCGAGATCCTAGTGCGCCGGAATGCCGGCGCGGCGGTGTCCGCGCTGGGGTGGAATGCCAAGGGCACGCTTCTCGCCTTCGGCACGGAAGATGGTGACGCGGGCATCCTGGAAATGTAAGAGATCGCTGCATCGTTCTCGGGCGAGGAAGAATCGGCGGCGTCATGCGATTTCTCACCACATTCCAGCTCGCCGACTTCATCGACACGCTAGTCAGCCTGACGTCAGCTTTTGTGCTGGGCACGCTGATCGGGGCCGAACGGCAGTACCGGCAGCGCACCGCGGGGCTGCGCACCAATGTGCTGGTCGCGGTCGGCGCGGCCGCCTTCGTTGATCTGGCGATGCATCTGGCCGGCGCCGACGGCGCGGTGCGGGTGATCGCCTATGTGGTGTCGGGGATCGGCTTCCTCGGCGCCGGCGTCATCATGAAGCAGGGCATGGACGTGCGCGGCCTCAACACCGCGGCGACGCTGTGGGCCTCGGCCGCGGTCGGCTCCTGCGCCGGCGCCGACCTCGTGGCGCAGGCGGCGGCCCTGACCGTGTTCGTGATCGCCGGCAACACGCTGCTGCGTCCGCTGGTCAACGCCATCAACCGCATCCCGCTGAACGAGAAGGCGTTGGAGGCGACCTACTACTTCAAGCTCGCGGTGACCCCCGAAGCGCTGCCCGACATGCGCGACCGCCTGGTCGAGAAGCTCGAGGCCGCGAATTATCCTGTCGCCGATGTCAACGTGGTCGAGGCCGGCGACGACTTCCTCGAGATCGTGGCGGAGCTGGTCTCGACCGCGGTCGACCCCAACGAGCTGAACGCCGTGGTGGTCGACCTGCAGCATCAGCCGGGCGTGCGGCACGTGACCTGGGAAATCAGCACCACGGATTGAGGCGAGGTTCCTGTAAGTCCTGCTCAGGAACCATGCGGCAGCCCGATCGTTGACCCTGCTGACAATGCGCAGGTGAACGAGATGGCTGCGGATCGGACCAGGCTGCGGAACGACGTGCTGATCGCCTCCACGATGGTGGTGGCGGGCGTTGCGATCGCCGCGCTGTCGCTGCACGCGATCAACGCCGCCCCGCCGCAGGAAATGGCGCAGGCAACCCAGCCGCTACAGGCGACGCCGTCGCAGGAGCCGGAGAAGACCGCGCCGCCAGCGGAGTCGAAGCCCGGCGGCGATCGGCCGACCACGCCCGCGCCGGAGCCGGCGCGTCCCGACGCCGAGGCACAGAAGGCCGGCGCCAAGCCGGTGTTGCCGCCGGCACCCGCTGAGAAGACCGCCCCGCCGATCGAGAAGAAATAGCGGCTGCCGGTCGACGCATTGTGACGCGCATTTGACTGACGCTGCCGATTATACGGTCTCGCCTCTGTCATCCCCGCCCGCCATAATCTGCCGTCTTGCCAACGACAGATGGGGCTTTTCATGAAGATCGAGGACGTCCGGCGCACCGCCTATTCGATGCCGCTCACCAACCCGTCGTTTCCGCCGGGGCCGTACCGGTTCTTCGACCGCGAATATTTCATCATCACCTACAAGACCGACCCTGAGGCGCTGGCGGCGGTGGTGCCGGAGCCGCTCGAGGTCGCCGAGCCTGTCGTGAAGTACGAATTCATCCGCATGCCCGACTCGACCGGCTTCGGTGACTACACCGAGACCGGGCAGGTGATCCCGGTCCGCTTCAAGGGCGAACTCGGGGCCTATACTCACGCAATGTATCTCGACGACGAGGCCCCGATCGCGGGTGGCCGCGAGCTGTGGGGATTTCCGAAGAAACTGGCGCGGCCGAAGATCTCAGTCGAGAGCGACGTGCTGGTCGGCTCGCTGCATTACGGCTCGGTGCTCTGCGCCTCCGCCACCATGGGCTACAAGTACCGCAAGGTCGATCACGACACGGTCCTGAACGCGATGAAGGCGCCGAACTTCATCCTGAAAATCATCCCGCATGTCGACGGCAGCCCGCGGATCTGCGAGCTGGTGCGCTTCCATCTCGACGACATCGTGCTGAAGGAGGCCTGGACCGGCCCCGCCGCGCTCGGCCTGTTTCCGCACGCGCTGTGCGACGTCGCCCGCCTGCCGGTGCGCGAGGTGGTCTCGGCGCTGCACTACAAGGCGGACCTGACGCTGGGGCTCGGCTCAGTGGCGTTCGACTACATGGCGCGCTGAGCGGATGTCATTCCCCGGTGCGCAATCGCGCACCCGAGGGCTGGCCCTTCGGGCCAGCCCGGAATGACGCGAGCCGGCCCATCGCCGGCTACTGTGCATGGGGTTGTTTTCGAGATTTTTGCCGGAACGCCTCTCAGCGCACCAGAATGTTCTTGAACTGCCAGGGATCTGAGGTGTCGATGTCTTCCGGGAACAGGCCCGGACGATCCGTCAGCGGGGTCCAGTCGGTGTAGAAGCCCTTCACCGGTCCGAGATACGGCAGCTGGATTTCCAAGAGGCGATCGAAGTCCATCTCGTCGGCTTCGACGATGCCCTCGTTCGGGTTCTCCAGCGCCCACACCATGCCGCCGAGCACGGCGGAGGTCACCTGCAGGCCGGTCGCGTTCTGATAGGGCGCGAGCCTGCGGGTCTCCTCGATCGAGAGCTGCGAGCCGTACCAGTAGGCATTGTTGTCGTGGCCGAACAGCAGCACGCCGAGCTCGTCGATGCCGTCGACGATCTCGTTCTCGTCGAGGATGTGGTGCTTCTCCTGCATCCTGGCGGCGCGGCCGAACATCTCGTGCAGCGACAGCACGGCGTCGTCGCACGGGTGATAGGCATAGTGGCAGGTCGGCCGATAGATCGCCTTGCCCGATGCGTCACGCACCGTGAAGTAATCCGAGATCGAGATCGACTCGTTGTGGGTGACGAGGAAGCCATACTGCGGGCCGCGGGTCGGACACCAGGTGCGCACGCGCGTGTTGGCGCCGGGCTGCATCAGATAGATGGCCGCGCCGCAGCCGGCTTCGTGGGTATGCGCATTCTCCGGCATCCATTTCTCATGGGTGCCCCAGCCGAGTTCGGACGGCTGCACGCCTTCGGACAGGAAGCCTTCCACCGACCAGGTGTTGACGAAGACATCGGGCTCCTTCGGCGTCTTGGCGCGCTGGGTGTCGCGTTCGGCGATGTGGATGCCCTTGATACCGGCCTGCCGCATCAGGTCGGCCCATTCGGCCTTGGTCTTCGGCCTCGGCGCATTGAGCTTCAGATCGGCGGCGACATTGAGCAGCGCCTGCTTGACGAAGAAGGAGACCATGCCGGGATTGGCGCCGCAGCAGGAGACTGCCGTGGTCGAGCCGGCCGGACGCGCCTTCTTGGCCGCCAGCGTTACTTCGCGCAGCGCGTAGTTGGAGCGCGCTTCCGGGCCCTTCGAGGCGTCGAAATAGAAGCCGAGCCAGGGCTCGTTGACGGTGTCGATGTAGAGCGCGCCGACCTCGTTGCAGAGCTCCATGATGTCGGTCGAGCCGGTATCGACCGAGAGATTGACGCAAAAGCCCTGGCCGCCGCCCTCGGTGAGCAGCGGGGTCAGCAGCTCGCGATAATTGTCCCTGGTCACGGCCTTCTGGATGAATTTCACATTGTGCTTCTCGCAATGCGCCTTGCGGCCCTCGTCCTTGGGATCGATCACGGTGACGCGCGACTTGTCGTAATCGAGATGCCGCTCGATCATCGGCAAGGTGCCTTTGCCGATCGAGCCGAAGCCGATCATGACAATGGGGCCGGTGATTTTCGCGTAGATCTGCGAGGAGGGGCTCATCATTTTCTCCAGGAGAGCGCCGAGCGGCGGATAGAGTGGATCAGGGGTTGCGTCGCTTTGCGGTGACTTCGATCTCGACCTTCATCTCGGGCCTGTAGAGTCCCGCGACGATCAGCAGCGTTGCGGCCGGGCGGATGTCGCCGAGAACTTCGCCGCAGACCGCGAAATGGGCATCCACGTCACTGCTGTCAGTGAGGTAGTAGGTCGCGCGGACGATGTCGGCCATCGCAAAGCCTCCCTCTTTAAGGGCAGCTTCGATGGTCTTGAAGCAGTTCCGTGACTGGCTCGTGACATCATCAGGCATGGTCATGGTGGTGTAGTCGTAGCCGGTGGTCCCCGCGACGAAGGCGAAGTCGCCGTCGATCACGGCTCGGCTGTAGCCGGCGGTTTTCTCAAAGGGCGAGCCGGTGGAAATCAGACGGCGGGACATGTAGGACCTCGACGGAAAAAGGTTATGCGCGGGGTTTACGGGCATTTTTGGCGCCCGCGCAACCCCCGCATTCTGACCTGGGATTCTGGCCTTGCGGCCGGCGCTAGTGGGACTGCTGCGTGGCGTCCGGTGGGGACGGCGGCGAGCCGGCCCAGCGCCGGATCAGGATGTCCCGGACGATCATGACCGAGATCAGGACCAGCATGACCGTGGTCACGAAACCGCGCCAACGCGGGCGCGCGCCATCGGTTGCGGGAAGGTTCTCTGCCATGGCGCCGGCCTTACGCTGCGTGCGGCACGGCGAGCGGTGCCTTCCGGTTGCGGGTTGCCTTGCCCTTGGGCAGCGGTGCGCCGGTCGGCGTGATCATGCCCCATGCTCCGTCGAGCGCGCCGTCGACCAGCTCGAGGCCGAGCAGCCGCTCGCGCTCGAAAGTACCGGGCAGCGACAATCTGCCGGTCCTGGCGGCGGTGAAGCCATAGCGGGCGTAATAGGGCGCATCGCCGAGCAGGATCACCGCGCCGTGGCCGCGGGCCTTCGCCACGGCCAGCGCGCGTTGCATCAGCGCGGCGCCGACGCCGAGGCCGCGGCAGTCGTCGTCGACGGCCAGCGGCCCCAGCATCAGCGCGCTGCGGCCCCCCGCGCTGACGTGCCACAGCCGCACGGTTCCAACCAGCCGGCCGTCCTGGCGCACGGCCACAAGGCTCAGGCCTTGGGCGGGCGCGCGTCCGTCGCGCAGGCGCTGGCAAGTGCGGGCATGGCGGTTGTCGCCAAAGCAGGCATCCAGCAGCGCTTCGCGCGCGACGACGTCCGAGGTACGCTCCGCGCGGATCGCGAACGGGGCGGCTTTTCGGATGAGGGCAACGGGGGTGTTCCGTTTTGCAGTCATGGCACGTCAGTCCCCGCTTGCAACGGCATGTCGCACGCCGCGCAAGCGTCGTTCAGAAAAATCAAAAATGATCGGGAAGGAGCCGGCGGGGCCGGCTCCCGGTTCATCAGGCCTCGAACAGGAGGCGGCTTAGATGTGGTAGGTCTTCAGCGGCGGAATGCCGTTGAACGCCACCGACGAGTAGGTCGACGTATAGGCGCCGGTGCCTTCGATCAGCAGCTTGTCGCCGATCTCGAGCGTCACCGGGAGCGGATACGGCAGCTTCTCGTACAGCACGTCGGCGCTATCGCAGGTCGGGCCCGCGAGCACGCACGGCGTCATGTCGGCCCCGTCATGCGGGGTGCGGATGGCGTAGCGGATCGACTCGTCCATCGTCTCGGCGAGACCGCCGAACTTGCCGATGTCGAGATAGACCCAGCGCACCTCGTCCTCGTCGCTCTTCTTCGAGATCAGAACGACTTCGGTCTCGATGATGCCCGCATTGCCGACCATGCCGCGGCCCGGCTCGATGATCGTCTCCGGGATCTGGTTGCCGAAATGCTTGCGCAGCGCGCGGAAGATCGACCGGCCATACTGCAGGACCGGCGGAACGTCCTTGAGATACTTGGTCGGGAAGCCGCCGCCCATGTTGACCATGGTGAGGTTGATGCCGCGCTCGGCGCAGTCACGGAACACGGTCGACGCCATCGCGAGCGCGCGGTCCCACGCCTTCACCTTGCGCTGCTGCGAGCCGACGTGGAACGAGATGCCGCACGGCTCCAGCCCAAGGCGCTTGGCGAGGTCGAGCACGTCGACCGCCATCTCCGGATCGCAGCCGAACTTGCGCGACAGCGGCCACTCGGCGCCGGCGCAATCATAGAGGATGCGGCAGAACACCTTCGCACCGGGAGCGGCGCGGGCGATCTTCTCGACCTCGGCGGCGCAATCGACCGCGAACAGGCGAATGCCGAGCGCGAAGGCGCGCGCGATGTCGCGCTCCTTCTTGATCGTGTTGCCATAGGAGATCCGGTCAGGCGTCGCACCGGCGGCCAGCGCCATCTCGATCTCGGCGACGGTCGCGGTGTCGAAGCAGGAGCCGAGCGAAGCCAGCAGCGACAGCACTTCTGGCGCGGGGTTGGCCTTCACCGCGTAGAACACGCGGCTGTCCGGCAACACCTTCGCGAAGGTCTGGTAGTTGTCGCGCACGACTTCGAGGTCGACGACGAGGCACGGCTCGGTGTCGAGACCATCCTGGCGGCGGTTGCGCAGGAATTCCTGGATACGTTCAGTCATGGCACTCTCCAACGGCCCCAGCGACGGGATCCGCATCAACGTGACGTCGGGTACGAGCGCTTCGGCCACATCGCGCGATGGAGGCGCGTTGAGGCCAAGAGACTCAAACCAGACTGTGCTGCCGTGGATTGGTTGGGAGAGTTTCCCGCCCGCTCACCTGGCAATGAAGGACAAGCCTTTTCAGTAGCCCGCGCCGGCGTTGGACCGCCGGTAGAGACCAAAAAAGCCCGATCCGTCGTTGCTTTAAGTCGCGTCCCCCGTGGAGAGCGGGGTGCGCCGGTTCGCCTCCGGCTGCCAGTCACGGTTGCAAAGAGTGGCGAGACCTTCAACAAGGCATCCCTGGAGAGAGATGCTGGCCGCTTCGTGTCCTAATGGACGTAAGCGACCCTCGGTTCTTCCACCCCTTGGCGGCTGTCCGGCCTCTTGTCCGGATACCTACCGACTGACACACGACCACAGGCACGTGCGAAATTGGGCAAGGCAGGAAATAAGTCTTTTGAATTCGCGGCGCAAGAATTTTTTTGCGATAGCGACAAATTTCCCTAACGCGTGCTTGCGATCTCGCGCGCAGCAGGCGCTGAAGATGAACGGCCGTTAAGAATGACTAACGAAGCGTGTGCGTCTAAGCCCTGTGCCGCAGCGCTTTCTTGAATCGCTTCAGCTCACGCACGGCGCGTGAACGGCTCGATGCGCTGAGCTGCGCGGATGAAGGCGATCATGATCAGGACGCCAATGCCGAACAGCACGGCCTGCAGGATGTGCGCGCCGAGATCACCGAGCCCGAGCACGATCGCGAGCGCCCAGCCGCCGGCGAAGGCCGCGCCGAACACTTCGGCGCCGATCAGGATCGCCGCCGAGATGACGGTGATGACGCTCGGCCAGGCGATGGCGCGATTGGTCGAGGCGGAGGGCTGCATGGTCATGGAATAGGTCCTGTTCAGGGGGGCGCAATCTCTCCGAAAAGTGCCCATCTATCAAGCGCAAAAGGCCCAAAAATGCCGTATCGCGTGATATAGATTGGGCCGCATTTTCAAGGCGAAAAACGGGATATTCGATGTCAGAAGCCAGCGCAGAGGTTCAAACCAATCCCCTCCTGAAGGCGTGGCAGACGCCGCTCGAGACCCCGCCCTTCGCCGAGATCAAGCCGGAGCATTTCCTCCCCGCCTTCGAGCAGGCCTTCGCCGACCATTCGGCTGAAGTGGCTGCGATTACCCATGATCCGGCGCTGCCGGACTTCGACAACACCATCACGGCGCTGGAGCGCTCCGGCAAGCTGCTGTCGAAGGTCTCGGCCGTGTTCTACGACCTGGTCTCGGCGCATTCGAGCCCTGCGATCCTGGAGATCGACAAGGAGATCTCGCCCCGGATGGCGCGGCACTGGAATCCGATCATGATGAACGCTGTGCTGTTTGGCCGCATCGCCATGCTGCACGAGAAGCGCGCCTCGCTCGGCCTGACCGGCGAGCAGATGCGGCTGCTGGAGCGCACCTACACCCGCTTCCGCCGCTCCGGCGCCGGGCTCGACGACGCCGCCAAGGCCCGCATGGCCGAGATCAACGAGCGTCTTGCCCATCTCGGCACCTCGTTCAGCCACCACCTGCTCGGCGACGAGCAGGAGTGGTTCATGGAGCTCGGCGAGGGTGACCGCGCCGGCCTGTCCGACACATTTGTGGCAGCGGCCAAGGCTGCGGCGGAAGAGCGCGGCATGGCCGGCAAGGCGATCGTGACGCTGTCGCGCTCCTCGGTCGAGCCGTTCCTGCAGAGCTCGTCGCGGCGCGACCTGCGCGAGAAGGTCTACAAGGCGTTCACGGCCCGCGGCGACAATGGCAACGCCAACGACAACAACGCGACCATCGTGGAGATCCTCAGGCTGCGCGAGGAGACCGCGAAGATCCTGGGCTTCCCGACCTACGCCGCCTATCGCCTCGAGGATTCCATGGCCAAGACGCCGGAGGCGGTGCGCGGCCTGCTGGAGCGGGTCTGGAAGCCGGCGCGGGCGCGCGCGCTCGCCGACCGCGACGCGCTGCAGGCGCTGATCACCGAGGAGGGCGGCAATTTCACTCTGGCGGCCTGGGACTGGCGGTACTACGCCGAGAAACTGCGCCAGGCCAAAGCCAATTTCGATGATTCCGCGATCAAGCCGTATCTGGTGCTCGACCATATGATCGAGGCCGCGTTCGACTGCGCCACCCGCCTGTTCGGCGTCACCTTCGCCGAGCGCAAGGACGTGCCGGTCTGGCACCCGGACGTCCGGGTCTGGGAGGTCAAGGGCCGCGACGGCCAGCACAAGGCGCTGTTCTACGGCGACTACTTCGCGCGGCCGTCGAAGCGCTCCGGTGCCTGGATGACCTCGCTGCGCGACCAGCAGAAGCTCGACGGCGACGTCGCGCCGCTGGTCATCAATGTCTGCAACTTCGCCAAGGGCGCCGACGGCGCGCCCTCGCTGCTGTCGCCGGACGACGCGCGGACCCTGTTCCACGAGTTCGGCCATGGCCTGCACGGCATGCTCTCCAATGTGACCTATCCGTCGCTGTCGGGAACCTCGGTGTTCACCGATTTCGTCGAGCTGCCCTCGCAGCTGTACGAGCACTGGCAGGAGCGGCCCGAGGTGCTGCAGCGCTTCGCCCGCCACTACCAGACCGGGGAGGCGCTGCCGGACGACCTGCTGAAGCGCTTCCTCGCCGCGCGCAAGTTCAACCAGGGCTTTGCCACCGTGGAGTTCGTCTCCTCGGCGCTGGTCGACCTCGAATTCCACACCCAGCCGGCGGCGGCGAGCTGGGACGTCCGCGCCTTCGAGCAGAAGGAGCTCGAGAAGATAGGCATGCCCGCCGAAATCTCGCTGCGGCACCGACCGACCCAGTTCGGCCACATCTTCTCCGGCGACCACTATGCGTCGGGTTACTACAGCTACATGTGGTCGGAGGTGATGGACGCCGATGCCTTCGGCGCCTTCGAGGAGGCCGGCGACATTTTCGATCCCGCGACTGCCAAGCGGCTGCTCGACGACATCTATTCGTCGGGCGGCTCGCGCGATCCGGAGGAGGCCTATGTCGCCTTCCGCGGCCGCGAGCCCGAGCCGGACGCGCTCTTGCGCCGTCGCGGCCTGCTCGAGACGCCTGAGGCGGCCTGACGGTGTGGCAGTCCGTGAAATGCCTGGTCGCCTGGCTCGTGCTTGGGGTGTCCGTCGTGCTCGGTACGGCGGCCGCCGAGGCCCACCCGCATGTCTGGATCGTGGCCAAAAGCGAACTGATCTATGCGCCCGACGGCACCATCACCGGCGTCCGCCACGCCTGGACCTTCGACGACATGTTCTCGACCTATGCGCTGCAGGGCATCGAGACCAAGGTGAAGGGCGCCTACAGCCGCGACGAGCTGGCGCCGCTGGCCCAGACCAACGTCGAGTCGCTGAAGGAATACGCCTACTTCACCTTCGCCAAGGGCGACGGCAAGAAGCAGAAGTTTACCGAGCCGGTCGACTACTTCCTCGAATACAAGGATTCGGCGCTGACGCTGCACTTCACCCTGCCGGTGAAGACGCCGTTCAAGGCCCGGCAGCTCTCGCTCGAAGTGTTCGACCCGACCTACTTCATCGACTTCCAGTTCGCGGAGAAGGAGCCGGTCAAGCTGGTCGGCGCCGCGGCAGAGTGCAAGATGCAGTTCGAACGGCCGAATAGTGACGGCACCGCGGCCGCGCAGAAGCTAGGCGAGCAGAATTTTCTCGATGGTGGCAACGGCAATTTCGGCATGATGTTCGCCAACAAGATCACGGTGGATTGCCCATGACGCTGATCGCCTCGCGCGTGATGCGTGGCCTTGCCGTGTCCGCTGCGGTGCTGGCGGCAGTGGCGGTGCTCGATGGCGCCGTTCATGCGCTGCTGGCGCAAAATCCGTTCGGCGCACCGCGGACAGCGGAGCCGCAGGGCGGCATCTTCGGCTGGCTGTTGGCAAAGCAGTCGGAGTTCTATCGCGAGATCTCGCAGGCGATCCGCGCCGCGAAATCCGACGGTTCTGCGGTCTGGACGCTGCTTGCGATCTCGTTCGCCTACGGAATCTTCCATGCCGCCGGCCCCGGCCACGGCAAGGCGGTGATCTCGTCCTACATGGTCGCCAATCGCGAGACCGCGCGGCGCGGCATCGTGCTGTCGTTCGCCTCGGCGCTGATGCAGTCGCTGGTCGCGGTCGCCATCGTCGGGATCTGCGCCTGGCTGCTCAATGCGACGGCGAAGACCATGTGCGGGGCGGAGAAGGCGATCGAGATCGCAAGCTACGCACTGATCGCGGGGTTCGGCGCCCGGCTGGTCTGGCTCAAGGGCGGCGGCTTCTTCCGTGCGCTCCAGCCGGCGCGGCCGGCGCTGGCGATGGCCGGCGCGCAGCAGCACGATCACGACCAACATGATCACGATCACCGCGGCCATGGCCATGATCACCATCATCGTCACGCGTATGACGATGATGGCCATCATCATGGCCACGATCACGGTCATGATGCCCAGCACGTCCATGACGAGCATTGCGGCCATTCGCACGGGCCGACGCCCGCCGAGCTCGCCGGTCCCGGCGGCTGGCGGCGCGGCCTCAGCGCGATCTTCACGGTCGGCATCCGGCCGTGCTCGGGCGCGATCCTGGTCTTGGTGTTCGCGCTGGCGCAGGGCCTGTTCTGGGCCGGCGTCGCCGCGACCTTCGTGATGGGCCTCGGCACCGCCATCACGGTGGCGGCGATCGCGCTGGTCGCGGTGTCGGCGCGCGGCGTGGCCGAACGGCTGAGCGCAGCGCGCGACGGCGGCGGCATGGTGATCATGCGCGGCCTGGAATTCGCCGCCGCGAGCCTCGTGCTGCTGTTCGGGCTTGGGCTCTTGTTCGGCTACGTCGCGGCCGAGCGGGCGACGTGTTTGTAGAGTCCTTCGTCCCCGCCGTGCCCTGATCCGTCACCCTGAGGAGCGCGTAGCGCGTCTCGAAGGGTCGACGGCCACAGGCCGGGCCGTCGACCCTTCGAGGCTCGCAAGAGCTCGAACCTCAGGGGGACGGATAACGGGGAGGCGTGCGCTCAGCTCGTCAGATACCCCCTGATCGCCGGCAGCAGGAAGATCGCGATGTTGATCGCAAAGCCGATGCTCCAGAGGATCGAGCGCAGCGTCGGGCGGTTGCCGATATAGGTGAAGACGTAGGCGATCCGCACGATCAGGAACAGCACGGCGAGCTCGTCGATCAGCCGCAGCGGGCCGACGCGGAATTCGGCGAGCAATACGGCGAAGGCGAAGAACGGCAAGGCCTCGATGCCGTTCTGGTGGGCGCCGAGCGCGCGCGAGCGGATCGGGTCGTCGTAGAAATCGGGATCGCGAGGTTTCGAATTGTCGAAGCCGCGGATGCCGGACCATTTCACCGATACGATCGTCAGCAGCGAGAGCAGCAGCGTTCCGAAGACGCACCATTCGGCGATCGTCATGGTTCCTCCCCATTCACGCATGGGAACGTAGCCAACCGGCACTCGGCTTGACAAGGTTGGCGCAACGCGCGAAGCCCAAAGCCCCCAAGCGAAGGACTTTGAGCGCAAGGCCATCATGAGCACGGTGATCCCGTTCGAGAGCGCGAAGCCTGCCGCGGCGCCGAAGCCGGAGCGCGTCGGCGTGCTGCTGGTCAATCTCGGCACGCCGGACACGGCGGATGCCGCGGGCGTGCGGGTCTATCTGAGGGAATTCCTGTCCGATCCGCGGGTGATCGAGGACCAGGGGCTGCTCTGGAAGCTGATCCTCAACGGCATCATTCTGCGCGTGCGCCCGGCCCGCAAGGCCCGGGACTATCTGAAGATCTGGAACACCGAGAAGAACGAGTCGCCGTTGAAGACCATCACGCGCTCGCAAGCCGACAAGCTGGCGGAGGCGATCGCCGATCACGACCGTGTCGTCGTCGACTGGGCGATGCGCTATGGCAATCCTTCGATCAAGGACCGCATCGAGGCGCTGGCGGCGCAGGGCTGCACCCGCCTGCTGCTGGTGCCGCTCTATCCGCAATATTCTGCGGCTACGTCGGCGACCGTCTGCGACGAGGCGTTTCGCGTGCTGGCCGGCCTGCGCGCGCAGCCGACCCTGCGGGTGACGCCGCCTTACTACGATGACCCTGATTACATCGAGGCGCTCGCGGTCTCGATCAACGAACATCTCGCGACATTGCCGTTCCAGCCCGAGATCATCCTCGCCTCGTTCCACGGCATGCCGAAGGAATATGTCGACAAGGGCGATCCCTATCAGGCGCAATGCATCGCCACGACCAACGCGTTGCGCAGGCGGCTCGGGCTCGATGCCGGCAGGCTGCTCCTCACCTTCCAGTCGCGCTTCGGCAATGCCGAGTGGCTGCAGCCCTATACCGACAAGACGGTCGAGAAGCTGGCCAAAGACGGCGTGCGGCGAATTGCCGTGGTCACGCCCGGCTTCTCCGCGGATTGCCTGGAGACGCTGGAGGAGATCGCGCAGGAGAACGCCGAGATCTTCCGGCACAATGGCGGCGAGCAGTTCGCGGCCATCCCCTGCCTCAACGACAGCGACGGCGGCATGGACGTGATCCGCCAGCTCGTGCTGCGCGAGCTCCAGGGCTGGATCTGATTGTTAACGATCCGTGACGCCGGATGCGGCTATTCGTGCGCATCTGGTAGTCCGGCAACCACTTCCTATGTGCTAGGTAGAACAACAGCCGGCTGAACCGGCGGAGCGGTCCTGCCGACCAATGCACGACCGCGCTGGCGACGGTCTCGCTGGCCCCTGGAGGACTTCATGACTGGCTTCGACGTTTTCGCGATCGTCTTTGTTCTTCTCGTCATCGTCACGCTGTTCGCCGGGATCAAGACCGTTCCGCAGGGCTATGACTGGACCATCGAGCGGTTCGGCAAATACACCCGCACGCTGTCGCCCGGCCTCAATCTGATCGTGCCGTATTTCGATCGCATCGGGCGCAAGATCAACATGATGGAGCAGGTGATCAACATCCCCGAGCAGGAGGTGATCACCAAGGACAACGCCACCGTCACGGTGGATGGCGTCGCCTTCTATCAGGTGTTCGATGCCGCGAAGGCGAGCTACGAAGTCGCCAATCTCAACCAGGCGATTACCGTCCTGACCATGACCAACATCCGCTCGGTGATGGGCTCGATGGATCTCGACCAGGTGCTGTCGCATCGCGACGAGATCAACGAGCGGCTGCTCCGCGTGGTCGACGCCGCGGTGTCACCGTGGGGCGTCAAGGTCAACCGCATCGAGATCAAGGACATCGTGCCGCCGGCCGATCTCGTCGAGGCGATGGGCCGGCAGATGAAGGCCGAGCGCGTCAAGCGCGCCGACATCTTGCAGGCCGAGGGACAGCGGCAGTCGGAGATCCTGCGCGCCGAGGGCGCCAAGCAGGGCCAGATCCTGCAGGCCGAGGGCCGCCGCGAGGCGGCCTTTCGCGACGCCGAGGCGCGCGAGCGTCTCGCCGAGGCCGAAGCCAAGGCGACCCAGATGGTGTCGGAGTCGATCGCCAAGGGCGACGTCGCCGCGCTGAACTATTTCATCGCCGACAAATACATCAAGGCGTTCGGCCAGCTCGCGGAGTCGCCGAACCAGAAGGTCTTGATGCTGCCGATCGAGACCTCGAGCGTGCTGGGCTCGCTGGCCGGCATCGGCGAGATCGCCCGCGCCACCTTCGGGGAGAGCGCGGCATCGGCCACGGCTGCAGCGCGGCGCGGCGGCTCGGTGCCGCCGGCAGGTTCCACGCCGCCCCCGCCGGTGCCGCCGCAGCGGTGAGGGTGTGACGGCGATTGCCCGCAAATGTGAGAGGTCACGTCATGGCCGAGATGTTTTCGACATTGGGTACCTGGAACTGGCTGATCTTCGGCTTCATCCTGATGGCGCTGGAGCTCGCGGCGCCGGGCGTCTTCCTGTTCTGGCTCGGGCTCGCGGCGCTCGCGGTCGGCCTGCTGTCGTTCGTGTTCACGCCGTCCTGGCAGATGCAGCTCCTGATGTTCGCGGTGTTCGCCGCGCTCGCGGTGCCGGCGTGGCGGCATTTTGCCAGAGGCGCGACCGAGGCGAGCAATACCAATCCGTTCCTCAACCGCCGCAACGAAGCCCTGGTCGGCCGCGAATTCACGCTGGAGAAGCCGATCATCGACGGATTGGGCACGGTGCGGATCGACGATACGGTCTGGCGCGTCGCCGGCCCCGATGCGCCGGCCGGCAGCCGGGTGAAGGTGGTCCGCGCCGATGGCGCCAGCCTGACGGTGGCCGCGGTCTAGCTGCCAGCGTGCTTGCTCCAGCGCTCGGCGAAGCGGTTGAGCGGCGTGAATGTCGCAAACAGCTCTCTCCCAAGCGCGGTGAGGCCATAGCCATCCTCCGTCAGTTCGACGAAGCCCGCCTCGCGCAGCTCGGTCAACCGCGTCTGCAGGATCGTCGGCGAGGCCTCGTCGCAGGCGGTGCGCAGCGCGCGCGAGGTCAGCGCGCCCTCGCGCAGCTCCCAGACGATGCGCAAGGTCCAGCGCCGTCCGAGCAGGTCGAGAAGTGCCATGATCGGGCGGCCGGTCCGTGAGCCGCGGACGCCGGATTTTGCGGTCGGAACCTGCTTTGCCATGAACCCCTCATGATTTCGCTTGCGCGAATCTCTCTTGCGCCATTTGCTACAGATATTGTAGCGTATCGCTACAGTAAATGTAGCGACGAGATCAGCCATGCCACGCATCGCATCGCTCGATCCGCCCTATGCGGCGGACGTTCAACAGCATTTCGACCGCATCATGCGCGGCAAGCCGCCGCTGGTGCTGTTCCGCATGATGGCGGCGCACCCGCGCGCCTGGGAGAAGTTTCGCGGCGGCAGCCTGCTGGACCGCGGGCCGCTGCCGTTGCGGGAGCGCGAGATCGTGATCGACCGCACCTGCGCGCTCAATGCATGCGAATATGAATGGGGCGTGCACGTCACCGCGTTCGGCGCCGCCGCCGGGCTGTCGGAGCAGCAGGTCCACGCCACCGTGCGCGGTGCGGCCGATGCCGACTGCTGGTCGCCGGCCGAGCAGGCGCTGATCGCGGCGGTCGATGCGCTGCATGCCCGGGCGACGCTGGATGACGCAGAGTACGCGGCGCTGGCAGCGCATTATGACGAAGATCAGGCGCTGGAGATCATCCTGCTGTGCGGCTTCTACCGCACGGTCTCCTACCTCGCCAACGCGCTGGCGCTGCCGCTGGAGCAAACGGCGGCGCGGTTTCCGAGCTAGCCGTCATTCCGGGTTCACGCTTCGCGTACCCCGGAATGACAGCGAAGTTACGCCACGCCGGCGCGCAGCAGATCGTGCAGATGGATGATGCCGACCGGCTTCTTCGCATCGGTCACGATCAATGTCGTGATCTTCGAGGCGTTGAGCAGCTCCAGCGCTTCGCCGGCCAGCGTGTCGCGGCCAATCGTCTTCGGTGTCCTGGTCATGACCTCGTCGACCGACAGCGTCAGCAACTCAGGGCGCGTCAGCTGCCGGCGCAAATCGCCGTCGGTGACGATGCCGACGAGATGGCCGTGGCGGTCGACGATACCGACGCAGCCGAAGCCCTTCGAGGTCATCTCGACCAGCGCGTCCGACATCCTGGTGCCGAGCGGCTTCAGCGGCAGCGCCTCGCCGCTGTGCATCAGGTCGCGGGCATATTTCAGCAGCGCGCCGAGCTTGCCGCCCGGATGCAGCACGCTGAAATCGGTCGAGGTGAAGCCGCGGCCTTCGAGCAGCGCGATCGCCAGCGCATCGCCGAGCGCCAGCATCATCAGCGAGGAGGTGGTCGGCGCGAGATTATGCGGGCAGGCCTCGCGGGCCTTCGGCATGGTAAGCTGCACGTCGGCCGCCTTGCTCAGCGTCGAGTCCTTGTCGGCGGTCATCGCGATCAGCGGGATGCCGAAGCGCGCGGCATAGGCGATCAGATTGCGCATCTCCGGCTGCTCGCCGGACCATGACAGCGCCAGGATCGCATCATCGGCGGTGATCATGCCGAGATCGCCGTGGCTGGCTTCGGCGGTGTGCACGAAGAACGCCGGCGTGCCGGTGGAGGCGAAGGTCGCTGCGATCTTGCGGCCGATATGGCCCGACTTGCCGAGCCCGGTGACGATCAGCCGTCCCTTGGCCTTGCGGATCAGCTCGGCCGCCGCCGTGAACGCCGCGCCGAGGTCGGATTTGAGTGCCGCAGACAGCGCAGCGACGCCGCTTGCTTCGGCATCTAGGGTGCGGAGCGCCGACTGAACGGCGCCGTCATCGGGGCCGGATGATTTTGTCATCAGCGGTTTCGGTTTGGCCATTTCGCATTCCAGGGGAGGGGTTTTGCACCCGGGCGTCTCCCTTAGCACGTTCGATTCCGCGATGCGACGCGCGGCGGCGCATCCTCAACGGCTCATTAACCATAATTGTTTTAACTCCATTAACGACGTTTTTCGCCGCCCGGCGAGATGCGTACGTCAAGTGTATGGATTCGTTGGAGTATTTCCATCGTGTGGCGGCGGCCAGCAAGCGGCCCAAATCGGCGTGGACACTTCGTTCGCGTGGTTTTGCCATGCCTCTTGCTGACTTTTTCGCTGACCGCGATGACCGGGCTCGCCAATGCCCAGACCGTGACGCCGGATCTGTTCAGCCCGAACCGACAGAGCCAGGTGATCACCCAGGACTCGCCGCTGCGCCGGACCACGGCCGATGCCACTGATCCGCTCAACGGCTTGAAGCTGCCCGACGCCGATCCTGCCCGGCGTGCCGCGTCGTCGTCGACATCAACCACGGACCGTGTCGGACAGGTCCCGACCTACGGTCTTCCTGCCGCCAATGGCGCGGCGACATCAGGTTATGACTCGCTCAACCGGAAGCGCCTGAAGCCGAAATATTATCCGGGCCAGGCCAAGCCGAAGCCGCCGCCGGGGCCCGGCTCGCCGGCGCCCACGCCGCCGCCGCTCACCGCCGCCGGGCAGTTGCGGCTGTCGATCCCGCCGTCGGAGACCGCCAGCAAGCCGCCGCTGCCGCCGGCGATGGCCGGCACCATCGTCGGCCAGCCGCCACGCCGGCGGCTCAAGCTCGACGACGATCCGTTCGGCGCGGTCGGCGACTACGCCGGCTCGTTCATGGTCAAGACCGCGGTCGAGGTGATGGCGGGCTACGACACCAATCCGGGCCGCTTGAACTCGCCGCAAGGCAAGGCGTTCTACATGGTCGCGCCGGAATTCGTCGCGATATCGGACTGGGAGCGGCACGCCGTCGTCGCCGATCTGCGCGGCTCGTTCACCGGCTACGGCTCCCAGCTCACGCCGGTCGACGGCACGCCGCTGTCGGCGCCGCTCGACATCGACCGTCCGAGCTTCACCGGGCATATCGATGGCCGTCTCGATGTGTCGAGGGACACGCATCTGACGGGACAGGCCCGCCTGCTGGTCTCGACCGACAATCCCGGCAGCCCGAACGTGCAGGCCGGCCTCGCCAAATATCCGATCTACACCACGGTCGGCGGCACCTTCGGCATCGACCAGAATTTCAACCGCATGCAGGTCTCGCTCGGCGGCACCGTCGACCGCACCGATTATCAATGGTCGAAGCTGACCGACGGCACGTCGTCGTCGAACGACGATCGCAACTTCACGCAGTATGGCGGTGTCGGCCGCGTCAGCTATGAGCTCAATCCGGCCGTGAAGCCGTTCGTGGAAGTGGAGGGCGACAGCCGCTTCCATGATCTCTATCTCGACCGCAACGGTTACGCGCGCAATTCGTCGGGCGGCTACGCCAAGGTCGGTACGTCGTTCGAATTCACGCGGATTCTGTTCGGCGAAATCTCGATCGGCTATGCCAGGCGCGACTATATCGACCCGCGGCTCAGCCCGCTCGAGGGCTTGCTGACCACCGCCTCGCTGACCTGGAATGCGACGCCGCTGACCACGGCCAAATTCTATTCCGACACCCAGCTCGGCGAGACCACACTGCCCGGCACCTCCGGTGTGCTGTCGCGCACCTACACCGTCGAGGTCGACCACGACTTCCGCCGCTGGCTGACCGGCATCGGCAAGTTCACCTACGGTACGCTCGACTACCAGGGCGATAACCGCAACGACACGATCTACTCGGTGTCGGGTGACCTGATCTACAAGATGACCCGCAGCCTCTGGATCAAGGGCACGCTGCGCCGCGACTGGCTGGACTCGAATCAGCCGGGACAGAGCTCGGCATCGACGGTGGTGATGCTGGGCGTGCGGGTGCAGAACTAAAGCATGATCCGGAAAAGTGCGAAGCGGTTTTCCGAAAAGATCATGCTCAGTCAAAGAGCTAAAGCGCGATGACGATTCAACCTAATCATATCGCGCTTTAGTGTCTGAGGCTGCGCAGGTCGCGTCCCGCATGAGGTCTCGTGCCCTGCGAAGGCGGGGCACCCAGTACGCCGCGGCCCATCCGTTCGATGGCTGATGTCGCTGGAATACTGGATCGCCCCCTTTCGCGGGCGATGACAGCAGAGTGTGATGAAGTTCGGTGCAACAGCCGGGGCACTTACCCCGGCAGATCCGTCTTCCCCATCAGGAAGCTGTCGATCGAGCGCGCGCACTGGCGGCCTTCGCGGATCGCCCAGACCACCAGCGACTGGCCGCGGCGCATGTCGCCGGCGGAGAAGATTTTCGCGCGCGAGGTCTGGTAGTCCTGCAGCGACGCGCGGACGTTGCCGCGCTGGTCGAGCTCGACGCCGAGCGTCTTGAGCAGGCCCTCGTGTACCGGATGCACGAAGCCCATCGCCAGCAGCACCAGCTCGGCATCGAGCGTGAACTCGGTGCCGGGCAGCGGCTTGAACTTGTCGTCGACCTTGACGCAATGCAGCTTCGTCACCTTGCCGTCGGTGCCTTCGAACTTGGTCGTCAGCACCGCGAATTCGCGCACCGCGCCTTCGGCCTGGCTCGATGACGTCCGCATCTTCAGCGGCCAGTTCGGCCAGGTCACGCCCTTGTTCTCGTGCTCGGGCGGCGCCGGCATGATCTCGAGCTGGGTCACCGACTTGGCGCCCTGGCGGAACGAGGTGCCGATGCAGTCCGATCCGGTGTCGCCGCCGCCGATCACGACGACATGCTTGCCGCCGGCGAGGATGTCGGCGGCGCCGTTCAGCGGCTCGCCGGAGACGCGACGGTTCTGCTGCGGCAGGAAGTCCATCGCGAAGTGGATGCCGGCGAGGTCGCGGCCGGGGATCGGCAGGTCGCGCGGGGCTTCAGCGCCGCCGGTCAGCGCCACGGCGTCATACTGCCTGGCGAGCTCCTGCGGGTCGATCGCACCTGGCGTCGCGCCGCCCACCGCCTTGCCGTAGTGGAAGGTGACGCCCTCGGCTTCCATCTGCTTGACGCGGCGATCGATGATGCCCTTCTCCATCTTGAAGTCGGGAATGCCATAGCGCAGCAGGCCGCCGGCCTTGGCGAACTTCTCGTAGACATGCACCTCGTGGCCGGCGCGCGCGAGCTGCTGCGCGGCGGCAAGGCCCGCGGGGCCGGAGCCGATCACGGCGACCTTCTTGCCGGTCTTCTGCGCCGCGATCTCCGGCTTGACCCAGCCATTGTCCCAGGCGCGGTCGACGATCGCGCATTCGATGGTTTTGATGGTGACCGGGTTGTCGTCGATGTTCAGCGTGCAGGACGCCTCGCACGGCGCCGGGCAGATGCGGCCGGTGAACTCGGGGAAATTGTTGGTCGAGTGCAGGTTGCGCGAGGCCTCTTCCCAGTTGCCCTGATAGACGAGGTCGTTGAAATCGGGGATCTGGTTGTTGACCGGGCAGCCCGGCGTGCCCGGCGCGGTCGAGCCGGTGCCGTGGCAATAGGGGATGCCGCAATTCATGCAGCGCGCGGCCTGGTCGCGCGTGTCCTTCTCGCTCAGTGGAATCACGAACTCGTTGAAGTTCTTGAGCCGATCGGCGACCGGCTGGTACTTGCGGTCATGCCGCTCGATCTCGAGAAAACCTGTGATCTTACCCATTGAAACCCGATGCCCCTGCATCTCAGTTGTCCGTCATTCCGGGCTGCGCCGAGAGACGCAGACCCGAAGGTCTCGAAGTGGCTTGGCGAGATTCCGGGTTCGCGCCGATGGCGCGCCCCGGAATGACGCCCGGTGATACTACGCGCCGATCGCGATCTTCGGCTCGGCGTCGGCGTTGGCCTTCATTTCCTTCAGCGCGCGGCGGTACTCCACCGGCATCACCTTGCGGAATTTCGGCAGCCAGCTCTTCCAGTCGGCGAGGATCTCGGCCGCCTTCTTCGAGCCGGTCAGCTTGGCGTGCCGCGTGATCAGGACGTGCAGCCGCTCGACGTCGGACTCGAGCAGGTTCTGGAACACGTCGACCCGGCCATGCGCCTCGAGATCGCCGGAGTGGTGATAGGTGTCGGCGTTGATCATCTCCTCCGACAGCACCGGCTCGAGCTCGACCATCGACAGGTTGCAGAGCTTATCGAAGTCGCCGGCCTCGTCGAGGACATAGGCGATGCCGCCGGACATGCCGGCCGCGAAGTTGCGCCCGGTCTTGCCGAGCACCACCACGATGCCGCCGGTCATGTATTCGCAGCAATGATCGCCGGCGCCTTCGACGACCGCGACCGCGCCTGAGTTGCGCACCGCGAAACGCTCGCCGGCGATGCCGCGGAAGTAGCACTCGCCCGCGATCGCGCCGTACATCACGGTGTTGCCGACGATGATCGATTCTTCCGGCACGATGCCGGAGATCTTCGGCGGCTTGACGATGATGCAGCCGCCGGAGAGGCCCTTGCCGACATAGTCGTTGCCTTCACCCTCGAGCTCGAAGGTGATGCCCTTGGCAAGCCAGGCGCCGAACGCCTGTCCGGCCGTGCCCTTCAGGCCGACATGGATGGTGTCGAGCGGCAGGCCGGCATGGCCGTAGATCTTGGCCACCGCGCCCGACAGCATCGCGCCGGCGGAGCGGTCGGTGTTGTTGATCTCTTCCTCGATCCTGACCGGCGCACCGCGATCGAGCGCGGCTTGCGCCTTTTCGATCAGCCGGCGGTCGAGCACGGCGTCCAGATGGTGGTTCTGGCTCTCCGAGTGATAGATCGTCTGGCCCTTCTCCTCCTTCTGCCGCACGAACAGCTTGGAGAAGTCGAGGCCCTTGGCCTTCCAGTGCGAGACCAGCGCGGTCTGGTCCAGCATCTGGACCTGGCCGACCATCTCGTCGAACGTCTTGTAGCCGAGCTGGGCCATGATCTCGCGGACTTCCTCGGCGACGAAGAAGAAGTAGTTGATGACATGCTCGGGCTGACCGGTGAAGCGCTTGCGCAGCACCGGATCCTGGGTCGCAACCCCGACCGGGCAGGTGTTGAGATGGCACTTGCGCATCATGATGCAGCCCGCCGCGATCAACGGCGCGGTGGCGAAGCCGAATTCGTCGGCTCCGAGCAGCGCGCCGATCACGACGTCACGGCCGGTGCGGAAACCGCCGTCGACCTGGACCGCGATGCGGCTGCGCAGCCGCTGGCGCACCAGCGTCTGATGGGTCTCGGCAAGACCGATCTCCCACGGCGAGCCGGCATGCTTGATCGAGGTCAGGGGCGAGGCGCCGGTGCCGCCCTCGAAGCCTGCGATGGTCACGTGGTCGGCGCGTGCCTTGGCGACGCCGGCGGCAACCGTGCCGACGCCGACCTCGGACACCAGCTTGACCGAGACCTGGCCGTCCGGATTGACGTTCTTGAGGTCGTAGATCAGCTGAGCGAGGTCTTCGATCGAGTAGATGTCGTGATGCGGCGGCGGCGAGATCAGGCCGACGCCCGGCGTCGAGTGCCGGACGCGGGCGATCGTCGCGTCGACCTTGTGGCCGGGCAACTGGCCGCCTTCGCCGGGCTTGGCACCCTGCGCCATCTTGATCTGCATCATGTCGGAGTTGACGAGATATTCCGTCGTCACGCCGAACCGGCCCGAGGCGACCTGCTTGATCGCCGAGCGCATACTGTCGCCATTGGGCAGCGGCTTGAAGCGGTCGGATTCCTCGCCGCCTTCGCCGGTGTTCGACTTGCCGCCGATCCGGTTCATCGCGATCGCGAGCGTGGTGTGCGCCTCGCGCGAGATCGAGCCGAACGACATCGCGCCGGTGGAGAAGCGCTTGACGATCTCCTTGGCCGGCTCGACGTCCTCGAGCTTGACCGGCTTGCGCTTGTCGTCCTCGGCGCTCTTGATCCGGAACAGGCCGCGCAGCGTCAGCAGACGCTCGGACTGCTCGTTGAGGATCTTGGCGAACGCCCGGTAGCGCTCCAGCGAGTTGCCGCGCACGGCATGTTGCAAGGTCGAGACCGATTCCGCGGTCCATGCATGGTCCTCGCCGCGGGTGCGGTAGGCATATTCGCCGCCGACGTCGAGCGCGCTCTTGTAGATCTGGCCGTCGCCGAACGCGTCGGTGTGGCGCCGCACGGTCTCCTCGGCGATCTCGCCGAGGCCGACGCCCTCGATCCGCGTGTGGGTGCCGGCGAAGTACTTGGCGACGAAATCGGCCTTGAGGCCGACTGCGTCGAAGATCTGCGCGCCGCAATAGGACTGGTAGGTGGAGATGCCCATCTTGGACATCACCTTGAGCAGGCCCTTGCCGATCGACTTGATGTAGCGCTTGACGATCTCGTAGTCGTCGAGCGCGCCGGGCAGCCGGTCCTTCATCGCGAGGATGGTCTCGAACGCGAGATAGGGGTTGATGGCTTCGGCGCCGTAGCCGGCGAGGCAGGCGAAGTGATGCACTTCGCGCGGCTCACCCGACTCCACGACGAGGCCGACCGAGGTACGCAGGCCGGTGCGGATCAGATGATGATGCACGGCGGCGCAGGCGAGCAGCGACGGGATCGGAATCCGGTCGGTGCCGGTCATGCGGTCCGACAGGATGATGATGTTGATGCCCTCGCGCACCGCGCCCTCCGCGCGCGCGCAGAGCTCGTCGAGCACCTGCTCCATGCCCGCCGCGCCGAATCCGGCGTGGAAGGTGGTGTCGAGCGTGCGCGACTTGAAGTGGGTCTCGGGAACGTCGGAGATCGAGCGGATCTTCTCGAGGTCCGCATCGGTCAGGATCGGCTGCCGCACTTCGAGGCGCTGCGTCGAGGCGACGCCCTGCAGGTCGAACAGGTTCGGCCGCGGCCCGATGATCGAGACGAGGCTCATCACGATCTCTTCGCGGATCGGGTCGATCGGCGGGTTGGTGACCTGCGCGAAGTTCTGCTTGAAGTAGGTGAACAGCTGCTTCGGCTTGTCCGACAGCGCCGAGATCGGCGTGTCGTTGCCCATCGAGCCGGCGGCTTCCTCGCCGGTGGAGGCCATCGGCGTCATCAGGATGTTGATGTCTTCCTGGCTGTAGCCGAACGCCTGCTGGCGATCGAGCAGCGGCAGGTTGGAGCGCACGCCCTTGGCCGGCGCATCCGGCAGCTCCTCGAGCTGGATCTGGGTGCGGTGCAGCCAGTCGCTGTAGGGATGGCTCTTGGCGAGGTCGGCCTTGATCTCGTCGTCCGGAATCAGGCGGCCCTGCTCGAGGTCGACGAGCAGCATCTTGCCGGGCTGCAGCCGCCACTTGGTGACGATCTGGTCCTCCGGAATCTTCAGCACGCCCATTTCGGACGCCATCACGATGCGATCGTCCTTGGTCACGAGATAGCGCGCGGGACGCAGGCCGTTGCGGTCGAGCGTCGCGCCGATCTTGCGGCCGTCGGTGAAGGCGATCGCAGCCGGGCCGTCCCACGGCTCCATCAGCGCGGCGTGATATTCGTAGAAGGCGCGGCGCTGCTCATCCATCAGCGGGTTGCCAGCCCACGCTTCCGGAATCATCATCATCACGGCGTGCGGCAGCGAGTAACCGCCCTGCACCAGGAATTCGAGCGCGTTGTCGAAGCAGGCGGTGTCGCTCTGGCCTTCATAGGAGATCGGCCACAGGCGGCTGATGTCCTTGCCGTAGAGCTCCGAATGCACGGAAGCCTGCCGTGCCGCCATCCAGTTGACGTTGCCGCGCAGCGTGTTGATCTCGCCGTTGTGGGCGATCATCCGGTAGGGATGCGCCAGCGACCAGGTCGGGAAGGTGTTGGTCGAGAAGCGTTGATGCACCAGCGCCAGCGCGCTGTCGAAATCCGCTTCATGCAGGTCGGGATAGTACTTGCCGAGCTGGTCGGCGAGGAACATGCCCTTGTAGATCACGGTGCGGCACGACAGCGAGCACGGATAATAGCCCGCCATGCCGCGGTCGCGGCGTTGATAGATCGCCTGCGAGATCGACTTGCGCAGGATGTAGAGCCGGCGCTCGAAATCGTCCTCGGTCTTGACCGCATTGTTGCGGCCGATGAAGACCTGCATGTGATAGGGCTCGGTCGGCTTCACCGTGACGCCGAGCGACGAGTTGTCCGACGGCACGTCGCGCCAGCCGAGCAGCTTGAAGCCCTCGTTCTTGATCTCGTCGGCGATGATGCTCTTGATCACGTTCCGCCACGCGGCATCGCGCGGCATGAACAGCGCGCCGATGGCGTATTCACCGGGCTTCGGAAGCTTGAAGCCGAGCTCGGCGGTCTTGCGCGCGAAGAAGGCGTGCGGGATCTGCACCAGGATGCCGGCGCCGTCGCCGGCGCGCGGGTCGGCGCCGACGGCGCCGCGATGCTCGAGGTTGCACAGGATGCTCAGCGCGTCGGAGACGATCTGATGCGACTTCTGGCCCTTGATGTTGGCGATGAAGCCGACGCCGCAGGAGTCCTTCTCCAGGCTCAGGTCGTACAGACCTTCGGCCTGCGGGCGCCAGGTGTGAAGCTCGGGGGTGTGCGGTCCAAAGGACGCATCATGCGCGGCATCGGCGGCTTTCGAGTCCGCGGTCGCCGACAGCATGCCTGCCACGATGGTTTCGCGCTCGAATTCCGACCCGCTCATGTGTCCTCTCCCTTTCGTAAGGGGCCTCACCGCATTTGGCGCACCTTGGACGTTGCGGCACCCACCGGGCCACCGCTCGTCCGCCGCGAGCCGCATTTTCCTAAATTCAGACGATGGGCGTTTCAACGTCCCCTGGGGGACGGCCCTGCCTGCAGCATTCTCGGAGCCCGGGGCGCCGAGGTTTCGTTGCAATCCCTATGCCGGAATGGCCTCGAAATTGAGACAGCCTTACTGTCCTAACATCGACCTTGCCAAATTTTTGTCTATCACACAAGCGCGAGGAAGTCCTCGCCCGCATGCTCGAAACGAACGGCTCGGCGGGGCCCGCCGCGCCCCTGATTCGAAGCAAACACGCCGTGATCTGGCCCAAGGAGGGACCAAGGACCGCCGGAATTCAAACTGAAATTTTGCCTGGCAAGCCGGCAAGAGAGCGGGAAGCTCCCAGGGGCGCGGCCAGACAGGAGTTACGGCGATGAAGTTGTTCACAGGTTCGGTAGCAGCCGCCGCTCTCGCGCTCAGCGCGGCCTCGGCCCAGTCGCAGCTGGTGACATCAGTCCG
This sequence comes from Bradyrhizobium embrapense, assembly GCF_001189235.2. GTDB lineage: Bacteria > Pseudomonadota > Alphaproteobacteria > Rhizobiales > Xanthobacteraceae > Bradyrhizobium > Bradyrhizobium embrapense. The sequence continues at coordinate 649,354 of NZ_LFIP02000002.1, forward strand.
GATCGGCAGCCCGGCTCTCGTCAGGGTATCCGACATGAACGGGCCCTACGCCGCCATGCCCGAGGTTCCGCCGCCGCCGCGGTTCGGCCGCGTCCCGAGCCTGTTGCCGCCGGTCGAGGTCTACACCGTGCTGCGCGAGAACGGCTATCTACCCCTCGGCGCGCCCCAGCAGCGCGGCTTCGTCTACACGATCTCGGTGATCGACCAGGGCGGGGACGACGGCCGGCTGGTGATCGACGCCCGCGACGGGCACATCGTCCGCTTCACCCCGGCTTACCGGCTCGGCGACAATTACAAGGACGAGATGAGCGCGACCTACGGCCCGGTCGGCCCGATGCCGCGGGCGATCCAGGCGAGGGTGCCGCGGCCACCGCTCCCGATTCCGCACGTCGCCAGCCGCGTGCCGGTGCCGAAGCGGAGCCCGCTCTCGGCCAAGGCGCAGGCGCCTGCAGCGGCCCAGGCTCCTGCCCCGGCAACCCAGGCGGCCGTCCCGCCGACCGTTGCGCCCGCCCAGGCAACCGCACCTGCGCCAGCCGAGCAGGCAGCCGCGACGCCCAAGCCGGGGCAGACCCAGACGGCGTCGCAGGCCGTTCAGCAAGCCGAAGCTCCGACCGTCGGTCAGGCCGCTGCACCGGCGCCCCCGCCTGCGATCCTGCCGACCCAGGAAATGCCGAAGGTGCAGGGGCTGGAGTGAAGTCGGTAGCCCGGATGGAGCGAAGCGTAATCCGGGACGGTGCCGCCGCGGCGGACAACCCGGGATTGCGCTTCGCTCCATCCGGGCTACGGCAGCCAGACACAAAAAACGCCCCGGTTTCCCGGGGCGTTTTCGCGTTCAGCCAATATCTGCTGACGCGGGGGCATTGCTTAGGCCGCGACCTTCGAGCCGTCGACGACCTGCGGGGCCTTCTCGCCGCCGCCGATCGGAATGCTGCGGGGCTTCTTGGCCTCGGGAATCTCGCGGACGAGATCGACATGGAGCAGGCCGTTCTCGAGCGAGGCGTTCTTCACCTGCACGAAATCGGCAAGCTGGAAGACGCGCTCGAAGGCGCGGGAGGCGATGCCGCGATAGAGCACTTCCGAGCCGTTGCCGGAGTTCTCATTGGCGGATTTCTCGCCCTTGATCGTCAGCGTGTTCTCCTTCGCGACGATCGAAAGCTCGGCTTGCGAGAAGCCGGAGACCGCAACGCTGATCCGGTAGGCATTCTCGCCAGTGCGCTCGATGTTGTAGGGGGGATAGCCGGGGCTGCCGTCCGAGGTCACCTGATCGAGCAGGTTGAAGAGGCGGTCGAAGCCGACGGTGGAACGATAGAACGGAGTGAGGTCGTAGCTACGCATAGGATAGTCCTCCAATGAGCGACTGTTGCAGTTACCCGCCCGCCATCGGGCCGGGCTTAGATGTGTGCAGCCTCATGTTCCGGTTCCGAAACACTGGTAGCGGCCTGCACTGAGGTGATATGGGAGGAGTCACGTCGCGTTCAAGAGGCGGAAACCGCGCAGCTTTTTTCGGCGCCCGCGTGCTTGATCCCCACCCTGTCCCCCCATTTCGGTCTCCTGCATGACGCTCGTCTCGATCCCTGCCAACCCGGTTCCGGACGACGTTGTCAGTGGCACCATCAAGACGCCTGACGGCGCCGAGCTGCGCTTCGCGCGCTGGGCGCCGCCGCCCGGCCGCAAGGGCACGGTCTGCGTGTTCGGCGGGCGCGGCGAGATGATCGAGAAATATTTCGAGACCGTGCGTGACCTGCGCGACCGCGGCTTTGCGGTGGCGATGATCGACTGGCGCGGGCAGGGCCATTCGTCGCGGCGGCTGCGCGATCCGCGCAAGGGCTACGTGCGCAACTTCGCCGACTACGAGGTCGATGTCGAGACCTTCGTGCAGCAGGTGGTACTGCCGGACTGTCCGCCGCCCTATTTTGCGCTGGCGCATTCGATGGGCGGCGCCGTCATGTTGCGGGTCGCGCATGCCGGCAAGCGCTGGTTCGACCGCATGGTGCTGTCGGCGCCGATGATCGACTTGCCGCGCGGGCGCGTGTCGTTGTTTCCGAGCGCGCTGCTGCGGATCATGCGCCTCGCCGGGCAGGGCGGCCGCTACATTCCGGGCGGCAACGACGAGTTGGTCGGCCTCGCGCCATTCATCGGCAATCCCGTGACCAGCGACCCGGTGCGCCACGCCCGCAACGCGGCGATCCTGGAGGAAGACCCGACGCTCGGCATCGCGGCGCCGACCATCGCCTGGGCCGACACTGCGTTCACCGCGATGCGCACCTTCCGCGGCATGACGTACCCGACCGAAATCCGCCAGCCGATCCTGATGCTGGCGGCGAGCAATGACGAGGTGGTGTCGACGGCGGCGATCGAGGAGTTCGCCTATCATTTGCGCGCCGGCTCGCATCTCGTGATCGCCGGCTCCAAGCACGAGATCCTGCAGGAGCAGGATCGCTACCGCGGGCAATTCTGGGCGGCGTTCGACGCCTTCGTGCCGGGTACGCCGCTGTTCAAGTGAGCGATGGACTGGTGTGAGCTCGGGGTTCAGCCGTTGAGCAGCGCGACGATGCGGTCGGGAAAGCGCTTTTCCACGAACAAGGTCCTGACCTCGGCGACGCTGAGATAGCGGTCCTTGCCTTCGCCCTTGCCCATGATGTCGAGCAGCACCGGCCATTCGCCGAGCATCAGCAGCGGATAGTAGCAGTGCAGGATCGCGTAGGATGGCGGATGCTCGTCCTTGGCGCGCTGGAAATTTGCCGCCATGAAGGTCTTGATCTCGGCGGCCGACAGCCCGCGTTCGACGCTGCCGTCGGGCGCCTTGTAGTCACTGCCGAAGGTGGCGAGCCGCGCGATCTCGTCCTCATGCACGACGGCATGCTGGTCGAGGATGCGCGAGCCGGCGCCGTGCTTGTCGAGCGGGCCGTTGCGCAACTCGTCGAGGATCGCGCCCTGCAACAGGCTGCGGATCTGGCTGAAGGGGCCGATGCCGTTGGCCATCTGCGCGACCATGAATATCTTGGCGCCGGCGTTCAGTGCCGGAAGGCCGGTCTTGCCGGTGGCGCGGTCGATGGTTTCGGTCAGCTTCGGCAGTGGCACGACATGACCGCCGACATAGGCGCCGGCGACCAGCGCGCGCAGGAACGGGCAGGGATTATCAGGGGAAACCTGCGGGGCGGGCGCCCCGCTTGCAGCCGTATCGGGCATCAATCCACATCCTGAAAAGCTTCAGCTTAAAAGGCATCCATCACCGGAGGATGAATTTCGCTCAGGAATCGACGGCGAATTTCGACGTGGATGCAACCAGAGCGAGTTTGCCGAAGGGGAGGCCGGCTTTCAAGAGGCCTTCGCGATAATGCGCGATGTCGGCCGGGTTCTTCCAGTGGAAATTGCGCAGGTGACGTTCGACCGTGAGGTCGGAATGGTTGGCGAGCAGCGCCTCGGCCGCCTGCGCGGCTTCGTCGGCGCGGCCGAGCTGGGCGAGCGCGGCGGCGCGCACGGCCAGGCACTGCAGATGGTTCGGGTTGAGATACAATCCCTCGCGCGACCACGACAGCGACGCGTCATATTGCCCAAGCAGATAATGGCTGAACGCATTCAGCGCGGCCCATTGGTAGCGCGGATCGCTGTTGCCGCGCTGGACCGCGGTCGAGAACAGATCGACCGCCTTGCGATGGTCGCCGATCACCATATGGCAGATCCCGAGCACGCCGCGGGCGCCCATGTCGTAGGGATTGAGCTCGATCGCCCGCTTGATGGCGTCCATCGCGGCTTCATAGTGGCCCTGCATCGCATGCAGATAGGCGAGCAGCGAAAATGCGAACGAGGAGCGCGGGTCGAGCCGCACGCTGCTCTCGGCGAGGCTCACCGACGAGGCCCACAATTCGCGGGTGCTCGGAATCCAGCCGAATTGGACACTCTGGATCTGGATCAGCGCGAGATAGGCGCGCGCGATCGACAGTGCGGGGTCGAGCTCGATCGCCTCCTTGAACAGCGCGATCGCGGTTTCGCAATCGTCCTTGGTCTGGTGATAATAGTGCGACAGACCCTTCAGGAAGCGGTCCCACGCCGTCAGTTCGGCGTTCGGCGAGCGTGCCGGTGCCGAGGCCTCGGCGCGGTAGATCTCCTGGGCCACCGCCGCGGAGAGGTTGGCGGTGATCTCGTCCTGCATCGCGAACAGGTCGCCCATGTCGCGGTCGTAGCGGCCGGTCCACAGCTGCTCGCCCTTCTCGGGCGCGATCAACTCGGCGGAGACGCGGATCTTGTTGCCGGCGCGGCGCACCGAGCCCTGAATCAGATAGGTCGCGTCGATTTCGCGCGCGATCAGGCGGGTCGAGACGTTCTTGCCCTTGTAGGCGAAGGTCGAGTTGCGGCTCAGCACGCGGTAGAAGGATTGCAGCGACAGCGCGTGGATCAGATCCTCGGTCAGGCCGTCGGAGAAATATTCGTCGGCTCCGCCGCTCAGGTTGTCGAACGGCAGCACGCCGACGATCGCGGTCCGGTATTGCCCGGGCAGATGCGGGCCGTCGTCCGGCGCCTTGTCCTGGAGATCCGATCCGGCCGGCGCCCAGGTCCAGACATGGACCGGCTCGGCGATGTTCTTGAAACGGTGCGGCCCGGCATCGGCCAGGGTGACGGCGAGTCGCCGTCCCGCCTCGGTGCGGGCTTTGTCCGACACTGCGATGCCGCCGGGCACGGCGACGGTCTCGAGGCGGACTGCGATGTTGACGTCGTCGCCGAACACCTCGTCCTCGTCGGCCATGACGTCGCCCATGTGGACGCCCATCCGGAAATGCATGGCGCGGTCGGCGGGCAGATGTTCGTTGCGCTCGGCCATCAGGGTCTGCATCGCGACGGCAGCCTCGATCGCGCCGATGATGCTCGGAAATTCCAGCAGGAAGCCGTCGCCGGTGTTTTTGACGATTCGGCCGCCATGGTTGAGGATGATCGGGTAGATCGCACTGCGGTGCGCCTTGAACGAGGCGTGCGTCCCCGCCTCGTCGACTCCCATCATGCGGGAATAGCCGGCGATATCAGCGCAAAGAATGGCAGCGAGCCGTCTTTCCATGTCTCCTGTGCCCTGGAATGGCCACTTAGCCGAGGTGACCGAATCCGATACTTACAAGACAGGCCGGGTCCGGCGGAAGCTCGGTTTACGTGCACCTATAATGCATAGTAGCAGGAATTGGCATGCGACCAACGGATCGTACAGTCCGTTTCTCTACTGAATTCGTGTGTCGCCGGGATGGCGCAGGTTGGGACCTTCCTTTCAGGGTCGTTACTTACATGGGCTAATGTGGCCGAGATGCTGGGAATTCACGAGCTTTGGCTGTTTGTCCTGTCCGGGCTGCTGCTCAACGTCACGCCGGGGCCGGATACCGCTTATATCATAGGACGCACGATTCAGCACGGATGGCGTGGCGGAGCCGCTGCGGCGATCGGTATCAGCTGCGGCTGCCTGGTCCACGTGCTGGGTGCGGCGATCGGGCTGTCGGCGCTGCTGATGGCGTCGTCGACCGCGTTCCTGGCCGTCAAGCTGATCGGCGCGGCCTATCTGGTGCTGACCGGGCTGCAGATGCTGCTGTCGCGCGCCAAGCCGGTCGCGGACACCGCCGGGCAGGACGGCGAGACCTCGATCTCGCGCGTGTTCTGGCAGGGAGCGCTGACCAACGTCCTCAACCCCAAGGTGGCCCTGTTCTTCCTGGCTTTCCTGCCGCAATTCGTGGCGGCGGACTCAGCCCACAAGACGCTCGCCTTCCTGGTGCTCGGGCTGATCTTCATCACCGGCGGTACGCTGTGGTGCCTCGGCCTCGCCGCCTTCGCGGCACGGGCTGCCGGCCGCATCCGGCAATCGACCGGCGTGATTGCCTGGATCAACCGCTCGCTCGGCGCGCTCTTCATCTATCTCGGCGTCCGCGTTGCCATGCTGGAGGCGCGCTAGCCGTCGCCAGAGCGTTTTCGAGCGAAGTGGCTACCGGTTCGCGTGAAGAAAACGCGTCAAACAAGAAGCGCTAGCCGTGGATCTTGAGCAGCGCGCTGCCCGCCAGATAGATGCCGAGCAGGATCATCGAGATCAGGAACCAGCGGCGGAAGACGTCTGGCTGCATCCGTGTGCGGACCGCTTGGCCGATGAACATGCCGGTGAACGACGCTACCATCGCCACCGCGCCCGGCAGCGCGGTGGCCGCCGTCAGCAGGCCCGAGGCCGTGAGGTTGAAGGCAAGCGCGATGGTTGCCGTGGTGAAGAAGACGCCGAGCGCCTGCACCAATTCGTCCCGCTCCATGCCGATCGCCTGCATGAACGGCATTGAGGGAATGACCTGGACGCCGGTTGCCGCCGAGATCAGCCCGGTGATGACGCCGACGATGCCGCCGATCCATTTCTCGTCGCGCCGCCTGACCTTGAAGTTGAATCGGCTCAGGCCGACGATCGCGTAGATCACCAGCAGCGCGCCAAGTACGACGGTTCCGTAGGCCGCGTACGGCCCGGTCAACAGCCCGGCATTGATCCAGATTCCGAAGACGGTGCCGAGCATCAGCGGCCACAGCCGCTTGAGGATGTCGCGCAGAAAGGGACCGACGAAGGTCTGCCAGATATTGGTGACGATCGCCGGCACGATCACGATCGCAATCGCCTGACCCGGCGCCATCGTGGTTGCCAGCAGCCCCATCGCGACAGTCGGCAGACCGAGGCCGAGAGTGCCCTTGACGAAGCCGGCGAGCAGGAAGGCGAAGGCGATGAAGATCAGGAGATGGTCGACCATGACTGCACATTGACCGATCGTGCCGATCGGCACAATCTGGAGCTTACGGAGTTAGCCTTCGGATCACCCGAAGGCGGGGCGGGGAAACGTCATGCGGTTCGACCTGATCGACTTGCAATTGTTCATCGCGGTTGCCGACGCGCGCAGTATCACGCAGGGCGCGGCGCGCGCAAATCTTGCGCTGGCCTCGGCCAGCGAGCGGATCAAAGGTCTCGAGGAGGCGCTCGGCGTCGCGCTGCTCAAGCGCGGCCGTCGCGGCGTCGAGTTGACGGCGGCGGGCGAGAGCCTGCTCGGTCACGCGCGGATCGTGATGCATAATGTCGAGGCCCTGCAGAGCGATCTCGCGGCCTATGCCAGCGGCGTCCGCGCCAACGTGCTGCTGCTCGCCAACACCTCGGGCCTGTCGGAGCACCTGCCGCGGGCGCTGGCGGCGTTCCTGCACGAACATCCCGATATCAGCGTCGACGTCGAGGAGCGCGAGAGTACCGACATCGCGACCGCGATCGCCAGCGGCGCCGCCGACCTCGGCTTCGCCGCCGAACACGCGCTGCCTGACAGCGTCGAGCGATTTCTGTTCAGCGAGGACCGCCTGATGCTGGTGGCGTCGCGGCGCAGCGATCTCGGCGGCCGCCGCCAGATCGACTTCCAGGAGGTGGTTGGCCGCGATTTCGTCGGCCTCACCGCAACGTCCGCGCTGCAGGTCCATATTTCCAGGCACGCGGCGAAACTTGGTGCGCGGCTGCGCTTCCGCGCCCGCCTGCGCGGCTTCGACGCCATCTGCCAGATGGTCGCCGCCGATGTCGGCATCGCGGTGATCCCGGAAACCGCGGCGCGGCGCTGCGCGGCGGCGATGCCGATCACGACGATCAGAATCCGCGACGCCTGGGCCAACCGCCGGCTGACGATCTGCGCGCGCAGCTTCAAGGCGCTGCCGCGAGCGGCCAAGCAGCTGGTGGAATATTTGCGGGCCGAAGCGCAGCGCTGACGAAGCCGGGGGGAGTGTAATGCTCAGGGTCTGGGGACGACGCAGTTCGTTCAACGTGCAGAAGGTGATGTGGCTGATCGGCGAACTCGATCTGGCACACGAGCACATCGATGCCGGCGGCGCGTTCGGCGGGCTCGATGCGCCGGCATTCCTCGCGATGAACCCGCATGGCCGCGTGCCTGTCGTCAGGGATCACGATGCGACCGTCTGGGAATCCCACGCCATCCTGCGCTACCTCGCCGCGCGCTACGGCAACGGCCGCTTCTGGTCCGATGATCCTGTCATCCGGGCGCGGGTCGATGGCTGGATGGACTGGTCGCAGACCGCGCTGCAGCCGGATTTTCTCGGCGGCGTGTTCTGGGGATTTTTCCGCACACCCGAGAGCCAGCGCGACTTGCCGGCCATTCACAAGGCGCTCGCCCGCTGCGAGCGGCATTTTACCAAGCTCGAACGGCTTCTCGAGGCGACGCCGTTCCTGCTCGGCGAGACGCCGTCGCTCGCCGACATCACCGCGGGAACTTCGCTCTATCGCTATTTCGGGCTCGAGATCGCGCGACCGCCGCTGCCAGCGGTCGAGAGCTGGTATCAGAGGCTGCAGCAGCGCCCGCCGTTTCGTCAGCACGTCATGATCCCGTTCGAGGAGCTGCGTGGCCGGCTCGATTACTAAACCTACTTCGCCGTTATCACGCCGGCGTCCTGGATCACCTTCGCCCATCGCTTGATGTCGGCGGCGATGAAATCGCGGAAATGCTCCGGCGTGTCGCCGGCCAGAATCAGGCCCTGCGCGGCGAGCTTTGCCTTGACCGCCGGATCAGCCATCGCATCGGTGGCGAGTTTGTTCAGCTTTGCGACGATCTCGAGCGGCGTTCCGGCGGGCGCGACCATGCCGTACCAGTTCTCGATGATCAGGTCGGGCATCCCGACTTCCGCCGTGGTCGGGACGTCGGGTGCGGTCGGAGCACGCTCGCGGCCGCCGAGCGCGATTGGCCGCAACGAGCCGGCCTTGATCTGCGGCAGGATCACCGGCAGGTCGAGGAAGGTCATTTGCACCTGCTGCCCCAGGAGATCGTTCACCGCCGGCGCCGCGCCCCGATAGGGCACGTGGACGATGTCGATCTTCGCCGTCAGCTTGAACAATTCGCACGCCAGATGCGGCAGGCTGCCAGGGCCGGAGGAGGCGAAGTTGAGTTTGCCCGGCTGCGCCTTGGCGAGCGCGACCAGCTCGCTCATGCTCTTTGCCGGCACGTCGGTGGCGACGACCAGCATCTCCGGCACGGTCGCGACCAGCGTCACCGGCGCGAGATCCTTCAGCGTGTCGTAGGCGACCTTCTCCATGCTCGGGCTGATCGCCAGCGCGCCGGCGCTCGCGATCGCAATCGTATAGCCGTCGGGCGAGGCCTTCGCGACCGCATCGGTGCCGAGCACGCCGCCCTGGCCGGCGCGGTTGTCGACGATAATCGGCTGCTTCACCAGTTCAGATATCTTCTGCCCGATCACCCGCGCGATGATGTCGTTCGGGCCGCCGGGCGGGAACGGCACGATCAGCCGGACAGGCTTGGCGGGGAACTCCTTAGCCGAAGTCGCAACGGGCGCGAGAAGCAGGAGAATGGCCGCCAGCAGCCTGCCGCACATCGTCATGTCGCCCATCCCTGACTTTTCTCGTTGCGGTCAGGATGGGCGCAGATCAATCGCCCGGCAACCGAAGAATCGGGCGACGAAGCTCAGGCGTTGAGCAGCTTCATCGCGGCTTCGTGCACGCGCGGATCGCCGGCTGCGATGATGCGGCCGCCAGCTTGCGCCGGCTTGCCGTCCCAGGTGGTGACGACGCCGCCGGCGCCGGTGACGATCGGGATCAGGCCGGCAATGTCGTAGGGTTTCAGCTCGGTCTCGATCACGAGGTCGAGATGGCCGGCTGCGAGCATGCAATACGAGTAGCAGTCGCCGCCGTAGCGCGACAGGCGCGCCGCGTGCTCGACGCGGCCGAAGCGGGCGCGGTCATCCGGATTCATCAGCAGCGGGCTCGTGGTGAAGACGGTCGCCTCCTTCAGCGAGGTGCAGCGCCGTACCGAGAGCCGCCGCCCGCCCGACGGCCCGGAGTAATTCGCCGAGCCGTTGTCGCCGGAGAACCGCTCGCCGATATAGGGCTGGTGCATCATGCCGAATACCGGCGTACCTTTGTGCAGCAGCGCGATCAGCGTACCCCAGATCGGAAAGCCGGCGATGAACGACTTCGTGCCGTCGATGGGGTCGAGCACCCAAACATAGTCGGCGCCTTCCCGCTCATTGCCGAACTCCTCGCCGACGATGCCGTGCTGGGGGAAGTTCGCCTTGATCAGCCGCCGCATGACCGCTTCGGCGGCCCGGTCGGCCTCGGTGACCGGATCGAAATCGTTCGAGCTTTTATTGTCGACCGACAGCGAGGTGCGGAAGAAAGGTAGAATGGTTTCGCCGGATGCGGTCGCGAGGCGGCCGATGAAGGCGGTAAAGTCGATGACCGTCACGGCGTGTCCCTGAAATGCGCAAACGTCGCGTTAGAAGCTGGATGCGATCTTGCCTAGCTCAATCCGATGCGGCGCGCACGATTAACAGAGTGTTATCCCAGCCTGATGACCCGGTTCCGGGACTTTCGATTTGGCTTCGATTCGAAAGTCTCTCTGGCTTCGCGGCGGATCACGAAGTTGCGAGTTCTGGTATACAAGCTATGCGCTGAACGCTGTCCGATCTCGATTTCTCGCGTAAGATATTGATATTCAACATCTTAATTTGGCCTTTCGGCCGTGTTGCAGTTTCGCCAGACTTACCAACATTACAGAAGAAATGTTTCGAAAGTTCTTGCGTTTTGTGCAGCGCGGTCGCATATTGTTGCGGTGCGGTAGCGCCTCGCGCTATCGCTGCCCTCCTTGGGCGTTTCCTCCCTAGACTTGGGCCGCTTGTTCATTCAAGCGGCCCTTTTTTCTTGGGGTCGTCTCTCCGCGAGTGAATTGAGAATTCAATTCGGCGTTTGTCGCGTCGCCAATTTGAATTCGAAGTTCATGCCTTCATCGTCACCATAGTGCCCGATGAACAATTTACTCCGCCGCCGCCTGGAACGGGCCGAGATCTCCGAACGGAATTTTCGCAAGCGCATCGGCAAGCGCCGCGAAGTCGGCCGCTACCTGGGCGAAGCGCGGTCCGCGCTCGCGTTGGCGCTCATCCATATAGACCGCGCGGTTGAGCTCGATCTGCACCGTGTGCAGGCCGCTTGCCGGATTGCCGTAGTGCTCGGTGATGAAGCCGCCGGCATAGGGCTTGTTGCGGCCGACCGAATAGCCGAGCGAACCCATGGTCTCCTCGACCAGGTCGGGCAGCAGCGGCGCGCAGCTCGTGCCGTAGCGGTCGCCGATCACGATGTCGGGCCGGCGCGGCTCGTCGCGCGATACCCCGACCGACGGCATCGAATGGCAATCGACCAAGATCACGGCACCGAACGCCTGGTGCGCCTTGTTGATCAGTCGGCGCAATGCACGGTGATAGGGCTTGTAGAGCACCTCGATCCGCCGCAGCGCCTCGTCAACGTCGAGCCGCTCGCGATAAATCTCCTGTCCGTCGCCGACCACGCGCGGGATGGTGCCCAGCCCACCGGCCACTCGCATCGAGCGGGTGTTGGCAAAGCTCGGCAGCCGCCCGGTGAACATGCGCGGGTCGAGCTCGTAGGGCTCGCGGTTCACGTCGACGTAGGAACGCGGGAAGTTGACCCGGATGATGGGAAAGCCGCGATCGCTCAAGCCGGCGATCAACTCGTCCATGAAGCTATCTTCGGAGCGGCGCAGCGACGCCACGTCGATTCGCGACGCCTCAAGGAATTCGGCCGGGTAGACCGAGCCAGAATGCGGGGAATTAAAGATGATCGGCGCGCGCCAGGCCTGCGGCTCAACGATCTCGAACGGGGGCGACAACTCGCCAGCAAATTCGGTCATTCCCTTGGCGCCGTCCCTTGCGTCCGCCTCGCCCCGCAAGAACTGATTCTGCCGGAAAAGCGGAGATTTATGGGCGGGCATTGTCGGTAATCGCGATCATTCTGCCAAGTGAAAAGAGTGTGGCGCCGCCTGGAACGCGTCTTAAAGGCGTGAAATGCCGCACAAGGTTGATTCGATGCGTGGTTCGGTCCACAAATGGCTGGCGCGCATTTGCCGCTGGCTTGACGCAAATTTCACCCGAAATTTACCCTCTGTCGGGCTTATTGTTCGGACTGCTCCTCAAGCCGGATTCGACGATCCCTGCCATGCCGAAAATTCTTCTCGCCGAAGACGACACCGATATGCGCCGCTTCCTGGTCAAGGCGCTGGAAAATGCCGGTTTCAAGGTCTCTCCGCACGACAACGGCATGTCGGCCTACCAGCGGCTGCGCGAGGAGCCGTTCGAAATGCTGCTCACCGACATCGTGATGCCCGAGATGGACGGCATCGAGCTGGCGCGCCGTGCCTCGGAACTCGATCCCGATATCAAGATCATGTTCATCACCGGCTTTGCCGCGGTGGCCCTCAATTCCGATTCGGAGGCGCCGAAAAACGCCAAGGTGCTGGCCAAGCCGGTGCACCTGAGGGAATTGGTTAGCGAAGTGAACAAGTTGCTGGCGGCCTGATTCGCCAAAAAACCTTCACTTTGTATCCTTGCCTGCCCCGTCCGGGTCCGTTATAGGGACCCGATCCAAACACGGCTTTGGGTGCGTAGCTCAGCGGGAGAGCACTACCTTGACATGGTAGGGGTCACAGGTTCGATCCCTGTCGCACCCACCATCCTTCGCTCGCGCGGCGAGAGAAGGATGCCACGCCGAAGCCCAAAGGGCGAAGGCGGGCCTTTGGCTGCGAGCTACGGCTCGGCAAGCTGCGCTTCGCCATCACGACGATGCGGGGGCAGCGCGGTGTCGTCACCTGCGCATGCGGTGATCCAATATTCCAGAGACGCTTGTGCTTGAGCCGAGAAGCCGCGGCATCTCCCGGCACCGTCACTGCGTTCGCCGCGACGACATCGAGATTGTTGGCGCGGCGGTGATTCAGTGCTGCAGGTTCCTGCCGCTCCAGGGTGAGGGCCGTGCCGGCGCGGCCGCGGCGCCGACCAGCGGACGCCGATTCCAGTCCAGCACGGAGTCGCTGTGCAGCTGCTCGACGACCCACAGGAAATAAACCGAGGCGGGAATGCCGATCAGGTCGAAGACGAGCATCGATCCGCTGCCGTAAGTCGTGGCGTCGATGAGATGGATCAGCGCGCAGGAGAAGAAGACGCCCGCCAGCGCGGTCCCGGAGAGCGACCAGACGCCGGTCGCCAGATAGCGGCGCACCTGATGGTCAGCCAGGTACCAGCCGACCAAGCCGTAAGTCACGGTCACGAACACGTTGGCGTAGAACGTGGCCGAAGCAACGTCGATCCAGGTGCCTGGGAACGCAACGCGCGCGGCAAGATCGGCTGACGTGCAAAGGAACGGAATGTTTGCGCCGGGCTGGGCCATCGCCCAGGCTGCGAGCCAGCCTGCCGTGATGGCGAAGCCGCCGACCAGCAATATCGCGCGATGCGGCGAGAGGGTCATCATTCGCTCACCCTGACCACCCAATATCGTCTCGAACCGCAGGAACACGAATGTGAGTCCTGCCGGCAGCCCGAGCAGCGTGACGGCGAGCATCGACCCGGACACGCTTTCGCCCTGCAGCACCTGGAAGCCGTGCACCAGGTGATGCGGCCCGCAGCTTGCAGCCATCATCGAAAATCCGATGCCGAAGCGGGACCAGCCGCGGTAGCGATGCAGGCTGACCGTTTCCCAGGCCGACAACAGCCCGAGGCCCGCGTAAGCCAGTCCGATCGCCAGATTGCTGAGACCAATGACGAGATACATCATCGCGAGACCGTCGCCTTGGTGCCCATGGGCGCCCCGATGTGATCGAGGAATTCGTCGATGAAATAATGATGGCCGCGCCGAACCGGTCCTTCCACCGGCTGCGCAGCATGCAGCGCGCGTCCCGAACTCGGATGCCAGAGTGCCCTGGTCAGCATCGGCGCGATCTGTTCGGCGGCGACCGGCCGCGAAAAGAAATAGCCCTGGGCGACGTCGCACCCCATGCGGAGCAGCATTGCCGCCTGCTCACGCCGTTCCACCCCCTCGGCGATGGTGTGCTTGCCCATCGCGTAAGCCAGGCTCAGGATCGACGATACGATCGCCGTATCGCCCGGTTCGCTGCTGAGACCGTCGATGAAGCTGCGATCGATCTTCAGGACTTCGGCTGGCATGTCGCGCAGGCGCGACAGCGATGAGTGCTCGGTGCCGAAATCGTCGATCGCGACGAACACGCCGAGCTGCCGGATCTGATCGAGCACCTGGACGACCTCGTCCGGGGCGCTCATCATGACGCTCTCGGTGATTTCGAGACAAAGGGCGGTCGGATCGACGTTGGTGCTGGCGAGAACCTGGCAGAGCTCCTGGATGAAGGTCGGCTCCGCGATCTCGCGGGGCGAGACGTTCACGGTCATGGCCAGCCGGCAGCCCGGCATCAGCCTCGTCCACTGGGCGAGTTGGCGACAGGATTCCTGCAACACCTGCCGTCCGATCCTGACGATGAGCCCGCATTCCTCGGCGACAGGGATGAAGTCGGCGGGCGAGATGATGCCACGCTCGGGATGCCGCCAGCGCACCAGCGCCTCGACGCCGACGACACAGCCATCCTTCAGACGGACCTGCGGCTGATACTCGACGAACAGCTGCGATTCCCGCAGCGCCGCCCGCAAATCGGATTCGATTTGAACGCGCTTCTCGGCGCGGGCATGCAGATCGTCGTTGAACTCGGCCAATCGCGCACGGCCGCGGACCTTTGCCGCGTAGAGGGCGGTGTCTGCCTCGCGCAGCAATTGTTCGGCGGACTTCGTGCCGGGCTTGCAATGCGCCAGCCCGACGCTTGCCGATACCACGACTTCCTTGCCGGAGAGCAGGATCGGCTCCGCCAGCGCGCTGAGGATCCGCTTGCCGAGGTCCACTCCGGAGCGGTCCGAGGCGCGCGGATGGAGAACCACCATCTCGTCGCCGCCGAACCGGCTCGCCGTATCTTCCGGTCCGAGACAGCCAAGGATACGCCGGGCCATCTCGGACAACACCTCGTCGCCGCTGCTATGGCCGAGTGAATCGTTGACGAGCTTGAAGTTGTCGAGATCGACGAACAGAACCGCGATCCGCGCGCCGTCATCGGCCTCGCGCGCCAGTTCAAGATCCAGCCGCTCGAGCAGCAGGCTGCGGGTCGGAAGGCCGGTCAGCTGGTCATGCGCGGCCGTATGCATCAGGCGTGCAATGACGCCGCGCAGGCGCTCGACCTCCGGGTTTGTTCCGACCGATGGAACGGCGGGATCACGCTCAACGCCCGAATGCTGTTCCCTGAATGCAGTCCCGAGTCGTATTGGGATATTCGGCCGCAGCCCAGCCATTCCCGTCCCCACTATCACTACAATATGCCGGTGATGGTAGGCAGTCTGGAGTTTGCAAAAGGTTGCGTGAAGGCTGCCCGCGACTTTTGCGCGGTCACGATTTGCAAGATGGTTACAAATCTACGACAGGGGCGCGGCCCATTTGTTGCGACTTTCGTCACCGAAGTAGCCGACATCTTCCTCGGATATCCGAATGCATATCCGATCTGCGTCGCCTGCCAACGGCGGCGTTCCATGACGAGGGCATTGCTCGATTGGATCGGGCAAGACAAGACAAGACAAGACCTAGCCGGGCCGCGCCCGATCGAGGAACGCATTGGTGTTGCGGGTGCCGGCGATCAGGCCCGTGCCGCCGGCGCCGCGCGCGTGTTCATCGACGAAAGTAATGAGCCATTGTTACTTTCGTCATCTCGACGTTCAGACGCGAATGCCGCAACGTGCCACAACATGCGCACGCCTCGTGCGGCGCGCGTGCTCTGTTCCCATCGATCGCATTCACGTTGCGCTGTTGGAATGCCGCATGATTAGGCACGCGTGTTCTGGCGTTGTCGACGCGAATCCCGTACGCGGGATTCGTGCTGTGTCATGTACCGTGCTTAGGTTGCTGCGCTCTCGCGACATTCATCTCGTCTCCAGCTCGAACATCGAGAACATTCTCTGAAGTCTCTGCGACGATGCGTTGCCCGATCGCATCGCACGCATGCAATCTTGGATTTCTTCGCAGCGTGCGTTGCCGCCGCTCTGGTTCTCGCGCAGATTGTTCTCTAAATGAGCGAAGCCGACGCGGCGGTGAAACAACCGCAGCGGATCCGGCTATGACGCGACGATGATGAAGACCATGTGTGAGCCCGACTGCCGCAGGACGCATCGGCCCTATCAGGAGCGGCCGGTGTAAGCGGTTGGCGTCCGTATCCGAAAATGCTGCTTCATTGTCCGCCTGAAAATCGCCTGCCCGCCAGCGGCCGGCGACGCAACCTTGGGAATGCGCCTCCGTTGAGACGACGTTCGTCGCGACAACCGGGGACGAAAATACATGCAAGAAGACGACAATAGGCCAGGGAGCGCAGCGAAGCTCCTGGAACAAGTTCCCTTGCCGCGCGAACCTCGGAACATCAGGGACATCGTCCCGGCGGTACCGCGGCTTTTCACGACACGACTCTATCCGCCGTCGGAACAGTTCGAGGTCTGGAAGACGCGCATGGCCTCCCTGATCGACGTCGCGCCGCCCGATGGCTACAGTCCCGCACAGGGGTTCGAGGTGGAATACCTGACCTGCAACATGACCGACGTCGTCTTCACGTCAGGACGCGTTGCCGATCAAACATTCGCGCGCGTCATCGAGCCCTCGCAGGGCGCGCCGGTCGATATCTGGTGGTTGTTCCGCCTGCGCTCCGGCGAGGCCCGCTTCGAAACCGCAGAGCGGCGGATTCATGCCGGACCGGGCGCGATGTTCCTGATCTCGCTCGACGACGATTTCCGCGGCAGCATCACCGGTTATGATGGCCTGGTGCTCGCCTTGCCGCGCCGGTCATTCGCAGACGTGGCCGATCAGCTCAACGACGCCTGCAACATTCTGCTCTCGGGCAATCTGATCGAACTGCTGTCCGACTATCTCGACAGACTAGAATCGCGCCTGGTCCTGATGTCGCCGGAGGAGCTGAAACAGGCAGGGCGGGCGACCGCGCAGATGATCGCCGCATGCATCCAGCTGTCTTCGGACCGGCTGGATCAGGCGCGCAGCGCGGTCGAATCCGTGCTGTTCGAGCGTGCGCGACTCTATATAGAGACGCATCTCGGCGACTTCGACCTGACGCCGGATCGCATTGCGCAGCAATTGCGGATCTCGCGCTCCGCCCTCTACCGTGCATTCGAGAGCGTTGGCGGCGTCGCCGGCTATATCCTGCGCAAGCGGTTGCGTGCAGCACACGCAGAACTGGTCGCATCCAACGACAGGCAGGTGCAGGAGATCGCCTATCGGCACGGCTTCAAGCTGGCGTCGGATTTCACGCGCGCGTTTCGCCGCGAGTTCGGCGTCAGTCCGCGCGAGATGCGTGAACGCGTGCGCCGCAGGTCAACTGCCGGTTGAAATTTTTCGCAATACCACACGGTGCATCAAGTAAATCATTCAACTTGTGAGACGATCTGCGCGTTATTTGGACGGCCTGCTGAGTGACGTTGGTGAATATCTGTCTATCATTTTTGTCTATGACGACTCGGGGCACATTGGTAGGGCAGTCGAGCGGGCGCTGGGTGGCAAGATGCGCTCGTTGAGTTCGACACATCATCGGTCAGGACAACAAGGCAGGCGCGCGTTGCGCTGTCTTCATATCGTCACATGCGCTCCCGAAGGACGCGCATGTCGACACGGTCCGCGGCCCAGCACCCCCGACGTCTGGACAAGATGTCACAAAGGGGTCGCACCATGGTTGTCGCACGCAACTCAACCGAATCGCTGAAGAGTCAGGGCCGCTCCGGCTTCGTCCGGAGCTGGGTCGCGTCGAGCGATGCGGGCAGCCGTTCGCTGCGGCGGCGACTTCTCTCCGTGCTGCGTCAGTCCCATCGGACACTCGGTGTCAAGCGCGACCGGCTGGGGCTCGG
The DNA here is from genome assembly GCF_001189235.2 of Bradyrhizobium embrapense. Taxonomy (GTDB): domain Bacteria; phylum Pseudomonadota; class Alphaproteobacteria; order Rhizobiales; family Xanthobacteraceae; genus Bradyrhizobium; species Bradyrhizobium embrapense. Next base: position 667,123 of record NZ_LFIP02000002.1, read on the forward strand.
TTCGCTGGGTGTCGGCGGAGTGGTCGGCGCGCTGCTTGTCGCCATCGGAGGCATGACTCCGCAGGCGGCGTTCGCGCAGGTTGCGATCGGAAATGGTGTCTTGAGCAACCCTGCCAACTGCAGCAACCCCACTGCTGCAACCGCAGGCAGCACGGCCATGGGTTGCGGCGCCAATGCTGCCGGCGCTAACGCAACCGCCATCGGCACCGGCACCAATGCAAATGGGCAGAACTCGCTGGCAATCGGCGATGCCAATACCGCGACCGGCGATGGCTCGATCATCGTGGGCTATGCCAATTCTGTGAACGGCCTGAATGCGATCGGCATGGGGGTCTTTGCTAACGCGACTGGCGTCAATGCTCTGGCTATCGGCGGGAACGCGCACGCCACCGGCGCCGGATCGAGCGCCTTCGGCGTCAACACCACAGCAAATGGGGCAGCTGCGACCGCCATCGGTAACGGCTCGAGCGCTTCCGGCGGCTCCTCGCTAGCCATTGGATTTAGCGCTGCCGCATCATCCCCAAACGGCTCGGGCACGGCCATCGGAACCAGCGCCAAGGCAAACGCCGGAACCGGCGGCGGCTCCCCGATCGCCATCGGCGTGAATGCCAATGCCAGCGGGACCGCTCCCTCCGGCTTCACGTTCGAGGCAGTCGCGCTCGGTACCGGATCCACCGCAACAGGGGCGTGGTCGACCAGTGTCGGTTCGAGCGCTTCTGCGACAGCGACCGGCTCCAGCGCGTTGGGTACATCCGCTGCCGCGACGGGAAATCAGTCGACAGCGCTCGGAAATGGCGCGACTGCTTCCGGGCAGGGAGCCAGCGCGTTGGGTTACACCGCCAACGCATCGGGCGCGACTACGATTGCCATCGGCTCTTCCGCCGCAGCGTCGGGGACGAGCGCATTTGCCGGAGGCAATCTCGCCACTGCATCCGGGAATTTCGCCGTTGCTTTGGGTAACCAGGCGCAGGCGCTGGCCGCGGGGGGCGCGGTTTCGATCGGATCGGGTGCAATCGTCGGCGGCACGGCGACGGGCGGTATCGCGGTCGGCAATAATGCGAGCTCCACCGGTGTTTCTGCTGCCGCTCTCGGCGTTGGGGCGTCCGCATCAGGCGGAAATGCCTCTGCCCTCGGCACCCAGGCCCAAGCGACGGGCACTTATGCAACTGCAATTGGCTCCGGCGGGACTACGGTGTCGACGCGGGTGATCGCCTCAGGCGCCGGATCGGTAGCGCTCGGCGGCAATTCGACGGCCGGCGCCAATGCTTCCGGGAATAACGCCATCGCCATCGGCGGGCAGGCGGCTGCCAGCGCCGTCAGCGCGATTGCGCTCGGCACCAATGCCGCGGCCAGTTCGACCAATGCCGTTGCGGTGGGCACCAACTCGGTGGCAACCGGCGGTCAGGCCGTCTCCATCGGCGCGAACAACACCGCCTTCGGCAACGGTGCAGTCGCGATCGGCGATCCCAGCTATGCCAGCGGCACCGGCGCCTTCACCGGCGGCGCGAACAACATCGCCAACAGCGACGGCACGGCCAGTGCCACCGCCGCCAACCAGGCCAACGGCGCGGTTGCGATCGGCAACAACAACAAGGCGATCGGGCAGGGCTCGGTTGCGCTCGGCAATGGCTCGACCGCGGGCGCTGGCGGCCTTGCCGGCAATATCGCACTGGGCGACGGCGCCACGGCGGCGGCAAAATCCGGCGATGTCGCGCTCGGCTCCGGCAGCGTCACCGCTGCGGCGGTCGGCACGCCCAACGCGGTGATCAACGGGATCACCTATTCAGGCTTCGCCGGCACCACGCCGGGTTCGACGGTCAGCGTCGGCGCGGTCGGCGCGGAACGGACCATCACCAACGTCGCGGCCGGGCGGATCAGCACGTCGAGCACGGACGCCATCAACGGCTCGCAGCTCTACAGCGTCGCCAATACGCTCTCGAGCCAGATCACCGCCGGCGCGATCCACGATTATAGCGTCAACAGTGTGAGCACGGGCACGGATACCAACTACAACAACGCTGGAGCCACAGGCGCCAATGCGCTTGCGGCAGGGGTGAGCGCTGCGGCGTCCGGCGTGGACGCCGTCGCGGTTGGATACATCGCCAAGGCGACCGGCCAATTCAGCACCGCGGTCGGCCCCAATGCCCAGGCTTCGGCCACGTCCAGCACTGCGGTCGGCCAGAATGCAGCGGCCTCCGATGCTCAGGCGACCTCTCTCGGTGTCAATTCGAGTGCCGGTGCCGCGAATGCACTCGCGCTCGGCGCCAACGCCAACGCGAGCAATGCCGGCGCTATTGCGCTCGGCTCCGGCAGCGTCACGTCGGCCGCTGTCAACACGCCGAACACGGTGATCAACGGCACCACCTACAGCTTCGCCGGGACGACAGCGCTCTCGACCGTCAGCGTCGGCGCGCTTGGCGCAGAACGCACCATCACCAACGTCGCTGCGGGACGCCTCAGCAACTCTTCGACCGACGCGATCAACGGCTCGCAGCTGTTCGCCACCAACCAGGCGGTCGACAGCCTCGCAAATACCGTCAACAACATCAACGTCGGGGGCGGCATCAAGTACTTCCATGCCAATTCGACGCTGGCGGATTCCTCCGCAGTGGGCACCGACTCGGTTGCGATCGGCCCGGTGTCGACAGCGACCGGCACCAATGCCATCTCGGTTGGTAACGCCTCGGCGGCCAGCGGCAACAATGCGATCGCCGCCGGCTACCAATCTACCGCATCGGCGCTCGATGCAGTGGCGTTGGGATACATATCCAAGGCGACAGGCCAATTCAGCACGGCGATCGGACCCAATGCCCAGGCCTCGGCGACGTCAAGCACGGCGATCGGCCAGAATGCGGCGGCCTCCGACGTTCAGGCGACCTCCCTCGGTGTCAATTCGAGTGCGGGAGCTGCGAATGCGCTCGCGCTCGGCGCCAATGCCAGCGCCGCGAACGCCGGCGCGGTCGCGCTCGGCTCCGGCAGCGTCACTGCCGCGGCGGTTCAAACCGGCAGCATGGTGATCGGCACCACCACCTATAGCTTCGCCGGCACCACCCCGCTCTCGACGATCAGCGTCGGCTCCGTCGGCAACGAACGCACCATCACCAATGTCGCGGCGGGACGAGTCAGCAACGGCTCGACCGACGCGATCAACGGCTCGCAGCTGTTTGCCGCGACTTCGGCGATCGACAGCCTCTCGACTGTCGTCAACAACGGCCTGACGCATTATTACAGCTACAACGACGGCGGCACCCAGCAGGCCAACTACAACAACAACGGCGCGACCGGGGCCAACTCGATGGCGGCCGGCGTCGCCGCGTCGGCAACCGCAGCCAATTCCACCGCGCTCGGCTTCAACACCCAGGCGACGGTCGATGGCGGCGTTGCGATCGGTTCGGGCTCGATCTCAAACCGCGCGCTCGCGCCGGCGTCCGGCACGATCGGCGGCACCATCATTCCCTACAACACCACCGATCTCGCGTTGCTCGGCGCGGTGTCGGTCGGCAATGCGACGAGCTATCGCCAGATCACCAATGTGGCTGACGGCACCCAGTCGAGCGACGCGGTCACCGTGCGGCAGCTGACCGGCGCGCTGACCTCGTTTGCGACCACGACGACGAAATACTTCCACGCCAACTCGACGCTCGCCGACTCGCTCGCGGTCGGCAACAATTCCGTCGCGGTCGGACCTGCGACCGTGGTCAATGGCGACAACGGCATCGGCATGGGCTTTGGCGCAACCGTGGCGCAGACCGCGCCCGGCGGCATCGCGATCGGCCAGAATTCGGTGTCCAACTTCACCGATTCGATCGCATTCGGAACCAACGCGGCGGCCAACGGCATCCAGTCGGTGTCGATTGGCGCTGGAGCCCAGACCACCAACCCGACCAGCGTCGCACTCGGCCCGAATGCCAAGGCGACCGCGCAGGCCGGCGACGTCGCGCTCGGCGCCAATTCGACCACACAGGCGGTGGTCAAGACCGCCAGCACCACGATCGCCGGCACCACCTACGACTTCGCCGGCACCAATCCGACCTCGACCGTCAGCGTCGGCAGCGCCGGTGCCGAGCGTACCATCACCAACGTGGCCGCGGGCCAGATCAGCTCGACCTCGACGGATGCGATCAACGGCTCGCAGCTCTGGGCCACCAACACCTCGCTCGCCGCGCTCTACACCACGGTCAGCAACATCTCGACCGGCGGCGGCGGCGTGAAATATTTCCACGCCAATTCGACCGCGGCGGATTCCATTGCGACCGGTGCGGAGAGCGTCGCGATCGGACCGCGGTCGGTGGCGAGCGGTGCCAATGCGATCTCGATGGGCAACGGCTCGGCCGCGTCGGGCGACAATTCGGTCGCGATCGGCGCCGGCGCCAAGGCAACGGCGGCCAACTCGCTGGCGCTCGGCGCGAACTCAACCACCACCGCCAATCTGAGCGATGCGGCCTATACGCCCGTCGTCGGCAAGAGCGTCGCGGGGGTTGCGACCGGCGAAGTGTCGGTCGGCTCGGCCGGCGCCGAACGCCGCGTCACCAATGTCGCCGCCGGCTCGGCCGCGACGGATGCGGTCAATGTCAGCCAGCTGCAGGCGGTTGCCAGTAGCTCGATCCGCTACGACACCGATGCCTCCGGCAACACCACCAACAAGGTGACGCTGAACAGCGGCAATGGCGGACCGGTGACGATCAGCAACGTGGCGGCGGGTGTCGCCGGCACCGACGCGGTCAACGTCAACCAGCTCAACAGCGCGTTCCAGCAACTCAACGGCCAGATCGGCGAGGTGCGGCAGGACGCCTGGCGCGCCGCCGCGATCGGCATGGCTGCGGCATCGCTGCGCTATGACGACCGGCCCGGCAAGATCAGCGCATCGGCCGGTGGCGGCGTCTGGCGCAGCCAGGGCGCGCTCGCCTTCGGTATCGGCTACACCAGCGAGAACGGCAAGCTGCGCACCAACGCGGCGGCAACCACCGCCGGCGGCGACTGGGGCGTCAGTGCCGGCGTGAGCCTGACGCTCAATTGACGCTGACGGCGACGAGGCGGCTGGCGTGTCTGGCTTTTGCGATCTGGCTCGGTGCGGCGGCGAGCGCCGCCGCACAGGGCGCGCCGCCAGCTGCCTACAGCGTGAAGCCGTCCGACGTCGTGGTGCCGGAAGGCGAGACGCTCGGCGAGTTCAGGCGGATGATCCAGCCGTTCAAGAACTGGACCCTGATCTGCGACGAGAGTCTCAAATCCAAGCGCCGCGTCTGCAACGTCACGCAGTCGATCGTCAACGCGCAGGGCGCGGTCGCCTTCAACTGGTCGCTGATTGCGACCGCCGACGGCAAGCCGCTGATGGCGATGCGGATTCCCGCAGCCGCTGGCGTCGGCGCGCAGATCGAGCTCGCGATGGGCGATAGTCCCGACCGCATCGTCGCGCAGACCGATCGCTGCGACGCCAATTTCTGCTTTGCCACGGTCGCGATCGGCAATGTGCTGAGGCGGCACATCCGGGCGGCGACGCCGTGCCTTGTGTCCTATCAGCTTCCGCAAGCAGGGCCGATCGTGCTGGAAGCGCCGCTCGATGGACTGTCCGGTGTGCTGGCGAAACTGAAATGAAGCGAGGTCGGACATGCGGATGAGGAATTCCGGCATCCGGCTCGAAACTGAAGTGCGAAGTGAAAAGGACGGATTGTCGATGCGGCGCACCCTTGGATTGATCTTTGTTGCGGTCGTCGTGGCCGCGCTCGGTGCTGCCGGCGTCGTGGTCTACGCGCAGCAAACGCAACCTGCACCCTTGCAGCCGGCCGCACCTGCACCGGCCAAGAAGCCTGCCGCCGCTGCGAAGCCACAGCCGCACAAGTCGCAGCCGCGCCCGCAGGAGGCGCAGACGCCAGCGGCAGCCGCGGCATCCGTTCCACAGCAGCAGGCGGGGCAGCAGCCGACCGTGTTCGACGATCATGCGCGGCAGGGCAACATCGCGACCTGCGCCAATCTGTTCGGGCTGCTCGGCCGCGGTCTTGCGACCAACTCCAACTACACCGCGCAGTCGCAGTGGGATGCCAAGGCCGGCAATTCGCATTCGGTGCAGTCGCTGGTCGCACTCGCACCCAACCAGGCGCCGCAGGGCAGCGCTGCCCAGCGCGCCGCCGGCATCGTGTTTGCCGCGCCGGTCGGGTCGTCCTGCGAGGGCAATCTGGTGCGGGTAACGCCGAGCGCGGAAAGCTGCCCGACGGTTGCAGCCGAACTCGCCAAGCTCAACGGGCAAAGCGGCGCGCTCGGTGACCTCGCGACGATCGCGCTGCCGAACGGCGCGCAGGTGGTGCTGATTCCGTTCGGCAACGCCTGCGTCGCGGTGACCGCGCTCCGGGTCGCCGGATAGCGCGGCGCTGTCGCATCGTGACGGCGTTCGATCAGAGAACGTAGCCGCCGTCGATGGTGATGCTGGTGCCCGTGATCAGGCTCGCGCTGCTGCTGGCCAGGAAGCAGACGGCCGATGCGACATCGTCCGGACTGTTCAGGCGGCGCAATGGAATCCTCTCCTTCAGCCAATCGGCCATGCCGGCGGTCATGTCGGTTTCCGTCGGTCCCGGCTGCAGATTGTTGACCGTGATCTGCCGCGGGGCCAAATCGAGTGCTGCGGTCTTCACGAGTGACGCGACCGCGGCCTTCGTCATTGCATAGGCGCTGCCGCCGGCGGCGCCGGTCCTGATTGCCGTATTGCTCCCGATGGTGATGATCCGCCCGCCGTCACGCATGGCGGCGGTGGAGGCCTGCATCGCCAGGAACACGCCGCGAATGTTCACATTGAGCAGCAGATCGAGATCGTCGGGATTGAACGACTCGATCGATCCGAGGCGAAGCACGCCGGCATTGATGACCGCGACGTCGAGCAGTCCGAGTTGATCGGTGGCCTCCGCGACGGCGCGCTGGATCGCGGCGGGATCGCCGCTGTCGGCGTGGATCGCGATTGCCTTGCCTCCCGCTCCGGATACTGCGTCGCATACCTCGCGCGCCTTGTCGGGCCTGCTCACATAGGTGAGGGCGACCGAGAACTTCTCCGCCGCGAGGCGCTTGGCGATCGCGGCGCCGATCCCCCGGGAGCCCCCGAATATGAGGGCGGTGCGTGGGTTATCCGATACTGGGTCAGTCATTTCCGTGCTTCCTTTCTTATTGGAATGTTCATTCCAGAATAGGCCAAAAAAATTACACGAGGGCCCGCATCGCCAACTGTCCGAGTGCCCGCAGCCGCCGCTGTCCGGCGCCACCACGGGCGGCGATCCGGATGCCTGCGAACGATGCGTGGAGGAATTCGGTCGCGCTCGACGGATCGATTTCGGCTGCCACGTCTCCCTGCGCCTGAGCTTCGCGGATTCGCGCCACGATCGCTTTGCTCAGAGCGCGTCCCGCATTGTCACGAATAGTCGCAAGCTCGGGCTTGCCGGTGCCGAATTCGCAGATCGAATTGACGCCCAGACACGCCTCCGCTGCGTCATCCACCACGCGCTCGACCATGGCGCGAAGGCCGTCGACCGCGCGCGGCTGGCTTGCGAGGGCTGACAAATGTGCCGCGGTCTCTCGGGCGGCATAGCGCTGCACTGCGGCGAGATACAGCTGCCACTTGTCGCCGAACGTGTCGTAAAGGCTTTGCCGGCCGATGCCGAGCGTTCGCACTAGCATTTCGGCCGACGTGCCCTCGTAGCCGTGCTCGCGGAATACGCGGATCGCGGCATCGAGCGCCTCTTCTGCAATGAATTCCTTTGGTCGTGCCATTGTTTGGCAATGACAGATTTGGAATGATCGGTCGAGAACCGCTGACATCACGGTCCCATGCGCAATCCTCCGCAACTGCCCGCTAACATCTTGGCGATCAGCGATCAAAGGGCTGGATTTCTGGCGCCGGATCGTCAATTCTGATTTGGAACTTACCATCCGTGCCAAACGCGGAGGAGATGTCCCATGGAGGAAGCGCGTCCGGAGCGGTTTGTCCGCGAGGTCGGCGGTGAGCTGGTGTCGTCCGTCATCGCGCGGTCGGAGCCGATCAGGGTCGAGCTGCTCAGGCGGACCTCGCGGCCGCGCATGAACTGGCACTTCCGGCAGCCTGAACTGACGTTGTTCTGGTTCCGCAACGGCTGCTCGCGGTTGCAGGCCACGATCGACGGCCGTCCGGTCGAATATGAGTTCTCCAGGGCGGCCAACCTCGCGCTGTTCCCGGCCGGTACCGAGATCGAGGGCGAGTGGTCGGTCGGCCCGGCATTCGACTATGTCGTCGTTTTCCTCGACCCGAAATTCGTGCAGAGCCGTCTCAACGGCTTGATCGAAACATCAGCGATTGCGTTCGGCCATGACCAGCTCTGCCGCGGTCTCTCCGAGCTTTGCCAGGAAGCGGCCACGCCGGACAATCTGTTCGATCTGTTCGCCGAAGGCTGGGCCAGCCAGGCGCTGGCCCATATGGCGCGGCTCTCGCGCGTTGCAGAACCCGCGAAGGCGCCGAGCCGTGGCGGACTGCCGGCGCTCAAGCTGCGGCGGATCGAAGAATTCGTCAGGGCCAATCTTGGCGAGACGATCTCGTTGTCGGCACTGTCAGATGTTGCCGGTCTCAGCAAGCGGCATTTCCTGCGCGCGTTCCAGGAGAGCATGGGCACCAGCCCGCATCGCTATGTGCTTGGCCTGCGCATCGAGGTCGCCAAGCGCCGGCTCAGCGACACCGACGAGAGCCTGACCAGCATCGCGTTGGCGTCGGGGTTCAGCCACGCCCAGCATTTCTCGTCGACGTTCAGGCAAGTCACGGGCGTCAGTCCGTCGGTATTCCGGCAGCAGGGCCGGGCGTGAGTTTCGGCGCTTTTTTGCAAGTCGAGGCGCTTTCCAGCAAGCGCCGGCGGGCCCGTCCATCGTATGCCGAGGTTGCGCGCAAGGCTTGGTCGCGTCCGCGCATTGGAGAAGGAAGCAAAGCATGCCAGGGCCATTGGCGGGAGTTCGCGTACTTGATCTGACCGGTGTCGTTTCCGGTCCGTTCGCGACGATGTTCCTGGCCGATCAGGGCGCGGACGTCCTGAAAGTCGAACCGATCGGCGGCGACATCACCCGCCGCAGCCGGGCCAATGTCGACAAGACCGGCGAGTTCTCGGCGCTGTTCATCTCGTCGAACCGCGGCAAGCGTTCGCTCTCGATCGACATGAAGACGGATGCCGGCCGGGACGTGCTGAGCAAGCTGGTGATGCAGTCCGACGTGCTGGTGCAGAATTTCCGGCCCGGCACGATGGAACGTCTCGGGCTCGGTCCGGACCAGGTGCGCAGGAAGAATCCGCGGCTGATCTATGTCTCGATCAGCGGCGTCGGCGAAGACGGGCCTTACGCCAAGAAGCGCGTCTACGATCCGATCGTGCAGGCCCTGTCGGGCTTCTGCGATATCCAGGCGCAGCCGGTGACCAACCGTCCGCAGATGATCCGGACCATCGTGGCCGACAAGACCACGGCGGTCTATGCCGCGCAGGCGATCACCGCGGCGCTCTACGCGCGGGAAAAATCCGGCAGCGGCCAGCACATCCAGGTGGCGATGCTCGACGCGATGATCGCCTATCTCTGGCCGGAAGGCATGATGCAGTACACGGTGGTTGGCCGGGAACAGGCGACGGCGGATCCGAACGATCGTCCCGATCTCGTGTTCCAGACCTCGGACGGATACCTCACTTGCGGAACGATCTCCGACTCCGAATGGCAGGGCTTCTGCAAAGCTACCGGCGACCCGGAGCTTGCCAGAGATGAACGCTTCGCCACGCCAGCGTCGCGCTCGGTCAACGCGACGGCGCGCATCAACAAGATGCAGGACTATATCGGCAGGCACACCACCGCCGAATGGCTGGCTCGGCTCGATGCGGCCGACGTGCCCTGCGCGCCGATCCTCAGGCGCGGCGAAATCATTGCCAACGAGCAGGTGGTCGCTCGTGGGCTGATCGCCGAGCTGGAGCAGCCCGGCGTCGGCACCGTGCGGCAGCCGAAGCCTGCGGCGCGGTTCGAGGTCGACGCCGCCGCGATCGGCGGCCCGGCCCCGCGCATCGGCCAGCATACCAGGCAGGTACTGCGCGATCTCGGTTACGGCGAAGCCGTCATCGCAGAGATGATCGAGCAGAAGGCCGTGCGCGCGGTCTGAGCGACCACGCGACGCAACGTCACCATTGCTGAACCAAAACAACCGCCGTCGGTGGGAGATGCCCTATGGCCGAGACGAACAAGACTGCTTTGCTGGTTGGCGCGGGCGATGCGATCGGCGCCGCGGTGGCGCGGCGCTTCGCCGCCGGCGGCTACACCGTCTGCATCGCACGGCGCGATGCGGCAAAGTCGGGCGCGCTGGTGGAGGAGCTGACCGGTGCCGGAAGCCAGTTGCATGCGTTCAGCGTCGACGCACGGCGCGAGAGTGAGGTGCAGGAGCTGTGCGAGCGGGTCGAACGCGAAATCGGGCCGATCGAGGTCTGCCTGTTCAATGCCGGCTCGAACGTCAAGAAGGAGCTGCACGAGACCAGCGAAAAGCTGTTCTTCAAGGCCTGGGAGCTCGCCTGCTTCGCCGGCTTCCTGGTCGGGCGCGAGGCGACACGGCATATGCTGCGGCATGGCCGCGGCACCATGCTGTTCACCGGCGCGACCGCGAGCGTGCGTGGCAGCAGCGGCTTTGCGGCGTTCGCGTCCGCCAAGTTCGGCCTGCGCGCAGTCGCCCAGGCGATGGCGCGCGAGCTCGGGCCGAAGAACATCCATGTCGCGCATCTGTTGATCGATGCCGGCGTCGACAGCCCGGCCATCCACCAGCGGATGAAGGCCGCCACGGGCATCGATGCGACGGCGATCCCGCCGGATTCCTTGACGCGCACGTCCTCGATCGCTGAGGCCTATTGGTTCGTGCACCAGCAGAGCCGCGACGGCTGGAGCCATGAACTCGATCTGCGTCCTTCCGTCGAGAAATGGTGACACCATGCCGGAAGCGTTGACGCTATGGGGGATAGGGACATCGCGGACGATCCGGGCCCATTGGGCATTGCACGAATTGGGGCTGGACTATCACTGCAAGCCGATCCTGCCGCGTTCGGGCGAGACCAAGACTCCGGAATACACCTTGCTCAATCCGCGGCAGAAGATTCCCCTGCTGCAGGACGGCGACTTCACGATCGGGGAGAGTGCGGCGATCGTCGCCTATCTGGCGCGCCATTACTCCAACCCGAACGTCTCGCTCGTTCCCATCGAGGAGCGCGATTTCGCGCGATGGCTGGAATGGTGCTTCTTCATCGTGGCCGAGCTCGACTCGACCAGTCTCTATGTGATGCGCCGCCATGACGTCCAGGGCCTTGCCCATATCTACGGCCACGCTCCTGATGTGGTCGTGAAAGCGGCCGAGTATTTCCGCCAGCAGCTGCGGCACGTTGAGGTCGCCCTGTCGGACGGCCGGCAATATCTGATGGGCGATCAGTTCACCAGCGCGGATATCCTGCTGACGACCTGTCTGGTGTGGGCGATCGATTACGGTGTCGGGGTCTGCGAGGTCGCAACGCCGTATCTCGACCGTGTTACGTCGCGGCCGGCCTATAAGGAAAGCGTCGCCGTCAACACCATGAAGAAGTGACCGGCCACCCGCGTCAGAGCCTGGTCCGCGCCGGACCGCCGACATCGCATCGCGGCGTCAGGCCGTAGCGGCCATGCAATCCGCGCCAGAGAGCAGTCAAGAGCCTGCGCATCGAACATCCCCTCGACATCAGCGATAGCAGGCATCCTGCTGACGCCCACGACGGAATGACAGAGCCAATTCTGGGCAGGCCTGCGTAGTTTTTAAGCAGAGCGTCCGCGCGGCCACGCCACGCGCGCCGAAATCTCATGAGATTCAAACCCCAGTGCTGTGGCACGCCTCGTGCATCAATGGCGCTGAGTTGGCCGCTAGGGTTCCGACCTTGAGACACAAGGTGCTGGTCCGAGAGCAGCCGCTTGCGGGGGAGACATCCCCGTAGGTGCACGGCGGGATAAAAGCCCGGGAGACCTCGTTAGCCAAGGGATTGGCGGAGCGATGGTCTTTTCGCCAGTCCCTTTTTGTGAAGTTTCGCAAGAGGGATCGGCAATGAACAAACTCGTTTTCTTCCTCCGCTCTGTTGTCACCGGCTGCGCGATCGTGCTCGCGGCCGCATCCGTCGCCGACGCCGCACCGAAGAAGAGCTTCAAGGTCGCCTGGTCGATCTATGTCGGGTGGATGCCATGGGGCTATGCGGCCGACACCGGCATCGTCAAGAAGTGGGCCGACAAATACGGCATCACGATCGAGGTCAAGCAGTTCAACGACTACGTCGAATCGATCAACCAGTACACCGCCGGCGGCTATGACGCCGTCACCATCACCAACATGGACGCGCTATCGATTCCCGCCGCCGGTGGCGTCGACACGACAGCGGTCGTGATGGGCGATTTCTCCAACGGCAACGACGCCGTGATCCTCAAGAACAAGTCGGATCTCGCCGCCATCAAGGGACAGACGGTCAACCTGGTCGAATTCTCGGTGTCGCACTATCTGCTGGCCCGGGCGCTCGAGACCAGCAAGCTGAGCGAGAAGGACGTCAAGGTCGTCAACACCTCAGATGCCGATATCGCCGCCGCCTACAAGACGCCCGACGTCAACGCGGTCGTGACCTGGAATCCGATCGTGACCGAAATCCTCGGCTCGCCCGACGCCAAGAAGGTATTCGACTCCTCGCAGATCCCCGGCGAGATCATGGATCTGATGGTGGTGAACACGGCGGTCGCCAAGGATAATCCGGAGTTCGCCAAGGCACTGGTCGGCATCTGGTACGAGACGCTGTCGAAAATGACGGCGAACGATCCCGCCGCGAAGGCTGCGAAGGAGGCGATGGCCAAGGCTTCCGGCACCGATCTCGCCGGCTTCGACAGCCAGCTCTCGACCACCAAACTGTTCGACAAGGCAACCGACGCCGAAGCGTTTACGCGCAGCAAGACAGTCGGGGCGACCATGGATCGCGTCCGCAAGTTCCTGTTCGAGAAGGACCTGCTCGGCAAGGGCGCGAAATCAGCCGACGCCGTCGGCATCGAGCTCGCCGACAAGTCGGTGCTGGGAGACAAGTCGAACGTCAAGCTGCGCTTCGACTCGACTTTTATGGATGAAGCCGCCAAGGGCAAGCTCTGAGCGCTTAGTGCCGCCACAAGCAGGAGCCGAGGATGCGACTTGTGAACATACGGCCGGGACGTCAGACGCGATTCTATCTGCTCGCGCTGCCGTTCCTGTTGGTCGCAATCGCCTACTTCGCCGGCTCCAGCGCGCGGCTCGCGCAAAACCCGAACGACAAGCTGCTGCCGGCGCTGCCGAGCATGGTGCAGGCCGTCAAGCAGATGGCGTTCGAGGTCGACCCCCGCACCGGCAGCTATCTGATGGCCTCCGACACCGTTGCGAGCCTCGGGCGGCTGGGGTCGGCGCTGGCGATCTCGACGGTGGCGGCGCTCATCCTCGGCATCGTGATCGGACTGTTGCCCGGCGCCAATGCCCTGCTCGGGCCGTTCGTGTCCGTCACCTCGATGGTGCCGCCGCTGGCATTGCTCCCGATCCTGTTCATCGTGATGGGATTGGGCGAGAACTCCAAGATAGCGCTCATCGTGATCGGGACGCTGCCCTGCATGATCCGCGATCTCGCCATGAAAGTGCAGGAGTTGCCGCGCGAGCAGATCGTCAAGGCGCAGACGCTCGGTGCCTCGACCTGGCAGATCGCGCTACGCGTCGCGATGCCGCAGACCCTGCCGCGCCTGATCGACGTGCTGCGCCTGCAACTCGGTCCCGCATGGCTGTTCCTGATCGCGGCGGAGGCGATCGCATCCGACTCCGGGCTCGGCTACCGGATCTTCCTGGTGCGGCGCTATCTCGCGATGGACGTCATCATTCCCTACGTCGCCTGGATCACGCTGCTGGCGTTCCTGATCGATGTCGGCCTGCGCGTTCTGCAGCGCAGGCTGTTTCCCTGGTTTGCGTCGGTGAGGGCGGAATGAGCGCGATCCGGTTCGACGACGTCTGGAAGGAATATGGCGATCACATCGTGCTCGAACGCATCACGATGGAGGTTGAGCCGCGTGCTTTCATTGCACTGGTCGGACCGTCCGGCTGCGGCAAGACCACGCTGCTGCGGATGCTGCTCGGCGAGGAGCAGCCGAGCCGCGGCCAGATCCTGGTCGACGGCAAGCCGTTGCTCGGCGAGCCGGATGCCGATCGCGGCGTGGTGTTCCAGCGCTACTCGGTGTTTCCGCATCTGACGGTGCTGCAGAACGTATTGCTCGGCCGCGAACTGCGCGACGCCAAATTCTCCGCTCGCTTGTTCGGCGCCGCGCGCCGCGCCGCCATGGACAACGCGATGGAGCTCCTGGCCGAGGTCGGGCTCGCCGGCCAGGAGAGCAAATATCCATCAGCATTGTCCGGCGGCATGCAGCAGCGCCTTGCGCTAGCCCAAGCGATCATGCGCGAGCCGAAAATCCTGCTGCTCGATGAGCCGTTCGGCGCGCTCGATCCCGGGATTCGTGCCGACATTCACCTGTTGATGAAGCGGCTGTGGAACGAGACCCATCTGACGGTCGTGATGGTGACGCACGACCTCAGCGAGGCGTTCGGGCTCGCGACCCGCGTGATCGCGCTGGAGCGGCAGCGCAATCGGCCCGAGGAGCGCGAGCGCTACGGCGCCACGGTGTCGCGCGACCTCGAGATCTTTCCGCGCCGCAGCGCCGAGCTGCGGTCAGCAGTTCAACCAGCTCCGATCGGGACGACCCGGTCAGACCAGGAGCATCAGCCGGGACGGCCCGGCGCTCTCGTCTTGAAGGAGCACCCATGATCCTCACAGAGGAACAGAAGGCTGAGGTCACGGCGCATACAAAGCGCTACAACGAGCTGAAGGCGGCCGGACAGGAGCACGCGCCGCGCGCGCTGCCACAGCCGACGGCGCGCGACGCCGCGCCGATCGCGACTGACGCGATCATTCATCGCGAGGTGATTCCGGCCGGCTGGTACTGGACCACGTGCCTGAACCGTGGCGATACGCTGCGCATCGTCAATCCGTCGGGGACATCGGCCGTCAGCCTGCTCGCCTGGAATGCCGCCGACCCGACCGAGAGGCTCAACCACGCCGACACCATCAAGGTGCAATGGGCGGCGCGGCTGCAGAAGGGGCGTGTGCTGCTGTCCGACATGGGGCGGGCGCTGCTCGGCATCACCGAGGACACCAGCGCCGCGCACGATGCGGTGGTCGGCGGCTCGACCGCGGCGACCAACCTGGCGAAGTACGGCGACGGAAATTTCCGCAATACGCGTGACAATTTCCTCTTGGCGGCAGCCAAGCTCGGGCTCGATCGCCGCGACGTCCATCCCTGCGTCAGCTTCTTTGCGCCGGTTGCGATCGATGCGGACGGCAAGTTTGTCTGGTCCGACGCGCGACGGCACAAGGGTGACTTCGTCGACCTGCGCGCGGATATGGACCTGCTGATCGCGCTGTCGAACTGTCCGCATCCGCTCGACCCGGCCAAGACCTATCCGCGGGCGAGCGTCGAGATCGTGCGCTATCGTGCCGGTGCACTCGCGGCCGACGATTTGTGCCGCACCGCGACGGCCGAGGCGATCCGCGCCTATCAGAACAATGCGCTGTATTTCGGCGAGACGAGCGAAGGAGCGGTGCGATGACCACGCAATCCGCCGAGACCCGCGGCCGCATCGTTCTCGACGTCGAAATCCCCGCGCGCAAGCCGTGGTCCGCCGTCATCCGCAAGGGACAGACGCTGAGGATCACGGATACCCATGGCCAGCAGGCGGTCGATACGCTGTTCTATCGCGCCGACGACTTCGGCGAGCGCTACAGCGGGCAGGATACGCTGCGCGCGCAGGGCTCGGCCTATGTCGGGCTCGGCACCAGGATCATGTCCAACGAGGGCCGGGTGATGCTGCGCGTCACGGCAGACAGCTGCGGCCTGCACGATACCTCCGCCGGTGCCTGCTCCTGCGAGAGCAACACCGTTCGGTTCGGGCACCAGACCCGCTACCAGCATGCCTGCCGCGAGAATTTCGTGATCGAGGCCGCCAAATACGGCATGTCGAAGCGCGACATCGTGCCGAATCTGAACTTCTTCATGAACGTGCCGATCGATCCCACCGGCAATTTCACTGTGGTCGATGGCGTCTCCAAGCCCGGCGACGCCATCGAGCTGGTCGCCGAGATGGACGTGCTGTGCCTGATCTCGAACTGCCCGCAGATCAACAACCCTTGCAACGGTTTCTTCCCAACGCCGGTACAGGTCACGATCTACGACGTCGAGCCGGAGGCGTGACGCATGTTCAGCAAGGTCCTGATTGCCAACCGCGGCGAGATCGCCGGGCGGATCGGAAAGACATTGCGCCGCATGGGCACCTCTTCGGTCGCGGTCTATTCCGACGCCGACCGCTTCACGCGGCCGGTGCTCGAGGCTGACGAGGCGGTGCGCATTGGCCCGGCGCCCGCCGCCGAGAGCTACCTCAACGTCGATGCGATCATGGCCGCGTGCCTTGCGACCGGCGCGCAGGCGGTGCATCCCGGCTACGGCTTCTTGTCGGAGAACCGCCGCTTCGCCGAGCGGCTCGCCGAACACGGCATCAAATTCATCGGGCCGCGGCCCGAGCATCTCGATGCCTTCGGCCTCAAGCACCGCGCGCGCGAGCTCGCCGAGCGCAGCGGCGTGCCGCTGCTGCCGGGCTCCGGCCTGCTGGACACCATCGAAGAGGCGGTGCAACAGGCGGAGGCGATCGGCTTCCCAGTGATGCTGAAGAGCACGGCGGGCGGCGGCGGCATCGGCATGCAGCTCTGCCACGACATGGCGACGCTGCGCGAGCGCTTTGAGTCCGTGCAGCGCACGGCGCGCGCCAGTTTCGGCGATGCCCGGGTCTATCTCGAGCGGTTCGTCGCCCGCGCGCGCCACATCGAGGTGCAGATCTTCGGCAACGGCAAGGGCGACGTGATCGCGCTCGGCGAGCGCGATTGCTCGCTGCAGCGCCGCAACCAGAAGGTCTTCGAGGAGACGCCGGCGCCGGGGCTGTCCGACGATATCCGCCAGCGGTTGCATGCGGCCGCGGTATCGCTCGGCAAGGCCGTGGCCTACGAATCCGCCGGCACGGTGGAGTTCATCTACGACGTCGAGCGCGAGGATTTCTACTTCCTCGAGGTCAACACCCGTCTGCAGGTCGAGCATCCCGTCACCGAACAGGTCACCGGCGTCGACCTCGTCGAATGGATGATCCGGCAGGCGGCCGGCGAGGACGTGCTGGGCCAGGCCAGCACGCTGACGCCAAAGGGCGCGGCGATCGAGGTGCGACTCTATGCCGAGAATCCGGGCGCAGGATTTCGCCCGAGCGCGGGCCGGCTGACGCGGGTCAGCTTTTCGCCGGACGCGCGGATCGACGGCTGGATCGAGACCGGCGCCGAGGTGTCGCCGTTCTACGATCCGATGCTGGCCAAGATCATCGTGTCGGCCGAGACGCGCGAGGCCGCGATCGCAAAGCTGACGCAGGCGCTGGACGACACGATCGTCGCCGGCATCGAGACCAATCTCGACTATCTGCGCGCCATCGCGGCGTCGGATGTGTTCCGGAGCGGGCAGGTCGCGACCAGCGTGCTCGGCGCATTCGCCTATCGTCCCTACACCATCGACGTCGTCGCGCCCGGTGCGCAAAGCGGCGTGCAGGAATTGCCCGGCCGGCTGCATCTCTGGCATGTCGGCGTGCCGCCGAGCGGGCCGATGGACGAGCGGTCGTTCCGCCTCGCCAACCGTGTGGTCGGCAATCCGGAGGTAACGACCGCGCTGGAGCTGACGGTCAACGGGCCGACTTTGCGCTTCAACACCGATGCGATCGTCGCGTTGTCCGGCGCGCAAATGAAGGCGTCGCTCGACGGTATTGATCTCGCCTACCACGAGCCTGTCGCGGTGCGTGCGGGCCAGACGCTCGTCATCGGCAGCATCAAGGGCCCGGGCCAGCGCACCTATCTTGCCGTGCGCGGCGGCATCGATGTGCCCGAGATTCTGGGTTCGCGTGCGGTGTTCGCTCTCGGCGCCTTCGGCGGCCACGCGACGGGCTCGCTGAAGGCCGGCGACGTGCTGCATATCGGCGCGAAGACGCAAGGCCTTGCGGCGCCGCGGCGCGCCACGGTGGACGAGCGGCCGGAGCTGACTTCGGCGTGGCAAATCGGCGTGGTCTATGGCCCGCACGGCGCGCCGGACTTCTTCCTCGATGAGGACATCGAGACGCTGTTCGCGGCGAGCTACGAGGTGCACTTCAACAGTGCTCGGACCGGGGTGCGGCTGATCGGGCCGAAGCCGCGCTGGGCGCGGGCCGACGGCGGCGAGGCCGGGCTGCATCCGTCGAACATCCACGACAACGCCTATGCGGTCGGCTCGATCGACTTCACCGGCGACATGCCGATCATCCTCGGGCCCGACGGCCCGAGTCTCGGCGGCTTCGTGTGTCCAGCGGTCGTCGCGCGCGACGAGCTCTGGAAGGTCGGCCAGCTCCGGCCCGGCGACACCGTCCGCTTCGTGCCGGTGAAACGCGACGATCCGGTCGCCGGCCCCACCGTGCTGCGTGCGGCCGAAGTCGGCGCCGCCATTGTCGGGCGAAATGATGATGGCCCGATCCCGATGGTCTACCGCCGCGCCGGCGACGACAATCTGCTGGTCGAATATGGCCCGATGGAGCTCGACATCGCGCTGCGGCTGCGCGTGCATGTGCTGGCGCAGGCGCTGGAGGCTGCGAAGCTCGGCGGCCTGATCGATCTGACGCCCGGCATCCGTTCGTTGCAGATCCATTATGACGGCACTGCGTTGCCGCGAACCAAGCTGCTCGATGTGCTCAGGCGGATCGAGCGCGAACTGCCTGATGTCGATGCGATGCGGGTGCCGAGCCGCACCGTGCATCTGCCGCTGTCGTGGCGGGATCCGCAGGCCGAATTGGCGATGCGCAAGTATCAGGAGCTGGTCCGTGCTGATGCGCCATGGTGTCCGTCGAATGTCGAGTTCATCCGCCGCATCAACGGGCTCGGCAGCGAGGACGACGTTCGCCGCATCGTGCTCGATGCGGATTACTTCGTGCTCGGCCTCGGCGACGTCTATCTCGGCGCACCGGTGGCGACCCCGCTCGATCCGCGGCATCGCCTGGTGACCACGAAGTACAACCCGGCGCGGACCTGGACGCCGGAGAACGCGGTCGGAATCGGCGGCGCCTATATGTGCATCTACGGCATGGAAGGGCCGGGCGGCTACCAGCTGTTCGGACGCACCATCCAGGTCTGGAACACCTGGCGCACGACGCGGGTGTTCGAGCCCGGCCATCCCTGGTTGCTGCGGTTCTTCGACAAGATCCGCTTCTTCCCGGTCGACGCCGACGAACTGCTGGACGCCCGCGCCGCATTCCCGCACGGGCAATACGACATCAGGATCGAGCAGGGCGAATTCTGCTACGCCGACTACGCGAAGCAGTTGACCGAGACGCATTCGTCGATCGCAGCATTCAAGGCGACCCAGCAGGCCGCGTTCGATGCCGAGCGTCAGCGCTGGCGCGAGATGAAGCTCGATGAGGTGCCGGCGGAATCGATCGATGCGGGTGTCGCCGCGGCGGGCATTCCCGACGGCCAGATCGGCGCCTTTTCCGAAGTGCCCGGCAACATCTGGAAGATCCTGGTTGAGGAGGGCACCGCAGTCGCGGCCGGTGACGTGCTGGCGATCATCGAATCCATGAAGATGGAGATCTCGGTGCACGCACCCGCTGCGGGCCGCATCGCGTCGGTGCCGGTGAAACCGGGCCAGACGCTGCGCGCGGGCGACGTCGTGGCGTTGCTCATCGAATCGTGACGTCCCCGGGGCCAACTGCCGGTCAATTCCCGGTCGCGCCGCGAACAATAAGGTTTGCGGTATCGCGGCGCGCCGAACCTTCATTGCGGCCTGGTGCGGTCCAGACCCTTGGCACGTCAGCGTTCAAGAGTTCGCAGGATTCCTTGATCCTGAGGTATGAACGTTGCAGCGCCTCTTGGGTCAGGGCGTCGCTTCTGCGCCGCCGCGCGATCACCCGCGCGACCTGCCAGGCAATCCACTCGTCAGGCATCGGAGCGTTCCTTCTCCAGATCGGCTGCCTAGGTCTATGCCGGGAACAGATGTCACGCCATCCGTCGTTTCAGCATCGCTGGAGCGGTAGCCTTGGCCTCCACGCTGTTGTCGCCGTGCCCGCCTGTGCTCGAGATCCGGCGCGCAGGTCAGGTCAGCTTCACTGTCGCGTGGCCATGCTTGCCCTCCCTTGGAAACGGTTCGGAGGTCTTTCGGCCGAGGAACGTATCGTTGGGCGCCTTGAGCAGGTCGCGGGCCTGTCGGATCAGTTCGCGTGTGTGGGCCGTAATGGCAGCATCGGCTTCATCAAGATGATAAATCGGTACGCGGCCGGACATCGGCGTCTCCATCGCTAGCAGGCGGGAGCGCGCTCGGTCTCTCAGCCACCGACGCCTACGGACAAAGCCTCAGCCGGTGATGGATTGACCGTAGCACGAAGGGCTCGAACGATGAAGCCGCCGCTCCCGGACGTTCCACGATCGAGCGGAGCGATCTGCGTCACACACGACGGTGCGGGCGCGCACGGTTCGGTCTCGCCTTTTCCACAACGGACCCGCTTCGACGATGAGGACGTGACGTCAGGAGCCAGCGCTCGCGTGATCGTTCGACGTGATCAGATATCCGGCACCGGCCTCGCCTCGGCTTGAATCCATCGCAAAACAGGAACGGAGGACGAAAGCTCGCTTTGTTGCAAACGACATCAACAACGATGGGTTCCATGCCCGATCGCGATATCATCGTCATCGGCGGCTCCGCCGGGGCAATTGCACCCTTGAGGCAAATCCTCGGGCGATTGCCGCCTGACCTGCCGGCCGCAATCTGCATTGTGCTGCACATGCCGGCCAATGGGATCGGCATTCTCTCGACGGTCGCGGGCGCGGCCGGCAGGCTGCCGGTCCGGCAAGCGGAAAGCGGCATGGTGATCGAGAACAGCCAGGTCTATCTGGCGGGGCCGGACCGTCATCTGCTGGTCCTGGACGGCCATCTGATGCTCGATCGTGGCCCGTGCGAGAACCTGGTGCGGCCGGCGATCGACCCGTTGTTTCGCTCGGCCGAGCGGCACTATGGACCTCGGGTGATCGGCGTGGTGCTGAGCGAGCGGTTATCCGATGGGGCCGCGGGCCTGCAAGCGATCAAGCGTTGCGGCGGGATCACGCTGGTGCAGGATCCCGCGGACGCTATTTCCAGCAAATGCCGCGCCGGGCGCTGCAAGCAACCACGGTCGATCTCTGCGCTCCAGGCGCCCGGCTTGGCGACGCCTTGCTCGATCTGGTCCGGGAGCGGTCGATCGCGATTCCATAGGGCGCGCACGCGCTTGCCGTCGCATAGCGTGAAGATCCGGATATGATCGGGCAAGTCATGCTACAATGAATTGATCCGACGCGACCGGCGCAGAAGGAACCGTGATGGCTGGCGCTGAACATGCGAACTGGGCCGAGCAGTTGCGGTCGGAACGGGCGCTTCTGGTCAAGGCGGAGGTCGATATCGAGGAGGGCTGGAAGCGCCTTCGCAGCCAGCAGGATTTGGTGCTTTGGCTGCGGCGGGCCGGCCACGACACCAACGAGGCCGAGCGTCTGGCCAGCCTGCTCAAGCAGACCTTGATCGAGTGGGAACGACATCGGACCCTGATTGCGCAGCGGGTCGCATATCTCGAAGGACAGGTCACATCTTCCTAAAGGCGCGATGGGACGAGTTTGGGCCGGAGCGCAAGGAGGGCTGCGAACTCCCGAAAGGCAGTCTCCTGGCTTGGCTGTTGGCGCCATGACTTCTCCGTTCCTGGAGGGCGACCGCGCGTCGGGTCGAGTTTTTCAGGAAATTGGATAATGCCTACGTATCCCATTGGGATGGAACTGAACTCTGCTATCAACATGGCTAGGGCGAGGCGCCTACAGGTCAACGAGAGTCGTTGCGATCATGGATGATGTTGGTCAACCGCAGAGCGGAGACGAAGAGCGCCAGTCAAAGGTGCCGCTGATCGTCGGCGTCGGTGCGTCCGCCGGGGCCGTGGAAAGCATCGGGCGGTTCTTCTCGAAGCTGAGGCTCAGTCCTGACCAGGCAATCGTGCTCGTGCTGCAGTACCGGGCTGCCATCGAGGACACCCAGCTGCACCAAGCATTGCAGCGATCAGAAGGCGCGAAACTGTGCGAGATCAACGATGGCCAGATCGTGGAGGGCGGCGCGATCCACCTTTGTCCGCCCGATATGATCACCACGATTCATGGCGGCCGTTTCACGGTCCGGCGCGCCGAGCACCAGCGCGGTGAACGGGCGGCCATCGACAGTTTCCTGGTGTCGCTGGCGGAAGACCGCGCCGAGCAATCGATCGGCGTCGTGCTGGCCGGCACGGGAGGCGACGGGACGCTCGGGGTCGCGACCTTGAAGGATCATGGCGGTCTGGCGATTGCTGAGCGCAGCGCCGACGGGCAGTCCGCGCCGTACGACGAGAGCAACTCGGCCGCAGCCATTGCGGATTTCGTGCTGCCGCCCGAGGATATTCCGGAACATATCGACGTCTACGCCCGCCACCTGCGGCGGCTCGAGAAGAAGCAGGGGTTCGACGAGGTGCTGGCGGCGGCCGCCAGCTCGCTTGCACGCATTGCGGATATCCTTCGCAACAAGACCGGCAACGATTTCCACGGTTACAAGCAGAACACCTTCCTGCGTCGCGTCCAGCGTCGCATGCAGGTGGTGCAGATCGACAATATTTCCTCTTATGTCGATTTCCTGAGGAATGACAAGGACGAGGCGCAGCATCTCTTCAACGACCTTCTGATCGGCGTGACGGAGTTTTTCCGCGACAAGAAGGAGTTCGATGTCCTGGAAACCCAGGTCATCCCGAAGATCTTCGAGGGAAAGGGCGCTGGCCAGCAGGTGCGCATCTGGGTGCTCGGTTGCGCCACCGGTGAGGAGGCGTACTCGATCGGCATCCTTCTGCGCGGACATATGGCCAGCCTGGATGCGGCGCCGCAGGTGCAGATCTTCGCGACCGATATCGACGGCCGGGCGCTCGCCACCGCGCGCGTCGGGCGTTATCGCACCAGCATTGAAAGCGACATGATTCCGGAACGATTGGCGCGCTGGTTCGTGCGCGAGGGCGACACGTATTGCGTCGTCAAGGAGCTGCGAGAGATGTGCATCTTCTCGCAACACAACGTCACCAAGGATGCGCCGTTCTCCAAGCTCGACCTGATCTCGTGCCGCAATCTCCTGATCTATCTCAATGCCGAGCTGCAGAACCGCGTGATCCCGCTGTTTCACTTTGCGCTGCTCCCGGATCGTTTCCTGTTCCTGGGCAATTCCGAGAACGTCACCCGGCACCTGAAGCTGTTTGCGCCGGTCGATCGGCGCGCGCGTATCTTCAGAAGGCTAGAGAACGGAACGCGGCTGCCGCCGGAATTTCCGATCACGACGGCGGCCGGACGGGCGGCGATCGACGCTCCGCCCCCGCGCTCCATCGGCACGGATGTCGGTCTCGAGCGCCGCGCCCAGCGCATCGCCGAGCGCTATGCGCCGGCCTACGTGATCACCGACGGGCATTTTCACATCCTGCATTTCTCCGGCCGGACCGGCCGGTACATCGATCCGACGGCAGGCGCAGCGACGCTCGACCTGTTGCATCTCGTGCACCGCGATCTCAGGCTGGAGCTGCGCACCGCGCTGAGCCGCGCAGCGGAAACCAATGAAGCGGCGCAAGCTGAACAGGTGCAGCTCGGCGTCAACGGGCATCGCGTCCTGGTCGACATCACGGTCGAGCCTGTCCAGGACGGCCTCGCCGGCCAGCGCAATTTCGTCGTCCTGTTCAAGGATGGCCCGGTCCGGTCCGACGAGCGCGCGGAGAGCAACCCCAACGCCCTGGTCAGGACTGAGCATGTCGAGCGGCTGGAGAGCGAGCTGCGCGCCACCCGCGAACGGCTGCAGGCCACGATCGAGGAGCTTGAAAGCACCAACGAGGAGCTGAAGTCCTCCAACGAGGAATATCAGTCGCTCAACGAAGAGCTGCAATCCGCCAACGAGGAGCTGGAGACCTCGCGCGAGGAATTGCAGTCGGTCAACGAAGAGCTGACGACCGTCAACGGCGAGCTGGCGCATCGCGTACAGGAGCTCACTCGCGCCACCAGCGACCTGAAGAACTTCCTCGAGAGCACGCAGATCGCAACGGTGTTCCTGGACAACGAGCTGAAGGTGATGAACTTCACTCCGGCGATCACCCAATTGCTGCATCTAGTCGAGACCGATGTCGGCCGGCCGATCGCGCACATCAAGGCGCGTATTCCGATCGAGGAACTCTACGACGATGTCCGGCGCGTGCTGCGGACGCTGGCGAGCGTCGAACGCGAGCTGACCGCGCCCGACACCGGCACGCGCTACATCGTGCGCATCCTGCCCTACCGCAGCATCGACAATTTCATCGCCGGCGTCGTGATCACCTTTATCGACGTCACGGCGATCACGTAAACTGAGGAAACGGCTCCTCGCCGGGCTGCACCTCCGGACGGCAACAGGCCCGGCGCGATCGGCCTTACTTCGTCAGCTCGCCCAGAATGCGCTCGACGTCCTGTTCGTGCAGCGCTTGCGTGATCCGCAATGTGTCGAGCACCTTGCGGGCCTCGGTGGTATCGTGCCCGTCCCGGTCAAGTTCCGCGATCAGGTTCTCCTGCCGGGCAACATGCTGCCTGCCCTGGGCGGCGTGCCGCTCTGCGAGGGCGAGGTATTGCTCGAGGATCACGCGGTCCATCTCGAACTACTTTTCAGTTGAATCCCGATACGATTCACCAAGCGGAGACCGGCAGCTCAAAGCGAGCTTTCATTTGCCTTGCGGCGCATCTGGTGACAGCAGCCTTCGACAAACTGCGTGAGCGCGTCGAAATTGACGAGCAGCCTTTCGGCCTGCATCCGATCGGTCGAGCCCGGAGCAAACGCATTCATCAGCCGCCGTTGACGGTCCGCGCGTTGCCGGCATGCAGCGGCCCTGCTTTCGGCAAATTCGAGCTGCTCTCTTTGGTGGCCCAACTTGTCTTCCTCGGCGAGCAGCAGCTTGGTGATCGTCGTCCTGGTGTCGCCCGGAACATCCGGATCCTTCAGCAGGCCCAGATAATGATCGATGTTCGCCTGCGCGATATACTTGTCCATGTAGGCGCCTCCCACGAGTCGCAGTTCAGATTGGCGAGCTCTGGCCGGATGCGGACGACGACTTCCCGGATCATCAATCGAATTGTGTGACGAATGGACACGCAAGGTGCGCTCGATCTCAGCCAGAAGCTGACGAAGCTCGTCGGTCGAAAACGCCTGGAGAGCCTTGCGGACCCGTTTCCCAAGGTTTTCGGGGAAACGGTTGCCGTCGTCTGCCATGTGTTCGCCGATCGACTGTGCCGGGGACTAGGTTCCACGCTAACATAGGGCCGGTGAGGTGGCAAAATTCGGATGGTGCCGGCCCGTACAAATACGGGGGCAATCTCGGTGGTCGAATTCCGCCTCGGCAACACCAATCTTCTGGCACGATTTGCACAGTTGAACGCGCGAGCGACGTCCTGACGCGCCCGCTTCGGACCAATAGCCGATGCCGTGGCGCAGCCGGGCGGTTATCGCCCGATGTCCGATCCGCCCAAAGCCCCGCGCGAAGCCGGTTGACCGTACGCGCTCATTGGCCGCCCGGCTCGATCCGCATCGCTGCGCGCTTGATGATGGGCGGAAGAGGATGGCTCAAGATTGCGCGGGATAGCCGCAACCGCTCCGCCGTCCGTGCGAGCATGTTGCGGGTGAACTGATTGGTCAGTTGCAGGTGCGCCTGCCGTTCGCGAAGCCACTCCCGGGCAACCTCGATCGGTCTCTGGTCGGTGCGAGCTGCAGAAGCGGACTGGCGATCCTCCGATACGGTCGTTTCAGGGACTGCCCTGGCTGTGGGGCTACGCTGCAGTCCCTTCAGTCCGATTGCACGCAGGCGTTCGCGCCGGGTCGTCGCGAGCGGCTGGCGGCAAGCGCTCACAAAGCCTTGATCCGCTATCCAGCTATCGTTCTCGGGTTTCGAGAGGTTGTCAGTCTCCGGCGACAGCTCAGCCCACGGCGGATGCTTGGAAAGCAAAGCGAGGCGGGCCTTGATCGCGGTCTCGGTTCGCCCGAACGCGTCAGCCAGCAGCCGGGGATGCATTCCAGAGGCACACGACCTCAGCAGCTCTCTGTCATCGTCCGCGGACCATCGGGCAAATCTCTTGCTCTTCGAAATCGGCTTTCTCCAGACACGCCGTCAGCGCCAGCCAAGAGCGACGAGGCATTAGAGCTGAGCCGAAGCGTCGAGGTCAAGTGCGGGGTGGCCTTCCGGAAGACGCGGCCGACGCTGTCCTCAAGACGATCATCAGAGTGCCTGGTTGGCTTGATCTTGATGCACCCGCCACGAGAGGCAGAAGGCTTGAATGGGCCCTGACGCGCAGAGCCCGTTGCCTATTTGGCGGACGCGCTGCCTTCGACACGTCGAAGCAGCTTTCGCAACAATATTTGCTCGTCGGCAAAGCTCGCCACGCAGCCGTGACTCTTTGCGAAATTTCGCAATCGAGCTACCGCCACATCGTTATCGCCGAACAGCCGCCTGTAATCGTGCCGCGTCAGGTGGTGGACGGCACCATCGTGAAGACGGCGCAGCTCTTGCTCCAGTTCAGGTAGCGTGAAATTCGTTCGCATCTCGCAACCCTTTCGGATTTCGAGCATGGATATCAAGTGGTTGGTATTGCCTATTGATCCGGATCAACAGCCCGGGCCCAAAGGCATCCGTGGACCATGATCGGCAATGATCCGATGGGCACGCGTGTTCTGCTCGGGAAGATGTCGCGATGCGATGCTCCGGCGCTCGGTCGAGCCCGCGACGGGGTGTTACCATCCTTTCGCTGTTGGGATGAAGATCGTCCCCTGATGCTGCCCCGCGGCGCCTCACGCCTCATTGCGCTATGGCGGACGATCGGACGGAAGCCGACAGCACCACGCCTCATTGGCAAGGAGCCGGCGCTGTCGGTCGGCGATGACAGGCCATCCGGAGCGTACCACGCTGAGGACCGCAGCATCGGCGGAAGGACCTTCGTCGCAAGCAAAATAGGCGCGAAGCCGTCCCTCACAGCGGAAGCCGAGGCCGGCGTAAAGCTCGAGCGTACGCCGCAAGCGCCAATCCAGATGCACCTCGGCCCGCTCGACGGCGAGCACCTCGAACGCGTACCGCGTCATGAGATGCGCGACGTGGCTGATGAGCACGACCTCGTCCAATCGTCCGCTGCTCCAGATCGGCGCTAGCGTCGCCCGCTTCTCCTGCGGCTCGTGCGCCGCGACAGCAGTGAGGCCAATGATGTCGCCCGATCCAGCGTCCTCGATCGCGAACGCGGCCGTGACGTTCGCGCAGCTCAGCGTGGCTGCCAGGCGCGCGGCCACCGCCTGGCTGGAGCCGCCGCGATCGAGCTGCCGAAGCATGCCGGCGTCGCCGAGTGGCTTGACCCGCGAGATCCCGGAGCAGTCGATCCTGGTCAGCAGGATGCGGTCGGTGGCCAAGGCGGCATGGCTGTCTGCGAATTGCATGCCCTATTGACGCATCGAACCAGCATGCCGTCAAATGACCGGATTGGCAGTTCATATGCGGATTGGTCATGTCCCTGAATCCAAGACACGTCGACCTGTTTCGCGAGGTCGTGCGTCACAACGGAATCACCAAGGCGGCGCTGAGCCTGCGGATCGGGCAACCCTTCGTCAGTCGCGCCATCGCGCGGCTGGAGCGCGAGATCGGCTTCGCGCTGTTCGAACGCGGGCGCGGCGGCGTCACGTTGACGCCGGAAGGCGAGATCTTCCTGCACGAGGTGAAGCGCAACCAGGCCGGGCTGGAATATCTGGCGCGTGCGGCGCGCGGCATTCGCGCGCGGGGCAGCGGGACGCTGAGGATCGCCTGCCTTCCGGCATTCACCTATTCGTTGATGCCGCGGATCGTCAGCAGCTTCTCCAGGAAAAACCCCGGCATCATGCTGTCGGTCGCCGTGCACAGCCCTGAACGGGTCTGGAGCCTGGTTGCTGCGGGCCAGTGCGACGTCGGGTTGGCGCGGCCCCAGTCGGGTTTTGCAGCGGTCGACGACGAATTGCTGATGACGACCGACGCCATCTGCGTGCTGCCGCGTCAGCACCGGCTGCGATCCAAGCGATTGATCATGCCAAAAGACCTGCACGGCGAGGCGATGATTGCGCCGGCCCCGGGCGCGCCGCATCGAACGCGCCTCGAACGCGCCTTCGAGGACGCCGGGGCCGAGGTCAGGACGGTGGCGGAGATTCAGTACAGCATGCAGCGCTGCGCGCTGGTTGCGCAGGGGCTGGGCTTCTCGATCGTCGATCCCGTCGTGGCGCGGGATTTTGCCAGCACGCGGATCGTGCTCAAGCCGTTCGCGCCGCGGCTGGAGCTCACCACCGTGCTGCTGTTTCCGTCGCAGCGGCCGCGCAGCCGCCTTGCGCTCGAATTCTGCGACCTGGTTCGTGCCGAGACCGCAGAATTCAGGAAGCCCGCCCGCGTGCCGGCTTGACGAGCCTCACACCTCGAGCCATTCCTCGCGGACGGCGGCGTTCGCCTTGAGCTGATCGGGCGTGCCTTCGAACACCACGCGGCCGTGGCCCATGATGTAGACGCGGTTCGAGATCTTCATCGCGATCGACAGCTTCTGCTCGACCAAGAGGATAGCGACGCCGGCTTTCGCGATTCGCGCGATCAGCTCGCCGACCTGTTGCACGATCAGCGGCGCGAGGCCTTCGGTCGGCTCGTCGATCATCATCAATTCGGGATCGCCGAGCAGGGTGCGGCAGGTGGTCAGCATCTGCTTCTCGCCGCCCGACAGCACGCCGGCCGGCGTGTCGGCGCGGCGGGCGAGGTTGGGGAACATGTCGAGCATCTCCTGCAGCCGCCACTTGCCGGGGCGGCGCGGGTCCTTGATGCCGAGGATCAGGTTCTGGCGCACCGTCAGGCTCGGGAAGATGTCGCGATGCTCCGGCACATAGCCGAGCCCGAGGCGGGCGATCTTGTGGCTCGGCAGGCCTGCGATGTCCTGGCCCTTGAAGCGGATGGTGCCGTGCGGCGGCACCTCGCCCATGATCGCCTTGACGGTCGTGGAGCGGCCGACGCCGTTGCGCCCGAGCAGGCTGACCACCTCGCCGGCGGCGATGTCGAGATCGACGCCCTGCAGGATGTGGCTCTTGCCGTAGTAGGCGTGGAGATTCCTGACCTCGAGCATCAGTCGACCTCCTCGCCGAGATAGGCTTCCTTGACCTTCGGATTGCCGCGGATTTCCTCAGGCGTGCCTGAGGCGATGATGTGGCCGTAGACCAGCACCGAGATGCGGTCGGCGAGACCGAACACCACGCTCATGTCATGTTCGACGATCACGAGCGTGCGTCCTTCGGTGAGGCGGCGGATCAGCGCGACGGCGCGCTCGGTCTCGGCGTGGCTCATGCCGGCGGTCGGCTCGTCCAGCATAATGACGCTGGCGCCGCCCGCGACCGTGATGCCGATCTCGAGTTCGCGCTGCTCGGCATAGGTGAGCAGGCCCGCCGGCACGTCGCGGCGATGGCTGAGATGGATGTCGTCGAGTATCTCGGCGGTGCGCTGCTTCACCTCGGGCAGGGTGTCGACGTTCTTCCAGAACGCGTAGCGGTGGCCGGTCGCCCACAGCACCGCGCAGCGGACGTTCTCCCATACCGTCATGTGGGCGAACACGTTGGTGACCTGGAACGAGCGCGACAGGCCGCGCCGGTTGATCTCGAACGGTCTGAGCCCCGAGGTGACTTCGCCGTTGAGGCGGATCTCGCCCGAGGTCGGCTTGATGTGGCCGGAGATCAGGTTGAACGTCGTCGACTTGCCGGCGCCGTTCGGGCCGATGATGGCGTGACGCTCGCCCTTGGCGACGCTCAGATTGAGGTCGCGGATGATCTGGACGTTGCCGAAGCTCTTCTCAACGGCGTTGACTTGGATGGCGGCGGTCATGCCAGATACCCCCGATCACGGGCCACCGTCGCGGCGCGATCCCACGCTTCGGCGACGCGCCGCCAGGTGATGCGCGCGACCAGGAAGCCGCCGACGAGCAGAACCGCAGCAGTTACCCAGGTCGTCGGCGCCGTCGCGGCGAACGGGATGCCGAGCAGATTGATGGCGTCGCCGCCGGAGAAGCGCGCGACGGTCTCGATGGTCAGGATGATGCCGAGCGCCAGCGCCAGCGTCGGGATCGCCGCGACCAGATAGGACGGGATCACGGTGCCCAGCGTGCCGGCGCGGATCAGCGGACGGTGCTTCATCAGGATGCCGGCGATGCCACCGGGTGCGAACATCACGATGCAGATGAAGATGATGCCGAAGTAGAGCTGCCAGACCGAAGTGACGCTGGTCAGCCCGAGTTGCAGATAGGTCACCAGGATGGCGCCGAGGATCGGACCGAAGAAATAGGCGGTGCCGCCGATGAACGCGGAGAACAGCACGAGGCCCGATTGCGTTGCGCCGAGATAGGCCGAGTTGGCGATCTCGAAATTGATCGCGGTCAGCCCACCGGCGATGCCGGCGAAGAAGCCGGCGAACATGTAGGCGAGATAGCGCACCACATGCGGATCGTAGCCGATGAACTCGACGCGCTCCGGATTGTCGCGCACCGCGTTGCAGATGCGCCCGAGTGGCGTGCGGGTCAGCGCGTACATGGCGATCGCTGAGATCATCACCCAGAATGCGATCAGGTAATAGACCTGGATCTGCGGCCCGAAGGTCCAGCCGAACAGCGGCATCAGCGAGGTGCGGTCGGTGGTGACGCCGGACTCGCCGCCGAACACGCTGCGCAGGATCAGCGACGACGAGGCGACCAGCTCGCCGATGCCGAGCGAGATCATCGCAAACACGGTGCCGGCGCGCTTGGTCATGACCCAGCCGACCAGCACTGCGAAGGCCATGCCGCCGATGCCGCCGACGAGCGGGATCGCCGGCAGCGGGATCGGCCAGTTGTGGCTCGCGACCGCGTTCATGGCATGGACGGCGAGGAAGCCGCCGAGGCCGTACTGCACCGCGTGTCCGAACGACAAGAGGCCGGTCTGGCCGAGCAGGATGTTGTAGGACAGCGCGAAGATGATCGCGATGCCGATCAGGCTGAACGAGGTCAGTGAGCCGCCGGAGGAGAAGATCAGCGGCAGCACGACCAGCGCGGCCGCTGCGATCAGCCAGATGCCGTAGAAGCTGAGGGCGCTGGCGGACTCTTCCTTGGTCGCGGCGGAGGTGGGGATAGCGGCGTTGCTCATGACTCGCGCGTCCCCAACAGGCCCATGGGGCGGAAGATCAGGACCAGCACCAGCAGCAGATAGGGCAGGATCGGTGCGATCTGCGCGATCGTGACGTTCCAGATGTCGGTCAGCGGCGAGGGGCCGAGGCTCGGATCGAGCGGGCCGAACACGCTGGCGAGCGAACCATTGAGCGCGACCGCAAAGGTCTGGATCAGGCCGATCAGGAGCGAGGCGATGAAGGCGCCGGGCAGCGAGCCGAGGCCGCCGAACACGATGACGACGAACAGGATCGGGCCGAGCAGCGCGGCCATGTCGGACTGCGTCACCAGCGAGGGACCGGCGATGACGCCGGCGAGGCCCGCCAGCGCGCTGCCGACGCCGAACACCAGCATGAAGACGCGGCCGACATTGTGGCCGAGATGGCCGACCATGCTCGGATGGGTCAGCGCGGCCTGCACGATCAGGCCGACCCGCGTCCGCTTCAGCGTGACCAGCAGCGCGATGAAGATCACGACCGAGACCACCAGCATAAAGATCTTGTAGGCGGGGTAGTTGGTCGAGAACACGGTGAAGGCCGGAAAGTCGAGCGCTGCCGGAACCCGATAGTCGACCGGGCTCTTGCCCCAGATCATCGAGACGATTTCCTCGATGGCGAAGGCGAGGCCGAAGGTCAGCAGCAGCTCGGCGACATGGCCGTGCTTGTGGGTGTTGCGCAGGCCGTAGCGCTCGACGCCCATGCCGACCACGCCGACCAGGAGCGGTGCGATCACCAGCGCCGGCCAGAAGCCGATCCAGCGGGTGAGCTGAAAGCCGAAGAACGCGCCCAGCATGTAGAAGCTCGCATGCGCGAAGTTGAGCACGCCCATCATGCTGAAGATGACGGTGAGCCCGCTGGACAGCAGGAACAACAGCATGCCGAACAGGACGCCGTTGAGCGTCGAGATAACGATGAGCTCAGCCACGGCGCACCCGCTTGAGACTGGAACGGTTCACGTGATCAATAACCTGTCGATGAAATGAGCCCCGACACCACGACGCTGCCGGCAGGCGAACACCTCCGCAACCCTGTGGTCGCGGAGGTGCCTTGCGGCGGCCGATCAGGGCCGCTTCATGTTGCAGGTGGTCGGAAGCATCGTCTTATCGGTGTCGATCTTGGAGACGATGTGCCAGCCCCAGCCGGTGTTCTCTTCGTCGAACGGCTCCTTGGCCTTGTCGGTCAGTGAGCCGAACGAGGAGATGTAAATCGGCTGGAAGAACTGGTGGTCGTCCTTGCGCATGAAGCCTTCGCCGCCGTCGAACACGTCGAACTTCATGCCCTCGAGGGCGGCCGCAACTTTCACCGGATCGATCGAATTGGCTTTCTCGGCGGCGGCCTTGAACATCCGCATCTCGTTGACCGCGCGCGGATACCACACGGAAATGCCGGTCTTGGCGCGGAAGTCCTTCTCGAAATCCATCGCCGCCTTGTTGCCGGAGTTCGGGACGCCTTCGCTGATCTGGAACACCTGGTTCTCGAGGCCGGTCTGCTTGATCGCGGTCGGCCCGCCGGCGCCGCCGGCGTAATAGGTGTACCAGTTGACCTTGAGGCCGGCGTCGGCCGCGGCCTTCAGCAGCAGCGCGAAGTCCTGGCCCCAATTGCCGGTCACGACAGTGTCGGCGCCCGAGGCCTTGATCTTGGCGATGTAGGGCGAGAAGTCGGTGACCTTGAGCATCGGGTGCAGTTCGTCGCCGACCAGCTGGATGTCCGGCCGCTTTTCGCCCAGCATCTTGCGCGCCGTTGATCGCACCGACTGGCCGAACGAGTAGTCCATGTTGATCAGGTAGACCTTCTTGATGGACGCCTGGCCCTTCATGTAGTTGGTCAGCGCTTCCATCTTGATGTCCGAGTTCGCGTCCCAGCGGAAGTGCCAGTAGCTGCACTTCTCGTTGGTCATGCTCGGATCGACCGCGGCGTAGTTGAAGTACAGCACTTCCTTGCCGGGGTTGCGCGAATTGTTCTTGGTGACGAAATCCTCCAGCGCCGCACCGACCGACGAGCCGTTGCCCTGGGTGATGTAGTGGATGCCGGCGTCGACCGCCTTCTGCGCCTGCACCAGGCTTTCCTGCGGATTGGTCTTGTTGTCGAGCGGGACGATCTCGACCTTGTGGCCGAGGATGCCGCCCTTGGCGTTCAATTCGTCGGCGAGATACTGAAACGTCTTCAGGCCGCCTTCGCCAACGCTGGCGCCGCCGCCGGAGAGCGGATCGATATAGCCGATCTTGAGGGTTTCCTGCGCGGACGCCGCGCCTCCCAACACCGTCAGCGCTGCCGCGGCGGCAACGATCAGCCTATGCATCCTGCGTTCCTCCCTTGCTTGTGTTTCTTGATCTTGAGCGATCGAGGCCGTCTCATAACCCCAATTGCCGCGCCTTCGCAACTTTCGCTTTGAATACTGCGTCAAGTTTTAGCGGGCGGTACCATGATGTTATAGGCTATTTGGCGTCGAGAGGCGGCCAAAATTTGAACTGGCAGTAAACTTTTGGATGAGACTCATCCTTGTTCGCGGTTCCGGACCAGCGTCCTTTCGTCTCTAAACCTCCCCTTGAAAAGGGGAGGTCGCTTCGCTCGTCAGAGCGAAGTGGGTGGGGTTCTTCTCTCCGCATACAGCGTCGGCTGCGGCCGACCCCCATCCCGACCTTCCCCCTTTCAGGGGGAAGGAGAAAACCGGGATTGCTACCGATGCCGACGCGGCTTGAGACCCGCGAGAAACAACCGCGCGAAATGATCTGCGATCTGGGTTGGTGACCAGTCTCGCCTGGTCTTGAACCAGATCGGATACCAATGGCCCATTCCGGTCAGGATGCGCTCTGCGAAATAGGTATCGATGCGGCGGAAGCGGCCCTCGTCGATCCAGCGCTGATAGCTGTCCTGATCCCGCCGGATCGTCGCCAGCACATCTGCGACATAGGCTTTCCGGTCGGCCTCGTTGAGATAGTTGATGTTGTGGTAGGTGGCCTTCGGGCCGCACGGCGTGTCGTGCAGCATCAACAGCAGGCGGATCCGCTGCACGATATGATCGAAGGCGCCGAGGCTGTGCTCTTGCAGGTGCTCGCGAATGCTGACCTCGCCGGCGAGCCCGCGGCGCAGGCACGCCAGCAGCAGGCTCTCCTTCTCACTGAAGTGATAGTAGATGCCGGCGCGGGTCATGCCGGCATCCGCGGCGATGCTCTCGAGCGACGTGCCCGACGCGCCCCTGCGGTTGAAGCTGTCGGAGGCAATCGACAGCATCCGATCGAACTTCGCGGCCCGCTTGTTCAACGCCGCGCGCGACTCCAGGAACGGGGCGAGACTGAGCGGTTCGGGCATCTCGGGCACCGCGATCTCGCGCCGGTAGACGCCGTGCGTGATGATGTCGTCGATGGCATCGATCGCCTGCTGGCGCGTGTAATAGTCGCGTTCGGACAGCCAGAACGGCACCCAGTCCAGGATGGAGATGAGCGCCACCGCCGTGAGCAGCGGTTGGTCGCAGGCGATCGAGCCGTCGGCTACGCCCCGATCCAGAATGTCCGCAAGCCGCGCGGCATTCTGCCAGCGCCCGGCATGAACCTCGCTGCTGTAGGGCGCAGCCAGCGCGTCGATATCGGTGAACAGGATCATGCGTTGGCCCTCGGGCCGCAGCCGGCCGCGCACGAAGCGCCTGACGATCTCGAGCCCGTCGATGCCGGGTTCGGTGGCCGCCTCGATCTCGTGCCGGTAGATCGCAAGTCCCCGCAGATAGCAGTGGAAGATCAGATCTTCCTTGTCGCGGAAATAGTGGTACAGCGCGCCCGGCACGCCCCTTACCGCCGCCGCGACCTGCTCCATCGTCACATTCGCATAGGAGTGGCGGGCAAACAGCCGGGAAGCTGAGAGGAGGATTTCTTCAGCCCGATCCGTCGGGTCGGCGGCGACTTGCAAGCTCGGATGCCCTTCCTGATCGCGGAACGAAGCCCGCACGCGAGATAATCCCCTTGGCAGCCGCTTGTCGATCTGCAATAGACGTTGGTATACCATACACCAGCGGCTTTTGGAGAGAGCATGGCGCGCAACATTCTGATCCTTGGGGCTTCCTACGGCTCCCTGCTGGGGACCAAGCTTCTGATGGCGGGGCACAACGTGTCCCTGGTGTGCCGCAGGAACACCGCCGACCTGATCAACCGCGAGGGCACGGAGGTCCGCATCAAGCTCCGTGACGAGAAAGAGCATCGCTCGATCTTCTCGCGCGACCTGCCGGGCAAGCTCGACGCCGTCACGCCCGCCGATGTCGACGTGTCGCGCTACGACATGGTCGGCCTTGCGATGCAGGAGCCGCAATACACCAACCACACGGTTCGCGTGCTGATGATCAAGATCGCGGCGGCGAAGCTGCCGTGCCTGTCGATCATGAACATGCCACCGCTGCCGTATCTGAAGCGGATCCCCGCGCTCGCCGGCATGGACCTCGAGGAGGCCTACACCAACGCGCAGGTCTGGGAGCGCTTCGAGCCGGGCCTCGTCACGCTGTGCTCGCCGGATCCGCAGGCGTTCCGTCCACCGGAGGAGAAGGCCAACGTGCTGCATGTCGGCCTGCCCACCAACTTCAAGGCCTCTGCCTTCGCCGACGACAAGCACAACAAGGTGCTGCGCGAGCTCGAAGCCGACATCGACGCGGTGACGCTCGATGGCCAGGACGTACCGGTGAAGCTGAAAGTGTTCGACTCGCTGTTCGTGCCGCTGGCGAAGTGGTCGATGCTGCTGACCGGCAATTATCGCTGCATCACGCCGACCGAGCCGCAATCGATCCGCGACGCCGTCCACAGCGATCTCGCGCGCTCGCAGGCGATCTACGACCATGTCGACGGCATCGCGCGCAAGCTCGGCGCCGATCCTGCCGATCAGGTGCCGTTCGCGAAATACGCCAAGGCGGCGGAAAGCCTGCTCAAGCCGTCCTCGGCCGCCCGCGCGGTCGCCGCCGGCGCGCCGTTCATCGAGCGCGTCGATCTCCTGGTGAAGCTGATCTCGCACCAGCTCGGCAGGCCCAGCGCCGAGATCGACCGTACCGTCGAGACCGTCGACCAGAAGCTGAACGAGAAGATCGTGCAGGGCGGCTCCGGCGCAGAATAACCACGCGACGTGTTGGCGGGGGCGGCACGCGCCCTCGCCATGCATCGGCGATCAGCAAAGCGTGCGATCGCGGTTGCCGAACGCATGGCTCGGCGGATCGAGGTGGGCTAGGCTCGCGCAGTTGCGATTGGGAGCCACGCACATGCCGATCAAATCGCTTCCCGTCCTTGCGATCTATGGCGACCTCGATCGCGCGCGCGACATCCTGCGCGCCTGGCAGCCGCTCGACCATCTGTCGCCTGATGATGCCGAGATCGTCGTGAAAGCGATCGCCGAAGGCATCGCGCGCGGACGCCGGCACGGCCTCGAAATGGGGCAGTGCCATTTGGCGGCGTAGGTGTCTGCGCTTGTCGTTGCGAGTCGGTGAGGTGAGCACACTGGTCAGGCTCCCTCTCCCCTTGTGGGAGAGGGTGGGGAGAGGGGTGGCCCGGACGAGATCATTGATAGGGTCACTAACCGCGCAATTGCGTATGCATGTTGCTGTGTGCCGTGTGGCACCCCTCTCCCTAACCTCTCCCACAAGGGGAGAGGGAACCCTGCCGCCGGTGGCTCCCTTACACGCCGCTAGCTCTGCTGCTTCACGGCCAGAATCGTCACCGCGCGCGTCTGGTGGCTCGGCGTCTGGAAATCGATCGTCTGGCCGACCGAAAGCCCGATCAGCGCGGCGCCGACCGGCGTCAGCACCGATATGCGCCGCAGCGCGATGTCGGCTTCGTGCGGGTACACCAGCACGACTTCCCTGACGTCGCCGGTCTCGTCGTCCCGGTAGCGCACGCGCGCGCCCATGCGGACCACGTCCGGGAGTTCGGAATCGTCGGCGACGACCCGGGCGCGGTCGGTCTCACGGGCGAGGAACTGGGCCACGCGGGGAAACACCGCCATGCTGGAATCGGCCAGCGCGCTGAGGCGCTGCGCCTCGCTCGCGGTGATCACGATCGGCGGCAATGCGGCAGCGGTGAAGTCGTTCTGAATGGTTCGGGTCATATCGATGATCTCAGCGGTTGATCGCAGGCGCGGCGCTGCCGGCGCGCGGATGTCTCGCGCGACGCGACAGGCCGAATGATTTGATGGGTTATGAATTGACGACGACGAGAATCCGGACGGCGCGCGATCGCCGGCCGGCTAAGTGCCTGCGTGCAGACGTCCGGCGCGCAAACCGAGGCGCGCAATACGGGTGTCGATGCTCAAGGTGTCGATCATGGCACGATCAACATAGCCGCTGATGACGTCGCATCCATTGCGGCGAAAGCGCGCATGCGCCATCGCCAACAGCCTGTCGTCAGGGCTGGCCGATGCCGGTGAGGCCGAGCACTGCGCCGGCGGCGAGCGCGAGCAGCGGATGGATCCGGGTCGTGGTGGTCGCGATCGCGACGCCGGCCGCGATCAGCACCGTACCCCAGCCCGAGACCGATGCATGGGTGATGACGATGGCGCTGGCGGCGACGAGGCCGGCGGTGACCGGCACCAGCCCGGCCTGCACCGTGCGGCGCCACGGCCGGTCCTTGAAGCGTTCCCAGAGCCGCAGCGCGAAGCCGGTGACGAGCGACGACGGCCCGAACTTGGCGAGCGAGGTCACCAGCACACCCGAGAAGCCGGCGACGTGCCAGCCGACCAACGGCACCACCATCATGTTCGGCCCGGGCGCGGCCTGCGCCAGCGCGAACAGCGCGGTGAACTCCTGGGCCGTCATCCAGTGATTGACGTCGACCACCTGACGCTGCATCTCCGGCAGGATGGTGTTGCCGCCGCCGAAGGCGAGCAGCGAGAGCTCGGCGAAGATCAGTGCGAGCGTGACGAGGGTTGCGGTCATGACGCCTGCCTCGATCGGAGGAAAATGCTGAGCGGCGCGAGCGTCAACAAGGTCGGCAGCAGCGGCAATCTGAACACCGCGATCGCCAGCACGCAGAGCGCGCCGATGAACAGGCCGAGCACATCGCGCCGCAACGGCCAGGCGATCTTGATCGCGGTGGAGATCAGGAGCCCGGCTGCCGCAGCGGCGAGGCCGCCGAACAGATGACGCACCACCGGATCGTCGGCGAAGCGGCCATAGATCACGCCGAGGCCGATCACGACCGCGGTCGGCACCGCGATCAGGCCGAGGATCGAAGCGAATGCGCCGGGAATGCCACGAAACTTCAGCCCGACCGCCACCGACATGTTGATGATGTTGCCGCCGGGCAGGAACTGGCAGAGCCCGAGCAGGTCGGTGAACTCGGCACCGGTCAGCCAGCGGCGCTTCTCCACCATCATGTGACGCGCCAGCGGCAACACGCCGCCGAAACCGGTCAGCCCGAGAATGAAGAAGCCCGTGAACAACTCGCCGACGTCAGGTGCGTCATGCTTGGCGGTCCGTGCGGCGGGTATGGCGTCCATCGGCGGGGCGGCTCCGGTTCGTTGTTGACCCGACTTTAGTTGGCCGCGTGCCAAATATCCAATATATGGATAAGGGAATTCGCATATCTATCACATATGGATCGCCGATGATCGAGCTGCGCCATCTCCGCTATGCCGTCGCGGTCGCCGAGGAGGGCCATATCACCCGTGCCGCCGCGCGGCTCGGCATCCAGCAGCCGCCGCTGAGCCAGCAGATCCGCGCGCTGGAAGCCGCGATCGGCGCGCCGCTGTTCCGCCGGCAGCCGCGCGGGGTCGAGCTGACCGCCGCCGGGCGCGCTTTCGTCGCCAAGGCGCGCACGATCCTGCGCGACACCGAGCTCGCGGTGGAGGCCGCGCGCCGCGCGAGCCGCGGCCAGGAAGGACAGCTTGCGATCGGCTTCACCTCGTCGGCCGCGTTCCATCCCTTCGTCACCGGCGTGATGCGCGAAATGCGCGAGCGCACGCCGGCGATCACGCTGTCGCTGGAAGAAGCTTCGACCGGCGAGCTGATCGAGGCCGTCGCGGCCGACCGGCTCGATGCCGCTTTCGTGCGTTCGCCGAGCGAGCGGCTGGAGAACCTCACGGTCACGCACCTGCTCGACGAGGAGATGCTGGTGGCGCTGCCGGATCATCATCCGCGCGCCCGCAAGGACCCGCGCCGGCGGATCTCATTGACGTCGCTCGCCGACGAGTCGCTGATCCTGTACCGCCGCCCGACCGGACCGGGCCTCTATGACAGCATCATCGCGGCCTGCCGCGCAGCGGGCTTCAGCCCGAAGGTGGCGCAGGAGGCGACGCGGATGGTGTCGACGCTGAGCCTCGTCGCGGCCGGGCTCGGCATTTCGATCGTGCCGGAATCGATGGCGCGGCTGGAGACCGCAGGCGTCGCCTATCTCCGCCTCGACCGCGCCACCGGCCTCGTCGCCCCGCTCGCACTGGTGCGCAAGAAGGGCCCCGCCGGCGGCACGCTCGGCCGCCTGCTCGCCATCGTGACACGGCGGGTGAAGGACCGCGCCGGCGTCTAAGCGGCACTTGCAACCGTCATTGCGAGGAGCGACAGCGACGAAGCAATCCATCTATCCGTTGCGCGGAAACATGGATTGCTTCGCTTCGCTCGCAATGACAGTGGAACATCAGCGTGCCCGGCACTGCCACCGGGATGGCGCGGAATGTGGGGAGTTTGGCGAACGCGTGCGCCGGGGCGCGGCTAGATAGCCTGCATCGAACTCGCTCGCCCGCATATCGATCGCAACGGCTCAGTTGCGTCCGGCGGCCTCGGGTTCAATCACCACAGTGAAAGGCAGTTTCAATGGCACGTTTTCCTGTCCATACGCTCGACTCCGCACCGGAAGCCTCAAAACCCGCGTTGCGTGACGTCGAGGCGCGGTTCGGCATGATCCCGAACCTTGCGGCGACGATGGCGACGTCGCCGGTGCTGATCCAGAGCTTCATCGGCATCTTCGACAAGGTGCATGGCGGCAGCTTCACCGAGCAGCAGATCCAGACCGTGCTGCTCACCGATGCGGTGACCAATGGCTGCACCTGGGCGGTCGCACTGCATTCCGCGCTCGGCCTGCAGGCCGGCCTCGATCCCGCCGACGTCGATGCGATGCGTGCCGGCCGCTCGCCTGCCGACAAGACCCTCGGCGCGCTCTCGACTCTGGCGCGGTCGCTGATCGAAAAGCGCGGGCGGCTCGACGACGAGGAGATCGAACGCTTCCTGGCGGCCGGGTTCTACAAGGATCTCGTGCTTGAAGTGATCACCATCGTGGCGGCATCGACCATCACGAACTACACCGGCAGCGTGACCAATCCGCCGTTGGAAGCGGGATTGCAGGCGCATGCCTGGAAGGGCTGACCTGCTTCTCTCCCGGGCGTCAATCATTGCACGTCGACCCTGCGGCCGGCGTGTGGTTCAGCGCGCAAATCTGGCGCGGTAATCCTGCGGTGTGGTCGACAGCACGCGCAGGAAGCTGCGGCGCATCGTCTCCTCGGACCCGAAGCCGCAGCGCTGCGAGATCCGCTTGACCGGCAGGCGCGTCTCCGAGAGCAAATGCCGGGCGCCCTCGACCCGCAATCGCTCGATCGCGCGTGCCGGCGTCAACCCGGTTGCATCAGCGTAGTGCCGGCTGAAGCTGCGCTCGCTCATGCCGGCCTGCTTCGCCAGCGTCGACAGCGAGAGGTCGTCGGCCAGATGGCCGCTGATCCAGTCATGCAGCGCGCCGAATCTATTGTCCGTCGTTTGCAGCGACAGGATTTCGCTGAACTGCGCCTGTCCGCCCGGCCGCTTGAAGAACACCACGAGATAGCGCGCGACGGCGAGCGCCGCCGCGCGGCCGAGGTCCTCCTCCAACAGGGCGAGGGCGAGATCGATCCCGGAGGTGACGCCGGCCGACGTCCAGAACGATCCGTCGCGCACGAAGATCGGATCGGACTCGACGCGAACAGCGGGAAAGCGCTCGGCGAGTTCCGAACAGAACTGCCAGTGCGTCGCGGCGCGACGGCCATCGAGAACGCCCGATGCAGCAAGCAGGAACGCGCCGGTGCAGACCGATGCGGTGCGGTGTGCCTGCCCGGCGCGTCCGCGCACCCAGTCCACCAAGGCGCGATCGGCCGCCGCTGCGTTGACGCCGTCGCCGCCCGGAATCACCAGCGTGTCGACCGCAGTGCCGATGGCGGGCAATGGGTGCACGGCGAGCCCGACACCGGCCGATGCCTCGATCGTCGGGCCATGCTTGGCGACGACGCGGACCTCGTAAGGTTCGGCGTTGCCTGCCCTTGCCGCCAGCGCATTGGCGGATGCGAACACCTGCAATGGCCCGGTGACATCGAGCAGTTGCACCGCCGGATAAGCCAGCACTTCGATCAGGCGGCGGCCGTTTGGCGAGAAACGTGGGCTGGTTGGCGTCATCGCCGAAGCGTGCCGCGCTAGATTTGCTTTGTCCATAGTGCTGGGAAAGTTCACGCGAAGTTTGAGGGAAGTGCGATGATTGCTCACGATGTCCACTTGCGGATCGGATCACTGCTGTTCGAAGGCGTCGATCAAATCGATTTGACCGGCCCGTTCGAGGTGCTGTCGCGGCTTCCGAATTCGACCTACCGCATCTACGGCAAGACCGCCGAGCCGGTCCGCGACATCAAGGGATTGCGGCTGACGCCCGATGCGACACTGGCCGAGGCGCCGCCGCTCGACGTGCTGCATGTGCCGGGTGGCTTCGGTCAGCAAGCCCTGATGGAGGACG
This sequence comes from Bradyrhizobium embrapense, assembly GCF_001189235.2. GTDB lineage: Bacteria > Pseudomonadota > Alphaproteobacteria > Rhizobiales > Xanthobacteraceae > Bradyrhizobium > Bradyrhizobium embrapense. Next base: position 709,216 of record NZ_LFIP02000002.1, read on the forward strand.
CGGAAGTGCTCGGCTGGATCAGGCGGCAGGCGGCGGGGGCATGCCGCATCTTCTCGGTCTGCACGGGTGCGCTGATCTGCGGAGCGGCGGGCCTTCTCAAGGGGCGCAGGGCGACGACGCATTGGGCGTCGTTCCATTTGCTGCCGTTCTTCGGCGCGACGCCGGTGAACGAACGCGTGGTGGTGGACGGAAGCTTTGTCTTTACCGCCGGAGTCACGGCAGGCATCGATGGCGCTTTGCGGCTCGCGGCCGAATTGCGCGGCGACGATGCCGCGCGCGCGATTCAGCTCTATATGGTGTATGCGCCGGAGCCGCCGTTCGACAGCGGCACGCCGGAAACAGCGCCAGCCGAAATCCTGCAGCAGTCGCGCGAGTCCGTGCGCGCGATCACGGCGCAGCGGGAGGAAACCGCTCGCCGCGTCGCCGCGAGGCTCGGTGTCGTCGTCGGAGCTTGAGCCCGGACTAATTCCCCGGCTCGAAGCTGCAGTCGGCGCCGCCGCCGGCCTTGTCCTTGATCACCTTGGGATCGAGCGTGCAGGACAATTTCGACAGCGCCTCGTAGATCGTGCCGGCGGCGCCGTCGCCGGGAACGCCGGCCAGCGCCACGGTCGCGTAGATTGCGTTGGCCTCGCTGCCCTTCACGGTGTGGGTCTTGCTGCCGAAGGTCAGCGCGCAGGAGCGCGAGGTGATGTCGACATTGCTGGCGCGGCAGACCACCTTGTCGGCGATGACGGTGATCTTCTTCGTGATGCGGACACTGCTGTCGCCGCCAAAGAACGCGGCGACCGCCTTCTTCTCCCTGGCCGGCAGCCGCGAGTACGGCGCCACGACGCCGGCGAGCGCCAGCGCGACCGAGCCGGAGGTGGTTGCGGGCGCGGCCCATGCGGCGGACGAGGCCAGCGACATTGAACATGCGAGGATCGTCAGTCGGCCAAGGCTCATTCCAAGTCTCATTCCCATCTCCTGTATCCGCTCTTTCCGCGCCGCGAGATCGCTAGCATGTCTGACGACGCGCATGGGTGATGCCGTTCACACGCGATCCCGCAACTTCGCGTGAGGGCCGCTGCGCGCACAGGGCAGGGCGGCCCCGCGTGGACCCGCTTGCAGGATCGCGCCATCGGCGGCACAGTCGGATCCGCGGCAGCGGTGCCGCCAACAAGCAAGACAAGACGCTCAATCCGGGGAACGGAACTTCTAGGGAGCATCATGGCGGCCACGCGCATCGACTGCGACATCCATCCCGCGGTGGGGGGAACGCGCACCACGCTGCTGCCTTACCTCAGCGATCACTGGAAGGAACAGGTGGTCAGCCGCGCCATCGACGGGCTCGATCTCAATTCCTACCCGCCGTCGATGCCGCTGTCCGGCCGTGCCGACTGGCGGCCGGCCGACGGCCGCAAGCCGGGCAGCGATCTTGCCATGGTGCAGCGCGGCGCATTCGACCAGCTCGGCGCCAGCCATGCCATCTGCAATGTCGTCTACGGCGCGCAGGCGGTGTTCGATCCCTACATGGCGGCGGACTTCTGCAAGGCGATCAACGACTGGATCGCGGCCGAATGGCTTGCCAGGGACACGCGGCTGCGCGCCTCGATCGTGGTGCCGATCCAGGCGCCGGATCTCGCCGTCGAGGAGATCGAGCGCCGCGCCGGCGATAACAGGTTCGTCTCGGTGCTGGTGCCCTCGCAGGGCGAGATGCTGCTCGGGCGGCGGCACTATTGGCCGATCTATCAGGCCGCGGAGAAACACAGGCTGCCGATCGCGATCCACGCCGGCAGCGCCTATCGCGGCGCGCCGAGCTCGATCGGCTGGCCGTCCTATCGCTACGAATATTATCTCGCCGAAGCGCAGGCGTTCCAGGCTCAGACATTGAGCCTGATCTATGAGGGCGTGTTCGGGAAGTATCCGGGATTGACCGTGGTGCTGATGGAGTCCGGGGTTAGCTGGTTGCCCGCCTTCATGTGGCGCGCCAACAAGACCTGGCGCGGCGTCCGCGTCGAGGTGCCATGGGTGGAGCGCGAACCGGCCGCGATCATCCGCGACCATTTCCGCGTCACCATGCAGCCGTTCGATGCACCGCTGGACGCGACGGGCGTTGCCGACATCATCGATCAGATCGGCTCCGACAAGATGTTCCTGTTCGCATCCGACTACCCGCACTGGCAGTTCGACGGCGACGATCCGGTCCCGCCGCATTTGCCGAAGAGTCTTGTCGAGCGGATGTGCGCTGACAACCCGCTCGAAACCTTTCCGCGTTTGAAGCTTGATGCGTGAGGCATGATGCGATTTGACGCCACATCGATGGTGCCACACCTCTCCCCGATGGGGAGAGGTGACGGCCACACCGGCTCAATTCAAAGGAGGATCGCATGAGTGACGTCATCGACCGCCCGATGCTCGATCAGGAGAAGACCGCCGCGACGCGGCTGAAGATCATCGATTGCGACATCCATCCGAGCATCCATTCGCATAGCGACCTCAACGAGTTTCTGCCGAAGCGCTGGCAGCAGCATCTCAAGGAATACGGCAGCCATCTGCGCACGCCCTATATCGGCACCACGCCGTATCCGCGCTCCTCGCCGCTTATCGCACGCCGCGACGCCTGGCCGCCGACCGGCGGCGTACCGGGCTCCGACCTCGATTTCATGCGCAAGCAGCACCTCGATCCCTTTGATGTCGAGTTCGGCATCCTGCAGGTGCTCGACCTCTTCATCTTCTCGCAGCAGAACCTTGAATTCGGCGCCGCGATCCAGCGCGCCATCAACGACTGGCAGCTCGCGTTCTGGGCGCATCGCGATCCCAGGCTGAAGGCCTCGATCCTGGTCGGGCAGGACGGCTCCGACCTCGGCCTTGCCGAGATCGACCGCTGTGCGAAGACCGGCGAGTACATCCAGATCAACGTCTCGCCGCGCGCCAACGAGCCGCTCGGCCGCCGCCGCTACTGGCCGATCTATGACCGCGCGCAAGAGCTCGATCTGCCACTCGGAATCCATGTCGGCGGCTATGGCGGGCATGCGCCGACCGGCGGCGGCTGGCCGTCCTATTATTGCGAGGAGCATCAGTCGAACGCCCACACGGTGGCCTCGAACCTCACGAGCCTGGTGCTCGAGGGTGTTCCGGAGCGTTTCCCGAAACTGAAGATCGTGTTCATCGAGGGCGGCTTCGGCTGGATCCCGGCGACGATGTGGCGGATGGACCAGCACTTCGAGCGTTTCCGCAGCGAGGTGCCGCATCTGAAGCGCAGGCCGAGCGAATATGTGAAGGAGCATTTCTGGTTCACGACCCAGCCGATCGACGAGCCCGATGAAGCCAGGCATCTGCGTCAGCTGATCGAATGGGTCGGCATCGACCGGCTGCTGTTCTCGTCGGATTATCCGCACTGGGACTATGACGACGCGCGCTACGCCTTCAAGACGCCGCTGACCGAGGCCGAGCGACGCAAGATATTCAACAGCAATGCCCGCGCGGTCTACAAATTCTAGGACACCGATGGCCCGTCACATCGTCGCGCGCACCAGTGAGATTCCGGCCGGCGGCAACAAGGTGTTCGGCCTCGAGGGCCGCGACATCGTCGTGTTCCACGCCAATGGCGCGTTCTTCGCGCTGCTCAATCGCTGTCCGCACGAGGGCGCGCCGCTGGAGAAGGCGGCCTGCGTCGCGCGCCTGACCTCGCCGGAGCCCGGCATCTATCAGCGCGACCGGGTCGGCGAGATGCTGCGCTGTCCGTGGCACGGCTGGGAATTCGACATGCGCAACGGCCAGTCGTGGTTCGATCCCAAGCGGTTCAGGATCCGCTCCTATCCGGTCGCGGTCGAGAGCGGCGCGGAATTGCAGAAGGGGCCGTATGTCGCCGAGACGTTTCCGGTGCACATCGAGGATGATTACGTGATCGTCGAGGTGTGACCGATGCTCGGGATGAGCCCGGTCACGACGTTCAAGCCATTATTGCTATATCTGCAATAATGAAGTTCCGTTGGCGATCATTATAATATCCGGTGCAATGAGCCACCTTGATGTCGCGGTGGGGATGACCCCGCCCACGACATCAGGAACGGCATCATGAAGCTCTATCACTTCGCACTCTCCGGCCACGCGCATCGCGCCCGCCTGTTCATCTCCCTGCTCGGCGTTCCGCACGAGCTGGTCGACGTCGACCTCGGGTCCGGCGCGCACAAGACGCCGGAGTTCCTCGCGCTCAATCCGTTCGGCCAGGTGCCGGTGCTGGATGATGACGGCACCATCATTCCCGATTCCAACGCGATCCTGGTCTATCTCGCGACCAAGCTCGGCCGCACCGACTGGCTGCCGCAGGATGCCAAGGGCGCCGCCATGGTGCAGCGCTGGCTGTCGGTTGCCGCCGGCGAACTTGCCTACGGTCCCGCGGCGGCGCGGCTGATCACCGTGTTCGGTGCCAAGCACAATCCGGACGACGTGATCGCGCGCGCCCACGTGCTGCTGAAGCGGCTCGAGGCCCATCTCGCCGATCGCGACTTTCTGGTCGGTGCGCAGCCGACGATCGCCGATGTCGCGCTCTACAGCTATCTGTCGAGCGCGCCCGAAGGCAACGTCGATCTCTCCGCCTATGTCAGTGTCAACGCGTTCCTGCGCCGGATCGAGGCGCTGCCGGGCTTCGTGCCGTTTGCCAAGACGCGCGCCGGTCTGGCTGCGGCTGCGTGATGGGTCGACCGGGCGTGCCCCGCGGGCGCGCCCGTCCAACCCCGAAGGGGAGGGCGAGGAGATGAGCGACAGGCGAACCAAGGGCAAGCTCGCGACCTGGCATGAAGGCGAGCTGGCGATCCAGCAGAAGGTCGGCGTCGCCGAGGAGATGGCGGCCGTCGGCCGGCGCGCGGTGCGCGACTTCATGCCCGACCAGCATCGCGAATTCTTCGCCCAAATTCCCTTCATCGTGGTCGGCAGCGTGGATCGCAGCGGCGACGTGTGGGCCTCGGTGCTGGCCGGCCGGCCCGGCTTCATCGCCTCGCCGACGCCGCGCAGCCTCGAGATCGATGCGCGGCCCGACTCCGGCGATCCCGTGGGCGAAGGCATGCGCGAGGGCGATGCGATCGCGTTGCTGGGCATCGAATTGCACACGCGCCGTCGCAACCGCGCCAACGGACTGCTGCGTGCATCGTCGGGCAGCGCGCTCAGCTTCGAACTCGACCAGAGTTTCGGCAATTGTCCGCAATACATCCAGCTGCGCGATTTCGCCTTCGTGCGCGCGCCGGACGAACCTTTCACGGGAGAGATCGAGCAAAGCGCGACGCTCGATCAGGCCGCGCGCGACATGATTGCGGCCGCGGACACCTTCTTCGTAGCGTCCTATGCCGAGCGCGAGGACCGTCGCCAGGTCGACGTCTCACATCGCGGCGGCAAGGCCGGCTTCGTCCGCGTCGCCGCCGACGGCACGCTGACGATCCCCGATTTCGCCGGCAATCTGTTCTTCAACACGCTCGGCAACATCCTCGTCAACGGCAAGGCCGGGCTGCTGTTCGTCGATTTCGACACCGGCGACGTGCTGCAATTGACCGGCGACGCCGAGGTGATGCTGGACTCGCCCGAGATCGCTGCATTTCAGGGCGCCGAGCGGCTCTGGAATTTTCGCGTCCGTCGTTTGGTACGCAGGCGCGGCGCGCTGCCGCTGCGCTGGGCGCTCCGCGCCGAAGGCTGGTCGCCGAACGCGCTGATGACCGGCGACTGGGCACAGGCTGCAGATCGCATTCGGGCAGCCGAGCGCGCGACGCAATGGCGCCCGTTCAAGGTCACCAGGATCGTCGACGAGAGCCGTTCGATCCGCTCGTTTCATCTGCAGCCAGACGATGGCGCAGGGCGGCTGCCGCACCAGGCCGGGCAGCATCTGCCGATCCGCCTCGCATTGCCCGGCGCCGACAAGCCTGATATCCGCACCTACACGCTGTCGGTCGCGCCATCGGACGGCATGTACCGCATCAGCGTGAAGCGCGACGGGCCGGTGTCGCAGCATCTCCACGACCACCTGCATGTCGGCGATGTCATCGAGGCGCGCGCGCCGGGCGGCGGCTTCACGATCGATGCGCGCGAGAAGCGGCCCGCGGTGCTGCTCGCCGGTGGCGTCGGCATCACGCCGATGCTCGCGATGTTGCGTCACGTGGTCTATGAAGGGCTGCGCACCCGCAGCATTCGGCCGACCTTCCTGTTCCAGGCCGCGCATGCGAAAGCGGACCGCGCTTTCTCAGGCGAATTGCAGCAACTGGCCGATGCGGCCGGCGGTGCCGTGCGGATCATCCGCGTTCTCAGCGACGTCGATGGCGCCGAGCAGGGTGTCGATTACGACGCCGCGGGACGGATCGACATGGCGCTGCTGTCGCGAATCCTGCCGTTCAACGATTACGACTTCTACCTGTGCGGGCCGCCGCAATTCACCCAATCGCTGTATGACGCGCTGCGCGGCTACAATATCGCCGACGGCAGGATTCACGCCGAGGCATTCGGTCCATCGTCGCTGGTGCGGAAGCCGGACCTGGTCACGACGGCGCCGCCGCGCCGGCTGGCTGCGTCCGCGCCGGTCCCGGTCGCCTTCACCGCATCGATGAAGGAAGCACGCTGGACGCCGGGGCAGGGAACGTTGCTCGAACTCGCAGAAGCGCGCGGCCTCAGCCCCGCGTTCAGTTGCCGGGAAGGCAATTGCGGTAGCTGTCGAACCCGGCTGCTGGCAGGCGCCGTGACCTATGTGAAGGAGCCGACCGCCGAGGTCGCCGATGATGAGGTGCTGATCTGCTGCGCGGTGCCGGCGAAGCCGGAGGCCGATGGTGAGGATCGCATCCAGCTGGATCTCTGATCAACGCGGCGCGCCGGCACACGCGGTGTCCTCGCTGACGCTTCAGCCCATGCTGCCCGGCATGAAGCAGCGCGGCCGCGGGTGACCATTCAGGTAGTAAGGCCAGACCATGGTGTGGCCGGCGCGGTTCGGTCCGGAGACGACGGCCTCGTCGGGAACGTCGACCCATTCGCCCTCGAGGCGCACCCGGTAGTGGCCGTCCCTGGTGTCCCAATCGGCGTCATCGACGCGCGTCGCGTCGCTGCCGTCGCAACAAGGCCCCTTGCCGCTGTGCAGGTTCTCATACCAGCCATTCAATTCCGGGTGGTCGTGATCATGCGCCTGGGACGGACCGATCGCCGGCATCGACAGCAGGGCGGTGAGTATCGTGAGCGTCATACGCCAAGACGAATTGTTCATCTGGTTCCCAATCCCGGAAGCCCATGTCAGCCAATCCGGAAATGGTCATCGAGTTCAATCCGTCAATAAATGACGGATATCATATAAATCACATTCGTGAGAGGCGCGGCGGCTCCGCAGGAAGGCCCCGCTGCCGGTAAACTCAGGCGAGCAGGCCCATCACCTGGTCGATCACGGCCTTCACCTGTTTCGAATCCGGCCGTTGATGCGCGAGCGCCAGCAGCCCGGCATGCACCACCATAATGGTGTGCGCGGTAACGTCGGGGTCGAAGCCCTTCCGGAACTGGGCGCGGTCGGCGCGCAGCCGCGCGCGCAACAGCTCCTCGAGCCGCCGGTTGTAGCGCTCGATGCTCTTGCGCAGGTCGGCCTGGTCGAGCGAGCCGTCGGTCGCGGAATTGATCGACAGGCAGCCGCGCTGGCCTTTCTCGCCCGAGCAATAGGGGATGAAGCCGGTGAGCCACCGTCTGATCGCCTCGCGGGCGGGTACAGGCTGGGCCAGGGTGCGCTCGGCCCAGCCCAGAATGCCGTCGTGATAGCGGTCGAGCACTTTGAGGAACAGCGCGTTCTTGTCGCCGAAGGCTGCATAGAGGCTGGGTTTGGCGACGCCGCTCGCCGCCGTGATCTCGTCGAGCGAGGTCGCCTGGAAACCCTTCTGCCAGAATACCTGACGGGCGATTTCCAGGACGTCGTCCGGATCGAAGCTGCGCGGCCTTGCCATAGCTTATTTTATGTACTCCTGCGTCGGATGTGAAGCCTTCACCTTGCCGGGAGGGCATTTGCGGCCATTGACGTGATCCACGTTCTGTACTTAGTAGTACATAACAAAATCGGGAGATCGTGCCATGAAGGCGGTTCAGGTCGTTGCGTTCGGACGTGCCCAGGATGTGGTCAAGCTCAACGAGGTGCCCGACGTCGGCAGCCCGGGTCCCAATGAAGTCGTGGTCGCGGTGGAGGCCGCGCCGATCAACAATTCGGATTTCATGATCATCGCCGGCCGCTACGGCTATCTGCCGACGCCGCCGGCCACGCTCGGCATCGAGGGCGTCGGGCGGGTGGTCGCCGCGGGATCGCAGGTCAAGAACCTGAAGGAGGGCGATCGCACGCTGATCCCGTTCACGGTTCCGACCTGGACCGAACGCGTCAGGTTCGCCGCGTCATGGCAGCGGCCGTTGCCCGACAATGCGGACATCCGGCAACTCTCGATGATCGGCGTCAATCCGGCGACCGCCTATCTGCTGCTGACCGATTTCGTGAAGATCCCCCACGGCGGCTGGGTGATTCAGAACGGCGCCAATTCGGCGACGGCACGGGCGGTGATCGCGGTTGCCAAATCACTCGGGCTCAAGACCGTCAACGTCGTCCGGCGCGAGGAGGTTGTCGACGAGGTCAAAGCGGCCGGCGGCGATGTCGTGCTGGTCGACGGACCGGATCTCGCCAAGCGCGTCGCCAGGGAAACCGGCGGGGCACCGATCCTGCTGGCGCTCGATGTCGTCGGTGGCGCGTCGGCGCTAAACCTGATGAACTGCCTGGCGCCGAAGGCCGTGCTCGTCATCTACAGCGCGATGAGCGGGCAGCCGTTCTCCGGCTCGGCCTTGAGCGTGATTTTCAAGGAAGTGTCGGTGCGCGGCTTCTGGCTCGGCCATTGGGGCAAGGCTGCGACCGACGAGACGCTGGCCAGGATGTACGACCACCTCGTGCCGATGGTCGCGTCCGGAGCGATCACTGCACCGGTCGTCGGGACATATGGTCTGGAAGGATTTTCCGAGGCGATCGCCCAGGCCGCGGCCTTCAAAGGGAAGGTCATCTTTACGCCCGGCAAGGCCTGATCGACGCTTCGAGCAGGTCCTGCCGGGGCGGGCCATTCACGCGTGCTTTCCGGCCCGCTGCGGCAGGATGAAGACCAGCGCGGCGATCGCACCGGCAAGGGCGATCGACGCCGTATAGCGGCTGAGCGCAAGGCCGCCGTGATCCAGCGGCTTGTCGAGGAAATCGCCGACGGTGGCGCCGAGCGGCCGGGTCAGGACGAAGGCGATCCAGAACAGCACCGTGTGCGACACCCGCGTCCAGAGATAGGCGGCGGCAACGATGGCGATGCCGGCGGCGAACACGATGGCGCCGCCGCCATAGCCGAGGCCGGTGGAATCGGCCATCCAGTCGCCGAGCGCGGTGCCCAGCGTCTGCGAGAACAGGATCGTGACCCAGTAGAAGGTTTCCGCCGCCCTGTTGTCGATCGACGCGATCGAGACCGTTCCCATGGTGCGATGCCATACAACAAGCGACGCAACGAGCAGTCCGGCGAGCAGCGACGAGCCGCCGAGATATCCGATCCCCAGCGAGCGGTCGACGAAATCGGCAAAGGTCGTGCCGACCGTCGTCGTCGCGATGATCACTATCCAATAGAGCAGCGGATGAAAGCGCTTCGCCGCCATCTGCGCCGCGACGGCAACCGCGAACACGACCGCGAAGATCGCGGTGCCGACGAGATAACCGAGATTCATCGACATCGTGACGGCGTCGCCGCCGGTCTCGCCGAGCGTCGTGGCGAGAATCTTGATGACCCAGAAGCCGAGCGTGACGGCGGGGACCTTTCCCAGGCGCTCGTCCGTGGCGGTGTCGCGCAATGATAATTTCATGGGGTTGTTCGCTCCGAGAGAACGGGTCGCCGGCGGACGATGCCGCCGGCGGGTGGTCGAAATGCCGGATGGAGATCAGGCCTTCATCGAGTCCATGATCGACAGCAGCTCGGCGAGCGCTTTCCTGCATTTGGCGGCATCCGGATTGGTTTCACGCACCGCCTCGAGCGCACGATCGATCGCCTTGTCGACCGTGTGCCAGTCCGCGGCGGCGCGCGGTTTCAATCCGGCTTCCGCTTCGTCCCATTTGGTCTCGAGATCCTTGATCCGCGCCTTGGCACCGACGAGGTCGCCCTTGTCGACCAGCGCCGCGACATCGGCGGCGATGCTGCGGAACCGCGTCAGGTCGCCGAGCCCGGCGGCGGCCGCCTGCGTGTGCGGCAGCAGCCTGAGGCCTGCGTTGGCATCGGGGAGCGGCTGGATGATTGCGAGCGCGACAATCGCCGTCGCCAAGCTGAGTGTCGTCTTGTTCATCGTGGTTCTCCTGTGTGGGGTTGGTTCGGTTGATGTCCCGTCGGGGCGCATGTTGAATTCACGCGCCGGGCGACGCCTCGGGCCTTCTGCCGGCGTCGCCTTCGAACGATAGCCACGCGACCAGCGCGACGATCACGGTCAGGAAGGCGAGGCTCGTGTAGATCGTGCCGAAGCCGAGCCCGCCATACTCTCGGGCCTGGGACAGCAGGTCGCCGAACGATGCGCCGAGCGGGCGCGTCAGGATGTAGGCGAGCCAGAACGTCAGCACCGCATTGGCGCCGAGCGCATAGGCCGCCGCGATCGCCGCGATCAGTGCCGCGAACGCGACCACCCCGACGTTGAAGCCAAGGCCAAGCGCTTCGGTGGCAAGATCACCGGCGGCCGTGCCGAGCGCGAATGTGAAGAGGATCGCCGCCCAGTAGAACCATTCGCGCCGCGTGGTCACGATGCTGTTGATCGACAGCGTCCGCTCGACCGCGAACCAGATCGCGAAGGTCGCGGCCAAAGCGATCGCGAAGGCGGCCGTGCTGACGTAGAGGTTGATCTCGAGCTTGTCGGTCAGTGCATCGGTGATCTGCGTCCCGACGATGCTGACGAGCACGACCGTCAGCCAGTAGACCCATGGCACGTAACGGTTCATCCGCAACTGGATGGCCAGCACTGCGGCAAGCAGCGCAATCATGAGCAGGCCGGTCACACCGGTGCCAAGGCCGACATGGACGGCGAGATAATCGGCGCCGGTCTCGCCGACCGTGGTCGACATGATCTTGATCAGCCAGAAGACGAGGGTGACTTCGGGAACCTTGTTCAGCAAGCTGCGGCCGATGGGTCTGATATCAAGCACGGTGTGAAGCTCCGCTTTGACAGGGTCGGCGGTTCCGCCGGGTTCGAAAGCGAGCGTGCACGGCGAGACTTAGCCCCGGCTTAGGTGGGCGGAGCGGTCGCCATTTGAGCTCCGAAGCCCTAAGCCGCGGCTAAGTCGAAGCTGATATGATCGCGGAAGCGTCGCCGGCTGATCGGTGCGACGCAGTTTCGCCGGGGCGTACTCCCGGTGCGGATCGGGATGGATCGCCAGGCGATGCGGGTGCTCGTGGTCGAGGACGACAGGATGATCGGCGCCGCCGTCGTCGAGGCGCTGCGGGATGCCGCCTATGCGGTGGACTGGGTGCGCGACGGCGATCTCGCCATCGAGGCCAGCCGCAGCGAGACCTACGACATCGCGCTGCTCGATCTCGGCCTGCCATCGACTGATGGTCTCGATGTTCTCAAGGCGATCCGGGAGCGCGCCTCGCGCCTTCCGGTGATCATTCTCACCGCCCGCGATGCGCTGGACGACCGCATCCGGGGGCTCGATCTCGGCGCCGACGACTACCTGGTCAAGCCGTTCGAGATCGCGGAGTTGCTGGCGCGGATGCGCGCGGTGCTGCGGCGCGAGGGCAGCGGGGCGCCGCCGGTTCTGACCAACGGCGCGCTTCATCTCGACCCGGCCACGCGGGAAGCCATCTTCTGCGAAGAAAAGGCCGTGCTCAGCGCGCGCGAGTTCGCCCTGCTACAGGCGCTGCTGACGCGGCCGGGGACGATCCTGTCCCGTGCCGAGCTCGAACGCCAGATCTACGGCTGGCGCGAGGAGGTCGAGAGCAACGCGGTCGAATTCCTGATCCACGCCGTGCGCAGAAAACTCGGCGCTGCGGCGATCAGGAACGTGCGCGGCGTCGGGTGGATGGTGGATCGTTCGAGATGATGAGATCGCTGCGCGGACGCCTGTTCGTCGGACTTACCGCGATCATCCTGCTGACGGGCGCCATCGGCGGACTCCTGGCCTACCGATGGGCCTACAGCGAAGCGATCGAGATGCAGGACTCCGTCCTGATCCAGATCGGCAGCTTCGCGCTGAGCGCTCCGATCCGGCAGAGCCGGCCCGTCACCGGCGTCGACGCGGAAGCCGAGGTTGCCGTCGTCGAGCTCGGTGAGGCGCCGCGCGGCTCCCCCGACGAGCGCCGGCTGTGGGGACTGAAGGACGGGCTGCACAATGATGTTTATCACAGCCAGCCGGTCCGCGTGCTGCTTCGGACCCGGCCGGACGGTAGCCGCTTTGCGGTGACGCAGCAGACCGAGATCCGCACCGAGATCGCAGGCGACATGGCGGTGCGGACGCTGTTGCCGATCGCCGCGCTGGTGCCGTGCCTGCTGCTGATGACGGCTTTCGTGATCGCCCGATCGTTCCGGCCGATGTTGCGCCTCGCCGGTGATCTCGATGCGAGCAGGGTGGATGACGTCGGTGCGTTGCCGGTGACGGGCGCGCCGAGCGAGCTGCAGCCGTTCCTCGGCTCGATCAACGGCTTGCTGGAGCGGGTGCGCGTCATGATGGACCAGCAACGGCGCTTCATCGCCGACGCTGCCCATGAGCTTCGCACGCCGGTCACCGCGCTCAGCCTGCAGGCGGAAAATCTCGCCTCCCTCGACATGCCCGCGGAGACGCGCGACCGGCTCGATGCGTTGAACAGCGGCATGCGGCGCACCAAGCATCTGCTCGAGCAGCTTCTGGCGCTGGCGCGTCAGGACGCCGCGCCGTCCGTCGTGCGTGCGGCGGTGGAGCTGGACAAGATCGCAAAGGGCGTCGTCGCTGATCTGCTGCCGGAGGCGGCAGCGCGCAGCATCGATCTCGGTTTCACGACGGTCGAGGTCGTCGCGGTGAACGGTGATGAGCTGTCGCTGATCTCGGCGATCCGGAACCTGGTCGAGAACGCAATCAAGTTCACGCCCGATGGAGGCGCTGTCGATCTTGCTGTCGTGAGGGAGGATCGAATGGCGGTGATCGAGATCGAGGACACGGGGCCGGGCATTCCGCCACGGGATCTGGCGCGGATCGGCGAGCCGTTTTTTCGCGGCGGCCAGCCGAGCGGAGAGGGGGCGGGGCTCGGGCTCTCGATCGTGAAGCGCATCGTCGATCAAGCCGCCGGTTCGATCCTGTTCGAGAATGTGACCGGCGCCGGGCGCTCGGGCCTGCGCGTGAGGGTCAAGCTGCCGGTGATCGCCGGGTGAGGCCTGGGGCGTGCCTACGGGACGCGACGGGGCCGCTCCCTGTCTTCTCAAGCATTGGGATCGTTCGCATTGGGATAGAACAGCTGCTGGCCGTTGATCTTATAGCCGGCGATCGCGTTCTGTCCCTCCGGTGAAATCAGAAAGTCGATGAAGCGCTGGCCGGGTTCCTTTTTCACCGTGGGATGCTTGACCGGATTTACCAGCATCACTCCGTACTGATTGAACAGTCGCTTGTCGCTTTCAACCAGGACGGTCAGGTCGCCGCGATTTTGGAACGCCAGCCATGTGCCGCGGTCGGACAGCACATAGGCGTTTGACGCTGAGGCCATGTTCAGCGCCGCACCCATGCCCTGGCCGATTTCCTTGTACCACGAGCCGCGGTCGTTCACGATGTCGATGCCGGCCTCCTTCCAAAGCTTCAGTTCGGCAATATGGGTGCCGGAATGATCGCCGCGGGAGACGAACGGCGCAGCTCTGGTCTTGATGGTCTGCAGCGCCGTGAGGACATCCTTGCCCTTGATGCCTGCCGGATCGCCCTTCGGACCGATGACGACGAAGTCGTTATACATCACGGGATAACGCTTCACGCCAAATCCCTCCGCAAGGAACTTCTCCTCGGCGGATTTGGCGTGAACGAACACCACGTCGGCATCGCCGCGACGTGCCGTGTCGAGCGCCTGACCCGTTCCTTGTGCCAGCACCTTCACCTCGATACCCGTCTTCCGCTTGACGATCGGCAGCAGGTAGCCGAACAGCCCGGAATCCTGGGTGGACGTCGTCGACGCCACGACAATCGAATGATCTTCCGCCCAACTCGATTGGGGGAAGGTCTGCGTACCAAGCACGACAAGCGCGATGATTGCGAGGATGCGAAGTGACCCGAACCAGTGCTTCATGCCAGCGATCTCCCTCTGAACAACAGTTCTTCTTGGTGCTTCAGCGACCTGTCAGGATGCGTCCGATCAGGAAGCTCAGCCCGCTCACGGTCATCGAGAGGATGATGAGGATGATGCCGAGCGCAAGCGCGAGGCTCAACTCTCCCTTGCTCGTCTCCAATGCGATGGCAGTGGTCATGGTGCGCGTATAGCCGTGCACATTGCCGCCGACGATGATGATCGCGCCGACCTCGGCGATCGCCCGGCCGAACGCAGCGAGAAACGCGGTCAATAGCCCGTCGCGCCCGATAGCCATGAGCGGCAAGGTGGCACGCAAGCGCGAGGCGCCATCGACGAGAAGGGCATCGCCGTAGCGAGCCCAGACATCCACCATGATCCGGTGCACCAGCGCAATGACGATGGGGATGCCGAGAATGGCCTGCGCGATCACCATGGCGGTTGGCGTGAACAAGATCCCGAGCGCCCCCAACGGCCCCGATCGTGATAGTAAGAGATAGACGGCAAGCCCCACCACGACCGGCGGCAACCCCAGCAGCGCATTGGCGACAACGATCAGCCCAACTCTGCCCCGGACCCGGTAGATGGCCAGCGCCGTCCCCAACGGCGCCCCGATCGCGAACGCAACGAGGCTTGCCGTCAGGCTGACGCCGAGCGAGAGGCCGACGATCTGGCTTAGCTCCGGATCAAAACGGCTGATAAGGCTGGCTGCCACGTCCAGCGCTTGGGTAAAGTCATTCATGCTCTCTTACTAAGACAGAGCTCGGCAAATAAGCAAAATCATCGAGGTTTGAGACCCGCCCCGCTTACCGGTGATCAAGATGGCGGCCAGAGGTCATCGACCGCGGCCGCGCCGCCGTCTATCCGCTGGTCGGTGAGATCCTCGTCGCTCGCAAGCGCGGCAGTCCAACGGGGGGGGGCGGCGATCACTTGATCGTGGCGTGCACGGTGATGACCGAGGTGCCGGAGGCCTTCGGTCCCTGACCTGTTGCCTTGATGGCAAACGTATCGCTGCCCTTGTACTTGGCCTTCGCCCGGTATTCGAAGGTCGACGCGTTGATTTTCTTCAATTTGCCGTAGGCCGGCTTCTGCGAGATCGACGAGTCCGTCACCGTGCCGCGGATCCCGATCGGGATCTGGCAGCTTTCGCCTGCCGCGAGGTCGATATCGCCGGTCGAGTTCTCGCCCCAATCCGCCAATGTCACCGACATCGAGCATTCCGGCACGGCCTGCGCCGACGAAGCCGGCGTGATACCTGATGCGGCGAGGATGAGTGCCAGGGCGACGGCTCCCGACAATCGCGTCGTAACGATGCTCGTTCTCATGCAAGGCCCACTGCTGAAGGTTTTCGGCAAGGGAATCCTGCAACGCCGGAGCAGGGCTGGCAAGGACTTGCCTACACCATGGAGCCGTGAGGCTGCAGAACGCTACCGCTGGCTCGCTTGAGCCTTCGAATTTGCGCTGGCCAGCGGCAGGGGAACGGCCAGCAGAAGGCAAACCGATTCCACCAGAAGTTCATGGGCACGATCGACGATGTCGTCCAACGAGCTCGTCTTCGCGAACATGGCCTGGGCCTCCGCCAGCAACCGCTCACGCGTCGGGATGCTGGGCAGGTGCAGGTCGGCACGGTGCTGCAACAGAACAAGTGCTTCCCGCACCGACAATCCGGTTTCGTGAACCGAGGATCTGATCGCCTGCGCAATGTATTCGGGATTGAAGCGGGCGGCGAGCTGCTCGGCCGTTCGCTTGATCACGCGCGATCCCAGGCGCTGCTCGTTGCGGAGAACCTGCGCGGGCGGCGCCTTCAGATCCCAGACGATTCCGAACCAGGACAAGGCCACCAGAACATAGTAGGTCGCATCGATCTCCCACCAGCGGAAGCCCTGCCGCGCACTGCTTTGGTAGGCGTGATGATTGTTGTGCCAACCCTCACCCATGGTAACCAGCGCCAGCAGCCAATTGTTGCGGGAATCGTCGCCCGTCACATACCGCTTGCGACCGTGAACATGGGCCAGCGAGTTGATGCAGAACGTTGCGTGATACAGCAGCACGGTGCTCCAGAAGAAACCGGCCAGAAGTCCCGGCCACCCGGCAATCAGGAAGCACAGGACTGCGACCACAACGGCCGGCAAAATCTCGAATTTGTGCAGCCACATCAACTCCGGATACGCGGCAAAATCAGCGACTTTCGTCAGATCGGTTGCATCGTGCTGCCGATAGAAGATCCAGCCGAGATGACTGTACAGGAAGCCCTTGTGCCGGGGTGAATGCACATCTTGCTCGGTATCGGAATGAAGATGGTGATGCCGATGTTTCGCAGCCCACCAGAGCACGCTTTTCTGGGCGCTGCTTTGGGCCAGGAATGCAAGGATGAACTGGAACGCCCGGCTGGTCGCATAGGCTCGATGCGAGAAGTAGCGATGGTATCCGGCCGTGATCGCAAACATCCGCAGCCAGTACAGGGCGACGCAAATCGCAATCGCCGGCCATGAGACGCCCGACCAGATCGCGGCCAGACATCCGATGTGGACCAGCAGGAACGGGAGGACCTGCGGGTACATGATGTCGTCGTGCTGCGGAGCTGGATCGATATTGGTGGACACGCTCGCGACCTCGATTGCTTCAATGCGCGGGCCGCCCGGCCAGCAGATGCTCAAATGCCGGCTCTGGCGGCATTGCACGCGGTAATAAGTAGAACCCCGCGATCGGTAGACAAGTCGCGGGGTCGCGAAAACCAGTGGCTCTGCTAGTACATCAATTGTCAAAGCAGCATGGCGCCTATTGCCGCACTTGGGGCGCGCGCCGATTTTCCGCTGATTGGGGGCTGCCCTAATCCTTCTTCGCCGTCAGGCCGTCGACCATCGCGCGCGTCAAGGTCGAGATCTCGCTGCGCAGCGCGCCGATCGGCACCGCGATCAGCTTGTGCTCGAGCCCGAGCGCGACCATGCCGTGCACGGCGGAGAACAGGCTGCGCGCGGTCACGCCGAGCTGGGCCGGCGTGCGCTGCGGAAACAACGCGGCGAGCGGTTTGTAGATGTGGCGGAACAGCTCCATCTGCTCGGTGATCGCCCATTCCGGCACCGGCTTGCCGTGCTGCATGCGATGCTCGAACAGCGCGCGCCACAATTCGAGATTGTCGGCGGCGAAATCGCAATAGGCGACCGCGATCCGCACCAGCAGCTCGCGCGGAGCCGCCGCGCCGCCGATCTCGGCCAGCGACAGCGAGGCATCGAGCCGGGCCAGGGTGCGCGAGCCGACGCGCAGGATCAGCTCGTCGACATCCTCGACCAGATTGTAGACGCCGCCATTGGCGATCCCGATTTCCTGGGCCAGTTCGCGGGTTTTCAGGCCGCCGAGCCCCTTTGCCGCAATCGCCCGTTCCGCCGCCTCGATCAGCGCTTCGCGCAGCTTTGCGCGTCGTTCCAATGCCTTGGACATGTTTCACCCGTCCTTAACCGTACGCTTGAGCGTCGCTCAAATAATTCTTGAGCATCGCTCATTATGTGGTACAAGAGATTCATGAGCGATGCTCATAACAGGGAGTGGCCAAATGTTCAAAACAGTTTTGACGATTTTCCGCGGCAGCGTGGCGGCAGCCGAGGAGGAACTGCAGGATCGGACCGCGCTGGTCGTGCTCGACCAGCAGATGCGCGATGCCGCCGCCGCGGTCGACCGCTCGAAACGGACCCTGGCGCTCGCCATCGCCGGCGACCAGCAGGAGGGCCGGCGGCTCGAGGCGACCAACGCCCGGATCGCCGATCTCGAGGTGCGCGCGACGACGGCGCTCGAGGGCGGCCGGGAAGACCTCGCCCGCGAAGCCGCGCAGGCGATCGCCAACCTCGAAGCCGAACGCGACGCCGCGATGACCGCGCGCACGCTGTTCGGCACCGAGATCACCCGGCTCAAGCGCCACGTCGCCAATGCCGAGGCGCGCATTGCCGAGCTGGATCGCGGCCGCCGCCTCGCCCGCGCCTCGGAAGCGGTGCGTTCGCTGCGCCGGAGCGGCATCGAGGCGGCGCGGCCCTATGAGTCGACGCTGCCGGAAGCGGAAGCGACCCTGAAGCGGCTGCGCGAGCGGCAGATCGAGATCCAGGCGGCGGACGATGCGCTGTTCGAGATCGACACCGCCTCGGGCCCATCAGCCACCGCCGAAAAGCTCGCCGAGCAGGGCTTCGGCCCTAGGATGAAATCGACCGCCGACGACGTGCTGGCACGCTTGAGAGCCAAGCGTCCGCCTGCCGCCTGAGAACGCGAGCCTGAAAGCAAGCCAACTTCAAACCACCTGTCATCAAGGAGACGACCATGAACCAGACGATCCAACCCCACAGCAGCGGCTGGGTGACATTCACTTACGCGTCCTTCGCAGCCTCCGCTTTCCTCGTTGCCGTCGGCGTGTTCTTCCTGCCGATCGATCTCTGGATGAAGGGCTACCTCACGATGGGCGTCGTGATGCTGATCCAGACCTGCGTCACGCTGACCAAGACCATCCGGGATAACCACGAGAGCGGCAAGCTCGTGAACCGCATCGAGGACGCCAAGGCCGAACGCCTGTTGATGGAAGTGTCCAAGGCTGGGTGAGACGGCGGCCCAATTCCCTCCGCGTCATTGCGAGGAGCGCTAGCGACGAAGCAATCCATCGTGCCGTGTACGCGGAGGGATGGATTGCTTCGCTTCGCTCGCAATGACGGTGTGGATGGACCGTAGGCCGCTTACGACCAACTTGTTCCGTTTCCGGAACGCCTTGTTTACCCTGCGGCAAACAGCGCCAGGTTGCACTCATGGCTCTTTAACAGGCGAGAGTGCAGAGATCGCGCCCGAGGGACAGAGAAATGGCGTCCACCGACAATCCCACGCCCGCGTCGCGCGGCAGCTCAGGCCTTGCGAAGGCGCGCGCGGCCTTTGACGGCTTGCGCAGCCATGGCGGCTTCTGGCTGAAGGCACTGTCGCAACCGACCATCGATCTCACCTTGCGCACCCAGCCCGGCCAGCGCACCCGCATCGTCGAATCGCCCGGCCTGTCGCTGCCGAAGGATGAACTCGACGCGTTGGTCGCGCAGTTGCGCATCGTCGCCGCCAAGACGCTGCCCGAGGAGAGCCTGACTTATGGCATCTTCTCCGGCGAGCCCGAGCGGCTGTCGCGAGCGATCATCACGTTGATCTCGGAGGAAGACAGCGGACGGCCGATCGCGTTCAACGCGCTGTCGGTGATGGACGTGCCGCTCGACGGCGAGCCCATTGAAGTCACCCATCTCGGCCTCGTCATGGTCGATCCCGATGTGCGCGGGCAGGGCCTGTCCTGGGTGCTTTACGGCCTCACCGCGCTGGTGCTGTTCGCCCGCGATGGCTTGCGGCCGAAATGGATCTCCAACGTCACCCAGGTGCCGGCGGTGGTTGGCATGGTCAGCGACACCTTCTCGGACGTGTTCCCGTCGCCGCTGCCGGGCGCGCGGCAAAGCTTCGCGCATCTGCAGCTCGCGCGCGGCATCATGGCAAGGCATCGCGCGGTGTTCGGCGTCGGCGAGGAGGCCGGCTTCGACGAGGCGCGTTCGGTCATCACCAACGCCTATACCGGCGGCTCGGACGCGCTGAAGAAGACCTTCGAGATCGCGCCGAAGCATCGCAATGCCGTCTACAACGAATTTTGCGAACGCGAGCTGGATTACGGCCGTGGCGATGATGTGCTGCAGCTCGGCCGCATCGATCTGGCCGGCGCGCGCCGTTACATCATGAGCGAGGTGCCGTCGGGCTCGCTGCCGGCGCTGCTCGCGGCCTCCGCGATGCTGGCGCTGCAGCGGCTGGTGCTGCCGGTGGTGTACTGGATGGACGACAGCCGCGCCTTCGGCACCTTGCGGCCGCGCCGGCAGGACAACGGGGCGGTGCGATGAATTTCGATTATTACTCGTTCACCGGCCGCAACATCGGCTTCATCGACGAGCACGAGCAGCAGCTGCTGCGCCAGGCGCGGGTGTTCGTCTGCGGCGTCGGCGGCATGGGCGGCGCGGCCTTCATGGCGCTGGCGCGCGCCGGAATCGGCAAGTTCGTGATTGCCGACATCGACCGCTTCGAGGTCTCCAATCTCAACCGCCAGGTGTTCGCCTTCGCCGACGAGGTCGGCCGGGAGAAGGCCGCGGTCGCCGCCGAGGCCGCCAGGCGGATCAACCCGACCATCGAGGTCGAGGTGCTCGGCCAGAACTGGACCAGTGAGCTCGCCGGGATTGCCGAACGCTGCCCGGTCATCGTCAACGGCATGGACGACATCGCCGCCGGCGTGCATCTGTACAGGACCGCCAAGCGCGCCGATGCAACCGTGATCGATGCTTATATGTCGCCGCTGCCGTCGGTGATCGTGGTGCGCCCGCATGATCCCAGGCCCGAAGAGCGCCTCGGCTTTCCGACGCTGGCCAAGGACTGGACCGAGATCACCGAGGACGACCGTCGCGCCGCGATGCGGGCCGAGATCGAGCACGTGATGCTGCATTCCTCCTCGCGCAACTATGTCGACCTCGCGATCGCCGGCGAAGTCGCGGCCGGCCGCCGCAGCCGGATGTCGTTCGCGCCGATGGTGATCTCGACCGGCATGTTGATGGCCTATGAGGCGGTCGCGCTGATCCTCGGCCGCACCTCCGGCACCGATTGCCGCGGCTGGTTCCTCAACCCGCATCGACCGGCGATCGAGAAGCCGCGCAACGCGCTGGTCGCCGCCTTGATGCGCCCGCTGGTGCGGCGGGCGATCGATCAATTGACGGGCGTTGCATGACCTCGGGGGTGATCGCCGATTCCATCGTCAATCTCTGCGGCGCCATCGGCGTCGCAGTGGCGATGATGACGTTCTACCGGCGCGATCCGAGGAGCCCTTTGACGCGCCGGCTGCTGCTCGCACTCGGCGTGATCGCGCTCCTGTTCCTCGACCGCGGTTTGGCATGGTGGAGCGGCAGCTGGCTGCTCGATCGTCTCTCGGTGATCCCGGCCGCGCTGATTCCGCTCGGCGCGCTGATCGTCACCGAGGGCATCCTGCGCCGCCACGCGCCGCGCGCGGTCAAGATCGCTGCGCTCGCGGGCGGCATCCTGCTCGGCCTCGGCGGCCTGTTCGGGCTGCAACGTTTTGTGATGCCTTATGCAGTCACGCTGGCGCTGTTCCAGCTGGTCGGCTTTGGCACCTGCGCGCTGCTGCTGGCGACGCGCGACCGCGCCTCGCTGATGGCTTCGGAAAACCGCAGCATCGGCCGCATGGCGGTCGGGGCGCTGGTGGTGATCCCGTTCATCCTCACCGATTTCCGCACGCTGTTTCCGGACATCCCGGTGCGGCTCGGCGCGCTAGGTGCGTTGCTGACGGTCACCGTGATGCTGATCGCCGGCGGCGGCGCCGAAACGCGCCGGCATGGCCTTGCGATGATGGCGCTGCGGCTGATCTCGTCGGGCCTGCTCGGCCTCGCCGCCGCGTTCATGGCGCCTGACGTCGATGCCGCCCAAATGGTCCGCTTCGTCGCGGTCGCGATCGCCGGCGTGCTGACCATCGGGCTGATGACGGATGCGCTGCGCGCGCTGTTCGAATCGCAGGAGCCCGGCGTGCTCAACTCGGTCGCGGCCTCGCCGGCGCAGACAAGGGAGCAGTTGATCGCCGAGCTCGCACGGCACCCGATCTTCGAAAGCGCGCGGCGCTTCCGCGAAGACGAGCTTGGACCCTACGATCCGCCGCTGCTCCGCGACTTCCTGTCAGCGAGGCGCGTGCTGCGCCGCTCCGAGGCGCCGTGGGGGCTGGCGCCGACCGCCCCCGCCCCCGAGCGCATGGTCTCGCTGATGACGGCCAATAATGCGTCCCACGCCATCGTGCTTGCGCATGATCCGCTCGACCTGATCGTGCTCGCGGTGCCCGTCACCGCGGCCGACCCCGCCACCGAAACCGCGCTGGCGCTGGTGCGGCGGCTCTTGGCGCTGACCCCTGAGGCCAAATGACGATCGAGATCCGGGAGGGCGACCGCAAAGCGGCGTTCGACGCCGCGCTTAACGCCTATGGGCCCGACAGCCTCTACGTGCCGCCGCTGTGGAGCGATTTCGACCGGATGTTCGATGCCGCGAAGAACCCGTTCGTCACCGAAGGCCACGGCCGCTATGCGCTGTTTTCGGCGCATCGCGACGGCCGCCCGGTCGGCCGCATCGCCGCCTCGATCCACGATGCCTCCAACCGCAAGCACGGCACCCGCCACGGTGCGTTCGGCTTCTTCGACTGCGTCGACGATCCCGAAGTGGCCGATGCGCTGTTGCGCGCCGCCGAGCAATGGCTGTCGGCGCGCGGCATGACCCGCATCGCCGGCAATTTCAATCTCACGGCGATGCAGCAGATCGGGGTGATGACCGACGGTTTCGACCATGCGCCGTTCACCGACATGATGTGGTCGCCGCCGCATATCGCGCGCCACCTCGAGCGCGCCGGCTATGTCGCGACCTTCCCGATGACGACGTTCGAGATCGCGCTCGACGGCGGCAAGCCGGAACAGCTGCTCGGCGACAAGCAGCGCGCGGTGCTGGCCGACAAGGATTTCGTCTGGCAGCCGATCAAGCGCTCCGCCTTCAAGGTGCGGCTGGAGGATGCGCGCCTGATCCTGAACGACGGCTTTGCCGACAACCCGATGTTCGTGCCGCCGACGGCCGCCGAATATCTGTTCCAGGCCGGCGAAATGATGTGGATCATCGACAAGCGGATTTCGACGGTGGTCTATCATCGCGGCCGGCCCGCCGGCGCGATCATCGCGATCCCCGATCTCAACCCGCTGATCAAGGCGATCGGCGGCCGCATCGGACTGACAGCACCGTTCAAGTTTGTAAAACACCGCATGCTGAACACGCGCGCGGTGCTGATCTATCAGTCGGTCTGTCGCGACCTGCACAATCGCGGCCTCAACGGCGCCATGCTCTACCGCACCGCGCTGGCGTTGCAAGAGGCCGGCTACCGCACGCTCGGCGGCACCTGGATATCAGACATCAACGCGCCGTCGCTGCGCCAGGTCGAGAAGGCCGGCGCCACGCCGCTGCACCGGCTGCATCTGTTCACCAAGCGGCTGGCCGCGGCATGAGCGAGCCGACGCCGGATCTGCTGCGCGAGCTGGTGGCGGAGGCGCGGCTGGCGCCGAGCGTCCATAATATCCAGCCGACCCGCTGGCGCTTGCTCGGCGACGGGCGGCTGGCGCTGGTCGACGACACCTCGGTGCGCACGCCGGTCGCCGATCCCGCGGGGCATGATGTGCTGGTGTCGCACGGTGCGGCGCTCGAGGGCATGAGCCTTGCGCTCAACCGCCGCGGCCTCGCGATCACGGCGATGACCACGATCGAGCAGCCGTTGTCGGCGCAGTTTACCGCGCTGTGCAGCTTTGCAATCAGGCAAGGTGTTGCGACCGATCCGCTGGCAGGCCATGTGGCGCATCGGATGTCGTGGCGCGGCAAGTTTGCGGCGTCGCCGAATGAGGCCGCGCCGCTGGTGCAGCTCGCCGTCGCGCGTGACGATCTGATCTGTATCGGGGATCGCCGGGCAATTGCCGATATCGGAGAGTGGGCGGACCAGGCCGAGTTCTCCTTTCTGCACGGCGACGACTATCGGGCCGAATTGCTAGAATGGATGCGGCTGTCGGGCGACCATCCGCACTATCTGCTGGACGGTCTCAATCGCGACGCACTCGCCATGAATACGGTCGAGGCCGCCATCGCCCGCTACGTGCTCGGCGGCCTGTTCAAGCCGCTCGATCGTCTCGGCCTCGCCGCATCGCTGCTGTCGGACAGCGCCAAGACCGCCTCGGCCGCGGCGATCGTGCTGTTCTGTCGTCCGGTCGGTGAGGATCCACTCACGACGGGGCGGCATTTCTACCGCAGCTGGTTGGAGATCGATCGCGCCGGGCTCGCGGCGTGCCCGATCTCGGCGCTGGCCGACCACCCTGATTTCAACGATCGGCTGCGCAAGCTCGGCAGGATCGGCACCGATCGTCGCCTCGTCAACGTGTTCCGCGTCGGCTGGCCCTCAAAGCCGCTGAAATCCCGGCATTTCCGGCTGCCGGTCGATCGGCTCATCGTCTAAAAATTAAGCTGCAATCCCCGCTGTCAAAGCTTCACGCGGTCGTGCTATGACGCCGCCCGCTAACCAATGACCGGTGGGATGATGTCGAAGCAATCGCTGCGCGAGGAGGCCGAGCGCCTGATCCGCGAGACCATGGAAAAGCGGAACCTGGTCATCAAGCAGGGCACAACCCGGATCGAGGCCATCTGCGGCAAATGCGGCGCGCCGAACCGGGTGCAGGCGGAAAAGGGCCAGACCCGCGTCAAATTCACCTGCAAGAACTGCAACCACAAGCAGGAAACGCTTTGAGCGGGCGACTTGATGGTTGCTACGACGTTCCTCGTCATTGCGAGCGCAGCGAAGCAATCCACCCTTCCGCGTATGCGGTACTATGGATTGCTTCGTCGCTTCGCTCCTCGCAATGACGGGGGATTTACTTCCCCTTCACGAAGGCGGCGAACGCGTCGCCGTAGTCGGGATGCCAGCGCGACAGCGGCGGGCGGTTCTCGACGATGTCGCCGGCGGCCCACAGAATGCGGCGTTCGTCGAGCGCGCGCGGCACGTCGTTGTCGGGGCAGAGGATGTAGAAATCGCCGGCGGTGAGGTGCTCGATCATGAAGTCGACGGTCTGCTCCGCCGTCCAGGCGCCGGCCGGCTTCTCGGTGCGGCCGCGCGCGGTCAGCCCGGTGAAGACGAATCCCGGGATCAGCAGATGCGCCGAAATCCTGCAGCCGTCGGTGTTGCGCAGCTCGTGCTGCAGCGCTTCTGTAAATGCCTTCACACCGGCCTTGGAGACATTGTAGGCCGGATCGCCCGGCGGCGTAGTGATGCCCTGCTTGGAGCCGGTATTGATGATCAGTCCCGGCCTGCCGCGCTTGATCATGTCAGGCGCGAACGCCTGCGTGCCGTTGATGACGCCCCACAGATTGACGCCCAGGATGCGTTGCCAATTGTCCGCGGGCCCGAACATCGCGCTGCCGGGCTGGATGCCGGCATTGTTCATCAGGAGGTCGGTGCCGCCGAATTTTTTCGCGACGGCGGCTTCAAGGCCTGCGACCTCGTCGGCGCGGCTGACATCGACCGCAGCCGTCATGATGTCGGCGGCGCCGCGGGGCGCGGCAGATGACAGTTTTGCGGCAGCCGCCTTCAGCCGGTCATCACCGAGATCGGCGATGCAGACCTTCATGCCGGCTTCGGCAAACCGCGTAGCTGCGGCAAGCCCGATGCCGGATGCGCCTCCGGTGATCACGGCAACATGATTGGCTGATATCACGGGATGGGGCATCGAAGCTCTCCGGACACATCTGTGGCTGAGGTTGGCATCGCGTTTTCAAGCGAAGCGGTTCCCGGTTCGCGTGAAGAAACGCGTCTAACAAGAGAACCCTATCTATCATACTGCACGCATCGCGCAGGCGCATGGGAGGTTTTCATGCGCGCCGCCCTCGACAACGCCGGCTCCGCTTTACGGTTTCGCAGCCGCGCTGTAGAATCGTCGATATAACGCTTCCAAAAGACCTCAGCCGACGACAGGGAGTGCAAACATGGCTGTTTCGCAGGCTATTCCGATCACGCGCCATCCTTATGCCGATGGCTCCTACAAGCAGATGCTGATCGACGGCAAATGGGTCGACGCCGCCTCCGGCAAGAAATTCGAGACGCACAACCCCGCCACCGGCGAATTGCTCGCCTCCGTCGCCGAGGGCGATGCCGAGGACATCAACCGTGCGGTTGCGGCGGCGCGCCGCGCCTTCGAAGGGCCCTGGAGCAAGGTGAAGCCGTTCGAGCGGCAGAACATGCTGCTCAAGCTCGCCGAACTGGTCGAAGCCAATTTCGAGGAACTGTCCCAGCTCGACACGCTCGACATGGGCGCGCCGATCAGCCGCACCCGCGGCAACCGGCTGCGCGCGCTCGGCATGCTGCGCTACTACGCCGGCCAGGCCACCGCGATCCACGGCGAGACCATCGAGAACTCGCTGCCCGGCGAGATCTTCTCCTACACGCTGAAGGAGCCGATCGGCGTGGTCGGCGCCATCATCCCCTGGAACGGGCCGCTAACCGCCTCGATCTGGAAGATCGGTCCTGCGATCGCGACCGGCTGCTCCGTGGTGCTGAAGCCGGCCGAGGAATCGCCGCTGACCTCGCTGCGCATCGGCGAGCTCTGCATGGAGGCCGGCATTCCGCCCGGCGTCGTCAACGTCGTGCCGGGCTATGGCGAGACCGCGGGCGCCGCGCTCGCCAATCATCCCGACGTCGACAAGGTCGCCTTCACCGGCTCGCACGTCACAGGTCAGTCGATCATCCGCGCCTCGGCCGGCAACCTCAAGCGCGTCTCGCTCGAGCTTGGCGGCAAATCGCCGGACATCGTGTTCGCCGACGCCGATCTCGACGCCGCGGTGCCGGGCGCGGCGATGGCGGTGTTCGCCAATTCCGGCCAGATCTGCAGCGCCGGCACCCGGCTGTTCGTCGAGCAGAAGGTCTATGACGAATTCGTCGGCCGCGTCGCCGAGTTCGGCAAGAAGCTGCAGGTCGGCAACGGCCTCGATCCCAACACCCAGATCGGGCCGCTGGTGTCGAAGGATCAGCTCGATCGCGTCTCCGGCTATCTCGACATCGGTCAGAAGGAAGGCGCCACGGCGCTGGCCGGCGGCGGCCGTCTCACCGAGGGCGCGCTGTCGAAGGGCTATTTCGTGCAACCGACGGTGTTCGCCAATGTGCAGGACAACATGCGCATCGCCAAGGAGGAGATCTTCGGCCCGGTGATCTCGGCGATCTCGTTCAAGGATCCGGACGAGCTGATCAAGCGCGCCAACGCCACCACCTTCGGCCTCGGCTCCGGCGTCTGGACCACCAATGTCAGCAAGGCGCACCAGGTCGCGAAGGCGCTGCGCGCCGGCTCGGTCTGGGTCAATTGCTACCAGGCGATGGATCCGGCGGTGCCGTTCGGCGGCTACAAGATGAGCGGCTACGGCCGCGAGTCCGGCAAGCAGCACGTCGAAGAATACCTCAACGTCAAGGCGGTCTGGATCAAGACGGGTTAGCGCACAATGAGTTAGGTCGATCCGGCCGCGGCGGTGTGTCACCTCTCCCTTGGGAGAGGTCGGCGCGCAGCGCCGGGTGAGGGGTTACGATCTCTCGTTAGCGCCGCGGCCCTCACCCGATTTGCTGCGCAAATCGATCTCTCCCCGTCGGGGAGAGGTGAAACGAATCCGCGGCTCGGCTGATTCAACCAAAAATCATCGCGCTCTTGCGCCGCAAGGCTCTCGCCCCGGCGCTCGCATATTTTCTGAATATTAGAAATATAACCCTGAGTTGCCCGACGCGTCAAGTGCCTTGTCGCACGCCGGTCGCCGCCGGCTACTGTGCATGGGGTTGTTTTCGATATTTTCGTAAGCGCCGTGTGGCGGCCGCCGGTTCTCGCGTTTACCGGCCCGCAGCCTTCTTCGGCTTGCCGATGTCGCTGCGCAGGGCCTCGAGATCCTTGCGCACGGCGATCGCCGCATCGCGCTCGATCTTGCGGTAGCGCGCCACCAAGGAGAGGCCGAACGGGGTCAGCACCGCGCCGCCGCCGTTCTTGCCGCCGGTCTGGCGTTCCACGGCGGCCTGGCGGCAGATGCGGTTGATCTCGTCGACCAGGTCCCAGGCGCGCTTGTAGCTCATGTCCATGGCGCGGCCGGCGGCGGAGATGGAGCCGCATTCCTTGATCTGCTCGAGCAGCAGGATCTTGCCCGGTCCGATGCGGTCTTCGGCATCGAGATCGATGCGGACGCTCAACGAGGGGAGCGATGTGGCGCTCGTTTTCGACATGGCAAGCCTGCTTGTCTGTTCGCTAGATTGCCACTACCTGCTTTTGCGAACAAGATGAACCCGTGACATAACGGGCATCACAAAGAATAATCGGGGTAGGCATGAGTTCTCCATCGCTGTTTTCGCCGCTCAAGGTCGGTCCGTATGAGTTGAAGCACCGTGTCGTGATGGCGCCGCTGACGCGGATGCGGGCGGCGCGGCCGAGCCTCGCGCCGCGGCCGATGAACGCGGAATATTACGCGCAGCGCGCCACGCAAGGCGGCCTGCTCATCGCCGAAGCCTCGCCGGTGGTCGCCACCGGCTTCGGCAATCCCGGCGTCCCCGGCATCTACAGCGAGGCCCAGATCGCGGGCTGGCGCGAGGTGGTGGATGCGGTGCACGCAAAGGGTGGGCTGATCTTCCTGCAGCTCTGGCACGTCGGCCGCGTCTCGCACTCCTCGTTCCAGCCGGATGGCGCGCTGCCGGTGGCGCCGTCGGCGGTCGCGATCCCCTCCGAGTTCAAGTGCATGACGGCGGACGGCAAGTTGGTCGACTACGAGACGCCGCGGGCGCTTACGACCGGCGAGGTCGGGCTGATGGTCGAGGCCTATCGGCAGGGCGCGAAGAACGCGCTCGCCGCCGGGTTCGACGGCGTCGAGATCCATGGCGCCAATGGCTATCTGATCGAGCAGTTCCTGCAATCGCGCAGCAATCTGCGCACCGATCAGTATGGCGGCTCGATCGAGAACCGGGTCCGCTTCCTGCTGGAAGTGACGCAGGCGGTCACCGAAGTGTGGGGCGCCAACCGCGTCGGCGTGCGGCTGTCGCCTTACGGCATCGCCAATGGCAGCGGCGAGGCCGACCCGATGCCGCTCTACAGCCACGCCATCCAGGCGCTGGACAAGTTCGGGCTTGCCTATCTGCATTTCATCGAGCCGCGCGCCTCGGGCACCGGCCGCGCCGAGGTCGACTGGCAGAACGTGCCGTCGGCGATGGTGTTGTTCCGCCCGATGTGGAGCGGTGTCCTGATCACCGCCGGCAACTTCGTCGGCGACAGCGCGCAGAGCGCGGTCGCCGAAGGTCATGCCGATGCGATCGCGTTCGGCCGCTACTTCATTTCCAATCCGGACCTGCCGCGGCGCCTGCAGCGCGGCTATCCCCTGACCAAGTACAACCGCGCCACCTTCTATGCCGGCGAGGAGAAGGGCTACACGGACTATCCCGTGCACGACGAACTGGCGCAGGCGTAGACGAGCGCGTCATTGCGAGGAGCGAAGCGACGAAGCAATCCATCGCTCCGAGCATGCGGATGAATGGATTGCTTCGCTTCGCTCGCAATGACGGAGCCATCGGATGTTTCCGGACGACCAGTTCGAACCGACCAAAAAGCCAAAACCGGTGGCGCTGGCGAAGCCGGCGGCCGGGCAATGCCTGTGCGGCAAGGTCCGGTTCGAGATCGACGTACCGGCGCGCTGGGCCTGGCACGACCACACCGCCGCGAGCCGCCGCGCGCACGGCGCCGTCTATGCGACCTATGTCGGCAGCTGGAAGAAGCGCTTCCGCATCACGAAAGGCGAAAGCGAGCTGTCGCGCTACGAGGATGCCGCGACCAGGACCGCGCGCAGCTTCTGCGGCCATTGCGGCACCCCCGTCATCTACGAGCGCGCGCGGTCGCCGCACATGGTCAACATCCCGCGCGCGCTGTTCTCGGGGCGCACCGGCCGGCAGCCGCTCTATCACATCGCGATCGAGGAATTGCAGGAATGGGCCTACACCGGCGAGCCGCTGGTGCCGCTGAAGGGCTATCCCGGCGTGGTTTGGCAGCGTTCGAAAAAGAAGAAGCGCAGCGAGCGGGAGGGCATGTTCTAGAGCGTTTTCGCTGGTTCGCCTGAAACGTGGGCCGCGTCAGTGCTTCACGTAGATGGCCTCTTCCGATCCCGCGTATTCCTCGGTCCACCCTCTCTTGTCCACGAGGAACCTCTTCAGAGGCTCGTGCGCCTTCACCCAGAGCACCGTATCGATCTTGTACTTGGCGAGCACGGTGTCCCAGGCGGTCTCGTCGACCTCCCATTTGCTCAGAGTGAAATAGTCGCGCAGCAGCTCGTCGGGATAGGCGGTAGCAGACCGGCCGTCGATGAATACCGGCACCGCACCCCGTGTGTAGAAGATCAGGAGCCCGCCGACATTCCAGTGGTTCAGCAGCCGCGCATGCGGGAAATGGGTCTGAAGATAGCGCGCGTCCTGCTCCGAGAGCAGTTGCGGCATCGCGAGCGCCGGTCTGACGTGCATCAGCGTCAGCGGCAGCGCGCACATTCCGACGATGCCCGCAACCAGGAGCGAGCGTTGGACCTTGAGATCGTTCAGTTGCTTGGGCAGCAGTCGGTCGATGTGAAGCGCCAGCGGTACCGTCGCGAACATGAAGAAGAACGACATGTACCGGTACTGATAGAATCCCAGCAGCAGGAACAGCCAGGACAGCAGCCGCGACTCCAGAGGAGCGGACGAGGCGGCCGGGTGGCGGAGCTCAAACGCCGCAAATATCGCGATGTAGACGATGCCGGGAATGCTGCCGGGCACGCTGAAGTTCGCAGAATAAGACCACCACTCGGTGATGTTCGCCTGCGCAAAGTGGCCGAGCGTGGTCGTGACACCGGCGTAGATGTGCCAGCCAAGCGGATTGATCAGGATTGCGACAAGGCAGCCGGCCGCTGCAAAACCGTAGATTCTAAGACCGGCCCAGTCCCGCTTGAGCACGCACGCAGCGCCAAAAAGGCCGATGATGAAAAGCCCGAGCACGAAGCCGCCATGCAGGTTGGCCCAAAGCACCATCATCGCCGGCAGCAGGAACCATCGGGTTCGCTTCAGGCACTCTGCGTAGAAAACGACGCAGAACAACATGGTCGGGGTGTTCGGCGAAGCGGCGAGATAGGAATTCGGCGCGGTCACGAACGCAGGATACAGCAGGCACGCGGCGAGAACGGAAATGCAAACTGCAAGTGTCGAGGCGCTGCTGCGCAGGCAGATCGATGCAAGATATCCGGTGATGACGGCGCCACATGCAAGGACTGACAGCGTGAGACCGACATATCCCGTGTATTGAAACATCACGCTGGCGATCACGTCCCAGAGCCAGGACAGGTTGTACCATTGCCTGTCGCCGAGGGTGAACGACCATGGATCCTGAAAGGGGACGTTGCCGCGTTCCCTGATCAGGTCTCCGGCGGCGAGGTGCCATCCGAGATCCAGGTGGCCGAGCAGGAGCGGCCCGTTCGCCAGGTAGTACACGGACGTGACTGCGATCAGGAAGACATAGAGTCCCGGCTTCTCGAGCCCGATCGTTCCCGGTCTTCTATCGAGCCTGGTTCCGCTCCAGGTCGTCAGCGCGTCCATGACTGAGCCCCCGCGGTCGAAGCGAGCCGTCTGCAGGCCCTGCATGCGTTTCTGTGTGTTTGATGAAGGCAAAGCACCTTCGGTTTAGGCCACTCTCGCTAAAGTAGCGTTAAAGTCGGCCGCACAATTCGATGGCTCCCGTTGGGAGAGCCAGGCGCGCGCCAGCGGAATGCGGCCATGACCGGCCGCTCGATTGCTCCCCAGGCGCAAGTTTGGTCATCTCCAGCGGCGCCGTCGGCCAATGCGCTGGCAGGCCTGGAGGGAACATGAAGAATCGCATTACCGGCCGCTCGGCATTCCTGGCGCTGCTGAAAGACGAGGGTGTCACGCATCTGTTCGGCAATCCCGGCACCACCGAATTGCCGATCATGCATGCGCTGAAGGATCATCCCGACCTCACCTATGTGATGGCGATGCAGGAGAGCCTGGTGGTTGCGATGGCCGACGGTTTCAGCCGCGCCTCCGGCAGGCTGGTCGCCTGCAACGTCCATGTCGCGCCCGGCCTCGGCAATGCGATGGGCTCGCTCTACAATGCGAGCTTCACCGGCACGCCGTTGATCCTCACCGCCGGTCAGCAGGAGCAGGGCCACGGCCTGACCGAGCCGGTGCTTTATGGTCCGCTGGTGCAGATGGCCACGCCCTTGGTGAAATGGGCGGTCGAGGTGACGCGGCTCGAAGACCTGCCGCGCATCGTGCGCCGCGCCGCCAAGATCGCGACCACGCCGCCCACCGGACCGGTGTTCATCTCGCTGCCAGGCGATATTCTCAACGCCGAGGCCGGCATCGAGCTCGGCCGCACCACCCGGGTCGACACCCGCGTCCGGCCGTCGGAAGATTCCTTGAAGGCGCTGGCCGCGCGCATCCTGAAAGCCGAGCGGCCGGTGATCGTCGTCGGCGACGAGATCGTCAAAAGCGATGCGCTACGCGAGGCGGCCGATCTCGCCGAGACGCTGGGCTGTCCGGCCTGGCAATCCCCGACGCCTTATGGCTCGCATTTTCTGTCTGAAAGCCCGAGCTTCATGGGCGCGATCGCGCGGCTGCAGAAGGTCGCCCGCGATGTATTGGCGCCGCATGATCTCCTGATCGCGCTCGGCGGCGATCCGCTGCGGATGTCGGTCTACAGCGAGGTCGATCCGCTGCCGGACGGGCTCTCGATCGTGCAGGTCGGCCTGGTCGACAATGATCTCGCCAGGAACTACGGCGCCGAGATCGCGGTGAAGGCCGATGTCAAGGAGACGCTGCGCGCGCTGGTCCCAGCACTGAAGGAGCTCGGCGGCGACGCGCTGGAGACGCGCGCCAGGCAGGGCCTCGCGGCGCTGTCGAGCAAGAATTGGGCAGCAAAGCGCAAGGCGCTGGTCGAGCAGATCTCGAAGGCGAGCCAGAAATCGCCGATCGATCCGGACTGGCTGGCGCTGCAGGTCGTGGAGGCGATGCCGGACAATGCGATCCTGGTCGACGAAGGCTTGACCTCGTCGCGGCAGATCCTCGCGCTGCGGGCGCATCGCGACCGCTACGGCTATCACGCGCTGGCGTCGGGCGGCATCGGCTGGGGCCTGCCGGCCGCGGTCGGCGTCAGCCTCGCCAATCCGCAGCGGCCCGTGGTGTGCTATTCCGGCGACGGCTCGTCGATGTATTCGATCCAGTCGCTGTGGACAGCGGCCAACCACAAGCTGCCGCTCAACTTCGTCATCGTCAACAATGGCGGCTATCGCATCATCAAGCAGCGCCTGCTCGCCTTCCATGGCGACGACAATTATGTCGGCATGGACTTCATCGACCCGCCGGTCGATTTCACCGGCGTGGCGCGCTCGCTCGGCCTCGAGGCGATCAAAGTCGCCGACCCGCAGGAGCTGAAGGGCGTGCTGAAGTCGGCGTTCAGCCGCCCAGGCGCGAAGCTGATCGAAGTGATGGTGAGCAATGCGGTGAATTGAACGTAGGACGTCAGTCCGTCACCGTCATCCTGAGGAGCGCGCACTTGCGCGCGTCTCGAAGGATCGACGGCCACCGGCCGGGCCGTGCATCCTTCGAGGCTCGCTCCGCTCGCACCTCAGGATGACAGGGCTATTCGCGTCATTGCGAGGAGCGAAGCGACGAAGCATTGGCCCGCGTACGCAGAACGATGGATTGCTTCGCTTTGCTCGCAATGACGGCGGCAATCACTCCTTCGCGCTCTTCACCCGATATCGCCCCGCAGGATGCGTCGCATCGAGCCTCGCGCGTCCTTCGCCGAACAGCTTCTCGCGCAGCGTGCCCTTGGCATATTCCCGCTTGTAGCGGCCGCGCTTGACGAGCTCCGGCACCAACATGTCGGCGATATCCTCGAAATCGCCGGGCGAGATCGCAAACGCGACGTTGAGGCCGTCGACGTCGGTGTCCTCGAACCATTGCTCGATCTTGTCGGCGACCTGCTCGGGCGAACCGACCACCACCGGTCCGGCGCCGCCGATGCCGACATGCTCGGCGACCTCGCGCACGGTCCAGACCCGGTCGGGATCGGCGCGGGTGACGTTGTCCATCGCGGAGCGGCCGGCGTCGTTCTGCACGTGCCGCACTTCCTGATCGAGCGAATAGGTCGAGAAGTCGACGCCGGTCCAGCCTGACATCAGCGCCAGCGCGCCCTCATGGCTGATGTGGCTGCGATACTCGGCGTATTTCGCTTTCGCCTCGGCTTCGGTCGGCGCCACCACGACGCACATCATCGAGAACATCAGGATCTCGGCGGCGTTGCGGCCCTTTTCGGCGGCGAGCGCGCGGATCGCCGAGACCCGCGGGCCGATCACCTTGGCCGACGGACCCGACATGAAGACGCATTCGGCGTGCTCGGCGGCGAACTGCCGGCCGCGCGGCGAGGTGCCGGCCTGGTAGAGCACCGGCGTGCGCTGTGGCGACGGCTCGGACAGATGGATTGCGTTGAGCCGGTAGTTAGCTCCCTCGTGCTGCACCCGATGCACCTTCTTTGGATCCGTGAAGATGCCGCGCGCGACGTCGCGGATCGCGGCGTCGTCCTCCCAGCTGCCTTCCCAGAGCTTGTAGACCAGCTCCATATATTCGTCGGCGAGCTCGTAGCGGTCGTCATGCGCGGTCTGCTTGTCCTTGCCGGCGCCACGCGCCGCGCTGTCGAGATAGCCGGTCACCACGTTCCAGCCGACCCGGCCGCCGGTAAGGTGATCGAGCGTCGACATCCGCCGCGCGAACGGGTAGGGCGGTTCGAAGGAGAGGTTGCTGGTGACGCCGAAGCCGAGATTTTCGGTCACGGCGGCCATCGCCGGGATCAGCATCAGCGGCTCGTTGGCCGGGGTCTGCGCCGCGTTGCGCAGCGCCGCATCCGGATTGCCCGCATACACGTCGTAGACCCCAAGCACGTCGGCGAGAAACAGGCCGTCGAACCGACCGCGCTCCAGCGTCTTCGCCAGATCGGTCCAGTAGGACAGCTTGTTGTAGTCCTTGGTGCGGTCGCGCGGATGGGTCCACAGCCCCGGTGATTGATGCGCCACGCAGTTCATGGCGAAGGCGTTGAGCCGGATTTGTTTTGTCATTGCCGAAACCTCGAGCGCCGCTGATGACGGCCCGGTCAGATGCCGGGCGTCTCCCTGTCAACTTGTTGCGACTTCCCACGTTTTGGCAAGGCCCCCTTCGCGATTCACACCCTTCCGGTGGCGCGCCGATCCCGATAGGTTGCCGGCCACCAGAGCATGACCTGGCTGTGCAACGCAGCGATCTGGCCGGTTCATGCCAAGACGCGACCTGACGAAGGAACAATCATGGCGACACGGGCCGACGCAATCGCAAACGTGCGAGAGCATTTTCAATCGGGACAGTTCTTGCAGGAGCTGGACCGCAGGGTCGGCTACCAGACCGAGAGCCTGAATGCCGACAAGGCCGATGCGCTGCGCGCCTATCTGGTCGAGAATTTGCAGCCGGCCTTCGCCGAGCTCGATTTCAAGACCCGGCTGATTGAATCGCCGACCGGCCGCGGGCCGTATCTGATCGCCGACTACCAGGAGGGCGCCGAGCGGCCGACCGTGCTGAGCTATGGCCACGGCGACGTCGTCGACGGCATGGTCGGCGAATGGCGCGACGGGCTCAATCCCTGGCAGACCACGGTCAAGGGCGAGCGGGTCTACGGCCGCGGCACCGCCGACAACAAGGGCCAGCATTCGATCAACATGGCCGCGCTGCGCGCAGTGAAGCAGGCCCGCGGCGGCAAGCTCGGCTTCAACGCCAAGTTCATCATCGAGACCGGCGAGGAGATCGGCTCGCCCGATCTGCGCGAGGTCTGCGAGGCGCATCGCGAGGAGCTGAAGGCCGATCTGTTCATTGCCTCGGACGGGCCGCGGCTGTCAGCGGAGCGGCCGACCATCTTCCTCGGCTGCCGCGGCGGCAACCGCATCCATCTCGACGTCAATCTGCGCGAGGGCGGCAACCATTCCGGCAATTGGGGCGGCGTGCTGGCCAATCCCGCGACCATCCTGGTCAACGCGATCGCGAGCCTGGTCGACGGCAAGGGCCGCATGAAGCTCGAGATCCTGAAACCGCCGCCGATCTCGAACCGCGTCCGCGCCGCGCTCGCCGATGTCGAGATCAAGCCGACGGCAGACGAACCTCAGCTGGCGGAGGATTGGGGCGAGGAGGGCCTGACCGCGGCGGAACGGCTTTACGCCTGGAACACGCTGGAAGTGCTGGCGATGTCGGCGGGCAACATCGACAAGCCTGCCAACGCCATTCCCGGCAAGGCGAACGCGGTGCTGCAGCTCCGCTTCGTCGTCGGCACCAGGTATCTCGAAGTGATCGATGGGGTGCGCGATTATCTGCACAAGAACGGCTTCCCGATGGTCGAGGTCTCCGGCGCGCAGCGCTTCGGCGCCTCGCGCACCGACATGGACAGTCCGTGGATCGACTGGGCCGCGAACTCGATCCGCGCCACCACCGGCAAGGCGCCGGCGGTGCTGCCGAACTTCGGCGGCTCGCTGCCGAACGACGTGTTCTCCGAAGGCCTCGGCCTGCCGACGATCTGGGTGCCGCATTCCTATCCGGGCTGCTCGCAGCACGCGCCCGACGAACACATCCTGTTGCCGGTGACTGAGGAGGCGCTGACCATCATGGCCGGGCTGTTCTGGGACCTCGGCGAGGCAAAGCACAAGGGGTGAGCCGAGCCGGGCTCGCTTGTTCCCCGTCATCTTGATGAGGAGCGCGCTCTTGCGCGCGTCTCGAAGGATGCGCGGCTATCAGCAGGGCCGTCGACCCTTCGAGACGCGCTTCGCGCTCCTCAGGGTGACGGGGAAGAGGCCTACGACCGGGCATGACGAGCGGAGCGCTGGCGGAGGACGCCGGCAAGGAAAACCGAATGACTCTATCAACTTCGACCGACGCGCAGCACGCAGTCACGGTCGACAAGAAAAACATCACCCGCTTGGTCGTCGCGACCTCGGTCGGCAATGCGCTCGAATGGTACGACATCTCGGTCTACGCCTATTTCGCGGTCTACCTGTCCAAGGCGTTCTTCCCGGCCAACGATCCGACCATTTCACTGCTGCTGACCTTCGGCAGCTTCGGCCTGTCGTTTTTGATTCGCCCGATCGGCGGCATCGTGCTCGGCGCCTATGCCGACCGGCACGGCCGCAAGGCCTCGCTGATGCTGTCGATCGTGCTGATGACATTTGGCACCTTGGTGCTGGCGCTGATGCCGACCTTCGAGACCATCGGCATCCTGGCGCCGATCGCGGTGATGGCAGCGCGGCTGGTGCAGGGCTTCTCCGCCGGCGGCGAGTTCGGCTCCTCGACCGCGTTCCTGGTCGAGCACATGCCGGAGCGGCGCGGCTTCGTGGCGAGCTGGCAGTTCGCCAGCCAGGGCGTCAGCGGCCTGCTCGGCGCGGGCTTCGGCGCACTCCTGACCTCGCTGATGAGTCCCGAGGATTTGCAATCCTGGGGCTGGCGGCTGCCATTCCTGTTCGGCGTGCTGATCGGGCCGGTCGGCATCTACATCCGCAACCATGTCGACGATGCGACGCCGCCGCCGGCCGCCGGGAAGCAGGACTCGCCGGTCAGGGACGTGCTCGCGCGGCAGAAGCTCGCCACGATCCTTGCGATCGGCGCGCTCGCGGTGTCGACTGCGGTCAACTATCTGATCGTCTATATGCCGACCTATGTGGTGAAGACGCTGAACCTCGCGCCCTCGGTCGGCTTCATCGCCGCATTCGCCGCGCAGACCGCGGTCGCGCTGCTGGCGCCGATCGCAGGCCTGGTCTCCGACAAGATCGGGCGCACCACGCACATGATCCTGTTTGCGCTGCTGCTGCTGGTCTCGATCTTCCCGGCCTTCCTGCTGCTCACGGGCAGGCCGACGCCTGTCATCATCCTGCTCGGCGTGCTCTGGCTCGGCGTGCTCAAGTCGCTTTACTACGGGCCGCTCGCCGCGCTGATGTCGGAGTTGTTTCCGCCGGCGACGCGCGCGACCGGGCTCGGTCTCAGCTACAATATCGGCGTCACGGTGTTCGGCGGCATGGGCCCGGCGATCATGACCTGGATTGGCGGCTTTGCGCTGATCGGCGAACTTGCGCCGGGATACTATCTCACCGCGGTCTGCATTCTCAGCCTCGCTGCGCTGTTCACGATCCGGAAGATGCGGTTGGCCTGATTTCGCGAAACGAAATTCAGATATCCCGCTTGCTGCAAGGCAGCGTAGTTGTCGAAATCATAGTTTCATCTGACGAAAGTATACGGTGTCCGGCGCGCGTCATCCGTTTTAGGATGCCGTCCCCGGGCACGTCCCCTCGTCGTACCCGGTCAGGATTTGGATGAGGCAAGGAAGACCAGGGCATGAACGCCTCCACGACTGCGACCGCACGGACCAGCCGCAAGAGGGCGCCGCCGGAGCCAGGCCAACCCGACAAGTTCAACGCGATCCAGAAGGTCTGCGCGATCCTGCGCGTGCTGGCGCAGCGCTCGCCGCTGCGGCTGACCGACATCGCCGACACCACCTCGCTGAACAAGGCGACCGCGCTGCGCATCCTCAACTCGCTGATCGAGGAAGGTTTCGTCAGCCGCGTCGCGGGCGCCAAGACCTACGAGCTCGGCCAGGAAGCGCGGGTGATGGCGGTCGGCGCGCGCCGCTCGGTCGACATCGCCGAGCTGGCGCAGCCGAGCCTGCTC
This sequence comes from Bradyrhizobium embrapense, assembly GCF_001189235.2. Lineage (GTDB taxonomy): Bacteria > Pseudomonadota > Alphaproteobacteria > Rhizobiales > Xanthobacteraceae > Bradyrhizobium > Bradyrhizobium embrapense. The sequence continues at coordinate 747,832 of NZ_LFIP02000002.1, forward strand.
CGGCTGTCGGAGCGCTCCGCGGATACGGCGCTGTTGTCGGTGCGCTCCGGGGTCGAGGCGCTGTATCTGGCGCGCTCGGTCGGCAGCCATCCGCTGCAGCCGAACTATCTGCAGATCGGCAGCCGCCGCCCGCTCGGGGTCGGCGCCGGCGCGCTGGCGCTTCTGGTATGGCTGCCGGACGCCGAGATCGAGGCCGTGATCGAGGTGATCATGCCGCGGCTGGCGAAGTCGCCGCGCATCACGCCGAAATTCCTGCGCGAGCGGATCGCCGTGGCGCGCAAGGCCGGCCACACCGTGTTGCTTGACGCCGCATTTCCCGGCATGGGCGGTGTCGGCGTTCCCGTCCGCGACGATGCCGGCGAGGTGGTCGCCGCGCTCTCGATCGGCGCGGCCACCGACCGCATCCGCCGCCGCGAAAGCGAGCTCGCCGACATGCTGAAGAAGGAAGCCCAGGTGCTGGCCCGTGCGATGGCCCAGGCGCCGAAGGCCGGGCGGGGCGTGAAGGCGGGTTGAAATGGTGCGGCGGAGAGGGGGTGCAGCAGCTACGCCCCCTCGTCCAGCGCCACCAGCTCACGCTTCCTGCGCAGCGACGGCAGCAGCGGGCCGACCAGCAGCGCCAGTGCGAAGGCGAGGCAGATCGCCGAGATCGGCCGCTCCACGAAGGTCATGAGGTCGCCCTGCGAGAGGATCAGCGACTTGCGCAGATTGTTCTCCAGCATCGGCCCGAGCACGAAGGCCAGCACCAGCGGCGCCGGCTCGTAGCCGAGCTTGCGCATGAAGTAGCCGATGACGCCGAACGCGATCATGACATGGACGTCGAACACGTTGTTGCTGGAGCAGTAGACGCCGATGATGGTGAACAGGATGATCAGCGGGAACAGCACGTTGTAGGGTAGCCGCAGCAGCTGCACCCACATGCCGATCATCGGCAGGTTGAGCACCAGCAGCATCAGATTGCCGATATACATGCTGGCGACGATGCCCCAGAACAGCGTCGGGTTCTGCGAGATCATCAATGGTCCCGGCTGCAGGCCGTGGATCACGAAGGCGCCGAGCAGCAGCGCCATCACCACATTCGGCGGGATGCCGAGCGTCATCAGCGGAATGAAGGCGCCGCCGGCCGCTGAATTGTTGGCCGATTCCGGCCCCGCGACACCCTCGATCGCGCCATGGCCGAACCGCTCGGGATGCTTCGAGAGCCGCTTCTCCAGCGCGTAAGAGGCGAACGACGCCACCACGGCACCGCCGCCGGGCAGGATGCCGAGGAAGAAGCCGAGCACGGTGCCGCGCGCCACCGGCCCGCCGCTGGCCTTCCAATCCTCCTTGCTCGGCAGCAACTGGGTGATCTTGGTCTTGATGATGTCGCGCTTGATCGCCTGCTCGGTGTTGAGCAGCACCTCGGCGACGCCGAACAGGCCCATCACGACCGGCACGAGGCCGATGCCGTCGATCAGCTCAATGCGGCCGAAGGTCAGCCGCGGCTGCGCGGTGATGCTGTCGAGCCCGACCAGGCCGAGCACGACGCCGATGCAGGCCATCAGCAGCGCCTTGGCCATCGAGCCTTGCGTCAGGAAGGTCAGCACGACGAGGCCGAGCACCATCAGGCCGAAATATTCGGCCGGGCCGAACGCGATCGCGACGCTGGCGAGCGAGGGCGCCACCAGCATCAGGGCGACCAGCGAGAAGGTGCCGGCGATGAAGGAGCCGAATGCGGAGATGCCGAGCGCGGGGCCGGCGCGGCCCTGCTTGGCCATCTGGTGGCCGTCGATGCAGGTGACGACGGAGGCGGCTTCGCCGGGAATGTTGACCAGGATCGACGTGGTCGAGCCGCCATACATCGAGCCGTAGTAGATGCCGGCCATCATGATGATGCCGGACTCCGGCGTGCCTGATAGCGTGACCGGCAGCAGCAGCGACATCGCCGAGATCGGACCGATGCCGGGCAGCACGCCGACCAGCGTGCCGATGAAGACGCCGATGAAGCAATAGAGCAGGTTGACCGGCAGCAGCGCGACGCCGAGGCCGTGGGCGACATTGACGAGAGTATCCATGGCAGCTCAACCGATCTCGAACAGGCCGCTCGGCAACTGGATCGCGAGCAGGTGCTTCAGCACCCACCACATCCCGAGCGGGGCAAGGATGGACAGCGGGATCGCGAGCGACCAGCGTACCGGATCGATCACGCGGAGTAGCAACAGCATCAGCGGGATCGCCGACAGCAGGAAGCCCAGCGGCTCCAGCGCAAAGGCGAACGCGGCGAGGCAGACGATGACGAGGACCGGCTTGCCCCAGCGCGCATTCTCCCAGCGCGAGGCGAAGGTCGGACCGCCCTCGGTGACCGCCGCGACGATGATCGAGATCGCGAACACGCACATCAGGATGCCGGTGTAGAACAGCACATAGCCGGAGCCGGGATCGTTGATGGTGCCGAGCTTGAGCTTTAAGCCGGACCAGATCACGAAGGCGCCGAGCGCGAGCCCGATCAGGCCGCCCCAGAGCTCGGAGTTGTTGAGGCGAAGTTTGACGTCGGTTTTGTCGCTCATAGGGAATGCTCTCGTCACGTCGCAAAATTGGGCATGAGCTATCCCCGTCATTGCGAGCGAAGCGAAGCAATCCATTTCACCGCGTATGCGGAAGGATGGATTGCTTCGTCGCTTCGCTCCTCGCAATGACGGAGAGAGGCTTCGCGGTCAGCCCAGTCCTACTTCTTCGCCAGTCCGAGCGTGTCGATCACCTTGCGCTCGGACTCGGTGACCTCGACCACGAACTTCCTGTAGTCCTCGGTGTTCTTGTAATTCGGCACCATGTCGTATTTGGCGAGCGTTGCGATCACGGCCGGGTCCTCGATCGCCTTCTTGAAGGCGTCGTGCAGCTTGGCGACGATCTTGGGATCCATGCCCTTGGGGCCGGCGATGCCGAACGGCGAGTCGTAGACCATGGGGTAGCCGAGCTCTTTCAGCGTCGGCACGTCCGGATAGTTCGGCGAGCGCGTGCCGGTCCACACCATCAAGAGCCGCAGCTTGCCGGCGTCGACCAGTGGCCGCCAGCCGGTGGAATCCGCCTGCAGCATGGTGTGCTGGCCGAGCACCGCGGCGTTGGTCTCGGCGCCGCCCTTGAACGGCACCTGGGTCAGCTTGATCCCGCCGGCCATCAGGGCGATCTGCTCCATGCCGATATGCAGCGAGGTGCCGGTGCCCGGCGTCGCATAGGTCACCTTGCCGGGATTCTTCTTGGCGAAGTCGACCACGTCCTGCCAGGTCTTGAACTGCGAGTCCGCATTGGTGGTGACGCCGAAGGTGTAGCCGGTGAGGTGGACGATGTAGGAGAAATCCTTCGCCGGATCCCACGACACCTCCTGCATCAAGGGCAGGCGGAACACGGTGATCGGGATCTGCGCGATGGTGTAGCCGTCGGGCTTGGCGCCGGCCGCCATGGTCGCGGGGCCCACGGTGCCGCCGCCGCCCGCCTTGTTGTCGACCGCGATCGGCTGGCCCAGCACCTTCGAGGCGCTCTCGGCGATCGCGCGCATCGAGATATCGGTCGAGCCGCCCGCCGGCCATGGCACGATCAGCGTGATCGGCTTGGTCGGATACTCCTGCGCTTGCGCTGCGACCGACGCCAGCATGCCGGCGGCGGCGAGCAGGACCATCAAGCGATTGCGGTGCGACATCTCGATCTCTCCCGTGTGGCCGCGTTCGATCGCGGCCATGTCTTGTTTACTGTTGGCGATGATCGTCCCTGTCGTCGCAGGGACGCGATGCGCATTGGACAGAACGCGGCGGGCAACGGAAGAGCGAACGCGCCGGCTGCGACAATTGGCCTGCCACGGTCAGGCGCAACCTGCCGAGCTGCGGAATTCAATCGGTCTTTGGTCTGACGGAGTGGCGGCTATTGGCAGCTCCCGGCAGATGCGGGGAGGGCGCGCCCTGACCGGCAAGCCGGGTTTGGTCAAGCGTATAATCCAGGGAACTCAAGGGCATCGGTGCCTTGCGGGATCGCTCCCTTCCGGTCATCATGGGGCGTCCGCCGCAGGAAAAACTTCCCCGCCAGATGACGCTATCGCCCGACGCCACCGACGACGCTGTGACGACGGCGTTTGCCGGCATTCCCGCATTGCTCGACCAGGCGCCTCTCTTGGTCTCGCGCGGGCGGCTGCTCGATTGCGACTGCCTGCTCGGGCCGATGGCGCGGCCGTTTCACGCCGCGATCCGCGCGGGGCGCATCGTCGAGTTCGTACCCGCCCCTCGCCTGATGCGCTCGTGGCGCTTTGCCTATCGCGCGACGCCGCAGGCCTGGGCCGCCTATTGGCAGGCCGAACCGAAACCCGGCTGGCACGATCTGCTGGCGCTGACCAAGCGCGGCGAGGCGGTGCTGGAGGGCGATCTGCATCCCTTCATGGCGCATCTGCAATACTTCAAGGACCTGCTGGCGCTGCCGCGGCAGCATTTCGCGGCGGCCGTATCATGAGCGGCACCATCACGAACGGCCATATCGAGCCGATGGTCGGCCGCTACGTCCACGTCGAGATCGGCGGCGAGCTGCACCGCATCTATTTCGAGGAGAACGGCAAGGGCATTCCGCTGGTCTGCCTGCACACCGCGGGATCCGACGCGCGGCAGTGGCGGCACCTGCTCGCAGACGCGCAATTTGCCGAAAATTTCCGCGTCATTGCCTTCGATATGCCCTGGCATGGCAAGTCGAATCCGCCGAAAAGCTGGTCCGGCGATGAATACCAACTCACCACAGCGCGCTACACCGAGACCATCCGCGCCTTCTGCCGTGCGTTGCGGCTGGAGAAGCCTGTCGTGATGGGCTGCTCGATCGGCGGCCGTATCGTGCTCAACCTTGCGATCGAACATGCCGCCGAGTTCCGCGCGCTGATCGGGCTCGAGGCCGCCGATTTCCAGGCGCCCTGGTATGACACCGGCTGGCTGAACCGCCCCGACGTTCACGGCGGCGAGGTCTGCGCCGCGCTGGTGTCGGGGCTGATCGCGCCGCAGAGCCCGGCGCCTGCGCGGATGGAAACGCTGTGGGCCTACAAGCAGGGCGGCCCGGGCGTGTTCAAGGGCGACCTGTATTTCTATCGTGTCGACGGCGACCTCCGCGGCCGGGTCGCGTCAATCGATACTAAAGTATGCAGGCTCTATCTCCTCACGGGCGAGTATGATTTCTCCTGCACGCCTGAGGACACGAGGCGAACGGCAGCGGCAATAGGGGGCGCCAGCGTCACGATCATGGAAAAGCTCGGTCATTTTCCGATGAGCGAGAATCCGGACCAGTTTCGCCGCTATATCGCACCCGTCCTCGCCGACATTCTCACGCAGTAGATTGACGTTCCACGAAGGAGTAGACGTATGACATCCAAATATCTGATCGGCTTCGCGCTCGCCACCGCGCTCGGCGTGAGCCAGGCGCAGGCCGAGGAGCTGACGGGGACGCTGAAGAACATCAAGGACACCGGCGCGATCACGCTCGGCTACCGCGATTCCTCGATCCCGTTCTCCTATCTCGATGACAATCAGAAGCCCATCGGTTATGCGATGGATATCTGCTACAAGATCGTCGATGCCATCAAGAAGGAGTTGAAGCTCGACAAAGTCGAGGTCAAGCTTAACCCGGTGACCTCGGCGACGCGTATTCCGCTGATGGCCAACGGCACCGTCGACCTCGAATGCGGCTCGACCACCAACAATGCCGAGCGCCAGAAGCAGGTTTCCTTCACCAACTCGCACTTCCTGACTGCGAGCCGCTACGTCACGAAGAAGGCGAACAAGATCAACTCGATCGACGATTTGAAGGGCAAGACGGTGGTCTCGACCGCCGGCACCACCAACATCAAGCAGCTCACCGAAGCCAACGTCGCGCGTGGGCTGAGCATCAACATCATCCCGGCCAAGGATCACGCCGAGGCCTTCCTGATGGTCGAGACCGACCGCGCGGTCGCCTTCGTGATGGACGACATCCTGCTCGCAAGCCTCGTCGCCGGCTCGAAGTCGCCGGATGACTACGTGATCTCCAAGGACGCGTTCTCCAAGCCGGAGCCCTACGGCATCATGCTGCGCAAGGATGACGCGCCGTTCAAGAAGGTCGTCGACGCCGCCACCGCCGCGCTCTACACCAGCGGCGAGGGCTTGAAGATCTACGACAAGTGGTTCACCCAGAAAATCCCGCCGAAGGGCCTCAATCTCAATTCGCCGGCTGGACCGGAGATGAAGAAGCAGTTCGCCAAGCCGTCGGATTCGCCGGATCCGGATGCGTATCTGGTGAACTGATCGCAGTGCTGCACATGACCCGTCGCCGTTCGGCGGCGGGTCCGGAAGACAAGCGTGTCCGGCCATTTTGGAGGAGAATGGCCGGACATTTGCATAGACGCCGCCCGTAATGTCGGCGTAATGCGTGATCGGCGCGAGAGCGCGGGGGACCCGTGAACTACAATTGGAACTGGCACATCTTTCTCGAGCCGAACCCGATGGGGACCGGCACCTATCTCGACCTGTTGCTGTCGGGACTGGTGGTCACCGTCAAGGTGTCGGTGCTCGCCTGGATCATCGCGCTGGTCACCGGCTCGGTGATCGGCGTGCTGCGCACGCTGCCGTCGCGGACGGCGTCATGGATCGGCTTCTGCTGGGTCGAGTTCTTCCGCAACATGCCGCTGCTGGTGCAGCTCTTCCTGTGGTTCTTCGTGCTGCCGGAATTGCTGCCGAAATCCGCAGGGCTGTGGCTGAAGCAATTGCCGAACGCGCCATTCTGGACCGCGGCGATCGGCGTCGGCCTGTTCATGTCGGCACGCGTCGCCGTGCAACTGCAGGCCGGCATCACGTCGCTGCCGCGTGGGCAGAAGCAGGCTTCGACCGCGCTCGGCCTCACCACGGTGCAGACCTATCGCTACGTGCTGCTGCCGATGGCGTTCCGCATCATCCTGCCGCCGCTGACCTCCGAATTCCTCAACACCATCAAGAACAGCGCGGTCGCCATCACCATCGGCCTGATCGAATTGACCGGCCAGGCGCGCTCGATGCAGGAATTCTCGTTCCAGGTGTTCGAGGCGTTCACCGCGGCGACCGTGCTCTATCTTCTCCTCAATTTCGTCGTGGTCACCGCGATGCGCTACCTCGAGCGCTACGTCGCGATCCCCGGCTACATCACGGGCAAATGATGATGCTCGGCAATTTCGATTTCGACGTCATCCGCCGCGCGCTGCCCTATCTGTTCTTCGAGGGCATGCGCTTCACGCTGACCCTGACGGCACTCGCCGCGTTCGGCGGCCTCGTGTTCGGCACCCTGATCGCCCTGATGCGGCTGTCGAGCTACAAATGGCTCGGCCGCATCGCAGGCTTCTATGTCGACTTCATCCGCTCGCTGCCGCTGGTGCTGGTGATCTTCTGGTTCTACTTCCTGGTGCCTTACATCGGGCAGTGGCTGACCGGCGCGTCGCGGCCGATCACGGTCGGCGCCTTCGCCTCCTCGCTGATCACCTTCATCGCGTTCGAGGCGGCCTATTTCTCCGAGATCATGCGCGCCGGCATCCAGTCGATCTCGAAGGGGCAGCCGGCGGCGGCCAGCGCGCTCGGCCTGACCTACGCGCAGTCGATGCGCTACGTCGTGCTGCCGCAGGCGTTCCGCAACATGCTGCCGGTGCTGCTGACGCAGACCATCGTGCTGTTCCAGGACACCTCGCTGGTCTACGTGCTGTCGATCCCGGATTTCCTCGGCGCCGCCAGCAAGGTCGCGCAGCGCGACGGCCGCCTGGTCGAAATGTACCTGTTCGCCGCGCTGGTCTACTTCGTCATTTCCTGTGTCGCGTCTTTCGGCGTCCGCCGCCTGCAGTCGCGGATCGCCATTGTTCGCTGAACAACAAGCTGAGCCATCATGATCGAGATCAATCACGTCAATAAATGGTACGGGCCGACCTTCCAGGTGCTGAAGGACTGCACCACCAGCGTCGCCAAGGGCGAGGTGGTGGTGGTCTGCGGCCCGTCCGGCTCGGGCAAGTCGACCCTGATCAAATGCGTCAACGCGCTGGAGCCGATCCAGGGCGGCGACATCACGCTCGACGGCGTCAAGGTCAACGATCCGAAGACCGACCTGCCCAAGCTGCGCTCCCGCGTCGGCATGGTGTTCCAGCATTTCGAGCTGTTCCCGCATCTGCGCATCATCGACAATCTCTGCCTCGCGCAGGAGAAGGTGCTGGGCCGCAAGCATGACGATGCCATGACCAAGGGCATGAAGCTGCTTGAGCGCGTCGGGCTGAAGGACCATGCCAAGAAGTTTCCCGCGGAATTGTCCGGCGGCCAGCAGCAGCGCGTCGCGATCGCACGTGCGCTGGCGATGGACCCGATCGCGATGCTGTTCGACGAACCGACCTCGGCGCTCGACCCGGAAATGATCAGCGAGGTGCTCGACGTCATGGTCGACCTCGCCCGCGAGGGCATGACCATGATGGTGGTGACCCACGAAATGGGCTTTGCCAACAAGGTCGCCGACCGCGTCATCTTCATGGACCGCGGCGAGATCGTCGAGGATGCCAAGAAGGCCGACTTCTTCGGAACGCCCCGCAGCGACCGCGCGCAGAAGTTTCTGTCGAAGATCTTGCAGCACTGAGAACGGGCGCGCCGGTCCTTCCAGGTCGTCGTTCCGGGGCGCGCCTCTTGGCGCGAGCCCGGAACGACGTCGGAGAGGGTTTTCCCCCGTTAACAATTTGCGTATACGAAGGCCTGAAACCCGCTTCGTCCGCAGGAGAACTCGCGTGGAAAAGATCGCTTACGTCAACGGCGCGTTCGTGCCGCATTCGGAGGCCAAGGTCTCGGTGTTCGACCGCGGATTCCTGTTCGCCGACGGCATCTACGAGGTGGCGGCGGTGCTCGAGGGCAAGCTGATCGACAACGCCTCGCACCTGGCGCGGCTGAAGCGCTCGGTCGGCGAGATCCAGCTCGCGCTCCCAGAGACGCTGGAGCGGATCGAGGAGATCCAGAAGGAGCTGGTCAAGCGCAACGACCTCGTCAACGGCATGGTCTATCTCGAGGTCACCCGCGGCGCCGACAAGGGGCGCGACTTCGCCTTTCCGAAGGCCGACGTCAAGCCGACGCTTGTGATGTTCACCTCGGAAAAGGACATCATCAACGCGCCGTCGGCCAAGACCGGCATCAACGTCATCACGGTGCCCGATATTCGCTGGGAGCGGCGCGACATCAAGAGCGTGGCGCTTTTGGCACAGGTGCTGGCCAAGCAGGCGGCGGCCGCGGCCGGCGCCGGCGAAGCCTGGATGATCGAGGACGGCAAGGTCACCGAGGGCGGCTCGTCCTCGTCCTTCATCGTCACCCAGGACGACGTGATCGTGACCCGGCAGAACGGCAACGAGATCCTGCCCGGCTGCACCCGCAAGGCCGTGGTCAAGCTCGCCGAGGAGCGCCAGTTGCGCATCGAGGAGCGCGCCTTCACGGTCGAGGAGGCGCTCGCCGCCAAGGAGGCCTTCATCACCAGCGCCTCGGTGTTCGTGCAGGGCGTGGTCGCGATCGACGGCAAGACCGTCGGCAGCGGCAAGGTCGGCCCGATCACCGACCGCCTGCGCGAGATCTATGTCGAGTTCGCCCGCGCGACGGCGGTTTAAGGCACTCGCGCCACGCTCCGCGCTGTCATCGTCCGGCTCGACCGGGCGATCCAGTATTCCAGAGGCCGCGGTGCTTGAGCCGAAGGGCCGCGGCGTACTGGATGCCCCGCACGAAGCGGGGCATGACAGCGGAGTAAATGGCGGACAGTATCATCCTCACGCCGCGACCTTCACCTTCACCGGATGCACCGCGCGGAAGCCGATCGCGATCCGGTTCCAGGCGTTGATGGCGCCGATCAGCGTGGTCAGGTTGACCAGCTCGCCGTCGGTGAACTGGGCGCGCACCGCCTCGTAGTCGGCGTCGGGTGCATGGGTCTCTGCAACCAGCGTCAGCGCTTCGGTCCAGGCCAGTGCCGCGCGCTCGCGCTCGCTATAGAGCGGCGACTCGCGCCAGGCGTCGAGCAGATAGAGCCGCTGTTCGGTCTCGCCATGCTTGCGCGCGTCTTCGGTGTGCATGTTGATGCAGTAGGCGCAGCCGTTGATCTGCGAGGCGCGGGTCTTGACCAACTCGATCAGCGATTGCTCGAGGCCGCTCGCCGTGATCTGGCTTTCGACCGCAACCAGCGCTTTGATCGTCTCGGGAGCAGCCTGGTAGAAATTCATGCGGGGTTTCATGGTCGTTCTCCTTGGTTATGGGGACAGTGAAAAGGGCTAGTGTGCGCCGCCGCCGCCAGCGAGCTGGCCCGGCTTCTTCAGGAACAGCGTCGCCACCAGCGCCACGATCAGCGCCGCGCCGAGCAGATAGAACGTGTCGCTGAAGGCGAGGATGTAGGCCTGCTTCTGCACGACCTTGCCGACCGCCGCGATCGCGCGGTGGGTCGCGTCGGCGTGATCGGAAACGCCGTGGTTCAGGAAATACTGGGTCAATCCCTCAATCCGGGTTCGGGTCGCCTGTTCCAGCATCGAGACTGACTGCATCAGCACGTTGGAGTGATACTGTTCGCGCTTGGTCAGCAGTGTCTGCAGCGCGGCAATGCCGATTGCGCCGCCGAGGTTGCGCATCATGTTGAACAACGCCGACGCCGATCCGGCATTCTCCGCCTCGATTCCGGCGGTCGCAACCGCCGACAGGGGCGCGAATGCCAGCGCCTGACCGATGGCACGGACGACATTGGGCCAGAGCAGCTGATCGGCGGCATAGTCGTTGGTCATGTAGATGTTCATGAAGTTGGAGCCGGCGAACAGCGCAAATCCGATACCGATGACGATGCGGGGATCGAAGCGCTGCATCAGCTTCGGCACCAGCGGGATCAGCACGAGCTGCGGCAGTCCGGTCCATGCCAGCACCATGCCGATCTGCTCGGCATTGTAGCCCTGGATGCGCGACAGGTACTGCGGCAGGATGAACACCGAGCCATACAGCGCGATGCCCATCAGGAAGTTCGCCAGCATGCCGAAGCCGAAATTGCGGCGGGCGAGCAGGCGCAGATTGAGCAGCGGCTTCTCGACGGTGAACTCGACGATCAGGAAGGCTGTCAGCGCCACGGCCGCGATGACAGACAGGCGGACGATGAAGGGCGAACCGAACCAGTCGTCCTTGTTGCCCTCTTCCAGCACGGTCTGCAGCGCGGCGAGGCCGATCGCCATGGTGATGATGCCGAGCCAGTCGCCCTGGCGGATCAGCGACAGCTTCATCGGGCTCGGATCGAGCGAGACGTACAGCATCGCGATCATCACGGCGCCCGGCACCAGATTGACATAGAAGATGTACTGCCAGCCCCAGTTCTCGGTGAGGTAGCCGCCGATGGTCGGGCCGATCGCCGGCGCGAATGTCGCCGACAGCGCGAACAGCGCCAGCCCGATCGGCTGCTTTGCCTTCGGCAGCAGCGTGATGATCAGCGTGAACGCCATCGGAATCAGCACGCCGCCAGTAAAGCCCTGCACGGCGCGCAGCGCGATCATCTGCGGCAGGTCCTGCGCCAGCGCGCAGGCCGCCGAGAACACCAGGAACAGGAACGCATTGGTGAGCAGATAGAGGCGCACCGAGAACACCCGGGCGAGCCAGCCGGACAGCGGGATCACCACGATCTCGGCGATCAGATAGGAGGTCGAGATCCAGCCGCCGTCATCGATGCCGGCGCCGATGCCGCCCTGGATGTCGGCAAGCGAGGCGTTGACGATCTGGATGTTGAGCACCGCCATGAAGGCGCCGAGCGTGGCGCCGACCACCGCGACCCAGGTCTTGGTCGGGATCGCCGGTGTTGCAGGCGCGGCGGGATTTGGAATGGGGACGGCGTTAGCTGTGGGCTGACGTGTGGTCATCGGGGTCGTCCTTACTGACCCGTACAACATGTATTAGGCGGCCGGTTTCGATAATCCGGAAAGGAGTGGAAGGATTGTCCGGCACAGGTTGATAATCGGGATGCCTAGCCGCTCCGGCATTCGTGGGGCGGCCAGCATCTCGACACGATGGCTGGTCTCAGCCCTGTCGATAGGTGAGGCGAGCCGCTGGATTGGCTCCCTCTCCCCTTGCGGGGGGACGGCGGGGAGAGGGGTGGCTCCGGGCGCTGACAGGCAGGGATCCAGGCAAGCCGCTTCAATCCTGTTGCACGCGTCACTCTCGAAAGCGTCTTCGCAAAGCAACAAGCTTCAGTGCGAGATCGCTCTCCCCAACCCTCCCCCGCAAGGGGGGAGGGAGCCCTGCCGTCGGCGGCTGCGGCACGAAGGAGAAGCGAGCAGGATGGAGAATACAAAAACGCGATCGACCACCGTTGCGGTGATCCATCGCGTCAAGCCAGTTGAAGAAGTGCTTTGCGCTAACCGCCGTTTGCCCGCGCCGCCGAGGCCAGCCGCCGCTTCTCTTCCCGCTCGGCCAGCACCGTCGCCTTGGTGTTGACGGTCGGGATCGCCGACATGCCGGGCCGCAGCAGGCCGGTGAGGCTGTGATCGTCGAGCACGATCTTGACCGGCACGCGCTGCACGATCTTGGTGAAGTTGCCGGTGGCGTTGTCGGGCGGCAGCAGCGCGAATTCGAGGCCGCTGGCGGGCGACAGGCTGTCGACATGGCCCTTAAGCGTGGTGCCGTGAAAACTGTCGACGGTGAGCTCGACCGGCTGGCCGTTGCGCACATGCGTCAGCTGCGTCTCCTTGAAATTGGCGACCACATAGACCGCATCGAGCGGCACCACCGCCATCAGCTGCGTGCCGGCCTGCACATATTGCCCGACGCGGAGCGTGCGGGCGCCGACCGTGCCGTCGACCGGCGCAGTGATCCGTGCATAGGACAGGTTCAGCTCGGCCTGCTGCTCGACCGCACGGGCGCGGTCGGCCTGCGCGACAGCCTGGGCGCGCTGCGTGGTCAGCACATCGAGCTTGCGCTGCGCCGCTGACAGCGCCGACTTCGCGTGCTGCAACTGCGCCGTGTTGGAGCGCAGCGCCGCGTCGGTCTGTTGCGCGCGTTGAATGGTGCCGGAGCCGGACTTCATCAGCCCGTCGTAGCGGCTCTGCTCCTCCTGGGCGAATTTCAGATTGGCCTCGGCGGCGGTGACGTCGGCGATGCTCTGGTCGATGATCGGTTGCTGCAATTCGAGCTGGGCATCGAGGTTGCGCACCGAGGCATCGGCCGCGTTGACGTCGGCCTTGGCTTGGCCGAGCGCGGTGCGGTAGTCGCGGTCGTCGATCTCGGCCAGCAGCTGGCCGGCCTTCACCGGCTGGTTGTCGGTCACCAGCACGCGGGCGATGTAGCCCGACACTTTCGGCGCGATGATCGTGGAGTCCGCCTTCACATAGGCGTCGTCGGTCGATTCGAAATAGCGGCCGGTGGTGACGTAGTCGTAGCCAAAGTCGGCAGCGACGGCGATCCCGAGCATTGCGGCGAGCCCAAGCGCGACTCGCTTGACCGTCTGCCGGGATGGGTGGAGGCCGATTTTGGCAGATTCTTCAGTAACATAAGTCGTGGTCGACATGATCGTCTCCTGGCCGAACATTCGCGTCCTTCCAGAAAGGGCGCAGGCTGCGCCCCTAGATGCAATGTCCTGCCCGCTGTGATAATCCCGATAAAACTGGAAGCATTATCAAGCCAGCGCTGATAATCCGGACTTGCCACATGGATCGCCTGACCAGTATGACCGCCTTCGTCCGGGTCGTGGATTCAGGCGGCTTTTCCGCGGCCGGCCGCAAGCTCAACATGTCCACCACCATGGTGAGCAACCACGTCCAGTCGCTGGAGGACCGGCTCGGTGCCCGGCTGCTCAACCGCACCACGCGCAAGGTCAGCCTCACCGAGGTCGGTAAGGCCTATTACGACCGCTGCGTCCAGATCCTCGCCGACATCGAGCAGGCCGACGAGGTCGCGGGCGCGCAGCAATCTGTGCCGCGCGGCACGCTGCGCATCTTCACCAACACCCATCTGGTCCAGTTCCTGTCATCGACGGTGGCCGAGTTCCTGGCCACTTATCCCGAGGTCAAGGTCGACCTGATGATCGGCGAACGCTCGGCCGACCTGATCGACGAGAATTTCGATCTCGCCGTGCAGATGATCCCGCCGCGCGATTCCGCGCTGATCGTGCGCCGCATCGCCACCTGGCGCCACGTGCTGTGCTGCTCGCACGACTACGTCGCGGCGCACGGCAAGCCGGAACAGCTCGCTGATCTCACGACCCGCAACTGCGTTCGCCATATCAACTACCCGTTCGGGGACGAGTGGCACTTCGTCGACCGCAAGGGCGCGCCGGCGGCGGTGAAGGTGACGGGCAATCTCGTCTCCAACAGCGGCGAGACGCTGAAGCTCGCGGCGCTCGCCGGCGTCGGCGTGTTCCTCGCGGCGGGCTTCCTGGTCCGGGACGAACTCGAATCCGGCAAGCTGGTCCGGCTGCTGCCCGAATACCGGCCGGTCGAGCTCACGATGAACGCGATCTACCCGCACCGCCATCACCTCTCGGCGAAGGTCCGCGTCTTCATCGACCTCCTGGTGCGTCACGCCACCGAGCAGCAGAAGCTGATCAATCCGTATTCGTGAGGCAGTGCAGCCGTCATCGCGAGGAGCGGAGCCACGAAGCAATCCATCCTCCCAGCACGCGGAATGATGGATTGCTTCGCCTCGCCCGCAATGACGATCTGCCTACGCTTCGCGGTATCATGACCGCCCGCCACCCCTTGCATGGCGTAGGCGTGTATATGAAGGGCACGTCATTTGCCGGGGCCTGCCATGCCGCTTCGTGTCCTGACCGCCATTCTGTTCGCGCTTGCAGCAAGCGTTCTGCCGCACGCCCCCGTACATGCCTCTTATCCCGATCATATCGTGAAGATCGTGGTGCCGTTCGCGCCGGGCGGCGGCACCGATGTCGTGGCGCGCACGCTGGCGCAGGAGATGCAGAAGGATCTCGGCGTCAGCGTCATCATCGAGAACAAGCCGGGGGCGGGCACCATCCTCGGCACGCAAAGCGTCGCGGCGAGCCCACCCGACGGCTACACGCTGCTGATGGCGACCTTCGCCAACGCGGTCAATCCGAGCCTCACCAGCAAGCTGCCCTATGACGCGCACAAGGACTTTGCGCCCGTGGCGCTGGTGGCACGCTCGTTCAACGTCGTCGTGGTCAATCCTTCCTCGCCGATCAAGTCGATCGCCGATCTGATCGCGGCCGCGAAGGCCGATCCGGAAAAACTGTCCTACGGGACCTATGGCACCGGCACCTCGGCGCATCTGGCCGGCGAATTGTTCAAGCATATGGCGGGTGTCAATCTTACCACCGTGCCCTACAAGGGCGCGGCGCCTGCCATCACCGATCTCTTGGGCGGCCAGATCCAGGTGATGTTCACGACGGTGGCCAGTTGCGCGTCGCTGGTCGAGGCCGGCCAGCTGCGTGCGATCGGGGTGACCTCGGCCGAGCGTTCGCCGTCCTTCCCGCAATTGCCGACGGTGTCGGAAGCCGGTGTGCCGGGCTATTCAGCGGAATCCTGGTACGGCCTTTACGCACCTGCGAACACGCCGCCCGAGATCATCGACCGCCTCAACAAATCCGCGGCCAAGGCCGTGCAGGCGGAGGCCTTCAGGAAGCTCAGCGTCAATGAGGGGCTCGTGATGGTGGCAAAGCCTCCGGCCGAGCTCGACCGCTACTTTGCCGGCGAGCAGGCGCGATGGCGCAGCCTGATCCAGGATGCCGGCATCAAGGCCGAATAGGCGGCATGCGTCAGGTGACGATCACAACTTTTTGCGTCGCATTGCCGTAACTGTGATTCTAGACGCAACGAAATGAGTTCCTGGATCGTTGAGGTCAGCGGAACTTCCCGCCTTGAGCTATTCAGCCCATTGAAGAGTAGGCCATGTGGATTCTGTTGCTGCTGCCGTTCATCGGCTTGCTGTGGGTGCCGTTCTATAATTTCGCCGAACCGTCGCTGTTCGGCTTTCCCTTCTTCTACTGGTACCAGCTCGCCTGGGTGCCGATCTCCTCGCTCTTGATCTGGCTGGTCTATCGCAGCCGGCAGCCTGATGCCGACGAGCAGCGGTGAGGGGACAGCCATGACCGATCATATCGCCTGGGTGGCGCTCTCCGTCTTCATCTTCTTCTTCGCCCTCGTCACCGTGATGGGCTTCCTCGCCGCGCGCTGGAAATCCGGCCCGGTCAGCGAGCATCTCGACGAATGGGGTCTCGGCGGCCGCCAGTTCGGTACCTGGATCACCTGGTTCCTGGTTGGCGGCGACTTCTATACCGCCTACACCGTGATCGCGGTGCCGGCGCTGGTCTACGCAGTCGGCGCCTACGGCTTCTTCGCGCTGCCCTACACCATCATCGTCTATCCCTTCGTATTCGCCGTGATGCCGGTGCTGTGGAAGAAGGCGCATGCCAACGGCTACGTCACCGCCGCTGATGTCGTCCACGGCGCCTATGGCTCGCGCGCGCTTGAGCTCGCCGTGGCGCTGACCGGCCTCGTCGCAACCATGCCCTATATCGCGCTGCAGCTGATCGGCATGGAGGTCGTGATCAAGGCGATGGGCCTCACTGGCGAGCTGCCGATCATCGCCGCCTTCGTGATCCTCGCGCTCTATACCTACAGCTCCGGTCTGCGTGCGCCGGCACTGATCGCCTTCGTCAAGGACATCATGATCTACATCGTGGTGCTGACGGCCGTGGTCGTGGTGCCGTCGAAGCTCGGCGGCTATGGCGCGGTGTTCTCGGCCGCCAACGACGCCTTCACGGCGAAGGGCGGCGCCACCGGACTGACGCTGAAGCCCGCGCAGTATCTGCCCTATGCGACGCTGGCGCTCGGCTCGGCGCTGGCCGCCTTCATGTATCCGCACACGTTGACCGGCATCTTCGCCTCGAAGTCGGCGGACACCATCCGCAAGAATGCGATCCTGCTGCCGGCCTATACGCTGCTGCTCGGTCTGATCGCGCTGCTCGGCTACATGGCCTATGCCGCAGGGGTCAAGGTGACGTCGCCCAACGACGTGGTGCCGATGCTGTTCAAGACCCTGTTCCCGGAATGGTTCGCGGGCTTTGCGTTCTCGGCGATCGCGATCGGCGCGCTGGTGCCGGCCGCGGTGATGAGCATCGGCGCCGCCAACCTGTTCACGCGCAATGTCTGGAAGCACTACGTCAATCCGGGCATCTCGCATGCCGGTGAGGCCTCGGTGGCGAAGATCACCTCGCTGGTGGTGAAGGTCGGCGCGCTGGCCTTCATCCTGTTCCTGCCGACGCAATATGCGCTCGACCTGCAACTGCTCGGTGGTCTCTGGATCGTGCAGACGCTGCCGGCGCTGGTGTTCGGCCTGTTCACGCTTTGGTTCCGCGCCGAGGGTCTGCTGCTCGGCTGGGCGGTCGGCATCGGCTGGGGCACCTACACGGCGTGGAGCAACGGGCTGAAGCCGCTCGCCAGCATCTCGCTCGGCGACGCTACATACACCTTCTATGTCGGTCTCGGCGCGCTCCTGCTCAACATCGTGGTGGCGGTGATTGCGACCGTTGTGGTCGGCGTGATCTCACCCGCCAAGCGCGGTGCGGCGGCCTGAGCCGTCGTGCGTATCTGACGGGGCGGAGGTGAGAAGCGCGGTCAGCAGCGCCACCTCCACCTTGGTCTTCTCGATCGCGGCGTCCTTCACCGGCCCATAGCCGCGGATCTCCATCGGCGCCTTTGCGATGGCTGTGAGATCGGGCAGCCGCGCGGCATCGAGCTTGCCGAGCATGGTCTCGACCAGCGCCTCGTACCAGGTGATCAGCTCGCGCTCGGCGCGCCGCTCCGCGGTGTAGCCGAACACGTCGAATGGCGTGCCGCGCAGTCCCTTGAGACTCACGAGCAGCCGCAGCGGCGCTTGGATCCATTGCCCGAACGCCCGCTTGCGCGGCCGGCCGCGCGCATCGCGCCGCGCCGGCAGGAAGGGCGGCGCAAGATGGTACTGCACCGTGAAGTCGCCATCGAATGTGCGCCTGAGCTCGTCGAGGAAGCCCGACTGCACATGCAGCCGCGCCACCTCATACTCATCCTTGTAAGCCATCAGCTTGAACAGCGACTGGGCGACCGCGTCGGTGAGGCTCTCACTGCCGATCGCCGCCTCGGCGCGGCGGACGCGATCGACTGCCGCCCTGTAGCGCGCAGCATAGGCTTCGTCCTGATAATCACGAAGGAAGTCGGCGCGCCGCGCGATCATCTGCTCCAGCGTCTCCGGCACGTTGGTCGCCGGGCCGTCGGCCTTCGGCAAGAACTTCGGATCGCCAAAGGCGAGCCGGCCCCAGGCCAGCGCCTGCTTGTTGCGCTCGACCGCGACGCCGTTGAGCTCGATCGCGCGCGTCAGTGCGCCCAGCGACACCGGCACGAGGCCCTGCTGCCAGGCGAAGCCGAGCATCATGATGTTGGCATAGACGCTGTCGCCGAGCAGCCGCTCGGCCAGTGCGTTGGCGTCGATCATGGTGAGATTGCCTGCGCCGATCACGCGCTCGATGGCACGCAGGCGAGCCGGCGAGGCGAGGTCGGCGTCGCGGAAGCGCACCACGTCGCCGGTCGGCATCTCCGCGAGGTTGACCGCGGCGCGCATCCCCTTGCGGTAGGTGCCGGAGGCCTTGGCCGACGAGCTCACCACGAGATCGCAGCCGATCAGCGCATCCGCGGCCCCCTGGTCGATCCGCACCTGGTGCAGCGCTTCGGGCAGAGCCGCCAGCCGCAGGAAACTCAGCACCGGGCCGAACTTCTGCGCGAAGCCGGTGAAGTCGAGCACCGAAACGCCGCGGCCCTCGAGATGTGCGGCCATCGCGACCAGCGCGCCGACCGTGATGACGCCGGTGCCGCCGACGCCGGTCACCAGCAGATCGTAGGGCTTGTCCAGCGGCGCGAGTTCCGGCGCCGGCAGTGCCGCGGCGCGCGCCAGCGGATCGATCATGCTCGCATTCTTCGCCCGCCGCTTGCCGCCCTCGATCGTCACAAAACTCGGGCAGAAGCCGTTGAGGCAGGAAAAATCCGTGTTGCAGGTCGAGAGGTTGATCTTGCGCTTGCGGCCGAACGGCGTCTCTTTCGGCTCGACGCTGAGGCAGTTGGATTCCACCGAACAGTCGCCGCAGCCCTCGCAGACGAGATCGTTGATATAGGCGAAGCGCGCCGGGTCTGCGATCGTGCCGCGCTTGCGCCGCCGGCGTTTTTCTGTGGCGCAGGTCTGCTGATAGATCAGCACGGTGACGCCTGATATCGCACGCAGCTCGCGCTGCACGGCGTCCATCTCCTCGCGCGGGTGGATGGTGACGCCGACGGGCAAATCCGCCGGCGAGAAATGCTTTGGCTCATCCGACACCAGCGCAATGCGCGCGACGCCTTCAGCGCGGACGGAGTGCGCGATCGCCTGTACGCTGACCGGGCCGTCGACCGGCTGGCCGCCGGTCATCGCCACCGCATCGTTGAACAGGATCTTGTAGGTGATGTTGGCCTTCGCTGCGATCGCCTGGCGGATCGCCATCGAGCCGGAGTGATAATAGGTACCCTCGCCGAGATTCTGGAATACATGGCTATTGCCGGTGAATCTCGACGAGGCCGCCCAGTTGACGCCTTCGCCGCCCATCTGGATTAGCGACGAGGTCTCGCGGTCCATCCAGCTCGCCATGAAATGGCAGCCGATGCCGGCCAGCGCCTTGGAGCCTTCCGGCACCTTGGTCGAGGTGTTGTGCGGGCAGCCCGAGCAGAAATACGGCGTGCGCGCGGCACCGGGCACTGCAATCGTGCGATCCTGCTCCGGCCTGAGCGCAGCGACGCTGCGAGCGAGCTGCAATTCCGGAAACATCGGATCGAGCCGCCGTGCCAGCACGTCGGCCAGCATGCGCGGCGACAATTCGCCGGTCCAGGAGATCAGCCGCGCGCCGCTCTCGTCATGCTTGCCGACCATCCGCTCCGGCTTGGCGCCGGGATAGTCGTAGAAATATTCCTTGAACTGGCTTTCGATGATGCCGCGCTTCTCCTCGACGACGAGAATCTCGCGCTTGCCCTTCACGAACTCCATCGCGTCGTGCAGTGCGAGCGGCCACACCATACCGACCTTGTAGATGTCGATGCCGAAGCGGCGGCAGGTAGCCTCATCGAGGCCAATCAGCCGCAGCGCCTCCATCAGATCAAGATGCGCCTTTCCTGTCGTGACGATGCCGTAGGTCGCATCCCTGACGTTGTAGATGCGGCGGTCAATCGGATTGGCTTTTGCGAAGGCGTAGACCGCGTGCTTCTTGGCCTCCAGCCGCTCCTCGATCTGCGGGCCCGGCAGATCCGGCCAACGATAGTGCAGGCCACCGGGCGGCGGCGAAAAGTCCGGTTGGATGAAGCGGCGCGGGGCAGGCAGGTCGACCGAAGCGCCGGATTCGACGATCTCCGAGATCGCCTTGAAGCCGACCCACATGCCCGAGAATCGACTGAGCGCATAGCCGTATTCGCCGAACGCGAGATATTCACCGACATCGGCCGGATGCAGCGTCGGCATGAACCAGCTCATGAATGCGACGTCGGACTGGTGCGGCATCGACGACGAGACGCAGCCATGGTCGTCGCCGGCCACGACCAGCACGCCGCCATGCGGCGAGGAGCCATAGGCATTGCCGTGCTTGAGCGCATCGCCGGAGCGATCGACGCCGGGGCCCTTGCCGTACCACAGCCCGAACACACCATCGACCTCGCGATCCCGTTGCGTCTCGACCTGCTGCGAGCCGAGCACGGCGGTGGCGGCAAGGTCCTCGTTGACCGCGGGCAGGAATTCGATCCGGCTCTCCTTCAGCAGATCGCCGATCTTCCACAATTCGAGATCGACGCCGCCGAGCGGTGAGCCGCGATAGCCGGAGATGAAGCCCGCGGTGTTGAGGCCGCTCGCACGGTCGCGCCTGATCTGATCGAGCGCGATGCGCACGATCGCCTGCGTGCCGGTGAGGAAGACGCGGCCGTATTCCCTGCTGTAGCGCTCGGAGAGCTGGTAGGCGTCGAGCAGCGGCATCTGGCCCATGACTGACCCCTCCGGGAATCGTGATGTCTGATGGGGCAAGGCTACGCCCGAGAAGTTGGTAGGTCTTACCTATCTATTCAGATGACGATCCATAATCGGTAGAAAATTGCTGTGAGTCTCATAATTTGGTAGAAAGTACCAAATCGGAGCCGCATGATGGTCGAAGAGCAAGACGAGAAAATTCTCGCCGAACTGCAGAAGGACGGCCGCGCCACCAACCAGCAGCTTGCGGAAACCGTGGGGATGTCGACCTCGGCGTGCTGGCGGCGGGTCCGTGCGCTGGAAGAGGCCGGCGTCATCTCGGGCTATTCGGCGCTGGTGGCGCGCGAGCGCGCAGGCTTTGCGACTTCGGCGATCCTGCACGTCTCGCTGGAGCGCCACGACGTCAAATTCGTCGACGAGTTCGTCGCGCGGGTAACGCAGCGCCGCGAGGTGCTGGAATGCTTCGCGACGACAGGCGATGCCGACTATCATCTGCGCGTCGTCGTGCGCGACATGGACGCCTACAACAGATTCCTCGACGAGTTCATGTTCCGCATTCCCGGTATCCGCCATGTCCGGACCAACGTGATCCTGAAGGAGATCAAGACCGGCGTGGCGCTGCCGTTCTAGTTCGTCATTCCGGGGCGTGCGAAGCACGAGCCCGGAATCCATTCCACTACATGCTATGCGGCTTGATGGATTCCGGGTTCTCGCTTCGCGAGCCCCGGAATGACGAGAGGGCGCTACGCTTCCGCCCACTTGGTCCGCATCAGGATCATGAACACCATGACATGACTGACCAGCAGCAGCGGCACGTAGAGCGCCGGAATATAGATGCCGGCGCCGAACAGGCCGGGATCCGCATTCTTCGTCGCGCCCATGAAGTAGGCGTTGAGAAGATCCAGCGTGCCCCAGATGTTGAACAACCAGACGATCGGAATCGCCATTGGCCAGCGCCACGACAGTGCCGCCATCGCGAGCAGCGCGAGCGCCGCGGCGGTCAGATCGCCCCAACCGACGGCGCTGGCAAACAGCGGGTTCACCTCAGGCGATACGAAGCCCGTGACCATGAAGTTCATCCCGAGGAATCGGAAGGCATGAAACGCCGCAAGCAGCCGGAGCGCCTCATGGCGCGGCCAGGTGCGGAGCGCCGGCCAGACATAGGTGGCGGCCACTACCGTACTCGCCAGAAATGCTCCGGCGACGCTGAGCAGGAATGGAATGTTGAGACTGATTGGCACGGTCGGCTCCTGTCTGACTGGCGATCTGGCCGGACCCGGCGATCGGGGGCCGTCCTCGGCGAGGCACTCGGGGTTCGACTCTTAGGGCTTGGCGAGCAGCAGGCGCAGCGGCAGCAGCGGGCCGACCGCGATGTAGTCGTGGTCCATGATGTCGAGCTTGGACAACGGCAGCCCCTCCATGATCGCATGCGCCTCGGATGTATCCCTGGCATCGAGCAGGAAGACGACGCCGCGGCCGTCGGATCGCGAATACCATTCGCGAACCTTGCCGTTGAGATAGAGCTGCACGGTCTGCCGGATCTCATCCGGCATCACGGCCATCACCTGTTCGCGGGTGACGCCGGCCTTGACGGTCAGGATCACCACCACGCCAGTGGTGATGGTGGAGGGGGCTTGTCCCTGTGTTTGGGCCTGAGCAGAAGAGGGTGCGGTCATGGAGGTTAGGCCTGTCGAAGTGAGGGTGAGGGCAAGCAAGGTGTGACGGATCGTTTTCATCGGTCGCAGGTCTCCGTTCACGACTGTCGTGGTGATGTCGCGTGGAGCACCGCGCGTCGCGGTGCTGCTGCCTGTGGCTCCGATGTAGGGCGGCTTCCCGCGGGCGACTATTCGCGATAATGTTGACAGGCCATGAAGCAGAACTTCACAGTCAGGCAGGGCGCGCTCGATGGCGTCGAGGCGTTCCTCAGCGTCGCGGCGCACCGCAGTTTTCGCCGCGCGGCCACCGAGCTCGGCGTCACGCCATCGGCGATCAGCCAGGCGGTGCGCGCGCTCGAGGCGCGGCTCGGCGCCGTGCTGTTCATCCGCACCACCCGCAGCGTCGGAATGACCGAGGCGGGCGAACGATTCCTGGCGCGCGCCAGGCCCGCGTTCGAGGAGTTGGTTGCCGCGAGCGGGGCCGCGCGCGAACTCGGGCAGAAACCGGCCGGGCTGTTGCGCCTCACCGTGCCGCGCTCGGTGGTGCCGATCCTGCTGGAGCCGCTGATCGCCTCGTTCTGCAAAGCGTATCCCGAGATCGAGGTCGAACTCGCCGCAAGCGAAGAGCTGGTCGACCTCGCGGCCGGCGGCTTCGATGCCGGCATCAGGATGGGCCAGTTCATCAACCCGGACATGGTCGCGGTCCGCCTGACCAGGCCGTTCCCGTTCGCGATCGTTGGGAGTCCGGACTATCTCGCGCACCGCGGCCGCCCCAAGCGCCCGGACGATTTACGCGGGCACGCCTGCCTCAGGCTGCGGCGATCGAACGGCGGGCTCGCGCCGTGGTCGCTGAACGACAACGGCCGTTCGATCGAGCTCGCCGTCTCGGGCTCCTTCATCGGTCACGACTTCCCGACGCTGGTCGGCGCGGCCATCGAGGGCGTGGGCCTCGCGCAAGTCCCCGCACCGCTGATATCAGGCGCCGTGAAAGAGAAGAAGCTGGTCCGCGTGCTCGATACCTTCGCGCCGACCACGCCCGGAGTGTTTCTCTACTATCCCGGCCACCGTCAGATCCTTCCGAAGCTGCGGGCGTTCATCGACCACGTGAAGAGCAGATCGGCGGCGGCGCGCTGACGGGTTTAGGACACCGCGGCGTGCCTCACACCTTCTCCTTCACGAACCTGTTCCGCAATGTCCCGATGCCGGTGATGTCGATCTCCACCACGTCGCCGTCCTTCAGGTCCGGCGAGGCGCCGTCGGTGCCCATCCAGATCACGTCGCCGGGCGACAGCGTGAAATATTTCGATAGCTCGACGAGGAACGGCACGATGCCGAAGATCATCTCGTTGGTGCGGAAGCGGCCGGTCTCCTTGCCGTTGACGCGGATCGCGGTCTCCATGCGATCGAGATCGACATCGGTCTCGATCCACGGGCCCATCGGCTTGAAGGTGTCGGCATTCTTGGACCGCCACAGCCCGCGGTCGGCCTTTTGCCAGCTGCGCTCGGAGACGTCGTTGCCGATGGTGTAGCCGAACACGCAGTCCATCGCATTGGCTTCGGTGAGGTGCTTGGCTTTCTTGCCGATCACGACGACGAGCTCGCCCTCGTAATGGATCTTCTCGGTCGCGCTCGCCGGGATCACGACATTCTCGTCATGGGCGATCAGCGCGTTCTGCGCACGGTAGCCGATCTCGGGACGATCGGGCACGTTCGGCACCGTGCCGGCCTTGTCGGCAGCTTCCTTGAGATGCTTCAGATAGTTCAGCCCGACGCAGTAGAAGGTGCGCGGGATCAGCGGCAGCTCGATCTTGACGTCCTTCAGGGCGTGGGTCTTCGCGGTCCTGCTCCATTCACCGAACGGATCGCCGTTGACGGTCGTGACGGTGTCGCCCTCGACGAGGCCCCAGGAAGTCGTGCCCGCGGCGGTGAATTTCAGCCAGCGCATGATGATGTCCTTCTATTCCGCGGCCTGCGCACGGGTCTTCCAGGCGCCGGCCGCCGGGCGCTTCAGCCCGAGATTTTCCCGCAACGTCGTGCCGGCGTAGTCCTTGTGAAACAGGCCGCGCTTCTGCAACTCGGGCACCACGTGATCGACGAAGTCGGCGTAGGAGCCCGGCACATAGCTCGCCGCGACGACGAAGCCGTCGCAGCCGCGACGTTCGAACATTTCCTCCAGCCGGTCGGCAATCTCCTTCGGGCCGCCCACCATCGCGTCCTGCACCTGGCCGCGGCCGGAGAAGGTGATGAAGTCGCGGGTCGAGGGATTGGCCTTGCCGGAGGTGCGAAGCACGCCGTCGCGGATGCCGAGCATGCCTTGCATGCCCTGCAGTTCCTCCGTGGTCAGCGGCTCGTCGATCCCCTTGGCTCCGAAGTCGAAGTTGAGGCCTTCGGCGAGCAGCGACAGCGCGTCGATCTCGAGCGGCAGCTTCTGGATCAGGGCCATGCGGTCCTCGGCCTCGGCCTTGGTCGCGCCGGTGACCGGCGTGATCAGATTGCAGAGGAACATCTGCTCGGGATCGCGCCCGGCCTTGGCGGCTTCGCCCCGGATCGCGTCATAGCCCTGCTTCGCATTGGCGAGGTTGCGCGCCGCGGTGAAGATCACCTCGCCCCAACGCCCGGCAAAGCGCTGGCCGCGGCCGGAAGCGCCGGCCTGGATCACGACGGGATGGCCCTGCGCCGAGCGCGGCACCGTGAACGGGCCGCGCGAGGTGAAGAACGTGCCCTTGTGGTCGAGCCGCTTCACCTTGGTCGGATCGGCGAAGCGGCCGGATGTCTTGTCGATCACCAGCGAGCCGTCTTCCCAGGCGTCCCAGTGGCCGAGCACCACCTCCATGAACTCGTCGGCGCGATCGTAGCGCAGATCGTGCTCGAGATGCTGCTCGCGGCCCATGTTGAGGGCTTCGCCGTCATTGACCGAGGTCACCACGTTCCAGGCGGCGCGGCCACCTGTCATCAGATCGAGCGTGGCGAAGCGGCGGGCGACGTCGAACGGCTCGAAATAGGTGGTGGACGCAGTCGAGGCGAGGCCGAGCCTGGTGGTCACCATGCCCATCGTGGTCAGCACCACGATCGGGTCCATCTTCACGCAGCGGATGCCGTATTCGACGGTGTGGGCGTGGTCATTGCCGTAGCGGTCGGGCATTGCAAGGCGATCGTCGAAGAACGCCATGTGGAATTTGCCGCGCTCTAGGATGCGCGCGATCTCCTGGTAGTAGTCCGCCGACATCGAATCGTCGCGCGACTCCGGGTGGCGCCAGGAGCCCGGCAGGTTGGTGCAGTTCTGCGCCTGCAAGAAGCCAACCAGCGCCATTTGCCGTGTCATGTCGTTCTCCTGTGCCTGAATGCGTCAGCGAAGATCGAGGTCGTCGGTCAGCTTGTAGTCGGCGGCGAGCGCCTTGAGCTTGTCCCAGGTGGCGTCCTCGATCTCGATGCCGTCCTTGCGCCGCTGCTGCTCGCGGATGAATTCGACCTCACCCGGATAAAACACGCCGCGGCTCCCTTCCGAAGGCGGCGTCGATTTCAGGTAGCGGGCGAAGTCGGCGACCTCCTTCTTGAAATCCTGCAAGGGGCGGAATGCGGCGACGTTGAACACCGCCATGAAGCAACCGTCGTTGTGACGGCCGGTCGGCTCGACGCCGAAGCCGAGGCCGGTCAGCAGGCCGCACAGCACCTCGACCATCGCGGCAAGGCCACTTCCCTTGTAGCCTTCGCTGCCGCCGAGCGGTAGCAGCGCGCCGCCCTTGCGATAGTCTTTTGGATCGGTGGTGTCGCGCCCTTCGGCATCGATGATCCAGCCTTTCGGGATGCTCTCGCCGCGCGCCACGGCAAGCTGAATCTTGCCGGCCGCGACCGCCGAGGTCGCCATGTCCAAATAGAACGGCGCCTCGAGATCGGAGGGCACCGCGATCGAGAGCGGGTTGGTGCCGAGTCGGGCCTCGCGGCCGCCGAACGGCGCGACATGCTTCGGCGAGCGGCCGGAATCCGCGGCCGCAATTCCGATCATGCCTTCGCGCATCGCCATCATCGGGTAATGCGCGAGACGGCCGACATGACTCTGCCGGAAAACGGTGCAGGCCGCGACATTGGCGGTCTTCGCTTTGTTGATGGTCATCTCCATCGCCTTGGCGTTGACGTGGAAGCCGAACCCCCAATGGCCGTCGATCACGGTCGTGGTCGGCGTCTCCTGCACGATGGTCCATTTCGCGCCGGGCACGATATGGCCGGCCTTGATGCGGTCGATATAGGTCGGGATCGCGATCACGCCGTGGGAGTCATGGCCGGCGAGGTTGGCGTTGACGCAGCCGGAGGCGACCGCATCGGCCTCCTCCTCCGATGCGCCGGCGCCCCGGAGCAGCGCCGCGCCGATGCGCGTGAGACGGTCGGCCCGGACGATCGGCATGGGATTTTCCTCGCGGTCCGCCCGCGTGATGCGCGGGTCTTGCTTGCTGTTGTCAGGCTCATGCTCTCAAAGCGCAGCTTGCCGAGCAAGGGCGGAAAATCCGGTCCGCCATACCGCCAGCAGAGTGCTCCCGGCGATATTTTCACCGAGTGAAACGGGTGCGGTCGCGATGCGGAATTTGGGCGCCGCGGCGGGACGACCAAGGCGGCAGTCCGTGCCTTTCGGCGCTCCGCCTCAACCTGGCACACTGACGTCCGTAATATCCCGGAAAACGCTCTTCGGCATTCGTCAGCCGTTTACTTTGTCTCACAACTTGCCGGATGCGCTAACCGCCACTTAGGCCTCTCGCGGGCAATGTTCCCCGGCAGTTGAAGGGGGTGGCCCTGGGGCCTTCAGGGATCGTGCAGTCGAGCATCGGGCGTACATTCGCGGCGTTGAATGCGACCAACGAAGCGATCCTGTACGCGAAATCACCAGAAGAATTGTACGGAAAGGTCTGCGAAGCCGCGTTCTCGAGTGGGAGCTTCCTGGCCGCGACCGTCTTTTTGCTGGAGCCCGATACCGGTCGGCTGCTGTTCGCGGCCGGTTGCGGCGACGATGTCGCGCGCCTGCGCAGCATCACGATCTCCGCCCTCGCCAACACCCCGGAAGGGGAGGGCGTGGCCGGGCGGGCGTTCCGCGATCAGAGCGCCAGCGTCAGCAACGACTATGTCAACGATGCCCGTTCGTCGGCCTGGCGTAGCGGCCTCGCGGCAGCTGGCGTTGGTGCGGCGGCGGCGATGCCGTTGGTCTGCAACGGCCGCAGCGTCGGCGTCTTCATGGTGACCCGGCGCGAGGTCGACTCGCTCGGCGAGGAGATCGTGTCGCTGCTGGAGCGCATGGCCGCCAACGTGTCTTACGCGCTCGACAATTTCGACCATGAAGCGTCGCGCAAGAGCGGCGAGCGGGCGATGCGTCGGCTCAACCGCATGTTCGGCGCCATCAGCGCAACCAACGAGGCGATCCTTCGCGCCAAGACCGAGCACGATCTTTATCAGAGGGTGTGCGATGCCGCGGTGTTCAGCGGCAAATCCTTCGCGACCGTGGTGCTGCTGGCCGAGCCCGACACGCACTGGCTCGAGCCGGTCGCAGGCACCGGCGAGGCGCTCGACCTGATCACGCAGACGCGCTTTTCGACCGACCCGGACAATCTCTACGGCAAGGGCATCTGCGGCGAGGCGTTCCGGACCAAACGGCCGTGCATCGAGCACGACATTCCGGTATCGGCGGGCGCCGCACAGACGGAAGCCGGTGGCGGCGGCCTGATGGCCTGCGTCGCGCTGCCGCTCACCCGGTTCGGCAGGAGCATCGGCGTCCTGATCTTCTTCATCGGCAATTCCTGGGCCCGCGACGAAGAGATCATCGCGCTGCTGGCGGGCATTGCCGAGAACGTCTCGGTTGCGCTTGACACGTTCGGCCGCGCCACCGAGAAGGCCAAGGCCGATGCCGAGCGCGAGCGGCTGTCGCGGATGTTCGCGGCGCTGAGCGCGACCAACGAGGCGATCATGCGCGCGCGGTCGCGCCTCGAGATGTTCGAGCTGGTCTGCGCCGCGGCGGCGCATGGCGGCGGGTTCAACTCGACCAGCATCCTGATCGCGAAACCTGGCGACGACTTCCTGGAGATGATGGCGGTCGCGGGGCCGACCGCCGAGAATGCGCGCCGTCTCAACGTCTCGCGCAGCGAGGCGCGTCCGGAAGGACGCGGGGTTTGCGGCAGGGCGTTCCGCTCCAGGCGTGCCTGCGTCAACAACGATTTTCTGGGCGACGTCGCCAACAGCCCGTTCCGCGACGTCATCGACCGCGAGGATGCGCGATCGGGCGCGGCATTTCCGTTGATCGTCGACGACGATCCGGTCGGCGTGATGCTGTTCATCTCGGCCAAGCGCAACACCTTCTCGGCCGAGTTCGCCGAGCTGCTGCAGCGGCTCGCCGACAACGTCGCCTATGCGCTCGGCAGCTTCGATCGCGCCGACGAGAAGGCGCGCACGGAGGAGCAGAAGGAACGTCTGAGGCGGATGTTCGCGGCGCTGAGCGCGACCAACGAGGCGATCATGCGGGCGAAATCCCGCAGCGAGCTGTTCGATCTGGTTTGCGATGCCGCCGCAGTCGGCGGTCAATTCATCTCGGCCACGATCAGGCTGGTGCGGCCGGGCGAGGTCTTCCTGGAGAACGTGGCTGCTTCCGGCCCCGATCGGGTACGCGCCCGCGAAGTCCAGCTGTCGGCCGATGCGACGCGTCCGGAGGGACAGACGCTGACCGGCGTTGCGATCCGCACTCGCAGGCCCTGCATCAGCAACGATTATCTCAGCGACTTCGGCCCCGAATCGCATGTCTATCCGGTCGTGCGCGACAGCGGCAGCAAGTCCGGCGCAGCCCTGCCGCTGCTCAAGAACGGCGAGGCGATCGGCGCGCTGGTGTTCCTCTCCGGCGAGTTCAACACCTTCAGCCCGGAGATGATGGCGCTGCTGCAGCGGCTCACCGAGAACGTGTCGTTTGCACTGGCCAATTTTGATCGCGCCGACGAGAAGGCCCGGGCTGACGAGCAGAAGGAGCGGCTGTCGCGGATGTTCGCGGCGTTGAGCGCGACCAACGAGGCGATCATGCGGGCGAAGTCCCGCACCGAGCTCTACCAGCTGGTCAGCGAGGCGGCGGCGACCGGCGGCAAGTTCACCTCGACCACCATCGCGCTGGCGCAGCCCGGAAGCGACTATCTCCGCATCGTCGCGATCGCGGGCCCGGCGGCCGACGGCGCGAGCCAGGTGACGCTCTCGACCAGCGAGGCGCACCCCGAGGGGCGCGGCGCCTGCGGCAGGGCGTTCCGGTCGGGCAAGGCCTGCATCATCAATGACTATTTTGCCGATACCGAGACCGCCGCTTTCCATGAGCGCGCTCGCCTCGATGGAACGCAGTCCGGTGCCTCGTTCCCGCTAATCGTCAACGGATCGGTCGTCGGCGTCATGATCTTCGTCGCGATCGAGAAGGATACGTTCACGCCGGAATTCGCCGAGCTGCTGCAGCGACTCGCGGACAATCTGGCGTTCGCGCTCGAGAGCTTCGACCGCGCCGACGAGAAGCACAAGGCCGATGAGCGGATCGAATATCTCGCCTCGCATGACAGCCTGACCAATCTGCCGAACCGCGAGACCTTCAACGAGATGCTGCGTCACGCGATCTCGGCGGCGGATCGCCATCGCCGGCAGCTCGCGGTGCTGTTCATCGATCTCGACCGCTTCAAGGTGATCAACGACTCGCTCGGCCACGACGCCGGCGACATGCTGCTGGTGGCGATCGCCGAGCGGCTGCGCGGATCGTTGCGTGCAAGCGACGTGGTGGCGCGGCTCGGCGGCGACGAGTTCGTGGTCATCCTGGAGGACACCGCCGAACGGCACGACGTCGAGCGGATCGCCGGCGATCTCCTGGTCGCACTCAGCCAACCGATGCAGCTCAGCGGGCATGAGTGCCACACCACGGCCTCGATCGGGATTGCGACCTATCCCACCGACGGCTCCGACGTGCAGACGCTCACCAAGAATGCCGACATGGCGATGTATCTCGCCAAGGAGGACGGCAAGAACGGCTTCCGCTTCTTCTCCAACGAGGTGAGGGCGCAGTCGATCGAGCGCCTGACGATGGAGAGCGCACTGCGCCGCGCGCTGGAGCGCGACCAGTTCTCGCTCGAATATCAGCCCAAGGTCGATATGGCGAGCGGACAGGTCAGCGGCGTCGAGGCGCTGCTGCGCTGGAGCCATCCCGAGCTTGGCAATGTCTCGCCGGGGCAGTTCATTCCGCTCGCCGAGGAGATCGGGCTGATCGTGCCGATCGGCCGCTGGGTGTTGAAGGCGGCTTGCGCGCAGAACATGGCGTGGCAGCACCGTGGCCTCAGGGCGGTGACGATGGCGGTCAACCTTTCGCCGCGGCAGTTCGGCGATCCGAACCTGCTCGACGACATCGACGCGGCGCTGGCGGCGAGCGGCATGTCGCCGGCGCTGCTGCAACTCGAGGTCACCGAAAGCATGGTGATGCGCAACGTGACGCGCGCGGTCCGCGTGCTCGACGCCATCCAGAACCGCGGCATTCGGCTTGCGATCGACGATTTCGGCACCGGCTATTCGTCGATGTCGCTGATGAAGCAGTTCCCGATCGACACAATCAAGATCGATCGCTCCTTCGTGCGCGATTTGCCTGATGATTCCGAGGACGTCGCGATCGCGCAGGCGATCATCAGCATGGGCAAGGCGCTCGGCATGACCATCGTGGCCGAGGGCGTCGAGACCTCCGAGCAGCAGGAGTTCCTGCGCGCGCATGCCTGCGACGAGATGCAGGGCTTCCTGTTCTCGAGGCCGCTGCCGCCGCGCGATCTCGCCGAATTGTTGTCGAAGACGGCGCCGGTGCTGACGTCGCCGCCATTGCAGCCGTCGCTGGATGGCGAAGCGGCCAGCGAAGCCGGGCTGGAGCTAGGGCGGAAACGCGCTATCGTCTGACGGCTGCACGGGCAGGTCGCGGACGTCGGAATCGGTGGATGCGATCAGGCGCGAGAAATCATAGGGCCAGGACGGGATCGCCTGGCCGGCCAAGGTCTGGCGCAGCGCCGCCGACGCCTCCGCAAAGCTCGCCCCGTCGGCCAGACGGAACCGACGGCACCAATTCGACGGCAGCGGTTCGGCGGTATCGCGCATCTCGAACGCCGGTCCCCACCACCATGCCGGCGCCGGCGGCCGTTCCGGTTCGGCAATGGCGCGCCATCGCGCGAACTCGTCGGCAATGCGGGCAAATTGCAGTTTGGCGGCGGGATGCATCGAAGGCCCTTCCTCGAAGCCGGATGATAGCATCCCACGCACCTCGCGCAACGCGGCTATTGGCGACCGTGCTGCCAATGCGCCGTGACGTCGGAGCCCGATTTGTTGAGGTGGACGTGCTGGTCGACATGATCGACCCAGGACAGCGGAATGAAATGGTGGTGCTGACCGTCGGGTGAACTCTGCTTGGTCAGCTTGATCTTGTCGGTGCCTTCCATGTGGTCGACCTTGCCGACCGTCTTCTTGTCCGACGAGATCACGTCCATATGTTCCCGAATGTCGGCAGCTGTTGCCATGCGTTATCTCCTCGTCATGATGATGAGGGGGTGAAACGCTGGGTGGATGGAATGGTTGCTAGCCGCGTCCGGCTACTTCTGTTCCACCTCGGTCGCGGTGGCCGGGCCTTCGCCCATGATCAGCAGCACGGCGTCCTCGTCCTTGGCGCCGTCCCAATGCACCTGCTTGCCGAAATGGGTGACGAAGCTGCCCGCCGGCATTGCCACGGTGCCATGATCGGGATCGAATTTCGGACCCGAGCCGACCCACCAGGTGCCCTTGAGCACGACGATGTAGCGGTCGTTCGGGTGGAAATGCGGACGGCTGAAGTGATTGCCCTTGGTCCATTTGGTGTAGACCATGTAGAAGCCCGGCTTCGAGGGATCGCCGACCACGACGGCATTCTGCGCGCCGCGCGCGTCGACCGCGCTCCAGGGAATCTGGTCCGGCAGCTTGTAGGTGACGGCGGCCGGATTGAGCTCTGCCGCGGCGCTGACGCTCAGCGTGCCCGCAAGGGCCAGCGGCATCATCAGGTATCGCCAGGACCGGTTCGACGCCGCCATCATATCCTCCGAGATCGGTTCGTTCGGGCGACTGCCGCGCCCGTATCTCGCATGATGCTAAGCGCTCCCGCTTGCGCGGGACAAGACGCGCCCGCGCATGTCTGCTCTCAAGATTGCGGCATCGGGTCGTGACACAACGCAGTTGCAATATGAAAAACGCATTTACGACGCCGCGGACGATGATAGGTTGCGCGCCAACCAAAAGACGGGAGGATAACTTTGAAGAAGCATCTGTCGATACTGGCGGCGGGACTCGTGATCGGTGCGGCCGCGCTGCAATTCTCCACTGCTGCATCGGGCGATGACGGCTGGGTCACGCTGCTCGACAGCTCCAGGAAGGGCGACTGGGACGAGGTCGGCAAGGCCAACTGGGCCATGAAAGACGGCGCGCTGGTCGCCGACAAGCTCGATGGCAAGGATCTCTCCTATCTCGTCAGCAAGACCCAATACAAGGATTTCCAGATCAGGGCGGAGTTCTGGACCGACGAGGACGCCAACAGCGGCGTCTTCATCCGCTGCGAAGGCAACAAGGTCATCGACTCCAAGGTCTGCTACGAGGTCAACATCTTCGACAAGCGGCCCGACCCGACCTACGGCACCGGCGCGATCGTCGACGTCGGCAAGGTCGATCCGATGCCGAAGGCGGCCGGCAAGTGGAACGTCTACGAGATCATGGCGCAGGGGCCACATTTCGTCGTGACGCTGAACGGCCAGAAGACCGTCGACGCGCAGGACACCAAGCACGCCAGCGGCTACATCGCGCTCCAGTATGGTTCCGGCGTGGTCAAGTTCCGCAAGGTGCAGATCAAGCCGCTCTGACAACGCAAGCCGAGGAGAGCCCGGCCGCGCCGCGGCCGGGTTTGATCGCGTGTCATGTGCTATCCGTGGGAGGCCGTCAGATCTTCGCCTTGCGTGCGCAAATGATGACCGAGCACGAGCCCGGTCATGCACAACAACAGCCCGAGCGCCGCCGGCGCAAATAGCGCCTCCTCCTGGAAGATGCCGTTCACCAGCACGACCATCGTGCCGAACGCAGCGAGCCCTTGAATGAGAATTCCGGACGAGGCGTAGAGGCGCCAGGCTTTCAGCGCCACCGCAAAGAAGAAGCCGAGCGGGACCACCGCGCCGATCCCCATCTGGTAGAGCAGGACGCCGACGGCGCTCTCGACCGCGCCGTCCATCGTGCCGGCGGCTTGCGCGGCGTTCCAGTCGATCGAGAAGTAACCTTCGGAGAGATTGCCGCCGACGCCGAGGCCACGGCCGATCGGGTTGTGCAGGAAGCCGTCCCAGCCGCCCATGAAGCCGATCACGTGAAAGTCGCCGATCTGCAGCCCGATATGGATCGCCGCGATGGCGTACACCACGAGTCCGACCAGTGCGAGGGCAAGGGTGATGGTGGTGCCGAATAGCCAGGTTGCCGTCCAGGCCAGGGCCACGAAAATGACCAGGATGAGCGCGCCCTTCACGCTGCAGAAGATCAAGAGCGGGATTGCGGCCAGCGCCAGCCAGCGATATCCGACCGCGAACAGGAACAGGATGGAAAAGGCGATCCCGTAGCCGAAACTGATCGGGCTCATATTCGGTCCGAAGATGCGCAGGATCGACGACAGTCCGAGATCCTCGAACAGCGGGCTGTTGAGAAAGCTGAAACGGAAGCGGTCGATCAGATCGACCGGGACATTGCCGGTTTGGCGCATCTGGGCTTCCCAGGATCCGGAGCGAGTCGCCTTCAGTTCGTCGAAATGCCAGAACGTGTAGCCGTTGGTGATTTCGAGCCAGAAATCGCGAAACAGCAATTCGACATAGCCGCAGACGATCAGCAGCGTGGCGACGGTCGCCAGGAAGGGTGTAATGCGAAGCTCGAAGGTTGCGGCGGTCAGCAACGAGAGCTGAAACAGAAACAGCGGAAACGCGATGTTGCGCAGATAGACGAGTGCCGCATGCGCGTCCTGCGTGGCGCCGAGCAGGAAATACATCCCCACGACCGCGAGGGTCATCAGCCCCCAATTCATGATCCGGTCGATCTCGGGCGAATGCTTGCGCTCGCGCAGCATGTATAGCGCGAGCGTCACCAGCCACATCACTGCGCAGATCAGGAAATTGTAGCCCTTGACGAAATCCATCTCCTGCTCGGTCGTCATGGTGGACGACAGGATCGAGACGAACAGGTTCTGGAAGAAGATGATGAAGACGGCGATCGACGGCGCATAGGCCGGGGCCGCGAGCACGATGGAGCAGCCGATCAGGCTTTCCACCACGATCGCGAGCCCGGCATTGGCAGCCTGCATGATCGGAGCGAATGCGATCGATGCCACGGCGATGCCGAGCGCAGGAATGAGGTCGCCGGCCAACAGCGGCCGCGGGGCTATGTCTGCTCGCACAGGCTCTGACCTAAATGACCGGATGGGGGCGTGCCGCACCCGCATCGTCGATCTAGCCGCGCATTGTGAAAGAACCGGTTAACCAGATCGGTTAGTGCGTTCCGAGCAGCGCCCTCAGCACGTCGCGGTCGGCCTTGCCGGTAGAGGAGTCGGCGAGGCCAAAGCCCTGCGAGAGCTCCCAATGGGTCCAGCCCCAGCACTGCTGCCGTGCGTAGGCGGTGACGCCGGCGAGCCAGCGCAGCCGGCTGTCGCGCGGCGCGCTGGCCTTCAGCACCCCGAACTCATTGATGATGATCGGGCGGGAATACTGCCGCTGCCAGGCAGCCGCGGGCTCGAGCCACTGGTCGATGCCGCGGCCCGGGATGGCGCGGTCGACCATCGCGAGCGCCCTGGGCTTGTTCAGCGCGGTCAGCTGCTCTCGCAATTGTTGAACCCTGGGATCGCCGGCACGGGCCGGATAGGGCAATCCGACGACGTCGTGGAGCGGCTCGTTCGAGTCCCAGTGGGCCTGATGGGTGAACACCATCGGATCGTAGAAGTGGATGGCATAGACGACGTTCGGATCGTCGAGCGGCGTGAAGCCCGGCAGCGAGTCCGCACGCTGCCAGTTGACCGGACCCGTGATCAGCGTGGTCTGCGGCAGCAATTGGCGAATGAAGCCGGCCAACTCCCGGACCTCGCGCTGCCACTGCGTGGCATCGACCTCCGGCTCGTTCAGGAGTTCCGCAAACACCCGATCGAAGGGATATCGCTCCATGACCCGCGCGAGCGCGGTCCAGGCGCTCTTCATTTCGGCCATCGCGCCGGCCGGGTCGTCCTTGTGCAGCGCGTTGAAGTCCCGACCCGAATGCAGGTCGATCGACACGGCATAGCCGAGTGCGAGCAGGGCTTTCAACGCGGCATCGACGGTTTGCAGCCGGCTGTCGATCTCCGCCTTCGCAGCGAAGCGCGGCATGACGAAGTCGGCGGGCACCGGCAGCCGGATGTGGGTCAGGCCGGCCTTGCGCAGTTCGAGCAGCAGGCTGCGCGGCGGCGCCGACCGCGGATCGACGATCCAGCCGTCGGCACTGACGCCGCGCGACAACGCCTTGATCCGGTCCGCGGGGACGCCTTCGATCAGGGCGGGGCAGGCCCGCGCGGCGACGGACAGCAGAATGGATGCGGTGGCGATGATGGCGGGGATCGATAGCCGGGCCATTGGACGATCAACTCGCGATCAATGTTGCAGCGGCGACGCCGAACGTGGCGCGGCTGGTGCGTCGCTCACGCATACTGCCTGTCGTGTTGCCGACTTGCGACGCTGGACTGGAGTTCGTTGAGAACGACACCGGCGAGCTTGCGCTCGGCGCCACCGAGCGCGGTGATGATGTCTTCCATCGACGCGTTGATGTCGCGATCCACTGGCAGTGCCGCGATCAGTCCGTCGGCCATGTCGAACAGCCGTCGTTCATCCGCACTCCACCGCATCGGCGGCCCGTCCATGATCACGAGGTCGTGGCTGCCGGCGGAGCGCGCCTGCGCGATCGCCTGCTGGATCGCCTCGCCGGCCTTGGCGGGATTGCCCTTGATCGCCGGCAGGATGGCAATGCCGTTTGCGGTGTTGATGGCGCGAGACGCGTTGCTGCCGATGGTGAGCCGGTCGAGCCGGCTCGGCCTGCTCCGGAGGGGATGCCCGGCCCTGTCGGTCAGGGCGTGGACGGTTGGGTCAGCGTCGATCAGCAGGACGCGGGCGCCGTCGCGTGCGGCAACGAGCGCGATGTTGAGCGCGACAACGCTGCGGTCGGGATCGTCGACGGTGCCGAGCACGGCCAGCACGGGGACGGCGTTCGGAGCGGTGCCGGTCGCCAGCACCGCATGGATCTGCCGGATCGTGTTGGAGAACGGCCCGAGCGCCGAACTGGTGCGCAACGTCGGCCAGCCGAACCGCGTGACGTCGGCGGGATTGTCGCCGGTCAGGATGCCGCCAAGCGTGCGCATGACATCGGATTCCTGCAGCTCGGCGATCAGCGGCTTCTCGATCACCGGCTTGTCGATGAGAGCGGCGGCCGGCTGGATCGCGGGCGGTGCCTGCACGGCCGGCTTGGCCATCGCGGCGATGGGCTGCCGTTCCGGCGCGGCATCGTGTTTCGGTTGGAGCCTGGGACGGATCGGATCGGCGCCGGGTGCCAGCTGGCCGGCCGCAACGATCCACGCCGCGGCGGCGAGCCCGCCAAGCATGAAGCCGATCATCGCGAGCAGGGTCATCGGCGGCGGGAAAGTGCGCTGCTGCGGGATCGTCGCATCGCCAATCACGCGCGCGCTCGAGGTGTTGAGGCTCTCCTGCTCCTCGGTCTCGCGCGAGCGCTTGAGGAAGGACTGATAGACGTCGCGGCTGGCATCGACCTCGCGCTCGAGTTCGCGCAGCCGCACCGACGCCTGGCTCATCTGCACGCTCTGGTGCTTCTGAACGTCGAGCGCCTTGTTGAGCGAGGCTTCATAGTCGCGCGCCCGGGTCAGATCGTTCTTCGCGGATACCGCAAAGCGATCGATCTCTTCCTTGATGGTCCGGCGCAGGTCCTCGACCTGCTGGTCGACCTGGCGCAGCGCCGGATGGCGCGGCCCGAGCTCGCCCTGCAGCTCGGCTTGCCGCTTCTTGGCATCGGCATATTGCGAGCGCAGGTTGGCGATGGTCGGCGACTGCAGCGCTTCGGGAATTGCGCCCGCGTCCATCGCTCCGCGCCGGCTGGCTTCGATCTGGTCAAACTTGGCCTGGGCATCGAGTGTCAGCGCCCGCGCCGCGGCCAGCCGCTGGTTGCCGACCGAGAGCTGCTGGTCGGTCAGCAGATTGTCCTGGGAGCCGACGAAGTTGTTCTGCGCCTTGTAGGTCGCGAGCGCCTCTTCGGCGTTGCGCAGGCGCTGCTGCAGCTCCTTCAGCCGGCCGGACAGGTCGCGGGTGGCGCGCCGCGCGGCCTCCGCCTGCGACTGCTTGGACTCGGTGAGATAGGCCTTGGCGATCGCATTGGCGAGCATCGCCGCCTTGACCGGATCGTGCGACCACACGTCAATGTCGACGATGAAGGTGCGATCGGTCTTCTTGACGTTGATATGGCGGTTCAGCGTGTCGAGCGTGTTCATC
This sequence comes from Bradyrhizobium embrapense, assembly GCF_001189235.2. Classification (GTDB taxonomy): domain Bacteria; phylum Pseudomonadota; class Alphaproteobacteria; order Rhizobiales; family Xanthobacteraceae; genus Bradyrhizobium; species Bradyrhizobium embrapense. The sequence goes on from NZ_LFIP02000002.1 coordinate 786,040, forward strand.
TCGATCTGCTGTTGCTGCTCCGCCGTCGTACGCGGCTCGATGCCGAACAGGCCGAGCAGCGCGGCGAGCAGGCCGCGGCTTGCGGCGCCAGCGCCGAATTCGGGATCCTTCACCAGATTGGTGTCGCGGATCACCTGCAGCAGTACGTTGTTTGATGTGATCAGGCGCGACTGGCTCTCGACCACCATCGAGAGTCCGGAGACATCCTGGGCGCGCGGGGTCAGCTCGCGCTCGACCAATTGCAGCTCGCGCGGATCGACATAGAGCTGGGCGCCGGCGGTATATTTCGGTGTCAGGCTCTTGCCGATCGCAACCGCGATGCAGGCGCAGAGCAGCGCGGCCGAGACGATCGCGACCCTGCGCGCCCACAACAGGCGGACCAGCTCAAGCAGGTTGAAGCCGGCCGGGATTGCGGCCCGGCGCGGCTCCGGTTTGGTCCGGTCGATCGGCTGGTCATAGCTAAGCATCGACCCCAGCTTTCGTCTGAATGGCCGCACGCATCGGCTGAGGAGCACTCTTTCGGGCCACGCAACGCGCACGAGACGACGCGAAAAACACGCAATACGAAAAATTAACCATACTCATTCGCCAACTATTCACCAGAAAGGCAAACAAAGGGTTTAAGCGCGGGCGCATCGGAACGCCTCCGCCATCGTCAGGACCGGGACATTGCGCCGCGCCGCCGCCTCCAGCGCATAGGTCATCAGATCGGGCGTGCAGCCATAGAGGCTCGGTACCTCGGCGACGTCGTGGCTGTAGAAAATTAACCAGCCGTTCACCTTTGCCGCTTCCGCGAAGGCCATGTCGATCCGGTCGCGCGACATCTGGCGGTCGATCAGCGGCATGGCGCGGAGGAACTGCAGGTCGACCCCGCCGCTGTTCACGCCGGGCACGATGCTGCGGCAGGTGCGGAATTCGGACCTCAACAGGTGCTTCCGCGCGTAGGAGCCGTAGCCGAACGGGTAGGCGAAGCTCTCGACCGGCATCGTCGGATCGAGCGAATGGAAATAGGTCCGGTTACGCGCGATCTCCGCGGCCAGCGATCTCTCGTCGAGGTCGCAGGCGCGGCGGTGCGAGAAGGTGTGGCAGCCGATCTCATGGCCACGGCGATGCAGCGAGACGACGTCGTCGGCGCTGCCGGTGGTCCAGTCGGGTGCGTCCAGTCCAACCAGCCCGCCCGACACGTAGAACGTGCCGCGAGCCCCGTAGGACTCCAAAATGTCGGCGCCGAATGTCGCCGCGCTTTTCGGCAGGTCGTCAAAGGTGAAGGTCACCATCGACGTGGCATTGTTCAGGCGAAAACGCTCGACCTGCACATGCATCGCCAGCCGGTGGCTGACCTTGACCCTGGCTTCCGACCACAATGCGTTCATGAGCCAAGTTTCCGCAAGATCACGTGGTAGTCGCCGTGCCGGACGTCGATCTTGCCCGGCAATAGCGTGTTGATCGCCTTCGCGCCCGCGTCGATCAGCGCGGCCAGCAGCGGCTTGCGTCTGCGCATCTCGGGATAGCGCGGGCTCTCGTATTTCTTCCGATAGATCACCTGCAGCCCGTGGCCGGCCGCGAACGCCTCGAGGTTGCCGAGAGTCACCAGCGGATGGAAATGGGTCGGGAACGGCGCCTCGCCCGGCAGTCCGGCGTGCTTCTCGCCGCGCACATGCCGGTAGAACCAGACGTGGAACCAGTGCGGGGAGTATTTCGTGACGATGCCCGACAGTGACTTCGGGTTCGGTGCGCCGATCAACAGCAGCCCGTTCGGCTTCAGCGCCTCGCAGAACCCGCGCAGCACGGCCTCCACGTCGGGGATGTGCTCGATGACGTTGTAGCAGATGATCAGGTCGAAGCGCTGCCCTGGCGGGAAGCGATAGGTCTGGATGTCGCCGAGGATGGCTTCCTGCGCATAGCTGTTGTTGCGGATCTGATCGGCGTCGATGTCGACGACGGTCACATGCGAACGGCGCAGCACGCCCAGCGGCAGATAGCTGGTCGAGCCGCCGCCGGCTTCGTAGATCGCGAGCCGACCGGCCGGCAGCCGGGCCTCGAGGATGCTGTGAACCGTGAGCAGGCTCTGCTTGGCTTCGCCGGGCGGCAGGGCCAGCAGTGATTCCGGATGGATTTCAGCGGGGACGGGCATCGTGAGTTCGGTGAGCGGGGCGGGACGCGTAGCAAGCGCGAGGGATCTGTTCATCGGCTCATCCAACGTTGCTGTTTGCGGATCTGGTGTGGAACATGACAACGCCCCGCTTCAGCCTGCCGCGCAGCCGCGCGATGTCGAACAGCCAGCAGAGCGCGGCATAAACGACGAGCCCGGCCGCGATCAGCACGATGCTGGCAGGGAGATCGGCGAGGGCGAGGATGCGGTCGAGTGCGCCGACGGTGAGCGCCATCGCGAGCGCGGCGATAGCGATCAGCGCGAGCCGACCGATCGGGATCGGAATCCGGAAGGCAAAGCGGCTCAGGACCAAGGCGCAGACAAAGCCCGTGGTGTCGGCGCCGAGCCGCGCCCAAGCTGCGCCGACCGTCTCGTAAAGGCTGACCAACCCGTAGGACAGGATCACGTTCGCGGCGATGATCGAGGCGGTGTTGATCAGGTAGAAGGAGTTGCGTCCCGACAGCAGGAAGCTCGCATGCAGATATTGCTGCGTCAGCACCTGGAACAGCACGGCGATCGCGATGACCGGCATGATCTCGCTAGCAACTGCGCGGAAGGCGGGACCGAGGACGATGTTGGCGACATGCGGGGCGATCAGCGCGAAGCCGAGGCAGGCCGGCAGCGTGACGCCGGCAAGCAGCTCGAGGCAATCGGCGAGATGGGTCCTGACCGCGGCGTCGCCCTGCCTGGCATGGATCTGCACGGCCATCGGAAAGAACGCCGCGGCCATGCTCATCGCCGGCATCATCAGGGTCTGGCGCACCAGGTCGAGCGCCGCGACATATTTGCCGGCATCGGCGGCGCCGATCAGGTTGGCGATCATGAAGCGGTCGGTCACGCTCGAGATCGCGAGCAGCGTCAGCGACAAGGTCAGCGGCAGGCCGGTGCGGGCAAGCGACCGCAGGTCGGCCCGGTCGAAGGTGACGACGGTGCCGCGCCACCCGCTGCGCGATTGCAGGAGCACGGCGACGAGATAGGCTGTGGCGGCCGCGAGCAGCAGCAGCACGCCGGTCGGGCTGACCAGCGCAACCGCGACCCCCAGGCCGAGCAAGGCGGCGGCGCGGACCAGCGTCGCCTTCATGACCGAAAACGCCTTCAGCCGTGCACGCAGCAGATCCTGCGTCAACTCGAACAGGCCGATTGCAACAGCGAGGACCACGGCCGCGAGCGCGGCGGCGGCATCGAGCCCGACGTGGCGGGCCAGCAGCCAGGCGATCGGCGCGGTGAGGCAGCAGATCAGATAGCCCGACACGACCAGGCCGCGGACGTCGGTGCCGTCATTGCGGGCGTGGCCGCTCAGGATAAGGTTGCGAAACCACCCGACCAGGAAGACCGATATGACCGAGGCGAAGCCGACGCCGAGCAGATAGATGCCATAGTCATGCGGCGCGAACAGCCGCGTGAAAATGAATACGCTGAACAGTCCAAGCAGCGCCGAGAGCACGTTGGCGGTCAGGTTGATGCTGGCCTGTCCGATCAGCATGACGCGGCGAACTCCGAAAGCGTCCCGGCCGCCGACGACGCCAGGATGGCGTCGCTCTCGGCCACGACCTCGCGAATCGTCGCGACCGGCGTCCCCGAGAACGACGCGATCGAGAACGCAACGTCGTCCCTGTCGGCGCGCAGCAGCAGCCGGGTGAGTTCGTCTTTGCTCAGAGTCGGATCGTCCCAGTAGCTGACGCATGGCGTCTTCGGCACGTCGGAGTGACGCAGTGCGGCGGACTCGTCGTTCTCGACGAAGAAGCCGTACAGCAGATATTCTGAGAATTCGCGGGTCCGGCACAGCGCCTCGATCCAGCTCATCCCGGAGACGGCCTCGATGCGCTCAGTGAGCGCACGCGTGGTCTGCTTGTCCCAGAAGATGATGTGTCCGATGAAATCCGGTGCCGGGAACGGCGGCGTCGGCAGGCCGATCAACTGGTGGCTGGTCTCGAGCCAACGCGAATGGCGCGGCTGGTCGGCGGTTACGGCATCGGCCGTCTTCAGCAGCGGGATCGTGTTCGGATGCTGGAAGCGCGAAAGGTCGAAATCACGGAAGAACACGATGTCGGAATCCAGGATGCAGAACCGCTCATAGGGCAACGCGATCGTCGCCGCGATCTTCAGGATCTGCTGGACGTGCCAGCCGTTCACCGGCTTGGTGCGCAGCGACCACCAGAACTGGCGGCGCTTGCGCTGGATCATGCGCGGCAGCGGCCGCAGCCAGTCGGGCAGGAAGGACGAGGCCGGAATGATGATGCGGCGCTCGCTGGCCAGCGGCGCGAACAGCGGCAGGTCGCAATCCGGCACCAGCAGATAGTGCCTGGAGAACGATGTGACGTGACGATCCACGCTCTCGCAGAGCAGCGCGCAGATTTCCAGATCGCGCCCGTAGGTCGGGGTCAGCAACGCGACAGGGTTCATCTCGTAACTCTCTCCGGCGACACCGTTTCACGGCGGCACATCGCAGCCGCCAGACTTGTCCTGAACCCGAGTTCAGCAAGATCAGTGCCGGAGAGATTTGATGGCCCTATCGGCGGCGTTGATGGTTAAGCAATGGTAAATGATGGCCCGCCGCGGTCGGTAATGGATCGACAATCATCGCTCGGTTGCGCGATTTTGGCGCTGGACCGGGATGTTGCCTGGATATTGCAGTGCTGCCGTCTCGAATGCCGACGAGGTCGGCGCAGGTGAGTGCACATGCGGATTCGGTGGCATTTTCGGCGGGTCAGCGGCGCGGCCAAACGGCCGACTGCAACATCAGTCCATTTCGAGACATCCGCGCTGGCCCCGCTGTGTGCTTTTGGCACGCGCGCCGCGAGCGAGCCGACTGGAGCGCGGGATGCCAACTGATCACGGAATCACGCGGCGAGGTGCCCTCGCATTCGCGGCGCTTGCGCTGAACGGACTGTCGACCGCGCGGGCCGCGCCACCGGCACGATCGCAGCTCGGCACGGGTTCGGCACGGTTCGCCGGCGCCTTCGTCAATTGGGGCGAGACCGGCCGCGAGCAAGTGCTGCAGGCCTGGGAGACATGGCTCAATCGGCCGCGGTCGTCAGTGCTCGGCGTCGACTTCTACGGCCAGAGCAGCTGGGACGACTTTCACAAGCTCGATTGGGTGCCGGGGCTCTGGAAAAAGCTGAATCCGGCGCGCAATGTGGTGTGGTCGGTGCCGCTCACCATGGCCGGCACGCCGCTTGCCGATGTCGCGGGCGGCCTGCACGACGCCGAGTTCGGGGCGGCCGCGCGCGCCATCGCAGCGGCGCATCCCAAAGCGATCATCCGCCTCGGCTGGGAGATGAACATCTCCAGCTCGGGCTGGTTCGCCAAGGGGCATGAAGACGACTACATCAGGGCGTTCCGCCGCGTGGTTGGAATCTTCCGCCGACATTCCCGCCGTTTCAAGTTCGACTGGTGTCCGGGCTGGGGTGCGCAGGACATGCCGGCCGACGCCGCCTATCCCGGCGATGACGTCGTCGATTTCATCGGCCTCGACGTCTACGATTTCAAATCGGCCGGCAGCGCGGCCGAGCGCTGGACCAATTCCTGTCTGAAGGCTCCGTTCGGCCTCGAATGGCAGCAGACGTTTGCAGCGAAGCACGGCAAGCTGATGAGCTATCCGGAATGGGGCGTCGGCCAGTCCGGCGACAATGCGTTTTTCGTGCAGCAGATGCACGACTGGTTTGCCGCCAATCAGGCTGCGATCGCCTATGCGGCCTATTTCGATGTCGACGGTCTGTGGCCAACGCAGATCGACAACGGCCAGTTTCCCGAATCGGCCAGCCTGTTCCGAAGGCTGTTCGCGGGCTGAACTCAATGCGATCGAGCAAAAAGCCCGATCGGTCCCACGAACCTACCGGGCTTTGTTGCCTTTCTCTCGCTGCGTCAGGCGGCCTTGGTGTTGGTTAGCAGCGTCAGGCCCATCTTCAGCTTGTCCTGCAGCGTGCGCTGCGCAAGGCAGGTGAACAGGCAGAGCTTGTCGCAAGCGACGGTCTCCTTGCGGCGGACCCGGGCTTCCTCACTGTACCAGATCTCACGTGCGGTCTGGGTACGCACGTTGCCGATCGGCTTGAAGAACCAGCACGTTTCCAGGCGGCCGTCGGAGCGGATGAAATAATTGCGCATGCCGACCCGGCACGGCATCACTTCCTTCGGCGCCTTTTCGCGGCGGAAATGGTTCGGCCAGGCCCGCAACACGGCCTCGCCGTTGAGGATCGGCGCGCCGTCGCGCTTCATGCGCAACAGCTCGTCGCGGACCTTGATGAGATCGTCCAGCTCGCTCTCACCGATCCACAGTTCGTCCTCGACCTCCTGCGTGCCTTGCTCGACCGGCTGGAAGCTCAGCGCGGTAGCGCCGATCTCTTGGATCCAGTCGACCATTTCGGGCAGGCGGCGGAAGTTCAGCCGATGCACGACCGGCTTGATGATGATCGGGAAATCCAGGCCTTCGGCACGGCGCTGCTCGGCGACGTTGCGGATGCCCTGCACGATGTCGTGCAGCGAGTTCTCGACGCCGCGCGAGTAGTCGTGGATCGCCGGATCGGTGGAATCGATCGAGATGTTGATGTTGAACGGGCGCGCCGCGACGGTTTGCGCCACGATCTTCTTGTTGAGGTAGGCGCCGCCATTGGTGGTGACGCCCCAGTGGATGTCGTTGTCGCGGCAGAACCGCAGCAGGTCGAGAAAGCCCTTCTTGATGTAGGGCTCGCCGCCGGCGAACTCGACGTGATAGGCGCCGATGAATTGCTTCAGGCTCGCGAGCGCGCGCTGCCATTCGGCGATCGACATCTCGTCGCGATAGTTCGGGCGGCGCCAGTAGTCGCAGTAGCGGCACTTGTAGTTGCAGCGTTCGACGACCTCGGCGAAGATCGCGGCCGGGCGGGTGACGTCGCGTCCGGTACGCAAATAGAGCTCTTCCGAGAGGGCGTTGCGGACATGCTTGGTGCCGAGCGAGACGAGGTCGAGCGCTTTCAAGGTGAACCTCTAGCAGTGTTTTGCGTTGTTGCGATCGGAACGATCGAAAATTATGGGGTGATCAGCAAATTGAATGCCAACTGGAGCGTAAAGCACGCTTCACGCGCGCGTGACGGCTCTTAACCCTAAGGATCAGCTAACAGCGTGACGCCGATGGTGAAGCCGCCTGCCGCACTGTCGCATATGCCTGCAAATCGCTTCGTTCGACTTCAAATTAACCTTGCGACGAAGTTGCGGTAACGCGGGTCTCCTGTGGAGCGGATTTTGCCATGAGGTCGCCGTAACGTTCGCGCCGCGTCCGTATTGCCACCGGTGTCGGTCACTTTGGGACGGCCATGTCCCATTCCGATCCGTGCCGGGACGATGCGTCGTGCGAATCGCGATTGCCAGGAGGGCATGGAGATGTCGACCGAGCTTGCTGTAGCCGACCGCGCCTGGGTCACCACTTCGCCCGCGCTGGATTGCTCCATCGATACCGTCATCTGCATTCCGAGCTTCCGGCGCCCGAAGCACCTGCGGCTGACGCTGGAGTCCGTGGCGGCGCAGCGCACCGAGCGCAGCTTCGCGATCGTCGTGGTCGAGAACGATGCGGCGCACTGCGAGAGCGCGCCGGTAGCGGCCGAGTTTCTCAATTCCGGCAAGCTTCGCGGCGTCTGCGTCGTCGAGCCGCGGCAGGGCAATTGCCAGGCGATCAACGCGGCATTCGAGACCGCGCTCGAGACCTTCCCGAACGCGCAGAACTTCCTGATGATCGACGACGACGAGGTCGCCTCGCCGGATTGGCTGGAGCGGATGGTGCAGGCCGCCGAGACCTCCGGCGCCGAGATCGTCGGCGGGCCGGTGTGGCCGAACTTCGATGACAAGCACAAGCGCAGCCTCAAGCGGCATCCGGCGTTTGCGCCGGCCTATCATGCCAGCGGTCCGGTTCCGGTGATCTATGGCTGCGGCAATTGCCTGATCGGGCGCGCGGTATTCGAAAGGCTCGGCCAGCCCGCCTTCGACCTGCGCTTCAACTTCCTCGGTGGCGGCGACCACGATTTCTTCGCACGGGCGCGCCGCGCCGGCTTTCGGTTCTTCTGGGTTACGGACGCCGTCATCAGCGAGACCGTTCCCTCGACCCGAACCAGTCTCGGCTGGATCGTGCGGCGCGGATTGCGGATCGGCGCGATCAACTATCACATCGAGCGCAAGGCGGCGCAGACAACGTGGTCGCGCGCGGCCGTCAAGGCCAAGATGTTCGGCCTGGTGCCGTTCTCGCTGTATCGCTTCACGCGCATCGTGCTGCGCGAGCATCAGGCGGTGATTGCGATGCATCCGATGGTGGTCGCGGTCGGCAGCGCGCTTGCCGTACTCGGCATCGAGCCGCAGCCTTATGCGGCTTCCAAGATCGCCCCGTGAGTGAGATGTCCGTCACCGCGGAAGGCCGGGCGCTGATCGCCGAGGTTGCGCGCCGGCCTGTGATGGATATCGTCCGAGGTGCATTCTTTGTCGGCATCCTCCTGCTGGTCTGGATATCGCTGCGGCCGTTCGCGGATCTGAGCGGCTTCCATGTCGGCGACGTCGTCACCGGCAAGGATGCGGTGCTGTACGCGCTGTTCGGCGTGCTGATGGTCGCGATGCTGGCTCTGACCTTGCGCGACAATCTGCCGGCGCTGAAATCGCTGCTGACGCCGGCCTTCCTGCTGTTCGCCGGCTGGACCTGCGTCACCGTCGTGCTGTCGTCCGATCCTGCCACCTCGCTGCGCCGCCTGACGCTGTCGGTGTTCGTCATCGTGGTAACCGCGACGCTGCTGCTGCTGCCGAAATCGCAGGGCGAATTGATGCGCTGGTTCGGCATCGCCGCCCTGGTGCTGCTGGTGACGTGTTACCTCGGCGTCTTGCTGGCGCCGCATCTGTCGATCCACCAGGCCACCGATCCGCAGGAACCGGCGCTTGCCGGCAACTGGCGCGGCGCGTTCGGCCACAAGAACGTCGCGGCCGCGATGATGGCGATGCTGATCTTCATCGGCATCTATCTGATGCGGGCCGGCGGCTGGCTGTCGGGCATCGCGGTGACCGGGCTTGCCGCGGTGTTCCTGTTCTTCACCGCCGGCAAGAGCGCGATCGTGCTCTGCCTCGCCGTGCTGATGCTGACCGCGCTAATGCCGGTGATCCGCTCGCTGTCGGGCCGCGCGCTGCTGCTGTTGACGCCGCTGCTGTTGCTCAATCTGTTCAGCGTCGGCACCGTGATGAGCGATACGCTGGCGGCGATCGCCGACCGGATGCCGATCGACACCTCCTTCACCGGCCGCGCCGACATCTGGGCGTTCGCCCTCGAATCGCTGCACCAGCGGTTATGGACCGGCTACGGCTTCGAGTCGTTCTGGGGCACTAGCGCGATCCAGAACCTGCAGGAAGGCAAGGAGTGGGCGGGCTACGCCTCGCACAGCCACAATGGCTATCTCGATACCGCGCTCGGGACCGGCCTGCCGGGTCTCGTGCTGCTGATCGCGGCGGTTGTCGTCAAGCCGCTGTGCGACTTCCAGGCCGCGGATCGCGGCGGCAATGATGGGCCGCTGACGATGCTGTTCCTGCGCATCTGGCTGTTCGGACTTTATCTGTCGTCGATGGAGAGCTTCTTTCTCGATCGCGCCGATACGACCTGGGTGACGTTCCTGATCGCGGTATTCGGGCTGCATTATCTGGCCCGGTTCCGGATGCGTAGCTAGAGCTGCGCGCGGACCGCGTTGGCGACATCCGTCCACCAAGCGTCGAAATCGAACGGCACGGGGACGGTCGGCCGCTTCAGCGCCGTGACGATCCGGTCGGCATAGCCGGCACTGTCGGCGTCGCGCGGCACCAGCAGGATGGCGCCGCGGTCGATCAGTTCCTTGAAGCGCGGATGATGGTCGAATTCGTCCGGCAGCGCCGGGCCGGTGACGATCAGCGGCCGGCCGGACTGCACGCAGGCCAGGATGCTCGACCGCCGGGCGGTCAGGCCCTCCGCCAGCGAATAGCAGAACACGTCGATCTCGCCGAGCAGGCCGAATACCTCGTGGTCGGAGGCGACATAGCCGGAGACGATCACATCGCCCTTGAGCCCCAGCTCGGCGACGCGGGCATAGAACTTCTGCTCGATATTGTCGGTGCCGCGGATGAAGGAGCCGACATAGACGATCAAGGGCTGCAGGCCCCGCTGCTTCAGGATCGCGCCGATCTCGAGCAGCCCGTTCGGCTGCTTGCCGGGATAGATCGAGCCGAAATGCCCGACGATGAGCTGGCCGTTGCTGCGTGCCGCGACGAGCCGCTGCAGCAACATCGAGTCCGCGAAGCCGGCCGGCGCCGCGATGTTCGGCGGCAGCGGCGCCAGCACGCATTTCCGCACCATGCCACGCATGATCCGGTCGTCGGCGAGTTCGCGGCGTACCAGCGGCGAGAACATCACAATGGCGTTGGCGAACCATAGCGCGGGAATAAAGGTCAGCCGGCGGATGCCGTTGAGGCCGGCCCATTCGTGCTGGATCAAGACGACCTTGCGGCGCCGCAGGCGGGCGAACAGCAGCGCGAGCAGCGGCCGCACGATCACGCGCTTCCAGGCCACGATCGGGAAGTTACAGACCACGCTGTCCGCGCTGCCGACCGCGCGCCAGATCTCGCTGATCCTGCCATCGGTCTGGGTCAGGGTTAACGCCGTGGTCGCGCCGGGCTCGATCTTGTCGATCGTCTCCTGCAAAAGGCGAGTGAAGTGCCCGACGCCGCAGTGCATCCGCGGCCCGGCGCCGAGGAACAGCGCGCGATATCGGGGTGGTACAGTCATTCAGTCCTGTCGGCCACGGCGGCCGGCTCCGGAAACGTCGCGGTTAGCCATATCGGCGAGACATTAGCTTTGCGTAACCCCGCGCGCGTGTGCGACGGCACCGTTCTTGCCAATCCCTGCTCAAGAGCAGCCAGATCGTCCCGGAACGGGACATCGAATGCAGCGAAACGGCGCAGCCAGGAGCGCGACCAATGACGACGGGCAAGATCTTTGCGAACTGGGATGACAACCATTCCAGGCTCTGGAGCCATCAGCCGATCCGGCTCGAGCACACCATGCACAAGCAGCCCGCGTTCTCGATGGACGATCTCGCCAAGCTGATCGAGCACTATCCGCGCGAGCATTACAGCCTAGTCAAGACTGGCGCCAAGGGATCGAGCCGGGTCTGGCGCGAGGGCGAGATCGGCAGGTTGCGCGGCCATCAGGTGATCGAGGCGATTTCGCGCGGCGGTCTGTGGCTGAACCTGCGCAACGTCACCGCGATCGATCGGCGCTACCGTGACATGATCGAGCGGATGTTCGGCGAGATCGCGGCCAAGGTTCCTGGCTTCGATGCGCCGACCCATCAGGCCGGCATCCTGATTTCGTCGCCCGATGCGCAGGTCTATTACCACGCCGATCTGCCGGGGCAGGGCCTGGTCCAGATCGCCGGCCGCAAGCGGGTCTACATCTACCCCGCCACGCAGCCCTTCATCCGGCCCGAGCATCTGGAGAACATCGCGCTGTTCGACGTCGAGGTCGATATCCCCTACGAACCCTGGTACGACTGGCATGCGCAGGTCATCGATCTCGAGCCCGGCCAGATGCTGAACTGGCCGCTCAATGCGCCGCACCGTGTCGAGAACCTCGACACCGTCAACATCTCGATGACGATCTCCTATGTCAACGACGACATCCGCCGCGCCCAGATCCTGCATCTTGCCAACGGCATGCTGCGGCATCGCTTCGGTTACACGCCGCGCAGCCGCAGCATTCGCGGCCCGACCTTCTTCGCCAAGCAGGTGATGCAGAAGCTGCTGCGCGACGGCAAGTGGGTGAAGCGCGAACGTGCCGTGCGGCGCGCAATCGACTTCCGCCTCAACGAGAGCGATCTCGGCAAGATCGTCGACCTGCCCAGGGACCCGCCCAAGGACCCGTCCAATGCGGCGTTGCAGGCGGCGTAAGCCAGCTTGCCGGTAGCAGGTGCTGAAATGACGGTCTTGACGACAGCGGTTGAGAAATTCGGGGCGCGGGTCGCCTCCTATGCGGTCGGCTATCGCGTCGAATTGGTTTCCGATTGGGCGCAGGCGGTCGCCCGCTGGGGGACTTTCGAACCGCTTACCGCGTTCCAGCATCCGCAATGGTATGCGTCCTGGTACCGCGCTTTCGCGTCGACCGACGGCGTCGAGCCGCTGATCGCCCTTGTCAGCGATGCCGCGACCGGCGAGCGGGCGGCGCTGCTGCCGCTGATCCGTCATCGGCTGGGCAGCCTGCGCATCGTTGAATTCGCCGACCTCAACCTCACCGATTTCAACGCGCCGGTGCTCGGGCCGGCTGCGCCGCGCGACGACGTCGCCGCATGGCAGTTCTGGCGCGATTTGCAGGCCGCGCTGCGCAAGGCGCAAGGCGGGGCCGATCTGATCAGGTTTCGCAAGATGCCGATCAAGCTCGCGACGCGATCCAACCCGCTGGCGCTGCTCGACGGCATCGGGCCGTCGGTCGTCAACGGCAATCTCCTGACCATCGGCGACGACCACGACGCCTGGCGCTACGAGCTGAGCCGGAAGGTTCGCAAGGAATTGGGACGGAGCTGGCGCGTGTTTGCGCGCGAGCGGTCCGCATCATTCAGGATCGCCACAGATACCGACGAGGCGCTGGGCCTGCTGTCCGTCACGGAAGCGCAGCAGGGCGCGCGGCTGAACAGCCTGGGGCTCAACTACGTGCTCGACAATGCGGACTGCGCCGCCTTCTATCGCGACCTCGTGCGCGAAGGCACCGCGCGCGGCTATGCCGTCATGACCGCGCTTGCGACCCACGACGAAGTCGTGGCGACGCTGCTCGGCATTCGCACCGGCTCGCGCTATGTCATGATCCGCATCAGCAATGCGGGCGGCAAATGGTCGGCCTGTTCGCCGGGCCGGCTGATCGTCGATCGCACCATCGCAGCGCTGCACAAGGATGGTGTGCGGGAGTTCGATTTCTCGATCGGCAATTACAGCTACAAGCGGCGGTTCGGACCGCAGCGCACGCCACTGGTCGACCTCAGCGCACCCTTGAGCTGGCGCGGGCAGCCTCACGCGCTGCGCGACCGCGCCGTGCTGGCGCTGCGTCACTATCCCGAGCTGACCGCGCGGCTGAAACGGGCGCTCGGCAAGGCGACGCCCTCGCGCGAAGACGATTGAACGAATGGCGCGGCGCGCCGGCCTCAGACCCCTCTGACCACGCCCGGCTGGCCCGGTGTGCACTCCAGCGCAGCACGGTCCCAGTTCGCATTGATGGCCGCGGCCTCATAGCTTGATTGCAGGAATTCGAGCAGCGCCCTGTCCGGGTCCGCAGCCATCCGCACGGCGTCGTAGGGCAGGATGAATTCGCCGAGCGCCTCGCTGAAGAACGCAGCGTCAGGTCGCACCGGCATGCTGCGATAGCCCGCAGGTTCCGGATAGGCATAGGAATAAAAAGCGGGATAATCAATCGCGCCGCCGCCCGGCCAGAAGCCGGCGCTGCTGACCTCGTGCGAATAGGCTTCGTGCGCCACCTCGTCGGGCAAATACGGCACGCCCCCGGGATGCCGCGGTGCCGTCCTGCCCGAGAAGCGCGTCACCGCGAGATCGAAGCTGCCCCAGAAGAAATGCACCGGGCTCGCCTTGCCGAGAAAGCCGGTCCGGAATTGCTTGAACACGCGGTCGCAGTTCACGAGGATCTGGTGAAAACGGCGCACGGCGTCCGCATCGTAGGCGGCATGTTGCGTGTCCAGCGAAAACCGGATCGGCTCGGGGATTTCGTTCGGCGTCTCGTCGATGACGACATTGACGCCGAGCTCGCTCAGCTTCGCCATGATCGCCGCGTAGAAGCTCGCGACCGATTGCCCGGCCAGCGCGAATTGCCGCTCGGCGCCGTCGCTGGTCGAGATGCGCAGCACGTGATCGATGAAATCGAAGTCGACCTGGAACGTGCGGTCACCATCCGGGATCGGTGAGGTTGTCAGCCCGCGTGCCGTGACATAGAGCGTAACGTGCCAGGAGTGATTGAGCCAGGGCGATTTCGCCAGCCGGATCTTGCCGACGATCTGGGTGAAGAGCTGGAGCGTGGCACAGCTGTCGCGCCACTCCGCCGTCGGCAGTTCCGGCCAGCGGGTCTTCGGTGCGTTGGTCATGGCAAACCTCAGGGCTGCGCCGACAAGGAGCCTTGCGGCATATCACGAAAATAGTCGCGATGAACCTCGGGAACCGTTGCGGTCGAGAGGGCGGCAATCGTCACCGAGTGCCGCCCTGTCGAGCATCTATCCAGCCGGATGTGGAACTCGGCCGTGCAGTTCAGCCGTGCAGCTTCTTCGCGGCCTCCGCGATGGCGCGGCCCTGATAGCGCGCGCCGGCGAGTTCGTTCTCGCTGGGTTGGCGGCTGCCGTCGCCGCCGGTGATCGTGGTGGCGCCGTAGGGCGCGCCGCCGGTGACCTCGTCGAGCTTCATTTGTCCGGCAAAGCCATAGTTCAGGCCGATCACGGTCATGCCGAAATGCAAGAGGTTGGTGATGATCGAGAACAGCGTGGTCTCCTGGCCGCCATGCTGGGTCGCGCTCGAGGTGAAGGCGCCGCCGACCTTGCCGTTCAGCGCGCCCCGGGCCCAGAGCCCGCCGGCCTGGTCGAGGAAGTTCGCCATCTGCGAGGCCATGCGGCCGAACCGGGTGCCGGTGCCGACGATGATCGCGTCATAGTTGGCGAGGTCGTCGATTTTGGCGATCGGCGCGGGCTGGTCGAGCTTGTAGTACGAAGCTTTGGCGACTTCGGCCGGCACCAGCTCGGGCACGCGCTTGATGTCGACGGTAGCGCCGGCTTCGCGCGCACCTTCCGCGACGGCATTGGCCATCGCTTCGATATGACCGTAGGCGGAGTAGTAGAGGACGAGAACCTTGGCCATGATGGCCTCCTTCTGGGGTTGAGGTAAGGGAAGATGATCGGGAGGGGCATGCGCGGACATCCGTCCGCGCATGCAGAGTGAGGTGATCAGGCCGCGTCGACCAGCACGAGCTCGGCATCCTCGAGCGCGATGATCTTCAGCTTGGCTTCATCGCGGATCGCGGCGCCGTCGCGTGTGTTGACGCGGACACCGTTGACCTCGATGCTGCCGGCCGCCGGCACCAGATAGAGGTGACGGGCCTTGTCGGCGGCGTATTCCGCGCTCTCACCGGCCTTCAGCGTGGTGGCGAGCACCCGCGCATCGGCGCGGATCGGCAGCGCGTCGTTGTCGCCGGCGATGCCGGAGGCGATGGTGACGAGCTTGCCCGAGCGGTCCGCCTTCGGGAACGGCTTCGAGCCCCAGGTCGGCTGGCCGCCCTTCGTCGTCGGCTCGATCCAGATCTGGAAGATCTTGGTCTTGGACGGCTCCAGATTGTACTCGGAGTGACGGATGCCGCTGCCGGCGCTCATCACCTGCACGTCGCCGGCTTCGGTGCGTCCCTTGTTGCCGAGCGAGTCCTGGTGCGTGATCGCGCCTTCGCGAACATAGGTGATGATCTCCATGTTGGCATGCGGATGCGCCGGGAAGCCGGAGTTGGGCGCGATTTCGTCGTCGTTCCACACGCGCAGCGCGCCGTGGCTGACATTGGCGGGATCGTAGTAGCTCGCGAACGAGAAGTGATGCTTGGCCTTCAGCCAGCCGTGGTCGGCGCCGCCAAGCTCTGCGAATGGTCTGAGTTCGATCATGTGTTACTCCGCTTGATAGTTGGTTTCGATCTCGTTGACCCCTTGGATATGCCTCCGGCTGTGGTATAGAAATAGAAACTATTGAAACTCATTGTTTCCAAAATTGGTAATCGGGGCAGCTGCCATGTCGAAACTTCCGGACTTCGAGGCGCTCGCGATCTTCGCAAAAGTCGTGGAGTTACGGTCGTTTGCGGCGGCTGCGACCGAGCTCTCACTGTCCAAGGCGACCATCTCGAAAGCGGTCAGCCGGCTGGAGGAGCGGCTCGGCGCGCGGCTGTTCAACCGCACCTCGCGGCGTCTGGCGCTGACCGATGCCGGCCAGAAACTGTCGGAGCGCGCCGCGCGGCTGCTGGCCGACGGCGAGGCCGCCGAGAGCGAGGCGCTGGCGCAATCGACCACGCCGCGCGGCTTGGTGCGGTTCGCGGTGCCCATGAGCTTCGGCATCAAGACCGTGGCGCCCCTGCTGCCGGAATTCATGGAGGCCTATCCGGAGGTCGCGATCGATCTGCATCTGAGTGATGCCACCGTCGATCTGATCGGCGAAGGCTTTGATGCCGGCCTGCGCATCGCGCGGCTGCCGGATTCCTCGCTGATCGCGCGGCGGCTATGCGGCATGCCGCGCTATACGGTGGCGGCGCCGTCCTATTTGAAGCGCTACGGCCGGCCGACCCATCCGATGCATCTCGCCGAGCACAAATGCTTCGGCTACGCCTATCTCTCGACCCAGGGCGTCTGGCACTACACCAACGCGTCTGGCGAACAGGCGAGCGTGCGTCCCGCCGGCCAGTTGCGCGTCAACAATGGCGAGGCCGTGATGCCCGCGCTGCTCGCCGGCCTCGGCATCGCCGATCTGCCCGACTTCATCGTCGGCGACGCGATCGCGCGCGGCGAGGTCGAGGTGATCCTGAAAGGCTGGAAGCAGCCCGAGGGCGCCGTGCATCTCGTCACCCCGCCCGGCGGCCCGCGTCCCGCCCGCGTCGAGGTGCTGGCGGATTTCCTCGCCAGCCATTTCGCCAAAGGCCGCGGCCAGCGGAAATAACGGGCCGCTCATCCGAATAACGGACGTCCGCACGCAGGCCGTAGGCCGCGTGACCCGTCACATTCGTGTCATCCCTTTTAAATTGTATAAACTGTGTGAACTAACCCATGATCGTGGGCCGCCGCGATCGTCTATTTCTGTGTCCTGAACCTGTTGCCGCCAAGCGCATTTTGGGAGGGATCAGATGATTGATCTGACCAAGCACGATTTCACGTCATTGTCGGTGAAGGATCTGCTCGATGCCCGCGAAGCCTATCATGTGCATCTGGCCCATCTGCAATCGGTCTACGCCACGGCGATCGGCCGCTATCTGATCCGGGACAGCGACCGCAACGCGACCGAACGGCGGCACCATTCCAAGCCGCAGGCGCTCGGACCGCGCACGCTGTTCAATTCGTCGGTCAAGGACTGGTCATGGCCCTGCATTCTCGTCTTCGTGCGGGATTGGATGAAGCGCTCGGATTTGAAGAACCATCCGGAGAAGCAGGACCAGCTGGTGCCGCCGTTCCTGTATCTGCCGGACGGGCGCGTCGTGCCGACCTGCGTCGTCAAGGTCGATCCGAACGAGGGCGGCCCCGGCGTCGTCGATCCGCCGGTGTTCAAGAGCGATCTGGTCGGCGGCGGCTTCCCCGTCCAGACCATGATCCAGGGCAAGATCCACCGCGGCTCGATCGGTTGCCTCGTCACCAATGGCGAGACCGTGTTTGCACTCTCCAATCGCCACGTGGTCGGCGCGGCCGGGCGCGAGATATTCGCCGGCTTCAAGAACACGGACCGCCGCCTCGGCATCAGCGATGCGCTGCAACTCGGCAAGCGCGCGTTCAGCGACGTCTATCCCGGCTGGCCCGGCGCGCGCGCGGTGGCCAATCTCGATGCCGGATTGATCCGCGTCGACGACGTCAAGGGCTGGACCGCGCAGGTCTACGGCGTCGGCCAGGTCGGCGACGTCGTCGATCTCAATGTCGGCACCTTCCGCCTCGAGATCATCAACCAGCCGCTGATCGCCTTCGGCGCCACCAGCGGATTGATGAAGGGCAAGATCATTGGCCTGTTCTATCGCTACAAGACCGTCGGCGGCATGGAATATGTCAGCGATTTCGTGATCGGCCCGCGCGACGGCGACACCCCGCTCAACAACTATCCCGGCGACTCCGGCACGGTCTGGTTTCTCGACGATCCGGACGCGAAGAAGAACGCCAGCGGCGCGCGCATCCTCAGTCCCCTGGCGCTGGAATGGGGTGGCCAGGAATTGTTCGGATCAGGCGGCAAGGTCCCGATGCAGGTTGCGCTCGGCATCTGCATGGCGACGCTGTGCCGCGAGCTCGATGTCGAATTGATCGGCGACTGGAACGCCGGCCACACCGAGTATTGGGGCGAATGGGGACACGTCAAGATCGGCGCCTACGCCACCGGCTTGATCGATGCGAAGTTGCCCAAGCTCTCCGCCATGATGGACGCCAATTCCGACAATATCGGCCTCGACGACAAGCTGCTGGCCAATCTCAAGCCGTATCAGCGCGGCGCATTCGCGCCGCTGGCCGACGTCGCCGACCTGGTCTGGCGCTTCACCCGGCACACCGACGAGAGCAACCATTTCGCCGACATGGATAGACCGGGCAAGGATGGCAAGACGCTGCTGGATCTTTGCGCCGAGTCCACGCGCAACGTCGATCCAAAGGTCTGGAACGACTATTACGAAGGGATCGGCGAGGACCGCCGCGGCGCGTTGCCGTTCCGGATCTGGCAGATCTTCGACGAAATGGTCGAATACGCCGCTGCCAACAAGAAGCTGGAATTCGTCTGCGCCGCGGGGATCGTCGCGCACTACATCGGCGATGCCTGCCAGCCGCTGCACATCTCGCAATTCCACCATGGCCTCGACCCGAACGACAAGAAGCACGCCAAGGTGCACAGCGTGTACGAGACCACGATGATCGGGCGCCACGGCAAGGACCTCATCAAGATGATCCCCGAAGCGCGGACCAGCGACGTCGCGGAGATCGCTGCGGGCGCCACGCCGACCGGACGCGACGCTGCGGTCGCCGTGGTCGCGCTGATGCAGCGAACCGTGAAGCGGCTGCCGCCGATGACGATCGTCGACCTGTTCAACTCGCACATGGGAAGCGGCCAGGTCGACGTGATGTGGTCGAAGCTGAAGGATGCGACGGCGGCCTGCATGCAGGACGGCGCCAAGACGCTCGCGAGAGTCTGGGAAGCGGCCTGGCGCGCCGGCGCAGGTGAAGATCGCGGGCAAGGCGGCAAGTTCGACCAGGGCAGCTTGAGCAAGCTCTACAACGATCCGAGCTTCCTGCCGGCATATCCGCTCCAGCAGCTCACGCTCGATGCCGACGACCACATCGTTCCGGTCGGGGGAAGCGGCGCGCAGCGCCGGAGCGCGTCGACGGCGCGGCGCGCGAGCCCGCAGGCCGCAAAGAAAGCAGCGAAGAAGACAGCCAAGAATTCGCACAGGAAGGCGGTCAGGAGGGCGGGGTCGCGCAAGCGTCCACCGGCAGCCGCTCCGGTCCGCCGCGCAGCCGCCAGCAAGAAGACAGCGACCAAGCGCGGCGCGGCCAGGAAGCGGTCGGTTGCAAAGACGCGCAAGGTGGCGCGCAAGCGCTAGCTTTTTGAATCAGGTTGAACCGGCCTCGCGGCAAACTGCTGCACCTCTCCAGCTTGCGGGAAAGGAGACGCGGCGGAATTTTCAAGAATTTATTGCAGACGACAGCGCGCGCTTGAGCGCGGCGGTGAAGAAGCGGCAAGGTCGAACAGGGAACCTGTGTCGATCGGCAATCACATTTAGTTGTCTGCACGAACGATCCTTGGCCGCATTTATTTTCCACGTTGAAGCAATCGCCGCGCGGAACCCGCCTGCGCGGATCAAATTGAACTCCAATCGAATGAAGGCATTGGGCATGCAGACGCAGCGGATTGTCCTGAGCTTAGCGATCGCGATCGGCGGCCTTGGCACGGCCGCGCCTGCGCTATCGCAGGAGTATCGTGGCACCTGGGAACAGCAGATGGCTTGCACGCCTGACGTGATGCGGCTGTGCAGCGATCAGATTCCCGACACCAACCGGATTGTCGCCTGCCTGCGGCAGAATACGGCGCTGCTTGGCAGTTCTTGCCGGGCGGTGTTCGAGTCCAATGCGCAACAGCAGGCCCAAACGCAGGGGCGCGCGCCCCAGCCGCAGACGATGCAGCGGCCGCACGTGCAACAGCAGATGCGTCCAGGCTCCGTTGCGCCACCGCGGCCGGCGCCTGGCGACGACGAAGACTAATCTCTAGGAACCGACGTCTGCCTGAGACCTGACCTCGCAGACATCGACCCATTCTGCGGCGGTGAGTTCCGCCATCCGGTCGGGCGTGATGCGCACCGCGCTGTGGGTCGAGCCTGCGGCCGGCACCACGATGTCGAATGCCTTCAGCGACACATCGCAAAAGACCGGCAGCGGCGTCTTCAGTCCGAACGGACAGACGCCGCCAACCTCGTGGCCGGTGATATCGGCGACCTCGTCGAGGCCGAGCATCTTCGGCTTGCCGCCGAACGCGGCCTTCACCTTCTTGTTGTCCATCCGGGACGTTCCGGCCGTGACGATCAGCACCACACGGTCACCGACCCGCAGGCTCAGTGTCTTGGCGATCCGCGCCGGCTCGACGCCATAGGCCTCCGCCGCCAGCGCGACGGTCGCAGAGCTCACAGCGGATTCGATCACGGAGATTTCGGGCGCCTTCTCGGCGAAGAAGGCGCGGACGGAGGCGAGGCTCATACTGTTCAGGACCTTGCTAGTCAGGATCTGGCAGACACCAGGGCAGGAAGTTCAGACAGGCCGTGGATCCGATGATCGGGCACCACGCCGAGCTCGTCCATCTGGGTACGCAACGCCCAAAACATCGTCAATGGGGCAACCGTCTCGCTTTCGACGCAGGCCAGCGCCATCGCCTCCGGCGTCACCCGTTCGATCCATGCGACATTGAGTCCAAACGCCTTGGCGCCGCAGGCGTCCCACGGATTGGACGAGATGAACAGCACCTCCGCAGGCGGCACGTTCAGCACCTCCTCGATCAGCGTGTAGGCTTCCGGTGCCGGCTTGAACACCTTGTGGGCGTCGACGCTGATGGTCGCATCGAGCAGGCGATCGAGGCCGGAATTGCGCACCAGCGCATTCAGCATGCCAGGGCTGCCGTTGGAGAGGATCGCGAGCTTCTTGTCCTTCATCGCCTCGAGCGCAGCGACGGCATCCGGATACAGCGCAAGATGCTGGTACTTGTCGATGATGCGCCCGAAGGTCGCCTCGTCATATTGCAGGCCGAGGCAGCGCAGCGTGTAGGCGAGGGAATCGCGGGTCACGGTCGCGAAATCCTGGTAGCGCCGCATCAGCGTGCGCAGCCAGGAATATTCGAGCTGCTTGATGCGCCAGATCTGGGTGATGATGTCGCCATAGCCGGGGAACGCATCTTCGGTGATTTCGGCCACGGACTGCACATCATAGAGCGTGCCATAGGCGTCGAAGACGATTGCTTTGATGCTCATTGGGTTTTCTCTTGCCCGCCAATGGTCGCATACAGGAATTTCTTGAGAGCGTCGATGGACCGATCGCGGACCTGCTCGTTGAATTCGAGGTGATGGCCGAGCGGCTGTGCCGGCGTGCTGTAATGCGGGATATCGAATTCATGGTAGGCGCCGGGATAGACGATCAACTCGATCGGATAACCGAGGCCCTGCTGCCGCGAGATGCCGTCATCGTCGCGGCCTTCTGCCAGGTTCCGGCACTCTTGCGCCGGCGTCCAGTCGTCGAGTTCACCGACCATGATCAGGGTCGGCACACTCATGTTGCCCTTGATGCCGAGGCAGCGCGGATAGAAGGCGACGGCGGCGCGGAATTTTTCTGTCGCGTTGATCTCGATCGCGCCGCGCTCGACCGAGAGCAACGCAAGCCATCCGCCTTGCGAGAAGCCGATCACGGCAATGCGTGTCGGATCGACCAGGGATTGCCGGCTTAGGAAGCTCAGCGCGCGATAGGCGTCGTGAACCGTTGCGGCCGGAACATCGCCGGTGCAGGTATTGCTGATGCCGCGTGGGCCGAACCGGTCTACCGTGAGCGTGACATAGCCCCAGGCCGCGAGCCGCTTGCCCCAGCGCTCGTCGAGTTCCCGCCACTGCCCGCTGCAGCCGTGGAGCAACACCACGGCGGGCAGGGGACCCGGTCGCTCCGGCCGCCGCAACAGGCCTTGCAGCGGTTGCGCGCTCGCAAGCGGGCTCTCGAACTCGACGAAGGCGGCCGGCTGCTCGGCGGCGGCGGCGCAGCCCGGCACTGCGCTTGCGATCGCGAGCGCGGCGAGGAAAGCGGCAAGTCCGGTGAAGTTCGCCATGAACCACCTCCGAAGCTTGCCGCCGACAATACTCCCTTAAATCCCCAAAATCTTGCGCGCGTTGGCCTTCAGGACCTTGGGGCGGATCTCCTCGCGGATGTCGAGCTTGGCGAAATCTGCGAGCCAGCGGTCCGGCGTGATGACCGGCCAGTCGGAGCCGAACAGCATCTTGTCCTGCAGGATCGAGTTGATGTAGCGCACCAGGATCGGCGGGAAATATTTCGGCGACCAGCCGGACAGGTCGATGTAGACGTTCGGCTTGTGGGTCGCGACCGACAGCGCCTCTTCCTGCCAGGGGAAGGAGGGATGCGCGAGGATGATCTTGAGGTCGGGAAAATCGGCCGCGACGTCGTCCATGTACATCGGGTTGGAATATTTCAGCCGCATCCCCATGCCGCCCGGCATGCCCGAGCCGACGCCGGTCTGGCCGGTGTGGAACAGCGCAATCGCACCGCCGTCATTGATCGCCTCATAGAGCGGATAGGCCATGCGGTCGTTGGCGTAGAAGCCCTGCATGGTCGGATGGAATTTGAAGCCGCGGACGCCGTAGTCCTCGATCAGCCTGCGCGCCTCGCGGACGCCGAGCTTGCCCTTGTGCGGATCGATCGAGACGAACGGGATCAGCACGTCGAGATGGTCGGACGCGATCTCCAGCATTTCTTCGTTCTTGTAGCGGCGGAAACCGGTCTCGCGTTCGGCGTCGACCGGAAAGATCACCGCGGCGATGTTCTTGGCGCGGTAGTAGGCCGCAGTCTCCGGCACGGTCGGCGGATGCTTGTGCGGCGACTTGAAATAGTCGGCCATTTGCGCCTGGAAATCGTCATAGCCGTCGTCGCCATGCATGCCGCACGGCTCCTCGGCATGGGTGTGGATGTCGATCGCGATGACCTTTTCGATGTCAGGCAGTTTGAGCTTGGGCATTCGGCTTCCCCGGCGGCGCGTTTGTTGGCGATGGAAAATAATTATATGATATAACAATTTTCGCAAGCGGTCTGAGTTGATGGAAGGCGCGGTGGCGGCGCGAACCCGGTTCGGGCACGAAGTCGTCCCTGGGTGCGGGGTGCATCCGGCGCGTGAGCCCGCTTCGCCGGCCAAGAAGCCATCGTTAGAGCGCTGCGACCGGACGGGGCGATGGCGCGGATATCGCGGCGGTCGTCCGTTTCTGATGTGATCTCAATAACGTGACGGGGATGGCCAACGTTGGTTCCAGGCCCGGATATGGCCGAAAATCGGCCCATCTCGGTTGACATTTAACGGTCCGATGGCTTAGAACCCGGCCGTCCCGCGCGTTAGGCGCTTGTCGGGATAATCCCATTTCGCCAACTATTGGCTTTTTGCCGACGATTGGCATTGATCAGGTACGGCCTCCAACGCGGGCCTTTCGAAGTAACAGGATTGTCCCATGAAGGTCCGTAACTCGCTGAAGTCGCTGCGCGGCCGCCATCGCAACAACCGTCTGGTCCGCCGCAAGGGCCGGGTCTACGTGATCAACAAGGTCCAGCGCCGCTTCAAGGCGCGCCAGGGTTGATCCGGCGCGGGTCGGCCGATTGCGCTGATCCCAACACATCATTTCACAGGTCTTTGAGGCCGTGCTGCTTTGCAGCGCGGCTTTGTGCGTCTAGACTTCGGTCATGGGATTCAACCTCCTTCGGCCCACCAACCGCCGGCTGGCGATCCTGATCGCAGCACTTCTGGCCGTGCCCGTCGCGGCCGCCGCGCAGGACGATCCGCACGTGGTCCCGCCGCCGAAGGCGCAGAAGAAACTGCCGGAAGCCCCGACCAAGCTACCGAAGGTTCCGGCCGACCGCACCCGCGGGCTGGATTTCCTGTTCGGCGCGCTGAAGGCCGCGCCTGATGAGGACAGCGCCCGCCATGTCGAGGCGCGGATATGGGCGCTATGGCTGCAAACCCCGAGCGATACCGCGGCGCTTTTGATGGTGCGCGCCAAGGCCGCGCTCGACGCCCAGAATGTCGATGTCGCCCTGAAGCTTCTGGACGCGGTGATCAAGCTCCGGCCCGACTATGTCGAGGCCTGGAACCGGCGCGCGACCATCTACTACCTCAAGAACGACTACGTCCGTTCGCTTGGAGATCTGCAGCAGGTGTTGACCCGCGAGCCCCGCCATTTCGGCGCGCTGGCGGGTGTCGGCATGATCATGCAGGACATGGGCGACGACAAGCGCGCGCTGGACGCCTTCCGCAAGGCGCTGGCGGTCGATCCCTACCTTGAGAAGGTGCCGCAGATCGTCAAGCAGCTGACCGAGAAGGTCGAAGGCCGCGACATCTGATTGCCTTGAACTGAATGCGTGCGATGGATCGCGATCGCGGGCCAATGGCCGCGATGGGCACGTTGCTCGCGAACCTGATGCTTGCTCGCGATACGGTCCGGCGCAGGAGACTAGTGCAGTAACTTGCCGCGTGACGCGCTGTCCTGGGCGACAGCGGCATAGAATTGCTGAAGCTCCGCCTCCAGGTGCTCATTCACCAGCAACAATGCCTTCAGGGCGCCGCGCAGGTCGCCATTGCAACTCGCCACGATCTGATCGATGGCCGCATCGCTAGGGTCGGAAATCATGGTACTCCTCCGATTACTTCCCATTGAACACGTCGTGCGGACGCAGGTTCCTGTGGATTCAGTGTACAAGCCAAGAGACATCCCGAGCCCGTCGCGGTTTCGATGAAGCCTCGCCTCTGATGGCGAAATTGCCACGGGCAATCTATGGAATTACTAATGACGCAGGGATAAACCCGCTATCCACAGGCTGGGGGCATTGTGGACAACTCCGCGCTCCGCCGCGGGCCGGAAATCGACAATTGGCTTTCCGAACAAGAGCATGCCCGGGCAGGGGGCAAATCGACGCGAAACCAAGCGTTGGCTTCGTCTTAATGTTCAGGTGCCCAACACACTTCAGTTACCCAAGACCCTTCGGATACCCTCGATGTTGACCGCAATCATTGCGCTGGCGGCCACAGGGCTGTGGCTGGCTCTGGTGACGCAAATCGGCGTCATCTTCATTCAGGGAGCCTTTCCGCCTCGGGGCCGCATGGTCGATGTGACCGGCGCGCGGCTGCATGTGGTCGAGCTCGGCCCGCGCGATGCCGCGGAGCCGCCGGTCGTGATGCTGCACGGCGCAAGCTCCAATCTGCGGGCGATGCAGCCGCTCGGCGAGCGCATTGCGAAAACGCGCCGGGTGATCCTGATCGACCGCCCGGGCCATGGCTGGAGCACGCGCGAGCGCGCTGAGGATTCGACGCCGGCGATTCAGGGCCGGATGATCGCCGAGGCGCTCGCCAGACTCGGTATCATCAGGGCGACCGTGGTGGCGCATTCCTGGGCCGGCGCGCTCGCGCTGCGCATTGCGCTGGATCATCCGGAGCGCGTCGCCGGTCTCGTGCTGCTCGCTCCCGTCGCCTATCCATGGCGCGGCGGTGCCGGCCGCTACAACGATGTGATCTCGACGCCGCTGATCGGGCCCTTGCTGGCGCACACCATCACGTTGCCGCTTGGCTATCTCGTCACGCCATCAGGCGCGCGCGGCGTGTTCGCACCGCAGCCGATGCCGGACGATTTCGTCCGCGACAGCGAGACGTTGCTCCTGCTGCGGCCGCGCGAGTTCATCGCCAATGCGCGCGACCTCGTCACGCTGAAGGCCGCCATGGTCGAGCAGGCGCCGCGCTATGCGGAGATCACGGCGCCGCTGTCGATCATTGCGGGCGACGTCGACGCAACGGTCACGACCCGCATCCATTCGCGGCCGCTTGCCGCCACGGCGCCGAACGCCAAGCTCATCGTGCTGCCGGGTGTCGGCCACATGGTGCAATACGCGGCGCCCGATCTCGTGGTGTCCGAGATCGAGGCGATGGCCGGCCGGATGGTCCAACCGGCAGCAACAGCGGACAAGATTGCGCCCGCGAATCTGTGATCCGGTGAGGCTTGCGCGGTTGCAGCCTGCCGAACATCATGCGGCTGCGCGGCCAGACAGATCTTACCCAAAGGACAAGCCCCATGCGGATCGACAACATCGCCGACCTCATCGCCGAAACCCTTGCCCAAGCCGGGGTGAAGCGCATCTACGGTGTCGTCGGCGACAGTCTCAATGGCTTGACCGAGGCCCTGCGCAAGCGCGGCACGATCGATTGGCTGCATGTCCGCCACGAGGAGGTCGCGGCGTTCGCTGCGGCGGCCGAATCCCAGATCACGGGAGACCTTGCGGTGTGCGCGGGCTCCTGCGGCCCGGGCAATCTGCATCTCATCAACGGCCTGTTCGACGCGCATCGCAGCCGCACGCCGGTGCTGGCGATCGCGGCACAGATTCCGTCGGCCGAGATCGGCGGCGGCTATTTCCAGGAGACCCATCCGCAGGACCTGTTCCGCGAATGCAGCCATTATTGCGAGCTGGTGTCGGATCCGGCGCAGCTGCCCTACATGCTGGAGAACGCGATCCGCGCCGCGGTCGGCAAGCGCGGCGTGGCGGTGCTGGTGCTGCCCGGCGATGTCGCGATGCGACCGGCGCCGAAGCGCGACATCGCGCCGAACGCCGGCCTGCTGCCGCCCGCGCCGGTGGTGCGCCCGGCCGACGCCGAATTGAATGCGCTGGCCGCGCTGCTCAATGGCGCGAAGCGCGTCACGCTGTTCTGCGGCCGCGGCTGCGCCGGCGCGCATGACGTCCTGCTCAAGCTCGCCGAGACGCTGAAGAGTCCGATCGTGCATGCGCTCGGCGGCAAGGAATATGTCGAATACGACAATCCCTACGACGTCGGCATGACCGGTTTCATCGGCTTCTCCTCCGGCTATGCCGCGATGCATGGCTGCGACGTGTTGCTGATGCTGGGCACCGACTTTCCCTACAAGCAGTTCTTCCCGACCGGCATCAGCATCGCCCAGGTCGATCTGCGCCCGGAAAATCTCGGCCGCCGCTGCAAGCTCGATCTCGGCATCGTCGGCGACGTCGGCGAGACCATCGCCGCGCTATTGCCGAAGCTCAACCTGAAGAGCGAGCGCAAATTCCTCGACGCCAGCCTTGGGCACTACAAGGACGCGCGCGCCGGGCTCGACGATCTCGCCCGCGGCAAGCCGGGCCAGAAGCCGATCCATCCGCAATATCTGGCGCGGCTGCTCAGCGAGCAAGCCAGCGAGGATGCGGTGTTCACCGCCGACGTCGGCACGCCGACGATCTGGGCTGCGCGCTATCTGAAGATGAATGGCCGCCGCCGGCTGGTCGGCTCCTGGGTGCACGGCTCGATGGCCAACGCGATGGCGCATGCGATCGGCGCGCAGGCGGCACAGCCGGGGCGTCAGGTGGTGTCGATGTCCGGCGACGGCGGCTTTGCCATGCTGATGGGCGATTTGATCACGCTGACCCAGGCGAAGTTGCCGGTGAAGGTCGTGATCTTCAACAACAGCGTGCTCGGCTTCGTCGCGCTGGAGATGAAGGCCGCCGGCTTCATCGAGACCGGGGTCGACCTGAAGAATCCGGATTTCGCGGCGATGGCCCGCGCCATGGGCATTCACGGCGTCAGGGTGGAGGATCCTGGCGAGCTCGAGGGCGCGATCCGCGACGTGTTCTCGCATGACGGCCCGGCGGTGCTCGACGTCGTGACCGCGACGCAGGAATTGTCGATGCCGCCGACCATTACGCTGGAGCAGGTCAAGGGCTTCAGCCTGTGGGTGCTGCGCGCCGTGATGAGCGGGCGCGGCGACGAGGTGGTCGATCTCGCCAAAACCAATCTGTTGCCGCGCTGATCGCGGCGGCGGCGCAAACCAAAAAGCCAGAAGGGGATGGCGATTCGAGGAAACGCATCCCCTTCCAGCGTCCGCCCTGGCATTGGCGCAGGGCGGACGACGTCCGATACCGCCGATTACTTCTGCTTGCCGTCCTTGTCGAACGACGACACGTAGGCCCACAGATTGTTGGCCTCGGTCTCGTTCTTGATGCCGGCGAAGGCCATCTTGGTGCCGGGGATCTTGGCCTTCGGGTCCTTGATGTATTCGAGGAAGGTTTCCTTGTTCCAGGTGATGCCGGAATTCTTGTTGGCATCGGAATAATTGTAGTCCGGCGCGGTGCCGGAGTGGCGGCCGTCGAGGCCGTTGAGCTCGGGGCCGACCTTGTTCTTGGCGCCTTCGCCGATCGCGTGACAGGCGAGGCATTTGTTGAACGAGGTCTTGCCGGCAGCGGCATCCTGCGCCAGCGCGGAGGATGCGGTGGCCAGCGATGTGACGACCGCCAGCGCGCTCAAGGTCTTTAGGTTCATGGGGTTCTCTTCGTTTCGTCCCGGGGGTAGTGATCGTTTGTGGCATGTCCGGCTTGGACAGGACAAGCCACGAAACTTTGACAGGTTTCATGACCGCCCGCTTGTCCGAGAGAGAACTCGTCCTTGCGGGGCGGGGCAATGGGACCTTCGGCCGGGCGCCCGAAACAAGGCGACTGAAACAGGTGCAGACGTGTTTGATTTGTCGTAACAAATCGGCAAAGGGCAAAAGCCCGTCCGAGGGAACATCGATGTCCATCATGATGCCGGAGGCCGACAAGGCTGTACTTGCGCGCCGCGCCGAGATCGTGGCCGCCTTGCGCGCAATCGTCCCCGGCGAGGGCGTGATCGACAGCGCCGCCGAGATGCTGGCCTATGAATCCGACGGCCTGACCGCCTATCGGCAGCCGCCGATGGTCGTGGTGCTGCCCGATACCACCGAGCAGGTCGCAAAGGTCCTCAAATATTGCCAGGCGCAGGGCATCAAGGTGGTACCGCGCGGCTCCGGCACCTCGCTGTCCGGCGGCGCGCTGCCGCTTGCCGACGGCGTCTTGCTCGGGCTCGGCAAGTTCAAGCGGATTCGCGAGATCGACTTCGACAACCGCGTCGTCGTCACCGAGCCCGGCGTCACCAACCTTGCGATCAGCCAGGCGGTTGCTCATGCCGGCTTCTATTACGCGCCCGATCCGTCGTCGCAGATCGCCTGCTCGATCGGCGGCAATGTCGCAGAGAATTCCGGCGGCGTGCACTGCCTGAAATACGGCATGACCACCAACAACGTGCTGGGCTGCGAGATCGTGCTGATGTCGGGCGAGATCCTGCGCATCGGCGGCAAGTCGGCCGAGAATGCCGGCTACGATCTGATGGGGATCATCACCGGCTCGGAGGGGCTGCTCGGCGTCATCACCGAGATCACGGTGCGCATTTTGCAGAAGCCGGAGACGGCGCGCGCGCTGATGGTCGGTTTCGCCGAGGTCGAGGCGGCCGGCGAATGCGTGGCCGCCATCATCGGCGCCGGCATCATCCCGGGGGGCATGGAGATGATGGACAAGCCGGCGATCCACGCCGCGGAAGCCTTCGTCCATGCCGGCTATCCGCTCGATGTCGAGGCGCTCCTGATCATCGAGCTCGACGGGCCCCAGGTCGAGGTCGACGAGCTGATCAAGCGGGTCGAGGCGATCGCGCAGGGCTGCGGCTCGACGTCCTGCCAGATATCGACCTCAGAAGCCGAACGCAATCTGTTCTGGGCCGGCCGCAAGGCGGCATTCCCGGCGGTCGGGCGCATCTCGCCGGACTATCTCTGCATGGACGGCACCATCCCCCGTGGCGCGCTGCCGAAGGCGCTGGCGCGGATTCGCGAGCTCTCGGAGAAATACGGCCTCGGCGTCGCCAACGTGTTCCACGCCGGTGACGGCAATCTGCACCCCCTGATCCTCTACGATGCCAACAAGCCGGGCGAGATCGAGAAGGCCGAGGCGTTCGGCGCCGACATCCTGCGCTGCTGCGTCGAGCTCGGCGGCGTACTCACCGGCGAGCACGGCGTCGGTATCGAGAAGCGCGATTTGATGCCGGAAATGTTCACCGAGATCGACCTCAACCAGCAGCAGCGCCTGAAATGTGCGTTCGATGCCGCGGGCCTGCTCAACCCCGGCAAGGTGTTTCCCACCCTGCACCGCTGCGCCGAGCTCGGCCGCGTCCATGTCCACGCCGGCAAGCTGGCGTTTCCGGATATCCCGCGGTTCTAAAGCATGATCCGGAAAAGTGCGAAGCGGTTTTCCGAAAAGATCATGCTCAGTCAAAGAGCTCAAAGCGCGATGACGCTTCAACCTAATCACATCGCGCGTTAGGGCGATCGGTACATTTCGATCGATCGCGCTAGCCGGCCGATAACCTTAACCGATGCTTGCCGCGACGGCCGTGGCAAGCCGTTACGATGCCGTTGCGCGTCGCCGCAATTGCGGCGACCGCCCGTTTACACGGCCTTCAACTGTTCCTCGGTATTTTCCCGAGATGTATGTCTTCGGGAACACATCGATGCCCAGCCTGGCTGATCAACTGGCGCTTTCGCGCAATCGGCCCGCGGGTTTCGACTACATGCGGGTCGTGCTGGCGGCGACGATCATCGGGCTGCACAGCCTGAACGTGTCGCTCGGGCTCGGCGAGGCGCTGCAGGTCCAGAGCAAGCTTCGCATCGGCGTCGCGATGATCCTCGCACTGTTCTTTGCCCTCAGCGGCTTCCTGGTGACGGCGAGTCTCTTGAGGTGCAAGAGCTTGATTTCCTTCCTCGGCCTGCGCGTGCTTCGGATCGGACCCGCGCTCGCGGTCGAGACGACGCTGTCGGCGGTCGTCATCGGCTCGGTCTTCACCGAACTGCCGTTGGCGCAGTACGTCGCCGACCCGAAATTCCACGCCTATTTTCTCAACATCGTCGGCGACATCCATTACGAATTGCCGGGCGTGTTCCTCAATAATCCGCTGCCGCGCCTCGTGAATTGCCAGCTCTGGACGGTGCCGTATGAGCTGTGGTGCTACGTCATCCTGGCATTGCTCGCGGTGACCACGATTGCCTTCAACCGGGTGGCGTATCTCGCGTTCATGGTGATCGCCCAGATCGGGCTGATCGGTTACGACATCTATCGCTGGGACGTGGTGCCGATCCAGCTTCGCCCGCATCTGCTGGTGTTTTCCTTCCTTGCCGGCGTCGGCTTCTATCTCTGGCGCGACAAGGTGCCGTACGACCGGACCGTCTGCCTGTTCGCGCTGGTGCTGTGCGCCGCCGGCATGGCCACCGGACGCGGCGACGCGCTGGCTCCGGTGCCGGCCGCCTATGTCGCTTGCTATTTCGGTCTGATGAACCCGCGGCGGAGCTGGATCGTGGCGTCGGGCGACTACTCCTACGGGCTCTATCTCTACGGCTTCGTCATCCAGCAATGCGTGGCGGCTTTCGGTCCGCCGGCGCAGCCCTGGTACCTGAACCTCCTGATCAGCCTGCCGCTCGCCTTCGGCATCGCGGTGGCGTCCTGGCATCTCGTCGAGAAACACGCGCTTCGGCTCAGGGCGCAGGTCGAACGGATCGAGGCGGCGGTGCTCTCCCGGATTTCGATCGCAGCCTTCTGGCGCAAATCTCCCGAGCGGATCGAGTTGGGACCGGCGCTCGGCGGCCGCGCGTCGGTCTGATATCGCGCCGGAGTGGAGGGCCTGCATCGCAAGCCCTCCCGCGGCGCCATCACTCACAGCAATGCGTATTGCGTCCGTTCGCGCTTGGCGAGCAGCGGCAGCGCCTGCTCGGCGATGTAGGTCTTGAAGTAGGCGCTCTCTGAATGCGCCTTGAACGCCGCTTCGTCCTGGAACAATTCGTAGAACAGGAATTGCGCCGGATTGTCCTTGCCGCGGCCGATCAGGAACAGCTTGGTGCCGGGATCCTTCTGCGCCTCGGGCAGGAAGCTGCCGAGAATTTCCGCGACCTTGTCGGCCTGGCCTTCCTTGGCTTCCCATTGCGCCACGACCAGAAGGCCTGATGTGTTGATCGCATCGCTGATGGTTCTCGTGCTCATCGCATAGTGCTTCATTTGCATTCCTCCGTTGCTTTGCTCCGATCGAGCTTGCGATCCGGCGAGGGGCGAGATGCCGGCGATCGTCATGATCGCGGCGAACGAGCCGATGGCCGATCGTCGGGTGAGCATCATCGTCGTGGTCGTGAGTTGCGAACGCTTCATGTCGCCTCCGGATGATTTGCGCCAACCGGCGTGCCGGCCGAACCGCACCGCGAGAGATAGTGGATCGTTCGATGAACTCGGTTAGGCGACGGTCGAAATGTCGATGTCGTGAAAATGGTTCGACATTGGTCGAAGTGTTGCGTCTCCGCCTTCGCAGGACGCGCGATGTGGGCAAATCCTCGAGCTGGGTGGCCCGACCGCCGTTCCCACCACTGCCGGACGCCAAGCCCCGCTCCCCGGGGCCATTCCGTCGGCGTTGCGGCGGTGGAGTTTGTCGCATTTGATTTCGGCGCTAAACTTCGTTACCGCCTAGCGGGTGGAAACGCTGAAAGTCAGAGACATCCAGGACGTTGAAGAGGTGGTGCGCGCCGCTGTCGCCAGCGAGCAGCCGCTTGAGGTCATCGGTCATGGATCGAAACGCGCCATCGGCCATCCGATGGCGACCAACGCGGTGCTCGACGTCTCGGTGCTGAACGCCGTCAGCTCCTATGAGCCGAACGAGCTGATCATCACCGTGCAGGCCGGCGCGCCGCTTGCCGACGTGCAATCCCTGATCGACGCCAAGAACCAGCAATTCGCCTTCGAGCCGATCGACACGTCCGTGCTGCTCGGCACCGCGGGAGCCGGCACGATCGGCGGCATGATCGGCGCAGGCCTTGCCGGTCCGCGCCGCATCAAGGCCGGCGGCGCCCGGGATCATCTGCTCGGGGCGCACGCCGTGTCCGGGTTCGGCGACAGCTTCAAGACCGGCGGACGGGTGGTGAAGAACGTCACCGGCTACGATCTCTGCAAGCTGCTCACCGGTTCCTGGGGCACGCTCGCGGTCATGACCGAAGTGACGCTCAAGGTGATGCCGAAGCCGGAAGCCGAGCGCACCCTGGTGCTGCGCGGTCTCGACGACGTCGCCGCCAACAAGGCGATGACGGCGGCGCTGGGGTCGCCCTTCGACGTGTCGGGCGCGGCGCATCTGCCCGGTTCGGCGCTACGGTCCGCAACCGGCGCGCTGGCCGGCGTTGCTGCCGCCGGCCAGCCGGTCACGCTGGTGCGGCTCGAAGGGATTTCGGCGTCGGCGGCGCACCGGGCGGCGTCGCTGAGCCAGACATTGTCGTCCTATGGACCCGTCGACAGCCTCGCTGACGACGCCTCGGTTGCGATCTGGAGCGCACTGCGCGACGTGGTGCCGTTTGCTGCGAACGGCGCGCTCGGGGACTGGCCGGTGTGGCGCATCGTTTGCCCGCCGGCCTCAGGCGGCGCGCTCGGCCAGGCGCTGTCGCGCTCAACCGGCGGCGATGTGATCTACGATTGGGGCGGCGGGCTGATCTGGGCCGCGCTGCCGCAGTGTGCCGACGCGCAGGCCGCGCTGGTCCGCCGCCAGGTCGAGGCGGTCGGCGGGCACGCCACCCTGATCCGCGCTACCGACGAAGTGCGCCGCTCGGTCGATGTGTTCCAGCCGCAGCCGCCCGGGCTCGCCGCGCTCGGCGAACGTATCAGGGCGAGTTTCGATCCGAGGTCGGTCCTCAACCGCGGCCGGATGATTCGAGGCGGGATTGCATGAAGACCGAGTTTTCCCTGGCGCAACTCGCCGATCCCGACATCAAGGAAGCCGACAAGATCCTGCGCGCCTGCGTGCATTGCGGCTTCTGCACCGCGACCTGTCCGACCTATGTGCTGCTCGGCGACGAGCTCGATAGTCCGCGCGGCCGCATCTACCTGATCAAGGAGATGCTGGAGAAGGACAAGCCGCCGACGGCGGACGTGGTCAAGCATATCGACCGCTGCCTGTCGTGCCTCGCCTGCATGACCACCTGTCCGTCGGGCGTGAACTACATGCACCTCGTCGACCAGGCCCGGGTCAGGATCGAGCGGGATTACCAGCGGCCGCTGACCGAGCGGCTGCTGCGGTCGGTGCTCGCCTACGTGCTGCCGCGGCCGGGCCTGTTCCGGATCAGCATGATCCTGGCCGGGCTCGCCCGTCCGTTCGCGGCCCTGCTGCCGACGCCGTCGGTCGGTGCGGCGAGCCCGGGCCTGCTGCGGCGGATCAAGGCCATGCTGGCGCTCGCGCCGCGCGGCCTGCCGCAGCCCGGTCCGGCTGCGGGAACCGTGTTTGCGGCGATCGGCCGGCGGCGTGGGCGGGTCGCGCTGCTGCAGGGCTGCGCCCAGCAGGTGCTGGCGCCGCGCATCAATCAGGCCGCGATCAACGTGCTGACCCGGCACGGCGTCGAGGTGGTGCTGGTCAAGGACGAGCAATGCTGCGGCGCGTTGACCCATCACATGGGACAGGACGCCGACGCGCTGGCGCGCGCCCGGGCCAACATCGCGGTGTGGCAAAGGGAAGCGGACAGAGAAGGGCTCGACGCCATTCTGGTGACGACCTCGGGCTGTGGGACAGTTGTCAAGGACTACGGCTACCTGCTGCGCGAGGACAAAACATTCGCCGATCCTGCCAAGCGAATCTCCGCGCTGGCAAAGGATATCACCGAGTATCTCTCAACTCTCGAGCTCGCACCTTCAACGCAGAAAGGCGACGTCACCGTCGCCTATCACTCGGCTTGTTCGTTGCAGCATGGACAGAAAATCACTCAACTTCCGAAAGAATTGCTTTCCAAGAATGGATTCGTGGTGAAAGATGTGCCTGAGAGCCATTTGTGTTGCGGTTCGGCGGGGACCTACAACATTCTCCAGCCCGACATTGCGAGCAGATTGCGCGATCGCAAGGTCGCCAATATCGCGCTTGTCAAACCGGACATGATCGCTGCGGGCAATATTGGCTGCATGGTTCAGATTGCCGGCGGTACGTCAGTTCCTGTGGTGCACACGATTGAGCTTCTCGATTGGGCGACAGGAGGTCCCCGGCCAGGATTGAATTGATCGACTGCCATTCGAACATGATCCGGACCCCAGCCTTGCCCTGACGCAAACTGAAGGACCGGCGCTTCCCTGCCACAGACGCGAAGCGATCACGCGGCCATCATGCTCGACAAGCGAAGTGGAGGGTGCCTCTTCCCGAGGTGCGGCCAACGACCGGCAAGCGATCACTTCAATACGCGGTGGACTCAGATCAGCGGCAACAGGAGGACCACGATGGCGAAGTCGAAGAAGGCGAAGAAAAGCAAGAAGGCCAAAAAGGCCAAGAAGGCGGTAGCAGCGAAGAAGAAGTCCGCGAAGAAGTCGGCCAAGAAGGCCGCGAAGAAGTCTGCAAAGAAATCGGCGAAGAAGTCAGCCAAGAAGACCGCCAAGAAAGCTGCGAAGAAGGCTGCTCCGAAGAAGGCCGCGAAGCCGGCTGCGAAGAAAGCCGCCAAGAAGAGCGCTCCGAAGAAGGCCGCCGCGCCGAAGCCGGCCGCCCCGGCCGCAGCACCGCCGGCACCCGAGCCTGCGCCGCAGCCGGCCGCGAGCTGGGCCACACCGAGCCACGAGCCGGCGCCGAGTTGGGGGACCTCCGAGGGCGAGCACCACTGACCGAACCAGCAACGGTTGACCTGATCGAAGCCGCAGCGGACGCCGCTGCGGCTTTTTCCGTGCGGGTGGTCCGTAGTATTGCGGGGGCACGATTCGGGTCGCCGCCGACTGCAGCATGCCGAACTGTTGCTCGAATCCGATCTTGCTCGCCGCTCAACCGGCGCGGGAACCATGAATCTTGTGGTGCAAATGCAACACCCGTCAACCAACGTGTGGCTAGGCGGCTGGAACGCCTAAAAAGTCGGCAGATGCATGTCTTTTCGCCTTCACGGTACCGTGCACGGGCCTCAGATTGAGCCCACGCGATTTAGTCGCAGTCCGTTATCGCGCGCCCTGGGGGCCACCGGAGCTGGGCTGTCTGGAAAAGTAGATGGGGATCGTCATGAAGAAACTGGCTTTGTTAGCAACGGCGCTAGCAATGATTTCGAGCTCGGCAATGGCAGCTGACATGGCGGTGAAGGCCGTCAAGGCGCCGCCGCCGGCTCCCTTCGATCCCTGGGACATCGCCTTCGGTGCCGGCATCCTGAGCGACTACGTCTTCCGCGGCGTCACCCAGTCCAACCACAATCCGTCGGTCACCGCCTATTTCGAGCCGCGCTACAACGTCAACAAGGACCTGCAGCTCTACATCGGCACCTCGACCGAGAGCATCTCGTTCGCCAACCGCGCCGCGGCTGAAGTCGACGTCTACGGCGGTATCCGCCCGACCTTCGGCGCCTTCGCCTTCGACATCGGCGTCTGGGGTTACCTGTATCCGGGTGGAACCTGCTACTACGGCGCGCCGTTCGACACCGCCGGCAAGGCGCTCGGTGCCGAGTGCGCCCTCAACTTCCTGCCGAACGGCAACGTTATGAAGAAGGACGTCTCGTTCTTCGAAGTCTATGGCAAGGCGACCTGGACCATCAACGACAACTGGGCGTTCACCATCAACGAATACTACTCGCCGAACTTCCTGAACACCGGAGCCTGGGGCAACTACTCGTCGATCATCGGCAAGTACACCGCGCCCAGCACCGTGTTCGGCACCAGCGGCGTCGGCATGTATGTGTCGGGTGAGTTCGGCCGGCAGTGGCTCGGCACCTCCGACAGCTTCTACGGCGTCCCGGCGTTCCCGAACGGCATCAAGTACGCCGACTACAACACCTGGAACATCGGCATCGGCTTCACCTACAAGGTGTTCACGCTCGATCTGCGCTACTCCGACACCGACATGTCGAAGGGCAATTGCAGCGCCTTCACCAGCGACTACACCGCAGGCGGAACCACCAACGTCACCCCGATCAATCCGGGCGGCACGGGCTCCAACTGGTGCGGCGCGGCCGGCATTGCCAAGCTCTCGGTCGACCTGACGGCGATGTCCAACCTGAAGTAATTTCCTCATCCGAGGATCGCGGGGGCGGCAGAGCAATCTGCCGCCCCTTTTGTTTTGCGGATTCGTGTGATGACGAGAGTGAAGCGGCAGACGAGCTCCACCTCCCCCGCAAGCGGGAGAGGGAGCCGAGTGCCTTCCGGGCTCGCTATTCGAATTCGCGGCTGAGTTCGCTCGCCTACGACGCCGCGGCCTCGACCTTGTCGCGCAAGGTGAAGCGGTCGCCGTCGCGGACCAGCGAGACGTTGCGCTGGTGGAAGGCGTCGAGCGTCGCGCGGTGGCCGATCGAAACCACCGTGGTGTCGGGCAGTTTCTCGGCGATCAGTCGGTACAGCGCGGCCTCCGACGGCTCGTCGAGCGAGGCCGTCGCCTCGTCCAGGAACAGGAACTG
The DNA here is from genome assembly GCF_001189235.2 of Bradyrhizobium embrapense. GTDB lineage: Bacteria > Pseudomonadota > Alphaproteobacteria > Rhizobiales > Xanthobacteraceae > Bradyrhizobium > Bradyrhizobium embrapense. The sequence goes on from NZ_LFIP02000002.1 coordinate 823,428, forward strand.
CGGCGCATGCAGCAGCGCGCGGGCGATGCCGAGCCGCTGCTGCTCGCCGAGCGACAGCATCCGGTTCCAGTGTGCCTGTTCCTCGAGTCGCGCCGCGAGCTGCGGCAGTCCGACAGCGGCGAGGGTCTCACGGACCCGTCCCGCATCGTAGCTCGCAGCCTGGCCCGGATAGACAACCGCATCGTGCAGCGAGCCGATCGGCAGATAGGGACGTTGCGGCAACATCATCAGGCTGGCATTGGCCGGGATCTCGACCGCGCCGCGACCGAACGGCCAGATGCCAGCCACCGCGCGGAACAGCGTGGACTTGCCGGCGCCGGAGGGGCCGGTGACCAGGGTGCGTTCATTGTCGCGGAGGCTGAAGCCGTCAGCCGCGAGCAGCGGCTTGCCATCCGGCAGGGTGACCAGGAGATCGTCGAGATCGATGGTGTCGCCACCACCTGCAGGTCTGACGTGGATAATGTCCTGCCGTTGCGCGAGCGCATCGCCGCCGCGGATCGAGTTCTCGAAGCCATCGAGACGCGCGACCACCGATTGCCATTCGGCCAGCGTCCGGTAGGCCGTGATGAAGAACGACAGTGATTCCTGCACGCTGCTGAAGGCGGACGCGGTCTGCATCATGCCGCCGAGCTGGATCTTGTTGGCGAAATAGGCCGGTGCGATCAACACATAGGGGAAGATCACGGCGGCTTGCGAATAGGTCGCGGTGAACGCGGTCAGCTTCTTGGTTCGCTGCATGATGTCGAGCCAGTTTCCAACCACGAAACCGAAGCGATCGAGCAATCGCGTACGCTCGGCCGGTTCGCCGCGGAGCAGTGCGATCTGCTCGGCGTTCTCGCGGGTGCGCACCAGGTTGAAACGGAAATCGGCCTCGAACCGTTGTTGCCGGAAATTGAGGTCGACCAGCGGCCTGCCGATCACATGGGTCAAAACCGTTCCGAGGATCGCGTAGATCAGCGCCCCCCATACCAGATAGCCGGGAAAGGCGATGTCGTTGCCGAACAGATGCAGCGGCGCCTGATTGGACAAACCCCACAGGATGACCACGAAGGACGCAAGCGTCACGACGGAGCTCAACAATCCGATCCCGAGCGTCAGGGTCTGCTCGACGAAGCGCTGGGTGTCGTCGGCGATACGCTGGTCGGGGTTATCGGCGGCATCGCCGAGCAACTGCATGCGATAGTGGTTGGCATTGTGCAGCCAGCCGCCGAGATAGCGCGTGGTCATCCACCGCCGCCAGCGGATCTGCAGCCATTGATTGAGATAGAGCTGGTAGACCTTCAGGCCGATCCAGAATGCCGCGAGCACGCAGAAATAACCGATCTGGTAGGTGAAGACCGCCTGATCACGCTCCTGCAGCGCGTTGTAGAAAACATTGTTCCAGCGGTTGAACAGCACGGTCAGGAAGACGCTGGCGAGCTCGATGATCACCACCGCGGCCAGAAGTCCGCGGCCTGCCCATTTGTCGTCGGAGTTGAAATAGGGCGAGGCGATGCGCCACACCGTTGCGAGCGTCGAGCGAATGTTTTTCACAGATTATCGTCTCCGGGGAAGCGGCCGCAACGGCCTGAAGAATCGGGACAATCGCAGTGCACCTCGACTAAAGTCGTAGGTCTGGCATGCAAGCGTTGGCTTGTCCCGGCAAGCGAGTCAACCCTAGCATGACGACAACGGCGAGGGGCGGGGGACCTTCGATTTTTCGCGAGGATGTGAGCGATCCTTACCGATCGTTCATTCGCGAGCCGGGGCTGCAATCTTTCCGACGGACTCCCGCAATCGCACCAGCGCACCTGCCTGCACGCAAGGCGAGGGCGCTGCATAAAAATGTGGGAAGGATCCCGAGATGAGCACCTGGAATCAAATCTACAATCCGCTCGGCAATGCGGGGCTGTCGACGCTGGCCGCCGCCATTCCCGTGGTCACGCTGCTGGTCTTGATCGCCAGCGGCAAGGTGAAGGCGCATATCGCGGCCATCATCGCCGTGATCGTGACCAACCTGATCACGATCTTCGTGTTCACGATGCCGGCCGGCATGTCGATCCGCGCATCGATCCTCGGCATCGTCACCGGGTTCTTTCCGATCGGCTGGATCGTGCTCAACGTCATCTTCCTCTACCAGGTCACGGTGAGATGCGGGAAGTTCGAGTTGCTGAAGCGCGCGGTCGGCGGCGTCACGGAGGATCGCCGGTTGCAGCTTCTCCTGATCGCGTTCTCGTTCGGCGCCTTCTTCGAGGGCGCCTCGGGCTTCGGCACCCCGGTCGCGATCACCGGCGCGGTGCTGATCGGGCTCGGCTTCTCGCCGCTCGCAGCCTCCGGCCTGTCGCTGATCGCCAACACCGCGCCGGTCGCCTATGGTGCGCTCGGCACGCCGATCCAGGGCCTCGCCTCGGTCACCGGGCTCGATCCCTATATCCTCGGCGCCATGGTCGGCCGGCAGCTGCCGCTGTTCTCGCTGATCGTGCCGTTCTGGGTGGTGTGGGCCTTTGCCGGCTGGCGCGGCATGAAGGAAATCTGGCCGGCGATCCTGGTCACCGGCGTGTCGTTCGCGGTGCCGCAATTCGTGATCTCGAACTACATCAATCCCTGGATCGTCGATATCGGCGCCTCGCTGATCTCGATGGGCGCGCTGATCCTGTTCCTCAAGATCTGGCAGCCGCGGCAGCTCTGGCTGTCGCCTGCGCTGCGCGGCCGCGATGAATCGGCGGCGACGATGGCGGCCGCACCGCCGCTCGACAAGACGCCGCTGACCCAGGGCGAATTGTGGAGCGCGCTGCTGCCGTGGATCATCGTCTGCATCCTGATGCTGATCTGGGGCAATGGCGCCTTCAAGACCTGGGCGAATGCCAACTTCGTCTGGAACTATGCGGTGCCCGACCTCGACAAGCTGATCTTCAAGGTGCCGCCGGTGGCCGCCAAGCCGACGCCGGAAGGCGCCGTGTTCAGCTTCACCTATCTGTCGTTCACCGGAACCGGCATGCTGATCGCCGCGATCATCTCGGGTCTCTTGATGGGCTTCTCGCCTGCCAAGCTGATCGCCGAATATGGCCGCACCATCCGCCTCTGCGCGATCTCGCTGATTACGATCTCGGCGATGCTGGCGATCGGCACGCTGACCCGGCTGTCCGGCGTCGACGCCACGCTCGGTCTCGCCTTCGCGGCGACCGGCGTGCTCTATCCCTTCTTCGGAACCTTGCTCGGCTGGCTCGGCGTGGCGCTGACCGGATCGGACACCGCCTCGAACGTGCTGTTCGGCAATCTGCAGAAGATCACCTCCGAGCAGCTCGGCCTGTCGCCGATCCTGATGGCGGCGGCGAACTCCTCGGGCGGCGTGATGGGCAAGATGATCGACGCGCAATCGATCGTGGTCGCCTCGACCGCGACCAACTGGTACGGCCACGAGGGTTCGATCCTGCGCTACGTGTTCCTGCACTCGATCGTGCTGGCGTGCCTGGTCGGTCTGTTCGTGACCCTGCAGGCCTATGTCTACCCGTTCACGGAGCTGGTCTTGAAATAACGAGGCGAGGCGTCGCCCAAACGAAGATCCCCGCGGGTGCGAGCCCGCGGGGATTTTGCGTTTCAAGCGCTTTTTCACGCGCCGCCGTTCTGGCCAATCGCAGCCGCGTCCCATACAAGGGCGGCGTCAGAGCATGATCCGGAAAAGCGGAAGCCGGTTTTCCGACTAGACATGCTCAAAAGCGATCCTGGGAATGGCATGATCTCGATGAAGCGGATTCTGAACGGCGGCATGGCCGCGTTGGCGCTGAGTGCAACGGCCCTTGCCGCGGTTCCAGTGCAGGCCCAGGAAGAATTCCCGTTCGGCTTCGTGATGACGCTCGATGCCGCGCGCATGCCAGGCTCCAAGCGGATTCCCTCGATCGAGGTCGGCGAGAATGGCGAGGTGATCCTCGAACTGTGGTGCGATGGCGGCAAGGGCCAGTTCTCGGTCGCCGGCAACACCATCGTGTTCGTTCCCGGCGCGATGGAGAACCGCAGCTGCGCGCCGGATCGGGCGCAGGCCGACAAGGATCTGCTGGCTGCGCTCGGCGACATGACGAGCTGGAAACGGCAGGGCGATCAGGTCACGTTCATCGGCAGCAAGCAGCTGCGGTTCGTGATCAACAGCAACTGATACATCGAGGGGCGGCCGCTCAGGGCGTTGCGACCAATCCGCTTGCGGTGGCGACGATCCAGCGATTGCCCCAGCGCACGATGGAATCGACGCGTCCAAGGCCAGGCACGACGTCGCCGCGCGCGGCCATCTTGACGCCCTCCGGCCCCTCGAGCACGGCGGTGCCGTCGCGGACTTCGACCACCGACCATCCGGGAATCGTGCTCGGGCGGGTCTCGGGAGCTGCTGCCGCGGGCTGCTTCGGCCCCAGCGCCATGGCTTGCGCGTTCAGCGTCGTCGGCGCGGCACCGAGCATCTGCGGGCGTGGATTGGCGACCGATTTGGGGATGCTGCCGGTAACATCGGCGTTGGAGGCGGTCCGGCGCGGGCTCTCGCTCTTTCGGCTCGGTGGCGCCTCCGCAACGTGCTGGACAGGCGCTTCCTTCTGGGCCACCGGGACCGCGGCGGGAGCTGTAAAGTCGCGCCAGTTGGCGCCGCCGGTCCATCCCAGCACGAAGCTTGCGGCCAGTGCGGTGGCTGCCAGCAGGGCAGTGCCGATCCGGTCGGCGAACGGCTCCCGCAGCAGCAGGGCGGCGTCATGGTTCTCGCCTGAGATGTCCCAGAGGTCCGCGGTCTGCGCCGGCGAATGACCCTCCGTCACATCCGTTGGCCAGATGCTCGAAGGACTGATCGGCTCGCGGTCTTGCATGGGCGTGACCCGTGTTCGGTGACGCAAAGGATGATCCTCGAAACTAAATCGAGCCTTAATTTTCGGTGACCGAACTGCGGCAGCACGAAGTCTTTTGGTCGCAGGCCCCGTAAATCGACGGGTATAGGCGAGCGGAAGCGATGCCGTCCTTTGGGCGATCACCACAAACAAGCCCGCGATGAAGCGTCCAGGGGGCGCTACGTTGCCCGGCCTGCAGCGGTCGTTTCCGGACGCCGTCTCCGCGAAGCGGGTCGTCGCGGCGCGCAGACGTCGCTATAGCGGATGCATGCTCGACTTCGCCGCACAATACGCTGCCTTTCGGCGCCGCGATCCGGCCTGGGACGGCATCGTGTTCGTCGCGGTCCGGACCACGGGCGTGTATTGCCGCCCGGTGTGCCGGGCGCGCACGCCGCTCGCCCGCAACGTGCGGTTCTATGGCAGCGCCGCGTCGGCCGAGCGCGCCGGCTACCGGCCCTGCCTGCGCTGCCGTCCCGAAGCGGCGCCGTTCTGCCCGGCATGGAAGGGCACCAGGTCCACGGTCGAGCGCGCGCTGGCGCTGATCGAAGCGGGCGCGCTCGACCGCGGCAATGTCGCTGCGCTGGCCGATCGGCTCGGCATCGGCGCACGGCATCTGTCGCGTCTTTTTGACGAGCAACTCGATGCATCGCCGCTGCAGGTCGCGCTCTCGCTGCGCGTGCAGCGCGCCAAGCGCCTGATCGACGGCAGCAATCTCCCGATCCGTGTGGTGGCGCAGCGCGCCGGCTTCTCCAGCGCGCGTCGCATGAACGCCGCATTCGCAAAACTCTACGGCCGCTCGCCCGCCTCGCTGCGACGGAAAGCCGCCGCCAAGCATCGCGATGCCATGAACCTCGATGGAGATCTGCAATGGCCAGGACCTACGGCACCGTCAGCGCCGAACAGAAACTCAAGATGAGCGGTCTCGAATTCGTCCAAGGGCTCGCCTCTGGCGAATTGCCGCTCAACACCATCGCGCGCACGCTCGGCTATGACGTCACCGAGGCCGAGCATGGCCGCGTCGTCGTCACGCTGCTGCCGACGGATGCGCATCTCAATCCGGCCGGCACCGTGCATGGCGGGCTCACCGCGACACTGCTCGACAGCTGCATGGGGCTTGCGGTGCAGTCGACGCTCGATGCCGGCACGAGCCAGACCACGCTGGAATTCAAGATCTCTCTGGTGCGGCCGATCACGCCGGACACCGGGCTCATCCGGGCCGAGGGCCGTGTGCTCAATTGCGGCCGCCGCGTCGGCACCGCGGAAGGCAGGGTCACCGACGAGAAGGGGCGACTGCTCGCGCACGGCACGACGACGTGCCTGATCTTTCCGGCTTGATGAAAAGCTGCTGCGGAGAGCCTGCGCCGGCACTGCCGAGCCGATCGCTTGCTCTACCCGAATGCATGTAGCCGCGATGCGATCGTCGATGAAACGCCGGCTCACCCGGCGTAACCATTCCGTTCAGGCAAGCGAATGAGGCCGAGCTGCAGCATGGCGGTCAGCGCGTCTTCCTGCCCGAGCTCCTCGGCGATCCGTCCGTCCCGCACGCGCAGCACGGTCGTGCCGGCGAACGTCATCTTGCGGCCGGAGCCCGCGGGCAGCGAGCCGAGGCGGAAGTCGCTGAAGGCAGGCCCGGTGTGCGTGCCGCCACCTTCCCAGCGGCCGACGACGAGATCGCCCTCCGCGACGAGATCGCCGACGCCCCAGAAATTGAGATCCGGGAACGCTTCGCGAAACTCGGTGATGAACTGCGTGACCGCGGCGCGGCCCCTCTTCGGCTCGTGCATCGGGTAGTGCACGACAATGTCCGGCGTCGCGAGCTCCTCGATGATGTTTGGATTCCACGGGTTGCCCCAGAAGCCCGTGAACCATCGGCCGACCACATTCTTGTTTTGCTCTGACATCTCATCGTCTCCATTTGCGCGTTGCCGGCATCGCGGCCGGCGCTGTGTCGATGCGCGCATTAGGCAATGTGAGACGCGTGTCGCACCACCCGATTCCGGATCGGGCATGCTGTCAGACTTCAGGAGAAATTCCGCTGTGTCGATATGACGTTTGGCGCTGCTTCCCGAACTCCGTCGAGCAATCGGGAAGCGGGTGGATCACCGCCACACCGACTTGTCGGCGTCCCAGCGCTGGCCTTTGAACTCCTTGAGCAGCGCGTCGATCGCGCCGTTGTCGTCCTTGGCTTCGCTGCCTTCCTCGTCGCTGCTGGAATCGTCGGACAGATTGAGCTTGGCGCCGGCGCTGTCGTCCGACGTCGAGACGGTGGGGCTCGAGACCCACAGCATCAGTTTGTCGGAGCTGCCGGGCTTGTCGGGCGAGACGAGGGCGGTGATTTCGTAGTTCTGGGTAAGGCCGAGCGCAGGATAGATCGCGCTCGGCCGCTTCAGCACCAGCTTGAGCTTGCCGGTGTTCGCGTTCCAGGTCGCGGACGCCGGCTTTGCCGCGAGCGTCTTTGCCAGCACATTGGAAATCGCAGTCGCGAGCTTGTCCTTGTTGATCTTGTCGCCGTCGCGCCAGTCGGCGGCGGCGAAGCGGATGGTGCGGTCCATCTCCACCACGCCACTGGTCCAGCCGGCTGCCGTCACGCCGGGCGCCGATTTCGCCTTGGCGAGCAGCGCGCCGGCGTGCTCGGGATCGACGGTGAGGTTGAGGGTCTGCTCGCCGGAGCGCATTGCATCGCAGGTTACCGCGAGGCTGGAGGTGCCGACCTCGACGGCCTCGCCCTTCAGGCTCTTGAGGAAATCGGCCGCCGCGTCGAGCTTCACCCGCACCCCGATCGATTCCGGGGAGACGTCGGTAAAATCCTTCGGCTGCGGCGTGATGCCGTCCTCGGTGGCCTGGTTGTCCTGGAATTCCTTCTCGCTGAGATCGGAATTGTCCGTCGATGCCACTTCGGTCACGGTCTGGCCGATCGTGATCTGGCCGCGGAACTCAAAACTGTCGCCGCTCTGCTTGCGGTTCAGCTTGACGGTGACCGGCTGCTTGTCGGCAACGCTCGTGGTGGTGCCGGAGAGCGTCTGGCCGTTGATGGTCAGGTTGGCGACGAAGCGGTCCTTACGCTCGGAGCTCTTGTCGGCGGGATAGCAGACGTCGAGCACCGCCGCAGTCACGGTCTTGCCCTGGCGGGTTTCCTTCAGCACCACGTCGGCATTGCCGTCCATCAGGCCGTCGATCGCGGTGAAGTAGCGCGTCTCGGGGCCGCCCGTCGGCGCCGGCTTCGTTTGCAGCTTCATCTGGGCGAGGGCAGGTGCCGAGATGACGGCAACACCGAGCAGCAGGAGCGGGAGCGCGCGCATACGATAAGTCCTCGAAGGGCAGAATCGGTTCCGTCGTAACTAGCAAACCTCCGTGTCATTGGCCAAAAAAGAAGGCCGCCTAACGGCGGTGCTTCCATAATCGTCGTCATGCGCGGTCGTGCGGTTCCTGGCCGCTCTCCAGCCTGCTGCGCAGCGTGCTGACGACGCGACTGACGGTTTCGATGTCCTTCACCGGCAGCCCATCGGCGAGGCCGTTCACCCAGGGCAGTTGCAGCCGCATCGCCGCGTCGAAGCTTTGCTGGCCCTTGTCGGTCAGCACGACGAGCTGGGCGCGGCGGTGATGCGGGTTGGTCTCGAATGTGACGAGCCCGTCCCGCTTGAGGTCGTTGACGATCCGCTGCACGTTCTGTCTGGCAGCGCCGAGGTCGCGCGCCAGCCACGCCACCGGTTGCGGGCGCTCGGTGGCGACGATGGCGCCGAGGATCTGCCAGCGCGCGCTGGTCAGGCCAAGTCCGGCCACCATCCGGTCGCCGGCGGTGAACAGCAGGCTGTTGAGCCTGAACAGGTCGAGAATCAGGTCGCTCAGGGCCTCGCCCGCCGGCGTTCGCTTGGTTTGCGGCATTTGTCACCATAAGTTTGTATTGACATCATGATGTCAAATATCATATGTATCCGTCGGGTCGAAATGACATCATAGCACCAAATCAACGGAGCCAGCCATGCCGCAGATGCGCCCCCTCGACCCCGCATTCCCGATCGACCGCCAGCTCTCGGTCGAGGCCAGCAACATCGTGCTCGTCAACCTCTTCACGCTCGATGCGGCCGACGAGGATATCTTTCTGAAGGCATGGCAGGCCGACGCCGCCATCATGAAGCGGCAGCCCGGCTTCATCTCCACCCAGCTGCACCGCGCGCTCGGGGACAGCCCGGCCTATCTGAACTACGCAATCTGGGAATCCACCGCGGCCTTCCGCGCCGCCTTTGCGAACCCCGAGTTCAGGGCCAAGCTCGCGGCCTATCCGGCCTCGGCGGTGGCGTCGCCGCACCTGTTCCAGAAGGTCGCGGTGCCGGGCGTGTGCGTGGCGTAGCAGGCTGCCGGAATTATCGCCTCGTCGCAGTCGGATCGCCCAACCCTAGATCACCATCAGAATGCCGAGCGTGGCGAGTGCGGCAAGAAACGATATGTCCAGAAATCGCAGCGGCGATTTTGGGCGACGACCCGCGGCACCGGACATGACGTAGTAGAGGCCATAACCCGCGCCGAGCACGACAAACGTCAACGTTTGCTTGAACCAGAACGTCAGGACCACCGCAAGATCGTCGATGCTGTCTTGGGCATAGGCGCCGAGCGCGAGCACCGCGCCGATCGCGTAGAACAGCACCAGCGTAGACGTCAGGGATTTGGCGTCGCGGGACATGGGATGATCTTACGTCTCGATCGTAATTGAACCGCAAAAAAAGAAGGCCGCCCGGAGGCGGCCTTCGATCGCGATGCGAATGTGCTGAACGGGCTCAGAATCCGCCCATGCCGCCCATTCCACCCATGCCGCCACCGCCCGGCATTGCCGGCGCAGCGTCCTTGGGCAGTTCGGCGACCATGGCTTCGGTGGTCACCAGGAGGCCGGCCACCGAGGAGGCGTCCTGCAGCGCAGTGCGCACCACCTTGGCGGGGTCGATGATGCCCTTGTCGACCATGTCGACATAATCCTCGGTCTGGGCGTCGAAGCCGAAGGTCTCCGACTTGTTCTCGAGGATCTTGCCGACCACGATCGAGCCCTCGACGCCGGCGTTCTCCGAGATCTGGCGGACCGGAGCTTCGAGTGCCTTGAGCACGATGTTGATGCCGGCCTGGACGTCGGCATTCGGGTTGGTGAGACGGCCGACCGCCTTCTTGGCGCGCAGCAGCGCAACGCCGCCGCCCGGCACGATGCCTTCCTGCACCGCAGCGCGGGTCGCGTTCAGCGCGTCCTCGACACGGTCCTTCTTCTCCTTGACCTCGACCTCGGTCGCGCCGCCGACCTTGATGACGGCAACGCCGCCGGCGAGCTTGGCAAGACGCTCCTGCAGCTTCTCACGGTCGTAGTCCGAGGTGGTTTCCTCGATCTGCGCCTTGATCTGGCCAACGCGGGCGTCGATGTCCTTCTTCTTGCCGGCGCCCTTGACGATCGTGGTGTTCTCCTTGTCGATCACGATCTTGCCGGCACGGCCCAGCATGTTGACCGTGACGTTCTCGAGCTTCATGCCGAGGTCGTCGGAGATCAGCTGACCGCCGGTCAGGATCGCGATGTCCTCCAGCATCGCCTTGCGGCGATCGCCGAAGCCCGGCGCCTTGACGGCGGCGACCTTGAGGCCGCCGCGCAGGCGGTTGACCACCAGCGTCGCCAGCGCCTCGCCCTCGACGTCCTCGGCGAGAATCAAGAGCGGACGGCCCGACTGCACCACCGCTTCCAGCACCGGCAGCATCGACTGCAGGCCGGTCAGCTTCTTCTCGTGCAGCAGGATGTAGGCATCCTCGAGCTCGGCGGTCATCTTCTCGGCGTTGGTGATGAAGTAGGGCGACAGGTAGCCGCGGTCGAACTTCATGCCCTCGACGATGTCGACCTCGGTCTCCAGCGACTTGTTCTCCTCGACGGTGATGACGCCCTCGTTGCCGACCTTCTGCATCGCCTGCGCGATCATCTTGCCGATGGCGGCATCGCCATTGGCGGAGATGGTGCCGACCTGGGCGACTTCGGAGGAGGAGGCGACCGCCTTGGCGCGCTTCTCGATGTCCTTGATCACGGCGGCGACCGCGGTGTCGATGCCGCGCTTGAGATCCATCGGGTTCATGCCGGCGGCGACCGACTTGGCGCCCTCGCGGACGATGGCCTGCGCCAGCACGGTCGCGGTGGTGGTGCCGTCGCCGGCGGTGTCGTTGGTCTTGGAAGCGACCTCGCGCAGCATCTGCGCGCCCATGTTCTCGAACTTGTCGTCGAGCTCGATCTCCTTGGCGACGGTGACGCCATCCTTGGTGATGCGGGGCGCGCCGAAGCTCTTCTCGATGACGACGTTGCGGCCCTTCGGGCCGAGCGTCACCTTCACGGCATTGGCGAGCACGTCGACACCGCGCAGCATGCGGTCGCGGGCGTCTCCGGCGAATTTTACGTCCTTGGCAGCCATTGATTTGAACTCCTGGAGTGTCTGTGAATTGCTTGCCGTCTGTTGACGCTCGTCATCGCCGGGCAAAAGCACGAAGTGCGTCTTCGTGCTAGGTGACCCGGCGATCCATCGTTTTGGTAAGATTCTTCGGAAGCGTGATGGATGCCCGGGTCAAGCCCCGGGCGTGACAGCTGAGGGCGCGGCGGCCTTGAAGATCCTGGCGCTTACGCCAGCACGCCCATGATGTCGGACTCCTTCATGATCAGGAGCTCCTGGTTGTCGAGCTTGACCTCGGTGCCCGACCACTTGCCGAACAGCACGCGGTCGCCGACCTTGAGGTCGATCGGGATCAGCTTGCCGGCCTCGTCCCGGCCCCCCGGGCCGACGGCGACGATCTCGCCTTGGGACGGCTTCTCCTTGGCCGAGTCCGGAATGATGATGCCGCCCTTGGACTTCTCCTCGGCATCGATACGCTTGACCACGACGCGGTCATGCAGTGGGCGGAAGGTGGATTTAGCCATGACGTTTCCTCTTGGAGGCTCGGTTTCAGGTCCGGTTCATCGAGACCGGCGTTGAATACCGGCCCGGTCGGCGCCAGGCAGGACGCCCGGCGCATTTAGCAATCGTGGTGCAAGAGTGCTAATTGTGCGCCGGGAAATATGGCTTGGCGCAGTTTCTGTCAAGCAAACGGGTTAAGGCCTTGGTGAGGCCAATATAGGATGGTGGACCGGAAACCAAATCGTAGCGATGACGTAATTTTGTCAGACGTCATTGCTCCGCCTTAAGTTTTACGCTTGGCTGCATGACGGGTGCGGCCGGGAGATAGTTCGGGGGATGCATATGATCAGGTCACTCAACGCGCGATTGGTCGCACGGTTCGCGGCTGTCTCGGCGCTGACGACGCTTTTGGGGGCGTGCGGCAGCATGAGCCTGCCGTCGCTGTCGTCGAATCCCGAACCGGGGCCGGTCGAGCCGGGGGTGGCCCCGGAGATGCCGGCGAGCATCCGCGCCGACGAGATCGTCGGCCGCTGGGGCCTCGCCTCGTTCCAGAATCCCGCCGACCGCGCCCGCACCGAGGCCGCCGCGCGCGGCCAGTGCAAGCAGCCTTACGTGATCGGCGCGGGCCAGAACGGCGGCGTCATCATGCATCTGGCCGACCAGGCCACCCCGCAGGAACTGCGGCTGAAGGGTTCCCCCAGCGGCAAGAACTATATCGGCCCGCCCGGACCTGTGCCCGGCGAGCAGGACCGTGAGATCCTCTCGTTCGACGGCCGGGTCATGATCACCCGCTTCGTCGACAAGGACGCCGCCACCCGCTACGGCAACATGGTCTATGTCCGCTGCGCCCCGAGGGCGTGACGGGCTGGCGCGTCATTCGGGCTCGATGCGAAGCATCGGACCTCAGTTGCGCAACTGCGCACCGGAGAATCTCGACGTCATGGGCTTGCCGTAGGTCAAAACAAAACCGCCGGCCCCGAGGGCCGGCGTTTTTCGTCTGTCCGTGAACCAACCTCAGGGGGCACGAACATTGCCGTGTCGCCCAGGGCGTGACTCGCAGAGACCTGCTTTATCGCCGGACTCCAACCCGATTGACGCCACCATTCAGGTTGCCGCCCGCGTGATGACGAACCGTAGCCCGCGCCACCGGACGAGGCCTTAGCACGACGCCTGCCCTCGCCACGCAACCGTGCGGATAGCCGACATACTGGCAGTAGACGACCGCCTTGGCCGGTGCCGGATTGAGCGCGACACCTGCTGCCCCCAACAGGAGGCTGGCCGCAATCCCCGTAACCGTCACCGACCTGGTCGAAAAAATGTTCGTCCGATGCATGGTGATCTCCATCGCAAGCGAACCGACGATGATGGCGGCGGTTCGGGCACGGTTAACCATATGAATGGCGAGGGATAGGCGATGTTGACCTAGATCAACGCTGGCGCGGGCCGCCCCATGCTAGATCGATCTCCCTCCATATGAAAGAGGGCGGCTCATTAGCCGCCCTCTTGTCGTGTCGTTGCACGGATCTCACTGACAGACGTAGCTGTGGCCGTCGGCCATCTTCGTCATCGTGCCCGGTTCGCAGATGATTCCATTGGCCGCTTTGTAGTCCGCCCATCCGGCATACCCGTAATACGGGCTGCCACCATAATAGGCTCGGGCCGGATAGTAGGGCTGGCCGAAGTGGGGATCCGTCTGGGCGGCGTATGCATCGGTCCAGTTATTCGTGCCCCAGCCAGCATAGACCGGCGCCGTGGCGGCTGCCGTGGCGACCGCGGCCGTGGCGGCGATCCCCGCGCCGACTCCGTACCCGTACGCAGCGCGCCGGGTGTGACGACGCGCAACGCCCGCGACGCTCACGGGCGTCAGCGGTCGGCCCACGCGCGCCTGGGCGCTTTCGACCGAAGCCGAAATGCCGCCCTGCTCGGACCAGGTAATGGAGAGCAGTGTCGCACAAGCGAAAGTCGAGAGCGTAATTGCAGTATTCCTGACATTTCTTCGCGTCATGTTCGATCTCCAGTGTTGAGTACTCCAGTGGCTCCCCCCAATCTGTGATCCTCAACAAGCCGCAGGTATCAGCGCCCAAGAAACCCGCTATGCATCGTCACGGTTTCAATGACGGCAGCGCCCGAGCGAAGCCTGCTCAACATCGGATGCACGCAACGAGCGGTCCGCAAACCTGTGCTGTGTGTTGTGCGGAAGTACAAAGCCCCGTTCGGAGCGACCGGATTCACTCGGGAAGTCCGATGCAACCGGCATCCAATCCTGGCTCCCGGCACACGCATGACAATGCTTCCTCACACGCAGTATGCGCCAACGACAGCAAGCCTGCCAGTAAATTTGCAAGTGTCACAATTGGCACAAACTGCATGCGATCGAGACAGAATTTCTGACTGATGTTTCGCTTGACGGGCAAGCAAGGAAAGCTATCGCGCAAGGTCACTCACGAACGGTGACCGCGTGATCTGACGGCTCTGTCTGGTGATCCTTCTCGGGATGGACCACCGCTGAAGCAAAAACGCCGGCCCTCGAGGCCGGCATTTTTCGTTCTAGTTCGGCAAGCCTCAATTGAACATTGCGTCGATGTCGTCCTGCGAGGCGTGGCCGGCGTCGCCGTCGAGCTTCGGGCCGTTGAGCAGGCGGGCGTCGCCCTCGCGGGTGTCGACGATCGGCGTCGCATGCGACTTGATGGCGTCGACGCCGCCCCAGATATTCATCATCTCGTTGATGTGCTGTTCGATGAACTTCATCGTCTGCATCACCTTGCTGATGCGCTGGCCGGTGAGGTCCTGAAAGTTGCAGGCCTCGAAGATCGAGACCACGCGCTCCTGAATATCTTCGCTGAGCCGCTTCTGCTGATCGGGCGTGACGTTGTTGGCGAGCGCGGTCGCGGCCTGGTCGATCGCCTCCACCGCCTCGAGGATCAGCTGGGTGGCCTGTTCGGTGCCGCCGACCACGGCGCCGAGCTCGCCATTGACCTTGGCCATCTCCTCGCCGTTGAAGCTCTTGCCGTGCAGCACGGCGATCTCGCGTTTGGTGCGGCTGATCGCGTCGTGGATCAGGTCGAGCTCGACCTTGAGCTTCTCGCATTGTTCGACCTGCGCGCGGTAGGTCTCGAGCAGTGCGTGCGTCTCGGCGACTTCGCGGGCGACCGCGGCATCGACGCTGTCGCCGGTGCGCTGCGCCGGCGTCGCGGCCATCTGGGCGCGGATCGAGCGAAGCTCCGCCATGATCTCCCGATGCATCGGGCCGAGCTCGGCGCTGCCGGCAACTTCCGGCTCCGGCATCACGACTTCGCCCATCGCCTGCTCGACACGAAAACGCTTGCGCTTCACTGACATGATTTTCATTCCCGCCCCTTCACTGCCGTCCGTTCTAGCGAGAGGTGATTTAACGTCAGGTTCACGCGGGAACAGTTTGCGCCGCCCGCGCGCAACCGCTGCGATACCGGCGATTAACCATGTCGCCGCGGCGTTCACGCAAAATAAACGCTGTCAGGCAAAACCGCGCCGCAGTGTCGAGATGGTGAATCGAAACGGCCGATCCGTTTACCAAACCGATGCGGTTTTCATTGCTTATTGACCACGTGCAACGGGGCTTGTGCGCTCCGTCCACGTCACACGTCACGACGAAACCAGTACAGAGTACGTCGATGTTCAGGAAAACCACGCTTGCGCTGCTCGCCGGCGCCTCTTCGCTTGTTGCCCTTCCGCATCATGCCATGGCGATCGACGCATCGGCTCAGCCCGAGCCCACCGTGATCTACGCCAACCAGGGCGCACCGCAGCCGCCGATGCGCACCGCTTATGTGCAGCCGCAACGCTCCAACCTGGGCGGCGGCTTCATCGAATTCCTGTTTGGCGATGCGCCGTCGTCGCAGGGTTATTCTCCGCAGCCGAGGTATCAGCAACAGCCCGGTTATTACGGCAACCGCCAGGAGCTGCCGCCGATGGATCCGCAGCAGCAGATGATCCGCCAGCAGGAAGAGGCGGCCGGCGATCCGACGCAGCGTCCGTTCGATCCGCGATACGAAAAGCAGCTGGTCGATTACAGCGGCAAGGAAAGCGCCGGCACCATCGTCGTCGATACGCCGAACAAGTTCCTCTATCTGGTGCAGGGCGACGGCCGCGCGCTGCGCTACGGCATCGGCGTCGGGCGGCCCGGCTTCACCTGGGCCGGCGTCAAGACGATCTCGGCGAAGAAGGAGTGGCCGGCCTGGACGCCACCGCCGGAAATGCTGGCACGCCGTCCCGATCTGCCGCGGCACATGGAAGGCGGCCCGGAGAATCCGCTCGGTGCCCGCGCGATGTATCTCGGCTCCTCGCTCTATCGCATCCACGGCTCCAACGAACCCTGGACGATCGGCACCAACGTCTCGTCGGGCTGCATCCGGATGCGCAATGAGGACGTGATCGACCTCTATGGCCGCGTCAATGTCGGCGCCAAGGTCGTCGTGATGTGAGAGGCGCGTCAACCTCCCCTTGCAAAGGGGAGGTCGCTTTGCTCGTCAGAGCAGAGCGGGTGGGGATCTGGTCTCTCCATGAGCAGCAATGCGTGTGGCTGACCCCCATCCCGACCTTCCCCCTTTCAGGGGGAAGGAGAACGGCTGCATCCGGGGCTACGGATTGTTCAAGACAAAACGGCCGCTCGATGGAGCGGCCGTTCGTGTTCAGGCGACATGCGTACGCTTACGCGTAGTTGCTGTCGTCGCCGCCACCATCATCGAAGCCGCCGTCGTCGTTGTCGAAGTCGTCGGCGTCTTGATCATCGTCACTGTCCCGATCGGCCTGCGCCTGGTCGAACGCGCTGGCGCGCGAGCCGCTGTCGCGATTCGAGCCGACATCGTTGATCCCGGCGTCACGGGCAAGATCGCTCGACGACTGGTCACCGCCCCAGGGGCGCGAACCGCCGCCGAAGTTGCCCGCATCGGCCAGCGACTGGTGGCCGCCGCCGCCCATCATGCCGCGGATGCTCGACAGCAAGAGCCCGCCGCCGACCACGCCGGCCGCGGCCGCAGCCGCAGTGCCGAGGAACGAGCCGCCACCGCCACCGGGCGCGCCGCCGAAGGCCGAGGGCTGCGGGCCGCCGTATTGGGGCTGACCATATTGCTGCGGCGGCTGGCCGTAGCCGCCGGCCTGCTGCATCGCCTGTCCCGAGTTCCAGACCGGGCGGCTGCCGCCGATATCGGGCGCGCGCACCGGCGGCACCGAGCCGTGCGGCTGCTGCTGGCCCTGTCCGAAGATCGCATCGCGCATCGAATCGAGGAAGCCGCCGCCCTGCTGCTGTGCCGGCTGCTGCTGGGCGACCGCGGCCTCGAGCTGCTGGATGCGGTCGTGGGCGCGCTTCAGCGCCTCGTCCTGCACCAGCGCGGTCTGCACCAGCGCGTAAACCGCATTCGGCGCGCTACGCAGGCCTTGCATGATCGCGGACATGGCCTCGCTGTCGCGCGGGGCATTCTCCAGCTTGGCGAGCCGGTCGAAGAGATCGTCGATCAATTGGCGTTCTTGCGGTGTCATGGCGTTCTCCATCGCGTCGCTCGAATCGGCGCGCGGCTGATGTAGGACGGGCTTTGTGGCGCAAGGAGTGGGGGCCCGAATTAAATTTATGTATGCGACAATACGACCGGATGAACCTCGTCAGGCCGATGTAACTTTATCCGAGTGTAACTTTATTCAGGGCCAGCAGGGCGGGGAAATCGTCGCCTGCGAGATAGGCATGCTCGGTCTCGCGCTGCGTCGTCAGCGGATCGAGGCTCTTCAACGTTTCATCGACGAAGCCGGGATGGCACATCACCAGCCCATCCTCGGGCAGGCCGTCGAGGAAGCCGCGCATCAAGCCTGCGAAATCGGTCTCGCGTGTGAAATCATAGGCGCCGGCGAAGGCCGGATTGAAGCGCAGGCCCGATCGCTGGGCCTTGATCCGGAATTGGGTGCTGAGCACGTTCAGCACCAGCGCCTTCGGCGCCGCGAGCTGGCGTGCGAGGGGACCTTCGCGTCCGCACTGCCGCACCCAGGCGCCCGGCGCGCGCTCCTTCACGGCGCGCAGGAAGCCGTCGCGCACCTGCGGGAACAGCTGCGCGTGCTGATGGCCGTCGACGAAATCGGGCGCGCGGCCGAACAGATCGTGGAAGGCGTCGAGCTGCGCCAGCACTTCGGCATGGACCAGCTCGGCGTCGAGGCGATGCATCAGCCCGGCACGCAGCAGCCGCGGGAACGGCAGGAACATGTCGCCGTCGAGCGGGCGGAAATGCATCGTCAGCGGCCGGAACGGCGCGGTCAGCGTCACATGCAGCCCGATCGCGCAGCGCAGGCTCTTCGCCACCGATGCCGTCAGCACGGCCGCCGCCTCGCGGCCGATTGCCGGCGTCACCATCATCACCGATGTCGCATTGAGGCGGCCGCGTTCGATCAGATCGCGGATCGCGCGGTTGACGCCATCACTCAAGCCATAGTCGTCAGCACACAGCCAGATCCGGCGCGGCGCAGTGTCGCTCATTCGGCGGCGGTCCGCTCTGTGGCGCTTTGCGCCGCGCCGCCGTCGGCGTGCTTCTCGGTGTGCTCGGCGACGAAGTAGATCGGCCGTGCCTTCAATTCGGAGAGGATCTTGCCGATATATTCGCCGACGATGCCGATCATGATCAGCTGCACGCCGCCGATCGTCATCACGCCGATCATCAGCGAGGGATAGCCGGGCACCTGCTTGCCGGTGGTCAGCACTTCCCACAGGATCGAGAGGCCGAACAGGAAGGCTGCGCCGGCGAGCAGCGCGCCGAGCAGGCTGGCGAAGCGCAGCGGCGCCACCGAGAACGAGGTCAGGCCCTCGATCGACAGGCCGATCAGCCGGCCGGCGTTGAAGGTGGTGACGCCATGCGCGCGCGGCGCCGGCTCGTAGTCGACGCGGATCTGCCTGAAGCCGATCCAGCTCGCGAGGCCCTTGAAGAAGCGGTTGCGCTCCGGCAATTGCCGCAAGGCGGCTGCCGCGCGCGGCGACAGCAGGCGGAAGTCGCCGGCATCCTCGGGAATCTGCTGCCGCGCGCCCCAGTTGATCAGCGCGTAGAAGCCGCGCACCGCAAGCCGCCGCAACGCCGATTCATTGTCGCGATGCGCCTTCGCCGTGTAGACCACATCAAAGCCGTCATCGATCCAGTGCGCGACCAGCTGCTCCACCAATGTCGGCGGATGCTGGCCGTCGCCGTCCATGAACAGCACCGCGCCGCGGCGGGCATGGTCGAGGCCGGCCATCAGCGCCGCCTCCTTGCCGAAATTGCGCGACAGCGACACCACCTGCAGGTCGAGCCCGTCGGCAGGCAGGCCGCGCGCGATCGCCAGCGTGTTGTCCGCGCTGCCGTCGTCGACATAGACCACTTCGCAATTGAGCCCGTAGCGGGCGCGCAGCGAGCCGGCGAGGTCGATCAGTCGTTGGTGCAGCGCCGCAAGCCCGGCGGCCTCGTTGTAGACGGGCACGACGATGGACAGACCCTGCGCGGCGGCGGTCTTGGCGGTTGTGGTCAGGCTGGAGACGTCAGAGCCCAGCATCATCGGTCAGGTTCCGGAACTAGAGCGCTTTCCGGCGAAAAGAGCTTCGCCTTCGCATGGAGAAAACGCGTCACGACAAGATATCATGAACACAATATGGTACCGACGGCCGGCTGTCGCCAACATGAACGGCGACACCGGCTCATTGTCGCAGGAACGCCTCGAGCCTGGCGAACAGCGGGTTCTCGCGGTCGAACACATAGTCAAGCGACACCACCGACACGGTCTCGGCGCCGTGCTCGCGCAGGAAACTGCCGAGCGCGTAGAGCTTGCCGGGTGGGCAGTGCAGCGTCAGCATGCCCGACGAGGTCGGGCTGCCGAACGGGGCGACCACGCCGAAGCGGGTATGGGCTTCCGACAGCAGCGCGTCGTTGCAGCCGGCAAAGCGGGTGCGGACCTCGCGGTATTTGCTGGCGCGGGCGCGCGCGGCGATGTGGTCGAGGATGACGCGCGCAGTCTCGCGGGCGCCGGTCGACCAGTCGGCATCGCGGGAGGCGACGAGGTTGGCCTGGCTGCGCAGCATCACACCGTCGTCGAGCACCTTGAGCCCGTTGGCGGCGAGCGTCGCGCCCGTCGTCGTGATGTCGACGATCAACTCGGCGGTGCCGGCCGCGGGCGCGCCCTCGGTGGCGCCGGCGCTTTCGACGATGCGGTAGTCGCCGACGCCGTGCTTGGCGAAGAAGCCGCGTGTCAGGTTGATGTATTTGGTCGCAACCCGCATGCGGTGGTTGTGCTGCTCGCGAAAGCCGCTCGCGACGTCGTCGAGATCGGCCATGGTGCGGACGTCGATCCAGGCCTGCGGCACCGCGACCACGACATTGGCATAGCCGAAGCCCAGGCCTTCGATCATCAGCACGCGCTTGTCGGCATCGGGAATGCTCTCGCGCACCAGGTCCTCGCCGGTGACGCCGAGATGCACCGAGCCGCGCGCCAGATTGGCCGCGATCTCGCTCGCCGACAGATAGGCGATCTCGACATTGTCGACGCCGGCGATGGTGCCGCGATAGTCGCGCGCGCCGCCGGCTTTCGACAGGGTCAGCCCGGCGCGGGCGAAGAAGCTTTCGGCATTTTCCTGCAGACGTCCCTTGGAAGGAACGGCGACGACGAATGGCGTGCTCATCGGGCGCCTCCGCCGGCCTTGCCATGCCGGTTCATCGCCTCGATCCAGACCGAGAAGCCGACCGCGGGGATCGGATTGGCCGAGCCGAGCTGCGACATCAGCCCGTCGTAGCGGCCGCCCGCGACCAGCGGCTCGGCGCCGTTGCCCTTGGCGTGCAGTTCGAACTCGAAGCCGGTGTAGTAGTCGAGGCCGCGGCCGAATGCGGTCGCGAACCGCGTCTTGCGGATATCGATGCCGCGTGCGGCCATGAAGCCGACCCGGCTCTCCAGCTGGTCGATCGCGGCGGCAAGATCGAGCCTGGCGTCGGCGGCCAGCGCGCGCAGCTGCGCGACCGCGTCGTCGGGATCGCCTGATATGGCGAGGAAGCGCTTGATGGTGGCGAGCGCATCGCGCGGCAGTGCGCCGCCCTTCAGCGTCGATTGCTCGAGGAAGCGATCGGCGATCTCGGCGACCGTTCGTCCGCCGACATTGGTGGTGCCGGCGATCGACATCAGGTCGGTGACCAGCGCCAGCGCCGCTTTGCGGTCGGAGCCGGCCAGCGCCGCGAGCACGCCCTCATATTCGTTCCGGCCGGGCGCGGTCGCCAGGGTCAGCTGCTCGATGTCGTCGGTCAGCGAAACCTTGCGGTTGAAATCCTTGATCAGCCGGCGTCGCCACACCGGGTAAAGCTCGAGTGCATCGATCAGCGCGTTGAACAGCGCGACGTCGCCGGTGCGGATCTCGACGTCCGTCAATCCGAACGCCGTGGTCGCCTCCAGCGCCAGCGCCAGCATCTCGGCGTCGGCCGCGGCGCGGTCCTGCCGTCCGAAGGATTCGATGCCGGCCTGCAGGAACTGGCTCGGCGCTCCGTCGCGATAGCGGAACACCGGGCCGAGATAGCTGAAGCCGGCCGGCTGGCCGGCGCGGGGCGAGGCGAGGTAGTCGCGCGCCACCGGGATCGTGAGATCCGGGCGCAGGCAGAGCTCCTCGCCGCTCGGGTCGGTCGTCAGATACAGGCTCTTTCGGATGTCCTCGCCGGACAGGTCGAGGAACGGCTCGGCCGGCTGCAGGATCGCGGGCTCGGACCTGAGATAGCCAGCCTGCGCGAACGAGGCCAGCAGCGCATCCGCCCATAAGGCGGATCCGGCGGCGGATCGTGGTGCGGCAGCTTGGCTCATCTCGACGTCCAAAGGTTGCGGATTCGGGGTCCGCACGGGTTCCAAGGGTGGTTCGTGGCAGCCCTTACCATGGCCGTATCACGGTTTCGACAGCGATCAGCCAAGTGGCTTAATGATTGCGTGCGTTAACGATTTTACGACGGCTTGGCTAGGGAAAGATGCTTCCCCTCAGCTTTCAGGTCCCGTCGTCCTGAGGCTCGCTCCGCGCGCCTCAGGAGACGGAACGGGGGCTGCTTTTCACTGCCAATCCCCGAGCGCCGCCTGCACCAGCGCCAGCGCCGCGACGGCGGCGGTGTCGGCGCGCAGGATACGCGGGCCGAGGGCGAGACGGAGAATGGTGGGCTGGCGCAGCAGCAGGGTGCGCTCCTCCTCGGCAAAGCCGCCCTCGGCGCCGATCAGGATGTCGATCCCGGCGTTCGCGCGCCTTGCCGCCTGCAGCGCCTGCACCGGGTTCGCCACTTCGGCGGCCTCATCACAGAACACCAGCAGCCGCGCCGGATCGCGACCCGCGAGGAAACGGTCGAGCGGGAGGGGATCGGCGACCTCGGCGAGCGAGATGATCCCGCATTGCTCGGCGGCCTCGATCACATTGGCGCGCATCCGCTCGCCGTTGACCCGCGACACCTGGGTGAAGCGCGTCAGCACCGGCACCAGCCGTGCCGCGCCCATCTCGACCGCCTTCTGCACCATGTAGTCGAGCCGCGCATGTTTCAGCGGTGCGAACACATAGGTCAGGTCGGGTAGGCGGTCCTGCACCCGGGTCTGCGCCGTGATCGTCAGCGTGTCGGCCCGCTTGCGGCCGGAGATCTCGGCGCGCCATTCGCCGTCGCGGCCATTGAACACCAGCACGCTGTCGCCGGCATTGAGCCGCAGCACGTTGCCGAGATAGTTGCTCTGGTCGCGCTCCAGCGGAACGGAGGCGCCAGCGCCGAGCGGGGCATCGACGAACAGTCGGGGGCTGCGAAAATCGTGGTCAGGCATATTCGATGCGGCTCAGTGCTGCGGGCAAGTTTACCAAACTGAGCGACCCCGTAATGGTGCGGACTCGTCAGGAACTCACCGGCCCAGTAAGTACGAGGTGTCGATACATTGCTTCTGTCACCAAGTCTTATTTGAAATCCAAGGGGTCGCTTGCACGCGGCCCCTTTTGCCTTTCGGCCAACCCCGCGCGCTGCGCGAGGCATGACTGAAAATCGTGTTCAGGCAGACTTGATGGTCCGGTTTTACCGCTGCTCGCCACCTAAAGGCTTCAAATCGGGGAACAATTTAATGTGGCCGGTGTGGCCCTACGCCGCGCTGCCGCCCAAATCCACGGGTTGTTAAGGGCTCCCAGGAATCGTAAAACGCCCCCAAATTTCGTTGCTTCGTTTTGTTGCGCTGGGGTTGCCTGGACCTTTTGCCGGAGAAACACCCTCGATGATCCGCCGACTGATCGTGCTGACCGTTGCCGCGACCGCCCTGTCCGCGGGGAACGCCGCGGCCCAGAGCGCCTTTCCGGCGCCGCTGCCCAATCAAGGCCAGGCCGGCACTGCGTCCGATCCCGCGTTCCCGCCGGTGAACGGCGCGCGTGCAAGCCCGGGCCGGGCAGGCACCGCTTCGGATCCTGCGTTCCCGCCGGTCAACGGTGCGCCGGCGGCCAGGATCGGCGCGACGCCATCGGCATTCCCGACCAATGGTGCAGCCCCGATTGCCGGCGGCGGTCTGTCGTCGCCGCCGCCCCCGCCCGGTGCCGGCGGGGCAGGTGATGCCTGCATGAAGGATTTCGTTCCGCTGCGCGAGGAGACCGAGAAGCGCGGCAAGGCGATCAAGGCGGCGAGCGACCGGCATGCCAGCCCCCAGGAGGCCTGCAAGCTGATCGGCAATTACAGCCAGGCCGAAGTCAGGATGATCAAATACGTCGACACCAACGCGTCGAAGTGCGGAATCCCGCCGCAGATCTCCGAGCAGCTCAAGACCGGCCACAAGAATACCGAGGCGTTGCTGAAGAAGGTCTGCAACGTTGCGGAGCAGGCGGCGGCGCAGCCGCGCGGGCCCGCGGGACCGTCGCTGAGCGACGTGCTCGGCTCGTCCGCCTCGCTGCCGGAAGCGACCCCGACCAAGAAGGGCGGCAGCACCTTCGACACGCTGAACGGCAACGTTCTCACCCGTTGATGGATCCGTCATGAGCGATGTTTCCGCCCGCGTTGCCGACTCCACAGGCAACTGGGTGGATACCCATGCGCCGGTCTGGTCGCGGCCCTATCTGCGGCTTGCGCGCTACGACCGGCCGATCGGCTCCTGGCTGTTGTTGATGCCGTGCTGGTGGTCGGCGGCGCTCGCCGCCGGCGTCGCACATGATGTTCGCGCGCTGCCGCTCGTCGTGCTGCTGTTCTTCATCGGCGCCTTCGTGATGCGCGGCGCGGGCTGCACCTGGAACGACATCACCGATCGCGATCTCGACGCCAGGGTTGAGCGCACCCGGTCGCGGCCGATCCCGGCCGGGCAGGTGACGGTGACGCAGGCTGTGGTCTTCATGGTGCTGCAGGCGCTGATCGGGCTTGCGGTGCTTTTGCAGTTCAACCGCTTTGCTGTCATGACCGGCATCGCCTCGCTTTTGATCGTCGCGATCTATCCGTTCATGAAGCGGATCACCTGGTGGCCGCAGGTCGTGCTCGGCCTCGCCTTTTCCTACGGCGCGCTGATGGGTTTTGCGGTGACGCTGGAGCGCATCGATCCGGCCGCGATCGCGCTCTACGCCGGATCGATCGCCTGGGTGATCGCCTACGACACCATCTACGCCCATCAGGATGCCGAGGATGACGCGCTGATCGGCGTCAAATCCACCGCGCGCCTGTTCGGCGCACGCACCCATCTGGCGCTTAAGATTTTCTACGGTCTCGCCGTGCTGCTGATCGGCGTAGCGTTCGCGCTTGCCGGCGCCCGCTGGCCGGCGTGGATCGGGCTAGCGGCGTTCGCGCTGCATCTCGCCTGGCAAATCCGCCGGCTCGACACCAGCGATCCCGCGCTCTGCCTGCGCATCTTCAAATCCAATCGCGACGCCGGCTTCATTCTGTTCGCGAGCCTGGTCGTCGATGCGGTGCTGCGCGCGGCGTAGTTCTTCTTCACTCGCCACAAATAACAGTGAGGTGAGCACGCTGCTCAGGCTCCCTCTCCCCTTGCGGGAGAGGGTGGGGAGAGGGGTGGCCCCGGGCGAGATGATCGAAGGGGAGATCGTTCTCGCAACTTGTTCGCTCGTCATCGTGACGAATACGGAGAGAGCGCGTCGTGTGGCACCCCTCTCCCTAACCCTACCCCGCGAGGGGGGAGGGAACCCTTCCGCCGGTGCATCCCTTACGCGCCGTGAGCCATTTTCATCGTCGTCCTGGCGAAAGAGGTGAGAGTCGTGGAGCGCGGCGCAACGAACTCAGTCCCGCGCGATGATCTCGCGCTCGTCGCGATGCACGCTGGTGCCGTTGAGGCTGACGCCGGCGCGGCGGCGGGCCAGGAATTTCGGGCGTCGCGCGCGGATCGCGTTGCGGCGACGGCGGCGCGGGGAGGGCGTCCGCGGCGCCGGCTCGGTCAGTTGCGGCAGACGGAAGATGTCGCTCCACATCTGCCAGGCGGAGGCGATTTCTTCGGCATCCGAACTTGAGCCGAGTGGAATGCTGAGCGCGGGATCGCGGTGAACCAGCACCAACATCTGCACGTCGTCGATGCCGCGCAGCGCGACGCCGAGGAAATCGCTGACGCGAACATTGACCGCCATCCGCATGCCGAGAACGGCGCGGCGCAGCACGACATGTTCGCGATGAAGCTCGACCTGCCGCATGCCGCCATCCGCGCGCGCATCCTGCGCGTGGAAGCTAAGCGGAAGGCAAAGGGGGTCGAGCCGCAGTGCGCGGCTCGACCCGGCGGAATTGATTCCGCTTGTTGGTGTTTGACGCCTCAAAGCCTTAGTCTCCCCGCCGGGATTATGTTCCCGGTCGATGTGTGAGAGCCTAGCCGAGCGATGGCCGTTTCGGCTTAAAAAGCCTGGTTAACCGCTCCTCACCTCGTGCCATGATTGACAAGAGGTTGGCCCGCATGATTGACGAAGCCTTGCGCCAATCACTCAAATCTTTGTTGGCCGCCGGTGCAAAGTGCTTGAAATCCCTGTGAATCCGGCACATCTGGTTAGGTCTGTCGACGCCATTCCGGGCCCCCTCCATCCGCAGGAATTCGTTCGTGAACTCTTCACCATTTGCATCGCGACACGGCGATACCTCCGATCTGTTCGATCAGTCCGGCCTGAGCGACCTTGCGCAGCGTCTGGTCGAAGCCGCCAAGCGCGCCGGCGCCGATGCGGCCGATGCCATCGCGGTGCGCGGCGTCTCGCAAGGCGTCGAAGTGCGCGATGGCCGCGTCGAGGAAACCGAACGTTCCGAAGGCGATGACGTCGGCCTGCGGGTATTCGTCGGCCAGCGCCAGGCGGTGGTGTCGACCAATGACATCAGCGGCGACGAGATCGCAAAGCTCGCCGAGCGCGCGGTCGCGATGGCGCGCGTCGCGCCCGACGACAAATATGTCGGCCTCGCCGATCCCGCGCTCCTCGCGCATGATTTCCCCGATCTCGATCTGCTCGACCGCAACGTCCCGACCACGGCCGAGCTCGAGCAGCGCGCCATCGAAGCGGAAGCTGCCGCGCTCGCGGTCAAGGGTGTCACCAAGTCCGGCGGTGCGTCGGCCTCAACCGGGATCGGCGGCATGGTGCTGGTGACGTCTACCGGCTTCCACGGATCCTATCTTCGTTCCAGCCATGGCATCTCGACGACGGCGATTTCCGGTGAGGGCACCGGCATGGAGCGCGATTACGATTTCACCAGCGCGCCGCATGCATCCGATCTCGATTCACCTGCCACCGTCGGCCGCAAGGCCGGCGAGCGTGCGGTGGCGCGCGCGAATCCGCGCAAGGTCGAGACCTGCAAGGTGCCTGTGGTGTTCGACCCGCGGGTTGCGGGCTCGATCGTCGGCCATCTGGTCGGCGCCATCAACGGCGCCTCGATCGCGCGCAAGACCAGCTTCCTGAAGGACAAGCTCGGCGAGCAGCTGTTCTCGAGGGATATCCGCATCATCGACGATCCCTTGCGCGTGCGTGGCCTGCGCTCGCAGACCTTCGACGCCGAGGGCGTCAAGGTGAAGAAGATCGCGCTGATTGACGAGGGCGTGCTGACCACCTGGGTGCTGGACTCCGCGACCGCGCGCGAGCTCGGCCTGGTCACGACCGGGCATGCGCATCGCGGCGTGTCCTCCTCGCCGTCGCCGGGCACCTATAATCTGCATCTGGAGCCGGGTGCAGTGACGCCCAAGGAGCTGATCTCCGACATCAAGCAGGGCTTCTATGTCACCGACCTGATCGGCTCCGGCGTCAACGGCGTGACCGGCGATTACAGCCGCGGCGCGTCCGGCTTCTGGATCGAGAATGGTGAGATCACCTATCCGGTCAGCGAAGTGACCATCGCCGGCCATCTGCTGCCGATGTTCAAGTCGCTGGTCGCCGCCAACGATCTGGAGTTCCGCTACGGCGTCAATTCGCCGACCTTGCGCATCGAGGGCCTGACGCTTGGCGGACGCTGATACGGACGACTGGACCAAGGCGCGCGATGCCGCCTTGCTGACCAAGACAGTGCAGGAGGCGGGCCGGCTCGGTCTGTCGATGTTCCGCACCGAATTGAAGAACTGGATCAAGGGCGCGTCCTCGCCGGTGTCGGAGGCCGATATCGCGGTCAACGACCTGCTGGAGCAGCAGCTTCGTTCGGCGACGCCGGGTTACGGCTGGTTGTCGGAGGAGAGTGCCGACAACGAGAGCCGTCTCGACAGGCGTTTCACCTGGATCGTCGATCCGATCGATGGCACCCGTGCCTATCTCGCCGGCCGCGAAGACTGGTGCGTCAGTGTGGCGCTGGTTGAAAATGCATCGCCGGTGCTCGCGGCGGTGTATGCGCCGGTGACCGAGGAATTCTTCTTCGCCGCCCGCGGTCAGGGCGCCACCCTGAACGACAGCGGTGTGCACGCGACAACGGGCACCGATTTCGATTTCCCGCGCATGGCCGGGCCGAAGCCGCTGGTGCAGCGGCTCAGCCCGACGTCGGACGAGATCACGCTGTTTCCGCGGATCGGATCGCTGGCCCTGCGGTTGTGCCGCGTAGCACAAGGTCGACTTGACGCCGCCTTTGCCGGCGGGCAAAGCCGCGACTGGGATCTTGCCGCCGCGAATTTGATCGTGCAGGAAGCGGGTGGTAAGATGACCGCGCTCTCGGGGGAAGCGATTGAGTACAATCGCCGGGAGGTGACGCATGGGGTGCTGGTGGCAGCAGGACGCGAACGTCATGCACGCATTGTCGAGCATTTTCGCAACCGTCCACTGCCGTGAGGTCCCGCCAATCCGCGCCGCGCTTCCGATTGTGACGAGCAGACCTGTTACGACAGGCTTGTGACGACCAGACTTGTAACGAGCCGACTTGATAACGACCAGCCTTGATAACGATCAGATCTGTGACGACCACGACTTCATTTGCTTGCCGGGCATCTCGTTAGGAAAACCATCATGTCAGACAATGCCCAGCCACAGCTGCTTCACCTCGTGATCGGCGGCGAGTTGACCGATCTCGAGCACAACACCTTCAAGAATCTGGACGAAGTCGAGATCGTCGGCGTCTATCCGAACTATGCGACCGCCTATGCGGCCTGGAAGGCGAAGGCGCAAGCGACCGTGGACAACGCCCAGATGCGCTATTTCGTCGTTCACCTCCACCGGTTGCTCGATCCCGAGCAGGACGCAAAGCACTCCCATTGAAACGACTATTTCGCGATCTGCTGCGCAGCGGCTTCGTGCAGCGCGCGCTGGGTGTGCTTGCGGCCGAGTATCTGCGGCTGGTGTGGTACACCAACCGCTTCATCTATCAGCCGCATGACGTATACGGGATCGTCGAGCCCTTGATGCCGGCGATCTTCGTGTTCTGGCACGGCCAGCACTTCATGACGCCGTTCATCAGGACCAAGGACAGCTACCGCGCCAAGGTCTTGATCTCCCGCCACCGCGACGGCGAGTTCAATGCCCTGGCGGTCGAGCGGCTCGGCATCGGCACGATCAGGGGGTCCGGCGACCATTCCGGCGCGTTCCATCGCAAGGGCGGCGTCGGCGCCTTCCTGGAGATGGTGCGGACGCTGGAAGACGGCTGCAATATGGCGACCACCGCCGATGTGCCGAAGCGAGCGCGGGTGGCGGGCCTCGGGGCCATCATGCTGGCGCGGGAAACCGGCCGGCCGATCATCCCGTTTGCGATGGTCACCAGCCGCTTCATCCGGTTGAAAAACTGGGATTCCACGACCATCAATTTGCCATTCGGGCGCGGCGCAGTGGTAGGTATTGAGCCGGTCTATGTGCCGCCCGATGCCGATGCCGCGACGATGGAGAAGCTTCGGCAGCACGTGGAGAATCTGCTCAACGAAGCGACCCGGCGCGCCTATGCAGCCGTCGGGCGGCCGGAGGCAACGCTTGGCTAGCTCGCTACCGATGACGTTGCGTGTCTATCGCAAGCTGTCGTCCGCGATGGTGCCGCTCGCGCCTGCGCTGATCAAGCGGCGGCTCAAGCTCGGCAAGGAAGACCCCGAACGTGTCGGCGAGCGGCGCGGCGTCAGCGCCGATACCAGGCCGCAGGGACCGCTGGTGTGGATTCACGGCGCGAGCGTCGGCGAGGTGCTGGCGGCGGTCGGGCTGATCGAGCGGTTGCGCGCGCTGAACCTGCGCATCCTGCTCACGTCAGGGACGGTGACGTCTGCCGCGATCGTCGCCAAGCGCTTTCCGCCCGACGTGATCCATCAATACGTGCCGTACGACTCGCCGCGCTACGTCGCGCGCTTCCTCGATCACTGGCGTCCGTCGCTGGCGCTGTTCATCGAGTCCGATTTGTGGCCGAACCTGATCCTGTCGAGCGCCGCGCGGCGGCTGCCGATGGTCCTGATCAACGGGCGGATGTCGCAGCGCTCGTTCCCGCGCTGGCGCCGCCTCTCCAACACCATCGGGGCGCTGCTCGGACGGTTCGACATCTGCCTCGCGCAGTCGAAGACCGATGCCGAGCGCTTTGCCGCGCTCGGCAGCCAGAATGTCCTGGTCACCGGCAACCTCAAGCTCGACGTCGCGGCGCCGCCGGCCGATCCCGCCAAGCTGGAGCGGCTGATGTCGGTGACGCGCGGCCGTGCGATCGTGGTTGCCGCGTCGACCCATCCCGGCGAGGAAGAGCTCCTGATCGAGGCGCACAAGTCGCTCGCCGGATACTTCCCCGGGCTGCTCACGGTGATCGTGCCGCGCCATGCCGCGCGCGGCGAGGCAGTGGCGCGGCTGGTGACGGAGCGGGGCCTGCGACCCGGCCTGCGCTCGCATGAGGACCTGCCGGTCGCAACCACGGATATCTACGTCGCCGACACAATGGGCGAGCTCGGCCTGTTCTATCGCCTCGCGCCGATCGTGTTCATGGGCGGCTCGCTGGTCGCGCATGGCGGCCAGAACCCGATCGAGGCGATCAAGCTCGGCGCTGCGATCGTGCACGGCCCGCACGTCTTCAACTTCACCGAGGTCTATGA
Source organism: Bradyrhizobium embrapense (assembly GCF_001189235.2). Lineage (GTDB taxonomy): Bacteria > Pseudomonadota > Alphaproteobacteria > Rhizobiales > Xanthobacteraceae > Bradyrhizobium > Bradyrhizobium embrapense. The sequence goes on from NZ_LFIP02000002.1 coordinate 853,567, forward strand.
GGCACTCGATCGCGCCGGCGGCGCGCGCCGCGCCGACGATCTGGACGCGCTGGTCAAGCAGCTCGGCCAGTTCCTCGCCGATCCCGCAGCGCGCGATACCTCGCTTGCGGCGTCCGAGCGCGTCGTCGAACAGCTCGGCGGCGCGCTGGAGCGTACGGTGACCGCTCTCGAGCCCTATCTGTTGCAGTTGCAGCTCGAGATGGGAGCCGCCAATGCGTGAGCCGGCCTTCTGGCACCGGCCATCGTCTTGGACATCGCAATTACTCCGACCGCTTGCCGCGCTGTACGGCGCGGTGGCTGCGCGGCGGATGCAGCGGGCCGGCATCGATGCCGGCATTCCCGTGATCTGCGTCGGCAATTACCATGTCGGCGGTGCCGGCAAGACGCCGACCGTGCTGGCGCTGGCAAAACTGCTGCGCGAGCTCGACGAACGCCCGGTAGTGCTCAGCCGCGGCTATGGCGGCGCGCTTGACGGGCCGGTCAAGGTCGATCGCGACAGCCACACGGCGGCCGATGTCGGCGACGAGCCGCTGATGATGGCCGCGACGTTGCCGGTCGTGGTGTCGCGCGACCGCGCCGCTGGCCTGGCGCTGGCGCGCGCGCAGAATGCGAGCGTGATCCTGATGGATGACGGCTTCCAGAATCCGAGCGTGCTCAAGGACACCTGCCTGATCGTGATCGACGGCACGCGCGGCATCGGCAATGGTCGCGTTATTCCGGCAGGACCGTTGCGTGCGCCGCTCTCGCCGCAGCTGGAGCGCACCGACGCGCTGATCGTGGTCGGCGAGGGGAGCGCGGCGCAGAAGATTGCGGCCGATCTCGCATCCCGTGGCAAGCCGATCTTGTCGGCGCATCTGAGGCCAGACGAGGCCTCATTGAATGCGTTGCGTGGTCAGCGCGTACTCGCTTTCGCCGGCATCGGCAATCCCACGCGCTTCTTCAACTCGCTGCGCGCAAGCGGCATCGACGTCGTCCGCAACACGGCGTTCCCCGATCATCATGCCTTCACCAGGGATGAGATCGCGCAGCTCGTTGCCGATGCGAGAGGCGACGCCCTGACGCTGGTGACGACGGAAAAGGATCTGGCGCGGCTGCGTGGTCCGGCGGGGATGCCGGCCTGGGCACAGGCGATCGTGCCATTCGCGGTGACGCTGCAATTCGAGGAGGCCGGCGCGCTGCGGCGCCTGGTGACCGATCAGCTGTTCAAGGCGCGGAACAGGAGGCTGCAAACATGAAGCGGGCTTCGAGCTCAGGCCTGCGGCTTGAGCACGCCGGGATGATGCCGCTGCAGCACGGCGGTCGGGGTGGCGTAGGCCTCCTGCAGGTCGACGCTCCAGTACTTCAGCTCGTCGAGCGGGATCCGGACGTCGGTGATGGCACAACGCACGAAGGTGCCAGGCGAGATCACGCGAAAATCGCCGTCGAGATATTGCACCTGCGCTTCGCCATGGCCCGAGGGACCGAACTTGTTCAGCACGTTTGAGCTCTCCGCCTTGCCCCTGATGAGGCAGCCTTAAATGTTCATCAAGCCGTTTATCACAGATAGGGGGGCATGTCCGCCCGTTAAACCACCGACTTGTGATGATTTGGCGGCAGATGCGCATGGTAGCGTTGCAGCCGTGGTCCGCTGTGTTTACAGCGCCATAACGAGCCGGCCGGATCGGATGCGCCTCAAGTCAGTTTTCACCTGCCTCGCCATGCTTGCCGTGCCGCCCGCGGCGGCGGCGCCGCTTCCCGCCCCGCATCAGGTCGAAATTTCCGAAGGCAATGTCACGCTGCATGCGCAGCTCTACCGGCCCGATGGCGACGGGCCGTTCCCGACGGTCATCGCGCTGCATGGCTGCGGCGGTCTTGCCGGCCGTTCCGAGCAGGTCGCACCGCGCTATCGCGACTGGGCCGAGCAACTGCTCACGTCAGGCCATGCGGTGCTGCTGCCGGACAGCTACGGCTCCCGCGAGCTCGGGCCGCAGTGCCGCATCAGGGAGCATCAGGTCCAGACCCGCCGGGCACGGGTTGCCGACATCAATGCCGCGCGACAATGGCTGGTGCAGCAGAAATGGGTGGCCAAGAGCCGCATCAGCCTGATCGGCTGGGGGAATGGCGCGGCCGCCTTGCTGTGGGCGGTGCGGCCGCAGATGTGGTCGCGCAGTGTCGAGCCGGACTTTCGCTCGGCGGTCGCGTTCTATCCGGATTGCCGCACCTCGTCCGGCCTCGGCTGGAGCGCGCGGGTGCCGACGCTGGTGCTGATCGGCGCGCGCGACGACGTGACCTCATCGTCGGCTTGCCACCAGATGGTCGACGGCGCACGCGGCCGCAGCGCGCTGGCGCGGATCGTGGTCTATCCCGAGGCCTATCATGATTTCGACCGGGCCAATCTGCCGCTGCATGCGGTCGCGGCTTCCGATGTCGATGTCGCCGAGCGCGGCCATATCGGCACCGATGCGGACGCGCGCAAGGACGCGCAGAAGCAGGTCGCGGAGTGGCTGGCGCGCTAGTCTAGAGCGCGATGAAGTTAGCTTGAATCGGTTTGGCCTCGGGTTCGGTTCACCTCTCCCCATTGGGGAGAGGTCGATTTGCGTAGCAAATCGGGTGAGGGGCCGCAGCTCCAACGAGGGACCGTAACCCCTCACCCGGCGCTGCGCGCCGACCTCTCCCAAGGGAGAGGTAAGGCCCCGATGCCGCACCAATTCAACCTAATCTCATCATGCTTTAGAACAGGCTACCTTGGTCCACCGGCTTGATGACGCGTTTCGGCGCTGCCGGCTTCGCCTCGCGCTGAGGCTTCGGCGGGCTCTCGGGCGTCGCCGTCGCCGCGGGCTGATCGGAATTCGTGGTGGCGCCGACGCGGCCGTCGGCGAACTCGATCGACAAATTGGCGTTCGGACCGACCGCTGCGGCTGAATGCAGTGCGTGTCCCTGCGCATCGCGCACCAGCGCAAAGCCGCGCGCCAGCACGCCGCGATAGGACAGCGCCGACAGCAGCTGGCTGCGATGGGCGACCCGCGCCTCGAGCCGTTGCAGCGTCGTGACCAGTGCGCGGCGGGCGCGCTCGGCGAGGCGGTGGGTGCGCTCGAGATCGCGCGCGATCGCGGTGCGCTGGGCCTTCGCATTGGCGAGTTTCGAGGCCTTGAGCCGGATCTCGAGCCCGCCAAAACGCTCGCGCCGCCGATGCAGCAGCGCGCGCGCCGACAGCGTGATGCGCTCGCCGGATGCGGTGAGCCGCTGCCGCGCATGCGCGACCTGGCCGCGCAGCACGCCGATGGTGAGGCGCGAGCTCGACGCGGCAAAACGGCGGAAATGCGCGTGCGTGTTGGCCTTCAGCCCGCGCGGCAGCCCGGCAGCGAGATGATCGAGCCGCTGCCGCGGGATCGCCAGCAGTTCGTTCGCCGCCGGCAGCGCGCGCGCCGCGGCGCGCAGCTCGGTGCGGCGCGCCTCCTGGGCACGCTGCCAGCACACCATGGTGCGGCGGGCGAGCGCGGTGACCTCGACGAACAGCTCGCTGCGCACCGGCACCGCCATCTCGGCGGCGGCGGTCGGGGTCGGCGCGCGCTTGTCGGCGACGAAGTCGATCAGCGTAATGTCGGTCTCGTGGCCGACCGCCGAGATCAGCGGGATGTGGCTCTCGGCCGCCGCACGGACCACGATCTCCTCGTTGAACGACCACAAATCCTCCAGCGAGCCGCCGCCGCGCGCGACGATCAACAGATCGGGCCGCGGGATCCGGCCGCCCTCCGGCAGCGCATTGAAGCCGCGGATCGCGGCGGCGACCTGCTCGGCCGAGCCGTCGCCCTGCACCTTGACCGGCCATACCAGCACCCGGCGCGGGAAGCGGTCCTCGAGCCGATGCAGGATGTCGCGGATCACCGCGCCGGTCGGCGAGGTGACGACGCCGATCACCTCGGGCAGCCAGGGCAACAGCTGCTTGCGGGCCTCGTCGAACAGGCCCTCGGCCGCCAGTTTCTTCTTGCGCTCCTCCATCAGCGCCATCAGCGCGCCGACGCCGGCCGGCTCCAGGGAGTCGATGACGATCTGGTACTTCGAGGAGTTCGGATAGGTGGTCAGCTTGCCGGTGGCGATGACCTCGAGCCCTTCCTGCGGCTTGAAGCGCATCCGGGCGTGGGCGAATTTCCAGATCACCGCTTCGATCTTGGCGCTCTCGTCCTTGAGGGCGAAATAGCAGTGGCCGGACGAGTGCGGGCCGCGGAAGCCCGAAATCTCGCCGCGGACGCGGACATGGCCGAACCGGTCCTCCACCGTCCGCTTCAGGGCGGAGGAAAGTTCCGAGACGGTGAATTCGGGCGCGTTGACGAGATTCGGCGCGGCAGCGGTCATTTGCAGGTGATTCGGCTGTTTGTGAGCTTCAGAGCAAGGTAGGGACTTTTGCCCGTCATCGCCAATGCGCGGGCTTGCTTGCCCCTAAACTCTGTGATACAGAGTTCTCTGTATTGAGGGTAATGGCGACCTTGCTGGAGCGCTGACCGATGATCCCGCAGTTGACATCGGCGAGTTTCGTCCATTCCGCGGCGGGCGCGGTCCATGCCGTGGTGGCTGTGCTGTGCATCGGGGTCGGGCTGATCCAGTTCCTGCGGCCGAAGCGCGGCGCAGGCCACCGGGCGCGCGGCTATTTCTTCGTCTACGCCATGCTGGTCGCCGACGGGACCGCGATGCTGGTCTACCGGTTCACCGGCGCTCTCAACCTGTTCCATGTCGGTGCGATCGTGAACTTCGCCTGCATCATTGCGGCGATTGTTCCGCTGCTGCGCAGCCCTCGTCCGCCGAACTGGCGGCTGATCCACTACTACTTCATCTCCTGGTCCTACGTGTCGCTGATGTCGGCAGCGGCCACGGAAATCATGGCGCGCGCGCTGCCGCTGACGACGCGCGGGCAGGTCGGGCTGCTGGCGCTGGTGCTGTCGATCATCACCATGACGATCGCCTATGTCCTGATCGGGAAATATCGCCCGCCGGCCGACGCCCCACCGGTTTCTTCCGGGCTCGCCGAGCAAAATGGAGTGACGTCATGATCGACAGCCAGCAGGCCAGCGCGGCGCTGAACGACATCAACGACGTCGTGCATCGCCTCCGCCAGTCGCAAATCTACCAGATCGCCAGTCTCATCATCGTCATGTGGGGCGCATTGGTGTTCGTAGGCTACCTCGCCAATTACACCTGGCCGCCGCAGGGCTATACGATCTGGGCCGTCGTCGATCTCATCGGAATCGCAGGCTCGATCGCAATTGCGGCGTTCAGCGGTGTCGGTCCGGGGGCGGGCGCCTACGCGCTGCGGCTGCTGGTGGCGTTCCTGCTGTTCATCGCATTCGGCATTTTCTGCTCCGTTGTGCTCGGCCATTTCAGGCCGCGCCAGATGCTGGTGTTCTGGCCGCTATTCACCATGCTATTCTATGCGCTCGCCGGCCTGTGGTTCGGCTACGCCTTCATCGTGATCGGGCTCGGCAGCAGCGCCTTGATCGTGACCGCCTACTTCTACGCCGGTCCGGCGCTGCTGTTGTGGATGGCAGTGGTGCACGGTGGCGCACTCATCCTCGGCGGGCTCTGGATGCGCCGGATCTGATCGATGGCCGAACTCGACGAGATCATTCACCAGCCGCTGCGGCTGCGGATCATGGCGGCACTCAATGCGCTGCCGGCTTCGACCGGGCTGGAATTCGCCCGGCTGAAGAAGCTGACCGGCGCCACCGACGGCAATCTCGGCGCCCATATCGAGACGCTGGCGAGGGCCGGCTATGTCGCGGTCGACAAGGCGTTCGTCGGCAAGAAGCCGCAGACCACCGTGACCGCCACCGCGGCCGGCCGCGGCGCCTTCGCCCGCCATGTCGCGACCTTGCAGGAGATCATCGCCGGCAAGCAGCCGTGAAGCCGGAATGACAGGGGAATCGGCCCGGTCGCCCCTTGCGGGCGAACGGGGATTCGTGCGACCGACACAGCTCTTGCACCCTTTTTGAGCCTGTCTCTGATGAACATCCTCCTGCTCGGTTCCGGTGGCCGCGAACATGCGCTGGCGTGGAAGATCGCCGCATCTCCGCTGGTGACGAAACTGTGGTGCGCGCCGGGCAATGCCGGGATCGCGCGCGAGGCCGAATGCGTCGCGCTCGACGTCGCCGACCATGCCGCGGTCATCGAGTTCTGCCGGCGCAACGCGGTCGATCTGGTGGTGGTCGGGCCGGAGACGCCGCTCGCCGCCGGCATCGTCGACGACCTCGCCGCCGTCGGCATCAAGGCGTTCGGGCCGCGCAAGCAGGCCGCGCAGCTCGAGGGCTCCAAGGGCTTCACGAAAGACCTCTGCAGCGAGTTCGACATTCCGACCGGCGCCTATCGCCGCTTCGACAATGCGAAGGATGCGACCGCCTATGTCCGCGCCCAGGGCGCGCCGATCGTGGTCAAGGCCGACGGGCTCGCCGCCGGCAAGGGCGTCGTGGTGGCGCAGACGCTGCCCGAAGCCGAGGCGGCGATTGCGATGATGTTCGAGGGCGCGTTCGGCTCGGCCGGCGCCGAGGTCGTGATCGAGGAATTTCTGTCGGGCCGCGAGATCAGCTTCTTCGCGCTGTGCGACGGCGAGACCGCGATCCCGCTGGCGACTGCGCAGGACCACAAGCGGGTGTTCGATCACGACAAGGGGCCGAACACCGGCGGCATGGGCGCCTATTCGCCGACACCGTTCGTGACGCCTGAGATCCACGACCAGATCATGGCCCGGATCATCCTGCCGACGGTGGCCGGGATGAAGAGCCGCGGCACGCCGTTCAAGGGCGTGCTCTATGCCGGCGTGATGCTGACCGCGCAGGGCCCAAAGCTGTTCGAATACAATGTCCGCTTCGGCGATCCCGAGTGTCAGGTGCTGATGCTGCGGATGATGTCGGATATCGTGCCGGCGCTGCTCGCCTCGATCGACGGGCAATTGAAGAACTTCGACCTGCGCTGGTACCCGGACCCGGCGCTGACGGTGGTGATGGCGGCCAGGGGCTATCCCGGCGACTACATCAAGGGCACGCGGATCGACGGCCTCGATGACGCCGCCAAGGTCGAGGGCGTCGAGATTTTCCACGCCGGCACTGTGGCCAAGGATGGTACCATCCTCGCCAACGGCGGCCGCGTGCTGAACGTCTGCGCGATGGGCAGGACGGTCACCGAGGCGCGCGACCGCGCCTATCAGGCCGTCGATCGGATCAAATGGCCGGAGGGTTTCTGCCGCCGCGACATCGCCTGGCAGGCGGTGGAGGCGGAAAAGGGCTAGCGCGCTCCACTCGCTTCGCTCGTCATGCGCGGGCTCGACCCGCGCATCCATCGCCTTCGGGAAAGTCTCTTCGTGAGATGGATTGCCGGGTCAAGCCCGGCAATGACGATGGGTGTTGGGACGCCGCCGCCGTCTACAGCAAATCCCCGCCCGCCGCGCTCGCGGTAGTGCCGTGCTCGCGGAACGCCTTGATGACGTTCTTGCCGATCTTCCACTTGTGCACCTCGTCCGGACCGTCGACCAGCCGCTGCGAGCGCACCTGGGTGTACCATTTCGCCAGCGGCGTATCCTGGCTGAAGCCGAGCGCGCCGTGCAGCTGGATCGCGGTGTCGATCACCTTGTGCACCATATGGGCGTGGAAGATCTTGGCGATCGAGTTCTCCTGGCGGATGTCGAGGCCTTTCTCGGCCTTGTAGGCGATGTGCAGCAGCATCAGCCGGCCGATATAGAGCTCGCTCGCGCAGTCGGCGAGCATGAACTGCACCGCCTGGCGGTCGGCCAGCAACTGGCCGAAGGTCGAGCGCTTGGTGACGTGGGCGGCCGCCATGTCGAGCGCGCGCTGCGCCTTGGCGACGTTGTGCATGCCGTGGCGCAGCCGGCCATAGGCGAGGCGATGCTGGCCCATGTTGAAGCCGTTGCCCTCGCCGCCGAGCAGGTTGTCGGCCGGCACCTTGAGGTCCTTGATCTCGATCTCGGAGTGGCCGCCATGGATCACGTCGTCATGCGGTCCCTCGATCGCCATGTTGGCGACGTTGCGCTTGATGCGGTAGCCGGGGTTGGGCAACTCGACGATGAAGGTCGAATACTGTTTGTGGCGCGGGGCGTTCGGATCGGTCTTCGCCATGACAAGCGCCATGTCGGCGACGCTCGCCGACGAGGAGAACCATTTCTCGCCGTTGAGGATGTAGTTCTCGTTGCCGTCCTTCACCGCCGTGGTCTGCATGCCGGTGGCGTCGGCGCCGGCCGCCTTCTCGGTCATCGAGAAGCAGATCCGCTTGTCGCCGTTCAAGAGGGGCTTGAGGAATTTCTCCTTCTGGTATTCCGTGCCGTGCGCCAGGATCGTCATCATCGAGGCGTCGTCCGGCCCCTGCGTGTTCATCGAGAGCGCGCCGAGCATGCTCTCGCCGAGCTCCATCTGCACCAGCGCATTCGCCAGCGGGCCGAGGCCCATACCGCCATACTCCTTCGGCACGAACGGGCACCACAGGCCCTGCGCGCGGGCCTTCTTGCGCAGCGGTGCCAGCACCTCGGCGAGCGGCTTGGTGTCGAGTTCCTTTTCCGCCGGAATGCACTCGTCGTGGACGAATTTGCGGACCTTCTCGCGGATCGCCTTGGCTTCGGCCGGAATCTCGAAATCGATCGACATGGCACTTCCTCGTTTCGTGTTGTTGTTGGCAGCACCGCAGAATGGCATAAACCAGGCCGGCGGTAACGCCGAACAAAGTTTGAAGCACGGCGCACGCGACCGGGGAGCCACCGATGCCTGATCTCGCTGATCTTTTTCCCGGCTATGAGTCGAAATGGATCAACACCTCGCAGGGCCGCATCTTCGCCCGCGTCGGCGGCAAGGGCCCGCCATTGCTGTTGCTGCACGGCTTCTCCTCGACCCATGTGATGTGGCACACGGTCGCGCCGAAACTCGATGACGCATTCACGCTGATCATCGCCGACCTGCCGGGCTACGGCTGGTCCGACATGCCCGACAGCGACAAGGACCATACGCCCTATACCAAGCGGGTCTGGGCCAGGACCATGATCGAGGCGATGGAGCAGCTCGGCCATGTGCATTTCGCGCTCGCCGGTCACGACCGCGGCGGCCGGGTGTCGTACCGCCTTGCGCTCGATCATCCCGGCCGGCTGTCGAAGCTTGCGGTGCTCGATATCGCGCCGACCTATGATTACTGGCAGAAGCTCAATCGCCTGTCGGCGCTGAAGATCTACCACTGGGCGTTCCTGGCGCAGCCCTCTCCGTTGCCGGAGACGCTGATCGCGAGCAATGGCGAATTCTTCCTCAAGGAGAAGATGGCGAGCCAGACCAGGACCAAGACGCTGGAGGCGATCGATCCGCGCGCGCTCGCGCATTACCTTGCACCATTCCGCGATCCCGCCCGCATCCACGCGATGTGCGAGGACTACCGCGCCGGCGCCTATGCCGACTTCGAGATCGACAAGGCCGACGTCGACGCCGGCAGGAAGATCACGATCCCGATGCTGGCGCTGTGGGGCGATGCCGGCGTTGCCAGCGCGGCAACCACGCCGCTCGATACCTGGAAGACCTGGGCAACCAATGTCAGCGGCGCGCCGGTGCCGTCGGGGCATTTCCTGCCTGAGGAAGCGCCGGACGCCACGGCGAAGTTGCTGCGCGAGTTTTTCCTGGCGGGTTAGCGCAAAGCGCAGGACCGTCATCCTGAGGAGCGCGGAACGCGCGTCTCGAAGGATGAATCGGCCCCGCTTCGCGGCTACTCAGGATGACGGGACTAACAGCGGAGAGCTTCGTAGCCCGGATGGAGCGCAGCGAAATCCGGGATTGTTTCCGTGGAGAAAGGTCCCCGGATCGCGCTGCGCCTCATCCGGGCGACTGGTGGCTCACCGCCGCTCCCCGAAGAACTCGCGCAAGAGGCGCGCCGCCTCGGTCTCGCCGACGGCGCCATAGATCTCCGGCACGTGGTGGCAGGTCGGCTGCGCGAAGAACCGCACACCGGACTCGACTGCGCCGCCCTTGGGGTCGGCGGCGCCGTAATAGAGCCGGCGGATGCGGGCGAACGAGATCGCGCCGGCGCACATGGTGCAGGGCTCCAACGTCACGTAGAGGTCGCAATCGATCAGCCGTTCGGTGCCGATGGCATCTGCCGCCTGCCGGATTGCCAAAATCTCGGCATGGGCGGTAGGGTCGTGATCCGTCAGGGTGCGGTTGCCGGCGGCGGCGATCACCTCGTACCCGCGCACGATCACGCATCCGATCGGAACTTCGCCAGCTTTTCCGGCATTTTCGGCGGTTTTCAGCGCCAAATCCATGAAAGAAGGGGCAGACATGCCTCGTATCATCGGAAGAAACCTGCTAGTAGCGTCGCCTTCAGCAGAAGTGGATGCCGGTTTTGCGCCAGTCGCGCCCTGATGGCGCGCGTATCGCCGGTTGCCCTGCGCCCCAATTGAACCTCCAGGCGAGAACATTCATGCCCCGCGACAGCGACAAAAACAACGATTCCCCGCGCGGCCGGCGGGACCGGGGCGCGCCCGGGAAGGGGCGGCCCGGTGGCTCCCGCGGATCGGACAAGCCGTTCGGCAAGCGCAGCTTTGGCGACAAGGGGGATCGCGGCAAGCGCTCGTTCGGCGACAAAGGCGAGGGCCGCTCGTTCCGCCGCCGTGAGGATGGTGATGCGCCGCGCCGCGACTATGGCGACCGGCCGCGCTTCAAGCGTGACGACCGGGGCGGCGAGGGCGGCGGCAAGCGCTCGTTCAAGCCACGCGGCGAGCGCCGGGACTTTGAGGCAAGCGATCGTCCGCAGCGCGGCGAGCGGGGCGGCTTTCGTTCGGAGGGCCGGTCATCCGACCGCAAGTTCGGCGAGAAGCGATCCTATGGCGATCGCGAGAAGCGCCCCTATACGCCGCGCGGCGAGCGCGATGGCGAGAAGCGGACCTTTGCCCCGCGCGGCGAGCGCGCCGAACGCAAGTTCGACGACCGGAAATTTTCGCGCGGCGATCGCGACAAGACCTCGTTCCGCGATAAGGGCGAGGGCCGTCCGTTCCGCCGCCGTGAGGATGGCGATGCGCCGCGCCGCGATTTCAGCGATCGGCCGCGTTTCAAGCGCGACCGCGACTTCGAGGGCCGCGACCGCAGCGACGAGAAGCCCTGGCAGAAGCGTGATCGCAAACCGCGCGACGACCGCGGCGGTGACGAGCGCCCGCGGTTTTCGCGGTCGCGCGATGATCGCGGTGGCGACGAACGCCCGCGGTTCTCCAGGTCCCGCGACGATCGCGAGCAGGGTGATCGTCCGAAGTTCAGCCGGCCGCGCTGGAATCGCGATGACGAGAACGGCGGTCGCGACAACCGCCGGCGCGAGCGGACCGAAGGCCGCGCCGATTGGCAGGAGCATCCGCGCAGCGAAGGCCGCTTCTCCGATCGGCCGCGCCGCGACAATGAGGATGACAGCAAGGTCTTTGCCAAGCGCCCGGCCTTCGGCGGCCGCGGCGCCTATCGCGAGCGCTCCTATGACGACCGTCGCGAGCGCCCCGAGCCCAAGCCGAAGAAATCCGGCGAGCGCATTGCCAAGGTGCTGGCACGCGCCGGTCTTGCCTCGCGCCGCGATGCCGAGGAGATCGTCACGCAGGGCCGCGTCACCGTCAACGGACGGGTGATCAACTCGCCGGCGCTCGATATCACCGACAACGATGTGGTGGCGGTCGACGGCAAGCCGTTGCCGCCGCGTGAGCGGACGCGGCTGTTCATGTATCACAAGCCGCGCGGGCTGATGACGACGCATGCCGATCCCGAGGGGCGTCCGACCGTGTTCGACAATCTGCCCGAAGGCCTGCCGCGGCTGATCTCGATCGGCCGGCTCGATTTCAACACCGAGGGCCTGTTGCTGCTGACCAATGACGGCGGGCTGGCGCGAACGCTGGAGCATCCCGACACCGGATGGCTGCGGCGCTACCGGGTGCGCGCGCATGGCGAGGTGACGCAAGCGCAGCTCGACCAGCTCAAGGACGGCGTCGAGGTCGACGGCGTCAAATACGGGCCGATCGATGCCACGCTGGAGCGCGACCAGAGCTCCAACGTCTGGGTGGTGTTCGCGATCCGCGAGGGCAAGAACCGCGAGGTGCGCAACGTGATGGCGCATCTCGGGCTCGAGGTGAATCGGCTGATCCGGATCTCCTACGGCCCGTTCCAGCTCGGCGAGCTCGAGGAGGGCAAGGTCGAGGAGGTCAAGACGCGGGTGCTGCGCGAGCAGCTCGGCGAGAAGATCGCCAAGATCGCAGGCGCGGACTTCACGCGGCCGGAGCAGCGTGATGCCGGAGATGGCGACGATGCACCCGCCAGGAAGCCGAAGCCGAGCAAACGCGAAACGATCAACGACCGCAAGGGCCGCCGCGTGCTGGTGCAGCGCACCGGCAGCGAGGAAGCGCGCGCCCGCAACGAGGACGAGGCCAACGGCTACGGCCCGCCGCGCCGTCCCAAGCGCGGCTATCACGGCAAGCGCGATCTCAAGCCGCGCGACGAGTAACGGCCGATGCGCGTCGTCGGGGGCAGGCTGAAGGGCCGCAATCTCGCGTCGCCGTCGGGCCGCGAGATCCGGCCGACCGCGGATCGCCTGCGCGAATCCGTGTTCAACATCCTGGTCCACGCCTACGACAATCCGATTCTGGACGCGCGGGTGCTCGATCTGTTTGCCGGCACCGGGGCGCTCGGGATCGAGGCGGCCTCGCGCGGCGCCAAGTTCACGCTGTTCGTCGACAATGGCGCCGAGGCGCGGGCGCTGCTGCGCAACAATGTCGAGGCGCTCGGCCTTGGCGGCACCACCAAGGTCTATCGCCGCGATGCCACCGATCTCGGCCCGGCGCATCCGGTCGAGCCGTTCTCGCTGGTGTTTCTCGATCCGCCCTACGGCAAGGGTCTCGCCGACAAGGCGCTGGCCTCGCTGCGCGACGGCGGATGGCTGGCGCCGGGCGCGCTGCTCGTGGTCGAGGAGGCGAAGGCCGCGGCCTTCGCGGCTCCCAGGGGATTCGAGGAGCTCGAACGGCGCGCGTACGACGATACCGAGTTCGTGTTCCTTCGCGAAAAAGTGTAGGGCGGATCAGCGTCACGTTCATCCGCCGGCCTTATGGTTGACCCTGCGCCCAGATAATCCGGCCTTCGACTTTCTCATCGTCGTTCGCGGAGCGTGATCATGGCCCAGTCTGTTGCCGTGCTTGCAAATCAGCTTGAGGCGCGCGTCAAGGCATTGCGCGGCGCGGGCGATGACGCCGCGCTGCTGGCGGCTGCGCGCGATGCCGCCGACGAGATCGCGCGCCATCCTGGAGCGCCGGACAGTGACCGGACCGAAGCGCTGAAGGTGGCCCAGCGTTTGACGTTCAACGCGGCGGCGGATTGCTGGCCGGGCTGGAGCGTCTCCGACAAGCCGATCAACCCGGATCATCTGCTGGCGGCGCGCGAGCTTGCGGAGCGCTCGCTGCGTCTCGTCGAGAGGCTCGGGTTGGAGCCGCTGCGTGTCGCAACCGGCATCTGGCTGGTGGGGGCGTTCGATCTGGCGCTGGGCCGGTACGACGAGGCGTCCCGGCTGTTCGGCGATGCGCGCGAGCAATATGGTGCAGCGGGCGCGCCCGGCCTCGTGCTGCTGGTGGACGGCTATGCCGCGATCGTCCGGCAGGTCGGCAAACGCACCGCCGATGGCGATGATCTCGATCAGGTCTGCAAGCGGATCGGGGCAGGCGGCTTCAGGGACGGCGATGAATGGATTGCACAGTTGCGCACCGCGCTGGAGGTGTTCGCGCGCAAGAATTCGTTGTGAGGGGTAGACTAGCGACCCCCATCCCACCGCTGTCATCACCCATGCCGTCTGTGTCGTCCCGGCGAAGGGGATGTCACACCACGCGATGACAGCTGCGCGTGGGGCGGTTACCGCCGCCCGAACAGCTTCTCGATATCGCTCAGCTTCAATTCGACATAGGTCGGCCGGCCGTGGTTGCACTGGCCGGAGTTTGGCGTGTCTTCCATCTCGCGCAGCAGCGCGTTCATTTCCTCCGGCTTGAGGCGGCGGCCGGCACGGACCGAGCCGTGGCAGGCCATGGTGGCGGCAACATGCATCAGCCGGCGTTCCAGCGGCAGCGCCTCGTCCCACTCGGCCATGTGTTCGGCGAGGTCGCGGAGCAGCCCGGCGGCGTTGGTCTTGCCAAGCAGCGAGGGCGTCTCGCGCACCGCGACCGCGCCGGGGCCGAAGGACTCGATCGCGAGCCCGAACGAGGCCAGCTCCTCGGCGCGATCGAGCAGCTTCTCGACGGTCGCCTCATCGAGCTCGACGATCTCGGGGATCAACAGGATCTGCCGCTGCACGCCGTTCTTGGCGAGCGAAGCCTTCAGTTTCTCATAGACGATGCGTTCATGCGCCGCGTGCTGGTCCACCACGATCAGGCCATCGCGGGTCTGCGAGACGATGTAGGTCTCGTGGATCTGGGTGCGCGCAGCGCCCAGCGGACGGTCGAGCAGATCGGGTGCGGGCGCCGCCTCGAAGCGCACATCGGCGGTCGGCGTGCCGACGTCGAAAGCTGCCTGTCCGGGCTCGGCGAAAACCGGCGCCGCCGCGCCGTCGAACGCGCGCATCGGACCAGCCGGATAGGACGGCGAAGCACGCCAGTCCCAATTGCCCGGGCGCGGCGGCGTGAAGGCAGCGCGGAACGCCTGTAGCGTCGCGCCGTCGGCGGTGTTGGCCGCGGTGCGTCGGCCCTCGCGCGCCAGGCCCTCCTTCAGCGCGTGCACGATCAGCGCGCGCACCAGGCCAGCGTTGCGGAAACGCACCTCGGTCTTGGCCGGATGCACATTGGCGTCGACCTCCTGCGGATCGCAGGTGACGAACAGCGCCACGACGGGATGGCGGTCGCGCGGCAGATAGTCGGAATAGGCCGCGCGCACCGCACCCAGGATCAGCTTGTCGCGCACCGGGCGGCCGTTAACGAACAGATACTGCCCAAGCGCGTTGGCGCGGGTCAGCGCTGGCGCGGCGGCAAAGCCCTCGACAATGACCCCCTCGCGCTCGGCGCGCACCTCGATCGCGCTGGCGCGAAAGTCCGCGCCCAGGATATCGCCGAGTCGTGTCAGCCGGCCGGCCGCGCCGGGCAGCGCGGCGGCCCAGGTGACCGGCGCGCGCTCCTCGCCGGCTAGCGTGAAGGCGATGTCGGGCCGCGCCATGCCGAGGCGTCGCACCACCTCGCGGATCGCTTCCGCCTCGGTGCGGTCGGTCTTGAGGAACTTCAGCCGCGCCGGCGTGGCGTAGAACAGTTCGTTGACCTCGACGCGGGTGCCCTGGCCAAGCGCGGCCGGCATGACCTCCGACTTCTCGCCGCCTTCGACCGACAGCGACCAGGCGTGCGGCTCGCTGGCATGACGCGTGGTGATGCCGAGCTTTGCGACCGCGCCGATCGAGGGAAGCGCCTCGCCGCGGAACCCGAGCGTGCGGATGCGCAGCAAGTCCTCATCGTCGAGCTTGGAGGTGGCGTGGCGGTCGACCGCGAGCGCGAGATCGGTGCGCGTCATGCCACCGCCGTCGTCGGTGATGCCGATCCGGCGCCGGCCGCCGCCATCGGTGAAGACGTCGATCCGGCTCGCGCCGGCGTCGATCGCGTTCTCGACCAGTTCCTTGACGACGCTCGCAGGACGCTCGACCACCTCGCCGGCGGCGATGCGGTTGACGAGCTGTTCGGGAAGCTGGCGGACGGGCATGGATTTGCGTGATCGGACAGGGATTCGAGGTTCGGCGGCATTCTAGTCGGCTCGCCGGCCAAATGCATGGGTCCGCCCGCGTATGGCTGCCTTTAGCTGGGGATGGAGCCGGTCTATCGCCTTGAAGACACTCGCCTTCGCGTGTGTACCGGCTACGCCCTACGTGGCGATTGTGACGCCGCACGCGCAGGTATATCGTTTAGAAAAATCATAATTCGATCGGGAGGGTAGCCATGTGCCATTTGTTCTCGCACCAGCCGCAGCGCAATTACGAATCGCAGACCCGGTCGCTGCGGATCGGCGGTCACTGCACCTCGATCCGGCTGGAGATGTCGTTCTGGGACACGCTCGAGGAGATCGCCGCCAAGGAGGGGATGAGCGTCGCCAAGTTCGTCACCACGCTCTATGGCGAAGTCCTCGACCACCATGGCGAGGTCAATAATTTCGCGTCGTTGCTGCGCTGCTGCTGCCTGATCTATCGCTCGCAGAACACGGCGGCAGTCCCCGCATTCGAGGGCCAGCCCATCCTCGACGCCGCCGAATAGACTTTCGGACTCATCGCGCAGAAAAAAGCGGCCTTGTCCGGGCAGGACAAGGCCGTTCGAGTCGAGAGGGAACTGAAGCTTCGGTTCTGATTGAAGTCAGAACCGAAGCTCGCCTATCCGAGTCCACCTCTCCCTTTGGGAGAGGTCGATTTGCGCAGCAAATCGCGTGAGGGATTACGGTCTATCGAGAGCAAGAGCCCTCACCCGGATTGCTTCGCAACCCGACCTCTCCCCGGTGGGGAGAGGTGAACCGAAACTTTACCGAGCCGATTCAGCTTCTAGATCTCCTTGCGCTGCATCGCGCCCGCGATCGTGTCGGCCTGCCGGATCGCCAGCGACACGATCGTCAGCGTCGGATTGCACGCCGCGCCCGACGTGAACTGGCTGCCGTCGGAGACGAACAGGTTCTTGATGTCGTGGCTCTGGCCGAACTTGTTGACCACGCCGTCGCGCGGCTTTTCGCTCATCCGGTTGGTGCCCATGTTGTGGGTCGAGGGATAGGGCGGCGTCGGATAGGTCACGGTGGCGCCGACCGCTTCATAGACCGCGGCGCCCTGCTTGTAGGCGTGATCGCGCATCGCGACGTCGTTCGGATGATCGTCGAAATGCACGCTCGCGACCGGCATGCCGAACTTGTCCTTGATGGTCGGATCCAGCGTGACGCGGTTGGTCTCCTGCGGCAGGTCCTCGCCGACCAGCCACATGCCGGCCATCCGCGGATAGCCTTCCATGGCGCTGGTGAAGCTGCGGCCCCAGGCGCCGGGATTCAGGAACGCGGCCATGAAGGGCAGGCCGAGCGACAGCGTCTCCATCTCGTATCCGCCGACGAAGCCGCGCTTCGGATCGTTCTTCGCCTCGTCGCGGATGATGCCGGCCATCGTGGTGCCGCGATACATGTGCACCGACTTCTCGAAGGTCGCGTACACGCTGCCGGTCATGTGCCGCAAATAATTGCGGCCGACCTGGCCCGATGAATTGGCGAGGCCATCCGGGAACATGCTGGAGGCGCTGTTGAGCAGCAGCCGCGGACTCTCGATCGAGTTGCCGGCGACCGCGACGACGCGCGCCTTCTGGCGCTGCATCGCGCCGCTCTCATCCGCATAGACCACGCCGGTGACCTTGCCGGACTGGTCGTGCTCGATCTTGATCACCATGCTGCCGGGGCGCACCTCGAGATTGCCGGTGGCTTCGCCCTTCGGGATCTCGGTGTAGAGGGTCGACCATTTGGCGCCCGACTTGCAGCCCTGGAAGCAGAAGCCGATCTGCTGGCACGAACCGCGGCCGTCGCGCGGCTCGCTGTTGATCGCCATCCGCCCGGTGTGCACCTCCTTGTAGCCGAGCTTCTTCGCACCCGCTTCCAGCACCTTGAAGTTATTGTTGCCGGGAAGTCCGGGAATGCCGTTGGTGCGGGTGACGCCCATCTTGTTCTCGGCCTTGGCGTAATAGGGCTCCATCTCGGCGAGCGTGATCGGCCAGTCCAGGAGGTTGGCCCCGGGGATGTTGCCGTAGGCCGACTTGATCTTGAACTCGTGCTCGTCGAAGCGGAGCGAGGCGCCGGCCCAGTGCACGGTTGATCCGCCGACCGCCTTCACGATCCAGGCCGGAATGTTCGGGAAATCCTTGTGCACGCGCCAACTTCCCGACGTCGTGCGCATGTCCGACCAGGCGAGTTGGCCGAAGCTGTCCCATTCATCGTTGATGAAATCCTGGTTCTCGATGCGCGGTCCGGCTTCCAGGATCACGACCTTGATGCCCTTCTGCGCCAGTTCATTGCCGAGCGTTCCGCCGCCGGCACCGGAGCCGACGATCACGACGACGCCGCTGTCATTCAGATCGAATTTTGCCATTGCTTCCTCCCGACGTTGTCCGGTTCAGGCCTTCGGCAGCCAGTCGATATCGGCGAAGCCGCGCTTGATGTAGCCGCCGTGCTCGGCGGAGGAGCCCTCGTAGCCGAACCGCGGCCACACCTCCTTGTTGTTGTAGAGCGATGCGATGAGATCGCCGCGGATCTTCTGGAAGAACGCGCTTTGCTCGATCTGCTGCAGCAGCGCGACGCGATCGTTCTCCCAGGCGATCTGGGCATAGGGCATCTTGTGGCGGTCGTTGGCCGCCTGATCAAGCCGGGTCACGCCCTCATTGATCAGCGATTTGATGGCCGGATCCTTGGCGGCCTTGTCATCCCACGGCTTGACCGCCGTGATGTAGTAGCTGTCGCCGAGGAAATCGTGCGGATAGATGTCGCGCGCCATCTTCAGCAGCGTCTTCATGGTGGCCGGCGTCAGCGTGCCGGCCTCGTCGGCCCACGCATCGCTGATGCCAAGCCCGGTCGATGTCGCGATCGCGACGGCGGGGGCGGTGACGGCCGCGCCTTTGAGGAAGACACGCCGGTCATATTTGCTGCGTCGATCGATTTCTCTCATGGGTTTCCTCCAAAATTTATTTTCTGATTGGATTAGCCGAAGCGCCCGTCGCGCTGGATCACCTCGATCTTGTAGCCGTCGGGATCGGAGACGAAGAAGAAGCGCGCCAGCGTCTTGCCGTCATGCTTGAAGTCGCGCAGCGGCCCGGGCGACAGTTTCTCCTTCTCGAAGCGCGCGTGCTCGGCATCGACGTCATCGACGACGACGGCGAGATGGCCGTAGCCGTCGCCGAGCGCGTAGGGTTCCTTGCGGTCGAAATTGACCGTGAGCTCGACCTCGAACGGCGAGGAGGGATGGCGCAGATAGATCAGCGCGAAATCAGGAAATCGCAGATTGTCGGCGATCTCGAGCCCGAATGCGCGGTGATAGAAGTCGAGCGCCTTGGCCTCGTCGAACACGCGGATCATCGAATGCACCGGTTTCGCCATTCAGTTCAGCTCCTTCAGGTAGGCGATGATCAGGGCGCGGGTTTCGGGCCTCGCCTGCCGGTAAGCCATCACGGCGCCGGGGATCACCTGTTGTGGATTGGTCAGCCAGGCATCGAGCCTGGCATCGTCCCAGACGAAATCCGCCTTGGCGAAGCCGGCGGAATATTTGAAGCCGTCGGCCTTGCCGGCATGGCGGCCGACGATCTTGTAGAGCGACGGTCCCTGCCGGATCGGATCGGAAATATTCGTGGTGTGGCAGGTCGCGCATTGCTGCTTGAACAGCGTCGCCCCGTCGGGCGGCTTGGCGGCAGGCAAGGGCATTTGCGCAGCCGTCATTTGCACTGCAAACATCGCGCTGCAAAATCCCAGCGCCCACGTCCACCTTGCCGTCCATTTGGCGCGCAGCCTTGTCATATGCATCACCGCCTCTGTGCGATGACTGTAGGAGGCTGAAACCGGCCGTTGGTAGTAGCGGGCTGTTTCACGGCAGAACAAAGCTGGGCACTGATCTGGCGCGGAACCGATGGTTGCCGCATATGCGGACGACAAATCCGCAAAATGACCGCGAAATCCCTGCACGATCACCACACGACGCCGCTTGCATTGGGTGTGCGCCGTTTGCGGAAATTCTGTCTCGCGCGATGGGGTTCAGGGTCGACGCGGCAAACGGCGCACGATCTGCGCCGCTCCACCCATCGTCAGTCAAAGTCCTGGAGAAATAGATGACGTTTGCAAAAACCAGCGTGCTCGTCCTTGCCATCTCGGCCGCGATGGCCGGCCCCGTCCTGGCGCAGGGAACGGCTACGCCGAATACCCAGCTTCGCGGCGGCGCAGCGGGCGCAGGAACGATGCAGCAAGGCGGCGGCATGTCCGGCAGTGGCGATGAGGAAATGGCGGCGCAGCCGACTTCGCCGTCGCAAAAGAGCGGTGCCACAGCCAAGTCGAAGGGAACGGTCGGCAGCAACAGCGGCCACGCGACGCCACCGAAGTCCGGTGGTTCCGAGATGGCGCCCGCAACGAAGAAGTACTAAGGCGCGATGGATCCCGGACGCAGCGCCGCGCGCTGTGTCCGGCGGCCCCTAATCGTCGAAACGTTGACTGCCGCGGCCGGCCTTGATGTCGCTGCGGCGTTTCTTGCCTTCGAGGCGGCGTTGCTTGGAGCCGAGCGTCGGCCTGGTCGGCCGCCGCGGGGTCGGCCGCACCATCGCTTCCTTCAGCATCTCGAGCAGCCGCTCGATCGCATCAGTGCGATTGCGCTCCTGGGTGCGAAACCGAAATGCCTGGATCACGATCACGCCCTCCTTGGTCATGCGGCTGCCGGCGAGCCGCGCCAGCCGCTGCGCCGCGTCCGGCGGCAGCACGATCTTGTGCGTGTCGAAGCGGAGCTGGGCCGCGGTCGAGACCTTATTGACATTCTGCCCGCCCGGACCAGAGGCGCGGACAAAGACGATCTCGATGTCGTTCTCGTCGATCGTAAGGTCGCGGGACACCCGCAGCATGACATCACCCGTGGAGGGAAGAATCGGCAGGCCGCAGGATAGCGGGTTTGTGCTGCGCCTGCTTGAACTGCGTAGATGCAGCGTTGGTTGGGTCCGCGGTCGGCGTGCGCGGCTTACCCCTCTCCCCAACCCTCCCCCGCAAGGGGGGAGGGAGCCCATCCGCTTGCGCGTCCCTTACGCTATCTCAACCAACTCAAGCGTCAGTCGTGACGCGATGTGAGGTGAGCACGTCTCTCAGGGTCCCTCCCCCCTTGCGGGGGAGGGTTGGGGAGAGGGGTGGCCACAACGGGTGGTGTATGAAAGAAGCGGACGGCGCCGAAACGCCTCAGTTCGCCTTCGGCGGCGCCGAGGCCGGTTGTGCTGCGGCTTGCGGGGCGCGGCCGACGATCACGGTGAGCAGGCCGTTGCCCCACAGCCGCTTGGAGACCCGCTTGACGTCGTCGAGCGTCACCGCATCGACGATCGCGCTGCGCTTCTCGATGTAGTCGATCGGCAACTTGTCGAGCTGGTATTGCAGCATCGCCTGCGCGAGCTTGGAGGAGGTGTCGAGCGCCAGCATCTGCGAGCCCTTCAGATAGGACTTCGCCTCGTCGAGCTCCTGCTGCGTCGGACCTTGCTCGGCGATGCGGCGGATCTCCGCCTCGATCGCATCGACGGTCTCGCCGGCGCGATCGGCGCGGGTGCCGGTGTTGCCGATGAACAGCGCGGAGTGATCCATCCAGAGCAGCGCCTCATAGATCGAATAGGCCAGCCCGCGCTTCTCGCGCACTTCCTTGTAGAGCCGCGACGACAGCCCGCCGCCGCCGAGAATGTGGTTCACCACATAGCCGGCCATGAAGTCCGGATCATGCCTGCTGATGCCGGGGCCGCCGAAGGTGACGACGGTCTGCGGCACGTCGAGCGGGACGAAGGCGCGCTGCGGCGGCTTGGTCGCCACGACGTCGGGGATCGGGGTCAATTCGGCCTTGGCCGGCAGGTCGCCGAAGGTCTTGTCCAGCAGCTTGCCGAGCGTCTCGGGATCGACGTCGCCGACCACGGCGATCCGCAGGGTGTCCTTGGCGATGATGCGGCGGACATAGTCCTTCAAATCGGCGATCTCGATGGTCGGCACGCTCTCCAGCGTGCCGGTCGCCGTCCTGCCGTAAGGATGGTCGCCGAAGGCGAGCTCGAGGAACTTGCGGCCGGACAGCGAGGACGGATTGGTCGATTCGCGGCGCAGGTTCGAGATCACCTGGGCGCGGATGCGTTCGACGTCCTTCGGCTCGAAGTGCGGCGAGGTCAGCGCCATCCGCAACAGGTCGTAGGCTTCGTCCTTGTTGTCCTTGAGCATGCGCAGCGAGCCGCGGAACTGGTCGCGGTTGGACTGGAAGCTGAGCTCGATGGCGCGGCGCTCGAGCCGCTCATGATAGGTCTTGGAATCGAGATCGCCGGAGCCCTCGTCGAGCAGGTCGGCGACCAGATTGCCGACGCCGGGCTTGCCGGGCGGATCCTGGCTGGCGCCGCCGCCGAAGGAATATTCCATCGCGATCAGCGGCACGGTGGCATCCTGCACGAACCACGCCTCGATGCCGCCGGGCGACACCAGCCGCTGGATCTTGGCCGCGGCTTGCGAGGGCGCTGACGTCAGCGTCAGCAACGCGGCGCAGGCGCCGCCGATCAGCACTGCGCGACGCGTGAGAGTGCGGCGGGTGATGGAATAGATCACGAGCGCTTCTCCTCGCGTTTCGGCGCAGTATCCTTGATCAGATAGCCGGTCACCGACCGCTTCTTGTCGAGCCAGGTGGCGGCAGCAGCGCGCACCTGCTCGGCGGTGACGGCGCGAATGCGTTCCGGCCAGCTCCTGATGTCGTCGATGCTGAGCCCGGTGGTCAGCGCGCCGCCGTACCAGCGCGCCAAGGTCGCCTGGTTGTCCTGGGCGTAGATCGCCTCCGCGATCAGCTGGGTCTTGACCCGTTCGAGATCCTCGGCGCGCGCGGGGTTCTGCGCGAGATCGGCGATCACCTTGTCGATCGCGTCCTCGATCTGTCCGAACTCGACGCCGGCCTTGGGCGTTACCGCGATCGAGAATTGCGACGGATCGAGCGCGGTGCCCTGATAGCCGGCGCTCGCCGCGATCGCGAGGCCCTTGTCGATCACCAGCGAACGATAGAGATACGAGTTGGCGCCGCCGCCCATCAATTGCGCGAGCACGTCGAGTGCCTGGCTCTCGCCCGCCGCAGCCGTGGTCGCCGACGGCACCAGATAGTAGCGGCGCAGGTTCGGCTGTTCGACGCGGGGGTCCGACAGCGTCACGGTGCGCGGCGCGGCCGGGGTCGGCTCCTGCGGCCGGACACGCTTCTCGGGGATCGCACGTTGCGCCGGGATCGGGCCGAAATTCTTCTCGACCAGCGGGCGGATGTCCTTGACGTCGACGTCGCCGGCGATGACCAGGATCGCGTTGTTCGGCGCGTAGAAGCGGCGGTAGAAGGCGAGTGCATCCTCGCGGTCGAGCTTCTCGATCTCCTGGTGCCAGCCGATCACCGGCCGGCCGTAGGGATGGTTGAGATAGAGCGCGGCCATGATCTGCTCGGTGAGCCTTGCATCCGGGTTGTTGGCAACCCGCATGTTGAACTCCTCGAGCACGACGTCGCGCTCGGGCAGCACATTCTCATCCTTGAGGATCAGGCCGGTCATGCGGTCGGCCTCGAACTCCATCATGGTGGGCAGCTGCTCGCGCGGCACGCGCTGGAAGTAGCCGGTGTAGTCGTTGGAGGTGAAGGCGTTCTCGTTACCGCCGACGCGCAGCACGGTCTGCGAGAACTCGCCGGCCGGGTGCTTGGCGGTGCCCTTGAACATCAGATGCTCAAGGAAATGCGCAAGGCCCGATTTGCCGGGCGTCTCGTCGGCCGAGCCGACCTTGTACCAGATCATCTGGGTCACGACCGGCGTCCGATGATCGGGGATCACCACGACCTGCAGGCCGTTGTCGAGCGAGAAGCTTGCGGGGCGTTCCGAGGTGACGGTGGTCTGGGCGCGGAGGCTGGCGCCCGGCAGCGGGATCGTTGAAATGAAAGCGGCAGCGAGCAGGGCAATCGATCGGCGTGAGGGCATCATGGTCCTTATGAAAGCCCGGACACACAGCCGGGGCGCGAAAGCAGGCCATCGTACACGGTCGTCTCCGTGCCCGTCGTCACGAAGCGGAGAGACGGATGTCCACCCGCATTAAGCTTTGCTCATGTCAGCCTTCGCCCGACCAGGCCAAGCGTCACTGCAACGGTTTTCCGGTCATGACGTCGTATTGGCCTTCTTGCGCCTTCGGCTTCATCGGCCCGGTGCCATAGTCGAACCCCGCGGACGGCGTCTGATAGCCGGGCGGCGGTTCGGTCAGGGATTCGCGGGTCGGCTCGCCCTTGAATGGCTTGGACTCGCTGCTGTTGCCCTTGAACATGCCGAGCAGACCGCCGGAGTAACCGAGCTGGCTCGGCATCAGCGAAGGATTGGTGTTCGTGCCGGGCTCGAGCGGCTCCCTGCGGCCTTCGGTGGCAGTCTGCTGCTTGCGGCCCGCCTCGATCTCGGCCGGCGTCAAAGCCACGGCCGATTGCCACGGCTCCTTCTTGACCTCTTTCTTGCGCGCCTCGATCATGGCCTTGCGCTTGGCGATGTCGGGGTCCTTGGGCCAGTTCGGCGCGTTGACCTGGGTGGTCGAGGCAGGCGGCGGCAGGTCGAGCTTCGGCGGCACCACCAGCGGCGAGCGCTCGCGATAGTCGATGCCCTTGCTGGCGGCGCTCTTGGCGCCGAGCCCGGTCATCAGATTGTCGATGATCCGCTCTTCGAAGGTCAGGCCGTCATCGCCGTCATCCTCGTCGTCGCCAGCACGCACCGGGCTGGCTGCCATCACGAGGCCGATCCCGGCCGCGACGAACGCCAGGCGCAGGCCGCGCATCAGCGGCAGGGACGCCGTCTCGGTCAGGTAAAAGCGGGCTTTGGTGCTGCGCATCGCGCTATCCCCATTTCCAAAATTCGCCAGAGCGATCACTGGCTTAGCGCTCAGTTCCGCTGGGTGCAGGTCGGCCGCCGACCGGCTCGTATCGGCCGGGATCAGGGCGCTTTTACGGCGGGGGTCCCCATGACGGAATCATACAATAGAGCCGCCACGCCAGCAACGATCGCCACGTCGGCGAGGTTGAAGATGTACCAATTATAGGTTTTTCCGGCGATCTCGACATGGAACAGGGCAAAATCGACCACGGCGCCATAGGCGAAGCGGTCGATCCCGTTCCCGATCGCACCGCCGATGATCAGGCCCAGCGACACCGTCGCGAGCCAGGTCCGCGACCGCGCCATCCAGATCGCGAGCGCGATCACGGCGGCGGCCTTGATCACCATCAGCAGGATCTGGGCCGCCGGGGTCTCGCTCTGAAACCAGCCGAAGCTGATGCCGGGATTCCAGGCCAGCACCAGGTCGAAAAACGGCGTCACCTCGACCGCGCCGCGGTGGGCGATCCCGAAGATGTAGAGCAGCCAGAGCTTGGAGGCCTGGTCGGCGATCAGGGTGATGACCGCCGCCAGCACACCGGCGCGAACGGGCGAGCTCAAGCCGTGACCCCCAGCGCCTTCCATTCGCGCAGCGCCTGCGCGTCGCGCGGCGAGACGTCGGGATACTCAGGATCCTCGCCGACCGTCGGCAGGATCTTCCACGAGCGCGCGCATTTGGTGCCGACCGCTTTCTCGACCACCACGGCGACGCCGGGCACGGCATCGAGGCGGAAGGCCGTGGCCGGCGCCTCGCCCTCGCGCACCTCGTAGTTCGAGGTGATGCAGACCTCGGCGAGGTCGATGTCGAACAGCGTGGCCAGCATCGCCCGGTCGGCGACGTAGATCACCGGCGATGCCTCGAGCGACGAGCCGATCCGCTTGGCGGCGCGCTCAAGCTCCAGCGCGCCGGTGACGACGCGGCGGACGTTGCGGATGGTCTCCCATTTCGCGGCGAGCGCGTCGTCGCGGAATTGCTCCAGACCCTCGGGGAACAGCGTGAGATGCACCGAGGGCTCCGCGCCCGGCCGGTACATCCGCCAGGCTTCGTCAGTGGTAAAGCTCAGGATCGGCGCCAACCATTTCAGGATCGCGTCACACAGCAGGTCGATCGTGGTCAGCGCCGCCTTGCGCGCCACCGAGGACGGCGGATCGCAATACAGCGTGTCCTTGCGGATATCGAAATAGAACGCCGACAGTTCGGAGTTCATGAAGGCCGCGAGGCTTGCGACCACAGTCTTGTAGTCGAACGCGGCATAGGCCTGACGGATGGTCTCGGCATGGCCGGCCAGTTCGTGCAGCATCAGCCGCTCGAGCTCGGGCATCTCGGCAAAGGCGACCTTCTCGGACGGCTTGAAGTGATGCAGCGTGCCGAGCATCCAGCGGATCGAGTTGCGCAGCTTGCGATAGGTCTCGATGGTGTTCTTCAGGATCTCCGGGCCGATGCGCTGGTCGTCGGCATAGTCGGTGGCGCAGACCCACAGGCGCAGGATGTCCGCGCCGGAATCCTTGATCACCTTCTGCGGCTCGACGGTGTTGCCGAGCGACTTCGACATCTTGCGGCCGTTCTCGTCGAGCGTGAAGCCGTGGGTCAGCACGATGTCGTAGGGCGCGCGGCCGCGGGTGCCGGCGCTTTCCAGCAGCGACGAGTGGAACCAGCCGCGATGCTGGTCGCTGCCTTCCAGATACATCACGGTGTCGTCGCCGCCGTCGATCTTGCGGACGATGTTGCCGAGCTGCGGGAAGTTCTGGCGGTCTTCCAGCACGAAGGCATGCGTGGAGCCGGAATCGAACCAGACGTCGCAGATGTCGTCGACCTTCTTCCAGTTCTCCGAGGCGCGGCTGCCGAGGAAGCGCTCGCGGGCGCCGTCCATGTACCAGGCGTCGGCGCCTTCCTCCATGAACGCTTCGGTGATGCGCTGGTTGACCACCTCGTCCTGCAGGATCTCGGCCGAGCCGTCGCTGTTCTCGCGCACGAACACGGCGATCGGCACGCCCCAGGCGCGCTGGCGCGAGATCACCCAGTCCGGCCGGTTGGCGATCATGCCGTTGATGCGGTTCTCGCCGGCCGGCGGCACCCATTGGGTGACCGAGATCGCGTGCAGCGCGCGGGTGCGCAGCGTGTCGCCCTTCTTGGCGTGACCATCCTCAGCGATGTCCTTGTCCATCGCGATGAACCATTGCGGCGTGTTGCGAAAGATCACCGGCTTCTTGGAGCGCCAGGAATGCGGGTACTGGTGCTTGAGGCGGCCGCGGGCCAAGAGCTTGCCGGCCTCGATCAGCGCCTTGATCACCGCCTCGTTGGCGTCGCCCTTCTCGCCCTTGTCGTTGAGCACGCGTTTTCCCGTGAAGCCCGGCGCCTGCGCGGTGTAGGCGCCGTTCTCGTCGACCGTGTAGGGGATCGCGGTCGGGATGCCGCGCGCATCGAGCTCGCGCGTGTTGGCGGTCCAGACGTCGAAGTCCTCGCGGCCGTGGCTCGGTGCGGTGTGCACGAAGCCGGTGCCGGTGTCGTCGGTGACGTGTTCACCTGATAGCAGCGGCACGGTGAATTCGTAGCCGCCACCGAAGCCGTGCAGCGGATGGGCACATTCGACGGCGTCCAGCGTGTCGCCGGGGATATCGCGGACCTTCTCATAGGAGGTGACGCGCGCCTGCTTGAACACCTCAGCGGCGAGCGCATCGGCGAGGATCAGGAGATCGCCGTTCCTGGCCCAATTGTCCGCGGGCGCGTCGGTGACCTTGTAAAGGCCGTAGGCGATCTTCGGCGAGAACGAGATCGCGCGGTTGCCGGGCAGCGTCCACGGCGTGGTGGTCCAGATCACGACCGAGGCATCGGCCAGCGCGCCATGCGCCGGCGAGGTGACCGGGAATTTCACCCACACCATGTCGGAGGTGTAGTCCTCGTATTCGACCTCGGCTTCGGCCAGCGCGGTCTTCTCGACCACGCTCCACATCACCGGCTTGGAGCCGCGGTACAGCGTGCCGTTGGCGGCGAACTTCATCAGCTCGCGGGCGATCTGCGCCTCGGCCGGATAGCTCATGGTCTGATAGGGATGATCCCAGTCGCCGATGATGCCGAGCCGCTTGAACTCCTCGCGCTGCACGTTGATCCAGTGCGTCGCATAGGCGCGGCATTCCCGGCGGAACGCGACCATCGCGGCGGAGTCGCGGAAGTCGGGCTTCTGCTTGCCCTTGGAGCGGTAGTTTTCCTCCTCGATCTTCCATTCGATCGGCAGGCCGTGGCAGTCCCAGCCCGGCACGTAGTTGGAGTCGAAGCCGAGCATCTGCTGGCTTTTGGTCACGACGTCCTTGAGGATCTTGTTCAGCGCGTGGCCGATATGGATGTTGCCGTTGGCGTAGGGGGGGCCATCATGCAGCACGAATTTGGCGCGGCCCTCGGCTTCCCGGCGCAGCCTGTCGTAGAGGCCGATCTCGTTCCAGTATTTCAGGATTTCCGGCTCGCGCTGGGGCAGGCCGGCGCGCATCGGGAATTCCGTCTGCGGCAGGTAAAGGGTCTTGGAATAGTCGTTGGAGTCGGTCTTTTGCGGCTTGTCGGACATGAAAGCTCTGATTTGGCAGGTGCGGGCGCGGAAACGCGATCAATCGCGGGTGAAACGTCGAAGTCCCGGTCTTGCGCCGAGCCTTCAGGCTCAGGCGGAAGCCGGGCCGCTAATCCGTATGATGCGCCGCGAAAACATGGGGTTTTCCATAGCAGCCAGCCAGGGAAATCGCAAAGCCCTCGGTTGCCGGCGGCCCCGTACCGCGGGACCGCCTCTGGAGCGGTTGAGCTGGAGCGGCGGGTTTACCTCTCCCTTGGGAGAGGTCGGCGCGAAGCGCCGGGTGAGGGGTTAAGGTCTTTCGACGGAGCTGCGGCCCCTCACCCGATTTGCTGCGCAAATCGACCTCTCCCCGCCGGGGAGAGGTGGACCGAACCCGCGGTCAAACCGATTCAACCTAACTTCATCCCGCGCTAACCCTGCCGCGGCCGGGCCGGATTGCCCGCCACGATCGCGCCAGCGGCGACGTCCCGCGTCACCACGCTGCCGGCCCCGACCAGGGCGCCGTCGCCGATCGTGACGCCGGGCAGGATGATGGCACCGCCGCCGATCCAGACGTCGCTGCCGATCCGGATCGGGCGGCCGAACTCCAGCCCGGTGCGCCGGGTTTCGGCATCGCGCGGGTGGTCGGCGGTATAGATCTGCACCGCTGGCCCGATCTGGGTGCGATCGCCGATCGTGACCTCGACGACGTCGAGGATGACGCAATTGAAGTTGAGGAACACGCCGTCGCCGAGGCTGATATTGCTGCCGTAATCGCAGAAGAACGGCGGCCGGATCACGGCACCCTTGCCGACCCGGCCGAGCCGTTCGCACAGCAGGGCGTGTCGTTCCGATATCGGCGATGCCAGCGCCGCGTTGTAGCGCGCCATCCAGGCCTTCGCCTTGGCTTGATCGGCGGCGAGCTCATCGTCGGTATAATAGAGCTCGCCCGCGAGCATCTTTTGCTTTTCAGTTTTCAATCGATCACTCCGAGCTGCGGGAACGCGTCCGGCGCTGCGGCCAATGCCGCGCGCGCCCTGGCGCTGTCGTCATCCATCTGGCGTATCAACGCCTCGATGGTGTCGAATTTCAGCTCTTCGCGAATGAAACCGATGAAGGCGACATCGAGGACCGTGTCGTAGAGATCGCCCTTGAAGTCGAACAGGAAGACTTCGAGCAACGGCGCGCCGTTGTCGAAGGTCGGGCGGCGTCCGAAGCTGGCGACGCCGTCGAACCGCACCTTGTCGTTTCCGTGCGCCTTGCCGACCCGCACCGCATAGATGCCGTGCTTCAGGCCGCAATGCTTGTCGAGGCGGATGTTGGCGGTGGGGTAGCCGAGGTCGCGGCCGCGCTTCTCGCCGTGGATGACCTTGCCGGTTGCGAACCACGGCCCGCCGAGCATCGTGGTGGCATCGTCGACCTGGCCCTCGGCGAGCGCCATGCGGATGGCGCTGGAAGAGACCGGCCGTTCCTCGATGTCGACATGGGCCTGCACATCGACCTCGATGCCGAGCCGCGGCGCTTCGCTGACGAGCAGGCTCGGCGAGCCGACACGACCTTTGCCGAAATGGAAGTCGTAGCCGACCGCGATCCCGCTGATGCCGAGCCGACCGATCAGGTCATGGTGAATGAAGTCCTGTGCCGTGGTCCCGGCGCGCGCTTTGTCGAACGTCATCACGACGGCGCCGGCGAGCCCGGTGGCCGCGAGCAGCCGCAGCTTGTTGGTCTCGTCCGTGAGGCGGAATTGCGGGGTGTTCGGGCTGAAGAAACTGCGCGGATGCGGTTCGAAGGTCACGGCGAGCGCAGGCACGCCGCGCGCTCTGCCCATCGCCAGCGCCGCGCCGATCACGGCGCGGTGACCGAGATGGACGCCGTCGAAATTTCCCATCGCGACCACGGCGCCCTTCGGAATGGCGCTTTCGGGCGTGTTGTCGCGGATAACGGTAAAGCCGGTGCTCATGTCAGGTGTTCTTCAAGGATTCTTAAGCATGATTGGTGCGGGCCGGACCGTGACGCGGCGGCGGCGTGGAAGTCAAGCATAGCGAAAATCGCGTCAAATCCGTAACAATCCGGATTCAGCCGGTTAACGCGCTGTTTAACGCCTGCTGTTAGTCGTTGGCGGAAAGCTGCGTTCGTGCAGAAGCAGGTTGCGTCAGGCGTTTTGGGGGGAAAGATGGCGGTTGATTTGTCCATGCCGGTTCTGGTGGTTGATGATTACAGCACCATGATCCGCATCATCCGGAATCTTCTCAAGCAGCTTGGATTCGAGAATATCGACGATGCCTCCGACGGCTCGGCCGCACTCAACAAGATGCGCAGCAAGAAGTATGGCCTGGTGATTTCCGACTGGAACATGGAGCCGATGACCGGCTACGATTTGCTCAAGGAAGTCCGCGCCGATCCGAATCTCGCGACCACGCCCTTCATCATGATCACGGCGGAATCCAAGACCGAGAACGTGATCGCGGCCAAGAAAGCCGGCGTGAACAACTACATCGTCAAGCCGTTCAACGCGGCGACGCTGAAGACCAAGATCGAGGCGGTCTTCCCGGACATGGCGACGGCGTAAGATCCGTTCACCGCTCTAACTGAACTCGCGTCATGCCCAGGGCTGGTCCCGGGCATCCACTTTTTTGGGTGATGATAAGGCGAGACGTGACTGGCCTGCGCGAGCGCTAGCGAGGTCTGCCGCAAGGGTCTGCACGATTTCGGAATATTAGAATAATATCCCTGAGTTGCCCGACGTGTCAAGCGGGCTGATCCACCGTCAGCCGCCCCCGGGTACTGTGCATGGGGTTGTTTTCGATATTTTGTCGGCGAAGCGCCCGCTACCATTTCAGCTCGCGCATCAGCGCGCGCGGCGGATGGCCGAACAATTCCTTGATCGAGGCCGGATCGAGCTGCTCGATGCCCTCGAACTGCTCGGAATGGATGCCGCGGGTGACGAACAAAAGGTCGATGCCGAAGCCATGGGCGCCGGTGAGGTCGGTGCGCACGGAATCGCCGATCGCGAGCACGCGGCCGAGTTCGGTCGGACGCCCGCGACGCTCGGCGGCGAGCGCCATGGCGCGCTCGTAGATCGGCCGGTGCGGCTTGCCGTAGAACACCGACTCGCCGCCGAGCTCGCGATAGAGTTCGGCAACCGCGCCGGCGCAGTAGATCAGCCGGTCGCCGCGCTCGACCACGATGTCGGGATTGGCGCAGACCAGCGTCAGCTTGCGTTCGAGCGCCTTGAGCAGCGTGTCGCGATAGTCCTCGGCGGATTCGGTCTCGTCGTCGAACAGGCCGGTGCAGATGATGTAGTCGGCCTGTTCCAGCGGCACCAAGGTGGCATCGAGGCCGCGATGGATCGAGCTGTCGCGCTCCGGGCCGATCCAGAAGATCTTCTGGCCGGGATGATCAGCAACGAAATGGCGCGTCAGGTCGCCCGAGGAGACGATCGCGTCATAGGTCTCGTCGGCGACGCCGAGCTTGCGCAGCTGGCGCTGCACCGAATCGGCCGGACGCGGTGCGTTGGTGATCAGGATGACGGTGCCGCCCTGCTGGCGGAAGGTGTGCAGCGCCTCACAGGCCTCCGGAAAGGATTCGAGCCCGTTGTGCACGACGCCCCAGATGTCCGACAGCACGACGTCGACGTCGCCAGTGAGGTCGCGCAGCCGCTCGACGAAACGCAACGATGTCATGATGCGAACCGCCGGTTAATTCGGCCCGAGCGCGCGGCGCGCCAGCGCGGCGCTGCCGGTTGCGCGCGGTGGCGCT
This sequence comes from Bradyrhizobium embrapense, assembly GCF_001189235.2. Taxonomy (GTDB): domain Bacteria; phylum Pseudomonadota; class Alphaproteobacteria; order Rhizobiales; family Xanthobacteraceae; genus Bradyrhizobium; species Bradyrhizobium embrapense. The sequence goes on from NZ_LFIP02000002.1 coordinate 885,451, forward strand.
GCGGGGCTGGAGACGGGTGAGGAAGTGCCGGCGCCATTGAGATCCTGGGGCTTGGTCTGCGGAGCCTCGGCGGTAGCAGATGCCCCTTCCGGCCGCAACGGCCGCGGCGGGGCGAACAGGAAGCCCTGGCCGAACCGGACATCGTAGTCGAGCAGGTCGACCACCGAGCGCTCGCCCTCGATCCGTTCGGCGATCAGGTCGATGCCGAAGCGGCCGAGCAGGTCGGACAGATCGGAGGGATCGATATCCGATGTCGCGCTTTGGCTGGAGTCGAGCAGCAGCGCGGCCGGCACCTTGATGAAGCGGACGCCGCGATCGGCGAGCTCGCGCGGCTCGAGCCGAAGGTCGCTGACGTGGTCGATCGAGAACCGGTAGCCGCGCTGCGACAGTGCCGCGAGATTCTCGCTTTCGACCGGGCCGAGATTGCGGAAGGTCGCCTGCTTGAACTCGAGCACGAAGGAGGGCGCCAGCGCGCGGTTGGCTTCGAGGAAGTCGAGACACTGGGTGAAGTGCTGCGGGCTCGCCAGAGTCGCCGCCGAGACGTTGCAGAACACGCCGACATCCTTGCTGCGGATCATCAGGCGGCGCAGCACCTGGACGCAGCGGAGCATCACCATGTGGTCGATGCGGCCGATCAGGCCGCCGACTTCGGCCGCCTCGATGAAATCGTCGGCGGCAAGCACCTGGTCGCGCTCGTCGCGCAGCCGCGTCACCGCCTCGTAGTAGCGCACCTTGCGCTGCGGCAGCGTCACCATCGGCTGCAGGTAGATGTCGAGGCGGTTTTCGTCGATGGCGTGCCTGATCGCGCCGATGAGCTGGGTCTGGTTGCGCGAGATCGCCGCCGGAGGTGTCGGCGGCGGCGGGGCGGCAAACACGACGGTCGGGGCCGGCGGGACCGGTTGCAGCAGATCGTCGCGCGGCGCGGCGACCGGCTGTGCCACCGGAGCTGCCGCCAGCAAATCCTCATGATGGGCGACGGACGCTGCAAGCTGCCGCACCAGGCCGCCAAGCTCGTTGATCTCGCCGGCCATGCCCTGGATCCGGTCGGCACCGGTGGAGTTCGCCGAGGCGACGCGGCCTTCGACCGCGGCCAGCCGGCGGCCGAATTCGGCGACCTGGCGGGCGAGGTCGGCGGTGCCGCGCGACAGGTCGGCGATCTGGCCGCCGACGTCGCTGCGGTCGCGCAGCCGCATCGAGACCGCGTTGTAGAGGATCAGGCAGGTGAGGGCGGTGAGCGCCACGATCGCCGATTCCGATCCGCTGATGCCCGCTACCGAATACAGCACGAAGCCCAGCGAGGCTGCGACCAGCACCATGCAGATGGCGATGAAGATCGTCGAAATGCGAATCATGTCGCGCGCTTAGCGCCCTCTCTCCGAACGTCCCCGGGGGGCAAGCTTAGCACCATTGTTGATTCGACGGGGCAGCGATCTTCCGAACCGGCTGGAACTGCACACGATTTTCGCTTCGCCTTGGCCGACCTCGAAGTCGGGCTCCGTAATAGACGGGAGCCGGCCGCGGCGCGCCGGTCAGAGGTCGGCGGCGGCGATCCAGAACACCTCGCCCTCGGAGTCCTCGGTGTCGAGCCAGAGCAGCGGCAGGTTGGGATAGGCGGCCTCGAGATTGTCGCGGCCGCGGCCGATCTCGCAGAGCAGCCCGCCCTGCGTGGTCAGATGCTGCTTGGCCTCGTCGAGCAGGCGGCGGACGATGTCGAGCCCATCAGTGCCGCCGTCGAATGCGATCTTCGGCTCGGCGCGGCACTCGCGCGGCAGCGCGGCCATGCCCTCGGCATCGACATAGGGCGGGTTCGAGATGATGAGATCGTAGCGCTTGTTGTCCAATGGCTTGAACAGGTCGCCGCGATGGAGCGTCAGGCGATCGTCGAGGCCGTGGTCGGCGACGTTGCGCGCGGCGACCTCCAGTGCATCCTTGGAAATATCCACCGCGTCGACCGAGGCATTGGCAAAATGCAGCGCGGCCAGGATCGCAAGGCAGCCGGAGCCGGTGCAGAGGTCGAGCACGCTTTCGACGTCAGCGGGATCGCCGATCAGCGAGGTGCCGTCCTCGTCGCCGCCGAAATGCGAATCCAGCAATTCGCCGATGAAGGAGCGCGGCACGATGGTGCGTTCGTCGACATAGAACGGCAGGCCGCGCATATAGACCCTGTTGACGAGATAGGCGGCCGGCTTTCGCGTCGCGATCCGCCGCTCGATCAGGTCGAGGATCTGCTTGCCTTCGGCAATCGTGACGCGCGCGTTCGCGAAGCTCTCGAACTGATCGGGATGCAGATGCAGCGTCTCTGAGATCAGGAACGCGGCCTCGGCCACCGGATCGGTGGTGCCGTGCGCGAACACCAGCTTGGCGGCGTTGAAGCGGCTGACCGCATAACGCAGGAAATCGAACAGAGTGTGAAGCTCCCCGGCGCCGACCTTGAGTGCGTTCCTGGGAGCTTTCGGCGTGGCGGGGCTGCGCGTGGCCGGCACTTTGCTGCGCTTGGCCATCAGGATTTGGTCCAGCGCGCGGCGGCCGCGTCGTCATGGCCCTGCGCCTCGATCCAGCTGGTGCCGCGCGCGCTCTCCTCGCGCTTCCAGAACGGGGCGTTGGTCTTCAGATAGTCCATCAGGAACTCGGCTGCCTCGAACGCGGCCTGCCGGTGCGCCGAGGCGGTCACGACCAGCACGATGTTCTCGCCCGGCGCGATGCGGCCGAAGCGGTGGATGATGGTGAGGCCCTGCAACGGCCAGCGCGCCAGCGCCTCGTCGGCATGGCGTCCAATCTCGGCTTCCGCCATGCCAGGGTAATGTTCGAGCGTCAGCGCCGCGATCGGCTCGCCCTGTTCGCTGCCGCGGCAGATGCCGCCGAAGCTGACCACCGCGCCGATATCGGTGCGGCCCTTGCTCAAGGCCGCGATCTCCTGCGCGACGTCGAAGTCGGCTTCCTGGATCCGGATGGTCGCTGCGGTGGCCATATGAAGATCTAGCCGCCGGTCATCGGCGGGAAGAACGCGATCTCGCGGGCGCCGGAGATTGCAGCGTCCGGTTTGACATGGGCGTGGTCGATCGCGGCGCGGATCACGGTTGGCTTCTCGAACGCATGGGCGTAGCCGTCGTCGCGCGCGGCAAGCCAGCCGATCAATTCGCCGACGGTGCGCACCTCGGCCGGCGGTTCGACGGTCTCTTCGGCCTTGCCGATGCGCTCGCGCACCCAGGCGAAATATTTCAGCTTCATCCCTCATCCTCCTTGATGAGGTGATGGATGCCGGCGCGGAAGTAATCCCAGCCGGTGTAGATCGTGAAGATCGCCGACATCCAGAGCAGCACGATGCCGATCAGGGTGGTCGCCGGGAACACCTGCTCGCCGGCTTCGCCGGCGATCAAAAAGCCGATCGCCACCAGCTGGATCGTGGTCTTCCACTTCGCCAGCTTGGTGACGGGTACGCTGACCCGCAGCCCCGCGAGATATTCGCGCAGGCCCGAGACCAGGATCTCGCGGCACAGGATCACGATCGCCGCCCACAGCGTCCAGCCATGGATCGAGTTGTCGGCGGCCAGCATCAGGAGGCAGGAGGCTACCAGCAGCTTGTCGGCGATCGGATCGAGCATCCGGCCGAAAGCGGACTGCTGGTCCCACATCCGGGCGTAATAGCCATCGAGATAGTCGGTGATCCCCGCCGCAATGAACACGGCCAGCGCCACCCAGCGCAGCCATAGCGGGCCGTCCAGGATCGACTGCCAGTAGACGCAGCCGATCACCACCGGGATCGCGGCGATCCGGGCGTAGGTCAGGATATTCGGGAGGGACAAGGTCTTGGTCTGTCCCCGGGTCGTCGCGATGTTCATCCGTTCTACCAATACCGCTGAAGCGAGAAGGTCAACCGTGCGGGCGCCAAAGCGCGGCGAGATTACGCGGAATCGTCATGGCGTCTTAGCTCGTTGTTTATGCATGATCTTTTCGTAACATTGCGGGACGCTTTGCTGCATCATGCCCTAGATGCCCTGTCGCAGGCGACGCCCTGATGAATAGCCTTTGGTTTAACCCGGCTGGGCGTGGAAAAACTCGAAAATCTTGCGGGCACTCTCGGCGCTGACGCCGGGAACCTTGCCGAGGTCGGCGATCGAGGCCCGCTCGATCTCCTTGAGCGTTCCGAAGTGGTGCAGCAAGGCGCGTTTGCGCGACGGGCCGATGCCCGGGATTTCCTGCAGGCCGGCCTCGCGGATGTCCTTCTTGCGCAGCTTGCGGTGCGAGCCGATCACGAAGCGGTGCGCCTCGTCGCGCAGCCGCTGGATGAAATACAGCACCGGGTCGCGCGGCTCCAGCTTGATGGCTTCGCGGTCCGGCATGAACAGGGTTTCCCGCCCCGCATCGCGCTCCGGTCCCTTGGCCACCGCCATCAGCGAGACCTGGGTCAGTCCGAGATTTGTGAAAATCTCCCGGACCGCGTTGAGCTGGCCGCGGCCGCCGTCGATGATGACGAGATCTGGCCATTGCGGGAACGACTCGTCGTCGGTCTTCGCCTTGGCAGCCTCGCCCTCCGGCGGCTTCAGCAGCCGCTTGAAACGGCGCTCCAGCACCTCGCGCATCATCCCGTAATCGTCGCCGGGCGTCAGCCCTTCGGACTTGATGTTGAACTTTCGGTACTGGTTCTTCATGAACCCGTCGGGTCCCGCCACGATCATCGCGCCGACTGCGTTGGTGCCCTGGATGTGGCTGTTGTCGTAGACCTCGATGCGCTTCGGCGTATGCGGCAGGCCGAGCGTCGTGACCATGCCCTCCAGCAGCCGGCTTTGGGTTGCGGTATCGGCGAGCTTGCGGCCGAGGGCCTCGCGCGCATTGGTGAGCGCGTGGCCGATCAGCTCCTTCTTCTCGCCGCGCTTGGGCACGGAGACCTCGACCTTAAATCCGGCCTTCACCGACAGCGCGTCGGCGAGCAACGCGCTTTCCTCGATCTCGTGCGACAGCAGGATCAGCTTCGGCGGCGGCTTGTCGTCGTAGAATTGCGCGAGGAACGAGGACAGCACCTCCTCGGGCGTGAAGGTCTTTTCCGCGCGCGGGAAATAGGCGCGGTTGCCCCAGTTCTGGCCGGTGCGAAAGAAGAACACCTCGACGCAGGAATAGCCGCCTTCCTGGTGGATCGCGAACACGTCGGCCTCTTCGACGGTGCGCGGGTTGATGCCCTGCTGCGACTGGATCGCCGACAGTGCCGCGAGGCGGTCGCGGTACAGCGCCGCGGTCTCGAACTCGAGCTCGCCGGACGCTTTCTCCATCTCGGCCGCGAGCAATTCCTTCACGGCGTGGCTGCGGCCGGAGAGGAATTCGGTCGCCTCGCGCACCAGCTCGCTATAGCCGGGAAAATCGATCTCGCGCGTGCAGGGGCCGGCGCAGCGCTTGATCTGATAGAGCAGGCAGGGCCGGGTGCGGCTTTCGAAGAAGCCATCGGTGCAGGAGCGGATCAGGAACGCGCGCTGCAGCGCCGTGATGGTGCGGTTGACGGCGCCGGCGTTGGCGAATGGGCCGAAATAACGTCCGGGCCGGGACTGCGCGCCGCGATGCTTGAGGATCTGCGGCGCCCAGTGATCGCCGGTGATCAGAATATAGGGAAACGATTTGTCGTCGCGCAGCTGCACGTTGAAGCGCGGCCGGAGCTGCTTGATCAGATTGGCTTCGAGCAGCAGCGCCTCGGTTTCGGTCATGGTCGAGACGATCTCGACATGCGTGGTCGCCGCGATCATGCGCAGGATGCGCGCCGGCAGCGGTGCGTTGGCCCGCGCATAGGACGAGAGCCGCTTTTTGACGTTCTTCGCCTTGCCGACATAGAGCACGTCGTTGGCGGCGTTGAGCATGCGATAGACGCCCGGCGAGGTCGGGGCGAGGCGAACCGCGTTCTCGATCGCCTCATGCCCGATCGAGAGCGTCCCCTCGGCAACCGGCTCGGAGGCGTCCTCCGATGCCTCAGGCAGACGCGCCTCGTCGTCCTCCTCGGTGGCGGAGCTCTCGGGATCGACGTCGCTCGTATCGAGCGTCAGGTCGTCCTGCGGCAGGTCGGACTTTGAACCGCGCCGTGGCTTGAGGGCTGCCTTGGAATCAGCCTCGGGGGCCGGCGTCGGGCGCTCGGGAGAATCGTGAACCATGGGCCGTAAATTAAGCGCTTGGGCGACCGGTCGCCAGCGCTGGCGGCGTAGGAAAAAACAACTCGATTGCAGCAGGTTATCGGCCAGGCAAGGCCGCCGGGGCGAGGCGGTAACACATTATTAAGACTGATGAGCGGGCCGGTAACCGGGCTTAACAACCCTTTAACTTAAAACTCTCGATAAACCTTAGCGAAAAAAGTGGAGTTCCGTAACCACGCCGGGCCTTGGGGACCAGCGGGCTGCGGCAGTTGCGTGGTGGAGAGTAGCTATGACCCGGTTTGTTGCGCGTGCGCTGGCACTGTTCGTCGCAGGCTGGACGACCTCGGCGGCGGCGGCCGATCTCAACTATGGCTCGCCCTATACCGTCTATCAGCCGCTCAATGCCTATAGCTGGGCCGGTCCCTATCTCGGCGGCAACGTCGGCTATGGCTGGGGCTCGGTCGAGAACAACCCGACCAAGCCGTCCGGCTTCGTCGGCGGCGTGCAGGCCGGCTACAATTTCCAGAACGGCTCTCCATGGGTGTTCGGCATCGAGGCCGATATCCAGGGCACCACGGCCGACGACCGATTCGCGCCGTGGAAGTTCTCCAACCCGTGGTTCGGCACGGTGCGCGGCCGCGCCGGCTATGCGGTCAACAACGTGCTGTTCTACGCGACTGGCGGTCTCGCCTTCGGCGAACTGCGCGGCGAGACCTTCGGCATCACGGAGTCGCACACCAACGCGGGCTTCACGGTCGGCGCCGGCGCCGAAATGGGCTTTGCCCCGAACTGGAGCGCCAAGATCGAATATCTCTACGTCGATCTCGCCAACAGCAACTTCACGATCACCGGCGGCGCGTCGAACGGCTACAGCTTCAGCCTGGTGCGCGCCGGCATCAACTATCACTTCTGAGAACAAGAAAACGTCAGACATCAACTCCCGGCCGCGTCTCGCGCGGCCGGGTTTTTCTTTGTGCTGATCACGTCGACATCGCGCGCTGCTGCATGAACGCCGCGGCGTCCGCGAAACCAGCCGGACGGCCGCACGCATCTGATATGCGGGCACCGTCAATCGCGTCCGCATCATGCAGCTGGTCGTGCAGCGAGCGCGAGCCACGCGCCGTGCAGTCAACTCACACGCAACGCTTCATTCGCCGTTCATCACGAGCCACGCACCGCGCGCGCTCATCATGAAACCACCAGGTTGACCGCCTTCGGGCCCTTGCCCTTCTTGTCGGGTTCAACCTCGAACGTAATGCGCTGTCCTTCAGTCAGGTCCTTCAACCCTGCACGCTCGACAGCCGTGATGTGAACGAACACATCGCGGCCGCCATCGTCAGGCTTGATGAAGCCATAGCCACGCTCTCCGTTGAAGAACTTGACTGTCCCAGTCATGGCCATCGGGAAACTCCTCCCCCGTATTGCTCCACCGCTACGCGCACGCCGCGTAGCGGTTGACCGACATTCGCTTGTCGGAAGCTTGGCCACCTGAACAGGCCGGCGTCACGCCGCCGGTCTGTCTGGATTTTATTTCGGCCTTGTCACTCCGCCGCAACCATTCGCGGAAGCGGAACGTAAAGCCAGTCGTAACAGGATGAGCATAATACGGTTCCGCGCGCGTTGCCTATGCTCAAATAGAACTTTTCGGTGGGGGCTACCGATCAAGGTTTAGGCGTTTCGAGTCTGAAGCGTCCGGCGCCGCCTTGACCAAGCGGTCGCTCGAGTTCGGGCAGGATGATCTTCAGCTCGCCCGCCAGCGTCCACGGCGGATTCACTATCAAAAGGCCCGTGGAAACGAGGCCGGAATCCGCTTCTTGCGGCGCCACACTGAATTCCAAGCGCAAGCATTTACCCGCGGGGCGGCGAGTCGCCGTTGCTGCAGCCACGCTGCGTGCGAGCTCGTCGGAAGCTCTCCGGGATTTTACGGGGTACCACAAAAGGTACGCGCCGGTCGGCCACTTCGCGAACGCCGCCGTGAAGGCACTGGCCAGTCGCTCGAACTCGTCCTTCGCTTCGAATGGCGGATCGATCAGCACCAGGCCGCGCCGCTCGTTCGGCGGCACGAATGCGGGCAACGCCATCCAGCCATCGAGATCGACGACGCGCGCCTGCGCATCGCGTCGCAATGCATCGATCAATTGCTTGCGCGCCACGGGCTCGATCTCGCAGGCCGTCAGACGGTCTTGCGGACGCAGCAGCGCCCGCGCGATCAACGGCGAGCCGGGATAGGCTTTCAGCTCGCCTCTCGGATTGAATGCTCTGACGATGTCGAGATAGGGCGCGATCAGCGGCAGCGCCTTGTCGGTGGGTCGCGCCTGCATCAGCCGCGCGATGCCGGTCAGCCATTCGCCGCCGCGCTGCGCTTCGCTCGACGTCAAATCATAAAGGCCGGCGCCGGCATGAGTGTCGATGACGCGGAACGGCGCCTGCTTTTCCTGCAGGTAGGTGAGCATGCGCACCAGCACGATGTGCTTGATGACGTCGGCAAAGCTGCCGGCGTGAAAGGCGTGGCGATAGTTCATGCGATGACGCTGCGCTCCAGAGGGTGCGCATGTTGTACTGCGTCATGCCCGGCCTGTCCCGGGCATCATGCCTTGTTTCGCTGGTTTCGTGATGGCGTCGATGGCCGGGACACAAGCGCGACGACGCGCGTCCGCCCGGCCATGACGTGGACGAGACGTCAGCCGCCGCGAACCGGCGGCATCAGCACCTGATCGCGGCGGCAGGCGCGGCGATCGATTTCCTCGCAGGAGCGGAATTGCAGATCCTTGCTGAGGCAAATCCGCACCTCGCTGAGTCGCTTGCTGTCGCAAGTCACCGAGATCGCCGAGTTGCTGAGCCCCGGATTGGCCTTGATGAACGCCGTCTCCAGGTCGTCGGGCGCGATCGTCTTCGGCTCCGTCAATTGCAGGAATTCCTCGGGGATCTTCACTGCGGCGCGAGCCTTGCGGATGGCTTCGAAATAGGCGCGCTCGCCGAGGCCGGAGCAGGTGCCGTGCTTGTCCCACTCGTTGTAGATCAGCCCGGGCGCCGGCATCAGGTCGAGCATCGAGGTCATGATGTTGCGGGCGAGGCGGGGCGAGGGCCGTTGGCAGTATTCCGGAAAGCCCCGCTCATATTGCGGCCACAGCCCGTGCACCACGAAGGAATAGGGCCGCCCGCCGCACTGTGCCTGCGTGCCGCGGCCGTTGTTGCCGCGCTCGCTCGCCGCCTCGCAGAACGAGGGCGACCATGACAGCGACAGCACATAGAAATCGAACTCGCCCGGCGCATTCTGCCGGCGATCCTGGGCCGAGGCCCCCGTCGCACCGCACAGGGCAAAGGCAACTGAAATCAGAAATCGGGAAATTGTGTCCAACCGAGGCATCAAACGCTCCCTCACACGACCGTCCAGAACCTAGCAGGCCATCGGAACATTTCAAGAACAAAAGCCGCCGACTGGATGGCGGCGGCTTCCGTTTTGACCGAACTGGTCGGGGATCAGGGCCGGGCGGCCTTGCAGGACGGGTTATAGGCCCAGTTGCGGTCGAGCCCAGCGACGCACCACTCGACGCCCTGGCTGAGGCCGGCAAAGCCGCCGTCCTCGATGATCGAATAGTGCACCTTGCGGACCTTGCCGTCGCTCAGCATCGCATCGCCCGAGCAATAGCGGCGCGGAATGTTATCCGACTGCCAGGGACGGAACGCGGTTTCGTGAATCCGGTTGTAGCCGGTGATCACGAGCGGCGAATTCCAGAAGGTGGCTTCCTTTTCGTGGAATTGCGAGCTGATAACCGGCAGTGCCCTCTCGCACGGGGCCACATTGCCGTCATAGCGCGGGCCGGACAGCCAGAAATTCAGCTCGAACGGATTGGCGGCCTGAGCCGTACCCCCGAACGCCAGAAGGCCGACCACGAGCGCGGCGCCGAGGCCGAGCGTATGGCTGAGTTTATTGGGGGAGTTGAACAGGTTGCGCATGGGAATCCACCCGATGATCCGATGCCGCGGACGGTGCCGTGAAGCCCCGGCAAGGTCAAGTGCAGCGCGGCAACACCTGCCGAGAAGTCCACCGCCGGTAGCCCGCTCGTTCTTTTCATGCTCGCCGGCGCACTCTATGTTGGTCGCAAGCGAAATGGAGTCTGCGATGCGAAGGAAATTGGCCGCGTGCCTGGTTGCCGTTAGCGGGATGCTGGCCGTTGGTCCGGCGCAAGCCGACTGGATGCAGCCGGTGCCGCCGTTCAAGGGCAATGATACCGGCGGTATTATCGCCTATACGCTGGCGGCCCAGACCGACGCGCGGCAGCTCGCCGTCGACCACTGCGCCTCCTACGGCAAGGTGGTCAAGTTCCTTGGGGTGCAGCGCTACCCGGGCGGCTACATCTCCTTCGCCTGCCGCTGGGTGCCCTATGGTTCGGCCGAGAGGCCGGTGCGCACGCTGTACTGAGCGCGCTCCAGATCCTCCAAACGTTCAGCCGGGAGCTCACCGCATGACCCGACAGCTTGCCTTGCTTGGTTCTGCTGTTTGCGTTGTCCTGTCCACCGGTGCCGCGAGCGCCGTCGACCTGCCGATCCGCAAGGCCGGTCTGTGGGAGATGAAAATGGTGCGCACCGGCGGGCCGATGCCGGAAATCACCATGCAGCACTGCACTGACGAGACCACCGACAAGGAGATGAGCGCGGCGGCCTCGCCGATGGCCAAGGAAGTCTGCTCCAAGCAAGACATCCAGAAGACCGCGACCGGCTATGTCAGCGACAGCGTGTGCAGCGTCGCCGGCATGTCGATGCAGAGCCATGCCGAGATCGTCGGCGATTTCAATTCCGCCTACACCGTCAAGAGCACCTCGCACGCGCAAGGCGGCGCGGCCGGCTCACGCGACACCACGATGACCATCGAGGCGAAATGGCTCGGCGCCTGCAAGGGCGACCAGAAGCCGGGTGACATCATCATGCCGGGCGGCATGAAGATGAACGTCAAGGACATGGAAAAGCTGAAGGGCCTCCTGCCTAAACAGAAGTAGCGCGCGGCGCTCAACTAACTGAAAGCGATGTTCGCTTCGTCATGGCCGGGCTTGTCCCGGCCATTTGCGTTTCTGCCGTGATCAGGGCAAAGACGGCGATGTCCCGCGCCGGCTGCGCCAAGAAGGCTACGCCGGGCTCGCAGCTCTGCTGCGATGCTGGCCGGCCCTCGCCTTCAATCGACTCCCAAGCAAGGCATCAGGTGTTGGGCGCCGTCGTGCGCAATGCACGACAGCATTGCTGCACGACATCGACATCGTTGAATGATCGCTGCTTGCCTCGCGCTCAACACTCTCTGAGAGACCGAGTGCACGCATCGCATTCCTCGCGCGGCAAGCTAGCTGCGACAACATGTCTTTTTGAATCACTCCAGTGTTGCGCATCTTGAATCGTTCCAGTGTCGTGCATCGCGCGCTTCAATGGATTCTATTTTGCGCGTGTGGAATTCCGCGCAGCCCGCCGATAGAAGTCCGCCCCAATCGATGTCCGCTCAATGAGGAAGACGCGGCTCGATCAAGATCGGCCTTGCGGAAGTGTGGGGATTGCTTGGTGGGAATGGCTTCGTCGCGGAGCAAGCGCAGCTTGCTTGCATCAACGGCTGCGATCAATGCAGCGCTTCTCGGTTCGGTCATGCTGGTGCCGATGGGTGCCGACCTCGCCAGCGCGCAAGCGCAAACCAGTTCTCCGCAGAGCAACGTCAGCGTGCTTCCCGCGGTGACGGTGGATGAACCCGACGCTGCAAGGAAGCGGAGTGCCGCCGCTGCAAGCCGGAGCGCGAGATCTTCGCGCACCACGGTGGCGAGCCGGCGCCGTGCTGCCGCGGCGCCGGCCCAGACCCAGGCGCCGCGCTCGCAAGGCGCCGCCGGCACGATCGGGACGACGACCGGTTACGTTGCGACCGGCAGCCCGGCCGGCACCAAGACCAACACGGCGTTGATCGAGACGCCGCAGTCGCTGTCGGTCGTCACGCAGAAGGAGCTCAGGGATCGCAACGTTCAGACGCTCAAGGACGCCGTCAATTACACGCCCGGCGTCACGACCTCGGCGTTCGGCTATGACCCCCGGTTCGACAGTTTCTACATCCGCGGCTTCGATGCGACCTATACCGGGATTTATCGCGACGGCCTGCGCCAGGGCGGCGGCAATTTCGCCATTCCCAAGATCGAACCTTATGGCCTCGACAGCGTGTCGATCCTCCGTGGCCCAGCCTCGGGCCTCTATGGTCTCGGCTCTCCGGGCGGCATCGTTGATGTCACCACCAAGCGGCCGCCGTTGACACCGTTCGGCGAGGTGCAGCTGCAGGCCGGCAATTATGATCGTTACCAGGGCAGCTTCGACATCGGTGGTCCGGTGCCCGGCAGCGACCAGCTGTATTACCGCCTGACGGGTCTGCTCCGTGACGCCAAGACCTGGTATCCCGGCAACGACGACGATCGCGCCTATATCGCGCCTGCGCTGACCTGGCGGCCGGACGTCGATACGTCCTTCACCATCCTCAGCGAATATCAAAAGAGCCGGACCGCCGCGAGCATCGGCAACTTCCGCATGCCCGACGGACAATTGACAAACATCTACTCGAACGATCCGGCCTTCAGCGCCATGGATCAGAAGCAGTATCGTATCGGTTACGCGTTCGAGCGCAATGTCGACGACGTCTGGACGGTGCGGCAGAACTTCCGCTTCTACCAAGTCGACACCGACGCGAAATACACCCAGATCGACTCTATCGACAGCAGCACCAATCTCGCGTCGCGCTCCGCATGGCGGATCCTGGATAGCTTCAATACGGTGACGCTCGACAATCAGGCCGAGGCCAAGTTCACGCTCGGCGCGATCAAGAACACGGTGTTGTTCGGCGTCGATTACGGGCACTCCAACTACAACGACAAGATCGGCTACGGGGCGGCTCCCGATCTCAACCTCCTGACGATGAATTACGGTGCCCAGGCGATCGCGACACCGGCATTCTCGATCTTCAACAAGCAGTCGACCGACGAGGTCGGGGTCTATGCGCAGGAGCAGGCCAGGCTCGGCGGCTTCATTCTGACGCTCAATGGCCGCCAGAGCTGGGTCTCGCAGACGACGACCGCGGGTCTCGATGGCGTGCCGTCAACGCAGAAGGCGACTGCCTTCACGGGCCGCGCGGGCCTCAGTTACGTGTTCGACAGCGGCATTGCGCCCTATATCAGCTACGCCACTTCATTCGCCCCGCAGGTCGGCGTCGACGCATCGGGATCGCCGTTCAGGCCGACCACCGGCGAGCAGAAGGAAATCGGCATCAAGTACCAGATGCCGCAGCTTCCGGTGCTGCTGACCGCCGCGGTGTTCGACATCACGCAGGACAATGTGCTGCGTACCGATCCCAGCAACATGGCGTTCCAGGCCGCAACGGGGCAGGTCGAATCGAAGGGCGTCGAGCTCGAGGCGAAGCTCGCGCTCGAGCAGGGGTTTGACCTCACCGCGGCCTACACCCACCTCAACGTCGTGATCACGCGGGGCAATCCCGACACCACCGGCAACGAGCTCTCCGGCATTCCGAGGAATTCCTTCGCCGCCTTCGGCAAATACACCTTCCAGTCCGGCGTCCCGGTCGAAGGGCTCGGGCTTGGTCTCGGTGTCCGTTACATCGGGGCCAACTTCGGCAACGACCAGAACACGTTCCAGAATGCAGCGAGAACGTTGTTCGATGCCGTGATCGACTACGATCTCGGCAAGCTCGACAGACGCTTGCTCGGCGTCACCGCGCGCTTGAACGCTACCAATCTGTTCGACACGCGCTACCAGACCTGCCAGTCCGGCTACTGCTACGCCGGCGAACGGCGTCAGGTGATCGGCACCCTGTCTTACCGCTGGTAGCTACACTGGAATCCGCACCGCGGCGCGCAGGCCGCCCATCGGGCTTTCGCCGAGCGTGATGTCGCCGCCGTGCGAGCGGGCGATGTCGCGGGCGATCGCAAGTCCGAGGCCGCTGCCGCCCTCGTCCTGGTTGCGCGCATCGTCGAGCCGCAGGAAGGGCTTGAACACTTCCTCGCGCATGGCGGCGGGAATGCCGGGCCCGTCGTCGTCGACGGTGATGTTGAGATAGCGATGGTCGCGCTGGCCGGTAATCGAGATCGTGTTGGCGTGGCGCGCCGCGTTGGAAACGAGGTTGGCGAGGCAGCGCTTGAACGAGGCCGGTTTCACCGTGACCACGGGCAGGCCGTGGAACGCGACGGTTGCGGTGTGGCCGTGACGTTCGGCGTCGCTGCGCAATTCCTCCAGCGCCATCGCCATGTCGGTCGGCTGCGCGACCTCGCCGGAATCGCCGCGCGCGAAGGCGAGGTAGTCCTCCAGCATCATCGACATCTCGTCGACGTCCTTGCGCATTGCGTCGATCTCGGGGCCTTCGCCGATCAGGGCGAGTTCGAGCTTGAAGCGGGTCAGGATGGTGCGCAGATCGTGCGAGACGCCGGCGAGCATCGCGGTGCGCTGCTCGATCGAACGCTCGACGCGCGCCTTCATCTCGATGAAGGCCTGCGCCGCGCGCCGCACCTCGCGCGCGCCGCGCGGCCGGAAGTTCGGCGCCTCTCTTCCCTTGCCGAAGCTTTCGGCGGCGTCGGCGAGCCGCAGGATCGGCTTGATCTGGTTGCGCAGGAACAGCACGGCGACGATCAAGAGGATCGACGAGGTGCCGACCATCCAGAAGATGAAGATCTCCGAATTGGAGGCGTAGGCGGCGCTGCGCTGGGCGAAGATCCGCATCACGGAATCGTCGAGCTGGACACGAATCTCGACCAGATTGGACTTGCCGACGGTGTCGATCCAGAACGGGCGGCTGATCTGGCGGCCGAGCTGCACCGAGAGGGTCTGGTCGAGCAGCGAGAAGAACGGCTTCGGCCCCGGCGGCGGCATGTCGCCGGCGGGGAGGAAGTCGACCACCAGCTGCAGCTTCTGGGCGATGCCGCGCAGCTGCGCGCGGTCCTTGTCCTGCGGATAGATCTTGTAGACGTCGATCAGCGCGGCGATGTCGGAGACCACCGCGGCCGACAGGCGGCGCGTCACCGTGTTCCAGTGCCGCTCCATGAACACGAACGCAACCACGGTCTGCAGGATCACCATCGGCACGATCATGATCAGCAGCGCGCGGGCATAGAGGCCGGTCGGCATCCAGCTCTTGAACGCATTGCCCATCCAGCCATTGGCCTTCGAGACGCGCTGCGAAGCGTTCTTGATCAGGGTCAGGCCGGTATCGAGCGTGCTCATGGCTGGATCTTACGGCGAGGCGACCAGGCGATAGCCGATGCCGCGGACCGCCTGCAGGAACAGCGGATTGGCGGGATCGTGCTCGATCTTGCGGCGCAGGCGGTTGATCTGGACGTCGACCGCACGCTCATTGACGGTGCCGCCAGAGGTCAATTCGCCGCGCGGCACGGTCTCGCCGGGGGCGCTGGCGAGGATGCGCAGCATCTCGCGCTCGCGGTCGGTGAGATGGATGATCTCCTCGCCCTGGCGCAGCTCGCTGCGCTCGATGTGGAAGATATAGGGGCCGAACGCGATCTGCTCGACGACGCTGACTTGCGGCGGCGCGGTGCGCTTGAGGATATTGCCGATCCGCAGCACCAGCTCGCGCGGCTCGAACGGCTTGGCGACATAGTCGTCGGCGCCGATCTGCAGGCCCTCGATGCGGGCTTCCGCCTCGTGGCGGGCGGTCAGCATGATGATCGGCACCGTCGAGGAGGTGCGGATGAAGCGGGCGAGGTCGAAGCCGTTTTCGCCGGGCATCATCACGTCGAGGATGAGCAGGTCGAAATGCAGCCCGAGCAGCTTGGCGCGCGCGTCGGTGGCGCTCATGGCGGTGGTGACGCGATAACCCTCGCCGGAGAGAAAGCGCGACAACAGGTCGCGAATGCGCCGGTCGTCGTCGACCAGCAGAAGATGCGGCGCATCGTCGGCCGGCTCGACCGGCGTGCGCATCAGGGTTGCAGCCTGCACCAGGTTCACTCCCTTGTTTTTCTGCCGCCGCCGAAGATCGCTTCGAGCACCTTGTCGGGTTCGTCGCGGTCGATCATCGCGCGGAGGAATTGGCGAACCGTCTCGACGCCGGCCGGATCGATGCCGGCGACGGCGCGATTGATGCGGTCGGTCTGCAACCCTGCGAGCTTGGCGACCAGCGCCTCGCCCTTCGGCGTCGCGTAGAGCAGGCGCTGCCGGCGGTCGTTGTTGCCGGTCTTCTGCACGATGTAGCCTTCATCCAGCAGCTGCTTGAGCACGCGTCCGAGCGATTGCTTGGTGATGCGCAGGACGTCGAGCAGGTCGGCGACCTTGAGGCCGGGATAGCGGGTGACGAAGTGGATGACGCGGTGGTGGGCGCGGCCGAAACCGAACGCCTCCAATTCCTGGTCGGCGTCGCCGACAAAGTCGCGGTAGGCGAAGAACAAGAGCTCGATGATGTCCCAGCGCAGGTCGCGGCCGCCCGCCACAGGAGCGTGGTCATCTCCCTGCGAATCGGGCTTGGCAGCCATGCCTGAGAAATTTATGTCAGTCATATTGACGTATCTTGGGTTCAATGTTACAAAACTGCCGGTCGCGACGAAACATTAGATCGTTTCGTCCCCGACAGCGTTTGAGGCGGCCTGAAAGAGCCTGTATGGCGGTTTGGGCCGCAAATTGGACTACCGTGCGATTGTCGAGCGGCATTTCGGCAAACATACTGGACTTCAGCACTCCGCAAAAGCATGTCTAACCGGCATGTTGGCGATGGAAACCGGCCGCCTTGCCGGCGGTGGTGAAGTTCGGACCAGCCGAGCCTGATGGCTCCGGGGGAAACAGGCCGTCGCCCGGTATGGCGCCGGTTCCGACAGCGGAAAGCAAGAAAAATGACTTTGAAATTCGACATCCATCCTTCGCCGAATCCGACGTCCGACAAGGATCGCGCGGCGAAGCTCGTGGACCCGGGCTTCGGCCGCGTCTTCACCGACCACATGGCGATCGTCCGCTACAGCCAGGGCAAGGGCTGGCACAGCGCCCGCGTCGAGGCCCGCGCGAATTTCCCGCTCGATCCGGCAGGCGCGGTGCTGCACTACGCCCAGGAGATTTTCGAAGGTCTCAAGGCCTACCGGCGCGACGATGGCGGCGTGAACCTGTTTCGTCCCGACGCCAATGCCCGCCGCTTCCATGATTCGGCCGAGCGCATGGCGATGGCGCCGCTTCCCGAGGATTTGTTCATCGAGGCGGTCGAGCAGCTGGTGCGGATCGACCGCGCCTGGATCCCGGGTGGCGAGGGCAGCCTCTATCTGCGGCCGTTCATGATCGCGAGCGAGGTCTTCCTCGGCGTCAAGCCGTCGGCGGAATACATCTTCTCGGTCATCGCATCGCCGGTCGGCTCCTACTTCAAGGGCGGTCCCGCGCCGGTCTCGATCTGGGTGTCGGAGAATTACACGCGCGCCGCGATCGGCGGCACCGGCGCCGTCAAGTGCGGCGGCAACTACGCCGCAAGCCTGCGCGCGCAGGCGGAAGCGATCGAGCGCGGCTGCGATCAGGTCGTGTTCCTCGACGCGGTCGAGCGCCGCTACATCGAAGAGCTCGGCGGCATGAACATCTTCTTCGCCTTCGACGACGGCTCGCTGCTGACGCCGCCGCTCGGTACCATCCTGCCCGGCATCACCCGCGACTCGATCATCGCGCTTGCCAAGGATGCAGGCACCCGCGTGCGCGAGGAGCCCTACACGATCCAGCAGTGGCGCGCCGATGCCGCCAGCGGCAAGCTGAAAGAGGCCTTCGCCTGCGGCACCGCGGCCGTCATCTCGCCGATCGGCAAGGTGTGCTCGGCGAGCGGCGACTTCCAGATCAGCGGCGGCGTGGCCGGGCCGGTCGCAATGGGCCTGCGCAAGAAGCTGGTCGACATCCAGTACGGTCGCACCAACGACCCGCATAACTGGATCAGGAACGTGGCGTAAGGTCGGCACCCTCTTTCGCTCCCTCGCCCCGCTCTTGCGGGGAGAGGGGCCGGGCCGCTTGCCGCCCGCGGCGTTGACTGGTAACTCGGCGTCACCTTTGTAAGCTGTCACAGCCTACAAACCTTGCAGCGCATGACATGGCCGAGAAACCCAAAAAACCCCAGAAGCTGAAGGCGCGCCTGCCGCGCGGGCTGGAAGATCGCGGCCCGGCCGCGATCAATGCCACGCGGGCGATGGTCGAGAAGATCCGCGCCGTCTACGAGCTCTACGGCTTCGAGCCGGTGGAGACGCCGGCGATGGAATATACCGACGCGCTCGGCAAATTCCTGCCCGACCAGGACCGTCCCAACGAAGGCGTGTTCTCGTTCCAGGACGATGACGAGCAGTGGATCTCGCTGCGCTACGACCTGACCGCGCCGCTGGCGCGCTATGTCGCGGAAAACTTCGACGCGCTGCCGAAACCCTATCGGTCGTATCGTTTCGGCTACGTCTTCCGCAACGAGAAGCCCGGTCCCGGCCGCTTCCGCCAGTTCATGCAGTTCGATGCCGACACGGTCGGCTCGGCGACGCCGGCGGCCGACGCCGAGATCTGCATGATGGCGGCCGACACGATGGAAGCGCTCGGGATTCCGCGCGGATCCTATGTCGTGAAGGTAAACAACCGCAAGGTGCTCGACGGCGTGCTCGAGGCGATCGGTCTCGGCGGCGATGACAATGCAGGCCGCAGGCTCACGGTGCTGCGCGCGATCGACAAGCTCGACAAGTTTCCCGCCGACGAGGTCCGCAAGCTGCTCGGTCCCGGGCGATGGGATGGCGGCGAGGAAGGCAAGGGCGACTTTACCAAGGGCGCCGAGCTGAGCCCGGCGGATGCCGATATCGTGCTCGCCGTCACGCAGCAGCGCGCGGATTGGCGGGAGGCGATTGCTGCGGCCGAGACCTATCTCGCGAAGAGCGAAGTCGGTCAGGCCGGCGTGAGCGAGCTGGAGGAGATCGCCAAGCTGGTCGCCGCGTCCGGCTACGGCGCGGATCGCATCCGCATCGACCCCACCGTCGTGCGCGGCCTCGAATATTACACCGGCCCGGTCTACGAGGTTGAGTTGCTGCTCGACACCAAGGACGAGAAGGGCCGCCCGGTTCGGTTCGGCTCGGTCGGCGGCGGCGGCCGCTACGACGGCCTCGTCTCGCGCTTCCGCGGTGAGCCGGCGCCGGCGACCGGCTTCTCGATCGGCGTGTCGCGGCTGCAGGCTGCGCTGACGATGCTCGGCCAGCTCGACACGCAGGCCACGTTCGGTCCTGTCGTCGTCACCGTGTTCGACCGCGACCGTGTCGCCGACTACCAGAAGATGGTCGCAGAGCTGCGCCAGGCCGGCATCCGCGCCGAACTCTATCTCGGCAATCCGAAGAACATGGGCAACCAGCTCAAATATGCCGATCGCCGCAGTTCGCCTTGCGTCATCATCCAGGGCTCGGACGAGAAGGCGCGCGGCGAGGTGCAGATCAAGGACCTGATCGAGGGCGCCAAGGCGGCGGCCGCGATCGCCTCCAACCAGGAATGGCGCGAAACGCGCCCCGCCCAGTTCTCCTGCGCGGAAGCCGATCTGGTCGCCAAGGTCCGCGAGGTCCTCGCGCGGCACGACGTGAGCTGGGGATAGCTGGTTTGTCGTGCGCGGGCTTGACCCGCGCAGCCATCTTCAAAAAGATGACGCGCCAGCAAGAACCGGCAGACGGCGTGGTTTGCGCTTCAACAACAACCAGGGAGATATTCCGATGCCCGAGATCACCGTGAGCATGGCCGCCGGCCGCACCGACGAGCAGAAGGCCGGCATGATGCGCGACATCACCCAGGCGCTGGTGAAGAACCTCGGCGTCGATGCCGACGCCGTCGTGATCCAGATCAACGAAGCGCCGCTGCATCACAAGATGAAGGGCGGCAAGACCTTCGTCGAGCGTGCCGCCGCGGCTAAGAAATAAACTGCTTTCGTCATTCCGGGATGCGCCTCCTGGCGCAGGCCCGGAATCCATAACCACGAGCGGGAGTATGGATTCCGGGCTCGCGCTACGCGCGCCCCGGAATGACGGCGCTACTAAATGCATTGGCAGATCTCGAGCGCAGTCACATGGACGCACGCGACTTCATCAAGATCGGCATGAGCGCCGAGCGCATGCTGGTGGTGCCGCCGGAGCGCACGGTCGGGCATTTCGTGCCCGGCATGCCGATGGTCTATGCGACGCCGATGATGATCCTCGAGATGGAGATGGCCGCGGGCGATGCCATTCGGGCCGCGCTGCAGCCCGGCTGGGTCACGGTGGGGACCGAGGTCGATATCCGCCATCTCGCCGCCGCGCTCGTCGGCGCCACGGTGCGGACCACCGCAACGGTGATCGCGGTCGAGCGCCGCGTGATCCGCTTCGCGGTCGAGGCGTTTGAGGGCACGCGCAAGCTCGGCGAAGGCCGCCATGCGCGTGGCCTGATCAATGTCGAGAGTTTCAACAAGCGACTTGCCGGGATGTCGGGCCAGGCGCAGTAAACGTGACTACTTCGCCAATTCCTTCGAGCGCCTCGTCGCTGCGGCGATCGCGCGGGTCATCAGCGGCTGCATGCCGTCATTGGCCATCAGCACCTCGAGCGCAGCCGCGGTGGTGCCACCGGGCGAGGTGACGTTCTGCCGCAGCGTCGCCGACGGCAGATCCGAGCGATGCAGCAACTCGCCGGCGCCGGCAACGGTCGCGCGCGCCAGCGTGGTCGCGAGCTGCTCGGGCAGCCCGGCCGCGACGCCGGCGCGGGCGAGTTCCTCGGCGAGCAGGAAGACATAGGCCGGACCGGAGCCGGAGACGGCAGTCACCGCGTCCATCAGGCTCTCATCGTCGACCCATTCGACCAGCCCTGTCGCTTTCAGCAGCGCATCGGTCATGGCGCGCTGCGCGGCGGTGACGCGCGTTGATGGCACCGCGACCGTGATGCCGCGGCCGATCGCCGCCGGCGTGTTCGGCATCGCGCGCACCACCGCGCCGCCGACCACCTCTTCCAGCGCAGCGATAGTGGTCCCGGCCATGATCGAGACCACGAGTGTCGACGGACCGACGAGCGCCTTCAGCGCGGCGCCGGCGTCGCGGAACGATTGCGGCTTCACCGCGACGACCAGCGTATCGACCGTGCCGAGATCCTTCGCCTGCGGATTGAGCCGCACGCCCTTCGGGGCGAGCGCGGAGATTTCCGGCGAGAGATATGGATCGATCACCGCGACCCGCGTCGGCGCGAGGCCTTGTGCGAGCCAGCCGGTCAGCATGGCGCCGCCCATCTTGCCCGCGCCCGCGAGCGCGATCGTGCCGGTAACATCTTTCAAAGGGCTGTTTGTCGTGCTCACAGGTGGCTCCGCAAACTCTGTGTCGTCCCTGCGGAAGCAGGGACCCATAACCACAGGCGGTTCTAGTGGAGCGAGCGGCAGGCCACAAGCAGGTCGGGCAACCACTCCCGTCGCGGAGTATGGGTCCCTGCTTTCGCAGGGACGGCACCGATGATGCGACGCGCCTACGCCTCGCCCTCGGTATCGAACATCGCGGCGGCCATCGCCTCGGCGGTTGACTTGCCGGCCCACACCACGAACTGGAACGCCGGATAGTAGCGCTCGCAGGCGTGGATCGCGTTGACCACCATGGCCTCGCATTGCGCGGTGGAGGCGGTGAGGCCGCCGGGTAGCACCAGCGCCTGACGATGCATCACCATGCCGGTGTGGGTCCACAGATCGAAATGGCCGACCCACAACTGCTCGTTGATCGCGGCGACCAGCCGCTGCACCTCGGCGCGACGCGCCTGAGGCATCTTCATGTCGAAGGCGCAGGCGAGATGCAGCGCCTCGATCTCGCCCATCCAGGTGAAGGAGAGCTGATAATCGATCCAGTCTCCCTTGGAGACGATCGTCACCTCGTCTTCGCCGGAACGCTCGAACGCCCAGTTGTTGTCGGTGGCGATATCCTCGACCACCGCAAGCGGGTTGTTCCGGGAATCGATAATGCTTTCGAGGAGGGACATGCCGTCTCGGACCTTGTTCTTATGATCGCTTGATACGCACACGGAAGCCGGCACTTGCGACATACTGCGTCGTGGCCGAGTACAGCTCCTGATGCGGGCTTCCGGATGCCCCTGGACCTGACGCCGATGAAGTGATGTGATTTGCGGAATCCGCGCAACCGCACGCCGAGTCCGTCCACAGCCAAAGCGCGCATCGTCCACAGCTGATCTCCGCCACACTTGTGATTTTGCGAACAAATCGGAATCTCCGCGTTGTCGTAACGATTTGTTAACCATTTGCCGGCGCTTTACCGCTCGCGTGAATCGACTTTTTGGCCCTCGGATCGCCCCCTGCGAGGGCCGCGGCGCGGTCATGGGGACATGCCGTTTGCCCATGCCAAAGGTGCTTGCCCCGCTGTCGCGGTTTGGTCATATTTCGGCTCAGGCACGTCCATCCCGGGCGTGCCGATGTTCTCAGGGCGGGGTGAAAATCCCCACCGGCGGTAAAGGGCGATGAGCCCAAGCCCGCGAGCGCCTTCTTCCGCGAAGCGGGAGAAGGGTCAGCAGATTCGGTGCAATTCCGAAGCCGACGGTTACAGTCCGGATGAAAGAGAACGGTTGCGGCAGCCAACGCGATTTTCGCGTGGGCTTGTGTCGTTGTCCGTGTGCCCTGATTCTGGTCCTGAAAGAGGAAAGCCATGAATCAGATGTTGCAAGACCAAGACGTTCAAGCTTCTCAAGTCCAAACCTCCGAAGCAGCAAGCGCTCCCGATACGCCGGCTAGCCCGCCGACGCCGGAGCATCCGCACTTCGCGAAGCCGCAGCGCGTTGCCTTCGTGCAATCGTCCTGGCATCGCGACGTGGTGGAAGAGTGCCGCATCTCCTTCCTGAAGGAGATCGAGGCGCGACACATCACCAATGTCGATGTGTTCGAGGTGCCGGGCTCGTTCGAGATCCCGCTTCACGCGCAGCTGCTGGCGAAGACCCGCCGCTACACCGCGATCGTCGCGGCCGGGCTCGTCGTCGATGGCGGCATCTACCGCCATGAATTCGTCGCCGATACCGTGATCAAGGCGCTGATGGATGTGCAATTGCGCACCGAGGTGCCGGTGTTCTCGGCCGTGCTGACACCGCAGCAATTCCACGAGACCGAGGTGCATTACGACTTCTTCCGCAAGCACTTCGTGATCAAGGGGATCGAGGTCGCGGAGGCCTGCGCCAACACGTTGCTCAGCCTGGAGCGGCTGCGCGGTCAGGTCGCGGCGGGGATTCCTGGTTAGCTCAAGGTCCGACGTAAAAGCTGCTCCGGCATGCGTGCCGGGGTCGCTCTCGCAGCCAGCGCGTTCGGTTATGCTTGCCGCATAATCAGAACGCGCGGGAGGCGCCCATGACCGAACAACAATCTTCCGACTGGCTCGGCCTGTCGGGCCGCGTTGCCGTCGTCACCGGCGGAGGCGGCGGCATCGGCCGCGCCACCGCGATCAGCTTCGCGCGTGCCGGCGCAAGGGTCGCCGCGCTCGATCGTGACGAGCACTCCCTGGCGGAGACCAAGGCAAAGCTTCGCGAGTTCGGCGACGGTCATCACGTCGCGGGCTGCGACGCGACCAGCGAGGACAATGTCGCGGCGGCCGCTGACGCCGTCGCGCGCACGCTTGGTCCTTGCGACATCCTCGTCAACACCGCCGCCGTGCTGCGTCCCGGCGGGCTCGACACGCTGCCGCTCGCCGAATGGAATGCGGTGCTGGCGATCAACCTCACCGGCTATTTCATCTGCGCGCAGGCGTTCGGCCGCCAGATGCGCAAGGCCGGACGCGGCAGCCTCATCCACGTCGCCTCGATCGCCGCCAGCAATGCGCAGGGGCAGAGCGGCGCCTACAGCGTCAGCAAGGCTGCCGTCGTGATGCTCTCGCAGCAACTCGCCGCCGAATGGGGACCGCACGGCATCCGCAGCAATGTGGTCAGCCCCGGCCTCGTGGTCACGCCGATGAGCCAGGCGTTCTACGATACGCCCGGGGTCACCGAGCGTCGCACCGCCGTGGTGCCGATGCGCCGAATCGGCATGCCGCAGGACATGGCGGATGCGATCCTGTTCCTGGCGAGCGACAGGTCGTCATACGTCAATGGTGAGGAGATCATCGTCGATGGCGGCTATGCGCGGACGCTGATGAGCCACGTGCCGCGGCCGGGGTTCTAGAGCATGATCCGGAAAAGTGTGAAGCGGTTTTCCGAAAAGATCATGTTCAAACAAGGAGCTAAAGCGCGATGATGATTCAACCCAATCTCATCGCGCTTTAGCGCATCGGGCGCCATACGCTCGGTGTCGTCCCTGCGAAAGCATCCGAATGCAGGGACGACAGTAGGGCTTAATCAAACAGGCTGGAGACCGACTCTTCCGCCGCGGTGCGGCCGATCGCTTCGGCGATCAGGCCGGCGATCGAGATCTGGCGGATGTTCGGCGCCTTGTTGACGGCCTCGGTCGGCAGGATCGAATCGGTGATGACCAGTTCCTTCAGCCGCGACGAGGCAATGCGCGCGGCGGCGCCGCCGGACAGCACGCCATGGGTGATGTAGGCCGAGACCTCCTTGGCGCCGTGCGCGATCAGCGCGTCGGCCGCGTTCACCAGGGTGCCGCCGGAATCGACGATGTCGTCGACCAGGATGCAGTTGTAGCCGGCGACGTCGCCGATCACGTTCATCACCTCGGACTCGCCGGGGCGCTCGCGGCGCTTGTCGACGATCGCAAGCGGGGTGTTGATGCGCTTGGCGAGGCCGCGGGCACGCGCCACGCCGCCGACGTCGGGCGACACCACCATCACCTTGGCGAGGTCGAATTTTTCTCTGATGTCGCGCACCATCAGGGGCGCCGCGAACAGGTTGTCGGTCGGGATGTCGAAGAAGCCCTGGATCTGGCCGGCATGCAGGTCGAGCGTCATGACGCGGTCGACGCCAGCATGGGCGATCAGATTGGCGACGAGCTTGGCCGAGATCGGCGTGCGCGAGCCGGACCTGCGATCCTGCCTGGCGTAGCCGAAATAGGGCACCACCGCTGTGATGCGGCGCGCCGAGGAGCGGCGCAGCGCGTCGGTGATGATCAAAAGCTCCATCAGATTGTCGTTGGCCGGAAACGACGTCGACTGCAGGATGAACATGTCCGAGCCGCGGACGTTCTCCTGGATCTCGACGAAGATCTCCATGTCGGCGAAGCGCCGGACCACGGCCTTGGTCAGTTCGATGCCAAGTCCCCTGGCGATGTCCTGCGCCAGCGCAGGATTGGAGTTGCCGGCGACGAGCTTGATTGATCCGTTCTTTGCCGACATCGATGCTTCCCCCCGCGCCTTGCTGGATACGACGTTCAGCATCTCAAGTCCTTACAGAACCGGCGGGTTTTCGGTGCGCGAGGGAATATCAGGCAGGCGGCTCGGATGGCAACCCATTAGGCCGCCTCCACTGCGGTTTTCCTGGGCAAAAAACGCCTTTCCCCGGGAGATACCGGGGGTTAGTTGGCGGAATAGCTCAGCGCCACGGTCTCGGGCGCGGCGGCAGGAGCGTTCACCATCGCCGGCCCACGGAGCTCCGGTGCCGCGGCGGGCGCCGGGCTGTCCGCCGGGCCGCCATTGATCATGCTGGACAGGCCGCTGAGGCCGGCCTGGGCGATCTTGCGCAGCACCAGATCATCGGCGGCGGCCCAGGCGTCGCTGCCGGCCTTGCCGGCGGGCTCTTCGCCGGACAACCGGAGCGCCCGTTGCTGGTTGCTGTCATAGACGTCCCACACCCACGCGATCATGGTGCGGCCGCGCACCACCTGCGCCGAGAGATAGCTGCGCACGCGATACGCCGCTGTGCCTTGGCGCGACACGATCGCCAGGCTGCGCATCTTGGATTCGCTGTCGAGCACGCCGACCATGCGGTCGAATACTTGGGGCGGCGGACCATCGATCGATTCGAACGCGATGGTTGTGCCGCCGCTCGCCGGCGTCGCCATTGCGTAGGAGTCGGCCACGTTGCCGCCGGCCGCGCAGCCGCCAAGTGCACACGCAATCGTCAGCCATGTGGCCGCGATCGCCGCACGCACGACTGTCCCAGTTTGAAACTGGTAGTTTGACGCTTCCCTCATTGCGTCCTGCGATATCGTTAAAACGGCTTAACGTCTAGGGCAGGACGGCCACAGCACTTAACCGATCCAGCCGGCTGCGAACGGTGCGGGTCAGGATCAAATTCCTTGGCAGCCGCAGGCGTCAGCTTTGCAGCGCGATGGCGTGCACGAGCCGGCCGTAATCGGCTTCCTTGCGATGCACCGAGCGGCGGTAGCTGAAGCAGCGCTCGTCGGAATAGGTGTCGATGCCGAGATCGTCGATCATCAGCACGCCGGCATTTTCCAGCCGCATCCGGATGAAGCCGGGCAGATCGAACATCGCGTGTCCGTCGCGTTCGGCGGGCATGAAGAACATGCCGTTCTCGGCATCGGCCTCGATGAAGCGCTCGACGAATTCGCCTCCGACCTCGTAGGATTCCTTGCGGATCAGTGGGCCGATGGCGGCGACGATGCCGCCGCGCTCGGCGCCGAGCTTTTCCATCGCATCGATGGTCGATTCCAGCACGCCGGTCAGCGCGCCCTTCCAGCCGGCATGCGCGGCGCCGATTACACGCGCATTGGGGTCGACGAACAGGATGGGACCGCAGTCGGCGGTCGTGACCGAGATCGCAAGCCCCTCGGTGCGTGTGACCAGCGCATCCGCCTTCGGGCGCGGCGCGCCGTTCCACGGGCCGTCCACGACGACGACGTCGGGCGAGTGCACCTGATGCACGCTGATCAGGTGGTCGAGCGGCACGCCGAGCTGCTCGGCCATCCGCCGCCGGTTCTCCGCGACCTTGGCCGGATCGTCCTTTGAGCCGAGCCCGCCATTGAGGCCGGCATAGACCCCCTCGGAGACGCCGCCCTCGCGCGAGAAGAAGGCATGGCGCAGGCTTGGTATAGCCGACAGCAGCGGTGATCCCAATGTCATTGTTCGGTCTCGTCAGTCTGATCGCTGAGGCCGGCGATCGAGGTGAGGCGCGGGTCGGAGATGGCCATGACCTTGAACATCGAGCCCATCCCGCCGCGTCCGGAATCGGTCAGGCGCTTCAGTGCGCCGGCAATGTCGGCGGAGACCTCGGGCGAGGCTTTCGCCATCAGCCCGGCGGCGCGGGCCTCGACGCCGAGGCGCTTGAGGAAGTCGCCCTGCGTTGCCGGCCCGTGGACGCGCGCGCCGACGTCCTCGGCAGCCCGCGCCAACGCCTGGAAATCGACGTGCGCCGTGATGTCGGCCTGTCCCGGGTTCTTCAGCGGGTCGGCGAAGCTGTGGCGCGCGATCGCCTGGAAGGTGTCGCCGGCGTCGCTGCGCAGATGACCGTAATCGATGATCAAAGCGGCGCCGTCCTGGTCGCGCACCCGGGTTGCGAGCTTCATGATCTCGCTGTCAGGCCGCCATTCGAACACCGCACCTAACGGGGCGGCGCGCACCAGCGGCGGCAGCAGCAGCTCGAAATGTGGCGTCGGCTCGGCGGCGGGCGCGAAATACAGGCTGCCATTGGCATCCATTCCGACCGTGCGCTCGTGCCAGCCAGTCTCGCGGCGGACCATCTGGTGGATCGGCAGCACGTCGAAATATTCGTTGGCGAGGATCACCGCCGGTCCGTCCGGCACGTCGTCGATGCTGTCGTGCCAGGTGATGTTGCGCACGCCGGTCAGCGTGGCGTACTGCTTCTCGCGCAGCACCGGGTTGACCTCGACGAGGTGGATGCTGAGCGACTGGTAGAGCGGCGGCAGCACGCGCAGCGCACGCAATGCATCCGACATCATGGTGCCGCGGCCGGGCCCAAGCTCGATCAGGCGCAGCGTGTCCGGCGAGCCGATCGCACGCCAGATCGATGCGCTCCAAAGCCCGAGCAGTTCGCCGAACATCTGGCTGACCTCGGGCGCCGTCGTGAAGTCGCCCTCGCGGCCGAGCGGGTCGCGCGACAGATAGTAGCCGTAGCGCGGATGCATCAGGCACAATTCCATGTAGCGCCAGACCGGCATCGGCCCGGACAGCTTGATAAGCTTCCTGATCTCATCCAGCAGTGGGGAGGGTTCGCTCACGGCCTTCCTTGGATTGCACTTGCTCTACGTTGAACTCGATGCCGGTCCGTTCGCCCTGCGGCGAACGGCGGCCGTGATGATGATAGCGCCCACAATGATCATTGGCACCGACAGCAGCATCCCCATCGTCAATCCGCCCCACAGGAATCCGAGTTGCGGATCGGGCTCCCTGAAATGCTCGCCGATGATCCGCGCGATGCCGTAGATCGCAATGAAGCTGCCGAGGATCAGGCCGGGCCGTTTGAGCGCGCCCATCCGGATCATGATCGCCAGCGCAGTGAACAGCACGATGCCCTCGAGGCCTGCCTCGTAGAGTTGGCTCGGATGCCGCGGCAGCGGTCCGCCATTGGGGAAGACCATCGCCCAGGGCAGGCTCGGATCGGCGTGCCGGCCCCACAATTCGCTGTTGATGAAATTGGCGAGCCGGCCGAGGAACAGCCCGATCGGCGCGACTGCGGTGGTGATGTCGCCGAGCGACAGGATCGGAATGTCGTTGCGGCGGGCAAACAGCATCACCGCTGCGACGCAGCCGAGGAAGCCGCCGTGGAACGACATGCCGCCCTTCCACAGTTCGAGGATCTCGGACGGATGCGCGATGAAGAAGGGCAGATTGTAGAACAGCACATAACCGGTGCGACCGCCGACGATGATGCCGATGGTGACCCAGAGGATGAAATCGTCGAGCTGCGGCAACGTGATCGGCACCTCGCCGCCCCACAGTCGCTCCTTCTTGATCAGCGAGCGGGCATAGATCCAGCCCAGCACGATGCCGACGATATAGGCCAGCGCGTACCAGCGGATCACGATCGGCCCGAGCGCGAGCGCGACGGGGTTGAATACCGGAAAGTCGATCAGCAGGAACGGCATCGGGATCAGAGCGCTTTCGTGTAGACGGCGTAGGGCACGCCATGAATGGGCGGAGCGTCATGCACCTTGCTGAAGCCCATCTTCAGATACATGGGCAAGGCGACCGTCATGATGGGGCTCGTGTGAAGCGCAATGGTCCGGCACCGGTCGCGCCGCGCCCTGGCGAGGCATTCCGACGTCAACGCATGCCCGAGTCCCTTGCCCCTGTCGACGGGGTCGACGACCAGCATGCGAATGACCGGCCATGCCTGATCGAAGAATGCGGCCTTTTTGACGCCGGGCCCGAAATAGCCAACCGCGCCGGCCAGCCGGTCGCCGAGCTCGGCGACGACGATCTCGCCGCCGGAGCTCAATACGGAGGTTTTTGACAGACCGGCGCGCATCGCCGGCCAGTCGTTGAAGGCGTCACGGAATTGCTCGAAGGCCGTCACCGCAAGCCGGTTCACCGCGTCGGCGTCGGAACTTCGGTAGTCTCGAATGCGCGCGGCGCCCGCCATCCCCGTGCTTCGGGCCTCAGACCAGGTTGCGGCGGTAGAGCGCGAGCAGCCGCTCCCAGTGGCGTTCGGCGGCGTCGCGGTCGTAGACCGGGCGCTTGGGAAAGGCGAACCCGTGATGCGTACCGGGATAGATCTCGACCTCGTTGTTCGAGCCCTTCATGCCCGCCTTCACCTGTTCGATGATCTCCGTTGGCGCGTAGATGTCGGTCTCGGCGCAGGCGAAATAGAGCTCGGCCTTGGTCTTCTGCGCGGCGAGATGCGGGCTGTCGGGCTGGTCGGTCGCCAGATGCGTGCCGTAAACCGAGGCGGCGGCCTTGACGCGATCGCCGAGATGCGTCGCCGCGTTCACTGCATAGCGGCCGCTCATGCAATAGCCGACCGTGCCGATGATCTTGGTGTTGGCGGCCTTCTGCGTCTCGGCGTAGGTGAGCAGGCCCTTGGTGTCTTCCATGACCAGCGGGATGTTGAGCGAGTGCATCAGTTCGAACATCCGCTTGCGCTCGGGCGATTCCGGGTCGGGATTGATCGGGCCAAGCTCCATCACGCCGGCGCGGTAATACATGTTGGGCAGCATCACATAATAGCCTGAGGTGCCGAGCCGGCGCGCCATGTCGCGCAGCTCCTCGCGGATACCAGGCGCATCCATGTAGAAGATGACGACAGGAAACGGGCCGGCGCGCTCGGGATGGGTGATGAAGGTGGTGGTCCTGCCGTCCTTGGTCGGGATCTCGACGGTCGCTTCGATCATGGCGCTTTTGCTCGCGTTATGTGTGCGATTTCTGTTGTGAGTTCATACGATTGCAAGGAAACCGGAGCATGACAAGGCAAGCTCCCGGGAAGTCTGCCATTCGCGACGGACTTGAACCCGGTGGCTGACATCGCCATTGTCTTATCGCGATTCAGTGAACGCGGAGAGTTTTGCCAGATGACCCAGACTAGCAACCGGTTTTTCGATGAGATCGGCCGTCTGATGAACGATGCCGCTGGCGCTGCCCAGGGCGTCAAGCGCGAGGTCGACACGGTCATGCGCAACCAGGCCGAACGCATCCTGCGCGACCTCGACGTCGTCAAGCGCGAGGAATTCGACGCGGTCAAGGACATGGCCCGCCTGGCGCGCGAGGAGAACGAGGCGCTGAAGGCGAGGATCGCCGCGCTGGAAGCCAAGCTCGGCGGTTCGGCGGGCTGATCTTTCACCCTCCCCTGGAGGAGGAGGGTGATGGAGGGTGAGAAAAATCCCTTCATTTCCTTGTCATTTCGGCCCTTTGGGGCTAAAAGCCCGCCACGTCCGCGGCCCCCGCACCCCTGGAGGCTTGCTGTGGACCTGAGCATGGGCCGCGCTGCGGCCTTTAACTTTTTAAATACAAGGACTTAACGCTATGGCGACCGTCAAGGAATTGAAGGCGACCGCGCGTCCGAAGAGCGGCAAGGGGGCCGCCCGGGCAGAGCGTCGCGCCGGGAGAGTTCCCGGAGTGATCTACGGAGACAACCAGCCCCCCGTCACCATCTCGGTCGACGATCGCGAACTGCGCCAGCGCATCCTGGCGGGCCGGTTCCTGACCACGATCTATGACATCGACCTCGAGGGGAAGAAGCACCGCGTGATTCCGCGCGACTTCCACCTCGACCCGGTGAAGGACTTCCCGATCCATGTCGACTTCATGCGGCTCGGCGAAGGCGCGACCATCCGCGTCAGCGTGCCGTTGCACGTCGTGAACGCGGAAACCGCCCCCGGCATCAAGCGCGGCGGCACCGTGAATATCGTCACCCACGCGCTCGACCTCGAGTGCGCGGCCGACAATATTCCGCAATACATCGAAGTCGACGTCGGCAGCCTCGAGATCAGCCACTCGCTGCATCTCTCCGAGGTCACGCTGCCCAAGGGCGTGAAGTCGCTGACCCGCGAGGACGCGACGCTGGTCACCATCGTGCCGCCGTCCGGCTACGCCGAAGAGCAGAAGGCCGCGGCTGCGGCGGCTGCTGGTGGCGCGGCTCCGGCCGCGGGTGCTGCAGCTCCGGCCGCAGCGGCGGCTCCGGCTGCGGGTGCTGCGGCTCCGGCCGCGGGTGCGAAGGCTCCCGCCGGCGGTGGCGACAAGAAGAAGTAACCGATCAGGTCGGCGCGCGATCCTCTGATGGCGCGCCGACACGGGATGCCGCGCCATGCGCCTTTTTGTCGGTCTCGGTAATCCCGGCGCGAAATACGTCAGCAACCGGCACAATATCGGTTTCCTGGCGGTCGACGAGATTGCACGGCGTCATGGTTTTGCACCATGGCGCCGTCGCTTTCAGGGCGAGACCTCCGAAGGCGTCGTCGATCGTGAGAAGGTCGTGTTGCTGAAGCCGACCACCTACATGAACGAGTCCGGCCGCGCGGTGCAGGAAGCGGCGAACTTCTTCAAGCTCGCCCCCGCCGACATCACCGTGTTCCAGGACGAGCTCGAACTGCCGCCCGGCAAGGTGCGGGTCAAGATCGGCGGCGGGATCGCCGGCCATAACGGGCTGCGCTCGATCTCCGCACATATCGGCAACGAATATCGGCGGGTGCGGCTCGGGATCGGTCATCCCGGCGTCAAGGAGCTCGTGCACAGCCACGTGCTGTCCGACTTCGCCAAGAGCGACCGGGCGTGGGTGGAGGCCTTGTGCCAGGCCATCGCCGACAATGCCGGCCTGCTGGCTGCGGGCCACGATGCCTCGTTCGCCAACAAGGTGCATCTGACGATGCAGGCCAAGGGATTTTTCGACAAGGGTGAGAACGGCGGCGAGAAGCCCGCCTGATCCCCTTGTGGTCGCGTCCGGCACGAGGCCGGGCAAGCTGGATAGAGGAAGACATGGGATTCAAATGCGGGATCGTCGGGCTGCCTAACGTCGGCAAATCGACGCTGTTCAATGCGCTGACCGAGACGGCAGCCGCCCAGGCGGCGAACTATCCGTTCTGCACCATCGAGCCGAATGTCGGTGAGGTGGCGGTGCCCGATCCGCGGCTGGACAAGCTCGCGGCGGTCGCGAAATCCGCGCAGATCATCCCGACCCGGCTGACCTTCGTCGATATCGCCGGCCTCGTGCGCGGCGCGTCGCAGGGCGAAGGCCTCGGCAACCAGTTCCTCGCCAACATCCGCGAGGTCGACGCCATCGCCCATGTGGTGCGCTGCTTCGAAGACTCCGACATCACCCATGTCGAAGGCAAGATCGCGCCGCTCGCCGACATCGAGACCATCGAGACCGAGCTGATGCTGTCCGATCTCGACAGCCTCGAGAAGCGCGTCGACAATCTGTCTAAGAAGGCCAAGGGCAACGACAAGGAAGCCAAGGAACAGCTCGAGCTCGTCAACCGCGCGCTGGTGCTGCTGCGCGACGGCAAGCCGGCGCGTGCGCTCGAGCGCAAACCTGAGGAGGAGCGCGCGTTCCGCATGCTCGGCCTCTTGACCTCGAAGCCCGTGCTCTATGTCTGCAACGTCGAGGAAGGCTCGGCCAAGGACGGCAACAATTTCTCCAAGGCGGTGTTCGCGCGTGCCAAGGAAGAGGGCGCGGTCGCGGTCGTGATCTCGGCCAAAATCGAATCCGAGATCGCGACGCTGTCGCGCGCCGAGCGCGCCGAGTTCCTGGAGACGCTTGGCCTCGAAGAGGCCGGGCTCGACCGGCTGATCCGCGCCGGCTACCAGCTGCTCGACCTCATCACCTATTTCACCGTCGGCCCGAAAGAAGCGCGCGCCTGGACCATTGATCGCGGCACCAAGGCGCCCGCCGCTGCCGGTGTGATCCATACCGATTTCGAGAAGGGCTTCATCCGCGCCGAGACCATCGCGTATGATGATTATATCGCGGGCAACGGCGAAGCCGGCGCGCGCGATGCCGGCAAGCTGCGGCTCGAAGGCAAGGACTACGTCGTCGCCGACGGCGACGTCATGCATTTCAGGTTCAATACCTGAGCAGCGATCGCCGGCTGCTGCGCGACGGTGGCGGTGAGCTGGGACTCGATTTCTCCCCACGTCGTCCGGGCAAGCGAAGCGCGACCCGGGACCCATAACCACAGGGTCGTGTTGTTGAAGCTAGCTGTGGCCCCAGCTCGCTCTATCCCCACGTCCTGTGGTTATGGGTCCCTGCCTTCGCAGGGACGACATCGAGTATGCGGTGGCGCTCGCTTCACCTATCCGCACGCCCGATCACATCCATCAGCTCGGCGATCTTGCGCCGCTGGTCGGCCTTGTCGCCGGACGAGATCGCATGCTCGACGCAATGCGCGACATGATCGCGCAGGACCTCTTCCTCGACGCGGCGCAGCGCCGCGCGCGCGGCCGCGATCTGCGTCACCACGTCGATGCAATAGCGGTCTTCCTCGACCATGGTGGCCAACCCGCGGATCTGACCCTCGATCCGTTTGAGCCGTTTTAAACAGGATGTCTTGACCTCGTCTCTCATAGGTCTCATATACCCCCCTAGGGTATATAAATCAAGAGGCCGGGATAGCGGCCGGGAAGAGACTTCGTGGCACACGCAGAGCACGATCATTCGCACGCGGATCATCACCACCACCACGATCAAGGCGCGGCCATGCATTCCTGCTGCGGCGGCAAGCATGGCCACGACACGACGCCGGCCGAGGCGGCGTTCGCGATTGATCCGGTCTGCGGCATGAAGGTCAACCCGGCGACCGCCAAGCACCGCTTCAGCTACAACGGCGAGGAGTACCTGTTCTGCAGCGGTCGCTGCCGCGAGCGTTTCGAGGCCGAGCCCGAGAAGTACCTCAAGCCGCGCGAGGCGGAGCCGCCGATGCCGGTCGGCACGATCTACACCTGCCCGATGCATCCCGAGGTGCGCCAGGTCGGTCCCGGCTCTTGCCCGATCTGCGGCATGGCGCTGGAGCCCGAGCAGATCTCGCTCGACGACGGGCCGGATCCCGAATTGATCGACATGACGCGCCGGTTCTGGATCGGCCTCGTGCTGACGCTGCCGGTGTTCGTACTCGAGATGGGCAGCCATCTCGGGCTGATGGATCTGGTGCCGATGGGATGGTCGAACTGGATCTCGTTCGTGCTGGCGACGCCCGTCGTACTGTGGGCCGGCGCGCCGTTCTTCGTGCGCGGCTGGCAGTCGGTGACGACGCGCAATCTCAACATGTTCACGCTGATCGCGATGGGCACCGGCGTCGCGTATGTTTACAGCGTAGTCGCCACGCTGGCGCCGCAGCTGTTTCCGCCGGCGTTCCGCGACATGCACGGCGCGGTCGCGGTGTATTTCGAAGCGGCTGCCGTGATTACGGTGCTGGTGCTGCTCGGCCAGGTGCTGGAGCTGCGCGCCCGCGCGCAGACCTCGGGCGCGATCCGCGCGCTGCTCGGCCTTGCGCCCAAGACCGCGCGGCGCATCACCGATCACGGCGACGAGGATATCGACATCGACGCGATCAAGGTCGGCGACCGCCTGCGCGTACGCCCCGGCGAGAAGGTGCCGGTCGATGGCGTCGTCATCGAGGGAAGTGCGGTGATCGACGAATCCATGGTCACGGGTGAATCGATGCCGGCCACGAAGGCGGAAGGCGCGAGCGTGATCGGCGGCACGGTCAACCAGAGCGGCGGCCTCGTGATGCGCGCCGAGAAGGTCGGTCGCGACACCATGCTGTCGCGGATCGTCGACATGGTCGCGAAGGCGCAGCGCTCGCGCGCGCCGATCCAGCGGCTTGCCGACCGCGTCGCCGGCTGGTTCGTGCCGGCCGTGATCGCCGCCGCCGTGCTCGCCTTCATCGCCTGGACGGTGTTGGGCCCCGAGCCGCGCCTGACCTTTGCGCTGGTTGCCGCCGTCACGGTGCTGATCATCGCCTGCCCCTGCGCGCTGGGCCTCGCAACGCCGATGTCGATCATGGTCGGCGTCGGCCGCGGCGCACATTCCGGCATCCTGATCCGCGACGCGCAGGCGTTGGAGCGGATGGAGGCAATCGACACGCTTGTCATCGACAAGACCGGCACGCTCACCGAGGGCAAGCCGAAGGTGACCCGTATCATTGCCGCCGAAGGCTTTGACGAGAATGGCGTGCTGCGCCTGGCCGCCAGCGTCGAGCAGGGCAGCGAGCATCCGCTGGCGCAGGCGATCATCGCATCCGCCAGGGAACGCAAGCTGGCATCAGTCGCCGTCAACAATTTTGCCTCGCCCTCCGGCAAGGGCGCGACCGGCATGGTCGAGGGCAGGCAGGTTGCGCTCGGCAACGCCGTGCTGATGGGTGAGTTGAAGATTGCAACATCGGCGCTGGACCAGGCCGCCGAGGCCGCGCGGCGCGACGGCGCGACGGCGATCTATGTCGCGGTCGATGGCCGAGCGGCCGGCGTGATCGCGATCGCCGATCCGGTCAAGACGTCGGCGGCCAACGCGCTGCAGGCGCTGCGCACCGAGGGCCTCCGCATCGTGATGTTGACCGGCGACAATGAGACCACCGCGCGCGCGGTGGCGAAGAGGCTCGGCATCGACGAGGTCGAGGCCGGCGTGCTGCCGGAGCGCAAGAGCGAGGTCGTACAGCGGCTGCGCGGCGAAGGCCGCACCGTCGCGATGGCAGGCGACGGCGTCAACGACGCGCCGGCGCTCGCCGCGGCCGATGTCGGCATCGCGATGGGCGGCGGCACCGACGTCGCAATCGAGAGCGCCGGCATCACGCTGCTCACCGGCGACCTGATGGGCCTCGTCCGGGCGCGGCGATTGTCGGTCGCGACCATGCGCAACATCCGCCAGAACCTGACCTTCGCCTTCGTCTACAACGCCGCCGGCGTGCCGATCGCGGCCGGCGTGCTGTATCCGCTGTTCGGCATCCTGCTGTCGCCGATGGTGGGCGCCGCGGCGATGGCGCTGTCCTCGGTCAGCGTGATCGGCAACGCGCTGCGGCTATCCCGGGTGAAGCTGGATTGAGCTCTTGTCTCTCGCCCTGAAATCTCTGGGCGCGGGACACACGATCCGGGCTAGGAGAGTCACGCCGGCAGCAGAAGCTGGGCGCGGCGCTCCATCTCGGCATCGAGCCAGGTTGCGAGATCCTCGCTTACCTCGACCATCGGTAGCCGCACCTCGGGGCTGTCGATCAGTCCCTGCCGCCACAGCCAGTGCTTGGCCGGTGCGGGGCTCGGTTCGGCGAATAGCAGCCGGGTCAGGCCGACGACGCTCTGCCAGGCCGCCTGCGCCGCGTCGCGCTTGCCTTGCTGCAACAGCGTGCGGATCGAGGCGAACGTGTCCGTCTGCAGATGCGCGGAGAGCAGGATCGCGCCGTCGGCGCCGTCCGAGAGCGCATCGAAGGTCTGCGCGTCCTCGCCGGTCAGCACGCGGAAGCCCGCGGGCCGGCGATTGAGGAAGTCGATCGACTGCGCACGGTCGGCACAGCAATCCTTCATGCCGGCGATGTTGGGATGTTCCGCGAGTGCCAGCAGCGTCTCATTGGTCAGGTTCACCGCCGCGCGATAGGGAATGTTGTAGAGCACGATCGGCCAGGATGCGTGATCGGCCAGCGCATTGAAGTGCCGCACGAGGCCACGCTGCGATGGCCTCGTGTAGTAGGGACTTGCGATCAGATAGCCGTCGATCGGCCAGTCCGCCGTATCGTCCAGCGCATCCTTCATCTTGGCCGTGGAGGCGCCGGAGAGCCCAAGGCAGACCGGCAAATGGCGGGAGTTGGCACTGAGCTCGTCGAGCACGACGCTGACCAGCCCCTCCAGCTCATCGGTACTCAGCGCCATGCCCTCGCCGGAGGTTGCACCGAGGATGAAGCCGTCGACAGGTCCGCCAGCATAGTGCCGCACGAGGCGGCGCAGCGAGGCAGCGTCGAGTTCGCCGTCGCGGAATGGCGTGATCAGGGGCAGCCAGAGGCCCTGCAATTGCTGGTGTAGCTCAGTCATGTTCCATCCTAAGGGGCAAAGCCGGAGACGGGACCAACAAAAAACCCCGTCCAGGCGGCGGGGTTTCGGGATCGGTCTGAATGCGAAGGTGATCTTATCGCGCGCGATCTCGTGTCCCCGGGAGGGGAGCTTTTTTCGACGACAGAACGGCGCACGAACTCGTGATCATTGGAGAATGATGCTGCGCTGCGAGGTTGTTGTCAATCCGCATGCTGACCGTGACGTGCGGCACGTTTGCGCGTGACATCGAGGTGAAAAGACATGGAGATGAAAAAAAGCCGGGCTCAAGTGAGCCCGGCTTAAGGTATTGGCCACGTGAGGCCGACACAATCACCTTCCAAGAGGGATTACTGAACTTCCGCGCCACTGGAGGAGGGGGACATATGCGCGACGCGACCGCTCAGCGTGTCAGCACTATGATCCCCATCGACGCCTTGCAGCAACTATCCAGCTCGCATGTCAGTCATGCGGAGATTCAGGGGCCTGTTGGGGCAGCGCGGAAAGCCTATAACCCAGTCCATAAGGCTGGCTTAATCAGGACGGCCAGCGCTGCGCCTTGCTGACCACGAAGTCGCGGAACACCTGCACCCGGGCTACCGTCTTCAGCTCTTCCGGATAGACGAAGTAGGTGTCGAGCGCGATCGAGTCGGACTCGCCGAACAGCTGCACGAGGTTGTTCTGTTCGACCAGATAGTCCGGCAGCGCGGCGATGCCGAGGCCCTGCTGGCAGGCGCGCACCAACCCTAGGATGTTGTTGACCTTGAAGTAGGGTTCGCGCGGACCGGAGCCGTTGCGGCCGGCATCGATCAGCCAGCTGCGGTTCTGCAGATGCGGCGGCACCTGCGAGTCGCCGAGCATGATGATGCGGTGCGAATCGAGATCGTCCAGCGTCCGCGGCGTGCCGAAGCGCTTGATGTATTCCGGCGAGCAATAGGCATGGAAGCCGATCGAGAACAGCTTGCGCTGGATCAGGTCAGGCTGGGTCGGCTTGCGGGTGCGGATCGCGACGTCGGCCTCGCGCATCGACAAATCGAGGTCCTCGTCGGTGACGATCAGCGAGATCCGGATATCCGGATAGAGCGCGGTGAATTCGTCGAGCCGCGGGATCAGCCAGTTGATGCCGAGCGCCGGCGGCGTCGTGATCTTGAGGTCGCCACTCGGCCGCTCGCGGCTGTCGGTGAGCTTCGCGCGCGCCGCCTGCAACTGCATGAACACGTCATGCGCGGTGCGGAACAGCAGGTCGCCCTGTTCGGTGAGGATCAGGCCGCGGGCATGGCGGTGAAACAGCGACACCGAGAGCTCCTGCTCCAGAGCGCTGACCTGGCGGGAAACCGCCGATTGCGACAGGCCAAGCTGCTCGCCGGCATGCGTGAAGCTGCCAGCCTCCGCCGCTGCGTGAAAGACCTTCAGCTTGTCCCAGTCCATGTCCGTAAATCCGTCGCGAGATCGTGCCATGATTATTCCGCCGCTGCGCGATCGCTCGCGCGAAGAGCTATGAAGCGTTCGGCCTCGAGCGCCGCCATGCAGCCGAGACCAGCGGCGGTGACCGCCTGCCGAAAGGTTTCATCCGCCACGTCGCCCGCGGCGAACAGGCCGGGCACCGAGGTCGCCGTGGAGTTCGGCGCCACCTCGACATAGCCCGACGGTTTCAGCTTGATCTGGCCTTTGACGAGTTCTGTCGCCGGCGCATGGCCGATCGCAATGAAGACGCCGTCGGTCTTGAGGTCGGTCAGCGCGCCGGTCTTGACGTTCTTCAGCCGCACATGGGTGACCTTGTTTGGGTTCTCCGTGCCGCAGATCTCGTCGATCGCGGAGTCCCACACCACCTTGATCTTGGGATGCTTGAACAGCCGCTCCTGCAGGATGCGCTCCGCGCGGAAGTGATCGCGGCGATGCACGATGGTGACCTGCGAGGCATGATTGGTCAGATACAGCGCTTCCTCGACCGCGGTATTGCCGCCGCCGACCACCACGACGTCCTTGCCGCGGTAGAAGAAGCCGTCGCAGGTCGCGCAGGCCGACACGCCGCCGCCCTGGAATTTTTCTTCCGAGGGAAGTCCGAGCCAACGCGCCTGGGCGCCGGTGGCCAGAATCACCGTCTCGGCGAGATAGACGTCGCCGGAATCGCAGGTCAGACGAAACGGGCGCTGGCTGAGTTCCAGCTTGTTGACGAGATCGGTGACGATCTTGGTGCCGACATGGGCGGCCTGCTTCTCCATCTGCTCCATCAGCCAGGGGCCCTGGATCACGTCCGCGAATCCCGGATAGTTCTCGACGTCGGTGGTGATGGTGAGCTGCCCGCCCGGCTGAATGCCCTGGATCAGGATCGGTTCGAGCATCGCGCGCGCCGCGTAGATCGCTGCGGTGTAACCGGCGGGGCCGGACCCGATGATGACGACCTTGGCATGGGTAGGCGCGGGCATTTTGAGATCCCTCTGTTTTGGGGATTTTGATCAAGGACTTGTGCGGGAAGCGCCCCGGAAACGCGTCACGGCGGCGCCAAAAGTGTCAAATCCAAGTCTAGGATATCTGGGTAGCTATGCAAGATTTGCAATCCATGGCAGCGATTTTTCCCCGGAACTGAAGTCACGTTCGCGAAATCGTGCGCTGCACGCGCAATAAAATTGCGCAATGCCGGCTGGCTGCGCTATGAGAGTTGCCGGCAGACCTGCCAAGTCTTTCCAAACCCTTAGGGAACCCAAGTCGCGTGTCGAAGAACCTTGACGAGATCGACCTCAAAATCCTCGCCGAGATCCAGGCCGATGGCCGAATCACCAATGTGGAACTCGCCAAACGCGTCGGGATCTCCCCACCGCCCTGCCTGCGCAGGGTCCGGGCGCTGGAGGAGGAGGGCTACATCCAAGGCTACCGCGGCCTGCTCGATCCGCGCCGCCTCGGCTACGACGTCACGGTGTTCGCCTCGGTGCATCTGTCGAGCCAGGCCGACGCCGATCTCCGCGCATTCGAGAACTTCGTGCGCGCCGAGCCGCTGGTGCGGGAATGCTGGATGCTGTCGGGCGAGGTCGATTTCATCCTCAAATGCGTCGCCCCCGACATGGCGACGTTCCAGGATTTCGTCACCCACCTGACGGCCGCGCCGCATGTGCGCAACGTCAGGACGTCGCTGGTGCTGCACAATTCGAAATACGAAGCCGCGGTGCCGTTGGGCGTGAAGGCGGCGTCGTAGCGCATCCGATGTTTGAGCTGGAGTGAAGAGGCTCCTCGTCAACTTCGGGCAGTCACCACCGAACCGTTTGCGTCGAATAGTCCAACTGCCCCGGATGGTGAAGTCGCGACATCGAACTCGAGCGGTCCGCAAGTAATCATGCAATAGTCGTAAGCCGAAAGCTGATCGTTTCCCATCAAGAACTGATAGTGGATCTGCATGAAGTCGAACCGATGCCGTCTGAAGCGGATCGGACTTATCATTGAATGTATTTGGACGCGCCGAATCTTGGGGTGCTCTCCTGAATAGTCCCGGCTGGTACGTTTCAGCGTGACGGGGTCGAAGCGATAGAAGCTGATCGCGTCATCTCGTGCCTGGTATTCGACCCAGTCGATGGCAGACGTTCCCGCCACAAGTTGTGCCGCTTCCCGAATTTGGCCGCCCATCGGATGCAATGCGAATTTGGGAATAGTGGCGCCCACCGTGAGAATGCACAGCTTCGGTCCGCGCGTTTCAAGCAGGGGATCCAATTTTAGCGCGCGCGCGACTGCAGCTATTGTGAGTGCGGCGCCAAGGGAATGGCCAACAATGAGAATTTCATCAACTTTTGCAGCCTGAGCTCTCTTTGCGATCAGCTCCGCAAAATCGTCGAGGCGCGCATCAAGTTCGCTTCTGCGCCCGTAAAGGAACTTGTGGGAGAAAATGGCATCATCGAGAATA
Organism: Bradyrhizobium embrapense; assembly: GCF_001189235.2. Classification (GTDB taxonomy): domain Bacteria; phylum Pseudomonadota; class Alphaproteobacteria; order Rhizobiales; family Xanthobacteraceae; genus Bradyrhizobium; species Bradyrhizobium embrapense. The sequence goes on from NZ_LFIP02000002.1 coordinate 926,721, forward strand.
TGGTTTATCCGACGCTTCGGTCCAATCCAGAGCACCGCGCCGACGAAAATGGCAAGCGACAGAAGAATGCCAAGCGGCAGCCCTACCCAAAATGTGGCGTGCAGGGGCCTGATCACCAGATACGATAGCCCAGCGCTGCACAATGCGATCAGCAGCAAGCTGCAATAGGGAAAGACGAAGAAGAGGGCGTACTTCCAGCTCGCGATCGCATATCTAAACAGTGTTCCCGTGATGATGAAGTCGAACAGCGCTCTCGCGGACTGCACGAGACGAGGCACGAGCCCCACTTTCGAATCGCAGCGAATGAGATCATCCCAGCGCAGCATCTCGAAGGTGATGCTGGTTTTCCAGTTTGGACCCCACGCCTCCACGTTGCACGAAGCATCGATTGCAGATGTGCTCGAGATTTCCGACAGCCGTGAAGAAGCGCCCCAGATCTTGTCGAAGCTGGCGAGCGAGCGGCGCAGGCGCTCAACCTGCTGTTCCGGAGTGATGGGATCGTAACCGCCAACGTGGAAGACGTGCCGTCGTCGAATCATCTAACAACTCGAAATCTGCTTGGACATTGGTTGCCACTCATCCAGCAAAATGAACGCATCGGCAGCTTACTCCGGAACCCATACGGCGTTGATCCGCAATCCCTGCTGAACCTGACATGGATGATGGGACCCGACCCTATCAAATTACCACTCCACCCGCGAGGGCGGCACTGGTTGAGATCGGCCTTGATCGAAAAAGTGCAGGGGACCAGCCGTGATCGGAGCCAATTGACCCGGACGGTCGTGAAGCGGCGCGGCCTGATGGCTCTTTTCGGTGTGGCAAATCCGCGACAGCAAACCAATTGCGTGCCTCAACACGTGTTTCAAAATCGTTCTTGATTGTCACGATTCCCAAGTTTGCTTTAATGCGGCCAGATTTGAAGTCGGCGAGGGATCCTGAAATGGAAAGACTACGTTACAGCGCGGCGCTGGTATGCGCCGTCCTGACGGTCCTTTTTGCAAGCAGCTTGTATTCGAACACCGGGGCTCAGGCGCGTCCCGGAATTGCGATTGCACTCAGATCGACAGGTCCGCAGGCTCGATTGCATTCCTCGGCAACGCACGTCTATCTGTTCCGCGGATTGCTGAACGTCTTTTCCTTGGGCATGGACGACCTCGCCGCCCAGCTGCGCGCGACCGGCATCGCCGCGGACGTCGCCAATCACGCCCAGTGGAGAGGCGTTGCCGACGAAATTATCGCGAATTACAGGACTGGCCAGCGCGGGCCCATTGTACTCGTGGGCCACTCTCTTGGTGCGGATGCCGTGATGTCGATGGCAGAGTACCTCGGCCAAATGGGCGTGCCGGTCGCTTTGGTTGTCCCGTTCGACGGCACATCGCCTCATGCGGCGACGGCGAATGTCGCAAGGGTTTTGAATCTGTACAAGCATGCAAGCGATCGAATAAGTCCCGGCCCCGGCTTCCGCGGCGAGCTTACAAACTTCCAGGTTCGCGATGTCAACGTCGACCACTTCAACATCGATAAGAGCGCGGCGTTGCATAGCCTGGTGATACGGAAGATCAGGGCAATCGGCCCCGCTGTCGCGCGCCCACGACAACGCCAGAATCCTTCGAACTCGGATTTGCCTGCGGCCGGAGCCTCAACCAATTCCTAGCATGACGCTCAAAAGAGAGCTGAAGTGTGGGGTTTGATACTGCACGTAAGGCTTTAGGTCTGTAGCGGACCGGTGTTCGTATTGTTCTCTCTAGCACTTCAGGCCGGAGGCAGTCGGTGACGCCGTTCAGAAAATTCTCGGTCGCTATGGCCCTGTGTATCGTGGCGACCGTGTGCGCGGGCTTCACAAGGCCGATTCATATGGTGGCGGTTGGCGCAAGCAACACGCAAGGCTGGTACGTTGGGAAGCAGGGCGCCTACCCTGCCAAGCTGGAAGCCCTGCTGAGGGAGAAGGGCATTAGCGCGAGCGTCGTCAATGCCGGCATTCCCTTCGATACCACGGCCGGCATGCTCAAACGCCTTGATAGCGATGTGCCAAAGGGAACCGACATCGTCATTTTGCAGCCTGGAGGCAATGACAGGCGTTTCCTCGTCACGAAGGAGCAGCGGGCGGCCAACATCGCGGCAATGGAGCGGCGGCTACGCGAGCGCGGCATCAAGACCATCTTGTACGACGAAGAGATTCCCCGCCAGTATTACGCTTTTGACTTAATCCATCTGACGGCTGACGGTCATGCCTTCATAGCGTCGCAGTTGCTCCCGCGCGTGTTGGCGATGATAGGCCGGAAAGCCATCGCGACGCCGCCGCGGGCGAGATAGAAAAGGCTTTGCCGTCGCAAGCTGCCAACTTGTCGGTGCAATCGACCCGCAAGCCTTGTATGATTGCTAGATGTTGGTCCGCAGACCTGTTTCGGTCAAATCTCAGCCGCTCGCTCAAGACGGCGCCCGTTCAATGGTCGGCAAAGATGACGCGCCAGCGAAACTAGCGTTTGGCCCACGATGACACCTGACATTGCCAAGTTCGTGTTTGTCATGATGGCGGTCGGTTGGTACCTCATCCGCTACCGATACGCACGTCGTGCTCGCCGTGAAAAGGTCTTGAGGAGCGCGCGAGGTCTTCGCGAAAACACCCTGCTGCTAATATCGCTCACGGGTCTCGGTGTTGTGCCATTCATCTACATTGTAACGACCCTGCCTCATTTCGCATCTTACGTGTTCCGGCCGGCTCAAGCCTGGCTGGGCGTTTTCGTGGCGGTCGCGGCGCTGGTCATGTTCCGGCTAACCCATCGGGCCCTTGGTCGGAATTGGTCGTTAAGTCTCGATGTGCGGGAAAATCACCGCCTGATCACGGATGGAATCTATCGAAAAATTCGGCACCCCATGTATTCCGCGTTCTGGCTTTGGGCTGTCGCTCAAGCATTGCTTTTGCCGAATTTGGTAGCCGGTTTGGCTGGACTGATCGGATTTGGGACGTTGTTTTTCGGCCGGGTTGCCAGAGAAGAACAGATGATGCTGGAAACGTTCGGCGACGAGTATCGCGAATATATGGCGCGGACCGGACGCATTATTCCGGGGCTGTTCTGAGCCGGCTGTACGAGATCGGTCTCGCCCATCCATAATCCAACACCAACAAGGCAATCATTCCGTGTCGTTTTTGTCACATCCGGCAAAGAAACGACCGCAGGAGCACCAGGTTCGATACAGCGTTAATTGCGTTGCAGCCGTTAGAGGGTAAGTTGTTCGTGCTCAGCTACCCATATCGGAGATCACTATGTTGAAGTTTCTGGTTGTTGGAGTTGCGACTTTCGGGTTCATGGCTGCTGCCACCGCCGCCGACCTTCCTCATCCGCAGCCGGTCGCTGAAACTGCTCCGATTGGCAAGATGCCAATCGGCAAGTACCCGGTCGGCAAGTACCCGGTCGGCAAGTATCCGGTTGGAAAAGCGCCTGCTCCGATCGTAACGAAGGGTTAGCTCGAGGATTGCCTGGAGCGCGCCCCTTTAGCATCCGCTGAAGGCGCTGCTTGGGGCTGTCGTCGTGCCCTAGTGAGGGTTTGAAGGTGCTAGAAGTGAAGCGGAAACGGAGCGGCCTGGGGCTGCTTGCCGGAGTCGGTGTCATGGTGGCTTCCTTTGCTCTGGAAGCCGGCACCAGTCATGCGCAGCAATTGGCTGCGCAAACGGATCAAGCCCCGTTGCAGCAGGATAAGTCGCGTAAACCGTCGTCAAGGTCGGTTGTGGCGGCGGCCGTTGCTGCACCGAGTGCTTCCGTCTCTGGAGCAGACGTAAAACCGGTTCGAAGGTCCACGGCCAAAGGGCCGTATTACGTGGACTTTCGTGCCCGCACGGCAGCTTCCTATGGGCATGCCTTTATCTGGTACGGCAAGACGAGCGAGAAGCAGGTTGAAGTTGCGGGGCTGCACCCGGCGGGCGACGTCCTGCCTTACGTGCTCGGACATCTTATGTGGGTGCCCTCCGAGACGGGAGCAAGCTACGGCGACCTTGACGTCCAGTATTTGACGGCCAGCTATCGCGTGTACCTGACTGAGGCGGACGCGAAGAAGGTCTTTGCCTACATCAAGGAGCTTCAGGCGAGTTCGCCTGTTTGGAACGCGGAAACGACCAATTGTACGGCTTTTATCGGTCGCATTGCCAGCTTCATGGGCTTGAAGGCTCCGTTCCATTTGCTGAAGCCTGAGGAATACGTGAACCAGTTGAGAGACCTGAACGGCGGGCGCCAAACGGTGCAACTCGCTTCGGATCATTAGTTTTCCCGCCCAAGACCCCCTTGCGGCTGCACTTGGGCAAGCCGTTATCGGGAACGCCTCTGAGCCTACTTCAGACGAAGGGGCAGATGATTGCATTGGCATCCAATGCGAACCGATGCGGGATACAAGCTCGAGCCCACCAAAACGCCATTTAAACTGGCGCTTATATTCGGCTTTCTCGCAAGGCAGCCAGAAACTGTGAGCAGCAACTGGCCTTTCAGTATGTGGCGGCTTTAGGCGCCGTTTTTGACCGCTAGGAAGATCGTCCGCCAGACCGCGGCTCTTCCATCTTTGCAACGCTCTTCGGGTTTGTCCATCGCGCTCGGACAGCGCCCTTAGGCTCTCTGACTATCCTTGCATTGCTCGACAGATATCGTCGCTGTCCGTTGCGGAGCAACCGCGACGGACCCGTCCCGGTTGAACGGGACGGGCTCAGCGCTGTTACCTCTTACCGATTGCAGCGTCGACGCTGATCGGGCCTGGGCCCGAGGTCGCGAGATACAGGCAGGCGAAGCAGAACGCGATCGCCAGGCTGCCGTTGTTGAGCAGCGGATAGAAGCCTTTCGGGAAGTGCCCCATGAAGTAGGCGAAAGCCATTTCACCCGACAGGATGAAGGCCACGATCCGTGAAAACAGGCCGATCATCAGCAGTCCGCCCAGGACCAGCTCGAGCGTGCCGGCAGCTCCGATCAACGAGAACAGTTCGACCTTCTCGAACATCGTCCCGGGCGGGAACTTGAAAAGCTTGGCGACGCCGAACTGAAACAGCAGCAGGCCGGTGATGAACCGGAACAGGCTGAGTGCCACCGGTTGAAACTTGGATAACATCTGGTCCATTGTCATTTACCCCCTGTTTGACAAACTGGAACGTTGCACGAAGCAGAAGCACACGGTGTCCGCCACCGGAGTGTGATGTCAACACCTCGCGCCTGGAATCATTCCTCGTGCAACGGCAGGTGTGAGACAACGCGGCAGTGACACGGTGATGCGCAGTGATGCGTGTTGCGACGCAATCGTCAGCCCGAACTCCGTCCCCCGACATGATTATACTGCATAAACATGTCACGGCTTGCCTAGTCCGGACCGCGGCGCCTCTCCACTCACATTGCCGTCAGAGTGCGGGCATAAAAAAAGCCGCGTGCAGCACGCGGCTTTTCTGCACCAGTCACGTCAGGTAACTATCGCCACTCGACCTTGGTGATCTCGTAGGCCTTGGCGCCGCCCGGGGCCATCACTTCGACGGTGGTGCCCTTCTTCTTGCCGATCAGCGCGCGCGCCAGCGGCGAGGTGATGGAGATGCGGCCCTTCTTGGCGTCGGCCTCGACCTCGCCGACGATCTGCCACACCGCCTTCTTCTCGGTGTCCTCGTCGATCAGCGTCACGGTCGCGCCGAACTTGATGGTGTCGCCAGACAATTTCGAAATGTCGATGATGTCGGCGCGCGCCAGCTTGTCCTCGAGCTCGGCGATGCGGCCCTCGTTGTGCGACTGCTCTTCCTTCGCGGCGTGATACTCGGCGTTCTCCGAGAGGTCGCCGTGCGAGCGCGCTTCCGCAATATGTTCGATGATGCGCGGACGATCCTCCGACTGTCGCTTCTTGAGCTCGTCCGTCAGCGCGGCGTAACCGCCCGCGGTCATCGGAACCTTATCCATCATCTTCGTCCTTCATCGTGCGCGCCCGGCGGCCGTGCACGAATATCCAGTTCAGCCAACGCAGGAATCAGGACGCGAACGCGCCCGGAAGCCCAGTGATTTTCAGCCCCGCTAAGGGCCGTGACAACATCCAATCGCGCGGTGAGTTCCAGCCATTCGGCTAATTGACCGCGTCGGGCCTTCAGCCCAGGCGGCGGTCAGCTTTCGGAAAAGTAACTCTGAAGCGTGCGGACCTCAAGGTCCCCGTCCCGATAGGCCCGGATCCCCCGTGCGGCCGCCACCGCGCCTGAAAGAGTGGTGTAATATGGCACTTTATGCAAGAGGGCAGCCCGCCGCAGCGAGCGGCTGTCGGCCAGGGCCTGCGGGCCTTCGGTGGTATTGAACACCAGCTGGACGTCGCCATTGGTGATGGCGTCGACGATGTGCGGACGGCCTTCCAGCACCTTGTTCACCTTTTCCGTCGGCACGCCGTTGTCGCTGAGATACCGTTGCGTGCCCGAGGTTGCCATCACCTTGAAGCCGAGCGAGTGCAACAGCCGCACCGCATCTGCGATGCGCATCTTGTCGTCGCCACGCACCGAGACGAACACCGTGCCTTGCCGCGGCACGCGGGTGCCGCCGCCGAGCTGGCTCTTCGCGAACGCGACCTCGAAGGAGCGGTCGAGGCCCATCACTTCGCCGGTCGAACGCATCTCCGGTCCGAGCACGGTGTCGACGCCGGGGAAGCGCGCGAACGGGAATACCGATTCCTTCACGCCGACATGGTCTAGCTTCTTCTTCTTCAGCTTGAAGTCGGCGAGCTTTTCGCCGGCCATGATCCGCGCCGCGATCTTGGCGACCGGGGTGCCGATCACCTTGGCGACGAACGGCACGGTGCGGGATGCGCGCGGGTTGACCTCGAGCACGTAGATTTCGCCATCCTTGATGGCGTATTGCACGTTCATCAGGCCGACCACGTCGAGGCCGAGCGCGAGCTCGCGGGTCTGCCGCTCCAGTTCGTCGATGGTCTTGGCGTCGAGCGAATGCGGCGGCAGCGAGCAGGCCGAGTCGCCGGAATGGATGCCGGCCTCCTCGATGTGCTCCATGATGCCGACGATGAAGGTGTCCTTGCCGTCGCAGAGGCAGTCGACGTCGACTTCGGTCGCATCAGACAGATAGCGGTCGAACAGCAGCGGGTTCTTGCCGAGCACGGTGTTGATCTGCCCGGTCTTGTCGTTCGGATAGCGCGCCTTGATGTCGGCGGGGACGAGCTCGGGCAGGGTGCCGAGCAGGTAATCGTTGAGCTGGGTCTCCTCGCGGATGATCTGCATCGCGCGGCCGCCGAGCACGTAGGACGGGCGCACTACCAGCGGCAAATCGAGATCGGCGGCCACCAGGCGCGCCTGCTCGACCGAATAGGCGATGCCGTTCTTCGGCTGCTTGAGGCGGAGCTTGTCGAGCACACGCTTGAAACGGTCGCGGTCCTCGGCGAGGTCGATCGCGTCCGGCGATGTACCGAGGATCGGCACTTCGGCGGCTTCCAGCGCGCGGGCGAGCTTCAGCGGGGTCTGGCCGCCGAACTGCACGATCACGCCGTGCAGCGTTCCTTTCTTGCGCTCGGTCGCGACGATCTCCAGCACGTCCTCGGCGGTGAGCGGCTCGAAATACAGCCGGTTCGCAGTGTCGTAGTCGGTCGACACCGTTTCCGGATTGCAGTTGACCATGATGGTCTCGTAGCCGGCGTCCTCGAGCGCGAAGCAGGCGTGGCAGCAGCAATAGTCGAACTCGATGCCCTGGCCGATGCGGTTCGGCCCGCCGCCGAGAATGATCACCTTCTTGCGGTCGGACGGCGCGCTCTCGTCGGCAAGCTCGCCGGCGAACGGCCGCTCATAGGTCGAATACATGTAGGCGGTGGGCGAAGCGAACTCCGCCGCGCAGGTGTCGATGCGCTTGAACACCGGGTGCACCCCGAGGGCATGGCGCTTGGCGGTCACGTCGGCTTCGGTGGTGTCGGTCAGCACGGCGAGCCGCGCATCCGAGAAGCCCATCGCCTTCAGGGTTCGCATGCCGAACGCGTTCGGCGGCAGGCCGTTGCTGCGGACCTTGCCCTCCATCTCGACGATGGCGCGCATCTCCGCGAGGAACCACGGGTCGATCTTGCACGAGTTGAAGATCTCCTCGTCGGTCCAGCCGAGCCGCATCGCCTGCGCGACCTGCAGGATGCGGTTCGGCGTCGGCGTGCCGAGCGCCGCGCGGATCGCGTTCTTGTCGTCGCCGCGGCCGAGCCCCTCGATCTCGATTTCATCTAGGCCGGTCAGGCCGGTCTCGAGCCCGCGCAGGGCCTTCTGCAGGCTTTCCTGGAAGGTGCGGCCGATCGCCATCACTTCGCCGACCGACTTCATCGACGTGGTCAGCGTGGAGGAGGCGCCGGGGAATTTCTCGAACGCAAAGCGCGGAATTTTCGTGACGACGTAGTCGATGGTCGGTTCGAACGAGGCGGGGGTGGCGCCGCCGGTGATGTCGTTGGCGATCTCGTCGAGCGTGTAGCCGACGGCGAGCTTGGCCGCGACCTTGGCGATCGGGAAGCCGGTGGCTTTCGACGCCAGCGCCGACGAGCGCGACACGCGCGGATTCATCTCGATCACGACCATGCGGCCGTCGACCGGGTTGATGCCGAACTGGACGTTGGAGCCGCCGGTCTCGACGCCGATCTCGCGCAGCACCGCCAGCGAGGCGTCGCGCATGACCTGATATTCCTTGTCGGTCAACGTCAGCGCCGGCGCGATGGTGATGGAATCGCCGGTATGCACGCCCATCGGATCGAGATTCTCGATCGAGCAGATGATGATGCAATTGTCCTTTTTATCGCGCACCACCTCCATCTCGTACTCTTTCCAGCCGAGCACGCTTTCCTCGATCAGCACCTCGTTGGTCGGAGAGGCGTCGAGCCCGCGCTCGATGATGTCGAGGAACTCCTCCTTGTTGTAGGCGATGCCGCCGCCGGTGCCGCCCATGGTGAAGGAGGGCCGGATGATCGCGGGCAAGCCGATTTCCGACAGCGCCATCAGTGCCTCACCGAAGGCGTGCTCCTGATAGCGCTTGCGGCGGTCGTTCTCGCCGAGCGTCCACTGCCGTTCGAGTTCTTCCAGCGCCTCGCCGGACAGCTTCTCCCGCTCGGCCAGGTATTTATCGCGGTAGGTCTTCTTCAGCGCCGAGGCATTGGCGAGCCGCGATTTCGGCGTCTCCAGCCCGATCTTGGTCATGGCCTCGCGGAACAGCTGGCGGTCCTCGGCCTTGTCGATGGCGTCAGCGGTGGCTCCGATCATCTCGACGTCGAATTTGTCGAGCGTGCCCTGACGGCGCAGCGACAGCGCGCAGTTCAGCGCGGTCTGGCCGCCCATGGTCGGCAACAGCGCGAAGCCGCCCGGGATGACGTGGCGCTCCTTCTCGATGATCTTGCCGACGATCTCGGGGGTGATCGGTTCGATATAGGTGGCGTCCGCCAGTTCCGGATCGGTCATGATGGTGGCCGGATTGGAATTGACGAGGACGACGCGGTAGCCCTCCTCCTTCAGAGCCTTCACCGCCTGCGTGCCGGAATAGTCGAACTCGCAGGCTTGGCCGATCACGATGGGACCGGCGCCGATGATCAGGATGGTGGAGATGTCGGTTCTTTTGGGCATCAGCTCTCGCGGACTGGAATTTGGGCACAAAAAAAGGGCGCGCTTTCCGCGCGTCCCTCGAGCCATGCGCTACCTTTTGTAGCGCCGGAAGCGCGATCCCTCGCGCGCGGGTGGTCTTTAGACCAGTTTCCGCACCCGCGAAACCCCCAAAAACGCCCAATCAACTGCGATTCGGGGGAAATTCCTCATCTGACGTATGCCCGGTTGGGGGTGCTCGGGATGTGGGGTGGGTTGCCCGGGAGGCACGGCTTCGTCCCTGTGGGCTACGCCGCGGCAGCCTTCGCTACAACAAGGCTTGCCGAGCCGAAGCTGCGTCAGCAGCGAAGGCTGGAGGCCCGGCCTGGATTTGAACCAGGATAAACAGTGTTGCACCACTGCCGCGTCGACGCTTCCGCCACCGGGCCGAGTGGATCATTACTGATTATTTCAGCGCCGGCTACGTTTGCTTTAGGGTAACGTTAATGCCTGGCGCAACCTTGGGTCAGTGGTGCGCCACGAATGTCATCCGCCACGGATTGTGCCCGATGTTGCGCGGCGCGCGCGTGGCGTCAAAGCCTGCGGCGGCGAGCTTTGCGATCATCTCGTCCTCGCGGTAGCGCTGCAGCCCGATCCTGGTGCGCAGCTGCCGGTAATCGGACAGCGCCGTCGAGGCGAGCCCGATCAACGCATCGCGCAGGAAGCCGTGGGTCGCGGCAAAGCGCAGCAGCGCTATGACGTCCCTCGCCATGCCGACTTCGGGCCGCAGGATATCGCCGAGCACGAAGCGGCCCGAGGGTTTCAGCAGGCGATGGATCACGTCGAACGCGGCGTCGAGCTCCTGCGGCGTCATGTATTGTGCCACCGAGTTCATCACCACGAGGTCGATCGAATCCGCCGCCATGTTCTTCAATTCATCGAGCGAGCGGATGCGGATCCTGGTGTCGGACGCAAAACGCGCGACCAGGCGGCCGCGCACGCCGGGCGCAGGCTCCGCCAGATAGAGCTGGGCGCAGGCATTGGCGACCTTCGCCGCCGACAGCGCCTCACCGCAGGCGTAGTCTAGCACCACGGCGCCGGGCGAGGTGATGTAGCCGATGATGTCGTTGGCGATGACCTGGAAATGCAGGTCGCGGTGCAGTCGGCTAGCATAAATCGTATGTGTGGAATCGTAATAGTCGATCCATTCATCCATCGCGTTTGGTATCCGGCAGAACGGGTTCCTGACTTTCAGGAACAGGTGGGCTGATGATGCGTTAGCGGTCCGGCGGCCAATGTTCAATGCGCCGAAATACGGGGTTCCTAACAGGAAGGTCCAACGTGAGCAAAGCCAACAGTAACGCCAAGTCTGACAAGATATCAGCCGATCTCGGTACGCCGAGTGATTTGCCGCAAGCCGCAGTGGACGCAATCTCGGCCTCGCTCAACACGCTACTGGCCGACGCCTTCGCGCTCTACCTGAAGACCAAGAATTTTCACTGGCACGTCAGCGGCCGGCATTTCCATGACTACCATTTGTTGCTGGACGAGCAGTCGGACGCGATCTTCGCGACCACCGACCAGCTCGCCGAGCGGGTGCGCAAGCTCGGCGGCGCGACGCTGCGGTCGATCGGCGACATCGCCAAGCACCAGACCATCAAGGACAATGACGAGGCTTATGTCCCGCCGCGCGAAATGCTGCGCGAGCTGATGGAGGACAACAAGCACGTCGCGGCGGCGATGCGCAGGGCGCACAAGCTCGCCGACGACCATGAGGATTCCGGCACCGCCGGCCTGCTCGAAACCTTCATCGACGAAACCGAGCGCCGCACCTGGTTCCTGTTCGAGGCAAGCCGCCAGGAAGGCAGCAACGCGGCCTGAGTCTCACCCTCTCCCCTTGTGGGAGAGGGTGGCGCACGAGCGGAGCGAGATGAAGCCGGATGAGGGGTCTCTATCTGCGGATGCAGACCCCTCGTCCATCGCGGATTTCATCCGCCCCACCTTCTCCCACAAGGGAGAAGGGACGGGGAGCAGCGCGTTGGCGCATCACCGCTTCCACAACCGCACCAGCGGCCCGTCCTTGCCCATCACCGGATCGGTTGCGGGGAGGGCCACCAGCGGGATCGTCTTCAGTGCCTTGGCGTGGTTCTCCGGCGTCGGCCGCTGCAGGTCCATTGGCGGGCCAGGCGGATAGGCGCCGACTACGCTGAAATCGCCGCTCGCCGACAGGCATTGATGCCCGGTGCCTGCGGGGAGGATCGCGACGTCGCCGGCGGTGATCTCCAGCGCACGCCCGCGCGCGCCGCCGAACTGCACGCGCGCGCTGCCGCAAGCGACGCCCAGCACCTCGTGCACGGTGGCGTGGTAATGCGTGAAGTCGTAGACGCCGTTGCGCCACATCGCGCCCCAGCCATTGTCGCCGAACAGTCGCTCGATCGTGGCTTCCGGATCTTTGCCGAGGTTGACGGCGCCCTTGTAGACCAGGAACGGCATCGGATTGTTCGGCACCAAGCCGTCGTCCTGGAAGACAAAAGTCAGGGGCTCGGCATCGCTGCTGACGACCGACATGGTAATTTCTCCAGCGCCTCGCGGGGCCATGATATCAGGACAAACCAAACCGTCGGCCCCAAAACCGTTCCTGCTAGATCTTGAACTTCAGGACGTCGTCCTTGAACCTGAGCCCGTGCCCCGGCCGCTCCGGCGCCGTGATCATGCCGTCGGCGATCTGCGGCGGCTCGACCCAGAGGTCGTCGATCAACGCCATGTTCTCGCACCAGATGCCGTTCGGAATCGAAGCCAGCAGGTGCACATTGAGTTCGGGAAACAGATGCGGCGCGATGGTGATGCCGAACGTGTCCGCGAGCGCCGCGATCTTGCGCAGGTCGGTCATGCCGCCGCGCATCGGGTCGGGTTGCAGGATCGGCAGGCAGGGATTGAGGAAGAACGGCCGCAGATCGTAGCGCGTGAAATGGGTTTCGCCGCCGACGACGCGCATGTCGAGCGCCGCCGCGATGCGCTGGTAGCCGGCGAAATCATCGGCCGGCACCGGCTCCTCCAGCCAGTAGATATCGTACTTCTCGAACTTGCGTCCCATCTCAATGGCGACATCGGCGCTCCAGCCCATATTGACGTCGATCATGATGTCGATATCCGGCCCGAGCGCCTCGCGCATGCGGCGCACGTTGTCGAGGTCCTGCGCGGGCGTGTGGACATGCGCGACCTGCATCTTGATCGCCTTGTAGCCCTGCTTCACGAAATGCAGCGCCTTCTCGATCATCCCGTCGCCGCCGGCGCCACGGAAGCAGCCGGAACCATAGACCGGGATCTCCGAGCGATAGTGTCCCCACAGCCGGTGCAGCGGCAGGCCGGCGCGTTTCCCCACCGCGTCCCACAGCGCAATGTCGAGCGCCGACATGGCCATCGCGGCGATACCGCCGCGGCCATAGGTCATCGTCGCCGTCCACAGATCGCGCCAGATCGCCTCGATCGCGGTGGCGTCCTTGCCGATCACGCGCGGGATGATGCACTCGTCGAGACAGGCCGCGATCGCCTTCATCGCCGGGCGGAACACGAACAGGTAGCCCATGCCGGTGATGCCGCCGGACGTCTCGACGTCGCAGATCAGGATGTCGCGCGTCTCGCCGAGCGCTGCGCCCTTCAGCCAGTGGTCGTCGGCCCAGGGCAGCCGCAGCATCGTGATGCGGATGTCGCGGATGGTCATGTCCGGGTTGGCTGGGGTCATCGGGCGTTCCCTTTATTTATACCGGATCATGTCGCCTGATCTCGGACGCGAAACTCAATCACAGGACGCCCGCGCCAATCCAGCGCGCTTCGTCATGGCTCCAATGCGCCAGGACGCGGTTGCCTTCAGGCGTTTTTGGGGAGCTCGAACACCATGCAGGTCGTGGTCGCGTGCGCGATCAGTTTGCCGTTTTGATCGGTGATGCGGCCTTCGGCGGTCGCGGCGCGACGGCCGGCGTTGAGTACCCGGCCCTCGGTGCGGATCTTGCCGGTGTCCTGGCTCATGCCGCGGACGAAGGAGATCTTGAACTCCAGCGTGGTGTAGCCCGAACCTTTCGGCAGTGTGGTCTGCACCGCGAGCGCCATCGCGGAATCGAGCAGGATCGCGACATAGCCGCCATGCACCGAGCCGATCGGATTGTAGTGGCGCAGGCCGGGGACGCTGTGGATCACCACATGGCCCGGCTCGGCGGTGCAGTCGAACGGTCCGACATTCTCCATGATCGGCGGCTCCGGCAAGGTGCGGGCGAAGATGCCCCGCACGAAGTCGAGCCCCGGCATCGACGCCATCACCGCAAGCGAGGAGACGCCGTAGACGGGCTTCGGGGTGGTGCTGTCGGTCATGTCGGAATTTCCGTGGTGTGATGCGAAGGCGCATTGTCGCTGTCGGTGCCAGCCGCGCACAACAGCTGTCATGCCCGGACTTGGTCCGGGCATCCATCTTTCTTCAAGGGATGGATTGCCGGGTCAAGCCCGGCAATGACGATCGGGAGCTAAGCCGCCTGCTTCTTCTTCCGCATCAGATCGGCGAAGCGCTGGAACAGATAGTGCGAGTCGCGCGGGCCGGGCGAGGCCTCCGGATGGTACTGCACCGAGAACACCGGCTTGCCCTCCAGCGCGATGCCGCAATTGGAGCCGTCGAACAGCGAGATATGGGTCTGGGTCGCACCTTTGGGCAGCGTGGCCTGGTCGACCGCGAAGCCGTGGTTCATCGAGGTGATCTCGACCTTGCCGGTGGTCTCGTCCTTGACCGGGTGGTTGGCGCCGTGATGGCCCTGATGCATCTTCATGGTCCTGGCGCCGACGGCGAGGCCGAGCATCTGGTGGCCGAGGCAGATGCCGAAGGTCGGCGTCCCCGACGCGATCACCTTCTGGATCACGGGCACGGCATATTTGCCGGTCGCGGCGGGATCGCCGGGGCCGTTCGACAGGAACACGCCGTCCGGCTTCATCGCCAGGATGTCTTCGGCGGCGGTCGTTGCCGGCACCACGGTCACCTTGGCGCCGACACCGGCAAGCAGGCGCAGGATGTTGCGCTTGATGCCGTAGTCGATCGCGACCACGTTGAATTCCGGCGCGCTCTGCTGGCCAAAGCCCTTGCCCCAAACCCAGGGCGTCTCATCCCAGGTGAAGCGCTGGCCGGAGGTGACCATCGGCACCAGGTCCATGCCCTCGAGGCCGGGCCATTCGCGGGCCTCTTCCTTCAATCCGTGCAGGTCGAACTCGCTGGTCTTCGAATGCGCGATCACGGCATTGGGCATGCCCTTGGAGCGGATCAGCGCGGTCAGCGCGCGGGTGTCGATGCCGGAGAGGCCGATGATGCCGCGCGCCTTCAACCACTGGTCGAGGTGGCGGGTGGCGCGGTAATTCGAGGGATCCGTGATCGCCGAGCGCAGGATCACGCCGCGTGCGCCCGGCGTCGCGGCCATGTTCACCGTCTCGATGTCTTCCTCGTTGGTACCGACATTGCCGATATGCGGGAAGGTGAAGGTGATGATCTGGCCGGCGTAGGACGGATCGGTGAGGATCTCCTCATAGCCGGTCATCGCGGTGTTGAAGCAGACCTCGCCGACGGCGTGGCCTTCCGCGCCGAGACCGAAGCCTTCCAGCACGGTACCATCGGCGAGCACAAGGAGCGCGGTCGGTTTGTGGTCCGGCCAGGTGGGAGCGTTTTCAGGGGTTGTCATGAGCCCTTTAAATAGTCGCCGCACCCTGCGGCGTCAAAGCGAAAGGGCATGGATTCACACGGCAATGCCCGCCGATTTGACAGGCCGGAACGGGCTTTTAATCTAAAGTTCCCTGAAGCGGCCGTTTGCTTGCCGAAAATGACCCGGTCCGGAGCTCCCGCATGGACAACACGATGCCGATCCTGCTCGTCCCGGGCGTCATCTGCTCACCGCGGATCTTTGCCCCGGTCATCCCGGCGCTGTGGCGGTTTGGGCCGGTCACGGTCGCCAACCATGTCAGGGACGACAATATGGGGGCGATCGCCCGCCGGATCCTCGCCGAGGCGCCGCCGCGTTTTGCGCTCGCCGGGCACTCGATGGGCGGCTACATCGCCTTCGAGATCATGCGGCAGGCGCCCGAGAGGGTCGCGAAACTGGCGCTGATGAGCACCCAGGCGAGGCCTGATACGCCGGAAGCAACCGCACGCCGCCGCGGCATGATCGAGCGTGCCAAAACCGGCGAGTATCGGAGCGTGGTCGACGAGCTGTTTCCGGGCTTCGTGCATCCGTCGCGGCAGGGCGATGCAGGCCTGCGTCAGGTCGTCTATGACATGAGCCAGGACGTCGGCGCCGAGGCCTTCATCCGCCAGCAGAACGCTGTGCTCAGCCGGCCGGATTCGCGGCCGAGCATGGCCTGGATCAAATGCCCGACCCTGGTGCTGACGTCGGATACCGACAACACCGTGCCGAACGCGTTGTCGGACGAGATGGCCAATGGCGTTCCCGGAGCCAAGCTCGTGGTGATCCCCGATTGCGGTCACCTGCCGCAACTGGAGCAGCCGCGGGCCTGCGCCGACGCGCTGGTTGAGTGGTTGAGGAACTAGGTTGTCCCGCCGCCGCAAACTGCCTACATGAGAGGATTGCCAGTTTAAGGACACCAGGATGCTGCGCGACGATATCAATACCGCGGTCAAGGAAGCGATGAAGGCGAAGGACGAGCGAAAGCTCTCCACGCTGCGCATGGTCAATTCGACCATCAAGAACGCCGACATCGACGCGCGCGGGCAGGGCAAGCCGCCACTCTCCGATGCCGATCTGCTCGGCCTACTGCAGAAGATGATCAAGCAGCGCCAGGAATCGGTCGAGCTCTACGACAAGGGTGGCCGCGCCGAGCTCGCCGCCCAGGAGCGCGAGGAGATCGCCGTGATCTCCGCCTATCTGCCGAAGCAGATGTCCGACGACGACGTGAAGGCCGCGATCGCGGCCGTCATCGCCGAGATGGGTGCGGCCGGCATCAAGGACATGGGCAAGGTGATCGGTGCTTTGAAGGCGAAATACGCCGGCCAGATGGATTTCGGCAAGGCCAGCGGCCTGGTGAAGGCGGCGCTGTCGTCCTGATTTCGTAGCCCGGATGAAGCGAAGCGCAATCCCGGTCAATCTATCCGTTCGGTGAGAACCCCGGATTACGCTTCGCTGCATCCGGGCTACGCATGACCTGCCCTGTGCGGGCCGGATGGCGGAGGCCTCCGATGTTTCGTGTCGCGGCGGACAGTCTGGAATCCTACCTCGCCTTCGATCCCGGCCGGACCGCGGATCTCGAACAAGTCCATGCGGTGATGCGAAAGGCCGCGCCTTCGCTCAAACGGCATTTTCATGCCGGCACGCCGGCCGGCGAAGCCGGCATGCGCATGAACATGATCGGCTACGGTCGGTTTTGCTACGCGATCAAGTCCGGCAAGACGGCGGTCTGGCCGGTGATCGGGGTCGCGCTGCAGAAGAACTACATCAGCATCTATGTCGCGGTCACCCGTAACGGGAAGCCGCTGGTGTCCTGCTACGCCGGCCGGCTCGGCGAATTGCGGGCCGGCAGCAACAATTTCAGCTTCGAGGCGTTTGCTGATCTGAAGGCGGCTGCCGTTGCGGCGCTGTTCGCCGAGGCCGCCGAGATCTTCAAGGCGGACAAGGAGAACCCGGTCCGCTACATGCAGGGAAGCTGAGATCGGCTGCCGAAAACGGGCCTGGCCTCGCGAAAGCGTCGCCTTCGGGGCGAAGTTCTGGATAAACTGGAGACAGGCCATGGCCGATCAGCAAGCTCCTTCCGATCCGGATCTGACACAAGGCGTGTCACTTTCCGACTTCGTGGGCGCGATGTTGCTCGGCCATGTCGGCGACGAGGCCGTGCTGCTGGTGCGCTCGGGAGCGGACATCTTCGCCATCGATGCGCATTGCAGCCATTATCACGGCCCGCTCGCCGACGGCCTGGTGGACGGCGAGACCGTCCATTGCCCCTGGCATCACGCCTGCTTTGATATTCGCACCGGTGAAGCGACCGAAGCGCCCGCTTTCAACGCGCTCGCCGTCTGGAAGGTCGAGCGCGACGGCGACCGCATCGTCGTGCGCGAGAAGCGCGAGCAGCCGAAATCTCGGATCAAGGGCCCGGTCGATGCGCCCGGCAGGATCGTGATCGTCGGCGGCGGCGCGGCGGGGTTTGCCGCCGCCGAGATGCTGCGACGGCAGGATTATCGCGGCAGCATCGTCATGCTGAGCGGCGAGACCGCGCCGCCGGTGGATCGGCCAAACCTGTCGAAGGATTTCCTCGCCGGCAGCGCGCCTGAAGACTGGCTCCCGCTCAAGCCGGACAATTTCTATGTTGATGCGGCGATCGATCTCAGACTGGGGAGCGAGGTCAAGTCGATCGACACCGGAGGCCGCAATGTCGTGCTCGCCGGCGGCGAAGCACTTCCCTATGACCGGCTGTTGCTGGCGACCGGTGCGGAGCCGGTACGGTTGCCGATCCCGGGCGCGGACCAGCCCCACGTTCACGTGTTGCGCACGCTGGACGACTGCCGGGCGATCATTGCCTCGGCCGCTGGAGCGCGCCGCGCGGTCGTGATCGGTGCGAGCTTCATCGGGCTCGAGGTTGCGGCCTCGTTGCGCGCGAGGGAGATCGAGGTTCACGTGGTCGGACTGGAGCAGCGGCCGCTGGAGCGCGTGCTCGGACCTGAGATGGGCGATTTCGTCCGCGCGCTGCACGAAGAGCATGGTGTCGTCTTCCACCTCGGCGACACGGTGACCGCGATCAAGGGCAAGCGCGCGCACCTGAAGAGCGGGCCCGTGCTCGATGCCGATCTTGTCGTGGTCGGCGTCGGCGTGAAGCCGCGGCTGGCGCTAGCGGAAGCCGCCGGGCTCGCCATCGATCGCGGCGTTACAGTGGACGCATATCTGGAGACCAGTGTCTCCGGCATCTACGCGGCAGGCGACATCGCCCGCTGGCCCGATCCGCACAGCGGCGAGAACATCCGGGTCGAGCACTGGGTGGTGGCCGAGCGCCAGGGCCAGACCGCGGCGCGGAATATGCTCGGGCAGCGCGAGGTCTTCAACGCGGTGCCGTTCTTCTGGAGCCAGCACTACGACGTGCCGATCAACTATGTCGGCCACGCCGAACGGTGGGACGAGATCGCGGTGGAGGGCAGCCTTGCGGGTAAGGATTGCGTGCTTCGCTACAAGCGCGGCGGCCGCGTACTGGCGGTCGCGTCGATCTATCGCGACCTCGACAGCCTCCAGGCGGAGGTCGCAATGCAGCAGCAGCGGGCGACAGCCTGACCGCTTTCCCCTCATGCAGGGGTTTGTGGTCTGGCTGCAATGCTCTAATCTGCAGCTATGCTTCAGGAAGCCAGAACCTACGACGAGCTCTATCGCAACTTCCGCTGGGACATTCCCGCGCGGTTCAACGTGGCGACCGCCTGCTGCGACCGCCATGCCGATGGCACCGGCCGGCTCGCGCTCCTCTATGTCGATGAGGACGGCGGCACCACGCGCACCTCGTTCGACGCGGTTGCGGACGCCTCGCGCCGCTTTGCCAATGTCTTGACCGCCGATGGCCTGGTGCGCGGCGACCGCGTCGCGGTCTTCCTGTCGCAATCGCTCGAACTGCCGGTCGCGCACCTCGCGGCATTCCGCGCGGGCATGATCTCGATCCCGCTGTTCGCGCTGTTCGGCGAGGATGCGCTCGAATTCCGCCTGTCGAACTCGGCGGCCAAAGCCGTCGTCACCGATGCGGCCGGCTGGGAGAAGATCGCAAAAATCCGCGACCGCCTGCCCGAGCTGAAGAACGTCTACCTCGTCGGCGACAAGACGCCGGCGGCGACAAAGCCGTTCTGGAGCGCAATCAAGTCGGCGTCGCCGGAATTCGCCACCGTCGACACCTCGGCCGACGATCCTGCGCTGATCATCTACACCTCGGGCACCACCGGCAATCCGAAGGGCGCATTGCATGCGCATCGCGTCGTGCTCGGCCACCTGCCCAATGTCGAGATGTGCCACAACTTCCTGCCCAGGCCCGGTGATCTGATGTGGACGCCGGCCGACTGGGCCTGGATCGGCGGCCTGATCAATGGCCTGCTCGCGTTCTGGTACCACGGCATCCCGATGGTCGGCCATCGCGCCCGCAAGTTCGAGCCGCAGGCGGCGATGCAGATGATGGCCGAGCTCGGCATCCGCAACGTGTTCCTGCCGCCGACCGCGCTGAAGCTGATGCGGCAGGCCGATGTGAAGAATTCCGGCGTCAGGCTGCGCAGCATCTTCACCGGCGGCGAGTCGCTTGGCGGCGAATTGCTCGGCTGGGTGCGCGATACTTTCGGGATCGACGCCCATGAGGTGTTCGGGCAGACCGAGTGCAATCTCGTGATCGGCAGCAATTCCAACCTGTTTCCGATTCGGCCGGGCTCGATGGGCCGCGCCACGCCGGGCTTCGACGTCCGCATCGTCAACGACAAGGGCGAGGAATTGCCGCGCGGCGAGCGCGGCATCGTCGGCGTGCGCCAGCCGTGCCCCTGCACCATGCTCGAGTACTGGCGCAACCCGGAGGCGACCGCCAAGAAATATGCCGGCGAATTCCTGCTGACCGGCGATCTCGGCGTGCAGGATGAGGACGGCTATTTCTGGTACGTCAGCCGCGAGGATGACGTCATCACCACGGCCGGCTATCGCGTCGGCCCGTCCGAGATCGAGCACACGCTGATGAAACATCCGGCGGTCGCGATGTCGGCGGTGGTCGGCATCCCCGATCCGATCCGCACCGAATCGATCAAGGCCTGGATCGTGCTGCGTCCGGGCTTCGCGCCGAACGATGCGCTGGCCCGCGAGATCCAGGAGTTCGTCAAGATCCAGCTCGCCGCCCACGAATATCCGCGCTTCGTGCAGTTTGCCGACAGCCTGCCGATGACCGCGACGGGCAAGGTGCTGCGGCGCGAGCTAAGGGCGCTGGGCTAGGGCTACGCCGCCGGTATTGATCCGCATCAATGCGGCTCGCGCAATCGCTTGCATCGATGCGCGTTCAATCATTCGCGGCAGGGCTGATGTCGGTCTCTGGCAAGTTCGATCCAGTGGTGCGCAGGATCCGCGTGGCTGACATCGCGGAGGCGCTGGGGCAGGGGCTGCGCGATTTCCAGGCGGTGCCGCTCTATGGATTGATGTTCGGCGCGATCTACATGCTCGGCGGCAACGCCATCCTGCTTTGCCTGACCGCGCTCGGCATGGTCTATCTGGCCTATCCGCTCGCGGCGGGGTTTGCCTTGATCGGCCCGTTCGTTGCGATCGGTCTCTACGAGATCAGCAGGCGCCGCGAAGCGGGCGAACCGATCTCGCTCGGCGCGATCTGGTCGAAGCTGCGCTCGCGGGGCGAAATCGGCTGGATGGCGTTCGTCACGTTGTTCGTGTTCGTGATCTGGATGTACCAGGTGCGGCTGCTGCTCGCGCTCCTGCTCGGGCTCAACGTGTCCTTTTCCAGCCTTCGTGAGTTCATCACGGTGGTGCTGACCACCGATGAGGGCCTGCTGTTCCTCGCCATCGGCAATGCCGACGGGGCGGCGTTGTCTCTGATCCTGTTCTCGCTGACGGTGATATCGTTCCCGCTGCTGCTGGATCGCGAGGTCGATTTCGTCACCGCGATGATAACGAGCGTGCGTGCAGTCGTCACGAGCCCGCTGCCCATGATCGGGTGGGCGGCGGTGATCGTCGTGCTGCTAATCGTTTCGGCGATCCCGTACTTCCTGGGGTTGCTCGTGACGATTCCGGTGCTCGGCCACACTACCTGGCATCTCTACCGCCGCGTCGTGGTCCCGGTTGGCTCTTTTGCCGACCCGATCCTGCGCCGGGAGTAAGTCACGTCGGCATCGGAATTCCCAATTCCTTCAGCGCTGCCATCATGCGCACCGGCGGCTGCATCGGGATCACCATGGCCCTGCCGGTCTCCATGAGGCTCTTCAGGCTGGAGAGGATCGCCGGCCAGCCGGTGCGGCCGCCGGACAGGATGTCGTCGCTGATCGGGCGGTCATGCGATTGCAGCAAAGTCAGCTTTACGCCGTCGCCGGCTTGTTCGATCTCCCAGGTGACGAGCGTCGGCCCGAGCTTCTCGACGAGCTGCGGCCAGTTGACGTTGAAGGTAACCGTCAGCCGCCTCAGGGGATCGCACTCGATCACCTCGCCGGAGATATGCATCGCGCCGTCGGGCGTGCGCACGATGTAGGCGCCACCGACCCGAAGATCGACCTCGACCGCGTTGCCGGAAAAATACTGCCGGCTGAGTTCGGCGGTCGTCAGTGCCTGCCACACCTTCTCCGGGGTCGCGGCGATGTAGATCGCATAGACGATGGCCGGCTTGAATTTATCGACGTTCATGTCCGCACGTATCCTTCGATAGATTTTCATTGTCATTCGAAGCCTTCGATCCCGAGCGCGACAGGCGGGATCGCGACCGCCTTGCCGGTCTCGAGCAGGCTCTTGAGGCTGGACAGGATCGCGGGCCAGCCCTTGGAGATGCCGTCGAGCAGCTTGCTGCCGACGCCGAAGCCCTCATGGGTCGCGGTCAGCTTCACGATCCGGCCGAACGGCTCAAGCGTGAATACGACTTTCGTTGCCGACTCCTTGCGCATTCCAGGATCGGCTTCGTGCTTGAACGTGTAGGCGAGGCGGCGCGGGCGGTCGATCTCGAGTATCTCGCCGGTGTCGGTGACCTTGCCGTTCGTCACCAGCGCGAGCGGCGCACCGATCTTCCAGTTCGACCTCACCTCGGTATCGAACCAGTACTGCTGCGTGAATGCGCTGGATGTCAGTGCATCCCACAGCTTCTCTGGCGTAGTCTCGATGTAGGTGACATAGGCGAATTCGGGCTTAGGCATGGTAGGCCTCCCTCGCGCCGCTCGTGAGCAGGTCGGCCGGCAATTCGCGTCCGGTCTCCAGGAAGCTCTTCAGGCTTGCAATCACCATCGGCCACCCGCCGGAGATGTCGCGCAGCGTTTTCGGACCGAGGTTGTCGTGCGTCACGGTCAGCTTGACGACCCCGCCGTGCGGTTCGATGTCGAAGGTCACGCGCGAGACCTGTTCGCGCGCATGACCTTCCTTCACCACGTCCCAGCTGTAGGCGAGTTTGCTCGGTGGATCGGCGATCAGCACTTCGCCCTGCACGGCGCGGCTGCTGTCCTTGGACAGGTGGTAGGGCGAGCCGACCTTCCAGTCCGAGCTGATCCGATAGCCGAACCAGAACCGCTCGGTGAAGTCGCTCGATGTCAGCGCGTGCCACAGCTTGTCGGCCGTGGTCTCGATATAGGTGACGTAGACATAGTCCGGCTTACTCATCACGCTTCTCCAATTGTCTTTTCAATTCGCTGAGCGCGGCGAGCTTGCCGCGCTCGAACTTCCTGATCCAGCGCTCGCCGATCTGATGGATCGGAACCGGGTTGAGGTAATGCAGTTTCTCGCGACCATGCTTGATCGTGGTGACGAGGTTGGCCTCCTCGAGAATCCCAAGGTGCTTGGTGACGGCCTGACGCGTCATGTCGAGACCGTCGCAGAGCTCACCGAGCGTCTGCCCGTTTTGATCGTGAAGCCGGTCAAGCAGCATCCGCCGTGAGGCATCCGCGAGGGCTTTGAAGACTTCATCCATGGGTCGGACAATAGGCAACCAAATGGTTGCATGTCAAGAGCGTGTGTTTGGGCGCCAGTATCGCCGTGCTAGCGTTCCGCGCAGCCAACGCAGATTGGCCTGGGAATTCGGGGTGGTGCGCATGGGTGGTCGCGTTACGGCAGTTTGCTGCGTGTTCTTTTTCGTCCTGCTCGCGAATGCTGCGGGCGCCCGGCAGCAGAAGATCGGCGACCCGCCTGAAGCCTCCAACATGCGGCTGGTTGGAACCAGCGACCTGCAGGCGCGCAGCGCCTATCAGCCGACCATCCATCACCAGGGCGACAGATGGATCGCCTATATCGGCCATCACGGCGGCACCGACGACATTCCCGATCCGGTCAATCCGATGACCGGCAAGCCTGAACCAAACGGCACCTCGATCGTCGACGTCACCGATCCCGCGCATCCGAAATATCTGCGGCACATTCCAGGCCAGGAAGGCAAATACGAATCCGGCGGCGCGCAGATGGTGCGGATCTGCGACGGCAAGGATCTGCCGAAGGGCGATCGCAACGCGGTCTACATGCTGCGCACCTTCGGCAGCGAGGCGCATGAGATCTGGAACGTCGCCGATCCCGCCAATCCCGTGTTGATCACCCGGATCGGCGGGTTGAAGGACACGCATAAGAACTTTTGGGAATGCGACACCGGCATCGCCTATCTTGTGTCGGGGGCGCCGGACTGGCGCACGCGGCGCATGACGCAAATCTATGATCTCTCCGATCCTGCGCAGCCAAGGAAGATCAGGGATTTCGGCCTGCCCGGGCAGGAGCCGGGCGCGACCGGCGCGGTGCCGACCGAGCTGCACGGGCCGATCTCGACCGGGCCGCAGGGCAACCGCGTCTATTTCGGCTACGGCACTAACAAGGGCGGCTTCCTGCAGATCGTCGATCGCGACAAGCTTTTGAATGGGCCCAAGGAGCCGACACCGGACAATCTGAAATTCCCGGAGATCGCGCGGATGCCGCTGTCAGCGATGAACGGCGCGCACACGGTGTTTCCGATGCCCGGCATGCCAATCGCCGAATTCGCCCATGACAAGGACGGCAAGACGCGCGACATCGTGATGATCGTCGACGAGGCGATCCAGAACGAGTGCGGCGAGGCGCGGCAGATGGTATGGTTCGCCGACGTCACCACCGAGGCACGGCCGATGCTGATCTCTAGCTACACCGTGCCCGAGGCCTCCGGCGCCTTCTGCGAGCGCGGCGGCCGCTTCGGTTCACATTCGTCGAACGAGAGCATGGCGCCGGTCTACTACAAGAAGCTGGCGTTCATCGCTTTCTTCAATGCCGGCGTCCGCGCGCTCGATATCCGCGACCCCTATCATCCCAGGGAAGTCGGGTACTTCATTCCCTCCATCACCGCGGCGACCGACAAGCGCTGCGTCACGATCGGCGACAAGGAGCGCTGCAAGGTCGCGATCCAGACCAACAATGTGGAGACCGACGAGCGCGGTTTTATTTACGCGGTCGACCGCGCCAACACCGGCCTGCATATTCTCGAACTGACCGGCGCGGCGCGGGCCGTCGCCGGGCTGCCGTGAGCGGGCGATGATGCGCTCGTGGCAGCTTATGGTTGCGATGTTCCTGGCGCTCGGCGGCCTGTCGGCCGTGGCCGGCTACGAGATGGCGCCGCCGCGCCTCCCGCAATGGCGCGAGATCGCCTGGCCGTTCCCGCGCGACGGCTGGCCCGCCGGTCGTGCCTTCCGCTGCGGTGTGGCCGAGTGCGGCACTGAGGTCGAGGTTTACTTCCGGCCGAAGCTCGGCTTCTGCAACTGCGAGAGCGGCGTCGCCGATGACGACGAGGTCGACCGCGTGTCCGACGTCGACATGATCAGCCCGCGCTTTGTGCCGCTGAAGGCGGGTGATGTCCTGCGGGTGGCAGACATGCCGGGACGGGTGAGGGCTTATGATGTCGACGGCAATCGAGCTGCGATCGGTATTGCTGTGTCGCATCGCTGCGACCTCATGGCCGTGGCGGCGCAGGGCAGCGGCGATGCCGCACAGGTGCAACGGGCGACGTTGAAGTTTCTGGAGTCACGAGAGATCAGAACATGGATGATCGCGGCCATGGAGGGGCGCTGAGGGGGCCTTCTCTCGCATGCGAAATGGTGTCGTCACCCGCGCAAGCGAAAGCGGGTCACCCAGGTACGACGGGGATCAGCAGGAACTGCTTCCTCTCCGCCCGTCCCACGTGCATAATTCAGCCTCATCTTCAGTGAGATCTCCATGTCCCTGCAAGCCTATTTCGCCTTCGTCGCCGCCTGCATCGCGCTGGCGCTGCTGCCCGGTCCGATCGTCACGATGGTGATCGCCAACGGGCTGCGCTACGGCACGCGCGCCGCGCTCACCAACGTGCTGGGCGCGCAGGTCGGGCTCGCGATCGTGATCGGCATCGTCGCGGTTGGGTTGACCTCGCTGATGGCGACGATGGGCTACTGGTTCAACTGGGTGCGCTTTGCCGGCGCCGCCTATCTGGTCTGGCTCGGCATCAAGCTGATCCGTTCGCCGGTCGAGGGCGTCGGCACCGACGACCGGCCGCCGCCGCCGCGCGGCGGGTTCTTCCTGCAGGGCTTTCTGGTGCTGCTGTCGAACCCGAAGGTGCTGGTGTTCTTCGGCGCCTTCATCCCGCAGTTCATGGACATGGACAAGCCGCATTTGCCGCAGGTGGCGCTGCTCGGCGTCACCTTCATGGCAACCGCGGTGCTGACCGACGCCGCCTACGCGCTGGCGGCCGGCCGCGCCCGCAAATTCTTTTCCAAGGAGCGGACGCGGCTGATGTCGCGCATCTCAGGCGGCTTCATGATCGGCGGCGGCATCTGGCTGGCGCTGACCCGGGCACGCTAGACTAAGCTGCAGGTTACGCAGCAATCCGCTCGACAAGGTCGCGCACCAGCCCCCTCAGCAGGTCGAGCTTGTATCCGGTCATCGTCAGTGGCTTGGCCCCCGATGTTGCGAGCTCGGCGGCTTGCGCGATGGTCGCCGCGTCGGCCGGCTTTCCCTGCAGCGCGGCAGCGCTCGCGGCAAGCCGCAGCGGGACCGGGGCGATGCCGCCGGCGGTGATATGGACCTCACGGAAGACTCCGCCCTCTATCACCGCCCGCACGCAAATCTCGACCAGCGGCCATTCGGCATGCGTCCGGCTGATCGCGCGTTTGTAGAGCGCGCGTTCGCTGGCCAGCGGGGCAGGGAGCTCGATCCGTTCGATCCGTTCGCCCGGTGCGAGCAGATTGTCGGCGGTGCCGTTGCTGCCGTCGCCGAGCACCTCGGCGATCGACAGCCCGCTGCGCCGGTCGGTGACGATCTTCGCATCATAGGCCAAGAGCGCCATCGCCATGGTCGACGGATGCGGCGCCACGCAAGGGCCGAGATCGAACGCGACGTGATAGAGATGATTGCCTGATCGTGCCGGACAGTCGGAGCCGCCCTTCTTGAGACAGCCGATCTGCGGATTGCGGAAATACCAGCAGCGCGAGCGCTGCGCGAGGTTGCCGCCGAGCGTCGCCATGTGCCGGATCTGCGGCGTGGCAAGACCCTGCGCGGCGGCAGTGATGCCGGGATAGGCTTGCGCCAGCCGCGCGTCGGACGCGATCGCCGCGATTGCGGTCAGGGCGCCGATCCGCGCCGCGCCGTCCGCATTCCACGCAATCCCGATCGTATCGGGACTGGCGGTGAGATCGATGACCGATCCGCACGACAGGCCGCTGCGGCGGCGCTCCGACAGGTCGGTGCCGGCGGCACGGAATTCAGGCGCGGTGATGACGTCTGCGGTTGCGACGCTCATGCGGCATCCCTCCCTTTCAGCGCGGCGACGATGCGGTCGGGGCGGATCGGAATTTCGGTGAGGCGGACACCGATTGCGTCGTGGATCGCGTTGGCGACCGCGGCCGAGGTCGGCACCGTCGAGGCCTCGCCGATGCCGACGCTGTTGCCGAGCACATGATCGAACCCGGCTTCGTCGAAATGCACATCGATCTCGGGCGTGTCGGCGATGCCGGGGATGCGATAATCCTCCATTCCCGCGGTCAGGACGTCGCCGCTGTTAGGATCGAGCTCGCGTGCCTCATAGAGCGCGTAGCCGAGGCCCTGGATCACCGCGCCGCAGGCCTGGCTGTGCGCCAGCGCGGGAGCCGCGATCTTGCCGACCGCAATCCCGGTATGCACGTTGAGCACGCGGACATGGCCGAGCCAGGTGTCGACCTCGACCTCTATCACCTGCACCGAGCTCGGCACGCCGGCGCCGACCGCGATGTTCGAGAAGCGGCGCATCATCCAGCCGAACACCATGCCCATCAGGCCGACTTCGCGCAGCGGCGAGCGGATGCCGGGCGCGGTGTTCTTGCCGTCCTCGCCGCGCGCTTCCGCCACCGCAATGTCGGGCGAGCGGGCGATCAGCTCGCGCCAGGGCGCGTTCGAGCCGGGCGCGGGCTTTCGTGTGGCCTGTTCGAGGATCGCAGCCTTCAGCTTCCGCACCGCCAGCAAGGTCGGCGGCATCACCGAGGCGGTGACGCGGCTGCCGCCGGAACCAGGCCCTTCGGGCAGCGATGAATCGCCGATCCGCACGTCGATGTCGGCAGGCTCGAGATCGAACTCGCGTGCGATGGTGTCGGCAAGCACGCTGCGGGTGCCGGTGCCGATGTCCTGCGTCGCGGTGCTGGCGACGATGCGTCCGCTCTTGACCGCGACCTCGACCTTCACATTGGGCTGCCAGAGATAGAGCCAGTAGCCGGTCGCCACACCGATGCCGCGGCGATAGCGCCCGCTCTGCTGCGGTTTGCGATTGCGCCAGAGCTCGAGCCCGGATGCCCAGTCGTAGAGCCGCTGACGGTTGGGATCGGGATCCCAGCGCTTGCGCAGGGCGATCGGATCGACCTTGAGCCGCAGCGCGGCCTCGTCGATCGCCTGCTCCACCGCAAATGCCATCGGCGGACCGCCGGGGCCGCGGAAGGCGGCGCCGGGCGGCAGATTGCTGATGACGTCGAAATCCGACAGGTCCTTCGCCTCGGCCGGATAGATCAGCCGCGCCAGGCCCGCGATCGTCGAGTTGGTCGCAGCGCCCGTGTCGGCATGCGCGGTGACCGAGAGCGCTTTCAGCTTGCCATCATCAGAAGGGAGCAGCGCGACCTTCAGTTCGGCGGCCGGCCGATAGCCGGCGACCGAGAGCTCCTCCTGCCGATCGTAGGCGACCCGCACCGGCGCCTTGGCCTCGCGCGCCAGCTCGATCGCGGCGATGGTCTCGGTGCCGAGGCTTGCCTTCGATCCGAAGCCGCCGCCGACGTGATCGGCGATCACGCGGACCTTGTCGTGGTCGAGCTTGTAACGCTTGGCGATCTGCTCCTTGAGATGAAACACCTGCTGCGTCGAGGCGTGCAGGGTCAGCCGGTCGCCGTCGAAGCGCGCCACCGCGGCGTGCGGCTCCAGACATGCATGCTGTTGCGTCGCGGTGCGGAAGGTGCCTTCGACGAGCAGCTTGTTGCCCGCCTGGCGCGCCTCCTCGACCCAGTTGCGGGCTTTCTTGGCGCGGGTCGAGAACACCGCGGTCGGCCCGCGGATGTTCTGCTTCCATGGTGCCAGTCCGCCGGCCGCCTCGGAGACGTTGCCGGCCCGCTTGCGGTTCGCTCTGTCGAACACGACAGGCGCGCCATCCTTGCGTCCGGCGTCGAGACCGACCACCGCGGGCAGCTTTTCGCTGGTCAACTTGATCGCCGCGAGCGCGGCCAGTGCGGTCTTGCGGTCCTTGGCCGCGACCGCCGCGATCGGCTCACCGACATAGCGCAAGATCTTGTCGTCGCCGAGCAGCGACACCGCCGTGACGCCGGCGAGCGCGCGCGCTGGCGCGAGATCGAGCGCGGTGATGCGCGCATGCGCCACGCGCGAGCGCAGGATCAGGCCTTCATGCTGGCCGTCATGCTTGATGTCGACGGTGTATTTCGCAGCTCCCGTCACCTTGTCGCGCGCCTCGATGCGGGGCGCTGCGACATTGTCGCCGTCGAAACGGCCGGCGCAGGCGTCCGCCACCGCGCGGAATATCCCGTCATAGGCGCCGCAGCGGCAGAGATGGCCCGACAGCGCCGCGCCGATCTCCTCGCGCGAGGGCGCGGCCGTTCCCCTGGTCGCGCGCCATTGATCGCAGAACGCGACAGATTCCACGATGAATCCTGGCGTGCAGAAGCCGCATTGCAGGGCGTCATGCGCCATGAACGCCTTCTGCACCGGATGCAGCCTCGTGGCGCCGATGCCTTCCACCGTCGTCACCGCCTTGCCGGCGGCAGCCCGCGCCGGCATCAAGCAGCTTGTGACCGGCGCGCCGTCGACCAGCACGGTGCAGGCGCCGCAGACGCCGGCGCCGCACACCAGCTTGGTGCCAGTGAGCCCGAGCTGGTCGCGCACGATGTCGATCAGGAGCGCGTCGGGATCGTCGGGCAGGGATTCGGCGCGGCCGTTGACGGTCGTCGTGGTCATGACTGTCCTCCAGTTGTCCTGCGTGTCGACTTGTTGCGGATTGCCGCCTTCCTGGCGGGCGGCTGTCGCGAGTTCGGCAACGATCTGGGCACAGCGCCGGCGCAGAGCGTCCGCACCATGGTCGCCATGTCCTTCAGGAACGCATCGGCCGGCTGCATCGCCGGATATTGCGACTTCGCGGCGTACATCGACATTTCGACCAGCCGCGCGAATTCCTCCGGCGACAGCCTCTGCGGCAGCACAAGCTGCTGCTTGCGCACGATACGCGCGATGGTGGCGGCCACGCGCTCCGTATGGCGCGCGGCATAGGTCTGGTAGAGGTCGCGCGCGTGCACGAGGTGCTCGGAATACAATTCCTCGATATGCGGCGAGCTGTCCAGCGAGGCGATCATGGTCGATATCCGCGCGGTCATGCCCGCGGCGAGGATGTCGCCGAGATTGCCGCCCGCTGCCTCTGCCGCGGCGACGGCGCTGTCCTCGGCCGCGATGGCGCTCTCATGCACGCGCTCGATCACGGCGCGGAACAGCGCCTCCTTGGATTCGAAATGGTGGTAGAGCGCCTGCCGCGTCAGGCCTGCCGCTTCCGCGACCTGCTCGATCGAGGAGCGGCGAAAGCCGTGCCGGCGGAATACCAGCATGGTGGCATCGAGAATGCGGGTTTTCGGTCCCATTTGACGAATTTGACAAAGATAGAAGATTTGTCAAATCGCGATTTGGTGAGGCAGGGAGCTGTGTGCCCGCGCCTGTGTGTGAGCAGCGTCACGGGTGGGTGTGCCCGATCTCCGTAAAGCTTCGTCATGCAAGGGCGAGCCCGATCGCCCGGCGCTTGCGAGGATAGCGACATGACACAGGTCTATTTCCATTGCTCGAACACGCGCGGCGTGCTGATGGACCGCCGCGGCACCTCGGTGACGAGCCTCGCCGAGGCCTGCGAGGCGGCGACCTGCATGATGCGCTCGCTGGTCGCAACGGTCAGTCTGGAAGATTGGCGCGACTGGGCCGTGCATGTCAGCGACGAAGACGGCGAGGAGATCGTCATCCTGCCCTTCGCATTCGTTCTCGGCAAACCGCACTGAGAGTAAGCCATGCTGTCGCTGCAGTCCTTGCTGCCTCTTCGTTGCCTGAACGCGATCACGGCCGGCTGGCAGAATCTGATCGCGCGAATGCGCGATCCCTACCGGCCCGAGCTGCACTACATGCGCGGGCCGGGCCCCAAATGGCGCGCGAAGCATCCCGTCCACGCCGCGTCAGCCGGTTGAACCCCGCGATCCGATTTAGAACGATCCCAAGAGAACGATCCCAGGAAATCGCGCCGAAGGCCGGGACGCATTGTCGCAGTTCCCGGACGCGCTCGTTGCGAGATCGCAACACGATCGCCGATAAGTCCAACACTGGATGGGTTCTAATCGCCGCGCAACGGCGCGCGTCCTTCATCGTGCTAGTGACGGCACAACGGAGACTCTGGAATTCAGGTAGCGAAGTTGACCGCGACGACCAAATCCCTGCGGCGGTGGGGTGCCGTCCACAAATGGACCAGCCTGATCTGCACGTTGTTCATGCTGCTGCTCTGCATCACCGGCCTGCCGCTGATCTTTCACGATGAGATCGACGATCTCCTGCACAGCCAGGTCAAGCCGGCCGAGGCGGCCGCAGGCACGCCGCCGGCCAATCTGGATCATCTGCTCGCCAACGCGCTGGCGCGGGCGCCGGGCAAGGTGCCGCATTTCCTGATCTGGGATCGCGACGAGCCCGGCGCGATGTGGGTCAGCGTCGGTCCGACGATCGACGCCGATCCGACCAACAACCTCCTGATCCGGATGGATACGCATACCGGCGCCTATCTCGATTCCCCTGACGTGACCGGACGCTTCACCTACATCATGCTGAAGCTGCATACCGACATGTTCGCGGGCCTGCCCGGCAAGCTGTTCCTCGGATTGATGGGGATCCTGTTCTGCGTCGCGATCATTTCCGGCATCGTCGTCTACGCGCCGTCGATGCGGAAGCTGCGCTTCGGCGCCTACCGCGCGCAGCGGACCCGCGTCGTGCGCTGGCTCGACGTGCACAATCTCGCCGGCATCCTGCTGGTGGCCTGGACGCTGGTGGTCGGCTTCACCGGGGTCATCAACACCTGGGCCGACCTCGTCCTCAAGATGTGGCAGTTCGGCCAGCTCGCCGAAATGACCGCGCAGTACAAGGACCGACAGGTGTCGTCGAAGCTGACCTCGCTGAACGGGGCGGTCGAGGTGGCGAGGCACGCGGTACCCGGAATGACCCCGAGCTTCGTCGCCTTCCCGGGAACCCTGTTCAGCAGCAAAAGCCATTACGCGGTGTTCCTGCACGGCGATACGCCGCTGACCTCGCGGCTGCTGAAGCCCGCGCTGATCGATGCGGAAACCGGCGATCTGACCGACAGCCGCGACATGCCCTGGTATGTGTCGACGCTGTACGTCTCGCAGCCGCTGCATTTCGGCGATTACGGCGGCATGCCGCTCAAGATCGTCTGGGCGCTGCTCGACATCCTCACCATCTTCATTCTGGCGACCGGCGTGTATCTGTGGATGCGCCGACGCAAGGCGGGCGTGAGCGTGGAGCGCGCCATCGCCAGCGCCGCCTCGATCGACAACCCCGCGCTCACGTCGTGACATCAGCATGGTCGCACATCGTTCATTGACCCAGATCTTCGCCGCCCCGCTCGTGATCGCAATCGTGAGCACGGTGGGATTGATCAGCGCGCTGGTCGGCGACGGCTGGTGGGATGCCGTCTCCTGGGTCGCGCTTGGCCTGCCGGTGCTGCTCTATCTGCTGTTCATCTGGCGGCGGCGGCCGAATTGATCAGGCTCGCTTGATCGCCGTTCCCTGATCGAACGGTTTGGCCGTCGACTTCGGTCCACCTCTCCCAAAGGAGAGGTAAGCCGTCGCTGCTGTTCCAATTGGACCGCCATGATGGGTTGGACGGCGCGCTCGATGCCCTAAAGCGCGATGTGATTAGGTTGAATCGTCATCGCACTTTAGCTCTTTGACTGAGCATGATCTTTTCGGAAAACCGCTTCGCACCTTTCCGGATCATGCTTCAGATCAGTGCGTCCTTACGCAGTGTCGTTTCGATCTCGCCGAGGATGCGCGCCAGCCGCTCGGCCCATGCGGTCTCTCCGGCATGGTCGGAGATCAGGTCCTGGCGGATCTCGATGCCGGAATTGATCAGGCCGCGCTGTTCGCCATGCACGGGAATCGTGTAGTCGGTCTCGTCGCTGACCGCATAGGGCTCGTTGTCGCCGACCACGAGATCGGCCTCGCCGCGCAGATGCTTCAGCAGCAGCGGCGGCAGCGCCTCGTCGTGGTGGTAGAGCGTGCCGATGTGCCAAGGACGCGCGATGCCGGCATAAATCGGCGTGAAGCTGTGCAGCGACACCAGCACTGTCGGCATGCCCTGATGCGCGCGCTCGTCGATGACCGCGTCGATGCGCTGATGATAGGGATCGAAGATCTGCCTGCGGCGCAGCTCGGCAGCCTCGCGCGACAGGCCTTCATTGCCGGGAATGGTGGTGGCTTCGCTGATCAGCGGGACCGAGCTTGCGACATGCGGCGGACGATTGCAGTCGATCACGAGCCGCGAGTAGCGCTGCGCGATCAGGTGCGCGCCGAGCAGGTCGGAGAGCTGCGTCGCGACGCCGGCGATGCCGATGTCCCAGGCGATGTGCTGGACGAGCTCGCTTTCGGGCAGGCCGAGGTCTCCGAGCCGGGAGGGAATCAGCCTGCCGTAATGATCGCAAGTCAGTAGGAACGGCGAGCGGCCGTCAGGATTATGTTCAAGAACCGGTGAAACATCGGTGTTTGTCAGCAGAAAGAACGGGCCACCGGCGTGATTCACGGGCTTTTTCCTCAACTTTGCCTATTCAAGGGGCATGCTGGTTTGGAATCAAGCAGCATTCTCTATAGATTTGGCGGCCGAAATCACGATGATTGTTTGAAGATGCCGCTCCTGACCATCCATCACAAGACAGTTTATCGCTATGTGCGCCCGGTGGCGTTCGGCGAACACCGCATCATGCTGCGACCCCGCGACGGCCATGATCTGCGCGTGCTCGACAGCGCACTTGTGATCGACCCCCAGCCGATGTCGCTGCGCTGGATCCACGACGTGTTCGGCAACAGCGTGGCGATCGCCACCTTCGACGAGCGCGCCGACACGCTGTCCTTTGTCTCGACCGCGACGGTGGAGCACAATGCGGCCGATACGTTCGCGCTGACGCCGGACGATGCCGCCTATTTCTATCCGTTCCTCTACGACGATGAGGAATTCCCCGATCTGCAGCAATTCATCACGCCGCAATATGGCGATCCGAACGGCGAACTGTCGGCCTGGGCGCGGCGCTTCCTCGATGTCGAGGCGCCGACGCTGACGTTCAAGATACTCAGCGACATGACCCATGGCATTCGCGAGGCGTTCAGCTACCGCAAGCGGTACGAGCAGGGCACCCAGCATCCGCTCGATACGCTGCGGACGAAGTCCGGCACCTGCCGCGACTACGCGCTGTTCATGATCGAGGCGCTGCGCCGGCTCGGCATCGCCGCGCGCTTCGTCTCCGGCTATCTCGCGATGCCGCCCGGCAGCGCGCATGGCTATGTCGGCGGCGGCTCGACCCACGCCTGGGTGCAGGTCTATCTGCCGAGCGCGGGCTGGATCGAGTTCGACCCGACCAACGGCATCGTCGGCACGCGCGATCTGATCCGCGTGGCGGTGGCGCGCGATCCGCGCCAGGCGATCCCGCTGCATGGCGTCTATCTCGGCGCCGCGGATGCCTATCTCGCCATGGATGTCGACATCAAGGTGGTCTCGGTGGGTGAGAGCGCTGCGGAGCGGGAGACGGCCTGACGATGCTGATCAAGGTCGGCTTCGAAATCACCTACACGGCGCCGCAGCCGACCCCGATGGTGATCATGTTGTCGATCCATCCGTCGCGTTACGCCGACATCGTCGGCACCGAGCGCATTTCGGCCGAGCCCGATGTTCCGATCGGCCTCTATCGCGACGGTTTCGGCAATGTCTGCGGGCGTCTGGTTGCGCCAGCTGGTGGCGTCACCTTCCATGGCAGCGCGCTGGTGCGGGATTCCGGATTGCCTGACATCGTCAATCCGGCGGCGCAGCAGGTTCCGATCGAGCAACTGCCCGACGAGATGCTGCTCTATCTGATGCCAAGCCGCTATTGCGAGACCGACAAGCTGACGGACATCGCCTGGTCGCTGTTCGGCAACACGCAGCCCGGGTGGGCACGGGTGCAGGCGATCACCGATTTCGTGCATCACCATGTGACGTTCGGCTACCAGCACGCCCATCACATGAAGTCGGCGCACGACGTGTACGGAAGCGGCACCGGCGTCTGCCGCGACTTCGCGCATCTGGCGCTGACCTTCTGCCGCTGCATGGGGATTCCGGCGCGCTACTGCACCGGCTATCTCGGCGACATCGGCGTGCCGCGCGATCCGGCGCCGATGGATTTTTCCGGCTGGTTCGAGGTCTATCTGTCGGGCCAGTGGTACACCTTCGATGCCCGCCACAACACGCCGCGGATCGGCCGCATCCTGATGGCGACCGGCCGCGACGCCGCCGACGTCGCACTCACCACGAGCTTCGGCCGCATGACGCTGACCAAGTTCGTCGTGGTGACCGATGAGGTGGAGGCGGCTTGATTCTTTTCGCCCATTCCGTCATTCCGGGCTCGCGGCTTCGCCGCGCCCCGGAATGACAGGTTGGCCATGACCTCCGATCTTCTCTTCGTCTACGGCACGCTGATGCGCGGCTTCGATCATCCGATGGCGAAGTTGCTTGCCGGCAATGCCGAATTCCTCGGGCCGGCGCAGTGCCGCGGCCGGCTCTATCTGGTGAAGCATTATCCCGGCCTCGTCGTGTCGGACGGTCCCGCCGACATCGTGCACGGCGAACTGTTCCGCCTGCGCGAGCGCGAAGCGATGTTGCGCGAATTCGACATGTACGAAGCCTGTGGCGAAGGCTTTCCGCCGCCGACCGAATATGTCCGCGAGATGCTCAACGTCACGCGCGCCGACGGCAGCGTGAGCGAGGCCTGGACCTATCTCTACAACTGGCCGGTCGCCGAGCTGCCGCGGATCGCATCAGGAAAATTCCTCGAGCATTGATTGCTTCAAATTTCCCGCTCGACGCGGATGTCGACCTCGCGCTCGACATAGCTCCATTCCTCGGTCGCGCGCAGCATGGCGACCAGCTCGTCGAACAGGGCGACGTGCTCAGGCGCGAATTCGAACCAGGTCAGAAAGTCGAAGGGCATGCCGAGGTCGCGGGCGTGAAACAGCTGGCGGGCGATGGCGGGGAGGAATTTCAGGGTGCCGGCGATGTGGTGCGACTTGTCCTCGAAGATCTCGCGGCGCTCCGGCTGCGTCAGCTCCCACCAGGCCGCGGATTTCCGGATCGGGATCAGGGCCGCATGCGTTGCCTCGCTGCGGCCGAGCCCGGCCTGCACGGCGGCAAGCTTCTCGCGTTCGTCCTTGTCGGTGTAGCGCAGATAGCTGGCGACGCCGGCGAGCCGCCAGGAGGTCTGCGCCGGCAACAGCGGCAGCGCGATCGACTCGCTGGTCACCACCGACAGTGCCGCAACCTTCGGCAGCGTCTCGCCCTTCACCCGCGTGATGGACGTGACCAGCCAGCCGCCGCTTCGCCCGCCTCTGAATGTCGTGAACATGGCCTATCCAATCCCGGAAGCGCGGATGGGGCAAGCGCGCTGCGCGACCTCTCCACTGTCATTCCGGGGCAGCCCGAAGGGCTGAGCCCTGGATCCATTCCTCCGCCTGCTCTGCGGGCCGATGGAGTCCGGGCTCGATGCTTCGCATCGCACCGCGGAATGACGAGGGGTGTGGATAGCGGGAGCAGGCGGATAAACTTGATACGCTGAGGCCCGCCTCACTATATCGATGACCGATTCGTTCCGAGCCCGAGCCACATGCGTTTCACGCCCGAATTCCTCGATGAGCTGCGCGCCCGGCTGCCGGTCTCGGAAGTCGTGGGCCGGCGCGTCAAGCTCAAGAAGGCCGGGCGGGAGTGGAAGGGGCTGTCGCCGTTCCAGCAGGAGAAGACGCCGTCCTTCTTCGTCAACGATCAGAAGCAGGCCTGGTTCGACTTCTCGTCCGGGCTGAATGGCAACATCTTCGACTTCCTGATGAAGACCGAGGGCGTGACTTTTCCCGAGGCGGTGGAACGTCTCGCCGCGATGGCAGGTGTCCCGCTGCCGGCCGTGACGCCCGATGCGGCGCGGCACGAGCAGCATCGCCGCACCCTGCACGACGTGATGGAACTGGCGACCAAGTTCTTTGCCGACACGCTGGCCTCGCAGGGGGGCGCCAAGGCGCGCGGCTATCTCGCCGACCGCGGCATCTCGCCGGCGACCCAGCTCCAGTTCCGGATGGGCTATGCGCCGCCGGATCGTTTTGCGCTGAAGGAGCATCTCGGCGCGCAGGGCATCTCGACCGAGGACATGGTGGAGGCGGGGCTCTTGGTGTCCGGCGAGGACAAGCCGGTGCCGTTCGATCGCTTCCGTGACCGCGTCATGTTCCCGATCACGGACGCCCGCGGCCGCGTCATCGCTTTCGGCGGCCGGGCGCTGGAGAAGGACGTTCCGGCGAAGTACCTGAATTCGCCGGAAACCCCGCTGTTTCACAAGGGCGACAATCTCTACAATCTGTTCACCGCGCGCCAGGCCGCGCATGACGGTGCGCAGCTGATTGTCGTCGAGGGCTATGTCGACGTCATCGCGATGGTTACCTCTGGCTTCCCCGGCGCCGTCGCGCCGCTCGGCACCGCGCTGACCGAGAACCAGTTGGCGATGCTCTGGAAGATGGCGGACGAGCCGATCCTCTGCTTCGACGGCGACCGCGCCGGGCAGAAGGCGGCCTATCGCACCGCCGACCTTGCCTTGCCCCAGCTCAAGCCGGGAAAGAGCCTGCGCATTGCGTTGCTGCCGGAAGGGCAGGACCCGGACGATCTCGCCCGCTCCGGTGGCCGCGGCGCGATCGAGGAGGTGATCTCGGCGGCGCGTCCGCTCGCCGACATGATTTGGTCGCGCGAGATCGAGGGCGGCAAGTTCGACACGCCCGAGCGCCGTGCTGCGCTGGAGGCGCGCATCGGCGAACTCACCAATGGCATCCGCGACGAGGTGGTGCGCCGCTATTACCGGCAGGACCTGCAGGAGCGGCTGCAACGCAACTTTGCCCCGGAGGGCGGCCGCGGCGGTTACGGCCGCGGCGGCTACGGCAACAGGGGCAATTTCGGCGGTGGTCGCGGCGGCGAATCACCGCGCCAGTTTGCGCCCCGGGGACCTGCCCAGGGTGGCCGGTTCGGCGCCAAGGGCGGCGGCTCCCCCGGGATTTTACGGGGTCCCTATCAGGCTGCCAGCCCTCAGCTTGCCAACAGCCCGATCATGCGCGGCCAGCGCAGCGCCATCTCTCGCCGCGAGGCGCTGATCCTGCAATCGCTGATCAATCATCCCTGGCTGCTGCACGATCATCTCGAGGAGGTCGCAGCCCTCGAGCTTGCCCACCCCGAGGCCCACAAGCTCCGGGCCGCCATCATCGCCGCCTTTGCCCACGATCATCACCACTCTCCGGATGCCGAGGAGCAGGCCGAGAAGATGCGCGCCGACCTTGAAGCAGGCGGATTATCGCAGATTCTTCAAAGGGTTGAACGGGCGATCACAACCCAGGCGGTGTGGGGGGCGCAGATCGGTGCCGCGCGCGAGGATGTTTTATCAACCTGGCGTCAACTCGTTGCCTTGCATCAGAAAACCCACGCCTTACTTAGGGAAAGAAAAGATGCGGAAGCGGCCTTGGCTGAAGACTCCAGCGAGGCCAATCTGGCATGGTTGCAGGATATCCAGGCCCGGATGGCAGAAGCCGACGGGACCGAAGCCCTGATTGAAGGGTTCGGCGAATTATCGGGCCGGTTCCAGCGTAATGTCTGATAACAAAAATGCTGCGGACGGCGCTCGCCAAACCCGCAAAAAGACTCGCCAAATCCATGGTTTGGCTGCAAAAACAGGGTTAAGCGAAACTTAATAGCCTCGCGGCTATTGCAGATTGGAAACCGTCGAGACGGATGACAGGGGTGGCGAGATTTTGCGCCGCCCTTTGTGCGTCGAGAGAGTAAATCTAGATTTCGTGCGGATGCGCGTGCGTGGCGCCCTTCTGCATGACCGCGTTTCGGGAGCTTAGTGAATGGCCACCAAGGCAAAGACGCTGCAGGTTAAGGACAAGGAAAAGGACGACAAGGCAGCGGATGCTCCTGAGAAGGATGCCGCTGACGCGCCGTCGCCGTTGCTCGACCTGTCGGATGCCGCGGTGAAGAAGATGATCAAGCAGGCCAAGAAGCGCGGCTTCGTGACCTTCGATCAGCTCAACGAAGTGCTGCCTTCCGACACGACCTCGCCCGAACAGATCGAAGACATCATGTCGATGCTCTCGGACATGGGCATCAACGTCACCGAGGCCGACGACAGCGAAGGCGAGGACGAGAAGGACGACGGCGACGACGAGACCGACAACGAACTCGTCGAGGTCACGCAGAAGGCCGTCACCGAGGTCAAGAAATCGGAGCCGGGCGAGCGCACCGACGATCCCGTGCGCATGTATCTGCGCGAGATGGGCACCGTCGAGCTGCTGTCGCGCGAGGGCGAAATCGCCATTGCAAAGCGCATCGAGGCCGGCCGCGAGGCGATGATCGCGGGCCTCTGCGAAAGCCCGCTGACCTTCCAGGCCATCATCATCTGGCGCGACGAGCTCAACGAAGGCAAGATCTTCCTTCGCGACATCATCGATCTCGAGGCCACCTATGCAGGGCCCGAGTCGAAGGGCGGCATCAATCCGAACCTGATCGGGAACAATGCCGGCGAGGGCGCTGCCGCTGAGGCCAACGGCGCGGATGCCGCCGCGCCGGCCCATGTCGCGCCGCCTGCCGCGCCGCCGTCGCCGACCCCGTTCCGCGCCGCGCCCGCCGGTGGCGAAGCCGGCGTCGAGGAGAAGGATCCGGCCGAAGCCGCCGCCGAGTCCGACATGGACGACGACGAGTTCGAGAACCAGATGTCGCTCGCCGCCATCGAGGCCGAGCTGAAGCCGAAGGTGGTCGAGACCTTCGACAAGATCGCATCCGAGTACAAGAAGCTGCGCCGCCTGCAGGAGCAGGACATCGCCAACCAGCTGCAGAGCGAGTCGCTGTCGCCCTCGCAGGAGCGCAAGTACAAGAAGCTGAAGGACGAGATCATCGTCGAGGTGAAGTCGCTGCGCCTCAACCAGGCTCGCATCGATTCACTCGTCGAGCAGCTCTACGACATCAACAAGAAGCTGGTCTCGTTCGAAGGCCGCCTGCTGCGCCTCGGCGACAGCCACGGCGTCGCGCGCGAGGACTTCCTGCGCAACTACCAGGGCTCCGAGCTCGATCCGCGCTGGCTCAACCGCGTCTCCAAGCTGTCGGCCAAGGGCTGGAAGAACTTCGTTCATCACGAGAAGGATCGCATCAAGGACCTGCGCCACGAGATCCAGTCGCTGGCGGCGCTGACCGGGCTTGAGATCGGCGAATTCCGCAAGATCGTGCACGGCGTGCAGAAGGGCGAGCGCGAGGCCCGTCAGGCCAAGAAGGAGATGGTGGAAGCCAACCTCCGGCTCGTGATCTCGATCGCCAAGAAGTACACCAACCGCGGCCTGCAGTTCCTCGACCTGATCCAGGAAGGCAATATCGGCCTGATGAAGGCGGTCGACAAGTTCGAGTATCGGCGCGGCTACAAGTTCTCGACCTACGCCACCTGGTGGATCCGGCAGGCGATCACCCGTTCGATCGCCGACCAGGCCCGCACCATCCGCATCCCCGTGCACATGATCGAGACGATCAACAAGATCGTTCGCACCTCGCGCCAGATGCTCAACGAGATCGGCCGCGAGCCGACCCCGGAAGAGCTCGCCGAGAAGCTCGGCATGCCCTTGGAGAAGGTCCGCAAGGTCCTCAAGATCGCCAAGGAACCGCTGTCGCTCGAGACGCCGGTGGGTGACGAAGAGGATTCGCATCTCGGCGATTTCATCGAGGACAAGAACGCGATCCTGCCGATCGACGCCGCGATCCAGTCCAATTTGCGCGAGACCACGACGCGCGTCCTGGCCTCGCTCACCCCGCGCGAGGAGCGCGTGCTGCGCATGCGCTTCGGCATCGGCATGAACACCGACCACACGCTGGAAGAGGTCGGCCAGCAGTTCTCGGTCACCCGCGAACGCATCCGCCAGATCGAAGCCAAGGCGCTGCGCAAGCTGAAGCACCCGTCAAGGAGCCGGAAGCTGCGGAGCTTCTTGGATAACTGACTCGCATTGTCATGCCCGGGCTTGACCGGGCATCCATCGAAACAAGAACGGCGGGCAAAGGCCCGCCGTTTTTATTTGGCTCGTCGGTTTCAGACTTCACGCGTCAGTAAGGGAGGCACCGGCAGAAGGGCTCCCTCACCCCTTGCGCGGAAGGGGTGGGGAGAGGGGTGCCGCTTGCCCCGACGTAGATGAGGCGCGAGGGCTTCGCCCGCCGCTACTTCTTCTTCGCGCCGACGCGCTCGATGGTCTTGATTTCGAGCGGCGGGCGGCCGCCCTTTTCGGCGATCTCGCGGTCCTGCTCGCGCAGGAAGGCGCGCACCGGCTCGTCGCCGTCCAGCCCGCCCAGCAGTTCCGACGGCACGCGGCGGTTGGAGCGCTGCGAGCCGTCTTCATAGAAGACGTTGAAAAAGGCGAATTCGCCTTTGGGATTGGTCCCGGGTTTTTTCGGCATGCGCGGCTTGTCCCCGATCAGGCCGCCGCTGTCAAAGCAAATCGGCTGCGTACCCGCGCCGGTCTGCCCTGCGCAATCCTGCGGCGAAGGCTCTTGCGATGCGATCGGACGTAATCTGGCGACGTGTCAGGATGACAACGGCCTGCGAGATGTCCACCGTTCTCTTGCGTCCGGTGTCCGCCTCAGCCCTCGAACAGCACGAACGCCGCCCACACGCTGGCGTCCCTGGCGCCCGCGACCTTGCCGTCGCGCGCATCACGCCTCGTCTGGCGCAGCGCGTCCGAATAGGTCAGGCCCTCTGCGAGGTGCTCGTAGAAGCGCACGGTGAAGTTCGCGGTGCCCTCGTCGGCGACCGGCCACAGTGTCAGCAGCGCGCGGCGGGCGCCGGCGATGCCGAGCGCGGTCGGCAGGCCGCGCAGGCCGCTGACGAAACTCTCGTCGCCGCGGCCGGTCTCGCAGGCCGAGAGCACCAAGAGATCAAGTCCCGAGAGGTCCCAGTCCATCACCTCGAAGGCATAGAGATAGCCGTCCTTGTCGTCGCGCAGCGGAAACCTGCTGTCGCCTGCGCCGGACAGCACGATGCCGCTCTGCCAGAGCGTATCGAGGCCGGACGCCGTGCTGTCGTGATAGAAGCCGTGGGTTGCCAGATGCGCGATGCGCGCCTTGCCGATCGCCTCGCGCAGTGCGGCTTCGCTGACGCCGCGCCCGGTCAGCATCTCGACCGGCGCGCCGCGCGCGCGGGCGAGTTTTGCGATCGCCTCGATCTCGGTCTTCGTGCCGGGCAGCGGCATCGGCCCCGGCTGGCCGTATTCGATGCCGCCGGCGAGCAGCATCGCGCCCGTGCGATCGAGCTTTTCGCGCGCATGGATCGCGATCAGCGCGTCGGGGCTGGTCAGCATCCGGATCGTGGCGCGATCCTCCTGCAGGCCGCCGTCGGCGCCAGGCAGAAGCGAGAACGGCACGGCAAACAGGAAGCCGTCCGGCACGACATAGAGCGTGGTCTTGTCCTTCAGCAAAGGCTCCAGCGGCGCTAGCAGCCGTGCGTGGAGGTTCTGGAAGCGGCCTTTGCTGTCGAGCGCCCTGTCGTCGGGCGTCTTGTTGCCTGCTGCCTTGGTGTCTGGATTCGGCGCGACGGCTTGCGTCGCACGCAGCCGCGCGATCTCGGTGCGCACGCCGGTGTCGACCATCCGGCCGGGATCGCCGAGATCGACCACGCGGGGCTCGCCCGTTGCGGTCTCGACGATGGCGTAGAGCACGGTTGCGGACAGCGGCTCCTTCGATTGCCGATCCGCCTTCCATTGTCGCGTGATGAAATAGTTGATGACGGCCTCGTCAGGCGCGAGCAGCTGTGACGGACGGATCGCCTCTTGCGGCAGCTTCGCGCCGATCGCGTCGAGCCGCTTGTTCAGCGCCTTCTCGGCCGCGTCCTGCCGCTGCCACACCGATCGTGCCCAGTCGTCGATATTGCCCGACGAGAACAGCTCCTGCTTCTCGCCGTTGAGCCGCAGCGCCGCGCGCAGCAGCGCCGCGGTCTCCTCGTCCTTATCAGCCATTTGCGTCTCGAGTTGGCGCAGCGCGGTGGCATCGCCGCCGCCGAGCGTCTTCCAGCGCAGCACCGCGGCGGCAAAGGCCGGCTGTGCCACCGACGATCCGGCCCCGGTGGCGAAGCGGCCGAACGCGAACAGCAAATGGTCGGCGTGGGCCCGGATCGCCTCCGCGACGGCGCGATCGCCCGATGTGCCGACCTCGCGCTTCATCCAGTCGAACATCTCGCGATCGAGGGCGGTGAAGCTCTGCACGGCTTGGTTCGGATCGGTCGCGATCAATGCGACCGCGATACCGAGCTTGATCTCGAAGCTGAGCGGATGCTGCGCGGTGAAGGCGCGGGTCGAAATCGAAAGCGCGGTCTGGCGTAGCCGCATGCCCGCATCAGGCTCGCCGCGCCGCTCGCGCTGGCCCGCGGCCAGCACCGCGGCCTTGATGCGCAGAAAATCCGCAAAGTTCTCCTCGTTGGCGACGATCGCCTCCAGCCGTGCCAGGTCGGCCGGCGATATCGCAG
The DNA here is from genome assembly GCF_001189235.2 of Bradyrhizobium embrapense. Classification (GTDB taxonomy): domain Bacteria; phylum Pseudomonadota; class Alphaproteobacteria; order Rhizobiales; family Xanthobacteraceae; genus Bradyrhizobium; species Bradyrhizobium embrapense. The sequence goes on from NZ_LFIP02000002.1 coordinate 970,235, forward strand.
CATCGCCTGCGGCGAGCATGTCGGTGTAGAACAGCCAGGCGTCAGCCTGCCCGGCGAAGCTCGGATCCTTCGGCGCGAGCACAGTCGCGATCGCGCGATGCCGGCGGAAATAGCGGCGGGCGTCGTCGAATCGACCGAGATTGAGGAAATCCTGTCCGGCGTTGTTGACCGTCACCAGCGTGTTGAGATGGTTCTCGCCATAGTGCTTGGCGCGCTTCTCGATCGCGAACAGGTCGAGCTCGAGCGCCTTCGCCGGCGCGCCGATCTCGCGCAGCATGTCGGCATAATTGTTGGCGAGCTTCCAGGTGGTGCGATGGTCGGGCCCCAGCGCCTTCTCCGAGCGTTCGAAATTGTGCCGGCCCAGATTCGTTGCCGACGCTGCCGAGCCGTTGGCCGAGAGCGCGACCGCGAGCTTGTCGTTGGCGATCAGCGATTCCTCGGAGCCCTCGCCCCAATAGGCGTTGAAGGCCGCGATCGCCTTCATGTAGAGCGGCACGGCCTCCGCGATCCTGGCGTGGTCGGATACGAGGATCGCGTACATCAGGAGGACATCGGCATTGCCGGGCGGCGATTGCGCCGCCGCCTTGCCCTGGAACGCGCGCACGAACAGCTTCTCGGCGAGATCGTCGCGCTTGACCGCGCGCAGCGCGGCGGTCGCGTCGAAATACTGCTCCATGACGAACTGCGCGTCGTCGAGCTTGTCTGCCGCATCCAGTGCGGCAAGCAGCTGTGCATAGCCCGTGTCGATCTTGCCACCGCGGGTCAGCGCGACGGCGTTCTTGATCTGCGCGGTGACCACCTGCGGGCCGCCGGCGCCTTGCGCCGGCGCACGCCTCGCGGAGAAATTCTGCGCGACCGCAGTGTCGACCGGTCCGATCAGAACGGTGACGAATGCGAGGATGATACTGAGCGATGCGGTCCTGCGCGCGTGAGCAAAACCCCCGGTGATCTTCATCAGTAACACATCCTCATCGTGCAGTCCGTCGTCGGATCGCGTTCCCCGCACCTGACGGCGTCGTCGCAACAGGCTCGCGACGCTTTAGCGGTGCGCCTTTGCATGAACAAGACAGGACGGCCGGTTCTGCGCGTGGCGCGGAACCGACGAGCCGAATTCGTGTTTCTTGGTCGCAGCCGATGCCTCTGGCGTTCACGCATCGCATCCCCGAATTGTGCCCGTGCCATGTGCCGTGGGACGCCGTCGGCCGCCGCTTGCATGCCACCGGCATGGTCGAGCCATCAGATGATGTTACCGCCGGCATGCCGGCTGGCTGTGCCGTTCGTGTTGCGCAGGGGCTCAAGAGCCGCGGCCTGCCCGCAAGCCGTCGCCACTTTCCCGGCGACCGCCTTTCGCTTCCGAATGGAACCGCGCGCGGGCCGAAGGCGAAAATGAATTCTGACCATCGTCACTTGCGCCACCCCGTCCGATTCGCGTATGAGGCGCATCCTTCCTGTTCTGCAACTAACCCTTTCGATTGAGGGCGCCCTGCCGATGTCCAACGCCACCCTCGACGCCAACAAGGCGCTCGTGCTTGCGCATTACGACGCCGTGACCAACCGTCTCGATCCCGATGCGATCCGCGTGCAGCTGGCGTCCGACTTCTTCGATCATGCCCTGGGCAAGCGGATGAGTGCGGAGGAGGTGATCGCGCATGCGGCCGCGATGCACGAGACCTTCGCCGATCTGTCAGCGGTGGCGGAATGCCTGGTGGCCGAGCGCGACATCGTCGCCGGCCGTTTCGTCTGGCGCGGCCGACACCGCAGCCCGTGGCGCGGCATTGCGCCGACCGGCCGCCACGTCGAGTTCCGCGGCATGACGTTCTGGCGGATTCACGACGGCAAGATCTCCGAGCGTTGGGCCGAGATCGATTTTGTCGACCTGGAGCGGCAGCTCAAGGACTGAGCTCCGGCAAACTCCCTGTCCTGTTACGAGACACGGTGGTCCGTTCGACCGGGACGGATCGTTGACGAGCGCTGCCTGCGTTGGCGATTTCACGTCGCGGTCGCCTTGACCAAAGGTTGTTGTCTGATAAAAATAATCCTTTGGATTGCTTGATGATATTTGGCCGCGGGCATGGATTTGCCCGTGTCCGAGGATGTTTGCGATGGCCATATTGGAAACGATTGCGAACCGCCAGGCGCAGTGGTCCGAGACCGCCAACCACCTGAAATCGACCATCGATCGGGCGCGCTGGTCGGTGTTCGCCCTATCGTCGCTCGGCGCGGTGCTGGCCGCGGTGGCGAGCCAGTTGCCGGACAACACGGCCGCGCCGCGCAGCACGGTTGCGATCGCAGGCGCCGTGAGCCTTGCGCTCGCGACTTTCTTCACGCAGCGTCTGCTCGGGACCGACCGGATCTCGGCCTGGGTGCGCGTGCGCGCGATCTCGGAGCGCCTGAAGCGGGAGGCCTATCGCTTTGCGGCGGGCGCAGCGCCTTACAACGATCCGGCCAAGGCCGATGCGCTGCTCGACGAGGAAGGGCGCAAGATCGAGGCCGATGGCGAGGATCTGCTGCCGCAGCTGGTGCGCACCGCGACGCAAGGGGCGTTGCCGCGCCAGAGCCTGCAACACGAGCAATACATCAAGCAGCGCGTGCAGGGCCACATCGACTGGTTCACCAAAAGGGCTGGCAGCAATCAGGCGGTCGTCGTGCGGCTGCGGCGCATCGAATTCGCGCTCGCCGCGCTGGCAACCCTGCTGACCGCGGTTGCCGGCGTGGCAGCCAAGCCCGTGATCGCGGGTGTTCCGTTCGACACAGTCGCCTTCACCGCGGTGCTGACCACGCTCGGCGGCGCGGTGCTCGCCCACATCGAGGCCGCGCGCTACGATTTCCTGGTCACGACCTTTCGCGCGACGGCGCGGCGGCTCGAGGACTGCACCAATCGGCCGCGGCCGTCATGGTCGGACTTCGTCAACGAATGCGAGAACATTCTGGCGACCGAGAACATGTCCTGGATCGCCAAGTTCACCGGCAAGCCTGAGGCGACGTCGAGTCCGTGAGGGCCCGGCGCGCGGTCTAGGCAAAATCTGCACAACTGCGCCGCGCTGCGACCGTGATCCGCCGCCATCGTCCGCGGCGTGCATCACAAGCTGACACCGACCGGACCGATCGCAAGCGCCGCGGCCAACTGGCCGCCGCTGCGCCGCTTCATCGCCGCCGAGCATCGGCTCGGCTTGGTGATGGCGCAGCGCCGCTGGACCGCGGGGCTTTACGAATTCCTGCGCTTCGGCGTGAAGCAGGCCTGGGCCTGCTTGTTCGGCGGCATCGCGGTGGCGCTGATGATCGGCACCTGGCGCTTCTATCCGCCGGATGCTGTGCTGGCACGCTACGACTTCCTGTTTCTCTGCATGCTCGCCGTCCAGGCCGTGCTGTTGGCAGGAAAGCTCGAGACGTGGGAGGAGGCCAGGGTCATCCTGGTCTACCATGTCGTCGGGACATTGATGGAACTGTTCAAGACGCATGTCGGCTCCTGGATCTATCCGGAGCCCAGCATCTTTCATATCGGCGGCGTGCCGCTGTTCTCGGGCTTCATGTATTCCTGCATCGGCAGCTACATCTGCCGCTGCTGGCGGCTGTTCGATTTCCGTTTTGTCGAGCATCCGCGCCGCCTCAGCCTGGTTGCCCTCAGCATCGCGATCTATCTCAACTTCTTCAGCCACCACTACATCATCGACCTGCGCTGGCTGCTGTTTGCCTGGGCCGTCTGGCTGTTCGGCCGCACCAGCATCCATTTCAAGGTCCGGACCACCTACCGCGCAATGCCGCTGCTGCTCGGCCTCGTACTGGTCTCGCTGTTCATCTGGTTCACCGAGAACATCGGTACCTTCGCCAAGACCTGGCTCTATCCGTCGCAGCGGCTCGGCTGGTCGATGGTCGGAATCGAGAAGCTCGGCTCCTGGTTCCTGCTCCTGATCATCAGCTACACACTGGTGAGCCTAGTCAATCCGCCGCGGAAGTGGCGGGGCGAGAGTGCGGGTGCCGATGTGCGGCGGCGTGACGCCGAGACCGTCGGAAAGATGTCGCTGCCGACGCTTTGACTGCCTCGTTTGCTCCATGCCATGATCGGCCATTCGAAGCAGAAGGGATGTTTGCATGCTCAGGTGTCGTTTGGCGGTTGTGTTCGGCGCCTTGCTGCTTGCCACCCCCTCCTATGCCGCCCGCTGCGGCGGCAGTTTTCCGGCCTTCGTCCAGTCGTTCTCGCAGGAAGCGGCCGCGGCCGGCATCCGGCAGGACGTGATCTCGGCGGCGCTCGGCGGGGTGCAGCAGGATGGCGGGGTGCTCGCCTTCGACCGGCGGCAGCGCTACACCTTCAACAAGACCTTTGAGCAGTATGTCGCAACCCGCGTCGGCTCCGGCCGCATCAATGGCGGCCGCGCCATGCTGCAGCGGCACGCCGCGCTGCTGTCGAAGATCGAGCAGCAATACGGCGTGCCGCGCCAGATCCTGGTTGCGATCTGGGGGCTGGAAACCGATTTCGGCAAGGGCGACATGGGCAAGCTGCCGGTGTTCCGCGTGCTTACGACGCTGGCGCATGACTGCCGCCGCACCGACCTGTTCCAGGGCGAACTGCTCGCCGCGCTCAAGATCCTGCAACGCGGCGACCTTCGTCTGAATGACATGATCGGCGCCTATGCCGGCGAGATCGGGCAGACGCAATTCCTGCCGTCGTCCTACATCAAGTATGGCGTCGATTTCGACGGCGACGGCCATGTCGATCTGCGCCATTCGGTGCCGGACGTGCTGGCCTCGACCGCGAACCTGTTGCACTCGAACGGCTTCAAGATGGGCGCGCCCTATGGCGAAGGCAGCGCCAATTTCGAGGCGATGCGCGAGTGGAACAGGGCGGTGATCTATCGCAAGACCATCGGGTATTTTGCCGATCAGCTTGTGGGGCGGTGAGGGCGCGGCTTTTGCGTCTGTCGTCATTGCGAGCGAAGCGAAGCAATCCATCTTTCAGCATGTGCGGGAAGATGGATTGCTTCGTCGCTTCGCTCCTCGCAATGACGTCTGCTACCAACAAGCCGCATAACGCGCTGAGAAATGGATTCTGGCTCTCGCTTTGCGAGCCCCGGAACGACGGATTGAGAGTGCGGGGGCCATGGAAACCATCGGCAGCCAAAAGATCTGGTCGTTCTTCGACCGCCGAGGATGCCAGGTTGCGAAGAACTCGGCGGTGCGGGAGGGGCCGGGGCATCGCGTCGGCTCCTATCTCGAACTCGCAACCAAGATCGCCGAACTGCAATTCCTCAACCGCGACCATGTGCTGCTGTTCCGTGGCCAGGGCGCCGACTTCCGGAACGTCAAGCGCAACTCGTCGCTGAAGCCGACTCTGTTCCGCGCCGGCCGCGGCAATCCGGACCGCGAGACGCTGGCGACGCGGTTTGCGGCGCTGGCCCGCGCCGAGCGGATCCTGATCGCGGACTACGCCAAGGCAAAGCTGCTCGGGCTGGAGCGGCTGAAGCGGCATCGCATCCTGCGCTGGTCGATCCTGCAGCATTATGAGGTCTGCACGACGCCGCTGCTCGACGTCACCCATTCGATCCGGATCGCCGCCTCGTTCGCCTCGCTGGCGGAGACCGGCACCGCCTTCCTCTATGTGCTCGGCGTGCCGAACTTGAGCGGCGCGATCACCGCGAGCGCGGAGGCCGGCCTGCAGATCGTGCGTCTCGCCAGCGTCTGTCCGCCGGCGGCGGTGCGGCCGCATATCCAGGAGGGTTATCTGCTCGGCGAATATCCTGAAATGTCGGGTACCGAGCAGAAGGAGAACTATTTTCCCTACGAGATGGATTTCGGCCGGCGGCTGGTCGCAAAATTCTCGTTCGCGACGGCCTCGTTCTGGAAGAACGACAATTTCCCGCAGGTGACGAGGAGCGCGCTCTATCCGTCGGAGAAAAGCGATCCGCTGTTTCAGCTGGCGCTCGGAGTGAAGAAGCAACTGGGGTGATCAGCGCTTCGTGACACACCGCTCGTGCAACATCGTCGGTGTCGCCCCGGGCTTGACACGGGGACCCAGCCACAAATGTCCGTGTCGCACGACGCTGGAGCCACAGCGTGTCTTACTAACCCAATCTCGTGGTTATAGGTCCCTGCTTTCGCAGGACGACGGATGGTGTGTGCTGCATATCGCCAATCGTTCGGCCGCCCCTCACTTCGCCACCTCGCGCATTGAGCCGGCCTGCGCCGCCTCGCGCGCGATCCGCCGCGCCGCCGTCTTCTCCATCAGCCGCTGCATCACCTTCCAGTAGGTGCCGGGGCGGAAGCGTTGCAGCAGGTCCATGAAGCGGGCGTCCTTGCCGATCAGGATGCGCGGCTGGTTTTTCTCGATGCCGGTGATGATGCGTTGCGCAGCCGCGGTCGGTGTGGTCCTGGCCAGCGCGTCGAAGCGCTCGATGGCTTCCGAGTGGCGGGCATTGTCGGTGATGCCGGCGCCGGTGCGTGAGTTGCGTGCGATGTTGGTGGCGACGCCGCCGGGATGCACGACCGAGAGCCGCACCGGGCTGTTCGCCACCGCAAGCTCGTGGCGCAGGCTCTCCGAGAAGCCGCGCACCGCGAACTTGGCCGCGCAATAGGCGCTCTGGCCGGGCGGGGCGAGGATGCCGAAGATCGAGGAGATGTTGACGATATGCGCCTCGCGCTGCCGCGCAAGCTGCGGCAGGAAGGCGCGAGTGCCGTGCACCACGCCCCAGAAATTGATGTTGAACAGCCACTCCATCTGCGCCTGCTCGATCTCGCCGAATTCGCCGAGCAGCGCGACGCCGGCATTGTTGACGACGATGTTGAGCCCTGGATGGGCGGCGCCGGCGGCCTCGGCAAACGCCCTGATCTGGCCGGGCTCGCTGACATCGAGGCGGTGCACCGTGACCTTGCGCGGGCTGACCTTGGTGCTCTCGATCGCCTTGGCGATCTCGGCGACGGCGGCCTGCAGGCCGGCCTCGTCGCGGTCGGCTATCGCAAGATCGCAGCCGCGCAATGCCAACTCATGCGCGAGCGCGCGGCCGATGCCGCTGGCGGCCCCTGTCACGGCGGCGGCGGATCCAGAAATCGCGGTCATGTCAGCTCCATCTGAAAAGGCGTTGGATGAAAAAGGTGTTGGACATGCTGGACGGGAACACGGCGGTTTCCGCACTTTTCTCAAATTGGAACCGAACCATCCAGTGATCCTAGGCATTTGGAATGTGTTCGTTTCGAAACCGCGATCAGCAGGGAGGTTCAGCCATGGGACAGTCGAGACCCTATCGTGCGAAAGCCCTGGTTGTCGAAGACGATCCGATGCAGCGCGAGATGATCGAGCTGCTGCTCGCGGAGAGCGAGTTCGACGTCATCTGCTGTGAGAGTGCGGAAGCCGCAGAACTGGTCCTGCAGGGCAGCGGCGACAGTGTCGTGCTGATGTTGACGGATGTCGAACTGGCCGGAAACATGACCGGGATCGAGCTCGCTTACGCTGCGAAGAAATACAAACCCGATCTCGACGTGATCGTGACCTCGGGCAGGCCGCTGCGGCAGCGCCTCCCGGACGGCACCCTGTTCTGGTCCAAGCCCTGGGCGCCGCTGGACGTCATCCGGGTCGCCGAGATGAAGGCATCCGAACTGTCGGATAGCGGGTCGCGCAGATCCTGACCGGGCCAGGCTGGTCCTCATAGCGGAGTTGTCAGCCCGGGCGGGCGGCGGCCGCTTCCGTCCCGGGGGCGGGACGTGATATTGGCGGCGGATGTCCCGTTGAGGATTTGAAATGACCTGGTCCTTCCTGCTGACCACCCTGATCGTGGTCGCCTCGCCCGGCACCGGCGTGCTCTACACCCTGGCGGTGGCGCTGACCCGCGGCTCGCGCGCCAGCGTGGCGGCGGCGTTCGGCTGCACGCTCGGGATCGTGCCACAGATGATCGCGGCGATGCTTGGGCTGGCAGCCATCCTGCACACCAGTGCCATGGCGTTCGCGGCGCTGAAATGGGGCGGCGTGGTCTATCTGCTCTACATGGCCTGGCAGGCGCTGCGCGAGCGCGGCGCGCTCGCCGTCGATACCGAGATCAAGCCGCGCTCGCGCGGGCGGGTGATCGTGACCGCGATCCTGATCAACATCCTCAATCCAAAGCTGTCGATCTTCTTCCTCGCCTTCCTGCCGCAGTTCATCGCGGTCGACGAACCCTACCCGCTGACGCGGATGGTCGAACTCAGCGGCGTATTCATGGCGATGACCTTTGCGGTGTTCGCGGTCTACGGGCTGTTCGCGGCGTCGGTGCGCGACCGCGTCATCACCCGGCCGAGGGTGATGGCCTGGCTGCGGCGCAGCTTTGCCGCGGGCTTTGCCCTGCTCGGCGCCAAGCTCGCCTTCGCGGAGCGTTGAGTTCGCATTCGCCCCCGGGGCTTGCAGCAGGCAATAAAAAAGCAGGCCTTGCGCCTGCTACCTTGCCTGGGGTGGCGGTCCGGATCGGGTGCCCGGGCAGGGCAAGAGCCGCTACCCGGGCCAGAAATTCGCTACTTCTTGGCGGCCTTCTTCTTGGTGGCCTTTTTCGCCTTCGCCTTCTTCGCCTTCTTCGCTTTCTTAGCCATAGTATCCTCTCAGGGTTTCATGGATTGAACGCGACTCCGAGGCATGCTTGGCGGAGGGCCAGCCTCGCAACATCCTCACTAGCAAACTCAGCAGATTCGGAGGCTGCTGCCGCGTGCTGTCACCACGCTGTCATCGTGTTATCCACAGCTGTTACGTGTTTTCGCCAGTTTTTCGCCAGCGTGCGCGTGTCACGCATCGCTGCATCGTCGCATCCGTCATGCTTAACGATGCGCAAACGGCCGGTTCGGGAATCTTCATCAATTCAAAACCACGGCGCGGATTGGCGCGTGGCGGGTGAGAGTCCGTTAAGCGGCGCGGCCGCATCCTGTCACGCAAGGCAACGGGGATTGCCATTGGGAGAAACGCCTCAAGGGGCGGACGGTCATTTCAGGAGAGGCGAGGCCGATACGGGTCTCGAACAGGGGCGATGTTGAGCGTTCCGACGCTTTGGACGGTATTCGTTATCAATTTTCTCGCGCTCGGCCTGATCTGGGCCTATGTCGCGCGCAGCTATCCAGCTTTCGGCGCCGCGCGGTTCTGGACCGCGTCCGCACTCACGGCGTCCACTGGGGCCGCCTGCGCGATGCTCCGCGTCATGATGACGGATTCGCTGCTGCCGCTGCTCGCGGCGGGGACGCTGATGGTGTTCGCCGCCGGCCTTGCCGCGATGGGCATCGAGCGCTTCTACGGCAAGCCGGTCGGCTGGCGCAGCACCGCGCTGTCCACCGCACTCGCCTTCGCCGGCCTCGGCGTCTTCATCTTTGCCTATGACAGCATGCCGATGCGCATCGTGGTCTACACCACAGCCCAGGTCATGCCGCTGGCGTTGACGCTGAAGCTGCTGCTGTCGCCCGAGAACGGCCGCGTCAGCCCCGGCGCGCGGCTCGCCGGCATCGTCGCCTCGGTGCTGATCGGCATCTATGCGCTGCGCCTCGTCGGCGCCGTGCTGCAGCCCGGCGAGTTCGGCTTCGTTCGCTTCAATGCGAGCCAGTCGCTGGTGATCCTGCTGATGGTGTTCCTGTCGATGGCGCTCAATTTCGGCTTCCTGCTGATGGCGATCGACCGGCTGCGCAACGAGGTCGCCGACCTTGCGCTGCTCGACGATCTCACCGGCGTCGGCAACCGCCGCCAACTGTTGCAGCGGCTGACCGAGGAATGCGCTCGCTCCGACCGGAACGGCGAGGCCTTCGCGCTGCTGGTGATCGACCTCGACGGCTTCAAGGGCATCAACGACACCCATGGCCATGCCGCCGGCGATGCCTGCCTGCAGCACTTCACGCTGATGGCGCAGACGAGGCTCCGCCCGGGCGACATGCTGGCCCGCACCGGCGGCGACGAGTTCTGCATCGTGCTGCCGTCCTCGACGCTGCGCGAGGGCGCGATGATCGCGCGCCGCGTGCTGGAGGTCTGCCGCGCCGACGCCGAGCAGTGCACCGGCAACGATATTCCGATCGCGGTCTCGATCGGCGTCGCGCAATGGACCCGCGAGATCGGCCTCCACCCCGACCGCCTGGTCGCCGCTGCCGACCACGCGCTCTACGACGCCAAGAAGGGCGGCAAGAACGGCTACGCGACCTACGAGCCGAAGCTGCCGCCCGACATGGTCGATCTGGTGAAGGCGAGCCTGCGCCAGAGCGCCTGAGCGTGCTAACTGGGAGCGACACAGGATCCTTCCGTGATGCATCGCCTGCTCGCCACACTTCTTGCACTCGTCCTGTCGTCCGCCGCATCAGCCGAAACTGATCTTGCGGCGATCGCGCGATCGCAGGGCACGCCGGAGATTCCCGGGTTGAATATGGTGTGGCTGTCGCCGTGGGGCGACGTCGCCAAATCCCATCCCTGGCGCAACATCATCGTGCACCAGACCGAAGGTCCAGCCGGCTCGGCACGAAATGGCGCCGCCGAGCAGCACAAGAACCCGACACGCCGCGGCGTGATGGTCTGGGTCGAAACCGACGGCACGGTCTATTGGGCGGTCGCCGACAATCTGGTCCCGACCCACACCGACGGCGCCGACCGCAACGACAACAAGTACATCGACAACAGCAAGACCTATCGCCAGGTCAACAAGGACACCTCGATCGGCGTCGAGTTCGCCGGCAATTACCCCGACGTCACCAAGGGCCCGACCGACGCGCAGGTCGCGGCCTGGCGGGTGCTCGTGAAGCTGCTGCGCGCCCGTTACGGCATCCCGCTGGAGCGGGTCTATGCGCACAACTGGATCGACTTCAAGGACGCCCGCTACTGCGAGGGCTGCGCGCTCGCGACCATGGCACGAGAGTGGGGCGAGTAGCGCCGAGCATTTCTGGGGACGGCCGGGTGAGCTGGCGCATCACGGTTGACCTGCTATTTGTGGTCACCGGATTTAAGGGCCGCTCGATGTTTCGACAGTTTTGGTTTGGCGCCGCGATCCTGTGCGCCTTGGCTTCCCGCGCGTGGTCGGCGGCGGGGTCGTCCGTGCCGTTTGCCGACGGTGGTTATATTCCGGACTACTTGAAGATCGTCCGTCAATACAATGCAAGCGGCGATGAATTTCGCATCGAGGGAATCTGCAAATCAGCCTGCACGGTGTTCCTCGGCATCCGCAATGTCTGTGTCCAGCGCGATGCGCAACTGATGTTTCACGCTGGCCATGACCTTGCGGAAAACCGTACCGGTCCGGACTCGCGTGCGAGCCAGGCGCTGCTTTCTCGTTACAATGAAGCATTGCGGCGAAGGCCATCACATGGACACAGAAACATTCCATACGATGGAAGGTCGCGTGTTGATCGAGCGCTTCGGCTATCGGGAGTGTTCACCGGTGCCGGTCCCATAGGATGGATCGACGTCAGGGACGTCCGCTATTGCGGATGCCATATTCTTGCATCACGCCCGTGGTGTAGCTTGGCCCCGTACGCGCGGGTCTGAAAGCGCCGCCCTCCGGCTCCAACCGTCCGCCCCAGCAAGGATCGAGATATGACGTACGCAATTACCACAAGGTTGGCATCTTTATTGATCGGCCTTGCGGTCGCGGCGCTGCTCGCGCTCGGCGCATGGGCGCCGGCTGTTGCCCAGGATGCGGTCGTCGCAACGCTTCCCCAGGATATTCATTTCGAGGGACCCGCCGGAGCGGTGGGGATCGCTGTTCTCTTTGGCGACCCGAAGAAGGCGGGCGTGTTTTCGGAGCGGGTGAGGATCCCGGCCGGCTTCAAGATCATGCCACATTGGCACGGTGAGACACGAACGGCCGTGGTTCTGGCCGGCACCTTCTATTACGCGAACGGTGATCAGTGGGATGAGAGCAAATTCAAGGCTTACCCGCCCGGCTCGTTCTTGATCGAACCTGCGAAAATATCCCATTACGCGATGGCCAAGGACGGCGAGGTCGTTCTTCAAGCGACCAGTGTCGGTCCGAGCAGCACCATCAGGATCGACCAGGCGAAGCAATAGGCTGGCGCCATTTTCAGCCGGAACCGGCGATCGCGGACGATGGGTATCGCAGAACCGGAGCCGGCGTTAACGACGCTTGGCGATTTCCAGCCCGGCCGACATCGCTTCGAGGCTTGTTAAAACTTGCCTTGTACCTCCTCCAGACACGGGACCAGGGGAGAGGTATGGGTAAGCGGGCCAAACGCAAAAAGACCGAGGCGCTCGCGCTGCCGGTGGCGGCAAGAGTTGCAATTGGCGCTGTGGCGGCTGTCGCATTGGGGTACGGTTTGCTGTGGCGGCCGGCGAGCGTTCAACCGACACGGAAGCAGGTTGCGCACCAGGTCCCGGCGCCATCGGCTCCTGTACCATCCACGCCTGTGCCATCGGCTCCCATTCGCGTAGCGGCGTCGGTCCAGGCTGCAGTGCCGGCTCCGGTTCCAATTCCGGTCCCGGCGCCTCGGGTCGAACCACCAAGAATCGAAACGCCAAAAACCACTGACGCTCCCGGAAAATTTGTTCGGCAGGTGGTCGACTACACAAGTCACCAGACGCCGGGCACCGTCGTCATCGACACCGGAAACACGTTCCTCTACCTCGTTCTGAACGACGGACAGGCGATGCGCTACGGCATCGGTGTCGGCCGCGAAGGTTTCGCGTGGTCCGGTGAACAGACCGTGGCCCGCAAGGCAGAATGGCCGGACTGGCGTCCGCCGGCGGAGATGATTTCGCGCCAGCCTTATCTGCCGCGGTTCATGGCTGGCGGTCCCGGCAATCCGCTCGGCGCCCGGGCGATGTATCTCGGCGAGACCGAGTATCGAATTCACGGCACCAACAAGCCCGACACGATCGGCAAGCGGGTGTCGTCCGGATGCATCCGGCTGACCAACGAGGACGTCGCGGACCTCTATGATCGGGTGAAGGTCGGAGCAAAGGTGATCGTGCTTCCGGCACAAGCTGCCCATCGACCATCCCAGGGCGCGCCGCCCTACACCGCCTCGACGCCGGACCCGGCGTCGCTGTCGAACCGACCCTCGGCAACGAACGTGCAGGTGCAGTCATCTGACCGAAGCTGACCACGGCCACCCGGGGCGCCAGTGCCCCGCCGCTTGCGGCAGCGAGGAGCGATTTGGCTCCCGCGGCCGCACCTTCCCCTGTTGAGGGGAAGGCCTGTGTCGAGGCGAAGGCCTTGTTCAGGCGAACGCCTTGGGAAGATCGGCCGACGGCTTGGTGACAATCTGGTGCGCATCGCGCCAGAGCAACTCGCGCTGACGCGAGGTCGTGATCGTGCGCACCGGTAGCCCGCCCTCCTCGAGCAGCCAGGCGCAGTAGCGCGCGCGGCTGATCGCTTCGCGGGCTTCGGGGTCGAACCAGCAAATGCCCCAGATCGAATTGCGCCGCTTGAAGTGCCGCGCGATGCGGCCCGGAATCGGCAGATGCTGCCCGAACCAGTCGAACTGCTCCGACAACTCGTGTCGGATCCAGTCCGGGCAGCCGTTCCGGTGGATGTACCAGGACGCACGAAAGAAGCCGCTCTCCACGCGGCTGTGCGGGTGGATGAGCGGTGTAACGAACCGCAAATACATGGCGACACGGCGCGACGCCGTGTTGCGTCACGCCCCTCGTAGCCGGATCAAATGAATGGAAGAACAGCCGCGATGCGGCGTTCAGCGCGTGGCCGATCGCCGATCAACCGATCGGGCGGTCAGATGTATCGATCTACGCTTCATGCCGCCCCCCTCGTGCGCGCTGGAACGGCGCGACATCGCGCCGGGGGCACAGCACATACACCCGCAAGGGCGCGACGGCAAGCGGCGTAGGATGAAGTGATACCCATCGATCTCGTGCCGCGCGGCGGGATGATGGGTATCGCTGCGCTCCACCCATCCTACAGGCAACAAAAAAGCCGGCGTTGCCGCCGGCTTTCGTGTCTGTTGGCTTGCGCCGTGCGATCAGTGCGCGGCTTCCAGAGCGGCTTCCTGCCGGGCAATTGTGCCCTTGACGGCCGACTGCACCTTTTCGAAGGCGCGGACCTCGATCTGCCGCACGCGCTCGCGCGACACGCCGAACTCGGCCGCGAGGTCCTCCAGCGTCATCGGCTCATCCGCCAGACGCCGCGCCTCGAAGATGCGGCGTTCGCGCGGGTTGAGCACGCCGATCGCCCCGGTCAGGGCCTGACGACGATGATCGAACTCCTCGCTCTCGGCCATCATGGCTTCGGCGTTGGGCGAGTTGTCGACCAGCCAGTCCTGCCATTCGCCGGCTTCGCCGTCGTCGCGGATCGGGGCGTTGAGCGACGCGTCGCCGCCGAGGCGGCGGTTCATGTCGATCACGTCCTGATCGGTCACGCCGAGGCGCTTGGCGATCAGCTTGACCTGGTCGGGGTGGAGATCACCCTCTTCCAGGGCCGAAATCTTGCTCTTCGCCTTGCGCAGGTTGAAGAACAGCTTCTTCTGGTTCGCAGTGGTGCCCATCTTCACGAGCGACCAGGAACGCAGAATGTACTCTTGTATTGACGCCTTGATCCACCACATGGCGTAAGTGGCGAGACGGAAGCCCTTCTCGGGCTCGAATCGCTTCACCGCCTGCATCAGGCCGACATTGCCTTCCGAGACGACCTCGGAGATCGGCAAGCCGTAGCCACGATAGCCCATGGCGATCTTGGCCACGAGCCTGAGATGGCTGGTGACGAGCTTATGCGCCGCGTCGCGATCGTCGTGCTCGCGCCAACGCTTGGCGAGCATGTACTCCTGCTGGGGCTCCAGCATGGGGAACTTGCGGATCTCGGCGAGGTAACGTGAAAGGCCGGATTCTCCATTGAGGACCGGCAACGTAGCTGTACGGGCCATTCGAGCGCCCTCCAGTGGTTCAGGCCCCCGATAGCGGCGGGCCAGGCAGGTGGCCGCTGGGTTAAAGCCGGCCATGCTGCGATGTTCCGCGTTGGATATTCAACGCAGGTGCAACATACACCAAACTGTCCGTGATAGGGAAGGATTGCTGACGTCACGTCCCCGTGTGGCAGCTATAACCTGTTGTCATAACAAGGCTTTTCATCAGAGGGTGCGTCATACCGCCGCTGCCAGCGCCTGTTGCAGGAGAAGCAAATCCTCCGGCAGGGCCGACTCCCAGTGCAAAAGTTCCCCGGTGCGGGGGTGCTCCAAAGCCAGCAAATAGGCGTGGAGGGCCTGCCGGTCGAGCGCGGTAAGTGCGTGCTTACCTTCCGGGCTGAGCTGCCCGGCCTTGGTCTTGAAGTGCGCGCCGTAAACGCTGTCGCCCATCAGGGGATGGCCGAGATGGGCGAGGTGCACCCGGATCTGATGGGTCCGCCCGGTCTCGAGCCGGCAGGCCAGGAGTGAGGCGACCGGCTTGCCGTCGCGGCCGGCAAAGCTCTCGCACACCTCGAAATGGGTGATCGCCTCGCGGCCGCCCGGGCGGACGGCCATTTTCTCCCGGGCATGCGGGTGGCGGTCGATCGGGGCGTCGATCGTGCCGTGGGGCCGGTTCGGCACGCCCCAGGCGAACGCCATGTAGCCGCGCTCCATCGGCCCGGTGCGCCCGTGATCGGCGAATTGCGCGGTCAGCGACTGGTGCGCCTGGTCGTTCTTGGCAACCACCATCAGCCCTGTGGTGTCCTTGTCGAGCCGGTGCACGATGCCCGGCCGCTTGACCCCGCCGATGCCGGACAGGCTGCCGCCGCAATGCGCGATCAGCGCGTTGACCAGCGTTCCCGAGGCGTGGCCGGCAGCGGGATGCACAACGAGCCCCCTGGGCTTGTTGATGACGATGATGTCGTTGTCCTCGAACACGATGTCGAGCGCGATGTCCTCGCCCTGAGGCTGGGCGGGCACGGCCTCCGGGACGTCGATTATGATCGTATCGCCGGTGGCGACATGATAAGCGGGGTCGCGGACGACGGCGTCCTTGACGGTCACGGAACCGGCGAGGATCAGCGCCTTCAGCCGGGACCGCGACAGCTCCGAAGTGCGCTGTGCGAGCACGCGGTCAAGCCGGGCCGAGTCCTCGTCGCCTGTGACGATGACCTCCAGCTTCCGACCGCCATTCGAAGAAACCTGATTCAAATCGACCTGTTGCAAAGATAGAGCCTTGTGATGACCGACACCGCTGTGACCGAACCGACCCCCGACCAGGCCGCGCTGATCGCGCGGGTTCGGCGCATGATGCTGATCGCGGGCCTGACCTCGGCATTGGCCGTGGCCGTCGTGTTGATCGCCATCGGCTACCGCCTTTATCGCAGCGAGGGAAGCCCCGTTTCCGTATCCGACGTCACTGCTGCGTTGCCGAAGGGCGCCCGCATCGTCGCAACCGGCGTCGCCGGCGAACGGCTGGTGCTCACGCTTGATATAGGCGGTGCAACAGAGATCCGCACATTTGATGCAAAGACACTGAAACCTGTCGGCAGGCTGAGCTTCGTCAACGAACCCTGATCGAAGCAGTCGCGAAGCCGCGCAGGCAATCCGCAACCAATAGCTGCAGCGTATTTTTTGCGCATGCGTTCGCGCATCGAGAATGTGTGCTGCCATCTTTTCGGCCGAGTTGCACGCTCAGCTTGCGCCATGTCGGAGTCCAACCCCAACGCTCCCAGCGAACAGTGCGTTGAATCCGAAGCGGCCGCGTCCTGCATCGAGCCGACGCGTCGCGCGGTGTTGACTGCGCTTGCGGGCTGCGCCTGTCTCGCCGCGATCGAGCCCGCAGCCGCTGACGATGATGAACAGCCGGGCGCCAGCGAGCGACCGCAAAAAGCCGATGTGCTTGTGCGTGCCGAAGGCGACAAGGCCAGCCAGGTCATCAAGTCGGATGATCTGACCTTGGGCGGACCGCCCATTCGCGCCTGGCCGCAGGACCCGAAAACCTCCGTCGTTCGCAAAGGTTCGCGGCTCAACGAGGTCGTGCTGATCAAGCTCGATCCGAACGAGCTGGACGATGCCACGCGTGCCCGCGCGCCTGACGGCGTCGTCTGCTACTCGGTGATCTGCACGCATGCCGGATGTCCGATCACCGCCTGGGTGAAGCAGGATCAGGGCGACAAGAACGTTCTGAAATGTCTCTGTCACAACTCCGAATACGATCCGCGGCAGAATGCGCAGGTCGTGTTCGGGCCGGCGCCACGTCGCCTCGCGGCCTTGCCGCTGACGGTTGCCGACGGCGCGATCACGGTCGCAGCGCCATTCGTCGGGAAGGTAGGTGCTCAGCAGGGAGGATGAGGCCAATCGAGATTTCTGCATGACCTAAAAACAAAACAGAGCAGGGAGGTAGCATCTCATGACAAGCAAGCAGTGGTTACTGTCGAGTTGTGTCGCATTCACGTGCCTCATTTCGACCTACGCTGTCGCAGGGCCGATCGAAAACTACAGTTCCGTCACCTCTGCGCGTCTCGAAAATCCCGAACCCGGCAACTGGATGCTCTATCGCCGGACCTATGACGGACAGGGTTTCAGTCCGCTCACCCAGATCAACACATCCAACGTCAAGGACCTCAAGCCAGTCTGGACCTTCTCGACCGGCGTCATCGAGGGCCATGAGGCGCCGCCGATCGTCAACAACGGCGTGATGTTCGTCGCGACTCCGATGGGGCAGGTAATCGCGCTCAACGCCAAGACCGGCGAGGAGTACTGGCGCTACAAGCGGCAGCTGCCCGACGACCTGTTCCAGCTGCATCCGACCAGCCGCGGCGTCGGCCTGTGGGAAGACAAGCTCTATCTCGCCACCACCGACGACCACGTCGTCGCGCTGGACGCCAAGACCGGCAAGGTGGTCTGGGACACCAAGGTGCAGGACTACAAGAAGGGTCAGTACATGACCCTGATGCCGCTCACCGTCGACGGCAAGGTGATCGTCGGCGGCTCCGGCGGCGAGTTCGGCGTGCGCGGCTATGTCGCCGCGTTCGACGCCAGCAGCGGCAAGGAACTGTGGCGCACCTTCACCATCCCCGGCGAGGGCGAGCCCGGCCACGAGACCTGGAGCGGCGACGACTGGAAGTCGGGCGGCGGATCGGCCTGGATGACCGGCACCTACGACAAGGACACCAAGACGGTCTATTGGGGCGTCGGCAACGCGGCGCCATGGCCCGGCTCGATGCATCCCGGCGACAACCTCTACACCAGCTCGGTGCTGGCGCTCGATCCCGACACCGGCAAGATCAAGACCCACTTCCAGTATCACCAGAACGATTCCTGGGACTGGGACGAGGTCGATGCGCCGATGCTGATCGACATGCAGCGCGACGGGCGCTCGTTCAAGAGCCTGGTCCATCCCGGCCGCGACGCGATCTTCTGGGTGCTCGAGCGCAAGCCGGACAAGATCAACTATGTCGCCGGCTGGCCGTTCGTGAAGACCAATGTCTGGAAGGGCGTCGAGGCCGAGACCGGCCGGCCGATCCTCGATCCCGACCACAAGCCGGTGCTCGGCAAGCGGGTCGAGTTCTGCCCGTCGCTGTGGGGCGGCAAGGACTGGCCGTCGGCCTCCTACAGCCCGAACACGAAGCTCGTCTACGTTCCCGCCAACGAGAACTTCTGCGGCGGCTTCACCGGCGAGAAGCAGCCGCTGGTTCCCGGTCAGCTCTGGCTCGGCACCAAGCCGGAGGACATCGGCCTGATACCCGCACCCAATGCCGATCACTTCGGCGAGCTGCAGGCGTGGGATCCGGCGACCGGCAAGAAAGTCTGGCAGCACGACTACAAGACCTCGCAGCTGTTCGGTGCCGTGACCGCGACTGCGGGCGATCTCGTTCTCGCCGGCGGCACCAACGACCGCGCCTTCCGCATCTTCAACGCCAAGACCGGCGAAGTTTTATGGGAGCAAAAGACCAACTCCGGCATCATGGCGATGCCGATGTCCTATGAGGTCGATGGCACGCAATACATCGCGGTCCAGTCGGGCTGGGGCGTCGACGCGCAGCGCATCCAGGACGCGCTGGCCGGCAAGGTCGCGGGCTTCGAGAACAACGTCCCGCAAGGCGGCGTGATCTGGGTGTTCGCGCTCGACAAGAAGTAAGGCGCGAACCAAAGCTTCGGTTCTGTGGATTCAGAACCGAAGCTTCAGCAAACACTTCTCACCGAAAGGGGCGATGCGATCGGGAAGTGGCGGTTGGGGAGACCGCCGCTTCCCGGTCCGCTCTGTTACTTGCCCTTGGTGTCGACCTTCTGCTTCTCGTCCTCGTTCATCTTCTTGATTGTGGGATCCTTGGAGGCTTCGCCGGTGCTTTGGCCGGTGGTCGCCGGCGGAGCATTGCTTGGAGCCGAGGTCTGGTCGGGCAGCACCTTGGCCGGACGCGTTGCCGTCGTGCTCGGCGGCGAATTGGTTTGTGCGGAAGCCTGTGCGGCAAAAAGCAAGACGCCCGCGGACAGCAATGCCGCGAGCGTCCCGAATGTCTGAGGTGGGGTTCTCATCGATCTGCTCCAGAGTATCGATCGATGAGAACGGCCCGTCTCGCCTAACGTTCCAGTCTCACGTCTCCAGCTGCTTGCCGATCGGCAGCGCGCGGATGCGCTTTCCGGTGGCGGCGAAGATCGCGTTGCTGAGCGCCGGTGCGAACGGCGGCACGCCGGGCTCGCCGACGCCGCTCGGCGGAGTGTCCGCTCCGGGCGGCACGATGTAGACGTTGGTGATCGCAGGCGACTCGTCGATCCGGATCACCGGGAAGTCGTCGAAATTGCTCTGCTGCACCTTGCCGTCCTTGAAGCTGATCTCGCCGTATTTGGCCAGACTCAGTCCCATGATCGCAGCACCCTCGATCTGCGAGGCGATCCGCTCCGGATTGACGTACGTGCCGCAATCGATCGCGGTGTCGACCCGCGGCACAGTGAGCTTGCCCTTGTCGTCAACCGCCACCTCGACGATGGTCGCAATGTAGCTGACGAACGAACGGTGCACGGCGATGCCGAGACCATGGCCCTTCGGCACCTGACGGCCCCACTCGCCCTTTTCGGCGACCAGCTCGACCACCTTGCGCAACCGCGCGGTGTCGATCGGGTAGCTGTCATAGGGCTCGCCGTAGTTCCAGGGATCTTTCACCGAGGACAGGTTGACGATCCGCGGGCTGCCGATCAGCTCCAGCAGCATCTCCTTCTGGTCGCGGTTCGTCGCGTGTGCGATTTCCCCGACCATCGACTGCACCGCGAAGGCGCGCGGGATGTTGGAGACCGAGCGGAACCAGCCGATCCGCGTGAATGCGGCCGCTTCCGGATTCTCGCACTGCAGATTGGCGATCTCGAACGGGTTGTCGATCAGGCCCATGCCGAGCTCGAACGGCGCTTCATGGTTGGCGCCGGCGGCAAAGGTCGAGGCGATGGTCGGTGCCACGCTGCGGTGCCGCCACGCAATCACCTTGCCGCTCTTGTCGAGACCGGCCTCGATCCGTTCCACCGAGACGGTGTGCAGGAAGTCGTGATGCACGTCGTCTTCACGGGTCCACTGCACCTTGACCGGCGCGCCGAGTTCCTTCGACAGCAATACCGCCTCCAGCGCGAAGTCGCATTTCGACTTGCGGCCGAAGCCGCCGCCGAGCAGCGTCACGTTGACGGTGACATTGTCCTCGGGAATGCCGAGCGTCTTGGCGACGTCCTCGCGGGTGCCGCCGGGGCTCTGGACGGGTGCCCAGACCTCGGCCTTGTCGCCCTTGACGTCGGCAACCGCGACCGGCGGCTCCATGCTGACATGGGCGAGATGCGGCAGGTAATATTCGCCGACAATGACCTTGTCGGCGCTCTTCAGTGCCGCATCGACGTCGCCTTCCTTGCGCACCACGAGGCCGGGTTTTCGCGCGGCTTCCTCGAGGGAAGCACGATAGGTGACGGAGTCGTATTTGGCATTGGTGCCGTCATCCCAGACGATCTTCAGCTGGTCGCGGCCCTTGATCGCGGCGCCGGTGTTGCGCGCGATCACAGCCACGCCGCCGAGCGGCTGGAACTTTGACGGCCAGGGCCAGCCCTTGACCTCCATCACCTTCTCGACGCCGGGCACCTTCATCGCCGCACTGTCATCGAACGACTTGACCTTTCCGCCGGTGACCGGCGGCCGGGCGATGACAGCGTATTTCAGGCCGGGCAGGCGAGTGTCGGCGCCGTAATGCGCCTTGCCGGTGGTGATGTCGTGCAGGTCGACGATCGAGACCTGGCCCTTGCCGAGATAGCGGAAGTCCTTCGGGTCCTTCAGCTTGAGGCCCTCGATGCTCGGCACCGATTCCTTCGCAGCGTCGGCGGCGAGTTCGCCGAAGCCGGCCTTGCGTCCGCTCGCGCGGTGCACGACCTCATGGTTCTGCGCCTTCACTTCGGTGACCGGCACGCCCCATTTCTTGGCGGCGGCGGCTTCCAGCATCGAACGCGCCGAGGCGCCGATCTGGCGCATCGGGATCAGATAGTGCCGGGTCGAGCGCGAGCCGTCGGTGTCCTGGTTGCCGAACTTGACCTCGTCGCCGTGTGCCTGCTGGACATGGACGCGCGACCAGTCGGCCTCCATTTCCTCGGCGACGATCAGCGGCAGGCTGGTGCGGACGCCGGTTCCCATCTCGGAGCGGTGCGCCAGGATGGTGACGATGCCATTGGGGGCGATCGCGACGAACACGCGCGGATCGACCACGACGCCGTGCGGCATCTTGCCGGCGCCGGTCTCATAGGCGAATGCCTGGCGCGTCATCACAGGCGCTGCGAGCACGAACGAGCCGGCAATGCCGAGCCCCTTGAGGATGCTGCGGCGCGACAGGTTCTCGACCTTCACTTGCTTCTCGAAACCGCGAAGCTTTCCGGGGTTGGTGCGAATGTTCATGTCACACCCCCGTCGATGCGAGATGGACGGCATTCTCGATCCGCTGGTAGCAGCCGCAGCGACAGATATTGCCCGACATGGCCTCGCGGATCTGGTCGTGGCTCGGCTTCGGGTTCTGGTCCAAGAGTGCCGCGGCCTGCATGATCTGGCCGGCCTGGCAGTAGCCGCACTGCGGAACATTGACCTGGCGCCACGCCTTCTGCACCGGATGGTCGCCGGTCGGGTGCAGTCCCTCGATGGTGGTGATCTCGCGGCCAGCCGCGTCGGAGACCGAGGTGATGCAGGCGCGCACTGCCTCCTTGTCGATGATCACGGTGCAGGCGCCGCACAGGGCCTGGCCGCAGCCGAACTTGGTCCCGGTGAGGCCGACTTCGTCACGCAGATACCACAACAGCGAAAGATCCGGGTCGCCGTCCCAATTCTGTTCCTGGCCGTTGATTCTTAGTTTGATCATGGTCTGTCCTCGCTCTGCTTAAGCTATTGACCGGTGCGGGGGCAGGGACGGAACATCTTCCATCGCCAGCGGCCGCGCTGATGTTTGTTGTGCCAAGATACTGGTGAGCCAAATTGCCGTGCGCCAAGGTCTCGCGCTTTGTTCCAAGCACTCCTCTTGCTTGTCCGGCGCCGTGCGGGCGCAGCATGGTGAAGGGCTGCGATGTTAGCAGAGGCCGGCGCCGGGTGACTTCACAGGCAGGTGTTTACAGAACGGTGTTTTTGCATTTGCGGTTTGTCAAAAGCAGGGCCGTGCACGATGCAGAGATGACATCCGGAGGTGGCCGTGCCGGCGGCGCGGCCGCATCGCTGGCCCGTGCAGGTGCGGCGCGCTGCGGCCCCTCGGGGCGTAGGGGCGTTCCGGGGCTGCTGCCGCGCCGAAACCGCCGGCACGGCATGGTAAGCATGGATGACAAAATCCCCGCCGCAATGCACAAGCCATCTTGCGGCAGGCCGATTTCAAGGCTATTGCCTTCCCTCTCAACGCTCCCTTCGTCTAGCGGTTAGGACGCGGCCCTCTCAAGGCTGAAACAGGGGTTCGATTCCCCTAGGGAGCGCCATTCGGGAAATCATGACCTTGTTTTTCCGTGGCCTTTTGCCTGTTTTCCCAGATTCTCAGATGCGGTTTGGGAAATTCTGTTCGACCTATGTTCGTTGAGGCCTGCTGCTGCGCGCTTGCCGCCACGGCCGCGATCGGCCTCACGGGTATATCTCTTCGCCTCTGACAGTGTGGTGTGACCAAGCGCGGCCATGATGTCATGCGCGCTACATTCGGCATCAGCGAGGAGTCGGCCAGTGTCTTACGCAACCCATGCGGCTTGCAGTCGAGCGGAAGGCCTGCGGCGCTGATCGTATCACGCATGAATCGGCTGAAGCCATCGACTGTGCATGGCTTGCCGTACTCGGTGTTGATGACGGTAACGTGCTTGCGCTGTGTTGCCGCCAGCGCCTTCTGCAGGTCTTCACTCACCGCCATGTCGACCAAGACGCCAGTCTGCGCCGTGCCCTGTTCAGCATCAAGCCGTAGGCGGTCCGCTGCTTTGTTCCGATTGGCCAGCGTTTCTCGAATGCGGCCATCTCTCGATCCGTCCAAGATCTGATCTTGCCTCCCTTGGGCGTTTGATGCCTGCGGTTGGATCAGGCGTGAGACCGAAATGGTTGATCAGGATGCGCTGCTTGCGAGGGCGAGAGTTAGTGGCTGGCCAAAGTCCAGCTCAACCCGACTTTGCTGCGTCCGGCTCAGCGGGGATAGCGGTGGCAGTCTATGTCTGCTTATTCTCCGGCCCGAGGGCACCGCGCCGCCGGAACTGGGAGGGCGCGATGCATTGACTTGCGTCAAACTGAGGCCAAGCCAACACCGCTAGATGAGCTTATCCGAAGAACTGGGGCATGATATGAGTATCCGTGGCCTGAAGTCTTTCATGATTGCCGGTGTGACCGCTGGCTTCGCCGCGGCCGCTCACGCTGAAGATGTCGATGTTGGTAAGGCGGAGTTTCAAGCTTCGTGCGCAAGCTGTCATGGCGTAGATGGAAAGGGCAAAGGACCTGTTGCTGGGCAGCTGAAGGTGCCGCCTGCCGATTTGACGGCCTTGGCCAAGAACAACAATGGGATATTTCCGATAACCGCCGTTTATGAAGCCATAGATGGGCGGAGAACAATTTCCGCGCACGGCACTCATGAAATGCCGATCTGGGGAGAACGATTCAATCCCGTCAAGAGCGCGCCTCACACGATTGATCCGACCTACGACGCGCTCGATCCTTCGCGGGACTTGCGGGAAGTCGTCGTGCGAACACGCATCCTCGCCGTTATCGATTACCTGAACCGCATCCAGCAGAAGTAGCGGCACCGAAGGCGTTCGGGATCGCCGTGCCGCCGACTCGCCGCTCGGCCGCGGAGGCGATAGATGAGCGGCAGCCGTACGCGCATCAAGTGCCGCCCCATCATTGATCCCCATCAAGGCCGCTGCGAGCAAAGTCGCTCATGGTCATATGGAAATGGAGGATCAACGATGACCGGCATTGTGCTCGATGCCCGGCAAATTCAGAACGCCCAGCTCCCGTTCGCCTCTGGCTCGAACAGCAGATTTCGGCCGCTCTTGGTCCGAGGCCGACATCCGGAGCTGATGCGGAAGTGGTCCGACTGCCTGCTGTCATCCATGACCATCATCGCGGGGCTGTTCCTGCTCTGGCCCGGACCGGCGCAAGCTGGGGAAATCCGGGATGTGCAAACACTTGCGCCTCTGGTCGGGAAGGTCATCCAAAGTGTCGTCGGCATAAAGGTCGGCACCGAGACTTCGGCATCCCCCCGGTCAATGGACGCTGGTCCCGAGCTTCCGCCTCGCATTATGCAGGATGTGTATGGTGCGGGCGTCGTCATCAAGGCGGAGTCCGGATTGATCGTGACGAGCAATCATCTGGTCAGCGGCGCCACGACGCTTGCGGTCCGATTGCCGGATGGGCGCCAGCTTGACGCCCGGTTCGTGGTAGCCGACGAGCGATACGACCTCGCGATGCTGAGGATTTCGGCGTCCGGCCTGACCTCGGCCCGCATCGGCCGATCGATCGACGTAGAGCCTGGGGATTTCGTCGTTGCGGTCGGTGGCTCCTCGGGGTTCACTCAAAGCATTAGTTTCGGCATCGTCAGCGCCCTGCATCGTTCGTCGCCTGGTGTTCCCTGCCAGGATCTCATTCAGACCGACGCGTTGCTGGATCGCGGCAGTGCAGGCGGGCCGCTGTTCAATCTGCGGGGTGAAGTGATCGGCATTGTTGCCGCCACCACCGGCGAGACCGAATCCGAGCGCGCCTTTGCGATTCCCTCGGATGCCATCGATCGCCTCTTCGCCCGGATGAACTAGATGTTCAGTGCGCCCGTGGATCGATTTGCAGCCGTTTGATCCGCTGAAAATCACGACAGCCGTACGAATTGCAGTCACTATCGCGACGTACACCGTCAATGATCTCTTGTGGTGCATCTCGCCATCCTTGCCAGGCAAGCCAAAGCAGGTAGGGGCGCGCAACGGCCGCGAGCTTCCGGGAGTGGCTCTCGACGTGCGTAGTCAGCGCTGCGGCTCCATACTCGGCGGTGCTTCCCATATGAACCGATAGCTCGCCGAATGATCCTGCGGCGAAAACGGGCGGTTACAAAAAGCTGCACGGCTTATTGATCCAGATCAGCTTGACCTTCCATTTTTGATCGATGCTGGCGGATCATCGTGTACGCGAAGCTCTGGGGAATTTGCCATGTTGGCCTTGGATGTCATGCGCACGTCTTTCGCGACGATCACGCCCGGCGCACCATTGCTTGATGCTGTTCGTCTATTGCTGGAAACTGGACAGCGCGGCTTGCCTGTGCTCGATGCCGCAGGGGCGCTGATCGGAGTCATCTCGGAGGGCGACTTCCTCCACCGTCGCGAACTCGGCGTGCATTGGCCGGAGGGCTTTTGGCTCGAATGGCTGCTGAGCAGAGAGGAGGGGCGGCTGGTCCGCGAGCGGACCCGGGCGCTGAGCGTCGACGCTGTGATGAGCCGCAAGCCCGTCTGCGTCGACGAGTGCGCGACTGTGGACGAGATCGTGGTCGAAATGGACAAGCATCAGATATCGCAAGTCATGGTACTCCGGGGTACACGCGTCGTCGGCATCGTCGGGCGTGTGCAGCTGATCACCGCGCTTGAGCGGATACTCGCGCGATCCGAGGGCAACTGACGCGGAAGACCCGGCAGACAATTGCGGAGCGTGCGATTGCTCCGGACGCGCTTCCGGTCGAGCCGCAACAGCGGCGAGAAACTAGGCTCAGTTTGGCGCCTTGGCATCAAAGAAATTTCCGAATTGACCTCGCTCAAGGCGCCCGTGCAGCCGATTGCGGATGCTAGGCAATGCCTATCAAATGCTGACGAGGTTCGCCATGACTGACCTAGTGAAGTCGCCGACCGTCAGGCAACGGGCGAATTTTGAAGCAGATATTGGTAGCGCGAAGTCGACCGATCACCGCTGGCTACTGGATGCGTTGGAGGATGACGAGGTTCGTGAGGCCCTGAAGCACGATGCGGCGCCCACATCCTCGGAGGCGGACGGCAGGCCGGCGCATGACTGACGATCCGCCATCGACTCGTCCAAGCCCGAAGCCGGCTCACCGTGTCGACAGGGCCGTGGTACTCCCGGATCGGCAGCCCAACAGCGCCGAAGAGGACGGCCGTGTGCCTGGCGCTCTGCGCAGCATCCTGCAATCGCCAAGCTATCAGGAGGCGGATCAGGACGAAGATTTTCTGCAGAGCGAAGCCACACGCGGCATTCGCCTCCAACTTGATTTCCTCAAGACCGAAACCCTGCTTCGGGAGCATCAGATCGCTCACACCATTGTCGTCTTTGGCAGCACTCGCATTTGCGAAGCGCAGGCGGCACGCCGGGCCGTCGCCTCGATGGCTGACGTGCTCGCGTTGAATCCTGACGATGACGACCTGCAGCGCCGTCTCAAGACGGCGCGGAGTCTTGCGGCGAAGAGCAAGTACTACAGAATCGCACGCCAGTTCGGGCAGATCGTCGGTGCCGCAAGCGAAAAGGCCATCGGCGGCCGTCTGATGATCATGACTGGCGGCGGGCCTGGTATCATGGAAGCCGCCAACCGGGGTGCGCGCGATGTCGAGGCCCCATCGATCGGACTCAACATCGCCCTTCCGAAAGAGCAGGACCCCAACCCCTATGTCACGCCGGAGCTCTGCTTCAGGTTCCACTATTTCGCGATGCGAAAGTTGCATTTCTTGATGCGCGCCCGCGCGCTGGTGGCATTCCCTGGCGGCTTTGGCACGATGGACGAACTGTTCGAGGTGCTGTCGTTGGCGCAGACCCGGAAGATTGCGCCGGTGCCGGTTGTGCTGGTTGGCGAGTCGTACTGGCGTCGCGTGTTTGATCCGGACTTCCTGGTCGACGAGGGTGTCATCAATCCGGAAGACAGGTGCCTGTTCTGGTTTGCGGAGTCCGCCGAGGAAACCTGGCAGGGCATTCTGCGGTGGTACGAGGCGGCCGGCCGACCGCTTCTGCCGATCGGAGACGACGCCTCACGGGGCAAGTCGATCAGGAAAGAGGGCGAATCGTGAAATTATCCTTTCATGGCGCCGATCGCGCGGTGACCGGGTCCTGTCACCTGGTCGAATGTCTGAACCGGCGCATTCTCATCGATTGCGGTCTCTTTCAAGGAAGCCGCGACCTGGTGGAAGAGAACATCGCCGCCTTCGGGTTCGATCCTTCAACGATCGACTATGTTCTGCTGACCCATGCCCACCTGGATCACTGCGGCAGGATTCCATTGCTTGCGAAGCGCGGGTTCAAGGGTGAAGTGATCACGACTGCGGCCAGTCGCGAGCTGGCCCGCCTCGTTCTGGTCGATGCGGCGCATCTTCAGGAAGAAGACGCACAGCGGAGAGCGCGCCAATGGCGCCGGCGCGGCGAAGAAGATGTGCGGTCGCCGCTCTACACCGTCGTGGATGCGCTCGATTGCTTTGATCGGTTTGGAAGGACGGCTGAATATGGGCAGCCTTTGCCGCTCGCGGAGGGACTTCGTGCGACCTTCTTCGATGCCGGCCATATCCTGGGCTCTGCTAGCATTCTGATCGAGGTCGCCGAGCATGGCCGCGCGCGTTCGGTCCTGTTCTCGGGCGATCTTGGCAACGCCGGTCGCCCGCTGCTGCGGCTCCCCAGTCCTCCCGCTCGCGCCGACATTGTCGTCATGGAATCGACGTATGGAGACAGGCTCCATCGGTCGCTGAAAGACTCCATCGAAGAGCTTTACGGCGCGGTCAGCAGCACGCTGGCGCGCGGCGGCAACGTCATTATCCCGACCTTCGCGCTCGAGCGCGCCCAGGAAATCCTATATGTCCTGCGTCAAGGGGTGGAGTACAGCAGGCTGCCGCCGACTATGCAAATCTTTCTGGACTCGCCGATGGCGATCTCGGCGACCGAGATATTCAAGCGGCATTCCGAATCTCTCAGCTCCGAAGCCGCTTCCATGTTTCGCGAAGGGCGGGATCCGCTGCAGCCGGCAAACCTGCGTCTGGTCCGCGAGAGCGCCGATTCGATTGCCATCAACAGGATAACCGGAGGCGCGGTCATCATGGCAGGCTCGGGGATGTGCACCGGCGGCAGAATTCGCCATCATCTCCGGCACAATATCTGGCGCAAGGAATCGGCGATCGTGTTCGTCGGATACGCCGCTTCGGGAACGATTGCGCGGCAGATCATCGATGGGGCCAACTTCGTGCGGTTGTTCGGCGAAGACGTTGCGATTCGCAGCACGATCTACACGATCAACGGATTTTCAGCTCACGCGGACCAGCAGGAGTTGCTGGTATGGCGACGCGCGATCGAGGGATGCGAGGCAACGTTCCTGGTTCATGGCGAAGAGCCTGCAATGCAGGCGCTCGCCGCGCATTTGGAGGACCAGCGAGTCGAGTTGCCGCGTCTGGGCGACGTGTTTGATCTGTAGATGGCGGGCCGGACAATTCGGCCAAACGAGCTTGCTGAGCCGCCTGTCGCTTCAGCTCGCTGCCTTCATGTCCTCGGGGGATTCGACGTAGAAGCCGGTATAGGTATCCACGAAGCAGAGATGGTCGTGCACCTTCTTGACGCCGGCAGTGTTCTCCGCGGCTACGATGGTCGCTTCGCGCGCTTGGTCGCTGGTGACGATCCCATGCAGATGGACAACGCCGTTGCGGACGGTGACCTCGAACCCGATAGGGCGCCAGGTTACGGCGTCGATCTGCCGGAGGATACGATCGCGGATATGGTCGTCGTCCGCGGTCGGATCCGGGATCTCATGCGCCAGACTAGCCACGGCCTGGAGCAGGTTCGAACGGGTCACGATGCCGACGAGGTCCTTGCCGCGCATCACGGGCAGGCGCTTGATGTCCTTCTTCTCCATAAGGTGCACCAGCTCCTCGAGCGGCGTTTCTTCCCCGACCGTGACCGGATCCGGCGTCATCACGTCCTCGATCTTGCGACCGCGCTCGTGGACGAAGTCCTCGGCGGCGCGGCCAGGTCCAAACAGGAACTGGAGAATGGCCGAACGCTTGCGCCCGGTTCCGATCTCCCCGCGGCGCAAGAAATCGCTTTCCGAGACGATTCCCGTCAACCTGCCGTCATCGACGACCGGCAGCCCGCTGATGTGATTTCGAAGCATGATGTTGGCGGCATCCTCGATCGCGGTTCGAGGCGTAACAGTGATGACGTTCTTGGTCATGATCTGGTGGGCGCGCATCGATGCCTCCGATGAACCTTTCGATTACAAAGCAGTCGCTTTCGCACGGCATTCCTTGACGAGGCTCAACCGCTTGCAATGGCGCGTACGAGATCTGGACCTGCGTGTCAGGAAGATTGGATGTCGTGAGTGCTTCAGCCTATCGCGAGCGAGAGCGTCGTAGTGCCCGTAGCGCCAATGCTCTCAGTCGCTTCGTCGCGATGCTTTCCGATACGTGAATGGTGATCAGAAGCGACCCGAATATGAGAATCATCAAGATTGCCTTTGCTGTTTCACTGGCCATTGCAGAAACTCCGAATGTGCGGCGGTTTTGGTTGCCTTTAGCGAGCCTGTTTCTCCGACTCCTGGTCTTCAGGAGATTTCAGACAGAAGCCCGAGAAGCTATCGCCCCAGTAGAGGTGATCATGCACCTCGCGGACGCCGGGAACGTTCTCGGCCGCGACGATCGCAGCCTTGCGGAATCTGCTTTCCGTGATCAGGCCACTCAAGTGGACGATGCCATCCCGGACGATGACGCTGAGTCCGAGCGGGCACCAGGCGTTGTGTTCGATCTCGTCCAGAATGCGCCGCCGGATCCGGTCGTCATTCTCGGTTGGAGCAGGTACGCCGCGTGCAAGGCTCGCCACGGTTCGCAGCAGGTTGCTGCGGGTGATTATGCCGACAAGCTTGCCGCCGCGAACAACCGGCAGCCGCTTGACGTTGTTCGTCTCCATCAGTTCGACGACCGTCGTCAGCGGCGCATCCTCGGCTACGGTGACCGGCGCGCGTGTCATGATCTCGGAGACCTTGCGGCCGTGCTCGAACACGTAGTCCTCAGCCCATTTTCCTGGTCCGAGAATGAAGGTCATCAACCAGTTTCGCTTCCTTTCGGTGCCGAGCTCGCTGCGATGAAGAAAATCCCCTTCGGTGATGATTCCGACGAGCGTTCCGTCGCGACCGACGACCGGCAGACCGCTTACGTGGTGCCGAAGCATGATGTTTGCCGCGTCGAGGATGGTGCTGTCCGGCGCTGTCGAGAGCACCTTGCGGGCCATGATCTGGTGCGCGTACATCCGATATCTCCCATCGTCCTGGAAAGTAACAATCAGCCTAACTCCAGATGCGTGGGACGCGTTGATCTGACACAAGCGGCAAATTGGGTGCGGTTTGATCTGGCGCAAAGATCAAGCGCGATCGCTGCGTTACAAGGTCGGGGTCCTTGCAAGCCGAACACGCACGTCCTTTAGAGAGGCCAGATCGCGTTGCCGGGCTGCGTTGGATGAAGGGCGGCGTTCGCCGTTGCACCCCCGTCGGCGGAGCCGCCCTTCCTCTGGACCGTTCCAATAGCGAAGACCGAGGGTCGCATGCAAAAGGACTATGCCGACGTCTGCAAGCACATCTCCTACAATCTGGGCCAGCTTCGCAACGGCATTCCGGAAACCATGCGAGCGTTCTCGGCCATGGCGCAGGCGGCCACCAGAAATGGTGCGCTTGATGCACGAACGAAGGAACTGATCGCGCTTGCACTGGGCGTTGCCGCTCACTGCGACGGCTGCATCGGCTTCCACGCCGAGGCCCTGGTCAAGCTTGGCGTCGGCCGCAAGGAGGTCGAGGAGGCGCTCGGATTGGCGGTCTATATGGGCGGAGGACCGTCCCTGATGTACGCCGCCGACGCTCTGGGGGCGTACGACCAGTTTCAGGAGCGCGCGGCGGTTGCCGAGCCGGCGATGGATTGATCCGATCGTCGCCACGCGCCGCGAGGCGTTGGCGAGCTGCTGAAGGATCCGGAGCTGTCGTCGTTCGATAGCCGGGAGAATGGTGCGATGTGCTCTGGAGATGGCAAGCGGCGGCTGCCGCAGCAACATGGGAACGAAGCCGTCATCGTTGGGCGGCCGCCACGTCAAGCGGCGAAGAATGCCGATGAGGTGGTGCAGAAGAAGCCGCGTGCCCGAAAGCTTCAGGACGACGCTTCATATTGGGCGTCCCGCGCCGAGCGGACGAAGCGGCAAGCCGCGCGACATCCGGACCAGGCGACTCGCGATCATTTCATGAAAATCGCGGCCGGATATGAGGCACTCGCCCGCTCGGCCCGTAGCGTCGGGCGGGATCCAGATTAGGCCGACGACGGACGTAGAGCTCCGGGGTGGCAGGACGCGCGGTCCCTCCGCGTGAATTGATCATGATCAAGGGCTTTGGGCCGGAGTGCGTTCAAAATGGGGCCTGCAGAAAAGGAGGCGCTTTGCCATGACGCGCAACGTCGGACTCATCGATCAGTACGCCCGGATCGTCATCGGTCTGGCTCTGATTGCATATACCGTGAAGGACGGCTCGCTTGGAGCGGGATGGCTGATCGTCGGGACTCTCGGATTCGTTCTGATCGCGACAGCACTCCTCTCGTACTGTCCGCTGTACACGTTGTTGGGAGTCAATACTCGGCAAAAGTCCAGCTCGGTCTAGAAATCCGAGAACAATAATGGATGAAAACCTCACTCTCGCCGAGTTGCGGTCGCGACTCGATCGTCTCGGCGCGGGCGCTGTCTTGAGAATTTCCGATCGTGATTACGAGCGGCTGTTTGGGATCAACGAAGTCGCTGCCGCCAAGGCCGCAGAGTTTGCCAGGAAGCATCGCTGAGTGTTCCGGGCGAAGGTTCGGTGTACTTCCGAAAGTCGAATTCCGACGCGTATGGTTCAGTCGATCTGGTGCAGGACGCGCCCTCAATTGCCAGCTGAACCCGACATCTGTTCAACGAAACGGTCAGTCGAGAGTGATGATGGTCAGAAGCAGCTGGAAGATCTCCCAGCCGGCGGCGACCAGTAATGTCCCAACGATGAGCAGACGGCCGTACCATGAGACGGTCGGACCGCTCCGACGCTGCCGGCGTCGAAGCTGATTGACCGTCGGCATCGAGGCAAGGGTTGGAACGGCGTGAGCATGCCGATCGCTCGCGTCGTCAAGTCTCAGTTCGTTTTGTTGCCGTGATCGATCCATTTGTGGTCAAAGCCGTGCATCGTACAATCGAAGCGGGCACCTCAGATCTGTCTTTCGCATGCCTACAGGGGTTGATCGTCTTCTGTCGATGGTTCTTCCTCCAACGAGACAAAGTCGCCACCGCCATAGTCGTTCTCCGGCGGCGGGTAGATGATCTTCACCAACTGGTCGTCGACCCGCTTTACGCCAGCGACGTTCTCAACCGCAACGGTCGCGGCCTTGCGTGCATTGTCGCTCCGGATGTTGCCGCGCAGGCTGACGACCCCGTCGCGCACGCTCACGTTCAGCGCAGCCGGTCGCCAGGGCGCATGCGCCAGCGCCGCAATGACAGATGCACCAATCTGGTCATCGTTGCTGGAGGAGGATAGGTCGAGACGAAGGCTTGC
Source organism: Bradyrhizobium embrapense (assembly GCF_001189235.2). Taxonomy (GTDB): domain Bacteria; phylum Pseudomonadota; class Alphaproteobacteria; order Rhizobiales; family Xanthobacteraceae; genus Bradyrhizobium; species Bradyrhizobium embrapense. The sequence goes on from NZ_LFIP02000002.1 coordinate 1,003,060, forward strand.
GATGGCGGTCATGAAATCCGTGCGTGTGACCATCCCGACCAGCTTCTTGTCTCGCATGACCGGAAATCGCGTGACGCCGTGCGATTCCATCAGTTGAACGACCTGCTCGAGTGGGGTGTCCTCCTCGATAGTGATAGGATTGGGGGACATGATCTGACTGACCTTGCGGCCGTGTTGGCGGGCGAAGTCGAGTGCGACCTGGCTCGTGCCGGCGAGCATCGCAAGCCAGCGGCCGCGGCGCTTCTCCGTTCCGACTTCCACGCGCCGGACGAAGTCTCCGTCCGACAGCATCCCGATCAGTGCTCCATCCCGATCGACGACCGGAAGGCCGCTGATGTGATGCGATAGCATCGTCTTGATGGCATCGATCACCGATGCATCGGCATCGATCGTGATGACGTTTCGCGACATGATCTCCCGTACGTGCACGGCGCCGATCCTCCGACATGAGCTGACAAAGCTCAGCTAACTCCTTGAAGAAGCAAAGCGCGTTGATCCTTATCAACCGGACGGTCGTGCAGTTGCGTTGATACTGCCTGATATTTGGCAGGCAACCGAGTTCGCCACGTGGCTGACAACTGCGCTTCGTCCGGCGGTCGGAGCTAGACGGCTCGGCTATGTCGCGCTGCGGCGCGGCCGAGGTGAGCGTCGAATGCCGAGGCGACGCTGCGGACCAGGAATTCCGCGTCATCGTTGATCAGGAGGCGGTCACCCCTCATCGTCACAGCGCCGTCCGCGATCAGCCTGTCGAGCCGGGAGCAATCGACGACGGCCGAACGCGGGTCCCAGCGGTGCCGGCGGCATATCTGCGGCAAGTCGACGGCCATGTCGCACATGATGCGTTCGATGATGTCGGCGCGGAAGCGATCCTCCGCCGTCAGCCTGTAGCCCTTGACGGTGGCAAGCCGGTCCTCGGCGATGCGCGCCAGGTAGTCGCGTGTCGCGACTGCATTCTGCACGAAGCCCTGCGGCATGCGGCCGATTGCGCTGGCGCCGAGACCGATCAAGATCTCGGCAGAATCGTCCGTGTAGCCCTGGAAGTTACGCCGCAGCTGGCCGGCGCGCTTTGCCATGGCCAGATTGTCGCCGGGGAGCGCGAAATGGTCGAGGCCGATGCGGATGTATCCGGCATCGGTCAGTGCCTGCGCGATTGCCTCGGACTGACGATGCCGCTCGAGGCTATCCGGCAGCAAGTCCTCGTCGATCATGCGCTGGTGCTTCTTGAAGGAAGGAATATGGGCGTATCCGAACACGGAAAACCGGTCGGGCCGCAGCGCGACGCATTTGTCGATGGTGTCCAGGCAGGAAGCGACAGTCTGAGCGGGCAGGCCGTAGAGCAGGTCGAAGTTGACGCGGCCGACGCCGGCATGGCGCAGCCGCTCGACCGCTTCCGCGGTCTGCTCAAGGCTCTGCGACCGATTGATGGCGTGCTGGACGACAGGATCGAAGCTCTGGACGCCAAGGCTCGCGCGGTTGACGCCGCTGTAACCCAATGCTTCCGCCATCGGCTCGGTCAGGGTGCGGGGATCGATCTCGACGGCGATCTCGGCGTCGGCCTGCACGAAGAACGAGTAGCGCAGCGCACTGACGAGGTCGGCAAAGGTCTCCGGCGTCATGATCGTCGGGGTGCCGCCACCGAAATGGATATGGGAGACGGGCAATCGCTGACCGACCGCTTCCGCAACGAGGTGGGCTTCGGTGCGAAGGCCGGCGGCGTAAATGGCGATCGGTTCGCTGTGCTTGGTGATGGAGGTGTGGCACCCGCAATACCAGCACATCGACCGGCAAAACGGCACATGCAGGTAGATCGAGGCCGGCCGCCGAGCTGGAACAGACCTCAGCCATGTCCCGTAATCAGCCTCGCCGACCGACGCAGAAAAATGAGGAGCTGTCGGATAGCTGGTGTAGCGCGGCAGTCTGTCCTGCCCATAGGTGATTGCCAAGCTCGACCGCATTGGATTCCTTGCCTCTCGCGCGCCCCCGATCATCGGGGCCCGGCTCGCCCTTTCACGCCGCCATGACCCGGTTCGACATCGCACGGTTGCGAAGCTCCACCCGGCGCGAGGTCGGCAGCGAGATCACGCCGTTGTGCTCGAGCTGGGTAAAGGTACGTGACACCGTTTCGATCGTCAGACCGAGATAGTCGGCGATATCCTGCCGCGACATCGGAAGCTCGATGGCGGCATTCTTGACGGCTCGGTGGGCCATGTCGTTGAGGAAGCCGACGACGCGATCTTCTGCGCTACAGATCAGCAGCATCAGATGCTCCTGAAAGCGACGCAATTCCTGAGCCGTCGCATCCCACAGTTGCCGTGCCAGATCCTTTTCGTGCGTCGCACGGACCATGAGCGCGGCCCGCTTGACCACGATGACCCGCGTCTCGGAAACGGCCTCGGCCGAGGAAATATGGGTCTCGCCGGCTTCGAAGCCGAAGATGTCGCCGGGCAGATAGAATGCGCCGATCTGGCGGCGTCCGTCTTCCAGTATCTTGTAGGTTCGGACCGCGCCGGAAACGACCTGGTAGAGGTATTCCGCGGCCTCGTCCTCGCCGTAGATCTCGCTGTTGCGAGCGAACCGCATCGGCATCCCGATCATGCCGAAGGGCCCTTCGACGCGCGCCTGCCGGCTGAGGATGCTGGTCGGGTGACGGCTGTTCTCGAGAGAAATGGCGTTCTGGGTCTGCATGGCGACGCTCCATGGATGGGAAGTTCGATGGAGCCAGACTGATCGCATCTCCTGGATCGGGAAATTTGGATATTTCCCCTAAGTAGAAGCCACTTACGTATTTGTACGTAGGCTCCGGACAAGGCAGCCTCGCCTCGCGCCGAGCGGGTCGCTGGGGGTACGGGGCGAAGCGGGGCTAGCTCCCGTTCTTGTCAGGATAGGCAGCGCGCGTGCTGGCTCCATTCCTGTCCTGTTCCTGACGCCAGCGCGTCGTGCTGCGATCGGTCACGGCGAGCACGAGCGCGAAGATCGAGAAGATCAGACAGACGGCCGTGACGACGAGCAGTGTACTCAGTGCCATGTTGGACCCCTCGATCTGATCAGCCAGCCGCCTTGATGTCTTCCGGCGATTCGACGTAGTAGCCCGAGTAACCATCGACGAAGCAAAGATGGTCGCGGACTTCCTTGACGCCCGAGGTGTTCTCGGCAAGCACGATTGCGGCCTGGCGAGCTCGTTCATCGAAGATCAGGCCGTGCAGATGCACGGCGCCGTTGCGCACCCAGACCTGGAAGCCGGCGGGGCGCCAGCCGGTAGCGTTAATTTCGCGCAGAATCCGTTCACGGATGTGGCTGTCATCGGCGGTCGGATCGGGAACTTCACGCGCCAGCGAAGCGACGGCCTGCAGGATGTCCGCCCGGGTGACGATCCCGACCATGGTCTTGCCGTTCACAACCGGCACCCGCTTCACGCCATGCTTGTGCATCAGATGCACGATTTCGTCGAGCGACGTCTGCTCCTCCACAGTGATTGGGTTCGCTGTCATGACATCTTCGACCTTGCGGCCGCGCTCATGCACGAAATCGGTCGCGGCACGACCCGTGCCGGTGAACAGCTCCAGCCATGCCGATCGCTTGTGTCCTGTGCCGATCTCGGTGCGCCGCAGGAAATCTCCCTCGGACACCATGCCCCTGAGCGTGCCGTCTTCGTCCATCACCGGCAGACCGCTGAGATGGCATCGCAGCATGATGTTGGCCGCGTCAAGGATCTTGGTGTGCGGACTGACGGCGATGATGTGCTTGGTCATGATCTGATGCGCGCGCATGTTGGGACCTCCGTGTTGAAAAACGAACCATAAAGCGTCGCGCGCCCCGCACGTTGACCTGGCTCAACGGTCTGCCTGGCTGCGCTCCAGAGATTTCAAGAACAGCATGAAGTCGCCCACCTGGTCCGGCTCGAAGCTGAACTGCGGCATGGTCGGATGGCCGGTGACAATCCCTTCCGCCAGCGCCTCCTGCAGCATCTCGACCGGATAGCGTTCGTGCAATGTCCGGAACGGCGGTGCTATTTTCAGCGGGCTCGGGCTTACCCGGTCGATTGAATGGCAGCGAGCGCAATAGAGCTGCGCAAGGCGACGACCTTGCTCCTGGTCGGCTGCGGCCGGAGTCAGTGCGGCGCAGATCACGCCGATGATGGCGAGGCCGCGAGCGACATAATACTGAAATGTCCTGGCAGGATGTCTCACGAGACGGCTCGCGCTTAGTGAGACATCAGGACCGGGACGGTCATCGCACGCAGCATGTCGCGCGTCACGCCGCCGAGCAAAGTTTCCTGCAGGCGGGAGTGCCCGTATCCGCCCATTACCAGAAGGTCGAGGCTCTCGTCCGCCGCGATCGACAGCAGCATCGACTGAACCTCCGGTTTTGACGCCGGCAACGACGTGATCTTGGCCGGAAGCCCTTGCTTCGCAAGATAGCGCACCAGATGGTCGGTGGAGCTTTCAGAGGGAATTGGATCGGCCCCGCCGATCGTGATGATGGCGAGAGCGTCGGCTGCGCGCAGCAGCGGCATTGCGTCGTGGAGGGCGCGGGCAGCGAGCCGGCTGCCGTCCCAGCAGATACCGATTCGCTTCGCCGAGAATGCGCCATGGAACGTATAGGGCATGAACAGGACGGGGCCACCGGCCTGGAACAGCAGTTCCCGCGGGATCACATTGTCGTAGCTGTGATATTCGCCCAGCGGCTGCGCCACCACGGTTAGGTCATGTAGTCGTGCGCTGGCGCAGATCATCTCGCGCGCATCGATGGGGAGTGCGCCCACAGCGCGGGTCGCATAGGATATCCCCGCATTCCGCGCCTCGATATCGAAGACGCGTAGCGCGGCCTCGGCGCGTTCGAGGGCCTGTGCGTGTTCCACCTCGAACAGCGAGGCGACCGCCACGCTCCCTTCAACGACGAGCGGCACGCTGGCAGTCTCGTAGCCGATCGCCATTGCGTCGAGATGGGCGCCGGTGGCGAGCGCGAGGGAGACCGATCCGTCGACCGCCGGACGCGGCGACAGCTCCGTCGGAATGTGGACCAGGATGTTCTTGAACATGACCGTTCTCCAAAAGGGGTGGAAGCACACTCGCCATCAGAGCACGGGACGAGGCAGGCCGATTTGATCTGTCTCATGCGCGTTTGCGGATTTTGATTGAGCGAGATCAATTCGTCGCGCGCGTACTTCGCGCAAATGTTGCTCTCAGCCTGGAGGAGCCGGCATGGCGCGCGTCGCATTGGTTACGGGTGGGAGCAGGGGAATTGGCGCAGCAATATCGCGTGCCCTCGCTGCTGCCGGATGCCGGGTTGCGGCCTGCTATGCCGGAAATGCGGCGGTCGCCCGGTCGTTTCAGGATCAGACCGGAATTCCCGTATTCCAGTGGGATGTCGCGAACTTCCAGGCCTGTGCGGCCGGTGTCCGCGAGGTGGAAGCCGCGTTGGGCCCGATCGACATCCTGGTCAACAACGCCGGTATCGTGCGCGATGCCACGCTGCATCGAATGACCAAGCCGCAATGGGACGCGGTGATCCGAACCGATCTCGATTCGCTGTTCAACATGTGCCGGCCACTCATCGAGGGCATGCGGGCGCGCAAGTTCGGGCGGATCATCAACATCTCGTCGATCAATGGCCAGAAGGGCCAGATCGGCCAGACGAACTATGCCGCGGCGAAGGCCGCCGAGCTCGGCTTCACCCGCGCGCTCGCGCTCGAAAGCGCGCGGTTCGGAATCACGGTCAATGCGGTCTGTCCCGGTTACATCAGCACCGAGATGCTGGCCACGGTGCCGACCGACGTCATGCAGAACTCCATTCTGCCGCAGATTCCGGTCGGGCGGCTGGGGCAGCCGGAGGAAATCGCCCGTGCCGTCGCGTTTCTTGCCGCCGACGAAGCGGGGTTCATCACCGGATCGACGCTGTCGATCAATGGCGGTCAACACATGTGCTGAAGGAGAGCGATGACTATGCTCGCAACCGATGTGATGCGCAGCTCGTTCGCGACGATCAAGCCGACTGCCACAGTGCTCAATGCCGTCGAGCTGCTGCTTGAAACCGATCAGCGCGGCCTGCCGGTGATCGACGAGGCCGGCGAACTCGTCGGCATGGTTTCGGAGGGCGATTTCCTTCATCGCGATGAGCTGGGCATCAGTCCGCCGTCGGGAAACTGGCTGGAGTCTCTGCTCGGGATTGCTGAGAACACGCCTGAACGCGAACGCATGCGCACGCTGCAGGTCGGCTCGCTCATGAGCGGCTCGCCGATCACGGTCGATATCGAAGCATCGATCGAGGACGTCGTCACGCAGATGGACGTCTACAATGTCGCCCAGGTTCCGGTGCTCTGCGCCAGAACCGTCGTCGGCATTGTCAGTCGCAGGGAGCTGCTTGCGGCACTGGCGCGCCGATTGAGAGAAGCAGAGAAAGCAAGCACCGGAGTTACATCATGAACGAGATGGCCCTGCAATCACATGCGCACGCCGTCGTCTGGATCGATCACCTTGTTGCGAAGGTTTTCGGCATTGGGTTGACTGGCATCAGCACGACGGCCGTCCATGCGCATTTGGCGTCGCAGCATCTGCATCACAGGGCGAATACGATCGGCGACGGCCGCGTCCTGGCCGACGCGACCTTCCTCGCGAGGGTGGGGGAGGCCGTGAGCGATTGCAGCGATCTGCTCGTCATCGGTCCGGGCGTCGAGAAGGTCGAGCTGACGCAGTATCTCAGGGCGGAGCGGCCCGACCTCAACTTGCACGTTGAGTCGAGCGATCATCCGACTGACGCGGAGATCGTCGCGCTGGGTCGGAAGCGGTTCCACCTCGGAGACGAGCGATGACAGTGCAGGCAGTCCTCGACCAGCCCAGGTCTCCTGCCAACGACGATGTGACGGGTGCCGGAACGCCTACTTTAGTGCAGCCTGAGAGCAAGCCGGTAGCGGGTACCGACTTGCTTGACCAACTCGTTCACGCGGCGATGGCGCGATGGACCGGGGGGCTTTCACCAGCCGGCCTCGCGCTCGCTTTTGCCGATTGGCAACTCCACCTTGCGGCCTCACCCGGCAAGCGGCTTCAACTGGCGCTGAATGCGCTGGCTGACGGCGCGCATTTCGCGCGCATGGTATCGACGCCCCATGCGGCGTGGCAGCCCTGGTTCATGGTCAAGCCTCAACCGAGTGACAACCGGTTTACGGGCCAGGATTGGACGTTGCCGGCCTTCAACGTCATGGCGCAGGCGTTCCTGCTGGCGGAGCAATGGTGGCATTCGGCGACCAGCGGCCTGCACGGTGTCTCGAAAGCAAATGCAGCGGTCGTGGATTTCACCGTCCGGCAATGCCTCGACGTCGTTGCGCCGTCCAACTTTGCGTTCAGTAACCCCGAGGTGCTGCGCGAGGCAATGGAGTCGGGTGGCGGAAACTTCGTCTCGGGCTGGCATAACTGGCTGGAAGATTGCAGAAATCTGCTGAGCGCCAAGCCAGCCGAATCCGTCCCCTTTGTGGTCGGCAAGGACGTCGCCGTGACCAAGGGCAAGGTCGTCTACCGGAATGAGCTGATGGAGCTCATCCAGTACGCGCCTGCAACAGCCGACGTTTGCCCGGAGCCGGTGCTGATCGTGCCGGCGTGGATCATGAAGTATTACATCCTCGATCTCTCGCCGCGGAATTCGCTCGTCCGGTTCCTGGTCGAGCGAGGCTTCACCGTGTTCATGATCTCGTGGCGAAATCCGGAGCCAGCTGATCGCGACCTTGGTTTCGAAGACTACCGCAAGCTTGGGGTCGACGCTGCGATCGACGCGATCAATCAACTCGTGCCTGAACGCGCTATCCATGCAGCGGGCTATTGCCTCGGCGGCACGCTGCTCGCAATTGCAGCTGCTCGTCTGCAGAAGGAGCGGCCCGGCTGCCTACGCTCGGTGACACTGCTGGCGGCCCAGGTCGATTTCACCGATGCGGGCGAGCTGACACTCTTCATCAATGAGAGCCAGGTTGCGTTCCTCGAGGATATGATGCGGCAGCGCGGCGTGCTCGAGACGGCGCAGATGGCCGGAGCGTTCCAGTTGCTGCGGTCGAACGACATGATCTGGTCGCGCCTGATCCGCGACTATCTCATGGGCGAGCGAGCCGAACCGAATGATCTGATGTCATGGAACGCGGACGCGACCCGCATGCCGTACCGGATGCATTCGGACTATCTGCGTAAGCTCTTTCTCAACAACGACCTCGCCGAGGGCCGCTACCTGGCGGACGGGCAGCCGGTGGCGCTTTCCGACCTTCGCGCCCCCATGTTCGTGGTCGGCACTGTCCGCGATCACGTCGCGCCCTGGCGGTCGGTTCACAAGATTCATTTGTTGGCCGATGCCGATATCGCCTTCGTGCTGGCGAGCGGCGGTCACAACGCCGGCATCGTTGCTCCGCCGTCGGAGGAGGGGCGCAGCTATCAATTGTTGGAGAAAGCGGCGGACCAACCCTATGTCGGGCCCGACGAGTGGCTGCGCAAGGCGGTGAATCGCGACGGATCCTGGTGGCTGGAATGGGTTCGTTTCCTTACGGCGCATTCCGGGCCGTGGGGGCCGGCGCAGCCGGTGCTTCACGCGCCCGAGGGTCGATCGCCGCTTGGGGACGCGCCGGGGCAGTATGTCCTCCAGCATTGACGTCGCGCCGGCTTGATCTGTCGCAAATCCTCTCCGTCGCGAGCCGCTACGGTGAAAATGGTGCACCAGGTTGCAGCGAGGAAGCCATGAGTCTGATCCTTCGCGTTTTCTTCATACTTGCGGGATCTGTCACCGCGCTGTTCGTCGCACGCGATTCTCTGAACTTTGACGTCATGCAAATGTTCGTGGCGATCCTGCTCGTGATCGCGCTTCTGTTGGCCGGCAGCCTCTGGAGCCTGTGGCGGCAAACGTGACGGCTCGGGCTCGGTCGAAGGCCTGGAACTGTGGCGTCCGTCCTGGTGCGCTGGTATCAGCGCCATCCGCCCGTGATACTTGCACTCGCACTTCACTTACGCGCCGGATCGGTGATGCAGCAGGGCTTGAAACGTCGGCGCGTGCGGCGTCCGATACTGGTCTGCCGCTTCATCAAATCGGCGCAGATCGTGTCGGTCCGGAACGGTATCGCCACGGGCCATCCACCAGCCAAGGGCCGGCTGTTCAGGCCGGCCCTTGGAAAGCAGATGGCGGATGTCGTCGACGCGTCCGGATGGAAGGGTCTACCGTCCTTCGAGCCTGGTAGGACCCCTGGTGATGTTCATGAACATCAGGGCTATAGCCGATGCGGCGGCAACAAATGTCGCGGTCCATCTGACGGTGGAGACGGCAAAGGCGGCGTCAAGCCGCCAGCTTGTTGGGACCGGCTCGGTCGAGGCAAGCGGTACCACATCCGGAAAGTACCAATTGCAGAATAGAGCGAGCACGACCGCGAGGATCGCGCTACCGACAAAGATGAAGGTCAATCGCCGTTTCATGGAACTCCTCCTGTCAATGAGGGAATGTTGCCAGACCTGACGGCGTCGACCAATTCAGGAGTTTCCCTTAGGCGACGTACCGCTCGCCCGGTCCGTTGGGGTCGCCGGCGGGCGGGACGTACTGCGTGCAAGCGTGGTGGAGGGCGTACCGGAAGCGTCGACGATATCCCAATCGATCATTCCGGTTTCGATGTTGTCTTGGATCAGGACGACATCGGACGTCGCGTCCGACGCATCGTCTTGGCGCGATGCCACGCGGTGCAGCCGTGTGCCACGTCCGGCGGTCAGGAAAATGCCGCGAAAGTCAACTTTTACGTCGCGAGCAACGGCTTTCGCGGCATCACGTTCCCCCGGTTTCAGGAAGGCTGCATCGAGTATTACCGAAACTCCCTGGCCTAATGTATGCGCGGCACGATCGAGCATGGCCTGGTAGACGCGGTCTGATGATTCGGGAGTGTAGGTCTCCGGCGGTAACGTGGCGTGCTCGGCGACGTGAAAGAGCTGCTTGCGAATGACATCCGATCGCAGGACCAGGGCGCCCGGGGGCGGCGCGATCAGATGCGCCATGTCGCGCGCCAGCACGCTCTTGCCGGTACCAGACTTCCCGCCAACTGCAAGGAGGCGGGGCGGCGCCGGTTCAATCAGCCGGCGTGCAAGCTGGAAATAGTGCCTCGCTTGGGCGGCGATCGCTTGATCGAGCTGATGTTGCCGTGCCCTGGTGAAGAGCACATTGGCGCGGATCGCTGCGCGTATCGACAGGAACAGTGGCAGCAAACACAACGCCCTCGATTGCGTGTCCCAGGCGCTTTGCATGTAGCTATTGAACAGCCTGTTGGCCGCGGTCTCCCGTCTGAAGTACAGCAGGTCCATCAGTGGAAATGCGAGGTCATAGAGGACGTCGGTTGTCGCGATATCGGGGTCGAACTCGATCGCATCGAACAGAACGGGCTCGCCGTCGAGCAGGACGATGTTGCCGAGATGTGCATCGCCGTGACAATGCCGGACTTGTCCAGCAACCGCGCGGCGGCGCAGCAGCTCAAGATTCCGAGCAAGCGATCGATGGCTTAACTCGTGCAATTCATCGATCTTCCCGCAGGAAAGAGCTGACTCGTTCCGAAACCGCTCGGTGTTGCGATCGATGATGACGGGGAGTGACTTGAGCCAGTGCGATCCATCGCTCCCAATCGCTTCTCGATGGGATTCGAGCAGGATGGCGGCCAGTCTTTCGCCCAGCTCCGGCCGGATTGCATCCCGCTCGGCGAGATGATCGAGCGTCTCGTTTTCGTCGAAGCGAGTCATTTCGACGGCCCATTCGGCGACCGGTCCGGTTCCCCCGATCGCAAGACCGTCACGCCCGCGCGTGATCGGAACCACGCCGCGATAGATGGAGGGGGCGTGGCGCTTGTTGACCGCAATCTCATCCACGCAGGCGCGCCGCCGCTTCTCCAATGTCGAGAAGTCGAGATAGGGCAGCTTGACCGCTCGCTTGACCTTCAGGACGCGTGAAGGTCCGAGAAAGACGATCGAACAATGGGTATCGATCCGCTTTACTGGCGCGTTCGGCTGGCCGGATCTGGCCAGGAAGGACAATACGGCAGCCTGGCCGGTCTCGCCCGTGACAGCCTCGGGTGATGATGCCGGCGTCATCATGGCTTCAAGACGGCTGCGCCGACGAGCTTGCCGTCTCGCAAGCGCGCAAGTGCTTCATTCGCCTGGTCCAGGGGAAAGACGGTGACGTGCGTCCGGATTCCGGCCCTTGCCGCTGTCTTGAGGAAGTCGACGCCATCTTGTCGCGTCAGATTGGCAACGGAGACGATCTGCCGTTCACCCCAAAGGATGTCGTAGGGAAAGCTCGGGATATCCGACATGTGAATGCCGGCACACACCACGCGTCCGCCTTTGCGCAGCGTGCGCAGTGCAAGCGGGACGAGGGGCCCGGTTGGGGCATAGATGATCGCGGCATCGAGCTCGGCCGGCGGCCGATCTTCCGAAGCACCCGCCCAGCATGCGCCGAGCGATAATGCCAAGCGCTGGGCCTCGGCGTCGCCGGCACGGGTGAAAGCGTACACATCGCGGCCTTGCCAGCGTGCCACCTGCGCGACGATATGTCCCGCCGCGCCAAAGCCGTAGATGCCGAGCTTGCGGCCGTCGCCGGCCATCACCAGGGAACGCCAGCCGATCAAGCCGGCGCACAGCAGGGGTGCCAGCTCCGCATCCTCGCCGTCTTCGCCGAGCGGAAAGCAGTAACGCGCGTCTGCCACCAGGTGCGTGGCAAAGCCGCCGTCCCGCGTGTAGCCGGTGAACAGGGGGGCGTCGCAGAGGTTTTCCTTGCCCTCCCGGCAGTAGGGGCAATGCCCGCAGGTCGATCCGAGCCAGGGAACGCCGACGCGTGCACCGAGATGCAGGCCGTCCACGCCTTCACCGATCGCCTCGATACGACCAACCACCTCATGGCCGGGAACGATCGGATAGGCGATGTCTGGCAGTTCTCCATCGACGACATGCAGGTCGGTGCGGCAAACGCCACAGGCGCCGACCTTGACGCGGACCTCGCCTGGTCCCGGATGTGGGTCGGGCCGCTTGGTATATTGCAGCCGCGCGTCGCGCGCGGGCAGGATCATGGCGTGCATGGCGGAACTCGCTTCGGTCTGTGCCACTCCTTTGATCACATGACATTGGTTGGGTTTTGATCCTGGTCAACGGCTCGGAGGCCGTTCCTGACTAGCTTCGACTTGCAAGCAACACGTAAGCAGGAGGTATTGATGGCTAATAACGTGATCCCTGTTGGAACCGAGCGCGCCTTGGCGCGGCGGGAAACCAATCCATTCACGTTTCTGCAGCAGGAGATCGACCGGCTGTTCGACGGCTTCGGCCGCAATTTTCCGGCGTTCACCGCGTCGCAGGCGATGATGCCGCGCATGGACGTCAGCGAAACCGACAAGACCGTCGAGATCTCAGCCGAACTGCCCGGCCTCGAGGCTAAGGACATTCAGCTCAATCTCGCCGACAACACGCTGACGATCCGCGGCGAGAAGAAGAGCGAGCGCGAGGAGAAGGACAAGGACTATCACCTGGTCGAGCGCAGCTTCGGCGCGTTCTCGCGGTCCGTTGCGTTGCCCGAAGGAGTCAAGGCGGAAGACGTCAGCGCCGAGATCGCCAAGGGTGTGCTCAAGGTCACGGTCAAGAAGCCGGCTCCCAAGCAGAGCAGGCAGATCGACATCAAGACGGCGGCGTAGCCGCCTTGCGGGGCGCGTCGCCCGTCAGGCAGCGACGCGTCCCCGAAATAACTATCCATCCAAAGGGGATCAGCCATGTACGAGTTTCTTCAGGAAACCGTTGCGAGCAACATGACGAGATCGGTACGAAGCGTCGCTCCCGAAATGACCGTCGGCGACTTGTACCGGTTGTTCGAAAAAGACGACTATGACGCCTATCCCGTGCTCCGCGACGATGTCGTAGTCGGTTTCGTCACGAAGCTGGACGCCCTGAAGGTGTTCGCCTGTCCGGTAGATCACATGCTGCCACGTTACGACGATCGTATGGGAACGACGGTCGATGAGATCATGTCATCCGATGTGATCGCGGTCGAGCCGGATACAAATCTGCAGCGCGTCTTGCAGCTGATGGTCGCGCATCGGCTCAAGAGCCTGCCGGTGATCGACAAGTATCACCACCTGGTCGGTATTATTGCTCGCGAGGACGTCATGCGGGCTCTGGCGCGCTGCACGAAGCGGCAGGCGCCTCCGCTCGTTCCCTGCGAGACTGTCCGATGTCTACGTTTGGCTTAGATCGGGTTCTTTCGCCCCGATCGGTCGCGCTTGTCGGTGGCAGTTCGCGTCCGTCTTCGCTCGGCTTGGCGGTGCTCATGAACCTCAAGGCATGCGGTTTTGCCGGCCGCATTGCCGTGGTCAATCCGAAATACACTGCGATCGATGGCGAGATTGCCTCCCCGGATCTCAGGTCACTTCCATTCGTTCCGGATCTCGTTGCGATCACGGCGCCTGCGGCCGCGATTCCCGGAATCATCTCGGACGCTGCCGCAGTCGGTGTCGCCGGCGCGGTGATCCTGTCCGCCGGCCTCGGGCATGGCGCCGGCTCGCTAGCCGAGACGGTTGCGCAGACGGCGCGCCGGCACGGCATACGTCTGATCGGACCTAACTGTCTCGGCGTCATGGTGCCGCGCGCGAAGCTCAATGCGAGCTTTGCCGCGCATCAGCCCGCCGAGGGGCGTCTTGCCCTGATCTCGCAGTCCGGAGCCGTCGCTGCCGCGATGATCGAATGGGCGGCAGAGCGGCGCCTCGGCTTCTCCGGCATCGTGTCGATCGGAGACCAGCTCGACGTCGATGTCGCCGATCTGCTCGACTATTTCGCGCAGGACGATCACACCAACGCGATCCTGCTCTACGTCGAGGCCGTCAGGGATGCGCGCAAGTTCATGTCGGCCGCGCGCGCCGCGGCGCGGCTCAAGCCCCTGATTGTCGTGAAGGCCGGTCGGGTGGCGCAGGGCGCCAGGGCCGCAGCCACCCATACCGGAGCGCTGGCAGGTTCGGATGCCGTCTATGACGCGGCGTTCCGCCGGGCCGGCATGCTGCGCGTGTACGACCTTCGCGAATTGTTCGACTGCGCCGAGTTGCTTGGCCGCGGCTTCGTTCCGCGCGGCAACCGCCTGTCGATCCTGACCAATGGCGGCGGGCTCGGCATCCTCGCGATCGACCGGCTCGTCGAGCTCGGCGGCGTTCCAGCAAGCCTGACGACGGAGACGATTGCGGCACTTGATCGGGTGCTGCCGCAAGGCTGGTCTCGCGCCAACCCCGTCGATATCTCCGGCGATGCCGACGCTGCCCGCTACGTGGCCGCGCTCGGCGCGCTGCTCGAGGACGCCAACAGCGACGCCGTGCTGGTCATGAACGTGGAAACGGCCGTTGCGCCGACCGAAGGAATTGCCGAAGCGGTGGCGCGATGTGTCGCCGACCGCCGAGCCAGGAAGAGCGAGGTAGCCGCACTGGTACTTGCGTCGTGGGATGGTGCCGACGCTCGCACCGCGGCGGCCTTCGAACGAGCGCGAGTCCCGCATTTCCCGACCGAGGATGATGCCGTACGCGCCTTCATGCATCTGGTGAGATACCGCGATGCTTCCATCGCGCTGGCCGCGACACCGCCCAGCAGCGCCTCGACGTTTGCGCCGCGGACGGCGGCGGCGCGGCACGTGATCGCGAAAGCGCTGTCCGATGGGCGGGAATGGCTCGACCCGGTCGAGATCGTCGCGTTGTTTGAGGCTTACGATATTCCAATCGTCCCGACCGTCGTGGCCCGTGATGCCGACGATGCCGCGGACAAGGCAGCGCCCTTCCTGGCGCAAGGGCTCGCCGTGGCGGTGAAGCTGCTCTCGCGCGACATCAGGCACAAGTCGGACATCGGCGGTGTCATTCTCGGCCTGCGGACGCGCGAAAGCGTCGTACAGGCGGCCAGGACGGTGCTGGCGCGCGCCCGTGCCGCGCGTCCGGATGCCGCCCTGCAAGGTGTGACGATCCAGCCGATGATCGAGCGGCGGGCGGCACGCGAGCTGATCCTCGGCATTGCCGACGATCCGACTTTCGGCCCGGTGATCGTGTTTGGCCGAGGCGGGACCGCGGTCGAGGTGATTGACGACAAGGCGTTGGCGCTGCCGCCCCTCGATATGAACCTGGCGCGCGACCTCGTGGGGCGCACGCGGGTCTCGCGACTGCTTGCCGCCTACCGCGACGTACCCGCCGTTCCGGAAGATGTCGTCCCGCTCACCCTCGTCAAGCTGGCGCAGATGGCGGCCGATATTCCGGAAGTCGCAGAGCTCGACATCAATCCGATGCTCGCGGACGAAACCGGGCTGTTGGCGCTTGACGCGCGGGTGGCAATCCGCAAGCCGGCGCGGTTGTTTGCCGGCCAGACTCGTCTCGCAGTGCGGCCTTATCCGTCGCAGTGGGAGGGCGAGCTTGCCTTGCGGGATGGCTCGCGCGTCGTGGTACGGCCGTTGCGGCCGGAAGATGAACCCATGGTCGAGAGCTTCTTCAAGCGAGTGACCGCCGAGGATCTCAGGCTTCGCTTCTTTCAGGCGATGAAGAATTTTTCGCACGCCTTCATTGCGCGGCTGACCCAACTCGACTACGCGCGCGCGATGGCCTTTGCGGCGCTGGATCCAAACACGGGTGCCATGGTTGGAGCGGTCCAGCTTCATTCGGACTCGCTCTATGAGAATGCCGAGTATGCCATCCTGTTGCAGTCTGATCTCAAGGGCAAAGGGCTTGGATGGGCGCTGATGCAGCTCCTGATCAATTATGCCAAGTCCGAAGGGCTGAAGCGCCTGTCCGGCGAAGTGCTGGCCGAGAACACCACCATGCTGAGCATGTGCCATGAACTCGGGTTTACTGCCGCCACTGAACCTACCGACCACAGGATTGTCAACGTCGTTCTCGACCTCTCCCTTCCGGTGGCGGATGCCCTGGGTATCGACATCCTGATCCGGCCCAACGCGATCAGAGCGGCGTGACGGCGACGACACGATAGGGATGCATGCCATCCGCCTCATGGACGGAGACATATTCGCCCACCTGAAAGCGCTCGCTGCCGAAATGAAACCCGGCTTCATCGGCGGTCGCGCCGGCCACATCATAATGGAAGCGCCAACGGTTGGCCGGACCATGCACGAGATGGCCGAGTTGATCATCCTCGTCCGGCCGTTGGCGTACGACGCGGCAGGCGTCGCGATGGTCGTTCCAAGTCTCGATATCGATCCGCGATGCCGTATCGAGCGGGGCAATGATGATATATCCGATCGCGGACGCGCCCTCGGGATGATCGTGCTCGCGGGCGCGCTCGAGCCGGACCTGCCTGAACGAGTGAGGCAACGCAGTGTTTTGCAATGGCTTGAAGGCGGCGCGATTCATCTGAAATCTCCTGAGCACGCCCGAGGCTGCCGGGCAATCTCTGAAATCATAAGACCACGGGTTGCCAAACCGTTGATCTCGGTCAAACACCATTGCGGTGGCCGCTGCGAAGTCGATTGCGCTGGGTCAAACACAGCCGGCTCCAGCACCTTAGGGTGAGTTGCAAACTGGAGTCAGAATTTTGCTCAATGCCCCGGCCCTGATAGCGAATCCGAACGATCCGCGTGTGCTCACCGCATGTGGGGCCTGGAACGTTGCCAATGTCGAGGCATTGGAGCGACTGTGTGCGCACGCCGCACGTGCGGATATCGGCTCGATCGATGTGCGGCGTGTCACCGCGCTCGACACCGTCGGGGCCTGGTTGCTTGAAAGGCTGGCCCGTGGTGGCGCGACCAGAGCAGTCCTCACCGGCGCCGATGGTCCATATGGCGACTTGCTGGAAGAGGTGCGGGGGCTGAACCGTTCCGGCCCCGCCGAACGCAGATCGGTCAACCCCGTGCTGCAGAGGCTTGATCAGCTTGGCCGCGGCAGCAGGCGGCTGGCGTCGGATTCGGCGGCATTCCTGCATATGCTTGGCGCCTTCAGCGCAGCGCTGCTTGGCATTTTCAGGCATCCGCGATCGTTCCGATTGACGTCGACCGTCTATCAGCTCGGTCGGGTGGGCTGGCAGGCGGTGCCGATCATGGTGCTGATCACGTTCCTGATCGGCGCCATCATTGCTCAGCAAGGCATCTTCCATTTCCGCCGCTTCGGCGCGGAATCCTATGTCGTCGACATGGTTGGCATTCTCGTGCTGCGCGAGATCGGCGTGCTGATCGTGGCCATCATGGTGGCCGGACGATCGGGCAGCGCCTATACGGCCGAGATCGGCGCGATGAAGATGCGGGAGGAGATCGATGCGCTCAGCACCATGGGGCTCGATCCTGTCGCAGTCCTGATCCTGCCGCGAATCCTGGCGCTGGTGGTGGCGCTGCCGATCCTCGCCTTTCTCGGCTCGCTCGCGGCGCTCTATGGCGGTGGCCTCGTCGCGTGGCTCTATGGCGGGATGAGCCCGGCAATCTTCATCGCACGCCTCCACGACGCGGTTTCGGTCACTCATTTTGAGGTCGGCATCATCAAGGCGCCATTCATGGCGCTCGTGATCGGGCTGGTCGCGGCCGTGGAGGGATTGAGCGTCAAGGGCAGCGCGGAGTCGCTCGGACAGCAAACGACGGCATCGGTCGTGAAGTCGATCTTCCTGGTGATCGTGCTCGACGGGTTGTTCGCGGTCTTCTTCGCCTCGATCGGGATGTGACCATGGCCGACACGCCCGCGATCCATATCCGCAACCTCGTGGTCGGTTTCGGCGAGAAGATCATCCTCGATCATCTCGATCTCGACGTGAACGACGGCGAAATTCTTGGCCTTGTCGGCGCGTCCGGCGGCGGAAAATCGGTGCTGATGCGGACACTGGTCGGCCTGCTGCCGAAGCGGAGCGGGCAGATCAATTTCGCGGACGACAGCGATGACGAGCGCCGCTGGGGCGTGCTGTTCCAGCAGGGAGCGCTGTTCTCGGCCTTGACGGCTCGCCAGAATATCCAGTTTCCGCTGCGCGAGTGCGCGCGGCTGTCGCCAGCGTTGCTTGACGAAATTGCGGACGCGAAGCTCGAGATGGTCGGCCTGACGCACGAAGACGGGGACAAGTATCCCTCCGAGCTCTCGGGCGGCATGACCAAGCGGGTCGCGCTGGCGCGGGCACTGGCGCTCGACCCCTCGCTCCTGTTTCTCGATGAACCGACCTCTGGCCTCGATCCCATCGCTGCGGGAGAATTCGACGCCCTGATCCGGACGCTGCATCGGACGTTGCGCTTCACCGTGTTCATGGTGACGCACGACCTGAACAGCCTGCAAGCCATCTGCGATCGCGTCGCCGCGCTCGCCGATGGACGGATCGCCGCAATCGGCCGGCTGTCATCAGTTCTCAAATCCGATCACCCCTGGGTTCAGGCCTACTTTCATGGCGCCCGGGCACAGAAGCTGGGCCTCGGCAACTAGGCAGAGAGAGACGCATATGGAAATCCGCGCACCCTACATCATCGTTGGTGCATTCGTGTTATCGGCGATCGTCGCCGTGTTCGGCTTCGTCTACTGGCTGAACAATGTCGGGGGCATCGGAAAACGGCAGACATATCAGCTCGTTTTCGCCGATCCGGTGCCCGGGCTGCTGGTCGGGGCGGGCGTTCTCTTCAACGGCATCCGCGTTGGCGAAGTGACCGCGCTTGAACTTGTTCCGGACCGTCCACGCGAGGTTCACGCCACGATCGCGGTCGCCGAACGCACGCCGGTGCATACCGACACGCGCGTCGGCCTCGATTTCCAGGGGCTGACTGGGGTGCCGGTGATCGCGCTGGAAGGCGGCGATGATCCCCAGGCGCCGCCCCCGCGCGAACCGCTGGTGGCCGAAAAGGGGGCGGGACGGAGCATGACGCAGGCCGCGCGCGATGCGCTGCGCCGGGTCGACGCCGTCCTGTCCGACAACGCTGCGCCGCTGCACAGTACGATCGACAATCTCAGCACGTTCGCCGAAGGGCTCGCGCGCAACACGCCGAAGCTCGATGGAATCGTGGCCGGACTTGAGCGCATGACCGGCGGCGGTGCGCCCGCGCCGCGCAAGGTGGCATACGACCTTCACGCGGTGGACAGTTTCGGCGCGCAACGGCATCCGAATCTGCCCGAGCGACTGATCATGGCGGAGCCGACCGCGATCGCACGCTTGCAGACCCAGCGCTTCCTGTTTACTCCGGATGAGGAAACCCAGGGTTTCGAAGCTGCGCAGTGGAGCGACAGTCTGCCGGTGCTGCTGCAGGCGCGGTTGCTGCAGACCTTCGAGAATTACGACGTCGCGCATGCGCCACTGCGCGCCGACAGCGGCGCAGAAGGCGCGCCTCGCCTTCTGATCGACCTGCGCCGGTTCGAAATCGTGCAAGGAACGCAACCGCGCGCGACGATCTCTTTCTCCGCGAAGATCGTGGATCAAAACGGTCAGGTCAAGGCTGCAAGGGTCATGGAGAGTTCCGAAGCAATCGGCTCGCTGACGCCGTCTGCGGCGGCCGCGGCGTTCGATCAGGCTTTCGGCGTCCTCGCGCGCGAGCTCGTGATCTGGGTGGCGGCGACCGACTGAGCCAGATCGTTGCTAGCGACCGGGGACCAGCAGGCTGCGGCAGTGCCGCGCAAGACTGATTTCCTCATTGGTCGGAATGACCAGGACGTCGACCGGGCTGTCCTTCGCGGCGATACGCTGTGCGCCCTGTACATTTGCGACCGCATCGATGCCGACGCCAAGCCAGGAGAGGCGATCGCAGACACGCTGCCGGATGTCCGGGGCGTGCTCGCCAATGCCGCCGGTGAACACCAGGCCATCGAGGCCGGCAAGGGTATTTGCCATCACGGCGACTTCTGCGGCGACACGAAATGTGAAGAGATCGACGGCTTCGCGGGCCTCGGGCTTTTGGCTCGCCAGCAGGGCACGCATGTCGGCCGACACCCCTGAGACCCCGAGCAGGCCCGAGCGTTCGTACAGCAAATGTTGTACGTCATCGACCGACATTTTCTCCTCCTGCATGAGATAGAGCAGCACGCCGGGATCGATCGTTCCACAGCGCGTCCCCATGACGAGACCGTCGAGCGGGGTCAATCCCATGGTGGTGTCGACGCTGCTGCCATTTTGCAAGGCGCAGAGGCTCGCGCCGTTGCCGAGATGCGCCACGACGACGCGCGATTGCGGCGCGATGGCGGCGAGCTGGCTCGCGACATATTCGAAGGAGAGGCCGTGGAAGCCGTAGCGGCGGATGCCGCGCTCCTCGAACTGCCGCGGAATGGCAAAACGGCTGGCCGGCGGTGCCAGGTTGTGATGGAAGGCCGTATCGAAGCAGGCGATCTGGGGCAGCTCCGGCCGCAGCGCCTGCACCGCGCGGACCGGCGCCAGGCAGCGCGGCTGGTGCAGCGGCGCGAGCGGCGTCAACGCCTCCAGCGTGGCGATAATCTGCTCTGTGATGACGACCGGCCGATAGAACGCCCGCCCGCCATGGACGATACGATGGCCGACGGCGGCGAGCCTGCCGCCGGCGAGATAGTCCTCGATCCAGGCAAATACGTCGTTGAGCAGGTCGTTGTCTTCCGGCGCGCCGCTCGTGCGACGCTTCTCGAACAGCTGCGTACCCGAGGCGTCGCTCACTACGACGCGTGGGATCTTCTCCTGCTCATCGAGCAAGCCCCTGCATTGCAGCTTCGGCTCAGCCGGCGTGATGTCGAACAGGCCGAACTTGATGCTGGACGAGCCGGCGTTGAGCACCAGGACGCTGTCGGACATGGACCGTCTCTCTCGCGTTCGCTGCCTCAGTCAACAGATTTGTGGTCGGTCGTGCCGTAGGGCCAGACCCAGTCACGGATCTGCGGCATGTCCTCGCCATGCTCGCGCACGTAGCGGGTGTGCTCGGTCAGCGCGTCGCGGAACTGCTGCTTGACGTGGGCTGCCGCGATGTCGAGCCCCGGCACGCGCTCGATCGCCTCGATGGCGAGGTGGAAGCGGTCGAGGCCGTTCAACACCACCATGTCGAACGGGGTCGTGGTGGTGCCTTCCTCCGCGAAGCCCCGCACGTGCATTCCGTCGTGATTGGTGCGGCTGTAGGTCAGGCGATGGATCAAATAGGGATAGCCGTGATAGGCGAATACGACGGGCTTGTCGCGGGTGAACAGGCTGTCGAAGTCGCGGTCGGAAAGGCCGTGCGGATGCTGCTCCATCGGCTGCAGCGTCATCAGGTCGACCACGTTGACGACGCGGATCTTCAACTCCGGCAGCGCCTTGCGGAGCAGGTCGACGGCGGCGAGCGTCTCCAGCGTCGGAACGTCACCGGCGCAGGCCATTACCACGTCGGGCTCGGCGTTGGAGGGCTCGGTGCCGGCCCAATCCCATATCCCGATGCCCGCTTCGCAATGGGTGATGGCCGCACGCATCGAAAGCCATTGCGGAGCAGGCTGCTTGCCCGCCACAATCACATTGATGCGATCATAGGTACGCAGGCAGTGATCGCCGACCCAGAGCAGGGTGTTGGCATCGGGCGGAAAGTAGACGCGGACGATATCGGCCTTCTTGTTGGTGACGAGATCGACGAAGCCGGGATCCTGATGACTGAATCCGTTGTGATCCTGACGCCAGACATGCGAGGTGAGGAGATAGTTCAGCGACGCGATCGGCCGCCGCCAGGGCAGCGCGCGCGAGACCTTCAGCCATTTGGCGTGCTGGTTGAACATCGAATCCACGATGTGGATGAAGGCCTCATAGCAGGAGAAGAAGCCGTGGCGGCCGGTGAGCAGATAGCCTTCGAGCCAACCCTGGCACAGATGCTCGCTCAGGACTTCCATCACGCGGCCGTCATGGGCGAGGTGGACGTCGTAAGGCGCGATGCCTTCCATCCAGACCCGGTCGGTGGCCTCGAACACCGCGTCGAGCCGGTTGGATGCGGTTTCGTCCGGACCCATGATGCGGAAGTTGCGAGCCTCCGCATTCAGCTCCACGACTTCGCGCAAGAACTTGCCGAGCTCTCGCGTGGCTTCGGCGACGGTGTCGCCCGGAGCGGCGACCTCGACCGCATAGGCACGGAAATCCGGCAGCTTCAGCTCCCGCTTCAGGAGGCCGCCATTGGCGTGCGGGTTGGCACCCATCCGACGGGCGCCAGCGGGCGCAAGGGCTTGCAATTCAGCTACCAGTCGCCCGTCTGCATCGAACAGGCTTTCGGGCTCGTAGCTCCTCATCCAGTGCTCGAGCAATTTCAGATGCTCGGGGTTGCCGCGCGGGTTGGCGATCGGCACCTGATGTGCACGCCAGAAGCCTTCGACCTTCAACCCGTCGACTTCCTTCGGTCCCGTCCAGCCTTTCGGGCTGCGCAGCACGATCATGGGCCATCGCGGCCGCTCAAAGCCGCCGGTCTGCTGGCGCGCGGCTCGCTGGATCGACCGGATGCTGCCGAGCGCGGTGTCGAGCGTATCGGCCATCAGGCGATGCATGGCGTGCGGATCGTCGCCCTCGACGAACAGCGGTTCGTAGCCGTAGCCCGTGAAGAGGTTGCGGACCTCCTCGTCATCCATTCGTCCCAGCACGGTGGGATTGGCAATCTTGTAGCCATTGAGGTGCAGGATCGGCAGCACTGCGCCATCATGCGCCGGGTTCAAGAACTTGTTGGAGTGCCAGGAGGCCGCCAGCGGGCCGGTCTCTGCCTCGCCGTCGCCGACGACGCAAACAGCGATCAGATCGGGGTTGTCGAACACCGCGCCATAGGCGTGAACCAGCGCATAGCCGAGTTCGCCGCCTTCGTGGATCGAGCCGGGCGTTTCCGGTGCGGCGTGGCTCGGAATGCCGCCGGGGAAGGAGAATTGACGGAACAGCTTGCGCAAGCCGTCCGCATCGCGCGTCACCTCCGGATAGAGCTCCGTGTAGGTGCCTTCGAGATAGGTGTTCGCGACCATGCCGGGGCCGCCATGTCCGGGACCGCAGATATAGATGATGTTGAGGTCGGAATTGCGAATTGCGCGATTGAGGTGAGCGTAGATGAAGTTGAGCCCCGGTGTGGTGCCCCAATGACCGAGCAGGCGCGGCTTGATGTGCTCCGGCTTCAGCGGCTCTCTCAGAAGCGGATTCGCGAGCAGGTAGATCTGTCCAACGGAGAGATAATTGGCGGCTCGCCAATAGAGGTCGAGCAGCACAAGATCGTCCGCACGCGCTGGCTCGTTTGGAGTGGTCGCAGATTGCATGTCGTTCTCCCGGGATTCAAAGATGACCTCGGACGCCGCTATCGGTTCCACGTTAGAGGGCGAATATGACGGGAATGGCTTGAGCCAGCTCAAAGATGCACGCCAATTCGAGCCGAAGCGGCAACGTTACCGACGACGTCAGTCAATTCCTCGCGTTCAAGGAAGGAAGGCTCAATCGCTTGAAAGCGGAACCGGCTCCTTCGAGGTAAGCTCGCGCTCCCAGCAGTTCCGGCGATGGTTATCTCGGGGCCATCTGTGGAGGCCTTGCGTTGACCCGGAGTAGCGCGCCGCGCTCGTGAGCAATACGTGCTGCCTCCCGGCTGTCCTGCCAATTTCTTGGCGTCATGCGGCGAGGCAAAAAGATGCCCGGCAAAAGCCGGGCATTAATATCGAGACAACCCCAGGGAGAATGGATCGCTCGTCCTACCAGCCCTATTCAAGCATGCGGTGCCGGGTGGCGATTTGAGCCAGCGCAACAAATCGCAGATTTACTGGAAGCCAGGACGAGACTGGTCCTGCTCGAGGTCGCTTGGCACCATGCCATATGTCCGCAGCACGGTCGTTTTCGTCTCGGGATGGCCGGTACGGACGACTGCCGCAGCACCAGCATGGCCGAACGTCTTCCACAAGTGCTTGGCGTGCTCAATCGCCGCGGCCGGGCTGGCGCATTTGGCCTGCTGGCCTGGAACGAGTTCGCCATCGGTCCGATCGTACGGCAGGGCAATGAAGTGTGTGATCTCGTCCATCGATGGCCCTTTCTCGTTTGGTCGACTTCACCCACAAACAATGGTTCGGCAAAAACCATCTTGATCTGCCTCGGCCCATTTCGCTTGATCGGGATCAACGCGGAATGGCGCATTTCGTTGCTGCATGCGCGAGCGCTCACCGGCGATTGACGTCGGCCCACATTGTAGGGGGCAGGCTGCCGGCGCGCGACATTTCGCGTGCTGCTGTCGTACCGACGGCGACCAGCGTTTGATTACTGAAGCCCAGGGACGCGGCCGATGGCTAGAGCCCGGCAGCGATCGCGATCCGCATCAGTTCCGACATGCTGCGCACATTGGTCTTAGCCATCAGGTTCGCCCGGTAGACCTCCACCGTGCGCGGGCTGATGCCAAGGTCGTGGGCGATCACCTTGTTGATCTTGCCTGCCACGAGA
Source organism: Bradyrhizobium embrapense (assembly GCF_001189235.2). Lineage (GTDB taxonomy): Bacteria > Pseudomonadota > Alphaproteobacteria > Rhizobiales > Xanthobacteraceae > Bradyrhizobium > Bradyrhizobium embrapense. The sequence continues at coordinate 1,027,356 of NZ_LFIP02000002.1, forward strand.
CCCCGCAGAACGTCACGTTCGCGCGGCGAGAGATCCACCAAGCGAGCTTCGGCCTCGCGCTTGATCGTATCGTCGGCCGGGGCCGCGGACTGTGCTTGCAAAGCTTCGCCGATTGCGCGCAACAGCGCCTCGTCCTCAAATGGCTTTTCGATGAAATCAACCGCACCTGCCTTCATCGCCTCGACCGCGAGTGCGACGTCTCCATGGCCGGTCATCAGAATGACTGGACATGCTACCGCGTCGGCCTTGAGCTTGCGGATCAGTTCGAGGCCGCTCATGCCGGGCATCCGGATATCCGATACGATGCAGTCGACCTCGCTGCTCTTGAACTGATCGAGAAAGTCGGTTGCCGTCTCATAGGTCGTCACGGCAAAGCCGTTGACGTCGAGCAGGAAGGCCAGTGAGTCGCGCATCGCTGGGTCATCGTCGATTACGAGAATTGTGTGCCGCGTCGTCATGCTTCTTCTCCGTCCTCCGCGAACGGTAGGATGAACCGAAAGACCGTGCCACCACCCGCGTTTGGCATCACATCGATGCGTCCACCATGGGATTCGATGATGGTCCGGCAGATCGAGAGGCCGACGCCCATGCCATGCTCCTTTGTCGTGATGAAGGGCTGAAACAGGCGGTCGGCGATGTCAGGGCTGATGCCCGGGCCGGTATCGGCGATAGTGAACGTCGCAACTCCGTTAGCCTTGGTGACGCCGACGGTCAACTCGCGGCGTGGGCCGGAGGCCATCGCCTCGATCGCATTGCGAACCAGGTTGAGGACGACCTGCTGAATCTGGATCTTGTCGACGATGATCGAGGGCATGTCGCGGTCGCTGCGGATCGCCACCCGGACGCCCTGCTCCTTGGCGCCGAGCAGCGCCAGCGCGACGGCCTCTTCAAGCAAGGTGGCAGGGCTCTCCAGGGAGTGTTGGGTCTCGCCTTTGGCGACGAATTCGCGCAGGCGCTTGATGATGTCGCCGGCCCGTAGCGCTTGCTGTGCGGCGCGCTCGAGCGCGTCCTGAATGCGGTTAGCATCCGGTGTCTTCGACGCCAGCAAAGCCTTCGCGCCGCGCATGTAGTTCGTGATGGCTGACAGGGGCTGGTTGATCTCATGCGCGATCGAGGACGCCATCTCTCCCATCGCGGTCAATCGCGACACGTGGACCAACTCGGATTGCAGCTCCTGAAGCCGCCGCTCCTGCGCGCGGCGCTCGGTGAGATCGCGGATGAATCCGGTGAAGAAGCGCTCTCCGCGCACCTTGGCCTCGCCGACGGCGAGCTCCATCGGAAAGGTCGAGCCGTCGCTTCGTTCTCCAACCACGATGCGGCCGATGCCGATGATGCGCCGTTCGCCGGTCGTAAGGTAACGTTCGAGGTACCGGTCGTGCTCGCCGCGATACGGCTGGGGCATCAGGCTCGAAACGTTGTTTCCGACGACCTGGTCCGCTTTCCAGCCAAACAGGCGCTCGGCTGCCGCGCTGAAGGAGCGAATGATGCCGTGGTCGTCGATCACGATCATGGCGTCAGGGACCGTGTCCAGGATCGATTGCAGATGGGCCTGGCGATTTCGCGCCTGATCGCTTTCGCGCAACAGGCGGTCGCCCATGAAGCCGAGGACCGGGCCGAGGACGGCAAAGCAAGCGATATCGATCAGATTCGCAGGGTCGGTGACCAGGCTCTTGCCGAGGAATTCGGCGCTGATGATGAGGCACAGCAGGGTGGTGAAGATCGCCGGGCCGCGGCCACCGGCGAATGCCACGAACAATACGGCGGGCACGTAGATGATCGTGAAGGTCCGGTCTTCGAAATAGTTATCAAGCCCCGCGCGCACCGCGAAGACGAGCGCGGCCGCTGCCGCGGCAGTGCCATAACGGTACCAGATGCGATCGGACATATTTCCCCGGCGAAGCCCTCAGCCCGACCGATCCTACAACGTCCGGACGGCGGAAGCCACCGACCGCGCGCCGGCCAAGGCGGCGGGACAGGTCTATCTGACCCAGGAACGCCAATGCGTCGGCTGCACCAGGATGCGTTCGGCGGTCTCCGCCTTTACCCAGCCGCCCAGGATGCGGCGGCAGGGGAAGACGAGCTTGTGAATCGCATTACCTTCGATCACGGCTAGCTCAAGGTCGCGGTCGAAGGGGGCCGTAGCGACCCCCTCCCATGTCGCGCTGACGCCCGCTTCTGGGCGCTCTGGAGCGTCGCGTGTTGGCACGTCAGGCTGCCTCCTGAATAGCCTCGTCGACACCGCTGGTCTTTCGTGCAAACAAGTTCAGCTCGATCGTACCCAGCGAACGCGCGGTCTCGATCGCGTACGTCGCGTCGCTTGCGCTACGCGCGGTAGCACCCTTGGCCCAGTCCTGCAGAGCCGTGATTTTCTCGGCCACCGAGGCGGTAGAGTTGAACCTGCGGAAAAGCTCCCAAGCTTCGTTCGATTCGATCTGGATCTGCTCGAACCAGTGCTGGTTTGCCTCGATCAGCTTCTCCGAGAATTCCGACTGCACCGCCATTGCCCGCTTCGCGTAGCTCTGGATCGCGTCGGAGACGGGACGGGCTTCGCTATGGTCTGTCATGTCCAACATCCTTCGTTGTGAGGAGTATTGCTTCTCATGCGGGCTGCCCCTGCGCGTTGACGCGCGTCAACTCGATAGCTTCTGGTCCGCGTGATTCTCGCGACCAGGCTAGCTGCCCTTGGGACTGACGACGGCACCGGTTTGCAGATTGATGAAGTGGACGCCGTCGCAGGCGGCGCAGGAAATCGAGTGCAGTTCGTCAGCCGGGAGTTCGGATGCGACGGCAGGTAGCAGGCCCTGAACTCGATCGCCGGTATTTGGGCACGAGAAGATGATGGGGCGCCAAGCCCTTATGTCTGACATTTGTACGATCCTGATGGATGACCACCCTAACGGTGGCGCTTCGCCCCGTTTTGATGCAGGTCAAAATTCCAGTCGGGTGGTCGGATCGGGGCAGGCGGCGGTCTAGAACGGTCGGCGCCGACGGAGCTGGTGGAGGCTGATTTGGCAGGCTGCCTGAGCGGCCCTCTTGGCCGCTGGAGCATCCTGGCGAACGTCACGACGACAATCACCAACGCTCCCATCGAGGCAAGCAGGTTCTGCAGCATGATTCTGATCTCCTGACAGGACATCAGCATCGTTGATCATCGGTCGCGTCGCCTTGATTTCCGTCAAGCGCAGGCGTTGAGGAAGATCAACGCAGATGAGCCGATTGCGTGTGACCTTGGTCGCAGGCGATGCAAGGAGAGCGGCAATGCGTGCACATCAGATTATGGCAAGACACGTCATCACTGTCGGAACCGAGACGTCCATTCTCGACGCCGCGAAGCTGATGATGGATCACCACATCAGCGGCCTGCCGGTGGTCGATGCGGCTGGAAGACTGGTTGGAATCCTGTCGGAGAGTGACTTTCTGCGACGAAGCGAGATCGGCACGCAGCGCCGGCGTAGCGGCTGGTTTAGGTTTCTTCTCGGCTCCGGCTATGCGGCCGCGGACTTCGTCCACGAGCGAGGGCGGAAGGTCGGAGAGATCATGTCGTGCGACCCGGTCACCGTGACGGAAGAAACGCCGCTGCCCGATCTGGTCGACCTCATGGAGAAGAAGGGTGTCAAACGGCTGCCAGTGATGCGTGACGGGCGGCTCGTCGGCCTCGTGACGCGGGCGGACCTGCTGCGGGCGGTCGCGTCCATCGCGCATCAGGTTCCGGATCCCACAGCGGATGACCAGCACATCCACGATCGCATTGTGCGAGCCCTCGATGGCGCAAACTGGTGTCCGCTCGGGCTGCAAGTCTCGGTGCTCGATGGCGTGGTGCATCTTCGTGGGATCATCATGGACGAGCGGGCGAGGCAGGCGGCGATCGTCGCCGCGGAGAATGTCGCCGGCGTCAAGGACGTGCACGATCATCTGTGCTACATCGACACCTATTCCGGCTTCTATATCCAATCCGCGGAAGACGAGCGAGCGGCGGCCGCCAAAGCGGCGAGCGAGACGGTCGGATGATCGCTCGCCCTGCACCGCTGCTGATCCCGCTGATTGTGATCGCCGTGGTCAGCGCCGATGTCGTGGGATTCGCCGCAACGTTGCTTGCGATCTGTATGATCGTGGGCTTCGCGATCGTTGCCTCCGGATGGACCGTCGGCGGCAAAACAACATCAACATCAATACCTGCAGTCCGGCCGTCAGCCCCAGATTGGACGTCTCGCGACAAATAGCACCTCGTTCGGTCTGGCCGTCGTTCCGGAGGGCGTGTCCCGGACAGAACGTGCCTCGCTCGCGGTCCTGGCGATTGAGGTCGCTCAAGGCCCTGGTGCCTTCAATATTCGACGCAACAAGGCACCGCGCCGCAGCGCATTCCGTTGCGACAGATCAATACGGGCATCTCGCACCAGTGACAGCATGAGCATCGAATCAGCCCACGCGAGGGTGCCATGACATCATTCGACGTTCGTTTCATCAAAACAGTTTGCGACGATACCGGCCATGAACATCGCGCCTGCCAGGCAGCGTTCAAGGTCGACGCAGTCTCGCTTTCTGCGGCCGCACAGCTGGCCGAAGCCGACTTCTGCAGACAGAAGGGTGTCCGCGACTGGACGATCTTTGCGGACTCCATGGAGCTTCGAACGCCGCCGACATTGCCATCAGCCTGGGGTGGCTAATGATCTTGCGCGGCGGCCGCGATCGATTGCCGCGACGTCGCGCGTTTGACCGAGATCAAATCGACAATTGCGTCCTTCGATTAAAGGTGAAGAGCCAAAACGGGGCTTGAATAATGACCGACCGATCAGAAGGCAGCAGCTCGCCGCAATTCGAGAGTCTCCTCGCCCGCTTACGGGCATTTCTTGCACGTCGACATGAATTCGATCTCATGACTCCTCGAGAGGTCGACGAGATCGCTCAAGAGCTCAACCTCTCGACGCCGGACCTTCGTGCCCTTGCCCGCGAGCAAGGTTCGCCGGAGTTGCTCGGCAAGCGTCTCGAGCATGCAGGCTTGTCCGAGCAGACGCTCGCTTCTTCCCATTGCGATGTGTTGCGCGATCTGCAGCGCGTGTGCGGTCTTTGCCAGGAGAAGGCACGTTGCGCCGATGATCTCGCGCGGGAGCGCCGGGCCAGCCCGGCAAGATACTGTCCGAACGAAATGACCTTGACCGCACTGAGCCGCGGCGCCGGCGGCACGCGGTACGGCACCGGAATTGATGCCGATCAAGCAGCTGGCAGCGAGACTGTGATTTCCCTGACGTCATCGCATCCAAAGAGAGCCTCCACATGACAGGTCCATCCTCCGTTTCAAAGTCGATGACGATGGGCGAGGCCGGCTTGGCGTCGGCACTCGCAGCCTTTGCCTTCATTAGCTTTCTCGGCGCGGCGATGGGGCACGATGCGGCGTTTAGCTTTCACGCGTCGCTCGCGTGCGCCGCCAGCTTGATCGCGGTGATCATGATCGGCAACCGCTACCTTGACCGTCCGGCCGAGCTGCCTCCGGCGGAGATCGGCGGGCGCCCCAACTACAATTTAGGCCCGATCAAGTTTGCTTCCGCCATGGCGATGTTCTGGGGCATCGCGGGTTTCACCGTGGGGCTCATCATCGCCTTGCAGCTGGCCTGGCCGGCGCTCAATTTCGATCTGCCCTGGACGACATTCGGCCGCCTGCGGCCGCTGCATACGTCGGCCGTGATCTTCGCATTCGGCGGTAATGTCCTGATCGCGACATCGTTCTATGTCGTGCAAAAGACCTGCCGCACGCGCCTTGCAGGCGACCTGTCGCCGTGGTTCGTCGTGGTCGGCTACAATTTCTTCATCCTGATCGCCGGCACGGGCTATCTGCTCGGCGTGACCCAGTCGAAGGAATACGCCGAGCCGGAGTGGTACGCCGACCTCTGGTTGACGATCGTCTGGGTGACGTATCTGCTCGTGTTCCTGATGACGCTCGTGAAGCGCAAGGAGCCGCACATCTTCGTCGCCAACTGGTTCTACCTGGCATTCATCATCACGATCGCGGTCCTGCATCTCGGCAACAACCCGGCGCTGCCGGTCTCCCTCCTCGGCTCGAAGTCCTACATCGCCTGGGGCGGCGTCCAGGATGCGATGTTCCAGTGGTGGTACGGCCACAATGCGGTCGGCTTCTTCCTGACCGCCGGCTTCCTGGCGATCATGTACTACTTCATTCCGAAGCGGGCGGAGCGTCCGATCTATTCCTACCGGCTGTCGATCATTCATTTCTGGGCGCTGATCTTCCTCTACATCTGGGCCGGCCCGCATCACTTGCACTACACAGCGTTGCCGGACTGGGCGCAAACCCTCGGCATGACGTTCTCGATCATGCTCTGGATGCCGTCCTGGGGCGGCATGATCAACGGCCTGATGACGCTGTCGGGAGCGTGGGACAAGCTGCGCACCGATCCCGTGCTGCGCATGATGGTGGTTTCGGTCGCCTTCTACGGCATGTCGACCTTCGAGGGACCGATGATGTCGATCAAGGTGGTCAATTCGCTGAGCCACTACACCGACTGGACCATCGGCCATGTGCATTCCGGCGCATTGGGCTGGGTCGGTTTCGTGTCATTCGGCGCGCTGTACTGCCTCGTCCCGTGGCTCTGGAATCGCCAGCTCTACAGCGTGAAGCTCGTCAACTGGCACTTCTGGATCTCGACCATCGGCATCGTGCTCTACATCTCCGCGATGTGGGTGTCGGGAATCCTGCAGGGCCTGATGTGGCGTGCCTACACCTCGCTCGGATTCCTCGAATATTCCTTCATCGAGTCCGTCGAGGCCATGCATCCCTTCTACATCATCCGCGCGGCCGGTGGCGCGCTGTTCCTGGTCGGCGCTCTGATCATGGCGTTCAATCTCTGGATGACGGTCAATGCCGGCCGAGCCAGCGAAACCGAGGGCGCAAGTGCCCTCCAGCCTGCCGAATAGGTCACGACATGTCTCTCTGGAACAGACACAAGATCTTTGAGAAGAACTCGATCATTCTGATCGTCGGCATTCTCGCCGTCATTGCCATCGGCGGACTGGTCGAGATCACGCCGTTGTTCTACCTGAAGAGCACGATCGAGGCGGTCGATGGCGTGCGGCCCTATACGCCGCTCGAACTCGCCGGCCGCAACATCTATGTCCGCGAGGGCTGCTACCTCTGCCATTCGCAGATGATCCGGCCGCTGCGCGACGAGGTCGAGCGCTATGGCCACTATTCGCTCGCTGCCGAGAGCATGTACGACCATCCGTTTCAGTGGGGCTCCAAGCGCACCGGACCCGACCTTGCGCGCGTTGGCGGCAAGTATTCCGACGACTGGCACGTCACGCACCTGATCAATCCACGCTCGATCGTTCCGCAGTCGGTGATGCCCGGATACCCGGCGCTCGCCAGGACGGAGCTCGACCCATCCGACGCCGCGGCTCATCTGCGGACCAACCGCGCGGTCGGCGTGCCCTATACCGACGAGCAGATCGTCAACGCGGCCGCCGATCTGAGAGCACAGGTCGATCCAGACGGTTCCGGCACCGACGCGTTCCAGAAGCGCTATCCGAAGGCGGTGGTCCGCAACTTCGACGGCAAGGCCGGCAATCCGACCGAGCTCGACGCGCTGATCGCCTATCTGCAGATGCTCGGCACGCTCGTCGATTTCAAGCTCTACAACGAAAAAGCCAATCTGCGCTGAGGACACGAGCATGAAAGCGATCATCCAAGTCGAGAATTTCGCATCCAGCCTGGTCGGCACGCTCTGGACTCCCGTCTTCGTTGGAATCTTCATCGCCATCGTCGTCTACGCGCTTTGGCCCCGCAACAAATCTCTCTTCGATGCTGCAGCCCGGATGCCGCTGCGGGAGGACTGACCGATCATGAGCGAGCACAACGAGATTGACCGCGTTTCCGGCCGCAGCACGACCGGTCATGAGTGGGATGGCATCAAGGAGTTGAATACGCCGTTGCCGCGGTGGTGGGTCCTGACATTCTATGCGACGATCATCTGGGCGATCGGCTATTGGGTCGTCTATCCGGCCTGGCCGCTGGTCTCGGGCTACACGACCGGCCTGTTCCATTATTCCACCCGCGCCAGTGTCGCGACCGACCTTGCCGATCTCGAGAAGCTGCGTGGCGAGAAGATGGCGGTGCTCGGCAGCGCCTCGCTGGCCGACATCGAGAAGGACCCGGCTCTGCTCGCGCTGGCGCGTGCCCGCGGCAAGACCGTGTTCGCCGACAATTGCGCGCCCTGCCACGGCAGCGGCGGCGCGGGTGCAAAGGGCTATCCGAACCTGAACGACGACGACTGGCTGTGGGGCGGCTCGCTCGACCAGATCATGCAGACCATCCAGTTCGGTGCTCGTTCCGGACACGCCAAGGCCCATGAAGGCCAGATGTTGGCGTTCGGCCGCGACGGCGTTCTCAAGAAGGACGAGATCGTGACGGTCGCCAACTATGTGCGCTCGCTTTCCGGCCTTTCCACCGCGCCGAAATTCGACACCGCGGCAGGAAAGAAGATATTCGCCGAGAATTGCACCAGCTGCCACGGTGACAACGGCAAGGGTAACCAGGAGCTCGGCGCGCCGAACCTGACCGACCGGATCTGGCTCTACGGCTCCGACGAGGAGACCCTGATCGAGACCATCACCAACGGCCGCGCCGGCGTGATGCCGGCCTGGGTCGGCCGGCTGGACCCGGTCACCGTGAAGGCGCTGGCGGTCTATGTGCACTCGCTCGGTGGCGGCAAATAGCCGCCACCAACGAGGGCGTCCGGGATCATTGACCGAGGTCAAACCCGGACCTGGTGCGGGGATGTAGGTTTCAATGAGAGCCTCATTCGAGCAGCCCATGAACAAGCCCGTGCCGCCTGACGAACTCATGACCGACGAAGATGGGCCGCTCTACGCGCCCCGCAAGAAGGTGTACCCGCAGAGCGTCTCGGGCCGGTTCCGCTCGATCAAATGGCGGCTGATGGCCGTTTGTCTCGGCGTCTATTACCTGCTGCCTTTCGTGCGCTGGCATCGGGGTCTCGGCGCGCCCGACCAGGCGGTCCTGATCGATTTTCCGAACCGCCGCTTCTATTTCTTCTTCATCGAGCTCTGGCCGCAGGAAGTCTACTACTTCACCGGCCTTCTGGTGCTGGCGGCGCTCACCCTGTTCCTGATGAATGCGCTCGGTGGCCGGATCTGGTGCGGCTATCTTTGCCCGCAGACGGTCTGGACCGATCTGTTCTATGCTGTCGAGCGCCTGGTCGAAGGTGACCGCCGCGCGCAGATGAAGGCCGACGCTGGTCCAATGACCGTGAAGCGAGCCGGTCGCCGTGCGTTGAAGCATGCGATCTGGCTGCTGATCGCCTGGTGGACCGGCGGCGCCTGGGTGCTCTACTTCGCCGATGCGCCGACCTTGGTGCGCGATCTGGCGACCTTTCAGGCACCGGCGATCGCCTATCTCTGGATCGCGATCCTGACCGCGTCGACCTATCTGCTGGCCGGCTACATGCGCGAGCAGGTCTGCGTCTATATGTGCCCGTGGCCGCGGATCCAGGCCGCGCTGACCGACGAATGGGCGCTCAACGTCACCTATAAATACGATCGCGGCGAACCACGTTGCTCGGTGAAGAAGGCGTTCGACATTCGCTCGCTCGGCGAGAAGGCCGGCGATTGCATCGATTGCAACCAGTGCGTGGCCGTGTGTCCGACCGGGATCGACATTCGCGAGGGCGCGCAGCTTGGCTGCATCCAATGCGGCCTGTGCATCGATGCCTGTGATGCCGTCATGACCAAGGTCAGCCGCAAGACCGGTCTGATCGGCTACGACAACGATATCAATGTTCAGCGGCGCATCGCCGGCAAGGAAGAGATCTTCAAGCCGGCTCGTGCTCGTACCGTCGTCTACGCCAGCCTGATCACCGTGGTCTGTGCGGTGATGCTTTATGCCCTGATGTCGCGGACCCTGCTGGACGTCAACGTGTTGCACGACCGCAACCCGATCGCGGTGCGTCTCAGCGACGGCGCGATCCGCAATGGGTACACGCTGCGCTTTCTCAACAAGCGCGGCTTTGATCGTGTGATCGCGATCGACGTCGATGGACCAACCGACGCCAAGCTGCACGTCATCGGTGCGGACTCGGTGACGCCAGACCGCCCGATGATCGTGCTTGGCCGCGACACCACCACCGAACTTCGCGTGCTGGTGACGGTGCCGTTCGATGAAAAAGCGGAAAAGTCCGTGCCGGTCACGTTCCGCGTCACCGACATCGGCCTCGGAGAGGTCGCCTTCGCGACCGACCACTTCGTTCTTCCCTAACCACGGAAATCTCGCCATGGCAGCCTCCAGTTCAGCCGCGCGACCCATCACCGGGCGTTTCGTCCTGGTCACGACGATCGCGTTCTTCGCCGTCGTCATCAGCGTGAACATGGTCATGATGCGGCTTGCCATTTCGACTCTGCCGGGCACCGAGGTCGACAGCGCCTACAGCGCGAGCCTCGCCTATCAACGCGAGATCGACGCGGCCAGGCAGCAGAACGAGCGCGACTGGCGGGTCCAGGCGCATATCGATCGGCGGCCTGACGGCAGCGCCGCACTTGCACTCGAGGCGCGCGACCACGCCGGCGCACCGCTGACGGGAATGAGTTTCCTCGCCCGGCTCGAACGGCCGATCGATCGTCGCGCCGACCGGGCAATCGAGATTGGTGAGGCCGGAGGTGGGAGCTATAGCGGCCGCGTTGAAGGCGTCGCGGCAGGGCAGTGGGACCTCGTCATCGAGGGCGACGCCGATGGCCGGCGCATGTTCCTGTCGAAGAACAGAATCCTGCTGAACTGACGGTGCATCCCATGCAGGCGGATATCGATTTCTCCCACTATCTGAAGAGCGCGGGCACCGGGCTCGTCCATCTCGATCTCGCAGTCGAGGGCATCAATTGCGCGGGTTGCATGGCCAAGATCGAGCGCAATCTGTCGGCCATACCTGACGTCACCTCAGCCCGCGTAAACCTGACGGACAGTCGCCTTGCGCTGGAATGGAAGGCGGGTGCTCTTGAACCGGCGCTGTTCGTGAGCCGGCTCGCGGAGCTCGGCTATAAGGCCTATCCGTTCGAGCGGGACGATGCCGAGGCGCTGGAAGCGCAGCGGGCGCAAGGCCTGCTGCGCCGGCTGGGCGTCGCGGCCTTTGCCGCGATGAACGTGATGATGCTGTCGGTCCCGGTATGGTCCGGCAACGTCTCCGACATGCTGCCGGAACAACGCGACTTCTTCCACTGGCTGTCGGCGCTGATCGTGCTGCCGGCCGCCGCCTATTCGGCGCAGCCCTTCTTCTCGTCGGCGCTGTCGGCGCTGCGGGCACGCGGCGTCAACATGGACGTGCCGATCAGCATCGGCATCGTGCTCGCGCTGGCGACTTCGGTGATCGAGACCATCAACCACGCCGAACATGCCTATTTCGATGCCGCGATCATGCTGATCGCGTTCCTGCTCGCCGGCCGCTACCTCGACCAGAACATGCGGCGGCGGACCCGCGCCTTTGCCGGAAACCTCGCTGCGTTGAAGGCCGAGACGGCGACGAAGTTCATCAGCCCGACCGAGATCAAGACGGTCCCGGCAGCCGCAATCCGGCCCGGCGACATCGTGCTGCTGCGGCCGGGCGAGCGCTGCGCGGTCGACGGCAATGTGATCGAGGGCCGCTCGGAGGTCGATCAGAGCCTGATCACGGGCGAAACCTTGCCGGCGATGGCGACGCCCGGCAGCGCTGTATTCGCCGGCACGCTGATCCGTTCCGGCACGCTGCGCGTTCGCGCAACGGCGGCCTCGGGCGGCACTCTGCTCGACGAAATATCCCGGCTTCTCGATCGAGCGCTGCAGGCGCGCTCGCGCTATCTTCGTCTGGCGGAGCGTGCATCGAGGCTCTATGCCCCGGTCGTGCACGCCACCGCGCTCCTGACGATGCTGGGCTGGCTGGCCTATGGCGCGAGTTTTCATGATTCGATCGTGACGGCGATTGCGGTCCTGATCATCACCTGTCCCTGCGCGCTGGGGCTAGCCATTCCGGCCGTGCAGACCGTTGCATCCGGGACGCTGTTTAGTTCGGGCGTGCTGCTCAACGCCGGCGATGCGATCGAACGGATCGCCGAAATCGATCGGGTGATCTTCGACAAGACGGGCACCTTGACGCTGCCCGAGCTCGATGTCGCCAACCTCGCTGATATCCCGGACGATGTCGTGAAGCTCGCGGGCCGACTGGCACTCTCGAGCCGTCATCCGGTCGCTGCCGCGGTCGCACGCAAGGCGGGCGTCGCCGCACCACTGTCGAATATCCAGGAGGAGCCGGGCCAGGGTGTCCATGGTTTTCACGAAGGGCGTCCGATCCGGCTGGGCCGAGCGTCATTCTGTGGCGCGGACGACCTCGCCAACGAGATTCTGTGCCGCGATCCGGAGGCGTCCGTCGTCGCATTCAGCCATGGCGAGAGCCGATATGCCTTCGCGGTCCGGCAACGGCTGCGGCCGGACGCAGCCGAGGTGGTAGCAGGGCTGGCGCGCATGGGCATCGCCGTCGAGATCGTGTCCGGAGATCGCGAACCTGCGGTTCGGCTGGCGGCCGAGGTGCTCGGCGTGCATGAATGGCGCGCCGAGGTGTCCCCGGTCGACAAGATCGAACGGATCGAGGAGCTGGCGTGCCGGGGCTGCAAGGTACTGATGGTCGGCGATGGCTTGAACGACGCGCCGGCTCTCGCCGCGGCGCATGCATCGATGTCACCCGTTACGGCCACGCACATGAGCCAGGCAGTCGCCGATGCGGTCTTTCTCGGCGAGCGTCTTGCGCCGGTGCTGTCAGCGGTCAAGGTGTCGCGCAAGGCGCTGCGGCTAATGCGGCAGAACCTCTGGCTTGCCGTCGTCTACAATGTGCTGGCGGTGCCGATCGCGATCGCCGGCCTGGTGACGCCGCTGATCGCCGCGGCAGCCATGTCGGGTTCGTCGGTGATCGTGATGCTGAACGCGCTACGGGCACGAACGAGGGAGGCAGCCTGATGGAAGTCCTGGTCATTCTGGTGCCGTTGGCTCTCGCGCTTGGCTTTGCCGGCCTGCTCGGCTTCCTTTGGTCCCTCAAAAGCGGCCAGTACGACGATCTCGACGGCGCAGCGTGGCGCGCCATCGTCGATGATGAGCCCACCGGCGGTCAGGGCGGGACCAAATAATGAAAATATACCAATGAAGCCGCCGCGGCGATGGTCATTGCCGTTGAGACGAGCGCCAGCACCAATGTCCAGTCCGTTCGACGCGATTGCGGCATCCGCGAGCGGAGAAGCAGGACAGAGACCAGCCGGTTGACGGCGCCAAACCGGGCCATCGTCAGCAGCAGCACATCGGCAGCACGTCAGGCCGCCAATGGCGCCAGTGCGTCGCCGACACGGCAACTGGTTGCATCGTGGTGGCGTCCAGCCATCCCTCGGTGTGGCGGATGCAGGGGCGGCTGAGCTGCTGGCGTTCACCATCAATTCTTGCAAGTTCGATCACGCAACCAAATGGCGCCGACGCGATGTCTCGCCATTCGAACAGGGTGAGCCGGCGAAGCCATGATGTGAGTGTGTGGCGCATGCAACGTCGCCTCCGGTCGATGTTAGTCCTTGTCGCACGTGTCGCAGTTCGCGTGATTGACATGGCTCAATCCAGGTGTGCGACGGCTGGGGCGCCGTTGACCCACCTCAATCCAGTAGCCGGGAGGGCGCGATATTCTCGAAACGCTCGCCAGCCAGGAGTCTTGTCCGTGCAGGGCGGCAATCGGCAAACGTCAGGCACGGCGGAAAGCGTGAGACCGTCGTCCGGAGGCAGCAGCGGCAGGAGCTTGCATGGTCGAACTGGCGGATGAGCAGGCCACCGCGCGTGGAAAGACGTTTCGAACTCGCTGGGCAAGATTGAAGAGCCATCCGCTGGCGCGACTGGGGCCTGGGCTGATCACGGGCGTGGCCGACGACGATCCCAGCGGCATCGCCACCTACTCTCAGGCGGGCGCTCAGTTTGGCTTGAACATGCTGTGGACGATGCCGCTGGCGTTCCCGCTCATGGCCGCCATCCAATCGATGTGCGGCCGGATCGGACGGGTGACCGGTCGTGGCTTGGCAGCGAATATCAGGGCTGCGTTCCCGCCTGTCGTCCTGAAGGGTGTGGTGTTGCTCCTGCTGATCGCGAACACGCTCAATATCGGAGCCGATGTCGCGGCCATGGGGGAGGTCGGCGAGCTCGTTACGGGAATGGATCGTCACGCGATGGCAATCATGTTTGCCGTCACGACACTCCTGCTTCAGATATTCGTGCCGTATCATCGCTACGTCTTCTTCCTGAAGTGGTTGACCCTTTCGCTGCTGGCGTATGCTGCCGTGCTGTTTACCGTCCACGTTCCCTGGGGCGAGGTGGCCGTGCGCACGCTGTGGCCACAATTGCGCTTGGATTCAGGTACCGCCGCCGTCGTTGTCGGCGTATTCGGGACAACCATCAGCCCGTATCTCTTCTTCTGGCAGGCCTCAGAAGAGGTCGAGGACATGCTCGCACAAGGCGGCATGTCTCTCCTGCAGGATCCGAACAATGCATCGACGGAGTTGCGACGGATTGAGTGGGATACCTGGAGCGGGATGTTTTACTCTGACATTACGGCCTACTTCATCATCCTGGCGACCGCGGTCACGCTACATGTCGCGGGAATCACCGACATCGAGACGGCCGCCCAGGCGGCTGGTGCGTTGCGGCCGCTCGCAGGGGATTTCGCCTTTGAGCTGTTCGCGATCGGTATCGTCGGCGTCGGTCTGATCGGCGTGCCGGTTCTCGCAGGCTCAGCAGCCTATGCGTTCGCTGAAGCGATGGGCTGGAACGAAGGCCTCGAGAGGACGCCGCTGGACGCGCGCGGGTTCTATGGCGTCATCACGCTCAGCGTCGTGACGGGATTGCTGATCCAGTACTCGCCGATCAGCCCCATGAAGGCGCTGTTCTGGAGTGCCGTAATCAACGGCGTCGTCGCCGTCCCGCTGATGGTCGTGATCCTTCTCCTCGCCTCGAGGTCGTCCGTCATGGGCCCATATACCTCTGGCCGGCCGATCCTGGCCCTCGGGTGGGTCGCGACCCTCGTGATGGGGTTCGCTGCCGGCATGATGTTCGTGCCAGGGTAACTAGCCGCGTGGTGGTCTTGCTCAGAGCGTTGTGTCCCAGATGGCACCTCGCTCAGGTTCGAATGGGCATGGGCTCGACTGGATTGCGGACGCGTCGTCGGAGCGGCCAAACACGATCCTTGGTGCGCTCCAGTACGCCGAACGCGCTATCGGATTCGAGCCATCGGATCGCTATGCGGCGCAGCCCGGCAGGAAAGCTTCCTGCCGGGCTGCCTCATCGGCGTTCCCGAGGGGGTCGGGCCCGCGCAATGACCGGCAATCGCGGTCGCATCCAGATTGCGCGTTGGGTAAGGGGCAGCGCCTAGATGTCGCCAAGCCTGGACCAGGCAAGGTCGATCAGCGACCCGATCCGGGCCGACTGAGCCTGCAGTTGACCACGGCTTTCCGGATTTTCGATTCGTTCGATCGCAGTGCACGTTTGTGCGTGAGTGATCTGAAGGGCGAACACGGCCTCCTGCAGTGCTTCCCGGACTTTCCGCCGCCGGGCATCCCGGAGCCCGGACAAGTCGATCGACCGGGACCCTGCGTATGCGTCAAGTACCGTAGATTTACGGCGCCTGCGTGCATGAGAGCTCGCGATGTTCGGCACTTTGGACTTCTCCCTTGGCTTGGCGGTCCGTGTCGATTCTCTTGCCAAGGATATTGAGGGCGGTGTCTTAATTGTCCGATCAACGTGCTTATCGGAATTCGGCAAAGCATGGGATTTTCGTGCTTAATTGGTTGAAGACGGTATATGCATATAAATTACAGGTATATGCGGATAACGAGGATTCGCCATGAAACACGATGCGCTGACGCCCGAAGAACTGGCCATCGTGGGAAGCTGCTGCGCCGCATTCAATGTTCGAAAGGCAAGTCGGGTGATTACTCGGCTGTACGCCGAGGCCTTTGCACCCGTCGGCGTGGAGCCGACACAATTTATGCTGCTCGCCGCCTGCGCGCGGCAAAGGACCCTGACCATGGGAGCTCTTGCAGTGAGGATGGCAATGGACCCGAGTGCGCTTGCTCGCAATATTGCGGTGCTTGAGCGTCGTGGGCTGGTTAAGGTCGCATTTGGCGTGGACCGTCGGGTGCGAGATATCTCGATATCCGCCCAAGGCAGGAAGATCCTGTCCCGCGTGCTGCCTCGCTGGCGGGCAATACAGGCGAAGCTGGCTGCGCAGTTTGGCGAAGACGGATTTCAGGCGACCGTCGACCTGATGAAAAAGATGACGCAGGCAGGCGAGGCGCTGCTCGCCGATTCAAACTCGTAAGAGGTCGCGATGCCCGTCCGCTGGCTCGATCCGTCGCCGGTGTTGCGCATCGAGCGCTTCAACAGCTTCGACGAATTCCGCCCCAACGATGTTATCGGTGGAATGAGAAGCACACCGCTGGACTCGTCGCCCATCTCGGTTTCGCGAAGCATTCTGGCACTTCCGGACTGTCTTCTCGTGCTGCAGCGGTCCTTCGCGCGGCGAATGGAGGGAGATCTCGGCGCCAATCGCGGGATTGGGATCGTCATTCCCTTGGCTTTCCACGCGACGATGAACGGGAATCCGGTCGAGGATTCCACGATCGGCGTCATCCGCGGCCGGGCGCCCGTCGACGTCGTTGAACGGCATGCAAACACCTATCTCATGCTGCGCTTCGGTTCCGACATGAGCAATCGCGGCTGGGCCGACTTCGACGATGGAATCGAATTGTACCGGCTGGCGCCGTTGAAGATGCTGGCGATACGATCGGCAATTCTTGACATGTTCTGCCTGGCCTCCAGCTGCAGGGATCTCAGGGAATTCGAACTGCTGAGCGGAAAGCTCCGGGAAACGCTGGTCGCCGGGCTGGACAGCGCCCTGGTCGAGGACAGTGTCAAGCGGGCACTTCCCGGCTCGTTCGACCGGCATCGGAAACTTGTCGAACGCCTGGATGAACTGCTGGCGACGATCGGAGATGCCGACCTCTACAGCAGCGCTCTCGCACAGACGCTCGGCACTTCCGTTCGAACGCTCCAGACCGCGGTGCAGCACGTCCACGGCGTTAGCCTGCACCAACACATTCGGTCGAAGCGGATGTGGTCGGTGCGCAAGCTCCTCGTCAAAGGAAGCCCGCTTCTTACCGTGACCGCCGCGGCACATGCCAACGGCTTTTGGCATCTGAGCGACTTCGCCAGATGTTATGGCCGAGCCTATGGCGAGACGCCGTCGGAGACTCTCGCGCGGGCGCGAGGGGCCTAATCCACTGTGTGCCTGTCCAGGCAGTGTACCGGCTAAAGCCGCCGAAAATCATGGAGTTCGGCGTGCGTGGCCCAAAATGCCGGGACAAATTCCCAAACTTTTCAAGTTACGCCCGTCGTTCTTGGCTTTCCTCACTTCCCTAAAGCGCGATGAGATTGGGTTGAATCGTCATCGCGCTTTAGCTTCTTGTTTGAGCATGATCTTTTCGGAAAACCGCTTCACACTTTTCCGGATCATGCTCTAGGGAGCGCCACTCAGAACAAAACCGCCAGAAAATGCAGGTTGGCGAAATCGGCGCGCCTCGGCTCGCGATGCCTCAGCTGCACGGATACTGCACGACGGAGGAAACGCGCGGAAACAGGTAGTAGCTCTCGGCGATCGGGATCGTCCCGCTGAACGTATAGCCGAGGTTGGGCGTGTATTGAAACGTCACCTCGCCGAGTATCAACGATATGTTGGCGGGCGAGGGAGTGCCGAGGGCCGACGGCAAAGTTATCTGCTGACCTACTGGCCGCGGGCTTCCGTTGAGCGCCTTGCTCCAGGTCACGGTTGGTTTGCCATTAGCGTCCGTGGATACTTCCGACACCGTAACCGTCGCGCTTCCGGCGGAATAGGGAGCGATCGTCACCGTGGACGCGCCAAGCATGGTGCTCAGCGCTGAGTCGGTGACGCATGCGTTTCGTGATACCAGGTCCGCAACCGTGTGGGCGGTCTGGCTGACCTTGACACTGATCGCGAGCGCGTTCCCAAGTTCGATCCCGCCCACAAAGAGCAGCAGCATGAACGGCAGCACGATGGCGAATTCCACCGCGGCCACGGCGCGAACGTCGACCCATAACTTCCGGACGCGATGAACGCTCGGGCTCATGAGTTGATAAAGGCCTCGTTCTTGAAAGCCATGGACGCCATTATGAGGCGGTTGCCGTTCGAGAGGTTTGCCAGATTGAAGCCGAGTGGACCAAGGACAACCGGCCACTGATACATCACCCGCACGACTACGATGTCACCGGGATTGCCCGGGTTGAACTGCCAGGTGTTCGTCACGTTTCCGTTGCTGTCGAAGGTCAGCGATGGCGCGCCCGCGTTCGCCGAAGTCCATGCGCCGGCCACCTGGACGTCGATCATCAATTTACTGCAGTTGAACAAGATCACGACGTTTGAGCAGACCCTCTGGGCAAACTGGCTCTGGGTCAGGTTCTGGGCCTGCGCCTGCCCCGTCAAAATCGTCCGGCTCGATTGGATCACCACCGTTTCCAGGGCCTGCTGGGCAAAGAACACCACGAAGGTCTGGATGAGCGCGACCAGCAAGGCGATGAACGGCGCCCCGACCAGCGCGAACTCAACCGCGGTTGCGCCCTTTCGGTCGGCGGCGAACGTTCGCCAGCGGCGATGTTTGGTGGTGGGCGCGGCGTGCGTATCGGTCATGACTGCCTTCGCTACTGAGTCAGACGGGGATCGGACGCGACCTTGAGGAACAGCGCCTGGAGTGCGCCCGTGATGTCGCCTCCGGTCTGGACTTCGGTGTACAAGCCCGGCGAGGCGCAGGATTGCAGGTTTGCTTCGACCTGGCTGGACGTCCCGTTGTAGGGATGGACCCATGTATCGTACCAGGCGTTGCTGTTGTGGAGCGCTGCGTCGTCATATTGGGTGTAGAGCACCGCGATCCGGATATTCCGGTTCTTGATGGTGGTGCAGATCGTGGGGTCCAGCGGCTGCTGGCAGCGCTTGCCGGTGAGAGTCTTGTTGCAGGAACTCGTGTAAGCGTCGGTCGAAATGTTCACGTCCTCGACGCCATCGGTCACGAGAAACACCACTTCCTGTGGCGTATCGTTAGCGAGGTTGGTGCCATTCCCCGGATTCGGCATGATCTGGTTGAGGCCGCTCAACGCACCCGCGATGCTGGTGTCGGCGTCGCTGTTGTTGTTCGACGATGTCAGCCAGTTGTTCTTGTACACGGGCAGCACTTGAATACTGGCGGCTGCGTTCTGGATAGTCGCCACCGTGTAGCTCGTCGTCGAGGCGGGCGTCACGGGAGTTCGCACCACTCCAGGCTTTCCGGAAGGCGCGAAGATCGGCGAACTGCTGTTCAACTGATAGTCGAACGAGTAGATCGCGACCCCGTAAGTATTTCTATTGATGTTCGATATCTGATAGGCGGTATTCATCAGTGATTGGACTGCCTGCGTGACCAGATCGATGCGTAGCGTGAGGTTGAGGCTGCGGGCGAGAGCGTAATTGTCTTGATTGGCGCCGCCCGGATTTCCCAGATTGTCCGCGGAAGGATTGGTTTGGTGGCATGCGAAACCGCACCCCTTGGTGCCGGTTGAATCGACCTGCTTTTGCGTGTTGGCGATCAACGTGTTGATGTCGCTCGTGGTCGCGCCGATGGCCATCGAGGGCGAGTCGTCCAGCAAGAGATAGAAATTGATGTTGGGTGCGCTCTGGTTGCGCGTGCCCGACTGGCCCGCGAACGGCCAGCTCGCCTTCTGAAGGATGGCCGGGAAGGCATTGCTTGACGCTGCGCTGTAACAGACCTGGACGTTGCGAACGACCTGATTGTTTGAGTTGACAGCGTCAGTATAGACCACGTCCGCGCCGGGGCAGGGGGCGTAGGTGCAGTAGCCCGTTGTGGGATCCGGCTTGCTGCAATTGACCGCGACCGTGAGAGTTGGGTTTCCGGCCAGGTTGCCGTTGTTCACCAGGGTATTTGCGGTGATGTTGAAAACGTTCTTTGCGGTCGCTTGGGCGACCTGCGGGCTCTGCTGCATCATCGCCGAGGTGACCGCGGCAACCGCGGCCGCATCAGTTGCGGCGTCGAGGTTGACCTTCATGTGCTGCTCATGCGTGTAATCCAGCGCCATGCCGAGCAGAAAGATGGTCGGAAACATCGCGAGCGCAAAGATCACGGCGACGTTGGCAGCGCAGTCTCTGGCGAAACGTAGGATAAAGCGGCGGAGCATGATCCTTGTCCCAATTGCGACCAGTCGCTGCGGCAGAGGCGCTTCTCGCACTTGCAACACAGTGGACCGGAGCAAGCACAGCCTTCTCGTCCGCCGATCGGTTCGGCAGGCTTGCAATATTGGGATACCCTCTTAAGCAATGCTTACTTGCGTTGAGTGAACATTGGACCGCCAAAATCAGCGGCTGCAAATCAAGGCGGCTTCATTAACGAAGGATAAATGTCGAGAACTGAAAATGGGAGTGTCGGGCAAGAGATTCGAAGGGAAGGCACGGTTCTAACCGTCGAAGCTCACGGTGCCAGAAATGACGTGCAGCTGTAACTGCTGAAAACAGAGCCAATCATCGCTTCGTACCAACGGCCTCCTGGTGGCGGCGGGCTTGACGTGATCACGTGTATCTGGATTGCGTGATATTGGCTGCCGGAGCAGCTGCGTGCTTTCCGATGCTGCCAACCGGCGCTCGTTCTCGACAGCATCGTTGGCGCAGCGAGCATTGATCTACGCGGCAGGACCGTTCGTCAATTTGGTGCTGGCCGCGGCGCGATCAACCTTGAGAGTGGCGGGTCTGCTTTTGCCTGGCTCGATATGAGACTGGAGGTGCTGATTGGGGCGTTCTCTGCCTCCATCGGCTTGTCCAATCTCCTCCCCATCTTGCCATTGGACGGAGGTCGCCTCCTCCTCATCGCATTCGAAGCTGTCCGCGGCAGGCGGGTCGGCGAGAGAGACGAGAAGCGCCTGCTTCGGATCGGCTTGTCAGTCCTCGCGAGCACCACTGTCGTCTCGGTTCTTTTCTTGTTCAAGGTCATCGGCTGATCTGTCGGCGCGGTTCTTCGACGGGACTTTCCCTCGTCTGATCAAGCCGTCGGCGATCGAGCGCCAATCTTCGCGGCAATTTGTGGATCGAGGATAGCCCGTGGCCATAGCGGCCGCGGACATCGCTGGCGCATCCGACGTAGATTCGGAGACGCCACCCGACGGCGTGGTCAGTTGTGTCCAAATCTGTCAACGGACTGTATTGAACGCTCGCTAAGGTGACCGGCGCGTGACGTTTGTATGAAGTCGGATTTCCGTCCATGTTTGCGGCTCTTCATCTGCCGCGAACCGGCGTGCTGTTGTGGCAAACTGTGTTTTTCGGACTGAGCCTGTTCTGTCTTGCCGATGGTGCCGACGCCGGGCAAGACGAACAGGTTCGTTTCGAGATCGCAGCCCAGCCGTTGGCGAGCGCGCTCGATGCCTACAGCGCCGCTACGGGGCTGGAGGTGTTTTACGATGGCGCACTCGTGGCCGGGCAGCGCTCTCGCTCCATTCATGGCGTGCTGGAGCCGAAAGCCGCCTTGCGCGAACTTCTTGCGGGCAGCGGGCTGACTGCGCGCAGCACCGGGACCCGCAGCTTCACGCTTGTCTCGTCGGCATCGATCCGCGTCGCCGGCGGGATCGATCAATCCTATTTCGCGACGCTTCAGAAGGAGGTGTCACGTGCCCTGTGTGGCCACGCCGAGACCCGGCCCCGCGACGTCGATCAGTTGCTCAAGCTCTGGATTGCGGCGTCCGGCCTGGTCGAGCGTGCCCAGTTGTTCGATATCTCGACGAGCGCGCCGGTGAGTGTCAAGGTTGCCGGCGCGCTGCACGGATTGTCGCTCACCGCGCCGCCGGCGGATATGCCGCAGCCGGTCACGATCGCGATCCTCGCGCAGGCACCCGGCGAGCCGCTCCGGTGTGGCCGTGCTGCCGCCGGGCCGAGGTGACGGCCGCGCATGAGCCATTCCAATCGCGATCTGCTGCGGCGGTTCTTCGTCCTCGGTTACGATGACCTGCGTGCCAGACTGACCCGGCGGCTGGGATCGGCCGAGCTTGCCAACGACGTGCTGCACGACACATGGCTGCGGCTCGATCGTGCGGCCCCGTCGGGCGAACTGCGCAGCCCGAAAAGCTACCTGATCCAGATGGCCTTCCATGCCGCGCTGTCGCGCTGGCGAGGCGAGAAGCGCGTGGTGAGCTTGTCGGACGCCAAGGCCGCGATCGGCGTCGTGCCGCCGTCCTCGGCGGGCCCGATCACCCAGGGCAAGGGTGATATCGAGGCCTATTCGAAAGGCAGCCTGTTGCTCGGCTTGTCGCGCATCATGACCACCTTCGGCGGCGACATCGTCGCCTGGTCGGCGGAGGGCGACATCAACGCCGGCCGCGGCTCCAAGACGACGCAGGTCTACACGCCGCCGAAGCGCGTCTATGACAATTATGGACGGGTGATATTGTCGCCCAGCGTTCCCACGACCGGGGCCGGCAACGCAACGCTCAACCCGATCCCGGAAGTGCGGCCCGGCAATGTCGATTTGATCGCGCCGCTCGGCACCATCGACGCGGGAGAAGCCGGCATTCGCGTCTCCGGCAACGTCAACCTCGCGGCGCTGCAAATCGTCAATGCCGCGAACATTCAGGTTCAGGGCACGTCGAGCGGGATCCCGACGGTGCAGGGCCCGCCGGTCGGCGCGCTGACCACGGCATCAAACACGGCGGCCGCGACCCAACAGGCGGCGCCGCAGCAGCAGCAGGGCAGTGGCCAGCCGTCGATCGTGATCGTCGAGGTTCTCGGCTACGGCGGGGGAGAGGGGTCTTCGACGCCGAATCCGGATCGCGATCAGAAGCAGGACGATCGCGAGCGGCGCAGCCAAAATCCCGACAGCGGTTATCAGGTGCTGGGAGCCGGGGAGATCACGATCGACGAAGCAAAGCAGCTGATTGCGGATCGCCGCCGTCAGATGCAGCCGTAGTCGAGATGTCGGTCGATCAAATGCTTGTTCGGGCGCGAGGAACTTGACCGATATCAGCTGCACACGGTCGGCGGCACGGTCGCGATCCAGTCGAGACCATAGAATATCGCGAACGCCGACGGGCCGACCAGCGAGATAATCCGAGCGGGGCAGGACGCAGCAACGATCACGCCGGGACGACGATATGGTCAGGCGCCATGCCCGCACGGTGACGCTCATGCATCGCGGTGTAAGCGGCCTCGATATGTCGGGTGAAACGTTTGGTATCGAACAACGGCGCCGTCAGCCGATTGGCCGCCAACCTGGTTTTGAGCGCCGCGAGCCTCGAGGGATCGGTCGCAAGATCGACCGCCATGCGCTCGTAAGCCTCCGGCGATTCCGCAATAAGCTCGGGCAAGCCGATCGCATGGAGCAAGCTTGCTGCGACCCGACTGGCAAAGGTGTCGCCGAGAATGGTCAGCACCGGCAGGCCGGCCCATAGCGCATCGCTGGTGGTCGTGTGGGCGTTGTAGGGAGTGCTGTCGAGGAACAGGCCGGCGAGGCGATGGCGTGCGAGATGGTCGGGCAACGACATGCGCGGTGCGAACACAAGGCGCTCCGCTCCGACGCCGCGCGCGACCGCCTCCTTGCGCAGATTTGCGGCAGCGTAGGCGTTGCCTTCGAGCAGCCACAACATGCTGCCCTCGACGCGGCCGAGGATCCTCATCCACCGATCGAACATGTCAGGCGTGATCTTGTGGTTGTTGTTGAAGCAACAGAACACGAAGCCCGCCGGTGCCAGCCCGACCTCGCTGCGCGTAAACACGCGATCGGCAATGACGCGCTTGTCGTCGTTGGCCTGATAGCTGCCCGGCAGGGCCACCACCTTTTCGCTGTAGAATTCGCGATGGTGATCCGGGATCACGGTACGATCAGCGATGATGTAGTCGATGAACGGGGCACCGAGTGTTCCCGGGTAACCCAGATAATTGACCTGGATCGGCGCAGGCCGTCGGCCAAGGACTCGGGTGCGGGATCCCCCGGTGAAGCCTTTCAAATCGACCAGGATGTCGATCTCCAATCGCCTGATCAGGTCGGCGAGCTCATCGTCCTTGATGTCCCGGACCTCGACAAATCGATCGAACGAGGCCTCCAGCCGTCGGCGCATCTCCGTAGGGTCGTTGGGCGACCATGAGATTGCCACCGTCTCGAATTTCGACCGGTCGTGGCATTCGAACATCCCCGCCATCAAAGCCGATGTCGCGTGGTTGCAGAAATCCGACGAGAAATAGCCGATCCGAATTCGATCGTGATCGTAGCGCTCGCCCCGCCAGCGCTGGTTTTCAGACGGCGGATGATTCTTCGCAGTCCATCGCGTGGCGCAGAGCAGTTGGTCGGCGGCCGATGAAGGAATGTTACAAAACATGAATGGCGGTGTCGTCGCGTTCCGATTCCTGATCGACCCGATCAATTGGCCGCACTCGGCGTCAAAGTCGGCCCAGTCGCAAAGGTGAGATTTGACGTGCAGACGATAGCCTTCGATGTCGGCCTCGTCCGGTTTGAGCGCGACGGCCTTGTCAAAGGCCGCGAAGGCCTCATCATAGCGCGCCAGCATGGATAGAACCTTGCCGCGGTTGGCGTAGGCCGCCGCATCGTCGCACTTGTGCTGGATCGCCTTGTCGATGCTGGCGAGCGCCGCCTCATGATCCCTGAGCCTCAACAGCGCCGTGCCGCGGTTGTTGTAGGCCTCGGCATAGCCGGGCCGCAAAGCGATCGCTTGGTCGTAGCTTGCAATCGCCTCTTCCAGACGATCCAGCCTGGTCAGCACGTTGCCGCGGTTGTAACACGCGCCGGCAATTCCCGGTGCCCGGTCGTAGCTCGCGAGCGCATCATCGAACCTCTCGAGGTCATTGAGCACGTTGCCACGATCGTTGTGCACACCGGCATCGTTGGGCGCGAGCGCGAGCGCCCGGTCCAGGCTCGCCAGGGCCTCCGCGAGCCGCTGCAGCTTTCGCAGCGCGGCGCCCCTGTTCCGATGGGCGTCTGCATGGCCAGGCACCAGCGCGATCACGCGATCGTAGCTTTCTAGCGCCTCCGCGTGACGGCCAAGATCTGCGAGCGTAAGTCCGCGATTGTAGAGCGCCGGCGCAAGGTCTTGCCTGAGCGCGGTCGCTTGCTCGAAGCTCGCGAGCGCTTCGTCGAAGCGACGCAACGCGCGCAGCGTGTTGCCGAGGTTGTTGTGCGCGTCCGCGACGTTGCCGTTGAGCCGGATCGCGCGCCGGATCAGGTCGACGCCGCGCTCGTTGCGGCCGGTCTGCGCGGAAACCAGGCCCAACAGATGCAGCGCATCGAAGTTGCTTGGCTGCCGACGGAGAATATCTTCATAGATCTTCTCCGCTGCCGCCAGCTGCCCCCGCTGATGCAGCGCGACGGCCTGCCCGAAGGCGAGCTGCAAGGCGCTCGAATTGGATTTTTGAGCTTCACCTGTTTCGGACATCCGGCTTCTTCAAACGCTCCAGGTCCGATCCGTTTTTCAAAAGCAGTTGCAACAAGCGAGTCAATAGCATCAGGTCTTGAGCGTCAGGTCTTGGCCCTCACGCTGCCAGACATGTCGGATCCTGCTCCCGCGATGTGGATCGCCCGTCCATGAAAGGTTGAAAACTGGCAGATCGCCCTCGATTGCGCAACGGCTTCCAGGAACAATTCGAGGAATAGGCGGGCCGAAACGCGTGGTCCTTGGCCGGCCTGCCGCTGGATATCTTCCTTGCCTCGAAAGCAACCGGCGGACGTCGGACACCCGCTCGTGATGGGCGACCTGCGCGTCCGCCGGAAGGCCGGGCTGCTTCTCAATCAGCGCATGCTCACGCCGCGGCGAGCACCGGTTGCGCCGGCCGCCGCGTGATCGTCAGCGACAGCACGGCCGCGACGATGCCGGTGAGGCCCGCGATCATGAAGGCCTGCAGATACTCGCCCTGGGCCGAGCGCATGAAGCCGGCGAAGAACGCGGCGCAGGCGGCGCCGAGCTGATGGCCCGCCACCACCCAGCCGAACACCAGCGGCGCGTTCTTGTCGCCGAACGCCTCGTTGGCGATGCGCACGGTCGGCGGCACGGTCGCGATCCAGTCGAGACCGTAGAACACCGCGAACACCGACAGGCTCACCAGCGAGAAATCCGAGTAGGGCAAATAGATCAGCGACAGGCCGCGCAGCCCGTAATACAGGAACAGCAGCTTGCGCGGATCGAACCGGTCGGTGAGCCAGCCCGACAGCGTGGTGCCGAACAGGTCGAAGAACCCCATCAGGGCGAGCAGGCTCGCCGCCTGCACCTCGACGATGCCATGATCGCCGCAGAACGCGATCAGATGGGTGCCGACCAGGCCGTTGGTGGTGAAGCCGCAGATGAAGAAGGTGGCGAACAGGAACCAGAACGCCCGCGTCTTCGCCGCGCGCACGAGGTTCGAGACCGCGGCGACGAACGGATTGCCCTGCGCGGGTGGCGCGACATGATCGTCGTGCCGGCTGCCATAGGAGCGCAGGCCGACCGAAGCGGGCCGCTCCGGCACCAGAAAATACACCAGCGGAACGAGCGCCGCGCAGCAGGCGGCCACCGTCAGCACCACCGGCTTCCAGCCGCCCCATGCCACCAGCGCCGCGAGGCCCGGCATGAAGATCAGCGTGCCGGTCGCGGTCGACGCCGTCAAAAGCCCCATCACGAGGCCGCGATTGGTGGTGAACCAGCGGTTGACGATGGTGGCGCCGAGCACGTTGGCGACCGCGCCCGAGCCGATGCCGGACAGCAGTCCCCAGCTCAGGAACAATTGCCACGGCGCCGTCATGAAATAGCTGGCGCCGGTCGAGACGGACATCAGCCCCAGCGCGCCCAGCACGGTGCGGCGGATGCCGAAGCGCTGCATCACCGCCGCGGCGAACGGGCCGGCGAGGCCGTAGAGGAAGATGCCGACCGCGGCCGATGAGGAGATCACGCCGACGTCCCAGCCGAACGCCTGCTGCAGCGGCAGCATCAAGACGCCCGGCGTCGCGCGCAGGCCGGCCGAGGCGAGCAGCGAAAGGAAGATCACGGCGACGACGACGAAGGCGTAGTTCTGGCCGAACGGCCGTCTCGAGGCGGGGACGGCTTGAATGGACGGATCTGGCATGTTACCGACCGGTACGTGTTGCGATGCGGCGTGTATACGTACCGGTCAGTAACATTGTCAAGCCCCGCCGCGCGGCGGGATCCGGAGAACCGTCATGACCAAGACCGTCGACCCATCCGCAGACCGCCCGGCCCGGGCCGCCGACCGGATTCGCGCCTCCGCGAGCGAGCTGTTCTATCGCGAGGGCATCCGCGCCGTCGGCGTCGACGAGGTGGTCGAGCGCGCCGGCGTCACCAAGCCGAGCCTCTATCGCAGCTTCGCCTCCAAGGACGATCTGGCCGCCGCCTACATGCGCGACTACGAGGCGAACTTCTGGGAGAAATTCGAGAAGCCCGGCGGAAAGTCCTATTCCGATGCGCGCGAGCACGTGCTGGCCTATATCCGCATACTATCCAGTAACGCCGTGGCCGAAGGCTATCGCGGCTGCGGGCTTTCCAACGCCACAGTGGAATATCCGTCGCGCGACAATCCGGCGCGGCAGGTCGCCGGGGCGCACAAGAAGCTGTTTCGCAAGCGCCTGCGCGAGCTCGCAGCCCTGATGGGTGCGCGCCAGCCCGCCGTGCTCGGCGATGCGCTGTTGCTGCTGATCGAAGGCATCTACAGCACCGGCCAGCAGTCGGAAGACGGGCCGGCGCAGTCGGCGCTCGCGGTGGCCAAGCTCCTGATCGATGCGAGCGTGGCGAAGCGGTGAGCCGGGTGAGCAGCCCAAGCGCGCGAGTCCGCTTGAGCTGTCGCGGTTAGGGAGCGGCCCGCCGCCTCACGACCAGCGTCGAAACACCAGGCTGGCGTTGACGCCGCCGAATCCGAAACCGTTCGAGATCGCGTGCTCGATGGCCATCGGCCGCGCGACATTGGCGACCAGGTCGATGCCCTCGGCGGCCGGATCGGCATGCTCCAGGTTGAGCGTCGGCGGCGCGATCTGGTCGCGCAGCGAAAGGATCGTGAAGATCGCCTCGACGCCGCCGGCAGCGCCCAGCAGATGCCCGGTCGCCGACTTGGTCGCGCTGACGGCAATCCGTCCCTCGCGCCCGAACACGCGCTTGATGGCTTCGAGTTCGCTGAGATCGCCGACCGGCGTCGAGGTCGAATGCGCGTTGAGATGCTGGATCTCGTTAGGCGGCAGCCCGGCCTGCCGCAGCGCCGCCTCCATCGCGCGCCGCGCGCCGTCGCCGTCTTCGGGACCCGCAGTGATGTGATAGGCGTCCGCCGTGGTGCCGTAGCCGATGAGCTCGGCGATCGGTTGCACGCCGCGCCGCAGCGCATGCTCCAGCTCCTCGATCACGAGCACGCCGGCGCCTTCGCCCATCACGAAGCCGTCGCGGTCGCGGTCGAACGGCCGCGACGCCCGCGCCGGCGCCTCGTTGAACGACGTCGACAGCGCCCGCGCCGCCGCGAAGCCGCCAAGCGCCACCGGCTCGATGCAGGCCTCCGCGCCGCCGCAGATCGCGATATCAGCCTCGCCCGACCGGATCAGCCGCGCGCCGTCGCCGATCGCCTGCACGCTCGCCGCGCACGCGGTCACCGGCGCGCCGATCGGCCCCTTGTAACTGTGCCGGATGGAGACGTGCCCGGCCGCGAGATTGGCGAGGAACGAGGGAACGGTGAACGGCGACAGCCGGCGCAGCCCGCTCGTCTCCGCGGTGCGCACGGCGTCCGCGATCGCCGGAAACCCGCCGATCCCGGATGCGATCACGGTCGCGGTGCGCGCCTGCGCCTGCGCCTCCGCCGGCATCCAGCCGGCCTGCGCCACGGCCTCGCTTGCGGCCAGCAGCGCGAACAGGATGAACCGGTCCATCTTCTTCTGGTCCTTGCGCGGCGCCGCGCAATCCGGATCGAACCCGCCCTCGGCGTCGGTGGCCTTGTCAGGCACCTGTCCCGCGACCCGCCCCGGCAGCGCCGCCGCCCAATCAGGCAATGCGCCAAGCCCCGAACGGCCCGCCAGGAGCCTCGACCAGGCCAGTTCGGTGCCACAGCCCAGCGGGGACACCGTTCCGAGGCCGGTTACGACAATGCGACGCATGGTGCTCCTGTCGCGCCCTTCGGGTGACCCGGCGTGGCCGGGATTCGAGACTGCCGGGGGCGTCGGGTCTGATTTATATGATATCCATCATCTATGATCCCCGCCGGCCGGACGTCAAGGTATTGACTGCCCGCTCGACCCCGTTCGTCCAGCGGCCAGGACGCGGCCCTCACGGGGCTGAAACAGGGGTTCGCTTCCCGCAAGGGCGCGCCAAATGTTCGCTATTTCCAGACGTTGCAAGCGCGACCCGCGAATCCAGCGGCGGACGTTGCTGATTTCCGCTATGATGGGGCCATGACGATCGGGATTACCGGACCCGGCCGGAAGGCACCACGGCAGAGTGGCGTGGTCAGGCTGATCGTTGCGGCCGTCGTCATCGCGATTGGCCTGGTCCTGCTCTCGCTCGCGAGCGACTTCCTGGTCGATTGGCTGTGGTTTTCCTCGATCGGCTACCTCAAGGTTTTTCTGACCGCGATCGGCGCCAAGGCGATCGTCGTTTTCGCCGTCCTGGCAGCGACCAGCGTCGTCCTCGGCTTGAACGGCGTGCTGGCGACGCGGTTCGCCATGCCGCAGCCGCGACCGAAGCCGGCCCTCCCGTGGCAGCTCGCCGGTGTCGCAGCGGCGCCCGATCCGTCCGCGATACTGCGCGAGCGATTGACCCGGCCGTGGTTCATCGCGCTCGCTGCGGGTCTGCTCGCCGTGCCGGTTGCCGCGAGCGAAGCCAATAACTGGAGCATCTTCCTGCAGTTTCTCTACCAGGTGCCCTATGGCGCGGAGGATCCGCTCTACAACAAGGACATTGGCTTCTATCTGTTTGCGCTGCCCGCCTATCTCGCGATCAAGAACTGGATGCTGCTCGCCATCGTGCTCAGCGCGCTGTTTGCCGGCGCGATCTACTGGGCACGCGGCGACATCGAGTACGATCTTCACAACCGGTCGATCTCGCCGACGGCGATCGCGCATGGCTCTGCGCTGGCCGGCCTGCTGTTCGCGGTGAAGGCCTGGTCCTATGGGCTCGACCGCTATCTCCTGCTCTACGGCGACAATGGCGTCGTGGTCGGGGCGAGCTACACCGACGTCCATCTGGGGCTGCCGGCGCTGTGGCTGATGATCGGGCTTTCGATCGTCGCGGCGTTCGTCGCATGGGCCAATCTGCGGGTCCGCACCTGGCGGCTTCTTGCCGCCGCCTTCATCCTGGTCGGCACCGGCTCGGTCGTGCTGTCGAGCGTCGTCCCGTCGCTGTTCCGGCATTTCGTCGTCAAGCCGACGGAGCTGCAGCTGGAGAAGCCCTACATCGAACGCAACATCGCGCTCACCAGGCAGGCCTACAATCTCGACCGGATCGCAGCCAGGCCGTTTGCCGCCGAACAGCGGCTGACCTCCAGGACGCTCGAAGCGAACAGGGCGACCATCGACAACATCCGGCTCTGGGACTGGCTGCCGCTGTCCGATACCTACGCGCAGTTGCAGGAGATCCGCACCTACTACAAGTTCCACGATCTCGACGTCGATCGATATTGGCTCGACGGCGCCTATCAGAGCGTGATGCTCTCGGCCCGCGAACTGCGGGCCTCGCTGCTGCCGGCGAATGCCCAGACCTGGGTCAACCGCCACGTGCTGTTTACGCACGGCAACGGCGCGGTGATGAGCCCGGTCACCCGCAAGAGCACGGAAGGACTGCCGTTCTTCTATCTGCGCGATATTCCGCCCGTTGCCGACGGCGGTCCCGAGATCGCCGAACCGCGCATCTATTTCGGCGAGGAGAGCGACGACTACGTCATCGTCAAGGCGAGCGTCCCGGAGTTCGATTATCCGAAGGGCAAAGACAACGTCTATGCGGCCTATGGCGGCAGCGGCGGCGTGCCGATCGGCGCATTGGGGTGGCGAACGCTGTTCGCCTACTACTTCAACGACGCGAACCTGGTTCTCTCGAGCTACATCACGGCCGACAGCCGGATCATGATCCGGCGCAATATCACCGAACGGGTGCGCACGATCGCGCCGTTCCTCAGGCTCGACCATGATCCTTATCTCGTCATCAGCAACGGGCGGATGTTCTGGATGCAGGATGCCTACACCACGAGCGCCTATTTCCCTTCGGCGCAGCCGGTGCCGGGGCTCGATCTCAACTACATCAGGAATTCGGTGAAGGTCGTCGTCGATGCCTATAACGGGACGGTCGATTTTTATCTGATCGATTCGCGCGATCCCGTTGCGGCGACCTATCAGCGCATCTTTCCGGGCCTGTTCAAGCCGTTCACGGCCATGCCGGCGGATTTGCAGAAGCACATCCGCTATCCGGAGGATCTGTTCCTGATTCAGGCGCGGCTGTATCAGACCTACCATATGGAGCAGGCCGAAACGTTCTACAACCGCGAGGACTTCTGGCAGTTTCCGCGCCAGCCGGGCGGCGACGGCACCTCGGTGATGACCCCCTATTACATCATCATGCGGCTGCCCGGCGAGCCGCAGGCCGAGTTCTTCCTGATGGTTCCGATGGTGCCGAGCCGTCGCGACAACATGATCGCCTGGCTCGCGGCGCGCTGCGACGCGCCCGACTACGGCAAGCTGATCGTCTACGAATTCCCCAAGGACAGACTGGTCTACGGGCCGTTCCAGATCGAGGCGCGGATCAATCAGAATACCGAGATCTCGCAGCAGCTCACGCTGTGGAATCAGATGGGCTCGCGGGTGATACGCGGCGCGAACCTGTTGGTGATCCCGATCGAGAATTCGATCCTTTATGTCTCGCCGCTCTATATGCGCGCCGAGCTCGGCCACCTGCCGGAGCTGAAACGCGTGATCGCGGCCTATGGCGAGCACGTCGTGATGAAGGAGACGCTCGCTGAGGCCTTGGCCGCGCTGTTCGCAGAGCCCGCTGCGGGGCCAAAGGGTTCAAGCGCAACGGAAGCGGCGTCCCCTGCGGGCGGCGCGGCGAGCCCGGCGCAGCAGGCGCTCGATCGCTACAACCAGGCGGTGGAGCGATTGAAGGCCGGAGACTGGAAAGGGTTCGGCACGCAGTTCGACGGCCTGCGCGAGCCGCTGGAGGAAATGAACCGACGCTCCGTCGGCCACTGATGGCGCGGGGGTGGGGGGCTAATGAGGCCCGGAGCGCCCCGACAGCAGCCGCGACCAGACAAGTTCGGTGCCACAGCCCAGCGGAGACACCGTCCCCAGGCCCGTCACAACGATTCGACGCATGGTGCTCCTGATCTGTTTTTGCCGGCGTGGCCGGGACTCGAACAGCCAAGCCTTCGTGTCAACTTTATATGATAGCAATCATCTATTATTTCGCCCGGTCGGGCGTCAATATGGCGGCTCCTTCCGCACAGAGGTCTTTCGCAAACTGGCCGCGGCCATCGGGCACGTCACGCCCCGTGATGGGCGACGCCCTGCTGCCGCTATCGGATGCATTTGCAGTGTGGACCAGCAGTCGGAAGGGCCGGCGGAATTGGCGTTACGATAGCGAAACTGCTGATCGACGCGAGCGTCGCAAGGGGTTGGAATGGCCGAACAGCGGCAAAGCGCGCGAGCGCATGGCGGACTTACCCGAAGGGCAATGTGTGCGATAGGTTTTACAGGCGCTTACCGAACGCAGCGCCCGAGTTGTGCTGCCGATTATTAACAGCCATGCCGATAGAAAATACCAGATATACTTCCTGATATTGTAAGGGCTTAGCTTGGTTTCTCGGATTAAATTCCTGAGAATTAGATACATTCCGCATAGGGCGCAAGCCGGAAATGACGCCCGCGTGCGCAGCGCCGGAAAGAAGGGAGGATGCCGCGAGCCCTTATCCCCAGTTCGAAAGTTGCAACGCCTCTCTCTCCGCTATTCCAAGTCGTGATTTATACGTAGCTTGCGGAAATACTTATCCAGTTCAGGGGCTGGCATTGGCTACCAAACTTCACCGTGTCTCGCATGCCGAAAAGCAGGGACTAGTTGACCTAATTTTCGTTCACGGCATTGGAGGCAATCCTAGGAGCACGTGGACAGACGATAGTAATTCGTACGGCTGGCTCAACTGGCTGGATGAAGACCGCGCCGATCTAAACGTCTATACGATTGAGTACGAGTCGGCTCCGTCGGAGTGGCTCGGTGGTCAGTCAATGCCAATCTACGACAGGGCCAACAATCTGCTGGAGTTGCTTGCTAGTAACTCTATCGGGGACCGGCCGATTGTTTTCGTCGGGCACAGCCTCGGGGGTCTATTGATCAAGAAGCTCCTTCAAAACGCTGAAGGCCTTGGTGTCTCGAGATGGAAATCAATATTTGAAAATACCCGCTCGGTCGTTTTCATCGCTTCGCCGCATCAAGGCTCCGCTCGGGTCCCGTCGTTGGACATATTCCGGAAACTCTTCCGCATTACCGAGCTCGGGATAGAGCTGGAGGCAAACAACGCAGCTCTTCGCGATACGTACAACTGGTATAGGGCGAAATCGCTTCCGACCCTTTCCTTTTCCGAGAGACTACCACTCCCAGTTCTCGGCCTTATTGTTGATGCAGCGAGCTCTGAGCCCGGCGTTCCTAACGCAGTAGCTGTGCCGCTTAATGAGAACCATACCAGCATCAGCAAGCCACGGGATCGGGGTGAGTTAATTTACACCAGCGTGCTCCAATTTCTCGGAAAGCCTGCGGCCGCCGCACCTTCTCCTGTTGTGCAGAACAGCGAACCGAGTGGTCTTGCAAAGATTTCGACTCTGAGCGACCTCATTTCGACCTTCGACAAGGACTTCCTCTTTAGATGGGAGCAAAACACATTCAATAGCAGCATCAAGAATTATAGCGTTTATTGGCCCGTACGATTGCGACGTCCAACCCCGATCCATGCTGCACAGTGTTTTGCGGCGGCAGGTCTGCAAAAGTTAGGCGCGAGTGTTCACTTATTTATCGACGACCTGGGTGAGAAGGACTTTGACGTAAATAGGTTCCGCGACCAACTTCTCGCGTGGCTTAAGAAAGTCGGAGCTGAACCGCAGGCCGTTAAAGTCTACACCTTCGGTCAAGTCATCGCGACCGCGCACGGCGAAGCCTCCCCGAGAGCGGATCCATGGACCGCTGTCCGCAAATGGTTAGGAGACACCGAGTATAAACTCGGTCCAATTCTGAAAGTCTCGAAGCTAATTAAGCCGAATGACAAAGCGATTGATCTGGCGGTTCTAAGCAACAAGCGACCCCGACGGTTGCTCAGTCCACCTATGGTGTGGACTTGCCTGTCTTACTTGAACTCATTATCCGCCGATCAGCAGATCATTACGCTGGCGGGATATGATGAAAAGCTTTTGTGGGACGTTTGGAAAGACCAAACGGTGCAGCCATTGCCGAACGTTGGTCATCTTTTCCTCCCACTGCTGAGCGAGGTGGATAGCCAGCACGGAAGTGCCGCGCTTCATATGGAAGAACCAAAGAGTTACTCGCTCGATTGGACCAGTCGAGATGACATACGAAACGCGCTACAAACAGAGTTCAATGGCCCCGATTGGGCGCAGTTCGGGCGCCTAATTCCTTGGTCCATTCGATGTTGCGTATTTCTCCCGCAATTTGTTGCGGGTCAAGAAGCTTGTCTGCAGGTAGCTATCGAAAAAATTGGGCTAGACACTTCCATTGACGGGCTTGCTGCAGGACAGCTCGCGGGGCCTCTCACAAACGAGCTCGCAAAATGGCTGATTTGAGCTCCTCTCCGGCAATTTCAAAGGCTAAGCGCGACTCTGGCGCAGCGTCGTCTTCTAAGTCGCCATTTTTTTCGCGCGCGTACGGAGGATACACCGCTGGGCAGCAGCAGTTCTATTTGACGCATCTGGGTAAGCTCAGTGGTAAGACGATCTTAGATCCGATGAGCGGTCAGGGGTTCCTCCTTGCAAACTTGGCCTTCGAGGGGGCGACTGTTTGGCTGGGTGATATCAATCCAACAATGTGCCTCATGTCTTCGCTGAGGTCGCCGGAGATGGTTCAAAATCGCGAACGACTGTCGAATTGGTTCGACGAACAGCTCGGTCGAGGTTCCTTTTCAGGAAAGTCGCGGGGCGCGGAGTATGTAGACGATTGGCTTCCGGACAATATTAGAGCCGAGCTGCGACATTACAGAGAGTTATTTGGTCTATCTGGCGATCCATTTCGAGAGCGAGAGGCATTTTCGCGAATGCCGCTGCGCAAGCGCTTTGCCGCTGCCATACCCTTGCTCGCCGCACGAGAGATTGCTTGCTTTCGTTCGAGCGACAATCAAACTTGGATCAAGCCGGGCGGTCTACAGAGAGAGCCCCACATTACTGCCCCACTGAAGCGGGCGGTCGCATCGTGGTACGCTTTCGCGACGGCCAGCGCGGACCTATATCGCGAGGGTTGCCAGCCGGGACAGCTGCTAACTATGCGCATGGATGCTGCGGCGGGAGATTTCGCCATGTCTCCCAAAGTCAACGCAATTGTAACGTCGCCGCCCTACGCCAATCGCTTAGATTACACGAGAATGTGGGGGCCTGAGTCTCAGGTCGCCGCATCGATCTGGGAGGCTAGTGTCTCTGACATTCAATCTCGTCAAATCGGATCAAACGTTGTTCGAGGGACGGACCGTTTTAGGAATGATGAAGAAGCGCTGCCAAGGGAGATTGTTAAAGCCCTGCGCGACATCAAGAGCGATGAAGGCTATGCAAGTGAAGGCTACTACTATCCATTTTTCCGCAATTACGCGGTAACTCTCGCCAGCTCGGTGAAAAAACTAGTCAGCCGAGTATTGAGAAATGGAACGCTCGTATTTTTTGTACGGGACACCGTTAGGAAGGACATTCTCTTCCCAGCCGGTTTGCTGATTGAAGAAGTTCTTCAGAGCGAGGGGTACCGTTTGGTTGGCAGAGAACGCCAGATCGTTAAGAGACACGTTGGCTTGAGGCGACGGTCAGCTGGGAGCGGGCTCTACGGAGTTGGACAGCAGGAATGGTGGCTCGCATTTCGTAAGGTTCGATAATGAGAGCTCGTATCCGTTCTGGAATTAGGCTTCGTGAAGATGTTTTCGGGGGCGTCTGCTACGTGCCCCAGCGTGACGACTTCTTCGCTGCCGACAAAACTACCTTCAAATACCTCAAGAGCGTGTCCCACGATTGGCAGCCTATACCGCCAAAAGATAGAGACGCCATTGCTGCATTGGCGGTTTTGGGCATTTGTGAAACGACTAACCCTAAAATCAAGGAAGGCTCCTACTGTGGACCGTCCTTCCTCGGTAGGTTTGAGGAATTGCCAACCGTTTCCATGCCGCTCGTTGTGAATTGTTTCTGTACGGCACATTGTCCGCTGTCCTGCATCTACTGCCACGCTGACGATCTGATGAAACAGTTTCGAGACGCAGAGACGGACGAAGACCTGGACAACGTTGCCGCAACTGCAAATATGCTTCCGGCCATGGTGGCCGTGATTACTGGTGGCGATCCACTGACCCGTCCCGATCGGGCGAAAAAGCTTATTGAGCGGCTCGCCGAAGAGAAGGCATTGGTACTAGACACGTCAGGAGTCGGGGACATTGCTGCCTTGCTTCCAGCTCTGAAGAAGCACAACGTCCATGTCCGAGTTTCACTCGACATGATCTCTAAACAAAATCAAAAATTGAGGCCGGTGAACCGACAATACATTTCCAGCCGAGAAGCATCGTCGGTGGGCGCAACTCGTGCCATCGACATGTGTCTGGCGGAAGGCGTGCCGCTGACAGTTCAAACCGTGGTGACGTCTTTCAATGAGAACATTGACGAGTGGCGCGACCTTAGAGATTGGCTTGTTGCACGGGGGGTGCGTAACTGGGTCCTCCACGTGGTAGTCAAGGGAGGAAGCGCTCGCCGCATCGAAGAGTCGGCTCGGGGTAAACGTAGCGGTGGGATTTCTCCTAGTCCGCAGGTTTACAATAAGCTATGGCGGCTAGTGGATGAGACGATGAGAGCCCATCTTCCAATCGACATCCGCTGTACCGACACTGACACGACTCCGAACTCGGTACTCCTAATTGGAAGCAAAGGCGATCTGTACACAGAGGGATACGCCCACAAAGGAAAGGTTTGCCTTTACACCGTTGGCGACGCGCGTCCTGATCTAATTCAGGCTTTGTGGCCGCACCTAGACCGATTTGGTCATGCACGGCGATACCTCAATTGGAACCCATGGTTCTTTGAAGGCCGGAGTCTTGAGACCATCTGCTACGATATTCCAGTCCCTGCCGCTTCGGAGCTAATTGCGCAGGCGAACCCCGTCGAGACGGAAGCAAAATTCCCAGTGCTTGACGTTGCTAAGCTGAAGGTTGCTCTGAAAGAGCATGGGTTCAAGGCGGAAGGAAAAGCCAAATTCCAACGTGACGAGTATTTCGACACCCCTGAACGTTTTTCGAAGAGATTGGATTACGTCATACGCCTGCGGCAAGAGAACGGTGCTCTGGCCGTGGCGCTGAAGGGACCACGACATTGGGTGGGAAAGACGTACTCGCGGATTGAGCTTGAATTTCCAGCTGGCTCCGAGAACGAAGTCCGGGCGGCGTTGGGTCGAAATGGGCTCGAAGTTACTTGGTATTTCGAGAAGCGAAGAGCTACTTATCGCAGGCCCGGCGAGAAATTGTTGGCCGCCTTGGATGAGATACCGGAACTCGGATTTTTCTTGGAGTTAGAGGGGCCATTGGCTGCTGTTCGGCAAATGGAGGCGGCGCTTCGTGAGGTGCTCGGGCCGCAAGAACGTCGCAACTATGCCGAGCTGTTCAGATCCTACAAGCTCGAAGGCGGCGCTCCTCCGGAGGAGATTGAGGGGGCGAGCTTCTCTTAGTGCGCTGTATTGCAAAATACAAAGGCGTGATACAAAAGCGCTGGAGGCGAGCGAAAATAGTCTAGTCTTTTCAAAGCGAAGGTGACTGGTCCGCGGTACCCACCCAACTGTACCAACATCGCTCGACGCGAACTGCTAGCCGTTGCGCGAAGGTACTTTCCGGCCTTTTGGATCTGCTTCGCCTCCTCTAAGGGAGCGCTAAGCCTTAACCTCGGGCCTTATTCCAGCGCGTGTCGCTTCTGGCGGCGCCGAGGTTGGCAAATAAAGTTGGCGCCACCCCAAGCAATTCGATCGCCCCAATATTTGCGAAGAGCAATCACTTCATCCCCTCTAACATCTTCCTTGTTTCGTTCAACAACGCCCGTATCTCCGTCCGCTCCGCAATCGCATCCCTCGTGAACCAGCCATGCTTGCGCGCGTTCCGATTCGCCCTTGGCGCGCCGGATCCCTTTGCGCCGCCGTGCATGCGACAGCGCGTCTT
Organism: Bradyrhizobium embrapense; assembly: GCF_001189235.2. Taxonomy (GTDB): domain Bacteria; phylum Pseudomonadota; class Alphaproteobacteria; order Rhizobiales; family Xanthobacteraceae; genus Bradyrhizobium; species Bradyrhizobium embrapense. The sequence goes on from NZ_LFIP02000002.1 coordinate 1,065,833, forward strand.
GCCGCGAACCGCCGGAGCGCGGCACGCGCCGCCGCTGCGGGTCTTGGCGCCGCAGCGTGGGCTCGCCCGCATCGCCCCGGTGGTTCTGATATGATCGCTCATGCCTGAGCGTCTGGCCTGCTATCTGCGGCATCATGCCGTCGCCTGGCGCCAGCGGGCCGCAGGGCCCGTGCCGCGGCTGACGGGGCCTGGTCCGAGACGATCACGCTGGCGTGCTGGGTGACGTTGCCGACGATAGCGTTGCCGCCGTCCTCCACCTTCACATTCTGCACGGTGATGGCGGGCTCGCGCTGGCTGCGATAACGATTCAGCGCGTCGATCTGGGCGGGGAAGGTGCGGGTGAGCCGGCCGAGCGCCCGCGCCGCGCTATCGTGCTGGGCGAGGTCGTCGGCATGCGCGAGGTGATGGGCGCAGCGCATCGCCATCACATGAACCGACACCATCTGCGCCACCAGCATGGCCTCGACGGAATCCCGCGGGCCAATGCTCTTCACCATCGAGATCATGAAGGCGAGGTTGACCTCGCAGGGCCTGCCGCCGCTCACGCTGGCCTTGACCAGTTGCCGCAGGATGCCGTCCATCGCCTCGCGATCGGCGGCGCCCAGCGCGTGCGCCATCAGCGCTTCGCCGAGCTTCCGGTCGGGATGGTCGATCGCGTAGCCGCGCCGCGAGAGTTTTATCCGCGGCGTCGCCGTCTGGGGCGGGACGGGGGCGGCGGCGGTCGTCGGGACGGCGATGTCAGGTGCAGTCGTCATGGCGATGGTCCTTGGGGTGTGCGCGGCATGCGCGCAGGCGATTGCTCGCTGCGGCAGCCGGTGCGATGTCGATGGTGGGGAGGGGTTGGCGGCAAGCGCGATCGTCGCGACCGCTGTGGCGGGCGAGGGGCGCGCTTGCACGATTTCGGAATATTGGAAATATGCCCCTGAGTTGCCCGACGTGTCAAGTTGGTATCTCGAACGTCGGCGGCCTGCCGGCTACTGTGCATGGGGTTGTTTTCGATATTTTGGTGGGCGCCCCTGCCGCCGGCAGTTCCGCCGCCGCCAGGCGCAGTCATGCCGGCAGGGCACGGGGCGATAACCCGCCGGCGGGTATCGCGTGCCGGCTGGATCATTATACTGGCCGAAGCGTTGCAACCCGGACGCGGCCTGACCGTCGGCCCTGGGATCAGGGACTTGGGAGCAAGGAGACGAGATGAGCGACACCCGATGAACGAAATTGTGGGCTTCCCCGATCCCGACCTCGATCTGTCCGATGGTTTCAAGCCGCATACCTCGCATTGGGGCGTGTTCTCGGCGCGGCTCGGCCAACAAGGTCTCGAAGTCCGGCCCTATGGCGGCGATCCCGATCCGAGCGGCATCATCGACAACTTCCCCGGCGCACTGCGCCACCAGGCGCGCATCGGCAAGCCCGCGATCCGCCGCGGCTGGCTCGAGCGCGGGCCCGGACCCGACGATCGCCGCGGCCGCGACGAGTTCGTCTCGGTGAGCTGGGAGCGGGCGATCGACCTGCTCGGCGGCGAGCTTTCGCGGATTCGCGACACGGTCGGCCCGGGCGCGGTGTTCGGCGGCTCCTATGGCTGGTCCAGCGCGGGCCGCTTCCACCACGCGCAGAGCCAGGTGCATCGCTTCCTCAACATCGCGCTCGGCGGTTACGTCCGCTCGGTGAACTCCTATTCCTCGGGCGCGTCCTCGGTGCTGCTGCCGCAGATCCTGACCGGCTACGAGGACATCACCAAGCGCAACGTCACCTGGGAGCAGATCGCAGCCGAGACCGACATCGTGCTGGCGTTCGGCGGCATGGCGCTGAAGAACTCGATGGTGGCGGGCGGCTCGATCAGCAAGCATATCGAGCGCGGCGCGATGCAAGCCGCGCAGCGGCGCGGCTGCGAGTTCATCCTGGTCAGCCCGCTGCGCGAGGATCTCCCCGTCGAGGCCGGCGCCGAATGGCTGACGGCGACCCCCGGCACCGACGCCGCGCTGATGCTCGGCATCGTCCACACCCTCGTCAGCGAAGGCCTGCACGACCAGGCCTTCCTCGATCGCTACACCGAGGGCTGGCCGGTGTTCTTGCGCTATCTCATGGGCGAGAGCGACGGCGTGCCGAAGGGCGCCGACTGGGCCGCGCCGATCTGCGGCATCGATGCCACGACGATCAGGACGCTGGCGCGGCGGCTTCCCGGCCGGCGGGCGCTGATCACCGTGTCGCATTCGTTGCAGCGCGCCGAGCATGGCGAGCAGCCGGTGTGGATGGGCATGGTGCTGGCGGCAGCGCTCGGCCAGATTGGTCTCTCCGGCGGCGGCTACGCCTATTCGCTCGGCGCGATCGGCTACTACGGGCGCAGAGTCAATGCGGTGCCGGGGCCGACGCTCGGGCAGGGCCGCAACGGCGTCGCCGACTTCATTCCGGTGGCGCGCATCGCCGACATGCTGCTCAATCCCGGCACGACCTATCGCTACAATGGCGAGACGCGCACCTATCCGGATATCCGCCTGGTCTATTGGGCCGGCGGCAATCCGTTCCACCACCACCAGGACCTCAACCGCCTGCGCAAGGCGTTTGCGCGGCTCGATACGCTGGTCGTGCACGAGCTCGCCTGGACCGCGACCGCGCGCCACGCCGACATCGTGCTGCCCGCGACGATGACGCTCGAGCGCGAGGACATCGGCTATTCCAGCAACGATCCCCTGATGGTCGCGATGCACCGCATCGCCGAGCCGTACGGCCTCGCCCGCGACGACTACGACATCTTCGCCGATCTCGCCGAGCGGCTGGGGGCCCGCGAGCCCTTTACCGAAGGCCGCACGTCGCGAGAGTGGCTGCAACATCTCTACGAGCCGACCCGCAAGGCGCTCGCCGCGCGCGGGCTCGAGTCGCCCAGTTTCGATGAGTTCTGGGCGCGCGGCAGCCTGGTGGTGCCGCAGCAGCTCGACGACGGCGGTTCGCTGCGCCGTTTTCGCGAAGACCCGGTGGCGCGGCCGTTGCCGACGCCGAGTGGGCGCATCGAGATCTTCTCGCAGAAGATCGCCGATCACGGCGATGCGGATTGTCCGGGCCATCCGGTCTGGCTCGAGAAATCAGATACGCCGACGCCGGATGCGCCGTGTTTCCTGGTCGCCAACCAGCCGGTGACGCGCCTGCACAGCCAGCTCGATTTCGGCGGTCACTCGCTCGAGGCCAAGCATCGCGGCCGCGAGGTCGCCCGCATGAATCCGTGCGATGCGGCGGCGCGCGGCATCACTGAGGGCGACATCATCCGCATTTTCAACGCGCGCGGCGCCTGCCTTGCCGCGGTGCATGTCACCGACGGCATCGCGCCCGGCGTGGTGCAGCTGCCGACCGGCGCCTGGTATGACCCGATGGACCCCGAGGAGGACGCGCCGCTCTGCGTGCACGGCAATCCGAACGTGCTGACCCGCGACATCGGCACGTCATCCTTCGCGCAGGGCTGCACCGGCCAGCTCACGACCGTCGAGGTGGAACGTTTCAACGGCAATCTGCCGCCGATCCGGGCGTTCGATCCGGCGTAACGCAGGAGCCGGAAGAATGTGACGCGGTTTCGCGACAAACGCGTTGCGTTTGCGCGGGGATCACGAACAAATCATCGGCGGGGCGCTGGATGGCGCCCAGCCGTTCGGCTACGGCATCATCAAGTCGTCCCCGAGTTCTGGATTTGCCAAGATGCACCTGAAAACCCTGTTTCTTGCCGTCGCTGCGACCGTCGCGCTCGCTTCATCCAGCGCATCGGCGCAATCCGCCGCCGAGCCGGCCTATGGACCGGAATTGCAGGGTTTTGACTATCCCTATCCGGTCGAGCGCTACCGCTTCAGCTCGCAGGGGCAGCAGCTCGACATGGCCTATCTCGACGTCAAGCCGGCGACGCCGAACGGTGAGACCGCGGTGCTGCTGCACGGCAAGAATTTCTGCGCCGCGACCTGGGACGGCACCATCAAGGCGCTCAGCGGCGCCGGCTATCGCGTGATCGCGCTGGACCAGATCGGCTTCTGCAAGTCCTCCAAGCCGGAACGCTATCAATTCACCTTCCAGCAGCTCGCCGGCAATAGCCGCGCGCTGCTGGCGTCGCTCGGCATCGAACATTCCATCATGGTCGGCCACTCGACCGGCGGCATGCTAGCGATGCGTTACGCGCTGATGTATCCCGAGGCCACCGACCGCCTGGTGCTGGTCGATCCGATCGGCCTGGAGGACTGGAAGGCCAAGGGCGTGCCGTGGCTCAGCCTCGACGGCTGGATGCAGCGCGAGACCCGTGTCACCGCCGACAGCATCCGCGCCTATGAGCGCGCCACTTATTACGCCGACACCTGGGATCCGTCCTACGAGACCTGGGTGCAGATGCTGGCCGGCATGTATCGCGGCGAAGGCCGTGCCGCCGTGGCGTCGAGCTCGGCGCGGCTCTACGACATGATCGCGACCCAGCCGGTGTTCTACGAGTTCGAGCAGATCAAGCCGCCGACCCTGCTGCTCGTCGGCGACAAGGACACCACCGCGATCGCCAAGGACACCGCGCCGCCCGAGATCCGCAAGACGCTCGGCAATTATCCGGTGCTGGGCAAGGCGGCCGCGAAGCGGATTCCGCATGCGCAGCTGATCGAATTTCCCGACCTCGGCCACTCGCCGCAGATCCAGGCGCCGGCCCGCTTCCACGACGCGCTGCTCGGCTGGCTGCAGCACCCCGAAACCGGCGCGACGCTGGTCAAATAGCCCGATCTAGCCCTGCTCGGCGGTGCGCTTGGTGCGCTCCCGCGCGCTGGCGTGCACCGGCGACGATTTCCGCGCGCCGGGGCCCGGATGCACATGGACGTGCTTCGCGCTCAGCGGCGCGCCGCATTCCGAGCAGACCATGACCGGGTCGAACATCTTCCCGCAGGTCTTGTGTTCGTGCAGCAACGGCCGGCCGCGCGCATCGACCATGTGGACGTTGCCCCAGTGCACGATCGACATGATGATCGGATAGAGGTCGAGCCCCTTCTGCGTCAGGATGTATTCGTAGCGCTTCGGCGCCTCCTGATAGGGGATCTTTCGCAGCACGCCGAACCGCACCAGCTTCTTCAGCCGGTCGGCGAGCAGATGCCGCGTGATGCCGAGCGATGCCTGGAAGTCGTCGAACCTGCGGATGCGCAGGAAACATTCGCGCAAGATCAAGAGGCTCCAGCGGTCGCCGATCACGGCCACCGTGCGGGCCAGCGAGCACGGCTCCTCCTCGAGGGCATCCCATTTCATCGGCGTCTCCTGCGGTCTGCGGCGGCATCGCAACTAAAATTCTAAAACAGAACTGACGTCATTTCAATATGATGCCTGCGCGATAGCCACCGTCCGGCTATTGGATGACAAATATCATATTGACAGTTCTAAAATAGAACTTATGGTCCGCCCACCATCAACCAGCGGCGACAGGCGATTTGCCGCCAATCGAAGGGAAGGGCGTTCCATGGCTGCTCCGCTCAAGGTCGAATTCCATTTCGATTTCGGAAGCCCCAACGCCTATCTCGCCGAGCTTGCGCTGCCCGGGATCGAGAAGCGCACCGGCGTCAAGTTCGACTACATCCCGGTGCTGCTCGGCGGCGTCTACAAGGCGACCGGCAACATGTCGCCCGGCGAGTCGCTGCGCGGGATCAAGAACAAGCCCGAATACAACGCGCTCGAGACCGAGCGCTTCCTGCGCCGCCACAACATCACGAAATTCACCACGAACCCGTTCTTTCCGGTCAACACGCTGGCGCTGATGCGCGGCGCGGTGGCCGCCCAGTTCGAGGGCGTGTTCGAGCCCTATTTCCGCGCGGCCTACAACCACATGTGGGTCGAGCCGAAGAAGATGGACGACCCGCAGGTGTTCCGCGAAGCGTTCCTGTCCTCGGGTCTCGACATCGACCGTCTGATCGCCCGCGCCCAGCAAGATGACGTCAAGAAGAAGCTGATCGACAACACCAGCGACGCGGTCGCGCGCGGTTCGTTCGGATCGCCGACCTTCTATGTCGGCAGCGAGATCTTTTTCGGCAAGGACAAGGTGCGCGAAGTCGAGGAAGAGATCGTCGCGCAGTTGGCTGAGAGGCAGCGCAAGACTGCTTGAGCGGAAAAGTCCTCAACACAACAAGCCCAAAGGGCAGCGACAGGGAGGTTTCAGTGCAGGCGCCGATCCGGATTATCGAAGGAAGTGTCGAAGGCTTGCCCAACCGCATCCACGAGGTGATCGATCATCACGTGACGGCGACGCCGGATCACCCGGCGCTGATCGACGACAAGGGGCAGCTGACCTATCGCGAGCTCGATCGAACGGTCAGTCGTGTCGCCGAGGCGCTGCAGGCGCTCGGCATCCGCGCCGGCGACCGCATGATGATCGTGAGCGAGAATTCGATTCCGCTCGCGTGCCTGCTGCTGGCGGCGAGCCGACTCGATGTCTGGTCGATCGTGGTCAATCCGCGGCTGTCAGCGCGGGAGCTGGATCAGATCAGGGATCACAGCGGCGCCCGGCGCGTGTTGCTGACCGCCGATGTGTCGCAGGAAGCGGCCGCCCATGCCGCGCGCTACGAGGCTGCCGTGCAGGATGTCGGCCCGCTTCGTGGCGTCGCCGTCACCGGCCTGAATCTTGCGACCACGGCCGAGCCGGTCGAGGCCGATGGCGCCAACCAGGTCGCAGTCCTGATCTACACGTCGGGCACCACGGGCACGCCGAAGGGCGTGATGCTGACCCATCGCAATCTGCTGTTCAGCGCCCGGGGCACCGCGGGCTTCCGCAAGATGGCGGCCGACGACGTGCAGTATTGCGTGCTGCCGATCTCGCATATCGTCGGCATCTCGCTGCTGACCATGACCCTGATGGTGGGCGCCACGGTGCGGCTGGTCGCCAAGTACGATCCGGCCGCGCTGGTCAAGGCGATGGCTGAAGAGGGCATCACGATCCTGAACGGCGTGCCCGCTACCTATCAGCGCCTGCTTGAATACCGACGCAACGCCGGCCTGCCCAGGCTCGATCGCGGCCGGTTGCGGGTGATCTCGGTAGCCGGTGCGCCGCTCGACCTCGAACTCAAATCCCGGGTCGAGCAGGAACTCGGGCTGCCGCTGCTCAACGGCTACGGCATCACCGAATGCTCGCCCGGTATCTCCGGCGTGCGGCCCGACAACCCGCGTGCGGACCACGCGGTCGGCACTGTGATGCCGGGCCTCGAGGCAAAGCTGGTCGGCCGCGACCTCAGGCCGGTTGCACCGGGCGAGGTCGGCGAGCTGCATGTTCGCGGCCCGAACGTGATGCGCGGCTATTACCGCGCGCCCGATCTGACCGCCAAGGCGATCGATTCCGACGGCTGGTTCAATACCGGCGACCTGGCCCGCTTCGACAATGACGTCCTCTATATCGTCGGACGCACCAAGGAGATGATCATCCGCTCCGGGTTCAACGTCTATCCGGCAGAGATCGAGGCGGTGCTGAGCACGCATGATGCCGTTGTGCAGTGCGCCGTGGTCGGCCGGCCGGTCGAGGGCAATGAGGAAGTCGTCGCTTTCGTGCAGCTGATCAAGGGTTCGACCGCCACCGTGCAGGACCTGATGGCCCATATTGCTCCGCAACTCACCTCGTACAAGCGCCCGTCCGAGATTATCCTGATGGACGCGCTGCCCGCGACATCGACGGGCAAGCTGCTGAAGCACAAGCTCGCGGAGTCGCTGCGCAGCTGAAGCTGCGCCGTCACCGCAAGCCAGTTCACTCAAATTCGACCGGAGTACACCATGCAGAAGAGAAACAAGACGGTGGCCGTCATTGGTGCCGGTGATTTCATCGGCGGCGAGATCGCCAAGAAGTTCGCCTCCGAAGGTTTTACGATCTTCGCCGGCCGCCGCAATGGCGACAAGCTGGCGCCGCTGGTCAAGGAGATCGAGGCCGCCGGCGGCGAGATCCATGCGCGCTCGCTCGATGCGCGCAAGGAGGAGGAGATCACGGCCTTCCTCAACGACGCCGACAAGCATGCGCCGCTGGAGGTCTGCATCTTCAACATCGGCGCCAACGTCAATTTCCCGATCCTGGAGACCACCGAACGCGTGTTCCGCAAGGTCTGGGAGATGGCCTGCTACTCCGGCTTCCTGGCGGGGCGCGAGGCGGCGCGGCTGATGCTGCCGCGCGGCGAGGGCAACATCTTCTTCACCGGCGCCACCGCCTCGCTGCGCGGCGGCAGCGGCTATGCCGCCTTTGCCAGCGCCAAGTTCGGCCTGCGCGCCGTGGCGCAGGCGATGGCGCGCGAGCTTGGTCCGAAGAACATCCATGTCGCGCATCTGATCATCGACTCCGGCGTCGACACCGAATGGGTGCGGCAGCGCCGCATCGAGGCGCTCGGTCCGAACGCGCTCGACAATCCCGATTTGCTGATGCCGCCCGCTTCGGTCGCGACGTCCTACTGGCAGCTCTACCAGCAGCCGAAGAGCGCCTGGACCTTCGAGCTGGAAATCCGGCCCTTCGGCGAGAAGTGGTAGGGAGCATCACAGATGGAGCTCGCGCTATCTCCTGAAGACGCGGCGTTTCGCGACGAAGTCCGCGCCTTCATCAAGGACAACTATCCGGCGGAGATGCGCGTCCCCAATCCGGAGACCGATCTCTCCAAGGAGCAGATGCTGCTCTGGCATCGGATCCTGCACAAGAAAGGCTGGATCGCACCGCTCTGGCCCAAGGAATATGGCGGGCCCGGCTGGTCGATCACCCGGCGCTTCATCTTCGAGCAGGAGACGACGCGCGCCGGCACGATGCCGCCGCTGGCGTTCAGCGTCACGATGGTTGGCCCGGTGATCTACACGTTCGGCAACGCGGCACAGAAGGCAAAATTCTTGCCGCGTATCCTGTCCGGCGAGGACTGGTGGTGTCAGGGTTATTCGGAGCCGGGCTCCGGTTCCGATCTCGCCACCGTCCGCACCAAGGCGGTGCGCGACGGCGACTACTACATCGTCAACGGCCACAAGACCTGGACTACGCTGGCGCAGCACGCCGACTGGATCTTCTGCCTGGTCCGCACCGATCCTACCGCGAAGCCGCAGTCCGGCATTTCGTTCCTCCTGATCGACATGAAGTCGCCAGGTGTGACGGTCCGCCCGATCATCACCATCGACGGCTCGCACGAGGTCAACGACGTCTTCCTGGAGAACGTCCGTGTCCCCGCAGAGAACCTGATCGGCGAGGAAAACAAGGGCTGGACCTACGCCAAATTCCTGCTCGGCAATGAGCGAACCAGCATGGCCGGCATCGGCCGCTCGACGCGCTACATCGAGCGGCTGAAGAAGATCGTGAAGGCCGAGATCCCGGAAGACGATCCCGCGCATCTGGAATTCATCAGGGATATCGCCCGCGTCGAGCTCGACGTGCTGGCGCTGGAGGCGACCGAGCTGCGCGTCGTTGCCCAGATGGCGCGCGGCATCGACCCGGGACCGGCGGCATCGCTGTTCAAGATCCGCGGCACCGAGATTTTCCAGGATATCACCGAGCTGACGCATCGAGCGATCGGCAATTACGGCCTTGCGATCCGCGAGCAGCCGGCCAGCGCCAATCACTTCATGCCGGGGCCGGACTACGGCCATACGGCATCGGAGAAATATCTCAACTCGCGCAAGCTCTCGATCTACGGCGGATCGAACGAGATCCAGCGCAACATCATCGCGAAGGCGGTGCTTGGACTCTAGAGCATGATGCTCAAACAAGGACTCGCAGCGCATCACATTGCGCTTTGGCGACAGCGGCACGACAGAGGATCGGATGGATATCCAGTTCACGGAAGAGCAGGAATTGTTGCGGTCCAGCGTGCAGCGGCTGCTGCGCGACCGGTATGATTTCGATGCGCGCCGCAGGATCGTCGCGAGCGAAGACGGCTTCAGCCGCAAGCATTGGGCCGAATTCGCCGAGCTCGGCCTGCTCGCCGCGCCATTCTCGGAAGCCGTGGGCGGCCTCGGCGGCGGTCCGCTGTCGACCATGATCATCATGCAGGAGTTCGGCCGGCATCTCGTGGTCGAGCCCTTCGTCGAGACCGTCGTGGTTGCGGGTGGCCTGCTCGAGCAGGCAGGGTCCGACGCGCAGAGGCAGGCCTTCATTGCGGACATCATCGCGGGATCGAAGCTGTGGGCCCTCGCTTGGTCCGAGAAGGGCTCGCGGTTCGATCTTGCTACCGTTACCACCACGGCGCGCCGCGACGGTGACGGCTACGTCCTCACCGGCGAGAAGACGGCGGTGATGGCCGCGCCCTGGGCGGATTATCTGATCGTCTCCGCGCGCACCTCGGGTCATCGCCACGATCGCGGCGGCGTCAGCCTGTTCGTGATCGATCGCCACGCCGCCAATCTCGATTTGCAGAGCTTCAGGACGATCGATGGCCGCCGGGCGGCCGAGATCAACCTGCGCGGTGTGCGCGGCGAGCTGCTCGGCAAGGAGGGCGACGGCGTTGCCGCGCTGGAAGCCTGCCGCAACCGCGCCATCGGCGCGCTCTGTGCCGAGGCAGTCGGCGCGATCGGCGAGTTGAACGACGCAACCCTCGACTACTCCAAGACGCGCAAGCAGTTCGGCGTCACGATCGGCAGCTTCCAGGTGCTGCAGCACCGGATGGTCGACATGTTCATCGCGCATCAGGAGGCGCTGTCCCTGATGCAGCATCTCTCGCTCAGCCTTGCCGATGATGATGCCGGGATTTCCCGGCTGGCTTCCGGCGCAAAGTCCAAGATCGGCTATGCCGGCAAGGTTGTGGCCGACCAGGCGGTGCAGCTGCATGGCGGCATGGGCATGACCGATGAGCTCAATGTCGGCCACTACTTCAAGCGGATTTCCTCCATCAACATCCAGTTCGGCGATCCCGCCTACCACGTGCTGCGCTACGCGCAGCTCGACGCGGCCGCTTAAAATCAGAGAGGCTAAGCATGTCACAGGATGCAGTCATCGTTTCCACCGCGCGCACCGGCGTCGGCAAGGCCTATCGCGGCGCGCTCAACAACACCGACGGCCCGACCCTCGCCGGCCATGTAATGGCCGAGGCCGTCAAGCGCGCCGGCATCGCGCCCGGCGAGGTCGAGGACGTGGTGATGGGCTGCGCCATGCAGCAGGGCACCATGGTGATGAACGTCGCGCGCAAGGGCGCGATCCGCGCAGGGCTTCCGGTCACGGTTGCCGGCACCACCATCGACCGGCAATGTGCTTCCGGTCTGCAGGCGATCGCGGTCGCGGCACGGTCAGTGATGCTCGATGGCGTCGAGATCGCGATCGGCGGCGGCATCGAGTCGATCAGCCTGGTGCAGAACGAGCACATGAATTGGTTCCATGCCGTCGACGACGAGCTGATGGCGATGAAGCCCGAGATGTACATGTCGATGCTGGAGACGGCGGAGGTCGTCGCCGAGCGTTACGGGATCGGCCGCGACAAGCAGGACGAGTACAGCCTCGAGTGCCAGCGCCGCGTCGGCGCCGCGCTGCAGGGCGGCCGCTTCAACGACGAGATCGTGCCGTTCACGACCAAGATGGCGGTGGTCAACAAGGACACCAAGGAAGTGAGCTTCCAGCAGGTGACGCTGGCCAAGGATGAAGGTCCACGTCCCGACACCACCGCGGACGGTCTGGCAAAAATCAAGCCGGTGTTCGAGGGCAAGACCATCAGCGCCGGCAATGCCAGCCAACTCTCGGACGGCGCCTCGGCCTGCGTGATCATGAGCGACAAGATCGCCGCGCAGAAGGGGCTGAAGCCGCTCGGCATCTTCCGCGGCTTCGTCGCCGCCGGCGTCGAGCCGGACGAGATGGGCGTCGGCCCGGTCGCGGCGATCCCGCGGCTGTTGAAGCGGCACAATCTGAAGATCGACGATATCGATCTCTGGGAGCTCAACGAGGCCTATGCGGTGCAGGTGATCTATTGCCGCGACAAGCTCGGCATCGATCCGGACAAGCTCAACGTCAACGGCGGGTCGATCGCGATCGGCCATCCCTATGGCATGACCGGCGCGCGGCTCACCGGCCATCTCCTGCTCGAGGGCCGGCGGCGCAAGGCCAAATACGGCGTGGTGACCATGTGCATCGGCGGCGGCATGGGCGCGGCCGGCCTGTTTGAAATCGTCCACTGATCGGAAGCGTGGGAGAGACTTGTGAAGACAGCAATCACTGAATTGTTCGGCATCCAGCATCCGATCATCCAGGGCGGCATGCACTATGTCGGCTTCGCTGAAATGGCGGCCGCGGTGTCCAACGCCGGCGGCCTCGGCATCATCACCGGCCTGACTCAGCGGACGCCGGAACTGCTGGCCAAGGAGATCGCGCGTTGCCGCGACATGACCGACAAGCCGATCGGCGTGAACCTCACCTTCCTGCCGAGCTTCACCGCGCCGCCCTATCCGGAATACATCGCGGCGATCCGCGAGGGCGGTGTCAAGGCGGTGGAAACCGCGGGCCGCAGCCCGGAGCAGTACATGCCGGCGCTGAAGGCGGCCGGCATCAAGGTGATCCACAAATGCACCTCGGTGCGGCATTCGCTGAAGGCCGAGAAGATCGGCTGCGACGCGGTCAGCGTCGACGGCTTCGAGTGCGGCGGCCATCCCGGCGAGGACGACATCCCGAACATGATCTTGCTGCCGCGCGCGGCGGACGAGCTTAAGATCCCGTTCGTCGCCTCGGGCGGCATGGCCGATGCGCGCAGCCTCGTTGCCGCGCTGTCGATGGGCGCGTCCGGCATGAACATGGGCACGCGCTTCATCGCGACCAAGGAAGCGCCGGTCCATGCCAATGTGAAGCAGGCGCTGCTCGATGCCGACGAGCTCGACACCCGCCTTGTGATGCGTGCGCTGCGCAACACCGAACGGGTGCTGAAGAACAAGGGCGTCGACGAACTGCTCGAGATCGAGCGGGAGAAGGGCGCCAAGCTGAAGATCGAGGACATCCACGAGCAGGTCGCCGGCGTCTACCCGAAAGTGATGATCGACGGCGAGATGGATGCCGGGGCCTGGAGCTGCGGCATGGTGGTCGGCTTGATCCACGACATTCCGACCGTCAAGGAGCTGATCGATCGCATCATGAGCGAGGCCGAAGCGATCATCCGGCAACGGCTGACCGGCTTCCTCGACGGCAGGTTCGAAACCACGGCGGCCCGCGCGGTCGCCTGACGGGAGAGTGCCATGACCGAGCATGTCAAAGTGGAAGTCGCCGCCGGCGTCATGACGCTGACCTTGCAGCGGACCGAGAAGAAGAATGCGCTCACCGGCGCGATGTATGACGCGATGTCGAACGCGTTGAAGCAGGCCGAGGCGGATCCAGCCGTCCGCGTGATCCTGTTCCAGGGCGACGGCGACAGCTTCACAGCAGGCAACGACCTGGCCGATTTCGCGAGCCAGGCGCGCGGCGAGAGCGTGGTCGATAGCCCCGCGCATCGCTTCATCGAGACCATCAGCAAGGTCGGCAAGCCGCTGGTCGCGGCCGTGCAGGGCAATGCGGTCGGCGTCGGCACCACCATGCTGCTGCACTGCGACCTCGTCTATCTCGCCGAGAGTGCGCGGCTGATCACGCCCTTCGTCAACCTGGCGCTGGTGCCGGAAGCGGCATCGAGCTGGCTGCTTCCCTTGAGGATCGGGCACGCGCGCGCCTATGCGATGTTCGCGCTCGGCGAGCCGATGGACGCGCAGGGAGCGCTGGCATCCGGCCTTGCCAACGCCGTGGTGCCGCTGGCTGATCTGCGCAAGAAAGCCCATGACGCGGCGATCGCATTGACCAAGCGGCCGGCGGGTTCGCTCGGCATGACCAAGCAGCTGATGCGCGAGCAGCAGCGGATCGCAGCGCAGATTGCCGAAGAAGGCGTGCTGTTCAAGCAGCGGCTGACGACGCCCGAGGCGCGCGAGGCCTTTGCCGCATTCGCCGAGCGGCGACAGCCGGATTTCACCAAGCTGTCGGCCTGACCGACAGTGGGATCCACGGACACATTGAGGGAGTGACAAGCATGGGCGTCATCGGCAGCCATCAATATCCCAGCATGGAATCCGTGATCTACGGCAAGCCGGCGGCCGAGGCGCTGCGCGAGGAGGCAGAGCGGCTCGGCGCGAAGCGCGTCTATCTGATCGCCAGCCGGACGCTGAACACCACGACCGACGAGATCGCGAAGATCCGCAAAGCGCTCGGCGATCGCCACGCCGCGACCTTCGACGGCGTGCCGCAGCACACGACGCGGGATGTCGTGACGCAGATCGCGCGGCAGGCGAGCGAAGCCAAGGCCGACCTCGTCGTCGCGATCGGCGGCGGCTCGGTGGTCGACGCGGCGAAGATCGTGCTGATGTGCATGGAGCACGAGATATTCGAACCCGCAGGGCTCGACGGCTTCGAGACCACGCCGGACCGCCGGTTCGGGCCGTTCCGCAACCCGAAGGTCCGGATGATCGCGATCCCGAGCACACTGTCGGGCGGCGAGTACAATTCGGGCGCGCTGGTCACCGACAGCAGCCGCAAGCTGAAGCAGATCTTCAACCACCCGATGATGATGCCGCGCAGTATCATCCTCGATCCCGCGATCACCAGATATACGCCGGAGAAGCTCTGGCTCGGCTCCGGCACACGCGCGATGGACCACGGCATCGAGGCGATCTGCTCCAGCCGCCCCAACGTGCTGGTCGATACGGTGTGCCAGCAGGGACTGCGCTATCTGCATCACGGCCTGCTGCGCACCAAGGCCAATCCGGACGACGAGGCGGCGCGGCTGAGCTGCCAATTGGGCTCGTGGCTATCGGCGTTCGGGTTGCAGTCGCGGGTGCCGATGGGCGCAAGCCACGCCATCGGCCACGTGCTCGGCGGCACCTGCGACGTGCCGCATTACTTCTGTACGGCGGTGATGATGCCGAGCGTGCTGCGCTACAACCGCCCCGCGACGGAAACCGCCCAGCAGGCGATTGCCGCCGCGCTCGGCGCGCCCGGCCGCGACGCCAGCGAAGCGTTCGCCGGCTTCATCGCGGAACTCGGCCTGCCGCGGCGGCTGGCCGATGTCGGTGTCGGCGAAGACCGCTTCGAGTTGATCGGCCGCAACGCCATGCTGTCGATCTTCACGCGGACCAATCCGCAGCCGATCCGCGAGCCCGGCGACGTCGTCAAGATCCTGAGGTTGGCTGCCTGAAGCAACAGCACCTGGAGCCGCCATCATGGCCGCCTTGCGCATCTTCTCCTATCTGCCGAACCCGCGGGTCTGGAAGGCGACCATCGCGGCGCGGTTCGTCGGCATCGACGTCGAGGTCAGGGGTGCCTCCGGCAAGGAGCTGCGCGACTGGCTGTGGGACTACGACGCCCATCCTCTTACCGAGCAGGAGCGCGCTGAGCTCGCTTCGCTGGCGCGGACCGGCCGGGTCGGGCTGACCGGTGCGCAGCTGTTCAAGACCGATGCGTTCATGGCGGCGCAGCCGTTCGGCAATGTGCCGGCCGCGTTCGGCGCCGACGGCAAGGTCGGGATCTTCGAATCGAACAGCATCATGCGGGCGGTGGCGCGGCTCGGTGAGGCGAAGTTCAAGCTCTATGGGCGTGACGCTTATGAGGCGTCGAGGATCGACAGCTTCCTCGACGTAAGCCTGGTGTTTGCGCGGGACACGCAGATCTATCTGCTGGCGCTGTCGGGCGGCACGGTCGATGCCGCGATTCATGCCCGCGCCAAGGATGCGTTCGCGATCTATGCCGCGGGGATCGAGCAGGCCCTATCGCCACGGCGAGAGGCGCTGGTCGGGGACGGCATCTCGATTGCCGACATTTGTCTGGCCGCCGAACTTGCGCTGTTCATGAACGAGCACGGGCGGATCGAGCAGCTGCATAGGCAGGGGTTGGACAGGATCCTGCATCCCGGGGTGCTGGATGCGTATCCGCGGATGTTCGCTCACTTTGCTCGGCTGGTCGAGCACGAGCACATCAGGCCGGACCTCAAGCCGTACGTCGAGAAGCTGCGGTCGAAGGCGGCCGCCTGATCTCGAGAACTGTAAGCTGCAACGCGGAGGATCGACTGCATGACCGCACCCGTCTGTCTGATATCCGGCGTTGGACCCGGCACAGGTTCGGCGCTCGCGCGGAGGTTCGCCGAAGGCGGTTATCGGGTCGCGCTTCTCGCCCGGAACGAGGAGCGTCTGGCCGCGCTCGAGCAGCAGCTGCCGGGAGCCAAGGCCTATCGGTGCGACGTGTCAGATCCCGCGCAGGTCGAAGCGGTGGCATCCGCTGTGGAGCGCGATCTCGGCCATCCCAGTGTCGTGATCCACAACGCCGTTGGCGGCGCGTTCGGGACGTTCCGCGAGATCGATCCGCAGATTCTCAATCGCAACTTCCAGGTCAACACGATGGGCCTGTTGTATCTGGCGCGGCGGTTTGCTCCGGCGATGGTCAGCGCCGGCAAGGGCGCCATCATTGCGACCGGCAACACCTCGGCGTTGCGCGGCAAGGCCGGCTTCGCCGGGTTCGCGCCGACCAAGGCGGCGCAGCGTATCCTGGCCGAGGCCATGGCGCGCGACCTCGGGCCGCAGGGCGTTCACGTCGCCTATCTCGTGATCGATGCGGTGATCGATCTGGAATGGACGCGCAAGCGCTGGCCGCAGCGGCCGGATGAGTTCTTCATCAAGCCGCGCGCGATCGCGGACGAGGTCTGGCACGTCGCCCATCAGGACCGCAGCGCGTGGTCGTTCAACGTCGAGATCAGGCCGTTCGGCGAAGCCTGGTAGGCGCCGCGCGGTCGGTAGAGCCGTCAATTCATAAAAGCCAAGGGGGAGTCGCATGTCGTTGAAGACGTTTGCCGTGTCCGTTGCTGTTTTCGCGGGCCTTGCCGCCGCGCCTGTCCGCGCCGAAACGCCCGGCGTCTCGGAATCGGAAATCAGGATCGGGGCGACATTCCCGTTCAGCGGCCCGGCATCCCCGCTCAGCAATACCGGCAAGGGCCTGATCGCCTACGTGCATTCCATCAATGATCGCGGCGGCATCAACGGCCGCAAGGTCGACCTCATCACCTATGACGATGCCTATTCGCCGCCCAAGGCGGTTGAGCAGACCCGCAAGCTGATCGAGAGCGACGAGGTGGCATTCCTGTTCAGCCCGCTGGGAACGCCCGGCATCGGCGCGACCATCAAATACGTGACCGCGAAGAAGGTGCCGCACCTCTTCGTCGTCAGCGGCGTGACCAAGTTCGCGAACTTCGCCGAGTTTCCGCTGACCACCACCGGGCTGCCGAGCTACAACACCGAAGGAAAGATCTACGCCAAATACATTGCCCAGACGGCGCCCGACGCGAAGATCGCGATCCTCTACCAGAACGACGATCTCGGCCGCGACTTCGTGGCCGCGTTCAAGGAGACCCTGAAGGGCGAGTTCGACAAGAAGGTGGTGACGTCTCCCTATGAGGTCACCGAGCCCACGATCGAATCCCGGGTGGTGACGCTGAAGGCCTCGGGCGCCCAGGCATTCCTGATCGCCGGTACGCCGAAATTCGCGGCGCAAGCCATCAAGAAGGCGAGCGAGATCGGCTGGACGCCGCTCACCATCGTGAACTACGTCTCGAGCTCGGTGTCGGCAACGATCGTCCCAGCGGGGGCGGACAAGGCGGTCGGCGTCGTTGTCGCGACCATCACCAAGGATCCGAACGACAAGAAATGGGCCGACGATCCCGGCATGAAATGGTATCGCGCCCACTTCGAGAAATATCTTCCCGGCGCTGACATCGGCGACAACAACTATCTGTTCGGGACCCAGCAGGGCCAGATCCTGGAACAGGTGCTGAAGCAGTGCGGCGACGACCTGTCGCGCGAGAACATCGTGAAGCAGGCGCGCAACATCAAGGGGCTGGTGCTGCCGACACTCATGCCGGGGATCACGATCAACACCGGGCCCGCCAACAGCATGGCCTATACGCAGCTTCAGCTGCAGCGCTGGACCGGGAGCTCATGGGAGCAGTTCGGCGGCGTGCTGAGCGCCGAGCCGAATTGAGCCGTCGTGTCGATTGCTCGCGTGCTAAAGCGCGATGTGATTTGGTTGAATCGTCATCGCGCTTTAGCTCTTTGACTGAGCATGATCTTTTCGGAAAACCGCTTCGCACTTTTCCGGATCATGCTTTAGTGGAGCCGGCGTGCAATCGGCTTCGCCAGTGCGCTGTGCCAGTCCCATTGCGATGATCGGTCACCTGACCGCAAGCTCGCCACAAGCGCCGTGGTCTTCGGCTGCACCCGCGAGCCGTCGATCACCTCGAGCTGGCCGCACCGGTTGAGGGTGTGGAGCTTGCGCCCGGCCCATAGCGGGCCGGGCTTGAGCAGATGTCGAATGGCCTGCTTGTACGTCGTGGGCGACAGCTCGAGCACTTCGGCAAGGCCGAGCGCCGCGCCGTATCCGTTGCTGCAGTCCTGCACCGGCCGCCACAGTCGGCCGTTGACGGTCACGAAGTTGCCGGCCGGCCGTGTGGTCGCGCGATCCATCAGGATCGGATTGGCGGCATGCGGTTGCCAGGGTCCGAATAGATGCTCGGCGTAGTAGATCGCCAGCGTGTCGGAATATCCGCCGCTGCCGTCGCGCCAGGCGCCGAACATGTAGTGGAGGCCGTTGTGCTGCGTGATCGTCACGTCGGCAAGTTCGAGGCCGGTCAGCAGCGTTGAGTGCCGCTCCCACTTGTCCGGAAAGCGGACGCATTTGTAGATCGGAACGTCCCGCTGCGCAGTGCTTTCCGGGATCATCCAGAGCTCGCCGTTATCCTCGATCAGGAACGGGTAGGACAGATGCCAGGGTTCTTCGAGCACCGGCATCACCGTGCCGATCGGCCCGCTGCCGTCGAACTCGATCGCGGAAATGATGCCCTTGCCGGTCCGGTGGTCGAGGTCTTCGAAGAAGACGAACGTTCGGCCCTGCCATTTCACCGGAAACGGATCGGCATAGAAATGGTTGCCGGGATCGCCGAGCACGTTCCAGGCCGGTCCCGACAGGTCGCCGGTGCTCCAGATATCCGTATTCCAGGCGAAGCGCCAACCGACATGCCAGTGCGGCGCGTAGCAGCACAGGCGATAGATTTCCTTCGCGATCGAAGTCGCCACGCCGCGCACGACAAAGGGTGCCGGATTTGGCGCTGCGCTGCTGCTCGCCGGGACAGCCAATTGCGGCACCAGCCGCGGAGCTCCCGAAAGTATCGGCGGCAGCATCGCCAGCGTGCGTGCCATCACGGTATCGAGCCCGCCGCTGAGGCCGGCCGCAATTTCCGCGGAGGGATGGCCGCGGTCCATCACCGCGCCGTCGAGCTCATTGACGATTTCGATCACCGGCAGGTCGCCGGCGAGAATGGCCGAAAGTGCCGCGCTTTCTCCCACGTGCCCGTTGAACCGCGGACGGAGATAGAGCCTGGCGGCGCAATTCGGATCCCGCGCGGCGCTGGTGAAGTCGACCACCACGTCGGGGTTGCCTGCACGCGGACGCTCCGGGATCGTCTTCAAGCGGTCGGCGCCGCCGGTCTTGCCCTTGCGCAGGACGATGCGTTCGAGCTCGAACAGCATGTCGAGGCCGGCAGGTCGCGGCTCCGGCGTCGTGGTCCAGGCGATCTGAACGGGAATATCCTGATCGTTGACGCGGAGGTGCTCGCGGCACATCCAGAGCCGCGGCTGCGCGCGATCGCAGCGAAACTCGATAATCATGGCCAGCCCAACTTCCTAGTGCGCGTCCGCCCCCACAGCGTCGCCGAGAATGCGGACGTATTCCTCTATCATGGCATCCAACGAATAACGCGACTTCAGGCCCACGGCGCTTTGCCGCAGCCGGTCGCTCAACACACGATCGGTCAGGACCTGCGACACGGCGGCCGAGAACTCGGCCTCGTTCGCAGCGTCGACGAATACCGCGGCAGGCTGTCCCTGGCAGGACAGCACCTCGCGCAACACGGGCAGATCGTTGACGACGCAGGGAATGCCGGCGCTCGCGGCTTCGACCGCGGCAAGGCCAAAGGTTTCGGCCTGCGTGGGGAATACGAAAACGTCGAGGCAGGCCAAGAAATCGGCCATCTGGCGCGGCGGGATCTCGCCGATGAAGTGCAGCCGGTCCGATACCTTCAGCTCGTCCGCCAGGGCTCTCAGCCGCCCCTCATCCGCGCCCTGGCCCGCGAGCGCTAGGTGCCAGGATGGATCGGCGGCGAGCAGGCGAATGGCCGCATCGAGCCGCTTGTGCGGGTGCAGCCGCGCTGCGCAGCCGAGCAAGGTACGGTCCGGCGGCAGCTTGAACTGCTGCCGCGCCGCGTCCTTCGGCAGGCTGTGCGACTTGTCGTCGAAGCCGTGCGGGACGTGCTTCATGCGCGATCGATAGGGCGCCGGATAGCGCGCATATTCGCGCTCCATGTCCCGCGAGTTCAGCGTGATGCACTGGAAGAAGCCGGTCGAGCCCATGATAATGTCGGCCGCGCGCACCGGCATGCTCATCGACAGCGCCGAGGATACCTGGTTGGCGATCACGGGCGCGCGGCTGACGAGGCGCGACACGCCGCCGCCGATCACATTGCCGAAGTGCTGGAAGGTCAGGACGACATCGGGCTTGATGGTCCTGAGATGGCCGGCTAGCGTCCACAGCATGCGCAGCAGCGCCACCGGATTTCCCGGGCGGGTCTGCGCGCAATAGAACGTATTGGGCGGTTCGTCGAAGGAATCCGATTTGCGGAAGAAGAACAGGTTGGTGATGTCATAGCCGCGCGCGGTGAGGCCGGCGCCGAGCAGCCGCGAGATCTCCTGCGCGCCGGCGTTCTCCGCCTGGGTCTGCACCAGGAGAACGCGCAGCTTTGGCTTGCTCTCGTTCGATCGATCGCGTGATGCGGTCGATGCCTCGCGCAATTCGGTGCTTGGCGCGTATTGGAGCACGGATTCCTCACCCGTCGAAGGAGTGGATGCGTCTCCTTCATTGTTGCGCGCGTGGCTATCACGCAAACCGTGTTCATGCACCGTGTAGCGCGTGTTGAGGTTACCGCTCATTTAGCAATCAGACATGTGTCAGAAATTGAGAGCTATTATCTCACAGCAGGGTACACCCGGCTCGTTAACTAATTGGTTACGGCCGCGCAGAGAGGGGGTAACCGGCGATTAACCATAGATATTTACGTTGGAGCAGTACTGTCAGTTGAATTCGAGTCAGAACCCATGAAGTTCGGTCGTCGCATAGGCCCGAGACGTTCCGAAGTCACGGAACCCGCAGCGTCGTGGGAAACTGCCGGCGTACCGGCCGGGCAATCTTCGGCGGAAACCACCAAGGGCGTGCTTAGCATTCCGGGTGTGTTGACGTTTTTTCGCGAGAAGGGTCAACGCATCCTGATGCTCGCCGCGGTCATCTTCGCGGTCGGTATCATCTTGTTGATGCTGATTCCGGCGCGCTACGCCGCGACGGCGCTCGTCGTCGTCGACCCGCGCGAGCAGCGCGTCACCACCGACCAGGATGTCCTGCCCGGGATCGGCCAGGATGCCGCAGCGCTGCAGAGCTACGTCGAAATCGCCAAATCCGACGGATTTCTCGGGCCGCTGATCGATCAGCTCAAGGTCGCCGAGGACAGCGATGTGTCCGGTGGCACGACCGATCCCACGCGGCTGCTCGACCGGTTTCGCAAACGGCTCGACATTTCCCGGCGCGGATTAACCTATGTTATCGCCATCACGTTCACGTCGAACAACCCGCAGCGAGCGGCCTATTACGCCAATGCGGTGGCCGAGGCGTTCGTCGCCAGCCAGCGCGGAACGCGCACCGTGGCGACCGATGAAGCGGCCGATTGGCTGAAGAGCCGGCTCAAGACATTGAACGACCGGCTGCGGTCGTCGGAAGATGCCGTCGCCAAGTTCAAGCTCGAGCACCGGATCGTCAACGCCGGCAAGGAATCCACCACGCAGCAGCTGCGCGTCACCGACCTGTCGCAGCAGGTCGCTGCGGCGCGCGCCCGCACCGAGGAAGCCAAGGCGCGCTATGAGCAGTTGCAGCGCGACCTGAAGGCCAATGTCGATGGGCCGGTCAAGCAGGATCTGCTGAGCGCGCTGCGGGCCCAGCGTTCCGCGCTCAACGACCAGATTGCGCAGAAGCGCGGTGTGCTCGGCGATCGTCATCCCGACCTCGTGATGGCGCTCAGCCAATTGAGCGATCTCAACCGGCAGATCGAGATCGAGCGCAAGAAGAACATCGACACCGCGAAGTCGGAATACGAGGCGCAGCGCGATCAGCAGACGGCGCTCGAAGACCAGTTGAAGGCGGCCGAGCAGCAAATCCTGGTCGACGGCCAGGCGTTCGTCAAGTTGCAGGAGCTGCAGCGCGACGCCGACGCCAACAAGAATATCTACGAGCAGTTCCTGTCGCGCTACAGGACGACCGACGAGCAGCGTGGTCTTCAGAACTCGCAGACCAAGGTCGCATCTCCGGCGACGCCGCCGATTCGTTCGACGCTTCCGCCGCTGCCGCTGCTGCTCGTCGCGCTCGCGATCGTCTCGCTGCTGACGTCGACGGCGATCGTCGCCATTCCCGGTCTCGATCTGCTTCCGACCAAGAGCATTCCGCCGCTTCGCAGACCCGAGGCGCCCGCACCCGCACCGGCTCCGGCGGCGCCGCATCCTGCGCTGCCGCCGGGATTGCCGGTGCTGGCCCGCATTCCCGACATGGTATCATCAGATGCCGTCAGGAGCGTCTGGCAGACCCCGATTTCGACAACGGCCGAGCCCGATCTCAGCGCGCATCTTCAGTTGCTGATCGAGAACATCGAGCAGCTTCCGGGTGAGCACGGCAAGGTGGCGCTGCTGCTGTCGGTCGAGACCGGTGCGGGCGGCAGCACCGTCGCACGGTCGCTCAACCGGTCCGCCGTCAAGAACGGGATGCTCAGCGTCCTGATCGAGATGGAAACCAGGCGCACAGAAATTGCGCCGCCGCAGGGCTCAGGGATCATCAAGGCCGATTTGCCGTCGGTCGTCGAGCTGCTCGGCGCGAGCAGCAAGGCGCCGCCCTATCCGCAGGACGACATTCGCGCCGATTTCGGCCTGATCATCGTCGACGCATCGTCGCTTGCCTTGCAGCCGGCCGTGGTCGCGCTGGCCGCACAAGCTGACCTCGTGATCCTCGTGGTCCGCGAGGGCGCCGCCGACGCGGCAGCGATCGGCAAGGCGCGGGCCGATCTGTCGAAGTTCGGTTCGGTTCCGATTGCGCTCGTCGTCAATCGCGTGGCGGCCAACGCCGCGGCTGGCAACCCGCAGCGCGAAGCCCTGGGATTGGCGAGCTGAAGCTCTAGATTCTAGTTTTCGCGTTTTCTTTATGCGAACCGGCGTCCATTCCGCGTCATGTGCGGGACAGGCTCTCGCTTGAAGCGCTCTAGTCCTTGCTATCCGCAACACGGACCGCGTAAGCGCCAGCCTTCGACGACGCGAGGTGCGACAGCACCAGAATTGACGGGTCGACGCCGGTCCGCCGGCGGCACAGCACATTGAGCGCGATGGTGGCGAACACGAGCGAAACCGTCGCCGAGATCGCCGCTCCGAGCACGCCGAGCCAGGGGATCAGCACGACAAATCCGGCCAGTCGAAGCGCCACGTTGGCGGCGACCACAGGAACATAGTCGCGCTCGTGTCCCGTCAGCTGCAGGACCGCGGCGGACGGCCCACCGGCCGCCTGGAAGGCCGTTCCGATCGCGAGCACGATCAACACCCATTGCTGGGCGGCGAAATGCGGTCCGAACAGGCCGAGCAGGTGGGGAGCGCCGACCCAGACGATGACGAGCCCGCTGAGCACGCAGAGCGCGGTCACCTCGGCCATCAGCTTCAGCGTATGTTCGAGCTCGCGGTGATTCTTGCTGAAATACAGCGACGGCAGCCGCCGCGCACCGAACGTGTAGAGCGCCGCGGAAAGCATCGCGAAGATGTTCGCCAGACGCGAGGCGGCGAAATAGATGCCCGCAGTGGCCGGATCCAGCATCCAGTAGACCAGGATGACGTCGAAATACTGGTTCGCCGCTTCGAGAATCGAGGCGAGCCAGAAGCGGAACGCACTGCGGTTCCAGCGCGACGTCTCGAAGCGCGCCGTGACTGCGCGCAGGTTCGGCAACACGCGGACGATCGAGACGATCTGCACCACGAGCCCCAACGCCATCGCGACCGTCATCGCGGTGAACAGTTCGGCGGGGGTGAGCTGGCGGTGGCCGAACAGCGCCGCGATCAGGAGCAGGACGACGGCAACCCGCCAGAAGAATTCGCGATTGCCTTCGCCCATCAGGATGCTGACCAGCGATCGCGCAATCTGGCTGCCGAGCATCAGCCCGGCATTGACGGCGGTGAACGCCGAGACGGAGAGGATCAAGAGCCACCATTCGCCGCGAATGGCTGCCACCGCGGCGATCGCGGCGATCGAGATCGACATCCCGATCGCGGAGTACTTCAGGCTCGACAGCAGCACGCCCTTGGTGAACTCGGTCTGACCGCGCACCTCGTACTCATTGAGGAAGCGAACCAGCAGCAGCTCCTGACCGACAAGGCCGACGACCGCGGCGATCTGGGCGATGGAGAGCAGGGTTGCGAAGTCTCCGAACGCGTCGGGCGTCATCGTCCGCGCCGCCAGCGAGAACAGGGCGAACGCAAGTCCACCGCTGCCAACCTTGAGGAGGATGGTCCCGGCAACGCCGCGCGTGACATCGCGCCGTAGCATTTGAAGAACAGAGGCAATCACAAGCGCCGTCTCAATATCCTGTCGGGCCACCCGCCCTAGCAATCGGTGAAGTCAGAAGTGTTAATGTTATCTTGCTAAAATTCCGTTCCTTCCAACCGGCCCCCAGGCGCCACGCAGTGGTGCACCTGGCCAAAATGTCGCGCTGCTCCATTCTGGAACGCTGCCGTCCTCGCTGTGTCCAAACGGTGCAGATCGGATTTTTTGCCGCCGCCCGGTTTGACAGCGTGGACTCCGCTGGTTGAAGCCGCGTTAGCGCGTCAACGACACCCGTCGACGCTCCAAGGCCAGGCCATTGCCCTGCCATCCTGCTGCGGAGCCTCCAAGACATCAGTTTCATGATCGCTGGAGCTGCAAGTCATGTGCCGAGAACGGGGCTGATCGCGGACGAGGAGTTGTCGTTAACCTCAATAATGGAACCCGTCGTGGCCGTTCTGCGCGGCGGCAGGGCAGGCAAGGAAATTGCAGTTCCGACCCAATTAGCCGTCGGAGCGGACCAACATGATTGCCATGGAAAGCATGATCCAGCCGATCGCAGCCTGCGAGGCTGAGACGATCGAAGCAGATGTCGCCATTGTTGGCGCCGGCTTGGCGGGCTCGCTCGCGCGGGCCGTCCTCACGCGTGCCGGGTATCGGGTCGTCCTGATCGACAAGCGCTCGATCCCGCCGGATGAATTCCGCGTCGAAAAGATCGCCGGGCGACAGATCGATATCTTCCGCCGCCTGGGCTTCATCGACGGCGTCGAGGCCGTCGCCTCGTCCTATGATCGGGTGCTCAACATCAGGGATGGCAAACTGGTCGATATCGGCGTCGGGCGATCCTATGGAATTTCCTATGCCGACCTCGTCGACATGGCCCGCGGCCTGATGCCTGATACGTCGGGCTTCCTGCTCGACCAGGTGACCCATGTCAGCTGCAGCGAGGATCGTCAGCAACTGGCGCTGGCCTCCGGAAAACGCGTCGTCTCGCGCCTGGTGGTTCTGGCGACCGGCATGGCCGGCGCGCTCGGCTACAATCTCGGAATGCGCCGGAAGGTGATCGCGGCGCGCCACTCGGTGACGTTCGGCTTCACGATCGCGCGGCACGATCACGCGCCATTCGGCTTCGACGCGCTGACCTGCTACGGCAAGCAGGCGGCTGACGGCGTCGACTATCTCAGCCTGTTTCCGATGTCGGGCGGCATGCGCGCCAACCTGTTCATGTTCCGCGATCCGACCGATCCGATCATGCGCGAGCTGCGCCGCGACACAAGACGGACGCTGCTCCGTCTGATGCCGGGACTGCAGCCCTATCTCGGTGATTTCGAGATCGTGGGCCAGGTGCACAATTGGGTCATGGATCTGTCGGTGACCGAGGGCCATCTGCAGCCGGGCGTCGTGCTGATCGGCGATGCCTACCAGACCAACTGCCCAGCGGCCGGAACCGGCGTGAGCCGCCTGCTGGTGGATGTCGAGCGTCTCTGCACCGAATATGTGCCGCGCTGGCTCCAGACCGACGGCATGGGCACGGAGAAGATCGCGCAGTTCTATTCCGATCGCGACAAGCTCGCCGCCGACCGGCATTCGCTGCAACTGGCGCGCTTCCGCCAGGCTCTGACCTCCAGCACCGATGTCCGCTGGACCATGCAGCGGAAGCTGCACTTCCTGCGCCGCATGATCACGCATCAGGTGGACCGGATTCATCCGGGATGGGTCATGCGCGTCCGTAGCGCGCTCCGATAGGCGGCGGCAAGGCGCTCCGGGCGAGCCTTACCGCGTGCCGGTCGAGGTGCGGACCGGCCTGAGCTCGGTCACCCGCTTGGCGGCCTGCTTGATCCAGGGCGCCTGTTTCAGCGCAAACAGCGCAAGCGATCCGGCCGCACTGCCGGCCTGCGTCACGCTCGACATTGGCGTGGGCTGGCCTCCGAACTGCATCTTGTAGGGTTCGTCACCGATGGTGAAATCCAGCACCCGGTCGCCGCGCGAGATGCAGTCCTTGGCGACACTTTCGAACGTCAACGCGCCGATCGACTGGCTCTTGTATCCCTCGATGTCGAAAGCCGTCATGACGACGAGCAGGCTGCCGCGGTGAGCCAGCCCAAGGGCGGCGGCGATGACCTCGCCATCCATCTTCATGGCATACAGCCGGGTAAAGCAGCCGATGCCGCGAAGCGCCACGCTCGAGTAGAAATCGAAATACTCCGGGCGTTGCAGCAGGTCACCGTCGCCGTGCGCGTGGAATCGCGGACCGCGAAACTTCCTCATCACGTCCATGGCCTCCGCGACGGAAGCGCTGTCGTTGCAGCATGAGAAGGTGAGCGTGCCCTTCTTGTGGATCTGGCGCCATTTCTTTGCCAGTTCCTTTTGATAGGATTTTCCCAGCGCGTTGATCTGCCATTGCTCGAACGGCGCGGACAGCACCGTCGCATAGGCATTGGTGTCCATCAGGCTGCGGTGAGGCGCCCCGAGCAAATTCTCGATCGGCATCCTGGCATCGAGCAGCTTGGGAATGCGGAGCAGGTCGAACGGCCGGACCAGTTTGCGAAGCTTCTCGCAGGCCTGTCGATCCTGCAGCAGGTCGGCGAATGTTCTCGCGGTGCAGACCGGCGACAAATAGTCGGACACGCGAAGGTCCGCGAATTCGATCGCGCGCATCGGGCCGCGCCGCACCCGCAGCAGCGGCAGCACGGCCGCGAGCGTGCCGTTCGCGCGATGCCGGACGACGACGACCAAGCGCTTCGCCGCCGCGGCGGGAGCGAGCTTGCGATACAGGCTGTCCAGCCACAACGGATGCTGGAAGGCGGTCGCGTCCGAGCCTTCAAACAATGTCGCGTATTCTTCAGACAGGAAGTCGAATGTGTCGTCGATGCAAACATCGAACGCGTCATCATTCTTATTCATGTGAAACCAAACAAACGGCGTTTTAAAGCGCCGGTCAGGCCAGCGCCTCGCCGTTATAGCAAGGCTGATGACCTCGGGCACCGGCAGAATACGATTTGTATTAATGTCGTGCGTCGACCGTTGCGCAGTATTGCTGCGCGAACGTCGCCGGCCTGGCGGGACCCACTGTGATGCTGCCGCCGTGCCGGACGGCCGGCACCGTTAACAATCTCCTTACGACGAGCCTCGAATCGCACTGCCGCGCGACATCGCATGCGGTCTGGACCGGATATTGCAATTAAGGGCACGCAAGTCCTGGAGCCCTGCTGAAATGTTGACGAACAGCCAAAAAGCCCGCGTTTTCGACGCAATTTCGCCTGCGCAAGTCGATCGCGAGCGGCCTCGGCGTCTCAATTCGGACATGGCTGCTCCATCTGTCCGGATTTGCAACAGTTTGAGTGCTGGGCTACCGGTTGCCTCCGCGGATCTGCCAGTCGGATCATCGATGCCGAACGGCGCACCGGAGCGGCGCATCAATCCTGTCGGCAGGGCCGCGACCGCCGGCATCGCCAGGGCAACCGTCGGCGGGCTGCGGCTCGCCGTGCTCGACCGCGAGCAGACCGCGGACTTCATGGTCGAAGCGGTGTATCCGAAGCGGCGCATCAATCGGCCGCTGTATCTGACATCAGCCAATGGCGAGGTGTTGTCGCGCTGCTCCACCGAGCCGATGACCGACCGGCTGTTCCGTGCCGCCGACCTGATCAATGCCGATGGGCAGCCGCTGGTCATGGTGTCGAAGCTGCGGTCGCCGAACCCGCTTCCCGAACGCGTTGCGACCACGGATTTGTTCCACTACGTCGCGCGCAAGGCGGAAGAACTCGGGCTGACCTTCTACCTGTTCGGCGCCAACGAGGCCGAGAACAAGGCAGCAATCGCCAACGTCCGCCGGGCCTATCCGGCTCTCAAGATCGTCGGCTATTCGCACGGCTATCTGCGCGGCGAGGCGCTTCGGGCCAAGGTTGATGAGATCAACGCGCTGGCGCCGGACTTTCTCTGGGTGGCGCTTGGCGTGCCCTATGAGCAGGCCTTCGTCGACGAATTCATGTCGCGACTTGGCAATGTCGGTGTCATCAAGACGTCCGGCGGATTGTTCAACTTCCTGTCCGGATCGCGGCCGCGCGCGCCGCGGTGGATGCAGATCGTCGGGCTCGAATGGGCTTGGCGGCTTTGGCTCGAGCCGCGCCGGCTGTTTTGGCGTTATCTGACGACCAACCCACACGCCCTCTACCTGCTGTTCAACCGGACCCGGTCCTCGGCGACCCGAGACTGAATCCGTACCAAGTGCAATGTGCCGCTCCGATCCAACGGACCGGCGAGCTCTTCAGTGAGCGGAGTACAACCGATATGGACGGTCGAGCAGTCGATGGCTCGGTCTGGCAGGCGCCGGGCATTGATGCGGAAGATTTCGCTCGGACCGTCGTCAATTGGTCGATCGCCGTCAACGTGATCATGTCGATGGGGACGTTCCACCCCGCGCTGCTTCCGACTGAGCTGACGCTGGTTCAGCAGGCCGTGGCCCTCTTGATGTGGGGCGTGCTGATCTATGCGAGCCTGTTCATCCGTCCTTGCCTGCGGCTGGCCTTTAATCTCGACACGCTCGTGATCGTCGGATTTTATGCGTTCGCCACCATTTCGGTGCTCTGGACCAATCTGGACGTCGCGGCCCTGATGAAGGCCGCTGCGCTCGCGGTCACGACGCTGGGCGCGTTCTGCATGGTCAGTCGCGTCGACATTGACGACATCGTGAAGTCGACCACGCGCGGCCTGTTCGTCCTGATCGCGGGCTCGGCGTTTTGTGCGGTCGCGCTGCCGGACATCGGTGTGGATCAGACCTGGATGCACAATGGGCAATGGCAGGGCGTCTTCCAGTCGAAGCAGACTCTGGGCTTCGCCGGGGCCTATCTCATGTTCTTTGCCTGTTATCGGAAGATAACCAGACAGGGTTGGCTGCCGTTCCTCGTGACGTTCGCGCTGGCCTCGACCTGCGTCGTCTTTTCGGAATCGCGCGGCGCCGGCGCCTTGTCGCTGGTCGCCTGTGCGCTGCTGCTGACCTCCCTGCGGTCAGTCAGGTGCATGCAGGTCTACGCGGTGCTGCCATGTGCCATGTGCGTCGCGGCCGCGTTGCTGATACTGTATTTCTACACCACCGGGTACGACGCGATCCACGTGTTCGACACGACGATCAATTTCACCGAGAGGACCTTCATCTGGCAGTACGCCATCAGCCATTTCGACGATGCGCCGCTGTTCGGATTTGGCATCAACGGGTTCTGGACCAGACCGGAGATCTACGACTATTTCAACCAGAACCATGGCTGGGTGCTCGACAACTACCACAACGGCTACATCGCCATCCTCGTCGAAACCGGATTCCTGGGCTATGTCCTGTTCATGGCGAGCGTCTTCCTGTTTTCCTACAAGATGCTCTGCCTGATCGCGGAGCGGGCGATCGACCGTCTGCATTGCGCGCTGATCATCGGGTTCGTCTTTCTCAACTGCCAGACCAATTTTACCGAAACGGTCTTCCTGCGTTCGACGATGTTCACATCGGTGCTGCTGGTCGCCGTTTTCCTGGCCGCCTGCCGGTCATTGCCGTCGTCGCGCCCGCAGCCGCGCGAGCAGGAGCAAACATGAGCGGGTTCCGCTGTCTTCCGCAAAGAGTGTTGAGCGCGCTGCTGGCGGCAGTGCTTTCCGCCGTGTTGCTCTCGCCCGCGCGTGCGGCCGGGCAGGGGGCGTCCCCGGACGTCGCGGCGTTAGGGCGCGGCATCAATATTCTCGGCTATGACGGCATCTGGGAAGGTTACCAGAACGCGCCCTTTCGCCTGGAAAACCTCACCGCCATCCGCAAGGCGGGTTTTTCACACGTCCGGATCAACTTCTTCGGCTTCAAGCACATGGATTCCGGCAACATCCTGGATGAAGCCGTCTTGCGGCGTCTCGATGCCGTGATCGAGCAGGTGCTGGCGAGCAGGCTGATCCCGATCCTCGATGAGCACGACACCGATCTCTGTCAACGCGACGTGGGAGAATGCACGGCGAAGCTCAAGGCGTTCTGGCGCCAGATCGCGTCGCGCTACGCGGGCAAATACCCCGCGCTGGTGTTCGAGATTTTGAACGAGCCCGGCGGGAACATGTCATCGACTGAGTGGAACGGGCTGCTCGGAGAGTGCCTCGCCATCGTCAGGGACACCAATCCGACGCGCAATGTGGTTGTCGCCGTCCTGAACACCGAGCAGTTGCCGGTCGACGAACTGGCGCTGCCGGCCGGTGACCGGAATCTCATCGTCACGTTCCACTATTATTTGCCGCTGCAATTCACCCATCAGGGCGCGCCGTGGTCGGCGACTTTCTCGAACATCGGCCCATTGAGTTGGGGCTCGGCGGAGGACGAAGCCAAGGCCGCCGCCGATTTCGACAAGGTCAGGTCCTGGTCGGAGAGGGAGCTGCGGCCGATCTATCTCGGCGAGTTCGGCGTCTTTGAGCGCGCGCCGGCGGAGAGCCGGGCGAAGTATCTGTCGTTCGTGGCGAGGCGTGCCGAAAGCTTCGGCTGGGCGTGGGCCTATTGGCAATTCGATCACGATTTCGCGGCATTCGACGGCGCCCGGCAACGCTGGAACAGGGACATCCTGCGCGCGATCATTCCTCCGGCTCGATGAGCCCTTGCGGTTTATGCACGGCACCGCTTCGGGATCGCGCGTACAGCTCGCCTTGCCTTGCTTGGCCTGACGAACAATACTCGCTTCAGGACAGCCAGACACCTTGAGGGAACTGAGAGCGTTGCCGGACATTGCGGGCAGGGAAGAGTTCGATGTCAAGCGCGCAGCCTTTGCCGCGACCATCGGCAACATGCTGGAGTTCTACGATTTCATCACCTACAGCTTCTTTGCGACCGAGATCGGGCGCACCTTCTTCCCCGCGCACAGCGAATACGGCAGCCTCATGCTGTCGCTGGCGACCTTCGGCGCCGGCTTCCTGACCCGGCCGATCGGCGGCGTCGTGCTCGGCATCTTCTCCGACCGGGTCGGCCGGCGGCCGGCAATGTTGCTGAGCTTTGCGCTGATGGGGGGCGCAATCCTGACCATCGCGCTGACGCCATCATATGCCGCGATCGGCGTCGTGGCGCCTGTTATCGTGATCCTGGCGCGGATGGTGCAGGGGTTCGCGCTCGGCGGCGAAGTCGGGCCGACCACGGCCTATCTCATCGAGATCGCGGCACCGAGGAATCGCGGCCTGGTGGTGGCATGGCAGCCGGCCAGCCAGGAGGTCGCGGCGACCGTCGGTGCCCTGGTCGGTGTCATCCTGAGCAGCACGATGGCGCCCGACATGCTTGAGGCTTACGGATGGCGCGTCGCATTCCTGCTCGGGGCCGTCTGTCTGCCGTTCGGCATCTGGATGCGCCGGACGCTGCCGGAGACGGTGCCTCACGGCGAGCGCGCCGCGGAGAGCGTTGAGCGTTCGAGCCATGTCAGGCTGGCGCGCCGGCATCTGCGGGTGATCCTGCTGGCCGTGATGATCCTCGCTAGCGGCACGATCTCGACCTATGTGACGCAATACATGACGACCTACGCCAAGAACACGTTGCATGTGTCGCCGTCGCTGGCGTTCACCGTGTCGCTGGTGAGCAACGGACTTCAGATCATCGGCGCGGTGCTCGGCGGCTGGCTTGCCGACCGGCTCGGACGCAAGCCGATCATGATCTGGCCGCAGCTCGTCGTGCTGGTGCTGACCTATCCGGCGTTCCTGTGGATCGTCCGGGATCCCGGCGCGTGGTCGCTGTTGTTCGGCTTCGGCATCCTGTCGTTCATCGGATCGCTGCCGTTCACCGCATTCTACGCTGCTTTCACCGAGGGGTTGCCGCAGAGCATCCGTGGCGGCGTGTTCGCGACGATCTACGCGGTGGCGATCGCGACCTTCGGCGGCACCGCGCAGCTCGTGGTCACGTGGCTGCTGCACGTGACCGGCGATCCGCTGGCGCCG
This sequence comes from Bradyrhizobium embrapense, assembly GCF_001189235.2. Lineage (GTDB taxonomy): Bacteria > Pseudomonadota > Alphaproteobacteria > Rhizobiales > Xanthobacteraceae > Bradyrhizobium > Bradyrhizobium embrapense. Next base: position 1,098,357 of record NZ_LFIP02000002.1, read on the forward strand.
TCCTGGTATCTGCTGCTCGCGGCGGCGGTCGGCATCGTGGCGATGAGCCTGATGCCTGAGACCGCCCCGGTGAAGGTCGGCGAGAAGTAACGCTGAGCTCAGTCCATGTTGCGAAAGGCGTGGCCGTTGGCCTCGATCTCTTTCACGAGTTGCGGTGGCAGATTGGCCTGCGCCGAGGTGCCGTCGAACACCCAGTCCTTGGCATCGCCGAGATCGGGGAGGCCGGCGCCCTTGCGGACATAAAGGCCGACCGACGCCTTCTTCGGGTTGATGTAGAGATCGTAGTCCATTGCGCGCCTCCTCTTCGTTGCAGTTCAACGGAAGCTCCGGCACAGATTGGCCGGAGGCTTCCCGGAAGAGTCAACGCCGGTAAGACTAGGCGGGTTTCTTCGCCTCCGGCGCAAGCACCACCGACGCTTCGCTGGTCAGCATCAGGAAGGTGATGGTCTCCTGGAAGTAGAGCTGGACCGAGGTCGCCGAGTGGCTGAGATAGCCGATCGAGAGGTCCTGGCCGATCGAGAGCTGGAAGTCGCCGCCGCGGGTGGTGAGCAGGACGCCGCCCGCGATCGCGGGGGCCCAGATGATCTTGCCGTCGACCAGCCGCTGGATGTGCTGCAGCACAGGATAGCCGTCGTCTGTTGCGCCGCCGATCGCGGTGTAGGGCTCGGTGCCGAGCAGCAGCGTATAGGGACCATTGACGCCGGCGAGCCGCAACTGGCTGACCGCCTGCGCGACCACGGTGGGGTAGTTCTTGACGCTCGGCGGCAGCGTCAGCACCGGGTTGCTGGTCCCTTGACGGATGCCCTGAATGCCGGCGGCGGCGTAGCCGTCGAACACCGCGCGATCCTCGGCGAAGGCGATCTTTCGCGCGGCTTCCTTGAGCGGATCCCAGTCGGAATCATTGGAGCCGCGCTCGACATCGTCGATCGCCTGGCGCGACAGCTCGAATGGCACGCGCAGCTCGACCAGCGCGCGGACGTCGCGCTGCGTCGCCTCGACCCCGTCGCCGGGTGTCGCGATTTTCTTCAGGTGTCCGGTGCCGACCGCAGAGAAGTCCGTGCCCTTCGGCCCATCGACATCGACGACACGGCGCGCTGCCAGATGGCGCTTCAACGTCCGCGAGGCTTCTTCTTCGATCTGGGCCCATGCCGCGTCCGAGATCGGGGCCAGTCCCCGATGAAGGTTATTCATGTCCAGCCTCTCCTTTGAGTGAGCCGATCCCGAGCGAGCCGTCGGCCGGCGGTGTTTTGGGTACGGGCGTGTCGTCGGCTCCGGCGTCATCCAGCGACAGCTCAGCGGGGGCGGCCGCAGGTGGTTCGCTGGTGACATCTTCCAGGAACGTCGCCGACGGGATGAAGAACAGCGTGCCGGTCACTGCGCGGCTGAAGTCGAGCAGGCGGTCGTAATTGCCCGGCGGCTTGCCGACGAACATGTTCTCCAGCATCTGCTCGATCCGGTGCGGGGACTTGGCATAACCGATGAAATACGTGCCGAACTCGCCCTTGCTGATATTGCCGAACGGCATGTTGTCGCGGACGATGTCGAGCTCCTCGCCGTTCTCGACGATCGTCGTCAGGGCATTGTGCGCGTAGCTCGGCTTCACCGCGTCGTCGAGCTCGATGTCGGACAGCTTGGTGCGGCCGATGATCTTCTCCTGCGTCTCGACCGGCAGCTCGTTCCACTTCTTCAGATCGTGCAGGTATTTTTGTACGATCACATAGCTGCCGCCGGCGAACACCGCGTCCTCGTCGCCGATGATGGTGGCCTCGGTCGCCGCCTGATCCTCCGGATTCTCCGTGCCGTCGACGAAGCCGAGCAGGTCGCGCTCGTCGAAATATTTGAAGCCATGCACCTCGTCCGCGGTGGCGACCGCATCGCCGAGCCGCGACATGATCTGGCTCGCGAGCTCGAAGCACAGGTCCATCGGCACGGCGCGGATGTGAAACAGCAGGTCGCCCGGCGTCGCGACGGCGTGGTGGACGCCGTTGATCTCGCGGAACGGATGCAAGCCTTTCGGCTTCGGCGCGCCGAACAGCCGGTCCCATGCATCCGAGCCGATGCCCATGACGCAGGATAGCCGGCCCTCGAGATCGCGGAAGCCTACCGCACGCACCAGCGCGGCCACGTCCGCACATAGCGACCGCACCACGGTATCAAATTCCGGATTGGGCTTGATCGTGACCGCAAGGAAGATCGCCGCGCGCGTCAGCTTCGCAGCGACCGGTTGCGGAACGGCTGATGGCACGCATCTCTCCTTAACTAACGTCACTTTAACGCGAAAAAATCCCGAATGAACGCCGGATCGACGCCCAGACGGGGCAGAGGAGCATGCCACCGGAACCTTTACAAGAGCCCGGATCGCTAGGCTTCCGCGGACGGACCAACCGGCTTGCCGGACTTCTCCTCCTCGAGGGTCACCGCAATGGCGGCGTTGGCGGAGAGCCGCACCTTGGAGCCTTCGACACCGGCGACGAAGCCGAGCTCGATATAGTGGTGATGGCCCTTGTGGAAGCCCTCGCTTTCGCTCTTCTTGAGCTTGATGCGGTTGCCTTCGACGTGATCGACGGTGCCGACATGCACGCCGTCGGCGCCGATGACCTCCATGTTGTCCTTGATGTTCTGCTGCGTCATGGCGCTCTCCCTGGTTGCAGGTCAGCCTGTATATTCAGCTTGCATATGATGCGCCGTGGACGACGCGCCGATGACAGCTCGTCGTCGGCAATCCCGGCCTCTTCACACCGGTTCGAATTCGTCCGCGGCGGCGTTCTCCGGCTTCTTGCCGTTGAAGGTGAGGCCGGCCTTGGTGGCCGAGAGCTTCACGTGCGAGCCGTCGCGGACCTCGCCGGCGAGGATCATCTCCGCGAGCGGATCCTGCACGCTGCGCTGGATCACCCGTTTCAGCGGGCGGGCGCCGTAGGCCGGATCCCAGCCCTTCTCCGCCAGCCAGTCGCGCGCCTTCGGATCGAGCTCGAGATCGATCTTGCGATCCTCGAGCAGCTTGCGCAGGCGCGAGAACTGGATTTCGACGATGCGGCCCATGTCGCTCTTCTGCAGCCGGTGGAACAGAATGATCTCGTCGACGCGGTTGAGGAATTCGGGGCGGAAGTGCGCCCGCACCATGTTCATCACCTGCTCGCGCACCGCGCTGGTCGGCTGGCCCTCGGGCTGGTTGACGAGATACTCCGCACCGATGTTTGAGGTCATGATGATCAGCGTGTTGCGGAAATCGACGGTGCGGCCCTGGCCGTCTGTCAGGCGGCCGTCGTCGAGCACCTGCAGCAGCACGTTGAAGACATCAGGGTGCGCCTTCTCGATTTCGTCGAACAGCACCACTTGATACGGCCGCCGCCGCACCGCCTCCGTCAGCGCGCCGCCCTCGTCATAGCCGACATAGCCGGGCGGTGCGCCGATCAGCCGCGACACCGAGTGCTTTTCCATGTATTCGGACATGTCGAGCCGGATCATCGCGGTCTCGTCGTCGAACAGATATTCGGCGAGCGCCTTGGCGAGCTCGGTCTTGCCGACACCAGTTGGCCCCAAGAACATGAACGAGCCGATCGGCCGGTTCGGGTCCTGCAGGCCGGCGCGGGCGCGACGCACTGCGGTCGACACCGCACGCACGGCCTCGGCCTGGCCGACGACGCGCTTGCCGAGCATTTCCTCCATGCGCAGCAGCTTGTCCTTCTCGCCCTCCAGCATCTTGTCCACCGGCACGCCGGTCCAGCGCGACACCACGGCTGCGATGTTATCGGCGGTCACGGTCTCGCTGGCGGACGAGGTCTCGCTGGCCTCGACCGCAGCGAGCTTCTTCTCGAGCTCGGGAATACGGCCATAGGCCAGCTCGCCGGCTTTCTGGAATTCGCCCTTGCGCTGCGCATTGGCAAGCTCCGTGCGCAACTGCTCGAGCTCACCCTTCATCTTCTGCGCGTCGGAGAGCTTGCTCTTCTCCGACCGCCATTTCGACGTCATGTCCGCCGATTTCTTCTCGAGATCCACGAGATCCTTCTCGAGGGTTTGCAGGCGACTCCTGGAGCCCATATCGGTTTCTTTCTTGAGCGCTTCCTGCTCGATCTTGAGGCGGATGATCTCGCGGTCGAGCGAGTCGAGCTCTTCAGGCTTGGAGTCGACCTGCATCTTCAGCCGGGCCGCCGCCTCGTCCATCAGATCGATGGCCTTGTCGGGCAGGAAACGGTCGGTGATGTAGCGGTTCGACAGCGTGGCGGCGGCGACCAGCGCCGAATCCGCGATGCGCACGCCGTGATGCTGCTCGTATTTGTCCTTCAGGCCGCGCAGGATCGAGATGGTGTCCTCGACCGTCGGCTCCGAGACGAACACCGGCTGAAATCGGCGCGCCAGCGCCGGATCCTTCTCGACATGCTTGCGGTATTCGTCGAGCGTGGTGGCGCCGATACAGTGCAGCTCGCCACGGGCCAGCGCCGGCTTCAGCAGGTTGGACGCGTCCATCGCACCGTCGCCCTTGCCGGCGCCGATCAGTGTGTGCATCTCGTCGATGAACAGGACAATGCCGCCCTCGGCGGACGTCACCTCCTGCAGCACCGCCTTGAGGCGTTCCTCGAACTCGCCGCGATACTTGGCGCCAGCAATCAGCGCGCCGAGATCGAGCGCGAGCAGCGCCTTGTCCTGCAGGCTCTCCGGCACGTCGCCATTGACGATGCGCAGCGCAAGGCCCTCGACGATCGCGGTCTTGCCGACACCGGGCTCGCCGATCAGAACGGGATTGTTCTTGGTGCGGCGTGACAGGACTTGAATCGTGCGGCGGATCTCCTCGTCGCGGCCGATCACCGGATCGAGCTTGCCGTCGCGCGCGGCCTGGGTGAGGTCGCGGGCATATTTCTTCAGCGCGTCATAGGCATTCTCGGCCGACGCGCTGTCGGCGGTACGGCCCTTGCGCAGGGCATTGATGGCCGCGTTCAGGTTCTGCGGATTGACGCCGCCCTTGGCGAGCAGTCTGCCGGCCTCGCTGTCCTTGTTGGCGGCGAGCGCCTGCAGCATGCGTTCGACCGAGACAAAACTGTCGCCGGCCTTGTCGGCCGCCTGTTCCGCGGCGGCGAACGCGCGCGCGGTCTCGGGCGCCATATAGATCTGTCCGGAGCCGGCGCCGCTGACCTTCGGCACCTTCGCCAGCGCGTCTTCGGTCGCCTTGAGGATCGCGCGCGAGTTGCCGCCGGCCCGGTCGATCAGGCCGGCCGCGAGGCCTTCATTGTCGTCGAGCAGCACCTTCAGGATATGGAGCGTCGAAAACTGCTGGTGCCCCTCGCGCATCGCGAGCGATTGTGCCGACTGGATGAAGCCGCGGAGGCGATCGGTATATTTTTCAATGTTCATGGTGGCACCTCAAGGCAGCACAGGCTCGTCGAGATCAAAGTCATGCCACGCATTGCCGCCGGCGACAGATGGCGGAACGATGACATCCATCAAGCGACAGCCCGGTGCAATCGCGCCGGCGGAAAACCGTGGGCCTGACACTGCCGCAGGCCGTATCGTGTGGTCGTTTCAGGAGTGTGTCAATCGTGGAGCATGGCCGCCGGCATACCGCTTTCGAGGTGTTGCGGTGTTCGTTTCCGGCATTGATCCGCGGGCACTGCTATGGGCACGCCGACAAACGGGTCCGCATCCCACCGATGGTGGCTCGGTTGATCGCGGTGCGCAGCGAACGGCGCAACGCTGTCAGCATCGTTGCAATCGTGCGAGAGCCGAAGTCACCCTTGCGATTTCAACGGGGATGATCTCGCGCTTCGTCGAGTGCACGCGATGATGCAGAACTGCGTCGCGTAATGTTCCACTGAATCGCTCGATGATGAGTCACTGCACACTCTGAACCGTCGATGAATAGCTGCGCGATGCATTTGGGGCTGTTTCAGGTTGATGTAAGGTCAAGGCGTTAGCGATGAACTGTGTCGGCGCATTGCCGACGCACGGAACTTTTGTTCCGGTTCTCACGTTGAACGTGTTCATCGAAGAGGCTCCCCAATGACCACTCGTTTCCTTTCGACCGTGTCGTGCGCCGCGCTGGCCACGGCGCTGTTCGCTGCGACGGCCGTGCCGGCAATCGCGCAGGACGCGGCATGCGCGCCGGTCTCTGCTGTCGAGACCGCGCCGCCGCCGCTGCCGACCTACGATCAGCCGCCGGTGCCCGGGCCCGGTTACATCTGGTCACCGGGCAATTGGTCGTGGGACGAGGATCGCGGCGATTACTACTGGGTGCCGGGCACCTGGGTGCAGCCGCCGCGGGTCGGACTGCTGTGGACCCCCGGCTACTGGGGCGCGTTCGGCGGCGGCTTCATTTTCCATCAGGGCTATTGGGGCGAGCGCGTCGGCTTCTACGGCGGCATCAATTACGGCTTCGGCTACGGCGGTTCAGGCTATGAAGGCGGCCGCTGGGATCACGGCAATTTCTTCTACAATCGCGCCGTGAACAATCTGCAGGGTGCGCGCATCACCAACGTCTACGAGAAGAACGTCACGATCAATCAGACCACCGTCAACAACGTCAGCTACAATGGCGGCCGCGGCGGCATCGACGTACGGCCGACTCCCGCCGAACGTACGATCGCCAAGGAGCAGCATTTCGCGGCGACGCCGCTGCAACGCAAGCAGGTCGAGATCGCAAGCCAGGATCCGAGCCTGTTCAAGCGGGCCAACAATGGCGTGCCGGCCGTTGCCGCAACCGCGCGGCCCGGCGAGCTGAAGGGACCGGGCGTGGTCCGCGCGCGGCCGGCCGGCGAGGCGGTGCCTGCCACCGCCGCCAGGCCCGCAGCCGCGGAGCCGGCGCGGCCGGGAACTGCAGCAGCGCCTGCAACTACACCGGCTGACTCGCACGCGCTCCCTGTCCCGGGGAAGGAGCTTCCTGCGGCGCGTCCTGGCGCCCAGGAGAGCAAGCCCGCGGCCGAGGAGAAGCGCGCAGCACCTGCTCCCGAGACGAAGGTTGAGCCGCGTCCTGCTGCGCCGGCAGCGGCCGGGTCGCACGAGCTTCCGGTCCCCGAGAAGGGCGCTGCGACGCATCCGCCCGCTGAGGTGGGTAAGCCTGCGGTCGAGGAGAAGCGTGCCGCGCCTGCCGCCGAACCGAAGGCTGAGCCGCGGCCCGCAACCGAAGCGGCTCGGCCTGCCGCACCGGAAAGGCGTCCTGAAGAGGTGCGCAAGGAGGAGCCGCGGCCTGAGCCCGCAGCGAAGCCCGTCGCGCGGCCGGAGCAGGCAGCAAGGCCCGAACCACGACCGGAGCCTGCGGCAAGGCCTGAAGCACGACCGGAGACGATCGCCCGCCCTGAGGCGCATCCGCAGCCGGCGGCACGGCCGGAGCCGCACGTTCAGGCGCCGCCACATGCTGCGCCTCCCGCAGGTCATCCTGCAGAGGAGAAGCGGCAGGAGCACTAACGGAACGATCGCGCTCCGCTGGCTCGTCCCGGCGGAGCGCGATATCCTCGTCCGCGCAAGCGATCAGCACTGGAGGTCGGTCATGGCACAGAGTCACAGCGGCAGCGGACAGCTTGACGACGGCAAGCCGCGCCTCAGCGAGGACGATATGCAGCGAGCCCTGCTTGGCCCGCGAGGCGTGCCGGGCAAGCCGGATCCCGCCAGGATGACACCGCAGCAAGAAAAGAACATGCCGAACTATCTGGACCCTGGACATACGTCTTAGCTCGGCTGTGACGTGAGCGCAGCCTGCGTCGCCCCTTGCCGGGCGATCTGCCAGCGCACTTGCAAATCGCCTGCTTTTGCGCCCTCATGATCGCAGGTGCACTCACGGTGTTGCGGAGCAAGTTGTGAGAAATCCGTATGAGGTTCTTGGCGTTGCCCCGACGGCGTCTGCGGTCGATATCCAGAAGGCCTATCGAAAGCTGGCGAAGAAGCTGCATCCGGATCTCAATCCGGGTGACAAGGCTGCCGAAGAAAAGTTCAAGGAAATCGCCGCGGCGAACGATCTGCTCTCGGATGCCGACAAGCGCAAGCGCTTCGACGCCGGCGAGATCGACGCTGACGGCACCGAGCGGCCGCAGCATCGCTACTACCGGGATTTCGCCACCGCGGATGGCGGGCATCCCTATGCCGACAGTTCCGGTTATGCCGACTATATGGACCAGGACGACGCGTTCGCCGAGTTGCTTCGGCGCACCGAGCAGGCGCGCGCCAACCGGCGCGGCCGCGACCTGCACTACAGTCTCGTGATCGATTTCGCGGAATCGATCGCCGGTGCGAGCAAGCGCCTGATGCTTCCCGATGGCGGCACGCTCGACGTGACGATCCCGGCCGGCCTGATCGACGGCCAGGTCATTCGCCTGCGCGGCAAGGGCATGCCCGGCAGCGGCAAGGGCGGCCCCGGCGATGCGCTGATCGAAGTCGATGTTCGCCCCGATCCGCGCTTCACCCGCGAGGGCGACGACATCTCGCTGGAATTGCCGATCTCGCTGTCGGAAGCCGTGCTTGGCGGCAAGGTCAACGTTCCGACCCCGACCGGCGCCGTGACCATGACGGTTCCGAAGGGCGCGAACACCGGCACGACGTTGCGCTTGCGCGGCAAGGGCGCGCCCAAGGCCGGCGGCGGTCACGGCGATGAGTTCGTCAAGCTCAAGGTGGTCCTGCCCAAGGGACCCGATCCCGCGCTCGAGGCGTTCGTGTCGAGCTGGGATCGCAAGGGATTCAATCCACGCGATGATGGTGCATCATGAACAAGCAGCAGTTCCTCATCGATGCGGGTCTCGAGGTGCAGACCCTGGAGTTCTGGATCGAGCAGCAATGGCTCGTTCCGGACGAGACCGCGCACGAGGTCAGTTTCTCCGATACCGACGTGGCGCGCGCGCACCTGATCCGCGATCTGAAGGGCGACTTCGGCGTCAACGACGAGGGGATCGACGTCATCCTGCATCTGGTCGATCAGCTGCACGGGCTGCGCCGTGCATTCGAAGAATTGCACAAGGACATCGCGTCATCGCCGCGCTAGCCGCGAACCTCAGTCCCTGGAGACAATCATGACGGACAAGCCGACGCCGCTGGCCCATGGCGAGATCGACGTTCTCATCCTGCAGGCGCTGGTGCGCAAGCTAATCGCCAAGGGCGTGCTGACGCCGGACGACGTCCGCGCGATGCTGTTCGAGGCTGCAAAGAATCTCGACCTCGTCGGCAGCGAGCTGACGACGGAGGCCGCCAACATCATCGTGCAGGAAGATCTGGCGCCCGCATTCCTCGGCGGCTGATTTCGTCAGGTCTGGCCGCTGCGGTTGGAGACCAGCCGGATTTGCGTGACCTGGTCGGCGTTGCCGGCAAGATAGGCCTGCGCGTCGCGTACCAGACGCTCGATCGCCGCGGCGTCATAGCTCGGATGACGCGCGTTCAGATGCAGGGCGGTCTCGATCTGCATTACATTGGTCGTGGCACCCGCGCCGATCTCGATCGAGAACGACACCAGTGAAACTTGCGGGCTCTTGAACGCCATATCTTGATCTCCTTTCGTCGCGCCGTGGGCGCAGTTGCTCAGGCCTCGGAATCTTCCCTCGCGCTCGCAGCACCCTGCGAGGCAACATCAAGATGTCCCCGGTCGAGCTCCTCGATCATGCCGCGGGCGATCTCGCGCTCGCCCATGATCACGATATCGGCCCCGAGCCCTTTCAGATGATCGACCTCGGCGTCGGAATGCGCGCGGGCGATGATCCGGATCTCGGCGTTGGCTGCGCGGGCCTGCTCGACGATCTGTCCGGCTTCGAAGGCTTCGGGGATCGCAATGACCAGCGATCGCGCGGCGGCCGGATTGGTCGCGCGCAGCACGCTGGCGCGCGCGGCGTTGCCCATCAGGGCCTCGATACCGCGCTGCCTGAGCTTTGCGACCGTGTCGTCGGACGCCTCGATCGCGAGAAACGGCGCGTTGCGCCGATGCAGGGCATCACCCACGAGGCTGCCGACCCGGCCGTAGCCGACCAGGATGGTGTGATCCCGCAGGTCGGTGACCGGGATCGGTTCAGTGGTCGCAACGGTCGGCGAGGCGGCCTGCGGCTTCTCGAGCCGCGAGGTCAGCCAGTCGACCACCGCGAACACCAGCGGGTTGAGCATGATCGAGAAGATCGCGCCGGCCAGGATCAGGTCGCGGCCGGCCTTCGGCAGCAGATTGAGCGCAACGCCGAGCTCGGCCAGGATGAAGGAGAATTCGCCGATCTGGGCGAGGCTCGCCGAGATCATCAGGGCGGTCGCCATCGGGTGACGGAACAGCACGACGATCAGAAGCGCGGCGAGTGACTTGCCGACCACGATCACGAACAGCGTCGCGAGAAACGGCCACGGCTCGCGCACCACGCTCAGCGGATCGAACAGCATGCCGACCGAGACGAAGAACAGCACCGCGAAGGCGTCGCGCAGCGGCAGGGTCTCCTGGGCGGCGCGCTGGCTGAGCGGCGATTCCCGCAGCATCATCCCGGCGAAGAAGGCGCCGAGCGCCAGCGAAACCCCGAACAGCTTGGTGGCGCCGAACGCGATGCAGAGCGCGATCGCGAGCACGGTCAGCCGGAACAGCTCTCGCGAGCCGGTGTGCGCGATGTAGTGCAGCACCCATGGAATCAGGCGCCGCCCGACCACCAGCATCAGCGCGATGAACACGGCGATCTTGATCAGCGTCAGCACAAGCACGCCGGTCAGCCCGAGGCCGAAGCGGGTGGCGAGCGGGTCGGAGGTGAGTGCCGTGCCATCGCCCTGGAAACTCGCCACCGCCGGGAACAGCACCAGCGCGAGCACCATGGCGAGGTCCTCGACGATCAGCCAGCCGACCGCGATCTTGCCGCGCTCGGTGTCCATCAGGCGACGCTCCTGCAGCGCGCGCAACAGCACGACGGTACTCGCGACCGACAGCGCGAGCCCGAACACCAGGCCGGCACCGACGGTCCAGCCCATCAACAGCGCGAGGCCGAGGCCGAGCAGCGTGGCGACCGCAATCTGCGCGATGGCGCCGGGCACCGCGATTGCGCGCACCGACAGCAAGTCGTTCAGCGAGAAATGCAGGCCGACCCCGAACATCAGCAGAATGATACCGAGCTCGGCGAGTTCGGTCGCCAGCGCCTGGTCGGCGACGAAGCCCGGCGTGAACGGACCCGCGGCGACGCCCGCGAGCAGATAACCGACCAGTGGCGGAACCCGAAAGCGCTGGGCGATGGTTCCGAAGACGAAGGCTAATCCAAGGCCCGCGACGACGGTCGCGATCAGAGGTGTGTCATGCGGCATTTCGCCTTGTCGCACAGCATGGTTGGCGGTGCACCGCGACCATTTGAGGCGCGGCATTCCGCGCGCGGAACTGTGATCTATTGCTCATGGCGTGGGCATATGATCTCATGCCGAGATGGAACCGCGGCTGCCCAAGACCGATCTCGTCATCTTCGACTGTGACGGCGTGCTCGTCGACAGCGAGGAGCTGAGCTGCCGCTGCCTCGCCGAGGCGATGGTCGAGGCCGGCATCGAGATGAGCACCGATCGGGCGCTCGAACTCTTCCTCGGGCGCAGCACCACGGCCCTGGTCGCGTATTGCCGGAGTGTGGGCAAGCCGTTGCCGTCGACCTTCCTGACTGAATTGGCGCTGCAGGTGCGCGAGACTTTCCGATCGCAGCTCAAACCGATTGCCGGCATCGCCGCCGTGCTCGCGGAATTGCAGCTGCCGTATTGTGTTGCCTCATCGAGCGATCTTGACCGCGTGCGGTTCTCGCTGGAGTTGACCGGTCTTGCGTCGAGCTTCGGGCCGCGGCTCTACACCGCGCAGATGGTCGAGCATGGCAAGCCGGCGCCGGATCTGTTCTTGTATGCGGCCAGCGCGATGGGAGCCGATCCGCGCCGTACGCTCGTGATCGAGGACAGCGTCAGCGGGGTGACGGCGGCGAAGGCCGCCGGGATGAAAGTGTGGGGATTCGTCGGCGGCGCCCACTATCGGCTGGCGGACGGCAGTGCTCTGCTGAAGCAGGCGGGGGCGGATCGAATCTTCGCCGCGATGACGGATTTCTGGAACGAAGGCTGACGCAAGATCATGGCTGCGCCCGACAACGAAAAGTCTCGCCTCGACGATGCGGCGCGCGCCGGCTGGCTGTATTTCATCGCGGGCCACACCCAGGACGAGATTGCAAAGATGCTTCAGGTGTCGCGCGCCTCGGCGCAGCGCCTGGTGTCGCTGTGCCTTGCCGAGCGGCTGATCACGTTTCGTCTCGAACACCCCATTGCCGCCTGCATGGAGCTCGCTTCCCGGCTGAAGGAGCGGTTCGATCTGGTGCATTGCGACGTCGTACCATCGGATCCGGCGGCGCCGCTGTCGAATGCCGGGATTGCGGAGCGCAGCGCCAATCTGCTGGAGCTGACGCTGCGCTCGGAGACGCCGGTCATCGTGGCGCTCGGCACCGGCCGTGCGGTGCGCGCCGCGGTCGAGCGGGTCTCGCCGATCGAGCGGCCCGACCATCAGATCGTCTCGCTGGTCGGAAATATCTCCGCCGACGGCTCGGCGAGCTTCTACGACACGGTCGGACGGCTCGCCGACCGCACCGGTGCGCGGCACTACCCGATGCCGTTGCCGTTCCTGATGTCGAGCGAGGACGAGCGCAACCGGATGATCCGGATCGACCCGATCGCGCGGGTGAGGGCTGTCGCCGCCAAGGCCGATCTGCGCCTGATCGGCATCGGCCAGATGGACCAGAAGGCGCAGGTCCATGTCGACGGTTTCGTCACCCGCGAAGAGCTGCTGGAGATGATGCGGCTCGGGGCGGTCGGTGAAGTGACGGGCTGGGCGTATGACGCCAAGGGCCGCCTCATCAAGGGCGGCACCAACAAGCGCCTGACCAGCATTCCGCCGCAAATCCCCGCGGTCTCGACCACGATCGCGGCGGCGGTCGGCGCCGCCAAGGTGCCGTCGATCAAGGCCGCGCTGGCGGGCCGGGTGATCAATGGCCTGATCACCGATGAGGCCACCGCACGCGCGGTGCTGGATCGCTAAACGCCCTTTCGCTCCCGCAAAAACCTCCCTTCCAGGCTGTGGCGGAACCCGCGATCGCGCGGGACGGCGCACCCGCGTGCTTGACAAATTTTGGCGACAGGATGAACATACGCTCAGCACGTGGGCATATGCTCAACGTGACATAGGGAGGTCACCGTGAAAAACGTCCTTTGCGCCGTTGCGGGCGCGGCCAGTCTTTTGATCTCTGCCCCCTCGATCGCCCAGACCACGCTGACGGTGGCGACCGTCAACAACAGCGACATGATCCGCATGCAGGGGCTCACCAGCGAATTCACCGCGAAGAACCCCGACATCACCGTGAAATGGGTGACGCTCGAGGAGAACGTGCTGCGCCAGCGCGTGACCACCGACATCGCCACCAAGGGCGGCCAGTTCGACGTGCTCACCATCGGCACCTACGAGGTGCCGATCTGGGCCAAGAAGAGCTGGCTGGTGCCGCTCGACAAGCTCGGCGCGGATTACGACGTCAATGACCTGCTGCCGAAGATCAAGGATGCGGTCTCCGTCGACGGCAAGCTCTACGCCGCACCGTTCTACGGCGAGAGTTCGATGGTGATGTACCGCACCGACCTGTTCGACAAGGCCGGCCTGAAGATGCCGGAAAGCCCGACCTGGGACTTCGTGGTCGATGCCGCCAAGAAACTGACCGACAAGTCGGGCGGCGTCTACGGCATCTGCCTGCGCGGCAAGGCCGGCTGGGGCGAGAACATGGCGTTCCTGACCGCGATGTCCAATTCGTTCGGCGCGCGCTGGTTCGACGAGAAGTGGGAGCCGCAGTTCAATTCGCCGGAATGGAAGAAGACGCTGACGACCTATGTCGACCTGATGAAGCAGGCCGGACCTCCCGGCGCCTCGTCCAACGGCTTCAACGAGAATCTCGCGCTGTTCAGCGCCGGCAAATGCGCGATGTGGATCGATGCCACGGTGGCGGCGTCCATGGTGACCAACCCGAAGGATTCCAAGGTTGCCGACAAGGTCGGCTTTGCGCTGGCCCCGAACACCGGGCTCGGCAAGAACGCCAACTGGCTGTGGGCGTGGAGCCTTGCGATCCCCGCCGGCTCGAAGAAGGTCGATGCGGCCGAGAAGTTCATCGCCTGGGCCACCAGCAAGGATTACACCAAGCTCGTCGCGTCGAAGGAAGGCTGGTCCAACGTGCCGCCCGGCACGCGCACCTCGCTCTACAAGAACCCCGACTATCTGAAGGTCGCGCCCTTCGCCAAGCTGACGCTGGCCTCGATCGATGCGGCCGACCCGAACAAGCCGACGGTGAAACCGGTGCCTTACGTGGGCGTGCAGTACGCGGCGATCCCTGAATTCCAGGGCATCGGCACCCAGGTCGGCCAGCAGTTCTCGGCCGCGTTATCCGGCTCGACCACCGTCGATGCGGCGCTCTCGGCTGCGCAGTCCGCGACCGAGCGCGAGATGAAGCGCGCGGGCTATATCAAGTAAACCACGCCTGGACCAAAGCCGGGGCGCGGCATGCACCCTGGCCTCCCGACCAGTTTCGACCTCCCGAGCTGGCTACTTGCGACCATCCTGTCCCGCAGCGGGATGGTCGCTCCTTTCCGAAAGAAGGAGGCGGGGATGGCGACCCAGCAGACCCAACTGCTCGCACGCACGCTGCTCACGCCCGCCGTGGCGCTGCTGTTCATCTGGATGGTCGTGCCGCTGGCGCTCACGATCTACTTCGCGACCCTGCACTACAACCTGCTCGATCCCGGCTCCGAATCCTTCGTCGGGCTGGAGAACTTCCGCTACTTCCTCACCGATCCGGCCTTCCTCGCCTCGTTGCAGAACACCTTGGTGCTGGTCGGCTCGGTGCTCGCGATCACGATCATCCTCGGCGTGCCGCTGGCGCTGTTGCTCGACCAGCAGGTGGTCGGGCTCTCGATCGTCCGCCTGATGGTGATCGCGCCGTTCTTCGTGATGCCGACGGTGAGCGCGCTGGTCTGGAAAAACCTGCTGATGCATCCGGTGTCGGGCCTGTTCGCCTGGATCGCACATCTGTTCGGGTTGCCCGCGATCGACTGGTTCAACGAGGCGCCGCTGTTCTCGGTGATCCTGATCATCTCCTGGCAGTGGCTGCCGTTCGCGACCCTGATCCTGCTCACAGCGCTGCAGTCGCTCGACGAGGAGCAGAAGGAGGCGGCCGAGATGGACGGCGCGAGCGCGATCTCGACCTTCATCTACATCACGCTGCCGCACCTCGCGCGCCCGATCACGGTGGTGATCCTGATCGAGACCATCTTCCTGCTCACGGTGTTCGCGGAGATATTCGTCACGACCGGCGGCGGTCCCGGCCTGCAGACCACCAACATCGCCTTCCTGATCTATTCCCAGGCGCTGATCCAGTACGACGTCGGCAGCGCATCGGCGGGCGGCCTGGTCGCGGTGGTGCTTGCCAACATCGTCGCGTTCTTCCTCGTTCGCATCGTCGGCCGGAATCTGGAGGCGTAACGTCATGGCGCGGATGGTCACGACACGGCGCAAGGCGATCTCGACGGCCGCGGCCTGGCTGGTCGGCTTCCTGATCTTCTTCCCGATCCTCTGGATGGTGCTGGCGAGCTTCAAGACCGAGCTCGAAGCGTTCGCGATCCCGCCATCGTTCCTGTTCTTCCACTGGACGACGGAAAACTACGTCACGGTGCAGGAGCGCAGCGATTATTTCCACCACGCGCTCAACTCGATCATCATCGCAGGCGGCTCGACATTGATCGCGATGCTGATCGCAATTCCGGCCGCGTGGTCGATGGCATTCTCGCCGACCAAGCGGACCAAGGACATCCTGCTCTGGATGCTCTCGACCAAGATGATGCCGCCGGTCGGCGTGCTGGTGCCGATCTACCTGATCTACCGGAATTTCGGCCTGCTCGACACCCGGACCGGCCTGATCTTCATCCTGTGCCTCGGCAACCTGCCGATCGTGATCTGGATGCTGTTCACCTATTTCAAGGAGATCCCCAAGGACATCCTCGAGGCGGCGCGGATGGACGGCGCCACGATCGGCCGCGAGCTGATCTATGTGCTGACGCCGATGGCCGTGCCGGGGCTCGCCTCGACTTTGCTGCTCAACCTGATCCTGGCGTGGAACGAGGCATTCTGGACCCTCAATCTGTCGACGCTCGAGGCCGCGCCGCTCACCGTGTTCATCGCATCCTATTCCAGCCCGGAAGGATTGTTCTGGGCGAAACTGTCGGCGGCGTCGACGCTCGCGATCGCGCCCATTCTCGTGCTCGGCTGGTTCAGTCAGCGGCAGCTCGTCCGTGGCCTGACCTTCGGCGCGGTCAAGTAGCAGAAAGGCTTGTCCCATGGGTCAGATTAGGCTGCAGGGTGTGCAAAAATCGTTCGGGCCGGTCCACATCATCAAGGGTGCCGACCTCGAGATCACCGACGGCTCCTTCGTCGTCTTCGTCGGTCCGTCAGGCTGCGGCAAGACCACGCTGCTGCGGCTGATCGCGGGGCTCGAGGACGTCACCGGCGGCGCCATCCTGATCGACGGCCGCAACGTGGTCGACGTGCCGCCGGCGAAGCGCGGGCTGTCGATGGTGTTCCAGTCCTATGCGCTCTATCCGCATATGAGTGTGCGCGGCAATATTGCGTTCGGCCTGAAGATGGCGGGGTTGCCGAAGGACGAGATCAACCGCAAGGTCGAGGCCGCTGCGGCAACCCTCAACCTGACGCCCTATCTCGATCGCAAGCCGCGCGAGCTCTCCGGCGGCCAGCGCCAGCGCGTCGCGATCGGGCGCGCCATCGTGCGCGAGCCGAAGGCCTTCCTGTTCGACGAGCCGCTGTCGAACCTCGACGCCGCGCTGCGGGTGCAGATGCGGCTCGAGGTGACGCGCCTGCAGAAGCAGCTCGGCACCACGGCGATCTACGTCACCCACGACCAGGTCGAGGCCATGACCATGGCCGACAAGATCGTGGTGCTGAACGGCGGCAAGATCGAGCAGTATGGCTCGCCGCTCGAGCTCTACGAGAAGCCGGCCAATTTGTTCGTCGCCGGCTTCATCGGCTCGCCGAAGATGAATTTCGTCACCGGTGACCTTGCAAAGCAGCAGGGGGCCACGACGATCGGCGTGCGGCCCGAGCATCTGAAGGTCGAGCGCGACGGGCAGGGCGGCTGGCACGGCACGGTCGCGGTCGCCGAGCATCTCGGCAGCGACACCTTTCTCTATGTCGATGCCGGACCACTGGGAATGCTGACCGCGCGCTATGTCGGCGAGCTCGACCTGCATCCCGGCGACAAGGTGTCGCTGATCCCGGATCCGGCGCGCATCCATCGTTTCGACGACGGCGGAAAATCGATCCGCGCGTAATCCTCAGCAGTTGATCTCGCTCTGGCCGGGGCGGCACGCCTGCGTAACGCGGGCTTTAGGCAAAGGAAGAAGAAAATGTACCTCGAGAAATTCAGGCTTGGCGGCAAGACCGCCATCATCACCGGCGCCGGTCAGGGCATCGGGCTCGCCTGCGCCGAAGCGCTCGCGGAAGCCGGCGCCAAGGTCGTCATCGGCGATCGTGACGCCAAGGTCGCCAATGATGCGCAGGCGGCGCTGAAGGCCAAGGGCTTCGACGCTGATATCGCGCTGATGGACGTGACGGACTCCGGCCGCGTTTCGGCGGTCGCCGACGAGCTGGTGCGCAAGTACGGCAAGGTCGACATTCTCGTTAACAATGCCGGCATCGCCCGCAGCGAGACGCCGGCCGAGACCGTGACCGACGAGCACTGGCTCAACGTCATCGACGTCAATCTGAACGGGACCTTCTGGTGCTGCCGGGCGTTCGGCAATCACATGCTGAAGGCGAAGTCTGGCACCATCGTCAATGTCGGCTCGATGTCCGGCTTCATCGTCAACAAGCCGCAGGAGCAGTGCTTCTACAATGCCTCCAAGGCCGCCGTGCATCACCTCACCAAATCGCTCGCCGCGGAATGGGGCGCGCGCGGGATCCGCGTCAACGCCGTGGCGCCGACCTATATCGAGACGCCGCTGAACGCCTTCGTGAAGAACAGCCCCAAGATGTACGACGCCTGGATCGGCGGAACCCCGATGGCGCGGATGGGGCAGGTCGACGAGGTCGCCTCCGTGGTGCTGTTCCTGGCGTCCGAGGCTGCGAGCCTGATGACCGGAAGCATCGTTCTGGTCGATGGCGGCTACACTTGCTGGTAGGCTTGCGCCGGACAGCATGATCCGGAAAAGTGGCGACCGGTTTTCCGAAGAGATCATGCGCAAGCAAAGATGAGCGGCCATGCGGCAAGCCTATATCGGGGTGGACGTCGGGAGCACCAGCGCCCGGGCGGGGGTATTCGACGAGACCGGCAAGCTGCTGGGCTCGGCGCGGCATCCGATCCGGGTCTGGCACGAGTCCGGCGACATCGTCGAGCAATCGTCTGACGACATCTGGGCGGCCTGCGTCGCCTCCGTGCGCAATGCGATGCGGGAGGCGGCGGTCGCCGCCGAGCACGTCAAGGGTATCGGCTTCGACGCGACCTGCTCGCTGGTCGTGCTCGACCGAGCCGGCCGGCCGCTGACCGTCAGCCCGTCCGGCGATCCCGCGCGCAACGTGGTGGTCTGGATGGACCACCGCGCGATGGACGAGACTGAATTCGTCAACGCGACCGGCGACAAGGTGTTGCGTTATGTCGGCGGCGCCATCTCGCCTGAGATGGAGATCCCGAAGATCCTCTGGCTGAAGCGCCATCTGCCCGCGACCTATGAGGCGGCCGGTCACTTCTTCGATCTCGCCGACTATCTTTCGTTCCGCGCCTCCGGGTCGCTGGCGCGCTCGACCTGCACGGTCACCTGCAAATGGACCTATGTCGCGGGTGAGGGCGGCTGGAGCGAATCGTTCCTGAAGCGGGTGGGGCTCGAGGCGCTCGTCGCCGATCGCTTCGCCCGCATCGGCACCGAGATCGTGCCGCCCGGCTCGCCGCTCGGCCGCGGGCTGTCGGAGGATGCCGCGCGCGATCTTGGCCTCATGCCGGGAACCGCGGTCGGCGCCTCGCTGATCGATGCCCATGCCGGCGGCGTCGGTGCGATCGGCGGCCGCGATGGCTCCGGCGCCGAGGTCGACGTCTGCCAGCGGCTCGCCTACATCATGGGAACGTCGGCCTGCATCATGGCGACCACCGTCGATCCTTGCTTCGTGCCCGGCGTCTGGGGCCCGTATTTCGAAGGCATGGTGCCGGGCTTCTGGCTCAACGAAGGCGGTCAATCGGCGGCGGGGGCCGCGATCGATCATCTGCTCAAGTCGCATCCGGCGCATGCCGAGGTTTCGGCCGCGGCGAAGCGCGACGGCGTCGATGTCATCGAGTACCTTGAGAAGCGCATCCTGGCGCGCAGCGGCAATGCCGGCGCGGCCGCGCTGCTGGCGCGCAACGTCCATGTGCTGCCGGAATTCCTCGGCAACCGTTCGCCCTACGCCGATCCCGGCTCGCGCGCGGTGATCGCGGGGCTCGATCTCGATACCGATTTGTCGACGCTGGAGCGGCTGTTCATCGCCGGCCTGTGCGGGCTGGCCTATGGCCTTGCCGACGTCATCGAGGCGCTGCAGGCCCATGGCGTCAGCGGCAAGACCATCGTGATCGGCGGCGGCGCGAGCCGCAGCCCGCTGGTGCGCCAGATCATGGCCGATACCACCGGCTACACGGTTGCGCTGCCGCAGACGCAAGAGCCTGTTTTGCTCGGCGCCGCGATGCTGGGCGCGGTCGCCAGCGGTGCGCACGATTCGATCAATGCGGCGATGGCCGGCATGTCGGCGCTCGGTCGGCTGAGCGAGCCGACCAGGCCCGAGCTGGCCGATTTCCACCGCCGGAAGCGCGGCGTGCACAGGATGCTGCGCCAGCTCGATCGCGACAGCCGCGAGGCGATGAAGCGCGTGCCCGGCGCGGCGCCAATGTAGGGATTGTTTGTCCATGCTGCTGAGTTGCGGAGATGCGCTGATCGATTTCCTGGCGTCGCGGACGGCAGATGGGCGCGAGGCGCTGACGCCCGCGGTCGGCGGCTCCTGTCTCAACATCGCGATCGGCAGCGCCCGGCTCGATATTCCCACCGGCTTTGTCGGCGGCATCTCGACCGACACCTTCGGCCGGATGATCGCCGATCACGCCGCGGGCTCCGGCGTCGATCTCAGCCGCGCGACGCGCAGCGACCATCAGGCGACGCTAGCCTTTGCACGCGTCACCGGCACCGAGACGCAATACGCCTTCTACGATGCCGAGACCGCGTCGCGAAACTGGACCTATCGGCGCGAGGCGGTCGCGCTTGACGGCGTCACTTGCCTTCACACCGGCTCGACGACTCTGGTCCATGACAGGGGCGCGGCCGAGACGCTTGCCTTCATCGAAGATGCGCGGTCGACCGTGACGATCTCGCTCGATCCGAACTGCCGGCCGAACCTCGTCAGGGACAAGGACGCCTATCGCGCGCGCATGCTGGCGTTCTGCGGCAAGGCGGATGTCGTAAAAATGTCCGACGTCGACTTCGCCTATCTGTTCGGCGACGAGGCCTATGCGGCGCGGGCCGAGGCGCTGCTGTCGAACGGCGTATCGCTCGTCGTCGTCACGCGCGGCAATGATGGCGCCTCGGCCTGGCATCGCCAAGCCGGCCCGATCGAGGTCGCCTCGCCGGTGGTGAATGTGGTGGATACGATCGGCGCCGGCGACAGTTTTCAAGCCGCGCTGCTCGCCGCATTGCATCGGTTGGACCGGATCGCGCGGCAGCGGCTGCGCGGGATCAGCGCGGCCGAGCTCACGCGCGCGCTGTCGTTCGCCTGCAAATGCGCTGCCTTCACCTGCACACGCGCGGGCGCCGATCCGCCGCGCAGCCGGGAGTTGCCCGCGGGTACCTGGTAGGCGGCCACGGCGCGGCCGTCTCCGCCCCACGTACCATCATGCGCGCGAGGCGATGGACTTGACGCATCCGGCGCGGCACGATGCGGGTCGTCGACCACGTCTGAAGCGAGCATGTGTTCCCAATGAGCGATGATCTGTGCCTGCTGCCTGCCGTTGAGCTTCGTGCGCGCATCGCTCGCAAGGAAGTCTCTCCCGTCGAACTCACCGCCGCCGTGCTGGCCCGCGCTGAGCGGCTGCAACCGGAGC
Organism: Bradyrhizobium embrapense; assembly: GCF_001189235.2. Taxonomy (GTDB): domain Bacteria; phylum Pseudomonadota; class Alphaproteobacteria; order Rhizobiales; family Xanthobacteraceae; genus Bradyrhizobium; species Bradyrhizobium embrapense. Next base: position 1,119,434 of record NZ_LFIP02000002.1, read on the forward strand.
TCAACTGCTTCATCACGCTGTGCGGCGAGGCCGCCACGGCGCAGGCGAAGGCCGCGGAGCGGCAGGTCATGGCCGGTGAGCCGCTCGGTCTGCTGCACGGCATTCCCTTCACCGTGAAGGACATCGTCAGCACAAGGGGCGTGCGGACGACCTTTGGCGCGGTGCCGTACAAGGACAATGTGCCCGACAGCGACGCCGTCGCAGTGGCCCGGCTCCGTGCGCAGGGCGGAATATTGCTCGGCAAGACCACGACGCCTGAGTTCGGCAGCAAGTGCCTGACCGACTCGCCGCTGTTCGGCCGCACCCGCAATGCGTGGAGCGCCGCGCGGTCCAGCGGCGGCTCCAGCGGCGGGGCCGCGGTGGCGGTCGCGAGCGGCATCGCGCCGCTGGCCGTTGCGACCGACGGCGGCGGCTCGACCCGGATTCCCGCCGCCTGCAACGGCGTGGTCGGGATCAAGCAGAGCAACGGCGTGATCCCGCACAGCCAGGTGCAGGACGCCTTCGGCAACCAGACCTATGTCACGCCGACCACCCGCACGGTCGCCGACACGGCGCTGATGATGCAGGCGATGGCCGGCGAGGATCCGTCCGATCCGTGGTCGATCGGCGTGCCGGTGCCTGATTATCTCGACCTCGCGGCGCCGCGCGGCGATCTCAGGGGCAGGCGGGTGCTGTACTGCCTGTCGCCGCCGGGCCGGCCGGTAACATCAGACGTCGCCGCGAACTTCAAGGCGAGCCTCGACCGGATGGCCAGCCTCGGTGCCGAACTCGAGGAATTCTCCGGCGAGGGATTCGACATCGAGCCGATCTGGCGCGCCATCAATCACACGGTCTGGCGCACCCGGTTCGAGAAGCTCGCGGCCGAGCATCCTGATGATCTCAGCCCGACCTTCCTGAAGCAGCTTGCGCTCGCCGCGAAGGTGAGCGGCGTCGACTACCAGCAGGCGATGTTCGACCGCACCGCGTTGTTCCGTCGCATACAGTCGCTGTTCGTGCGCGGCGACCTGCTGGCGATGCCGACCCTGACCCGCACCGCGTTGCCGATCGATCAGGATCTGTTCGGCACCATCGACATCGACGGCCAAAACTTCGACAGCGTGCGGCCGCACTGGTTTCCCTGGACCATGCTGTTCAACATGACCGGGCATCCCGCGGTCAGCATCCCCTCCGGCTTCGGCCGCGACGGCCTGCCGATCGGCCTGCATCTGGTCGGCCGCTTTCGGGCCGATGCGGAACTCTTGCGCGCCGCGGCGCTGTTCGAAGAGGCGAGCGATCTGCTCGGCCGCTGGCCGGCGCTGACATGATGAACGGTGCAGCGAAGGGCTTGCATTCGTTCGCGAACATGTTGAAACCTGCGGCCTGTTCCCAATCCTTCGAGCGGGCATGAGCGTATTCTTCCTGCAGCGGATACTGACCCTGGTGGCGACCCTGTTCGCGGCCTCGCTGATCATTTTCCTGGTGCTCGACGCGTTGCCCGGCAATGCCGCGCAGATGCTGATGGGTGCCGATGCCTCGCCCGATGCGGTGCGCGCGCTCACCGTCAAGCTCGGCCTCGACCAGCCGCTCACGGTTCGCTATCTGCTTTGGCTCAAGGGCATGGCGGTCGGCGATCTCGGCAACAGCTATGTCTATGGCACGCCGGTGGCCGGACTGATCGCGGAGCGGCTGGTGCTGACGATCCCGCTCGCGATCATGTCGATGCTGATCACGGTGGTGCTGGCGCTCGCTGCCGGCATCTACACCGCGGCCAACCACAACAAGATCGGGGATGTCGGCGTGATGTCGCTGACCCAAATCGGCATCGCGCTGCCGAATTTCTGGTTCGCGATCCTCCTGATCCTGCTGTTCTCGGTGAAGCTGCAACTGTTGTCCGCCGGCGGGTTCGCCGGCTGGGATGACGGCATCTGGCCGGGGATCCGCTCGCTGCTGCTGCCCGCGATCTCGCTCGCCGTGGTGCAGGCCGCGATCCTCGCCCGCGTCACCCGCTCGGCGGTGCTGGAGGTGCTGCGCGAGGACTTTGTCCGCACTGCGCGCGCAAAAGGGCTCGGCAAGCGCGAGGTGCTGTGGCGCCACGTGCTGCGCAACGCCATGATCCCGGTCATGACAGTGATGGGCCTGCAATTCGCCAATCTGCTGGCCGGCACCATCGTGATCGAGAACGTGTTCTATCTGCCGGGCCTCGGCCGGCTGATCTTCCAGTCGATCGCCAACCGCGACCTGATCGTGGTGCGCAATTGCGTGATGCTGCTGGCCGCGATGGTCGTGATCGTCAATTTCGTGGTCGATATGCTCTATGCCTTCATCGATCCGCGCATCAAGGTGGCCAACCTGTGAGCGCGCCGCTGACCGCAGCTGCCGGCACCGCGGCAATCGCACCGGGCGCGCGGCCTGTGACCGGCTTCTGGCGCCGCGCGCTGCGCCATCGCAGCTTCTTGCTCGGGGCGGTGCTCAGCTTGTTCGTGCTCGGCGCAGCGCTGCTGTCGCTGGTCTGGACGCCGTGGTCGGCTTACGACATCGATGTCGCGTCGAAACTGCACCCGCCGTCGGCGGCGCACTGGCTCGGCACCGATGTGCTCGGCCGCGACATCGTCTCGCTGCTGCTGGTCGGCGCGCGCTCCACCATCATGGTCGGCGTCATTGCGGTGGGGATCGGCCTTAGCTTCGGCGTTGGCCTCGGCCTGGTCGCCGCCGCGCGCAAGGGCTGGACCGAGGAGCTCATCATGCGGATGAGCGACTTCACTTTCGCTTTCCCAGCGGTGCTGTCGGCGATCATGCTCGCCGCGGTCGCCGGCCCCGGCATGGTGACGTCGATCACCGCGATCGGCATCTTCCAGATCCCGACCTTCGTCCGCGTCACCCGCGGCTCGGCCAATGCGATCTGGGCCCGCGAATTCGTGCTGGCCGCGCGCGCCGCCGGCAAGGGGTCGTTCCGCATCACCATCGAGCATGTGCTGCCGAACATCCTGTCGATCCTGATCGTGCAGGCGACGATCCAGTTCGCGCTCGCGATCCTCGCCGAGGCCGCACTGTCCTATCTCGGGCTCGGCACCCAGCCGCCGCAGCCGTCCTGGGGCCGCATGCTCAACGATGCGCAGACCCTGCTGTTCCAGTCGCCGATGCTCGCGGTCTATCCAGGTGCCGCGATCGCGATCGCGGTGCTCGGGCTCAATCTGCTCGGCGACGGCTTGCGCGATCTGCTCGATCCCCGCCTGGCACGGGAGCGTTGAGCATGGCTAACGCAGACGCGCCGCTGATCGAGGTGAAGGACCTTGGCGTCAGGCTCAACACCAGCCGCGGCCCGGCGCAGGCCGTGCGCGGCGTCAGCTTTACGCTTCGCCGCGGCGAGACGCTCGGGCTGGTCGGCGAATCCGGTTGCGGCAAGTCGGTCACGGCGCTGGCCCTGATGGGGCTGTTGCCGGACAGCGCCGTGATCAGCGGCAGCATCCGGCTCGAAGGCGCGGAGCTGGTCGGACTGCCTGATGCGGCCTATTGCAAGCTGCGCGGCAACCGCATCAGCATGATCTTCCAGGAGCCGATGACCGCGCTCAATCCGATGCACACGATCGGGCGCCAGGTCGCCGAGCCCTTGCTGCGCCACACCAGTGTTTCGGCGGCTGAGGCGCGGCAGGAGGCCATCGCCTTGCTCGATCGTGTCGGGCTGCCCGATGCGTCAAAGCGCATCGATGCCTATCCGCACCAGTTCTCGGGCGGCCAGCGCCAGCGCATCACGATCGCGATGGCGCTGGCCTGCCAGCCCGATGTGCTGATCGCCGACGAGCCGACCACGGCGCTCGACGTCACGATCCAGGGCCAGATCCTCGATCTGATCGCCGACCTCGTCGCGGAGCGCGGCATGGCGATGATCCTGATCTCGCATGATCTCGGCGTGATCGCCGAGAATGTCGCGCGAATGATGGTGATGTATGGCGGCACCGTCGTCGAAAGCGGCGAGACCCAGGCCGTGTTCACGCGGATGGGCCATCCCTATACGCAGGGCCTGTTCCGCGCCCGGCCACGGCTCGGCGCGCGCAAGGGCACGCGGCTCACGACCATCGCCGGTACCGTGCCGGAGCTCGCCGACCTGCCCGCGGGCTGCACCTTCGCCGATCGCTGCGCGATCGTCGAGGCGCGTTGCCGCGCGGCGCTCCCGCCAGTCGTCGATGTCGGCGGAAGCCATGGCGTGCGTTGCATCAGGACGGACGTCTCGATGGCCGACGGAGGCGTCGTCGCATGACGGTGCTGGACCAGCCATCATCTGCGACGCCGTTGCTCGAGGTGACGGAGCTCGCGCAGCGTTACACCCTGCCGCGTGAAAGCCTGTTCAGGCCGGCGGCGCAGGTGCACGCGCTCAACGGCGTCACGGCGCGGGTGATGCCGGGCAGGAGCCTCGGCGTGGTCGGCGAGTCCGGGTCGGGCAAATCGACCCTTGCGCGGCTGGTGATGGCGCTGGAGCGGCCGTCGTCGGGGCAGGTCGTCATGATGGGCCGCGACCTCAACCGGATGCCGCCGGACGAACTGCGCCACGCCCGCCGCGATTTCCAGATGGTGTTCCAGGATCCCTACGGCTCGCTCGATCCGCGCCAGACCATCGCGCGGATCGTTGCCGAGCCGCTGACCGCGCTCGGGCGGATCGATCGCGCCGGCCTGCGCGAGCGGGTCGCCACGGTGCTGCGGCAGGTCGGGTTGCGCGATGCCGACATGGACAAGTTCCCGCATGAATTCTCCGGCGGCCAGCGCCAGCGCATCGCGATTGCGCGCGCGCTGATCACCCGGCCGAAACTGATCGTGGCCGACGAGCCGGTCTCGGCGCTCGACGTCTCGGTGCAGGCGCAGGTACTCAACCTGATGCAGGATCTGCAGGACGAATTTGGGCTCAGCTACATCCTGATCAGCCATGACCTCGCCGTGGTCGATCTGATCTGCGACGAGATCGCGGTGATGTATCTCGGGCGGATCGTCGAGCAGGGGCATCCCGCAGATCTGTTCGCCCACAGCGCCCATCCCTACACGCGCGCGCTGCTCGATGCGGTTCCGCGCGCCCGGGCCGGTGGTGTCCGGCGGCGCCGCGGCGCGCAGGCGATCGTCTCGCAGTCCTCGGTCACGGCCGGCTGTCCTTACGCGCCGCGCTGCCCCCTGGCCGACCAGCATTGTCGCGAGACCGCGCCTGCGCTACGCAGCGTGGGTGACACCCATCTGGCGGCCTGCCATCACGCCGAAGCGGTGATGGCGTTGCCGCCGGTGGTCGCCGAGGCCGGTTAGTCTTTCGTGTGAGGTTGACCGAGCTTGAAGAATGAGCACGCCCGGGGAGCAGACCAATGTTGAGGAAATTGTGCGTCATCGCGGCCGCCGCCGCGCTCGCCGCCGCGCCGCTGCCGAGCTTCGCGCAGGGCAAGAAGGACAGCGTCGTGATGGGCATGACGCTGGAGCCGCCGGGGCTCGATCCGACCAACGCAGCGGCCGCGGCGATCGCCGAGGTCACGCTCTACAACATCTACGAGACGCTGACCAAGATCAACGAGGACGGCTCGGTGTCGCCGCTGCTCGCCGAGAGCTGGCAAGCCTCGCCTGATCTCAAGACCTACACCTTCAGGCTCCGCAAGGGCGTCAAATTCCACAATGGCGAGCCTTTCGATTCCGCCGCGGTCAAGTTCACATTCGACCGTGCCGCAGCGCCGACCTCGACCAACAAGGACAGGAGCCTGTACCAGGCGTTCGCGTCGGTGACGGCGCCCGACCCGGAGACGATCGTCGTTGCGTTGAAGTATTCCGAGCCGAACCTGCCGTTCCTGCTCGGCCAGGCGTCGGGTTCGATCGTCGAGCCGAAGAGCGCGCCGACCGACGTGACGCAGCCGGTCGGCACCGGACCCTACACGCTCGGCAACTGGGCCAAGGGCTCGTCGATCACGCTGGTGAAATGGCCGGAGTATCGCAACGCCGCCGCGATCAAGCTGTCCAAGGTGACGATCCGGTTCATCGGCGATCCCGCCGCGCAGGTCGCGGCGCTGCTGTCGGGCGACGTCGACGCGTTTCCGCGGGTTGCGGCGGCGCGCAGCCTGGCGCAGTTCAAGGCCGATCCGCGCTTCAATGTCCTGATCGGCGGCTCGCGAACAAAAACCATCGTCGGCATCAACGAACGCAAGAAGCCGCTCGACGACGTCCGGGTTCGTCGCGCCATCCTCGCCGCGATCGATCGCAAGGCGATGATCGACGGCGCGGTCGACGGCTTCGGCACGCCGATCGGCAGCTTCTACACGCCGGGATCGCTCGGCTATGTCGATACCACCGGCATCAACCCCTACGATCCGGAGCTCGCCAAGAAGCTGCTGGCCGAGGCCGGCGTCAAGACGCCGCTCGAACTCAGCCTGAAACTGCCGCCGCCGTCCTACGCGCGTCAGGGCGGCGAGGTGCTCGCGGCCCAACTCGCCAAGGTCGGTATCGTTGCCAAGATCGAGAACGTGGAATGGGCGCAGTGGCTGTCGCAGGTGTTCACCGGCCCGCACAATTACGACCTCACCATCGTCGCGCATGTCGAGCCGTTCGACCTCGTGAAGCTGACCGAGCCGGATTACTATCTCGGCTACAAGTCAGAGGCGTTCAACGCGCTCTATCAGCAGATCATGGCGACGCCTGACGAGGCCGGCCGGGCCAAGCTGCTCGGCGACGCGCAGCGGATGCTGGCAACCGATGCGGTCGCCTGCTTCCTGTTCCAGCCGCAATTGATCACGATCGCCAGCAAGAAGCTGAAGGGCGTGTGGAAAGACGTGCCGCAGTTCGAGAATGATTTCTCGACCTGGGCTTGGGAGTAACTTGCGAGTAACTCGGAGCAAGCGATCGCGCCGGCGGAGAGCAATGGCCTCAGCCGGCGCCGCAGCTCGCGCGACGCCGTCGCTTGACGCTTAGTCTCATTTTACGTGCTGCGCTTGCGAAGGCGATTCTGTCCGGCGATGCGTGACGGCGCGGGAAGCCACCGATATTGCTCAGTTTGATGCAAGCCCGCGGTCGCAGCACTTCGGGCGCGCGAACGCATGCTGTTCCGGCTTCGCATCGAGCGCATCGGTTGTCTTTGTGAAGGACAGCGCTAACATGGAACCCGTCCGTCGATACCTGTCGTTGTCATTTTTCAATCATCTATTGCAGCGCAACCAAGGCCACCACGGTGCGCGCTCGCTACGCCAGGCCTCGAGGGGAAGTAGCAAACACCATCCCTGATACTGCAACCAAGAAATAACGGGGGAGACTATGTACGTGAAAGGGCTTGCGGCCTTCGCCGCAGCGGTCGGCGTTGGCCTGTTGTCCGGCGCCGCCATCGCACAGGAAGTCAAGCAGGAGAAGCAGTCGGTTCTCGGCAACGCCAATGTGCCGCCGGTGACCCAGGAGCAGCTCAACGCCGCCGACAAGAACGCCAAGGACTTCCTGCTCACCAACGGAAATTACGCCCAGACGCGGTTTTATCCGGGCAAGCAGATCAGCCGGGACAATGTGAAGAACCTGCACGTCGCCTGGATCTTCCAGACCGACGTCAAGGAGTCGCTCGAGACATCGCCGATCGTCGTCGATGGCGTGATGTACGTGACGACGTCGTTCAGCCATGTCTATGCGCTCGACGCCAAGACCGGTCAGCAGCTCTGGCACTATGCCCACAAGATGGGCCCGATCACCGTCTATTGCTGCGGTCCCAACAATCGCGGCGTCCAGGTGCTGGGCGACAGGGTCTATCTGGCGACGCTGGATTCCAAGCTGATGGCTCTGAACGCCAAGACCGGCGAGGTGGTATGGACCACCAACATCGCCGATCCCGAGCTCGGCTACAGCGAGACCATGGCGCCGACCGTGGTCAAGGACAAGGTGCTGATCGGCACCAATGGCGGCGAATACGGCATCCGCGGCTTCGTGCGTGCCTATGACGCCAAGACCGGCAAGCAGCTGTGGAATTTCAACACCATTCCGGAGAACTCCGTCGGAGTCTGGGCCACCAAGGACGCCACCGGCCGCGACATGCATCGCAATATCCAGGCCGAGAAGGACATGCTCGCCAAGATCGGCGATCCCTATGCCAAGCTCGGCGGCGGCGTGTGGCAGAACCCTTCGGTCGATCTCGCGACCAACCGGATCTACTTCGTCGTCGGCAATCCATCGCCCGACCTCGACGGCTCGAACCGGCCCGGCGACAACCTCTACACCAACTCGCTGGTCTCGCTCGATCTCGACACCGGCAAGTATGTCTGCCACTTCCAGTACATCGCCCATGACGTCTGGGACCTCGACGCGGTCAGCCCGACGGTGCTGGTCGACGTCAAGGACAAGGGCGGCAAGACGATTCCCGGCGTCATTCATGCCGGCAAGACCGGACACATCTATGTGCACGATCGCAAGGACTGCAGCCTGATCCGCTTCTCCGAGGCGATGGTGCCGCAGGAGAACATGTGGGTGCTGCCGACCAAGGAGGGCGCGCGCATGCTGCCTGGCGCCAATGGCGGCGTCGAATGGTCGCCGATCGCGACCGACCCGGGACAGGAGCTGGCCTACGCCATCAATCTGCACCAGCCGATGACCTACCACGTCGAAAGCACCGCCTATCCGAACGGCAAGCTGTGGCTGGGCGGCGCCTTCAAGGTGATCCCGAGCGAGAAGCAGTCGGGCAACATCACCGCGGTGAACTACAACACCGGCAAGATCAAGTGGCAGGTCAAGACGCCTGAGCCGATGATCGGCGGCATCCTCGCCACGGCCGGCGGCCTCGTGTTCACCGGCGAGGGCAACGGCAAGTTCGCGGCCTACAATTCGTCGAGCGGCAAGGAGCTGTGGAGTTTCCGCGCCGGCGCCGGCGTCAACGCGCCGCCGTCGAGCTACATGGTCGGCGGCAAGCAATATGTCGTGGTCGGTGCGGGCGGCAACGTCCAGCTCGATTTCAAGCGCGGCAACAACATCATCGCCTTCACGCTCGACTGAGCCGGGGCGGAATGCATAATCGCGCGTACAAGCGTTGACGGCGAGGCGGGCCCGCTCCGGTCCCGCCTCGGTTTTGTTCGGACCAAAGGTCCAGCCGCGTCATTGCGAGCGAAGCGAAGCAATCCATTGTGCCGCATGTGCGGAGGCATGGGTTGCTTCGTCGCTTTCGCTCCTCGCAATGACGGGAATCATAACCCGTTCGGATCAGGTGATGCTCGGTAAACAGATGATGTGCGGCGCGGCGTTGCTGCTGATGGCGGGGCAGGCGCGGGCAGAGACAATCGAAGACAAGGTTGCGGTCTGCGCCGGTTGCCACGGCGAGGCCGGCAAGCCCATCGACAAGACCATTCCGACGATCTGGGGCCAGCAGGCCGGCTATCTCTACATCCAGCTCCGGGATTTCAAGCGCGGCGATCGCAAGAGCGAGATCATGCAGCCGATCGCGACCCAGTTCGAGCGCGACGACATGCTGGCGATCGCGGAATATTTCTCGCAGAAGCCATGGCCGGACCTCGGCCAGCCGCGTGCGCCCAAGGACGTCGCGGCGAAGGCGCTCAGCGCCAGCGCTTCGGTCGGCTGCCCGGCCTGCCACCTCGATCGCTTCCAGGGTGACGGCACGGTGCCACGGCTTGCCGGGATGGGGCGGGACTACCTCGCCAAGACAATCGCCGATTTCCGCACCCGCGCGCGCGGCAACAATCCCGGCATGTCCGACCTCATGATCGCGACGTCGCCCGACGACCTCGCCGCGCTGGTCGAGTATCTGGCGGGGCTGTGAGCGGCGCCGCCGTCTCAGTGCGGTGTCAGCTCTTCGCGCAGCGCCGAGAGGATGGTGAGATCGGCGGCGTGCTTGCCGGCCTTGTCGGCCAGCGCCGCATCGGCGCCGTGGGCGAGCAGCGCTTTGGCGATCGCCGGATGGTTGCCCTCGGCGGCGATCATCAGCGCTGTGCGTCCCCGCGCATCGCGTTCGTCGACCTTGGCGCCCGCGTCCAGCAGATACGCGACGACCTCGAGCGCCTGCGCCTCCGGCACGGTCTCATCCGGTCCGGCCGCCCACATCAGCAGCGTTAGGTCGTTGGCGTAGCGCGCGTTGATGTCGATATCGAGCGCGAGCAGCTGCTTGACGATACCGAGCTGGCCGCCGGCCGCCGCATAGACGACCGGCGGCTTGCCGGTGTCGTCGGGCTTGCGGCCGTCGGCGCCGTGCGCCAGCAGCATGCGCACCACCATGTCCCGGCCGGCATAGGCGGCGGCCGCGACCGCCGAGGCGCCGCTGCGTCCGGTGAGATTGACGTCGGCGCCGCGGTCGATCAGCCGCTGCACGATCGCGACATGGCCGCGCTCGGCGGCAAGATACAGCGCGGTCGATCCTGCGAGGTTGCGGGCATCGACCGGCGCGCCACGGGCCAGCAGCAGGTCGACCATGTCGAGATGGCCGGAGCGGGCAGCGTGGCTCAGCGGTCTTGCACCGAGCCGGTCCCGTGCATCGACCGAGGCGCCGCCATCGAGCAGGGCGGTGGCGAGATTGATGCAATCGGCGTTGGCGGCAGCGAACAAGGTCAGCGAGATCTCGATCGCGCTGAGCTGGGCCTTGTCGGTTTCGTATTTGCGGATCAGCTCGCGGCAGCGTGCCGGGTCGGCCGCAGCAAAGCCGCTGTGAACGTGGCCTGCGACAAGCAGCGCGGCGAGGGCGATGCGGCGATACAAGACGTGTCCTCCGGATGGCCTGCTATCAGCATCGCCATTCGGATTCAGCGTCGCATGATCCTTCGTTGCTGCCAAGCCGCGCAGCGATGGGATGCCGCGCGGCGGCGTCCTGCGGCTCTAGCCGGACTGCCCGGTACTCGCATTCGCAACGGCGCGCGCGACATTGGCGATCACCTCGTTGCATTTCTCCATGGGCGCACTTGCCCCGGTCAGGTAGACCGTCACCACGATCGGCTTGCGGCCGGGCGGCCAGAATACGCCGATATCGTTATAGGTGCCGCGCTCGCCGGTGCCGGTCTTGTCGCCGACCCGCCAGTCGCGCGGCACGCCGGCGCGCAGCCTTGCGTCACCGGTCTTGTTGGCCACCATCCAATCCGCCAGCTTCTGGCGCGAGGCGGCCTGCAGGACATCGCCGATCACCACGCGCTGCAGATTCTTCAGCATCGCAACAGGGCTCGTCGTGTCGCGCGGGTCGCCTGATACGCCCTCGTTCAGCGCCAGCTCCCAGCGGTCGAGCCGGCTCACATTGTCGCCGATGGTGCGGAAGAACGCGGTGAGGCCGGCCGGCCCGCCGATCTCGCGCAGGATCATGTTGCCCGCGGTGTTGTCGCTCCGCGTGATCGCAGCCTCGCAGAGTTCGGCGAGCGTCATGCCCGACTCGACATGGTCCTTGGTGACAGGCGAATTGGCCAAGATATCTTTGGCCTCGAACCGCACGCGCTGGTCGAGGCTGGATTCACCTCGGTCGACCCGGAGCAGTACCGCGGCCGAGGCCAGTGCCTTGAAGGTGCTGCACATCGGGAACCGCTCGTCGCCGCGCAGGCTGGCGCGCAATCCGGTTTCCATGTCGAGCGCGGCGACGCCGAGCCGGCCGCTGGTTGCGAGCTCGATGCGCGCAAACTCGTCCTGCAGCCGCTGCGCCGGCCCGCTCGGTCCCGCCGCTGCACTCTGTCGCGCCAGGGTGCAAGAAACCGCAAGGCCCAGCGCGCGCAATCCCAATGTCCGTCTCGTCAGCATCTCTCGTCTCCGTTGGCGGCGCGAACCTGCCGGGCGGCGTGACGGAGCACAAACAATCATTTATACAACGAGGCATGAGAAAAACTTGGTCATGACACCGTGCGCCGGCACCTCCCGCTGAACGCATTACGCGCCTTCGAGGCCTCCGCGCGGCTGCTCAGCTTCACCCGCGCGGGGATGGAGCTGCGCGTGACGCAGACCGCGATCAGTCACCAGGTCAAGCAGCTCGAGGATACGCTCGGCGCGAGCCTGTTTCGCCGCCTGCCGCGCGGGCTGGTGCTCACCGACGAGGGGCTGGCGCTGCTGCCGGTGTTGACCGACGCGCTCGACCGGATCGGGGCTGCGATCGATCGCATCGAAGCCAAGGGCACGCGCGAGGTCGTTACCGTCGGCTGCGTCACGACCTTTGCGACCGGGTGGCTGCTGCAGCGGATCGATCGCTTCAAGCGTGCGCATCCCTATATCGACCTGCGCCTGCTCACCAACAACAACCGCGTCGACATCGCGGGCGACGGGCTCGATCTTGCGCTTCGCTTCGGCGACGGCTCATGGCACGGAACCGAGGCGATCCATCTGCTGTCCACGCCGCTCTCGCCGGTGTGCTGCGCCGATACGGCGGGCCGGCTGCGCAAGCCGTCGGATCTCGCGCAGGAATTCCTGCTGCGCTCCTACCGCGCCGAGGAATGGCCGCTGTGGTTTGCGGTGGCCGGCGCGCCATGCCCGAAGATCCAGGGGCCGATCTTCGACAGTTCGGTTGCGATGGCCGAGGCCGCCGCGCGCGGCGTCGGCGTCGGGCTGGTCCCAACAGCGATGTTCAACAACGAATTGACCTCGGGCCGGCTGGTGCGGCCATTCGCGGCCGAAGTGCCGGCGGGCTCCTATTGGCTGACCTGGCTGAAGTCGCGGGAAGTGACGCCCGGCATGCGCGCCTTCCGCGACTGGTTGCTGGATACGCTGCGGGCGGAAGTGAGCGAGGCGGAGGACGCGGCAGCGCCTGCACCGCGGCGGAACGCCAAGGCAAAGGCCAGACCGACGCCACTGAGCAAGACCAAGCGGCGTTAGCCTTGGGCGGCATGATTTCAATCATCGTCGCCACTATTTCTGAATTTTCGAATAATGCCGCTGATTTGCCCGACATGTCAAGGGCCGTGTCGAACGCCCGCAGCCGCCGGCTACTGTGCATGGGGTTGTTTTCGATATTTTTGGCGGTGCGCCCCCAGCGACGGCTGGCAACCGCATCTGGCGCGTCACCTACGCCAGATGGCACGCCACGGAATGCCCGTTGCTTCCCTCCCGCAGTTCCGGCGCGGTTTGCCGGCAGCGTTCTTCGGCGATCGGGCAACGGGTGTGGAAGTGGCAGCCCTGCGGCGGGTTCATCGGGCTCGGCACGTCGCCCTTCAGGCGGATGCGGTCGCGCTTCGCCTTGGGATCGGCCACCGGCACCGCCGAGAGCAGCGCCTTGGTGTAGGGATGCTGGGGATTGCGGTAGAGATCGCTGGCCTTGGCGAGCTCGACGATGCGGCCGAGATACATCACCGCGACACGGTCGGAGATGTGTTCGACCACAGAGAGATCGTGGGCCACGAACAGATAGGTGAGGTTCAGCTCGGCCTGCAGATCCTCGAGCAGGTTGATGACCTGGGCCTGGATCGAAACGTCGAGCGCCGAGACCGGCTCGTCGCACACGATCAGCTTCGGCTCCAAGGTCAGCGCGCGGGCGATCGCGATGCGCTGGCGCTGGCCGCCGGAGAATTCATGCGGGTAGCGCCGCATGTGCTCGGCCTTCAGCCCGACCTTGACCAGAAGGCGCGCGACGCGGTCCTCGCGCTCGCTCGCTGACGTCACGAGATTATGGATGATGAAGGGCTCGGCGAGGATCGCGCCGACCGTCATGCGCGGATTGAGCGAGGCGAACGGGTCCTGGAACACCAGCTGCATGTTGCGCCGCATGGCACGCAGGTCGCCGCCGCCGAGACCGGTCACGCTCTGGCCGTCGAACACGACTTCGCCCGAGGTCGGCTCGATCAGCCGCAGCACGCAGCGTCCGGTGGTGGACTTGCCGCAGCCGGATTCGCCCACGAGGCCGAGCGTCTCGCCGCGGCTGACCGCAAACGACACGCCGTCGACCGCATAGACCTGGCCGACCTCGCGCGACAACAGGCCGCCGAGCACCGGGAAATGCTTCTTCAGATTGGAAACGCGCAGCAGCGGCTCGCTCATGACGCGTCTCCGAGGTGGCAGGCGATGCGATGGCCGGGCGCGATCTCGCGCAGCCGCGGCTCGCGCTCGGTGCAGATGCTCATCGCGTGTTTGCAGCGGGAAGCAAACCGGCAACCGGGCGGCGGGTTGATCAGGATCGGCACCGAGCCTCCGATCGCTTCCAGCCGGGTTTTGTGCGCGGCGTCGAGGTCGATGCGCGGGATCGAGCGGATCAGGCCCTGGGTGTAGGGATGGCGCGGATTGCCGAACAGTTCGTCGACCGGCGCCTCTTCCACCACCTTGCCGGCATACATCACGACGACGCGCTGCGCGGTCTCGGCCACCACGCCCATCGCGTGCGTGATCAGCATCACCGCCATGCCGAAGCGTTCCTTCATGTCCTGCAAGAGGTCGAGGATCTGCGCCTGGATGGTGACGTCGAGCGCGGTGGTCGGCTCGTCGGCGATCACGAGCTTGGGCCGGCAGGCCAGCGCCATCGCGATCATCACGCGCTGGCGCATGCCGCCGGAGAACTGGTGCGGGTAATGATGCACGCGACCCGCGGCATTGGGGATCTGCACCAGCTTCAGCATCTCGACGGTGCGCTCGAGCGCCTGCTTCTTGGTCACCGGCTCGTGGCGGCGCAGGCTCTCGGCGATCTGCTCGCCGATCGTCAGCACCGGGTTGAGCGAGGTCATCGGCTCCTGGAAGATGAAGCCGATCTCCTTGGCCCTGATATCGTCGAGCTCGCGGCTGGTCAACGGCACGAGATCGCGGCCCTCGAACATGATCTCGCCTTCGACGATCCTGCCCGGCGGCATCGCGATCAGCTTCAGGATCGACATCGCGGTGACAGTCTTGCCGCAGCCGGATTCGCCGACCACGCACAGCGTCTCGCCCCGGTTGATGCTGATGTCGACGCCGTCGACGGCCTGGAGAATGCCGGCGTCGGTGCTGAAATGGGTTTTCAGGCCCTTGATGTCGAGCAGCGCCATCAGATCACCTTGCGGGCGTCGAGCGCGTCGCGCAGCCCGTCGCCGATGAAGTTGATGGCGACCACGGCGATGAAGATCGCGCCGCCGGGAAACAGCGCCCAATGCGGCCCGATGTCGAGAAAGTCCTTGGCGTCATAGAGGATGCGGCCCCAGGTCGGCGTATCCGGCGGGAAGCCGAGGCCGAGGAACGAGAGCGTCGATTCGGCGATGATCGCGGCGGCGACGTCGATCGTGCCGGCGATGATCACGGGACCAAGTGCATTGGGCAGGATGTGGCGCACCACCTGGCGCACCGGGCTCGCGCCGAGCGCACGCGCCGCCTCGACGAATTCCTTCTCGCGCAGCGACAGGAACTGGGCGCGCACCAGGCGGGCGACCGGCATCCAGCGCAGGCCACCGATCACAAGCACGATCAGGATGAAGATGCCGCCCTCCGGGCCGAACACGGCCTTCAGCCCGTCGCGGAACAGATAGATCAGCATCAACAGCAGCGGCAGTTGCGGCAGCGACAGGAACAGGTCGGTCAGCCACATCAGCGCGTAGCCGAGCGGGCCGCGCGACATGCCGGCGAGCGCGCCGATCAGCGTGCCGACGAACACCGAGACCAGCATCGCGGCGAGGCCGACCGCGAGCGAGATGCGGCCGCCATAGATCATGCGGGCCAGCAGGTCTTGGCCGAGATCGTCGGTGCCGAACGGATGCGCCAGCGAGGGGCCCTGCAGGCCTGCCACCACGTCGATGTCGCTGATCGAGACGCGCCAGATGAACGGACCGATCACCACGGCCGCGATCAAGAGCAGCAGCAGCACGGCGCTGACCACCGCCGGCCGGTGCCGGCGGTAGCGCCGCCAGGTTTCGCGCCAGGGCGAATAGCCGCGCCGCTCAGCGGAAGGAGATGCGAGGGTCAAGCCAGCCATAGAGGACATCTGCAATCAGGTTGAACAGCACCACGAGACACGCGAACACGAAGGTCACGGCCATCACGACCGGCGTATCGTTGGCGAGGATGGAGGAAATCAGCAGCGAGCCGATGCCGGGAATCCGGAAGATCTGCTCGGTGACGATGGCGCCGCCGAACACGGCAGGCATTTGCAATGCGATCAGCGTGACAACCGGGATCATCGCGTTTCGCATCACATGCTTGACGATCACCTTGGCCTGCCCGAGCCCCTTGGCGCGCGCGGTGGTGACATAGTCGAGGCGGATCACGTCGAGCATCGCCGAGCGCACGAAGCGGGTCATCGACGCCGCCTGGAACAGGCCGAGCACCATCACTGGCATGATGGCCTGCCGGATCATCTCGAGGGCCCATTTGATCCCGCTGCCCGGTAGGTCGGTGTAGACGAACGGCAGCCAGTCCAGCTTCACCGAGAACACCAGGATGAACAGGATGCCGGTGAAGAAGGTCGGCAGCGAGAAGCCGATGAAGGCGAAGGTGTTGGCGAGCTGGTCGAACAGCGAATAGGGTCGGGTGGCGGCGTAGACGCCGACCGGGATCGCGATCAGCAGCGCCAGCAGTTGCGACGAGCCGACCACGTAGAGCGTGGTCGGCAGTCGTTGCAGGATCAGCGTATCGACATTGATCCGGCTGACGAAGGAGAAGCCCCAGTCGCCCTGCGCCATCGCCACGAGCCAGTGCAGGTAGCGGAGATAGATCGGATCGTCGAGCCCGAACTTGGTGCGCAGCGCGGCCTGCACCTCGGGCGGCACGTTCGGATTGGTCGCGAGCTCGCTGAACGGATCGCCTGGCGCGAGCGCCAGCACGACGAACAGCACGACCGAAATCCCGAGCAGGCTCGGGATCGCGATCATCAGACGGCGCAGGATATACTGACTCATAGAGAGATCATCTAACTAACGCTCGCACCTTGAGCACGTTGATCTTACTTTCAGTCGAAAGGCGAGCTTCACCTCGCCCAGCGTACGGGGAGAGGTCGGAATTCAAGCACGGCTTGAATGCCGGGTGAGAGGGACTCTCCACGAACTCATCTCTCACGGTATTGGCAGTTCGAGCCCCTCACCCTAACCCTCTCCCCGCAAGGGGGGGGAGAGGGAAGAGATGCACCGGTTCGACGCTGTACCCGTCACGTCTTAAGTTTCACGATACCAGTCTTGCAGATTGTCGGTCTGGTTGGCCCAGCCGGAGAGCGCGGGCCGCACCGTGTTGGAGCAGGCTTCCACCGCGAGCCGATGCATCACGGGGATCATCACGTTGTCCTGCCACATCAGATCGTTGCACTTGATGTAGAGATCGGCGCGCTTGATCGGATCGGTCTCGGTATCGGCGGCATCGACCGCGGCGTCGTAATCCTTGTTGACCCAGCGCGGGAAGTTCGGTCCCTGCCACTTGTTCTCCTTGGTGGCGACGTTGCGCGAATGATAGCGGCGCATGTGCAGGGCCGGATCGGGCTGCGTCATCGGGATCTGGAACATCTCGATGTCGGCATAGAAATGGGCGTAGGTGTCGGGGTTGGCGACGTCGGAGGAGAAGAACACCGAGGCCACCACCGATTTCAACTCGACGTCGATGCCGGCCTTCTGGCAGGCCTGCTTGACGATCGCTTGGGTCTTCTGTCGCGGCCCGTTGATCGAGGTCTGGTAGAGAAGTTTGAGCTTCTTGCCGTCCTTCTCGCGGATGCCATCGGAGCCCGCCTTCCAGCCGGCTTCCTCGAGCAGCGCGCTCGCCTTCTCGACCGAGAACTCCCATTTGGTGTTCTTGGAGACGAACTCTTCGGGGCCGTTGAGATAGTTGGCGGTGGCGCGGCCGGCGCGGCCGTAGATCACCTTCTTGATGGATTCGCGGTCGACCAGGAGGGCGAGCGCCTGGCGCACGCGCGGGTCGGACAGAATCGGATGCTTGGTCTTCATCGACGAGCGTTCGCCGTCGACCTCGGTGTTGGGGTCGGTGAAGTTGATGGCGATGAATTCGATGTCGCCGCCGACGGCATAGAGCGTCTTGCCCTTGCCGCCCTTCTCCAGCCGCAGCAGCACTTCGTCCTCGACCTGGATATTCCAGGCGAAATCATATTCGCCGGTCTGGATCACCGCGCGCGCCGCCGACACCGCGTCACCGCCGCCCTTCATCTCGATCGTGTCGAAATAGGGCCGGTTCGCCATGTGGTAGTCTTGATTGATCTCGCCGCGGATCAGGTCGCCCGGCTTGAATTCGATGAACTTGTAGGGTCCGGTGCCGACCGGCTTCAGATTGGTCGGCGCCTCGCGCGACTTGCCGCCCTTGAACTCGGCGAACAGGTGTTTCGGAATGACGCAGCCATAGGCGCCGACGAATGCGTTGGCCCAGAACGGCGTCGGATCCTTGAACTTGATGCGGACCGTGAGGTCGTCGACCTTCTCCACTGTCATGCCGGCGTAGGTCGCACTCGAGACCGCGGCCGTCGCCGGGTCGCTGGCATATTCGTATGTGAAGACGACGTCGTCGGCGCTGAACGGTTTCCCGTCATGCCATTTGACGCCGGGCTTGAGTTTCCAGACCACCGATTTGGCGTCGGCGGCAAGGCCGCCATTCTGGATCGAGGGGATCTCGGCGGCGAGGATCGGGTTGAGATGGCCGTCGACATCCCAGCTGGCCAGCGGCTCGTAGAAGATGCGCGAGCCATCCTGGTCCTTGGTGCCGGTGGCGAAGTGCGGATTGAGCAGCGTCGGGCCCTGCCACCACAACAGCTTCAGCGGACCGCCGCCGCCGCGCTTGGTCGGCTTGTAGGGGTTGGGGCTCTGCGCCATCGCGACGCCGCCGATCGCCAGAATCTGGTTAGCCAACGGCGCGGTGAGGCCGACGGCAACCATTCGCTTGACGAAGGCGCGGCGATCCATCCGCCCGTCCCTTACGTCGTCGATCATCCCGCGCAGATTGTTGTCGAACATTGTCCCCTCGGTCCGGCTCACGTGAGATTGCGGCGGACCGTGGAACCGGCCGCCGTGCTGGCGGCAGATGGCACACCGAATGACCGCGAAGGTCAACGTCTCCAACGCCACAGGGCCTAGGTCTTTTGGCTATCGCTTGTGCAGAACGGCTCCGCATCGCACATCGGTTCGGCATTTCGGTGCCAAAGCGCGGCTGCGCACGCCTCGCAGTGCGGAAAATTTGTTCGTTATCCTTTGTTCTGAGATGCTTTTTTGTCACGCAAGAGCGTTGTCGCGCGAAGTGGCTGCTCCGTTCCAATCGGAAAGGGCTTGGGCCGGACCTCGTTGCAAAGAACTGGTCCGGCCCGTTATGCGGTCCTCAGGCGACCGACATGTCCAACGGCGGAGCAACATTCGCCGGCAGCGGGCTGACATAGGGCGTTCTGGTGGTCCGCTTCTTGAGATCGGCCTTGGCGGCCGCGATCAGCTCCGGCTCCAGCAGCGCCTTGACGCCGAGGCCAGCCATCGCCTTGGCGGCCTGCACCATCGCCTTGTGCGCGGCCGGCGTCTTGCCCTGCGCCACAACCTGCCAGGTGTGGAACGGCGTGCCGATTGCAACCGTCGGTGCATGAACCTGCACCGTCGGCACCACCCAGCTGACGTCGCCGACATCGGTCGAGCCGATCAGCGGATTGCGCTTGGCGTCGATCGGCACCAGGAAATCGGCCAGCGGCCGGTCGGTTGGCTCCATGCCGATCGCGTAATAGACCGAGGCGATGTCCTTGTCGGTCAGGGTCGCGCGGATCTTGCCGGCGAAATCCTTGTCGGCATCGTCGAAATGCGGCGGGCCGAGATCTTCCATGATCTGGTGCAGCGTCCGCTCCAGCGGCGTGTTGGGCAGGATGTTGGAGACCGCGGAGATGATCTTCATCTCGACCTTGGTCTCGGTCATCAGGGCAGCGCCTTGCGCGATCTTGTGCACGCGCTCGACCAGCTCGTTCATGCCGGGCAGGTCGCGGGCGCGGATCGAGTAGCGCACGCGGGCATGGGCCTGCACCACGTTGGGTGCAATGCCGCCGGTGTCGAGCAGCGCATAGTGCACCCGGGCATCGCTCGGCATGTGCTCGCGCATGTAGTTGACGCCGACATTCATCAATTCCACCGCATCGAGCGCGCTGCGGCCGAGATGCGGCGAGGCCGCCGCATGCGAGGTGCGCCCGGTGAAGATGAAGTCGGCCCGGGTGTTGGCGAGCGACGGCGTCACCGCCACCTCCCAGAAGCTGTGCGGATGCCAGGTGATGGCGATGTCGGCGTCCTCGAACGCGCCACAGCGCACCATGAAGGCCTTCGCGGCGCCGCCTTCCTCGGCGGGACAGCCGTAGTAGCGCACCCGGCCCGGCACCTTGTTGGCGGCGAGCCAGTCCTTCACCGCGGTCGCGGCGAGCAATGCGGAGGAGCCGAGCAGATTGTGGCCGCAGCCATGACCGTGGCCGCCGGTCTCGACCGGACGATGCTCGGCGATGCCGGCCTCCTGGCTGAGGCCGGGCAGGGCGTCATATTCGCCGAGGAAGGCGATCACGGGGCCGCCTTCGCCCCATTCGCCCATCACCGCGGTTGGAATGTCGGCGAGGTTTTCGGTGATGCGGAAACCCTGGTGGCGCAGTTCGGCCAGATGTTCGGCGGAGGAGCGTGCCTCGGTGTAGCAGACCTCGGGCATTGCCCACACCCGGTCGCTCAATTCGATGAAACGCGGCTTGATCGCGTCGACGCCGCGCCAAACATCACTACGGTTGTCCATTTGCTCCGATCCTCGAGTAAGGCAATCTGAAGCGCAAAACGCTAGCAGCTTGCCGCAGCGCCGCCTAGCGCCTGCCGGCAGACCAGCTTTTCCGAAAGTCACGTCCTGGTGTGCAGGAACCCCCGTCCTCGGACCGAGCGACTTCGAGAGCCCCGAATCCACGACCATCGCATGGATGGCCGCCTTGAGCGATCAGTCTGCCTTCCTCTATGATGTGGCTCGTGAGGACGTGGTCCGACCATGCATGATGCAATTCCGTCTCTGTTGCCGAGAAATTCGGGCCACCAGTTCGTGATCTATGCCGACGCCTGCTCCGGTGTTCCCGGCGCGCTGCACGAGCGGACTTTCGCATCAATGAATGATGTGGTCCGCCGGCTGCATCCTGCGCCCGAATTCATCCTCTTTCCGGGTGACGAGATCATCGGCCTCACCGCCGATGCGGAGGCGTTGCGCGCGCAATGGCGGCACTGGCTCGATACCGAAATGGGCTGGCTGGATCGACGCGCCGTGCCGCTGTGGCACACGACCGGCAACCACACCACCTATGATCGGATGAGCGAGGCGGTGTTTCGCGAGGTGCTGAAGCTGCCGCGCAACGGTCCGCCCGGTCAGGAAGGCCTGTCCTATTGGGTCCACCGCGACGACCTGCTGATGGTGTTCGTGCACACGCTGTGGAGCGGGCTCGGCGGCGAGGGCCACGTCGAGACCGAATGGCTGGACGCGGTCCTCGAACAGCACAACGACGCAAGATACAAGCTGGTGCTGGGTCATCATCCGGTCTTCCCCATCAATGGCTTCAGCGGCAGCTATCAGCGCGAGATCGGCCACGAATACAGTGCGCGCTTCTGGGAAATCCTGGTGCGCGCCGGCGTGACCGCCTATGTCTGCAGCCACATCCTTGCATTCGACGTTCAGGTTCATCGCGGGGTGCTGCAGATCTGCACCGCCGGCGCAGGCACCGCGCACCGGATGCCCGAGGGCGTCGAGTATCTGCATTGCGTGCAGGCCGCGCTCGATCGACGCGGTCTCCGCTATCAGGTGCTCGACACCGAAGGCGCCATCCGCGAGCAGCTCGCATGGCCGCCACCATCTCTCGACGAGGCAGCGTGGTCGCCATTGCCGCACGGCATCAACCCTGCACCATTGTCCGGAATGCCGGCGCCGGCGACGGTCGTCGCCCTGAGATTGTCAGGTCGCACCGCCGCCGGAGTAGCGGCGCCGCAAACGCTGCTCTGCACGCCGGTGCCTGACATGATCGCACCGCTCTGGCTCGGCCTGCGCGGTCCGAACCAGACGCTAACGCTGATCCTCGGGCGCGAGCATGGGCGCAGTCCGCACTATTGGGTCGGTCCGGATCTCGGCGATGAGCGGGATTTCGACCTCGAGATCGCCTTCTATCCGGACATGGGACCCGGCGGCGTGCTGTGGCGACGCCGCGGTGACATCAGCTGGACGTCGTTCGCGGCGATATCGGCGACGGGGCTCGAGCTGTTGTCGTGGCCCGCGCTCTGGAGCGTCGGCTGCGGGCAGCATGGACCGGACGACCGGCGCTACGCCGGACCGCGGCTCGAGATCGCTGCGACCGTTCTCGCAGCGTCATGATGCTTTGAGCCTTAGGCCAAGCTTTGGGCCAAGCCTTAGTCCAAGCCTTAGTCCAAGCCTTGGGTCAGGTCGGCGGCGAAGCGGCTGGTCTAGTCAGGCTTCTTCGGCTTGTCCCGTTCCGCGCCTTTCAATTCGCGATCGATCAGCGTGCAGACCCGGCGCTGCGCCAGCAGGTCGAGCCGCGCGCGCGTGGTGCCGCGCTTGATCTTGCCGTTGATTTCGAATGACCAGCTCCAGAGGTCGGGTTCGATGTTGGTGAGCGTGTATTGAATGTCCCGGTGACGATCGATCAGCTTCTTCATGCCGTTTCTTCTTGTTGGCTGAAGAGTGCATAGCGAGATCGAGAGGGTGTCTGTATCCGGACGACTACCTACGCATTTGGTCTAGACGTCCGCGTGGCGGAATTTTTGCAAATCATCGAGTTGGGGTCGTTGTCTAGCTTTCGCGGGTGATGACACCGCGTGACACCTTGAATCGAGAACCATCCTCATCGTCGTCCTGGCGAAAGCCAGGACCCATTACCCCGAATGTTCATTGTTGCGCGATGCCGGGGCCACGGTCCCTTTCACAATCCAAAGCCGTGGTTATGGGTCCTGGCTTTCGCCAGGACGACGAACGGTGGGTCCCGCATGCAACATGCGCCGGAGTCCTGCTTTCGCAGGGACGACGTGTGGAGAGACCGCGCACCCTTCACAAATTGATCACGCCGCGCCGCGCGGCGTGGGCGACGGCGTCGGTGCGGCCGGTGGCGTCGAGCTTGTCGAGCAGGGAGCCGACATGGAATTTTGCGGTGTGGACGGAAATCCCGAGCCGCTGCGCGATCATCTTGTTGGATGCGCCCTCGGCCAGCAGCGCCAGCACATCGAGCTCGCGCGGTGTCAGCTCGAAGTCGCCGCTGGCGGCCTCGCGGTTGCGTGCGACGATCGCGGCCGCCGCCTGCTCGCCGGGTGCGGCAAGCCGCAGGCCGGCGACGCTGCCGAGCAATGTCGCCAGCCGGTCGGCGAGGACGGGGTCGTCGATCTCGAGCGCAATGACGATGTCGGCGGCAGGTTCACTGCTCACGTCTCGGGCCTCTCTCCGACTGTGACCTTGAATGTCATCGGCTCGCCGCCGCGATGCACGGTCAGCTCGACGACGCTGCCGACGCTCTGCGGCCCGAGACCGCGCGACAGCGCCCGCACGCCCGACAGCTTCTCACCGTTGACGGCGATGATCACGTCGCCTTGGCGGATGCCGGCGGCGGCCGAGGGGCCGGCCTTGTCGACATTCATCACCATCGCGCCGAGGCCGTCGTCGAGACGGACCGGCTGCAGTCCGACGCCGAGATATCCGCGCGCGATGCGGCCGCTCTTCTCGAGCTGGGCTGCGACCCGCTCGATGGTCGCAGCCGGAATCGTCAGTACGCGGCGCGGGCCGAGCACCGCCATGCCGAACGGCACGCCGGCGGCATTCAGCGCCAGCCCGCCCTGCTGGCTGTGCCGCAGCCGGACGTCGAGCTCGATCCGCGCGTCGATCTCGCCGCCGCGCAGGCTGCGCCAGGCGCCGCCCGACCGCGAGACCATGCCGAGCCGTGCGACCGGCGCGTCGCGGTCGGCCGCGACCAGCACCGCGAGCGATCCGAGCGCGGGGATCTCGCTCGACAGTTTGACCGGGGCGACTTCGCCATCGACGCGCAGCAAGGCAATGTCGGTGGTGTGGTCGCGCCCGGCGACGGCGGCTTGCTTGCGGCTGCCGTCGGCGAACTGGATCTCGATCTCGCCCTCGTCGGCCAGCGCTTCGTCGGCGGTGACGATCAGGCCGACCTTCCAGACAAAGCCGGAGGCGCGCGCGCGATGCGAATGCACGGAGACGACCGACGGCGCAGCGCGCGCAATGGTCTCCGACAGGGCTGACGACAGCGAGGCAAGGATGTTCGGTTCGGTCATGGGAAACTCCGTTGGCTTCCCGCAATCTGGGATGTTGCGGCCGGCGGCGAAACTGGCCGGATGGGCAGGGCCGGGACGCGCCGCTCGGAACCGCCGCTCAGCTCAGCCGCTGCAGCGTCGCTTTCGGGCTTTCGCCGAACTTGGCGCGGTAGGCGCTCGCCATCCGGCTCAGATGGGTGAAGCCGAGGTCGAATGCAATATCGACGATGCGCTCGCCCGGCCGCGCCGTCTTGAGGCGGGCGTTGAGATGGGCGAGGCGGATGTCGAGCAGCATCTCTGAGACGGTGGTGCCGAAATGGCGGCGGAAGCCGAGTTGCAGCGCGCGGATACCGGTACCCGCGATGTCGGCGAGCTCGGCAAGATCCAGCGGCTCGGTCGCGCGGGTTTCGAGGTAGGCCCGCACGCGCTTCAGCGCCGCCGGCTGCGCCTCGGTACGGCCGTTGAACACCTCGATCGCCGAACTCAGGCTGTGGCGCTGCTCGTTGAGCAGGACGTTGAGGAACTGTTCGCGCCAATCGGCCGCCGCGACCGCAGATAACGATTTGCATGGCCCGAGCTGCTCCGCCGTCGACACGAGCCGCCCGATCCTGGCCGAGAGCGTCTGCCCGAGCGGCCCATGCAAGGCGACGGCGGGATCGAACTCGACCGGTTGGACCGCCGCGCCGCCAAGCGCCGCGGCGCGATGCTCGACCAGCTTGCGGTCGAGCAGCAGGATGATCTGGGCGCAGTTGTCGCGCCAGGTCATCTCGGTCGGAATCGTCGGCGACAGCAGCGAGGCACAGTGTTGCGGCCCGGTGGTGAGCTCGCGTGCGGCGGTGCGGATCGAGGCCGAGCCGGACAGCGGCATCTGCAACAGGAAGAAGCGATCGAGGCAGCCGGGATTGATCGCGACCGATCCGCCATAGGCGACATAGTTGACGGAGAAGCCGTCGAACCCTGCGCAATTGTGGTGCGCGGAGAAATCGCGCTCCGAATGATCGACCGGCGTCAGGTCGTGCGGACAGAAGATGCGGCCGATCGCTTCGGCCGCATCATCGACGCGCGCGGTCGCAACGCGTGCGAAATCCTTCAGCCTTGCGGAATTTGCCCTTGCCGAAACCTCGTTGCCAACAGCAGTCACGCCGGCCGTCCGGAGTTGTTTGAGGTCTAAAATATCAGCCAGCCTAGTGCATTCGCCGGCAAAGGGGAACGCCGTTTCGTCGCGCAATCTGCCCGATCGGCACGCAGGCGGCTGCGATGTCGTTAAGCAGACGGCGGCCGGCTCGATGCTCCCGCATTGCAGCATGATCGCGCCGGCTGCGGATTCGTTTATCGGCTAGACAGCCTCACCGGCCAGCGACAGGCTCCGTGTCCGCAAGAAGCATCCAAAACTGGAGAGGCTGACATGGGCACGCTCGAGAAAGGCATTACCCGAACCGGCACCGGCTACGGCGGCAAGACCTGGAATATCCTGGGCCAGGTCTACTATCCGAAGGCAGTCACCGACTCGACCTTCGCGTTCGAGACCAACAGCGATCCCGGCCAGTTCGTGCCGGTGCACATCCACCCGACCCAGGACGAGTTCATCCTGGTGCAGGAGGGCGTGCTCGACCTGAAGCTCGACGGCGTCTGGGTGCAGGCCAGGGCCGGCGACCTCGTGCGCATGCCGCGCGGCATCCCGCACGGCTATTTCAACAAGTCGGACAAGCCGGCGCGGGCGCTGTTCTGGGTGTCGCCGATGCAGAAGCTCGAGGCGTTGTTCGAGAAGCTGCACAACCTGCAGGACCCCGTCGAGGTGGTGCGCATTTCCGCCGAGCACGAGGTGGATTTCCTGCCGCCGGAAGCCAACGACTAGAGCGCGAGCAAACAGACAAAACGCACGCGCAATCGCCGGAGCTGGCTCCGGTGATTACGGGGACGTGCGCCTGGAAAATGGACTTGTTCATTCATCGCGGAGACGTTTCATGGTCAAGCAGAAGCATGTGTGCGTCATCGGCGCCGGGATTTCCGGCCTCGCCGCCGGCAAGGCCTTCGCCGGTCGCGGCCACAAGGTGACGATCATCGAGCGCAGCGGCGATCTCGGCGGGGTCTGGGAGCCGGCGCGCTCCTATCCCGATGTGCAGACCCAGAGCCCGAAGGAGCTCTATCGCTACACCGACAAGGCGATGCCGGAGTCCTATCCGGAATGGCCGAAAGGACCGCAAGTCCATGCCTATCTGCGCGACTACGCCCGCGGCCATGGGCTCGACGGCGCGATGCGGTTCGACACCAGGGTCGAAGGCATGACGCGCCGCGCCGACGGCAGACCAGGCTGGACGCTCACGCTGCGCTCGACCGACGGTGCCACCGGCCATGAGGATTTCGACTTTGTCGCCGTCTGCACAGGACAGTTCAACGAACCGCAGTCCCTGCCGTTGCCCGGCGAGGAGGGCTTCAAGGCGCAGGGCGGCCAGATCCTGCACTCGTCGCAATACAGCGATCCCGATCTCGCCAAGGGCCGCAAGGTGGTGGTGCTCGGCGGCTCGAAATCGGCGACCGACATCGCGGTGAACGCGGTCAATTCCGGCGCCAGCGAGGTCACCATCGTGTTTCGCGAGCCGGTCTGGCGGTTTCCCTATTTCGTCGGCGGCCTCGTCAACTTCAAGCGCATCCTCTACATCCGTGCCCAGGAGCAGATGTTCGCGAGCTGGGGCATCGGCCCGATCGCGCGCCTTGCGCATGCCGTGGCGAAGCCGTTCGTTTGGGCGAACTGGCGCGGGCTCGAGAGCATGCTGAAGATGCAGCTCAAGCTCAAGCAGTGCGGCATGGTGCCGAAGCAGCGGATCGAAGACGGCGTCAACTGCTCGGTGCCGATCGCGACCCCCGGTTTCTATCCGATGGTCGCCGACGGCCGGATCAAGGCCGTGCAGGGCACTTTCGATCATTATGACGGCAGGACCATCGTGATGAGCGGCGGCCAGCGTGTCGCGGCCGACGTCGCGGTGCTCGCGATCGGCTACAAGCTCGGCGTGCCGTTCCTGCCCGAGGAGTATCAAGCCAAGCTGGTCGAGCCCGACGGGCAGTACCGGCTCTATCGGCTGATCGCCAACCCCGATCTGCCCGACATGGGCTTTGTCGGGTTCAACTCGAGCTTCTGCACCGTGCTGTGCGCGGATCTCGCCGCGAACTGGCTGGTGCGCTATGCCGACGGCCAGCTCGCGCGGCAGCCGAGCGCGGCCGAGATGCACGACAACATTGCGATGATGCTGAACTTCAAGCGCGTCGAGCGTCCGGCGGCGGGCGTCTATGGCGGGCTGTGCGTCGCGCCGTATCACTTCAAGCATTTCGACGAGCTGCTCGCGGATATCGGCACCAAGGCGTCGCGCCGCAACCCGCTCGTCGAAAAGTTCACGCCGCCGGACGCGGACGCCTATGCGCGCTTCCTTGCGACCGCGCCGGAATACAAGGCTGCCTAATCGCGGCCGGCGTCGAGGAAGGCCTGTGCCAGGCGCTCGGGATTGGAGAAGCACAGCTCGTGGCTGCCCGGCACCTGGACCAGGCGGAACAGCCCGAGCTTCTCCGACAGCCGCGGATGCCAGGGCAGGCCGTGCGGCATCGCGGTATCCTCGGTGCAGTTGACGTAGGACTTTGCGATCGGCATCTCGGCCGGATTGGTCCGCAGCGCGATCTTGTCCTGGAAGGTCTTGAGCGGGTGCGGGTTGAGCTTGTCATAGGCCCGCTGCGCCGTCTCGAGATCGGCGTCGTTGATGAAGGCCTCGCGCCAGATCGGGAACGGCAGCACCACCGAGCCGTCGCCGCGCTCGGCATGGACGGCATCGAACAGGCCGACATAGTGCGGCGGCACCATGTCGTTGAGGCATTCGCCATTGTTGGGCACGAACGCATTCCAGTACACCAGCCGGCGGATGCGGTTGGCGGCGGCGTCGGCAACGCCCGTGATGACCATGCCGCCGTAACTGTGGCCGACCAGCACGAAGTCATTCAGATTGTGCTCGGCGAGATAATCCACGATCGAGTGGATGGCCTCGGCAAGCCCGGAATCCTTGCGGTCGCCGGGGCGGTTGCCCTTGATGGTCGGGGTGTGCACGACATGGCCGGCCTTGCGGATCGCAGCCGCAACCGGCTCAAACTCGGCGCCGGTATGCCAGGCGCCATGGACGAGAACATAGGTCGACATGTTGTAGCTCCCTGCGTGGTTTGGTTAGATCGGTTGCGACGTCCGGAATACGCGCCGAGTTCAAGCAGTTCTCGATCGGATATTGACCCGGGGCCACGGAACGCGCTTGGCTGTAACCGAACCGGACTGGGCTCGGAGTGAACTGATGCAGCAAATCGCCGCCGCTGATCGCTCGCGCAGGCTGAGCTGGAATACCGCGGACACGCGGCCGGGCGAGCAGTTCGCCTATTATCGCGAAGCGATCTGCAAGGCCTTCATGAACCTGACGCCGGAACCGTCGGCGACACCGGGCTTCCTGGCCCGGGTCGAAACCGTTGGGCTCGGCGATGGCGCGGTCAACCGGGTCAGCTTCCCGGAGCATGTCGTGCGGCGCTCGGCAGCCGACATCGCCGCGTCCAGCCGGCGCTGCTACTACCTCAATCTCAAGCTCGCCGGCCGTTGCCGCATCCAGCAGGCGGGGCGCGAGATCAGCCTGTCGCCGGGGCAGGTCGGAATCTTCGACAGCGGGCAGCGCTTCTCGCTGCTGCATGACCGCGGCCCGGCGCTGCAGGTCGCTTCGTTCTGGGTGCCGGCCGAGGCGCTCGACGAACGGCTGCCGTCGGCGCCCGAGGTGACGCCGGCGCGGGTTTCCGATGATCCCTTTGTCGGCCATCTCATCGCCGAGACCGCGCAAGTGCTGAACAATTCGGCGCTTCGCGCCTCTGATGCCGACAATGCCCGGCTGTTCGGTGTGCTGCTCGATCTGGTCGCGCTCAGCCTGTCGCGGACCGGTTGCGCAGGCGTTGCCGAGGGTGCGGGCCTTGCGGACGCGACCTGGCTGGCGCTGCGCCGCGCCGTGGACCGCAGGCTGCGCCAGCCGGGGCTCAGCGTCGCATCGATCGCGGCCGCAATCGGCATCAGCGAGCGTTACGTCCACAAACTGTTCGAGAAAGCCGGCACCACATTCGCCAGCCATGTGATGGACCGCCGCCTCGACGGCGCGGCGCGCGACCTGAAGGATCCGGCGGTCGCCGGGCGCGCCATCGGCGACATCGCCTTCGACTGGGGCTTCTCCGATCTGTCGCACTTTACCCGGCGCTTTCGGCATCGCTTCGGCTGCACGCCGCGTGACTGGCGCCGGGGCTGACCAACCGTTCTGGAAATCGCCATGGCGCAATCGTTTATCTATCAGGTCAGCCCGATGCGGGTCGTGTTCGGGACCGGCACGGTCGCGCAGCTGGCGGACGAACTCGGCCGGCTTGGCATCGGCCGCGCGCTGCTGCTCGCAAGCCGGCGGCAGCAGGCCGAGCTCGGCGATCTCGTAAGGCTGGCCGGCGGCCGCATCGCCGGCGCGTTCGACGGCGCCGTCGTGCACACGCCGGTCGCGGTGACCGAACGTGCGATGCAGACGGTCCGCGAGTTGAAACCCGACGGCGTGGTTGCGATCGGCGCGGGCGCCGCGACCGGGCTTAGCAAGGCGATCGCGCTGCGCACCGACCTGCCGCAACTGATTTTGCCGACCAGCTATGCCGGCTCCGAGATGACGCCGGTGCTCGGCGAGACCGTGGACGGTGTCAAGACCACGCAGTCCTCGCCCAAGATATTGCCCGAGGCCGTGATCTACGACGTCAACTTGACGGTCTCGATGCCGGCAAAATTCTCGGCGATCTCCGGCCTCAATGCGATCGCCCATGCGGCCGAGGCGCTGTATGCGCGGGACGGCAACCCGATCACCGCGCTAATGGCGGAAGAGGCGATTGCAAAACTCGCGTCATCGCTGCCGGAGGTGATCGCACGGCCGCGCGATCTCGACGCGCGGTCCGACGCGCTCTATGGCGCGTGGCTGTGTGCGGTCTGTCTCGGCACCGTCGGCATGGCGTTGCATCACAAGCTCTGCCACACCGTCGGCGCGCTGTTCGACCTGCCGCATGCCGAAACCCATGCGGTGCTGCTGCCGCACACTATCGCCTACAACACGCCGGCGGCACGCGATGCGATCAGCCGTGCCGCACGGGCGCTTGGAGTGTCCGATGCGGCCGATGGCCTGTTCGATCTGTCGGCAAGGCTCGGCGCGCCGCGCTCGCTCGCCGAGATCGGTATGCCCGAAGACGGCATCGCAAAAGCGGCCGCACTCGCCACCAAAAATCCCTACTGGAATCCGCGGCCGATCGAAGAGAGCGGCATCGGCAACTTGCTCAAGCGTGCGTGGTCCGGCGCGCGGCCGCAGGCCGGATAGATCATGCGCCGATGGCGTTGCGCGCGATCACGTCGCGATAGAACGCCGCGCTCAGTTTCGGCACGCGCGCCTGGGTCTCGAAATCCACCCGATAGAGGCCGAAGCGCTTCGCATAGCCGAAGATCCACTCGAAATTGTCCATCAGGCTCCACAGGAAATAGCCGTGGACCGGGACGCCGTCGGCGGTCGCGCGCTGCAACTGGGCGAGGTAGTTGCGCAGGAACATGATGCGGTCGAGGTCGTAGATCTGCCCGTCCGGCTGCACCTTGTCCTCGCCGGAGGTGCCGTTCTCACTGATATAGATGCTCTTGATGTTCCAGAGCTTGGCGGCGATCCGCGGCGCCCAGTAGATCGTTTCCGGCGCGATCCGCAGCCAATCCGAACTCATATGCGGGAAGGAGCCCGGCATCGGCAGCGGCTTCCAGCCGGGGCCTGAGTCGGTGGCGAGGACGTAGCACTGCGGCGCGTAGATGTTGAGCCCGACGAAATCGTTCGGCTGCGAGATGATCTTCAGCTCCTCCGCGGTGAATTTGGGTGCATCAGTGCCGGCATATTGCAGGAAGCCCTCGGTGTACTTGCCTTCGAGGAGAACGCCGAGGAAGCCCGCATTGAGCTCGCGCGTCGCGATCTCGGTGGCGCGGATGTGCTCCGGCGTGTTGACCGCGGGCACGCAGGCGGTGATGTTCTCGGCCGGGCCGACCCGCGTGCCGGGGCGGCCCTTGGCGCGGATCGCCTGCACCGCGAGCCCATGCGCCAGCGCGACGTGGTGGCGCGCCTGGTTGACCTCGGCCGGCGGCAGCGTCAGCCCCGGCGCGTCGACGCCGAGCGCATAGCCGAACGGGAGGAAGCGCCCGACCTCGTTGAGGGTGAAGATGTTCTTGACCCGGTCGGTCAGTCGCTGCGCCACATAGCCGGCATAGTCGCCGAACGCCTTCGATGTGTCGCGCGAGCGCCAGCCGCCGACGCGGTCTTGTAACGCCTGCGGCAGGTCCCAGTGATAGAGCGTGGCGTAGGGCTCGATGCCGTTGGCGAGCAGCTCGTCGACCAGGCGGTTGTAGAAGTCGAGGCCTTTCGGATTCGGCGTGCCGGTGCCATCGGGAAACACCCGCGGCCAGGCGATCGAAAAACGATAGGCCCTGGCGCCGAGATCCTTGATGAGGCGGACATCTTCCTTGTAGCGGTGGTAGTGCTCGTTGGCGCGATCGCCGGTCGAGCCGTCCTCGATCTTGCCCGATGTGTGGGTGAATGTGTCCCAGATCGATCGGCCGCGGCCGTCCTCGTTGACCGCGCCCTCGACCTGGTAGGACGAGGTCGCGGTGCCCCAGACGAAGCCGGCCGGAAAGTTCGCGCCGTCCGGCCGCGGGGCGTGGTTCGCTGCCTCGGCAGGGCCGGTCAAGCCGAGCGCCGAGAGGCCTGCAAGGCCCGCAAATTGCCGACGCGAGAATTTTCCGAACATTATTGTCTCCCGTGGCCGGACCTTGCGGCCGGAATGTCGGCCACAAGTTAGCCTTCCACCCGGCCGTAGAGCAACAAGGGCCGGCCGAGGCGCCGTAGCGAGCCGCGCACCAATCGATGCGAGCCGCTGCGATGTCGGATGTCGCGGAGTTGTCAGTTTTGTGGCGACATGTTCTCTACTAGATTGCCCGCTATGTCCTTCCGCAATGACATCCGAAATTCCCGAAATCCCGGTGAGTCGTGCGCGATGAACAAGCCAGCAACCCATGTCCGGACCGCGCAGCTGCGTCGTCTTGCCACGGCGATCGGTCTGCTGCTGACGATGGCCGCGGGCGCGCAGGCCGAGCAGACATTTTCGTTCGACGGCACGCCGGGAAAGCTGCCGAAGACGGTGGTCCCGTTGAGCTACACGATCGAGTTGACGCCCGATCTCACCAGCCTTGCTCTGCCCGGCGTCGAGACCGTTGACGTCGATGTGCGCGAGGCCGTGGCGCAGCTGACGCTGAATGCGATCAATACGACCTTCGCCGAGGTCACGATCGATGACGGTGCGCAGCGTGCTGAGGTCGCAACGGACGCTACCGCGCAGACCGCGACGCTGACCTTCGCCAAACCGCTTGCGGCGGGCCGGCACAAGCTCCGCATCGTGTTCACGGCGCAGATCAACAAATTCGGCACCGGCCTGTTCGCGGTCGATTATCCGACCCCGAGCGGGATCAAGCGGCTGGTCTCAAGCAAGCTGGAGCCGGCCGATGCGCGGCGGATCTTCCCGTGCTGGGACGAGCCGTCGTTCAAGGCGAGCTTCGCACTGACCGTCGTGATTCCGCGCAATCTGCTCGCGGTCGGCAACATGCCCGTCGCGAGCGAGGCGCCGGTCGCCGACGATCTCAAGAAGGTCACCTTCGCGCCGACACCGAAGATGTCGAGCTATCTGTTCGTGCTCACGGTCGGTGAGCTCGAGCGGATCACCGCGGATGCCGGCGGCGTCATCGTCGGCGTGGTGACGACGGAGGGCAAGAGCGGGCAGAGCCGGTTCGCGCTCGACAGCGCGGTGAAGCTGCTCGCCTATTACAACGACTATTTCGGCGTGAAATATCCGCTGCCGAAGCTCGACCTGATCGCCGTTCCCGGCGGGTTCGGCGGCGCGATGGAGAACTGGGGCGGCATCACCTTCTTCGAGAGCCGGCTGCTGTTCGATCCCGCGACCAATGCCGAGACCGCGCGGCGCGGCATCTTCGCGATCATCGCGCACGAGATGGCGCATATGTGGTTCGGCGATCTCGTCACCATGGCGTGGTGGGACAATCTCTGGCTCAACGAGGGCTTTGCCAGCTGGATGGCGACCAAGGCGTCGGAGCAATTCTATCCGCAATGGCAGAGCTGGCTGAACGGCAACGGCGCCAAGCAGTTCGCCATGGCGCTCGATGCGCGCCGCACCTCGCACCCGGTGCAGCAGCCGATCGCCGATCACAGCGAAGCGGTCACGGCGTTCGACGCCATCACCTACAACAAGGGGCAGGCGCTGATCCGCATGCTGGAGACCTGGCTGGGCGAGCAGGCGTTCCGCGACGGCATCCGCAAATACATCGCCGCGCATGCCTACAGCAATTCCACCACGGCCGATCTTTGGCAGGCGCTCGAGACGTCCGGCGGCAAGCCCATCACCGGCATCGCCGCCTCCTTCACCGAGCAGGACGGCGTGCCGCTCGTCGTGGCGGAGACAGCGTGCGATGGCACGGCACAGCGCCTGACGTTGCGGCAGGATCGCTTCGTGATCGCGCCGGCCGGCGATCCGCCGTTGCCGGCCCACGACTGGCAGATCCCGGTTGCGGCCGGACCGGCGCAGGGCAAGCCGTTCGACGAGATCCTGCTGAAGGGCCGTGCCGATGTCCCGGCCGGCACATGCGGCGATGCGATCAAGGTCAATCTCGGCGCCGTCGGTTACTTCAGGGTCGAATACGGTCCCAAGAACCGTGCCGCATTGCTGAACGCCTTCCCGCAAATGCAGGTCACCGACCGGCTCAATATCGTCACCGACAGCTGGGCGCTGGTGCAGGCGGGCCGCACTGAAGCGTCATCCTATCTTGCGCTGCTCGA
Organism: Bradyrhizobium embrapense; assembly: GCF_001189235.2. GTDB lineage: Bacteria > Pseudomonadota > Alphaproteobacteria > Rhizobiales > Xanthobacteraceae > Bradyrhizobium > Bradyrhizobium embrapense. The sequence continues at coordinate 1,153,410 of NZ_LFIP02000002.1, forward strand.
CGCGCTCGATGTCGGCGACCACCGTGCGGTGTGGGACCAGGTGATCTCGACCTTTGCCATGCTCAACCGCCTGTCGCGCGACCGCAGCGAACGACCGGTGATCCAGGCCTATGCCCGCGCCAAGCTGCGCCCGGTATTCGATCGGATCGGATGGGAGGGACGCGGTCCCGCCGACGACGACACCGCGCTGCAGCGCGCGAGCCTGATCTCGACGCTGGGCGATCTCGGGGATGCGGCCATCATCGCCGAAGCGAAGCAGCGCTTTGCAACGTTCCTCGATGATCCCAAATCGCTGCCCACCACGCTGCGCGATGCGGTCACCCATGTCGTTGGCATCACGGCCGATCGGGCAACCTATGATCAACTGCTGGCGCTCGCGCGCAAGAGCACGGCGACCAATGAGCGGCTGCGCTATTACTTCGCCGCGGCCAGTGCCCGCGATGCGGAGCTGGCGCGCGCCACGCTGACGTTGACGCTGACCAACGAATTGCCCGACACCATCGTCACGGGAATGATCAACGCCGTTGCGGGCGCGGGCGATCAACCGCAGCTCGCCTGGGACTTCGTCCGGGCCAATTTCGATGCGCTGCTGGCGAGGCAAGGGCCGAACTTCCGCGACCAGTTCGTGCCGAACTTCATGACCAATTTTACCGATCAGGCCCACGCGGTGGAGCTCGCCGCGTTCGCCCCGTCGCAATCGACCAGCGGCGGGCGGGTGATGGTGGCGCGCTCCTTGCAGGCGATCGCGATCTCGGCCGATCTCGCCGCGCGCGTGCTGCCCGCCACTGAGGCCTGGATCACGGCGCACAAGCCGTGAGGTCGCGGGGGAGTTTCCGGCGGCGCGCGATGCGGCTATGCTCCGTGCGCGGCATGCAATCAACGATGCGAGGCTGACATGGTCAAAGGTTCCGATTTGCTGGTCGCCGCCCTCGAGAACGAGGGCGTGGAACGGGTGTTCGGCGTTCCCGGCGAAGAGAATCTCGACGTCGTCGAGAGCCTGCGCAGATCCTCGATCAAGCTGATCGTAACCCGCCACGAGCAGGCCGCGGCGTTCATGGCGGCGACCTATGGCCGGCTGACCGGAAAGCCCGGCGTCTGCATGACGACGCTGGGCCCCGGCGCGCTCAACCTGACGACCGGCGCGGCCTATGCGCTGCTCGGCGCGATGCCGATGGTGATGCTCACGGGGCAGAAGGGCATCCTGAGCAGTCGGCAGGCCAAGTTCCAGATCGTCGACATCGTCAACACGTTCCGGCCGCTGACCAAGCTGTCGCTGCAGATCGTCAGCGGCGCGACCATCCCGACGCTGGTGCGTGATGCCTTCCGGATCGCGACCCAGGAACGGCCGGGGCCGGTGCTGCTTGAATTGCCGGAAGACATCGCCGGCGAGGAGACCGCGCCGGTCGAAATGATCCCGCCGCATCCGATCGAAATTCCGATCGCACATGCTGCAGCCCTCGACCGCGCCGCCGAGATGATCCTGAAGGCGCAGCGGCCGCTGATCATGCTGGGTGCTGCGGCATCGCGCCCGCGCTCGACCGCAGGGATCGGCGACTTCGTACGGCGGACCAAGATCCCGTTCTTCACCACACAGATGGGCAAGGGCACGGTATCCGGCGGCACCAACCAGTACATGGGAACCGCCGCGCTGAGCGAGCGTGACTATGTGCACGAGGCGATCGACCGCGCCGACCTGATCATCGCGATCGGCCACGACACGATCGAGAAGCCGCCCTTCATCATGGGCCCCAAGGGGCCGCAGGTGATCCATGTCAGCTACACGCCGGCGAATGTCGAGCAGGTGTATTTCCCGCAATGCGAGGTGATCGGCGATGTCGGGCCGAGCCTCGAACTGCTGGCCGACCGCGTCGCGGGCAAGCTGCCGCATGCCAGTGCGCTGCTCAGCCTGCGCGAGGGCATTCTGGCGAAGATCACCGATCGCGCGACAGAAGGCCGCTGGCCGCCGACGCCGCAGCGCATCGTGCACGATGTGCGCCAGGTGATTCCCGAGGACGGCATCGTCGCGCTCGACAACGGCATGTACAAGATCTGGTTCGCGCGCAACTACCGCACGCTGCTCGCGAACTCGCTGCTGCTGGATAACGCGCTCGCCACCATGGGCGCCGGCCTGCCGTCGGCGATGATGGCGGCGATGCTCTTTCCGAACAACCGCGTGCTCGCGGTCTGCGGCGACGGCGGCTTCATGATGAACTCGCAGGAGATGGAGACTGCGGTCCGCCTCAAGCTCAATCTCGTGATCCTGATCCTGGAGGATTCCGCCTACGGCATGATCCGTTGGAAGCAGGCGGTCGATCATTTCCCGGATTTCGGCCTGACCTTCGGCAATCCCGATTTCGTCAAATATGCCGAAAGCTACGGCGCCAAGGGCTCGCGGATCGAGAGCACGGAGGCGATCGTGCCGACCCTGGAGCGGGCTTTCGCCGGCGGCGGCGTGCACCTCGTCGTGGTGCCGATCGACTATAGCGAGAACAAGCGGGTGCTGGTCGACGAGCTGCGCGAGAAGGTGCAGCAGATCGACGTGGAATAGCAAATTGCCGCCGACCTCACGGAACGAAATGCCGTCGGCTTGATTGAACGTCAGCCGCCATGGTAGCACGCCCAGATGTTACGCACTGAGCATCACTCGTTTTGCTGATGGTCGGCGATACCAGATCTGAGAGGTCACGTGACTGCACCAAATCCTGCCGCCGGCAAACCCATTGATCCCTCAGCGCTCGCCAATGTGCCGCGGCTGGTCACGGCCTATTTCGCGGGCAAGCCCGACGCCGGCGATCCCACCCAGCGGGTTGCTTTCGGCACGTCGGGCCATCGCGGCTCGTCGCTGAAGAACTCGTTCAATGAGGATCATATCCTCGCCACCACGCAGGCGATCTGCGACTATCGGCGCGAAAAGGGGCTGACCGGGCCGCTGTTCATCGGTATCGACACCCATGCGCTGGCCGAGCCGGCGCTGGCCAGCGCGGTCGAGGTGTTCGCGGCGAATGGCGTCGAGATCATGATCGACGCGCAGGGCGGCTACACCCCGACGCCCGTCATCTCGCACGCCATCCTGAGCTACAACAAGGGCCGCAGCACCGGCCTTGCCGACGGCGTCGTCATCACCCCGTCACACAACCCGCCGGAGGACGGCGGCTACAAGTACAACCCGCCGCATGGCGGCCCGGCCGACACCGACGTCACCGCGGTGGTCGAAAAGAACGCCAACCGGTATATCGAGGCCGGCCTCAAGGGGGTCGCGCGGATGCCCTATGATCGCGCGCGCAAGGCAGCGACCACGCATCTGCATGACTACATCACGCCCTATGTCGCCGACCTCGGCAACACCGTCGATCTCGCGCTGATCAAATCCGCCGGCGTCAGGATCGGCATCGATCCGCTCGGCGGCGCGGCGGTGCACTACTGGCAACCGATCATCGCGCGCTACGGCATCGACGCTACCGTGGTCAACCAGGCGGTCGATCCGACCTTCCGCTTCATGACCGCGGACTGGGACGGCAAGATCCGGATGGACTGCTCGTCGCCGTATGCGATGGCGAGCCTGATCGGGATGCGCGACCGTTTCGATGTCGCCTTCGCTAACGACACCGACGCCGACCGCCATGGCATCGTGACCCGCTCGAACGGGCTGATGAACCCGAACCATTTCCTCGCCACCGCGATCGCCTATCTGTTCGCGCACCGGCCGCAATGGAGCAAGGACGCCGCGATCGGCAAGACCATCGTATCGAGCTCGATCATCGATCGTGTGGCCAAGAAGCTCGGTCGCAAGTTGGTCGAGACGCCGGTCGGCTTCAAATGGTTCGTCGAAGGGCTCGGCAGCGGCCGCTTCGGCTTTGCCGGAGAGGAAAGCGCCGGCGCCTCGTTCCTCAAGCGCGACGGTTCGGCCTGGACCACCGACAAGGACGGCATCATCCTCGGCCTGCTGGCTGCGGAGATCATCGCCAAGACCGGCCGCGATCCCAGCGAATTGTTCAATGAGCTGACCGCCGAGCTCGGCGTGCCCTATTACGAGCGCATCGATGTTGCGGCGACGCCGAAGCAGAAGAACGCGCTGAAGGCGCTCGGGCCGGACCAGCTCAACATGACCGAGCTCGCCGGCGATCCGGTGCGCGCGGTCCGAACCAAGGCACCGGGCAACGATCAGCCGTTCGGCGGCATCAAGGTCGAGAGCGACGCCGGCTGGTTCGCCGCACGTCCCTCCGGTACCGAAGACGTCTACAAGATCTACGCCGAGAGTTTTCACGGCCCGAATCATCTGAAAAAGATCCAGGGCGACGCGCAGGCCGCGATCGCCAAGGTGTTCTGAGCGCCGGGCGGGGCGGAATTCATGCGCGTATTGTTGACCGGCTCCTCCGGCTGGCTCGGCCGGTTCCTCGCGCCGCGGCTTCAACAGGCCGGCCATGACGTGACCGGCCTCGACATCGTTCCGGGGGAGGCGACCGATGTGGTCGGTTCGGTGACTGAGAGATCGGTGGTCGACCGCGTGTTCGGCGATCGCGGCATCGAGGCCGTGATCCATGGCGGCGCGCTGCACAAGCCGGACATCGAACGGTTCGCGCCGCAGGCCTTTGTCGACGTCAACGTGTCAGGCACGCTCAATCTGCTGCAAGCCGCCGCGTCCGCTGGCCACGACCGCTTCGTCTTCACCTCGACGACCTCGCTGATGATCTCGCAGGCGATCCGCGACGAGGAGGGCCACACCGCGGTGTGGCTCGACGAGAGCTCGGGGCCGCTCGAGCCACGCAACGTCTACGGCGTGACAAAACTCGCCGCCGAAGGGTTGTGCCGGCTCTACAGCCGCGAGTATGGGCTGAACTGCGCGGTATTGCGCACCAGCCGCTTCTTCCCCGAGGACGACGACACGATCCGCGACATCCATGGCGAGAACCTGAAGGCGACCGAGCTGCTGTACCGCCGCCTCACGGTCGAGGATGCCGCCGACGCCCATGTCGTGGCGCTGGAGAAGATCCGCGGCTTCGAGGTGTTCGTGATCAGTGCGCCGACGCCGTTTGCGCGCAGCGACGTTGCCGCCCTGAAGACGGATGCGGCCGGCACGATCGCGCGTATCTTCCCCGAGGCGCCGGCGCTGTTCGCGCGCCGCGGCTGGCAGCTGCCGAAATCGATCGGCCGGATCTACGATGCGAGCAAGGCCGAGCGGCTGCTCGGTTTCCGCGCGGTAACCGATTTTGCCGCCGTGCTCGACGCCCTGCGCACGGGCGAACCGCTTCCATTTGCGCACGATCCCGATTATGTCTCGCCGTCAACGAGGCTCGCAAATGGCTGATTTCCACGGCGTCTTTCCCTATCTGGTGTCCCCGGTCGATCCCGCCGGCCATATCCGCACCGAGGTGCTGGGCCGGCTCTGCGACGACCTGATCGAGGCCGGCGTCCACGGGCTGACGCCACTCGGCTCGACCGGCGAATTCGCCTATCTCAACAATGCGCAGCGCATGCAGGTGGTGGCGACCACGATCGAGGCCGCGCAGGGCCGCGTGCCTGTGGTCGCCGGCGTCGCCTCGACCTCGACGGCGGATGCGGTGGCGCAGGCCAAGGCCTATCAGAAGCGCGGCGCTGCCGGCATTCTCGCGATCCTGGAGGCGTATTTTCCGCTCAGTGACGCCCAGGTGGAATCCTATTTCCGCGCCATCGCCGACGCCGTCGACATTCCGGTCGTGATCTACACCAATCCGAATTTCCAGCGTTCCGATCTCACGCTCGACGTCATCGCGCGGCTCGCCCAGCACCCGCGGATCGGCTACATCAAGGACGCCTCGACCAACACTGGCCGGCTGCTGTCGATCATGAACCGCTGCGGCGATGGCCTGAAAGTATTCTCGGCGTCCGCCCATATTCCGGCCGCGGTGATGCTGATCGGCGGCCATGGCTGGATGGCGGGACCTGCCTGCATCATCCCGCGCCAGAGCGTCGAGCTCTACAATCTCTGCCGCCGCGCCCGGTGGGACGAGGCGATGGCCCTGCAGCGCAAGCTCTGGCGCATCAACGAGGCGTTCGCCTGCTTCAACCTCGCCGCCTGCATCAAGGCCGGACTGGCGAGCCAAGGCTACGATGTCGGCGATCCCGTGCCGCCGCAGGCGCCGCTGAGCGCCGAGCAGCGCAAGGTGGTCGAGGCCGCGTTGCGCGATCTCGGCTGAAGCTGGCTTGCGGGTTGCATCCGGCGCATTACGTCGTCGTTTCCGGGCGTGTTGTCTCGCGCCGAAAATCCGTTAAAACCCGCCGAAATTTATGAAATCAAGGACCCTCCGATGAACATTCTTCCCGGCAATATGCGTTTTGGTGCGGGCCAGCCGGTCAAGCGTCTGGAAGACCAGCGGCTGCTCACCGGGAAGGGGCACTTCATCGACGATAAGCCGCAGGACGGCGCGCTGTGGCTGCACGTGCTGCGCTCGCCGCATGCCCACGCCAACATCAAGTCGTTCGACGCCAAGGCGGCGCTGGAGATGCCCGGCGTCAAGGCGGTCTATACGGGCGCCGACCTCGTCAGGGACGATATCGGCACGCTGCCGACGCTTGCGATCTTTAAGCGGCCGGACGGCTCGCCGATGACGGTGCCGCCGCGGCGCCTGCTGGCGCATGAGGTGGTTCGTTACGCGGGCGAGGGCGTTGCGGCTGTGGTCGCGACCTCGCGCGTGCTGGCGCAGACCGCGGCCGAGGCGATCGAGGTCGATTACGAGGTGCTGCCTTCGGTGGTCGATCCGGTCGAGGCGATCAAGCCCGGTGCGCCGGTGGTCTGGCCGGAAGCGCCCGACAATATCGTGGCCGCGATGAGCTATGGCGACGCAGCCAAGGTCGAGGAAGCCTTTGCCAATGCCGCGCACAAAGTGTCGCTCGACCTGGTCAGCCAGCGCCTGGTGCCGTCGGCGATGGAGCCGCGCTCGACCATTGCCGAGATCGAGAAGAAGACCGGCCGGCTCATTCTCCACGTGCAGTCGCAGACCCCGGGCTCGACCCGCGATCTGCTGGCGGAATCGATCCTGAAGCGGCCGAAGGACAGCGTGCGCGTGCTGGTCGGCGACATCGGCGGCGGCTTCGGCCAGAAGACCAGCCTGTATCCCGAAGACGGCATCGTCGCCTATGCCGCGACCAAGCTGAACGAGAAGATCCGCTGGCGTGGCGATCGCACCGACGAATTCGTCGGCGGCACCCATGGCCGCGACCTCACCTCGACCGGTGAGTTTGCGCTCGACGCCAAGGGTCGCGTGCTGGCCTATCGCGTGCGTTCGATCGGCGGCACCGGCGCCTACTCGTCGGGCACCGCCAACATCATCCCGCTGGTGCTCGGCCCGTTCGTGCAGACCGGCGTCTACGATCTGCCGCTGGTGCATTTCGAAGTGAAGTCGGTGATGACCCACACCGCGCCGGTCGGCGCCTATCGCGGCGCCGGCAGGCCCGAGGCGGTGTTCATCGTCGAGCGGCTGTTCGATGCCGCCGCGCGCCAGATCGGCATGGACCCGCGCACCATCCGCAAGGTCAACTACATCAAGCCGGCGCAACTGCCCTACACCAATGCGGTTGGGCAGGTGTACGATTCCGGCGCCTTCGCCCACATGCTGGAGCGCGCCTCAGACCTCGCCGACTGGAACGGCTTTGCCGCGCGCAAGAAGGCGGCGAAGAAGAAAGGCCTGCTCTACGGTCGCGGTCTGACCAGCTACATCGAGTGGACCGGCGGCCGCGCCCACACCGAAAACGTGTCGCTGCATGCGACCGCCGAAGGCCGCGTCATCCTGCATTCCGGCACCATGGCGATGGGGCAGGGCCTCGCCACCACCTACACCCAGATGATCGCCGATACGCTCGGCATTGCCATGGACAAGATCGACGTCGTCCAGGGCGACACCGATCTGGCCACCGGCTTCGGCAGCGTCGGTTCGCGCTCGCTGTTCGTCGGCGGCACCGCAGTTGCGGTCTCCACCAACGACATGATCAACAAGGCGCGCGACAAGGCCTCCAACCTGCTGGAAGCCTCGGTCGAGGACATCGAGTATCGCGACGGCTTCCTCACCGTGGTCGGCACCGACAAGCGCATCAGCCTGTTCGAGATTGCGGCCAAGGAAAGCGGCGCAAAGCTCTCGGTCGAGAGCGAGGGCAATGTCGACGGACCGAGCTGGCCGAACGGCACGCATATCTGCGAGGTCGAGATCGATCCCGAGACCGGTGTCACGCGCGTGGTGCGCTACACCACGGTCGACGACGTCGGCGTCGCGGTCAATCCGATGCTGGTGACCGGGCAGGTGCATGGCGGCGTTGTCCAGGGCATCGGCCAGGCGCTGTTCGAGGGCGTGGCCTACAGCGAGGAAGGCCAGCTGCTGACCGCGAGCTATCAGGACTATTGCATCCCACGCGCCTCGGACGTTCCGCCGCTGTCGGTGACGCTCGATCCCTCCGCGCCCTGCAAGACCAATCCGCTCGGCGCCAAGGGCTGTGGCGAGTCGGGCGCGATCGGCGGGCCGCCTTGCATCACCAACGGCGTGATGGATGCCTTGAGCGAGGTCGGGATCACCCAGCTCAACACGCCGCTGACGCCGGTGAAGATCTGGCAGGCGATCCAGGACGCGAAAGCGGGGGCTGCTTAGGCGGCCCGCGCACTCTCACCACGTCATTCCGGGCATCGCGAAGCGATGAGCCCGGAATCCATCGGGCGCCACATTCTGAGGTGAAATGGATTCCGGGCTCGCGCTCATGTGCGCCCCGGAACGACGGAGGGAGAATTTACAGCCCCAGCACCATCTTCGCGATGATGTCTCGCTGGATCTCCGACGAGCCGCCGAAGATCGTGTACGCCCGCCCGTTGAGATATTCCGGCACTACCGGCAGCAGTTCTTCCGGGATCGCCGGCTCGTGGTTGAGCCGGTAGAACGGCCGCGCTGGCTCGACCGCAAGCCCGTCTTGGCCGATCACGTCGACGCCGAGCCGCGTCACCGCCTGACGGATCTCGCTGACCCTGAGCTTGATCAGCGACGACACCGCGCCGGGATTCTGCCCGGTCTGCAGTGCCGACAGCACCCTGAGCTCGGTCATCTCGAGCGCGTCGATATCGACCTCGAGCTCCGACATCCGTATCGCGATGTCGGGGTCTTCGATGGCGCGGCCGGTGACCTCGGACTCCGCGAGGTCGGCAATCGTCTTCAGCGCCTCACGCAGCTTGGCCGAGGCGATGCCGGAGCCGCGCTCGAATTCGAGCAGGTACTTTCCGTAGGTCCAGCCCTTGCCTTCCTCGCCGACGCGGTTGGCGACGGGCACGCGGACGTCGTCGAAGAACACCTGGTTGACCTCGTGATCGCCGCCGATCGTCAGTATTGGCCGCGTCGTGATGCCGGACGTCTTCATGTCGATGAGAATAAAACTGATGCCGTCCTGTTGCCGCGCCTCGTCGCTGGTGCGCACCAGCGCGAACATGCGGTTGGCGTGATGTGCGTGCGTGGTCCAGATCTTGGTGCCGTTGATGACGTAGTCGTCGCCGTCGCGCACCGCGCGGGTCTTCAGCGACGACAGGTCGGAGCCGGAGCCCGGCTCGGAATAGCCCTGGCACCAATAGTCCTCGCCGGAAAGAATGCGCGGCAGATAATAATTCTTCTGCTCCGGGGAGCCGAAGCCGATGATGACCGGGCCGACCATCTTCACGCCCATCACGTTGACATTCGGGACGCCGGCGCGGGCGCATTCGGCCTCGAAGATCCAGCGCTGCGCCGGCGTCCAGTCCGGCCCGCCATGCTCGACCGGCCAGCCCGGCGCGCCCCAGCCCTTCTTGTGTAGTGCGCGCTGCCAGGCCGTGCCGATGTCGGGATCGGAGAACACCGACGGCGTCAGCGCGGTGGCGCGCTTCATCTCCGGCGTCAGGCTCTCGGCGATGTAGTCGCGGACTTCCTGTTCGAAAGCCCGTTCCTCGGCACTGAAGGTGAGATCCATGGAGCGCTCTCCGTTACGCGTGGGCGCGGCCGCTCAGCGCGGCGTGGCGGCGATAATGATGGGCGCTGCTGCCGAACAGCGTGTCGAAGGCGAGCAGCCGCTTGAAATAGGCGCCGATGTCGAGCTCCTCGGTGACGCCCATCGCGCCGTGAAGCTGCACCGCTTGCTCGGCAACGAAGCGCGCGCATCTGCCGATTTTCGCCTTGGCGCCGGAAGCGGCGCGGCCGCGGGCCACGGGCTCGGCGCCCGCCATCAGCGCAGCGCGCAGCGCCATCGACCGCGCCTCGTCGACCTGCATCGCGACGTCGGCGAGGCGATGGCGGATCACCTGGTTGGCCGATAGCGGGCGGCCGAACTGCTTGCGGATCTTGGTGTATTCGAGCGTGGTGTCGAGCAGCGTCTGCATGATGCCGACCGCCTCGGCGCCGAGCGCGGCCATCGCTCGGTCGACCACGGTCTCGATCGCGGGCAGCGTATCCCGTCCGTCGCCGAGCAGCGCGTCGGCGGGCACTTGCACATCGCTGAGATCGAGATTGCAGCCGTGCCCGCCGCCGAGCCGCGCGTAGTCGCGCAAGGTGAGACCCGGTGTACCGGGAGGCACGAGGAACAAGCAAAGCTTGCCAGATGCGCCGTTGGCGTTGGCGGTGCGGGCCGAGACGATGATCTGGCTGGCGGCCGCGCCGTCCAGCACGGCGATCTTGCTGCCGTTCAGCCGCCAGCCGTCGGCGGTCTTGGCGGCCGTGGTGTCGACATGGGCGAGGTCGAACCGCGCGGCGCGCTCCGAATGCGCGAAGGCAAGCGTGAGCGCGCCCTCGGCGACCCTGGGCAGGATCGCCTGCTGCTGTGCCTCGGTGCCGCATTCGGCGACCAGCGCAGCGCCGATCACGACCGTGGACAGGAACGGCTCGGACACCAGGCCGCGGCCGAATGCTTCCATCAGCAGCCCGATCTCGATCGCGCCGCCGCCGAGCCCGCCATGGGCTTCGGCGATCGGCAGCGCCAGCCAGCCGAGCTCGGCGAACTGCTTCCAGATCGCGGGTGAATAACCCAGCGGATCGTTCGTCGCCTTCTTGCGATGCTCCGATGTGAAGGTCTCCGCCACGAAGCGGTCGGCACTTTCGCGCAGCAGGCGCTGCTCGTCGCTCAGGGTAAGGTCCATCTGATTACTTCACGTTGGCGTTTTTCTTGACGGAGGGATGCAGGCCCGCAGGGTCCACTATCATTCCGAATTGCTGCAGGTTGTGGGCGTGGCAGAGCTGATGCAGCGCGAACGCCTGATCGATCGCGGCGGGTTGGCCCATGATGTCGATCGAGCGGTTCACCGCCTCCTTGGATAGCTTCAGCGCGAAGGCAGGCTTGGCCGCGATCCTGCGCGCCAGCGCCAGCGTGAAGGAGGAGAGATCGCCGCGCGGCACCACGTGATTGACCATGCCGAGGCGATGCGCCTCGTCGGCGCTCCAGACATCCGCGGTGAACAACATCTCCTTGGCCTTGCGCGCGCCGAGCTCCCAGGGATGCACGAACCATTCGACGCCGCAGACGCCCATCGTCACGACGGGATCGCAGAACTCGGCATCGTGGCTCGCGACGATCAGGTCGCAGGCCCAGGCCAGCATCAGCCCGCCGGCGATGCATTTGCCGTGGATCTCCGCGATCGTGGGCTTGGCGAGATTGCGCCAGCGCCGTGTGATCTGCAGGTAGATCTCCTGCTCGCGCGCGAAGCGGCCGTGGGCGTTCGGTTCGGCGAAGCCGCCCCAATTTCCGACTGGCGGGAAATCGACGCCGGCCTCGTTCTTGCCGGCGGGCCGCAGATCGTGGCCAGCCGAGAAATGCGGGCCGTTGCCGGCGAGGATGATGACCTTGATCGCGTCGTCCTGCACTGCCTGGTCGAAGGCGGTGTTGAGGTCGTAGGTCATCTGCAGGTTCTGGGCGTTGCGCGCCTCAGGTCGATTCATCACGATCCGCGCAATCGCGGGGTCGGGCCGCTCGACGACGATCGTCTCGAATTGTTCAGACGCCAATGGATCCTCCCGGGACCGATTTTTCCGCCATGATGAACGGCGCGGGGAGGGAGTGGCAAGGGCTATCGTCTGCAAAACCGCCCGCGTATCCCGCCGCGCGGGATTGTCAGCCGGAAATCTGTTACTCTGATACGAGAATCCACCGGGAGGACCATCTTCATGCGCAAGCTTTGGACCGTGCTGGCAGCGCTGGCGACCTTGAGCCTGACCAACTGCGGCTACAACGCGATCCAGACCAATGACGAGCAGGTCAAGTCGAGCTGGTCGGAGGTGGTGAACCAGTACCAGCGGCGCGCCGATCTGGTGCCGAACCTGGTCAACTCGGTGAAGGGCTTTGCGCAGCAGGAGAAGGACGTGCTGCTCGGCGTCACCAACGCACGCGCCAAGGTCGGCAGCATTCAGGCGACGCCCGAGGTGCTCAACGATCCCGCCGCGTTCCAGAAGTTCACCCAGGCGCAGGGTGAACTGACCAGCGCGCTGTCGCGGCTGCTGGTCGTCACCGAGAACTACCCGCAGCTGAAATCGGATGCGCTGTTCCGCGATTTGATGGCGCAGCTCGAAGGCACCGAGAACCGCATTACCGTGGCGCGCAATCGCTACATCAAGGCGGTGCAGGACTACAACGTCGGCATCCGCACCTTCCCGAACAATCTGACCGCAATGGCGTTCGGCTACAAGGAGAAGCCCAACTTCACGGTCGACAATGAGAAGGAGATCTCGACCGCGCCGAAGGTCGACTTCAATCCGGCTCCGGCGCCCGCGCCGTCGAAATAGCGTCGGCGGGGCGCCTACCGCGATGACTGTCGCACGCGTCATCCTGATCGCTTTGCTGCTGGGCTTCGTGTGCCCGGCGTGGGCGGAGGTCGCAGTGCCTCAGCTCACTGGCCGCGTCGTCGATCAGACCGGGACGCTGTCGGCGAGTGACGTTGCGTCGCTGAACGACAGGCTGAAGGATCTGGAGACCCGCAAGGGCAGCCAGATCGCGGTTCTGATCGTGCCGACCACGGGCGAGGAAACCATCGAGCAGTTCTCGATCCGCGTTGCCGAGGCCTGGAAGATCGGGCGCAAGAAGGTTGACGACGGCGCGCTGTTCGTCGTCGCCAAGAGCGACCGGCATCTGCGCATCGAGGTCGGCTACGGCCTCGAGGGCGTGCTGAGCGACGTCGTCACCCACCGCATCATCGACGAAGACATCACGCCGAAATTCAAGGCCGGCGATTTCGCCGGCGGCATCTCGGCCGGCGTCGACCGCATGATCCGTCTGATCAATGGCGAGCATTTGCCCGCGCCGGAGCCCGAGCATTGGCAAGGGCCGAGCCTGGTCGACTTTGCCAATCCAGTGGTGATCTTCGTCGTCATCATCGCGGCGAGCGTGTTGCGCGCGATGCTGGGGCGGCTATTGGGCTCGGTCGCGACCGGCGGTATCGTCGGCGTCTTCACCTGGATGGTCGCCGGCTCGCTTGCCACTGCCATGGTGATCGGGCTGTTCGCGGCCGTTGCCGCGCTGATCTTCGGCGGATTGAATTTCGGCGGTCCGGCGGCCGGCTCGGGACCGTACCGGCGTGGCGGCGGTTATTCCGGCGGCTGGTCGGGCGGCGGTGGTGGCTGGAGCAGCGGCTCGAGCTCGGGCGACAGCGGCGGCTTCAGCGGCGGAGGCGGCAGCTTCGGCGGTGGCGGCGCCTCGGGGAGCTGGTAGGCACATGGGCATCAAGCGCATCGGCAAGCATCTGCTCGAACACCGCTGGCGCGTGCGGCGCGAGTTTCCGCCGCGCGTGCTCGATGCAATCGAGCAGGCGATCAAGGCCGGCGAGGCGACCCACTCGGGCCAGATCCGCTTCGTCGTCGAGGGCGCGCTCGATGGCGTGCCGCTGTTCCGCGATCAGCCGGCGCGGGAGCGGGCGCTCGACGTGTTCGCGCACCTGCGGATCTGGGACACCCATCACAACAATGGCGTTCTGATCTATCTTTTGCTCGCCGACCGCGATGTCGAGATCGTCGCCGATCGCGGCATCGATGCCAAGGTCGGCCATGCCGGCTGGGAAGCGATTTGCCGCGCGATGGAAACGGACTTCCGGGCGGGCCGGTTCGAGCAGGGCGTGATCAAGGGGATCGAGGCGGTGTCGCGGGAGCTCGCGAAGTATTTCCCGCACGTCGAGGGCGGACCGAACGAGCTGCCGGACAAGCCGGTGGTGATCTAGGCCGACTCTCCCCACGTCATTGCGAGCGAAGCGAGGCAATCCAGCTCTCCACGTGCGGTGAGGTGGATTGCTTGGTCGCTGTCGTTCCTCGCAATGACGGCTCTGAAAGGCTTACGCCTTCACCGAAGGCCGCGCACCCACACGGTCGAACCAGGCTACGATGTTGCCGTTCGACGGGTCCAGCGGCTGGCCGACCTGGTTGCCGAAATCGAGCCAGCAATAGAGCAGCATGTCGGCGAGGGTGAAGCGCTTGCCGCAGATATAGTCGCGGCCGTCGGCCATCTGGTCGTTCAGCCACTTGATGCGGTTGGCGGCGATCATCTTCAGCCCGGGCGAGGCCTCCGGCGCCACCGGAATGCGCTTCTCGAAGAATTTCAGCGCCTCGCCGAAGCGGTAGCCGTTGGCGAGCGGCTCGGCGATGTTGAGATCGACGCGGCGGGTCCACATCCGGCACTCGGCGCGCTCTTCCGGCGTGCTGCCGATCATGGCGGGCGTGGGGTGCTTCTCCTCGAGATATTCGCAGATCGCCGTGATCTCCGAGAGGTAGTTGCCGCAGTCGAGCTCGAGCGTCGGCATCTGGCCGTGCGGATTGCGCTTCAGATGCGCAGCCTCACGGTTCTCGCCCTTGCGCAGGTCGACGGTCTGCTTGGGGATCTCGATGCCCTTCTCGGCCATGAACATGCGCACGATGCGCGGATTGGGCCCGATCGAGTCGTAAAGCTTCATCGTCCTCGCTCCCTGTTCTTCAGTGTTATTCTTGTCGCTGTTGAACAGGCCACGCGCGGATTTGTCAAATGCAGCGCCGCAGTCGTGGTCGCGCACGCGGACCTCATTGCGCGGGCTGAGTTGCGATTCCCGGCACGGAAGGTCTCCCGCGATAGACCGACAGACCCACGAGACCCACCGCCGCGGCGAACAGGATGTAGTAGACCGGTGCAGCCTTGTCGCCGGTGATCTGCACCAGCCAGGTGTTGATGAACGGCGCCAGCCCGCCGAACAGCATCACGGCGAGGTTGTACATCAGCGATGCTCCGGTCGAGCGCACGCCGACCGGAAAGATCTCGGTCATGAAGGCCGGCATCGGCCCGGCCAGGGCTCCGAGCAGGACCGCGACGATCTGCAACTGCCAGAGGTTCGCGGTGGTCGGGGCGGCGACGAGCCGCTGCAGGATCACGTAGAACAGCACGCTGTAGATGATCAGCGCCGGAACAAGGACCGCGCGACGACCGATCCGGTCGGAGAGCGCGCCGCATGCCACCGCCACCGCCGCATTGACGAGGCTGACGACGAGCAGGCCGAGCTGCGCGTTCAGGATCGGCAGCTTCAGCTCAGCGACCGCATAGGTCGGCAGAAAGATCGCATTGACATAGTTGATCGCCGTACCGGCGGCGATCAGGCAGAACGAGGCAATCAACTCGCGCGGATGCTCGGAGAACAACTGGCCGAGCGTGGTCTGCCTGCTCGGTTGCGCCGTCGCGGCCTTCTCGGCGAGATAGGCCTTGAATTCGGGCGACTCGTCGCACTTTTGCCTCAGGTACCATCCGGTCGGCCCGATCAGGATGCCGAGGATGAACGGCACGCGCCAGCCCCAGCTCGCGAAGGCGTCGGGCGACAGGCTGACATTGAGGCCGATCGCCATCGCGGCACCGAGGCCGAACGCCAACGATTGCGACACCATCTGGAATGAGCCGTAAAAGCCGCGCCGGCCGGGCGGCGCGAATTCGATCAGCATCGCGCTGGCGCTGCCGAACTCGCCGCCGGCGGAGAATCCCTGGATCAGCCGTGCCAGCAGCAATAGCAGCGGCGCCGCGATTCCGATCGCGCCATAGGTCGGCAGCAGGCCGAGCAGGCCGGTGCCGATCGCCATCAGCGATATCATCACGACCAGCGCCTTCTTGCGGCCGTGCTTGTCGGAATACAGCCCGAACACCAGGCCACCCAGCGGCCGGGCTGCAAAGGCGATCCCGAATGTCGCGAAGGTCAGCAGCAGCGAGGAATGCGGATTGTCCGCCGGAAAGAACAGCTTGCTCAGGATGCCGGCGAACAGGCCGAAGACGGTGAAGTCGAACCATTCCAGCGCATTGCCGATCGTGGAGGAGATCACCACCCGGCGGCGCATCTGCGCCATCGTGTCAGCCTGCATTGGTTTCGTCTCCCCCGCTATCGGCAATGGCTTGCATCGCCGAGCCCATGATTTTTGTCATTGTGGGCCGATCCTAATGCAAAGTCATGGCAGGCCACAACGGGTGACCTTGGGCTCGGTCCGACCGTCAATCGTCGAGCTTGTTGAGGTCGCGTACCGACTGCATGATCGGCTCGAAATTCGCGCGTGCATCGAGCGCATCGAACAGTTGCGCGGTGTCCTCGAGCAGGGCATGCGAGCGCTGCAGCGCGATCCGCACATCATCCTGCGGCGTGTCGGACAGGCGGCCATGACCCGACAGCAGGATCTTCGAATTGAGCCCCTTCAGCCGTTCCAGTGACTGGATGTAGTCGGCGATCGAGCCGGAGCCGAACACGCCGCCCATCACGCCGCCGGGCATCAGCGTGTCGGCGGCGAACAGCAGCCCCTTGTCCTGATCGAACAGCGAGATGCAGGCCGAGGTGTGGCCTGGCGTGTACATCACGTTGAGGCGGAAATTGCCGAGGTCGATCAGATTGCCTTCCTCGAGCCAGATGTCGATGTCGATCGGCACGTTCGGTTCGTTGAACATCTTGCGCAGCATCGAGAAGTCGTCGCGCAGCATGATCTTGTTGGCGGCGAGCCGGTGCGCGGCGATGTAGGCCGAGCCATGGAAATGATAGGCCGCGCCGATGTGGTCGAGATGCTCGTGGCTCAGCACCACCATGTCGATCATGTCGGGCGTCACCCCGAGATGGTTGAGACAGGCGACCAGCGACGGATAGTTGGTCGACAGCCCGACGTCGATCATGATGGTCCGCTTGCTGCCGCGCACGAGATAGGCGTTGGCCGCACGATTCTTGAAGCGGATCTGGTAGACGTCGTCGGCCGCCTGGATCAGCGTCGCGACGTCGGCGTCGAACAGCGTCTTGAACGGGCTTGGCTTGCGCTCGCTCATGGTGCAGCCGCCGTCCGGTATGTAACGGCGTTGGAGGCGCGCAGCCGTTTCGAGAGTGCATCCATCACCATCAGCGCGAAGGCCGGCTGCTGGCTGACTAGATAGACGAAGCGGGCGTGATTGATCCGCATCACTCGCGTCGCGGGCGCGGAGGCGATCGCGGTTGCCGAGCGCGCCGAGCCGTCGATCACGGCCATCTCGCCGAAGAACTCGCCCTTGCCGAGGCTGACGATGACCGTCTTGTGTCGGCCATCGATCTTGGCGATGTCGACGGTGCCGTCGAGCACGACGAACAGCTCGCGGCCCGTCGAGCCTTCCTCAAAAATGACGTCATCGACATCAAATTCATTGATGCACTTCTCGATCGTCATGGCGCTCTCCTGCCTTCTGGCTGGAAGACGGCGGTATGTTAATCGGGAAAGCGCCGCGCGCAAACGGAGCTGACGCAGATTGCCGCACGGCAACATCGCCCAAATCCGGCCCGGAAAACTCCCTAAAATTTAGGTAATGGCGGCGCGGGGTAACCATTTCGCAAGCAATGAAAGTTACCGAATTGTCAACCTATCCTGGAGACTTTGAACGTGAGTGAGCAGCAGAGCGAGCCGGTCAGCGGTCAAGCCGGCGCCGAGACGGCGGCGAAGAGCGAGCCCGTGATGGCCGCGGCCGGTGCCGAGGCTGTCAGGCTTGCGCCCGAGCAGGAAGAGACCTCGCCAAAGGCCGACGCGCCCCGGATGGACGCGCCGAAGGTTGAAGCCCCCAAGATCGAGCCGTCCCGGCTTGATCCGGTGATCGAGGCAAAGATTGACGCCAACATCGGCGCCAAGATCGAGCCGACCAACATGGACGTGCCCAAGGTCGAGACCGGCAAGCGTGAAGAGCCGCCTTTCCCGGGCAAGCTGATGATCATGGCGCCGGGTGACCGGACCTGGGACCACGAGGCATCCGCCTCCAGGCCGGGCACCGAGCAGAGCGGCAAGACATCAGGCAAACCGGCCGGTACGCGCCGGTTCGGGGCCATGGCCGCGGTGATTGCGCTGGCGACCGTCGCGGGGGCCGTCGGTGGTGCGCTCGCGACCGCCGGGCTTGGCCATCTCGCCGCGCCCGCCGCTGCCTCCGTCAGGGATGTGGCTGCCAAGGACGCTGCCAACGCCGCCGCCAAGGAAGCGGCCGATGCCTCCTTCGCCCGGATTGAATCCGAAATCGCCGGGCTGAAGGCCAGCCTGGAGCAGGCTGCCAAGGCCGGCCAGGCCCAGTTCAGCAAGGCCAGTGACCGGATCGAGAAGGTCGAGAAGGCCCAGGCCGAGCCGATCGCCAGGCTCAACAAGCTCAGCGAGACCGTCGACAAGCTCCGCGCCCCGCAGACGACCGTCGCCGCCGTGACGCCCGCCCGCGAGGTGACCGGCTCGGTCCCGCCGGTGACTGCCGCGGCAGCACCCGCCGCCCCGAGGCCCGAGGTCGGCCGCATGCCGGTGGTCGACGGCTGGGCGCTGCGCGACGTCGGCAATGGCGGCGCACTGATCGAGGGCCGCGGCGGCATCTACGAGGTCTATGCCGGCGATCCCGTCCCCGGCCTCGGCCGCGTCGATGCGATCCGCAAGCAGGATGGCCGTTGGGTGGTCGTCACCAGCAAGGGTCTGATCGTCTCGCGCTGATCTGTGAAACGCGACGATACCAAGGCGCTTCACCGCGATGTGAAGCGCCTTTTTTCTTGAATAGGGTTTGCCGTGCGGTGTTAGTGGGGCATGAGCCGCGCGCTGAAATGCCTCCTGGTGATGTCCGTTCTGTTCGGCGGCGCCGTGCCTGGGCGCGCCGCGGAGCATTTCGCGCTCGAGCGCGGCGCGGCGGTGATCGATCCCGCGATCCTGCGCGAGCTCGATCATGGCCGCTTCGGCCTCGGCCGGATGCTGGCGCCGGAGCGCGCCGCCGATACGCCGCTGTCCAATCGCGACCTGTTCGGATTGCCTGCGATGCTGCCGGTGCGCGAGGCGCTCGACCGCGAATTCGATCACTATGTCGGACAGCACAAGGCAAGCCTGCCGAACGAGAGCATCGGGGTCGGCGACGGCTTTGCGTTTCAGCTGTTCGATCGCGCGCTGCTTGAATCCGCTGACGTTCGCTTCGTGCTGGCCGGCATCGTCAACCGCATGGACCGCGCCTATGTGGCGCCGAAAGATTGCGGCGAGATCCGGTTGATCTACCGGCTGACTCGCACCGACGTGCCGCTGATCGGCGAGAACGCGGTCTCGCAGCGGCTGCCGATGACGCTGAACCTGGTGTTGAAGGCGAAGGGCGACGGCAACGATGCCTCGCTGACCTGTCGCGAGCTCGCGCGGCGCTGGCTCGCGACCGCCAGCGCGCCGCCGACGATGGACAGGCTGTTCGGCAAGGACGGGCCGCTCGACCTGATCGATGCCCGCAACATCGATCGCATCGAGACCAATCTGCAGATCGCTCATGCGCCGAAATCCGCGGTGCGCGACTTCCGCACCGACTATCTCCTGAAGGTGTTCGACTATGACGCCGCGGCGAAACGCTTTGCCGAGGCGCCGCTGGAGAACCAGATCGACCGCGATCGTATTCTGGCCGACGCGGCCTTGAAGCGCGACTTCAGGGCATGGCTGCTCGATCCCGGGCATTTTGCCGAGCTCGATCGCGGCACCTTGCTGATCCCCGATCGCTTCCTCGCGACATCAGCGGTGGCGCCAACGCCGACCGGTTTTGATGTCAGTGATCTGGAGCCTGAGTTCGGGATGGTGCAGGGCGAGGGGACAGCCGGCACGGCGGTGTTCTCGGAAGGCGAGGTGGTCGGCGCGTTGCAGAAGGCCGCGGCCGACGGAACGAAGCTGCAAAACATCCAGTCGCTGGCCGGCTTCGAGCGGCGCCTCAACGACGTCACCTGCGCCGGATGCCATCAGACCCGCGGCATCGGCGGCTTCCATTTTCCCGGCGTCGACTGGATGGCGGCAAAGCCGTCGAACTCCACCGTGGTGCCGGCCTCGCCGCATTTCTTCGGCGACCAGCCTCGCCGCCGCGACATCCTCACCAGCGTCCGCGACGGCAAGGCGCCGGACTTCTCGCGCGGCTTCTCCAACCGACCGCAACTGCGCGCCGGCGCCGAGCTTGCCGGCACCGAATACAGCGACGGCTGGGGCGCGCATTGCTATCTGCCGAACGCTAAACCGGCCCAGACCGACCGCAGCTTTCGCGGCTGGACCTGCGCCGAAGGCCTTGCCTGCCAGGTCGCGGGGAAGACCTCACGGATGGGGATGTGCTTCGTGCAGGGACGGTGAGTTCAGCCGGAACCGAAGCGGCTGCGCGTCATTATTTGATGCTACACTCGAGCTTGCCCAGGACCTGACAGCTCTTGACCGGAGACCGGCCCGATGAGTGCTTCCGAGGACAACAAGCAGCGCAATCGCGAGATCGCGGCCAATGAGGCCGAGCGTCAGGCGGTCAGCGCCGTCCGCGTCAGCAGCTGGGCGATCGGGCTCGCGGTGATCATCGGCATCATCGTGGTGGCCATCGCCTGGGCCTGGATGAAGCGCTGAGCTTTCCTTGTAGCCCGGATGGAGCGCAGCGCAATCCGGGAACGGAGTATTCGAGGACGCTTCGCTCCATCCGGGCTACGTGTCGCGTGACTATGCCACCGCGCCGGACGCGCGCAGCTTCCGGATCGTGGCCTCGTCGTAGCCGGCCTGGCGCAGGATCTCGTCGGAGTGCTCGCCGACCTCGGGCGGCTTGCGTGGCTGCACCTTCTTGGCGCCGTCGATGAAGATCGGGCTGTTGACGGTGAGCATGGTGTCGTTCTCGAAGCGCACCAGCACCTCGTTCTCGATCATCTGCTTGTCGTTCGGAATGTCGTCGAGGATGCCGACGACGCCGAACACCAGGCCGTTGCCGTCGAGGATCTTGCGCCATTCGGCGAGGTCCTTGCCGGCGAACACCTCGTCGAAGATCCTGATCAGTTCGACCGAGCGCGCATGGCGGTCCGCCTTGGTGGCGAAGCGCGCGTCGGCGAGGAGGTCCTCGCGGCCCATGCAGCGCGCCAGGGTCGGCCACTGCCGGTCCTCGTTGAGCAGCGACAGGATCAGCCAGCGGCCGTCCTTGCACTTGTAGTGGTTGGTGACGGCGTTCAGCGCCTCTTCGCGCGGCTTGCGCTTCTTGAACTTGGCGCCGACCAGCTTGGCCTGCGCCAGCACGCCGTTGGCCCAGATGCCGTTGGCCATCAGATTGGTCGAGACGTGCGAGCCCTTGCCGGTCTTCTCGCGCTGGAACAGCGCGGTGACGATCGCGCCGTAGAACGCCATCGCGCAGGGATGATCGCCCATGCCGGCGACGGAACGTGCCGGCGTGGTGTCCTCGTCGGCGCGCACCAGGTCCATCAGGCCGGAGCGGGCCCAGTAGGCGTTGGAGTCAAAGCCGGGCTTGTTGGCCTCTTCGCCCTTCTCGCCGTAACCGGTGAAGGAGGCGTAGATCAGCCGGTCGTTGAGATGGGCCAGATGATCGTAGGTGATGCCGAGCTTCGCCCGCACCTGCGGCGGCATGTTGGTGATGAAGACGTCGGCCTCGGCGACGAGCTTGTAGAGCACCTGCTGTGCGTCCGGCTTGGTGAGGTCGAGCGCGAGGCTCTTCTTGTTGCGGGCCTCCAGCATCCACGCGAAATTGTGCTCGCTGGCGGGATAGCCGGGCAGATTGGGCAGATTGCGGTAGGGATCGCCGGCGCCGGGCGGTTCGATCTTGATGACGTCGGCGCCGAAGTCGGACAGCACGGTCGCGGCCGCGGGCGCCGCGATGAAGCTCGCGCAGTCCAGGACCTTGAGCCCGTCAAAAATGCCTTTTTCCATCGTGCCGTCGCTCCCGTGGCGCTTGTTGGTGTTTTTCCGGTAGCTGGAATTATCGCGTGCGATGATCCCGATCGGACCGCCATTTGACCCATCTCGGGGGCACGATGCAACGGCTTGTTGAGCGCCATTGCGAGCGCAGCGAAGCAATCGATACCTCATCCCGGGATAGGTGGATTGCTTCGTCGCTCTGCTCCTCGCAATGACGCATCCGTTACTCCACGCCCGCCATCAGCGCCGCATTGCCGCCGGCGGCGGCGGTGTTGATCGTCACCGTCTGCTCGGTGGCGAAGCTAGTGAGGTAGTGCGGGCCGCCGGCCTTGGGGCCGGTGCCGGAGAGGCCGCTGCCGCCGAACGGCTGCACGCCGACCACCGCGCCAATCATGTTGCGGTTGACATAGATGTTGCCGACCTGAAGACGATCGATCACGTGCTCGATCGTGTCGTCGATGCGCGAGTGGATGCCGAGCGTCAGCGCAAACCCAGTCGCCTCGATCGCGGAAAGCACCTCGCCGAACCGTTCGGCGCGGTAGCGCACGACATGCAGGATCGGGCCGAACACCTCCTCACGCAGCTGGCTTGCGGACGAGAGCTCGAAGATATGCGGCGCGACGAAATTGCCTGCAGGGGCCTCGCCGGCGAGATGCACCCGCGCTTCCTTTTTCATCCGCGCGATGTGCGCGTCGAGGCGCAGCTTGGCTTCGGCATCGATCACCGGTCCGATATGCGTCGATGGCTCCGATGGATCGCCGATCTTCAATTCGCGTGCCGCGCCAGCGATCATCTCGATCATGCGGTCGGCGACGTCGTCCTGCACGAACAGCAGCCGCAGCGCCGAGCAGCGCTGGCCGGCGGAACGGAACGCCGAGGTCACGACGTCATCGGCAACCTGCTCGGGCAACGCGGTGGCATCGACGATCATCGCATTGATGCCGCCGGTCTCGGCGATCAGCGGCACGATCGGGCCGTCCTTGGCCGCGAGCGTCCGGTTGATCGATCGCGCCACCTCCGTGGAGCCAGTGAAGACCACGCCAGCAATGGCGGGATGGCTGACCAGCGCGGCACCGGCAGTGCCGTCGCCCTGAACCAGATGCAGGGCCGATGCTGGCACGCCGGCCTGGTGCAGCAGCGCGACGGCCTCGGCTGCGATCCGCGGGGTCTGCTCGGCCGGCTTTGCGATCACCGCATTGCCGGCCATCAGCGCCGCCGTGACCTGACCGAGGAAGATCGCGAGCGGGAAATTCCATGGCGAAATCGCGACGAAGGCGCCACGGCCGCGCAGCTCCAGCACGTTGCTTTCGCCAGTCGGCCCGGGCATCGCCTCGCCCTGGCCGAACAGTTTTTGACCGAGCGCTGCATAGTAGCGGCAGAAGTCGATCGCCTCGCGCACCTCCGAGAGCGCGTCGTCGAGCGTCTTGCCGCCTTCGCTCTGCAGCAGGGCGAGGAAGTGCGCGCGGCGCTGCTCGAGCAGGTCCGCGGCCTCGTCGAGGATCGCCGCACGTTGGGCGGCGGGCGTTGCGTTCCAGGCCTTGAAGCCGGCGCGGGCGGCAACGACCGCGGCGTTCGCCTGTTCGGCCCTCGACGTTGCGACCATGCCCGACGCCGCCTTGGGTTCGGCCGCGATCGCCGATGTCAGCGCGTCGAGCGCCTTTCGCTCGCCGAACTCGATGCCGTGCGAATTCTCGCGTTGCGGCCGGTAGAGATCGGCCGGCAATGGAATTCCGGAGTGCGCCGCGTTGTCGTCGGCGCCGATGATCTCGGCCGGGCGGCGCAGCAGGTCCACGATGGAAACGCGATTGTCCGCCGCCAGCGCCACAAAGGACGAATTTGCGCCGTTCTCGAGCAGCCGCCGCACCAGATAGGCAAGCAGGTCGCGGTGGCTGCCGACCGGGGCATAGGTGCGGTGGGCGATCTCCGGCCTGTCGTCGCCAAGCTGGGCGTAGAGCGCTTCGCCCATGCCGTGCAGCCGCTGGAACTCGAAGCTCGTGGGATCGTCCGACAGTTCGAGGATGGTCGCGACCGTCAGCGCGTTGTGGGTGGCGAATTGCGGAAACAGCCGCGGCCGCAAGCCGAGCAGCTTGCGCGCGCAGGCGACATAGTTCAGATCGGTCATCGCCTTGCGGGTGAACACCGGATAGCCGTCGAGCCCGCGCTCCTGTGCGCGCTTGATCTCGGTGTCCCAATAGGCGCCCTTGACCAGGCGCACCATCATCCTGCGGTCGAGCGCGCGCGTCAGCGCATCGATGTAGTCGATCACGTCGGCGGCGCGCTTCTGATAGGCCTGGATCGCAAGCCCGAAGCCGCTCCAGCCGGCGAGCGACGGGTCGGCGAAGGCAGCTGCGATGACGTCGAGCGACAGCTCCAGCCGGTCGGCTTCCTCGGCATCGACGGTGAAGTTGAGGTCGAACGCCTTGGCGCGGCGCGCCAGGTCGATCAGCTGCGGCACCAGCTCGGTCATCACGCGAGCGTGGCTAACCGCCTCGAAGCGCGGATGCAGCGCGGAGAGTTTGACTGAGATGCCGGGCCGGTCGGGCAGGGCCTGATCGTCGGCCGCCTTGCCAATCGCGTCGATCGCGCGGGCATAGGATTCGAAATAGCGGCGGGCATCGTCGGCGGTGCGGGCGCCCTCGCCAAGCATATCGAACGAATAGCGCGAGCCACGGGCCGTGTGCGATTGCGCCCGCGACAGCGCGGCCTCGATGGTCTCGCCGAGCACGAAATGGCTGCCCATCAGCCGCATCGCCTGCCGTGTCGCAGCGCGCACCGCAGGGGCGCCGAGCCGCTTGGTCAGCCGACCTATCGTGCCTTGCGGTGTTTCACCGGGCTGGATTACGCGGGCCGACATGCCGAGCGCCCAGGCCGAGGCGTTGACCATGAACGCGCTCGATCTGGTCTCGTGGTTGACGAAGTCGCCCTGGCCGAGCTTGTCCTCGATGAACTGGTCGGCGGTGCGCGCGTCGGGCACCCTGAGCAGCGCCTCCGCGAGCACCATCAGCGCCAGGCCCTCCTTGGTCGACAGCGCGAACTCGCGCAGCATGTCCTCGACCCCGCCGAGCGGATCGTCATTGGCCCTGATCGCCTCGATCAGGCGTCGCGCGGTGCGGTCGACCCCAGCCTCCTGATCCGCGCCAAGCTGCGCGTCCCGGCACAGCCTGCCGGCGATCGCGGTGTCATCGGGGGCGTAGGGCGCGCTGAACGGCGGCGGGAGCGGGGATGGGTCGGGCATGGCGGTCCCTTGGCGGTTCCTCGATGGTTGCACAGGAATACCTACGCGCGGTCGCACCGTAGTTCGATAGACAAATTAGCAGAGTTGCCTTAGAAAATCCGGATCATCTCAAATATTGCCGTGGATATGACAGAGATAGATAAGACAGACCGCAAAATCCTCTCGATCCTGCAAGGAGATGGAAGGATTGCCAATGTAGAACTGGCCGAGAGGATCGGCCTGTCGCCGACCTCCGTCGGCGAACGGCTGAAGCGGCTGCAGCGCGACGGCTTCGTCGAGGGCTATGGTGCGCGGCTCAACCCGCACCGGCTCGGCCTCGGCCTCCTGGTGTTCGTCGAGGTGCTGCTCGACAAGACCACGCCCGACGTATTCGAGAAGTTCGCCAGGGCCGTGCAGAACGCCCCGGAAGTGCTGGAGTGCCACATGGTGGCCGGCGGCTTCGACTATCTGGTCAAGGCCCGCGTCGCCAACATGACCGCCTATCGCCGGTTTCTCGGCGAGACCCTGCTGGCGCTGCCGGGCGTGCGCGAGACGCGAACCTACGCGGTGATGGAGGAAGTCAAGCGCGACGCGCCGCTTCCGGTCGGCTGACAGGCGCAGGATCCGATCCACAGCCATGCGCAGGATGTCTTGGCATCGCGGCGCACCCGCGATAATTCTCCCCTCAGTTGGGGGCCGCGACATGGACGATGCCAATCAGCCGATAGGTGCGAGTCGAGCCGGGGTTGCCGGCGCGCTATGCGCAGCCATCCTGTCGCTATCCGCGATGACGCCCTCCCGCGCGGCCGAGCTCAGCTCCGGCATCATGCAGCTCTATACGTCGGTCTCGATCTATCCGCCGTCGGCCTCGGCGATGACGGTGTGTTACGGCTTCGTTTGCCGGCGCCGCGAGATGCTCGACTTCAGCGCGGCCGACCGGGCGGCCCTGGCCAGGATCATGGCCACTGGCCGCGCCAACGCCGCCGCCGAACGCGCGGCCGTGCAGAAGGCCGTGATCTGGTTCGACCGCCGGATGGGGCCGATCCTCGGCACCGACAAGCGCGTGGCGAAAGCCGACTTCCGCGCCAACGACGACAAGCACAATTACGATTGCTGGGACACCACGCGCAACACCACCAGCCTGATGCTGGTGATGCAGTCGTGGAATCTGTTCAAGTTCCACGACGTGGGAGACCCCCACTATCGCGGTTTTCAGCTGATGCAGACGCCGCACAATACCGCCGTGCTGGTGGAGCGCGCGACCAAGGTGGAATGGGCCGTCGATCTCTGGCCCCGCGGCTATCTGCAGCCGCCTGACGTCATGACCGTCGCCAAATGGGTGACGGAAGATTGAACGGCTGAGTGTTCGTGCCGCGCGCGATCGAAGGCGGCCGGAGAAAAGTTCAGCGTCGTGACGCGCGGGCGCCGTGCCCGCTCCGCCGAACGTCACGTCGTGTGATGTTGGATCGGCCCTCACTCCCGGATCGTGTCCGAGAGTGCGCCGCTGATCTCGCGCGGTGCGCTAGACCTTGAGGTTCTCGGCTGACGTCTTGCCGCGATTGGCGATCTCTTCGTATTCAACAGACTGGCCTTCGTTGAGGCTCTGAAGACCGGCCTTCTGAACTGCTGAAATATGCACGAAAATGTCCTTGCCGCCTGTAGCGGGCTGGATGAATCCATAACCCTTGGTCGGGTTGAACCACTTCACTGTACCTTTGGGCATTCCAGTCGTCTCCGCGGAATCAATCGAAAACAGACCAGTCGGTCCCCGCACAAACCGGCTTGTCCGTACCGCACAGGATAGCAGTTTGAAAAAAGCTGGGTAGATCAAACCACGGTGTGTTTTCGCCCGGAAACAACCCGGTTTGCAGGGTTTTGCTGCCGGATTGCCTGTTTCGTGGTCAATTGATGCGCTGCAAAAGAGATCGGTTCCAGTGAACCGATTTGGATCAACGGCCCCCGCGCGGGGTTTCTGCCGGTGCGCGGGGGATGAATCGGCCGCGTCTCAATAGGTCGCGGAGAGATACTCGACGATCTTGCTGACGTCGGCCTGGTCGATCGGCGCGCCGTAGACCTTGATCATCTTGGTCACCTCGGCCTGCCAGAAGTCCTTCTTGAACTTCTCGCCCTGCGGCTGGGTCTTGATGTAGTCGGCCGAGTGGCAGGCGGTGCAGTTGTTCTGCACCACGTCGAGGTTGGGACCCGGCTTGAAGGTCGCGGTCTCCTCGGGAAGCGTATAGTTGACGGGCGCGGCCATCGTAGCTCCGATCGACAGCATGGCGATCGCGGCGAGGGAGGCAAGCAGCTTGCTGGTCATGATGCTTCTCCTCAGGCCGCGGTGACGCGCACGGTTTCGACGACGTTGCGCAGATAGCCGGCGGGATTCCACAACGGGTCCATCGGCTGGGTGTCGCCGGCATTGTTGGTGGCGCGCACCTTCAGCTCCGAGGCGCCGGCCGGCAGCGCGACCTTCAGCTTCCATTCGCGGAATGCGTATTTGCCGAGATACTTGCCGAGCTTGGCCGGTGTCCAGCTCTTGCCGCCGTCGGTCGAGACCACGACCTCCTTGATGCCCTTGCCGCCGTCGAAGGCGATGCCGCGCAGCGTGATGCGACCGGCCTTCAGCTTGGCGCCGTCGGCAACGCTGGTGATGAACGAGCGCACCGTGAAGCGGTTGATCGGGATCGTCGCCTTTGGTGCGGTGCCGGGCTCGACCGCGTTGTTCGGCGTGTCCGGAATCCGGTAGGCGGACTTCATCCAGAAGCCCTCGAACACGCTGTCGATCACGGTGATCTCGTTGAGGTGCTTCACCCAATAGGTGCCGTAATAGCCGGGCACCACGAGGCGGAGCGGGAAGCCATTGAGGAACGGCAGGTCCTCGCCGTTCATGCCCCAGGCCAGCATCACCTCGCCGTCGCGCGCATGGTCGATGTCGAGCGCTTTCACGAAGTCGGGCGTCGTCTCCATCACCGGGCCGTCCATGCCGTTGAAGGTGACCTGCTTGGCGCCGGCCTGCACGCCGGCCATGTCGAGCACGGTCTTCAGCGGCACGCCGTGCCAGCGCGCGCAGCCCATCGCGCCGTTGCCGAGCTGGCCGCCGGCGACGCGCGGATTGAAGAAGCCGCGGCTGTTGCCGGAGCACTGGTTGACGGCGACGAGCTCGACGGCTTTCAGCTTCCGGATCTCCTTCAGCGACAGCTTGAGCGGCTTGTCGACCTTGCCCTTGATCTCGAGCGTGAACTTGTCCGGGTCGAGATCGTAGGGGACGCCGGCGAGATGATAGCGGACGAAGAACGCGTTGTTCGGCGTGAGCGGCCCGTCGTTGAAGATCGCAAACGGCGTTTCCAGCTGCGGCGGCCGCGCGGTCAGGCCGATCATCGGGCGCTTCTGCGGGTAGCGCACCAGCGGCCGTTCGCCGTTGCCGAAGGGCATCGTCACGGTGTCGAGGGCCAATGCGCCCCTTGATCCCAGCCCCGTCACCAAGGCGGCCAACCCGGCGCGCTTCATCAAGTCTCGTCGATCGAGCATTCCGCTTCCTCCGAAGCTGTTCTGTCGTGGGCTGGTCATCACCAGGCTCACTCTGCCTTGCGCGCCTTCGCATCATGGAATGCGCGCAAGACAAATGACGCATCGGGCAATTGCAAGTCAATTGAGCTTTCGCAGCGTCCAACGCCGCTGCGTCGCAATAACGAAAGCCCCGGTCGCATCAGACGACCGGGGCATTTCCATCAAGACGAAGGTTGGATCAGTAGCAGACGTTCACGGTGCGATAGCGATAGCCGTAGGGCGTCAGCACTAGGCGGGTGACGTAGCAGCCGGAATCGACGAAGCCGACCGAGATGCCCGGGCCGCCCCAGAAGTGATGGTGGTACGGATGCCAGAAGAACGGTTTGGCGGAAGCCGAGGTCGGCGCCAGCGCGGCGGCAGCAAGCGTTGCAGCAGTGGCGAGAGCGAGCGTGACTTTGCGAAGCATGGTCGTCTCCTTCAGGTGCGCGTTGAGCTCTGTCGCGGCGCGGTTGCAGTGTTACCCATCGCCGGTCAGTCGCATCCGGCATAGGACGCGTTCGAGCATCTCTGCTCAACGCAGCTTCGGATGTGCGGCAGGTCACATTGAGTGAAGGGGACTGAACCCGGTCAGGCCGCGACGGCACGCCGGTCGTCGACCAGCGCCGACAGGACGCGCGTCGACTCGACGGTGCGCACCGTCATCGGCTCCTTGCGGCCGCGGATCGCGACTTCCTGCGCCGGCAGGGCATCGTCGGCAAGGCCCGCGGTGGCGCGCACCTCGTCGGAGATGACCGCCTCGGAGGCCAGCGCCTTGGTCATGTCCTGCAGCCGCGCCGCGACATTGACGGCGTCGCCGAGCGCGGTGAACACCATGTGGTCGCGATAGCCGATATCGCCGACGATCACCTCGCCGCCATGGATGCCGATGCCGAAGCGGATCGGCTCGCGCAGATCGTGGCTGAGAAACTGGTTCAGCTCGTCGATATTGGTTGCGATCAGTGCGGCCGCGCGCAGCGCCTGGCGGCAAGCCACCTGGCGGTCGGTGCTCAGCCCGAACAGCGCCAGCATGCCGTCGCCGATGAACTGGTTGGGCCGGCCGCCGGCTTCCAGCACCGCCTGCGACACCGCGCCGAGGAAGCGATTGACGATGAACACGGTGTCGAACGGCAGCCGCTTCTCGGCAAGCTGCGTCGAGCCGCGCATGTCGACGAACATGCTGACGAGATATCGCTCCTGGCCGACCCGCGTCGGATTGCCGGCGTGTGCGTTCGCCGACATCGTGTGCGGCAGGAACAGCTGGAAGAAGGTCAGGTCGCCGGTCGGCCGCAACTGGCAGGCCAGCCGGATCGACGGATCGTCGGTGCCGACCCGGTGCAGCACGAAGGCCTCGCGCGGCGAGGGCTCGGGCAGCGCGGCGTGATCGCCGATGATCCGGATACGGCAGGTCGAGCAGCGTGCACGGCCGCCGCAGACGCTGGCATGGGGAACGTTGTAGCGCAGGCTGGCTTCCAGCACGCTCAGTCCCTTCGGCACCCGCAGCGTGCGGCCGTTGCCGTAGGACAGCGCGATCATGCCGCCGCGGCGCTCCAGCAGCGCACGCGCGCCGCGCGCCAGCAGCACGAGGCCGAGCAGGCCGAGATAGCCGATCGTCAGGTCATCGGTGATCCGCTCGAGCATGGTCCCCTGGGCCGCCGTCCCGAGCTTCTGCACCGAGAGCTCCTCGCGCCGCCAGTCGGGATCCTGATAGTCGGCGATGGTGGCGCGGCCGGCCTGATAGATGCCGAGTATCGCCAGCGTCGGGATCAGCACCGCCGTCGCGAGCAGGAACGGCGCGGCGCGCGTAAAGAACGCCCGCAGCCGCAACCAGAAATACAGGCCGATGCAGCCATGGACCCAGGCGATCACCAGCACCGACAGCATCGTCCAGAGCCGGTTCGGCGAGGCGATGAAGAAGGTGTACAGCTCCTGCGGGTAGAGCTTTTCGTGCCCGTACAGGGTCTGGCCGAGCCGCACGCCGACGACGTGCGCGACGATCAGCATCGGGATGCTAAGGCCGAGCGTCAGCTGCAGCGGCTCGATCGCCTTCCAGCGGAACTCGCGGCGCTGGTACAGCGCCCAGATGCCGAGGCCGGTATGCACCAGGCACGCAGAATAGAACACGATCGCGACCGGCAGGAACTGCCAGAACTCGGTGTGGTAATGCACCCCGATCGCCATCGCCTCGGTCGAGATATTGCCGAGCGCGTGGTTGAGGAAATGGCTGATCAGGTAGGCGAACATGATCGTCCCCGTGACCAGGCGAACCTGCCGCTGGCCGATGCCGCGGGCCATGTCCTGCAAATGTTCGCGCGAAGGGGACGCCATGTGATTCATATCGGCAATTCTAGTGCTTAATTCCCGCGCTGAACACCACCGCCGGTCCGGACACGCCGCGGTAGCGGGCATTGCAGCACGTTGACACTCCGTTAAGAGTCGAACAAAAAGCGCCGTGACGATAGCCCATCCCGATAACATCAGCGTCAAGCCGGCCCGTTTGCGTGCGCCGGATTGGCGTGGCGTCATTGCCGTGATCGCCGCCATGACCGCGATGCGGCTGGCCTATGCCCATGCGCTCGATCTGCGCACCGACGAGGCCTATTACTGGACCTGGTCGAAGGAGAACGTGCTGTCGTTCCTCGACCATCCTCCGATGGTCGCCTGGTTCATCCGTTTTGGCACAGCTATTCTCGGTGACACCAATCTCGGCGTTCGCCTCAGTGGCATCGTGGCGATGCTGGCGACCCAGCTGCTGCTCGCGGACATCGTTCGCCGCGTGACATCGAACAATGTCCGCGCCGTGATGCTCGCGCTGCTGCTGCCGGAGGCGGCGCTGTATTACGGATTGTTAATGGCCAAGGTCGCGCCGGATACCGCGCTGATCCCGTTTTCGGTGGCGATGCTGTGGTCGCTGGTGCGGCTCGCGCAGAGCAATGACGGGCGCTGGTGGCTCGCCGCGGGGCTGTTCGCCGGGCTGTCGCTGCTGTCGAAATTCACCGCGATCATGTTCGCGCCGGCGGTGCTCGCCTTTGCGCTGGTGCCGGACTGGCGCTGGCGCTGGCTGCGCAGCCCGTATCCCTACCTCGCCGCGCTGATCGCGATTATCGTGTTCTCGCCGGTCTTGATCTGGAATGCGGAGCATGACTGGGCCTCGTTCCGCTTCCAGGCGGTGCGCGCCACCGTCGAGCGCGATCTCACCTTCCGCACGCTCGGCGAGTTCATCGGCATGCAGTTCGGCCTCGTCGGCTTCGTGCTGCTGCCGGTGACGCTGTTCGGCACGGTGCTGACGGCATGGCGCGGCTATGTCAGGCGCGAGCCGGTCGCGATCCTGCTCGCAACATCGGTGCTGGTGCCGTTCGTCTATTTCCTCTGGAAGTCGCTGACCTTGCGGGTCGGCGACACCTGGCCGATGTTCCTGTGGCCGGCCGGCTTTGCGGCCGTTGCCATCAACGTCACGAAGATGCCGTTCGAGGGCTGGTCGCTCGGGCTCATCAAATCGACGATCTCCTGGGCGCGGACCGCGATCGCATCGGGCATCGTCTTTGTCGTCTGCGTCTTCCTCTATTACATGTTCGCGCCGTGGAATCTGATCGGCCGCACCGATCCGATCGGCACCGAGGCGGGCTACGATGTGGTGGCCGCGCGCACGTTGGCGCAGGTGCAGGCGACCGGTGCGAGCTGGGTCGCGACCACGGACTATCGCACCTATGCGATGCTGCGCTGGATGCTGCGCGGGCGGGTGCCGGTCGTCGAGATCAACGAGCGCGGCCGTTTCCAGGGCTTTGCCGATCCCGGCATGAGCGAGATCCGCGACCACGCCGGCATCTATGTCGGGCGCGAGCCCGAGAACAATCTGCCGCTGTGGAGCGAAACATCCGCGCTACGCCAGC
Organism: Bradyrhizobium embrapense; assembly: GCF_001189235.2. Lineage (GTDB taxonomy): Bacteria > Pseudomonadota > Alphaproteobacteria > Rhizobiales > Xanthobacteraceae > Bradyrhizobium > Bradyrhizobium embrapense. The sequence goes on from NZ_LFIP02000002.1 coordinate 1,186,133, forward strand.
CGCTGGAGCGCGTGACGCGGAGCTGGCGCGGCATGGTGATGGACACCTACGCGCTGGAGAAGATCTCGGGCTGGACACCGGACCTGTCGCCGCCGCCGGACACCACCTTCTTCCGCTGGCGCGTGCTGGCGATGTTGAGCGGACCTTGCGAGATCCCCTTCTCCCCTTGTGGGAGAAGGTGGCAGCCGAAGGCTGCCGGATGAGGGGTATGTCTCCGCGCGAGCGGTGCTTGCGGAAAGAAACTCCTCACCCAAGCGGGTTCTTGACGAGCAGCTGAGCTGCCCTCTCCCACAAGGGGAGAGGGCGCAGTAATGGGCACCGCTTTGGGCAGGAAAAAGAAGAACTATTCCTCTTCCTCGCGCTTGCGGATCAGGTCCTTCGCGAGATCGGTCAGCGCGGGGCGCGGCAAAGCACTGAAGGGAAGCGGGCGGGTGACGTCGATTGCCGCGAGGCCGAGGCGGGCGGTCAAGAGGCCGTTGAGCATGCCTTCGCCGAGCCGCTGCGAGAGTTTTGCCGCGATGCCGTGGCCGAGCATCTGCTGGATCAGGCTGTCGCTCGCGGCCATGCCGCCGGTGATGGCGAGATGCGCGATGACGTGGCGCAGCAAGCGGATCATGCCGAGTGCGCCGGGCCGGCCGCCATAGAGCCGCGCCAGCTGGCGGATCATCCGCAGGCTCGCCACGAACACGAACAGCACGTCGAACAGCGCGCGCGGGCTGACCGCGGTGACGACGGAGACGCGCTGCGCGGCTGATGACACCAGCCGCCGCGCCTCCTCGTCGAGCGGCGTCATCAATTCGCGTTCGGCGAGGCGGATCATGTCGGCGCCGTCGATGATGTCGTCGGTGTGGCTCTGCAGCGTGCTGCGGGCGCGGGCGAGTTGCGGGGTCTGGTGCGCGAGCTTGAGCAGGTCGGCAACGATCGCGCGGCTCGTGGCGCGGTCGTCGCTGATCAGCACCTCGGCGGCGCGCAGATGCAGCTTCTCGATGGTCGCAAGCCGCGCCAGGCCGACCAGCTCGCGCATGGTGACGACCGCGAGCGCCACCGTGGCGATCACGGCGAGCCCCAATCCGAGCATGCCGAGGCCCTCGTTGCGCGCGAATAGATCCTCGACCAGGTTGATGACGCCGAGCCCGCTGCCGAGCACCACAAGGCCCGCGACCGCGCTCCAGAACAGCGTGCCCCAGCGGAAGCCACGACGCGCCGGCAGCATCGGCGTATCGACCGGCACCGGGAGCTGCGCGGGCTCGGCTTCGGGCACGATCTGGATCGTGCCGCGGGAGAGGCGGCCGGCCTCGTCCGGATCCATCACGACCACGCCGGGATCGTCGAGCTTGAACGTCGCCGGCCGCCGCGGGGGCGTCTTCTCGTTCATTGCAGCTTGTCTCCGATCAGGAACTGGAGGGCGCGGTCAAGGCGGATGTGAGGCAGCGCCGGCTCCGCATCGCCACTTCGTTCCAGCTTCGGCGGCCGGAAGCGCAGGAAACGAAAGTCGGCGGTATCCGCGCCGGCACTCGAGAGGCCGCGGAATCCGCCGTTGAACAGCTCCTCCGGATTGTCGGGCAGGTCACCGGGAAAGGTCGCGACCTCGGTCTCGCCGTCAAGCGTCTCGCCATTGGCAACTTCGCCCTCAGCTGGCGTGCCGAGGATCGACGGCAGCCGGTCGCGGCCGCGTGCGACCTGCGCCTCGCGCGTGGCGCGCACCGCGGCGAGCGCCACGACGTCGATGCCGGCGCCGGCATATTCGGCGCGCTCGGTGGCCCTGGCCACGATCCGCCGCAGCACGGATTCCAGCCGGTCATGGCTCTGGTGGTGCAGATGGTCGGCCTTGGTCGCCGCGAACAGGATGCGGTCGATGCGCGGCCGGAACAGCGCGCTCAGGATCGTGCTGCGGCCGATCCGGAAGCAGTCGAGGATGCCGGCCAGCGCCGCCTCAAGATCGTGCAGCGCCTCGGGACCGGCATTGAATGCGGCGAGCGCATCGGCCAGCACGATCTGGCGATCGAGCCGCGCAAAATGATCGCGGAAGAACGGCCGCACCACGACATCCTTGTAGGCCTCGTACCGCCGCCGCATCATCGCCCACAGCGAGCCGTCGGGCGCGCTGCCGTCCGCCGGCACGTCGAGCGGCGCAAAGGTCAACGCCGGCGTATCGGCGAGATTGCCCGGCATCAGGAAACGGCCGGGCGGTAGCAAGCTCATCGCGAAGCGCTCGTCGCGGCAGGCGCGCAGATAGTCGGTGAACAATCTGGCTTCGGTGCGTGCGGCCTGCTCGTCCTCCTTGGCCTCGGGCTGCAGCGTTGCCAGATGGGCGTGCCAGGGTGCCGCGAGCTTGGCGCGCAGCGGCTCGCGCGACAATGCGAGGCTTTCCGCGGACCATTGCTCATAGCTCTTGTTGAGCAGCGGCAGGTCGAGCAGCCACTCGCCGGGATAGTCGACGATGTCGAGCGTCAGCGTGCGGTCCGCGCCATTTTGCCGCTGATACTCGATCACCAGGCGAAGCTCGGAGATGTCGGTGGTCGAGCTCGGCCAGCTCCGCTCCTCGATCAGGGTGCGGACATGGTTCTCGTAGGCGAAGCGCGGCACCGCATCGTCGGGCTGCGGGGCGAGATAGCCGCGCGCGATCCGCCCGGAGCTATAGGCCTCGAACACCGGGAAGCGGCCGCCGCGGGTCAGGCCATGCACCAGCGCGGTGATGAACACGGTCTTGCCGGCGCGCGACAGGCCGGTGACGCCGAGCCGCACCGTCGGGTTGAAGAAACCCTCGCCATAGTCGAGCAGCGCCCGCGCCGAGAGACGCGCTTCCTCGACGATATCTGCGAAGCTGGGGGGCATGGAGGGTTAACGGAAACCCGGCAAAGGGGGCCAAAAGGGTGGGCGATCACCCGCAAGGTGGCGATTATCCAGGCAAAATCAAGCTTCACATTTCCGGCGCCTTTGCGGGCGAGGGATTGAACGCTGGGCCGCGCTCGCAGTACCCATATTCATCGCCGCACAGGAAAGCGTTACGGCATGACGGTCTTCCGCCTGAAGCAACTTGCCTCGAACTCGATCCACGCAGCCGGCGCCGCGCTGTGGAACTATGACCGCGCCGAGCTGATCGCCGACGGCGTCGTTCATCTCATCGGCGTCGCCTTCGGGCTGGTTGCCGCCACCGCGCTGATCGTGCTGACCGCGGTCTATGCCGGCCCGTTCGACGTTGCCGTGGTCTCGGTCTATGTCGCGGGCCTGCTCGCGATGCTGACGCTGTCGGCGACCTACAATCTCTGGCCGGTGTCGCGCGCCAAATGGGTGCTGCGGCGCTTCGACCATTCCGCGATCTATCTCTTGATCGCCGCGACCTATACGCCGTTCATCGTGGAACTGAAGGACAGCTATTTCGCGCTCGCGCTGCTCGTCGGCGTGTGGTGCGTCGCGATCGTCGGCATCTGGCTGAAGCTGCGCTACCCCGGCCGGTTCGACCGGCTGTCGATTGGGCTCTATCTCGCGATGGGCTGGAGTGGCATCATGCTCTACGACCGCGTCGTGAAGGCGCTGCCGGCGATGGCGCTCGGCTTTGTGCTGGCGGGCGGCATTCTCTACAGCTTCGGGGTGATCTTCCACTCCTGGCGGCGGCTGCGTTTCCAGAATGCGATCTGGCACGGCTTCGTGCTGCTCGGCGCCGCCTGCCACTATACGGCGGTATTCGACGTCGTGCTGACGAGCTGAAGTTCTCGCCATCTGCAGCGGATGAGCTATCATGCTTCGTGATAGCGCATTCAGCCCTCTCACCGTCGCCCCCGCGCAACGGCGAAGCCGTTGTCGCTGGAGGAGACGCGCTCCGCGCTCCTCAGGATGACGGATGTAGGGGGCGAGGTGAGCAAAGCGAACGACAGTGTGCAAGCAAAGGTATCGGGAGGACAGCCATGCAGGTGGCAGGTAAAGTCGTGGTGGTCACCGGCGGTGGCAATGGCATCGGCAAGGCGCTGTGCGAGGCGTTCCATGCCGCGGGCGCATCCAAGGTCGTGGTGGTCGACCTCGATCATGCGGCGGCAGAGAAGGTCGCGGCCTCGGTGGGTGGCGCCGCGTTCAAATGCGATGTCGGGCAGGAGAAGAACATCCTGCATGTGATCGACGAGACCGAGCGCATGTTCGGCCCGATCGCGCTGTTCTGCTCCAACGCCGGCATTGGCGGCGGCTTCGACCCGCTGTCGAAAAATGCCGGTGGCACCTCGGACGAGCCGTGGTCGCGAAGCTGGGCGATCCATGTGATGGCGCATGTCTATGCCGCGCGGCATCTGGTGCCGCGTATGAAGGCGCGCGGCGGCGGTTATTTCCTCAACACGATCTCGGCCGCGGGCCTCTTGTCGCAGGTCGGCAGCCCGGCCTATTCGACCACCAAGCACGCAGCAGTGGGCTTTGCCGAAAACCTCGCGATCTCGCACCGCGCCGACAACATCAAGGTCTCGATCCTCTGCCCGCAGGGCGTCGACACCAACATGCTGCGCTCGATCCCGAAGGGCCCGCAATCCGGCGACGGCGATCTCACGGCGGAGCAGGTCGCGCAGGACGCGCTCAAGGGTATCGAGCAGGAGACCTTCCTGATCCTGCCGCACCCGCAAGTGCTCGGCTACATGCGCAAGAAGACCGAGAACTACGACCGCTGGATCGGCGGCATGGCCAAGATCCAGGCCAAGATGCGGGAGAGTTACGGGAAGTGAGACCGGTAGCCCGGATGGAGCGAAGCGCAATCCGGGGCCGAACGTCGTTGCGAGAATCCCGGATTACGCTGCGCTCCATCCGGGCTACGAGACCCCCGTAGGATCCCCGCTCAATTCTTCTGCGTGTAGAGCAGCGGCACCGCGGAATCCACCATCACCTCGATCAGGCTGGCGCCCTGATGCGACAGCGCGCGCTGGTAGGCGGCGGGAAGATCGGCCGACTTCGTCACCCGCATTGCGTCGCAGCCCATGCCTTCGGCGAGCTTGACGAAATCGATGCCGGGCAAATCGAGGCCCGGCACGTTGCGGACCTGCATGACCTGACTGAACGAACGCATCGCGCCATAGCCGGAATTGTTCATCACGACGACCGTCAGCGGCAGCTTGCGCTGTGCGGCGGTCCACAGCGCCTGGATCGAATACATCGCCGAGCCGTCGCCGATCAGGCAGACCGTGCGCCCTTTGCTGCGGCCGAGCGCCATGCCGACCGCCGCCGGCAGGCTGTAGCCGAGGCCGCCGCTCGCCATGGTGTAAAAACTGTCCTGGCCGCGCATCGGCATCGCCTTCTGCATCAGCGGGCGATGCGACGGCACCTCCTCGACCAGTGCGTCGTAGGGTCCCATCGCGGCCGAAAGTGCATGCAGCGCATATTCGGCGGGGATCGGGTCGCCGGCCGCGGGCGCCGGCGGCAGCACGCGGCCCGCGGGCGCGGAGCGCTTGGTCTCCGGCAGCATATCGAGCAGCGCCGTCAGCGCCGGCTTCATGGTCGCGACGATGCTGTGGCCGGTCGGCGTCATCGCGGCCGCATCGGGATCGTCGGTGATCTGGAAGATCGCCGTTGTGCCGTCGAAGATCGCGGCATGGCCCTCGACATGGAAGGTGAAGACCGGCGCGCCGACCACCAAGACGAGATCGTGCTCGCGCAGCGCGTCGGACAGCTGGCCAGGTGCGGCATGCAGGAAGCCGGCAAATTGCGGATGGCGCTCAGGGAACGAGCAGCGCGCCGAGAACGGGCTGGCCCAGACCGCGGCTTTCGTCTTCTCGGCGACCTTGACCATAAGGTCGACGGCTTCGGCACGATCGACGGCGGGACCGACGACGAGGCCAGGGCGCCTGGCCGCGCCCAGCGCGGCCGCCAGCGCCTGCATCGCCGACAGATCGGGGCCGACCTCGCGGCTGACCTGGCGCGCCTCGAGCGGCTGTGTCGCATGCGCCCAGTCGTCGATCGGCACCGAGACGAAGGTCGGCCCGCAGGGCGGCTGCATCGCGATGTAATAAGCGCGCGCGATCGCCGCCGGCACGTCCTCGGCGCGCGCCGGCTCGACGGCGAACTTGACGTAAGGCCGCGGAAACTCCGAGGCACGCTCGGCATAGAGGAAGGCCTGCAGCGGCATGATCGAGCGCGCCTGCTGGCCGGCGGTGATCACGAGCGGGGTCTGGTTGCGATAGGCGTTGTAGATGTTGCCGAGCGCGTTGCCGACGCCGGCCGCCGAATGCAGGTTGACGAAACCGGCATTGCGCGTCGCCAGCGCATAGCCGTCGGCCATGCCGACGACGGAGGCTTCCTGCAGGCCGAGCACGTAATCGATGTCGTCGGGCCAGTCGCTCAGGAACGGCAGCTCTGTCGAACCGGGATTGCCGAACACCTTTTTGATGCCCCAGGCGCGCAGGAGGCCGAAGGTAGCGTCCTTGACGGTGACGGTCTTGCCTTTGCTGGCCTCGGGTTTACGGGATGACATCAGGCGGTTTCCATTCCTGTCTTGTTACGTTCCGTCATTGCGTGTCGCAAAAGCGGAAAGGCAATCCACCTCTCGATGGATTGCCTGACGATGTCAAGCCGCAGTCCCCATAGTTGCCGCAGCAACGGCCGAAAGTTGCGGTCTGCTAGTTGGATTTTTGCAGCGCGGCGGTCTGCTTGGCGAACTGCTTGTCGAAATCCTGCTGGAGCCCGGTCACATAGCTGGTGTTTTCGCCTCTGCGTGCTGGCAATGCCGATCGCAAGCGGCGGGCGGCAAGCCGCCAGTCAAGGCGGCCGTCCGTCCGGCGCATGCCTGTTCCGCGTTCAGCTGGCGTATTGCGCGATGCCGTTGCCGAACGACCAGTTTTCCTTGGCGACCTCGACCAGGTTGATGAAGATATCGTCTGGACGTCCCTGCAGCTGGCTCTGGAAATCGTCGACGATCCGCTTGTAGAACGCCTTCTTCATCTCGACGGTCCGCCCGGCATTCAGCGTGATCTGGATCAAGACGAGATCGTCGCTGTAATTGTTGCCGAGATAGTTGTCGGCGTAGTTGAGGTCGCCGCGATCGTGCTCGGTGATGACCTGAAACTTGTCGTTCTCGGGCACGTTGATCACCTCGCGCATCGCCTTGTAGACGATCTCGCCGAGCGTCTTGCGATATTCGGCGGACTTGCCGCGCTTCAGGTCGATACGAACGAATGGCATGGTGGTCTCCTGTGCTATGCGGGGCTCGGCCGGATCGGCCCGGTGTGATCGAGACGCTGCGACGATGCGAAGGCTCTCGCGTCGTCCGCTCGCGCCGGCGGCGTCGGGGAATTCAGCGGGTTGCCTTGAAGGCCTCCCATCGGGCATCGCGCTCGCGTTGATATTTCGGCGTCCGCTCGCCCACCATGTCGGCGCGACGGACCGGCTCGCCGCAGGACTCGCAGACCGGACCGAGCCCGGCCGGCTTGCCGCAGACGAGATGGGTGTACTTCATTGCCCGGCCTTCGCGCGGTGACTTGCACCAGGTCTCGCCCCAGGCGCGCAGCGCCATCATCACCGGAAAGAACGCTTCGCCCTTCTCGGTGAGGTGATATTCGTGGCGCAGCGGACGCTTGTTGTAGACGCGCCGCGTCACCAGCCCGTCCGCTTCCAGCGTCTTCAGGCGCGCGGTGATCATTTGCGGCGTGCCACCGGTCTGCGCCTGAATCTCCTCGAAGCGATGATTTCGCGCGAACAATTCGCGCAGAACGAGTACGGTCCAACGGTCGCCCACGACGGCTTCGGCGCGCGCGACAGGGCACAGCGTTTGGTCAGTCATGTTGCCCTTCATTCTGGTCATCACGTTTTCTTCATCAGGCTTGTTACTATGATTTTCATAGCAATATGGCGCGGCATCGTCGCAAATGCAATGGGCCGTTGATGGCCCGGTCTGTCATCACCAGGGAGCTAGCCATGACCACCGAACAGGCGCCGACAGCGGCCAAAGTCGATTTGAAGCTCGAAGTCGTCGTCATTCCGGTCTCGGATGTCGACCGCGCCAAGCGCTTTTACCAGGACCTGGGCTGGCGCCTTGATGCCGACTTCGTCAGACCTGACGGTTCGCGCGCCCTGCAGCTGACGCCGCCAGGCTCGCCGACCTCGATCCATCTCGGCTCGGGACCCGCGCTGCCGCGCTTCCTCATCGTCAACGACATCGAAGCGGCGCGCACCGAGCTGATCGCGCGCGGCGCCGATGTCAGCGAGGTGTTTCACCGCGGCGCGGAAGGTCGCATCAAGGGCCCGGACCCGGAACGTCCGAGCTACGGGTCGCTCGCCACGTTCAACGATCCCGACGGCAACGTCTGGCTGCTGCAGCAGGTGACGCAACGCCTGCCCGGGCGGGTCGACGGCAACAGCACGGATTTCTCCTCCGCGGCCGATCTCGCCGCTGCGTTGCGCCGCGCGGCAGCAGCCCATGGCGAACACGAGAAACGGACCGGCGGCCACGATGCGAACTGGCCCGATTGGTACGCCGAGTACATCGTCCGCGAACAAGCCGGCAAGCCGCTGCCCGAGTGAACGGAGCGCGTCGTTGAAGCAAATCCAACCGCTGCCTGATGGCCAAGGAGTGATCGATGTCCCAGATCATCTATCCACGCGAGCGAACCGCGCTGCTTCTCGTCGATCCCTACAATGATTTCCTCTCCGAGGGCGGCTTGGTGTTTCCGCGCATCAAGCCGATCGCCGACGAGGTCGGGCTACTCGACAATCTGCGCCGGCTCGACGGCGCGGTCCGGGGCGCCGGGATCCAGGTGGTGATCGTCCCGCACCGCCGCTGGGAGCCGGGCGACTATGCGGATTGGGATCATCCCAATCCGACCCAGCGCTTGATCATGCAGCGCCATAGCTTTGCGCGCGGCGAATGGGGCGGCGATTGGCATCCGGACTTTGCCCCCAAGCCCGGCGACCTGATCGCCGGGGAGCATTGGGGGCAGAGTGGGTTCGCCAACACCAATCTCGATTTCCTGCTCAAGCAGAAAGGCATCACGCACGTGATCGTGGTCGGGCTGCTGGCCAACACCTGCATCGAATCGACCGCGCGCTTCGCGATGGAGCTCGGCTACCACGTGACGCTGGTGCGCGATGCCACCGCCGCTTTCTCGCACGACATGATGCACGCCGCTCATGAGCTGAATGGCCCGACCTACGCCCATTCCATCCTGACAACCACGGAGGTGATCGCGGCGTTGCCGGCGGCCTCTCGTTCCAAGGAGACAGTCAAATGACTGCGACATCGAAGACACCGGCTGCAATCGCAACAGGCCAATCGACCCAGGGAGCCATCGACCGGACCCGGCGCAGGCTGTTGACGGGCGCGGCGCTGGGCCTGGCTGCTGTCGCAGGTGCCGCCAGTCTGTTCCCCTCGCATCCCGTCGGGGCGGCGGAGAATGATGCGATCCGCCCGTTCCGCGTCGACATTCCCGAGGAGGACCTCGCCGACCTTCGCCGCCGTCTGGCCGCGACCCGATGGTCCGACAAGGAGACCGTCAATGACGACTCCCAGGGCGTTCCCCAGGCGATGCTGCGAGATCTCGTCCGCTACTGGCAGACCGACTACGACTGGCGGAAGGTCGAGGCGCGGCTCAACGCGCTGCCGCAATTCATCACCGAAATCGACGGACTGGACATCCATTTCATTCACGTACGTTCCAAGCATGACAACGCGTTGCCCCTGATCGTCACGCATGGCTGGCCGGGTTCGGTCATCGAGCAGATGAAGATCATCGACCCCCTGACCGATCCCACCGCACACGGCGGCAGCGCGTCGGATGCGTTCCATCTCGTGATCCCGTCGATGCCGGGCTACGGCTTCTCCGGCAAACCGACCACGGTCGGCTGGGATACCCAGCGCATCGCGCGGGCCTGGGTTCAGTTGATGAAGCGGCTCGGCTACAGCAAGTTCGTGGCGCAGGGCGGCGATTGGGGATCGCCGGTCTCCAATGAGATGGCCAAGCTGGGTGCGCCGGAGTTGCTCGGCATCCACGTCAACCTGCCTGGCGTCGTTCCGCCCGAGGTCTTCAGGGCGGTGAGCACCGGCGGCCCTGCGCCGGACAACATGTCCACGGAGGAGCAGCACGCCTTCGACCAGCTCAAGCTTCAATTCGCGAAGCGACGCGCCTACGCGCAGATCATGGGCACGCGCCCGCAGTCGCTCGCGGCCTTTGCGGATTCGCCTGCCGGCCTCGCTGCCTGGCTGCTCGATCACGGCGACCGCTATGCGCAGCCGGCCTCCGCAATGCAATCAGCCGTGCTCGGGCGCGACGTCAACGGGCATTCCGCCGGCGCACTGACCCGCGATGACGTGCTCGACAACATCACACTCTACTGGCTGACCAACACGGCGATCTCGTCGGGCCGCCTGTACTGGGAGAACAAGACCAACTTCTATCTGCCCGCCAATGTCACGGTCCCGGCTGCCGTGACCGCGTTTCCCGGCGAGAGCTTCGTGGCGCCGAGGAGCTGGGCGGAAAAGGCCTACCACAAGCTGATCTACTTCCATCAGGCCGAAGCCGGCGGTCACTTCGCCGCGTGGGAGCAGCCGGACATCTTCAGTCGAGAGGTTCGGGACGCGTTTCGGCCGCTGCGCAGCTGATCTGAACATTCAACGGAACCGAAAGGAGTATTCATCATGCCGAAGCTTGCACTCATCGCCAACGTCGAGGTCGCGCCAGAAAAGAGGGATCAGGTGCTGGCGCTGCTGTCGGCGCATGGCGCCCGGTCGCTCAGGGATGAACCGGGCACGCTGCACTTCGAGATACTGGTGCCGCGCGAAGACGCCGCGAAGCTCCTGATCTACGAGGTCTACCAGGATGACGCCGCGTTCGAGGCCCATCGCAACGCGCGCTCGATCGCGCAGTTCCGCGAGGAGTCCGCAGGGCTCGGTATCAAGATATCAGCGACGCTGTGCACGCCCGCGGCGTAAGCTCGGTCGCGAGCAGCGTCACGCCTGGTTGAGGCTGGCGCCGCGATCCGACAGCAGCTTCTCGGCCTTCGGCGTCAGCTCGTATAGATCGCCGTCCTTGGCGACGTAGCCCTCCTTGATCAGCCGGTCGACTTCACCCTGCACGTCGTCGGCAAAGGCAATGGATTGCGCGATGTCGCAGAGAACCGCGACCTGTTCGTCTCTAATCATGGCGTCCTCCGTCACGGCGGGGAACGCGCTGGCCGGCGTTCGGTTCCAGTAGCAGCCGAAACTGGATCACACCATCTGACGCAACAAGCCGATCAGGCGGCCGCATTCATCGTCGGTGCCGACCGTGATGCGCAGGAAATCCTCGATCCGTGGTTTCTGGAAATGCCGCACCAGCACGCCGCGCTCGCGCAGTTTCGCGGCGAGATCGGCGCCGCGGTGGCCGGGATGGCGGGCGAACACGAAATTCGCCGACGACGGCAGCACGTCGAAGCCGAGCTCCGTGAGGCCGCGGGCGAGCGCCTCACGGCTGCTGATGATGCGTTGCCGGGTCTCTTCAAACCACGCATCGTCCCCGATCGCGGCGACGGCGCCGGCGATCGCAAAGCAATCCAGCGGATAGGAGTTGAAGCTGTCCTTGACGCGCTCCAAGGCCTCGATCAACGGGCGCTGGCCGACGGCGAAACCGACGCGCAGTCCCGCCAGCGCGCGCGACTTGGACAGCGTCTGGATGACGAGCAGATTGTCGTGGCGCGCGACCAGCGGCACGGCGCTCTCGGCGCCGAAATCGACATAGGCCTCGTCGACCACCACGAGACGGTCGGGCTGCTCGGTCGCCAGCGCCTCGATCGCGGCCCGCGGCAGCGCGATGCCGGTCGGCGCGTTCGGATTGCACAGCAGGATGGCGCTGCCAGGCCGCCGATAGTCGGCAAGGTTGATCCGCATCGCGGCATCGAGCGGAATCGTCTCGTGGCCGACGCCATAGAGGCGGCAATAGACCGGGTAGAAGCTGTAGGTGATGTCGGGGAACAGCAGCGGCGCGTCATGCTTCAGCAGCGCCGGAAAGGCGTGCGCCAGCACCTCGTCCGAGCCGTTGCCGACGAACACCTCGTCTGCCGTGACGCCGTAGCGCGTCGCGATCGCCTCGCGCAGGGCGGTCGCGCGCGGGTCCGGATAGAGCCGCAGCCGATCCGTGGCCGCGGTGATCGCCGCCACCGCGCGCGGCGACGGCGGGTAGGGGTTCTCGTTGGTGTTGAGCTTGATCAGGCCGCCGATCTTCGGCTGCTCGCCGGGCACGTAGGGCGACAGATTGTGGACGACCGAACTCCAGAAGCGACTCATGATCCCGTGATCCGTGGCTGAATGCGATCACAATAGGGAATACGAGGCGTTGATGAAAGCGCCTCGTATTCCCGTCGCATCTTGATGTGAGGCGCGCGCGCGACTACCAGGTCGCTGTGCCCTTCATGGTCGGCTGGCCCTCGGCATTCGCGGTCCACAGCTCCATGCCGCCGTCCTTGTCGTTGGCATTGATCGAGAACTCGCTGCCCTCGAACAGCGGCTGCACACCGCGATAGCTGAGCTTCTTCGGCGGTTTGCCGCCGCGCAGCTTCGCGGCGAGCTCGACGATGAACGAGGCCTGCAGCGGGCCGTGGAAGATCAGGCCCGGATAGCCCTCGACCTTGGTGACGTAGTCGCGATCGTAGTGGATGCGGTGGCCGTTGAAGGTCAGCGCCGAGTAGCGAAACAGCAGCACAGGATCGGAAACGTGGCTCTCGCGATGCTGCGCGGCCGGGGCAGGCGGCGGCGCCTTGGCAGGCGCTGCGGCTTGCGTGCTCGTCATCTCGCGATAGACGATGTCCTGCCGCTCACGGATCGCAAGCCCGCGCGAGGTCGTGACCTCGTGATTGACCGAGACGAAGCACAGCGTGCCGGTCGAGCCCGATTTCACGGTGACGTCCGCAATCTTCGAGGTTCGCCTGGCGTCATCGCCGATGCGCAACGCGTCGAAGAATTCCAGTTCGCCGCCAGCCCACATCCGGCGCGGCAGCGGCACCGGCGGCAGGAAGCCGCCGCGGGTCGGGTGGCCGTCGGGGCCGAGCTGCGACATCGGAAACACCGGCTGAGCGAGGCACCAATGCGTCGTCCACGGCGCAGTGTCGCCGGCCTTCGGCTCGCCGATCTCCTGGAACAGAGTCGCGCGCAGCCCCATCACGAGATACTTGGTGACGACGTCGGAGGACTCGGTGGTCTTGCCGATCCACTGGCGGAGATGATCGAGGTCGAGTTTGTCGGTCATGTCTGTGTTGCCCGGGCAGGAGGGATCTCAGGAACGTTTGATGCGCTCGCCGATCGCGGGCACCTTGCCGTAGTGCCTGTTCTCGCCGACCACGATCGCAGCCGGTGCCGGATAGCTCACCTTGCCGTTCGGCGTGTCGACCTCGATGCGGCGCAGATGCGGATGCCTGGCGAGGTCGTCCATGCTGTTGACCTCGGCGAAGGCGATGTCGGCCTCGGCGAGCTTGCCCAGCAATTCCTCGCGCGTCAGTCTGCTGAAACTGTCGCTGACGATGCCGTCGGTCAGCGCGCGGTTGCGCACGCGCTCCACCATGTTGGCGAAGCGCGGATCGTCGGGCAGGCCGGGCTGGCCCAGCACCTTGGCGCACAGCGTCTTCCACTCGCGCTCGCTCTGGATCGAGATCAGGATCTCCTTGCCGTCCCTGGAGCGGAACACGCCATAGGGCGCGATCGAGGGATGGGCGAGGCCGATGCGTTTGGGCGACTTGCCGTCTTCGGCGTTGAGCAGCGGCACCGTGAGCCAGTCGGCCATCACGTCGAACATCGAGATCCGGATGTCGGCTCCCTCTCCGGTGCGGCCGCGGCCGATCAGCGCTTCGAGGATCGCGGCGTGCGCGGTGGCACCGGTCGCGACATCGACGATCGACATGCCGACGCGCGAGGCGCCCTCGGGGCCGCCGGTGATCGAGGCCAGCCCGCTCTCGGCCTGGATCAGGAGGTCATAGGCCTTGCGATCGGCGTACGGACCGGTGTCGCCATAGCCGGTGATGGTGCACATGACCAGCTTCGGGTAGTCTTTGCGCAGCCGCTCGCGCGAGAAGCCGAGCTTGTCCATCGAGCCCGGCTTGAGATTCTGCAGCAGCACGTCGGCGCCCGCGATCAGCTGCTCGAGCTGCGCACGGCCTTCCTTGGTCGCGAGGTCGACCACGGCGGAATCCTTGCCGCGGTTGAGCCAGACGAAATAGCTGCTCTGGCCCTTCGCCGCGGCGTCGTAGCCGCGGGCGAAATCGCCTTCGGGGCGCTCGATCTTGATGACATGAGCGCCGGCGTCGGCGAGGCGTGACGAGCAGAACGGCGCGGCGACTGCCTGTTCGACGGCGATGACGGTCAGTCCCTCAAGCGGCAGCATGATCTGGCAACTCAGTAGGAGCGGGGCATGCCGAGCACGTGCTCGGCGACGAAGGAGAGGATCAGGTTGGTCGAGATCGGCGCCACTTGGTAGAGCCGCGTCTCGCGGAACTTGCGCTCGACATCGTACTCCTCGGCGAAGCCGAAGCCGCCATGAGTCTGCACGCAGGCATTGGCCGCTTCCCAGGAGGCATCGGCCGCCAGCATCTTGGCCATGTTGGCCTCGGCGCCGCAGTCGAGGCCGGCTTCGTATTTGCGGGTGGCTTCCTTCACCATCAATTCGGCCGCGCGCATCGAGGCGTAGGCTTTCGCGATCGGGAACTGGATGCCTTGGTTCTGGCCGATCGGCCGGCCGAACACGCTGCGCTCCTTGGCGTAGTCGGTCGCCTTCTGGATGAACCACTTGGCGTCGCCGACGCATTCGGCCGCGATCAGGATGCGTTCGGCATTCATGCCGGACAGGATGTAGCGGAAACCCTTGCCTTCCTCGCCGATCAAATTCTCCGCCGGCACCTTCATGTCGGTGAAGAACACTTCTGTCGTCGCGTGGTTCATCATGGTGCGGATCGGGCGGATCTCCAGCCCCTTGCCCTTCACCTCGCGCATGTCGACGATGAACACCGAGAGGCCGTCGGTGCGCTTTTTCGACTGCTCCTTCGGGGTGGTGCGTGCGAGCAGCACCATCAGGTCGGAATATTCGGCGCGGCTGGTCCAGATCTTCTGGCCGTTGACGACGTAGTGGTCGCCCTCGCGGCGTGCGAAGGTCTTCAGCGACGATGTATCGGTGCCGCTGGTCGGCTCGGTGACGCCGAACGCCTGCAATCGCAATTCGCCGGTCGCGACCTTCGGCAGGTACTTCGCCTTCTGCGCATCGTTGCCGTGCCGCAGCACGGTGCCCATCGTGTACATCTGGGCGTGGCAGCCGCCGCCGTTACAGCCCGCGCGCTGGATCTCTTCCAGGATCGCCGCCGCGGCCGACAGCTTCAGGCCCGCGCCGCCATACTCCTCGGGGATCAGCACCGAGAGATAGCCGGCTTCCGTCAGCGCATCGACGAACTCCTTCGGATAGGCCATCTGGCGGTCGAGCTTGCGCCAGTACTCGCCGGGAAACTGCGCGCAGAGCTTTGCGACGGCGTCGCGGATGTCGGAATGGTCGTCGGTGTGTTGTTCGTGTGCGGTCATTGGTTCTTCTTGTCGCGAGGTTACGCAGACGCCGGGTGAAGCGCCCGCTGTTGTGGGGCCCCGGTAAACTCCCTATGCTGTTTTGTTATAGCGTATGAACCTGCCTTCCAGGATTGGCAAGTATGGATTTCCGCCAGCTTAGGACCTTTGCGTGCGTCGCGGAACTCGGGAGTCTGAGCAAGGCATCGGATACCTTGCGGGTGGCGCAGCCGGCGCTGAGCCGGCAGATCAAGCTGCTGGAGCACGAGCTGCGCACCGAATTGTTCACGCGCAACGGCCGCGGCATGGTGCTGACCGACGCCGGCCGGCTGCTGCTGGCGCGCACCGGCGGTATCGTGCGGCAGATCGACCAGATCCGCGACGACATCCAGTCCGCTGGCGGCGCGCCGTCCGGGCGCGTCGTGCTCGGGCTGGTGCCGACGGTGAGCTGCGTGATCTCGGCGCGGCTGGCGCGTCGCACGGTGGAGCGCTATCCCGGCATCTCGCTCTGCATCGTCGAAAGCTACAGCGGTCACCTGATCGAGTGGCTGCATCGCGGCGAGATGGACCTTGCGGTGATCTACGGCCCGTCGGTCGATCTGCATCTGGCGGTGCAGAGCCTCGGCCGCGACTCGATCGTCGCGGTCGGCCCGCGCGGCAGCGGGCTGAAGCAGAAGAAGCAGGTCGACATCGGCTGGCTGCTGCGCCAGCGCCTGGTGCTTCCAAGTCATTCGCACGGGCTCCGCGCCATGATCGAGCACGCGGCGGCGAAGAAGAAGGTCACGCTCGACGTCAAGCTCGAGGCGGATTCGTTCCGGGTGCTGACCAGTCTGGTCGAGGAGGGGCTCGGATACACCATGCTGCCGCCATCCTCGGTGCGCGGCGAGGTCGCCGATGGCCGGCTCGAGACTGCGCCGATCGCACGTCCCGCGCCGCGGCGCGAATTGACGCTGGCCTCGCCGGTCGAACATCCCGGCTCCAATGCCATCACGCTGATCGCCAAATTGCTGCGCGAGGAGGTCGCCGCGTGCCGCGCCGAGGGGCTCTGGGATATCCAGCTCGCCTGAGCGCGCTGACGGCGTAGGCCTATCATCGTCATTGCGAGGAGCGACAGCGACGAAGCAATCCATGCCTCCGCGCATGCCGCGCGATGGATTGCTTCGCTTCGCTCGCAATGACGGCGGTGCGTGCATTGTGATCTCAGCGCACCTGGAAACCGAGATGGCCGCGGAAGCGATTCTTGAGATACGTACCGTCGCGCGGCGGCAGCGCGCGCTCGACTTCGCCGGCCGCGATACGGATGCGCGCCAGCCGCGGGCCGCCAGCGAGATCGCGCAAGCTTTTGCGGAAGCGATCGATGCCGGCCATGTCGGCGATATCGGATACATGGCCGATGCCGGCGCCGCTTGCGATCACCTCCAGCTTCGCCCCGAGGCCGGAATGGCTGAGCTGCATCCCGGTCTCGCCGAAATGGCCGTTGTCGAGCACCGCGATCGAGAGATTGCCGGGCTGCTTGGTGGCGATGGTCAACAGGCTGCCGATCCCCATCAGCTGCTCGCCGTCGCCGGTGACGACGAGAACCGGCCGCTTCGGCTGCGCCAGCGCGAGCCCGAGACCGACCATCGCGGCGCCACCCATCGCGCCCCAGAGATAGAAATTGCCGGGATGCTCGCCGGCATCGAACACATCGTAAGACGAGGAGCCAAGCCCGGAGATCACGAGTAGATCGCCGCGGTCGGCGAGCAGCGCGTTCACGGCGGCGCGGCGATCGAGCGTGCCTGTTGATGCCGACATCAATGCGTCTCCTTCGTCCACTTCTTGCGGCCGATCATCCGCTGCGAGATCAGCACCGCGACCTGCTGGTCGCCGTCAAAGGCGAGCGAGGCGGCCGCCGAGATCACCTCCTCGGCGTCGTCGGGATGGTCGAGCCGCAGCACGGTGGTGCCCATGATCTCGAACGCCTGCGGCGTCGCGCGGCCCATCGGGATCTGCCAGGGATTGAACTCGGCCCATTCGCCGCGCATCGTCACCAATGTCAGCAGCGGGAAGCGGCAGCTCGCCATCAGTGAGAGCATATTGATGCAATTGCCGACGCCGCTCGATTGCATCAGCAGCACCGCGCGGTCGCCGCCGAGCCAGGCGCCGGCCGACAGCGCGACGCCTTCTTCCTCGGTCGTCAGCACCGTGGTCTTGATGTCGGCATCGGCGTGCGACAGCTTGATCAGCTTGGAATGTCCCGCGTCGGGGACGTAGGACACCTGCGCGACGCCAAAATTCTTCAGCGTGCGGTAGATCGCAACCGGCCAGTCGGTGCTGGTCGCGCTGTCCTGGTGAACGGCAATCTGGTCCATCATGGCCTCGGCTCGGGCCGCACATTGGCGCGTCCTCGCCGAAGCCTTTACCGCGCGGGCAGCCTTACTTCCCTTCGCATCTGGCTCGCGCAGCTATACCGGATTTGTATACCCGCGCGCGACCCTAGAACTCAGGGGTTCGGCAGCAGGAACCTGCCGTACTGCTTGCTCGCGACGACCGCGGCGGCGGCCTCGCCGATGACGCGCATCGCCGCCAGCATCGGCCACGGCCCAAGGCTGATCCGGCGCACGCCGGCACGGGCGAGCTCGCCGATCTCGGGAACGCCCCGCGTCACCATGATGTTGACCGGCGCCGGCGACAGTTGAACGAGCCGCTCGATCAGCGCGAGCTCGGTGAGCCCCGGCACAAAAATGCCATCTGCGCCCGCATCCGCATAAACCTTCGCGCGCCGCACCGCTTCATCCAGGCATTGCTCCGGCGAGCCGAATTTCAGCAGAAACGGATCGGTCCGGGCATTGATGAAGAGACGAACTCCGAGCTGTCGCGCAGTGTCCCGCACCGCCCTGATCTTGGCGGCATGCAGTTCGGGGCTGACGAGCTGCCGCTTGCCGCCGAAGAGCCCGTCCTCGATATTGATGCCGATCGCGCCGGCCTTGAGGATTCGCGCCGCCGAACGCGTGGTGGCATCGGGAGTGTCGCCATATCCTGCCTCCAGATCGATCGATACCGGGACTGTTACGGAAGCAGTCATCCGCGACACCAGGCCCTCCACCATGTCGAGCGGGGCATTCTCGCCGTCGGCATAGCCGAGTGCGGAGGCGACCGCACCGCTGCTCGTTGCAATGGCTGGCGAGGTCTTCGCGATCGCCTTGGCGGTCGCGACATCCCAGGCGTTGAACAGGACGAGCGGATCGCCCGTCCTGTGAAGGGCATGAAAGGCTTCGGCGTATTGCTGCTGTGTCGTGGCGTCCATTGCGCGCACTCCCGGTTGGAGAATTTTGAAAGATGTCGCGGCTGAGCGGCCGCTGCCTGCGGGCGCTCAGTCGGCGGCGTGGGTCTTGAACCAGTCCATGATCAGGCCGTTGACCTCGGCCTCACGCTCGAGATGCGGGAAGTGACCGACATCGGGCAGGACGATGCGCTGATGTGGCCCCTTGAACAGCGGCTCTTCCTTGATCGAATAGCGCGCGGTCGGATCGTTGCCGCCATAAATCGTCAGCGTCGGCGTATGCATGTCGTTGATCGGTAGCCGGCCCGCAACTCCGGCATCGACCAGGCCGTTGTAGTATTTCAGCGCCGCCTTCATGGTGCCGGGAGAAGAGAGCGTCTGCTTGACCGAGCGGAGATGCGCGTCGTTCTCTAGGGTTGGCGACCATAACTTCCAGAGGTAGTCGACGAAGGGAAGTCCCTCGATGTTGACCGCCGCGTGCGCGCCGGGCACCGTAAAGAAATAGACGTGGAAGACCGATCGAACGGCATCGGGATCGCTCCTGAGGCTCGGGATCGTGATTGGGTGCGCGGTATTCATCACTACCGCGGCCTTGATCGCAGACGGCGCCGTGGCCAGCACCTGGAATGTCGAGGTGCCGCCCCAATCCATGCCGACGACGTATGCCCGTCCGTCGTCGCTCAGCGCGGCGATCAGCGCTTCGAGATCCTGTCCCAGCGCGATCGGATCGAAGATGCCGTCGGCCGGAATCTCGGTCGGCGCATAGCCGCGCAGAAACGGCGCGACCGCGCGATAGCCCGCATCCGCGAACACCTGCAACTGCTTGCGATACGACCAGGCATTGTCGGGGAAGCCGTGCATGAACATGACGAGCGGCCCGCTGCCCTGTTCGAGATAGGCGAAGCCCACGCCGTTGGCCTGCACGTATTTCAGGGCGGGTTCGCCGCCGGCGGCATCAGGCGTTGCCAATGCGGTGCTTCGGATCGTCATCGCTCCACTCCATTTTTCGTCGCTGCTATGCTCTGGGATAAATATGTGCGTAGCGCACATATCAGGTCAAGTTGTTTTTTGTGCGCAGCGCACATATTATTCCCGGCATGGAAAACGGAATCGCCAATCTGCTGGGCGCGCTGTCGCTCGCTGTCATGGATCGGATCGAGCAGGGCGCGCGCGAGGTGGTCGGCCGCGGCGGCGAGACGCCGGCGGCCCTCATCGTCATCGGCTATGGCCAGGGCATGACCAACGACAAGCTGAGGCGGATCCTCGGCCTGTCGCATTCCGGAACGGTCCGCCTGGTGGATCGTCTGGTGTCGGATCGGCTGGTCGAACGCCGCCCGGGCAAGGACGGCCGCGAGGTCGCCTTGCACCTGACTTCGACCGGCGCCGCGGCCCGCAACAAACTGCTGGCGTCGCGGATATCAGCCGTGACGTCGCTGCTCGACGTGCTGTCACCGGCCGAACGCAAGCAGCTGGCGATATTGATCCGCGAACTGCTGGGACGGCAGGACACCTCCGAGATGGATCGCTTCACCATCTGCCGGATGTGCGACGACCGGGTCTGCACCAATTGCCCATTGCCGACCAGCAAGGGCCAGCACGCGCGCTAGGCTGGCGCGAACGAAGCGAGGCTCAACCCGGGATGCGCACCGGCAGGTTCTCGATGCCGCGCACGAAGCTGGAATAGACTCGCTTCGGCTCGCCGACCACCTCGATGCGGTCGAAGCGCTTCAGCATCTCCTGCCAGACGATCTTGAGCTGCAGCTCGGCGAGCCGCATGCCGACGCAGCGGTGGATGCCGAAGCCGAACGACAGATGGATGCGAGGCCGGGCGCGATCGATGATGAATTCGTTTGGACGATCGATCACCTCGTCGTCGCGGTTGCCTGAGACGTACCACATCACGACGCGGTCGCCCTTCCTGATCGTCTTGCCGCCCAGCTCGGTGTCCTGCAGGGCGGTGCGCCGCATATGCGCGAGCGGCGTCTGCCAGCGGATCACCTCCGGCACCATGGTGTCGATCAGCGCGGGGTTCTCCTTCAGCTTCCTGAACTGGTCGGGATGCTCGTGCAGCGCCAGCACCGAGCCGCTCATGGTGTTGCGCGTGGTGTCGTTGCCGCCGACGATCAGCAGGATGATGTTGCCCATCAGATTGTCGGGGTCCATGTGCCGCGTGGCGTCGCTATGCGCCATCATCGACAGCAGGTCGTTCCTGGGCGGCGCGTTGACACGTTCGTTCCACAACCTGGAGAAATAGGCGTAGCACTCGTCCATTTCCTGCCGCCGCTGCTCCGGCGAATTGACGATGCCGCTCTTCGGCAGCGCGGTTGAGACGTCGGACCAGCGCGTCAGCTTGCGCCGTTCTTCCCAGGGGAAGTCGAACAGCGTCGCCAGCATCTGGGTGGTCAATTCGATCGAGACGCGCTCGACGAAATTGAAGGTCTCGTTGCGCGGCAGATTGTCGAGCACGCTCGCCGAGCGCTGGCGTATCAGCTTCGCCAGCTCGTCGAGATGATCAGGCGTGAACATCGGCGACACGGTCTTGCGCTGATGGGCGTGCTTCGGCTGGTCCATCGCGATGAAGCTCGGATAGTCGTAGCCGGGCGGCACGTCGCGGATCGAGATGCCGCCGAGCGTGGAGTCCGAGGAGAAGATGCCGTGGCTGGTGTCGACATGCATGATGTCGTTGTACTTCACGACCGACCAATAGGGCTCGATCGGCGCGTTGGTGCAGTAGTGCACCGGCTCTTCCTTGCGCAGCCGCTCGAACCACGGCCACAACGTGTCGTTCTGGAAGAGTTTTGGTGCGCCGGGATGAAAGTCCTTCAGTGGCGTCGCATAGGCTTCCTCGCGCGCCTGGCGCAGCAGCTCGGCCCGGTCGGCACGGATGGCGGTCTGGACGTTCATGGTTCCTTGATCCCGGTTGGCTCGCGACGCATCAGGCGGCGATGCGCACTGGCAGCGTCTCGTAGCCCTTGATGAAGCTGGAATACACCCGCTGCGGCTCCTCCACCACCTCGATGGTGTCGAAGCGCTTGAGGATCTCCTCCCAGATGATCTTGAGCTGCAGCTCGGCGAGCCTGAGACCCACGCAGCGGTGGATGCCGAAGCCGAACGAGATGTGGGTGCGCGGCCGGGCGCGGTCGATCAGGAACTCGTAGGGCTTCTCGATCGCCTCTTCGTCGCGGTTGCCCGAGACGTACCACATCACGACCTTGTCGCCCTTCTTGATCTGGCGGCCGCGGAACTCGACGTCGGTGAGTGCGGTGCGCCGCATATGGGCGAGCGGCGTCTGCCAGCGGATCACCTCGGGCACGAAACTGTCGATCAGTGCCGGATTCTCGCGCAGCTTGCGGTACTGCTCCGGATGCTTGCTCAGCGCGTAGATGCTGCCGGACAGCGTGTTGCGCGTGGTGTCGTTGCCGCCGACGATCAACAGGATCAAATTGCCGAGGAAGTTCTTCGGATCCATGTTTCGCGTGGCGTCGCTGTGCGCCATCATCGAGAGCAGATCGCTCTTCGGCGGCTGGGCAGCGCGTTCCTTCCACAGCCGTGCGAAATAGGTCGCGCATTCCATCAATTCGGCTTGCCGCTCGTCCTCGGTGGCAACGAGGCCGCCGGCGCCGGGCAGGGTCGTCGCGACGTCGGACCAGCGCGTCAGCTTGCGGCGGTCTTCCCAGGGGAAATCGAACAGCACCGCGAGCATCTGCGTGGTCAGCTCGATCGAGACCTTGTCGACCCAGTCGAACACCTCGCCGCGCGGCAGATTGTCGAGACACTCGGTCGAGCGCTTGCGGATGTTGATGGCGAGCTCGTCGAGATGCGTCGGCGTGAACATCGGCGCCACGGTCTTGCGCTGCGCCGAATGGCGCGGCTGGTCCATCGCGATGAAGCTTTCGCGGCGCAGGTCCGGCGGCACGTCGCGGATGGTAATGCCGCCGAGCGAGGCGGCCGAGGAGAACACCGCGTGGTTGGTCTCGATGTCCATGATGTCGTTGTAGCGGGTGATCGACCAGTACGGACCGAACATCGAATCCTTGCACCAGTGCACCGGATCCTCTCGGCGCAGCCGGTCGAAATACGGCCAGAAGGTATCGGTCTTGAACAGCTCGGGATCGCCGGGATCGTAATCCGAAAGCGGAAGCGTGTTGGCGCGTTCGCGTGCGGCATCCAGATTGGTGCTGTCGACCAGATCGATGGTCCCGTGCATGAGCGGCTCCTCAATCGTTGCGCGCCGGGGCGTCGCCGGCGCGGCATGTTTTACCGAATTACATTCTCATTCCATCGTTTGCGCAAGTGCCCTCAGCGCGCATTTGGCCGCATTGATGCCGGGCCAAAGCGGCCGAATCCGGGCTTTTCGCGCCGATCGGGGGCGGCGGCGTGACGCGGCCTGTTTGAAACGATGTTTGATTCTGGTCCGGCACCGCGCGGACGGCGCGGCTATTGGCTCGCTGGTTTTTCGCAGGGATAGGTATCCTGCATGCCCCACAGCAGCAGGGACGCGACCAGCACGTCGCCTTTCGCGTCCCGCTTGTCGGCCGATTTGAGCATGATCTCCTCGGTCTGCTCGGCAGCGGGCGCTTTGGTCCGGCGGTGGTCGATGCCCGATCGACGACCGTGCTTCCGGCATGCCATTAAGGCGTGGCCAACCGCACCCCGCCAAAAAATCACCCCGCGATCTCGACCTTGTGTGAAACCTGCATCACACTCAGAGCGACAAAGCTGTGCTCTTTGTAGCGCAGAGATTGTCACGTTTTGGAGCTACCCCGTGAACGATATGAGCTGGACCCCGCTGGGGCCGCCGCAACCACCACCGGTTCCGCCGCCGATGCCGGTGGCCTTTGCAGGAAACCGGAAGGACTTCTTCCGCCTGGTCGCGCGCGGCGCGGGGCTCGAACTCGTCACGCTCGGCTTCTACCGGTTCTGGCTGACCACCGACATCCGTCGTCACCTCTGGTCGCACACCCAGATCGATGGCGACGCGCCGGAATATACCGGCCGCGGCAAGGAACTGCTGATCGGCTTTCTGGTCGCGCTCGCGATCCTGATGCCGATCTATGTCGGATACTTCCTGATTGGCATCGAGGCGGAGCATCTCAAGGCGTTCGCCTCGCTGCCGCTGGTCGCCTTCTTCTATCTGTTCGGGCAGTTTGCGATCTACCGCGCGCGGCGCTACCGCCTGACCCGCACGGTGTGGCGCGGCGTCCGTTTCTGGATGAGCGGCTCGGGCTGGCTCTATGCGCTCAAGGCCTCGCTGTGGGGCTTGCTGGTCGTGTTCACGCTCGGCCTGGCGCTGCCATGGCGCGAGGCGGCGCTCGAACGCTACAAGATGCGGCATTCCTATTACGGCGATCTGCAAGGCTCGTTCGAGGGCCGCGGCTGGGATTTCTTCAAGCGGGGCTGGTGGCTCTGGCTGCTGATGCCGCTCGCGCTGTCGTCTTACGTGTTTGCCCCGTTCGCCTATGCCGCATTCAAGGCGATCGAGTGGCGCTGGTGGCTGTCGGGCATCCGTTTCGGCGAGGTACGGCTGGAATCGACGCTTCCGCGCAGCGCGCTGGTCGGCCTGTACTGGAAGGTGATCGGCTGGATCGTGCTGCTGTTCGCGGTGTTCGCGGCCTATCTCCTGCTCTGCATCTTCCTGGCCGCCAGCATCGACGGCTCCTCGATCGAGAGCTTCTTCAGGACCGAGGCGTTCGCCAAGAGCATTCCCCTGATCGTTCTGCTCGGCATCGGCTATCTTGCCTTTGCGCTGGCGATGAACGTGGTGATGCGGGTCTATCTGATGCGCGATCTCTGGCTCCGGGTGCTGTCCTCGACCATCGTGCACAACATCGAGGCGGCGGCCAACGTCACCGCGCGCGGCGATCTCGCCAATGCGCTCGGCGAAGGTTTTGCCGACGGCCTCGACGTCGGTGGCTTCTAGCGCCATGGAATCCGATTCCAGCCAGACCAACTCCGCGGCGACGCCGGCTCCTGGCGGCGTCTTCTTCGACGGCCTGTCGAACCGTCGGCGCCTCGTCGCGCTCAGACTGTCCGATACGCTGGAGATCAGGGAGAGCGGCGAACTGCTGGGGCGCTGGCCGTTTGCCGACATTCGCCGCGCCGATAGCCCGTCCGGCTTGTTGCGGCTGAGTTGCCTGACCGCTCCGGCTCTGGCGCGGCTTGAAATCCGCGATGCGCAGCTGATCGCGGCGCTGGTCGCGCGCTGCGAGGCACTCGAGGCGGACCTGCCGAACCGCAAGGGCGTCGCCGCGATCGTCGGCTGGTCGCTCGCGGCTGCGGTGTCGATCGTGCTGGTGGTGCTGTTCGGCGTGCCGCTCGCCGCCGAGCGGCTGACGCCGCTGGTGCCCGACGCTTTCGAGCGGCGGCTCGGCGACGTCGCGGAGGCGCAGGTCAAGGTGGTGTTCGACGGCAAGCCGTGCAGCAACGCGGCAGGACAAGCGGCGTTCGCGAAGCTGGTCGGCAAGCTGCGGGAGACCGCCGGCCTCGACAATTCGGTGCAGTCGGGCGTGCTGGCGACCTCGGTGCCGAATGCCTTCGCGCTGCCGGGCGGCAAGGTCTATCTGTTCGACGGGCTGCTCGAGAAAGCGGAAAATCCCGACGAGATCGCCGGCGTGCTGGCGCATGAGCTCGGCCATCTCCGGCATCGCGACAGCATGCGCGAGCTGATCCACAATGGCGGCACCTCGTTCCTGATCGGGCTGTTGTTCGGCGACGTCACCGGCTCCGGTGCGCTCATCTTCGCCTCGCGCTCGCTGGTGACGTCGTCCTATTCGCGCGACGCCGAGACCAATGCCGATAGTTTCGCGATCGAGACCATGCACAAGCTCGGCCGTCCGGCGAAACCGATGGGCGAACTGATGTTCCGTGTCACCGGCAAGGAAGGCGGCAAGGGGCTCTCGCTGGTCTCAAGCCATCCTTTGACCGAGGACCGCCTCGCGCGCATGGACAAGGCCGATGCCGGCAGCCGGCCGAGCGGCCCGCCGCTGCTGTCATCAGCCGAATGGCAGGCGCTGAAGGGCATCTGCGGATCGGGCAGGGGCAAGGTGTGAGGCCGGCGATTTTCTGAATTGGGATTTCGAGAACTGGAGCGATCCCATGCCGCTTGACGACAGATACTGGTTTCCCGCCAAGCGCTACGGCTGGGGCTGGGGACCTCCGAACAACTGGCAGGGCTGGTCGGTTCTGGCAGGATTCGCGGCGCTGATTGCGGTCGGCGCCGCGCTGATCCTCCCGCACGCTCCGGCTCGCTTCATCGCCTATGTCGTCGTGCTGAGCGCCTTGCTCACCGCCGTATGCTGGTGGAAGGGCGAGCCGCCGCGCTGGCGCTGGGGCGGCGACTGACCCAACCGCTACTTCACCAGCCTGAACTTGCCGCCCTCGACCTTGATCAGGAATGCCGACCGCTCGTCATAGCCGTTGTGATCGGTCGGGCTCATCGTCGAGAGGCCGTTGTTCAGATAGACGTCCTTGCCGCGCTCGAGCTCGTCGCGCAGCGCGGCGCGGAATTCCGGCGTGCCGGGCTTGGCCGTCTTCAGCGCGTTCGCCGCCGCCCGCTTGAACAGCGTCACGGCGTCCCACAGATGCGCGCCGAAGATGTTTGGCTTTTGCCCGTTGACCTTCTCGTAGCTCGCCACGAACTCGTCGCGCGCCTGGCGGAACGGATCGTTCGCCGGCAGATCGTCGGCGATGGTGAAGGCCTCGCCGGTGAAGATCGCGCCCTCGACATTGGCGCCGCCGAGCTTGATGAATTCCTCCGACGCAACGCCGTGGGTCTGGAAGATCTTGCCGGCATAGCCTCGGCTGCGCAACGCTTCCTGCGGCAGCACCGCCGGCGTGCCCGCGGAGGCGATGAACACCGCCTCCGGGTTGGTCGCGATCACCTTCAGCGCCTGGCCCATCGCGCTGGTGTCGGCGCGGGCATAGACCTCATGCGTCGTGACGGTGAGGCCGAGCTGAGGCGCCAGCCGCGACACCTCGGCGTAATAGCCTTCGCCATAGCCGTCGGAGACGCCGATATAGCCGAGCGTCTTGATGCCCGATTTGGCGATGTATTTCAGGATCGCCGCCGCCATCAGGTCGTCATTGGGGACCACCTTGAACGCCCAGCGGCGGCGCTCGTCCATCGGGCGCACGATCGCGGTCGCCGCCGCGAGCGAGATGATCGGCGTCCTGGATTCGAAGGCAACGTCGAGCATCGGCATGGTCACCGGGGTCAGCGAGGAGCCGATCAGGATGTCGACGCCGTCCTGGATCACGAGGCGGCGGGCATTCTGCGTGCCCTTGGTCGGATCGGACTCGTCGTCGAGTGCGATGTAGACCACCTTCTCGCCGCCGATCTCCTTCGGCAGCGCGGCGATGGTGCGCATCTGCGGCTGGCCGAGCGCCGAGCCCGGCCCGGATCCGGACACCACGACGCCGACCTTGATGTCGGCCCGCGCGTCCGGCGCGACCAGCAGCGCGCCTGCGAGTACCCAGAGTCCGGCCATCGCCAACTTCATTGCAATTCCTCCCGGTCAAATGCTTTTTGTCATTGGTGGCCGACGATAGCCGACCGGCCTTCAGTTTGGCATCATACCAATTCCGCCTGATGTGTCTGTCCCCTCCGCGGGGGACATGATCGGCTGCGGGCGGGCGCTGAAACCTGGCGTTTACCACTCCCTTAAAGGCCGTGAGAACCAGTTTCCCTAATCGGGCGGCAACGACCTGCTGTTATCGAAGGAGGGGAAAAGGGAGTACGAACATGTTCAGCATCGTTCGGATCCTGGTCTTGATCGCATGTGCGCATGCGGGATCCGCGTACGCGGAAATGCCGTCTGACGGCTCGCCGCCTATGCAAGCAGTTCACGCGGTCCACGCCGATGGGTGAGCCTCATCCGATCGCGCCCGAGCACGCGCGCGCCATCTGCGAGGAGATCGGCGAGCGGCTGCGCCATGCGCTGCGCGGCGATTACGCCGATCTGCCGCCCAGGCTGCAGGAGCTGATGAACGCACTCGCGCTGCAGGATCATGAGGCGCCGTCGGCGGCGCCGGTCATGGCGCGAGCGTTGGTGGTCGCGGCCTAGAGCATGATCCGGACCGGAACGGCCGCGTTGGCGAAAAGTGCGAACCGGCTTTCCCAAAAAGAGCGTGCTCAAACAAAGAGCTGAGGCGCGATGACGCTTCAGTCTGATCTCCTCGCGCTTTAGGCCCCGGTTCACGGTGACCGACCGGCCGCGCGGCCGCGTCACACGTTCTTCGCGACCTTGCGCGTCCGCGTCGGGCCGGCGCCGGCGATCGCCGGCTTGATATTCCACACCGCGCGCACCGCCGTGAAGGCGTGCGCGATCACCGGCTCCTGGCGGCGGGCGGCAAGGCAGGCGAAAGAGAGATCGCAGGTGAGCTTTACCTTGTCGGCGACCACGAACTGATGCGGGCGCGCCATCCGCGGCGCCAGCACGCTGTCGCGCGCGAGGCTGAGGCAGAGGCCGGATTCGACGAAGTCGATCATCGCCTCTTCCTGATCGGTGTAGCCGACGCGCTTGGGTAAGGCGCCGAGCGGACGGAAGATGTCATCGAGCAGCCGGCGGTGGCCGGAATGCGGCGGTGTCGCGAGCCAGGGCAGCTCGGCGAGCTCCGCCCAGCCCTTGCCGATCACCCGATCCCGCCAGCCGATCGGCGCGATCACGCGGTAGTGGTAGCTGAGCAGCGGCGCCAGCTGGTAGCGGCCGTCGGCGATGGTCCGTTCCGCGAAGCTGTGATGGACCAGCTGCTCCGGCGGCGTGGCGTCGACATAGTAGCCGACGTCGAGCTCGCCCCGGCCGACCTGCGCCAGCACGTCGTCGCTGACGCCATGGCGCAGAAACACTTCGGTGCGTTGCGAGGACATCGCAAGGCTGCGCACGAACGGCCCGAGCCGGGTGAACTCGGGGTCGAGGATGGTGCCGACGCGCAGCGTGCCGCGCTGCGCCTCGTTCAGCTGATCCGCCATCGCCTTGAAGTCGGATGCGGCCGCCACCGCCCGGTGCGCCAGCGGCAGCAGCGCGGCGCCGGCCTCGGTCAGCGTGAAGCCGCTCGGCGTGCGGTTGAACAGCAGCAAGCCGGTGCTTTCCTCGAGCGCCTTGAGTTGCAGGCTGACCGCCGGCTGGGTCAGTTTCAGCATCGCTGCAGCACGCGATACAGTGCCTTCACGGGCAACCGTGATGAAGCAACGCAAGGCCTGGGTACGGGGAAGCTCGGTCATTGTGTGGGCTTATAGCACACTTTTTCGCCGTGCATCCGACCTGCGCAGTGCATTGTTGTGTAATTATAATACAACCAATGCGAGAAGTCAGGATGGCCGCCACGCAACCATGCCTTCGGTGCGCGCCCGCACCGCCGGCGAGGCGAGGCAGGTCGCAACCGCCTCATAGCCCGCCGCGCCGGGCACCGGCGTGACGGAGATCGGCACGCTGTGATTGGCGGGGCACAGGATGATCGCTTCATCGTCGCCGACCGCGTCGAGGTCCAGGATCGCGTTGGAGCGCGTGAGGAAGAACAGCGGCCGCGCCGCAGGTCCGCGGCGGCGCAGATGCGCGATCACGGCTTCCTGGCTTGCCGCATCGAGCCCTTGCTCGAGCATGTCGATCACCAGGATGGTGTCGCCGTCGGCTTCGAGCGCGGCGAGCAGGGTGGTCAGCGCGACCGAGTCCACCGCGCCATCGGCGAGCAGGACGGCAAGGCTCGCCTCGACCCTCGCTTTGTGTGCCGGGTCCGCATCGAGCCGCGCGCGAACGGCCGCGCCGCCGCCGGCGGTGCGGTCCAGCCCCACGAAACTGGCGCCGGGCAGCACTTCGGCCAGCCGCTGCGCGAGGCGCGTCTTGCCGCTGCCGAGCGGGCCGACGATGTAGTTCAGCAGTTTGATGTCGTGCAACTCGAAGCGCTCGCCGCCCCACGGCCACGGCAGATCGAATGCGACGCCGATCCCGGGTCTTGTCCTGACTGCACCGATGAGGTCGTGCGTCGCGGGCATCTTGCCGCGGGCGAGGTCAGCCCGCAGTCGTCGCACCTTGGCGATGCTGTCGCCGGATTGGCGGATGCCCGCTTCGAGCGCGGCCTGGTGCGCGGCCAGCACGCGATCGAGGACGGCGGCGTCGCCGCTCAGGATCCGCGCCACTTCATTGATGCTGAGGCCGAGCCCGCGCAGCGCGACGATCTCGGCGCCGCGCGCCATCTCGGCCGCACCATAGGCGCGCCATCCCGCCGGCGAGCGGGTGGGCGCGATCAGGCCGCGCTCCTCGTAGAGGCGCAGTGCTTTCGCCGAGATCCCGAGCTGCCTTGCAGCTTCGGACGGGCTGAGGAAACGGGCAGCAGGAGCATTCATCGAATCACCTCGCGTTGTCTGACCGCAGCTCTATGGAGGCGGCCGCAGGGGCAAGGTCAAGCGGCGAGGGTGGTGATTCCCACGTTGCGAATTGAGCAGTGAGGTAAGCACGCCGGTCAGGCTCCCTCTCCCGCAAGGGGAGAGGGAGCCCTGCTGCCGGTGCTCGCCTCACGTGCGCGTTCCGCTTGATTCACAAGCGGTGCAACGTTCTCGATGTCGTCCCTGCGAAAGCAGGGACCCATAACCACGAATGGTTGTGGTGAGCAATGTTGGTATGACGAGTCCCCTCAATAACATCCGCCGCGGAGTATGGGTCCCTGCTTTCGCAGGGACGACAGCGGTGTGTGCCGCGAGCGTCTGTGCCCATTGCGGCAAAAGCTCACCCTCACTCCAGATGGTTCACCTTCGCCACCCAGGCGCGGACGTCGGTGAGCACTTCGGGCAGCGCGGCCTTGACCTCCTGGACGTTCATGCCGGGCTTGATGCGGGGATCGTAGAGCAGGTTGAGCAGGTATTGGTCGTAGATGTCGAAAAAGCCCATCGAGACGCTGTCGTTGAACATGGTCCACGGCACCGTCGCAGTGTCGTTGATCGGGCCGAGCGACTGCAGCAGCTCCTCATAGGCGCAGTCGAGGAAGACGAAATCGCCGTTGTCGACGGTGAGGATGACGTCGGAATGCTCGATCTCGTAGTTCTCGTTCTTGCGGAAGCCGGACAGGCATTGCGGGTCGAGCGAGGTGCGGATTTCCTTGGCGCGCTCCTGGCCGTAGAAGGTCGCGATGGTGCGGTTTAGCTCGCGGTCGCGCACCAGCTTGACCACGACATTGGCAGCGTCGTTGTCGTCGGTCATCGCGATGTCAAGATGCTGCACCTTGGCTCGGATGTCGGCGATGACCTTGGCGAGCTGGACCTTGCGGTCGGCACGGTTGCCGTCGGCGAACACGCGCACCGGCCTGTCGTATTTGCGGATGCGGTCGACCCGGCCGGCGAGATGATATTCGGCGCCGAACGCGGTCTTCAGGAAGCCCTCGACGATCTCGGCGTCGGTGAAGACCTTCTTCTCGTTGCGCTGGCGCGCCGCGATGGCCGGTACCTCGGCGGCGGCCGGCACGGTGCTATCGGTGAGGCAAACGGCGAGCGCTGCGGCGAGAAGCAGAAGTATCGAAGGACGATGCTGAGACATTGCGACGACGCTGCCGCAAGGTTTGCGACAGCGCAAGCTGCGATTGACGATCTCGCCGGATGGAAGTGCCTGGTTCCGTCGAAATCGACGCGGTCAGTTCTTCACCACCACGGTGGCGCCGACCGAGACGCGATCATAGAGGTCCTTGACGTCCTCATTGGTCATCCGAAAGCAGCCCGACGAGACCGCCTGGCCGATCGTCTCCGGTTCGTTCGAGCCGTGGATGCGGTACAGCGTCGAGCCGAGATACATCGCGCGCGCGCCGAGCGGGTTCTCGATGCCGCCGGCCATGTGGCGCGGCAGATCGGGGCGGCGGCGCAGCATCTGCGACGGCGGCGTCCAGGACGGCCATTCCTTCTTCGCGGAGATGCGGTGCACGCCGCTCCAGCGGAAGCCGTCGCGGCCGACGCCGATGCCGTAGCGCAGCGCCTGGCCGTTGCCCTGCACCAGATAGAGCCGTCGTTCGGCGGTGTTCACCACGATGGTGCCGGGGGCATAGTTGGTCGGATAGTTGACGGTGGTGCGCGGGATCGGGCTTGCGCCGCCACCGCCGAAGAAGCTCGGGGCTTCGGACTGGTAGCCCCGGGAGTCGAAGAACTGGGCCTGGGCCTGGCCGGCGCCTGCCAGGATCGTGAGCGCGGCAAACATCAAGGCAATCTTGCGCATCGTCGTCGTCCTCGCGAACAATCAAATATTCCGCCAAAAAGGCCACAACCGCCGGCCTTTCGCAAGCGACGAAGCCGTGACTTCATGCACTTTCGAGCAACACGGTTTAAAAAGGCAACAGACCGGAAGCGATAGCTGCATTGTCCCGCCAAACCTTTGACGAAGCGGACGAAGAATGGTTGATCTGGAGCGTTTTCAAGCGAAGCGGAAACCGGTTCGCGTCAAGGAAACGCGGCCAAGCAAAAGCTTGAGCGTTTTCAGAAAACGCGACCAAACAAAAGGATACCAGCATGCTCCGATTCGATCGGATCATGCCCTGGAGCGACCTCAAGAACATCTCGAAACGGGAGCGTGAGCATGAACGGTGCGGAAAGTCTGGTGCGGACGTTGGTTGCGGGCGGCGTGGACGTCTGCTTCACCAATCCCGGCACCTCGGAGATGCATTTCGTCGCGGCACTGGACAAGGTCCCCGGCATGCGCTGCGTGCTCGGCCTGTTCGAGGGTGTGGTGACCGGTGCGGCCGACGGCTATTTCCGTATGAAGGGAACGCCGGCCTCGACGCTGCTGCATCTCGGGCCCGGCCTTGCCAACGGCCTCGCCAATCTGCACAACGCCAAGAAGGCGCATTCCGGCATCGTCAACATCGTCGGCCAGCACGCCACCTATCACATCGAATACAACGCGCCGCTGACATCGGACATCGAAGGCCTGGCACGGCCGATGTCGGCCTGGGTGCGCACCTCGCCGGACGCCGAGTCGGTCGCCCGTGACGGCGCCGCCGCGATCGCCGCGGCCAGCGGCGCACCGCCGCAGGTTGCGACCCTGATCCTGCCCGCCGACACCGCGTGGAACGAGGCCGACGAGGTGGCGCAGGTGCCCGTGGAATCGCAGCGCCGGAACTATTCGCCGCAGGCGGTCGAGAGCGCCGCCAAGGTGCTGCGCAGCGGTGAACCGACATTGCTGCTGATGACCGGCAGCGCGGTGACAGAGCCGGCGCTGGCGCTGGCGGCGCAGATCGCCGGCAAGACCGGCTGCAAGGTCATGGGTCAGCTGGCGAGCCCGCGGATGGCGCGGGGGCGCGGGCGGTTTTCGATCGAGCGGGTGCCTTATGTGGTCGAGCTGGCGCTCGCGGCGCTGAAGGGCTTTCGACACATCGTTCTCGTCGAGGCCAACGAACCCGTCGCGTTCTTCGCCTATCCGAACAAGCCGAGCCTGCTGAAGCCGGAGGGATGCGAGGTGCATCGCATGACCTCGATCGGCGAGAATTCGGTGGCGGCGCTGCAGGCACTGGCCTCGGCGGTTGGCGCCAAGCCGGCCGATGTGAAGCCGCAGGCGACCGTCGAACTGGTGAAGCCGACCGGTGCCTTGAACCACGCGTCGATCGCCCAGGCGATCGCGGCTGCGGTTCCTGACAATGCCATCCTGGTCGACGAATCCATAACGACCGGGCGCGGCTTCTTTCCGCTGACGGCGGGCGCCGCTCCGCATGACTGGATTCAGAACCTGGGCGGCTCGATCGGCTATTCGACGCCGGTCGCGACCGGCGCCGCGATCGCCTGTCCGGACCGCAAGGTGATCTGCATGGTCGGCGACGGCAGCGCGATGTACACGATCCAGTCGCTGTGGACCCAGGCGCGCGAAGGGCTCAACATCGTCACCATCGTCTTCGCCAATCGCATGTACCAGATCCTGCGCGGCGAATTCGATGGCGTCGGCGCCGGTGAACCGGGCAAGCGGGCGCAGGACATGCTGAGGATCGACAGCCCGACGCTGGATTTCGTCGCGCTCGCCAAGAGCATGGGCGTGCCGGGCCGGGCGGTGACCACTGCCGACGAGTTCAACAAGGCCTTGGCGGAAGCCGTCGCCGAGCCGGGCCCGCGGCTGATCGAAGTGCAGGTGTAGCAGCGCAATTTGAAAAGGCCGCGGCGGTGGTCCAGTCCAGTCGGAGGCGACAATGCAGACCGAGCTGAACAAGCTGATCGCCGCGGTCGCGGAATTCTACGCGCAGGAGACCTTCCTGCTGGAGCGCGATCTCGGCGAGCGAACGCTCACCCACCGGCTTGCGGTCTATGTCGAGCGGCAGTTTCCCGGCTGGCAGGTCGATTGCAACTACGACCGGCTCGGCGAGCGCACGCTGCGGCTGCCGCGCGGCTCGGGGAGTTCGACCGACGACCATCTCGGCAAGTCGATCTATCCCGATATCGTCGTGCACCAGCGCGACATCCCGAACAATCTGCTGGCTATCGAGCTGCGCAAGGACAGCAATCACCAGCCGCTCGACCACGATCAACGCAAGCTGCAGGCGCTGACCGATCCGAATGTGTGGTTTGCCTATGCGATGGGCATTCTGGTGATCGTCGGACGGCACGGCGTGAGCTTTTCCGAGATCTATGCCGGCGGCACCGTCGACAGCGCCACGTCGCGCTGGTTTGCGGCGCGGATACGCGAGAGCGGGCTCGCAGGCGGGCGCGACGACGGCGCCCAGCATTAGGCCTGTCGATGAATCGTTCAACGCATCGCAGTGATAGCCCGTTTGGATCATGCGTTGCTGCTGCACGCGCGTCAAAACAGAACGTGCGGGAGGTGGAGCAATTTCTGGAGCTGGTGGTCAATTTTCAGAACGATCCGATGGCGGTGCGGATTATCGGCTCTGCGCCTCTTTCGCTCCCTCTCCCGCACTTGAATTCAGTTCTCGCGGCCCCGACAATCACTGCCCCAAGCGGCCGGCGCATGTGATCGCGACGCGATGCGATGGGCGAGGCGGCATCCGCACCGAGACAGCAACAAAAAAGGCCGCCTTAGGGCGGCCTTTTCCGTGATCGCCAGATTCGCGATCGGCTATCGCGTTTGTTTCTGTTTATTGCTTGGCCGCATCGTCGCCGGTCGCGGCGGCGCCGCCCTTTGCCGCTCCCTTGGCGCTCGACTTCTTCTTGGCTTTCTTCTTCGGCGCCATCTTGGTCGCCTCGCTCTTGGTTGCCGTGTCGCCGCTTTGCGCTGCGGGGGCCGGGCTCGCGGCCTTGTCCTGCGCGAGCGCTGTGGACGAGACGAAGGCAAGCGCCGTGGCGGCGAGGATCAGTGTTCGCATCGGATGGTTCTCCCAAGTTGGTTTCCGGCGCCCCTCAACGGGACAGAATGTCGCAGGTTCCGCAGCGTCGATCAGCAGTCCGTGAGCTGCCCGTGAACGGTGCCGCCGCCGCGAGATGGACGGAACCGGGAACCGCGCGCCGCGTTATATCGCTGGGCAGGAATTCCGAGGAGAGGCGCCATGCGTTGGCGATCAGTGACGGAAACCACCAATACGGTGCTCGACACCGCCCCCGAGGATACCTTCTACACGGTGGGCTGGACCATCAGCGGGCTGGCGACACTGGCCGCCATCGTCGCGGTCTGGATGTTCGGGATCTGAGGGCGAACGATCCGCCCAGGCGACCGGCTTATAAACGCCGGCGCGCGGTCGTGGC
Organism: Bradyrhizobium embrapense; assembly: GCF_001189235.2. Lineage (GTDB taxonomy): Bacteria > Pseudomonadota > Alphaproteobacteria > Rhizobiales > Xanthobacteraceae > Bradyrhizobium > Bradyrhizobium embrapense. The sequence continues at coordinate 1,221,506 of NZ_LFIP02000002.1, forward strand.
CTGCGCCCGGTCGGCTATTTCCGCAAAATGATCAGCGCTTCCCGGTAGAGCTGCGAGAAACCGAGCAACAGCGAGCTCGACAGCAGGAACGTCGCGATGCTGTCATAATCGTCGGCCGTCGGCCAGGCGAACTCGAAATAGGGGGGCATGAACACCCACCACACCAGCGGCACCGTGATGATGGTGGCAAAAGCCCCAGCCGGTGCGCCGCCCAGCAGCCCGGCGATCAGGATCGCTGGCACGAAGGCCGCGAAATGGAGCTGCATGCCGAAGCTTGCGAACATCTCCTGCGTCGCGGTGGCGAGCACCACGGCCAGCAGGGCGACGACGAACGTCGACAATGACCAAGGCCGCAGCTTCAGAATGTAGTCGTTGCCCTTGCGCATCGAGACGTCCCGGCCTCCGCGAGTTCCGGGACGGTAGCCGAGGAGGCCTGCAAACAAAACCCCGTAGGACTCCGAGGGTCAGCATTGTGCTCGGCACAGTGAAAAGGAACCGGCCCGGTCAAGCCGCCGCCGCATTGTCGCGCTTATTGCGTTGCAGCAGGGTGATGGTGGGACGACACGATGCTGGAATTCTTGATTGTCGTGCTGGTCACCGGGATCGGGTTCGTATCGGGGTACGGCGTGCGCGAACTGATCTCGCGCCGCAGACGGCGGTCTGCTCCGCAGGTGCACCCGCCGAAGGTCCGCGCCGCGAATGACGACATCTCCGCCCGCGGCTGGTATCGGCCGGCCGGCGCGCAAGGCGCCGACCAAGCCACCCTGCCGCCTGACGAGCTCGACGGCGCGGTTCGCGACCTGCTCGGCGAGCTTGGCCGGCGTAACGCCAGGCCGTCATCCGCCCCGCACCGCCGTCGGCAATGAGCTGGATTGGCCGGGGCCGCCGCGGCGTCGGCTACTGTGCATGGGGTTGTTTTCGACATTTTCGATCAGGCGGTCACGATGGCCACCAGAATGTCGACAATCGTCCGCGCTCGGGGGGCCGAAGGGCATGGTGGACGCACAAGGGATCGAACCTTGGACCTCTCCCGTGTGAACCACAATCTGTAGACCAGAGCCAGCCAAATCCGGCCATAGTTGCGATGTAAAAACTCGTTCGATTGATGTGGTTTATGGCCTTATTCGGCCATAAGGGCCCATAGGTGACCTTACTACATTTTGTATGCCCCCGTTGTGCCCGCCGAGGATTTTCCCTTGGGGCACAAAAACGGGGAGGTCTGAGCCCGGTTCTGTTTGGGTCTGTGGAGCCTCCCTGCGCGGGCACACGGCAAGGGGAAGGTCTGTGGTCCAGTTCTGTTCGAGGGCTGACCGCCCTTCTTGCGGGGCCCACCGGGCACAGAGAGAGGGAAGGAATCATGACGGAGCCGGCCAACCAGCTGACACTCACCGATGCGGTGATATGCAGCGCAACGCTGCCGCCGGGTAAGGCGCAGCACTATCTCCACGACGACAAGCTGCCAGGCCTCGCTTTGCGCATGCGCGCCACCGGTGGTCGGACCTGGGTCTACCTCTTCACCAAGCCGGGGGTGAGAGGGACCCAGCGCAAAACTCTCGGCGCGTGGCCAAGATATAATGAGAAGGCCGCGCGCAAGGCCGCCACCATCGCCGCCGGCGAGGTAGTCAAGGGCTTGGACCCGAACGACGCGAAGCGCGAGGCGAGGCGGCAACAGGCAGCCGAGAAGCAGCGCACCACGCTCGCGACGCTCATTGTTAAAGATGGTCCCTACCAGGCGTCCTTGACCGAACGTCAAGTCGTCAACTGGAAGCCAGCAATGTCGGCGCTCCGCCGCGGGCTCAAGGATCACGCCGAGAGCGGCGTGGGGGACCTGACACGACGGCAGATCATGGCTGCGGTCGACAAGATTGCCAAGACCGGCAAGCGCGGCGCAGCCAAGGACTTGCGCAAGCACGTGCATACTTTCCTCGAATGGTGCGTCGGCGAAGGTTACGTCGAGCACAACGTGCTCGCCGGCTATCGCGCGCCCAAGGAAACCCGCGCGCAGAGAGTCGGGCGCCGAACAAAGGGCCGCGCGCTGACCGATGAGGAGATCATGAAGGTCTGGGATGCATCCGGCAAGCTCGGAGCTTTCGGTCTTCTGACACGCATGTGCCTACTCGGTGGCCCGCGCCGCAGCGAGCCTACCATGATCGAGTGGCGAAAGCACATCATGGATGACCGTATCACCTTCGATGCTGCGTGGACCAAGATGGGGCTGCACCACGATGTGCCGCGCACTCACTTGGTTGACGAGGTGCTCTCGGCTGCGAAACATTTTCAGCGTGCCACGTCCGATTACGTCTTCCCGTCACCGAAGACCGGCGGCCAGATGTCTGGCTTCACCAAGATGGTCAATCGGTTGATCAAGGAGGCGGGGGGCGCGAAATTCACCATGCATGACTTAAGGCGCAGTTTGCGCACTATCATGTCGCGCTGCGGCTACGACAATGAGATCCAGCGGCTGTGTGTCGGGCAAAAGCCCAGCGGAATCGATAAGGTATACAATCACGACGAACAGTGGATCATCCGAAAAATGGCATTCGAAGCGGCTCATGATTACATCGCGGAGCTGGTCGGCGCGATGCGGGTCGGCAAAGTCGTGCGCCTGCAAAGAACGAATCCGCTCGATCCGATCAAGGCTGAGCTGCTGGGTCGTCTCCGCGAGCATTATGCGGCTGAGACGGCTTAGTAGCCTTGTCGCATTTGGCCAGATAGTCCCGCACGGCATCGACCCGATAGAGCGGGCGGCCTTCGACGTAGCGCCATTTCAGCGGGTGGTTCGGATCGCGTCGCCACCGTTCCAGCGCGCCGGGTGTGCGCCGGATGACCGCGGCCGTTTCCAATGCCGTCAAATTGGAGCCGCCTGGCAGCGCATCGATATCGAACGTCGCGGGCGGCGGCATGCCACGGTTCTTGCGGCGGCGCTTCGTGGTCGGCGGCATTTTCAGATTACCTAGCGACGACTCTAATGCCTCGATCCGGCCCTTTCGTCCTTGCCACTCATGCCTCCGCCCCGAACCGTGATCGGTCTGAGACAATAAGATCGCGTAGGTTTCTCAACGAAGAAAGAGAGCTAGAACGCAGGTAAGGTTGCCGGGTAGCTGTGGCGTACTAATAGGACGAAGCACACTCCTATGCGCCGAGGGCTCGTCCACGATCGCTTCTTCTCGGAATTCCCCGAACCGCAATGGATCGAAAACCAGGATGGCACGCGTCGGGAGCTCGTCGTGCCCGGCGGTTTTAGACGAGATTTCACGTCAGTCGGAAGACACGGGCCGCCCAGCCCCGGCGCCATTCCCCGGCTTGTGAACAGATTCGAGCAGGTCTACGGTGTGATGAGGTCGCCGGAATCCATCGTATTGGCGGCGGCCCCCGCCCATCATCGTCTGTTGTGGATCCATCCCTTTGGGGACGGAAACGGGCGGGGGGCCCGGCTCATGAGCGACGCCATGCTCGGCCGGACACTGAGGACGCACAGCCTCTGGTCTGTTTCCAGAGGGCTCGCGATCCGGCAGACCGAGTACAAAGGACTGATCGAGGCATGCGATCAATCCCGAAGAGGAGATCTCGATGGCCGCGGCAATCTCAGCGAGAGCGTATTGTCGCAATTCTCGGAATTCTTTTTGAACACATGTCTCGAGCAGATCCAGTTTATGCGCAAGGTCATGCGGCTGGACGAGCTCTCGAGCCACATCGACAGGTGGGTCGAGACAGCTTCCGTGTACGGTCAGGGCGCAGGCCAAGGAGGAACTCCCGGAAGTCGGCTGGACCCCGCCGCCGGCCCGCTTCTCAAGGCCATCCTCAACGAAGGCGCCTTAAGCAAGTCCCGTTGCCAGCTCGTCGTGGGAAACAACGTCAACGCAGTCGAAGTGATTGATCAGCTGAAACGGGATGGCGTGGTCAATGTGCACGACGAAGCGGTCAGTTTCTCGTTGCCGGCGCATAGGGCCGAACGTTTCCTTCCCGGATTGTTTCCGTAGAATGTGCAAAGCGACCGACCAACCAAATTCGGGTACTGCGTTCGCTCGAAGTATCAATTGCCTATAACATTCGCCCTGAAAACAATGCGTCGTATCATGTTTGATCGCCGCATCCGTCAGATGCGTGCAGCATTCCGCACCCTCTCGTCTCTTGCGATTCCGTTCGGTCGCCGCCGCCACCGCATCAAGAAGTTCCTGCTCGCGAAACGGCTCGGTGAGAAAATCGACCGCTCCTCCCTTCATCGCCCTGACGCTCATTGGAATGTCGCCGTGGCCGGTGATGAAAATAATCGGCATTCGAATGTTCGACTTTGCCAGCTCAGCCTGGAATTCGAGCCCGCTCTGTCCCGGTAGTCGGATGTCAAGAACCAGACAGCTGACAACGTCGGAACGTTGTTCTGAAGCATTTCGTGGGCTGATCCAAAAGTCACCACGTCCAGTCCAACTTGTTGAAAAAGGTTTGTGAGCGACCGACGCATCGAGGCGTCATCCTCGACAACGAACACGGCCGCACTTGTCGGCTCCGTAGCTGTCCTGCTTTCTCGCGACGAATCAAAGCGCCCAATCACGATACAACCTCCTTATGCAAGGGCAGAACAAATTGGAAGGTCGCGCCCGGCCCTTGCTTGCGGACGACTGACAGGCGCCCTCCATGGGCTTCCACAATGGAACGGCAGATCGACAGGCCCATTCCAAGGCCACTCGCTTTGGTGGTGAAGAAAGGATCCAAAATTCGGTTCGTATCATCCTCGGCGATCCCGACGCCGCAATCGGTCACCGAGAGTTGCACCCGGCCCATATCATCTAGGGATGACTTAATCATGAGTTCGCGCGTGTGGTCGTCAACCGTTTGCATGGCTTCGATCCCGTTCATCACGAGATTGATGATTACCTGCTGCAGCTGGACCCGGTCGGCCAGAATCGCGGGAAGCATCGGCGCCAGCTCAGTCCGCAAGGTGACGTGATGATTGGCCAACTCGCGTGTCACCAGCGCGATGGCATCCTTGACGACTTCGTTGATATCGATTGTGACCATCTCGATCTCGCCTTTCTTCGCAAGTGCCCTGATGCGGCGGATCACTTCGCTTGCACGGATCGCGTCTTCGATGATCCACTCCACCGAGCTGCGCGCAGCAGGAAGGTCAGGTGTGTTTCGACCCAGCCAACCGAGGCACGCATCGGCGTTGTTGATGATAGCGGCAAGCGGTTGATTTACTTCGTGGGCGATGGAGGCTGTCAGCTCCCCAAGCGTCGTTACGCGCGTCACATGCGCTAGCTCCGCTTGGGCCTTTCTCAGCTCTTGTTCGGCTTGATCTGCCCTAATCATCGCGGTGATGTCGGTGCTGACGCCCCTGTAGCCAAGAAAGTTGCCGCTTCCGTCAAAAAAGGGCTTGCCGCTGCTTCGGACGTAGGTCGGAGAGCCGTGCCGGTTAACGGTACGGTAGATCAGATCTCGAAATGGGAGACGCGCGTCTAGCGTCGCCTGATGTTGGCGCCACTTCTCGGGTTCTTCTTCGACGTCGCGCGCAATTTCTCGGCGGGGTAAGCCGATAACCCCTTTCGCCACGACGCCCGCGGTGCCGGCGTGCTCCAAAAATTGGGTAAGCAGGTGGTCTGGGCCGGTCTCCCATAACCAGTCGGACGCCGTCTCGGCGTAGTCGCGAAAACGCTGCTCGCTTTCGCGCAACGCGGCAAGGGTGTTTTCTAACCGTTCCCTGGCTGCGTGTTGCTCGGTGACGTCCATATGCGTCCCGATGAGCTCGACGGTGGAGCCATCGCTTCCCACCACGGCGTGCGCAACTGCGTGTATGTGCCTTATTGCGCCATCGGGTAGGAGGATTCGAAAGTCATACTCGAAGTTCCCCGTCTTCTGTTCGATTGCCTGACGCTGCACATTCTGCTGCAGCGGCAAGTCGTCTGGATGGATACGCGACCGGATGGCCTCAAGCGATACAGGTTCGTCCGGGTCGAAGCCAAATAAGCGGCTGACTTCGGCGGAGCGGTACGCAAAACAGCGACGGTTGCAGTCCCAGCACCAGGTGCCCGTATGGCTAAGCCGCTGTGCGTCGGCCAGATAGGCTTCGCTCCGGCGCAGGTGCTGTTCCGCCTGCTTTCTTGCCGTGATGTCCGTCGCCGCCCCGACAAACTCGATATCGCCAGAGGCGGTTCTTGTGGTCCGAGCCAGCGCGTGAATGTGCTTTACCGACCCATCGGGCATCAGCAGTCGGTATTCGTGCTCGAAATCCTGGCCTTGAGACGCTCGATTCAAAACGTCTTGAACGGAAGCCTTATCTTCGGGGTGGGTGCGGTCAAGGACGAACTGCGGCGTCGGTTTGGTCTCAGGGTCGTATTCGAAAATACGATAATTCTCCCTGGACCAAAAGACCTCGCCGGTGGCGACGTTCCAGCCGAAGCTGCCGGTGTGGCTCAACTCCTGCGCCTGGGCCAGATGGGCTTCACTCCGCCGCAGAGCAAGTACAGTCCGTCTTCGCTCAGTGATATCTTCGCAAGCGAGGAGGACGATGGGCTTGTCATCAGCCCACGGCATGGCTTTGGCGTTCTCTCGCACCCACAGCACCGAGCCGTCCTTCCTCACCTTCTCGATATCCCAGGTGTGCGATTGGCCGATATTTGCAAGGCACTCTCCTATGCATTTGCGGACAAGCTCGCGATCTTCGTCCCGAAAGATCTTCAGCACGGATAGGCCGACTATTTCCTCGGGCGCATAGCCGAGTTGTGTCGCACCGAAAGTGTTGACGTTGAGAACCGTTCCGGCTTCATCGACCATGAAGTACATGACCGGATTGTGCTCAAAGATTGCGCGCCATCGTTTCTCGCGGTCACGCAAATCGGCCTCGCTGTTCCGTAGCTTGGCTGCGATCTCACGCGCAGTCTCCCTCTCGTGGCGAACGTTTCTGATCAGCTGCGTTCCGACAATTGATGCAGTAAGGAAAGCGACAAGCACAAGAAGGTCTTGGGGGTCGTCAATCTGGAGACTGAATGTTGGTGGCGTAAACAAGTAGGCCAAAGCCGCGACGGAGAAGATAGAGAGGGCGGACGATGCGATGAAGCTACCCATCAGCGAAAACAGCAATATCACCACCAAATAGGCAAACGCTGTTGCCGCGAAGTGGCTGTGAACGTATACGGAAGTTAGCGTCACCGCCGCCAGCGCAATGCTGCCGAAAGCAAGCTGCCCTACTGAATGTCCGAACTTGGTGAGCTGATTATACATACACAGTCATCCGCCATTCTCTGGCGGAAGAGGTTAACATATTGGGCAAAAATGCGGCAATTCCTTTCGCCCCGAACAGCACTTTAGGGGCGGTGCCGAGAACCGTCGGCGGTCACTGAACTCAGCATGAGCCGAAGGAAAGCGCATTACAAACGTTCGTATAGTTCTTTTAAACCTTTCAATATCGAAGCTAACAACCGTGCCCGAGCTATGCGCCTCAAGCTTCTTTGGTTCGCATCTCCACCCCACTCCGATCGATTGCTGGAGCGGATCGTCGCGGACTGGGTTGCTGTAAACACGTTTCTACAGGCGGCTATGGCGCCGCGCCGTCACCGCGATGCAGACCGAAAGTCTGACGCGGCGAGAGGCTGACATATCCATCGGGATCGTGCGCCCGACCGGTCCACGCCATATCGCCCGGCGAATCGCCAGATGCGACGTCTATCTCTATGCCTCCGAAAGCTACATTGACCGTCATGGCGTGCCTCAAAGTCTGGAGCAAGCCGATGATCATGTTTTTGTGGACTATATCGGCGATATGATCGAAATCTCCGCACGCTGCATGACACCGTCGGCGAGAGGCCCGTCGTTTTCCGTAGCACCAGCCCACTTGTCCAATTGGAGGCCGTCAGGCGAAGCTTCGGCATCGGAATGTTTCCCACCTGCCTGGCGGACTCTGAGCCTACCCTCAGGCGCGTACTGGCGGTTGAGGCCAAGACAAATCGCGGCTTCTGGATTGCCATCCACGAAGAGCTACGGCAGGTTCCCAGGATGGCGGCGGTCTTTGATTTCGTGATTGAAATATTCGGGGCAAACAAGGCGTTCTACCGTTAGGACCTGCGCACCGCAGTCATTTGAGGCGGTGCTCGCCGCTACAGGTTCTTTGAGGCCTCGATCGCCGACGGAAATGAAGCAATAGGTGAGCTGCTAACCGAAGGGACGAGCTATCGACAAGCCGCCCACTCGGTGGTCGAAAACCGAACGTCCTGGTCTTGGCGCAGCTTGCAATCCACGGTTAGGCGGCAATTCCCCTGACCACTGACGCGAGAGTGTGAACCTCCTCAATCGTATTGTAGTAGTGCGTCGATGCGCGAACAACGTCCGGAAGGCCTCTTCGCGCAGCATCCAACGGTGTACTCGTTGGTGGCGAGACCGATAGGTTGATGGTCTGCCTAGCAACGCCGCGCATGACCTCGCGTGCGGCCTTACGAACTGTGAACGATACGATTGAAGCGGGACGTTCTCCGAGATCATGGAGCAACACCCCAGGGACCGTGCCAAGTGCTGCTCGCAATTCATTCGCAAGCTGGCGGCAACGTCGTTCGATCCTCTCGATGCCAATTGCAAGCGCGTAGTCAGCAGCGATCCCAAGTCCAAGCCGCGCCGCATAGTTCGCTTCCCACGTTTCGAATCGTCGTGCGTCAGGCCTAAGTTCGTAACGCTCAGGTCCAACCCAAGGGGCTCCGAACAGGTCAATCATGGCCGGTTCAATGTCCTTCAGGAAATCGTCGCGCATGTAGAGGAACCCTGTTCCGCGCGGACCACGCAAGAATATCCGACCTGTCGCCGTGAGTATGTCGCAACCAAGTGCGCGGACGTCGACGGGGATCTGGCCAACAGCCTGGCAGGCATCCAGCAGGTAGGGAACCATTGGAAGCATCTCTTCGAGGACTCCCCGCTATCCGATATTACCCCCCACGTCCTGCGCCATAGTTTCGCGAGCATCGCCAACGATCTCGGCTTTACTGAAGTGACCATCGCGGCTCTGGTCGGCCATGCCAAAGGTTCGGTTACCAGCAAGTACATCCATACGCTGGACACCGCGCTCATCATCCTCGGCGTGGCGGCTCGGCGCATTTTCTCACATGGCCCCAACCACGTGCGTGAGTTGCCGTTGCCGAGGAACGGCTCCACCGCGCCTTGTCAGTAGGCCAAGTACGATCCATCGGGCGCGGGCTAATCATTCCCATCTGAGCGCCCTTCCTATTGGCAGGGTCTCAACCTGTTGTCGGCAACTGTGCTGGTACGAGCGCATTCCATGCCTCTGCGAAATGTTCTCCGGTGCTGCGACTGGCGCCACCGAGCACGCAACGTGAGCGTGCCGCGTCCGTGCCTCGCCTGCATTGTGGATTATCGAGGCCGACTGTCCGCACGCTTTCATTCGCGCAGCACTGGAATTGATTTTGTTCTCTGCCAGAGCGACCGGCATACTCGGCATCATCCTGATCGCACATCAAGCCGCCCCAACACGCGATGGTTTGGAAAGCCGCGTTACACGCGCGTGCACATCAGTGATCAGCGCAGTTCCACGAAGCGAGATTGAAATTGCGCAATGGGGTTTATGCGTCAGTCAATCTCTGCAATAAGGCATCAAGCCCTTGAAGGCAGCAGCCGTCGAGTGGCTTGCAAGGTGAAATGGGAGACCGGGTTGCAAACACATTTTTCGCGCATCAATCAGTCCAAGGCCGTCTTCGACGATATTTACTCGCTGGATGATCCCAGGGCATATTTCTCTGTCCTGGGCGATTTGGATTACATGATCCCGGACGTGGCTGAGCCGGTTGTGCGCCAAATTCTGGCAGCGAAAGCTTCGGCAACCGGCGTTAAGCCGAACGTGCTTGATGTTGGCTGCTCATACGGCATCAATGCAGCGGTGCATCGGTTTCCGCTGACTTTCGGGGGCTTGCGCCATCGCTACGCTCGACGCGAGATGAGGGCGGTCGATTCCGAGACACTGGTGCGTCTCGATCGTCATTTTTATGCCGCTTGGCCGGATGTCGGTCTGGCGCGATTTATCGGTCTCGATATCTCGGCGCCGGCGATCAAGTATGCGACGGGTGTTGGCCTGCTTGAGCAGGGCATTGTCGCTGATCTTGAAACCGAGGCACTCTCGACCGGCAGCGCGAATCTTATCCGATCCGCGGATGTCATCATGTCGACGGGGTGTATCGGCTACGTTACCGAGAAGACGTTCGGCAAGATTCTCGATGCGACAGAAAAGCGTCCATGGATCATTTCGTTCGTGCTACGAATGTTCCCGTTCGATTCTCTAGCCACGACTTTCGCGGAGCGTGGCCTGGTGACAGAGCGTCTTACCGGCGCGACTTTTATCCAGCGTCGTTTTCGCGATGCTGAAGAGTTTGAAAGTTGCCTGGCCAGCCTGGCGGCTCTTGGCGTCGATGCGACCGGTCTTGAGTCGGAAGGGCTGTTTCACGCCGATCTGATCTTGTCGCGCCCTGAGGCGGATGCGCGTGCCTCTCCCCTGAGAGACATTGTCACTGTCGCCAGCGGTAGAGGGCGTCCGATCGGACCCCGCTATGTTCACATTGAGGGCGACGACGGCTTGCAGGTCGCGTTGGAGCCGTGACCGGCTCGCTTTCCGAAGACGGGCGTTGCCGTGACCCTGTGACCTGTGCACCCAAGTGGATCATGATCTGACTCCTGCACTGTTACTTTCTGCCAGTTCAGCAGTCTAAAGGGAGGCCTTGCTCATAACAGCTTCGTCGATCTCAAATCCGTCTGCTTCCGTGCCGTATATCGAAATCGATGCTGTATCGAAATCTTACGATGGAGGGCGGACTGCTGCCGTTTCCAACGTATCGCTCGACGTACAGCAGGGTTCACTGGTTGCGCTCGTGGGTGGCTCAGGATCTGGCAAGACCACGCTGCTGAAGACCATCATTCGGCTCGCCGATCCTGACGTTGGAGAAGTCAGGATCGACGGAGTGCCGGTAAGCGAAGCCGAACCGCCGATGCTGCGGCGGAGCATCGGCTATGTCTTTCAGGGGGATCGGTTTGTTTAAGCACATGCGCGTTGCCGACAACATTGCCGTAACACTCAGGTTGCGTGGCTGGCAGGCGAGCGAGATCGAAACGCGGGTGGCCGAAATGCTTGACATGGTGGACTTGCCGCAAGATTACGCCAGCCGCTTTCCGCACATGCTGTCCGGAGGTCAGCGCAAGCGGGTTGGCGTCGCGCGCGCAATCGCCGCCCGACCGCGCATTGTTCTGATGGACGAGCCGCTGGGCGCACTCGATCCTGTTACCCGCGACAGCCTGGGGTCTTCCTACCGCGACCTGCACGACCGGTTCGGCATGACGACCCTGATGGTTACACATGACATCCAGGAAGCTGCGCTGATGGCTGATCGGATCGTCGTCATGAAGAACGGCCGCATACTGGCCGACGATTCGTCGCACGCCTTGATGATGGGCTCCGGTTCTGACGATCCGGACGTGACCGCCTTGATGGAAGTGCCGCGACGTCAAGCGGAACGTATCGCCGCGCTTGCGGCCAGCAACGGACCTGCCAGTGCCTGATGCCGGCGCAGAGCTGCTTTCCGGTGCCCGCTTAGACGCTTTCTTCGACGCCTGGCGCCTGCTTCCCACCTATCTCACGCCACATATCCTAATTTGCGCCACGGCGCTGACGCTTGGACTGCTCATCAGCCTGCCGCTGGCCGCCCTCGCAGCGAATCGGCCATGGCTACGCAGGCTGGTGCTTGCCATCGCGAGCTTGATCCAGACCATACCCGGACTTGTGCTGCTCGCGCTGTTCTATCCTTTGCTCCTTGTGCTCTCGACCTTGACGACACGGCTCTTCGGCTTCGGCATCCCCGCGCTGGGATTCTTGCCGACGCTGATAGCGTTGACGCTCTATGCCATGCTTCCGATCTTGCGCAACAGCGTGGTTGGCCTGAATGGCATCAGTCCTGCCATCGTCGAAGCGGCAGAAGGCGTGGTATGACGCCGCAGCAGATTCTGACGCGCGTCAAGGCGCCGTTCGCCACGCCTGTCATCATGGCCGGGGTGCGGACTGCAGCTGTATGGACGATTGGAGGAGCCACGCTTTCCACGCCCGTCGGCCAAACCAGCCTCGGCAATTACATTTTTACGGGATTGCAAACCGAAAACTGGGTTTCTGTGCTGTTCGGCTGCATCGCCGCCGCCGGACTTGCTCTAATCACCGACTTATGTCTCGGCCTCGTGGAGACAGGGGCGTCTGAACGCAACGGGAAGCGTGTGGTGTTCGGTATCGCCGGGCTTTCTCTCGGCACGCTCGCCGCTCTCGCGCCGCTGCTCTCGAACGAAGCCGCTGCCTATGTCATCGGCGCGAAGAGCTTCTCCGAACAGTTCATTCTGGCGGACCTGATGGGTGACCGACTGAAGGCTGAGGGAGCCGGCGTAACGCGCAAGGATGGGCTCGGTTCGGCTATCGCCTTTCGCGCGCTGGCTCACAATGACATTGATGCTTACGTCGACTACTCCGGCACGCTCTGGCGCAATGTCATCGGCCGCACCGACATGCCGCCACGCGAGGAGATGCAGGCGGAGATCGTCCGCTGGATGAAAGCAGAGCGGGGCGTCACGGTCCTTGGCGCGCTCGGTTTCGAAAATGCCTACGTTCTCGCGATGAAACGAGAAAGAGCGCGGGCACCAAACGTCAGTTCGCTTGCCGATCTTGCCCGTGTTGCACCTCAACTCACCATCGGCGATGATCTTGAGTTCCTGGGACGACCGGAATGGCGCTCGCTTCAGAATGCCTATGGTCTGTCGTTCAGAGCGCGACGCTCGTTCAATCCAACGATGATGTATCATGCTCTCGAATCCGGCGAGGCCGACGTCATCTCCGCGTTCTCCAGCGACGGGCGTATCGCGGCGCTTGATCTTCCCGTGCTGGCTGACCCGAAGCATGCGATACCTTCCTATGATGCCCTGATCCTCGTCGCGCCAAAGCGCGCCGCCGATGCGCGGCTGAAGCGAGCACTTGTTCCGCTTGTCGGCTCGGTTTCCGTTGAGGCTATGCGCGCCGCTAACCTCATGGTCGACGGCGATACGGACAAGGCTCCTCCGCAAGAGGCGGCGCGAGCCTTGGCAAGGGCCGTGCATTTGCAGTCGCGATAAATATAAGTACCCGGGCAAGGGCGTTTTCGTTCGAGGTTCGATCTTCGCGGATGAGTCGTGCTCAAGGTTCCGAACGAAATTGCGCGTCTTGCAATGAACGATCAGTTCGGCAGTACAGTCGGGCTCCGTTGGCAACGTTGTGGCGGTTCGGCCGACCGATCCGCCCGCTCAGGCTGCCTCAAATAGCAATTTGAGATGGTTCCAGGATAGCTTGCACACCAACGGCGGCTTTTGTCGGACTGTCAACGCGCGACATTTCGAGGTTAGGCTGCTCCGCGATAAGAAAACAAGGCGTCCGAGATCGAGATAGTGGGTTTCGCAGCGTAGCGGACCCCCGCTACCACCTTTGCCCCTGTCCAGCCCTGACACATAGGTAACGGATCGTACCTAAGACATGGGTGACAACCTCGTGCCGAACGGGTTGTCGAGAGGTTGCAGGGTTTTCTGCTCCAGGTCGAAATATCCAAGATCATAGTGCATGAAGCTGACGAGCCAAATGCCCTCGTCGACCTCCTTGATGCCGAGCTTCTGGCCGGCCAGGACGAGGGAAATGTTGATTCTCTTGCGATGCAGGCAGAGGCGGCCGCAGGAGGTGACGACGACGTCGCGATCGTGGAAGGGATAGGCCAGCTCGGGCAGGCCGTCGTAGCGCCGGGGTGAGGCAAAGTAGAGGTCGGCGGGTCGCTTCATGCCGAGAGCCTCATGCGGCCGCTCTTCATTGAACTCGTGCAGGAAGCTGTCGAAGCGGTGTTGCTGTTGCAGGCTGTTGAATCCTGGCGGGCGGGTCGCTTCCTTCTTGAGGGTGAGGTGCATCCGTTCATGGCGACCGTTCTGCTGTGGATGGCCTGGCTTGATGCGCTCGATGGCAATGCCGAGCCTGAGCCACCACACCGAGAGCTTTGAGAGATTGAACAGAGCGTTGGGACTGGCAAACGGCACGCCGTTGTCGGAGCGAATGGCCAGCGGCAGTCCGCGGTCGCGGAACAGCCGTTCAAAGGCTGTTATTGCAGGGTCTTCGCGTGTCGAGTCCAGCGCCTCGCAGAGCAGCAGGAAGCGCGAGGCATGATCGGTAACGGTCAGCGGATAACAGTATCGGCCATTGCCGAGCTTGAACTCGCCCTTGAAGTCGGCGCACCACAGATCGTTGGGCAGTGTGCCCTGCGACAGCGGCGTGCCGCGCGCGCGGTGGCGCGGCCCGCCGCCGCGCTTGACCAAGCCGTGGCGGTCGAGCACCGCGTGGATGGTGCTTTTGGCCGGGACCCTGACATCACCGTCGAGGCGCCTGACCAGGAGCTCCCGGATCTTGCGCGCACCCCAGTGCGGCTTCTCGGCCTTGAGCTGGACGATCTGGGTCTCGATCTGGCTCGGCAACTGATTGGCAAAGCGGACCGGGCGCCGGGAGCGGTCGCTCAGCGCCTCCAGACCGTGCTCCTTGTAGCGGTCGAGAATCTTGTAGCCGGTCTTGCGGGAGATGCCGAACTCCCGGCAGACCTCGGACATGGCTTCCCCATTCAGAAGCCGGGCGACAAAACGCAGGCGCTCTTCCATCACCGAACTCGCTTTCCACGGCATCCACACCTCCCGCAGAACAAAAGCGGAAAGTGTAACCCATGTGTCCGGTACGTTCTGTCACCTATGTCTCGGGCCGCTCACCCCACACTTCTTTGACGCGGTTGGGATAAGCCTCTTCCTCCGTCAGGGCGCCGAGCAGACCCGCAACCTCCACGGTTACACCGCCTGCCTGCGCGGATCTCGGGGACGGTGACGGTCTCGACGAGACCTTTGATGCTTCGGCGGCCTCGCACCGACACCCTGCTAGCGCTTCCTCAAGCCGGCCGAGCTGCGCCTCATTATCGCTTTGGATGGACGGATGCAGCGCAACTTCCCTTGGTGCCGGCGCTGCAACTCCTCAGATATCTGCTTTCGTCTTGGTCCGGTTCGATCGTGTTCGCGGAGTTTCATCCGCCGTGGCTCCGATACGAAACCGTTGCGGTCGAATCTCGACGTTCAGCCGGTATGATGGGGAGCTTTTCGGGTCTTGAACTGAAGCTCGCGCTTCCCCAGACCGTCCGCCAAACCGGTGTCGACCCAATCGGCCGGAGGATGTCGGATCCGTTACTCTTCGCAATTCAGGAGCCGGCTCATAAGAGAGAGTGGTTCAAATCCCGTGCAGACGCTATGAGATGGTCGGAGTCCATTTAGGAAATGACGTCTGCATCTCATGCCGTTTCGATGGCGTTTCTGGTTCCGCGGCTTTTTCTCCCTAGGCATGTTCTGGGCTTGTGCAGTGTCGGCGCAAACGGCGCAGCCGGCGAGTCAGGCCTGGTTCGACATTCCCTCGCAACCGCTCGCGTCGGCGCTCGACGCCTTTGGCAAGACGACCGGCGTCGTCATCGCCTACAATGGCAATCTTGCGGTTGGACGGCTTTCGAATCCGGTGAAAGGCCAGTTCTATCCTCAGCAAGCCATTCTGCTTCTTCTGAAAGGCAGCGGATTGGTCGCAGACTACACGGCATCCGATGCCATCGTCGTCGTTCCGGCGCCGAATGAAACTTCTGTGACACGATCGCCATCGGCGATCGCGCAAGCGGCCTTGTCACAACAGAGCGCTATTGAACGGCGATACTCGGCACTGCTACAGGAGCGGCTCAACAATGCCTTGTGCGCTCAGCGTGTGACGAGGCCCGGCACGTACCGGGCTGCAATCAGCTTTTGGGTCGGACCTTCTGGCAGTGTGACGAGGGTGAAGCTCTTAGGGACGACCGGCGATGCGCAACGGGATGCAGCGATTGCGGAGGCAGCGCTTTGCGTGGCCGTAGGCGAAGCTCCCCCTGCGCAGATGACGCAACCCTTCACCATGGTTATCCTGCCGCAAGCGTCCGGCGGCACCGTCGACTGTCCGCGGGCTGAAGGCGGCCGACAAGATGAGTGAGGACGAGAGGTTCTCGAACTCTCCCGATCATGAGCCCGCTGCGGACAACGACAGTTCGCGGACGCTGCGGGCTCTCTTGATCGAGCGCTATCAGGACTTGAAGTCGCGCCTGGCACGTCGGCTGGGTTCGCTGGAATGGGCGGAAGATGCCCTGCAGGACACCTATCTGCGTCTGAACGGCAGGGAGATCGTTGGCGACGTCCACAATCCGGCCGCCTACCTGCTTCGATCTGCCTTCCATATCGCGCTGAATCAGCGTCGCGCCGACAACCGACGCCTCAATACGGGGGAGGTCGAGGCGCTGCTTGATCTCGCCGACGATGCGCCCGATGCCGTGCGCGTGATTTCTGCCCGCGCCGATCTCGAAAGGCTCAAGCGGGTAATGGCCGAACTGCCGCCGCGCCCGCGGGCTATCCTGTTGGCCGCCCGGCTCGAAGGATTGTCCAGGCAGGCAATTGCCCGGCGCTTCGGAATCTCCTTGAGCCTGGTGGAAAAGGAATTGAGGAGGGCGCAGGAACATTGCGTTGCCCGTTTCAAGAAAATCCAGCGTTCGGAGTAGAAAATTGTGCGGTTCGCGCTTCCCAGGAGTGTCTATGTTGCGGGAGGGCCGCTGGTTCGCCCGCAGCGGACTGCAACTGCAGTCCTCACGATGATCGGCAAATGCAACGTTGATGATTGAAAGCGACCAACATCACGACGAGCTTCCCGCGCTGGAGCGCGAAGCCCACGCCTGGGTTCGGCGCTTGACGTCCGGCGAGGCGAGGACGTCCGATGCGGCGGCGCTGCAGCGATGGTGCAGCCAGAGTCCAGCCCATGCGGCCGCTTTTTCCGAAGCCAGCCGTTTCTGGAAGGCGTTCGGGCCCGCCGGTCGGAGCCTGCTCGCGGACGAGAGAGTGACGAACCTCGGACCGCGCGCCGGCGGCAGGACGTCGAACCTCAGTCGCCGCGCGGTGGTGGGAGGTGCGCTGGCGGCCACGGCAGCCGGGATCATGGTGGTGCACCCGCCACTCGATCTGTGGCCGTCCCTGTTCGAACTGCGGGCTGATTACCGCACCGGCGTCGGCGAGCAGCGTGAGGTGGCCGTGGTGGACGGCGTCGTGGTCCAGATGAACACGCGCACCAGCATCTCGCTGGGATCGGGAGATGCGTCCGGCGCGGTCGAACTGATCGCCGGCGAAGCCTCCTTCAAGGTTGCCGATCGGCGCGCAGAGATATTCAGTGTGATCGCGGCGGGTGGAAAAACCACGTCGATGGGAGCGCAGTTCGACATGCGCGTTGAGGGGGCGGGCGTCCGTGTCACCTGCCTCGCGAACGAGGCGCATGTGGAGCATCGGACGCAGCGGATGGTCCTCAGATCCCGGCAGTGTGTGACCTACGGTGACAGCGGATTTGGCGATGTCGTCGCGATCGACCCGTCGATTGCCGCTGCCTGGCAGCAGGGTCTGATCATCTGCAACATGATGCCTTTGACGGATTTGATTCAGGAGCTGAATAGATACCGATCCGGCCGCATCGTGCTGCTGAATGCGCAGTTAGGGCGTAATCCCGTCAACGGCCGCTTCAGGATCGATCGTCCCGACGAGGCCTTGGTGCAGATCGAGCGGGCATTCGGCATTCACGCCCGCACACTGCCCGGCGGACTGGTCTTGCTCGCCTGAGCCTTCTCGCCAAGATCTTGTTCCACGCACGTCCTTCACGCCAACCGGCGGCGCCCCCGGGATCAGTCTCAGCGTACTGCATCGCGACCACGTTCTGACGCTCCGGGGTGGTGACACAAAACATTCATAAAATTCCCTTGAGGGGTTCGGCGCTGGGAGGTGTCACGACAGTGAGCCAGCGGTCATCACAGTGATCGCAAATCGGCCTGGTCAGGATTTCCAATGTACGTCGATCGTGTGATTTCCCGCGTATCGCGCGCCCTGCGCAACGCTTCGTGGTTTCGTTCGCCGCAGAACCGTCCGGTGAGCGGAAGAGCGGCTCCGGCAATGGCCGGCGTTCGGACACCCCGGTCGCGCATCAACCGGGCCGAGGCACCGACGCTTCGCTCCGTACGCCTCTGATCCGCTCCTTATTCGCTCATTCCATTCCCAGAGGATACCCATGCCGTCTCGCCGGAAAGCCATCCGCCGTTCTCGTCTTGACCTGCGTGGGGTCGCGCCGCTTCCTCCGCGGCAGCGGATCGGACTGGTATCCCGTTCCGTGCTGCTCGCCGGAACGAGCACGCTGGCGCTGCTGCTGAGCGGGCTCGAGGACGCCTCCGCGCGGCCCTTCGGCAATTTCGCGACGACGACGTCGGCTCCGGCGATCGCCAGCGACGCGGCAACCGCCGCGGCCCGGCAGGCGACGGAAGTCGCCAGGCAAAGCCAGGGCGCGCTGATGCGAGCGACCCAGGCCATCCAGGCGTTGCAGGCCGCGCAGTCTGCCGCACGCAGTGCCGCCGCGGCCTCGCAGCGATCGGCCACGCTGCCGCAGGTGGCGGTGCCGAACGGTCTTGCACCGGGCGGGCTTCAGGTGGCGCCGGGCGCGGTGCCCGGCTCGGGCCTCTGGCAAGGCGCCGCGCTGCCGAGCCAGAGCGCCAGCGGCGGCCAGACCACGGTCACCGTCAATCAGACCGCGCCGCAGGCGATCCTCAACTGGCAGAGCTTCAACGTCGGCAGCCAGACCACGCTCAACTTCAACCAGCAGGCCGGCAACTGGACCGCGCTCAATCGCGTCGTCGGCAACATCGGACCGAGCCAGATCCTCGGCCGCATCACCGCGCCCGGCCAGGTGCTGGTGATCAACCAGAACGGCATCATCTTCGGCGGCGCCAGCCAGATCAATGTCGGYTCGCTGATCGCCTCGACCGCCAACATCACCGATGGCCAATTCCTCGCCAATGGGCTCTATTCGATCCAGAGCGGCACGACCTATCTGCCGAGCTTCACCGGCGCCGGCGGCAAGATCGTGGTCGAGAGCGGCGCGCTGATCACCACCAATGCGCCGTCCTCGGTCACGTCAGGCGGCGGCTTCGTGCTCATGATGGGCACCGAGGTCGACAATGCCGGCGCCATCACCACGCCGAAGGGCCAGACCCAGTTCGCGGCCGGCGACGATTTCATCCTGCGTGCCGGCTACGGCACCAACACCAACCAGAACTCGACTACCCGCGGCAACGAGATCGCGCCGCTGCTGCGCAGCGGCAGCGCCAGCGGGACCGTCACCAACACCGGTCTCGTCCTCGCCCAGCAGGGCGACATCACGCTGGCCGGGCATGCCGTCACCCAGGACGGCATTGTTCTCTCCACCACCTCGGTCAATCAGCGCGGCAGCATCCATCTGCTCAACTCGACGTCCGACGCCACCGGCAGCATYACSCTGACCAACAACGGCATCAGCCTGATCCTGCCGGAGACCGATGCCGCAGCCGCGCTGGTTTCGGGCATCGATCCGAGCGTGACCGCGTTCAATTCGCAGCGCGATGCCCTGATCGCCTCGGCCAAGCCGAACCTGCTGGCGACCGGCCAGTTCGACAACCTCTCGACATTGGCCGATCGGCCCGATCAGTCGCGCATCGAAATCGTCACCGGCGGCACCATCGATTTCAGGAACGGCTCGCTGACCATGGCGCAGGGCGGCCAGGTGACGGCCTCCGCCGGCAAGCGGGTGTTCGCCGAGACCGGCGCCGTGATCGACGTCTCCGGCACCACCGGCACCGTGCTGCCGGCGTCCGCCAACATGGTCAAGGTCAACGTCCAGGGCAACGAGCTGCGCGACAGTCCGCAGAACCGCGACAGCGGCACGCTCATCAACAGCAACATGTGGATCGACGCCCGCGATCTCACCTTGGTGCCGGCCGGCACCGGCGGCTATGCGACCGACCGCTACTACACCGCCGGCGGCCTGCTCGAGGTGTCGGGCTATCTGAACAACACCGGCCACAGGATCGGCGAATGGACCGCGCTCGGCGGCACCATCACCCTGTCTGCGCCGGAGGTGGTGGCGCAGCGCGGCGCGATCTTCAATATCTCCGGCGGCGCGGTGCAGTACCAGGGCGGCTATGTGCAGCAGACGATGCTGCTCGGCAGTGACGGCCGCATCTACAATGCCGACAATGCCCCGGCCAATTTGACCTATGTCGCGGTGGCCAACGGCTTCATCGTCAATCACGCCCACTGGAACGTCGTCGAGGTCTATCTCAGCCCGTTCGGCAAAGGCGGCTCGCGCTGGGAGAACGGCTACACCGTGGGCCGCGACGCCGGCAGCCTCGTTCTCGCGACCCCGACCTCGATCTTCGAGGGCACGGTCCTCGCCGGTGTGATCGACGGCGAAACCCAGATCGCCAAACGCCCGGCCGGYGTCACCGACGGCTACAAGCTGACCCAGAACACCSYGCCGCTCGCCGGCACGCTSGCGCTCGGGCAGTACAACGGCTACGGCCTCGCCGGCGCCTACACCACCGATGTGACGTTCGGCAATGTCGCGCCGGTCACCGGCAATCTCGGCTTGACCTCCGCGCTGCCGACGGATCGCGCCAACACGGCCTGGTTCGACGCGCCGACGCTCAACAGCTTCGGCCTCGGCGGCGTCAACATCAACACATCAAACAAGATCGCGATCAATGCACCGCTCGAGTTCTCGGCCGGGGCGCAGGTCAGGCTGATCGCGCCGACCGTCGATATCGCAGCCGACATCACCGCGCGCTCCGGCAGCGTCACGGTCAGCAACATTCTCAACACCGCAAACGGAACGGTTACGTTGACGAACGCGACCGGCGGCGCATCGCTGACGCTGGAGGCCGGCGCGACCATCGACACGCGCGGCCTGTGGGTCAATGCGCAGAGCGATCCGACCAGCGTGTCGGGCCTCGGCCTCCTTGACGGCGGCAACGTTACCTTCGATTCGACCCAGAATGTGACGCTCGCGGCGGGGAGCGTGATCGACGTGTCCTCCGGCGGCGCCGTTCTCGTCAACGGCAAGACGCAAGGCGGCAAGGGCGGCAACGTCACGATCCTCGCCGGCCACACCCAGCAGAACGCCGGCACGCCGGGCGATGGAACGCTTGTTCTCGACGGAGTGATCCGCGCCTGGGGCGTCAGCGGCGGCGGCACGCTGACGATTTCCTCGCCCGGCAATATCCTGATCGGCGACAACGCCCAATTGGCGGGCGGCTCATTGACGGCAGGAACGCCGGCGCCAGTGGCATTGAAACTCAGCCAACCGCTGACCATTCCGGCAGGGCAGCCCCTGCCGATCCCGCTTACGCTCACCTTCACCTCCTTGGTCTATGACGTGCCGACCCCGGTCGACATCCGGAACGCGGGTGCACCCAGCACGCCGACCGGCGCGCCCTGGACTATTCCTGCCGGATTCACGGTGCAGACAAAGGTGAACGGCAATACTCAGTACTGGAGCGCGGGATCCGTGTTGCCGGCGGGGTCGATCATTGCCGGCTTTAGCCTGGGCGGATCCACGGGAGACGTCATTCCGGCCGGCACGGTCATTCCTTCGAGCGTTTTCCCCAACGGCCTCCCGATCCAGCCCTATCAGATCACCTATGCGGCCGGGTCGGTTCAATCAACGTCGATGACTTACCCGGTCGGCAGTACTATTCCGGTCGGCGGGGTGATACCGCAGACCGTGGCCGTCGAGCCCGCGCCTGCGCTCCATCCTTCGTTCTTCGCCGCCGGCTTCTCCAACTACGACATCAATGGTGGCCTGGGCGTTGTGGTGGCCAGCAATACCGTGATCGCGCCGACGATGCCGGTCTACCGGTTCACGCCGACCAGCTATTCGGCAGCTAGCGGCAGCGATCCGTCTTCGGCGTTGACGCTATGGACGCCTCCGTTGTTTGCCGCGGATACGGTCAAGGCCACGATGACCCAGCGCGGCGGAGCGAGCCTCACGCTGCGCTCGCTGATCAAATCGGGAGGCGGTGCTCTCGTGAACGGCGGTGCCATCGTGGTTGGCGACGGCGCCTCGGTCAGCGTCGATCCAGGCCAGAGCATCACGCTCGATGCCTTCGGACAGATAAACGTGTTCGGCAGCCTCACCGCGCATGGCGGCAGCATCAATCTGGTCAATGACGCCTACGGTTCACCGGTTCAGGGCGGTTTTAACTTCGACCTCAACGGCAATGGCCGCGGCGTTTCGATCTGGGTCGACGCCGCTGCCAAGCTCGATGTCTCGGGGCTGGCCTATAAGGCGACCGACACGGCCGGACACCCGTTCGGGCGGGCGACCGATGGCGGCTCGATCACCGTCAACGGCGGCGGCGCCTTCGTGATCCTGCGCCCGGGTGCCGAGCTCAATGCCGACGGCACCCAGCTGGCGATCGATCTCGCAGCGGGAGGCGCGGCGTCGTCAAGCCGGCCGCAGATGATCACGACGAATGGCGGCTCCATCACCCTGGCGTCGCAGAGCGGGCTCTATCTCGACGGCGCCGTCCACGCCTTGTCCGGTGGCAGAGGCGCTGCCGGCGGCAATTTGTCGATCGCGCTCACCACGCCGAACTTCGATGGCAATTCATTCCCCAACGGCACGGCGCCGGCCAACGTGATCGTCCCAAGCCTGATGACCGTGGTGCAGGCGCGTCCGGATTCCTCGCTGCCGGCGGATATCGCGCCTGGGACCGATGCTTCGAAGCTGAAGTTCGGCCGGGCCACGGTGAGCGCCAAGATGGTCAACGACGGCGGCTTCGATAGTCTGACGCTTGTGTCCGGCGATTACATGCAGTTCTCCGGCGATGTGTCGCTGACGCTGGGGCGCAGCCTGACGCTGACGGCGGCGGCTTTCACATCGGGGGCGCCGGTTTCCGGGCCGATCGATTCCTCGATGGCGGCTACGACCGGCAGCGTGAAGCTGTGGGCCCCCTACATCCTGTTCCGTGAGGCGACCGCTGTCGTCCCTGACGGGACCATCAGCGGCAGCATCCGCAATCCCGGCAGTGCGGTCTTGCCGACCATGGCGAGGTTCGAGGCCGACGCAAACCAGATCGACGTCCAGGGCCTGATCGGATTCTCGGCGCGTTCGCCGAACAACATGTATGCGCCAGGATTCCTGACCACGAAGCTGGTCAGCCAGGGCGATATCCGCTTCCTGTCGATGCCCGGGGTGATCGCCACCCAATTGTCCACCAGCGGTAATCTCGAACTATTCGCCGCGCAGATTTATCCCGCAACCAACACCGTCGCGACCGTGATCGCCGGCAGCGGAAATGCCGATCCGACCACGAAGCTGATCATCGGACGCACCACCGACAACATTCCGGATGCACCGCTGTCGGTGTTCGGCCAGCTCGCGTTCCAGGCGCCGGTGATCGAGCAGAGCGGCATCGTCCGTGCACCGCTCGGCCTGTTGACCTTCGGCACGAGCTGGCCGGTCTACACGCCACATGTCGATCTGCTGCCCGGCAGCCTGACTTCGGTTTCGATGGCAGGCCTGACCATTCCCTACGGCGGGACGATCGACGGCGTGACCTACACGTACAACGGCACCAGCATCCGTCCGATCGGCGTCACCAATTTCAACAACAACGGCCCGCAATCCGGCATTATCCTGGATGGGCAGTCGGTCAACGTCGCGAGCGGCGCGATCCTCGATCTGTCGGGCGGCGGCACGCTCGCCGGCGCGGGTTTCGTGTCCGGACGCGGCGGCTCCGTCAACGTGATCGACACGCCGCTCGTCAACGCCAACCCTGCTGCTCCCGTCAGCAAGGCGAGTGACACGGTCTACGCCATCCTGCCTGGCTATAGTTCAAGTTACGCGCCGATCGCGCCCGAAAACGGCGCCGGCGATCCCGCGATTGGTCAACAGGTCACCATTCCGTCCGGTGTTCCGGGACTGCCGGCGGGAACGTACACGCTGCTGCCCTCCAACTACGCGCTGCTGCCCGGCGGATACCGTGTCGAACTCGGCGGCAGCACCACGACGCCGGTCGGCAGCCCGATCACCATCGGTAACGGCACCTACGCCACCTCGGTCACCACCAGCATCGCCAACACCGCGATCAAGGGCAGCTTGCCGGTGACGGCGCTGATCACCGCGGGCACCTCGGTCCGCAAATATTCGCAATTCAACGAGCAGAGCTACAGCGATTTCCTGCTTGCCAACGTGGCGCAATTCGGCGGCGTGCGTCCGCTGCTGCCGAGCGACGGCAAGACGCTCGAGATCGTGTTCGAGAGGCCGAACGCCACCCCGATCGGACCTGTGCTCACATTCGACGGCACCGCGCTGTTTCAGGGTGCGCAGGGCGGTAACGCCGGCCAGGTGGCGTTGCTGAATGTCGGCGAAATCTATGCTGGCGCGCCGACCCAAGGATTTTCCAGTCCCTCGGTCGACGCCGCCGATCTCAATGCGCTCAAGGCGCCACGCCTCCTGATCAACGGAATCGTCGTCATCGCGAATGGCACGCTGTCTCTTAATCAGGTTCACGGTCAGGATCTCTTCATCCGCGATGGCGTCTCCCTTTCCGCCGGCGAGATGTTCTTTATCGGTAACAATATCAGCGTCGGCAACAACGTGACGCTCAGCACCGTCGGACAGGGCGCAGTGCCGTTCGATTCCGTGACCACCGGCATGAGCTATGCGGTCAACCAGTTCACTGTGCTGGCACTGTCCAATGGTAACGTCAACTTCCTGCCCTCGAACGTCGGCAACGGCTCGATCACCATCGGCGCCGGCTCGTCGCTCTATTCCGAAGGGACGCTGGCGTTCGTCACCAACGGCGCTTCTGCGATCGATCCGACCGCCCATTTCGGGTCGAGCAACATCGCGCTCGCGGTCGGCACCATCAATATCGGCGACGCCGCGACCGTGGCCGCGACGGGCGCACCCGCCGGATTGATGTTCGATCAGACGCTGTTCAACACTCTTCTCCATGGTGATCCGCTGCACGGCGCGCCGGAGCTGAAGACCATCACATTGTCTGCGGCGAATTCCATCAATCTGTTCGCAGGTGCCGGTCTGGATGCCACCGGCAGCGGTGTCAACCTGGTGCTGAACACCTCGGCGATCTATGGCTACGGCACAGCCGGCGACAGCTCGACCATCGCCGCCAACAAGATCACGTGGAATGGCCTGAGCGGTACGACCCCGCCGGCGATCGCCGCAGGCGGGCCGGGCACCGGAGCAGGTGCCCTCAATATCGTCGCGGACGAGATCGACTTCGGCCGGTTTGCCTCGCTCGACACATCAACCGCGAGCCGCGTGATCTACGGCTTCAGCAACGTCAACATCACCGCCAACTCGAGGATCGTCTCGGCCGGCAACAGCAAGCTGTTCGTCTACCAGTCGCCAAGCGCCGATCCTGCTGCCGTGTTCGGCCAGAGCGGCAGCGGCGGCAACCTGACGCTGGCGACGCCGCTGCTGACCGGTGCGCAGAAATCGATCATGGCCTATGCCACGGGCGGCGCGCTCGATGTCGTCGCGCCCGCGGGCATCGCGCCAAGCGCCGCCGGGTCCACCGTGGCCGGCGCCGAGATCGACCTGACCGGCGGCAGCGTCGGGATCGACAGCACGATCCTGTTGCCGAGCGGCAAGCTGGTCGTCAATGCGACCGGTGATATCGCACTCGGCGGTGCAAGCCGCATCGACCTCGGCGGCCGGCCGTCCGCGATCCAGAAGGCGACGGTCTATGGGTTCGGCGGCACCGCGATCTTCAACAGCGTACAGGGCAGCCTGACGCAGTCTGCCGGCGCCGTGATCGATGTCTCCGCGACCAATGCCGGTGCCGGCTCGATCAGCATCGCTGCGGCGAATGGTCAGGTCACGCTGGGAGGCGAGCTTCGCGGCGCGGCGACGGGCGGTTACGCCAGCGGTGACTTCAGCGTGTCCAGCGGCACGCTTTCGAGTTCCGACTTCGCAGCGCTCAACGCCCTGCTGACCCAGGGCGGCTTCTTCGACGCGCGTGCCTTCGACATCAGGAACGGCGATCTCGTCATCGGCGACGGCGTGAAGGCCAGCAGCGTGACGGTCTCCACCGACAACGGCAGCCTCACCGTCGTCGGCACCATCGATGCGTCCGGTGCCGCACCCGGCACCATCCGGCTCTCCGCCGGCAACGGGCTCGCGCTGGCGCCGAGCGCCGTGCTCGATGTTCACGGCACGGTGCTCCAGGTCGACAGCTACGGCCAGCCGATCGAAGCGAGGAACCGCGGCCACATCGAGCTGACCGCGGCGGGCGGCGCTCTCACGCTGGCTTCTGGCGCGACCATGAATCTTACCGCGCCGAACGGCGTTGCCTATGGCGACGTGGTGCTGAACGCACAGCGCACCGGCGAGACCTCGGGCGATATCGCCATCAACGCCTCGGGTCCGCTCAATATCAAGGGCGCCTACAGCATCGCGCTCAACGCGTTCTGGACCTATGACCTGCCGGGCGGCAGCAGCATCAGCCAGGCGACGCTCGACGGCTACGACATCGCGAGCACGGCGTTCATCAATGCCGCATTGGGTAACGCGGGATTGGCGACGCGCGTCGCGGGCCTGTCCGCTTTCGGCAGTGCCTACCATCTGCGGCCGGGCGTCCAGATAACGTCGAGCGGCGCCCTCTCGACTTTGGGCGATATCGACCTTGCGAAATATCGCTACGGCGCGGGCGCAGATCGTGATCCGAATTCGGCGAACTATGGCGGAGGCGAGCCGATGGCTCTTGTGGTCCGCGCCGCCGGCAACCTCACGATCAATGGAAGCATATCGGACGGGTTCAAGTCGACTCCGGGAAAGCCAGCGGTCTACACTCCGATCGATATCTCGAAAGATCCCAACGCGCAGTTGTGGTCGCCCAGCGACACCGGCCTGAACAATTCCAGTTACGTCTATTCCAGCAGCGTGACGCTGATGATTGACTGGACGGTGCCGGACGATGAGTTCTACCAGTCTATGGTCTCGATGTATGGGATCCCATTCGTCGATATCAACGGCCATCAATATGGGCCGGGTAACACCATTCCGGCCGGCACTACGCTGAATCCCGGACCTTCGTTAGGCGGGAACGGCTACTTGATCTTCGATATTGCGACTTTGCCTTCCCTCGGAGCGGTGGTCGTACCCGGAATTCCCGGCGCAGCTGCCATGTCGGCGGCAGCGGCAATGCTCGCGCCCGGTTCGCACTCCGCATCGGTTCGCCTCGTGGCAGGTGCGGATCTTGCCGGTGCCGACCAGCGCGCGTTGCAAACGACACAAGCGCTGAACGGGAGCGGCAACCTGACGCTGAGCGATCCGGCCTACAATTCGTCACGCAACGGCACGTTCTTCAGCGTGCTGCGCACCGGCACCGGCAGTCTCGATTTGCTGGCCGGCGGCAGCTTCAGCGAAGCCACGCCATATGGCGTCTATACGGCTGGTACGCAGGCGGCGCCGATCCTGGCGGCCGACGGCAGCAATCCCTACGACCTCGTCGGTGTCACCAGCAGCGGCAACTCGCACGCCTGGTACCCCGAGCATGGCGGCGACCTCCTGCTCACCGCGCAACGGGATATCACCGGCAATCTCCAGATCGCGGACAACAACACCCGGTTCGCCGACTCCAATCTCACCGCCAACTGGCTCCGGCTGCAAGGCGGTGGCGCCTCCGCCGATCCGGCTGCGTGGTGGATCAATTTCGGCTCGCTTGCGAAGACCTACCCTTATAGCATCAGCCAGCAATTGATCGGCTTCCAGGGGATCGGCACGCTTGGCGGCGGCAATCTCACCGTGACCGCGGGCGGCAATGCCGGCGTGACGGGCAACGGCTCGACCGGCCTCGACCTGGCGGTCGCGTCGACCGGCCGTGTTCTGGCGAATGGCACGCTGGTCGAGACCGGTGGCGGCAATCTGGTCGTGAGGATTGGCGGCGGACTCAATCCGGTGGTGCCAAGAACACCTGACGGTCAGGGTCAGGTGCCGGACTATTTCGGCTCGATCACCAACCTGCGTGGCGACACCACCGTCAGTGCCGGGTCGGTCGGCGCGCTGGCCGTGAACACCTGGTCATCCAATTTCGTTTCGTACGATCCGCGCGCCGCTGATCCCAACGTCTTCAAGCGCTCGCTCAAGACGCCGGGGCCGCTCGTCATGCCGGGCGACGGCAGCGTCAGCATCACGACGCGCGGCGACCTCGTGCTCGGCGGCGCGGGGGACGCCGGCATGGCGTCGCCAGTCGATCTGAACGGCATTGCGTATACGGTGCGCAACGCGGACGGCACTACGACGCTCCATAGCCGCGGGCAATCGAACTTCACATTGTGGACGCCGGCGACCGCGATCGATCTCTACGCGGCGGGTGGCGATGCGGCCGTATTGGGCGGAATTTCCTTTGGCGGCACGGCTTTCTTTCCGGGAACGCTGATCGTTGCGGCCGCCAACGGCGACATTCGGTTCTTGGAGCCTGCGGCCGGCGGCGGAGTGCCGACAATCGAACTGATGCCGTCGCCTCGCGGCCAACTCGAATTGCTGGCGGCCGGGTCAATCTACGGGACGAGCCAGGCCGTGGCGATGTCGGGCGCGGACATGAGCACGTTGGCGACGCCGTTCAATCCCGTCTTTGCCACCGGCGTCAACGGCGGCGGCAGCAGCAACGCGTGGGCGAACGCCGCCAATCGCATCAATCCGATCAGTCCAATCGCCTTCGGCGAGGATATGCCCATCTCCAACCTGCACGCAGGGGATGATCGGCCGGCCCTGGTCTACGCCGGCATCGACATTGTCGATCTCACCCTCGGCCAGGCGCAGCCGCAGAACCCGAGTGCCGGCCAGTATTTCTATCCGACCCACAGCACCTGGTATATCGCGGCCAAGCCGTTCGAGGTGATCGCCGGCCGCGATATCGTCGGCACCGGTCCCGTGCCGAGCGTGTTCCTGAACAACGGAGCGGACGATATCTCGCTGATGCAGGCCGGTCGTGACATCTTCTATCAATCGGTCACCGTCCTCGGCCCCGGTCTGTTTCAGCTGCAAGCCGGCCGCAATCTGTATCAGGGCTTTTACGGCTCGCTGGTCAGCGCCGGCGATATCGTCAATCAGAAGGGCGGTGCGGGAATCGTTGCGATCGCCGGTACCGGCGCCAACGGCCCCGACTACACCGATTTCGCCAAGCTGTATTTCGATGCCGCGAACCAGCTTCCCGGCGACGGCACGCCGCTCGCGGGCAGCGGCAAGGTCGCAAAGACCTACGCCGACGAGCTGTACGATTGGCTGCGCGACCGGTTCTCGCCGAGCCGGAATTATTCGTACGACGGCCAGTCCTACGTCTTCACGGGCGCGAAGCAGGATGCGCTCGCTTTCTTCCTGACCTTGCCGGCACAGCAGCAGGGCGTTTTCGTCCGGCAGGAATATTATACCGAGCTGAAGGAAAGCGGTCGCGAGTACAACAACGAGGACAGCCGTCGCTACAGGAGCTATTTGCGCGGTCGCGAGGCGATTGCCACCCTGTTTCCGGATAAGGATGCGCAAGGCAATCCGCTGGCGTATTCGGGCAAGGTCACCATGTTCAGCGGCTTCACGAAGGACGCTCTTGGCAACACGTATCTTGCTGACGCCGGCATTCAGACGCAGTTCGGCGGCGACATTCAGGTCCTCAATCCGGGAGGGCAGACCATTATCGGGGTCGAGGGCGTGACGCCGGGTCCCGGCGCTGGCCTGATCACGCAAGGCCAGAACAGCAATATCGATGTCTATTCGCTCGGCAGCGTGCTGCTCGGCCAGAGCCGCATCATGACCACGTTCGGTGGCAACATCCTGGCGTGGTCGGCAATCGGCGACATCAACGCCGGCCGCGGCTCGAAAACGACGGTGATCTATACGCCGCCGCTGCGCACCTATGACGCGTATGGCAATATCAAGCTGTCGCCGGCGGCGCCGGCCAGTGGTGCCGGCATCGCGACGCTCGCCCCCATTCCGGGGACGCCGCCGAGCGACGTCGACCTGATCGCGCCGCTCGGCACCATTGATGCGGGCGAAGCCGGCATCCGCGTCTCGGGCAACGTCAATCTCGCGGCGCTGCAGGTGGTCAACGCCGCCAACATCCAGGTGCAGGGCACCTCGACCGGCATTCCGACGGTGCAGGGGCCGCCGGTCGCAGCACTGACGGCGGCGTCGAACACCACCGCCGCCAGCCAGCAGGCCACGGCGCCGCCGCCGAAGAACAATGACCAGCCTTCGATCGTCATCGTCGAGGTGCTCGGCTATGGCGGCGGCGATGGCGCCGCGCCGGATCCCGCGAAGGAGGAACAGAAGCGGCGTACGCAAGAGCAGCACAGCTACAACCAGAACAGCCTTCTTCAGCTCGTTGGCAATGGTTCGCTTTCGGAAACGCAAAGGCAGGCGCTCACCGTGGAGGAAAGAGCGAGCCTCGAGACACGCTGAGGAATAGTTTGGGGTCCTGAACGTGGCTGATACCAACCAGGCTCGGCTGCGCGACCAGCTGGTGCAGAACTATGACGGCCTCATTGCGAGACTGACGCGCCGCCTGGGCTCCTCAGACTTCGCCTATGAGGCCCTGCACGAGACATTCCTGCGGCTGGATCGGGTCACGGACGCGGTCCCGGTTCGCAGTCCGGCCGACTATCTCTTTCGCATCGCCATCAATGTCGCGAAGGACCGACGCAAGGCCCAGACCTATCGCCTCGGCGTGTCCGAGGTCGATGCGCTGCTGGATGTTTGCGACGAGCAGCCCGATACTGCGCGGGTGGTCGAGGCGCGCTCCGAGATCGCAGCCTTCAAATACGCGTTGGCCGGGCTTCCGGACCGGCCTCGCCAGGTGCTTGAAGGGATTTCGATCGAGGGTGTAACGCCGCAGGAGGTCGCGGCCCGTCTGCAAATCAGCCTTCGTACGGTCGAAAATGACCTCAGACTGGCCTTACGGCACTGCGCAACCGTTCTTGGCCGCACCGTGGTCCGTCGTCGCGGCGGACCACGGCTGCGGCCGTAACTGGTTGCGGCGGCACCTACTTCAACATTGTCGCGACATTGTCCTTTGTCACGACGTCGAGACCGGTGTGGATGATCTGCGGCACCTTCTGCCCCTTCTTGATGGCAAGCAGCGTATCCATCGCCTTCTCGCCCATCTCGAACGGACGCTGGCCGATCAGCGCATTGGCATAACCGTCGTTCAGAAGCTCGAGCTGCATCTTGAGGGTGTCGGCGACGACGAGCGTGAACTTGCCTGCGTCGATCTCCTTCTTGCTCTTGCTGGCGAATGCCTTGAAGCCTTCCGGCGCGAACATCGGCCAGCCGCCGACCGGGACGATCGCGGCAAGGTCGGGCGTTGCGGTGCGCAGATCGGTCATCTGCTGGACGCCCAGCGCAGGGTCGTCGTTGCAGAAGGTCGGCGAGCCCCCGACTTCGGTCCACTTCGAGCCCTTGAGCGCTTCGCGCACGCCATCGACACGTTCGGCGAGGTTCGCCGCTCCCGGCCCGCCGGAGATCATCGCGTATTTGCCGCCGTTGGGCCGGAGCTTCAGCAATTGCTTGCCGAGCGCGACGCCGAACTCCTTGTTGTCGGTGCCGATATAGACAGTCCGCTTCGAGCCGGGTGCGTCCGAGTCGAACGTGATCACGGCGATGCCGGCCGCCGTCGCCGCCTCGATCGACTTGGTCATCGCGGCGACGTCGGCGACCGAGATGGCGAGGCCGTCCACCTTTTGGGTGATGAAGTCCTGGATGATCTGCGCTTGCGTCGCCGGCTCGTGCTCGACGGGACCCTTGTAGATGCATTCGATGTTGCCGAGTTCCTTGGCGCGCTTCTGGCAGCCGTCGCGCGCGAAGTCGAAGAACGGATTGTTCATCGCCTTGGGCACGATCACGAATTTGTAGCTCTGGGCAAAGCCAGGCGTCGCCATCATGGCGAGGACCGCGGCGGCAAGAAGTGTCTTCCTCATTGCTTCCCTCCACATTTTCTTGTGCCTATTCCTTGAAATCAGCAATTCCCGGAGGCGGATAGGCCGACATTGGTGGTCCTCCGGGGACGAACTCTTCAGGCCATGCGCGAGCGGAGGCGATCGACCAGCACCGCTGCGATGATGATCACGCCCACCAAGGTCTGCTGCCAATAGGAGTTGACTTGCGCGAGCACGAGGCCATTGCGGATCACCTCCAGCAGCACGCAGCCCACGATAGCTCCGAGCGGGCCGCCGGCGCCTCCGGCGAGATTGGCGCCGCCGATGACGGCAGCAGCGATGACGTTGAGCTCGTAGGACGTCGCCATGTTTGCCGGCGCCGATCCCAGCCAGCCGCAGATGATGATGCCTTGCAGGCCCGCCGCGAGCGCGCAGATCACGTAGATCCCGATTTTCACCCGCACGACCGCAATGCCGGTCAGGGCGGCCGCCTTCTCATTGCCGCCGACGGCAAAGACGTGGCGGCCGAAACTCGTGTGGTGCAGCACGACCGCCATCGCCACCGCGAGAACGACGAGGTAGATGAACGGTGCGGGCAAGCCGAATACGACGCCCGACGTCAGCGTGTAGAAATAATCGGCTTCGGGGCCGCTGGGAAAGCTGCCGCGGCCATTGGAGACGACGTAGCCGAGGCCGCGCACGATCGAGAGCATGCCGAGCGTGGTGACGAACGGCGACAGCCCGAGCACCGCGATGCAGAAGCCATTGACGAGGCCGACGATCAGCGCGACGCCGAGTCCTGCGAGGATCGAGACCAACAGGATCAATCCGGCCACATTGGCGATCACGGTCTTGCCGTCGCCGGCCAGATGTACGAACCATCCCGCGCCGGGCAGGCCCGGTGTCGAGATCTGCGTCATGACCATCGAGGTGATCATCGCGGAAAAGCACATCACCGAGCCGACCGAGAGGTCGATACCGCCGGTGATGATGACGAACGTCACGCCGAGCGTGGCGATGGCGATGAAGGAAAAATTCTTCGCCACGTTCTGTATGTTGCCCTCGGTGAGGAAATAGGGGCTGGTGAAGTTCATCACCACGAACAGCGCGACCAGCGCGAGCAGGACGTAGCCGGTCTGTGAGGCAAATAGACCGCTCTGCCACCATCTGGCCTTGCCGACATTGGTGAAGGTGATGGGAGATTCCAGGGGCGTGGCCATCACGCAGCCTCCTTCGCTCCCGTGATGAGGGAGGTGACTTCCTCGGGGCTGGTGTCGCCGATCGCCTTGTCGGCGCGTTTCTCGCCGCGGCGCATGACGACGACGCGGTCGCAGACCGCGAACACGTCGGGCATGCGGTGCGAGATCAGCATCACCGCGACGCCCTGTTCCTTCAGGCGATGGATCAGGCTCAACACCTGCTCGACCTGGCGGACCGAGATCGCGGCCGTCGGCTCGTCCATCATCACGAGCTTGGCATTGGACAGCCGCGTCCGCGCGATCGCGACCGCCTGGCGCTGGCCGCCCGACATCTGCTTGACGAGATCGTGCGGCCGGGTCTCCGAACGCAGTTCGCCGAACAGCTCCAGCGCGCGGGCCGCCATCGCCTTGTGGTCGAGAAGCGCGAACGGACCAAGCTTGCGCTTGAGCTCACGGCCGAGGAAGACATTGGCCGCTGCCGTGAGATTGTCGGCGAGCGCGAGGTCCTGGTAGACCACTTCGATGCCGATCGCGCGGGCGTCGATCGGGCGGGCGAAATGAACCACCTTGCCGTCAAAGCGGATCTCGCCGTGACTTGGCGGGAAATTGCCGGCGATGATCTTGACCAGCGTCGACTTGCCGGCACCGTTGTCTCCCATCAGGCCGACCACTTCGCCGGGAGAAACGCGCAGGTCGACGCCATGCAACGCGCGAATAGCGCCGAACTCCTTGCCGATGCCCTTCAACTCGAGGACCGCGAGCCCGGCATCGTGAGGGGTTACCATGGTTGGTTTCGCTCAGACATGCTGGCAACCCCTCCCGATCAGAAGTGCACCAGCGTGCGCAGACCAAGGACCCAGGCATTCTCGGTCTTGATACCCGCGGCATTGTAGCCGCGCCCGCCGGGATTGATCACGTACTGGGCGTCGAACTTGAGGTTCATCCAGCCGGTCGCCTGCCAGCCGTACCAGGCTTCGATCGGCACTTCGTTTCCACCCGCATTCAGGGTGAGCGCCGCCGAATTCACGTGCGTCGTACCCACCGCGAAGCCGACTTCGTCTTCCGGGCGCCAAGAGAACGTTCCGGTGTGCCTGAAGCCCAGGGCGACCTGGTAGTCCTGATACGACGTCCGATGATCGGCGACGGTCGTATTGAGGAACATGTACCAACCCTGTGCCTTTGCACCCTCGACGGTCAATCGCTGCAGGATCGATTCGTAGATGCCGTAGCGGCCGCGTTGATCGCCCAGATTCTGATCCGAGACACCACCCATGCCGGGGGCGATTGCGATGATGCCGGGCAGGCCGCCGTCGATCGTCGACGCGCTGTCATACCAGCCGCCGAATCTCCAGGTCCCGTTCAGGGGACCGCTCGGCGCCCAGACCACCTCGACCGGCACCAGCACGCCGGAGGCCCGGCTCGAACCGGGGACGCCCGGCAGGAAGTAAGTCGCGGAGTCCGACGTCGTCAGATAGTTCGGATTGGCGTCGTAGACGCCGACCGAAAGCTGCCATTCCTTCGTGAAGTTGTAGTGTGCAACACCGGCCCATTGGCTCACCGGCCAGTTGTAGATGTAGCCACCCTGGATGTTGCCGGGCTGGCCGCCGCAGAACGTCAGGTTGATGAATTCGCACAGGCCGAAGAAGAAGTCGGAGCCGACCGGAAGACGGCCGCCCTTCAGTTCAAGGCGGTCATCGAACAGCTTCTGCGA
Source organism: Bradyrhizobium embrapense (assembly GCF_001189235.2). GTDB lineage: Bacteria > Pseudomonadota > Alphaproteobacteria > Rhizobiales > Xanthobacteraceae > Bradyrhizobium > Bradyrhizobium embrapense. Next base: position 1,256,261 of record NZ_LFIP02000002.1, read on the forward strand.
ATAGTAGAGTTCGGTGAGGCGAAGAATACTGCCGCGGCCGAACACTTCGTTGGTCAGTTGCAGCGCCGGAATGCCTGCCTCGTCATTCAGGTTGCGGCCGAAGCGGTCGACCAGCGTGAGGCCGACCGTACCGCCCTGGATGCCGGCCAGCTTCGCCATGTCAAACTTGGCCTGGAAGAACAGCTGCCCGGCCTGGGTCGCGGTGTTCCTGTTGCCACCCGACAGGTTGCCGACGGCTTCATCGCCCAGCGTCAGGGCCAGCGAGATACCCCGCTCCTTCAGCTGCGTCCTGCCGAGATCGCCGAACAGATACGGTCTTGTCCAGAAATCATCGGTCTCCGTGTAGGGCACAGGCGGAGCCTTCGTTAAGAGATCGGCCGCATGCGCACCGACGTTGGACAGAGATAACAAGGCGATCCCCACGCCGCACGCTCGCGCGATGTTTACAGACCAAGGTGACATTTTCTGCACTCCCAGCGTCCCCGGCTTTGTCCATTTTTGCGTCACGTTCCTGCCCAAAGCCCTTCAGCCTGGAACGTGCCCCCGTCAGTGTAGCGACACGTCAACTTGAGATAGAAAATCTACGCGCACCAAACCATTCGGGACGGTGGTGAGGTCTGCCCGCGGCCGGGCTCGGCTCACAGCGCCGACATGGACGCGAACGTCGGATGCCCGATCAGTCTTGCGCATCGAACTCTTCCCCTGTCCCTCTACCCAAGTCGCCGCGGTCGTATTCCCGATCCTGATTCTTCGTCATCGAGTTAAGCCTGGTCGCCCGCGCTCGTCGGCAACGCTGACGCGCCACGGGGAGATGCGTTTTGCAGAATTGTGGTTTCCCTTGATCGAGGCGCCGTGCGGGCGAGGCCGGCCAGCGCCGCCTTGCGCCTGCGCCGGGCCTGCAATTGCTGATCCGCCAGCACGCCGATCAGAATCACGGTTCCCATCACCGCGAAGTTCAGGGAGTTCGGAATGCCCAGGATGTTCACGAGGTTCTGCAGCACCTGCAGCAGCGCGGTGCCCAGCACGATACCGAGAATCGAGCCTTCGCCGCCGCGCAGGCTGCAGCCGCCGAGGACGGCAGCCGCAATCGCATAGAGTTCGTAGAAATTACCGAACGAACTCGGAGAGACCGAGTTGGTATAGAAGACGAACAGGACCGTCGAAACGCCGGCGAGGCCACCGCTGATGACATAGGCGGTCGCGATCACGAGATTCGTCCTGATGCCGGAGTAGCGCGCCGCTTCCTCGTTCTTGCCCACCGCATAAAGCCAGCGCCCGTAGACCGAACGATGCAGCAGCACGCCGAGGACCACCGCGAGGATGATCAGGAAGATGAAGGTGTTCGGAATGCCCGCAACATTGCCGGAGGCGATGTTGCTCAACGTGCTGGCCTCGTCGCCGTAGCCGAAGCCGCGCGTCGAATCGCTGGTATAGTAGCGCGCGGCACCGCGATAGATCAGCAGCCCGCACAGCGTCACGATGAAGGGCTGCATCTTCAGCCGGGTGATCAGGAAGCCCTGGATGCCGCCCAGCGCGAGCCCGCCCATCAGCACCAGCAAGAGCGCGAACGGCCAGGGCACCTGGTACGTCGTCAGCAGGTCGATGAAGACGACACCGAGCAGCGCGAACATCGAGCCGAGCGAAAGATCGATGCCCCCGGTGATGATGACCAATCCTTCGCCCAGCGCGAACACACCGAACAGGCCGATCAAATTGGCCATGTTCAACAGGTTCACGAACGACAGGAAGGCCGGATTGATCGCGCCGGTGATGGCGGAGATCACCGCCAGCAGCAAGAACAGGCCGAGTTCCTTCTTCATCATGGCGCAGCGGTCTCCAGGTTTTCGAGCGCCTGGCCGACCGCCAGCCTCAACACGTTGTATTCGCTGAACTGGTCGCGCTCGAGCACGCCGCTGACGCTGCCTTCGTGCATCACCGCGACCCGGTCGGAGACGCCGATGACCTCTTCCATGTCGGATGAGATCATCACGATGGCGACGCCCTGGTCGGCGAGGTTGCGCATCAGGGCGTAGATTTCGCTCTTGGCGCCGACATCGATGCCGCGGGTCGGCTCGTCGAAGAACATCACGCGCGGCTGCATGGAGAGCCACTTGCCCAGCACAACCTTCTGCTGGTTGCCGCCGGAGAGCGTCACGGCTTCGATGTCGATGCTCGGCGCCTTGATCGACAGCCGCCTGGCCTGTTCCTTTGCGATCTTGCGCTCGGACGTGCCGTTAACCAGCCACATCCGGGCATAATCCAGCAGGCTCGCGAGCGTCACGTTCTCCCGGATCGGCAGCTCCAGCACCAGGCCGGATTTCTTGCGGTCCTCCGGCACCAGGTAGATGCCCTGCCTGATCGCATCACGCGGCGAGGCGATACCGACCGCTGCATTGTCGATCCTGATCTCGCCCCCCAGCAGCGGGTCGATGCCGAAGACGGCGCGGGCGAGTGAGGTGCGGCCGGCACCGACGAGTCCGGCAAGACCGAGGATCTCGCCGCGCCGCACGGAAAGGTCGATCTGCCGGTCGGGAAAGGCCGTCGTCACAACGCCGGCGATGTCGCAGCCGCCAGGCTGCGGCGCGTGCGCCGGCGGCGTGTACAGCGCTTTGAGGTCGCGGCCGATCATCAGCCGGATCATCGCGGCATGGCTCAGCTCGGCGCGCGCCAGCTCGCCCACGGTGCGCCCGTCGCGCAGTACCACGACGCGATCCGCGCAGCTCATGATCTCGCCGAGCCGGTGAGAGATGTAGATCACCGAAATGCCGTGGGCCTTCAGGTCGGCAATCACTTCCAGCAGCCGTTCGGTCTCCGAAATGGTCAGGCTGGAGGTCGGCTCGTCCATGATGATCACGCGGGCGTCGATCGAGAGCGCCTTGGCGATCTCCACCATCTGACGCTCCGCGATCGACAAATTGTCGACCAGCGTGCTCGGCGTGAAATCGGCGCCCAGCCGCTCCAGCAGCGGTGTCACGCGGGCGCGCATTTCTGCATTGTCGACCAGCTTCAGCGGGCCGCCGGCAAGCTTCTCGCGCCCGATGAAGACATTGGCCGCGACGTCGAGATTCTCGAACAGGTTCAGCTCCTGGTGCACAAAGGCGATACCGGCGAGGGTCGCCTCGTTCACCGTCATCCTGGCGTGATCGATGCCGCCGATGCGGATCACGCCCGCGCTCGGCGCGATCACGCCCGCCAGCACGCGCATCAGCGTCGATTTTCCGGCGCCGTTCTCGCCGATCAGGCCCAGCACCTCGCCGCGGCAGACGCGCAAATTGACTTCGTCGAGCGCCCTGACGCCGGGGTAGGTCTTGCTGATTCCGCTGAGTTCGAGCAGCGTCTCCGCCATTCGGCACGTCCTCCTGCAGCCCCCCGGCGGCCTGAGGCGGCCGGGCGGTCAAGCCGACTTAAGTTACTTCTTCAGCAGTTCCTTCAGGTTTGCGGCGAACTCCGCGACGTTGATCTTGCTGATCACCTTGGTCGGCACGATCAGCTTGCTGTCCTTCGGAATCCAGGACTTGTCGCCGTTCAGCGTCTTGATGATGTTGGTGGCAGAGAGATAGCCGAACTCGTAGGGCTGCTGCACGACCGTGGATTCGATCGTGCCGTCGGAAATGCCCCGCAGCGTCCGCTGGTCCTCGTCGAAGCCGACGATCTTTACCTTGCCGGCCTTGCCCGCGGCCTTCACCGCATCATAGATCAGCGGGGTCTCGTAGCTCCACAGGCCGGAGAGCAGTGCAATGTCGGGATATTTGACGAGCACGTTCTCCATGTTCGCCTTGGCCTTGGCAAAATCCACCTGGTCGGTGAACACGTCGACCAGCTCGACCTTGGTACCGGCGATCGATTCCTTGATGCCCTGGACGCGCTCGCGGGCGTTGTCGGCATCCATCGTGCCTACGAACAGCGCGATCTTGCCGCCGTTCGGCAGCGCCTTCTTGATCTCCTCGCCGGCCTGCCGTCCGGCCGCGACGTTGTCGGTGCCGATATAGGCGAGACGGTTGCTCTGCGGTGCGTCGCTGTCCGTCGTGATCAGCACGGTCTTGGCCGCGACCTTGTTGAGTTCTTCGGTCGCATGCGGCGCATCGTCGACCGAGATCGAGATGCCGGCGACGCCGCGAACCAAGAGGTCGTCCAGCTCGCGCCGCTGGCCAGCCGCGGTGCCTTCGTTGGTGACGATCAGCTCGATATTGTATTCCGGGTGCTCTTTCTGCGCCTTCTCAAGCCCGCGGCCCGCGATGGTCCAGAAATCGGCCGCGACATTGGTCACCAGCGCGATGGTCTTTTTCTGCTGCGCCTGTGCTATCCCCGTAGTCATCGCGAGCGCAGCTGCGCCCGCCAACAGCGGCACGATCAATCTTTTCATTGAGTCATTCATATGGACCTCCCTGTCGACACCCCCGGTAAGGGGATTTCACGCCCGGCGCTTTTCACGCCTTATTTTATTCACGTAACTAATAAATTAGCGCGACGAAATGTCCAGTCAAGGATGTTTACGTTTGCGTATTCAAGCAAAAATAGTGGGAATGTGATGTATTTCGGCCGCTATCGACGCTTTTTGGCCAACGTCTGAGGCTCATCCGTTGAATAATTTTATCAAGCGAATTAAAAAAGCCGACATGAACGAGCAGTCCGAACCGCTGAGACGTGCTTCTAGTCTGGCCCGCGGATCGAACCGTGGCCGTCTCGTCGAAGTCTTGCGGCGTCAGGGGCCATTGCCGCGCGTCGAGCTCGCCCGCAGCACGGGACTGAGCTTTCCGGCCATTTCGGCCATCACGTCAAAGCTGATGGCGGAAGACCTGCTGTGCGAAGCCGAGACGGACGCGGCGACGTCGTTGCCCGACGATACCGACGAAGAGGACGCGGATGGGCTGAACGGCCGCCGCCGCGGCCGGCCGGCGGTCCTGCTGACCCTGAACCCCGAGTTCGGCCGCATCATTGCCGTCTCGCTGCGCATGAACCTGATCGAGACATTGCTCGCCGATTTCAGTGGCTCTGCCCTGGCACAATCGCGGCTCGAGCTCACGACCCGCGGGCTCGATGCCGGCGGGTTATGCGACCTCGTGACCGCGCAGATCGACGCCATGCTCGATGAGACGGCCACGCCGCGGGACCGGCTGCTCGGAATCGGGATTGCGCTGCAGGGCATCGTCGATGCCGACACCGGCCGGCATCTGTGGAGCCCGGCGCTGTCGATCACCGACGTCGATCTGGCAAAACCGATCCGCGAGGCATTCGGCGTTGACGTCGTGATGGCGAACGACGCGGTCGCGGTGGCGCTGGCCCTCGTGGCGGCCGAGCCGGCGCTGGCGCAGGGCCTCACGGCGACGCTCATGGTCGGTCACGGCATCGGCATGGGCATCGTCGTCGACGGTGAAGCGCGCTGGGGGGCCGGCGCGGGCAGCGAGATCGGCCATGTCAAGTTGACGCCGAACGGTCCGCAATGCCGCTGCGGTCAGCGCGGCTGCATCGAGGCCCATCTCGCCGACTATGCGCTCTACCGCGACGCCCGCACCTTTCTCGATCTGCCACCGGCGGTGTCCCAGCAACCATCCGAGGCGCAGATGGCCCTGTTGCGCGCGCGGGCACGCGCCGGCGATCCCCGTCTCGAACAGCTGTTCCGGCAGGCGGGCTACGCACTTGCCGAAGCGGTAGCCACGACGATCTCGGTGTTGCGCCCGCATCATTTGATCCTCGCAGGTCCCGGCCTGCAGGCGTTTGACATGATGCGCGCTGCCTATGAGGAGCGGCTCGAGCAGGCCGTGTTGCCGTGGCTGCTCAAGTCCACTGCGATCCATGTTCGTCCGAGCGAGTCGGCGACGATTGTCGACGGCATGGTGCGGCGCACGCTGCGGGTTGTGGACCGAAATCACATGGAGACGACCGAGTGAACCTCGGGAGCTGCGGCTCCTGCTTGAGCCGCAGCAACGCAACCGACGCGCTTCAGGCGCCAAAGCGAGAGAATGCCAATGCAGGGTGCCATCTATCCAAGCCTCAAGGACCGGACCGTCCTGGTCACCGGTGGCGGTTCCGGTATCGGCGAGGCCATCGTCCGCCAGTTCATCAGCCAGGGCGCGCGGGTTGGCTTCATCGATATCGATGTGACGTCTTCGGAGCAGCTGCTGTCCGATTTGGGAGCGCATGCCCGCGTGCACTTCGAGCACGCCGACCTGCGCGACATCGGCGCGCTGCGACGCGCGGTTGCCGGTATCCGCGAGGCGCTCGGGCCGATCACCATCCTGGTCAACAACGCGGCGCGCGACGACCGTCACGCGATCGAGGACGTCACACCGGAATTCTGGGACGAGCGCTTCGCCGTCAACCTGAAGCATCAGTTCTTCAGCGCCCAGGCGGTCGCACCCGACATGAAACAGGCAGGGGGCGGTTCGATCGTCAACATCGGCTCGGTGAGCTGGGTGATCGGTCAGGGCAACATGCCCTGCTACACCACGGCCAAATCTGCGGTTCAGGGCCTCACCCGCGCGTTGGCCCGCGATCTCGGGCCGCACAACGTGCGGGTCAACTCCATCCTGCCCGGATGGATCATGACCCAGCGGCAGCAGGATCTATGGTTGACGCCCGAAGGGGTGGCCGAGCTGATGCAGCGCCAATGCCTCAAGCGCAAGCTCGTGCCGGACGACATCGCCCGTGTCGTCCTGTTTTTCGCCGCCGACGACAGCGGCGCCTGCACCAACCAGAGCCACATCGTCGATGGCGGCTGGGTCTAGCGATCGCATCACAACTGGGGGAAGGACCCTCGTCGATCAGCCCGCGCCTGAGGCGGTCAACGCGTCGCGAAGCGCCTGACGCGCTTGTTGAGCGTGACGAGTTCGTCGACCGTCAGGCCGATGCCGTCCTGACGCGCGTGTCGCGCTCTTTGTGGAGATGGCAGGGCGGCCGACCGCGGCTCGCCATCTCGTCGGCGACGTACCGCCATGTTCCCGCGCTGGTTTGCAAGGTGCGGATTGCAACGTCGCCACCTATTCCGTATACGTCGTAGAATTATCCGACCGGATGGTCAATGAATCGCCACGCCGGACATGGCTTTGGGCCGGTGGTGATTTGCCCCTCGAGGCGAGCGCCGAATAGCCGGCAGGTGGAACTGACAGGACATGGCCCGATCGCGCGCCAAGGATTACGACGACAAGCGTCTCTCGATGCTGCATCGCTCCGCCGAGCTGTTTGCCGCGTCGGGCTATGTCGGCACGTCGATGAACACCATCGCCGACGCCTGCGGTGTCTCGAAGGCGCTGCTCTATCACTATTACCCCGACAAGGAGGCGATCCTGTTCGATATCCTGTCGTCGCATCTCGAGAAGCTCGTGGCGGCGGTCCGGAAGGCGAGCGCATCGGCCGGCGATCCGGTTGAGCGCTTCAGGACGATCGTGGCGACCTTGCTCGAGCTCTACCGGCATGCTGACGCCGAGCATCAGGTCCAGATTGCGAGCCTCAAGCTGCTGCCGAAGGACAAGCAACAGCCGCTGCTTGCGAGCGAGCGGACCCTGGTCGGGATCATGTCGGATGCGCTCGCCGCGGCTGTGCCGACGGCCAAGCAGAAGCGCGTGCTCAAGCCGTTAACGATGAGCGTCTTCGGCATGCTGAACTGGCACTACATGTGGTTTCGCGAGGGCGGGCCGATGACCCGCGCCGAATACGCCGACTTCGTCGCGCAACTGGTGTTGGCCGGCGCGGAAGAGGCGGCCAACACCCGGCCGCGCAGCAAGGCAAAGCCCGCCGGCCGCAGCCGGCAGGCCGAGTTGCTCTGAGCGTTACGACCGCATCGCGTTCATCGTCAGAAGCTCGTAGGTCGCCGCGGTCTCGCCGGTGCCGGTCGTGATCTCGACGTCCCAGCGCACCTCGCCGTACTGCTTGTTGCGCGGCGTCTTCTCCTTCGCGGTCAGCCGCACCTGGATCTGTTCGCCCGGTTGCACAGGTTTGACGAAGCGCAGCGAGTCGAGCCCGTAATTTGCGAGCACCGGTCCGTAGTCGGGATCGACGAACAGGCCGGCCGCGAACGACAGCAGCAGATAGCCATGGGCGACGCGACCCGGGAAGAACGGATGCCCCCGGGTCGCTTCCTCGTCCATGTGGGCGTAGAAGGTGTCGCCCGTGAAATGCGCGAAGTGCTCGATGTCGTCGAGCGTGATCTGCCGCGCCTTGGAGACCAGCGTGCGGCCGATCTCGAGATCGTCGTAGTGGTAGCGGAACGGGTGCAGGTCGCCTTCGAGCATCGGGCTGCCCTTGAACCAGCGGCCGGTGACGCCGGACAGCATCGCCGGCGAGCCCTGCAACGCAGTGCGCTGCATGTAATGCTGCAGGCTGCGGACTCCGCCCAGTTCCTCCCCGCCGCCGGCGCGGCCCGGGCCGCCGTGAACCATCTGCGGCATCGGCGAGCCGTGCCCGGCGTGCTCGGTCGCGCAGTCGCGGTCGATGATCGCGACCCGGCCGTGAAAGCTGCCGATGCCGAACGCAAGTTCGGTCGCGGTCGGGATGTCGTGGGTGTAGACCGATGCGACGAGGCTGCCGCCGCCGCGATTGGTCAGCGCGATGGCCTGGTCGAGATCGTCATAGCCCATCACGGTGCAGACCGGCCCGAACGCCTCGATCTCATGCACCGCGGTTGCGGCCACCGGTTTCGTGCAGTGCAGCAGCAGCGGTGGGACGAAGGCGCCGCGCTTGGCGTCGGCGTCGACCAGCGGGAAGTTGTCGGGATCGCCGGCCACCAGTTCGGCCTCGGTGCGAAGCTTCGCGACATGGGCAAGCACATCGCTGCGCTGGGCGAGGCCGACCAGCGGTCCCATCCTGACCTTGTCGTTCTCGGGATTGCCGATCGTGACCTTGGCGAGACGCTCGCGCAGCGCCGTGACAACGGCGTCGATCTGCGCCGACGGCGCCAATGCGCGGCGGATCGCGGTGCATTTCTGCCCGGCCTTGACCGTCATCTCCTTCGCCACCTCCTTGATGAAGAGGTCGAACTCCGGGGTTCCCGGCATGGCGTCCGGCGCGAGGATTGCCGCATTGAGCGAATCCCGCTCGGCGATGAACCGGACCGCTTCGCGCGCGATGACCGGATGCCGTTGGAGCTTTTGCGATGTGTCGGCCGAGCCGGTGAAGGACACCACGTCCTGGCAGGTAAGGTGGTCGAACAGGTCGCCGGTCGATCCGACGATGAACTGCAGGACGCCTTCGGGCAGCGCGCCGGATTCGGTGATCATCCGCGCCAGCTCGTAGGCAACGTAGGAGGTGACGGTCGCGGGCTTGGTGACGACGGGTACGCCGGCGAGCAGCGCCGGCGCCAGCTTCTCCAGCATACCCCAGCACGGGAAGTTGAATGCGTTGATATGCACGGCAACGCCGTGCAACGGCGTGACGACGTGCTGGCCGGCGAATGCGCCGCCCTTGGAAAGCCCCTCGACATTGCCGTCGAGCAGGTATCTGGTATTCGGTAGCTCGCGGCGTCCCTTGCTGGCATAGGCGAACAGCGTGCCAATGCCGCCATCGACGTCGATCATGGCGTCGGTGCGGGTCGCGCCGGCATGGAGCGAGAGTTTGTAAAGCCGGTCCTTGTGCTGGCTCAGATAGTCGGCCAGCGTCTTCAGCAGGCCGGCACGCTGGTGGAACGACAGCTTGCGGAGATTCTTGCCGCCGATCGCGCGGCCATAGGCGAGGATCTCGCGCATGTCGAGATCGCTCCTGGTCGTGAGCGCGACCACGTCGCCGGTGACGGCGCTGCGGATCTCGGTGGCGAATTCTCCCGCGCCGGACCACTTTCCGCGAACGAAGCTGTCGAGTTTCATGATCTTGTCGGACGACTGCGCGCCGCTGGGCTGAGGCTGTGTCATCGAAATTGGATCCTCTGACTGGTGATCATTGATGCGTCTCGCCTTGCCGGCGGAATGTTCAATCTGCGGTTAGGCTCGTCCGGTGAAGCGTGGCGCGCGCTTTTCGAGGAACGCGGTGACGCCCTCGGCATAGTCTGCCGACCGGCCCGCGCGTCCCTGCAGGTCGCGCTCAAGCGTGAGCTGCGCATCGAGCGTGTTGGTCTCGGAGGCATCGAGCGCCTGCTTGATCAACGCAAGACCATCGGTCGGTTGCGTCGCGAGCGAGGCGGCGAGCGCATGGGCCTCCATCATCAGGTCGGAGTCCTCGACCACTTTCCAGATCATGCCCCATGTCTCCGCCCGCTCCGCGGAAACCGGTTCGGCCAGCATGGCCAAGGCACGAGCCCGCGCCGGGCCGACGAGCCGCGGCAGGAACCAGGTGCCGCCGGAATCCGGGACGAGGCCGAGCTTCGCGAAGGCCTGAATGAACTTGGCCGATCGCGCGGCGATCACGATATCGCAGGCAAGCGCCACGTTCGCGCCGGCGCCCGCGGCCACGCCGTTGACGGCGCATACGACCGGAATCGGAAGGCTGCGCAGCTTGCGCACCAGCGGGTTGTAGTATTTTTCGATCGGCACCGAGAGATCAGGCGTTTCGCCCGGCGTGAACACGCCGTCCGAGAGATCCTGCCCGGCGCAGAATCCGCGCCCGGCTCCGGTCAGGATCAGCGCGCGGCAGGATTTGTCCTGCTCGGCCGCGGTCAACGCGGCCATCAACGCTTTGTGCAGATCGGCGCTGAATGAATTTAGGCGGTCGGGTCTGTTGAGCGTCAGGACGCGATATCCGGCGCGGATATCGGTCAACACCAAATTGCTGACCATGATTACCTCCCGTTGCGGCTTCTGATGACCGAGGTCGCATGACCTGCGACCGGATTACTATTGACCGTCCGGTCAGTCAATTATATTTATCCGCGCGCCCAGTCGGACGGCGTCTTCGGGCCGATCGGAGCGAACACGATTTTAGTCCCGGTCGCGAATTCGGGCGCAACAAATACAATTTGATCGGAGCAGTTTTGCGCGCGTTGCACGAGACCGCGCATTTGCGAAGCTTATGCGCAACCCTTGACACTTGTCAGATCGAAGCATCGGTGGAACCGGTGAAAGGTTCACGTTCAACGTCGCGTTGCATGGCCCCCATGCTGCGGTGTGCGCCGCCACAAATCAGCCGTATATGAGCGGCGACGTCCGCCGCCATGAGGGCGAGCCGATGACAATGCAGTCGGGCGATATCACAGGATTCCGGTTCTCGACCGCGCATTTCGGCGAGCGCGATCGCCTGCCGATCTTTCGCGAGCAGATCGGGCGCATGATCGTCAAGCTCGATCCGGAGCCGCTCCACGACGGCGCGTTTCACGCCGAAGCGAATGTACGCGAATTGTCCGGGCTCGGCATCGGATCCTGGGCGTGCAGCAATCTCAAGATCGCAAGACCGCGCGAATTGCTGGACGGCACCGACGATTTGGTGCTGACGATCATCACGAGCGGCAACACCCGCGCCTCGCAGCGCGGCCGCGATATCGAGCTGGGCCCGGGCCAGGCTGTTCTGCAGTCGAGCGCGGAAGCGGGCAACATCGTGGTCCCGGTGTCGCCGAGCCGCTTCGTCGGTCTCCGGCTGCCACGCATGGCGCTGGCATCGCTGGTCAACGATCCCGAGGACATGCTGATCCGCGCGCTGCCAGCGAACACCGAGGCGATGCGCCTCCTTGCGCTTTACATCAGGGAACTCGACGACAGCTACCAGCTTTCGACTCCGGAGTTGCGCGGCGCCGTCGTCAAGCATCTGATCGATCTCGGCGCGCTGATCATCGGCGCCAACCGGGATGCAGCGGCTGCTGCGGAAGACGGCGGACTCGCGGCGGCGCGGCTCGCCGCGGTCAAGGCCGACATCAGCGCCAATCTCAGCTATGGCGACCTCTCGCTGCCCGCGGTGGCTGCCCGGCTGAAGCTGACGCCGCGCCGTATTCAGCGGCTGTTCGAGAGCGCGGGATCGACATTCTCAGCATTCGTGCTCGGCCAACGCCTGGCGCGCGCGCATCATTTATTGACCGACCCACGCCACAGCCGTAGCACCATCGGCACGATCGCGTTCGAGGTCGGGTTTGGCGACCTGTCCTACTTCAATCGCACCTTCCGCCGGCAATACGGCATGACGCCGTCGGATATTCGCACGGTGCCGCGGCGTTCCTGACCGAATGTCTCGGGTCCTCGGCCGCGCAGACGCGTGGCGGGTTGCTACGGTTCGCCGCATCCGGGCAGCCGCCGGACCTGTTCGACCAGCCGCCGCTGACGTTTTGCCGACAACACCGGCTCATTCGCGCACATCAACATCGCGCCGCACGCAGCCTTCGGCTCGGCAGGCCATGCGATGCTGCCGTCGATCGCGGCGTCCGAGCGGGCGATCATGAGCGGGCGGCTGGTCTGAGACGACCCTGCCGCCTGATAAGCCTGCGACAGGCGGCGACAAATGTCGCATATGTCCAAATCACTGTCGCGTCGGTCCGTGCCGCACGTCCGCGAAGCACCTAAAAGGCCGTTCCCGCCTGTTCTTGCCTTCGGGACGATTCCACGAATGCACGGGCAGTTTCGAACGGAGGGGGGTGCGACGAGGAGATCAATGGATCACATCACCTTGCCATCGTCGCGTGACGCTGCCGCGGCTCGAACCTTCAAGTTGACCCCGCACGAGTCGGTGACCGTCCGTGAAGTGCGTTCCGATCATCTGACTGTGGAGGTCGTCTATTCGCCGGGCGGGCGGCCACCTCCCGCGCATTTCCATCCCGCGCAGGACGAGCATTTCGAAATCCTTGCCGGCCGTCTTCACGTCGTGCTTGACGGACAGAAGAAGGAACTCGGTCCGGGTGCAACATGTGACGTGCCGCGCGGTACGCCACATCGCATGTGGAATGCTGGCAGCGATCCGGTACGCGCGGTCTGGGTCACGACGCCGCCGAAGCGAACCCTCGAATGGTTTATGGCGCTGGATGGTTTGCAGCGCACGGGGCGCGTCGGCCGCGACGGAATGCCAGGATTGTTGGCGTTCGGCGTGTATCTGACTGCCTATCGCGACGTGTTTTGCCTCGCCGGTCCGCAGTGGCTGCTTCGTCCCGCGCTCGCGGGCCTGGCGGTCATCGGTCGGCTGCGCGGTTATCAGCCTCCTGCATCACGGGTCTTGAAATCGGTTCGGGAAGAATAATGGCTCCGCCTCGCTTGATCGCTCGCCATCTCGCTCACCCGCGCGGCGTCTTCGGCCGTTTTGTCGGCGGCCTGATGAACCGGCGCAACAGCCGGATGAACCGCTTTGCGCTGCAATTGCTCGATGTGAAGTCCTCCGACCGCGTGGCCGAGATCGGGTTCGGTGGCGGCGCTACGCTCGGCCCCTTGCTGGATCGCGCTGCTCATCTGACGGCGGTCGATCGCTCGCGGGATGTGGTGGCGTGGGCGACTGCGCGATATCGGATTGCGGTCGATGCCGGACGCGCCGACTTCCGGATCGGAGAAATCGAGGCCTTGCCGCTTCAGAGCGGTCAGTTCGACAAGGTATGCAGCGTCAACACGGTGTACTTCTGGCGATCGCTGCCTGCAGGTGCCGGCGAGCTCAGGCGGGTGCTCAAGGCAGGTGGCGTGCTTGCGCTCGGCTTCCTGCCGGCCGATGCGATGGGGCGCTTGGGATTTCCCAAAGACATCTTCACCTTTCGAACCACAGGCGATGTTGAACATGCCTTGCGGCAGGCGGGGTTCGGAGCAGTCGAGATCCATCGTCCCGAGCCTGACACGGCCTGGAATGTAATCGTTGCGCGATAGGAGGAGTGGTTGCCGTTCAAGATCGTTCGCAGCGAAGGCTGCGCGTGCATCGATACTGAACGCAGGGAGAGCTCGCGATGCAGCGAACCTGTTCGGCTCTGCGCGCACTCATTCAGGAAGGATTGCGCTCATGTCGGTTTCGCTCATTCGATCAGCATCAGTGCTTCTCTGCCTTCCAGCGGGAATAGCGCCGACCGAGGCCGCGGGTGCGAAACCTGTGCTCAGGATCGAGAACGGGTTCCAGCAGACCGTCGTGGTCTCGGCCGGGAGCGAACTCTCGTTTGGACCACCGCGGCAATCGGCGATCCAGCCTGGTGGCACCAGCGCCGGCGAAATCACGATCTCGCTTGCGGCCGGCCCTGCCGCCGGTATTGCCAAGCTGCATGTTCTCGAGCGCAGCGCTGTCCCGATCGGATTCACGGCGACGGCCTGGCGGGGCCGGAAATCGATCGCCGTCGTCAAGCTTTGCGGTCATCTCGAGATAAACAGTTGGGTCGTTCTGCCGATCGAGACGACGCATGTCGACGTCTCCGATTTTTTCCCGGTCAAGGACGGATGCGATTGACTGCCGCGAGTTTGCTTCCGCAATCAATAGAGAGGGAATGAACATGCCTCCGAGAGCCAAAGGGGCTTTTCTAGTCCTGCTTGCCGGGCTGATGCCCTGGTGCGCGCGGGCGAACGACACCTCCGCCGCGCTGGAAACCGGAGGCCTGCGCTTCAAGCAAGACCCTGATATCGTGATGCGCTCGGAGGATCTGTTCATCTCCGAGAAGCAGATCCGGATCGTCTACCGCTTCTTCAACACCTCGGCCGCCGACAAGACCATCATGATCGCGTTCCCGATGCCTGACATCGTCGGCAAGGAAGGCGACGAGAACATCGGGATTCCGACGGATGATCCGGAGAACATCTTTGATTTCTACGTCTCGGTCGACGGCAAGCCGGCCGCGCCGCATCTCGATCAGACGGCGCTGGCGAACGATGTCGACCAGACCGCGCTGCTGCGGAAGCTTGGCATCCCGCTGATGCCGATCAGGGGGACCGCCGACGAGCTGCTCGACAAGGTGCCGAAGTCGAAATGGCCGGAACTGGTCAAGCTCGGTGTCGGCGCCGTCGAGACCTACGGGTCGGGCGGCCCGATGCAGGATCATCTGGTGCCGACCTGGACCTTGCGCTCGGCCTATACCTGGACGCAGACCTTCCCCGCGGGCCGGGAAATTACGTTCGAGCAGACCTACCGTCCGAGCGTCGGAGGCTCCGTGCAGACCATCATCGGCGCCGACAACTGGCGCAGCAATCCCGAAGCGCCGGCATTCCTCGCCTCCTACTGCATCGATGACGACCTGATCCGCACCATCGAGCGGGCGCGTGCGACGCGGCATACTCCCTATCCGCCATTCGGCGAGCGGTCGATTGCCTATGTGCTCTCGACCGGCGCCAACTGGGCGGCACCGATCGGCGACTTCCACCTCACCATCGACAAGGGCGAGCCGAACAATCTCGTCAGCTTCTGTGCCGATGGCGTCAAGAAGACCGGACCAACCCGCTTCGAGGTGAGGCACACCAATTTCAGGCCGTCGCGCGATTTGAAGATTGTCATCTTCGTTCCGAATCCAAATTAGCGCCGGCGCGTTCCAGCCATGACGAATGCGGCCCTCTGCCTGCTGCTCTGGACCTGCGCCCTGGCGGGCCCGGCATCGGCGCAGTCCACCGATCCGCATCATCCGACGGTGCTCGGCCTGGGTGTCAATCGCGCCAACATCACCAATGATGTCCGCGGCCATTATTACACCTTCATGGCGGGGCCGGGCCATGTCGATGTCGAACTGGCCTTCAAAGAGATGGGCGTGTTCGGTCGTCCGCTGCCGCAGTATCTCAACTTCGACTTCTGGAATGCGGACGGCGTTCGGCTGTCGCATATCGAAGTCCTGTCTCAGGGCGCCGTCGCTCACCGCCACACCGATGCTGATCTGCCGGCGCGACAGCGCATCAACCTTGCGGTCTCGACGCAATGGGGCGCGATCAAGGTCGGCGGCTATTACGAGATCGAGCTGACAGGCGCGGTCGAGGCCGCGGCGCCGGTCGGCGCAAACGTCAAGCCGGCCGAGCCCGAACCGCTGGTGCGGCCGTGATCGGACAACGACCAGCTACGTGCTGTCGCGCACATAGGGTGATTCCAGGCACCAATGCACGGCAACGTGTTTCACATTGTTGCCCAATGTCGCATATGTCCAATCCCCCGTCGCCCCAGTCCGAGCCTGCTTGCCATCGCGCGCATAAAAGGCAGCCCCCGGTGATCGTCGCAGCCGGCGACCTGAGTCGATTGCGATGCATTGTGGCGACTTGAGACCATCGAGGAGAATGTGATGAAGTTTGCACTTCGAGAATATTTGCTTGCGCTCGGCACCAGCCTGGCCTTGTCCGGCGCCGCCATGGCACAGGATATTAGTGTTGCCGTGGTTGGGCCGATGACCGGCTCGGAGGCGAGCTTCGGCCAGCAGTTCAAGAACGGCGCCGATCTCGCCATTGCCGACATCAATGCGGCGGGCGGCGTGCTCGGCAAGAAGCTGAAGCTGGAAGTCGGCGATGATGCCTGCGATCCGAAGCAGGCGGTGTCGGTTGCCGAGAAGATGGCGGGCGCGAAGATTCCGTTCGTGGTCGGGCACTTCTGCTCGTCGACCTCGATTCCCGCCTCGGACGCCTATGCCGAGGGCAACGTGCTGCAGATCACGCCGGGCTCGACCAACCCGCTGTTCACCGAGCGCGGATTGTGGAACACGTTCCGCGTCTGCGGCCGGGATGACCAGCAGGGTATGGTCGCGGCGGCCTATATCATCAAGAACTACAAGACCAAGAACGTCGCGATCATCCACGACAAGACGACCTATGGCAAAGGTCTTGCCGACGAGACCAAGAACGCCATCAACGCGGCGGGCGTGAAGGAAAAGCTCTATGAAGCCTACACCAAGGGCGACAAGGATTTCGCCGCGCTGGTATCCCGCTTCAAGAAGGAATCGATCGATTTCGTCTATGTCGGTGGCTACTACGCCGAAGCAGCGTTGATCCTGCGCCAGATGCGCGAGCAGGGCGTCAATGCCGTGCTGATGGGCGGCGACGCTCTGGTCGACAAGCAGTTCGCCGCGATCGCGGGTCCGCTTGCCGAGGGCTCGCTGTTCACCTTCTCGCCGGATCCGCGGAAGAAAGTGACCGCGGCCGCGACCTTGAAGAAGTTCAAGGACAAGGGCATCGATCCGGACGGCTACACGCTCTACAGCTATGCCGCGTTCCAGATCTGGAGCCAGGCCGTCGCCCGCGCCCAGACCACGGACGCCAAGAAGATCGCAGCGACCATCAAGAGCGGAAACTGGGACACCGTGCTCGGCAACATCAGCTACACGCCGAAGGGTGACATCACCCTGATCGATTACGTCGTGTACCGCCGCGACAAGGACGGCAACTACACCGAGCTGCCGGCCGCCGGTCAATGATCGCTGGCCGCGACATCGGCGCTCCTCCCTGATCGATGTCGCGGCTGTGCCGGGTCACAGCGCCAACGGACCAACCCTCTGCCAGCCCCGGAGGTGTTGGCGCTGTGACGCCCGGTCCGCGACCGAAAAGGGCAGATTGCCGCGTCAGTCAGCGCGTCGAGCTGATCCCGCAATAACGATTCCCAAAACGATCCCATTCAATCGGATTTCGATCGATCACGGCAACCCAAGAGCCAGCAAGAGGCAACACGTGTCTGACATCAGCCTGAGCAATGGCGGCGGCCGCGGCGGCTCAGCCGATTGGCGCGCCACGGGACAGTCCCAGGGTGCGTCCCACTCCTATCCGTTGCTGGTTCGCGATCATGGTTTGGCGACGGCGCTGAAGCTGTTGGTCGAAACCTTGCCCTACGCGCTGGCGCGCTGGGGCGTGCTGCTGGCCTTTGCCGCGGCGTGCGCCCTCTGGGCCGTGGTTGCGGTGGGCGGCGCAGTCTGGCTCGGCACCCACGTTGCCAGCGTGTTCGGCTATTGCTGGCTGCTTGGCGTTCTGTTGCTCGGCGGATGGATCTGGGGCGCCATCCTGCGCTACACGCTTCACATGATCGCCTGCGGCCATGTCGCCGTGCTGACCGAGCTGATGACGCGCGGCAGCATCGGCAATGGCACCGAGGGGCAGTTTGCCTATGGCCGCCGGATCGTGATGGACCGGTTCGGCGAGGTCGCGGTCCTGTTCGGGCTTAACGCGCTGATCCGCGCCGTGCTCCGTGCGTTTCACAATGCGCTCGACACGCTTGGCGATTGGCTGCCGGCGCCGGGCATGAAGGCGATCGTCGGTCTGCTCAACACCATCCTGTCGGCCGCGACGCGCTATCTGGACAAGGTCGTGCTGTCCTACGATCTGGCGCGCGGCGGCGACGATCCGAGGCGCAACATCCAGGACGGACTGGTCTATTATTGCCAGAACGCCAAGCCGATCCTGGCGACGTCGGTCTGGATGGTCATCGTCGAGCGGATCCTGAGCATCCTGCTTTGCCTGGTGCTGCTGGTCCCCGCCGGAGTGGTGACCGTCTGGTTGCCGGAGGCTGTCAGGGAGTACGGCGCCATGTTCACCGTCTTCACTGCGGCCCTGCTGGCGGTGACGGTGCGCGCAGCATTCATCCAGCCGCTATTCCTGATCTGCATGATGATCCGCTTCCACGCGCTGATCGAGAACCAGCCGATCAATTCGACCTGGGTCGGTTATCTCGACGGCCTCACAGACAAGTTCCGGCAGATCGGACGCTGAGATCGGCGGACGATAGCTCGCGCCGAGCGGCAAGCCAGCCGGCCGGTGTCTAATGCTGATGGAATTTCGTAACGGAGATGTTCGGTGACCGATATTACACTCGACAATGACGGCGTCAGGCTTGCTGCTTCGGTCGTTGGCCCGGCGGACGGTGAACCGATCCTGTTTCTGCACGGACTGTCGCTCAGCCGGGACACATGGCAGGAACTCGGCGATCGGCTGAAGGATCGATATCGGGTCTGGACGCTGGATTTCCGGGGACACGGGCACTCGGATCGGGCCTCGGGCTACTCGCTCTCCGATTATGTGTCGGACGCCGAGACCGCATTGGCCGTGATCGGGCGTCCGGCGGCGATCGTCGGACACTCGCTCGGCGGCTGCGTTGCCGGGGTGCTGGCACAAAGTGGCAATGCTAGCGTGCGCGCCGCCTTGCTCGAAGACCCGCCGTGGTATCTTGGCCAGCCAGGCGAGTGGGAGAAGTCGGCGTTCCCAAAACTGTTTGCGATCGTCAGCGCGCGTCAGGCCGCGTGGCAGCAGGCGCGCGCGCCGCTCGGCACGTATCTGGCGTTCGTTGCAGACTCTCCGACGCCGATGGGCGGGATCGGCCGCGATCATTTCGGCCCCCGTCATCTGCTGAGCCATGCGTCTGCGCTGCAGCGACAGGACGGGCGGTGCTGGGCGGACGGAAACGTTGGTACCTCGGTTCTTGCGGCGATTCCGACCAAGCGGGAATTCCTTTGTCCCGTCAGGATCATTCAGGCCGATCCTGGATGTGGGGCGGCCCTGCTGGAGGACCACGATGCGCGCTTCGCTCACGACAATCCGCGTGCCGACATCGTTCGCTACGAGGGTTGCGGCCATTCACCCCACCGCTCCATCGCGTTCGAGCAACGTTTCGCGGCGGATCTGCAGACTTTCCTGTTGAGCCTGCAGCCGGAGTGAGCACGGCCGCGGCAGCCTCTATTTTACGAACCGAAGACGGGTAGATCCATGCAAGAGACGTCCGGCTACGATCCGAACTACGTGATGGGGCGTTCGGCTGCGGAAACCGACAGGCTCAAGCGCCAGTCGCAGCTCTATGATGCGTCCACATGGCAACTCCTGAAGGAGGCCGGGCTCTCGCAGGGCATGAAAGTGCTCGACATCGGAAGCGGAGCCGGCAACGTATCCTTCATTGCCGCGGGCCTGGTCGGCGAAAGCGGAGCGGTGGTCGGGGTCGACAGCAACCCCGCCATCGTCGAAGAAGCCGCGGGCGCGGCGCGCTCGCTCGGCCTCCGCCACGTCTCGTTCCAGGTCGGAGATATCAGCACGATCGAGCTGGATCGGGATTTCGATGCGGTCGTCGGCCGGCTCGTGCTGATCTATGTGAAGGATCCCGCGGCATTGATCCGGCGCTTGCTCGGGCATATCAAGCCCGATGGCATCGTGGCGTTCCAGGATCTCGACTGGGGCGAGGGGCCGATCGCCAATCCGCCGTCGCCGCTGCTGTCGCAGGCTTGGGGCACCGTGAAGGAGATGTTCCGCCGGGCGGGTCTGAACAACCGGATGGGATTGTCGTTGCATGGCGCCTTCGTCGCCGCCGGGCTTCCGGTGCCACGCATGAGCCTGTTTGCGCCGGCCGGAGGCGGGGCGGATTTCGATGGTTACGACTATATGGCGAGCGGCCTGCGCAGCAACCTGCCGCATATCGTCAAGCTCGGTGTCGCCACTGAAGCCGAGCTGGCGCTGGATAGCTTTGCCGACCGCTTGCGCACCGAGGTCGTCGCCGTGCAGGGCGTCTTTGCGCTGCCGACCTTCGTCGGCGCATGGTCGCGCAGGCGGCCGGGCTGACCTCAGGCGTTGCCAACGACCGCGTCGATGAACGTCGTGGCCATTTCCCTCAACTGCTTGCGGGTGTATCCGGCGCGCTCCATCACGGCCAGCCCGCGCGTGTACGTCACGATGACGCGTGCCAGCCGGTTCGCATCGGCCACGCTACGCTTGCCCGGTGCCGTGCCGATGACCTTGGCGATCTGCTGCTCAAGCCGCGTGAGCATATCCTGCACGCGCTGACGGACATCTGCGCTTGAAATGGCCGCGTCGAGCGCGGTGCGCGTGGTCAGGCAGCCGCGCGGCGGCGAGCCGTCGGTCATGTTAACGATGATCATGTCGAAGAAGTGCCGCAGCCCCGCCGCAGCGTCGCCGTGGGACAGCGCGTTGCCGGCCGCCTCCAGGAATTGCCTGGCATACCGATCGAAGGCGCGCAGGAAGATCGCTTCCTTGTCGCCATAAGCGTTGTAGAGGCTGCCGCGCTGCACGCCGGTCGCCGCCGCGAGGTCTAGCATGGTCGCATCGTGCAGGCCCTTGCGCCAGAACACGTCGAGCGCGGTTGCGATGACCTCGTCCTCGTCAAACTGTCGTATGCCCACCATTCGGTTCGCTCCATCAAACCATCCTTGACACTGTCGTCAAGATTAACAATGATGTCAAGAATGATGCCAAGGAGGTCCAGATGATCACCGCCGTCACGACGTTCAGATTGCCGAAGCCGGTCACGCGCGAGGAAGCGCGCAGCATCTTCCTGAGCACCGCACCGATCTATCGCGGCGTCCAGGGGTTGTTTCGCAAGACCTATGTGCTGTCGGAGGACGGCATGACGGCCGGCGGCATCTATTTCTGGAACTCGCGGAGCGAGGCGGAAGCGCTGTACACCGATGCCTGGCGCGCCCGTGCCCGCGAGAAATATGGCGCCGATCCGACCGTCGCCTATTTCGAAAGCCCCGTCGTGGTCGACAATGTCGCCGAGCAGATCGTTGCCGACCACGAATAGTATTGCATCGTCACGTCAAATTCAAAGGGCGCGGAACTCTTGACGGCGCATGCCGGGCGCATCTGCTTGTGTTGGAGGCGTCCGCAAGGCTACTTTCCCTGCAAGTAAGAAAACTGCGAGGGAGCCGTCACGGTGAACCAATCTCCATCCTCACGTCCAGCGCTACCACGTCGCAGGCTCGGCCGCACCGGGCTCGATGTCTCCATACTCGGTTTCGGCACCGCGCCGCTCGGCGATCTGTTCGCGCAGCTCGATGATGCCACCGCGATCGCCGCGGCGGAGCAGGCGTTCACGCTGGGCATCAACCTGCTGGATTCCTCCCCCCTCTATGGCCATGGCCTCGCCGAGCACCGCAGCGGCACGGCGTTGCGCCGCGTGGCGCGCGACGAAATCGTCGTCTGCACCAAGGTCGGGCGTTGGATGGACCCGTTCCGCAGCCGCGGCGACGGCTCGAATTTCGTCGGGGGCGCGCCGCATCGCGCGGTGGTCGATTATTCCTATGACGGTACGATGCGCTCGGTGGAGCAGTCATTGCTGCGGCTCGGTACCGATCGCATCGACCTGCTGCTGATCCACGACGTCGACGTCTGGACCCACGGAGCTGAGGCCATTGAGGCGCGGTTTCGCGAGGCGATGGAAGGCGCCTATGTCGCGCTCGACAAGCTCCGCTCCGAGCGCGTGGTCCGGGGTATTGGAATCGGCGTCAACGAGGCCGAGATGTGCGTGCGCTTCGCCAAGGCGGGGACGTTCGACACCATGCTGCTCGCCGGCCGCTACTCGCTGCTGGAGCAGCCGGCGCTCGCCGAGTTCCTGCCGCTGGCGGAGCAGCAGGGCATCGGCATGATGCTCGGCGGCGTGTTCAACTCGGGCATCCTGGCGACCGGCGCGGTTGCCGGCGCCAAATACAACTACAAGGACGCGCCACCCGACGTGATGCAGAAGGTCGCGGCGATCGAGCACGTCTGCCGCGCGCATGGCGTGCCGCTGCCGACCGCGGCGCTGCATTTCGCGCTGGGCCATCCGGCGGTCGCGAGCCTCGTGCTCGGCGCGCAGACGCCGCAGGAGGTCGAGCGCAACGTCGCCGCCTTGTCGTCGCCGGTCCCGGCCGCGCTGTGGCGCGATCTGAAGACCGAGGAGCTGCTCGACCAGCACGCGCCGGTGCCGGCATGATGCGGATCGACGCCCACCACCATGTCTGGACGCTGGCGCGCGCCGATTACGGCTGGCTGACGCCCGAACGCGGGCCGATCTATCGCGACTTCGGCCTGGCCGATCTCGCGCCGCATCTCGCCGCGGCCGCCATCGAGGGCACCATCCTGGTGCAGGCCGCGCCGACCGAGGCCGAGACGGCGTTCATGCTCGACGTCGCCAACGGTGCCGAGCTGGTGCGCGGCGTGGTCGGCTGGATCGACTTCGACGCCGCCGATGCCGCGGCGCGGATCGATGCGATCGCCGATCGCGAACTGCTGGTCGGCCTGCGGCCGATGGTGCAGGACATCGCCGACGACGACTGGCTGCTGCGGCCGGAACTGGCGGCGCCGCTCGAGGCGATGGTTCGGCATGATCTGGTCTTCGACGCGCTGGCGCTGCCGCGCCATCTGCCGCGGCTGGTTCAGGTGGTCGATCGCCATCCGGATCTACAATTCGTGCTCGATCATTTCGGCAAGCCGCACCTCGCAACCGGCGACATCGCGGCCTGGAAGGACCACATCGCGAACCTTGCGTCACGGCCCAACGTCGCCTGCAAGCTGTCGGGCCTTGCGACGGAGGCAGCGCCAAACTGGCAGGTTGCCGATCTGCGCGAGGCGGTGGATCACGCGCTGGCATGTTTCGGCCCGAAGCGGATGCTGTGGGGCAGTGACTGGCCGGTCGTCAATCTCGCCGGCGGCTATGCGCACTGGTTCGCGGCGGCGGAGACCTTGCTGGCTGATTTGTCAAGTGACGAGAGGAGCGCGATTTTCGGCGGCAATGCGGCGCGCATCTATTTGTCAAGCCGCGGGCGGTCGCCATCCCGGAAATAGATCGCAGCCTGCGCCTCATTTGATCCACAGCGCGCCTTGATGAATCAATCCGGGATGGTTCATAAGCGGCGTCCGCGACGCCGGTGATTTGGCGGCGCAACGGGGTGAGAGAGACAGGCGTGGCAAAGATCCATCATCAGATTGCGCAGGAGCTTGGGGTTCGCGATGAGCAGGTCGAGGCGGCGGTGACGTTGCTCGACGGCGGCGCCACGGTGCCATTCATCGCGCGATACCGCAAGGAGCTCACTGGCGCGCTAGATGACGCCCAGTTGCGCACTCTGGAAGAGCGGTTGACCTATCTGCGCGAGCTTGAGGAGCGCCGCACCGCGGTGCTCAACTCGATCCGCGAGCAGGGCAAGCTCGACGCTGCGCTCGAAGCCCAGATCATGGCGGCCGACAGCAAGGGTCGTCTGGAAGACATCTATCTGCCGTACAAGCCGAAGCGCCGCACCAAGGCCGAGATCGCCAAGGAGGCCGGACTCGAGCCACTCGCCGATCTCCTCTTGACGCAACCGCAGAACGATCCGAACGAGGCGGCTGCTCCCTTCGTCAATGCCGAGAAGCAGGTCGCCGACGTCGCAGCTGCACTGGACGGTGCGCGCGCCATCCTCGTCGAACGCTTCGCCGAGGATGCCGACCTGATCGGCGCCCTGCGCGAGGAGATGTGGTCGAACGGCATCATGGTCTCGACCGTCCGCACCGGCAAGAAGACCGACGGCGAGAAGTTCAAGGACTATTTCGATTTCTCCGAGCCGCTGCCGAAGCTGCCGTCGCACCGCATCCTGGCGCTGTTCCGCGGCGAGAAGGAGGAGATCCTCGACCTCGCGATCAAGCCGGAAGCACAGGAGCCGGTCGCCGGCGTGCCCGGCCTCTACGAACTCAGGATCATGAACCGGTTTGCGATCTCCAACCAGGGCCGCAAGGGCGACAAGTGGCTGACGGAGACGGTACGCTGGGCCTGGCGCACCAAGATCCAGATCCATCTCAACATCGATTTGCGGATGCGGCTGTGGACCGCGGCGGAGACCGAGGCGGTGCGCGTGTTCGCCTCGAACCTGCGCGACCTGCTGCTGGCGGCGCCGGCCGGCCCGCGCGCCACCATGGGGCTCGATCCGGGCTATCGCACCGGTGTCAAGGTCGCAGTGATCGATGCCACCGGCAAGGTGGTGGCGCACACGGCGATCTTCCCGCACGAGCCGCAGCGGCGCTGGGACGAGGCGCTGGCCATCCTCGGCAAGCTTGCGATCGAACACGGCGTCGAGCTGATCGCGATCGGCAACGGCACCGCTTCGCGCGAAACCGACAAGCTGGCCGCCGAGCTCGTGAAGCGGCTGCCCGAGCGCAAGATGACCAAGATCGTGGTCTCCGAAGCCGGCGCGTCGGTCTACTCGGCTTCCGCCTTTGCCTCGAGCGAACTGCCCGATCTCGACGTCACCATTCGCGGCGCGGTCTCGATCGCGCGGCGCCTGCAGGATCCGCTGGCCGAGCTGGTCAAGATCGAACCGAAGGCGATCGGCGTCGGTCAGTACCAGCACGATCTCGGCGAAGCCAAGCTGGCGCGCTCGCTCGATGCAGTGGTGGAAGACTGCGTGAACGCGGTCGGGGTCGATGCCAATACCGCCTCGGTGCCGCTGCTGGCGCGGGTGTCGGGCATCGGTCAGGGGCTGGCGCAGAGCATCGTGCAGCATCGCGACGCCAACGGCCCGTTCAAGTCGCGCAAGGCGCTGAAGGACGTGCCGCGGCTCGGGCCGAAGGCGTTCGAGCAGTGCGCCGGCTTCCTGCGCATCAGCAATGGCGAGGACCCGCTCGATTCATCCGGCGTGCATCCGGAAGCCTATCCGGTGGTGCGCCGCATCCTCGAGGCCACCAAAAGCGACATCAAGGCGCTGATCGGCAACGCCGACGTGGTGCGCGGGCTGAAGCCGCAATCCTTCGTCGACGACACGTTCGGTCTGCCGACCGTCACCGACATTCTGCGCGAGCTGGAAAAGCCCGGCCGCGACCCGCGTCCCGCGTTCAAGGCGGCGGTGTTCAAGGACGGCGTCGAAGAGGTCAAGGACCTCAAGCAGGGCATGATCCTCGAGGGCACGGTGACCAACGTCGCCGCCTTCGGCGCCTTCGTCGATATCGGCGTGCACCAGGATGGCCTGGTGCACATCTCGGCGATGTCGCGGAATTTCATCAAGGACCCGCGCGAAGTCGTGAAGCCGGGCGACATCGTCAAGGTTAAGGTGCTGGACGTCGAGGTCGCGCGCAAGCGCATCGCGCTGACCTTGCGGCTCGACGATGAGGTCGGAGCCAAGAAGGACAATGCGGGACAGTCACGCGATTTCTCGCGCGGCTCGGCCAAGATGACGTCGTCGGCGTCGCGCCGTCCGCAGGAACAGTCCGGCGGGGGCGCGCTCGCCGACGCGCTGCGCCGCGCCGCCGAGAAGAGCGGGCGCGGCAAGCCGACCTAGGTCAAGCCAGTCCTTCCTCGACGAGCGCTTGTTCGACGGACGGCAAGCTTTTCATGCGGGCGAAATAGGCCTGTAGCCGTTCCGGGACCTCGATCCCGTGTACGGGCGCCCATTTCAGCGCCCAGAAAAGATAGGGGTCGGGGATCGTCATTCGATCGCCCAACAAGAAAGCCTTGTCGCCGAGCTGCTGCGCGAGAACAGCGAAATGCTTGATCAACAGGTTCCGCGCGCGTTCCTTCTCGGGCGTTGGCAGGTTCTTGAAGAAGGGTCGCAAGCCGCCATGGATCTCGGTGGCCATGAAGGAGATGGCCTCAAGCGCGCGCCAGCGCGTGAGACCATCCTCGGGGAGCAACGCCTCGCTCCGGTGTGCAATGTAAGCCAGAATGGCGAGGTTCTCGGTCAGCACCGTTCCGTCGTCGAGCTCCAGCGCGGGCACGTAGCCCTTGGGATTGACTGTCAGGTAGTCGCGCCCGTCTTCGGTCCGCTTGTCGCGATTGATGCTGATCAGCTTGTAGGGAAGGCGCGTCTCGATCAGTGCGATGTGGTCCGCCAGGCTGCAGGCACCGGGGGCGTAGTAGAGGATCATCATAGTTCTCCGTACGTGGTCCGACTTGTTGACCAACAGCAGATGCGTGACTATGTCGTCAAACGCATATCTTCAGGACCAGGTCATATGGATGTGCCCGTGTCGGTCGATGCTTCCGCCGGTTGTCGCTGGGTGAGCGAGATTCTCAATCAGGTCGGCGACAAGTGGACAATTCAGGTCGTGGTGGCGCTTCGCGATCGGCCGCGGCGCTTCAACGACATCAAGCGTCACGTCGCCGGCATCTCGCAGCAGATGCTGACGCGCACGCTCAAGGCGCTTGAACGCGACGGCATGGTCGCGCGCACGGTCCGCTCCAGCACGCCTCCGCAGGTCGAGTATGCATTGACCGAACTCGGGCTCTCGCTTTCAGGGACAGTGCGGCAGCTTGCGGAATGGGCGGTCGCGCACCGTACAATCATTCGTGAAAACCGTCAGCGATACGACACCAGCCGCACTTGAAGCGCGACGAAGTCGGGTTGAAGAGCGCCGTCATTGAGCAGGTCTCGCCGAAACTAAATCCGGCGTCAGAATCTGGCGCATTTGTCAGTTGAAGTCGGCCTCACGCTTGCGTCTTCTGATCATGCTCTGCATGCCGCGCCACGAGGTTCGCCGCGGTCCCAATCAGGGAGGATTTCATGACGAACAGGCTCTTCACGTTTCTCACCGCGGCGACGCTCGCCGTAAGCGTTGCACTTGCACCCGCTGCCCTCGCTAGAGGCGGCGGTGGTGGTGGTGGCGGCGGACATGGCGGCGGCGGTGGCTTCGGTGGCGGCCATGGCGGCAGCTTTGGTGGTGCCATGGGTGGTGGTATGCATGGCGGCGGCTTCGGCGGCATGCATGGTGGCGGAATGGCGTTCGCCGCGATGGGCGGCGGCGGGCATTTTGCCGGTGGGCATTTCGGCGGCGCTCGCTTCGCAGGCGCACCGGCATTCGGCCCGCGCTTTGCCGGCGCCGGATTCCACGGCGCGCGCTTCTTCCATCATGGCGGCTTCTTCCACCACCACCGCTTCCATCGCTTCGCCTTCTTCGGCGGGCCCTACGTCTATGCCGATTACTACAACGGCTGCTACCGCAGGGTATGGACCTCTTACGGTCCGCAGTGGATCAATGTGTGCGGCGACTATTGGTGATCGCCCAATCAACCGCACCGTTGTCGCGGTCGTCGCCAGGCGTTCCATCCAGCCCCGGAATGGGATAGTCTGGCGGCGACCGTTGCGGGGCGCTCGGAGAGTTCGAGAACTCGGGGAGTTCAGGACAACTCGGAGAGTTTAAGAACATGACTGGAGCTCACCGCCGCATTCTCGTCGTCGAGGACGATCCGGAAACCGCCGGTCAGCTCGTCGAGGAGCTCACCACCAGCGGTTATGAGGTGGATCTGGCGGCGAACGGCCGCGAGGCGTTGAGCCAGGGGGCGGCGCGCGACTATGCCGTGATCACGATCGATCGCATGCTGCCCGACATCGACGGTATCACGGTGATGCGCCAGATGCGCGACGACGGCATCGCGGCGCCGTTCCTGATCATCAGCGCGCTCGGCGAGGTCGATGATCGTGTGCGTGGCTTGCGCGCGGGCGGCGACGATTACCTGGTCAAGCCGTTTTCGTTTGTCGAGCTGCTGGCGCGACTGGAAGCGCTTGGCCGCCGCAGTGAGACCGTTGCAAAGGAGACCATCCTGCGGGTCGGCGATCTCGCGGTCGATCTGATTGCGCGGACGGCAAGCCGCCGCGGTCGCAAGATTCCGCTGCTGCCGAAGGAATTCCAGCTGCTTGAATATCTCGCGCGCAACGAAGGCCGAGTGGTGTCGCGCGCCATGCTGCTGCAGCATGTCTGGGACCTGCACTTCGATCCCTCGACCAACATCATCGACGTCTATGTCGGTCGGGTGCGTCGCAAGGTCGACGACCAGCAAGCCTATCCGCTGATCCACACGATCCGCGGCATCGGGTACTGCCTCCGTGCTCCTGGCTAAAACCCTCCGATCGTCGACCTTCCGCCTGGCGTTGATCGCCATCGGCGTGTTCGGCCTGATCGTGTCCGCGATCTTCGCCTATGTATACTGGTCGACGCTGTCGTACGTGCGCGACAGGTCCGACCGCGCCATTATGGCCGAGCAAGCGAGCCTGTATGACACCTATGCGCGGTCCGGCCGCGATGGCCTGACCGCGTTGATCGCACAACGCATCGCGAACAAGGGTCTTGCCGATCAGGTTTATCTGCTGGTCGGCCCCGGATCCGTGGTGCTTGCGGGAAATCTCACGCAATGGCCAGCAGACGCCGTTGGAGATGGATGGACCGAATTTCGAACCTCGCTGCCACAGCGGCCTTCGGCAACCGCGCTGGTGCGCGCTGTGACCAAGACTTTGCCGGGCAGTGATCGGCTGCTGGTCGGGCGCGACATCAGCGATCTCGACGGCTTCATGGCACAGATCAGGGCCGCAGGCATCGCCGTCGTCATGCTGATCATCGGCCTTGCTGCGGCCGCCAGCATCGGGGTCACACGGCGAACCGTCGGGCGGATCGAGTCGATCAATGCGACCAGCCGCGCCATCATGCTCTCCGGCCTCGATCAGCGTATCCCGCTCCATGGCAGTCACGACGAATGGGATCGCGTCGCCGAGAACCTCAATCTGATGCTGGATCGCATCCAGA
The DNA here is from genome assembly GCF_001189235.2 of Bradyrhizobium embrapense. Taxonomy (GTDB): domain Bacteria; phylum Pseudomonadota; class Alphaproteobacteria; order Rhizobiales; family Xanthobacteraceae; genus Bradyrhizobium; species Bradyrhizobium embrapense. The sequence goes on from NZ_LFIP02000002.1 coordinate 1,285,237, forward strand.
CCCTGATGGGAGACATCAAGCAGGTCAGCGAGAATATCGCCCACGATTTGCGCACGCCGCTGACCCGGATGCGCGGCCGGCTCGAGAAGGCCTATCACGCCCCACGCAACGGGGAGGGCGATGCGGCGCTGATCGGCGACACCATCGCCGATCTCGACGCGGTGCTCGGGATGTTCGCATCGATCACGCGGATTTCCGAGATCGAGACGCGGGCCCGCAAGGGCGCGTTCCGCATCGTTAACCTGGTCGAGATCGCAGGCGAGGTGGTCGAGCTCTACGATGCCGCCGCCGAAGAGGTCACCACCCATCTCGACCTTGCCGGCGATCCGGCGGTGCTGGTCACCGGCGATCGCGACCTCTTGTTCGACGCCATCGCCAATCTCGTCGACAACGCCATCAAGCATGGCCGTCCGGGCGGACGGGTGACCGTGACCTGCGACAACGACGAGGGCGAGCCGGTGATTTCGGTCGCCGATAACGGTCCCGGAATTCCCGCCGAACAGCACGATCAGGTCTTCAAGCGCTTCTACCGGCTCGAGCAGAGCCGCTACACGCCGGGCAACGGCCTCGGCCTCAGCCTGGTCGCCGCGGTCGCGAGCCTGCACGGCGCAAAGATCGAATTGCGCGACAACGCGCCGGGGTTGTTGTGCAGGCTGGTGTTTCCAGCAGCGGAAACGTAGATCTTTCGTTATTCCGGGGCGCGCGCAGCGCGAGCCGGAATCCATTGCTCCGCGCATAATTCGGCTCGATGGATTCCGGGCTCGACGCTTCGCGTCGCCCCAAAATGACGAAGGGGAAGGGCGACAACCCGACGGGCAACTCTTCCACCGCAAACTAACCGTCGTTCTGGCCTTCGCCAGGACGACGATGTGGTGAGAGGAGCTTAAAACCGCGCCGCCATCTCCGCGAGCCTCCGGTGCGCGGCTTCGCGGGCCGTGCGGATCGGCTCGGTGGGTCCGGTGGTCGGGCCGATCGGGACGAAGCGCACGTCGCTGATGCCGATGAAGCGCAGCACCTCGCGCAGATAGGGCGTCGCCATGTCGATGCGGCCGCGGTTCATGCCGGTGACGAAGTCGCTGCCGCTGGCGATGATCGCAACCGTCGGGCGGTCCTTGAGCAGCGGCAGATAGCCCAGCGCCGGATCGAAGCGGAAGGTCAGCCCGGGTTGGATGATGACATCGAGCCACTGCTTGAGCTTGTAGGGAATCGAAAAATTCCACATCGGCGTCGAGATCAGCACGCGGTCGGCCAGCGACAGCCGCAGGGCCAGGCGTTCGGCGACGGCAAAGGCATCTTGCTGCGAATTGGTGAAGGCCTTGCCGCCGATCCGGGCGTATTTCGCTTCGAGCAGATGGCCCTCGAACTCCGGCAACGGCTCGCGCCACAGGTTCGTCGCGTCGATCTCCCAGTCCGGCCGTACCTCCCGGAAGTGATCGAGAAAGACGCGCGCGCCGGCCGCCGATTCCGAATCGGCGCGGGGAGAGCAGTCAAGATGCAGCAGCTTCGGCACCGCGCCTCCTCAGCCCAGCGCCTTGATGACTGTGTCGGCGTTGGTCACGACGGAGACATTCTGGAGCGCAAAATTGATCGCCGCGTTGTGCCAGTCTGCATTCATGGTCGAGCAGCAATCCTCCGGAACGATCATGAAATAGCCCTTGTCGGCGCCGGTACGCGCGGTGTGCTCGACCGACATGTTGGTCCAAGCCCCGGTGTTGATGATCATGTCGCGGCCGGTGGCTTTCAGGATGGTCTCGAGCCTCGTCCCTTCCCATGCGCTCATCCGCATCTTCTCGACCACGAAGTCGCCCGGACGCGGTTCGAGCCCCGAGACCGGCGCGGCGCCCCAGCTGCCGCGCACCATTGCCTTGCTGTCGACCAGCCCCTCGAACAGCGGCGCGTTGAGCGTCACGCCGGGCGCGCCCGGCTCGACCACGAACCAGACATGGATGATGGCGACGCCGCGCGCCCGCGCAGCCTCCGCGACGCGGCGGACATTCTCGACGACATGCTGCTGGCGGGCATGGGCCGGCGCGCCAGAGTCGGCGAATGCGCCGCCTTCCATGATGACGTCGTTCTGCATGTCCTGGATGATCATCGCGCAGCGCTGCGGATCGATCTGCATCTCGCCGGCGGCAAGATTGGGCGCGGGCGAGGACGACGCTACGGCGCCGGTGCTGCCGCGCTTGCCGGTCATATAAGGCTCGTTGCGCGGCCCGACCTTGGTCGGGATCGCATAGACCGAATGGGTCGCGGTCAGATAGAGCGTGCGGAAATCGGCGCCGCCCCAGGCAAGGTTGGCGACGAGTTCGGGCAGGCGGACCTTGCCGAGCAGATCACCAGCGGGCGAGTAGACCCAGACGCCGCCGGGCGCGGTAACCCAGACATTGCCGCGCTGATCGCACTTCATGCCGTCGGGCAGGCCGGGTTCAAGCTCGGAGCGGATGCCTGAGGCGAATACCCGCGGATTGCCGAGCGCGCCGTCGGGGCTGACGTCGAAGGCGCGGATTAGCGCTTGCACGGTGTCGTTGACGTAGAGGATGCGCTCGTCGGGCGAGAAGCACAGCCCGTTCGGCTGTTCGAACAGATAGCGGTCGACCAAGAGCTTCGGCGCACCGCCGCCGGGCGGCACGCGATAGACGCCCTGGAAGCCGAGCTGGCGTGGCCGCTCGACGCCATAGACCGGCATGCGGCCGTACCAGGGATCGGAGAAGTAGATCGCTCCGCTCGAATGAACGCAGACGTCGTTCGGGCTGTTGAGCTCCTGGTTCTCGTAATGCGAGGCCAGCACCTCGCGCCGCCCGTCGGGGCGCTCGCGGATCAGCGATGACGTCGCGTGCTCGCAGACAATCAAGTTGAGCTCGGCATCATAGGTCATGCCGTTGCACTTGTTCGACGGGCGCCTGACCTCGACTACGCCGCGTCGTGCATCCCAGCGCCGGCGCACGTCGCCCGGCATGTCGGAGAACAGCAGGAAGTGATCGACCGGATGCCAGATCGGTCCTTCCGTGAAATCGAAGCCGGTGCCGACCTGGCCGACCGGCGCGTAGGGGTCGATCAGGTCTTCAAACTCGCTGCGCAGCGTGACATGCGTCATCGCATCAAGCCTCCGCCCCTACGCCGGGAACCAGTTGCGCTGCGGCAGGCTCTGCACGATCGGGCCCGGCACCTGGTCATGCAGGCGGCCGACCACCATGCCGCCCTCGATCTTCGCCGGGCGATCGTGCACCGGCAGCAGATAGCGTGAGTTGTTCAGGAGCCTCTTGATCGACGCCTTCTCCGCTCGTTTGCTGGTGCCATGATTGCCGGTGGTGCGTGGCTCGGCGTCGTGGATTTCGTTGAATGGATTCACGATCTGGTCGTTGAAATCGTAGATCACGTCGCCGCAGATCGTGGCGATTCCATCGGCAGTGTGGACGTGGATGTTCATCGAGCCTTCCGTATGGGCGTTGGCGGCGTCGCAATAGACGCCCGGCATCAACTCGACCGGGCCGGTGATCTCGAGGTCGAGGAGGCGCAGCGCGCTCTTGGTGTGCAGGCGGTCGATCAGGTGCTTGATGTCAGGCGCGGGATATTGCGGGTGCATCAGGCCGGAAACGGAATATTCCAGCTCCTTGCGGTTGAGAACGACGGTCGTGTTCATCGGGAACAGATCGTCCTTGCCGGCATGGTCGATGTGCAGATGGGTGTGGCAGACGAAGCGGACGTCGCCCATCCGCACGCCGTGGCGGGCGAGCTGGTTCTCGATCATGTTCTCGTGGAACTGGAGGCCGCGCATGCCGAGCGTCTCCATGATCTGGTTGGAGCGATAGCCGGTGTCGACCAGCACAGGGTAGGGGCCGCCGAGGATCAGAAAGCCGAGCGTCAGCACGCGGCGGGTGCGGCCGCAATTGTGCCCGAGCACGAGGAAGCTCGATTCCAGCTCGATATCGCCATAGTCCAGAATCTTGATCTCCAACGGCATCGCTCGCCCTCCCGTGTTCGTTGTTGTGTTCGTGTTCGCAGCGCGGCTATGGCCCCAGCCGATAGACCCGCGCCGCCGTCGTGCTGAAGATCGCCTCGCGCTGTTCGCGGCTGAGCCGTTCGGCTGCCGCCTTGAAGGCCGCGATGAGATCGCGGTAGCTGGTCCACAGCTTCTCGATCGGAAAGTTCGAGCCGAACAGGCAGCGCTCTGCGCCGAAGATCGCGACCGTGTCGATCACGACACCGGCGATATGCGCGGCATCGCTGCGATGGATGAAGGTGCCGAGCCCGGACAGCTTGGACACCACGTTGGGACATTGCGCGAGCCGCGCCATGCCGGCGCGCCATGCGGCGCGGCCTTGCGGCGACAGATCCTCCAGCATGCCGGCATGCTGCAGGATGAAGGTCACGTCGGGGCAGGACTCCGCAAGCCCGGCGGCAGCAACCATCTGCGGCGCGAACACCTGCAAGTCGAAACTCCAACCATAGTCGGCGAGGTGGCCGATATTGCGCCGGATCACCGGATCGGTACAGAGATCGGGACGAGCTGCGAAGCGATAGAGCGGATTTTCGTGCCAGTGCAGCTGCATGCGCACGCCGCGCACCAGTGGATAGCGCTTTAATCGATCGAGCTGCGGTCGGACGTCGTCGACGGAGAAGTCGGCATAAGCGACGAGCGCGTGCGGCCAACCGTGAGCGTCGGCGGTCTGCTGCACCCAGGCGGCCTCGTCCTCGAATTGGACGTTCGGCCAATTGGTCTGGACATAGACCGAGCGGGTGACGCCGGTGCCCTTGAGGTCGTCGAGATACTCTTCGATCGGATAGTCGCGGCGGATCGGCTCGTAGGGGCCGAAGATGCGCGGCTGCATCGGGCCGGACAGCCAGGCGAGATCGGCCTGACGCCAGATGTGATGATGTCCGTCGACAATGCCGGTCACGCCGCTCTCCTTGTTGCAAGCGACAGCAGATGCGCGACGACTGCCGCGCTCGATCCGCCGTCCACGAGATCATCGACGAAGCGCTGGATCGCGATCAGCGCCTCGGTTTGCGGCTTGAAGCCTGGCGCGGTCGCGAGCGGCGTCAGCCAGCTGACGCGCCAGGCTCGGCGCGACAGTTTTGCGACGGCGTCGCTCAGCGCGGCCGGATCGCCGCGCTCCAGACCGTCGGAGACGATCACGACAGCGGCGCCACGGGCATATCCGCCGAACCTCGGTACGGCGAGGAAGGCCTGCAGCGCGTCGCCGATCCTCGTGCCGCCGTCCCAGTCACTGACCAGGAAGGATGCCGCGCTCAGTGCCTGCTCGCGGCGCTTCAGCCGCAGCGCCGACGTGACGCGGGTCAGCCGTGTGCCGAAGGTGAAGACCTCGACATTGCCAACCGCCTGCACCAGCGCATGCGCCAGCCGCATGTTCTCTTCAGTGCGAGCCTTCATCGAGCCGGAGACGTCGATCAGGAGCAGCATCTTGCGGGGCCGCTGGCGGCGGCGCATCCGGCCGAGCCGCAGCACCTCACCGTCATTGCGTACGCTGTCACGCAAAGTGCGGCGGAGGTCAGCGAATGGACCGCTGCGCGCGCGCCGTCGCCGGTGGCTGCGGCGCCGCGGCAGCCGTTTTGCCGCCTCGCGCGACAGCCGACGCAACGGATCGCTGGTCGGGACTTGCGCAAATCTGCGCTCGACCAGCGCCTCGGCCCGCGCCGCGGCGAGGCCTGATTCATTGGCCTCGTCGGCAAGCGGCGGCTCGTTCTCGCCGCGGCCTTCCTCCTGCAGGCGGACGGTCTCCTCGTCTTCGTCCTCGCCCTCGGCGTGCTCGATCGCCTCAGCGCCACGGAAATGGATATTGAACAGCCGGTCATAGGTCGCGCGGCGCTCCGGCGGAGGCGCCAATGTCGCCAGACCGGCCCGGCGGATGTGCTCGAGGCTGCGCGGCCCGAGCAGTTCGATCGCGGCCAGAAAACTCGTGGTCTGCTCCGGCGCCACCAGGAAGCCGTTGGCGCGCAGCAGCGCGACAAAGGACACGAAGAACTGCGCGGCGCGCGGCAGCCTGAGATCGTCGCTCACGCCGCAGCCTCCGCGATGATCGCATCGAGCCGCGGCGAGATGAAATGCAGGTCCTCTTCGTCCTTCAGCGCGACGCCGATCGAGCGTTTGAAGGCGTCCGGCCAGCGCGCGCCGCCCTTGTTGAGCAGGGTTGCGGCCTCGGCCCAGTCGACCGCCTCGGCAACGCCCGGCGCCTTGCTCAGCGGCTCGCGGCGCAGCCGGCCGACCGCGGCGACGACGGCACGGGCGGTCGCCTCGGCGACGCTGGAGGCGCGCATCATCACGATCCGGGCCTCGCGCTCGGCGTTCGGATAGTCGATCCAGTGATACACACAACGCCGTCGCAGCGCCTCGTGCAGGTCGCGGGTCCGGTTCGAAGTCAGCACCACGACGGGATGCTCGGCGGCGCGGATGGTGCCGCGCTCCGGGATCGAGATCTGGAAGTCGGAGAGGAATTCGAGCAGGAAGGCTTCGAACTCCTGGTCGGCGCGGTCGATTTCGTCGATCAGGAGCACGGTCGCGTCGGGAGCGCGCAGCGCGGCGAGCATCGGGCGCTCGATCAGGAACGGCTCGCCGTAGATGTCGATGCTCTCTTCGCCCGCCCGCCGGATCGCCAGCATCTGGCGCGGATAGTTCCACTCGTAGAGCGCCGCCGCGGCGTCGATGCCTTCATAGCATTGCAGCCGGATCAACCGGCGGCCGAGCACGGCGGCGATCGCTTTCGCTGCCTCGGTCTTGCCGACGCCCGGGGCACCCTCGAGCAGCAGCGGCTTGCCGAGCGCAAGCGAGAGATAGGACGCCGTCGCGATGCCGTCGTCGGCGAGGTAATAGGCCGCACGCAGCGCCTTCTCCAGCGCCTCGGGGCTATCGATGCCGACGATGTTGCTGCGGACCGGCATGGAGAGACCTCAGCGCCGCGGCTGCGGCCGCGCGCCGCCTTGCGCCTTGATCGCACGCAACACCTTCTCCGGCGTGATCGGCAGATCGTCGATCCGCACCCCGACCGCGTTGAAGATCGCATTGGCGACGGCGGGCAGCACCGGATTGGCGCACATCTCGCCCGGTCCCTTGGCGCCGAACGGGCCGTCGGGTGCGGGGCGCTCCAGCACTGCGATGTCGTGCGGACAGATGTCACCGGGCCCTGGCATCAGGTATTCGACGAAATCGCGCGGGCCGTGTATCGGCTCCGGATAATAGGGCTCCGGCGTCTCGTAGAGGGCGTGGCTGACGCCCATCCAGGCGCCGCCGACCAGCTGTTGCTCGACCAGCCGCGGATTGAGCGCGCGGCCGAGCTCATAGGCCGAGTCCATCCTGACCATGTCGACCTCACCGGTCTCGTCGTCGACCTCGACCTCGGCGACCAGGCAGGCGTGCGCGTAACAGGTCGCCGGCGACATCTCGCCGGTCTCGGGGTCGACATCGGACAGCGGCACCAGGAAAATGCCGCGGCCGGAGATCGTCTTGCCCTGCTTGAACTGCGCGGCGATGGCGACGTCCTTGGTCGAGATCGAGCGATGTGGCGCGCCCTTGACGTGGATATTGCCGCGGCCGTCGGTCTCGAGATCGGCGGCATTCACCTCGAGCTCCTCGGCGGCCGCCTCCATCATCACGCCGCGGGCCTCCCGCGCTGCCGCCATCACGGCATTGCCGACGCGGTGCGTGCCGCGCGAGGCGAACGAGCCCATGCAGTGCGGGCCAGTGTCGGAGTCGGCAGTATCGACATAGACGTCCTCGACCGGCACGCCGAGCGTCTCGGCGCAGATCTGCCGGGTCACCGACTTCATGCCCTGGCCGAGATCGATCGAGGACAGCGCCACGGTGAACTTGCCGCTGGGGTTGGAATGCACCAGCGCCTGGCTCGGATCGCCGCCGAGATTCATGCCGATGGGATAGTTGACCGACGCGATGCCGCGTCCGCGATGCCGGGTCATGGTCAACGCCTCCTGGTGCCGAAGACGGAAGAGAAGCGGGTGGCGCCGTGCGACGGCGCGCTCGGCCGCGGTGGCGGAGATGATGGCGGTGGCGGGGGAGGCGGCGGCTCGCGGGTCGCGGCCGGCGCGCGGTCATAGGTGGTGCGCTGTTGCGACGGGGCCGGCGGTGGCGCGTGCGTTTCACGCGGTGTCAGCGGCACGGCGGCACGCGCGCCGCCCCCATCCTTGCGCGACGACATCCGCTTGAACTCCTCGCGGAGCGGCCATTTCGCCTTCTCGGCGGCGACCTGCACGCATTCGATCAACGCCGTGTTCTTGGCCTCGCGGCGGTGAGCTTTCATGTCGCCGTCGCGATACGCATTGAGGATCCGGAACTCCATCGGATCCATGCCGACGAGATGGGCGAGCTTGTCCATCTGGCATTCGATCGCGAAATCCATCGCCGTGACGCCGAAGCCGCGCATCGCGGTCGCCGGCGTGCGGTTGGTGAACACGCAGTAGACGTCGCCATGGACGTTCGGGATTGTGTAGGGGCCGGGCAGATGCGCGGCGCATTTCACCGCGGCATAGCTCGACAGCCGCGTATAGGCACCACTGTCGAAATAGGCCCGCACCTTGCGGGCGACGACGCGGCCATCGCGCATCACGCCGTCCTTGATGTAGATGCGCTCGGCGCCGCGCGGCGGCCCATATTGCATCTCCTCCTCGCGTCCGAACACGTAGCGCACCGGCCGCCCGGTCAGCATCGCGCCGAGGATGCAGAGCGGCTCGGTCAGGGTATCGACCTTGCCGCCGAAGCCGCCGCCCACCGTGCCGCCGATGAAATGGAAGGTGTTGGAGGGCACGTCGAGGATTTTTGCGCAGGTGTCGACCGAGAAGAACAGCGCCTGCGTCGACGTATAGACGATGTAACGGCCGTTGGTATCGGGCGCTGCGATCGAGCCGTTGGTCTCGGTCGGGGCGTGTTCGATCGGCGACATCTGGTAGCGCTGCTCCAGCACATGGTCGGCCGCTGCGAGCGCGCGGTCGGCGTCGCCAAAGCGCAGCTGCTGGCGATCGTACCTCTCGTGATAGGTGAAGGTGTTCTTGGGATAGACTTCGTTGACCACGGGCGCGCCCGGCTTCAGCGCGTCCTCGACGTCGAACACCGCCGGCAGCGGCTCGTAGTCGATCTTCACCTTCGCGATGGCTTCAAAGGCCTCGCGAGGGCTGTCGGCGACGATCGCGACAATCGGTTCGCCCTTGTAGCGCACCTTGTCGAGCGCGAGCGACGGTTCGTCGTCCTTGCCGAAATTGATCAGGCTGAGCAGCGTGTTCAAATTGTGTGGCACGTCGGAGGCGCGGATCACCCGCCGCACCCCCTGCGACCGCTCGGCCTCCGAAGTGTCGATGCGCCGCAGCCTTGCATGAGAGTGCGCGCTACGGACCACCTTCAGGTGCAGCATGCCCTGCAGCTTGTGGTCGTCGAAATAGGGCGAGGTGCCCGTGACATGGCCGAGCATGTCCTGGCGCTGCGTGCCCTTGCCGATTTCCTTCAGATTGTCGTCGCGCTCGTCGGCGAAGAGGTCCTTGCGCAATTCCAGCATGGCACTGTTCCCTTACGCGCGGGCGCGGCCGCCGGAAGCGGCTGCCAGCACGGCGTTGATGATCGGCTCATAGCCGGTGCAGCGGCAGACGTTGCCCGAGATCGCCTCGATCACCTCGGCGCGGCTCGGCTGCGGGTTGCGGTCGAGCAGCGCCTTGGCGGCCATCAGCATGCCCGGCGTGCAATAGCCGCACTGCGCGGCGAAATTGTCGGCGAAGGCGCGCTGCAGCGGGTGCAGATTGGGACCGTCCTTGATGCCGTCGAGCGTCTCGACCGAGCGGCCGGCAACCGTCTCGGCCAGCGTCAGGCAGGAGAGATGCAGTTCGCCGTCGATCAGGACGCTGCAGGTGCCGCAGCCGCCCTGGCCGCAGCCGAATTTCGGCGTCATGTCGCCGATTAGCTCGCGCAGAGCGACCAGCAGGTTGGTGCCGCCGTCGACGAAGATCGCGACGTCGCGACCGTTATGGCTGAATTGCAGAGGGGTCTTGGCCATCGCGATTTATTCCTGCCCGGACAACAGGCGCCGGAGATGCACGCCGACGATCTCACGGCGATACCAGGCGCTGGCGAGGGCATTGTCGCCGGGCGATGTGCCTTCGACGACGGCCGCGGCGGCCGCGTTGATCGTGAAAGCGTCTAGCGAACGGCCTTCCAGTGCACGTTCGGCTGCGCGGGCGCGGATCGGGGTCGGCGCCATCGAGCCGAGCGCGATGCGGGCACCGCCGATCCGACTGCCGTTGACCGGCAGATGCGCCGCCAATGTGATCACTGCGCCGCCTTTGGGTTTGATCCGCGCGATCTTGCGGTAGCGGAAGGCATCAGGGTTGCCGGGCTTGGCAAAGGAGATCGCCAGTACCAGCGCGCCGGTCTGCCGGTCGCGCGATTGCAGGAACTCATCGATCGGGATCTCGCGGCCGCCGAGGCCGCCCTGCACCGAGACCGTTGCGTCGAGCGCCAGCATCGCGACCGTGAAGTCGCCATACGGCACCGGCGCGAACAGATTGCCGCCGACCGTGCCCATGTTGCGCACCGCCGGTCCGCCGATCGAGCGGGCAGGAGCGTGCAGAAACCCGAGCTCGCGTTCGGCCAAGATGCGCGCGAAAGTGATGCCGGCGCCGAGCGTGATGCGCGAGCCTGACGTATCGATCCTTGTCATCGCCTGGTCGCTGGCGCGCACGATAGTCGAGATCGAGATGTCACCCTCGTTCAGCGCCCGCATCACCAGCGTGCCGCCGCCCAGATAGCGGGCGCCGCGATCCGACGACAACGCCGCCGCGGCGTCATGGGTGCTGGTAAAGGTCTTCACCGTGACTGGCATGATGTCCTCTCCCGCTTACGCGGCCTCCTTCAGATGCCGGCGGATGGCGTCGAAGCCGGCCTGGTAGATGTCTTCCGAAACCATTCGCGTGATGCGATCCGTGTCCTCGGTCCGGGTCGAGAAGCGTGATTCCCAGTGCCAGAAGGTGCGGTCGCCGTCGGTGACCGGCAGCAGGCGGACATGCGCGACGTAGTTGAACATCGGGATCGGCGTATCGAGCAGGCAGTAGCTGAAGCTTTGCTCCAGGTCGGACAGCGCCAGCAGCTGCTCGCGCAGCTCGGCGCCGTCCATCAGCTTGAAGCGCCTGACGCAGCCGATTTTGTCGGACGGCTGCGCCCGCTCGATGCCGCTGCTCGCGACCGCCGGGTGCCAGCGGTCATGGCCGTTGAAATCGCGCAGCACGGCCCACACCGCATCGGTCGGTGCATCCAGGATCGTGCTTTTGACGATATGCGGCATGACTAGCATCCAATGCCAATCGTTTGCGTCGATGTGACCGCGTGAACCACCTCTCCCCAACGGGGAGAGGTCGCGCCGAAGGCGCGGGTGAGGGGGATCAGGCCCCACGATGAACCGCCGCCCCTCACCCGGATCGCATCGCGCGATGCGATCCGACCTCTCCCACAGGGGGAGAGGTGGACCGTCTGCTCGGCGATATCTTGCTTATGCATCCCGCTAGCCCCCGAACGCCCGCTTCAGCGCATCGAATCCGCCCTGGAACACGCCGCTGCCGATATTGTTGACCAGCTCCGTCTCGCGCTCCGGAGCGCAGTCGAACTCGGCCGTCCATTCCAGGAACGTCTGGTCGCCATCGGTGACCGGCGTCAGCCGGAGCGTCGCAACGTAGTTCTCCACGCCCATCGGCGATTCCAGGATCGAATAGGTGCAGAACATGTCGTAGTCGGACAGCCCGAGCAGCTTCTCCCGGATCCGATCGCCGTTGCGCAGGCGGAAATCCCTGACGCAGCCGATCTTGTCCGACGGCTCGCCGCCCTCGATCCGGCTCTCCGCGATCGCGGGATGCCAGTTCGGCAGTCCGTTGAAATCGCGGACGCGCGCCCAGACCCGGTCGTTGCGGGCATTGACGACAGTGGAGATGTAAACCCGTGCCATGTTGCGAGCTCAGTCCTTCTTGCGCGGCGTGCGTTCAGGGCGCGGCTCGCCGCCGCCCTCAGGCGCCGCCGGCTTGGCCTCGCCGCCGCCCTTGCGTGCGGAGTCCTTGATGCCCTGCATGTCGCGCGCCTCGCGGATCAGGCCGGGCATCTTCGCGAGGCTGCCGCCCTCGACGCCGATGTCGGAAAGGATCGAGTCGATCAGCGGCGCCTGCACGCGATAGCGCAGCGCCGAGTCGATAACCTCGTCGGTCGCGCTGCGACCACTGCCGCCGCCTTGGCCGTTGCCGTTCAGGCCATCGACCTGGAGAATGCGGATGCCCTCGATCTTCTCCATCGGCTTGACGCTCTCGCGCACGATGCCCTCGATCCGGTCGAGCAGCTTGCGGCGGAACAGCGAGTAGCGGGCCTGGTCGGTCAGCACGTTCTCGGCCTCGTTGAGCATGCGTTGGGCCTCGGCCTCGACCGCAGCACGGACGCGTTCGGCTTCCGCGGCGATCCGGGTTTCCTCGGCCTGCTTCTCGGCGAGCAGCACCTCGATGGTCTTGCGCCGCTTGGCGATCTCGCTTTCGCGCGCGGTGACGACGCGCTCGGCCGCTTCGGTGGCGTGGACCCTCGCGTCCTCGGCGGCGGCGCGCGCTGCCGATTCCTCCAGCGACTTCTGGTGCAGCACGATGGCCTTCTCCATCAGGGCGGTCTCGACATCCTTCTCGCGGTTGACCTCGAGTTTGCGCAGCTCGCGTTCGCGGCCGATCCGCGCCTCGTCGAGGCCGCGGTCGGCGGCGATGCGGGCGCGCTCGACCTCTTCACGCGCCGCGATCTCGGCCTCCTGCAGCGATTGATTGCGCGCGACTTCAAGCTGCTCGATCGAACGACGCCGTTCGATCCGCGCCGCCTCCAGCGCCTGCTCGCGGGTCACATCGGTGGTCTCAACCTCCTTGCGCGCCGTGATCTCGGCCTGCCTGACTTGCCGGTCGGCATCGATCCGCTCGGAACGCTTGGCAGCGAGCGCGATCACGCGCTCTTCGTCGGCGAGCTCGATCGCCCGCTTCTGGTCGATGTTGAGCACCTCGCGGGTCCTGGAGGAAGCGATCCGCTCGCTCTCCAGCGCGAGTTCGACATCGATCCGCTGCCGCTCGATGGAGTCGCGGCGCTTTAGCTCGGCGGCCTCGATCGCCTCGGTGCGCGCAATCTCGAGCCCGCGGGTCTCGCGCTCGGCACGGATGCGCTGCGCGGCGACCGATTTCTCCTGCGAGATCCGTGCCGCCTCGATCGCTTCGCGCGAGGCGATGTCGGCTTCCTCGATCGCGCGGGTGCGCGCGATCTCCAGTGCACGGACGTGCTCCTCCTGGGCGATCCGAGACGCTTCGGTGGCGTCGCGCGCGGCGATTCCGGCGATCTCGATGGCCTGGTTGCGCTCGATCTCGAGCTTGCGTGTCGTGTGATCGGCGGCGATGCGCTCGGCCGCCAGCGTCTTCTCGCGCGCAATGCGGGCGGCCTCGACCGCCTTCTGCGCCTCGATCTCGGCTTCCTGGATGGTGCGGACCTGCTGGATCTCCAGCGCGCGGGTGCGTTCGTCGGAGGAGATGCGCTCGACATTGACAATCATGGTCTGGGCGATGCGCGCCTTCTCGGTGGCCTCGCGGGCCGCGATCTCGGCTTCCTCGACCGCGCGGGTGCGCTCGATCTCGCGCCGGCGGGTCTCTTCCTCATTGGCGATGCGGGCGTCGGTGACGACACGGTCCTGTTGGATCCTGGCTTTCTCGATCGCCTCGCGGGCCGCGATCTCGGCCTCCTCGACCGTGCGCATCCGCTCGATCTCGCGCTGGCGGACCTCGCGTTCGGAGGCGATGCGGGTGGTGTCGACCGAGCGCTGGTTGGCGATCCTCGCCTTCTCGATCTCCTCGCGCGCCAGCAGTTCGCGCTCCTCCACCGCGCGGGTGCGCTCGATCTCGCGATGCCGGGTCTCGCGCTCGGAGGCGATCCGGGCTTCGGTGATCGCCTGCTCGTTGGCGATGCGCGCCTTTTCAATAGCCTCTCGTGCCGCGATCTGAGCCTGCTCGGACTCGGTCTCGCGCAAGGCACGTTCACGCGCCACTTCGGTGCGCTGCAGGGCGCGACGCATCTCGATGTCGCGTTCCTGCTCGAGGCGTGCGGTTTCGCTCTCGCGCTCGATCTCCAGCGCCTGCCGCTCGGCTTCGAGGTTGCGGGAGCGGATCTTGATCATCGAGTCCTGTTCGATGTCGTTGCGCAGCTTGCGCTTGGCCTCGATGTCCTCCATCAGGCGGGTCAGGCCTTCGGCATCGAACCGGTTCGAGGGATTGAAATATTCGAGGTCGGTCTGGTCGAGATCAGTGATTGCGACCGATTCGAGTTCGAGGCCGTTCTGCGCCAGCGCCTCCGCGGCATTGGCCTTGACGCGCGCGACATAGTCGCCGCGCTGCTCGTGCATCTGCTCCATCGTCATCTCGGAAGCCACCGAGCGGATCGCTGAGATGAACTTGCCGGAGAGCAGGGTGTGCAGCTGTTCGGGCTCCATGGTGCGGCGGCCGAGCGTCGCGGCGGCGATCGAGACCGCCTCGCGGGTCGGCTGGACCCGGACGTAGAAATCGGCCTCGATGTCGACGCGCATGCGGTCGCGGGTGATCACGGCGTCCTCGCGGGAGCGCACGATCCCCATCGGCAGCACGTTCATGTTAACCGGCGTGTAGTCGTGGATGAACGGCAGCACGAAGGCGCCGCCGTTGATCACCACCCGCTCGCCGAGGAAGCCGGTGCGGACGAAGGAGGTTTCTTTCGATGAACGGTGGTAGAGCCAGTTCACCACGTAGACGATGATGACGATCGCGACGATTGCGACGATGAGCCAGAGGATCAATTCACCGACCAGCATCCCCGACATATCTTCCTCCCTTGGTCACGGCGCGTCAGCGCGCGCCGATCGCCTTGAACTTGCGAACCTGATCCGTCAGCGCCCGCTCGACCGGCAAGCGCTCCATCGAGGAGGCACCATAGAAGCCGTGGCAGTTGCGGGTCTGCTTCATGATGAAATCGGCGTCTTCGGGGTCCGCGATCGGACCGCCATGCGCGAGCACGATGATGTCTGAATTGACGCTGAGCGCAGCCTCGGCCCAGGCCTCGATCCGGGCAGGGCAGTCGGCAAGCTTCGGCGCGGTCTGCGCGCCGATCGTGCCGCCCGTGGTCAGCCCCATATGGCAGACGATGATGTCGGCGCCGGCGATCGCCATCGCGGTGGCCTCCTGCTCGCTGAACACATAGGGCGTGGTCAGCATGTTCTTGTCATGCGCCTTTGCGATCATGTCGATCTCGAGCGCATAGGACATCCCGGTCTCTTCGAGATTGGCGCGGAAGGTGCCGTCGATCAGCCCGACGGTCGGGAAGTTCTGCACCCCGGCGAAGCCGAGCGCCTTGAGCTGGTCGAGGAACACATCCATGTCGCGGAACGGATCGGTGCCGTTGACGCCGGCGAGCACCGGCGTTTTGGTCACGACGGGGAGCACCTCGCCGGCCATCTCGACGACGACGGCGTTAGCGTCGCCATAGGGCATCAATCCGGCGAGCGAGCCGCGGCCGGCCATGCGATAGCGGCCGGAATTGTAGATCACGATCAGGTCGACGCCGCCAGCCTCCTCGCATTTTGCCGACAGGCCGGTGCCGGCGCCGCCGCCGACGATCGGCTCGCCGCGCGCGATCATGGCGTGAAACTTCTTCAACAGCGCCGCGCGTTCAAACCTCGGCATGGGTCACCTCGCCACTCTGCGCCGGCCACCGGCGCGTCCGAGCAATGGACGGAACGCGCTGACGATGGCGGCGGTGAACTCGGGATCGTTGATGTTGCGCTTGACGCGAATGATCTGCCGGTTGCCGGTCTGGCGCACGGTGCGCTCCAGCGCGCGGAACAGCGCCGCGTCGGCGTCGGGGTCCCAGAACGGCTGGCCGGGGGCATCGAGCGCGGAGACGCCGCCTTCGGCGAGGAAGAAGCGCACCGGCCCATCCATCTGGTTGAGCCGCTCGCCGATCCAGCGGCCCATCCGCTCGTTCTCTTCCGGCGTGGTCCGCATCAATGTGACCTGCGGATTGTGGATGTGGAATTTGCGCTGCCGGTAGCGCTCCGGAATGGTGTCGGGCGCGCCAAAGTTGACCATATCCAGAGCGCCGACCGAGCCGACATAAGGCACTCGGCTGCGGATGATGGCGCCGAAGCGATCGTTGGTCGCCGGGAACACGCCGCCCATCAGCAGGTCGCAGACTTCAGTCGTGGTCAAATCGATGACGCCGGCGAGTTGGCCCGACTCGACCAGCTTCTCCATCGAGCGGCCGCCGACGCCGGTTGCGTGGAAGACGAGGCATTCGAAATCCTCGCGCAGATCGGCGGCAATCCTCCGCACCGCCGGCGTGGTGACGCCGAACATCGTGATGCCGATAGCCGGAAGATGAGCGCCGGTATCGCGCTGCTTGCTGGCCTGTTCGTCGAGCCGGGCCTTGACCATGCCGACCAGCGCATGGGCGCCGTTGCCGAGCACCGCGCGTGAGATCGAGTTGAGGCCCTGCACGTCGGTCACCGAATACATCATGGTGATGTCGGCCGGACCGACATAGGGGCCGACGTCGCCGGACGCGACCGAGGAGATGATGAGCTTCGGCACGCCGACTGGAAGCGCGCGCATGCCCGGTGCGACCAGCGACGCGCCACCCGAGCCGCCGGCGGAAATGATGCCGGCGACATTGCTCTGCCGACGCAGCCATCGCTCGAATGCTTCTGCCATCGCCGTCACCGAGGCACCGCGATCGGCGCCGAATACGCCGGAACCGCCGCGGCCGTGGTTCAGCGCGATCTCCTGCGCGGTGACGTCGCAGCTCGCCGCCTTGCCGCTGGTCGAGACGTCGACCAGCCGGGTGCGCAGGCCGCTGCCAGCGACGATGCCGCGGATGAAGCGCAGCTCCGCGCCCTTGGTGTCGAGCGTGCCGACGACCAGCACGACCGGAGGTCCCGATGTCCTCGACGTCGCGGGTTCGTGCCGCGCGCGCGTTGTCTCCTCAAGACGCGTGACGGCGGCGGACTGGGTCCGCGCGGCGGCCTCGATACGGGCGATCGGCACCGGTTGCGACCACCGCGTCGGCAGCACGGGATTGGAGATGTAGATGCGGATCGGTCCCTTGCGCTCCGGCTGCGGCGTGCCGGCGGCTTCGACTTTCGCCGGCGCAGCCTCGGCGTCGGTCTCGTCCGCGCCGTGGGTGCCGACGCCGAGCAACCGCTGCTGCAGCTCGCGGTCGGTCGCAAGCCGCGCGGAGTCGATGATGCGGTTGAGGCGGCCATTGACCATGATGGCGACGTTCTGCGAGACCGCGGTCGCGACGCCGATGTTCTGCTCGATCACCAGCACGGACATGTCGCCTTCATCGCCGAGGCGCAGCAGCATCTCCTCGACCTGCGCGACGATGACGGGCGCAAGGCCTTCGGTCGGCTCGTCCATGATCAAGAGCTGCGGGTTGGTCAGCAAGGCGCGTGAGATCGCCAGCATCTGCTGCTCGCCGCCGGAGAGCTGGTTGCCGCCATTGTTCTTGCGCTCGGCGAGCCGCGGGAAGGTGTCGTAGATGCGCTCGATGGTCCAGGCGCCGCGGCGCAGGCCGCCGGCGAGCGCAAGGTGTTCGTCGACCGTCAGCGAGCGCCACAGCCGCCGGCCCTGCGGCACATAGCCGACGCCGAGCCGGGCGATCCGGGCCGGGTTCAGCCGTGTGACCTCCTCGCCGCGGATCCGGATCGAGCCGCCGCTGGCATGGACCAAGCCCATGATCGCCTTGCACAGCGTGGTCTTGCCCATGCCGTTGCGGCCGACTACGGAGAATACACCGGTATCGAGCGTGAGGTCGACGCCCTGCAGCGCATGCGAATGGCCATAATAGACGTCGAGGCCCTTCACCTCGAGGGCTGGGGCGGCGCGGCGGTCATTCATGGCCGCCTCCGAGATAGAGCTGTTGCACCTCGGGATCGGATTCGATTTCGCGCGGCAGCCCTTCCTTGAAGATACGGCCGTTGTGCATCATCGTCACGCTCTCGACGACGCGCAGCGCGACGTCCATGTCGTGCTCGATGATGATGTAGCCGATATGGGCGGGCAGCGAGGTCAGGATCTCGATCAGCTCGCGTCGCTCGGTCGGCGACAGCCCCGCCGCCGGTTCGTCGAACAAAATGAAGCGCGGCGCGCCCGCGAGCGCGAGCGCGATTTCGAGCTGCCGCTGCTGGCCGTGCGCGAGTTCGGCGACGCGCTGGTCCTTGACGCCGGCGAGGTGCACCGCCTGCACCAGCGTTTCGGTGGCATGCATCAGCGCGTCGTTCTGCCCCGGACGCAGCAACGAGAAGCGGCTGCGCGAGACGCCGCGGCAGGCGAGATAGACGTTGTCCTGAACGGTGAGGCCGGGGAACAGCGCCGAGATCTGGTAGGTGCGGCGCAAGCCGCGGCGGATGCGCTCATAGGGCGGGAACTGGGTGATGTCCTCGCCGAAGAAGCGGATCGTACCGGAGGAGGGCGGGAAGTCGCCGGTGATGCAGTTGAACAGCGTGGTCTTGCCGGCGCCGTTCGAGCCGAGCACCGCACGGCGTTCGCCGGGGCGCACCGTGATGGTGACGTCGGTCAGTGCCGCCAGCGCGCCGAACAACCTTGTCACGCCGCGCAGCTCCAGCGCTGCGCCGGCGCCGACCACGGACAGCCGCTGCGCGACGCTATCCATGGCGGCCTCCGTCCGAACGTTGCGTCGATGACGCACTGCGCCGCCGCCAGCGTTCCCACAGCCCGATCACGCCGTCGGATGACCAGAACACGATGGCGAGGAAGCCGAGCCCGATCAGCAGGCGGAAGCGATTGCCGTCGAGCCCGAACTTGATCAACACGTCGAGCGCGAAGGTGCGCAGCAGGACGAAGATCAGCGCCCCGATAAACGGCCCGATCGGCCTTGTGATGCCGCCGACCACGGCGATGATCAGGACGTCGATGCAGGCGCCGACGCTGACCGAGCCGGGCGAGATCTGCCGGTAGTTCCAGACCTGCAATACGCCGCCGAGCGCGGCGATGAATGCCGCGAAGGCATAGGCCGCGATGCGGTGCGCATTGGGATTGAAGCCGAGCGCCGCCATGCGGCGGGAGTTGTCGCGGACGCCCTGCAGCGCGAGGCCGAACGGCGCGCGCGAGACATACTGGACCGCGAAGTAGCAGATCGCGGCGACGCCGAGCGTCACATAGTAGAAGGCGATATCGGCGCGCCAGTCGACGCCCCAGAAATGCGGCGTCGCGACGGTGTTGATGCCGGTGTGGCCGTTGAAGATCGCCCAGTTCTGGTTGGTGAAGTAGTAGAACGCCGCGCCGATCGCCAGCGTGATCATGATGGTGTAGATGCCCTCGGTGCGCACCGCGAGCGCGCCGCCGAGCGTGCCGAACAGCGTAGCCAGCGCCAGCGCCATCGGCGTCGCGAGCCACCACGGCCAGCCGAGGCTGATATTGGCGTTGCCGCTGACGCCGAACACCGCGACCATGTAGCCGGCGAAGCCCGCGATGGTGAGCTGCATCAGGCTGACCATGCCGCCATAGCCGGCGAGGAACATCAGGCTGAGCGCGATGATGCCGAGGATCAGCGTGGTGGCGAAGATCTCGATCAGGAAGAAGCCGTTGGCGATCAGCGGCATGATCACCAGGATCAGCGCGACCAGCCAGGCCACCGGGTTCTGGAATTCCGGCCAGGCACGGATCAGGGCGCGGCGCGTCGTTGGCGTAGTGGGGTCGGGGCGGAACTGGGTGCTCTGGAGCAACGACATCTCATCGCCTCGCCAGCAGGCCCTGCGGCCGCAGCGCAAGCACCACGACCATGATCAGGAAGGTGACGACGATGGCGTAGGTCGGGATGTAGACCGAGCCGAGCTGCTCGGCGAGCCCGATGATGACGGCGCCGAGCGCGGCCCCCGGAATTGAGCCCATGCCGCCGACGATCACGACGACCAGGGACGCGAGCAGGAAGCGCGTATCCTCGCCCGGCGACAGCGATTGGAAGGTGCCACCGACGACGCCGGCGATGCCGGCAAGCCCTGCGCCGAGCGCGAACACCAGCACGAACACGAGCTGGATCCGCACCCCGGTCGCGGCCAGGATGTCGCGGTCGTCGACCCCAGCGCGCACGATCATGCCGATCCGGGTGCGGTTGAGCGCCAGCCACATCGCGATGCCGATCACGACGGAGGCTGCGAAGATCACCAGCCGCACCAGCGGGTACTGCAGATAGACCGGCTCGCCCGATGATTTGATCGCGGTCAGCAACGGCAACTGCACCGGGCCGATCAGCCAGCTCGGGGTCTGGACCTGGTAGAAGTCGCCGCCGAACACCCACAGCATCAGGTCGGCGAACACGATCGAGAGCCCGATCGTGACCATGGTCTGCCGGAGATCCTGCCCCTCCATCCGGCGGAACACGGCGAGCTGCAGGATCACGCCGACCAGCGCCACTGCGATGAAGGCGACGATGAAGGAGAGGATCCACGACCCGGTCCAGGTGCTGATCGCGTAGCCGATATAGCCGCCGAACAAATACAGCGAGCCGTGCGCGAGGTTGACGTTGCGCATCAGGCCGAAGATCAGCGTGAAGCCGCTCGCCACCAGGAAATACAGCCCGCCGAGCGTGATGCCGTTCAGCACGGCGTTGAGGAACAAGCGCTTGCGGCCGATCGCGGCTTCCAGCCCCGGCGGCCAGATCGCGAACACCAGCCACAGCAGCACCGCGACCGCGATGATCACGATCAGCGCCCAGGCTGGATGGCGTTCGATGAACCTGGCCATCTCCGTCGCGTTCCCTCTGACGTCGCGACCGTCTGCCGGGCCGCGTGTCCTTGCATCCTACCGAGGGCGAAAGCTTCGGATTTGATCGAGAGTATCTTTTATCGTTTGCCCGGAACTCCCTTCACGGCCGCAACACCTTGGCGGCGCGGCGATAGTCGGTCGGGGCCATGCCGACATTGGCAGCGAAGAAGCGGGTGAAGCCGCTCTGCGAGGAGAAGCCGAGATCGAAGCCGATATCGGCGATCGGCGCTTCCGTCGCCACCAGCGCATCCAGCGCCTGCTCCATGATCAGCGTGTTCATGTAGAGGTGAGGGGTGACGCCGGTTTGGGTCCGGAACAGCCGGTAGAAATGCGGCCGTGACAAGCCGGCCTCGCGCGCGATCGCATCGAGCTCGATCTCGGCGCCGGGACTTTCCGACATCAGCTTGATCGATTTACGCACCCGGAAATCGGTCACCCCGGCGGCGGCCGGCGTGTCCTGTGCCGCCTGCCAGCTCTCCTCGTAGCAGGAATCGATCAGCTGCCTGAGCTCGCAGTCGAGGCTGCGCAGCGACGGCGCGCCGCACACCAGTGCTGCAGTGCGGCGGATCAGCCGGTCGAGCGCCTCGGTGCGCGGAAAGAAGGTGCGGCCGAACCGCAGGCCCTGCGCGCTCGCGGGCTGCGGCGCGAACCATTCGGCATTGACGTAGAGCACGAAGAAGATCGCGCCATGGTCCATGTCGGTCGGCAGAAAATTGTGCGGTTCCCACGGGTTGACCGCAACCACGGTGTCGTCCTTGAGCAGCAGG
The DNA here is from genome assembly GCF_001189235.2 of Bradyrhizobium embrapense. Classification (GTDB taxonomy): domain Bacteria; phylum Pseudomonadota; class Alphaproteobacteria; order Rhizobiales; family Xanthobacteraceae; genus Bradyrhizobium; species Bradyrhizobium embrapense. The sequence goes on from NZ_LFIP02000002.1 coordinate 1,306,809, forward strand.
CGCTGCTCGGAGACGTCGATCTGCGCCGGCGTGCCGCCGACATGAAAGATCAAGTGCCCTTCGCGGTGCGCATGCACGTTGAAGGGACGGTTCAACTGGTAGACCGTCGCGCGACCGAACCGGCCGTGGAAGACGGCAAGCGCCCTGCTCATGCCTCCCCTCCCGCGGGATGTTCTTGTCTTTTCGACAAGCGTTCATCATCCGCCCGCGGAAAGCAAGGGCGAGCAGGGCTCTTGATGCAACCGCGCGCCTTCGTCACGGCTGGCTTGCTCGCACCTGCAACAAATACGTCAGTACTTCTTGCACTCCGGGACCGTGCGGCTCGGCAGGCCGATCTTGGCGAACACCGCCGGATCGTAGCCAAGCGTCTGGTTGACGTTCGGGATCACCTTGACGACCTTGCTGAACAGCGCGCCCTTGCCGTCATCGACCACCTCGGTGACGAAATTGGTGCCGATCGCCTGGCGGTTGGCGTCGAGTTTGATCTTGCCGTTCGGGGCGTCGATCTCGATCTTGGCCAGCGCGTCCTTGAGCTTGGCCTGATTGTTGGAGAGGTCGCCATTGACCTGCCGCAGCGCCAGGATCAGCGCCATGGTCGAGCCGTAATAGTTGGTGGCCAGCAGCGATGGGCTCGGGAAGCGTTTGCTCTCCGGGAACGAGTCCTGATAGGCCTTCACGAACTTCTGCCAGCCCGGATCCTCCCAGGTATCGGCCTGGCCGCTCGCGGCGATGGTGCCGATCAGCGCGTTCTTGGCACTGCCCTTCGACGACAGGATGGTCTGGTCGATCATGATCGAGCCGCCCATCAGATGCGCCTTGCCGCCGGCCTGCTGATACTGGTTGAGGAAGTTGACGGCGTCGGCGCCGCCGAGGCCGAGATAGATTGCATCGACATCGTCGGGCAGTGCGGCGATGACAGAGGCGAAATCCTTGGTGCCGAGCGGCACCCATTGGCGGTTGGTGACCTGGCCGCCGGCGCCGCAGAACTCGAGCACGAGGCCGAACACCTGGGTGTAGATGAACGAGTAATCCTCGCCGACGGTTGCGATCTTGCGATAGCCCTTGGTCTCGTAGGCGTACTTGCCGAGGCCGACCTGCCACTGCGCGCCGTCCATGTTGTAGCGGAAGAAGTTCGGCGCCGGATCGACGTAGGTCGTCTCCTGAGCGCCGGAGGCGGCGTTGACGAAGGTCAGCTCCGGATGGGTCTTGGCAAAATTCTTCACCGCGATGCCTTCGTCGCCGGACAGCGGCGACAGCAGGATCTGCACCTTGTCCTGCTCAATCAGCTTACGCACCGCGCGCACCGCGGAGTCCGGCGTCGCGTCGGTTGAGGCGACGACGAATTCGAGCTCCTTGTCGCCGATCTTCTTGCCTAGCACATTGAGGGCGGTCTGGTGGCCGCGCATGCCATCCTCGCCGAGCACCGTGTAAGTGCCCTCGAGCGTCGCGGTGACGCCGACCTTGATCTTCTCCTGGGCGAACGCCGTGCCCGAAAGCAACAGGCTGCTCAACGCAATCAGTCCCAAACTGCCTTTCAACATCGCTCTCCTCCCTCTGTGTTGTCGCCGATCTCCACATGGCCTGACGAAGGCCGATGGGTGTCCGGTTGTTGCCGGCAAAGCTAGCCGAAGGCAGGCGCAGCGCGGATGTCGTCGTCGCTTGGGTGCTTAACGGGCAGTCTCATTTTGATTGTTGCGCCGCAACGAGCTTCGCGGCGCAATGTCGCGGTGGTTGTTCGGTCTGTTCGGTGTCATCAACGAAAAAGGGGGCGGTCCAGTATTTCAGAGACAGCAATGCTCGAACCGAGGAGCCGCGGCGTACTGGATCGCCCGGTCAAGCCGGCGATGACAGATGAGAATGAGATACAATTCTGCATTCTCGCGACATGAATTGCCCGAGCTTTGCTGGTCGTTCCGCCCTCTGTCTTGCAGAGGGCGCAGGGAAAGCCGGGTGCCGATCGCACCCATGGGCCCCGTGCAATGGGTAGAAAGCACGGGGGGTAGGACCACAGGTGTAACCGGAAACAACCCGGCTTTCCCTGCGCGATGGGCTACGGCTTACTTCGTGCTCTCCCCGGCGAGACTGGGCTTTTTTGTCACCGTCTTCGCAACGCGCGACCTGCGCAATCGGAAAAGACACCTGCCGTTAGGGCGTCAGGACCACACGACTTCACCGTCCGCTTCATGCGCATTCGTCGACTGCGCACGACCGCGTCCACCGCATCTCGACCCGCGTTCGTGACGACCGCGAAGCGCCCCTCGTTCGGGCGAGACGGGTACATTGAACAGCTGAGTTGGGCGTCATGTCAAGAACGTATTCTGAAAAAACGAATTGCGGGGCGCGAAGCGGCAATCCGGTCCAGGCATCGCCTTGCTAGGGCATATGGTGGCCGGCGGCCTGCCCGCCGTCGACGTGGAGGACTTCTCCGGTCACGAAGCCCGCGCCATCGAGGTAGAGCACCGCGCCGACGATGTCGGAGATCTCTCCCATCCGGCCGACCGGGTGGAGCGCCGCCAGCGCTTGATGCGCCTCCGCCGGATGCATCGGGGTCTTGATGATTCCGGGAGATACCGCATTGACGCGGATTCCGCTCCTTGCATATTCGATGGCGAGCGCGCGGGTTGCGGCGTTCAGGGCGCCCTTGGTCAGCGAGGCGAGGGCGGCGGGAACGCTGCTCATCGGCTGGTCGACGAGACTCGTCGTGATGGTGACGATGTGACCGTGCCCCTGCTTGCTCATCAGCTCCAGCGCGCGCCGGGTCATGTTGAAGAAGCCGGTCACGTTGGTCGAGATGTAGCTGGCGTAGTCCTCCTGCGTATAAGCGGTGAATGGCTTTGCCAGGAAGATGCCGGCGTTGTTGACCAGCGTGTCGACGCGGCCGAAGCGCTCCAGCGCTGCCTTGAATACGCTCTCCGCTGTTTCTGCTGCGCCGACATCGCCCGCCACCGTGACGATATCCGCGTCAGCCGCCGGCTTGATCGCGCGCGAGGTCGCGACCACCCGGCAGTTGCGATCCCTGAAGGCCTGCACGATGCCAGCGCCGATTCCCTGCGACGCCCCGGTGACGACGGCTACTTTCCGCTCCGTGCTCATGATTGCGCTCCTTTGCAATGCTACGCCGCGCCACTTGCGGCGAGCGGGCTGTAGTCGTGGCTCTTGAACAGCGTGTGCAATTGCCGCCGGCGGATGCCGAGATTGCCGCCATCGAAGATCGGCAGCGCAAGCGCGTCCTGCAGCAAGCCGCCGAACGGGGTCTCATGATCGTAGCTGTCGATCCCGACCACCCGCATCAGATCAGTGATGACGCGCACGGCGGCCTCGGAGCCGAAGATCTTGGCCTGCACCGAAAGCTCCTCGGCAGCCGGCGACTGGGTGTCGAGAGCATGGCAGGCGCGCCAGCTCAGAGCGCGCGCCGCTTCGATCGTGGTCTTGGCATCGGCAAGCGCGTAGCCGACCGCCTGATGCTCGATGATGGGATGGACGCCGCCGCGCTTTTCGCTGCGGGCAAAATCCAGCGCGAAAGCAAAGGCGGCCCGCATCAGCGCCACCCCGAATATCCCGACCAGCGCCGCGGTGCCGGTGAATGACGCCGCGGCCAGCGCCAGGCCGGCACCTTGCTGTCCCAGCAGATTGCGATGCGGCGCCGCGACGTTGTGCAAACCAAATTGCGGGACAAGGTGCGCGCGATGCCCGACGCTGTCGATCGCACGTTCGAACACGAGACCGTTTACCGGTCCTTCCACGGCAATGATCGAGATGGCTGTATCGGGCGCCGCCGCCGGATCGGTCCGGCACACGATGGTGAGGAGATCGGCGCCCTCGCGATTCCAGCCGGTCGCCGACGACACCCATTTCTTGCGGCCGTTGATCATCCAGTTGTCGCCTTCTCGCCGGGCCGTTGTGCGGACGCCTTCGCCGGGCGACGGCGAGGCGGCGTTGGCGCTGCCGCCCGGCTCGCTGGAGCAGAAGGCGGCGAGGGGCGCGCCGCTGGTCTTCAGGAACGGCGGAAGCAAGCGCTGGCACTGCTCCGGCGTGCCGCCGAGCAGCAGCGGCAGCAGACCGAGCACGCTGCCGAGCATGGTGAGGGTCACGCTGGGGTTCACGCTGTAGAATTCCTCGGCCAGGATCGCCATGTCGATCATGCCGGCGTTGTCGCCGCCGGCAGGCGCCGGAATGCATTTGCGCAAGTAACCGGCCGCCACCATCGCTTCGTAGGTCGGCTTAGTGGCGAGAAAGCGCTGCTCCGGCGTTGCCAGTCTTTCGGCGGCCCTGGCCTCGGCCAGTACTTTGCTGGCAAATTTGCGGGACTCGAGCTGCAGCTCGCGCTGCTGTGCCGTGAGCGTGAAATCGATCGCCATGCCAATGCCCTCCGTGTCGGCGGTTCGGGCTTAATGGCTATCGCGGCATGGTCGGGAAATCTTGGATGGCAGTGCCTGATTTCTTGGCGCGGAGTGAACCTAATCTCGCCGCGCCTCAGTGCGCGGCGGCGCGGCGGAATTCGCGCGGGGCGAGGCCATTGTGGCGCTTGAACAGGCGGTTGAAATGCGAGATGTCGCGGAAGCCCGCGGCAAAGGCGATTTCGGCAATGGTCCTGTGGGCAGAGGCGCGATCGAGCAGAGTGCGCGTGCTGGCGGTGATCCGCTGCTCGTTGACATGTTCGCCCACGGAGCGGCCGGTGCTTGCGAACAGGCGGTGTACGTAGCGCTCGGAGCAGCGGAATTTCGTGGCCAGCGCCGGCGCGCCGAGCTCGGGATCGTCGCTGTAGCGGGCGATATGGTCAAGCATGACAGACAACAGCACCGGCGTATGCACGCGCTCCGCCGGCACGTCGGCGAGAATGTCGGGTGCGTGCGCGATCAGCTCGGCGATATGTGTTCCCAGCATCGACGAGGTTGCTGCGAGGCCACCGCCGCTCAGGCAGAGCTCGGCGTAGCTCGCCAGCGTCCGCGACAACGCGCGGCCGGTCTCGGTCGCAGACAGGCCGAGTCGCGGGTGATCGAACAGCGCGTCCGGCAGCAGACGCCGCGGTACGGCAAAGCAGAACAGCTTGAAGTGATGCCGGTGGGCGATCTCGAACGGCTGCGTCGTATCGGCAACCGCGAGATCCCCGGGGGCGCTGATCTGCTCGTGGCCGCGCTGCGAGGTGCGTCCGAGCCCTTCGAGCTGCAGGTTGACGAAACAAAGGTCGTCGGTGCTCGCTGCGATGTGCGAGGCGAGACGGTGCACGATGTGCCCGCTCGCCGTGACCCGCGATATCTGCAGCGGCGCGGCGTCGACCTTGCAGATCGCACCGGCAAACGATTCCTCGGCAATCCTGCGCGGCTCGAGGCGCACGAAGGCGGCTGCGAGGTCGTCGGCCCAACTGCCGAAGGGCTGATCCGGACGGGCCGGCCTGGTCGACCATTCCATGTGCGCCTCGAATAGACCGTCACAGCGAAGGACCCAGCGGGGCGAACGATATCGCCGGCCAAACCGGCGGTCAAATTCCGCCGGGGTCCATTTCCCCTGCAAGGATAGGCGCCTGCCTGCAGGGAGCAGCGACCTCACTTCGTGGTGTAGCCGCCGTTGACCAGAATTGTCTGGCCGGTCATCCACCAGCCCTCCGACACCAGCAGGCGAATCCAGGGCACGATATCCTTGATGTCGGTGAGGCCGGTTTTCGAGAAGCCGGACAGCGCCGCTGCCGATTTGTGATAGGCGACCGCGTCGGCGCCTTCGGCCGGATAGAAGAACGGCGTGTCCATCGGGCCGGGGCCGATCGCAGTGACCGAGATGCCGCGTGCGCCGAATTCCTTCGAGGCCGCGCGGGTGAAATGCTCGACCGGCGCCTTGGTGCCGGCATAGGCGGCGTAGAACGGCGTGTAGGCGCCGAGCAGCGACGTCACCAGCGTGCAGATTTTGCCGTTGTCGTTCACGTGACGGCCGGCCTCCTTGAGGAAGAAGAATGCGGACTTGGCGTTGACCGCGCTCATCGCGTCGTATTCCGCTTCCGAGATCTCGACCATCGGCTTCTTCAACACCTTGCCGACGGTGTTGATTGCGATGTCGGGACGGCCGATCGCGGCGACGGCGTCAGTGAACAGCTTCTCCATCGCGCCCGCTGTCGTGAGGTTGGCCTGCAAGGCGACCGCGTTGGCGCCGGCAGCCTTGATCGCGGTGACGGTCGCGTCGGCATCGGCCTTGGTTACGGCGCTGTTGTAATGGATCGCGATCGCCTTCGCGCCGTGGGCCGCGAGATCGCGCGCGATCAGGCCGCCGAGATTCTTGGCGCCGCCGGCGATGATGACGGTCTTGTCCTTGATGCTGTGGTCGGTCATGACGTCGCTTCTCCAGATCGTGCGGCCACGCCCTGCGGCCGCTTTCTAGAGGCAACGATATCGTCTAGGATTTGCCGATAAAGCCGTGCATTCTGACGTCACTTGTCAGAAATGACGAACAATCGGGGCCTGATCTTGGACCGCATCGATCTCTTCCGCGTCTTCGCCCGCGTCGTCGAATGCGCGAGCTTTACCCGGGCGGCGGACACGCTGGGGCTGCCGCGCTCGTCGGTCTCGTCAGCCGTCGCGGAGCTAGAGCAGCGCGTCGGCGCCCGGCTGCTGCATCGCACGACACGAAAAGTGTCACCGACGCATGATGGCGCGGCGTTCTACGAACGGTGCCTGCGCGTCGTTGCCGACGTCGAGGAAGCTGAGACCCTGTTCCTCCATACCGCCGCCGAACCGTCGGGCCGGCTCAGGGTCGACGTGCCCGGGCGGATCGGACGCCTGATTATCGCGCCGGCACTGCCGGCTTTCCTGGATCGCTATCCGCAGATCGACATCGATCTCGGCGTCACCGATCGCGCCATCAATCTGATCGAGGACTCCGCCGATTGCGTGGTGCGCGTCGGCCCGCTCGGCGATTCCGGTCTGATCGCGCGGCCGCTCGGCAATCTCGTGCTGATCAATGTCGCAAGCGCGGGATATCTCGCGCGCCACGGCACGCCGCAGACGCCCGACGATCTCGGCGCGCATTGGGCGGTCAACTACGCCTCGCCATCCACCGGCCGTATCGAAGAGTGGGAATGGCGCGAGCAGGGCGCGTTGCGCACCATCGCGATGCGCAGCCGCGTCACCGTCAACAGTGCGGAAGCCTATATCGCTTGCTGCCTCGCCGGTCTCGGCCTGATCCAGATTCCAGCCTACGACGTGAAGCGGCATCTCGATGCCGGCGAGCTCGTCGAGGCGATGCCGCGGCATCGCGCGACGCCGATGCCGATGACGTTGCTCTATCCGCACCGCCAGCATCTGTCGCGGCGACTGCAGGTGTTTGCCGATTGGCTGACCGCACTGCTGAAAGAGCAGCTGCTGGTCGGGAGCTAGGGCTCCAGCGTGATGCAGGCCCGGAAGCCGCGTCGCGTCATCGCCGGCTGTTGCCGGGGCGGGTCGAGGCTATCCTTGTCGCGCGCTTCACCTCGGCCTTGGGCTCGAAAAAAAGGCCGGGCATCACCGAGACCAGTCCGAAGGTCATTCCGAGGAATGCCAGGAACGTATCGAGAAAGTTAATCTCCATTTTCGTTGTCTCCATTCGGCTTGTACCGGGCTGACCCGGTGCAATGCGCTCTACAAAGCTAAATATGATCCGGTACATTGCTCGGTACAATAGAAACATTGATCTCGGAGCAATACTCTCAATGCTCTCGCCTAGGCAGCGATCCGGCGCTGCGGTGCGTGCCGTTGCTCGATGGCTTTGACGGAGTTTTCGAATGCCTTTTCCAGCACGCCTTTGCCGATGGATCCGAGCACGAGACCCAGAATCCATCCTTTGAAATTCTTGCCGTCGCGCACCACGACCACGTCAATATCGGTCGTCCCGTCTGGCCGTCGTACGAAGTTGTAGGTGTGGCCTGACCTGCCGCCCCACACATTGGAGTCGGTTGTCGTCAGGATGACATGGTCGGGATCTGACCAGTCGTAATACAGACGCTCCCAGATGCTGTTCGAGCCTTCCGTCACGTCCGCATCCGAGGGGCCGCGGTCATGCACCTTAAGATAGGCGTCGGCGCTGTTGCCGAACAGCTTGGAACGGCCTGGTCCGAAGTCGGTGAGGCCGGCGACGTATTGCTCGGGCGTTAACGTCGTCGTTCGGTGAAGGTGGATCGTGGACATCTGTCGCTCCTCCACGGGTGGCGGATCAATTGGAGAGTGCGGGCGACGTGCGGACCGTCACGCTGTCGCCGGTCCGGCTGATCTCCAGGGCGCCTGCCCGGTTCGGCGTCGAGAGCAGGGCACGCTGACCAGGTGCCAGTACCGACACGAAGCGCACCGGCGTGCCGGTCTCGCCCTGCGCGAGCGTGGTCACGACGCGATATCCATCGGGCTCGACCGTGTAATAGGCTACGCCGGACACGTCGCCGAGATGGATGCTTTGGGCCTCGATCGGCCTGAGGCCGCGCGCTTCTGCAACTCCAGTCGTGGTGGCAAGTGCGGCGAGGGTGAAGGCGGCGAGAGCGGTGCTGCGGATCGACATGGGATCCTCCATTGGCTTGACGGTTGGAACCTGGGCGGCGGGCGATTGCCCGCCTGCTCCCTTGCCGGAGGAGATGGTCAGGCTATGATCATCGATCAAACAGATGGGATCGATAATGGCCATCGATGTCGTCAATTTGGGTCGCATCGACCTGAATCTGCTGGTTCATCTCGATGCGCTGCTGACCGAGCGGAGCGTGACGCGCGCGGCGGGACGCGTCGGCATTGGCCAATCCGCGATGAGCCACAATCTCGCCCGCCTGCGCGAACTGTTCGATGATGAGCTGCTCACGCGGGCAGCCGATGGCATGCGTCTGACCCCGCGCGCGACGACCCTGGTTGATCCGGTACGGACCGCGCTCGCACAGGTCGAGACGGTGCTGCTGCGCGACCAGTCCTTCGATCCGGCCACGGCGGTGCGGACGTTCAGGCTCGGCCTGTCGGACAGCATGGAAATCCTGATCGTGCCGCGCCTGCTGGCGCGCATGCGCGAGATCGCACCGGGTATTCATCTGCGGCTCTACAATGTCGATAGTTCGCGGCTGCTCGATGACCTCGACGCCGATGAAGTCGATATCGCGCTGTCCTACGGGCAGATCCAGCACGGCCAATTGCATCACAAGCAGCGCGTGCTGTTCACCGAGAGCTTCCTCTGCATGTTCAATGCCGAGAAGACCGGGATCAAGCCGCCGATCTCGCTCGAGGATTACGTCCGGCTTCCGCACGTGCTGACCAGCCTGCGGCCAGGGCTCACGGTGCGCGGCTTTGTCGATGACGCGCTCGAGGAACTCGGCCTGCAGCGTTCCGTCGCGCTGACCACGCCGCGTTTCCTCACCGTGCCATATCTGGTGGCGCAAGCGCCCGTCATCGTCACCATGGGTGCGCGGCTGGCGCGCCGCTTCGCTGCCGATCTCGGGCTCAGCCTCAGTCCACCGCCGGTGAAGGTGAAAGACGTCACGGTGTCACTGTTGTGGCATGCGTCCTACCACCACGACCCGGCTCATGTATGGTTGCGGGACCAGCTGGTCCAACTGGTCGCCGAACTGTGAGCCGGCACGGCAGCAACGAACGCCGACCTCGCTAGAACTTCTGGGTGATGCCGGCATAGAAGCCGCGGCGCGGGCCGTATTGCGGCGCGAACACGCCGATGCCGGAGCCGTCGCGGATCTGGTAGACGGTGTCAAACAGGTTGACGACGTCGAAGCGCAGCGTGGTCGGCTTGTTCGGTGCGACGATGTTGAAATCGTGCGAGACGCCGACGTTGACCTGCGCGTAGGGCGGCACGGTGCCCGTATTGGCAAAGCCGTCGCGCAAGCCTGAGCCGTAGATCACCGACGCGCTGAACTTGGTGTCGCGCCATTGGTACCAGCCGCCGACCGATGCGGTCAGCGTCTGGGCATGGTCGGTGTTGACGTAGTTGTTGGCGATGTAGGCCAGTTCGTCCGGATCGAACAGATATTGGTTCGAGACGACCTGGGTGGCGACCTGTCTTGCGATCGCGACATTGCCGTAGAGATGCAGATTGTCGTGGTCGTATCTCGCCGTCAGCTCGACGCCCTCGTTGGTGCCTTTCGCATAGTTGAAGGCGGTGAGAACGTAAGCCTGGCCGAACTGGCCGTCGTCGAGCAGGTCGGTCGCGATCTTGTAGTAGGCGTCCATGCCGACTTCGAGGCCGGGGATCGCATCAACTTTCTGCGTGACGCCGATGTCGAACACGTGTGAGCGCTCCGGCCGCACTGGGTCATTGGCGGTGGTCGCCGGCGCCGCCGTCGTGTTCTGCACCAGCGAGAGGTTGGTCGGGGCCGCCAGCACCTGCTCGGGCGGCGTGAAGTTGCGGGCATAGCCGGCGTGGAAGGTCGTGCCATCGTAGGGCTTCCATGTCAGGCTGATCCGCGGGCTCAGCTGGTTGGCATCGACATATTGCCACATCTGGTCGAAGCGCAGGCCGGCATTGAGCGTCAGCTGGTTGGTGATCTTCCATTCGTCGGCGATGTAGGTGGAGAACAAATATCCGGTCTTGGCGCTGGTATCGAACACGGACAGCGGCGCATCGATGGGGTTGCCGGTGTCGTCGAGCGGCAGCACGGTCGAGCCGTTGTTGACCAGCGAACGCTCGGCGCTGAACGCGACGCCGAACTTCAGCGTGTGCGCGAAGCCCAGCCGGTAGGAGGTGTCCTCCTGGATGCCGTTGATGAAGCTCTGGCGATAGACGTCCGACGCGACGCCGTTGAACACGAGATCGCCGACCGGATCCGGCATGAAGTGCAGCTGGCTGTAGCGATTGAAATAGGCGACCTGGTAATCGAACCCGTCGCCGGACTTCTGATAGGCCACGACGTTGAACTGGTTGAACTCGTGTTGCCGCTCGTTGAGCAGCGCGGAATCGAAGTTCGAGACGCCGTAGGCGGTGAAGGCCGGGGTTTGCCCGGGATTGTTGGGGATCTGATAGGCGCCGTTGGAGACGCCGCCGATATAGGTCAGCCGGCTGGTTGGATCGATCGCGGTCGAGACATAGGCAAAGCCCTTCTCCTGATCGGTCCGGTCGTGGATGGCGCTATAGGCCGGCGTCGGGTTCTCGATGCCGACATCGCTGCCGAAATAGCGGCCGGAGACGTAATACTGGGTCTGCCCGGTCGTGCCGCCATAGTCGACCCTGGTGGTGAAGTTGCCATGGCTGCCGCCATAGACGCTGATGCTGCCGGAATTGTTGAAGGCATCGGCCTTGGTCTGGATGTCGAGCACGCCGGCGGTGCGCAGGCCGTATTGCGCGGGCAGCGCGCCGGTGATCAGCGCCATGCTGCCGACGATTCCGGTGTCGATGATCTGGCCGAAGGCGCCGACGCCGTCGGGCAGCATGATCCCGTTGATGCGGTATTGCAGGTTGGCGTGCTCGTTGCGCACGTGCAACTCGCCGCTTGCGGCGGAATCCTGCGAGACGCCCGGCGCCTGCAGCAGCGCCTTGTCGAGGGTGGTGTTGGTGCCCTGCGGCAACGACTCGAGCGCCTGCCGGCTCATCTGGTAACTGTTTGCGCCGGTCGGCGCGAGCAGGGCGGCGCGGGCCTGGTCGAGCCGTGTGTTCTGGCCAGCAACGGCCTGAGCCTGGGACTGCTCCGGAGATTCCGGCGTCGTCGTTACCGCAGCGGCTCGTCGCGCCCGGTGGCCGCCTCCGGTCGCAACGCGGGTCCTCGGCTTTTTCGGTCCGGACGGCGCGGCGCGATGTTGCGGCGCTGTCACCGTGATGTCCGGAAGCTTGGTTGTCGGCGCCGTGGTCTGCGCGAAGGCGGCGCCGTTCATCCCGCAGACCAGAAGTGAAGCCGCGCCTGCGGCGGCGTGCCGTCGGATGTGTGCTGACATGTTGGTTCCCGATCTCGCGAGGCCACGATCCGGATCCTTCCGAAGGATGCGGTCGAGCCCGCCGTCGATCCGTGACGGCGAAATTCCCCATTGATCGAACCGCGGCCGACATATGGCCGCGTTCGACGTTCAGTCGTGCAGGGAGTTCAGGAGATCGGAGGTGCGCGCGGCTGATAGTGCAGCCGGCCGATGTCGAGCGGGGCCGCATGATTGTCGATGCGCCAGGAGAGCAGAGCTGCGGCATCCGGCAGCTGCAGTGGAGGCAGCGTCGGCGACGGCGTCGCCGAGTTGACCATCGCCACAACGGCGCAGATGGCGCAGAGATCCGCGGCTTGATCGGAATCCGGAGCTGAACGCGGCGCGTTGCGCGAAGCGTTCTCGACGTGCGCCGCCGCCGACGTTGTGGCCCGCGCCGGAGCAATGGCGTGAAAATGCCCGAACGACAGCACGAACTGGATCGACAGCGCCAAAAGCGCCAGCCGAGCCCCGTGCCTGATGTTCGAGCGAAACCACTTCATGACGCCGCCATTCCCGCGCCGTGAGGTCACAAGACCGCCGGACGGCATGTGCGACGCGGTGTCGCACATTTTCGAAAACCTGCCAGCCTGTCAATCCGCATTGCCGAGCGGCCTGATCGATTTCCAGCCGCCCGGACGATTATGCAACATCGCAGCGTTGAAAATGGGGGCCCGGCGCGCGCCAGGCCCCCATTCCTCACTCCACGATCGCGGTCACGACGCCGGCACCGACGGTGCGGTTGCCTTCACGGATCGCAAAGCGCGACCGCGCCTCGAGCGCGATCGGCTTGTTGAGCTCGATCGTGAACTCGGCGCTGTCGCCCGGCATCACCATCTCGGCGCCGTCAGCGAGCTGGACGGTGCCGGTGACGTCGGCGGTTCGGAAGTAGAACTGCGGACGATAATTGGCGAAGAACGGCGTGTGACGGCCGCCTTCATCCTTTGTCAGCACGTATACTTCCGCGCGGAAGGTCCGGTGCGGCGACGCACCGCCCGGATGCGCCAGCACCTGACCCCGCTGCACGAGAGCCTTGTCGATCCCGCGCAGCAGGCAGCCGACATTGTCGCCGGCCTGCCCCTGGTCGAGGATCTTCCGGTAGCTCTCGATGCTGGTCACGACCGACTTGCGGGTCTCGCCGAGGCCGACGATCTCGACCTCGTCGCCGATCCTGATCGTGCCGCGCTCGACGAGCCCGGTCACGACAGTGCCGCGCCCGGCGATCGACTGCACGCCTTCGATCGGCATCAGGAACGGACGATCCTGGTGCCGTTCGGGGACCTCGATGTAGTTGTCGAGTGCTTCGAACAGCTTGAGGATCGCCTGATCCGCCAGCGGGCCGTGCTCGCCGCGCAGCGCCGCCATCGCCGCCCCGCGCACCACCGGCGCGTTGTCGCCGTCGTACTGGTACTTCGACAACAGATCGCGCACCTCGATCTCGACGAGATCGACCAGCTCCGGATCGTCGGCGACATCGCACTTGTTCAGGAACACCACGATGCGCGGCACGCCGATCTGGCGCGCGAGCAGGATGTGCTCGCGCGTCTGCGGCATCGGTCCGTCGACGGCCGAGACGACCAGGATCGCGCCGTCCATCTGCGCCGCACCCGTGATCATGTTCTTCACATAATCGGCGTGGCCCGGGCAGTCGACGTGCGAGTAGTGGCGCGCCGCCGTCGAGAACTCGACGTGGCTCGTTGCTATCGTCAGGATCTTCGAATCGTCACGCGTACCTTGCGCGGCCGACGCCTTGGCAACGTCCTGATAGGAGACGAACGCGCCCCAGCCGAGATCGGCTGAAACCTTCGTCATCGCTGCCGTCAGCGTCGTCTTGCCATGATCCACGTGGCCGATCGTGCCAACATTGCAGTTGGGCTTGAGGCGGATGAACTTCTCTTTGGCCATGGGACACCTGTGGTGTTCGAGCTCCCGTGCTGGGTTTGCACGACTCGAGGCACCGCGAGAGCCCGCTCGGCGCCAGGAGCCGCTTCCGCTCCGGGCTGCCTTCCAATGTCAGGTGTGACGTGAGGTCAGGTCCAAAGCAGAATGGCGGCGGACGAAGGCACTAGCCCTCCCGTCATCAGCACTGATGCTCGCTGTGACTGCCGCATGTTGGAAACCTGGATCGCTCGCTCTACAAAGGAGGCGTGTACATAAGGGGTGGTCGCCTGATTGGCAAGAGGCGGGGCCGTCGCGCCGAAGCGCCACGCTGGCGTAGTCGACCTCCGGAGGGTATAGTTCGCGGGCACAAGTGACGGTCTCCCGAATGTCGATCTTCGCAAGCAAATCCGGTCTCGCCATCATCGCTGCAGTGCTCTGTCTCGGCGCCCAGCAGGCCAACGCTCAGGCCGGACCTGTGCGCTATTGGACGCCGGGCTCGCTGTTCGGCTTCGGCGGCAGCCTGGCCGACGGCCAGAAGGCGGATACTTACGGAAACTTTCCGGGCTTTGACGCGGCCGCCGCGAAAGGCGGCGACTTCTCGTACCTGAACGGCCGTCCGGACGGCTGGTTCATCGGCGGCGAAGGCGGCCGCGCCGGCTGGAGCGCGCTTGGCCAATCGGCGGCATTCGGCTCGCTCGAATATCAGGGTGCGCAGGTCGGCTACAATTTCAAGGGTTTCGGCAACACACCCGTGACGTTCTTCGCCGGGTTCGACTCGTTGAAATACAATCCTCCCGGCGCCGGCGGCCCGCTGGCGCCGTTCAGCGGCAATCCCGGCGTCAACGCCGGGTATAGCGCACGTGCGGGCGTCGAGTTCCGCCCGACCTCAAACGTTACCCTGTCGTTCGGAGCCGGTTTAACCCAGCAAGGGGCGGAACGCATGGACAGCGATATCCATTCACAGCTGCTGCCCGGCCAGTCTCCGGTTCTGTTCGGCGGCCGCTAGCGCGACACGAATAGAGCGCGTCAGCGCAAGACCGCAGTGTTGCGGTCCTGATCCAACCAGAACTTCAACCAGAACCAAGAAGGACGAGATCAAGACGGCGCTGCGCTCCCACAGGACTTCCTAGAACTTCGCCCTGATACCGGCGTACGCGGCGAGCGGCATGCCGGGCACGAAGGCGCGGGGATCGCTCAGCTGCGCCATCAGGTTGGGGCCGCCCCCGGCGCTGGCAAAGCCGCCGGTCTGGTAGAACGCGCCGCTCAGATAATAGTGCTGGTTGAACACATTGTTGATCAGCCCGAACACCTCGATGCTCGGCGTGATCTGATACGAGGTGTGCAGATTGACGACCGAGTAGGCCGGCACCTTCGGGCTCTGGTTGGTATAGTCATGGATCAGCCACTGGCTGCCGACGACGTTGAGGTCGGCGCCGACCTTCCAGGCATCGGTCACGTTGTAGTCGACGCCGGCCTTGAAGCGGTGCGCGGGAATGCCGGGGATGTGGTCACCCGGCTTGACGTTGACGAATTGCACGCCGCCGTCGCTGGTCAGCGCATTCGGATTGTTCGGCGATGACAGCGTGATCGCGCTTTGATAGGTCGCGTTGACATAGGTGTAGTTGGCGTAGGCGTTCCAGCGGTCGAGGCGATAGTCGAGCTTGGCCTCGATGCCCTGGCGCAAGGTCTGTCCGGCGTTCTGGAAGTATCCGAAATTGTTGACGCCGAGCGGGCTTGCCACCTGGATGATGTCGTCGTCGGACAGGGTGCGGAACGCGCCGAGCCCCCAGCTCAGCACGCCCGTCTTGGCATCACGGCCCCAGCTGCCGCGAAGGCCGGCTTCGACGGTGTGCGATACCACCTGCTTGAGCGGCGGGTCGGCCACCAGGAAGGTGTCGATCATGCAGGGATGGTTGGGATCGGAGCAGCCGAGCTCGAGCGGCGTCGGCGCGCGGTTGGCTTCCGAATAGCCGGCATAGGCGGTGAGGCTCGGGGTGATCTTGTAAGTGCCGCCGATCACCGGATTGAATCGCTGGAAGCGGTTGCTGCTGTTGAGCAGGTCATTGGTCCCCGTCTGGTCGTGCAAATCGATCTGGGCGTAGTTGAATCGCCCACCGGCTGTTACCGAGAACCTGTTCGTCACGTCGAACGTGTCGGTGAGGTAGACGCCGGTGTAGGTGTTGGTGGCGCGCAGGTCGACCGGACTGAGGCCGGCGTCTGGTTGATTGATGAAGACCCCGGTGCCGGACACGAACAGGTTGTTCGGGTCGACTGTTCCGAGCTCGCTGGTCGCCGTAAACTTGGTGTTGCCGTGGTCGACGCTGACGCCCATCACGACGTGGTTGTCGAGCCCGAACAGCTTGTCCGAATTCGTCAGCTGTGCGGTGCCGCCGAAGCTGTTGGTCGCGGCCCGGTTGCGATCGATTTCGCCAAGGAAAGCGTTACCCAGCGTGTTCGGGGTCGCGGGACCGTCCGCCGGACCGAAAACCGGAAGGCCGTCGCCGATGCACAAGGTGGTGGGATCGTCGCAGGGCGCAACGTCGGTGCCGTTGCCGTCGACATGAGTCTGCCGGAAGCCGCGGAAATAGGCGTTGCCCTGGAACGACCAGGTGTCCGAGAAATTATGGCTCAGCGTGGCGTTGACGAAGGCAAGCTGCAGCAGCGTCGACTGCGGCCAGGTGTAGACGCTCGACCAGCGCTGGTTGAGCATCTCGACCGGCGTTGCGGCGACGTTGCCGAGCAGGTTGCTGGCGCCGGTGAAATTGACGTGGAATTCGGTGTCGTCGTTGCGCGCGCCGACGTCGACATACATGCGGTTGACGTGCGAGGAATTGGCGTAGTCGCGCCAGCCGCGATCATAGGCGGATTCGAATGCGGCATAGGCCGAGATATTGTCTCGCTGGCCGCCGGCTTGCACGCTGCCCTGCACGCGCCCGTAGGAGCCGCCGAACAGTTCGGCCTCGGAGCCCTGATAAGTGAAGCCGTTCTTCATCTGGATGCTGAGCGCGCCGCCGATCGCGTTGAGGCCAAATACGGGGTTGTTGGGCACCAGCGACACCCGGTCGATGGCCTTTTCGGGAATGAAATCCCAGTTGACCACGTCGCCCCAGGATTCGTTGATGCGCACGCCGTTCTGATAGACCGCAATGCCCTGCGGCGTTCCCTGCACCGGCGAGGCAGTGAAGCCGCGGTAGTCGAGATTGCGCTGGAACGGGTTGCCGGTCTGGTCGGTCAGCGCGACGCCGGGCAGCTTGCGATTCACCGAGTCGAGAAAGTTCGTCGAATCGTTGCGGCTGAAATCGGCCGAGGTCAGCACCTCGGTATTGGACGGGATCTTGTCACGGTCGAGCAGGCTCGAATCGCGCTCGGAGGGGCCCGGGACCCCGGCGCCGCCCTCCGGCGCCGCGGCCGTTTGCACGGGCGCGGCCCGTGTTCGGGCGGTTCGTGAGGTTCGCGCCACCGGCCGAGACGCGGGCTTGATGCTGCGCGTACCCGACAGCGGCGAGGGGGCAATCACGGTGACCGGCGGTAATTCGGTCGTCGGGGTGGAGGTCTGGGCTTGCACCATCGTCAGCGGCGATGCGGCTCCGATGGCGGTGAGCACGGCCGCAGCGCCGCGCGTCGTGACCGAACCAGACAAAAACCGTGTTGCCGCACGCAACAACGTACCAGCCATAACGCCCACCCTGTTGTCCCGGTTCGGCTTTTATCCCCGACGAACCTTGGTCCCGAGACTGGGGGAGCGCGTTTGCTTTGGCAAACAAGATGTGTCCCGGAGGGGCGGGATTCTTTTCCATCCATAATCGGGAAAATTCCCGATGCCGGTCGACGGACCCGCCAACCGGCTGCGCGACAGCGATTCTCGCCAATTTATGCCCAAGAGACAGGCATCCCGCCGCCTGGGCAGCGAGTTGGTCAGTCCTTGAACTCGCAGCCGAGGCGGTGCAGGGCCTCATCGACCCAACGGCGGTCGCTGGTACCGGCGAGGATCTGCTGGATGGCTTTTTCCTCGCTCGCCTTCTTGGCCTCGGTCAGCTTGCAGATCGCCTCGGCATCGTCATGGGGCACGCAAAGCACGCCGTCGTCGTCGGCCACGATGAGATCGCCGGGCTCGACGATCATGCCGTCGATCGAGATGGCGCAATTGATCTCGCCCGGGCCGTCCTTGTAGGGCCCGCGATGGGCGACGCCGGCGGCGAACACCGGGAACGATCCGGCGCGGATCGCGCCCGCATCGCGGATCGAGCCGTCGATGACAAAACCCGCGACGCCCTTCTTTTCGGCCAGGGTCGACATGATCTCGCCGATGATGGCATTGACCAGGACGCCGCCGGCATCGACCACGATGACGTCGCCCGGCTGGGCGAGGTCGATCGCCTTGTGCACCATCAGATTGTCGCCGGGGCGGGTCTTCACCGTCAGCGCCGGACCGCCCAGCCAGCCGCCCTTATGCATCGGCCGCAGCCGGTTGGTGCCGGCGATCCGCGACATCGAATCGCTGATATTGGCGACCGGCAGCGTGCGGTAGCGCGCGACGAGGTCGGACGAGACTTTCCGCTTCGCCTTGTGAATAGCAAATCCTATGGCCATCGGTTTTCTCCGGTGTGTTGGCGGCGCGATCGCTCAATGCGCGCGGCGGTCGAGATGGGCGTTGAGGCGAGGATAGACGCGGCGGGCATTGCCTTCGAAGATCTTGGCCTTGTCCTCCGTGCTCAGCGGCAGCGCATCGATGTAGCGGCGGGTGTCGTCGAAGTGATGACCCGTTTCAGGGTCGATGCCGCGGACCGCACCGACCATCTCGGAGGCGAACAGGATGTTCTCGACCGGGATCACCCGGGTCAACAGCTCGATGCCGGGGAGATGATAGACGCAGGTGTCGAAGAATACGTTCTTCAACAGATGCTCCGACAGCGGTGGCAGCTTCATATCCTGTGCGAGGCCGCGGTAGCGGCCCCAGTGATAGGGCACCGCGCCGCCGCCATGCGGGATGATGAAGCGCAGGGTCGGGAAGCGCTTGAACAGGTCCGAGGTCAGGAACTGCATGAAGGCCGTGGTGTCGCCGTTGAGGTAATGCGCGCCGGTGCCGTGGAAGCACGGATTGCAGGACGACGAGACATGGACCATCGCCGGCACGTCGAGCTCGACCATTTTCTCATACAGCGGATACCACCATTCGTCTGATAGCGGCGGATCGCACCAATAACCGCCGGCGGGATCGGGATTGAGGTTGCAGCCGACGAAGCCGAGCTGCGTCACGCAACGCTCCAGCTCCTCGATGCAGTTTTTGGGCTGCACCCCGGGGCTCTGCGGCAGCTGGCACACGGGCACGAAATTCTGCGGAAACAGCGTGCAGACCCGGTGCACCAGGTCGTTGCAGATCGTGGTCCATTCCCGGCTGGTCGCTTCCTTGCCGACATGGTGCGCCATACCGGCGGCGCGCGGCGAGAAGATGGTGACGTCGGTGCCGCGCTCCTTCTGCAGGCGGAGCTGCGCGCCCTCGACGCTGGTGCGGATCTCGTCGTCGGTAATGCCGAGATTGGTGGTGAGCGGCCGGCGCGATCTGTCTGCGAGGCCGGCGAGCTGCTTGTCGCGGAAGATCTGCAGCTTGGCCGGCTCGGTGGTGTAGTGGCCGTGACAGTCGATGATCATGGTTGCGTCCTTGTTGTTCCCCTTGGCAGGGTTGTCAGTGTGCGACGGATGACGGGATCGCGCCCGAAAGTTCCGTCTCGCGCGGTTTGACGCGCATGGTGGCGGCGATGGCGGAGGCGACGAACAGGAAGCCGGCGATGCCGACCAGCGCCCAGGAGAAGCTTCCGGTGGAGTCCTTGATCAGGCCGATGCACCACGGGCCGATCAGTCCGCCGAACTGGGCCAGCGTGTTGACCATGGCGATCGCGGCGGCGCCGGCCGCCCCGGTCAGCAGCGAGGCGTTGATGCTCCAGAACAGCGGATTGCCGGCGTTCAGGCTGAAGCCGACGATGCATAGGAACATGAAGGCCAGCACCGGGCTCGCGACATAGGCGCTGCCGAGCATGGCAACCGCGGCAAGCAGATAGACGGCCGCAAGATGAAACTTGCGATCACCCGTCTTGTCCGAACTGCGGCTGACCACGATGGTGCCGACCACGCCGAGCAGCGGCGGGATCGCCGACAGGAAGCCGACCTCGATGTTGCTGAGATCGCCCATGCCCTTGATGATCTGCGGCAACCACAGCAAGAGGCCGTAGATGCCGACCAGCGCGCAGCCGAACAGCGCCGCCAGCAGCCAGACGCGGATATCGAGCACGCATTCGATCAACCTGTGCTGCCCTTGTTGTTCGATCTCGGCCCGCTCGGCGGCGAGCTCGCCTTCCAACCAGATGGCCTGCTCTTTGGTGAGCCAGTTCGCCTTGGCGGGACTGTCGGTCAGATAACAGAGCGTGAACAGGCCGAGCAGAATGGTCGGCACGCCCTCGGCGATGAACATCCATTGCCAGCCATGCAAGCCGGCCGCGCCGTCCAACCAGGTCATGATGCTGGTCGAGATCGGCCCGCCCAAGACGGCAGAGAACGAACCCGCGATGATGTAGCCGGCAACCGCGCGGGCGCGGTAGCGCGAGGGGAACCAGTAGGTGAGGTAAAGCACCACGCCCGGCATGAAGCCGGCCTCGGCGACGCCGAGGCCGAACCGCATCACGTAGAGGCTGAGCGGATTCCAGACGAAGGCGGTGAGCGTGGCGACGAGGCCCCAGGTGATCAGGATGCGCGCCAGCCAGATCCGCGCTCCGAGCCAGTGCAGCATCAGATTGCTCGGCACCTCGAGCACCATGTAGCCGAGGAAGAAGATGCTGGCGGCAAAGCCGAAGATTGCGGGGCTGAGGCCGAGGTCCCTGTTCATGGTCAGCCCGGCGTAGCCGAGGTTGATGCGGTCGAGATAGTTGAAGAACATCATGACGAAGAGGATCGGGATCAGTCGCCAATAGACCCGGCGGATGGTTTGCTGTTCGAGTTCGCTGACGGACGCCTGGTCCATTGGATTCCTCCCTTGCTTGTTGTTATCGCGCCTGTGATCCGAACCGGGCGGAGCGCCTGTTATTCGCGGCGATTTCGCATGGCTGACCGGCTGCGCGTGTTGCCCCTTGGAGCATCGGCGTTTTGCCGCCAGGATCGGGAAACGGCCGTGGGAGGTCAAATACCGCTTTGACCCGCCACTTATAGGGAAACGGAATAAGCGATGGATTACAGGCAGCTTCGCTACTTCATCGCGGTGGCCGAAGAGCTCAGCTTCAGCCGCGCCGCCAAGCGGCTGCATGTCAGCCAGCCGCCGCTGAGCACCCAGATCAAGGCGATGGAGGAGGAGCTCGGCACAAGGCTGTTGTCGCGGACGCGGCGCGCGGTCGAGCTCACCCAGGCCGGCCAGTTGCTGCTTGAGCACGCACGGCGTGCCGTCAGCGAGCTCGATCTTGCGTCGGAGACGGTGCGCCGCGCCGCGCGCGGGGAGGCCGGCGCCGTTCGTGTCGGCTTTACCGACTCGGTGCCGATGCTCGACATGTTCGCCGAACTGTTCCGCAGCTTTCGCGGCAGCTATCCGCGGGTGAAGATCGAGCTCAGGCACATGTCGACGGCCAAGCAGCTGCAGGCGCTGGCCGACGCTGAGCTCGACGTCGCGATCATGCGGCCGCCGCTGGACTTCCGGCCCGCAGCTGACTTGCAAGTTCATGTCGTCTGGCGCGACCGCTTGATGGTGTTCTTTCCGATCGATCATCCGTTGGCTGCGGTACCCGGCAAGCTCGGCGTCGCGGACCTTGCCGAGTACGAATTCGTCGGCATGGCCGAGAGCGGCTGCGGCGTCGGCGACCAGGCCGCGATGCTGTGCCGGCGCGCCGGCTTCGCGCCGCGGATCGCGCAGGAGGCGCATGAGCTGCGCACGGTGCTCAGCCTCGTCGCGGCCGGGATCGGACTCTCGATCCTGCCGTCGTGCTACCAGCAGGCCGGCGTCATGAACGTCGTCGCCAAAGCGCTGGACACGCCGGATGCGGAGAGCCGCATGCTGGTGGCGATGCGCTCGAACGCCTCGCTCCTGCCGCGCCGGTTCGTCGATTGCGCGCTGCAGGCGGCGTCGCGCAGCGCACCGCCGCTCGTCTCCGAGGTCGCCGCGGCCGGCCGCTGATCGAGCTGTGTGAAAGGCGAAAGCTCGCGCTTGAGGTGGCGGCGTGAGGGGGCCGCGCGTGGCACGCGACAGTCCGCATACCCCATACTTTCGTCGCCAGTAGTCTCCCGGAATGCAGTCTGGCGTCGCTCTTGCATAGCTCAATGCAAGGTGCTGGGGCGCCGATTCGTCGTGTTTTCGCCCGGAACGGCCGTGTTGCCGGCGAACAGGAGGTGATGTGCGCCCATAG
This sequence comes from Bradyrhizobium embrapense, assembly GCF_001189235.2. GTDB lineage: Bacteria > Pseudomonadota > Alphaproteobacteria > Rhizobiales > Xanthobacteraceae > Bradyrhizobium > Bradyrhizobium embrapense. Next base: position 1,328,944 of record NZ_LFIP02000002.1, read on the forward strand.
CTGGATCGACATTGACGGAGACGACGACATGCACGTCATCACACGTGCGGTACTGCTGCTTGCGGCGATGTCGCTGACATCGCCGACCCTGGCGCGCGACGACGGCCGCTACGCCAATTCACCCCTGAAACCCTGGTTCGAAAGCCTGCACAGCGGCTACGGACAATGCTGTTCGGATGCCGACGGATATGTGGTCGCCGACCCCGACTGGGAGTCGGATCATGGCCATTATCGCGTGCACATCGACGACGAATGGGTGGTTGTGCCGAGCGAGGCCGTGATCACCGAGCCGAACAAGATCGGCCGAACCATGGTGTGGAAGCACTATATCGACGGCCACCCGCGGGTGCGCTGCTTCATGCCGGGCAGCATGACCTGAGGCCGCAATCTTACGCCGGGCGCTTGGCGGTGAGGAAGCGCGTGACCACGCCGCCGAGCGTCGTGTGGTCCAGCGGCCCGGTGAGCGATGCCTTGGCGGCGTCGACGACAGCGTCGGGCGCGAGGCCGCGGCGCAGGTCGCACAGCGCGTCGGCATAGTCGACGGTGAATTCCGGGTGCGGCTGCGCCGACAGCGTCGTGCCGTTGGCGTAGAGCAGCCCGGCATGCGGGGTGAAGTCGGACGACATGATGGTGCGCGCGGAGGCGGGCGGCGTGATCACTTGGTCCTGATGCGAGGCGGCCGCTGCGATCGTCTCGCCGTCGAGCAGCCCGTTGTCCGGCGCGACCTGATAGACATGACGGCCGATGCCCCAACCCTTCTCCGATTTGCGCACGGTGCCGCCGAGCGCCTGCGCGATCAGCTGATGGCCGAAGCAGACGCCGACCATCGGAATGCGCTTGTCATGGGCGGTGCGCACGAAGGCTTCGAGCGCGCGATCCAGGCGACGTCGTCATAGACACCCGCTGCCGATCCCGTGATCAGGATCGCATCCAGTGTGGCGGGATCCGGAAGCGGTTCACCGCTGGCGACGCTCACGACATCGCAGGCAATGGATGGATCGGCGGTGGCGACCATCCGCTGGAACATCTGCGGATAGCTGCCGTGACGCTCGCGGAATTGCGGACTGACGAGCCCGGTTTCGATGATGGTGATGCGGGGCACGGAACGCATTGGCGGATGGGCAGGATGCCTAAGCGTTTACTCCGAAAGCGCCGGCGGCCACAAGCCGCGCGGCGCGGCCGCCGATCAATTCCGCAACGCCGCGTCGATCGTGGCGGTGTGCTGCGCCGCCGGTGCCGGCGTTGTCGCGACGATGGCAGACTCGGTGCGGTAGCGCGGCAGCTGGTCCTCGAGCGAATAGCCGACGCAGAGCGCGAGGCTCGACCACACCGCCATGCTAAAATACAGCGACATCCAGGCGATCTCCTCGCGCCATTCGGCGATGTCGTGGGTCACGACCCAGCGGCGGCTGACGTCGCGCAGGCCGTCGAGCGGATGCAGCAGGGTGCCGCCGGCCGCGAGATTGGCGCGCCAGCGATTCAGGTACATCGGCACGTCGACGGTCATCAGGAAGGCGAGGAAGGCGGCGATGCCGACGATCGCGACGATGAAGGCCCAGCGCACCGGGCCGTGAAACTCCGGCAGCAGCCGGCATAGCGCGATCCCGACCAGGAAGAACACCACGGCCCAGATCGAGTTCTCGATGGCGTTGCAGAGATAATGCGTGGTCAGCACGGCGTACCAGGAGAAGCATTCCGCGATCACGATCAGCGGCACGATGACCCAGGCGATGGTCACGGTGGTCTCGGCGCCAGTCATGGTGCCGAGCTGATGCAGGATGATCGCCCATTGCGCGGCGAAGCAGACCTCGGCGATGGTGGCGACGGTGCGGCCGACCACGACGCTCGATAGCCAGTGATCGAACAGACAAATGCGCTGCACGTCGGCGCGCGGCAGCACCGAGCGGAACGCGCAGCCGAACACGTAGGCCGCACACAGCAGCATCATCAGGCCGATGCCGGACGTGTTGCTGAAGCTGCCATTGGCCTGCTCATGGAACTGGCGGTAGAGCGCGAACCACACCGCGATGTTGGCGGCGCTGACGAGGCTCAGGAAGCCCCACCACCGGACCACTGGATTTGACCACGCCAGCGTAACCGGCCGCGCCCGCCACTCCATGCTCATTCACCGCTCCGCGTGTAACCGAACTGATATCGAGTTGTAGTAATTCTGTCATAGAAGGTGGCGAATCACGACTAAAAAATGCGTGTGGCACGGGATCCGGCGGCTGCGATTGTGACAGCGTTTGTGACAGCGCGGCGTTTGTGACAGGAGCGGCCCACCAAACCTCCTCTCGTCATTCCGGGGCGTGCGAAGCGCGAGCCCGGAATCCATTCGACCGCAACGCGGCGGCCCGATGGATTCCGGGCCTGCGCCTTCGGCGCATCCCGGAATGACGACGGGAGAGACGAACCCTCCGGCCTTCGCGATCGTGATCGAAGTTGACGCTCGCGCCGGTAGGCAGGTTCCGCGCGATCCTCTATGAACGGCCGTCCTTAACGGCCGAACCCGCGTGGGCTGGCTTCAACGAAGGCACCCCGTGACGATGGAGATGACACCCAGCTACGATCCGCTGCTCCGCCGGATTCACTGGGCAACCGCGGTGCTGTTCATCGCGGCGATGCTGATCGGGCTCTATTGCGGGCTGCAGCCGGCGGGAACTTCGCCGCGGCGCGAGCTGCTCGAGGTGCACAAGTCGCTCGGCGTCACCCTGTTCTTCCTGGCGATCCTGCGGCTGATGGTGCGGGCTGCGACCACGGCGCCGCCGGAGCCGGGCTCATACTCGCCGCTGGTCAGGATCGCCGCACGGCTCAATCACTGGGCGCTCTACGCAATCCTGTTCGTGATGCCGGTGACCGGATACATGTTCTCGTCGGCCGGCGGCTATTCGCTGCGCTATTTCTGGAGCTTCAGCTGGCCGCGCCTGTTCGCCGACAACAAGGCGGTCGCGGAAGCGGGCGAGCTTGCGCATGGCGTGCTTGCCTACTTCGTTTACGGCGTGGTCGCGCTGCATGTCGCCGCGACGCTCTGGCATGTCGTCGTCAAGAAGGATGAGACGCTGGCGCGGATGTGGCCGCGCGCGAGCCGCCATCCATCCTGACCGTCTAGCGCGCGTTTAGCCGCGCAGGGCGGTTTCTGGAATGGTGCGGCGGACCACCTCGCGCATCGCAAAGCTGGAATGGATGCGGGCGACGCCCGGCATCCGCGACAGATGCTGCTTGTGGATGCGCTCGAAGTCGGCGATGTCGCGGGCGATCACCTGCAGATGATAATCGTCGCTGCCCGACATCAGATGGCACGACACGACGTCGGGGCAGCGCGCGACCGCGGCCTCGAAGGCTGCGAGATAATCCTCGCTCTGCTTCTCCAGCGTGATGGTGACGACGACGGTCGTCACGAGGCCAAGCGCCGTCGGTTCGAGGTCGACCCGGTAGCCCCGGATCACGCCGATCTCCTCGAGATGACGGATGCGCCGCGCACAGGCGGTCGGCGACAGCCCGACCTTCTCGGCAAGCTCAATCTGGCTCGCGCGAGCGTCGGCGACGAGCTCGGCAAGGATCCTGAGATCGATACGATCGAAACCGTCCACGCAGTTTTCCTTCGAGGGCTGTGTCGGAAACGAAGGATATGAGCGTATCCGCATGTGCACAAGCCGGAATTCGCTGAGAAACGCCATGTGACGGGGAATAGCCTTGCGCGTAACGGGAAACGAATCCTTCAAGGAGCGGGACCATGCGCATCGGTGTGCCCAAGGAAATCAAGGTCGAGGAATATCGGGTCGGGCTGACGCCTGCCTCGGTGCGGGAATATGTGGCGCATGGCCACGAAGTCGTGGTCCAGCGCGGGGCCGGTGACGGCATCGGTGCCGGCGATGACGTCTACACCCAGGCCGGAGCACGGATAGCCGATACCGCCGAAGAGGTGTTCTCGGTTGCCGAGATGGTCGTGAAGGTGAAGGAGCCGCAGCCATCCGAATGGAGCAGGCTACGCGAGGGCCAGATCCTCTTCACCTATCTGCATCTTGCGCCCGACGTGCCGCAGACCACGGGGCTGATTGCCTCCGGCTGTACCGCGGTCGCCTATGAGACCGTGACCGATGCGCATGGCGGGCTGCCGCTGCTCGCGCCGATGAGCGAAGTCGCCGGCCGGCTTGCGATCGAGGCCGCTGGCGCCGCCTTGCGTAAGTCCGCCGACGGCATGGGCAAGCTGCTCGGCGGCGTGCCGGGCGTTCCGCCGGCGCGCGTTGCGATCATCGGTGGCGGCGTGGTCGGTACCCACGCGGCGCGAATGGCGGCAGGGCTCGGCAGCGACGTCACCATCCTCGACCGCTCATTGCCGCGGCTCCGCGCGCTCGACGACCTCTTCCTCGGACGCGTCCGCACCCGTTACGCGACGCTGGAAGCCATCGAGCAGGAGGTTTTCGCCGCTGACGTTGTGATCGGCGCGGTGCTGGTGCCCGGCGCCAGCGCGCCGAAACTTGTCTCGCGCGCACAGCTCGGAGGCATGAAGCGCCGCGCGGTGCTGGTCGATGTCGCGATCGACCAGGGCGGCTGCTTCGAGACCTCGAAGGCGACCACGCACCAGGCGCCGACCTATCTGGTCGATGATATCGTGCATTATTGCGTTGCCAACATGCCGGGCGCGGTGCCGGTCACCTCGAGCCACGCGCTCAACCACGCCACGTTGCCGTTCGGCCTGGCGCTGGCCTCGAAGGGACTGCGCGCGCTGGTCGAGGATCCGCATCTGCGCGCCGGCCTCAACGTCCATCGCGGCCGCATCACCAACCGCGCCGTTGCCGAGAGCCAGCATCTGTCGGCCGTGATGCCGGAGGAAGCGCTGGCGTCGTGAGGCTTGGCTCACGCTGCGGATACTGAGGCTAGATTCGTAGCCCGGATTTCGCTTTCGCTCCATCCGGGCTACGGCGTTGTCAAGCTGCACCAGCGCAGCCCTCCCTCCATCTCATGCTCCTCACTCGGCTCTGGCCGGGCGGTCGACTGCGTGATTTGATGCGCAACGTAAGCCGCGCGAAGCGGCGATCAGCGCCGCCGCTGGCCTCAAGAAGCCGAAGGGAGGACCGTCTTGGAAAAGACCGGTCGTACGATGCTGGCCAAGATCTGGGATCAGCATGTCATTGCTCGCCTGAGCGAGGACACTGACCTGCTTCACATCGACCGCCATCTGCTGCACGATCTCGGCGGCTCGCGCGGGCTGCTTGATCTCAAGAGCCGCGGTCTCAAGGTTCACAATCCCGAGCTGACCTTTGCGACGCCGGATCACGCGCTGTCGACGGCGCCCGGCCGCGCCGGGACCAGCAAGATCGGCATGGAATTGCTGGCCGCGCTGCGGGTCGAGACGGCGGCGAGCGGCATCACGCTGTTCGATGTCGACCAGCCCGGCCAGGGCATCGTTCACGTCATCGGGCCGGAGCTCGGCCTGAGCCTGCCGGGCGCGACGATCGTCTGCGGCGACAGCCACACCTGCACCCATGGCGGCTTGGGGGCGCTCGCCTTCGGCATCGGATCGAGCGAGCTCACGCACGTGCTGGCGACGCAGGCGCTGATCCAGAAGCGCCCGAAGACGCTGCGCGCGCGGTTCGAGGGCAAGCTGCCGCTCGGCGTCACCGCCAAGGACATGATCCTGGCGCTGATCGGGCAGATCGGCGCCGCCGGCGGCACCGGCTACGCGGTCGAATATGCCGGCAGTGCGATCCGCGAGCTGCCGATCGAGGGCCGGCTGACGATCTGCAACCTCTCGATCGAGCTCGGCGCCAAGATGGGCATGGTCGCGCCGGACGAGAAGACTTTCGAATTCCTGCGCGGCCGTCCCTATGCGCCGCAAGGCGAGATGTGGGATCTCGCGGTCAAGGCTTGGCGCGAATTGCCGAGCGATCCCGACGCGGTGTTCGACCGCGAGGTCGTGATCGACGTTGAAAAGATCATCCCGCAGGTGACCTGGGGCATCAGCCCCGAGCACGTCGTCGGCGTCGACGGCGTCATTCCCGATCCCAAGGCGGTCGATGATCCCGCACGGCGCGCTGCGATCGAGACTGCACTCGAGTATATGGGCCTGCAAGGCGGCGCGCCGATCGCCGGTACGCCGGTCGACTGGGTGTTCATCGGCTCTTGCACCAACAGCCGGCTGAGCGATCTCCGCGCCGCGGCCGAGGTCGCGCGCGGCCGCAAGGTCGCCGCCGGGGTCCGCGCCTGGGTGGTGCCGGGCTCGGAGAACGTCAAGCGCGAGGCGGTGGCCGAAGGGCTCGACAAGATCTTCATCGAGGCCGGCTTCGAGTGGCGCGAGCCGGGTTGCTCGATGTGCCTGGCCGCCAATGGCGAGGTGGTGGCGCCCGGGCAGCGCTCGGTCTCGACCTCGAACCGCAACTTCGTCGGCCGGCAGGGGCCGCGCGCGCGGACCCATCTGGCGAGTCCCGCGAGCGCCGCGGCCTCGGCCATTGCCGGTGCGATCGCCGATGTCAGGATGATGGGGCGCTAGACGATGCCAAAGCCGTTCGACAAGCTCACCGCCACCGCCGCGCCGATCATGCGCGCCAATATCGATACCGACGTGATCATCCGGATCGAACGCCTGGTCGGCAACGGGGTCCGCGGCACGCTCGGCAAATGGGCGTTCGGCTCGCTGCGCTATCTGGCCGACGGCTCGGAGAATCCGGATTTCATCCTCAACCGCGAGCCGTATCGGGAGGCGGAGATTTTGGTGACAGGCCCGAATTTCGGCTGCGGCTCGTCGCGGGAGGGCGCGGTGTGGTCGCTGCAGGAGCGCGGCATCCGCGCCATCATCGGCTCCGGCTTCGGCGACATCTTCTTCGCCAACTGCTTCCAGAACGGCATCCTGCCCGTCATCGTCGACAAGGCGGTGGTCGATCAGCTCGCCGCCGACATCGAGGCGACGCAGGGCGCCGGCAAAGTCTCGATCGACCTCGAGGCCCAGACCATCGTCTCGCCATCAGGCGCGCGGCATGCGTTCGAGATCGATCCGCGGCGACGCGAGGGGCTGTTGAAGGGGCTCGACGAGGTCGCGCTGACATTGCAGCGCGACCTCGAGATCCACGCCTTCCAGGATGCCGACCGCACCGCGCGGCCCTGGATTCATTTTCAGAAAACGCCCGCTTCAAGGACATCGGCATGAGCACGCAATCCAACATGATCAAGGTCGCCGTCGTCGGCGGCGAGGGCATCGGCCCCGAGGTCACCGCGCAGTCGCGCCGCGTGCTCGAGTGGTTCGCAGCCAAACGCAACGTGCCGATGACGTTGCGCGAGGCGCAGTACGGTCTGATCCCGTATCTGGCGACCGGCAAGGTGCTGCCCGAGGACACCGCGGAGGCGATGGACGAGGCCGACGCCATCCTGTGGGGTGCAACGGGGGGTCCGGAAACGACCGAAGTGCCGGCCGCCGCGCGCAAGGCCGGCAGCCTCCTGGGGTTGCGCAGCAAATACGATCTCTACGCCAATCTGCGTCCGATCGTGGCGAGCCCGGCACTGTCGGCGTCGGCGCCGCTCAAGCCCGAGGTGCTCGACGGCGTCGATTTCGTCATTATCCGCGAATTGACCAGCGGCATCTATTTCGGCGAGCCGCGCGGCATCGAGACATTGCCTGACGGTCAGCGCCGCGGCTTCAACACCGAGCAATACACCACGAACCAGATCCGCCGCGTGGCGCGCTCGGCGTTCGAATTGGCACGGACCCGCCGCAACAAGGTCTGTTCGGTCGACAAGGCCAATGTGCTGGAGACCAGCGTGGTTTGGCGCGAGGACGTGATCAGGTTGCACAAGGAGGAGTTCTCCGACGTCGAGCTGACCCATCTCTATGTCGACAACGCCGCGATGCAGATCGTGCGCGAGCCGCGGCAGTTCGACGTCATGGTGACCGGAAACATCTTCGGCGACATCCTGTCGGACTGCGCGGCGATGGCTTCGGGCTCGCTCGGCATGCTGCCGTCGGCCTCGCTCGGCCCGGTCGATCGCTTCGGCCGGCGCAAGGCGCTGTATGAGCCGGTGCATGGCAGCGCGCCCGATATCGCGGGCAAGGGCATCGCCAATCCGCTCGGTTCGATCCTCAGCGTCGCGATGCTGCTGCGCCTGACCTTGAACCGGCCCGAGGATGCCGAGCTGCTGGAGCGGGCGGTGCAGACCGCGCTCGCCTCCGGCGCACGCACCGCCGATATCGCCGAGGCGGGGGCGAAAAAGCTCTCGACCGTGCAGATGGGCGATGCTGTACTCAGCGCGCTGGACAAGATCTCGGCCAGGGAGCACGCTTGATGGCCCGCCCCTCCATGCCCCATCTGTCGAGGCGATCGGTGCTGACGGTGATCGCCGGCGGTGCGGCGCTGGCGAGCGGGCGGGCATGGGCGCAGGCGGCCACCGGCCGCGTAGTCTATCCGGTCGCGGTGCCGGTCTATCAGACGCAATTCGTTGCCGACCGGATCGGCTATTTCAAGGACGCCGGGCTCGACTGCAAGCTGGTGCAGGGCGGCAGCGGGGTAAAGACCCGCGAGATCATCGCCTCGTCGCAGGGCGATATCGGGATCGGCGACGTCACCCATCCGATGCAATTGACCAATCACGGCCGCGCCGCGCGCGTGCTGCTGCCGGTCGACACACGGTCGAACTCGGTGATGTTCATCCTGCGCAAGGATTTGAAGGACCAGGGCATCAGCACGCTGGAGGCTTTCACGCAATGGAAGCGGCCAGATGGCCGCAAGCCGATCGTCTCGGTCTCCTCGCTCGGCGGCACCAACCATGTCTGGGCGTCCTACTACATGGAAACCATGGGGCTCGACGACAAGGTGACCTGGATCGGCACCGGCAATGTCGACACCATGCTGGGATCGCTGAAGTCGAAGCAGGTCGACATCCTCGTCAGTTCGCTGTCGTTGCTCAACGAGGCGCAGCAGCAGGGCTGGGGCGAATTGCTGTTCGACGGCACCGAGGAAGCGATCTGGAACGAGCATATCGGCGGCAAGGTGCCGGTGACCGCGCATTTCACGCTGCAGGCGACCATCGACAAGGACCCCGCCAAGATGCAGGCCTATGTCACCGCGCTGTGGCGCGCCTCGCAATGGATCAAGGCCCACAAGCCGGCGGAGATCTACGACGCCATCGAGCCCTATGTCGGCAGCACCTCGCGCGACGCCAACCTGCTCGAGATATCCGCGATCCAGAAGGTCGCGGACTATGAGGGTACGGTCGATGCGGCGAGCTTCGCGCGCGGCGAGAAGGTCTGGTTCCGCGAGATGACCGGCATCAAGCCGCTCAAGATCGCCGACGTGATCAACCCAAGCTTCATCGACGCGGCGCGAAAGGCCTATCCGGGTTGAGCGCGCTCGAGACGAGCGCAACCACATCGCCGCGCGCCTCGGCCGATCGCCGCGTCGAGGTCAAGGGCCTGAGCAAGTCGTTCCAGCTTGCGAAGACCACGATCGAAGCCGTGCGCGACGTGACGTTCGACGTGCGCCGCGGCGAGTTCGTCGCGCTGCTCGGGCCGTCCGGCTCGGGCAAGAGCACGGTGCTCAACATGATCGCCTCGCTGATCCGCCCCACCGCCGGCGAGATCCTGATCGACGGCAAGCGCGTCGTCTCCGGCAGAGCGACACCCAATGTCGGTTACGTGTTCCAGCGCGATACGTTGTTTCCGTGGCGAACCGTCGCCGATAATATCGGCTACGGGCTGGAGCTGTCCGGCGTGTCGGCTCGGGAGCGGAAAGAGCGCATCGCGGAATGCGTCGCGCGGGCTGGCTTGAGGGGATTCGAGAACGCCTATCCATCGGCGCTGTCGGGCGGCATGCGGCAGCGCGCGGCGCTGATGCGGACCTTGATCGTCGAGCCGCAGATCCTGTTGATGGACGAGCCGTTCGGCGCGCTCGACACCCACACCAAGATCGACATGCACGAGGTGCTGCTCCGGATCTGGGAGCGCGAGCAGCAGACCGTGCTGTTCGTAACCCACGATCTCGGCGAGGCGCTGACCCTGGCCGACCGCATCATCCTGTTCTCGGCGCGGCCGGGCCGCATCAAGGACATGTTCGCGGTCGATTTCGCCCGTGCGCGCGACGCGGTGAAGGTACGCGAGACCCCGCGTTATGCCGAGCTGTTCCAACACATCTGGCACTCGCTCGGCGAGGAATTCATCAAGGGCCGCAGCGCATGAGGCGATATAGCACGCTCGGAACGATCGGCTGGCAGGTCCTGATCTGCGCCATCGTGCTGTCGGTGTGGCAATGGGGTTATGATCTCCGCGCCAGGCTGCCGTGGCTGGTGCCCGATCTGCTCGACCCCTATTTCATCTCGAAGCCGTCGATGATCTTCGACAACTTCCTGATCCAGAGTTGCCTGAAATCGAAGCTTGGTGTTTTCAATGGCTGGTTCAACGGCGAGTTCGCAAAGTGCCTGACGCGCAACGAGAACAATCTCTGGGCCGCGACGGCGATCACCCTCAAGAACACCTTTTTCGGCTTCATCACCGGCGTGGTCTCTGGCTTCGTCGCTGGGCTGATCCTCGGACGGTCCGACCGTCTCAGCGCGATCTTCCAGCCCTTCATCACCGCGGTGAATTCGATCCCGCGGATCGCGCTGGCGCCGATCATCGTGCTGGCGTTCGGGATCGGCGACATGTCGAAGATCGTGACGTCCTGGATTGTCGTGGTGTTCCTGGTGTTCTTCAACACCTTCGAGGGCGCGCGCTCGATCGACGAGGGCTTTACCAACGCGGCGCGACTGCTCGGCGCCAGCGAGTGGCAGATCACGCGCACCGTGGTGATCCCCTCGACCATGGCCTGGGTGTTCGCCTCGCTGACGCCGGCGATCTCGTTCGCACTGATCGGCGTCATCGTCGGCGAGTTCATCGGCGCCGAGCGCGGCATCGGCCGCCTGATCATCGAGTCCGAGGCGCGCGGCGAGGCCTCGGGCATGATGATCGCAGTCGTGGTCTTGATGCTGGTCGGCGTCGTGCTGTCGGCGATCATCTGGCGGCTGCAGGCCTATCTGCTGCGCTGGCAGCGGCAGCGCAGCGCCGAGTAGACCAGGTGGCGCCGTAGCGGCGTATCGGCCGCCACGGCGTGGATCTAAGCTGCGTTTTCCGACGGCGAACTTTCGCCGTCGAGCCAATCTTGCTCCCTGGCCAGCGCGCGCCAGGCCGCTTCCATGCGCTTGAAGCGGTTGTGGGTCGGCTCGTCACTGGCGTGCTCGGCAAGCTGCGCGCAGTTCTCTGCATTGTCGAGGAAGTGCTGCGATTGCTTCATGGAACGTCCTCCTGTTGGTAAGGACGTGGGACATCAAATCCGGCTATTCAACGCTTGGAACATGAGCATTTCGCCATACAGGTGAATGCCTGTTCAGCGAGGTTCCGGTGCGATGTTCCGCAAGGCGCGCGTGAGCATCTGCACCATACCCGATATAGGAACACTATGTCGCACTCGGCGTTCGTCCCTCACGTCGCAACTGGAGGAGGAGAGACGCCATGAGGAAGTATCTGTTCGCCGCAGCCATGGTCACGGCGATCGCATCGCCTGCGTTCGCCGATGAAATCGGTGTCCGCGCCGGTCCCGTCGGCGCCGGCGTGACCGTCGGCCGGGCGCCCGAATATCGCGACCACGATCGTGACCGCACCACCGTAATCAGGGAGCGCGAGCCGCGCAGTGACCGAACCACCGTCATCAAGAAGCAGGACGAGTTCGGCAACCGCAGCAAGACCGTGATCCATCACGACGACGACTGACGGCAATCGAAGCCTCGTCTGCAGCAGAAGTCCGCCGCTGGATCTGCCGCGGCGGACTTTTCATGAGCGAGGGCTGCATACCGCCGATTGGATGTCAGGCCTTTCTCGCTCGACGCTCGTGATCCGGCTGCGGCATTCAGCTGCGAACGCCCGCAGCCGCTCGGCCGTCAGTTGGTCCAGACCGGTGCGTGCCAGCCGCTCGGCGCGCTCGGCCGCGTCCTTGAGATCGTTGATTGTCGGGCTCATGGCTGCCTCCATGTCCAGACAATTTGAATCGAACTGCGACGTTCCCCGGCCCGTGGAGACGTGGCTAACGGGTGGTTAATCTGGCGCCGATGCTCAAGTCACCGGCGCCGGATTGAACAGCGTCAGATCGTTGTGGATGCCCCACTTGTCCGACCACGGCTTGGTGCGCCCGCTCGCGACGTCGAGGATCAGGCGGAACAGATCCCAGCCGGTTTCCTCGATCGTCTTCTCGCCGGTCGCGATGCAGCCGGCGTCGAAATCGATCAGGTCCTTCCAGCGGCGCGCCAGCTCGCTGCGGGTTGCGACCTTGATGACGGGCGCGGCGGCGAGGCCATAGGGCGTGCCGCGACCGGTGGTGAAAACCTGCAGGGTCATGCCGGAGGCGAGCTGCAAGGTGCCGCAGATGAAGTCGCTCGCGGGTGTCGCTGCGAACAACATGCCCTTCTGCCGCGCCTTCTCGCCGGGCGACAGCACACCGGCGATCGGGCCCGAGCCCGACTTGACGATCGAGCCGAGTGATTTCTCGACGATGTTGGCGAGGCCGCCCTTCTTGTTGCCCGGCGTGGTGTTGGCGCTGCGGTCCGCGCCGCCGCGGGCGAGATAGGCGTCGTACCAGGCCATCTCGCGGATCAGGGCGCGGCCGACATCCTCGCTCGCGGCGCGGCGAGTCAGCAGCTGGATGGCGTCGCGCACCTCGGTCACTTCCGAGAACATCACGGTGGCGCCCGCGCGCACCAGCAGGTCTGCGGCGAAGCCGACCGCAGGATTCGCGGTGACGCCGGAAAATGCATCGCTGCCGCCGCATTGCAGGCCGATCACGAGATCGGCGGCGGGGCAGGTCTCGCGCTGGCGGGCGTTGAGCACCTTCAGGCGGGCCTCCGCCTGGGTCATGATCGCGTCGACGATGGCGCCGAAGCCGTCGAAGGCTTCGTCCTGCATCCGCACGATGGCATCATTGATGCCTTCGGGCACCAGCCGTTCCGGCGCGAGCTTCTCGCAGCCGAGCCCTATGACCAGGATCTCGCCGCCGAAATTCGGATTGAGTGCGAGATTCTGCAGCGTGCGGATCGGCACCACGGCATCGGGCGCCGTGATCGCGACGCCGCAGCCATAGGCGTGGGTCAGCGGCACGACGTCGTCGACATTGGGATATTTCGGCAGCAGCTCGGCGCGGATGCGCTTGACCGCATATTCCATGGTGCCCTTGACGCATTGCACCGACGAGGAGATGCCGAGGATGTTCTTGGTGCCGACCGAGCCGTCGCGGTTGCGATAGCCTTCGAAGGTAAAGCCTTCGAGCGGCGGCAGCGCCGGCGGCACGGCGGTTGCGATCTCGAGCTGATCCAGCGGCGGCGCGTCGGGCATGCGGATGCGCGCCTCGTCGACCCATTCGCCGGCCAGGATCGGCGACAGCGCATGGCCGATCACCTCGCCATAGCGGATGATCGGCGCGCCCTCGGCGATGTCTTGCAGCGCGGTCTTGTGGCCCTGCGGCACGTAGGCGCGAAGCGTCAGGCCGCAAGCGAAGCGCGAGCCGGCAGGCAGGCCGAAATCATTCACCACGATCGCGACATTGTCGCGCGCGTTGAGCTTGATGTAGCGGGGCTGCTCCTGCGCGCCGATCGACTGGTCCATGAGGGCTCCCGGATTTGTAGGGCGGGTTAGCCGAAGGCGTAACCCGCCATGCTTGGTGTGCGGTGCCGATGGTGGATTGCGCTGACGTTAGTCCACCCTACGATTCTCAACCCGGGAATGTATAGGCCGTCTTCACCGTGGTGTAGAACTCGCGGGCGTAGGCGCCTTGTTCGCGAGCGCCGTAGCTCGAGCCTTTGCGGCCGCCGAACGGCACGTGATAGTCGACGCCGGCGGTCGGCAGATTGACCATCACCATGCCGGCCTCGCTGTTGCGCTTGTAGTGCGAGGCGTATTTCAGGCTCGTGGTGCAGATGCCCGAGGCGAGGCCGAATTCGGTATCGTTGGAGATCGCCAGCGCCTCCTCATAATCCTTGGCGCGGATCACGCAGGCGACCGGTCCGAAGATCTCCTCGCGGGCGATGCGCATCTGGTTGTTGGCCTCGGTGAACAGCGCCGGCTGCAGATAGAAGCCGGGCGTCTCGCGGTTCAGCAGCTCGCCGCCCCAATGCAGGCGGGCGCCCTCGTCCTGTCCGATCTTGATGTAGCGGAGGTCCTGGTCGAGCTGGCTCTGGTCGACCACAGGGCCGACATGCACGCCGCTCTTCAGCGCGTCATCCACCGCAAGCCCCTTCATCCGCTCGGTCATCGCATCGACGAAGCGATCATGAATGCCTGCGGTGACGATCAGGCGCGAAGAGGCCGTGCAGCGCTGGCCGGTCGAGAAATAGGCGCCGTTGACCGCGACCTCGACGGCGACCTTGACGTCGGCGTCGTCGAGCACGACCAGCGGGTTCTTGCCGCCCATCTCGAGCTGGAACTTCTTCATCGGATTGGAGAGCACGCAGGCCTGCGCGATCTTGCGACCGGTCTGCACCGAGCCGGTGAACGAGATCGCGGCAACGTCGGGATGATCGAGCAGCGTCTGGCCGACCACCGAGCCCGAGCCGACCACAAGGTTGAACACGCCGGCCGGAATCCCGGAGCGCGCGATGATCTCGGACAGCGCATGCGCGGAGCCCGGAACCAGCTCGGCCGGCTTGAACACCACCGTGTTGCCGTAGCAGAGCGCCGGCGCGATCTTCCAGGCCGGGATCGCGATCGGGAAATTCCACGGCGTGATCATGCCGACGACGCCGACCGGTTCGCGGGTGATCTCGACATCGAGACCGGGGCGCACCGATGCGCCCTTCTCGCCCATCAGCCGCAGCGCCTCGCCGGCGAAGAACGCGAAGATCTGCCCGGCGCGCGCCACCTCGCCGATGCCCTCGGGGAGCGTCTTGCCTTCCTCGCGCGCCAGCAGGCGGCCGAGTTCTTCCTTGCGGGCGAGGATTTCGACGGAGATTTTGGTCAGCGCGTCGAAGCGCTCCTGCGGTGTCGAGCGCGCCCAGGCCGGGAAGGCGGCCTTCGCCGCGGCGATCGCCTTTTCGGTCTGCGCCTTGTCGGCCTTGGCGTATTCGCCGACCACGTCCTTGGTGTTGGAGGGGTTGATGTCCCGCGTGATGCTTGTTCCGTCGACCCATTCGCCGGCGATGAAGTTCTTCTGGTGAGCGGTCATGTTTCTCTCCAACCTTTCTTGTTAGCGCACGAGGCAGGGACGCTTGTCGTCGAAAGTCCAGCCCGGGATCAGGAACTGCATGGCCAGCGCATCGTCGCGGGCGCCGAGGCCATGCTGCTTGTATAGCGCGTTCGCCGCCTCGATGGCACCGCGATCGAGCTCGATGCCGAGGCCGGGCCGATCCGGCATCGCGATCTTGCCGCCCCTGATCAGCAGCGGCTCCCTGGTCAACGCCTGGCCGTCCTGCCAGATCCAGTGGGTGTCGATCGCGGTCACCTTGCCGGGCGCGGCGGCGCCGACATGGGTGAACATCGCCAGTGAAATATCGAAATGGTTGTTGGAGTGCGAGCCCCAGGTCAGGCCGTTGTCGCGACAGGTCTGCGCCACCCGCACCGAGCCCTGCATGGTCCAGAAATGCGGATCGGCGAGCGGAATGTCGACCGCGCCGAGCCGCAGCGCGTGGCTGAGCTGGCGCCAGTCGGTCGCGATCATGTTGGTCGCGGTCGGCAGTCCGGTGGCGCGGCGGAACTCGGCCATGATCTCGCGGCCGGAGAAGCCGGCCTCGGCGCCGCAGGGATCCTCGGCATAGGCAAGCACGCCATGCATGTTGCTGCAAAGCCGGGTCGCCTCGTCGAGCGACCAGGCGCCGTTCGGGTCGAGCGTGACGCGGGCCTTGGGGAAGCGCTTTGCAATCGCGGTGACGGCCTCGATCTCCTCTTCGCCCCTGAGCACGCCGCCCTTGAGCTTGAAATCGGCGAAGCCGTAATGCGCCTGCGTCGCCTCGGCGAGCCGCACGATCGCCTCCGGCGTCATCGCCGCCTGATGGCGCAGATTGAACCAGTCAGGCTTGCCGGTCTCGCCCTCGACGTAAGGCAGGTTGGTCTTCTGGCGATCGCCGACGAAGAAGAGGTAGCCGAGCGTCTCGACGCTGGCGCGCTGCTGGCCTTCGCCGAGCAAGGCTGCGACCGGGAGATCGAGGTGCTGGCCGAGCAGATCGAGCAGCGCGGATTCCACCGCGGTCACCGCATGGATGGTGACGCGCAGGTCGAAGGTCTGCTTGCCGCGGCCGCCGGCGTCGCGGTCGGCGAAGGCCTGGCGCATCGAGGCCAGGATGTTGTTGCACCCTCCGATGGTCTGGCCGACCACGAGGTCGCGGGCGTCCTCGAGCGTCTTCCTGATCTTCTCGCCGCCCGGCACCTCGCCGACGCCGGTGTGGCCGGAGTTGTCGGTGAGGATGACGAGGTTGCGGGTGAAGAACGGCGCGTGCGCGCCGCTCAGATTGAGGAGCATGCCGTCGCGGCCGGCGACCGGGATCACCTCCATCGCCGTGACGACGGGGGCGCCGGCAAAGCCGCTGCGGATCGTGTCTTGAATCATCTGCTCCTCCCTTTGTTGTTTGTCGTCCGGCTTATTCCGCCGCCTGCTGGGTCGCGGCCTGCGGCAGCTTCGCCACCAGCGCCGCGAGTTCGGCGATCTCCTGCTCGGTGAGATCGGTCAGCGGCAGCCGCACCGGGCCGGAATCGCGGCCGATCACCTTCATGCCGGCCTTGATGATCGACACCGCGTAGCCCTTCTTGCGGTTGCGTATCGCGATCAGCGGCAGGATGAAATCCTTCAACCCCGCATGGATGGTCTGATGATCGCGCCGGCGCACCGCGGCGTAGAATCTTGTCGCAAATTCCGGCACGAAGTTGAACACTGCCGACGAATAAGTCGTCACGCCCATGTCGAGATAGGGCAGCGCGAAGGTTTCCGCCGTCGGCAGGCCGCCGATATAGGTCAGGCGGTCGCCGAGCTTGGTGTAGACGCGGGTCATCAGCTCGATGTCGCCGATGCCGTCCTTGTAGCCGACGAGGTTCGGGCAGCGCTCGCACAGCCGCGCCAGCGCATCGGGCTGCAGGATCGCATTGTCGCGATTGTAGACGATGACGCCGATCTTCACCGACGAGCACACCGCCTCGACATGGGCGGCAAGGCCGTCCTGCTCGGCATGGATGAGATAAGGCGGCAGCAGCAAGAGGCCGTCGGCGCCCGCCTTCTCGGCACCGATTGCGATCTCGCGCGCAATCGCGGTGCCGTAGCCGGTGCCGGCCAGCACGGGAACGCGGCCCTTGGTCTCGTCGACTGCGATCTTCACGACATGGGGAACTTCAGCCGGCGTCAGCGAGAAGAACTCGCCGGTGCCGCCGGCGGCGAACAGGCCGGCGACGTCATAGCCGCACAGCCAGTCCATGTTGGCGCGATAGGTCGCCTCGTCGAACGAATAGTCAGGCTTGAACGGGGTCACGGGAAAAGACAGGAGGCCGCTACCGATTCTGGCAGCCATCTCCTGAGGGGTCATCTTGCTCATGGCGCCACTCCTCGAATGATATTGGGATAAGGGATGCGCGAGCAGCGCGCGTCCACGGCCGATTTCTTAAGGGTAGCTTCGATGCGCGTCCAAGCCAATCGCGGTATCAAGCGATGCGCAATCTGCATCAATCGCCGCGCAAATGCGGGGCCGCGAGTTCGCTGGCGATCTCGATCAGGGACGGCAGCAACTGGTTCTCGTGATCGCGCCGCCATACCATGAACAACTCGACCGGCACCGGCGTGCGCAGCTTTAGTGGCTTCAGCCGGACGTCGGCGATTTTGAGGCTGGCAGCGGCTTCCGGCACGATCGCGACGCCGAGCCCGGCGCGAACCATCGCGAGGATCGAGTGGATCTGGCTGAGATGCTGCACATAGCGCGGCAGCACGTCGGCGCGTGTGAACAGCGATACCAGCAGGTCGTGGAAGTAGCGCGCCTCATAGGGCGAATACATCACGAAGGGCTGGTCGTCGAAATCCTTGATGCTGACGGTGCCGGCTGTGGCCAGCGGATGTTTCTTCGGGATCGCAGCGAGCAGCGGCTCGGCCACGACGCGCCGGCTGGCGAATTCCGGCCGCGCGATCGGCGGGCGCAACAGGCCGGCATCGATCTGACCGGTGGTGAGCGCCTCGAACTGATCGCCGGACACCATCTCTTTCAGGGAAAAATCGACCTCGGGCAGGCGGGAACGGGCGGCTGCGATCAGATCGGGCAGGAAGCCGTAAGCGGCGGCGGCCGTGAAGCCGATCTTGAGCGAGCCGGTCTTGCCGAGCGCGATGCGGCGGGCGACTTGCGAAGCGGATTCTGCGAGCTTGAGGATGCGCCGCGCCTCTGGCAGGAAACTGCGTCCCGCCGGGGTCAGCCGCACCGAACGGCTGGTCCGCTCCAGCAGCGGCGCGTCGATGATGTGCTCGAGCACCTGGATCTGCCGGCTGAGCGGCGGCTGCGTCATGTTGAGCCGCGCCGCGGCGCGGCCGAAGTGCAATTCCTCGGCCACGGTGACGAAACAGCGGAGCTGGTTCAGGTCGAACATCGATGCTAGCCTGGAATGGATCGGTCGAGGATTTGTTCGTTCTAGCATCGATGCCTCCCACTGGCCAAGAAGACGAACAAGCAGACAAAGACGGCGGCCGAAGCCGCCGTTGATCTGTTGTTGCAACTCGCGGCAGCCTTATTGCCTAGACTTTGCTCAGGCCGCCTTCAGCTGCACCCGCTTGATCTCGCCGACGATGAACAGATAGGCGATCGCCGCGACCAGCGCGTTGGCGCCGACGAACACCAGCGCGCCGTTGAACGAGCCGGTGGCGGCGAGGATGTAGCCGATGATGATCGGCGTCGTGATCGAGGACAGATTGCCGAAGGTGTTGAACAACCCGCCGGAGACGCCGCCGGCCTCCTTCGGTGAGGTGTCGGAGACGACAGCCCAGCCGAGTGCGCCGATGCCCTTGCCGAAGAAGGCGAGCGCCATGAAGCCGACCACCAGCGCCTGGCTGTCGACATAGTTGCAGGCGATGATCGTCATCGACAGCAGCATGCCGCCGACGATCGGGATCTTGCGCGCCATGGTCAACGAGCCGGTGCGGCGCAAGAGGTAGTCCGAGATCACGCCGCCGAGCACGCCGCCGATAAAGCCGCACAGCGCCGGCAATGTCGCGACGAAGCCGGCCTGCAGGATCGACAGGCCGCGTTCCTTTACCAGATAGACCGGGAACCAGGTCAGGAAGAAGTAGGTCAGCGTGTTGATGCAGTACTGGCCGATATAGACGCCGAGCATCATCCGGTTGGCGAGCAACTGGCGGATATGATCCCAACTCGGGCCGCTGACCTGGGTCTTGCTGGTCTTGGCGGCATCCATGTCGACCAGCGCGCCGCCCTCTTTGATGTAGTCGAACTCGGCCTCGTTGATCGCGGGATGGTCCTTCGGCTCGTAGATCGTCTTGATCCAGGCGATGCCCATCACGACGCCGAGCCCGCCCATCACGTAGAACACGTGGCGCCAGCCGTAGTCGTGCGCGATCCAGCCCATCAGCGGCGCGAAGATCACGGTCGCGAAATACTGCCCGGAATTGAAGAACGCCGATGCGGTGCCGCGCTCATTGCCGGGGAACCAGGCCGCGACGATGCGGGCATTGGCCGGGAACGATGGCGCTTCGGCAAAGCCGACCAGGAAGCGCAGCGCGAACAGCAGCACCACGGCCGCGCCGGCCGACAGGAACCCGACCAGGCCCTGCATCGCGGTGAAGATCGACCAGACGATGATGCTGATCGCATAGACCCATTTGGAGCCGTAGCGGTCGAGCAGCCAGCCGCACGGCACCTGCGCAACCACATAGGACCAGCCAAACGCCGAAAACACGTAGCCCATCGCGACGGGGTCGAGATGCAGTTCCTTGGAGAGCGCAGGGCCGGCGATCGAGAGCGTGGCGCGATCGGCATAGTTCACGGTGGTGACGAGGAACAGCATCGCCACGATCAACAGCCGGACGCGGGATCGCCGCGCGTCCGTGGCGGACACAATTGCGCTCATTCGCGCCTCCTTGGAAATTTCCTCGGGGTCTGTCCTAGAGAGATGACGGCAATGGGTCCAAGCCGAAACGGGTATTGATCGATGCCGATTTTGAATGGATCGGCCCGGTGTCATTCCACCTTCGTCGCTCTTGCTTCGGTTCCAAATTAATGTACTAATAGTACAGTTATTGGGGCGCGGCGTTTGCGCCCGCCTTTCGAGTTCGAATGCGCATGACCACGCAACGCGACTATGAGGTGTTCGAGGCAGGCAGGGTGACCTTGCAGGGCGGCGCGGTGTTTCCGCAGCTTGCGCTCGCCTACAAGACCTACGGCACGTTGAACGCGGCCAGGGACAACGTCATCCTCTATCCGACGTCGTTCGCCGCGCAGCACACCGACATCGAATGGCTGGTGCAGCCGGGCGGGGCACTCGATCCCGCGCGCTATTTCATCGTCATCGCGAATCTGTTCGGCAACGGCCTGTCGTCCTCGCCGTCGAATTCGAGCGAGGTGCTCTGCGGCGCACCGTTTCCAGACTTCACCTATCATGACGCCGTCGCTATCCAGCGGCGGCTGCTCGTCGAGCGGTTCGGCGTGACCAAGCTCGCACTGGTCTATGGCTGGTCGATGGGCGGCATGCAGGCCTATCACTGGGCCGCGCGCTATCCTGACATGGTCGAACGCGCGGCGGTGGTCTGCGGCAGCGCGAGGTGCTCGCCGTATAATCATGTCTTCCTCGAAGGCGTGAAGGCCGCGCTGACCGCCGATCCGGCCTACCAGGATGGCCGCTTCGTCACCAGGCCGGCAGCAGGCCTTCGCGCGATGGGGCGCGTCTATGCCGGCTGGGCGATGTCGCACGCGTTTTTTCGCGAGGAAGCCTGGCGCGAGGCCGGCTTCAACTCGTTGGAGGACTACCTCGCGGGATCGTGGGATGGTGCTTTCGCGCGGCGCGACGCGAACAATCTGCTGGCGCAGATCGCGATCTGGCAGGCCGGCGATATCAGCCGCTGCAACGAATTCGGCGGCGACTTCGACCGTGCGCTGGCGGCGATCAAGGCGCATGTGCTGCTGATGCCCGGCCGCACCGACCGCTATTTCGACCCGCGCGACAACGCGGATGAGCTTGGACGCCTCGTCAATGCCCGCTCCGCGGCGCTGCACGCGATCCCATCGATCCATGGGCACCGCGCCGGCAATCCCGTCAACAACGCCGAAGACCACGCCTTCATCAACGCCGAGATCTCGGCGCTCCTGCAACGCTAATATGTGAGACCGCTATGAGCACCGCAGAAACCAGTGATGCCGGGCCTCGCCTCAAGCCGCTCAGCCCCCTGACCTTGCGCGAGCTGTCGACCAGGTCGAACCTTGCCGGCGCGGTGCGCGCGGCAAGCCACTACGGGATGATCCTCATCGTCGGCGCGCTGATCTCGTTGATCTCGTCGCGTTATGGTCTCGTCTGGGCGCTGCCGCTGATGGCCATCCAGGGTTACTTCGTCGCATTCCTGTTCATGGTGGTGCACGAGACTGCGCACAAGACGGCGTTCCGCAGTCACGCACTCAATCTTGTGGTCGGCAACCTGTCCGCCTTCATGATCGGATTGCCCTACCAATATTACTGCCTGTTTCACTGGGACCATCACCGCTACACCCAGGATCCGGAGAAGGATCCGGAGCTGATCGTCGGCCCCAAGCCCGCGTCGGACACCCAGCTCGCGATCGCCTATTCGGGACTGCTGCAGGTGCTGGTCCGGATTCGCCTGATGTTCCGGCATGCACTCACCGGGAAGGTGATCGTGCCGTGGATTCCGCAGCACAAGCGCGCCGCGATCGTGCTGGAGGCAAGGCTCTACCTCGCCGGTTATCTGCTGTTGCTCGTGGCATCGCTTGCGCTGCACAGCGCGATCCTGCTCTGGGTCTGGATCGTGCCGCTGCTGGCCGGCCAGCTCATCCTGCGCCCGTATCTTTACGCCGAGCACACCGGTTGCGAGCGGACGCGGAGTGCGTTCGAGAACACCCGCACCACGATGACCGGCCGGATCATGAAATGGTTCGCCTGGAACATGCCCTATCATGTCGAGCATCATGCCTATCCGACGGTGCCGTTCCATGCTTTGCCGAAGCTGAACGCGATCGTCGACGGCCACATCGTCTATCGCGGTCGCAACTACCGCGCCGTGACACGCGAGACCTGGGCCTGGTTCCGCCGTCAGCGGCAACGCTCCGCTTGATATTCAAGCCTCGGCGTGTGGCCGCAGCACCAGATTGACGAGATTGCGGGCATAGGCCGGCGTCAGCGGCCTGATGCCGAAGACATAGCGGTAGAACAGGCTGCCATAGATCGCGTCGTAGATGTCGCTGGGCACGCCAGGCGCGCCGATGCTGCCGTCCTTCTGGCCGGCGGCGATGATTTTCAGCATCCTGGCGCGGCGAAGGCCGAGGTAGCGCTCATAAAACAGTTCGGCCGTGCCGGTCTGCGAGATGCATTCCGAGATCACCGCGAGCTGCACCCGTCCGAACTCGCCCTGCAAGGCCTCGACATAGGTCGCGACGTGCCGGCGGATGCGGGCCACCGGATTGCCCGCTTCGGGCAGCGGCACTGCGCGCGAGGCCTGGTCGAGGAAGGCATCGATCAGCAAGGCCTCGCGCGACGGCCACCATTTGTAGATCGTCATCTTCGAGACGTTGGAGTGTCTCGCGATCGCGTCGATGGTGGTGGCGGCAAGGCCCGTGGTTGCCATCAGCGTATAGGCGCTGTGCAGGATCGCGGCCGTGGTCGCGGCGGAGCGCGGCCGGCCGCGCCGTCCCGTCGTCGTATCCTCCGTCTCCGCCTTGCTTGCCGCCATGGCCGGGATTGGTGTCCTGCGTGCTTGAATCAGTGCGTTGCCTGCGGACATAGCATGAAATCGCGCGCTGTTTCAGATCATCGCGGCCGCTGATACTGTACAATTCGCCAGCGAAGGCTCAGCTCAATTGCCCCCATCGAACAGGAGTATCCCGTGAAGGCCGTCTACAGTGATCTGCACCGCAGCCATGATCCGCAATTCTTCCTGGTCCGCGGTGTGGTCCAGCGCACCACGGAGCAGCCTGAGCGCGCCGATCGCCTGCTGGCGGGCCTGAAGGCCGGCAAGCACTCGCTGATCGAACCGACCAAATTCGGGCAGGGGCCGCGGGCGCGCGTGCACAGTCCGGAATATCTGAGCTTTCTTGCTGATGCCTGGGACGAATGGTCGGCGCTCGGCAACGCCGGGCCGGAGATGATCGCGAACATGCACCCGGTGCGTAACGCCGGGACCTATCCCTCCCATATCGTCGGCAAGCTCGGCTGGCACACGGTCGACACCGCGGCGCCGATCGGCCCCGGCACCTGGGCCGGCGCCTGCGCCTCGAGCGACGTCGCAGTCACCGCGGCGCAGATGGTGCTCGATGGCGAGGGTGCCGTCTACGCGCTGTGCCGTCCGCCGGGTCACCATGCCTATCGCGATCTCGCCGGCGGCTTCTGCTTCCTCAACAACAGTGCGATCGCGGCCGAACATTTGCGCCAGAAGCACGAGCGCGTCGCGATCCTCGATGTCGACGTGCATCACGGCAACGGCACGCAGGGCATCTTCTACGAGCGGGGCGACGTCTTCACCGTCTCGATCCACGCCGACCCGTCGTTCTTCTACCCCTTCGTCTGGGGCCATTCGCATGAGCGCGGCGCCGGGCCCGGTCTTGGCACCAATCTCAACATTCCGCTCGCCAAGGGCACCGGCGACGACGATTACATCAAGGCGCTCGCCGCCGCCGAGAGGGCGATCCGCTCCTTCGCGCCGACCGCGCTGGTGGTCGCGCTCGGGCTCGACGCCTCCGAGAAGGACCCGCTCGCAGGCCTCGCCGTCACCACCGACGGCTTCCGCCGGATCGGCGAGGCGCTCGCCCGGTTCGGCCTGCCGACGGTGCTGGTGCAGGAAGGCGGCTATCTCTCAGACATCCTCGGTGCCAATCTGACGGCGGTGCTCGGCGGATTCGAAGCTGCGCGCTAGCGTGGTTTCGACTGGTGATCGGTCCGCGCGAAAAAGCCTGTCAAGACAACGAATCTGGAGCATCGGTTTTGATCGATCAGGACCGATGCCCCAGCCGCGCGTCGCACAACAAGGCGTCGTGAATTTGCCGGTTTGTAACCAAGGCCGGATCAAGCCGTTGGTATCCCGTTCCGTTTCGTTGCGCTGACCTCGGACGGAAAGTCCGAGGTCGACCTCGCGCCCTTGCGGCTCGTCGCCGATAGTTTCATGCTGGGGCGACGGCGCCTTGTCGAGGCGTTCGGGGACTGACGATGACATCAGCCAACATTGCGCGCGCGCCCTTCGGCAAATTGCACGATGGCATCGCCGTCGAGCGCGTGACGCTGCGCGGCGAACACGGCTTCGAGGCCAGCATCCTCACTTTCGGCGCCACGCTGCAAGCGCTGCTCGTGCCCGATCGCGGCGGGCATTGCGCCGACGTCGTGCTTGGACATGACGAGTTCGAAGGCTACCTCGCTCAGCGCAAATTCTTCGGCGCGACGATCGGGCGCTACGCCAACCGGATCGCCGCCGCGCGCTTCGTGCTCGATGGCGAGACGGTAAATCTCGCCGCCAACAACGGCCCCAATGCGCTGCACGGTGGCCCCCACGGCTTTGATCGCAAGCTGTGGCGGATTGCCCGGCTCGTCGATCAACCGGGGCCGACGCTGGTGCTGGAGCGCGAAAGCCCGCATGGCGAAGAGGGCTATCCGGGCAATCTTCAGACCCGAGTGACGTATCAGGTGCGCGACCCGGTGGAACTCGCAGTCACGTACGAGGCGACCACCGACCGGCCGACTTGCGTCAACCTCACCAATCACAGCTTCTTCAATCTCGACGGCGCGCGCTCGGGCACGCAGATCCTCGATCATCGGCTGACGATCGCCGCAGATCATTTCCTCGCGGTGGACGCCACCGCGATTCCGCTACCGGGGCCGCCGTGGCCGGTTGACCGCACGCCGTTCGAATTCCGCAAGCCGATCGCGATCGGCGCGCGGATCAGGATCAATGATGAGCAGCTGCGGCTCGGCCGCGGCTATGACCATAATTTCTGTCTGGCCTCGGGGACAGGCGTTCGCTTCGCCGCGCGGCTCGAGGCACCTCATAGCGGCCGCGTGATGGAGCTGTTCACCGATCAGCCGGGATTGCAGTTCTATTCCGGCAATTTCCTCGACGGTTCGACCGCCGGCAAGGGCGATTGGCTCTATCGCCAATCCGATGCGCTGTGTCTCGAACCGCACGCCTGGCCGGATACGCCGAACCGGCCCGACTTCCCGCCAGCGCGGCTCGATCCCGGGCAGATCTATCGGCGCACCGCGATCTATCGCTTCTCCACAGTGTGAGTGACATCATGACCGATCCTGCCGCCGAGCCGCTGATCGAACGGGTCCCGACATCGGTGCTGTCAGCCGAGCGCTGTCACCTCGGCGAGGGCCCGACCTATGACGCAGCGACCGACACCGCCTGGTGGTTCGACATCCGCGAGCGTCGCCTGTTCGAGCATCGTTTTGCCAGCGGCCGCACCGTCATTCACGCGCTGCCGAAAATGGCGAGCGCGCTGGCGCGGATCGACGGCGAGCGGCAGCTGATCCTCACCGAGGATGGGCTTTACGTCCGGCAGCTCGCCGGCGGCCGGCCGGAGCTGTTTGCCGCACTCGAAGCCGACAATCCGGTGACGCGCTCCAACGATGCGCGGGTGCATCCGTCGGGCACCTTCTGGCTCGGGACCATGGGGCGTCAGGCCGAGCATAACGCCGGCGCGATCTACGCGCTGCATCACGGCCGCATCACGCGGCTCTATCCCGGGATCACGATCCCCAACGCGATCTGCTTTTCGCCCGCAGGCGACGTCGGCTACTTCGCCGACACCGCGACCAACGTGCTGTATCGCGTACCGCTGGATCCATCGACGGGATTGCCGACCGGCGAGCCCGTCGACCTAATCAGATATCGGGGCATCGGCGGGATCGACGGCGCGATCGTCGATGCCGATGGAATGATCTGGAACGCGCGCTGGGGCGGCGGCTGTGTCGACGTCTACGATCCCGGCGGCCGGCATTTGCGCTCGCTGAAGGTGCCGGCGAAGCAGTCGAGCTGTCCGGCTTTTGTCGGCCGCGATTTCTCGCGCGTGCTGGTCACCTCGGCCTGGCAGGACATGGACGAGGCGCAGCGCGCAGCCGATCCCGGCCACGGCCAAACCTTCCTGCTCGACGCCGCGGCACGCGGCCGTGCCGAGCCCGACGTCAAGCTCTCCTGAACGCGGCTCGCTGCCGCCTCGTTGACGCGACCTGAATATTTGGACGACAGTACAAATATGGTCCGTAAACCTGCCAGGTCCGGCATCAAGCCCGACGCCAAGGCCACCAGCACCCGCAAGCCGAACATGCGCGAGGCGATCCTCGCCGCGGCGGAGGAGTTGTTCTCGACCTACGGCTTCAACGCCGTCTCGGTGCGCGACATCGCGCAGGCCGCCGGCGCCAATCCCGGCAGCGTGACCTATCACTTCAAGACCAAAGACGGCCTGCTGCTGGAGATCTATCGGCGGCATTGCGGCCCGATGAACCGGCGGCGCTCTGAGCTGCTCGCGGAAGCGCGGCGGGTGCGCGATCTTCAAGACCGGCTGGAGGCGATCGTGCGCGCCTATGTGCTGCCGGCCTTCACCTCGGGCAGCGATCTCGCCGGCGGCGGAACGCGGTTCACGCGGTTGCGCGCGATCATGTCGGCCGAAGGCAATGAGGTGGTGCGCAAGATCATCGCGCAGACTTTCGACGACACCAGCCATGCCTTGATCGACGCGATCCATGAAAGCCTGCCGCATATCCCGCGCACCGATCTGGTCTGGCGCGGCCACTTCCTGCTCGGCGCGCTGTACTACACACTAGTGACGCCGGAGCGCGTCTCGCGGCTGTCGCGCGGCAGCGCCGACGGCACCAACGCCGGCCACGCTATCGAAGAACTGGTACGCGCGACGGTCGCCGCGCTGCAGGCTGCGCGGCTCGATCAACCAACGCCTGTGCCGCGGAAGACCGCAAGCGCGAATCCTGGGCGCGCGCTGACCTGACCCCGCGGAGTTCGTCGCCATGGAGAAACTTCGGCTGCGCACCGTGCTTGGCAATCACCCGCACGTCCAGGCGGTGACGCGCGGAGAATCCGCCGCGTTCCCTGCCGACGCGCAATGCGCTATTGCTCTGCGAACAGCTTCGGTTCTGGAGGCACTCCCATGAAGAATTCCGGCAAGGTCGTCGCCATCACCGGGGCGGCGCGCGGTATCGGCAAGGCCTGCGCGGCGCGCTTCCTGGCCGATGGCGCCAGGGTCGTCATCTCCGATGTCGACGCTGCGGGGCTCGTCCACGCCGCCCAGGAACTCGGACATGAGGATCGGTTGCGGGCGGTCGAGGCCGACGTCAGCAAGCGCGCCGACGTCGATCGCATCGTGGCCACCGCGGTGAAGGAGTTCGGCCGGCTCGACGTCATGGTCAACAACGCCGGCGTCGCGCGCAACCGCGACTTCCTCGACATCAGCGAGGCCGAGTTCGACGACGTGATGGGGATCAACCTCAAGGGCGCGTTCTTCGGCGTTCAGGCCGCAGCGCGCCAGATGATCGCGCAGGGCGGTGGCGGCGTCGTCGTCAACATGTCCTCGGTCAATGCGCTGCTCGCGATCCCCTCGCTTGCGACCTACGCGATGTCCAAGGGTGCGATGAAGCAGCTCACCTCGGTGGCCGCCGTCGCGCTGGCGCCGCACGGCATTCGGGTCGTGGCAGTCGGGCCCGGCACGATCCTGACCGAGATGGTGGCGACCGCGATCTTTTCGTCGGAGGACGCGCGGCGCAGCGTGCTGTCGCGCACCCCCGCGGGGCGCTGCGGCGAGCCGAGCGAAGTTGCCTCGGTGGTGTCGTTCCTCGCCAGCGACGACGCCTCCTACATCACCGGCCAGACCATCTATCCCGACGGCGGGCGGTTGATCCTCAACTACACGGTGCCGGTCAACGAGAAGAAGTAGCGCGCCGCCAAAATATCGAAAACAACCCCATGCACAGTAGCCGCGGGCGGCCTGTGTCGGGATGCCGGGCCTAATTTGCGGTATTATTTTACTTTTCAGAAACCTCGCGGCATCACCAACTGGATCGCCCGGTTAACCGGGCGATCCAGTAGGCCGCGGCATGCGCGGGTGATAACATCGGATGGCTACCGGCCCTTGAACTGCGGCTTGCGCTTTTCCATGAAGGCGTTGCGGCCTTCGCGGAAATCCGCGCTGTCCATGCAATCGATGCCGATCTGCTTGATCGCGGCCATGTCGCGATCGGCGGGATCCTTCAGCACCTGCGCGATGGTGATCTTGGCGGCCTTGATCGCCAGCGGCGCGTTGGCTGAAATGGTGCGCGCGATCTCCATGGTCGCGTCCCAGAGCTCAGCATCCGGCAGCACGCGGTCGACGAGGCCGATCCGCAGTGCTTCGGCGGAGTCGATCCGCATGCCGGTATACATGATCAGCCGCGCCCAGGACGGGCCGACCAGCGAGACCAGATGGCGCAGCCCGTCATACCCGTAAGCGATGCCGAGCTTGGCGGCGGGAATGCCGAACTGGCCGCTCGTGCCGGAGATGCGGATGTCGGTCAGCATCGCGACCTGCATGCCGCCACCGAGGCAGAAGCCGCGGATGCAGGCAATGGTCGGTTTCGGGTAGTCGGCCAACAGCGCGCGCTGGGCGGCGCTGCGCCGTGAATATTCCTCGGAAGCTGCCGCGTTGTGGCGGGTCTTCTCGAACTGGCTGATATCGGCGCCGGACACGAAGGCCTTGTCGCCGGCGCCGACCAGGATCACGACGCGGACGTCAGGATCGTCACGCAAGGCGGTCAGCGCTTCGCCAAGCCCCTCCCACATCTCCAGCGACATCGCATTGCGCTTGTCGGGGTTGTTGAAGGTGACGACGCCGACGCCGTCGACCACGTTTTGCAGGATCTTGCCGTCGGCGAGCGATTTGTCTGACATGTTGAGCCTATGAGTGGCCGGACTGATTTGAGCCGAGGCTAGCAGGCAGTTGCCAGCCGGGGGCAGGCGGTTTATGGCACGGCGCGATTGCATCGGCGCGCGGTAACTCTCCCGGTAGTTGCACGGCTCGCGAAATAAACTGCCGCGAAAGGGTTGCGCGATAGACTGTGCACTTTGTGCCAGTTTAACTGTTTCCTAGTGTTTCGACGGTACGACTGTACGCACCTGCGCGCCAGGACCGTTCCCCGACGCGCTGGGGTGCGTGCCGCAGCCTCCCGCTGCCATCGCGCCGGTAGCGGACGTCCCCCACCGGACCGGCAGGCAAGCCGGTCATCCCCGACCTCCGTGCACTCACATCGCCTCGGGCGAGGTTCAGTCGTGTCCGTCGAAAAGTTTCTCAAGCAACGCGCGGTCAGGATCACCGTCAACGGCAGCTACACGTTGCCGAATTGGTACGATGCGCAGGGCAAGCTGCGCACCTTCGCCTGCCGCACCACGCGCGTCTCGCCGTTCCGGATGATCGTGGACGTGCCTGTCGTCGGCAAGGTCGGCGACCGGCTGACGTCGTATTTCGAGGAGTTCGGCAAGTTCGAAGGCTGCATCACCGACACGATGAGCGGCAGCTTCCTGCTCGAGCTCGAGATGACGCATGCCAGGCGCGAGAAGTTCGCCGACAAGCTGACCTGGATCGAGAAGAAGCAGAAGGATCCGAGCGTCCGCGAGGCGCGCAACAATCCGCGCTTCGTTCCCGTCGCGCCGCATGCCATGCTGACGCTCGCGGACGGCACCATGCAGAGCTGCTTCATCATCGACATGTCGCTGTCGGGCGCGGCAGTGTCCTCCGAGGTGCAGCCGCCGATCGGCATGCCGCTGGCGATCGGCGCCTGCGTCGGGCGCGTCGTCCGGCATCTGCCGAACGGCTTCGCGATCAAGTTCGTCGAGACCTACAAGCAGAGCGAACTGGCCCGCTTGATCGCGCGGAAGTCCAAGGAGCTGCTGGTGGCCTCCGCCGACGCGGATCCGGTTGCCTAGGGCGAGTACTCACAAATCGGGTGCGTGCGTGCGGCAATAGCGAGGACGGAGATATCCTCCAAAGCAGACGTCACCGACGCCTAGGTGAATGTCCGCAAAGGGCCACAAGCTGACATTCGCGAACGAAAGTCAGTCGCTCCTTTTGGCTTCGGCAAGCCTGTGCGCCAAGGCTTCTGTTTCCTTGACCTTATGGCGAAATCTGATGACGTTAACCAGCCAACCGAGCAAATACATGATCAGTAAGGAGACGGGAGGCCCCAGAAATCTTGTCCATGGATGCTGATCCATCAGAGGATATACGTCTAGGATCCCAAAAGTGATTCCGGCTGGAAACCACGCGAGAGACGCCAAGAGAACGCGCCCCTTTGGATCAGACGTTAAATAGGCCAAGGTCAATATCAAGATTACGAAAACAATGTAGGCAGCACAAAGTTTGAGGCCGCCCTTGTTTAGCTTCATATTACTCCTCCCGGCTTTCGGGTCAGCGTAACATCATTCAGCTTTCAAGCGAATTGGGTCAGGTGGCAACTCTCAGCGACGTGAGGCACAGGGAGGCGAATGTCCGCTGCGGGTCAAAAGGCGACTTTCCTGTGGTCGGACCGCGAGTCCGCTTTTTTACGTCTCGAATGCAGACATGATCTAGGACTGCTCACCCTAGCCTGCGGCCAGCGCGTCCGTTTCGCGCGTTACGTCAACTGTTCCGGATCGTCGGCCGCGCGCATCCGCGCGACAAGGTCTTCCGTCGCTGCGCTACCTGCCGCCGCGATCGCGATCTCCCGGGCGAGATTGGTGCATTCGGCCCACAGCAGGAAAAACACCAGCGGCGGCCGTTCGCGCGCCTCCAGCAGCTGCCGGCAGCGCTCCGCCGCACCGTCGAGCGCCCACCACTGCCGGGCGACGACCATGACCTTGCGGAAACTTCGCAGCGTGCCGGAGAATTTTTGCGGATCGGCACCGACGATGGTGCCGCAATGGTTCAGCCAGTTCAGTGCCGCGTAGATCGCAATCCCGTAGTCCTCGATCGCGGTGCCCGTGAAATCGACGACGGTGTTGTCGTGCGCGCGCTGGCGCAGGAAGGCGTCGATCATCTCGGCCTGGCGCGATGGATCGGCCAGCAGCGCGGTGTCCTTCCGTGGCACCATCGGGAGATAGCGCATCGCTTCGAGCCGCGTGTGCTCCCAGATCGCCCTGGCATCGCCGAGCAGGTCGCCGGGCTTGCGCTTGCAGGCCGGATAGACCAGCACGCCGTTGTCGGAGAGATCGAGATAGCGCGGCACCACCTTGTCGAGCGCGGCGAGGAACGCCGAGGGATCGGTGAGGCCGCGCAAGTCGCTGGCGGCGTCCTCCGTCTGTGCAGGCTTGTTGCCGCGTGTCCAGCCGAAATTGGCCATCCCCGGACGCCCCGATCTCAACCCGGCCATCAGGTTAGATGGAAAATGCGGAGATGCAAATGCGGCATTTGCTGCGACGCCGCCGTGCGTGTCCGCCGTTGCCGGTTGACGCGGGAGACCGCCGCGCCTAGCTGATGGTTAATGGCGCGCAACGCAACTTGTTGTCGCTTACAGGACGTATCGCCATGACCGCTTCTGATCGACAATCGCATTGGCAGGCCGTCTATCTGACCAAGGGCGAGCAGCAGGTGAGCTGGTCGCAGGCCGATCCGCAACCATCGCTGCGTCTGATCGAACAGATCGCACCTCGCCGCGACGCGTCGATCATCGACATCGGCGGCGGGGCCTCGCGCCTCGTCGATGCGCTGCTGGCGAGGGACTTTCATGATCTGACCGTGCTCGATCTCTCGGAAGCTGCGCTGGCGAGCGCGCGGCAACGGATCGGCGCGGCCGGCGCGGCGGTGCGCTGGGTTGCCGACGATGCGGCGGCCTGGCAGCCGCAGCAGGCTTTCGACATCTGGCACGATCGTGCGGCGTTTCATTTCCTCGTCGCGGAGGGCGACCGCGCGGCCTATCTCGAAAGGCTGCATCGCGGCGTCAAGGCAGGCGGCCACGCCGTGATCGGCACCTTCGCGCTGGACGGTCCGGAAAAATGCAGCGGCCTGCCGGTGCAGCGCTATGATCCGGAAACACTCAGCCGGACCATCGGTCCGGCATTCGAATTGATCGCGCATGAGGCGCACCGGCACGTCACGCCCTGGGGCGCAACGCAGTCGTTCCAGTTCAGTGTGCTGCGGCGCAGGTGACCGGCCGCGGAAGGAGAGGCGAGATGACGGACGGGCCACGGGCGATCGGCGAGATCGCGAGCTATCACGCCCACGTCTATTACGATCCCGCGACCAGCCGGGGCGAGGCCGAACGGCTGCGCAACTGGATCGGCGAGCGTTTCCTGGTCACGCTCGGGCGCTGGCACGACGTCAAGGTCGGTCCGCACGATCAGGCGATGTATCAGGTGGCGTTTGCGGCCGAGCTGTTTGCCACCCTGGTGCCGTGGCTGATGCTGAACCACGGCAGCCTGAGCATCCTGGTCCATCCCAACACCACCAATCCGCGCCGCGATCATCGCGATGATCCGCTCTGGATCGGCACGCCGCTTGCCGTCCATGCCGACAAGCTGCCCGAAGAGGCCGACATGGAGCAGGCGCCGGCCCCGAACACGTCGCCGACATTGCGTCCCTGAGTACTAGAGCGGGATGACGTTAGCTTGAATCGGTTTGGCCTCGGGTTCGGTTTACCTCTCCCCGGCGGGGAGAGGTCGATTTGCGCAGCAAATCGGGTGAGGGGCCGTAACTCCAACGAGGGACCGTAACCCCTCACCCGGCGCTGCGCGCGGACCTCTCCCAAGGGAGAGGTGGACCTCCGATGCCGCTACAATTCAACCTAGTCTCGCTCATGCTTTGGCCCCGGCCGACACGATGGGTAAAGTTTGACGCAATTGCGGTACAGCCAAGTCGTTTCAAACTCATCGCGTTTTGCAACGTGAGGTTAAGCCGGCATTCCTAGGCTTATCCGGCATTTCAGGGTCGGGCGCATTGGGCATGTTCTTTTCGTTTCGAAGCTGGTCACTGTGGCGGGTGGTTGGGCCTCTGCTCGCCATCGTGCTGTTGCTGGGCGGTCTGTCGGCCGGCAGCCTGCAGGTGATGTCCGCGGTGCGCGCCTACGTAGCCGGCGAGAGCATGTGGTCGAAGGGCCAGAAGGACGCCATCTATTACCTTCAGACCTATGTCAGCACCGGCGCGCCGCTTTATCTGCAGAAGTTCGATGACGCGATCGCGGTGCCGCTGGCCGATCGCACGGCGCGGCGCGCGCTGGAAGCGCCCGGCAACAACGACGCCGTGGCGAGGAGCGGCTTCGCCAAAGCCGGCAATCATGATGACGATATCGGCGGCCTGATCTGGCTGTTCAAATATTTCCGCACGATGCATCACGTGGCCGGCGCGGTGACGGCCTGGCGCAACTCGGATGCGTTGCTGGATCAACTGATCGAAATCAGGAACGAGGCTGCTAACGACGTCGCACTGCATGATCCCTCGGCTGCGACCATCAAGCACTGGGCCGAGCGGATCGGTGCGGTCGACGCCGCGCTGAGCACGCTCGCCGTCGATTTCTCCGACCAGTTGGGGAAGGCGTCGCGTCAGGTCTCCGCGCTGCTGCTGCTGGTCAATCTCGTGATCGCGGCTTGCCTTGCCGGCATCGTGCTGTTCCACACGCGGCGGATGCTGTGGCGACGCTGGCTTGCCGAGACCGCGCTCGCCGTCGAGAAGGAGCGGGCCCAGCTCACGCTGGCCTCGATCGGCGACGCTGTCATCGTGACCACGCAGGACGATCGGGTCGGCTACATGAACGGCGCCGCAGAGCGGCTGATCGCGCCGGGGCAGGACGTGACCGGATGGCAGCTGTCATCGCTGTTCAACATTGCCGAGCAGCCGGTGCGGGGATCGTTCCAGAGCACCGATGCCGACGACGAGAGCCGGCCCCAGCAGCGGCTGCTGATGCGGCCGGACCATTCCAGCGTGCCGGTCTCGGTGGTCGAGACCCCGATCGTGCATGCCGGCGAACCGGCCGGCCGCGTCATGATCATTCACGACATGACCGCCGAGCGGCGGCTGGTCGAGGAACTGGCGTGGGCTGCATCTCATGACGCGCTCACCGGCCTTGCGAACCGGCGGCAATTCGAGTTCGAGCTGCACAAGACGATGTCGGGTTCGCCTGTCGTGGGCGCCGATCTGATGCTGATCGACCTCGACCAGTTCAAGATCGTCAACGACACCTGCGGCCACATGGCGGGTGACCGGCTGTTGAAGCAGGTGGCGAAGATGCTGGCCGCCGAGGTCGGCGACAGCGGGCTGGTTGCGCGTCTCGGCGGCGACGAGTTCGGCATTCTGCTGCGCGACGACGGCTCCGTCACGCACGACGCTGCGGCCGATGTCGCGGAGCGGATCAGGGCGGTGGTCGAGCAGTCGAGCTTCGTCCACGAAGGCTCGAGCTTCCGGATCAGCGCGAGCATCGGCCTGGTCGCGCTTTGCGACAGCGCCGGCGTGCAGGACGCGCTGCGGCTTGCCGACGTCGCCTGCTTCCTCGCCAAGGACAAGGGACGCAACCGCGTCCAGGAGCACCGTCCCACCGACACCGGCATGGCGGTGCGCGTCGCCGAGATGAGCTGGGTGAACCGCATCCGCAAGGGATTGGACGAGGGGCGCTTCTGCCTCTACGAGCAGGAGATCCGTCCGATCAACGCTGCGCTGAAGGGCAGCGAGCGGCGCGAATTGCTGCTGCGGCTGCGCGACGAGAGCGGCGCGCTGGTGCCGCCCGGCAGCTTCCTGCCCGCGGCCGAACGCTACGGGCTGATGCCGCTGATCGACCGCTGGGTGGTGCGCCGCGCCTTCGAGATCATCGCCGAGCGCAAGCACCACCCGCGCAAGGTGGCGAGCTACGCCATCAACCTCTCCGGCGCCACGATCGGCGACGGCGACTTCGTCGACTTCGTCGCCAGGCTGTTTGCGCAGCATGATTTTTCGCCGGCACTGGTGTGTTTCGAGATCACCGAAACCAGCGCGATCTCGAATCTCGACGAGGCGCAGGCATTCATCGCGCGGCTGCGCGAGATCGGCTGCAGCTTCTCGCTCGACGATTTCGGCACCGGCATGTCCTCGATCGCGTATCTGAAGCACCTGCCGGTCGACATCATCAAGATCGACGGCTCGTTCGTGAAGGAGATCCTGAACAGCAAGGTCGATCGCGCGATGGTCGAGATGATCACCAAGACCGCGAAGATCATGCAGAAGCAGGTGGTCGCCGAATTCGTCGAGAGCCTCGCGATCCTGGACGAGTTGCGCCTGATCGGGGTCGACTACGCCCAGGGTTACGCGATCGGCAAGCCGGTCCCGGTGCTCACCCTCCGGGAAGAAAAGATCGCCTGAGGTCGCCGAAATTGTCCCGAATCGGGACTTTTTCGACCATTCCAGCTCGCTCGGGGCTGATTCTCCGGCACTTTCCACCCGAAAAACGTTTAAAAAACCTGTCGTTGCCCGCTTCGTCTCGATTATGCCTTACTCTAATTCCCTGATATGATGAGTGATCGGTGAATCCCACGTGGGCCGGGTAACAGGCCCCAGAGCACCGAACTTGGGGATGATGGGTCAACGAACGACGAAAGCTGCCGCGCGTAAGTCGAACCGCGGCGTGTCTCTGGTGGGCAGCACGGCGTTCGCCGTGAGCGCGCTCGTCCTGTCGTCTGGCCTTGCCGCCTGGGTGGTCGGCATCGACCCTACCGCTTGGCTGCATGGACCGGCACTCGCCAATACCACCGCCTCGCTGAATTTCGACGACCGCTTCGGCTCGCGCTCCACGATCAATACGGCTTCGCTCTATTATCCCCTGCGCCGCGGGTTCCGTTCGAGCCGCGGCGATTTCGATTCCGAGTTCGGTCAGATCGAGGACGCGCTGGCCGGCCAGCTCCGTGAGACCCAGACCGAACAGCCCGCCAGCCAGCCGGCGACGGCATCCGTCGCGGCCACGACCACGACAGCGGCACCCGCCGTGCCGATGCCGCGATCGCGGCCGGCCGAAGCCAATCTGCTTGCGCGCAACGATCAGCCGCTGCCGCCGCAGGCGCCGGTGCAGCAGGGCGACAACCGGACGTTCCTGCAGAAGATCGCAGATATGATGCCGGGCAAGCTGCACCTGGCCTCGATCGATCCGAATGACGGCTTGTTGTCCGGCCCGAGCCCCGATCTCGGTGCGCTCGGTTACGACAGCACCACGGCGGTCTACGACATCACCGGCCGCATCGTCTACATGCCCGACGGCACCAAGTTCGAGGCGCATTCGGGGCTCGGCAATCTGCTCGACGATCCGTCGCATGTGACCGCCCGCAACGCCGGTGCGACACCGCCCGGCATCTACGAGATGAAGCCGCGCGAGAAGCTGTTCCACGGTGTGCCCGCGCTGCGCATGACCCCGGTCGATGGCAGCGATACGTTCGGGCGTGTCGGCCTGCTCGTGCACAGCTACATGCTCGGACCGAACGGCGACTCCAACGGCTGCATCTCGGTCAAGCACTACGACAAGTTCCTGCAGGCCTACCGCAGCGGCATGATCAAGCGCATCGCCGTCGTGGTCAGCATCAAGGACGTCAAGTCGGCCTCGACCCGCGCGGCGTCGAACTCGTAAGCCGCAGGCCGGCGCGGCCGGTTCATCGAACCCATCAAATCCTCAGTGAATCTCTTTGTTTCCGGCGCGAAAGCGTCGGGCGATGCGCTATTGGCGCGGCGGAACGCGGGCCGCCAAGAGCTCGTGTTTTCCGATACATGTATACGTAAAGGACAATAAACAGTATTATAGTACTTTAATTTGCTATGGATAGCCATATTATGTATACAGTCAGTATCTAGGTAGACTCCGGAGGGAGAACCGATGCCAAAACCCTTTCCGATGAACGCGTGGTACGCGGCCGGCTGGGACGCCGAGATCAAGCACGCGCTGCTGCCGCGGACGATCTGCGGCAGGCATGTCGTGATGTACCGCAAGGGCGACGGCGAGGTGGTGGCGCTGGAGGATGCCTGCTGGCATCGCCTCGTGCCGCTGTCCAAGGGCCGGCTCGACGGCGACACCGTGGTCTGCGGGTATCACGGCCTGAAATACAACGCGCAGGGCCGCTGCACCTTCATGCCCTCGCAGGAGACGATCAATCCGTCGGCCTGCGTGCGCGCCTATCCGGTCGTCGAGCGCCATCGCTTCATCTGGCTCTGGATGGGCGATCCTGTGCTGGCCGATCCGGCGCTGGTGCCCGACATGCACTGGAACCACGATCCTGCCTGGGCTGGCGACGGCAAGACCATTCACGTCAAATGCGACTACCGGCTCGTCGTCGACAATCTGATGGACCTGACCCACGAGACCTTCGTGCACGGCTCGAGCATCGGCAATGATGCGGTCGCCGAAGCGCCGTTCGACGTCACCCATGGCGAGAAGACCGTGACCGTCACGCGCTGGATGAAGGGCATCGAGGCGCCGCCGTTCTGGGCCAAGCAGCTGCAGAAGCCGGGCCCGGTCGATCGCTGGCAGATCATCCGCTTCGAGGCGCCGTGCACCGTCAATATCGACGTCGGCGTCGCGCCGGCCGGATCGGGCGCCCCGGAGGGCGATCGTTCGCAGGGCGTCAACGGCTATGTGCTCAACACCATCACGCCGGAGACCGAGAAGACCTGTCATTACTTCTGGGCCTTCGTCCGCAATCACCGCATCACCGAGCAGCGCCTCACCAGCGAAATCCGCGACGGCGTCGCCGGCATCTTCCATGAGGACGAGATCATCCTGGAAGCGCAACAGCGCGCGATGGACGAGAATCCGGACCGCGTGTTCTACAACCTCAACATCGATGCCGGCGCGATGTGGGCCCGGCGCGTCATCGACCGCATGGTGGCGAAGGAAAATCCGCCGCCGCAGCTGCAGGCGGCGGAGTAGGCAAGCCATGGCGGAGCGCGAAACCGATCGCTCAGTGTCGCAGACGGTGCGGGCGCAGCTCGCGCTGCGCGACCTGGTTCTTTCGGGCCGGCTGCGGCCGGGCGAGCGGATCTCGGAATTGCAGGCGGTCGAGATCACCGGAGTGTCGCGCACGCCGGTGCGGATGGCGCTGGTCCGGCTGGAGGAGGAGGGCCTGCTGGAGGCGATCCCGTCCGGCGGCTTCATGGTCAAGGCATTTTCCGAGCGCGACATTCTCGATTCGATCGAGCTGCGCGGTACGCTGGAAGGGCTTGCCGCGCGCTTTGCTGCCGAGCGCGGCGTGTCGTCGCGCGATCTCGAGCCGCTGAAGCAATGCCTCGACGAGATCGACGGCCTCGTGCGGCAGGACCCGATCTCGGTCGAAGCGTTCTCGTCCTATGTCGCGCTCAATGCGCGCTTCCACGCGCTGCTCACCGAGCTGTCGCGCAGTTCGCCGCTGGTCCGGCAGATCGACCGCGCCTCGGCGCTGCCGTTCGCCTCGCCGAGCGGTTTCGTGATGGCGCAATCGGCCCTACCCGAGGCGCGCCAGATCCTGCTGATCGCGCAGGACCATCATCGCGTGGTGGTCGACGCCATCGAGAACCGCGAGGGCGCGCGTGCCGAAGCGATCATGCGCGAGCATGCAAGGCTTGCGGCCCGCAATCTGCGGCTGGCGCTGCGCAACCGCACGCGCCTTGATCTGCTGCCGGCGCTGGCGCTGGTCACATCAGGCTGAACGGAGCGCGCGATGCGATTCATTGACACCTGGACGTCAGCCACGCTGCTTGCTGTGCGCGACCTTGTGCCCGGCATCCGCGAATTCCTGCTGCGGCCGGATAATTTCACCGGCGCGCCATATCCCGTCGGCAGCCACATCGACGTCGGCGTCACCATCGACGGCCAGCCGCAGACCCGGTCCTATTCGCTGGTCGGCGAAGTCGATCCGCAGGGTTTTCGGATCGCGGTGCGTCACGCAGCGGAGTCCCGCGGCGGCTCGCGCTACATGTGGTCGCTCGTGCCGGGGGCTCGGCTCAATATCACGCAGCCCGTCTCGCTGGTGCAGCTCGACTGGACGCGGAGGCATTTCTGCCTGATCGCGGGCGGCATCGGCATCACGCCGATCGTCGGCGCCGCACAGGCGCTGGTCCGCCGCGATGCCGGCGTGACCTTGCACTATGCCGTGCGCGCGCGCAGCGATGCGGCCTACCTCGATACGCTCGAGCGCCTGCTCGGCGAACGTCTCGTCGTCCATGCCGGCGATGAAGGCAGGCGGCTCGACCTCGCCGGTGTCTTCGCCGGCCTGCCGCAGGACACGATGACGTTGTTCTGCGGTCCGATGCGGATGCTGGATGCGGCGCGGCGGGCGTGGGAAGCGTCCGGCCGCCCGCCGACCGATCTGCGTTACGAGACCTTCGGATCGAGCGGGCTGCTGCCGACCGAGGCGTTCCGCGTGCGGCTCAGGGGTGAGGGCACCGAGTTCGTGATCCCGCGCGACCGCTCGATGCTGGACGTGCTGAGCGAAGCCGGCCATGAGGTGATGAGCGACTGCCGGCGCGGCGAATGCGGCGTCTGCGCGATCGATGTGGTCGCCGTCGACGGCGAGATCGACCATCGCGACGTCTTCTTCAGCGACCATCAGAAGCAGGAGAGCCGCAAGATCTGCGCGTGTGTCTCGCGTGCCCGCGGCACCATCACGGTGGATACCCTGCATCGCGCCGATGCGCTCTAACCTTACTGCGGAGCGACTCTCCACTGTCATTGCGAGGAGCGACGGCGACGAAGCAATCCATCCAGCCGCGTTTGCGGACAGCTGGATTGCTTCGCTTCGCTCGCAATGACGGCGGAGTTTTCTCACAGGCTCCCGGGATCAGCAGAAAAAGTGACACAATCCGACCGATGCGCTCGGACGCGGCGCTAGATCCGGTTTAGGCCGCGTGCACCGAGTGCTGCGGATTGCGATCGAGCAGCGCGGAGATCTCGCTGCCCGACATCGGCCGGCCGATCAAATAACCCTGCACCTCGTCGCAGCTGGTCTGGCGCAGATATTCGAGCTGATCGGCGGTCTCGACACCTTCGGCCACGACGCCGATCTGCAGGTCCTTCGCGAGGCCGATCACCGATTTGACGATCGCGGCGCAATCCGGCTGGGTCAGCATGTCCCGGATGAAGGATTGATCGATCTTGATGCGGCTGAACGGAAGCTTGCGCAGATAGGTCAGCGACGAGAAGCCGGTGCCGAAATCGTCGAGCGCGACAGTCAGCCCAAGCTCGAGCAACCCGTTCAGGATCGCGGGCGCCGATCCGTATTTCGAGATCAGCATCGATTCGGTGATCTCGATCTCCAGCCGGCTCGGCGCGACGTTGGCTTCGGAAAGCGCCTCCACGATGGTCTGCAGGATGCCGACATTCTGGAACTGGACCGCGGAAAAGTTCACCGCGATCCTGATGTCGTCAGGCCAGCGCGACAGCATTGCGCAGGCGCGGCGGATCACCCACTCGCCGAGCTGGTGGATCAGTCCGCTCTCCTCGGCGATCGGAATGAAGACGCTGGGCGGGATCAGGCCGCGGGTCGGATGCTGCCAGCGCAGCAATGCCTCGAAGCCGGTGACGCGGCCTTGGCGGATGTCGAGGAAAGGCTGGTAGACCAGAAACAGCTGGTCTTCCTCGATGGCCTGTTCCAGGTCGCGCTGCAGGGTGCGGCGTTCGCGCGCCGACTGGTTGTCGGAGGCCTCGAAGAAGCAGATCATGCCGGGGCCGGATTTCTTCGCCCGGAACAGCGCAATGTCGACATGCTTGAGCAGCTCGTGGGACGTGTTGCCGTCCCGCGGCGCGAGCACGATGCCGACGCTGATGGCGCTGGTGATCTCGTACCCGTCGATCGGGAACGGATCGGCGAGGGCCGCGACGAACCGCTCGGCGATCGCGAGCGCATCGTCGGGCCGGGTCAAATTGGACATGATCAGCGCGAACTCGTCGCCGCCGATCCGCGCGACATGCTCGGCCGCGCGCGTGCAGCGCTGCAACCGCGCCGCGACCTGCACCAGGAATTCGTCGCCGGCCGGATGGCCGTACCTGTCGTTGATCTCCTTGAAACGATCGAGATCGAGCAGCAGCACCGCGAATTCCTCGCCCGAGCGCTCCAGCCGGCTCAGCGCAGCATTGAGCGCCTCGTTGAAGGCGACGCGGTTCGGCAGATGCGTCAAGGGATCCTGCCGCACCGTCCGTTCGGCCTCGTGCTGGGCGATGATCCGCCGCCTGAACTCGAACGCATTGACGAACACGCCGCGCAGCAGCACCGAGCCGTAGACCAGGACGAGGATGGCCATCAGCAGGTAGATGAAGTCGCCGTCCCTGCCGAGGCAGATCGCGGTGCCGACGAAGATCGGCGCGGTGAAGGCGATCACGGCGATCGGGATGGTCGAGAAGGCGAAGGCGGCGCCGGCCAGCATGCCGGCGCAAAGGCACGTGATCACGAGTTGCGCGCCGCTCGATGCGTTCGCAAAGAAGGCGACCGG
This sequence comes from Bradyrhizobium embrapense, assembly GCF_001189235.2. GTDB lineage: Bacteria > Pseudomonadota > Alphaproteobacteria > Rhizobiales > Xanthobacteraceae > Bradyrhizobium > Bradyrhizobium embrapense. The sequence continues at coordinate 1,370,479 of NZ_LFIP02000002.1, forward strand.
GACGACGCCCCAGGCGGCGCCGAGCGCAAATGCATTGCGCACCAGCCGGTACATAGTCCCGCGCGACACGAATTGCGGCTTGGCGATGCGGCGCGAGGCGCGCGCCTGCAGGCCGAAGAACAGTGCCGCGCCGCTCACGGCGGCGGCCCATACCAGCGCGAAGGCCCGATCCGGCGACTGCCACAGCGCAGCCGCCAGCACCAGCGCGTTGCAGGCGTTGGCCAGCATCATGCCGAAGGAATAGCCCAGCACGAGCGAAACCTGCTCGGCGCGGATGTGGCCGGCAAGCGCTTCGTCTGTCGGTGATGCGCCGAATGCCGCGAGGTCACCCGCGAACAAGGCCGCGAAATATGATCTGAGATCGATACGCATCTCACTACATTGCCTGCGCGTCACCACGTCGCTTGCGTGGTTTGACCATGCGCAGGGACCAAGAATTCTCTGCAAACCTTTGACAAACTGTGAATTATTGGAACGGACCGTGCCATGTCTGGCTCACGATCTTGTTCCACCGGCAGGCATCGCGCACAAATCGAAGAAATGCGTGATGTGGCGTCACGGCGGGCCGTGACGGGTGTCACGGACCGGCAGATATGACCCAGCGCCACGCTGCTCGATCGCCCGCCGGTTTTCGGCGATGAGTCGGGTTCCGCGACCGGCAGAACCAGAAGCTGCACAGAGCTCGCCGACCACCGATCACGATCCCGGGTTCCGGATCGCGCGGGCCAGCTACGTCGTCTGTCCCTGATCTCACGGCAAGTCGGCAATTCCACGAAAACGCGATCTGCCCGATCCCCCGACCGCGGAGGAGGACGATGCGTTCTATTGGCGCATCAGGCGAGGGTACCGAGATCACGCCAGACGTTCGTCGTTCCCGGCGGCGCCCGTCACTTCTTGATGTCGGCCGCGACCAGCACGCGATGGCCCTGCAGCAGCTCCTGCAAGGCCTGTAGGGCAGCGACGCCGCATTGGGTGTCCTGCTCGCCGTTGCCGCCGCTCAGCCCGATGCCGCCGACGACCTCGTCGTCGACCACGATCGGAAAGCCCCCGACGAACACGGCGAATTTTCCGTCGAAACTCCACTGGATGCCGAACGCCTCGTTGCCGGGCAGGGCAGGTCCGTTCGGCGGCTGGTTGAACAGATGGGTGGAGCGCTTGTGTCCGGCCGCCGTGAACGCCTTGTTCCAGGCGATCTGCGGGCCCGTGATCCGCGCGCCGTCCATCCGCTCCAGCGCCAGCGGATAGCCGCCCTCGTCGGTCACGCAGACCGTTTCCGCAACGCCCATCTCGGCGGATTTGCGGATCGCGGCCGCGATCATGTGGCGGGCTTCGGCAAGTTCGAGTTTGAATGACTGTCTCATCGCGATCTTTCGGAATTGGAGTAGGTGGTCGATCGCGGCTCAGGTGCCGCGATAGACGGTCTTGATCTGGGTGTAGAATTCGAGGCCGGTGCGGCCGGACTCGCGGAAGGTCGAGGTGCTCGATCGCTTCAATCCGCCGAACGGCGCGTTGATCAGATTGCCCGTCGTGGTGCGGTTGATCTTCACCGTGCCGGACTGGATGTCGCTGGCGAAATCATGCATCGCGCGCGGGTTGCGGGTCACGATCGCGGCCGACAATCCATATTCGCTGGCATTGGCCATGGCGATCGCATCAGTGTAGCTGTCGACCTCGATGATCGCGATCACCGGGCCGAAGATTTCCTCGCGTGCGATCGTCATGTCCTGGGTCACGTCGGTGAAGATCGCAGGGGAGACGAAGTATCCGCCGTCATAGGGAGCTCCGGTGAGCCGGTCGCCGCCGTACAGATGCGTGGCCTCCTTCTTCCCGATCGCAACGTAGCGCAGCACGGTGTCGAGCTGCCTCGCCGTCGCCAGCGGTCCCATCTCTATTCCGCCGGTGAGGCCGCTGCCGATCTTGATCGCCTTCACTTTGGCGAGCAGCTTCGCGGTGAACTCGGCGCGCACCTGCTTCATGACCAGCACGCGGCTGGTGCCGGTGCAGGCCTGGCCGGCCAGCGACAGGCCGCCCTTGACGGTCAGATCGACCGCCAGATCGAGGTCGGCGTCGTCCATCACAATCAGCGGGTTCTTGCCGCCGAGCTCCATCTGCGTGCGGGTCGTGAAGCTGACCGCGCGGCAAATCTGCTCGCCGGCCGACGTCGAGCCGGTGAAGGAGATCGCGCGAATGACCGGCGGCTCGGTGATCGCAGGCCCGATCTCGCCGGCCTTGCCGGTAATGAAGTTGAGCACGCCGCTCGGCAGGCCCGCGGCGATCAGCGCCTCCGCCAGGCGATAGCCGCTGAGCGGTGCATCGGACGACGGCTTGAACACCACCGTGTTGCCGGTGATGAGGGCCGGTGCGATCTTGCGCGCCGGGATCGAGATCGGAAAATTCCAGGGCGTGATCACCGATACGACGCCGAGCGGCTCGCGCAAGGTGTAGACCGTCATGTCCTGATCGTCGTTCGGAAACACCTCGCCGGTCAGCGACTGTCCCTCGACGGCATAGAATCGCAGGGTCTGGGCCGAGCGCAGCACCTCGTCGCGCGCGAGACCGAGCGATTTGCCCATTTCCCGCGTCATCTCGCGGGCGATCTGATCGGCGCGCGCCTCGAGATGATCGGCGGCCCGGTTCAGGATGGCGGCGCGTTTCGTGATCGGCGTCCGCCGCCACCCCGCGAAAGCGGCGGCCGCGGCATCGACGGCCGCCTGCGCATCGGCGGCGGTCGAGTCCTGGAAACGTCCGACCAGGTCGCTGGTGTCGGCGGGATTGATGTTCGCGAACGATCTGCCGGAGGCGCTCGCGATCCGCTCGCCGGCGATCAGGTTCGGAAATTGCTCGATCCCGGCGCCGCCCTCCGCTGAAGGGTGCGCGTTGCGTATCGTCGTTTCAGCTATCGTCACAAGATTCTCCTCAATGCCAGATCAGGACCGCGCAGACGGTCGAGACCGCGAGCCCGGTCAACACGGGGACCATCGCGGTCCGCACGATCTGGAACACGGGAACGCGCGCGAAGCCGGCTACTGCGATCAGCGACGACCAGGCCACCAGGGTGCCGCCGCCGGTCCACACCGCGCCCATCTGCCCGATCGCGGCGAGCGTCGCGGGCTGCATCCCGACCGACGGGGCCAGCGCACCCGACAATGAGCCGGTCAGCGGCAGGCCGGCAAAGCCCGAGCCGTCGATGCCGGTGATCATGCCTGATATCAGGATGCCGAAGGCGACGAAGAACTCGTTGCCCGGTATCCAAGCCTGTGCGGTCTGGATCAGTTCGAACAGCAGGCTCGGCGCCTGCGCCGCGGGCACGCCGAGGATCGGCGCGGACAGGCCGGGCTCGGCTCCGAGAAAGAAGAAGCCCGCGATCGGCAGCACGGATCCCATTGCCTTGAATGCGAAGACGAAGCCTTCGGTGACGTGGTCGGCGCTGGTGTCGAGGAATTTGCGCAGATCATCGGTGATGAAGGATGCGCAGATCATCAGGATCGCGGCGACGCCGCCGACGAGGGCCGCAGCATCGCCGCCCTTGAGGTCGTGGCCGATGCCGAGCTTGGCCAGCACCATCACCGCGATGACGCAGAGAAAGGCGAGCGGGGTCGCGACCGCAAAGAATTTCGACCAGCCTTCGCGGCGCGTCGGCACCCCGGCGAGCGCCTTGTCGATCTGCGCCTGGGTCGCAAGCGGCGGCTGGCAGCCGGCGGTGCCGCGCGCGATCTCCGCCTTGTCGAACGTGCCCTCCTGCTCCAGCCGCGCCAATTCTCCGTTGCTCGACTGCGCCTGCCAGCGCTCCAGCAGCATCTCGTCGGCCTTGGCGATCGACTTGCGGATCGAAAGATAGGCGAGGGTCAACGCGATGCCGCCGGTGATGAGGGACAGCACCAGTGCGCGGTCCGCGACGGTAGCGGCGCTGACCGCGGCGCCGGCCGCCTTGGCGCTGATTCCGGGCGCGACGCCGATCACATAGTCCGACGACAGCGCCATGCCTTGTCCGGCGATCGCGATCGCGATGGCGCCGCCGAGCGGCGACAGGCCGGCCGCAATCGCTGCGGGCAGCAGCACCGCGGAGACCAGCGGCACGGCCGGCGTCGGCCAGAAGAACAGCGAGATCACATAGGTGATGGCGGCAAGCACGAAATAGGCGGTGTGTCCGGTCTTCATCACGGCGCGGAACGGCTCGACCATGCGGATGTCCGAGCGCAGCACCTTGAGCGCGTTTAAAAGCGCCGTCATCAACGCGATCACCAGGAAGATGTTGAACAGCTCCTTGGCGGCCGTGAAGCTCGCATTGAACACGCTGGCTAGCGCTGCGACCGGGCTGTGCGTCCAGGCAAACGCCACCAGCAGCGTCGCGATCACCGACGGCACCACGACGTTGGCGCGCCAGACCATGGTGAGAACGATGACGGCGACGCCGAGCAGATAGACCCAATGTGCCGCAACGATCGGAGCGTGCTGCATGGTTGTTGCTTCCCCCTCTGATGCGGCGAATAATGTATACTGTATGCCGCGATAGCAAGCGCAAATTGCGAGCCATCGCTCTGTGCCTCGCAGAGGGGTGAAAGCACTTCCGATCATATTTTGTGCGGAATATGCCCTAAATTGAGGCGATAAAGTACGGCTGCCGCCAGGTGGGATGAACGGAGGAGAACCCGGGTTTCGGTGTTGACAGTCGTTAGTTTAGTATACAGTATACCGGAATAGCCGATCAGAATGCGCCCAATGGCCCGTTGGTGGACGGCGATTTCTTCACGGCACAGGAGCACCACGATGCAGAAGCTGATGGATCACGTGGAATTTCGAGCGGCCCTCGAAAATGCCATCAAGGGAAAGAGCGCCAACAAGGCCCCGTTCAGCGTCGCCTGGGCCAGCGGCAAGCTCAGCCGCGCGCATCTCGCGCGCTGGGCCGAGAACCACTACCACTATGTCGGTCCGTTCGCCGACTACCTCGGCTACATCTATGCGCGGATGCCGGAGCAGTATCAGGAAGCCAAGGACTTCCTGCTCGCCAACATGTATGAGGAGGAGATCGGCGGCGACCGCCACACCGACCTGCTGATCCGTTTTGCCGAGGCCTGCGGCACCACCGCGGCACGCGTCAAGAACCCCGACAACATGACGCCGACGACGCGCGGGCTGCAGAGCTGGTGTTATTCGGTCGCGATGCGCGAGGACCCGATCGTCGCGGTGGCCGGCCTCGTGGTCGGCCTGGAGTCGCAGGTGCCTTCAATCTATCGCAAGCAGACGCCGACCCTGCGCGAAAAGTACAAATTCACCGACGAGGAAGTCGAGTTCTTCGACCTTCACATCGTGTCGGACGAGATTCACGGCGAGCGCGGCTACCAGATCGTGCTCGAGCACGCCAATACGGTCGAGCTGCAGCAGCGTTGCCTCAAGATCTGCGAGATCGGCGCGCAGATGCGGCTGCTCTACACCACTGCGCTGTACCACGACTATGTCGCAAGCGACATTCCGCTGGCGGAGCTCGATCTTGCCAGCGGCGTCTCCGCCGAAGAGCGCGTGCTGTTGCAGGCCTGAGCCGCAGGGAGCAGCGGCGCGATGCCCAACGTCATCTTTCACCGCAACGGCGAGACCTTTGTCGGCGAGGTCAAGGACAACACCAATCTCGTCGTCCGCGCCGGCATCCGCCAGTTTCCCTATCCCAACTTCCTTTACGGCTGCGGGATGGGGAAGTGCGGGAAGTGCGCGTCGTTGGTCATCAAGGGCGGCGAGCATTTGCCGGAGCCGAACTGGAAGGAAAAGAAGCGCCTCGGTGCCAGGATCGAGCAGGGATATCGCCTCGCCTGCCAGCTCTGGCTCACGCATGACATTGAACTGTCGCAGGAGGCAGCCCCGCTGGCCGACGTCGTCGCGCCGGCCGGCGCCGCCGTTGGGAGGACGTGACCGATGTACGTGATACTGACGAGCAAGCCGGGGCAGTTTCGTACCGAGATCGCCGGGGGCCTACGGCCGCTCGCGGCCTATGACTACCTGTTCTACGGCATCAGGAAAGCGACGTTCGTGATTGCCGAACTGCTCGAGGAGACCAAGGTCAGGGTGATCGACGAGGCCTGGTCGCCACAGGTCGTGAACGAGGTGCCCTCGAAATTCCTCGAGAAGTTCGAGACGCCCGAGCGGGCGCTGAACGAGCTCGAGCATCTCGTCACGTTCGGTCACATGGACACCAAGCTGCGCAAGCGCTGAGCGGATCGCAGGATGATCGAAGTCACGTTTCTGACCAATGGCGGGAAAACCGTCACTGCCGCCGAGAACAGCAATCTGCTGCGCGTGTCGCTGCGCGAGCAGGGCGGCATTCCGTTCAAGTGCGGCGGTGGCCTGTGCGGAACCTGCAAATGCCTGATCGAGAAGGGCATCGAGAACACCGATGCGATCAAGCCGAAGGAGCGCAAGCACCTCACCGAGGAGCAGTTCGCCGCCGGCTACCGCATGGCGTGCCAGACCTTTCTCACCGGCAGCGTGAGCGTGTCGTGGGTGCCGAAAGCCGCCGTGCCGGCGGCGCGACCCGTAGCTGTTGACGGCGAATGAGCGCAGCTTGATGGCATGCCGCCGGCGGTCTAAATACCGGGCAGCGGTCATTCGGCCAGGACTCTGGCAGCTCGCTGGACCTCCGGTGTCCATGCATTGAGCGAAGCGCGGCCGGACAGGTCGGTTCATGGCAGGCAAGCTCGGAAGCTCCAAACGTCTCGGCGACGACTACCTCTCCCTCCACGGCAAGGTCATCGAGGAGCTGCGGCAGGCGATCCTGAGCCGGCGGCTGAAGCCCGGCGAGCGGCTGGTCGAGGGCCGCCTCGCCGACGAGCTCGGCGTTTCCCGCAATCCCGTGCGCGAGGCGATCCGGGTGCTGGAATCGGAGGGGCTCGTCGAGGTGACCGCGCGGCGCGGTGCCTCCGTCATCACGATGAGCGACGAGGAAGCGCGCGAGACGATCGAGGTGCGCGCGCTGCTCGAGGGACAAAACGCGCGCCTCGCCGCGCGCCGCCGCGAAGAGAGCATCATCAAGCGGATCGCGGCGGTGCTGAAGCAGGGCAACGAGGCGGTCGCGGCACGGCGCTACGAGCTGTTGCCGGATCTCAATCAGCAATTCCACCATGAACTAGCGGAGGCCGGCCGCAACCGCGTGCTCGCCGATCTGCTCAAGCGGCTGCGCGAACGCACGGCGATGCTGTTCTCGCCGACCGATCCGGTGCGCCAGGCGCGCACCTGGGACGAACACGCCGCGATCCTGCGCGCCATCATCGCCGGCGACGAGCGCGCCGCCGCCACGCTTGCCGCCGAGCACGTGATGCGGGCCGGTGCGGATTTTCTCTCCACCCTCCATGTGCCCGATGAGGAGACCTCGCTGGAGGCGGCGTCGGCGAAATACGGCCTGCCGTCCGGCTCCCGCGTGGATCAGGCAACGACCAGGCCGCCGCGCCGGACCCAGCAGCGCACCGCTACGCGGCGGCAGAAAACCGAGAGCTGAACGCGCCCGTCGCGTTGATGGTCTGCGGCGCGCCGATCCCGCGCTCGAAGGTCCGGCGGTACCGCTCCGGATCGCCCTAACTTTCTTGACCGTATCTGCCACGCTCGCTAGGTCTGTTCCCAATGCTGGGCAGGGGCGCAACCCTGCCGGCCGCGCCGCATGGCCGGGGGAAACCAATGAACAACAACAATCATGGCGCGTCGACCAACGACGCCGCCGAGTATGATTACGTCATCGTCGGCGCGGGCTCGGCCGGCTGCGTGCTCGCCAACCGCCTCAGCGGCGACGGCAAGCATTCGGTGCTGCTGCTCGAAGCCGGGCCGAAGGACACCAACATCTGGATCCATGTCCCGCTCGGCTACGGCAAGCTGTTCAAGGAAAAATCCGTCAACTGGATGTACCAGACCGAGCCTGAGCCCGGCCTGAACGGACGGCAGGTGTTCCAGCCGCGCGGAAAAGTGCTCGGCGGCTCCAGCTCGATCAACGGCCTGCTCTATGTGCGTGGTCAGCACGAGGATTATGACCGCTGGCGGCAGCGCGGCAATGCCGGCTGGGGTTATGACGACGTCTTGCCCTATTTCAGGAAGGCCGAGGATCAGCAGCGCGGCGGCGACAAATACCACGGCACCGGCGGTCCGCTGCCGGTATCGGACTGGCGGCATCGCGATCCGCTGTCGGAAGCCTTCGTGCATGCCGCGGCCGAGGTCGGCATCCCGACCAATCCGGATTTCAACGGCGCGACCCAGGAGGGCGCGGGCTTCTTCCAGACCACGACGCGGCGCGGCCGGCGCGCTTCGACGGCGCGGTGCTATCTGCGGCCGGCGCTGACGCGCGGCAATCTGCATGTCGAGACCTCGGCGCTGGCGCAGCGCATCCTGTTCGACGGCAAGCGCGCCAGCGGCGTCGCGTACCGGCAGAACGGGCAGTTGCGCACGGCCAAGGCGCGCAAGGAGGTGCTGGTGTCGAGCGGCGCGTACAATTCGCCGCAATTGCTGCAGCTTTCCGGCGTCGGCCCCGCCGATCTGCTGAAGCAGCATGGCATCGAGGTTCTGCTCGATGCGCCCGGCGTCGGCAACGATTTGCAGGATCATATGCAGGTGCGCATCGTCACGCGCTGCGCCCAGACCGTCACGCTGAACGACGTCGTCAACCATCCGGTGCGCCGCGTCATGGCGGGTCTGCGCTACGCGGCGCTGCGCAAGGGGCCACTCACGATTGCGGCCGGCACCTCGGGGGCGTTCTTCAAGACCAGCCCGCGGCTGGCATCACCCGACATCCAGATCCACTTCCTGCCCTTCTCGACCGACAAGATGGGCGAGAAGCTGCATCCATTCTCGGGCTTCACCGCGTCCGTCTGCCAGCTGCGTCCGGAGAGCCGCGGCTCGCTGAAGATCCGCAGCGCGGACCCCAGCGTGCCGCCGGAAATCCGCATCAACTATCTGGCGACCGAAACCGATCGCCGCGCCTTCATCGACGGCATCCGCATCCTGCGCAAGATCCTGGCCGCGCCGGCGCTGAAGTCATACTCGGTCGGCGAGGTCGATCCCGGCGCCAAGGTGGTCAGCGACGACGACCTGCTCGATTTCTGCCGCCGCACCGGCAGCACGGTCTATCATCCGACCTCGACCTGCCGGATGGGCAACGATGCGCTCGCGGTCGTCGACAACAGGCTCAAGGTGCGCGGTGTCGAGCGGCTGCGCGTGGTCGATGCGTCCGTGATGCCGGACCTGATGTCGGGCAACACCAACGCGCCGACGATCATGATCGCCGAGAAGGCGTCGGACATGATCCTGGAGGATGCAAGGTAGCAGGCCTCAGCCCTTATACGCGCGCACCCGTGCGACCATCTGCTCGACATGGGCGATCGGCGTCTCCTGCAGGATGCCGTGGCCGAGGTTGAAGATCAGCCGGCCGCGGCCGAAATTCTCCAGCACATCGTCCACCGCGCGGTCGAGCGCGGCGCCGCCGGCAATCAGGGCCAGCGGATCGAGATTGCCCTGCACGGCGACGCGGCTCTGCACCCGCTCGCGGATCATCGACGGCTCGGTGGCCCAATCGATCGACACGGCATCGACGCCGGTCTGCTCGACATAGGCCGGCAGCATACCGGCCGCGCCGCGCGGAAAGCCGATGATCCGGGCACCGGGGACCTGCTCGCGCACCCCCGCAACGATGCGCTTCGTCGGCTCGATCGACCAGCGGGCGAACTCGCGGGGCGGCAGCACGCCGGCCCAGGTGTCGAAGATCTGCAGGCAGTCGGCGCCGGCCTTGAGCTGGCCGACGAGATAATGGATCGAATTCTCGACCAGGACGTCGATGATCCCAGCGAACGCGTCCGGATGGCGGTAGGCGAGCATCCGCGCCGGCGCCTGGTCCGGCGTGCCCTGTCCGGCCACCATGTAGGTCGCAACCGTCCACGGCGCGCCGCAGAAGCCGATCAGCGCGATCTCGGGCGCAAGCTCGCGCCGGACGCGGCGCACGGTTTCAAAGACCGGCTCGAGCTGGTCGAAATTGGCCTTTGTCTCCAGCGTCGCGATCTCGCCGGGCGTTGCCAGCGGATCGAGCCGCGGCCCTTCGCCGGCCTCGAAGCGCACCGAACGGCCGAGCGCGTAGGGGATCACCAGGATGTCGGAGAAGATGATCGCGGCGTCGAAGTTGAACCGGCGGATCGGCTGCAGCGTGATCTCGGTGGCGAATTCGGGCGTGAAGCAGAGGTCGAGGAAGCCGCCGGCCTTGGCGCGCAGTTCGCGATATTCCGGCAGATAGCGGCCGGCCTGCCGCATCATCCAGAGCGGCGGCACGGCCTGGCGGTGGCCCGACAGGAGGTCGATGAGCGGCTGCTTGATGGGGTCCTGGGGCACGCGAAAGTTCCTGGTCACGGTCAAGATTTGGCCCCTGATACACGCTGCGGCGCAATGCGCCAAGGCGGTTCTGGAACCCTCCTTTGCGTGGGCGCGTTGTCCAGGAGATGGAGGGACGACATGGCCGAAAAATTCGATCCAGCCGCGCATGACAAGCATGCCGAGAAGCCGCACGAGGCGCAGGCTGCCGACCGCAAGGCGCACTCCCGGCTGAAGGAAGGACTGGAGGATACCTTCCCAGCCTCCGACCCGGTCAGCGTCACGCAGCCCGCACCGACGAAGCACGACGGCAATCGGGACAATTAGCTGGTATTTCCCAGCGGTTGCTAACCACGATGCGAAATGAGTTCAATCATGCGAAGAACGACTCGCCGCGCAGCGGTAGCTCGAAGCGCGCCGCGCCGGTGGTATGGAGCGGGATCGTCGTGGCTGCAATTGCCGTGAGCTTGTGGCTGACGCTGCACGCTTGACACGCTTGCGGGCGGCCTCGATCAGCGAAGCCGCCCGGATATCGTGACGGAAGGCTAGACCGGGCCGCCTTCTGGCCGCTGCACCCGGTCGAATTCGAAGGTCACGCCGAGCCGGCGCTCCAGCCGCCAGACCTGAATGCAGTGCCGCCGGATCGGTTCGCTCTCGATCTTGAGATCGAACGCGAACGGAAGCGCGACGTCGCTTTCCACCGCCAGCCCCGCGCCGCCGGTCGAGATGTTGAGCACAAGGCATCCGACGCTGGTGTTGCGGAAGAAGATCGTTCCGCGCTTCATCAGGACGGTTCGCTGGCTGTCGATCTTGTATCTTTTTATTGTTGCGCTCACGGCAGTCTCCTATCCCGATGTGATGCCCGCTCGCGATCGTTCCCCGGAGAATGCCCTAGTTCACCAGCACCGCGCCGTCGCAACGAATGCCCAGCACCCAGACGTCGACCTGGCCGAGCCCGATGCCGAGCGTCGAGAGCAGCGTCGCCAGCACCTGATCGATCGGGCTCGTCACGGCATTGAGGATACCCATGACGAGCGCGCCCAGTCCTGGAATCGGAAGCCCGAGCGGGCCGACATTGATGGTGAGCGAGAGGTCGCCGAGCAGGGTTGACGTGAGCGAGGTGAGGAAGTTCGTCGTCGTCACCGTCTTCTTCGTGCCCGACTGGATGTCGCTGTAGCTGAAATTGACGTTGGTCGGCGTGGTGTTGCCCATGCCGGCATGGGCAAGGCCGGTGACGGTGATGAGGCCGAGATTGACCAGCATCGCCGGCGGTGGATTGGGCTTGGTCGTGAAGTTGGTCATGTCGGCAACCGTGACGTTGCCGATCCAGGCATCGACGATCCCCGGCGTCACGCCGATCGTGACCTGCGAGGTGTTGATGTTCGGATGGCCGCACGACACCGCGTTGAGCGTCGCGGTGCCCGAGGCGACCTCGACATAGACCGGGAGGTTGATCGCGGAAACGCTGCCGGAGCCGAGCACGTTGATCGTCGCCAGGATCCTGGTCTGCGCGGTGTGGACGCTCACACCCTGGGTGCCCATCGCGATCCAGCTCGAGCCGACCGGACGCTCGCCGATCGTTGCGATCACGGACACGTTGGCGATGCCGGGCAGGCCGAGATTGATCGAGGTGGCGATCTGATTGCTGCCATTGGCGATCTGCGCCACCGTGTTGATGAGGTCGAACACCGAGACGCTGGCGCCGACCTTGGGTTTCTGCCCTACCGTCAGGTTGGCGAACGGGCCGAGATCGATCAGGGTGCCCGGCGAAATCTTGGCTGAGGAGCCGGTGAGAGCCTGGGAGATCGTCGACAGCGCGGTCGTTGCTGCGTTCGCGCCGTTGGTGATCTGCTGTGTGTTCAACGCCGCCGCCATGATGTCGCCGACCTTGATGTTGCTGCTCAGGAGGTCGCTATAGGTGACGCCGGTCAGGTTGACCCGGGTTGCGAGCGCCGACAGGAAGTCCAGCGCGTCGATCTTGGCGCTGATCAGCGCATTATAGTCCATCACCGAGAGCGACAGCGTGGTGCCGAGCATGGCGCCGAGCAGCGCGTTGAGCGCCCCGCCGTTGACCGAGAGCAGGCGCGATCCGATCGCGAACGTGGCCATTTCGGTCGACGTCGCGGTGGCGGTGGTCGTGATGTTGAAGCTGCTCGCGCCTGTGATGTAACGTGCGAAATAGAGCGGGGTCTTGGTCGTCAGCGTGACGCGCGCAGCGTTCGGAATGCCCACCGCGGGGGTCACGAAACGGGATTGCGGCGCGATGGTCTTGTCTGCGGTGTAGGTCCCTGTCTCGACCTTGACCAGCGCGCTGGCCGGATAGTTGTTCTGCGTCACCGTCGCGGTGGCAGCGTTGACCGGGTTGCTCAGGTTGGCGGCGGCGACGATCGCGGCGAGGTCCGCGGTGCTCTGGGTCTTGCGCCGGTCGGCGAAGATCGTGCCGAGATCGATGGCAAGGCCGGCGCACCCGATCAGGAGCGTCATCAGGCCGGCCGAGATCATCGCGAAGTTCCCTCGTTCGTCGGCGCCGAAGCGCCGCACCAGCATGAGGATGCCGCTCATGCTAGAATCCCCCGTACTGAATCGCCGCGGAACGGACGATGGTGCTCGCCGGAGCGGGGACGAAAGGCAGCTTGTAGATGAAGTTGCCGGCCGCGTTGTAGTTGACCGTCACGACGTAGACGTTGGCATTCGCGGGGGACGGCGCGGCACTGACGGTGAGATTGCTGGCCACCAGCAGCGGGTAGGTCGATGCGTTGGCGGTGACGTAGCTCGTCGCGAGGCTGTTGCGTTCAGTGTCGGTCATTCCGGCGATCGACGACCGCGCCGCTTCGGCGGCGAGTTGCTGGACGCCATGCACCATCGCGAGATAGGAACCGAATACGATGATGCCGAAAATGAAGGCGAGAAACAGCGGCAGCATTAGCGCAAATTCAACAGCAGAAGCGCCGCTTCGACAGCGAAGGAACCGGGTCATTGCACACCTCGAAACGCAGGCCAGGGCGCCACGTTGCGAGGCTTTGATTAAGGAAAACTATGAAAACGCTTCCGCGAATCAGTGACGTCAATTCAGATGAATAGGAGCGTTCAAACTGATTGGGTGCTCGATGCGTTATGGGGCGATCAGAATCTTTGATGACGTGTCCGCAGAAACCCGGGGTCTGACGGTGTTGAAGTGCTGCGCGCGTATGCAGATGCAGTCGTCTGATACCGTAGCACTACGCGGAAATGCACGTAACAATACATATACCGAGCAGTTATTGCACTATCGCGGCAAATTGAACCTAAAGGAAAGTGCAACCAAATGTTAGTATAGCTGAATCGCATAATGGAGAACGTAGTTGCGCCCCGTGCTGAAACTGGAGGGCTCGCGATGCACAGGCCACGTCAGCATTTGAATATTCCTACGGAGATCGTTCGCACGGTCGTTGCGATCGCAGAGACCGGAAGTCTATCGAAGGCCGGCGAGCGCCTCGGCCTCAGTCAGCCGGCGATCAGTTCGCAGGTGAAGCGACTGCAGAGCCTGGTCGGCGGGGCGCTCTTCGTCAGGACTGCCAACGGCACCACCACGACCGAACTCGGCAAGGTTGCCGTGCAGCAGGCAAGGCGAATCCTCGAAGCGAACGATCAACTGCTTCGGCTCGGCGGCAATCATGAAGGACCGCAGCCGTTGCGGCTCGGAATAAGCGCCTTGCTGGCCGAGGAGTTCCTCAAGTTGCATCCGGCCGACGCACTCGCTGACGTGCTGGTTCACGCCGACATGTCGCCGATCGTCATCAGGGGATTGATCGACGGCTACATCGACATCGCCTTCGTCTACAGCAACCCTTCGCTGGAGAACGAAGATGAAGTGACGATCGCCGCCGAGGCCGACGAGCGCTCGGTGTGGGTACGATCACGCGATTTTGTGCTGCGGCCGGGCGCCCCGATTCCGATACTGGCGTGGCCGGGTGACGACTGGATGATCCGGACGCTCGCCAAGCACAACATCTCTTACAAGATCGTGTTCAGGAGCCCGAACTACCAATTGCGACTTGACGCAGCACGGGCCGGATACGGCCTGACGGCGTGCCCCGAGCGGATGATCCCGTCCTCGCTGATTTCGGCGAAGGACTACTATCTTCCGGAGCTTCCGATGCAGAAGCGCCTGCTGTGTGTTCGCCCGGGCCTCGAGGGAAGCCGCGCGACGGCGATGGTGCAGCGCCTGTCCAGCCTGTTCTTCAGCGGCGCGAAGCCGATGCGCCAGGTGAGCAACATGTAATCCGGTGCCGCGCCGGGCGGCACCGATCAGTAGTGCGGTGGGCGCTCGTTGGCGGGGCCCGGCGCCTGGCGTTCGGCTTCCTGAAGCCGGTCGCGCAGCTCGGCGAGCTGCCGCGTCAGTGCGTCGATCTGCTTCCATTGCGCCGTGATGGTCTGGTTCAGCGTCTCGATGGCCTCGTCCTGGTAGGTCAGGCGGACCTCCAGCGCATCGATCCGCTCGCTCAGCTTTGCCGCGTCATTCATGCACGGCGTCCTCGCGGCCACGTTCACGCAGGCCGTGACCGAGCGCGACCCGTTCGTCGAACACAAAGCAGTCGCCGCGCCAGCGGCTATCCTGCCGCGGGGTTTCCTCGAGATATTTCAGGATGCCGCCCTTGAGGTGATAGACCTCGCTGAAGCCTTGCGCGAGCAGATAGGCGCTGGCCTTCTCGCAGCGGATGCCGCCGGTGCAGAACATCGCAATCCGGCGGTGCTTCGCGGGATCGAGCTGCCGTGCGGCAAATTCCTTGAATTGCCCGAAGCTCGCGATCTTGGGATCGACCGCGCCTTCGAAACTGCCCATCGCGACCTCGAACGCGTTGCGGGTGTCGAGCACCATGATGTCGGGCGAGGCGATGAGTTCGTTCCAGTCCGCGGCGTCGACATAGGTCCCGACCTGCCGCGTCGGATCGACCGTGGTGTCGCCGAGCGTCACGATCTCCTTCTTCAGCCGCACCTTGAGCCGCTGAAACGGCATCTGCGCGGCTTCGGAGAATTTCAGCTCGAGATTGTCGAGGCGGCCGCCGAACAGCGATCCGTGCCTGAGCTCAGCGACGAAGCCATCGACGGCTTCGTCGCTGCCGGCGATGGTGCCGTTGATGCCCTCATGCGCGAGCAGCACGCTGCCCTTGAGATCAAGGTTGGCGCAGAGCGTGCGCAGTGGCTCGCGCAATGCGCGGAAGTCGGGCAGTGCGGCGAACTGGTAGAAGGCGGCGACCTTGAGGGGCATGGCCGGGGTTTATCAGGCCGGGCAGATCGGCGAAACCCCGCAAAGCCATGCATTATCGGGATAATTCCTCTGGCATACCATGCATTGCCCTGCCGGGGATGAATATGCCATGTACGTCGCGTCCACGCACGCAGCAGCATCAGACCATCACGATCAAGCGAGCTCTCCGTTATGAGGAATTTCCACTTCGCCGGCCGTTCCACGGTCCACGCCCAGAACGCGATGGTCGCGACGTCGCATCCGGAGGCAGCCCTGGTCGCCATCGAGGTGATGCGCGAGGGCGGGACGGCCGCCGACGCTGCGGTTGCGGCCTGCGCGCTGCTCGGCGTCATCGAGCCACAATCGACCGGCATAGGCGGCGACTGCTTCGCGCTGATCCAGCCGAAGGGCGAGGGCAAGATCACGGCATATAACGGCAGTGGCCGGGCGCCGATGGCAGCCACCGCCGAGTGGTATCTCGAACGCAAGATCCATTCGGTGCCGCTCACCTCGGCGCATGCCGTCAGCGTCCCCGGCGCGGTCGATGCCTGGGACGTGATCCTCCGGGATCACGGCAAGTTCGGCTTCGACCGGCTGCTGCAGCCGGCAATCAGGGCCGCCGAAGAGGGTTACGTGGTCGCGCCGCGCATCGCCTTCGACTGGAAGAACGGTTTCGAGAAGCTGAAGAATGGCACCAACACCGAGCGCTATCTGCTGCCGCACGGCAAGCCTGCGGTTGCCGGCGACGTGATCCGCCAGCCCGAGCTCGGCAAGACGCTGCGCGCCATCGCGCAAAAGGGCCGCGATGCCTTCTATAGCGGCGAGATCGCCGCCGACATGGTCGACACGCTGCGCGGCATCGGCGGCCTGCACACGCTGGAGGACTTTGCCGCGCACTCGACCGAGACGACTGCGCCGATCGGCACGATGTACAAGGGCTACGACGTCTGGCAGTGCCCGCCGAACGGCCCCGGCATCACCATGCTGGTGATGCTCAACATCCTCTCGCGCTTCGACCTGACCAAGTTCAAGCCGCTCAGCGTCGAGCGCTTCCACCTCGAGGCCGAGGCGGCGCGCATCGCCTATATGATGCGCGAGCAGCATATCGCCGATCCCCAGCACGCCCATGTCGACGTCGCCGGCATCCTCTCCAAGGAGTTCGCCGACGAGCACATCAGGAACATCCGGACGGACCGGCTGCTCGAACTGCCGAACGTCGCCCCGCCGATGAACCCCTCGACCGTCTACATCACGGTGGTCGACAAGGACCGCAACGTCTGCTCCTTCATCAACTCGATCGCGCACTCGTTCGGCTCGGCGATCGTCTCCAACAAGACCGGCGTATTGCTGCAGAACCGCGCCGGCGGCTTCCGCATCCAGCCCGGCCATCCGAACTGCATCGCGCCGGGCAAGCGCCCGCTGCACACCATCATCCCGGCGCTGGCCACCCGGAACGGCCGTGCCGTGATGCCGTATGGCGTGATGGGCGGGCAGTATCAGCCGGTCGGCCAGACTCACGTGCTGACCAACATGCTCGACTATGGTTGCGATATCCAGGAAGCGATCGACATGCCGCGCGGCCTGCATTACGAGGGCGTCTACCAGCTCGAGGACTCCGTGCCGGCGGAGATCGTCGAGGGCCTGAAGAAGATCGGCCACAAGACCACCAGCGTGGTCGCGCCGCTCGGCGGCGGGCAGGGGATCTGGATCGATTGGGACAAGGGCACGCTGACCGGCGGCTCCGATCCGCGCAAGGACGGCTGCGCGCTCGGCTACTGATCGCGATCGATATCAATCAGGGAAGGACGTCCAGGATGCAATCTTCACGACGAGCGATCATCAAGACTGCGTTTGCCGGCCTTGCGGCGGCAGTCTCCACGTCCGTTGCCGGCGAGACGGCAATGGCTCAAACTGCAGGAAAGCCCATGACCACAGCTTCAGGCCTCCAGATCATCGACAGCCAGGTCGGCACCGGCGCCTCGCCGAAGACCGGCCAGACCTGCGTCATGCACTACACCGGCTGGCTCTACGAGAACGGCCAGAAGGGCAAGAAATTCGACTCCTCCGTCGACCGCAATGAGCCGTTCGAGTTTCCGATCGGCCAGGGTCGCGTGATCAAGGGGTGGGACGAGGGCGTCGCCACCATGAAGGTCGGCGGCAAGCGCACGCTGATCATCCCGCCGAACCTCGGCTATGGCGCGCGCGGCGCCGGCGGCGTGATCCCGCCGAACGCCACGCTGATGTTCGATGTCGAGCTGCTGGGTGTAAAGTAAGCCACTGGCCGTCAGTTAGTCGGCCCACGACAAGAGGGGCGCAGCGATGAAGATCTCGATCCTCGACGATTATTTCGACACGCTGCGCACCCTCGATTGCTTCCGCAAGCTCGACGGCTACGACGTCACGATCTGGAATGACCATGTCCAGGACGTCGATGCGCTCGCCGAACGGCTGCGCGACACCGAGGCGCTGGTGCTGATCCGCGAGCGCACCCAGATCCGCACCCCGCTGCTGGAACGGCTGCCGAAGTTGAAGCTGATCAGCCAGCGCAGCGTCTATCCGCATATCGACATCGATGCCTGCACGCGGCTCGGGATCATCGTGTCGTCGAGTCAGCACGCGGATACGCCGTCCTACGCCACCGCCGAGTTCACCTGGGGCCTGATCCTCGCCGCGATGCGCGCGATCCCGCAACAGATGGCGGCGTTGAAGGCGGGCAAATGGCAGAGCGGCGTCGGCCATACGTTGCGCGGCAAGACGCTCGGCATCTACGGCTACGGCCGTATCGGCGCCGTGGTCGCGGGCTACGGCAGGGCGTTCGGCATGAACGTGCTGGTCTGGGCGCGCGAGCCGGCGCTGGCGAAGGCACGCGCTGACGGCTACGAGACCGCCGCTAGCAAGGCGGACTTCTTTGCGCGCTGCGACGTGCTGTCGCTGCATATGCGGCTAGTCGACGCGACGCGCGGCATCGTCAAGGCGGAGGATCTCGCGCGGATGAAGCCGACCGCGCTGATCGTCAATACCAGCCGTGCGCCGCTGATCGAGCCGGGCGCGCTGGTCAACGCGCTCAACGTCGGCCGGCCCGGCATGGCCGCGATCGACGTCTACGAGAAGGAGCCGCTGCGCGACACCACGGACCCGTTGCTCAACATGGACAATGTGGTCTGCACGCCGCATCTCGGCTACGTCTCGCGCGACGAATACGAGATCCAGTTCACCGATATCTTCGATCAGATTTTGGCTTACGCGGTCGGTACGCCGACCAATGTTGTCAATCCGGATGTGCTGGCACATCCGGATGTGCTGGCACATCCGCGTCCGCGCGGCTGACCGGCATCGCTCATGATCGAGCGGCCGGCTCGATGGGCGGCCAAGTCATCTCTCGTTCAGCGAGGCCAGCGAGCCGCTGCGGTCACCCTGCCGACGATCCTCTTGATGCCGCCGAGTGCCTTCTGTCCCTTGCCCTTGGCCTGCAGAATCGCGCCTCTGCCCTGCATCGCTGGAGAGCCGGTGACCTTGCCAAGATGCCGCTTGAACCTGCCGATCGCCTCGTTGGCGGTGCCCTGGATCTTGTCGGTTGTGCCACTCATGAAATTACTCCTTCGGAATATGCTGAGACAACGCGCCGGCACATGGCGATGTTCCGATTTGGCAACGTTCCGATTTTCCGCTCGCCTGCGCGCATGCTTTTCGGTAGCGTTCCACGCACGCAAACTCGACCAACGAAAGCAAGTACGATGAGCGGTTCCCACGATCACACCCATTCCCACGACCATCATCATCACGACGACGAGCGCTGGAAGCACGACGGCGTCCGGGTGATTCCGGGTAACCAGCTCGATCCGAATGTGCCGTCGACCGCCGGCATGGACCGCAAGGCCGCGATTAACTTCGCCCGGGTCGGCGCGCAGAAATTGTGGGCAGGCACCGTCAGCATCAAGCCGGACGCCAAGACCGGCGCGCATCATCACGGTCATCTCGAAAGCATCATCTATGTCGTGAAGGGCAAGGCGCGGATGCGTTGGGGCGAGAAGCTGCAATTCACCGCCGAAGCTGGTCCCGGCGATTTCATCTTCGTGCCGCCTTATGTGCCGCATCAGGAGATCAACGCCAGTCCCGACGAGGTGCTGGAATGCGTGCTGGTGCGCTCCGACGGCGAGGCGGTCGCGATCAATCTCGATATCGAGCCGGTCGAGAAGCCGGAGAACGTGCTCTGGGTCGATCCGGTGCACCGGCATCCCGACGAGAAGAAATGATGGAGTCTGGTCATTCCCCGGTGCGCAATTGCGCACCTGAGGGCTCGCGAAGCGAGAGCCCGGAATCTATCGAGCCGCAGCGTTGACGGATGAATGGACTCCGGGTTCGACGCTGCGCGTCGGCCCGGAATGACAATGCAGGGAGGAGGTCAGCATGACGCTCGTTCGCTACGAGAGCGCCGACCACGTCGCGACCATCACGATGAACCGAAGCGAGAAGCACAATGCGCTCAACAACGCGTTGTGCACGGAGTTGCGTGATGCCTGGCTGCGCTTCCGCGACAGCGAGGATCGTGTCGCGGTACTTGCCTCCGCGGAGGAGAAGTATTTCTCGGTCGGCGCCGACGTGGCCGACCTTCCCGTCAACATGTGGCACGCGGTGCCCGGCCTCGGCGTCGAGCTCGACAAGCCGGTGATAGCAGCGACCTCTGGCTGGGTCGTGGGCGGCGCCTTCGTTCTGGTGCAGATGGCCGATCTGTGCGTCGCGTCCGAGACAACGCGCTTCATCTATCCGGAGGGAAAGATCGGCACCACCGCGGGCGGTGTCTCGTCGGTGATGGCGCGGATGCCGCACAAGATCGCGATGGAGTTTCTGCTGGTCGGCGAGGAAATGTCGGCGGAGCGCGCCTTCCAGATCGGCTTCGTCAACAAGGTCGCACCGAAGGGTCAGCACCTCGCGCTGGCGCAGGAGATGGCCGCGAAGATCGCCGGCAATGCACCGCTGGTGGTTCGCGCGTTGAAGAAGCTCGCCCGCGAAGCGATGCCGAAGGGACCGTTGGAAACCGTAGCCGACGTGCGGCGGTTGCTCGATGAAGTCAAGGACAGCGAGGATCTCAAGGAGGGCGTAAAGGCCTTCAGCGAGAAGCGCAAGCCGAGGTTTACGGGGAAGTGACGCAGTCATTCCGGGGCTCGCGAAGCGAGAGCCCGGAATCCATTCCACCACACGGCCTGCGGCGAAATGGATTCCGGGCTCGACGCTGCGCGTCGCCCCGGAGTGGCTGGTGGTGAGACCCTACGCAAACACCCGGTGATCGATCGCGCCGGTCGGCACCACATAGCCGTAGCGCGTGTTCGACGGCTCGACGCCGGCCTTCTCATACCGCGCCTTCATCATTGCGAAGCGGTCGCCCTTGATGTCGCGCATCGCGCGCTTCGGCTGGATGTTGTAGAGGCGGGCATTGTTGTCGCCGAAGATCGCCGTCTTGACCGGTCCGTCGGCAGGCCCGAGCGGCGCGTAGCCGAATTTCTTCTGCATCATCTCGGGGATCTCCAGCCGCCGCAGGCCCTCGATCTGCCATTGCGGCGCGCCGGTCCACAACGCGTCGGTGCCCCAGCAGACGTGGTCGACGCCGAGGCCCTTGATCAGGGTGCCCATCAGCGCGGCGCAGACATTGGGTTCGGCGACCAGCGTGGTCGCGAACAGTTGCCCGACGTCGCCGTAGACGTTGCTGACGCCGTACTGCGCCGGGATGTCGGCGAGGTCGGAAGTCCAGGCGATGCGGCCGGTGCGTTCGAATTCGGCCAGCGCGACCTTGGGATCGCCGCCGACATGGCGGTAGGCCGAGTGGTAGATCACGAAGTTGAGCTGCGGCCAGTCCTTGGCCGCCTGGCCGACATCGGCAACGTCGGCGAAGCCGCGCAGGTTCGGATATTGCTTCTCGATACCGGGCGGAAACAGTCCCTTGTGGACGCAGACATTCTTGATGCCCGCCTTGACCATCTTCTCATAGCCCTTGTAGGCGACCTTCTCGTCATCCAGCCGCCAGGGGTAGCGGCTGATTTCCTTGTGGGTGTTGTCGCCGATCGTGTAGCCCTTGCAGGACTCCGGCCCGAGCGCCAACGCGGCGTCGAGCTTGTCGAGCCAGCCCGGCTGGCCCGGCGTGAAGATCGCGTGACAGAACACGCGGCGCGAGCCGGCCTCGTCGTTGATCTGCTTGCGCGCGGCCGCCATCTGCTCGTTGGTCAGGAACCAGTCCTGCTCGATGTCCGACGGCGCCGAGGAGATCAGCGCGATCTTGGTGTCGGAATCGAGAAACATCTCCTTCTTGTAGTTGTTGAACTTCAGATCCTCGATGGTCTGCTCGTGATCGTTGAGCTCCTTGTTCCAGCCGGCCTTGCCGACCGCCTTGCGCATTTCCACAAAACCCATGATGCGGGTGTCGTCGCGCAGGAAATGCGTGTGCATATCCATGATGAACTGGTCTTTCAGGCCGTTGGCGCGTTCTTGCGCCATTGCCGGCGTTGCGGCTTCCGCCGGCGTGACGTCGAACAGATTTCCGTAGACCTGGTTCATTGCGACGAACGAGGCGGCCATGCCGGCCGCGGTCTGGAAGAATTTTCGGCGATCGAGGCCCTGCTTGCCGCCGAGATCGTCGGCCATCGCCAGCAGGCGTGCCTCGACCTCGCGCTGACGTTCGTTCTGCGGGTCGGGATAGAATTCGTCGCTGGAGACGAGCTGGGTCGGGATCGGCGTCTGGTACTGGCACAGTTCGGAGGGCATCAAGGCGGCAAGTTCTTCGTCGGTGAGATTGCTGCTCATTCTTCGCTCCCGCTCTCGCCGGATTTTTCCGGTCGAACCGCGGCGGAGACTAGGACCAAGTCCGTCCGTCGTCCGCGCCGATTGCCTGAAACCGTGTTCACAAAATCGTGCGTCGCAGCTGTGGCCGCGATATGCCGGCTTCGCACAACCGGTCCTGCGCGCTGCTATGCTCGATCGCACCGGGTCGGACGAAGAAATCCGGAAGGGAGCGAACCATGATGCCAGCAGATCATTCGCGGCGCACCATCATCACCGGCATCGGCGTTGCGACGGCAGCCGGTGTGCTCGGCGCAGCACCGGCGCAGGCCGCGAACGCAGTTCCAGCCGAGGGAGAAATATGGAGCAACGAATACTGGGCGAAGAAGGGTGACATTCCGCTGTGGATGTTTCGCAAGCGGATCGGCGCGCCCAAACCGGGCGAGCCGGCGCGGCCCGTGGTGTTCTTCGTCCACGGCTCGTCGGTGACATCGAGGGCATTCGACCTCACCGTGCCCGGCAAGGGCGAGTATTCGCTGCTCAACGTCTTTGCGCGCTACGGCTTCGATTGCTGGACCATGGACCACGAGAACTACGGCAAGTCGGGCCGCACCTCTGGTAATGCCGATATCGCGAGCGGGGTCGAGGACCTGAAGGCGGCGGTGGAGGTGATCGCGCGCGAGACCGGGCAGGCCAGATATCACTTCGTCGGAGAATCCTCCGGCGCGCTGCGCGCGGGCGCCTTCGCGATGGCCGCGCCCGAGCGGATCGATCGCCTGGTGTTCGCCGCCTTCACGTACAAGGGCGAGGGCTCGCCGACACTGGCGAAGCGCGCCGAGCAACTGGCGTATTATCGCAGCCACAACATGCGCAAACGCGACCGCGACATGATCCGCTCGATCGCGACCCGCGACCGGCCGGGCACGTCCGACCCCGCCGTGATGGAAGCGTTGGCCGACGTCGAGATGCAGTTCGGCGACCAGGTCCCGACCGGCACCTATCTCGACATGACCGCCAATCTGCCGGTGGTGCATCCGGAGAAGGTGCTGGCGCCGGTGCTGCTGGTCCGCGGTGAATATGACGGGATCGCAGCAGTCCCCGATCTCGAGGAGTTCTTCAACAAGCTGCCGAATGGCGACCGGCAGTTCATCATCCTGCCCGGCACCGCCCATTCGGTCGCGCTGGCGACCAATCGCGAGCTGTTCTGGCATGTGACGCGGGCGTTTCTGACCATGCCAACGCCGATCGTGACCTGAAGCCTGCGGCAGGACGCCGCAATAAAAATCTGCGCGGCGATGTCGGGATCCGGCTATTCGGTTCGTCCTCGGGGCACAACCCGCCAACAGGAGTTCTTCGCGTGGCCAATCCCAAGATGATCTTCGTCAACCTGCCGGTCAGCAATCTCGCCCATGCCACCGCGTTCTATGAGGCGATCGGCGCGACCAGGAATCCGCAATTCTCCGACGAGACTGCGTCCTGCATGGTGATCTCCGACACCATCTTCGTCATGCTGCTGACTCACGACAAGTTCAGGCAGTTCACGTCGAAGACAATCGCCGACGCCAAGACCACGAGCGAAGTGCTGGTCTGCCTCTCCGCCGACAACCGCGACGCCGTCGACGGCTACGTGACCAAGGCGAAGGGGGCGGGCGGCACGGCCGATCCGTCGCCGAAGCAGGATTTCGGCTTCATGTATGGCCGCAGCTTCGAGGATCCGGATGGGCACATCTGGGAAGTGATGTGGATGGACCTCGAGGCCGCTGCGAAGGCGCAGGCTGCCGCGGCCACTGCCTGAGCCGCCGCACGATGCGTTGAGACAGCACTTCAGGCGATGGAAATGCCGTCCGGCCGGACTTCGGTCATGGCTTGGACGGCATTTCTGGCTGGAGGCAGGTCGCCTTGCCGGCAGCCAGGGACCGGAAAGTTCAGTTCGACCGTGGTGCCGCCGCCGGGCGTCTCGCAGAGGGCAACGGTGCCACCGTGTGTGGTCATCACCTGGGACACGATCGAAAGCCCCAGTCCCGTTCCTTCCGCGCGGGTGCTTCCGCGCTTGAAAGGCTCCAGCAGCAATTCGGGCTGACCGAGTTGCAGTCCCGATCCGTGGTCAATGACGCTCAACCGCGCTGGCGCTCCGACTTCGATCAGGACGGAGCCGCCCGCGCCGCCATGGGTCACGGCGTTTCGGATCAGGTTCGAGAGCGCGACGGCGATCGCGGCTTCCGAGCCACGCACCCAGACCGGGTGACGAGGCTCGGTAAACTCGACATCGCTGCCGTTCTTCAATGCCATCGGCACGTGTTCGGCCGCAACCCTGCGCGCAAGCGCCGCAAGGTCCGTTTCGATCAGCTCGGCAGGCTCCGCGGAGATGCGCGCCAGCTGGAGCAGCATGGTGACGATCGACGACAGCTTCTGGTTCTCGGCGATCAGCCTGGCACGCAGCGGACCGTCTTCGACCTGCTCGAGGATGGTGCGCGCATTGGTCAAGGGCGTACGCAACTCGTGTGCCGCGTTCGACAGGAAATTTCGCTGCGCTTTTGAAGCAACGTCTATTCGGGATAGCGCGCGGTTGAAGGCCGCGACGAGAGGCAGGAGCTCGGCCGGCGCATCCTGTTCCGGCAGTCGGCGACCATCCGAAACCCCATCGATCATCTCGGCGGCCGCAGCGACGGCCCGGACGGGACGTGCAATCAACGTCGGCACGAAGACCATCGCGGTAAACGCCGTCGCCGCCAGGACGAGGATGATGGGAAGCGCGACGATCGTCGCATCGGTCAGCATGCCGGTCGTCAGTTGCGCTGCCGTATAGGCCACGCCACCGGTTTCGATCCACACCTCGCCCACAGGCGTATTTCTGACAGCCGCCATCTTCTTCAGATTGGTGGTCTCGCCGTCAAACGCGTAGGCGAGGAAGCTCGTCCCGTCACGCGACGTCTGGGTCTTTTGCGGACGCCATTTCGGGACCGGGCCGTAGCTGACCTCTCCACTCTTGTCGGACACGACATACCAGAATGTCGGGAATTCGCGGATGATCTCGTCCAGCCTCGAGGTCCGCTTGAGCGCCAGTTGCCCGGTCTCGTTGCGGATGACGGCTTCCTTCAAGGCATCGGCGACGTCGGCGGCGGCCCAGGTGCCGTCATCGTCGCCGCCAAATCGGATCAGCAGCGCTGCCGCGCAGAGCAGCATGATGGTCGTCACGGCGCCGATCAGCGTCGCGGACAGCACCGCGATCGAGCGATGGACGCGCTTGAGCCTTTGCCACTTCAAGATCATCATTCGCCGCTCAACAGATATCCGAGGCCACGGACCGGTTTGATGACGACCTTGCAGTTGGCCGCGCGGAGGCGCCGGCGCAGCCGCGAAACGTGTGCCTCGATCGCGTTCGATTGAATCTCGTCATCAAAGCTGTAAGCGGCAACTTCAAGGGTCTCGCGCAGGACGACGCGCCCGATGCGCCGGACCATCGCTTCCAGAATCGCCAGCTCACGCCGCGGGACAACAATGGGGGCGTGATCGACGCAGACTTCGCGATTGAGCACGTCGTAGCTCAGATTGCCGATGCGCACGATCGCCCCTCTATCCAGAAACAGACGTCGCAGCACCGCCTTGGCTCGCGCAATCAGCTCAATCGGTTCGAATGGCTTGGCCACGTAGTCGTCCGCCCCGTCGTCGAGGGCGCGAGCAATATCAAGGGGGTCATCGAGCGCCGTCAGCACGATCGTCGCGGGGCTCGGCTTCTGCTGCTTCAGGTCGCGCAGCAACGCCAGACCGTCGCCATCCGGCAGTCCACGGTCGATCACCACGAGTTCGAAGCTACGCACGGCGACTGCGGCGCGCCCCTCCTCGAGCGTCGTGACCATGTCGGATGCGCCGAAGGCCGTGGCCAACGTATCCCGCAGCCATGGCCCAAGCTGAGGATCATCCTCCACGACCAGAACTCGCACCGCGTTCTCCCAATTGTAAGCCATTGTTTCTACCATTACAGACGGATTACAATAAGATTACGGCCGGTAGGAAAACTGCGGTGTCCACGCGAATACATTGACGTGATTGGCCTTTTCCTTGTGGTTCGATCAGCCGTGCTCGAAGGCAGCGGCGATCGCCGAGCCGCCAATGAGCCCCGGCGTTACTGCCGCGCCGTAACCGGCGCGAACGCCACGCACACCAGCGCTTCGGAGCCGATCGGCGTCATGACCGTGAGCGAGCTTTCGCATGGCATTCCCGCTCAGCGATTTCAGCGCCAGGGGCGTCGATCAACATGACCGGCGAATGACGGCGCGTCGGCGCTTGCGAGGATACGTCGACGGAGCCGTGAAACGGACCTGCGTCAGGCTATCGTAATGGTCGCTGTGAAAAGCATGTCGGACAACGCGGCTCGCATCGCGCTTTCCGATCTCCGTCCCCAGGCTTCCGAACATATGCCGGTCGATTTTGCGTTCTCAGCGATGGCCAAGCGGTCGGATCGCAGCCCGGCGTCTTGGCGTCGTCCGTTCAATCGATGGCTGGATGGAGTCGAGGCGGGATGGTCGGTGCCGTTGCTGCTGGTTTGCTTCGTCGGCATCTGGACGGTGTATCTGTCAGTCGCCTATCACGGCGCCGGTCTGCATCCGGACCTGCTGGAGACCTGGACCTATGGGAGGCACTTCGCATGGGGCTATCCCAAGCACCCGCCATTGATGGGGTGGACGACCGGCGCGTGGACCTTGGTCTTTCCACTCTCCGACTGGTCGCTGCAGCTGATGGCGATGACGAATGCGGCGTTGGCCCTGTGGTTCGTCGATCGCATCGCAAGAAGGTTTGTGACCGGGCACAAGCGCCTGATCGTGCTGTTCCTGCTGATGCTGACCCCGGCATACCAGTTTCACGCGCAGCGCTTCAACGCCAACGCCGTGTTGCTCGCGGTCTGGCCGCTTGCAACCTACTGCTTCCTGCGTGCCTTTGAAACGAGGGCGCCGCTCTGGGCGATTGCCGCGGGTGTCGCGGCAGCGCTTGCAATGCTGGGCAAGTACTATTCCATCTTTCTGATCGCCAGCTTCGCGTTGGCCGCAATCATCCATCCCTTGCGACGAGCCTATTTCGCGTCCAGCTCGCCCTGGATCTCCACAGCTGTCGGGCTGATTGCGCTGTCTCCGCATCTGCACTGGCTGGCCACGACGGGCGCGGAACCCGTCCACTATGCCGCGACGCATGTGGGCGCCGGTTTCCCTTCGTCGCTGCGGGATGCCGTCAATTTCCTGTTGGGTCTTGCTGCGGCGACGAGTGTCTCGGCCGTAACGTGGATGATGATAACAGGGTATCGCATCAAGCGCCTTCCCCGGGATCTCGCGGCGGCAAATCCCAACCTGAAGCTGCTCGGCCATGTCGCGATCGGCACGATCGCTCTTCCTTTCATCACGTCCATCTTGCTCGGCACCGACTTGCCGTCGCTCTGGGCGCTTCAGGGATTGTTCCTGCTTGTTGTGCCCGTCGTGTGCAGCACGCGTTACCCGATCGAGCGGTTCTATACGGTCAATGCCGCGCTGCTGGTTGCCGGAATAGCAATCGTCGCCACCGTGCTGGCAGCCCCGGCCCATGCGCTCTACCGCAACAGCTACGGCTACGATGAAGGGCGAAACGTCTATCACCAGGCTGCAGACAAACTCACCCAGCTGTGGCACGAGCAGATGGGTACGCCGCTGTCGATCGTCGGCGGCAACGATAGCCTTGGGGTCGCGGTGGCCTTCTACAGCTCCGATCACCCGCATTATGGCGACCCTTTCGCCTACCAATATTCATTGGCATTGCCACGCGAGGTAACACCGGAGCGCGGCTGGGCGGCGCTCTGTTTTGACGACCAGGACGATTGCCTTGAATGGACCGGGCGAATGGCGGCCCACGCCGGAGATTATGTCAAACGCGAATTTTCCGTTCAATCGAGCCTGTTTGGAATTCCGGGCGTCAAGCGGAACCTCGTTGCTTTCCTGGTCGCGCCCCGTCGTGAGCCGGACGATGCGCCGTCAAGTCTCGTCAACGATGCCGGTCAGGGCGGAGGACATGTCTCTCCGCAAGCGGATTCGCCGCCTCGCGCTGAGCCGGATGTCGCGGTGCCGGAAAATCAGCCGCCGGGAAATGCGCCGCAGACGAACGATCCGGGAGCCAACATGCTGGTGCATCATGGAGCAGCAAAGCTCTTCGTCTTGATGCGCTGATCAAGCTCATCCGCAACGCGGCCGTACCGATCGCGCGCGTAATCTTGCGGTAATCGGCCGCCGCTTTATCGGCGGCGGGGTCAAGGGCGTCATATCACGAAGGATAGCGGTCCATGCTTATCAGGTTGGTTTGCATCAGCCTCGGCGTTTGCGGCATCATCGGCGCCACCGCGGTCGCGCAGACATCTCCATCGATGACCGGCTCAACTCACCAGGCCCCCGCAACACGCGCGCCGATCAGTCGCGCCGACAAGATCAACCTCAACACCGCGCCTGTCAGCGAACTGGTGAAGCTTCCGCACCTCAGCGTGCGCGGCGTCACTGCGATCACGGAGGCGAGAGCAAAGTCGAAGTTCAAGGATTGGAATGATTTCGTGGCCCGACGTGTAGTGCCGCGATACGTCAGGAGCGAGCTCAAGGAGCTCGTCACGTTCTAGAGGGGCTTTGTCGATCGCTGCCGAGGGGCGGGCGCGGTTATCGAACGCGAATAGGATATGCGTCAATGAAACGAGTAGCGGTTTTTGCCGCCATGGCGGTGGTCGCTGTGGGATGTCTTGCGTCGAGCGAAGCCACGGCACGCGGCCGGCGGGGAGATGCGGTTGCCGTCGGGATCGTCGGCGGCCTGGCCCTCGGCGCCCTGTTGGGCTCCACCATGGCTGCCGGTGCGGCTCCGGCCTATGTCTACGAGAGGGACTATTATTCGCCGCCCCCCGTCGTGCACTACCATCGTCACGTCTACGAATACGGCGACGAATATCCGGGCGGTTACTACGGCTATCGATCGGGGTACCGGGAAGGCTACTCGGACGGCTATTGGGACAACGATTGAACGTAGGTCGGCCTCGCTGATCCGATTGCTCGACGGTGCGGGTCCGGACCAGCGGCGGCCCCGTCCTAATAACTGATCCGCAAGCCCACGCCGCCGTGAAGCGTGTTGCCGACCGGTTGCGGCCCGGCGGTGCCGTTCACGAACAGGTCGGCGATCCAGCCCTTGGTGATGCGGAAGCCGACGCGGCCGCCATACTCGAACCAGCCCTGGTTGCCGATCGTCGGCACGATGGTGCCATCGCCGGTGACGGTGGCGACGATGCCGGAATGGGTAGCGAAGGATTGCACCCAGCCGCCATTGATGTTGGTTTCGATGCTCGATCCGAACAGATGTGTCCATTGGCCGCCGATCTTGACCAGGCTCGTGCGATCGGTGCCGTCGGCGATGGTGGCGTCGAACGGATTGAAGGCAACGGCAGGATCGCTGTAGCCCTTGACCCGCTGCCACAGCTGCCAGACCTCGATCGAAGCCGCGACCTCGTCGCGCGCCGAGAGCCGGCTGATCCAGCCCGCGCGCCCGTACACGCCGTAATTCTCGCTCGAGGTCTCGCCGGTGACCGACACCGGGCCGAGGCTGGTCGCGTAGCTGCGGGTGTAGCGCACTTTCTCCGACGGCGAGAGAATGGTGCCGATGTCGAAGAACGGGCGCGACGAGCCCCAGTCGACGAAGTCGTAGCGCAGCGCGAAGGCGCCGATCGGCGCGCTGGTGACGTTGTAGCCGCCTTCGCCATATTGGGTGTAGGCGATGCCGGCGAGCAGCGACAGATTCGGCGTGATGGTCTTGCGGCCGTGGATGCCGGCCGAGAACGAGCCGGCCGAGCCGAACGCGCTGATGCAGTCGTCGCAATTGACCTGCTCGTTGACGCCGAGCAGCACCGATCCGAGCACGCGGTTGGTGATCATCTGGTTGAAGCGCTGGTCGGCGAGGTTGTTGATCGAACTGCCACTCGACGGCGCGCCGGTGATCGGCGTCGGCGATGGGCTGGGCGTTGGTGTCGGCGTGGGCGTAGGGGTCGGCGTCGGCGTCGGCGACGGTGTGGCAGTGGGTGTCGGTGTCGGCGTAGGCGTAGGGGTCGACGTGCAGTTCGGCGATATCGACAGGTTGTTATCGAGATTCGAAGTGCAGTTCGGCGTCGGAGACTGCGCCTCGGCGGGCGCAGCCAGTGCATGGAGCATCGCGAGCGACAGCGCCATTGTCAGCGCCGCCGACAGGACCAAATGATGAATATGCCGCAGCATGCTCACCGCCCGCACAACATGCCGGTCGGGTCGTCGACCGGCGGCGTCAGCGGTGACGCGTCTGCGAACTGGGTGACGGTGCACAGGCCTGCGGCCTGGGTGCAGGTCGCGGCGAAGGTCCAGGGCGGGTTGTTGGTCTTCTGGATCGTGGTGCGGCCGCCGCTCGAGGTGATGATCGCGGTGTCGCCGGGCTGCGTCAGGTCGATGCATTGCCGATTTGACGTGCACACCGTCGATGCGCCTTCCTGCAATACCACGGTGGTCTTGCCGCGTTGCGACAGGATGTCGAGCACCGTGCCGCGAACGCCGATGGTCGCAAGCGGCGTGGTGATCGTGTAAGCGGCCTTCTCCGAATGGCCGGTGACGAAGCGGAACGCTCCCGAGGTCAGGCGGATAGCAACATCGCGATAATGATGCTCGTCGTCGAACACGGTGCGATCGAGCTTGAGCGAAGCATTCGGTCCGAGCGACAGGTTGGTGCTGTCGGCCATCACCAGCCGCGCTGCGCTCTCGAGGCCGGTGCGCACCGTCTCGTCGCGCAGTAGTGCGTCGCCGACATTGATCGGTGTGGTCGCGGCCGCGACGCGGACGACCTCGTTCTTCACCATCGCCGCTTCGCCGACGCGCGTTTGCGCCCGAACGGGATGAGCCGTCAGTGCGATCGCGAGACCGAGTGCAAGCACGGAGAAAAAGCTGTGGCGCGAATTCATTTGCAATACCGATCGACCTACCTTCTCATCGTACCGGATCGCGGACGCGGCTGATATTGTATAATTGTCACAAGCCGTGTCGAGTTGCGCCAGATGGTTGGGGGCGATGGATTCAAGAATGCGCGCGGCTGCGGACATCAACGTGAGATCTGATCACACTCGTCACACACATCACACTCGCGGCCGTCGTAGCTCACACTTCGCTCACACCGGCTCCCCTCGCAGGGTGCTCGTCCTTTGATCATCGCATCAAAATCTCCTTCTGTTCTGCGGCGTCCCGCCACATGCACGGCGATCGTCGCGGCCATCATCTTCATCGTCGCCCATGTCGTTCTGCTGCTCGGGATCACCACACCCAACAAGCTCTATTTCGATGAGGTGCATTACGTGCCGGCAGCGCGCCAGATGCTGTTGCCGGTGATCGAGGGGCCGATCCTCAACCCGATGCATCCGCCGCTCGCCAAGGAGATCATCGCGCTGTCGATCAAGGCATTCGGTGATGAGCCGCTCGGATGGCGCTATCCCGCGGCGCTGTTCGGCGCGCTCGCGCTGGTCGCCGTCTATCTCGGCGCGCTTGCGCTGTTCGCCTCGCAGGAACGTGCCGTCGCGGCCGTGCTGCTCGCCTTCTGCAACCAGATGCTGTTCGTGCAATCGCGGATCGCGATGCTGGATATTTTCGCGCTCGCCTTCTGTCTGTTTGCGATCGCGGCCTTCATCCACGGCTTCGGACAGAAGCGGCCGCGACTTGCCTTCGCACTGTCAGGGGTTTTCGCCGGGTTTGCCTGTGCCTGCAAATGGAGCGGGCTGTTCGTGCTCGCGACCTGCATCGCGATCGTTGCGGTGATCCGTCTGATGCAGGGCTGGCGCGCGCGCTTTGCCGACGCCAATGCGGAGGACTGGTATCGGCCGGACCTATGGCCGGACTTCCGTCTTCCCCACTTCATCGGATGTTTCGTGCTGCTCCCGTCGGCCATCTATCTCGCGAGCTTCGTGCCGCTGTACGGCTTCTCCTTCACCGATCTCATCGAGGCGCAGCGCCGCATCTTTGCCGACAACACCACGACCGCGATCGCCGGCCACACCTATATGAGCGCATGGCCGTCCTGGCCGTTCCTGGTGCGTCCGGTCTGGTACCTGTTCGAGAAGACCGGCGATGACGCCTTCGCCGCGATCGTGTTTCTCGGCAATCCGCTGGTATTGTGGCCGGCGCTGATCGCGCTGATCATCGCGCTGCGCGACTGGATCGTGACCCGCAGCCGCGAGGCGTTTCTCGTGCTGGCGTTCTATCTCGGCCCGTATCTCGCCTGGGCGCTGCTGCCGCGCACGCTCGGCTTCATTTATTACTACCTGCCGGCCGCGACCACCGCGAGCTTCGTGCTGGTCTACGCCTTGACGCGGCAGGGTGCGCCGCGCTGGCTGTTGTGGACCTTCGTGGCGGTCGGATGCGCGGGCTTCATCGCGATGCTGCCGATCACGGTTGCCGCCGTCGGGACGTCGATGGCGACCTTCAATCGGCTGATGCTGTTCCAGAACTGGATTTGAATCTCTCTGAAAAAAGGCGGAGCCTCGATTTTGTTGCGATCGGAACCGAAGCTCCAGGCCACGGGAGGTTACTGCTGCGCTGTCTTGGTATCCATGTTGACGACCTGCACGCGGCGGTTGGTCGGGTCCATCGGCGCGTTCGGGTCCTTCGGCCGGGTCTTGCCGTAGCCGACGGTCACGAGATCGGAGCCGTTCAGGCCGTAATGCTCGACCAGATAGGTTTTGATGGTGTCGGCGCGGCGCTCGGAAAGATCCTGGTTATAGGCCTCGCTGCCGATCGCATCGGTGTGGCCGGCGACGACGAAGGTCGAGCCCTTCATGCTGGCATCCGACAGCGCCTTGCCGAGCTCCTGCACCGCCTGGGTCGAGCCCTTGGCGATCTCGGCCGAGTTGTAGTCGAAGTGGATCTCCAGATCGATCTTCGGCTTGTTGGCGGCGATGTCGGCGATCTCCTGGCGTTCGCCCAGCGACAGCGAGCGGGTCTGCCGGTTGCGAACGGTGTTGAGGAAGCTTGCTTCCTTGGCCGAGGCGGCCGGGTCGACCTGTGTGCCGGCGGAGAGGCCGCGGGTGGCTGACTTCGGCTTCAACGCATTGAGGATCTGGGCGGCCGGAACGGTGTCGCTGCCGGCCAGTGCGACGCCCGCCGTCATCGACAGCGCAGCGCCGATCGTCAAGAGAGACAGGGAAAACGAGCGGGTCATGGTTTTCGTCCTTAAATGTCGGGCCAGCCAATCCGGCTGCTATCGTTTTGATGCCGGGAACCTAGGACGGGTTCAAAATCCGGAATGTGATCCAGATCACGGATGATTCGGGACCTGGGTGGAACCCCATACCCTCCACAGCCGTGCGAATCTCACTACATTGCTCGGGCAATGCCCCGCGCCGCCGAACCCTTTTCCCTGGCCAATACCGCCGCCCGCCATATCTGGCTGCGTGCGCAACGGCTCGATACAACGGCACCGTTCGGGGACGGGGCATCAGCCGTGGCGGCCGCCGTCGATCATCTCGGCTACGTACAGATCGACACCATCAACGTGATCGAGCGCTGCCACCACCACATCCTGTTCACCCGGATTCCGGACTATCGCCGCGCCGACCTCAAGCAGGCGCAGAGCCAGGACAAGAGCGTGTTCGAGTACTGGACGCACGCGCTGTCCTACGTGCCGTCCAAGGACATCAACATCTTCCTGCCGGCGATGAGGGCGCACAAGCGCGAGGGCCATAAATGGTTCTCGTCGGTGACGCCATCGGATACGCGCAAGATCATGCGGCTGCTGCGGGCCGGTCCGCTGACCATCCGCGATATCGACGACGATGTGCTGACCGAGAAGGAGCATCTCTGGCAGAGCCGCAAACCTTCCAAGCGGGCGCTGCAACTCGCCTTCTATGGCGGTGTGGTCACGATCAGCGAGCGCGCCGGCATGCTGAAAACCTACGAGCTGATGACCCGGCATTTCGGCTGGGACAGGCCGCCGAAGCCCGCACCGGCCTCGGCCAGAACAGCCTATCTGCTCGACCGCGCGCTGCGCTCGCAGGGTATCGTCAGCCTGGACTCGATCTGCCATCTCGACGCGCCGAGCAAGAAGGCGGTGCGCGGCCTGATCGAGGCGAGGGTGCGACGCAAGGAGCTGGTGCGGATCGCGCTCGATGGCGCCGGCAAGCAGGAGCATTGGGCGCGGCCCGAGGTGCTGGAGGAGACCGGTGAGGGCGATCCAGCTTTGGTTCATATCCTGTCGCCGTTCGACCCCCTGGTCATCCAGCGCAAGCGCACCGAGCTGTTTTTCGGCTACGGCCATCGGTTCGAGGCCTATGTGCCGAAGGAGAAGCGCCAGTTCGGCTATTTCGCGTTGCCGGTGCTGGTCGGTGACGATATCGTTGCCGCCATCGACCTGAAGACCGACCGGCAGAAACGGAAGCTGCTGATGCAGAAATGGAGCTGGGTCGGCAATCGCAAGAAGCAGGCGGGGCGCAAGGAGCTGAAGCGCAGGATCGAGGAGGAACTCGACCGCTTCGAACGCTTCCAACTGGCGGAGTAGGATTGGCTTTCTCCATTCGTCATTGCGACCCGTTGGCTCGCAATGACGAATGGAGAACGCCCCGGCTCCGGTTTGTGCTGTGCGCTGTGAGTTTTTACCATTGCCCTATGCGGGGCCACCCAATAATCCTCGAGGCAAGCAATAGCTTTGGGGGGAACTGATGAGCCAGATCGCAACCGTTGCGCCCGAGCGCGGCGCCCGCAGCGAGATCGAGACGTCCACGATCCGCGCGATTTCCTGGCGGCTGATCCCGTTCCTGATCCTGGCCTATTTCTTCTCCTATCTCGACCGCGTCAATCTCAGCTTCGCCGCGCTCACCATGAACACGGAGCTGAAGTTCTCGCCGCTTGTGTTCTCGTTTGGCGCCGGCATCTTCTTCATCGGCTATTTCCTGTTCGAGGTGCCGAGCAACCTGGCGCTCGAGAAGTTCGGCGCCAGCAAGTGGATCGCCCGCATCATGGTGAGCTGGGGAATTCTCTCGGCCCTGATGGCGGCGGTCTATGACGAACACAGCTTCTACGCGCTGCGCTTCTTCCTCGGCGTCGCCGAGGCCGGCTTCTTCCCCGGCATCATTCTCTATCTCACCTACTGGTATCCAGCCGAGTATCGCGCGCGCTTCCTCGCCGCCTTCGCGATCGCCGTTCCGGTCTCGACGGCGATCGGCGCGCCTATTTCAGGCCTTCTGCTCGGGCTGGACGGCGTGATGGGGCTGAAGGGCTGGCAGTGGCTGTTCATCATCGAGGGCGTCCCCTCGGTGCTGCTCGGCATCGTCACCTGGTTCTATCTCACCGACCGGCCGGAGAAGGCCGATTGGCTCTCGGCCGAGCAGAAGGCGTGGCTGAAGGCGAGGCTCGATGCCGAGGTCGCGGCCAAGCAGGCGGCCAAGCACTTCACGCTGTTCGAGGCGCTGTCTTCGCCGAAAGTGCTGGCGCTCAGCGCGATTTATTTCGGCTTCGTCGCCTCCCTCTACGGCATGCAGTTCTGGCTGCCGCAGATCGTCAAGGCGTTCGGTCTGACCAACGCGCAGACCGGCTTCGTCACCGCGATCCCCTATGCCGTCGGCACCGTCGCGATGATCCTGTGGGCGCGCCGTTCCGACGCCACGCGGGAGCGCGTGTTTCATGTCGGCGCGCCGCTTCTGCTCACGGCGCTGGCGCTCGCGGTCTCGAGCTACATCACCGATCCGACCACGACGATGGTCGTGCTGACCGTTGCCGCGATCGGCGTGTTCTGCACCTTCGCGGTGTTCTGGACGCTGCCGACCGCCTGGCTGTCAGGCACTGCCGCCGCCGGCGCGATCGCGCTGATCAACTCGATCGGCAACCTCGCCGGTTTCGGCGGGCCCTATCTGAWCGGCTGGGTGAAGGAGGCGACCGGCAGCACGTCGACCGGCCTTTTGGTGCTGTCGCTGCTGCCGCTCGCGGCCGGCCTCCTGGTGTTCCTCGGCAGCCACGAAACCAAGACCGAGTTCGCGGGCGCGAAGTAGCTGGCGTCGTGACAGCTGCGTAGCCCGGATGAAGCGAAGCTTGATCCGGGACGCTCTCGCCACTGGCATGAGCCCCGGATTTCGCTGCGCTTCATCCGGGCTACGGCTACGCACTAGACAAAAAAATCAAAAACAACCCCATGCACAGTCCCGGATTGCGCGAAGCCACGGGGGCGCATTCGCGCGACCCGTTGCGCATCGCGAATTCCGCTCGCCAGCTCCCCAAATGCAGCCGTTCTCACGAATTGGTTACTACTGACGAATATTGACATTCATCAGTGATAAATCGATACTCTTCATCAATCGTCAGCCTGATGGAGATTTCAGATGTTCGTTCGTTCCGTTTTGTCGAGCTATTACAGGCTCTTGACCGGAGCAACGCTGGCTTTCGCGGTATTCGCGCTGACCGGCTGCAATGAAAAAGCAGCCGAAAACGCCGATCCCGGACGCCCCGTTCTGGTGGCGACCGTCCATTACGAAGCCGAAACACCTGAGCGCAGCTTTGTCGGCACCATCAGGCCCCGTATCGAAGCCGATATGGGCTTTCGGGTCGCCGGCAAGGTGGCCAAGCGGCTGGTCGAGGTCGGACAGACAGTCGACGTCGACCAGCCCTTGGCCACCCTCGACGAGGTCGATCTGAAGCTGCAGGCCGAGCAGGCCGAGGCCGAGTTCCGCGCCGCCACCGGCGTGCTGGCGCAGGCCGCGGCTGCCGAGCAGCGCGCCAAGGATCTGAAGGCCAAGGGCTGGACCACCGACGCGGCGCTCGATTCCGCCAAGGCGGCCGGCGACGAGGCGCGCGCGCGGCTGAACCGCGCCGAGCGCTCGGTCGAACTGACCAGGAATTCGCTCTCTTATGCAACGCTGGTGGCCGACACGAGGGGTGTCGTCACAGCGACCATGATCGAGCCCGGCCAGGTGGTTGCCGCGGGCCAGGCCTCGATCCGTGTCGCCCGACTTGGCGAGAAGGAAGCTGTCGTCGCGATCCCCGAGACGCTTCTTGCTCGTGCCAGGTCGGGCGTTGCCACGGTGACGCTGTGGTCGGATGCCAAGAAAACCTATGCCGCGAAGCTGCGCGAGGTTGCGCCGCAGGCCGATCCCGCCACCCGCACCTATCTCGCAAAATTCTCGCTGCCCGACGCCGACGAGGCCGTCTCGCTCGGCATGACCGCAACGCTGACCCTGGCCGACAAGGCGACCGAGCGCGTGGCGAAACTGCCGCTGTCGGCGCTGTACAGCCAGGGCGGCGATCCCTCGCTCTACATCGTCGACGACAAGGGCGACATCGCGTTGAAGCCGGTCAAGGTGAAGGCCTATGAGAGCAACAACGTCGTCATCTCCGGCGGCGTCGACGATGGCGCCAAGGTGGTCGCCCTCGGCGTGCAGAAACTCGATCCGAGCCAGAAGGTCCGGGTCGTGTCGTCGCTGTCGTTCTGATTAACCGTCCGTCATTGCGAGCGAAGCGAAGCAATCCATCTCGCCGCAAAACAAGTGTGGATTGCTTCGCTTCGCTCGCAATGACGATTGAAGTCGAGACGATTTGGACCTGGAGAGTTCGATGAAGCGCTTCAACCTTTCGGCCTGGGCGGTCAGCCATCCGACGCTGGTGCTGTTCCTGATGATCATCCTCGGCGCCGCCGGCTTCTTCTCCTACGAGAAGCTCGGCCGCGCCGAGGACCCGTTCTTCACCGTCAAGGTGGTGAACGTCTCGGTGATGTGGCCGGGCGCGACCTCGCAGGAAATGCAGATGCAGGTCGCCGATCCCATCGAGAAGAAGCTGCAGGAGCTGCCGTTCTTCGACAAGGTGCAGACCTATTCCAAGCCGGGCTTCACGGCGATGCAGGTCTCCTTCAAGGATTCGACCTCGCCGAAGGACGTGCCCTATCTCTTCTATCTGATCCGCAAGAAACTGGTCGACGTGCAGGGCGAGCTGCCCTCCGGCATCCTCGGTCCTGTGGTCAACGACGAATTCTCCGACGTCGATTCGATCCTCTATATGATGACCGGCGACGGCGCCGATTACGCGCAGCTCAAGAAAGTCGCGGAAGGTTTTCGCCAGCGCCTGCTGAAGGTGCCCGGGGTCACCAAGATCGATCTTTACGGCATCCAGGACGAGCGCATCTTCGTCGAGTTCTCGCATGCCAAGCTGGCAACGCTCGGCATCACACCGCAAGCGCTGTTCGATTCGCTCGCCAAGCAGAACAATGTCACGCCAGCCGGGACGGTCGAGACGTCATCGCAGCGCGTGCCGCTGCGCGTCACCGGCGCGCTTGACGGCGTCAAGGCGGTTGCCGAAACGCCGGTCGAAAGCAACGGCCGAGTGTTCCGGCTCGGCGATATCGCAACCGTCAGCCACGGCTATGTCGATCCGCCGAGCTTCAAGGTGCGTCAGGAAGGCAAGCCCGCGCTCGGCATCGGCGTCGTCACCGCCAAGGGCGCCAACATCCTCGAGCTCGGCAAGGAGGTCCAGCAGGCGACCGCCGAATTCATGAAGGCGGTGCCGCAGGGCATCGACGTCAAGCAGATCGCCGACCAGCCCAAGGTGGTCGAGCACGCCGTGGGCGAGTTCGTGCACTCCTTCGTCGAGGCGCTCGCGATCGTGCTGTTCGTCTCCTTTGTCGCACTCGGCTGGCGCACCGGCATCGTGGTGGCGCTGTCGGTGCCGCTGGTGCTCGGCATCGTCTTCATCGTGATGAACGCGATGTCGCTCGATCTGCACCGCATCACGCTCGGCGCGCTGATCATTGCGCTCGGCCTGCTGGTCGACGACGCCATCATCGCAGTCGAGATGATGGTGGTGAAGATGGAACAGGGCTGGGACCGCATGAAGGCGGCGTCCTTTGCCTGGGAATCTACTGCGTTTCCGATGCTCACGGGGACGCTGGTCACGGCCGCTGGCTTCCTCCCCATCGGCTTTGCCAATTCGGCGGTCGGCGAATATGCCGGCGGCATCTTCTGGATCGTGGCGATCGCGCTGGTCGCCTCCTGGTTCGTCGCGGTGATCTTCACGCCCTATATCGGCGTCAAGCTGCTGCCGAACATCAAGGTGCACCAGAACCACGATCCGCACGCAATCTACGAGACGCGGATGTATCGGGCCTTGCGCAGCGTCGTGCAGTGGTGTGTCGATCACCGCATCAAGGTGGTGGCGGCGACCGTCGGCGTGTTCGTCGCCGCGATCGTGGGCTTCGGTCACGTCCAGCAGCAGTTCTTCCCGCTGTCCGAGCGGCCCGAGCTGTTCCTGCAGCTCCGTCTGCCGGAGGGCACGGCCTTCAACGTGACCGAAAAGGCGGTGAAGCAGGCCGAAGGGCTGTTGAAGGACGACGAGGACATCCAGACCTACACCGCCTATGTCGGGCAGGGCTCGCCGCGCTTCTGGCTCGGCCTCAACCCGCAGCTGCCGAACGAGGCGTTCGCCGAGATCGTGATCCTCGCCAAGAACGTCGAGGCGCGCGAGCGCGTCAAGGCCAAGATCGAGCAGGCCGCCGCCGACGGCGCGCTGAACGAGGCGCGGGTCCGGGTCGACCGCTTCAATTTCGGTCCGCCGGTCGGCTTCCCGGTCCAGTTCCGCGTGATCGGGCCCGATGCCAACAAGGTGCGCGACATCGCCTATCAGGTCCGCGACGTCATGCGCCAGAACAAGAACGTCAAGGACGTCCAGCTCGACTGGAACGAGCAGTCGCCTTACCTGAAGCTCGCGGTCGACCAGGACCGGGCGCGCGCGCTCGGCCTGACCCCGCAGGACGTCTCGCAGGCGCTGGCGATGCTGATCTCGGGCGCGCCGGTCACCACGATCCGTGACGGCATCGAGAAGGTTGGCGTCGTCGCCCGCGCGGTGCCGTCCGAGCGGCTCGATCTCAGCCGGGTCGGCGATCTCACCATCACCACGCGCAACGGCGTGGCGGTGCCCCTCCAGCAGATCGCCAAGATCGAGTATGCCCATGAGGAGCCGATCCTGTGGCGGCGCAACCGCGACATGGCTATCACCGTGCGCTCCGACGTCGTCGACGGCGTGCAGGCGCCCGATGTCACCAACCAGATCGCGCCGAAGCTGAAGGACATCCAGGCCCATCTCGAGCCGGCCTACCGGATCGAGCCGGGCGGGGCGTTCGAGGAATCGGCCAAGGGCAATGCGTCGATCTTCATCCTCTTCCCTGTGATGGTGATGGTGATGCTGACGCTGCTGATGATCCAGCTGCAGAGCTTCTCGCGCCTGACCCTGGTGTTCCTGACCGCGCCGCTCGGCATCGTCGGTGCCTCGCTCGGGCTCAACGTCGCCAACCAGCCGTTCGGCTTCGTGGCGCTGCTCGGCCTGATCGCGCTCGCCGGCATGATCATGCGCAACACGGTGATCCTGGTCGATCAGATCGAGAGCGACGTGGCGTCCGGCCTGACCCGGCGCGAGGCGATCGTCGAGGCCACCGTCCGGCGCGCCCGGCCGGTGGTGCTGACCGCGCTCGCCGCGATCCTGGCCATGATCCCGCTGTCGCGCTCGGCGTTCTGGGGCCCGATGGCGATCACCATTATGGGTGGTTTGTTTGTTGCGACTTTCCTGACCTTGCTGTATCTGCCGGGCCTTTACGCCCTCTGGTTCCGCAAGACCCTCGAGGAGAGCGGCGCCGAGCAAATCAATACTGCGCCGCAGCATGCCGGCGATGCGCAACGCGCATTTCCGCTTGCTGAAGCCGCTGAATAATTGAACATTGAGCAGGCCAACATGACACTGATCACGGAACATAGCGAAACCGACACCCGCGAGCGCATCCTCGTGGTGGCCGAGCGCTTGTTCCGACAGATCGGCTACCAGAAGACCACGGTCGCCGACATCGCCAAAGAGCTGCGGATGAGCCCCGCCAACGTGTACCGCTTCTTCGATTCGAAGAAGTCGATCCACGAGGGCGTGGCGCGCAGCCTGATGGGCGAGGTCGAGATCGAGGCGCAGCGCATCGCCCGATCGGAGGGGCCGGCGGCGACCCGCTTGCGCCAGATGATGACGACCATCAATCGGATGAACACCGAGCGCTATGTCGGCGATTCCAAGCTGCACGAGATGGTCGAGATCGCGATGCAGGAGGACTGGGAGGTCTGTGTCGCCCATATGGAGCTGATCGGCCAGACCATCGGCGCGGTGATCGCGCAGGGTGTGGCCTCCGGCGAATTCGAAGTCCAGGACCTCGAGGTCGCCGCGCTGTGCGCTGGCACGGCGATGATGCGGTTCTTCCACCCGCAAATGATCGCCCAATGCGCCACCAAGCCGGGCCCGACCATCGACCAGATGATCGATTTCGTGATCGCCGGCCTGTCGCCGCGCGCGCGCGCCCATTGAGCGCCGGCACTGACGCTTTCGTCAGTTGACTCTTTCCGTATAGCAGGCAAAGCGAGTTTGTAGCCCGGATGGAGCGCAGCGCAATCCGGGGTCATTTCCGCTTGTGACACTGTCCCGGATTGCGCTGCGCTCCATCCGGGCTACGGCAAGAGGGGCGCTCCGTGACCGAAAAAGACCTGCATTTCTACGAGCCGAAGAACGGCCACGGCCTGAAGCACGACCCGTTCAACGCCATCGTGGCGCCGCGGCCGATCGGCTGGATCTCCTCGCGCGACAAGGGCGGCAACGTCAACCTCGCGCCCTACAGCTTCTTCAACGCCTTCTGCTACACCCCGCCGATCATCGGCTTCTCCTCCACCAACTGGAAGGACAGCGTCGCCAACATCCAGGAGACCGGCGAGTTCGTCTGGAATCTGGCGACGATGGATCTGGCGAAGCACATGAACGCGACCGCGGCGCATGTCGCGCGCGATGTCGACGAGTTCAAGCTCGCCGGCGTGACACCGATCGCCGGCAAACTCGTCAACGTGCCGCGGGTCGCCGAAAGCCCGGTGTCGTTCGAATGCAAGGTGAGCCAGATCATCCAGCTGCAGGGCGCCGACGGCAGGAAGGCCGAGGCCTGGCTGACGCTCGGCGAGGTGGTCGCCGTCCATATCGACAAGGCCTTCATCAAGGACGGCGTTTACCAGACCGGTCTCGCCCACCCGATCGTCCGCGCCGGCCGGAGAGGGGACTATTTCGAGATCAAGCCGGAAAACATGTTCGAGATGATCCGGCCGGATTGAAGCGGTCCGTGTAGCCGGCATTGCGAGCCAACGGGTCGCGCGAACGCGCGCCCGATGACAGGCTCCGCGAAGCAATCCATCCCTCCACACGTAGGATAGATGGATTGCTTCATCGCTTTGCTCCTCGCAATGACGGAAGCGGAACCACGACAATGTGAAATTCCCGCGCGGAGTGATGAAAAACCGTCACTCGCAACCTCCGAGCGAGCAGTCTAACCTCCCGCGCGCCAGGCCGGATCAACGGCCGGCCAACAGTGGGAGGATGCGATGACACGCCAAGAGCGGAGCAATCCAACAGAAGAGCGGCGCGATCCGGACGTTTCACGACGAACACTTGTCCAGGGACTGGCGGTTGCCGCGGCCGCGACCGCCGCGGGAGCCGGCAAGGCGCTGGCCCAGAACGCGCCGGCGCCGGTCGGGCCGCCGACCACGATCACCAGCCCGCCGCGCGACTTCAGTCCGCGCGGGGCGCCGACCACCTATTTCTGGGACCCCGACGTCATCGCGGTCGATCCGTCCTTCAACGATCTGGCCCAGCCCAACACCTCGATCAAGCGGCTCTATACCGGCCTGCTCTGGGCGGAAGGCCCGGCCTGGAGCTCGCAGGGCCGCTATCTCCTGTGGAGCGACATCCCGAACAACCGGCAGATGCGCTGGTCGGAGGATGACGGCCATATCAGCGTCTTCCGCATGCCATCGAACTACTCGAACGGCAATTCGTTCGACTTCCAGGGCCGCCAGCTGTCCTGCGAACACCTCACCCGCCGGGTGACGCGCTACGAGAATGACGGCACCGCGACCGTGCTCGCCGATAATTATCAAGGCAAGCGGCTGAACTCGCCGAACGACGTCGTCGCGCATCCCGACGGCAGCTACTGGTTCACCGATCCGCCCTATGGCGGCCAGCTCTATGAGGGCGAGCCGGACGCGGCCGGTGGAGCGAGCAACGCCGCCGGCAAGCTCAATCCGCGGATCGGCCAGCCGGCGGGCTTCGTCGCCGCCAAGCGGGAGCTGCCGACCAATTGCTATCGCATCGATCCCTCCGGCCGTGTCGATGTCGTCGTGACCGAGGACCAGGTGCCGGATCCGAACGGCATCTGCTTCTCGCCCGATTACAAGAAGCTCTACGTCGTCTCGACCGGCAAGGGACCGGGCGATACCGGCCCCGGCGGCAAGGGTGACGTGTTCGTGTTCGATGTCGGCGCCGACAACAAGGTCTCCAACGGCAAGCGGTTCAGCGATTTCACGATCGACGGCGTGAAGTGCGGGCCGGACGGCATCCGCTGCGACGTCAATGGCAA
Source organism: Bradyrhizobium embrapense (assembly GCF_001189235.2). GTDB lineage: Bacteria > Pseudomonadota > Alphaproteobacteria > Rhizobiales > Xanthobacteraceae > Bradyrhizobium > Bradyrhizobium embrapense. The sequence continues at coordinate 1,414,229 of NZ_LFIP02000002.1, forward strand.
CGTCTGGTGCTCGAGCAATGCCGGCCGCGCGGTCGGCTACAACGGCGTGACGTGCTGGTCGCCGGAAGGCAAGCTGCTCGGCCGCATCCGGCTGCCCGAGGTCTGCGGCAACATCACCTTCGGCGGCCCCAAGCGCAACCGCCTGTTCATGGCCGCAAGCCAGTCGCTCTACGCGGTCTATACAGCGACCCAGGGTGCGGGACCGGCCTAGCCGTGAAAGGCGGCGCCGGCACGAGCCGCCGGCGCAATCCCCGCTACCTGATTGTCGCAGCTCAGCTTTCGGAACCGGACGCGCTGCCTGCCGTTAACAAACGGCGGCTCGGCCGCGTCAATTTCGCTTTATTTGAACAGCGAAGTGTTCACCGGTGAACGGCACTTTTCGGTAAGATCACCCATCCACGCTGCCGTTGCATGAGGGTCCCACCATGAGCTTCCGCCGCGACTATGTGACAAAACCGATCTTCTCCTGGGCGCGTGGCGTGCTGCCGACCATGTCGGACACCGAGCGCGAGGCGCTGGAGGCCGGCGACGTCTGGTGGGACGCCGATCTCTTCACCGGCAATCCGGACTGGTCGAAATTGTTGGCATTCGCGCCGGCCAAATTGACCGACGAGGAGAACGCCTTCCTGCACGGCCCGGTCGACGAGCTCTGCGCGAAGCTCGACGAGTGGAAGATCAATTGGGAATGGCGCGATCTGCCGCCCGAGGTGTGGGCCTTCATCAAGGCGAAGAAATTCTTCGGCATGATCATCCCGAAGGAGTTCGGCGGCCTCGGCTTCACGCCCTATGCGCATTCCGAAGTGGTGCGCAAGATCTCCTCGCGCTCGCTGACCGCGGCCGTCACCGTGATGGTGCCGAACTCGCTCGGACCGGGCGAACTGCTGATGCGCTTCGGCACGAGGGAGCAGCAGGACAAATGGCTGCCGCGCCTCGCCTCCGGCCAGGACATTCCCTGCTTCGGCCTGACCAGCCCCGAGGCCGGCTCCGATGCCGCCTCGATGATCGACAGCGGCATCGTCTGCAAGGGCAATTTCGAAGGCCGCGAGGTGATCGGGCTCAAGCTCAACTGGCACAAGCGTTACATCACGCTCGGACCTGTCGCGACGCTGCTCGGCCTAGCCTTCAAGGCCTATGATCCCGATCATTTGGTCGGCAACGAGGATGAGCTCGGCATCACGGTAGCGCTGATCCCGACCCATCTGCCCGGCGTCTCGATCGGCCACCGCCATCTGCCGGCGATGCAGGTGTTCCAGAACGGTCCGAACTGGGGCAAGGACGTCTTCATCCCGCTCGACTACATCATCGGCGGTAAGGAGCGGCTCGGCCAGGGCTGGAAGATGCTGATGACGGCGCTCGCCGCCGGCCGCGGCATCTCGCTGCCCTCGCTATCGGCCGCAGGCGCCGCCTATGCCGCGCGCACCACCGGCGCCTATGCCCGCATCCGCGAACAGTTCGGGATCTCTATTTCCAAGTTCGAGGGCATCGAGGAGCCGCTCGCGCGCATCGCCGGCACCGCCTATCTGCTCGACGCCGCGCGGCGCCTGACTTGCGCCGCGCTGAACGAGGGGCATCACCCCGCGGTGATCTCCGGCATCATGAAGCTGCACGCCACCGAGCGGATGCGGATCGCGATCGACGACGCCATGGATATCCATGGCGGCAAGGCCGTGATCGACGGGCCGCAGAATTATCTCGGCGGGCTCTACCGTTCGGTGCCGGTCGGCATCACGGTCGAGGGCGCCAACATCCTGACCCGCAACCTGATCGTGTTCGGCCAGGGCGCGATCCGTGCGCATCCCTATCTGTTGCAGGAGATGAATGCGCTCAGCGAGACCGATCGCGACAAGGGGCTCACTGCGTTCGACACCGCGTTCTGGAAGCATGTCGGCCACAGCTTTGCGACCATGTTCCGCGCCTGGGGCCGCAGCTGGACCGGCGGTTTGTTTGCGCCGGCGCCGGATGCCGGCGATGCAACGGAGTTCTATCGCCAGCTCTCGCGCTATTCGTCGGCATTCGCGCTGTGCGCCGACATGGCGCTGCTCACGCTCGGCGGCGCGTTGAAGCGCAAGGAGATGCTCTCGGCGCGGTTCGGCGACATCCTCTCCGAACTGTATCTGCTCTCCGCCGCGCTGAAACGCTGGCAGGATGAGGGCCGGCAGAAGGAGGATCTGCCTGCGCTCGAATGGTGCATGGCATCCGGCTTCAAGACCATCGAGAACCGCTTTGCGGAAATCCTTGCCAATCTGCCGAACCGCCCGGTGGCATGGCTGCTGAAATTCCTGATCCAGCCGTTCGGCGCACGCGTCACCGGCCCGTCGGACCGCGTCGTGCATCTCTGCGCACAACTCGTGCTGTCGCCCTCAGCGGCGCGCGACCGCCTGACGCCGGACCTCGCCTTTGTCGAGGACGACGGCGGCATCGCGCGGCTGGAAAAGGCCTTCCGCCTCGTCACCGAGGCCGAGGATGCCGCCAAGCAGCTGCGCGCGGCGCGGCTGCATGACTGGAAGGATGCCGTCAAGAAAGGCGTCATCACCGAGGCCGACGGCGACAAGCTCGCCGCCGCCCATGAGGCGGTGGCCAAGGTCATCGAGGTCGATGATTTTGCGCCCGAGGCGCTGTCCCCGATTTACAAGAAAACCGCCGACGTGCATCAGTTCTTCCAGGAGCTGGGTGAGCAGAGGGCGGCGAGCTGATGGCGCGACCAGTCTTTATCGTCGACGGCAGCCGGACGCCGTTCCTGAAGGCGCGCTCCGGTCCCGGCCCGTTCACCCCGGTCGACCTCGCCGTGCAATGCGGGCGGCCGCTGCTGGCGCGGCAGCCTTTCGCGTCCACCGCCTTCGACCAGGTCATCCTCGGCTGTGTCAACGTGATCGCCGACGAGATGAACCCGGCGCGGGTTGCCGCGCTCCGGCTCGGCATGGGCGAGCAGATGGTCGCCTTCACGGTGCAGATCAATTGCGGCTCCGGCATGCAGTCGATCGATACCGGCTACCGCTACATCCGGGAAGGCATCTCCGATCTGATCCTCGCCGGCGGCGCCGAGGCGCTGAGCCACGCACCGCTGGTCTGGCCGAATTCCGGCGTACGCTGGTTTGCCGGCTTTGCCGGCGCCAAGGGCTTGGGGGCCAAGATCGCCGCGGCGCTGAAGGTGAAGCCGAGCTACTTCAAGCCGATCATCGGCCTCGAGCGCGGGCTGACCGACCCGATCACCGAGCTCAACATGGGGCAGACCGCCGAGAAGGTCGGTCATCTCTTCGGCATCACCCGCGCGCAATCCGATGCTTACGCCGCCGAGAGCCACCAGCGGCTCGCCAACGCGCAGAAGCAAGGTTTTCTCAAGGGCGAGGTCGAGACCGCGTTCGCCCGCGACGGCCAATTCTACGACCACGACGACGGCGTCCGCCCGGACTCGACGCCCGAGACGCTGGCCAAGCTGAAGCCGGTGTTCGAGCGTCCCTGGGGCCAGGTCACCGCCGGCAATTCCTCGCAAATCACCGACGGCGCGTCCTGGGTGATCCTGGCGTCCGAGACCGCGGTCGCCAAGCACGGGCTGACGCCGAAGGCCGTCATCCTCGACAGCCAATGGTCGGCGCTCGATCCCTCGATCATGGGGCTCGGTCCGGTGCTGTCGGCGAGTGCGCTGCTCAAGCGCAACGGGATGACCTTGCAGGAGGTCGAGACCTGGGAGCTCAACGAGGCCTTTGCCACCCAGGTGCTCGGCTGTCTCGCGGCCTGGAACGACGACAAATTCTGCCGCGAGATTTTGGGACTTGACGGCGCAGCCGGCGAGATCGACCGCACCAAGCTGAATGTCGATGGTGGCGCGATCAGCCTCGGCCATCCCGTCGGCACCAGCGGCAACCGCATCGTGCTGCATCTGGTCAATGCGATGAAGCGGCTCGGCACCAGGCGCGGCGTCGCCACCGAATGCATCGGCGGCGGGCAGGGCGGCGCGATGTTGATTGAGACGGTGTGATCATGGATTCACGGATCATGGACCTTCTCGCCGACCGCGAGCTCGAACTCGGGCCGAAGCCGGTTGCCGACAGCCCGTACAGGAATTTCAAGCTGACGCGTGACGAGGACGGCATTGCCTGGCTGCTGTTCGACCGCGCCGGCACCAGCGCCAACACGCTGTCCGCCGATCTGCTCGAGGAGCTCGATGCTGTCGTCACCGCGCTGGAAAACCAGCGGCCGACCGGGCTCGTGGTGCGCTCCGCGAAAAAGAGCGGCTTCATCGCCGGCGCCGACGTCAATGAATTCCGCGGCGTCAGCGATCCCGGCGCGGTCGAGACCCAGATCGGCCGGGCCCATGCGGTGATCGACCGGCTCGAAGGGCTGCGCGTGCCGTCAGTTGCCGTGATCCACGGCTTCTGCCTCGGCGGCGGCCTCGAGGTGGCGCTGGCCTGCCAGATGCGGATCGCGATCGACGATGCCAGGTTCGGCTTCCCCGAGGTGATGCTCGGCCTGCATCCCGGCCTCGGCGGCACCGTGCGCTTCACGGAGCTGATCAACCCTATGCAGGCGATGACCCTGATGCTGACCGGTAGGACGATCGACGCGCGCCGCGCCAAGGCGCTCGGCCTGGTCGACGCCGTCACCCAGGAGCGTCATGCCCGCAACGCGGTGAAGGACGCGGTGTTCGGCCGGCTGAAGCGCGCCAAGCCCGGCGTGCTCAATTCGATCCTCAATCTGGGGCCGGTGCGCGGTTTCCTCGCTTCGCGGATGCGCAGCGAGGCGGAGAAGGCGGCGCCGCGCAAGCATTATCCCGCGCCCTATGCGCTGATCGATCTCTGGGAGAAGCACGCCGGCAACCGCGCGGCGATGCTGAATGCGGAGAAGGCCTCGTTCGCCAATCTGATGGTCACGCCGACGGCGCAGAATCTGATCCGGGTGTTCTTCCTGCGCGAGCAGATGAAGAAGATGGCCGGCAGCGGCAACAAGGTTGAGCACGTCCACGTCATCGGCGCCGGCGCGATGGGCGGCGATATCGCTGCCTGGTGCGCCAACCAGGACATGCGCGTCACGCTCGCCGACATGAAGGCCGAACCGATCGCCGGCGCGATGAAGCGGGCGGCGGATTTGTTCGGCAAGATCATGCGCAAGAAGATCGACCAGCGCGACGCGCTCGACCGGCTGATCCCCGACATGGACGGCGAGGGCGTCCGCAATGCCGATCTGATCATCGAGGCGGTGCCGGAAAAGCTCGAGCTGAAACAGAAGGTCTATGCCTCTCTCGAGCCGAGGATGAAACCAGGCGCGATCCTTGCGACCAACACCTCGAGCATCCCGCTGCAGGACTTGCGTACCACGCTGGCGCGGCCGGAGCGGCTGCTCGGCCTGCATTTCTTCAACCCGGTGTCGCGGCTGCAGCTGGTCGAAGTCGTCAGCCATGACGGCAGCGACACTGCGATGCTGAAAGAGGCGCGCGCCTTCGTCGGCGCCATCGATCGCCTGCCGCTGCCGGTGAAGAGCTCGCCGGGCTTCCTCGTCAACCGCGCGCTGACGCCCTACATGCTGGAAGCAATGATGATGCTGGACGAGAAGACCGAGCAGCGCCTGATCGACGCGGCAGCCGTCGAGTTCGGCATGCCGATGGGGCCGATCGAGCTTGCCGACCAGGTCGGCCTCGATATCTGCCTCGATGTCGGCGACATGCTGCGCTCGAAGTTCGGCGACACCTTGCCGCCGACGCCTGCGTGGCTGCGCGAAAAGGTCACCAAGGGCGAACTCGGCCGCAAGACGGGCAAGGGCTTCTACACCTGGAAGGACGGCAAGGCGGAGAGGGCGCCGCTGCCGGCGACCGGTCCGAAAGTCAGCGACGAGATGATCGACCGCCTGGTGCTGCCGATCTCCAATGTCTGCGTCGCCGCCCTGCGCGAAGGCATCGTCGACGATCCCGATATGGTCGACGGCGCGATGATCTTCGGCACCGGCTATGCCCCGTTCCGCGGCGGCCCGCTCAACTATGCGCGCAGCCGCGGCGTCGACAATGTGGTGTCGACCATGCAAACGCTGATGCGCAAGTTCGGCGGGCGATTTGCGCCGGATCCCGGCTGGGAGACTTTCAAGTGACCGACACTCAAACGCCCAATGCTCATGTTCACGCGCCGCCGATCAGCGGCAACGAGCCGCAGGGTGACCTCTGCATCCGCACGCTGGCGATGCCGGCCGATACCAATGCCAATGGCGATATCTTCGGCGGCTGGCTGCTCAGCCAGATGGATCTCGGCGGCGGCGTGTTCGCCTCGAAGGTTGCGAAGTCGCGCACCGTGACGGTCGCGATCGAGGCGATGAACTTCCGCAAGGCGGTCTATGTCGGCGACCTCGTCTCCGTGCATGCCAATCTCGTGCGCGTCGGCCGCACCTCGATCACGGTGCATCTCGAAGCCTGGGTGCTGCGCCGCCGTGAGCAGCAGTCGATCCTCGTCACCGACGGCAATTTCACCTACGTGTCGATCGACGAGCAGGGCCATCCGCAACCGATCCAGCGCGATGGTGCGACGATTTCGACCTGACGTCTTTTGCGCGAATAACGCCGCTGATTCGGCGCGAGAGCAAACGCGTCGAAACTGAGACAGTCGTGCGATCCGGTTGCAAAAAGGGCTCGTCGTTTCAAAAATAAATCGAGGAACAATCAGACGGCGACACCGTTGTCGGGCCGGAATCAAACCGAGGCCGACTATGTCCGACTGCTGCGTCATCGAAGTGAGTTCACAGACCGCGGGTATCGTGGTGCGCGATGCCAAGGGTTACGCGTTTTTCGCCGCTTCGCAACGCTTCCAGGCCCTGGAGGGCCAGATTTTCCGCAATGCACGCGAGGCCGAGCGCGCGGCGCGGCGGCTTGTCACTGGGCAGGATTTGCAGCTGGCTTCCTGACAAGGAGCTTTGCGGCGCGGCGTTTGCGCGCGCTGCGATAGCCTGTATTGATGCATCCGAATTCACGGAAACGTTTTTCGGATGTCGCAGACACAAAACAAAGCGCTGCTGTTCGATATCGACGGCACGCTCGCCGATACCGATCCGCTGCATCTGGCAGCGTTCAACCGGGTGCTCGGTCCTCACGGACACAGCTTCGATCACGCGCGCTTCGGCAAGGAACTGCAAGGCTTCTCCAACGCGTCGATCGGCGAGCGCTTCCTCGCGCACGAGCCGGCCGAACGCCGCGCCGTCATCCTCGGCGAGAAGGAGCGGATCTTCCGCGAATTGGTCTCCGGCCAGATCGCGCCGGTGCCGGGATTGATGGCGCTGCTCGAGGCGGCCGATCGCGCCGGCGTGCCGATGGTGGCGGTGACCAACGCGCCGCGCCCGAACGCCGAGCTGCTGCTCGCGGGACTGGGCATTGCGCACCGCTTCAAGGCCGTCGTGATCGGCGATGAGCTGGCGCACGGCAAGCCGCACCCATTGCCCTATCTCGAGGGGCTGCGCCTCGCCGGCGCGCAGGCGTCGGCTTCGCTGGCGTTCGAGGATTCGCGCTCCGGCATCCAGTCGGCGACGGCGGCGGGCATCGCGACGATCGGGATGCGAACCGGGCTCAGTCATGCCGATCTGGTCGCGGCCGGTGCCGTTGCCAGCGCGGCGGCATTCGATGATCCGGAATTGATTCGCCTGGTTGCATCGGCAATGGCGTGGTGAGGAATCGCGGCGGCACTCACCGGCGCGAGATTGCTGCAATGCAGTTCTTGACCGCGCCGGTGCTTGCTCGTTGACGTCAGTGCCGATCGGTCGCACCATGGGCATGAGCATGATCCCGGAAAGGCGGAAAACGGTTTTCCGAATCGACCATGCCCGACCAATTGCCGTTTCAAGGGGGCCGCCGTGGCCGGACTCTCCCATCGCCAGACTGAAATCCTCAACATCGCACGCGCGTTCGGCCGGGTCATGGTCGAGGACCTCGCCAAGCGATTCGAGGTGTCGGCGCAGACCATCCGCAAGGACCTCAACGATCTCTGCGACGAGCGGTCGCTGACCCGCATCCATGGCGGCGCGATCATCGCCTCGGGCGTCGAGAACCTCGCCTATGAGGCGCGCCGCTTCGTCGCCGCCGAGGAGAAGAAGGCGATCGGCGCCGCCGCGGCTGCGCGGATTCCGAACGGCTGCTCGTTGTTCATCAACATCGGCACCACGACGGAAGAGGTCGCGAGCGCGCTGACCTCGCATGAGGACCTCCTGGTCATCACCAACAACCTCAACGTCGCGATGCTGCTGTATCGCCATCCGCGCATCGAGGTGGTGGTGGCCGGCGGCACGGTGCGCCGCGCCGACGGCGCGGTGGTCGGCTCGACCGCGACGCAGCTGATCGGCCAGTTCAAGGTCGATTACGCCATCATCGGCGCGTCCGCGATCGACGAGGAGGGCGCGCTGCTCGACTTCGACTATCGCGAGGTGCAGGTGGCGCAGGCGATCATCGCCAATGCGCGCAACGTGATGCTGGTGTCCGATTCGACCAAGCTCCGCCGCAGCGCGCCGGTGCGCATCGCGCATATGAGCCAGATCCAGACCTTCGTCACCGATTCGCCCTTGCCTGCGGGCCTCGCCAACATCTGCCACAGCCGCGGCATCGAGGTGGTGGTGGCGATGGACAAGCCGGCCGTCGACATCGACGACAACGGCGCCGACGCCGCACCCGCGACGCTGCGCAGCGCGTAATTCCGGACTCTCTGATCAAAGCGTTCACTATCAGACCCGTCACCCTGAGGAGCGCGTAGCGCGTCTCGAAGGGTCGACGGCCACTGCTCGGGCCGCGCACCCTTCGAGGCTCGCTCCGCTCGCGCCTCCAGCGACAGCGGCGAAGTCGCTGCGCGGGGGTGACGGGTCTTGCACTGGATGGGCCGAGGGAAAGGTTGCCCCTGCCGCGGTCACCTCGCCCAAAAAATCCCCAGCAGAAGTTCCCCATTTTCACTTTGCTTTCGTTTTTGGTTGTGATCTACTCCAATCCGAAAGTAAAACCGTCAAAGCGAAGGCGGTTGCCGGGGGAAGCGTTCTTTGGACCGAATTTACGACCTCGCCATCATTGGAGGCGGCGTTAATGGCTGCGGCATCGCGCGCGATGCGGCGGGCCGGGGCAATTCTGTTTTCCTCTGTGAAATGAATGACTTGGCCAGCGGGACGTCGTCCTGGTCGACCAAGCTCGTGCATGGCGGTCTGCGCTATCTCGAGTATTATGAGTTTCGTCTGGTGCGCGAGGCGCTGATCGAGCGCGAGATCCTCTGGCAGATCGCGCCGCATATCATTCGCCCACTGCGTTTCGTTTTGCCGCACCACGCGGGCCTGCGCCCGGCCTGGCTGCTGCGGCTCGGCCTCTTCCTCTACGATCATATCGGTGGCCGGCACCTGTTGCCGGCGACGCGCTCGCTCGATCTGACCCGCGACGTGGTCGGCAAGCCGCTGATCCCCGGGCGCTACACCAAGGGCTTCGAATATTCCGACTGCTTCGTCGACGACGCGCGGCTGGTCGCGCTGACTGCGCGCGATGCCGCCGATCGCGGCGCCGAGATCCGCACCCGCACGAAGGCGGTCGAGATCAGGCAGGTCGACGGCGTCTGGCACGTCACGGTGGAGGACACGGCCACCGGTTCGCGTGAGACGATCAAGTCGCGCGTGCTGGTCAACGCCGGCGGCCCCTGGGTCGAGCAGGTGCTGGCGTCGGGCGCCGGCGTCAACGCGCGGGCCAAGGTACGCCTGGTGCAGGGCTCGCACATCGTGGTGCCGAAGCTCTACGACCACGACCGCGCCTACATCTTCCAGAATGCCGATGGCCGCATCATCTTCGTCATTCCCTACCAGAACGATTTCTCCCTGATCGGCACCACCGATCGCGACTATGACGGCGATCCGGCCGCGGTGAAGGCGACGCGCGAGGAGATCGAGTACCTCTGCGCCTCCGCCAGCGAATACCTCGCCAAGCCTGTGAGGCCGGAGGATGTGGTCTGGAACTACTCCGGCGTACGACCGCTTTATGACGACGGTGCGAGCGAGGCCAAGGCCGCGACTCGCGACTATGTATTCGAGCTCGATACGCCCGGCGGTGCTCCGCTGCTGTCGATCTATGGCGGCAAGATCACCACCTATCGCCGCCTCTCCGAAGAGGCGCTGGAGCGGCTGTCGCCCTATCTGCGCGGCGCGAAGGCGCAGGAGGGCTGGACCGGCAAGGCGCCGCTGCCCGGCGGCGACATGGATGTCTCCGCGGTCGCAGCGTTGAGCGCCGAGCTGGTGCGCAACTATCCGTTCCTCGCGCAGTCCCACGCCAATCGTCTCGCGCACGCCTATGGCACGCGCGCCGGCAAGGTGTTGGGCAACGCAGCATCGGCCGAAGATCTCGGCCGCTCCTTCGGCGCCACCTTGACGGAAAGTGAAGTCCGGTACCTGATGGCGAACGAATGGGCTCGGACTGCGGAAGATGTCGTCTGGCGACGATCCAAGCTGGGCTTGCGGATGACGGCGGGTGAAATCGCCGCGCTCGACGAGTGGATGGCCGCCAACCGCGTGTCCGGTGAACGTCCCCTCCGCGAAGCGGGAGGACGGGCATGAGCGTTACCCTGCAGAACGTCACGCGAACCGTGGATGGCGTTGCGACCATCCGCGATGTCTCGCTGACGCTGGAGCGTGGCACGCTCAGCGTGCTGCTCGGGCCGACGCTGTCGGGCAAGACCTCGATCATGCGGCTGCTCGCCGGCCTCGACAAGCCGGCCACCGGCCGCGTGCTGGTCGACGGCAAGGACGTCACCGGCGCCGATGTGCGGCAGCGCTCGGTCGCGATGGTCTATCAGCAGTTCATCAACTATCCCTCGCTGACGGTGTACGAGAACATCGCCTCGCCGTTGCGGGTGCAGGGCAAGCCAAAGGCCGAGATCGAGAAGCGGGTGGCGGAGGCGGCCGCCCTGTTGCGGCTCGAGCCCTACCTCAAGCGCACGCCGCTGCAGCTTTCCGGCGGCCAGCAGCAGCGCACCGCGATTGCGCGCGCGCTGGTCAAGGGCGCCGACCTCGTGCTGCTCGACGAGCCGCTCGCCAACCTCGATTACAAGCTGCGCGAGGAGCTGCGCGCCGAGCTGCCGCGGATCTTCGAGGCGTCGGGTGCGATCTTCGTCTATGCCACCACCGAGCCGTCGGAGGCGCTGTTGCTCGGCGGCGACACGGTGTGCATGTGGGAAGGCCGGGCGTTGCAGACCGGCGCGACGCCGAAGGTCTACCGCCATCCCGACACGCTGCGCGTCGCGCAGGTTTTCTCCGATCCGCCGCTCAACATCATCGGCATCGAGAAGAAGGGCGACCGGGTGGTCTATGCCGGCGGCGAGCAGGCGCCCGCGGCCGGGCTCTACGCCAAGCTGCCTGACGGCATGTACAAGATCGGCTTCCGCGCGCACCAGCTCGAGGTCGGGAACGTCGCGCCCGATCGCCACAAATTCTCCGCTGCCGTGACGGTGACCGAGATCACCGGCTCGGAGAGCTTCGTCCACGTTCACGTCCACGGCTCGAACTGGGTCGCGGTGCTGCATGGTGTGCACGAATATGAACCCGGGCAGGTGCTCGACGCCGCGCTCGATCCCGACGACATCTTCGTGTTCGACGCGGCCGACCGCCTCGTCGCTTCACCCGCAACAAATTTCTCGAAGTGAGGGAGATGCTTCATGGCCCGCATTGACCTCGTCGATCTCGCGCAGTCCTACAACGGCAATGACGCGCCGCTGGAATCCTTTGCGCTGAAGCCGGTCACCATGACCTGGCGGCAGGGCGGCGCCTATGCGTTGCTCGGGCCGTCCGGCTGCGGCAAGACCACGCTGCTGAACCTGATCTCCGGCATCGTGACGCCGTCGCGCGGCAAGATCCTGTTCGATGGCCGTGACATCACCCCGCTGTCGACGCAGAAGCGCAACATCGCGCAGGTGTTCCAGTTCCCTGTCATCTACGACACCATGACGGTGGGTGAGAACCTGGCCTTCCCGCTGAAGAACCGCGGCGTCGCCAAGGCCGAGGTCGATGCGCGGGTCAGGCAGATCGCCGATCTGCTCGACCTCACGCCGTATCTGAACCGCAAGGCGACGCGGCTCACCGCCGACGCCAAGCAGAAGATCTCGCTCGGTCGCGGCCTGGTGCGCTCCGACGTCGCTGCCGTGCTGTTCGACGAGCCGCTGACGGTGATCGATCCCGAGTTGAAATGGCAGCTGCGCTCCAAGCTGAAGGCGCTGCATCGCGAGCTCGACCTCACGATGATCTACGTCACCCACGACCAGACCGAGGCGCTGACCTTTGCCGATACCGTCGTCGTGATGCATGACGGCCGCGTGGTGCAGAGCGGCACGCCGGCCGAACTATTCGACAAGCCGGCGCACACCTTCGTCGGCTATTTCATCGGCTCGCCCGGCATGAACATCGTGCCGGCCGAAGTCTCCGGCCACGAGGCGCGGATCGACGGTCACGTCATCGGCCTGCATCGCAACTATGGTGTCCTGCCGGCAGGCAAGAAGATCGAAATCGGCGTGCGGCCTGAATTCGTCGATGTCGGGGCGCCCGCATCGGGGCTGCTGTCGGCCACCATCGAGCGGATCGACGATCTCGGCCGCATCCAGTTCGCCCGCGTTCGTGTCGGCAACACCAAACTCGCGGCGCGTGTGCCGCCGGGCTTCTCGGTCTCCGGCGATACCGCCGGGCTGATCTTTAATCCCGCTTACGTCCACGTCTATGCCGACAGCCATTTGGTGGAAGGGGTCGCCTGATGGACAAGACCATCAACCAAAAAGCCTGGTTCCTGGTGCTGCCGGTGTTCCTGGTGGTGGCGTTCTCGGCGGTGCTGCCGCTGATGACCGTCGTGAACTATTCGATGCAGGACACCTTCGGCAACAACCAGTTCTTCTGGAACGGCGTCGGCTGGTTCAAGGAGCTGCTCGATCCCTCGACCGATCTCGGCGGCCGCTTTCTGGCCTCGCTCGGCCGCAACCTGTTCTTCTCTGCCGTGATCCTCGCGATCGAGGTGCCGCTCGGCATCGTCGTCGCGCTGTCGATGCCGCGCGAGGGCTGGAGCGTTGCGGCCTGCCTCGTCATCCTGGCATTGCCGCTCCTGATTCCGTGGAACGTGGTCGGCACGATCTGGCAGATCTTCGGCCGGCCCGATATCGGCCTGCTCGGCTATGTGCTGAACCATCTCGGCTTCAACTACAACTACGTCTCCAATGACGTCGATGCCTGGGTCACTGTCATCGTGATGGACGTCTGGCACTGGACCAGCCTGGTCGCGCTGCTGTGCTATGCCGGCCTGAAGTCGATCCCCGACGCCTATTACCAGGCGGCCCAGATCGACGGTGCGTCGCGCTGGGCGGTGTTCAAGGCGATCCAGCTGCCGAAGATGAACCGCGTGCTGCTGATCGCGGTGCTGCTGCGCTTCATGGACTCGTTCATGATCTACACCGAGCCGTTCGTGGTCACCGGCGGCGGCCCCGGCAACTCGACGACCTTCGTCTCGATCGAGCTCGTCAAGATCGCGCTCGGCCAGTTCGACCTCGGCAAGGCCGCGGCGCTGTCGCTGGTCTACAATCTGATCATCCTGATCGTGTGCTGGGTGTTCTACACCGTGATGACCAATGCCGGCTCCGAGCGTCCGGTCAAGGAAGGAGCGGCGTGATGCATTCGATCCCCGGCCGCCGCCTGATCATGGCGCTGTTCCTGATCTTCCTGCTGTTGCCGATCTATTGGCTCGTCAACATGAGCTTCAAGACCAACGCCGAGATCGTCTCGACGATGACCTTGTGGCCGCATACGCCGACGCTGCAACACTACAGGCGCATCTTCACCGACGAGAGCTGGTATTCGGGCTACATCAACTCGCTGGAATATGTCGTCATCAACACCGTGATCTCGATCGCGGTGGCGCTGCCGGCGGCCTATGCGTTCTCGCGTTATCGCTTCCTCGGCGACAAGCACCTGTTCTTCTGGCTGCTGTCCAACCGCATGGCGCCGGCGGCGGTCTACGCGCTGCCGTTCTTCAACCTGTATTCGGCGATCGGCCTGTTCGATACGCCCTGGGCGGTGGCGCTTGCGCACTGCATCTTCAACGTGCCGCTGGCGGTGTGGATCCTCGAAGGCTTCGTCTCCGGCGTGCCGCGCGAGATCGACGAGACCGCCTTTCTCGACGGCTATTCGTTCCCGCGCTTCTTCATCAAGATCCTGGTGCCGCTGATCGCGAGCGGCATCGGCGTCGCCGCGTTCTTCTGCTTCATGTTCTCCTGGGTCGAGCTGCTGCTGGCGCGCACGCTGACCTCGGTGCAGGCCAAGCCGATCGCCGCGATCATGACGCGCACGGTCTCGGCCGCCGGCATGGACTGGGGCCTGCTTGCCGCGGCCGGCGTGCTCACCATCATCCCCGGCGCGCTCGTGATCTGGTTCGTCCGCAACTACATCGCGCGCGGCTTCGCGCTCGGCCGGGTCTAGGAGGGCTCATGGACAGCATCGCATGGATGGCATGGACCTGGCCTACCGCGGTCTTCTTCGTGCTGCTTGCCTCTACGCTCGGGATGATGACCTGGCTCGCGATCGCCTATCCCGAGGCGGAGCGGGTCGGCGTGCTACGCATTCCGACCACGCGCGGCGACCGTCTGTTCGTCTCGCTGGTGCTGGCGGCGGTGATCCATTTGTTGTGGATCGGGCTCGTCGGCACCGATCCGATTTTCACCCTGCCGATCGGGGAGGGCGTCGAGATTTCGAGCCTGTGGCTCGGAACGGTATTTTCGCTTCTTGCAGCCGTGGTGATCTTTCGCACCGTCTGAAGAACGCGAAAAAAGAGCAGATCCGGGGTCTACCCGGGCCTGGATTTAGTCGCTGCAACCGGAGGAATCACATGCGACATTTACGAATGACTAAAGATAAGCTTTTGACGATGACCAGCGCGGTCGCGCTCGTCGCAGCATCGGTCACTCTTGTCGCGCCGGCCCGCGCCGACGAGGCGGCCGCCAAGAAGTGGATCGACAGCGAATTCCAGCCGTCGACACTCTCCAAGGACGACCAGATGAAGGAGATGCAGTGGTTCATCAAGGCCGCTGCCCCCTTCAAGGGCATGGAGATCAATATCGTCTCCGAGACCCTGACGACGCACGAATATGAATCCCGCACGCTCGCCAAGGCGTTCGAGGAAATCACCGGCATCAAGGTCAAGCACGACATCATCCAGGAAGGTGACGTCGTCGAGAAGATCCAGACCCAGATGCAGTCCGGCAAGAACGTCTATGACGGCTGGATCAACGACTCGGACTTCATCGGCACCCACTTCCGCTACGGCCAGGCCGTCGACCTGACCGAGTGGATGAAGGGCGAAGCCAAGGACGTCACCGATCCGATGCTCGACGTCGACGACTTCATCGGCAAGTCGTTCACGACGGCACCGAACGGCCACCTCTATCAGCTGCCCGACCAGCAGTTCGCGAACCTCTACTGGTTCCGCTACGACTGGTTCACCAACCCGGAATACAAGGCCAAGTTCAAGGCCAAGTATGGCTACGATCTCGGCGTGCCCGTGAACTGGTCGGCCTACGAAGATATCGCCGACTTCTTCACCAACGACGTCAAGGAGATCAACGGCGTTAAGGTCTACGGCCATATGGACTACGGCAAGAAGGACCCCTCGCTCGGCTGGCGTTTCACCGACGCCTGGCTGTCGATGGCCGGCAACGGTGACAAGGGCATCCCGAACGGCCTGCCGGTCGACGAATGGGGCATCCGCATGGAAGGCTGCCGTCCGGTCGGCTCCTCGGTCGAGCGTGGCGGCGACGTCAACGGCCCGGCGGCGGTCTATTCGATCGTCAAGTATCTCGACTGGATGAAGAAGTATGCCCCGCCGCAGGCGCAGGGCATGACCTTCTCCGAGTCGGGCCCGGTGCCCTCGCAGGGCAATATCGCCCAGCAGATCTTCTGGTACACCGCCTTCACCGCCGACATGGTGAAGCCGGGCATCGCCGTGATGAACGCGGACGGTACGCCGAAGTGGCGTATGGCCCCGTCGCCGCATGGTGCCTACTGGAAGGAAGGCATGAAGCTCGGCTACCAGGACGTGGGCTCGCTCACGCTTCTGAAGTCGACCCCGGTTGATCGCCGCAAGGCGGCCTGGCTCTACCAGCAGTTCATCGTCTCCAAGACGGTGAGCTTGAAGAAGAGCCATGTCGGTCTCACCTTCATCCGTGAATCCGACATCTGGGACAAGTCGTTCACCGAGCGCGCGCCGAAGCTCGGCGGCCTGATCGAGTTCTACCGCTCGCCCGCGCGCGTGCAGTGGACCCCGACAGGCAACAACGTGCCTGACTATCCGAAGCTCGCTCAGCTCTGGTGGCAGAACATCGGCGATGCGTCGTCCGGTGCGAAGACGCCGCAGGCTGCGATGGACGCGCTCGCCGCGGCCCAGGATTCGGTGATGGAGCGTCTTGAGAAGTCCGGTGTGCAGGGTGCCTGCGGACCGAAGCTGAACAAGAAGGAAACCGCCGAGTACTGGTACAAGAAGGCCGAGAAGGACGGCACCATCGCTCCGCAGCGCAAGCTCGCGAACGAGAAGCCGAAGGGCGAAACGGTCGACTACGATACGCTGATCAAGTCGTGGCCGGCGAGCCCGCCGAAGCGCGCCGAAGCGAAGTAAGACGGCTGGGCTTGACCGCCCACGCCATCCGCAGACTGCAAAAGGCCGGGAGCAATCCCGGCCTTTTTTGCTGGATCGGTGGCTGTGGAGACCAGGTCGGGATTGTGCTCAAATGACGCGATGAGGTCATCATGCGTCTGCTTGTCGTCGCATCATGACCGGGGAGTTTCGCCATGCGCATGACTTTTCGTTGCGATCCGCGGCTCGCGGATCATCTGCCGCGCCCGTTTCCGGCCCGCAGCGCGTTGCCCGACTGGCTGCGCGCGATGCCGGCGAAGGCGCATTCCGACATCCACGATCGCGAGATCCGCACGGTCAAGCAATGCCCGCCCTTCGTCGATGCGATGGCCCATGGGGTCATGATCCCGCTGCCCTGCGATGTCAGGGTCGAGCGCGGCGCCTTCGCGTGGGACTGGGACATTCCGGAGCCGGCGACGCAGGGCCATCCGCGCGCGCCGCTCAGCTTCCATCCCGTGGCGCAATTCGCCGGCGCGCCGTTCGCCAACGGGCAGGCTGCGCTCAAATTCAACAGCTTCTGGACCATCGAGCTCGAGCCGGGCTGGTCGCTGTTCGCGACCCATCCGGTCAATCGCGACGACCTGCCGTTCCGCGTGATCTCGGGGCTGGTCGACGCCGACCGGTTTCACGATGGCGGGATCAATTTCCCGGCGATCTGGACCCGGCCGGATTTTGCCGGCGTGCTGCCGAAGGGGACGCCGGTCGTGCAATGCTTCGCGGTGCCGCGCGCGACCCCCGAACTTGTGTTCGAGCCGTTCGACGATGCGCATCGCGAAGCCTATTCGAAAGTCGTCGGCGAGGTGTTGGCCGCGCCCAATGTCTACCGCAAGCATTTCCGCGCCAGGCGCGGGCGCCTAACCACCTAGCGCCATGCGCAGCGCGCGCTCGTCGAGCCAGAGGCGGCCGTGCGGGGCCGAGGTCATTGCCATTGCGATCGATCCGAACAAACGCGGGCGCAACGCATAGGCGTGCGCGAAAGCCTGCATCGCGGCGTCCGGCTCGCCGCGCTCCTGCAGCGTGATTCCGAGATTGAGCGCGGCTTCGGCGTAATCCGGCCTGATCTCGAGCGCCTTGCGATAGGCGCGTGCAGCGCCGTTGTGATCGCGCAGATCCTGCTTTGCGACGCCGAGATCGAACCACACCGAGGCTGGCGCCGCGCTCGCAACGGCGCGCTCGAGCAGGCTCACCGCATCGGCGAGATTGCCATCTTCCCAGGCCAACCGGCCAAGTCTTGCATTGGCTTCCTGATGCTCGGGAATGGCCTTGAGGATCGCCTGCCAGGCCTCGCAGGCCTGCGCCTTGCGGCCGGCCAGTTCCAGCGTGCGTGCCTTCTCGACGAAGGCCTCGCGCTGCGGCTTGAGCGCGATGGCGCGGTCGAGATGCGCCAGTGCCGCATCGAATTCGCCGCCGCTGCGGGCAAGGCGCGCCGCGAGCAGCTGCGCCGCCGCATTGTCCGGGCGCCGCGCCAGGCTGGTCTCGACATGCCTTCGCGCCGGCGCGATCTCGCCCTTGGCGAACAGCAACGCGGCCAGCAGATGGCTCAGCATCGCCTCGCCGGGCTGGCGCGCGAGCCCGCGTTCGCAGAGCTCGATCGCCTCGCCATGCCGGCCGGCATTGAAGGCGACGGTGGCGCGTCGAACGATATCCTCGGCGTTGTCCTGGCTCATTCCCGCGTGCGACCGTGTTCAGGCTTGCTCGATGCGGTCCATGCTATGCGGCGCCGAAGATCATGGCCAGCGCTTACCGCGCGTGCCGTGGCCGGATGCCGCGCGCATGTGCATAGGCAAGCGAATCTGCACAGGCACAATGAGAAAGGCCGGGAGCGCTCCCGGCCTCTTCTGCTTTCCGCCATTGCGAGGAGCGACAGGGACGAAACAATCCATGCTTCCTCGTATGCGATTCCATGGATTGCTTCGCTCCGTCCGCAATGACCACGCTGAGAAAGCGACGCCAGCCTTACTCCGCCGCCTCGGTCGCCTTCAGCGTCGGATAATCCGTGTAGCCCTTGGCGCCGCCGCCGTAGAAGGTCGCCTTGTCCCACTCGTTGAGCGGGGCGCCGGCCTTGAGCCGCTCGACCAGATCGGGATTGGAGATGAACGGCTTGCCGAACGCGATCAGGTCGGCGGCACCGGCCTCCAGCACCTTCTCCGCCAGCGCGAAGTCGTAG
Source organism: Bradyrhizobium embrapense (assembly GCF_001189235.2). Classification (GTDB taxonomy): domain Bacteria; phylum Pseudomonadota; class Alphaproteobacteria; order Rhizobiales; family Xanthobacteraceae; genus Bradyrhizobium; species Bradyrhizobium embrapense. Next base: position 1,433,023 of record NZ_LFIP02000002.1, read on the forward strand.
CCGTTGTTGGCGATATAGGCCTGCTTGAAGCGCTTGCGCAGCGATGCGTAATCGAACGGCGCAATGTCGCGCGGGCCGCCGGTCGCGCCCTCGATGACGTGGATATAGACCAGCTTCAGCGCATTGAGATTGTCGACGATGTAATCGAACAGCGGTTGCGGATTCGAATCGGAAACGTCGTTCGCCGGGGTCACCGGCGAGATGCGGATGCCGGTACGGTCGCCGCCGGCTTCGCTGACGACAGCCTTGGAGACCTCCAACATCAATCTGGCCCGGTTCTCGATCGAGCCGCCATAGGCATCCGTGCGCTTGTTGGTGCCGTCCTTGGCGAATTGGTCGAGCAGATAGCCGTTGGCGCCGTGGATCTCGACGCCGTCGAAGCCGGCAGCCAACGCATTGGCGGTGGCGCGCTTGAAGTCGTCGATGATCCCGGGGATCTCCGACAGGTCGAGCGCGCGGGGCTCGGAGACGTCGGCGAAGGTGCCGTTGACGAAGGTCTTGGTCTTGGCGCGGATTGCGCTCGGCGCCACCGGCGCGCCGCCGTTCGGCTGCAACGTGACGTGCGAGATGCGGCCGACATGCCAGAGCTGGATGTAGATATGGCCGCCGCGCTCATGCACGCGATCGGTCACCTTGCGCCAGCCTTCGACCTGCTCCTTCGAATAGATGCCGGGCGTGTCCTGGTAGCCTTGGCCCTGCTGCGAAACCTGGCTCGCTTCGGTGATCAGCAAGCCGGCAGAGGCGCGCTGGCTGTAATATTCCGCTGCGAGCGGGCCCGGGACGAAGCTCGGCGGCACAGCGCGATTTCGCGTCAGCGGCGCCATCGCCAGGCGGTTCGGCAGTGTCGCTGCGCCAAGCTTGAAGGGCTCGAAGAGTTTGGTCGTTTGGCTCATGAGGAATGTTCCAGGAAATGACGGATGGGGGAGAGTTGTGCATTGCGGCGAGAAGCGCAATGGCCGGGCTATTCGCAGTTTGCAGACTAGCCGCGCACAATTCCGCCCATGTGGCCGGCATCGAGGAACAAGGTGTGTGCGTTCACGTAGGAGGATTCGTTCGAAATCAGGAACAGCGCAGCATAGGCGACCTCCCAGCCGGTGCCCTGGCGGCCGAAAGGCACCGTCAGGGCGCGGTCCGACCGCCTGCGGCTGGCATCGCGGCCCATCGGCGTGTCCATGAAGCCGGGCGCGATCACGTTGCAGCGAATGCCCTTGTCCTCGCCGGCCCGCGCGATCGCCCGTCCCAGCGCGATCTGCGCCGCCTTGGAGGATTCATAGGCCGGGTTGCGGCCCCCGGCGCGCTGGCTCGCCATCGAGGAGATCAGGATGATCGCGCCGCCCGGCGCCATCACCTCGAGCGCCTTCTGCGCGAACAGCATGTGGCTGCGCACGTTGACGGCGTAATCGCGGTCCCAGGCTTCCGCCGTCATCTTGGGCAGCGACAGGCCGGAGGAAATGCCGACATTCAGCGCCAGCCCGTCGAGCCCGCCGAGCCTCTCGGCGCAACGTTCGACCGCCGGCGCGATCGCCGCGACCTCGGAGACATCGACCACATCGGTGAAGGCCTTGCCGCCTTCGCTCGTGATCTGCGCGACGGTGTCGTCGGCGGCGTCCTTGTTAACGTCGAGGCACGCGACCGCGGCGCCCTCGCGCGCGAACAGCACGCTCATCGCGCGGCCGTTGCCGATCGGCGGCGCTTCGTCCACGGTTGTGCGCTGTCCGGCCCCGACCACGATGATGCGTCGTTTGGCGAGGCGGCCGTGGTTTTTCGCAAGCCCGAGCGATTCCGCGTGCAGCGAGGCGGACGGATCGATGGCTTTCGGTGCGTGGGTCGACATGGCGTGCTCCCTGACGTCTTGTTGTTGTCAGGGAGCAGTAGCATGGCTGTGCGTGTGACGCGACTTGTCGCACCGAAGCGGGAAATCCCGCCGCGGGGAATATCGCGTCAGCTGACGCCGAGGAAATCGCGCTTGCCGACCTCGACGCCGTTGTGGCGCAGGATGCCGTGCGCGGTGACGGCGTGGAAATAGAAGTTCGGGAACGAGAAGGCGCTGACGAATTGCTGGCCCTTCAAGGTCATGGTGCGATCGGGGCCGATCGGGAAGGTGACGTCCTTGGTGTCGCCGCCGTCGAACTGCTCGGGCTTGAACGACTTTACGTAGTCGATCGTCTTCGCCAGCCGCTGCTTCAGTTCGCCGAAGCTCTTCTCGGTGTCGGGCGTCGACGGCACCTCGCTATGGGTCAGTCGCGCGCAGCCGCGTGCGGCGTGATCGCAGACCAGCTGGACCTGCTTTGTCAGCGGCAGCATGTCCGGGTAGAGCCGCGATCCCAGCAGCACCTCGGGTGCGATCTTCTTCGCTTCGCAATGCGCTTCGGCCTTGGTCAGCTCGCCGCTGAGGCTGTTGAGGATCTGCAAATAGGCCGGGACGACGGCGTCATGAAAGGACATGTGATGCTCCCTGTTCTGATGAAATCCGGATGTTACCGAACGGCGATGCTGCAAGTGGGGCCGCGAAGGGAAGAATACAACTGCGGGGAGCTGTAACACTTGGTCAAATATTTCCCACGGAGCCGGATGTTGATCCGTCATCTTGAGGGGCGAGCCCTTGCGAGCCTCGAAGGATGTACGGCCCGGTCAGAGGCCGCCGTCGACCCTTTGCGGCTCGCTGCGCTCGCACCGCAGGGTGACGGACACGAGGCTGCGTAGCCCGGATGGAGCGTAGCGTAATCGGGGCCTGCATCCGCGGAGGGTGGAGTGCACCCCAAAAGTGAGACACGGGAAATTAGGGACAGTTCTCTAACGGAGAACCTATGCCCAACAAATCACCCCGTGTTTTCAGCCGAGAGTTCAAGCTTGAGGCGGTTCGCCGCATTCTGGCGGGCGAGCGGATAAGGGCGCTTTCAGACGAGCTGAAGGTGCTGCGCAAGGATCTCTACGCCTGGCGCGATCTATTTCGGGCAGGCGGGGCGGCAGCGCTGCGGCCGATCGGCCGCCCGCGCAAAAGCGATGCCGTTGTGCCGAGCCTAAAGG
>NZ_LFIP02000003.1 GCF_001189235.2 Bradyrhizobium embrapense
GGCCTTTTGATCGACCAGATCGGCGAGGTGTTGCGGCTGCCCGACGACGGCCGTGAGGACAACCCGGTCAACCTCGATCCCCGCATGGCCAAGCTCGCCGGCGGCGTCCACCGCCTCGACGGCCAGCTCATGGTCGTCCTCGATATCGATCGCGTGCTCGAACTGGTGCCTGATGCCAAGGCGGCCTGAGACGGGCCGATAGAACAGAAGAACTGAAACATCCCGCCGGGGATGAGGAAGTAGAGGTCGCAGATGAGAACGTGTCTTGTTGTCGATGACTCCAGCGTCATCCGCAAGGTCGCCCGCCGTATCCTGGAAGGGCTCGATTTCCAGATCGTCGAAGCCGAGGACGGCGCCAAGGCGCTCGAAGCCTGCAAGCGCGCGATGCCCGAGGCCGTGCTGCTCGACTGGAACATGCCTGTGATGGACGGCTACGAGTTTCTCGGCAATCTCCGCCGCATGCCCGGCGGCGATCAGCCCAAGGTCGTGTTCTGCACCACAGAGAACGATGTCGCGCATATCGCACGCGCGCTGCATGCCGGCGCCAACGAATACATCATGAAGCCGTTCGACCGGGACATCGTCACCGCGAAGTTCCAGGAGGTCGGGCTAATCTAAATTCTACCTTCGATCCGGCGGCAGAAGCCTTCGGCTCAACGGTTGTTGTGCGTCGTGTTGCGTCGCTGGTGAAGTCATGAGTGTTGCGTTGACAAGTACTGTGGTCCCGACATCGACCCGATCCGACAAGGTGCGGGTGATGGTCGTTGACGATTCCGTGGTCATCCGCGGGATGATCTCGCGCTGGATCGGCGCCGAGCCGGACATGGAGGTCGTGGCCTCGCTGCGCACCGGCCTCGATGCCGTCAACCAGCTCGAGCGCTTCAACCCCGACGTTGCGGTGCTCGATATCGAGATGCCCGACCTCGACGGCATCTCGGCGCTGCCGCAGCTCCTGGCCAAGAAGCGCGACCTCGTCATCATCATGGCCTCGACGCTGACCCGCCGCAACGCGGAGATCAGCCTGAAGGCGCTCTCGCTCGGCGCGTCCGATTACATTCCGAAGCCTGAGAGCACGCGCGAGGCCACCGCCGCGGAAACTTTCCGCCACGACCTGATCCAGAAGATCCGTCATCTCGGCGCCAAGGCGCGGCGCAGCACGGTGCACACCACGGCGAGCCCGCCGCTCGCGCCCGGACATGACAAGCCGCGCACGGGGCTGGCCCCCGCCGCAGCACCCGCCCAGGTCGCGCGCCGTTCGTTCGGCCTGCTGCAGCCGAAGGTGCTGCTGATCGGCTCCTCCACCGGCGGCCCCCAGGCGCTGATGTCGCTGGTCGCAGAGATCGGCCCCGTGATCGATCGCGTGCCGGTGCTGATCACCCAGCACATGCCGCCGACCTTCACCACCATTCTTGCCGAGCACCTGGCGCGCACCAGCAAGCGGCCAGCGCATGAGGGGATCGACGGCGAGACCATCAAGCCGGGCCAGATCTATCTGGCGCCGGGCGGACGCCATATGCGCATCGTCCGCCACGGCATCGATGCCACGATCGCGCTCGATGACGGGCCGCCGGTCAATTTCTGCAAGCCCGCGGTAGATCCGATGTTCACCTCCGCGATCGATGTCTGGCAGGGCAGCATCATGTCGGTGATCCTGACCGGCATGGGCTCCGACGGCATGCGCGGCGGCAAGGACATCGTCGCCGCCGGCGGCAGCGTGATCGCCCAGGACGAAGCGAGCAGCGTGGTGTGGGGCATGCCCGGTGCCGCGGTCCATGCCGGCATCTGCGCAGCCGTGCTGCCGCTCAATCAGATCGCACCGAAGCTCGTTCGCGTGTTTGCGGGAGACCGTTCGTGACGCCGCTGGACTACGAGTATCTGCGTAAGCTGCTGAAGGAACGTTCCGGTCTCGATCTGTCGGCCGACAAGCAATATCTCGTCGAGAGCCGCCTGTTGCCCCTGGCGCGCAGATCGAACCTCGCCGGCATTCCCGAACTCGTCCAGAAGATAAAGGGCGGCGCCGAGATCCTCACGTCGGAGGTGGTCGAGGCGATGACCACCAACGAGACCTTCTTCTTTCGCGACAAGATCCCGTTCGACCATCTGAAAGAAGCGGTGCTGCCGGCGCTGGCGCAGGCTCGTGCCGCGCGCCGCAGCTTGCGGGTCTGGTGCGCGGCCTCGTCGACCGGGCAGGAGCCGTATTCGATCGCGATGCTGCTGAAGGAGATGACCGCGCTGTTCGCCGGCTGGCGCATCGAGATCATCGCCACCGACCTGTCGCAGGCGGTGCTGGAAAAGTCCAAGGCCGGCCTGTTCAGCCAGTTCGAGGTGCAGCGCGGGCTGCCGATCCAGCTGCTGGTCAAGCACTTCGTGCAGCAGGGCGAGTGCTGGCAGCTCAATGCCGATATCCGCGGCATGGTGCAGCACCGCCAGCTCAATCTGCTGCAGGACGTTTCGCATCTCGGCACCTTCGACGTGATCTTCTGCCGCAACGTGCTGATCTATTTCGATCAGCAGACCAAGGCATCGATCTTCGGCAAGATCTCCCGGATGCTCGAGCCCGACGGCGTGCTGGCGCTCGGTGCGGCGGAATCCGTGGTCGGCATCACCAATCTGTTCAGGCCCTATCCGGACCGCCGCGGGCTCTATCAGCCCAGCACCGCGCCCGTCGCGCGCGCCGGCGCCGCGCATGTGCTGAAGGCGGTCGCGTCCGCTGCTCGTTGAGCAGAATGCGCTGAGGCGGCGTCCGCTTTCTCCGTGTCATTGCGAGCGAAGCGAAGCAATCCATTCCGCCGCGAGCGAAGAAATGGATTGCTTCGTCGCTATCGCTCCTCGTAATGACGGCGATGCAAAGTCCATCTTCTCGGGATGACGGGGTGAAGACGCGCGCTTGCGTCAACGCCGCTACAAAATCGCGTGCGGCAGGAAGCGCGAAGTGTTGCCGGTGATCGGGTTCTCGTCCTCTCGGATCGAGAGCCCGCAGGGCGTGTGGTCGACCAGCCAGCTGCCGACCACCGGGTACTGCCCGGAGAAATTCGACAGCGGCGCGAGCGCCTGCTGGATGAAGCCCTCGGCGCCGTAGGGGCCTTGCTCCGCGACCAGCGTGATGCCGGCGCTGACCAGTTCGACATTGGCGCCCTCACGCGAATAGATCGGCTTGCGCACGAACGAGGTGCCGAGCTGCGCGGCCTGCGGGTCGTCCTCGAAATAGGCCGGCAGCAGGTTGGGATGATTTGGGAACATTTCCCACAACAGCGGCAGGATGCCCTTGTTGGAGAGGATCGCCTTCCATGGCGGCTCGATCCATTGCGTCGGTGCCGTCGAGAGGTTCTTGCCAAACGCGTCGTGGAACATCCACTCCCATGGATAGAGCTTGAACGCGAGCGCGATCGGGCGTTCGTCGAGGTCGACGAACTGGCCGTCATTGCGCAGCCCGATCTGTTCGATGTCGAGCAGCGTCGTCTTCAGCCCGGCCTGCGCCGCGGTATCCTCGAGATAGGCGAGCGTGCCGGCGTCCTCGGAATTGCCGGTCAGTCCGGTGAGATGCAGCGGGCGGGTCGCGCCGATCGTCTTCCAGGCCGCGATCAACGCTTCGTGGATCGAGTTGAACTGGTCGGCGCGCTTCGGGATGATGTTGCGTTCGATTGCCTGTTCGAGCCAGGTCCATTGGAACACCGCGGCCTCGAAGATCGACGTCGGCGTGTCGGCATTGTATTCGAGCAGCTTGGCTGGGCCGCTGCCGCTGAATTTGAGGTCGAGCCGGCCGTAGAGGCTCGGCTCCTTGCGGCGCCAACTCGCCGCGATCATATCCCAAAACGCCTCCGGTATCTTCATCCGGCGCAGATAGCGTTCATCCTTGACCGCACGCCCGGCGAGTTCGAGGCACATCGCGTCGATCTCGCCGGTCGGCGCCTCGATATCGCGCTCGATCTCGTCGAGCGTGAAGCCGTAATAGGCGCGCTCGTCCCAGTAACGTTCGCCGTCGATGGTGTGGAAGGTGAAGCCGGCGCTTTCGGCGGTCGCCTGCCAATCGTCGCGCTCGGAACATGCGATGCGTTGCATAAGGGAGTCCGTGATCTTCAGACGATGCGTGTCAGCTCGGTGTCAGCCGCCGCCGAAGCCGAACGCATGCGCAAACGAGCCGAAGCCGCCGCGGCTGACCGACGAAGTTGACGATGAACCCGACGAGGATGAAGAGCCGCCGGACGAGGAACTGCTGCTGTAGAAGCTGCTGCGCGACGAGCCGCCGCCTCCACCGCTGCCGCCCGATCCGGATGACGAACTGCGCGGCGCGCAATCGGCGCCGGGCTGCGGGACGGCCGGCGCGGTCACGCCCGCAGGCGTTGGTGGGATGGGCTGGCAATTCTGCCGCGGCATCAGCGCATAGGCGCCGCCGCCAACCGCGAGCGTGCCCATCACCAGCAGCGCGACATGGTTGGAGCGTTTGGAAGGCGGTTCCAATCGCGGCGGTACCGCCGGCACCACCGGCCGCCGCTTGCCGAATTCCGGGTTCGGTTTGCGCGCCATGGTCAGCTCAATCGCTCAGTAGATCATGCAGGCCGCGTTCAGCGCGCCTGCGGCCAGCGAGGACAGCCCGAGCCAGATCGCCGCCGCCATCTCGCCGGAGGCGATCCGCGCCGACAGGTTCGGCACCGGGATCTTGACGATGTAGAAGACGATGATCTGCACGATCAGCGCGATGATGCTCCAGATCATGCAGTCGATCACATTGGCCGAATGCGCGATGGCGCTGACAACAGGCAGCACGAAGCCGAGCAGGCTGAGGCCGAGCGCAATCGCCGCCGCCGGATCGTTGTCGCGGATCAGCTGGAATTCGTCATGCGGGGTGACGCGTGTGTAGACGAAGAGGTAGGCGACCACGGCGATCAGCGCTGTGCAGAAATAGACCAGGAACGCCGGCAGGCCGGCGAGGGATTGCAGGATCATGTGATGCGCCCGAACAGCCCTAGATAGTCATCCTATAGCTGATTGGTCGCGGTTCGCGAAGCTTCGGTTCGATTTGAGCTGTGGGCTGGCCGCCGACCGCCGGCAGAAAATTGCTGCGCGGCGGTGTGAGCCGCTTCACAGCGGTTTCAGCGATAGTCGTCTATACGATATGCAACCAGAAGTGAATGTCGCGAATGGGCTCGGTGATCCCGATGACGACCAGCTTTGGCAACGACATCCTGCCGATGTTTCGACCGGGGGACATCGCCTGCATGGCGCCGAAGGGCGTTCGGCTCGGCGACGCCGACTGGATCTGCGACCCGGCCGGCAATGATGACTTCGCCGATCATGCCAACGCACGCCGCGTCTTCGCTGCACTGTCGTCCGGCTTCATGCCGCCCGGTCACCGATGGTCGCAGGACGCGCTCGACACCTATGCGAGCTGGATGGGGGACGGATTCCAACCTTGAACGGATTGCAACCTTGAACCCCAACCTTGAATCCAATGTGGAGAGCAAGATGAGAAGATCGATCGACACGCTGCTCGTCTGTGGTCTGCTGGTGCTTCTCGGGCTTCCGGCTGCGGCGCAATCGCCGCCGAACCCTGCGATGAGCGCGCCGGATCAGGTCGCCTGGCAGCTCTTCATCCAGGCCAACACCCGCGCCGGCGGCAGCAATTCGACGTTCGAGACTTGGGCGAGCGATACCGATCTGTTCCAGCCCAATCCGCAGTTCCCGGCCGCAGCGACGCCGCCGTCGCTGCGGCCGCCGATCCTGCCGCAGGTGGCGCGCGAAGGCGTGCAGCAGAGCGGCGGATTGTTGCCGGCGCTGCCGCCGGGCGCCGCGCAGGGGCAGATGGAGGAAACGCGTCACAACAAGCCGACGTTCGATTTCATCGTGCAGAACAATCTCTACAAGCGCTCGGGCGTGAAGGCCGCCTTCGGCAAGCAGCTGTCGTTCCCGGTCGATTCGATCGAGGTGAAGGGCAATTGGATGCCGGTCAGCGACATTCCGCAATTCACCAACAACAAGGTGACGGTGGCGCAGGTGCCGCAGCTCTATCACGTCAACAGCGCGGCCGGCGTGCAGTACGCCCTGGTCTCGATGCATGTCATCAGCAAGCAGGTGCCGAACTGGACCTGGGCGACGTTCGAGCACCGTTTCAATCCGGGCCGCTGCGACATCATCGGTTGCCGCGATAATTTCGGCGCGCAGACCGCATTCGTGCCGTCGAACCGGATCGCCGGCCAGGGCTATCCGGATTGCGTGAAGACGGCCGCACTGACCGCGATGCTGTCGAGCGCGGATATCGATCCCGTCTACAACAACTACTGCCTGAAGGGATCACAGGCCGATTTCGTCGACAACGTCGGGCTCGACATCAGGGTCGGCAATTCCGTCACCGAGGACGGCTTCGTCGCGACGTCGTCCTGCATCACCTGTCACGGACGAGCGGCCTTCAAGGCCGACGGCACGCCGGCCTCGCAGGCGGGATTCCTGTCGTTCGGTCCGAATGGCCCGGTCGCTCCGCTCGGGCCGCTGCTGCCGGAATGGTACTGGAAGTTCTCGGGCCAGCCGCCGATCTTCGAAGGCAAGCCGGGCCTCACGCGCATCGCAACGGCTGCGGACTTCGTGTGGTCGATCCCGTTCTGCGCCTACGACGATACGCAAACTCCGGTACAGCCGACGCCATGTAGCGGCAAGTGAGATCGCAGCGATGGCGGGCGCCTCCGAGCGCAGGGTTCCGCTAGCCGGCAGCAACCGCGCCGCGCCCGTCGGTGCGACGCTGGTCGGCGATGTCGATCCCGATGGGCGGATCCCCATCGTGGTCTATGTGAAGCGGCGCACCCCCGACAAGTTTGCGCCGGGCAGCGCCGGTGATCTTGCCCGGCTCGCCGGGCCGATCACGCGGCACCAGCTCGCGACGGAGCGTCACCGCAGTCATGCCCGCGCCATCGCCCGCGTGGTGCGGCTGGCGGCCGAGCGAGGCTTGACCGTCGGCCGCAGCGATCCGGTCGCGCGCACGGTCGAGCTGCAAGGCACCGCGCGGCAGATGGCCGAGATCTTCGGCGCGACGCTGCGCACCTACCACGACGGCGAGCGCACGTTTCGCGCCCGCGTCGGCGGCCTGACGGTGCCGGCCGAGATCGCGCCATGGACCCGCGCCATTCTCGGCTTCGATCAGCGGCCGCTGCGGACCAGGACGCCGCTTGTGAGGGCCGAGGCCGACACGGGCAGCGGCAGCGGACTGTGGCCGACCGACGTCGCGGCGCTCTACGGCATTCCGCTCGATCGCGACGTGTCGTCGATCTGCGTCGGCGTCATCGCGCTCGGTGGCGGCTATCTCGCGAGCGATCTCGCCATGGCGGTGGCCGGCATGGACCGGCCGCCGCCGGTGGTCGTCAACGTGCCGCCGGCCGGCAATGATGGCAGCTTCGGCAGCAACGATGTCGCCGATCAGGAGATCGCGCTCGATCTCCAGGTGCTCGCCGGCCTGCTGCCGAAGGGCAAGATCGCGGTCTACTTTGCCGAGAACTCCGCCGCCGGTCTCACCGGCGCGATCCATCAGGCGGTGTTCGATGAGAAGCACGCGCCGCAGGTAATCTCCGTCAGCTGGGGTAGCGCCGAGAAATACTGGACCGAGCCGGGGCGCGACGCGATGCAGGCGGTGCTGGCCGATGCCGCGCGGCTGCGGGTCAGCGTGCTGTTCGCCTCGGGTGATCAGCTCGCGACCAGCGGCCTGACCGACGGCAAAGTCCATGTCTGGTTTCCCGCCTCGAGCCCCTATGCGACGAGCTGCGGCGGCACCCAGCCCGTGGGCAATGGGGCGGCCGCCGCGGAGGCGGTCTGGAACGCCGGCGCGGTCGGCACCGGCGGCGGCATCAGCGACGCGTTTCCCGTCCCCGACTATCAGTTGCATGTGACGCTGCCGGAATCGCAGAACGACGGCGCCATCAGGCGCGGCGTGCCCGATGTCGCCTGCGCGGCGTCGGCGAGCCCGGGCTACCGCATCATCGTCAACGGACAGGCAATGGCGATGAGCGGGACCAGCGCCGCGACGCCGCTATGGGCCGCGCTGGTCGCAATAGCTGTCGCCGCGCGCGGCGAGCAGATCGGCTTGCTCAACGCGGCGCTGTATTCCAACCCTGGCGCGTTCCGTGCGGTCGTGCAGGGCAATAACCGCGTCGGCGGCAGGGGTTACGATGCCGGCCCCGGTTGGAACGCCTGCACCGGGCTCGGCGTTCCGAAGGGCGCGGATCTGCTTGCCGCCTTGACCGCGATCCCGGTGGCGTAATTTCTCAAACAAAAACCCCGCCATTTGCGGCGGGGTCCAGGAGGTTTGCTGTAGAAAGCGAAGCGTCAGGCGGGAATGCGTTCGTCAGCCTCGTGCGGCTCGCGCAGCACGTAGCCGCGGCCCCACACGGTCTCGATGAAATTGCGGCCCTCGGAGGCGTTGGCGAGCTTCTTGCGGAGCTTGCAGATGAAGACGTCGATGATCTTCAGCTCCGGCTCATCCATGCCGCCGTAGAGATGGTTGAGGAACATTTCCTTGGTGAGCGTGGTGCCCTTGCGGAGCGAGAGCAGCTCCAGCATCTGGTATTCCTTGCCGGTGAGGTGGACGCGCTGACCGCCGACCTCGACCGTCTTGGTGTCCAGATTGACCACGAGATCGCCGGTCTGGATCACCGACTGGGCGTGACCCTTGGAGCGGCGCACGATCGCGTGGATGCGGGCGACCAGCTCGTCCTTGTGGAAGGGTTTGGTCATGTAGTCGTCGGCGCCGACGCCGAGACCCTTGACCTTGTCCTCGATGCCGGCGAGGCCGGAGAGGATCAGAATGGGAGTCTTGATCTTCGAAACCCGGAGCTGCTTGAGCACGTCGTAGCCGGACATGTCGGGCAGGTTGAGGTCGAGCAGGATGATGTCGTAGTCGTAAAGCTTGCCGAGGTCGACGCCTTCTTCACCGAGATCCGTCGTGTAGACGTTGAAACTCTCGGATTTGAGCATCAATTCGATCGACTGCGCGACGGCGCTATCATCTTCAATCAGCAAAACGCGCATGCCAGTCCCCTATAGTCGCCGCTCCGGGCGTCAGGTCGGCCGCACTTGCGGCACTCACAAAACGCCTTTGAACAACTGATTCGGATCCTGACGAGATATGGTTAACAAAAACTGATTCCTCGACGCAAGCTCTAACCGTGCAATTTTTGTCGAATCGCCCTAAGATATTGCGTAGAAGAAGCTTTTCCTAACCGCGCTCGTTCAGTTTCCACATTAAGAGCCGGGCCTAACCGACTCTCGCGACTCGCCCTTCTTCTGATGGGCGAGCGACCTCAGTCACCAAAGACAGTGACGCAATGATTAATGATGCGGGTAAACACGAAGTTAAGCGGCCGGAGCAAAATTGCCGAAACTTAAGGTTTTCGCAATGAAGGCACTCGCGGAGCAGATCGGCGACATCGACGGCGTCAATATTTATGGCCGCGTGGTCGGCGTCCGCGGGCTGATGGTCGAGATCGCCGGTCCCATTCATGCGATGTCGGTCGGCGCGCGCATCGTGATCGACGTCGGCGCCGGCCGCTCCATCCCGGCCGAGGTGATCGGCTTCTCCGGCGAGAACGCTGTGGTGATGCCGTTCGGCGGGCTCGAGGGCGTCAGGCGCGGCTGCCGCGCCGTGATCGCCAACGCGGCGAGCCAGGTGCGGCCGTCGCCGGCCTGGCTCGGCCGCGTCGTCAACGCGATGGGCGAACCGATCGACGGCAAGGGGCCGCTGGTCCAGGGCGCTTCGCCGATGTCCTACCGCAACTCGCCGCCCCCGGCACATTCGCGCAAGCGTGTGGGCCCGCCGCTCGACCTCGGCGTGCGCGGTCTCAATACTTTCCTGACCTGCTGCCGCGGCCAGCGGCTCGGCATCTTCGCCGGCTCCGGTGTCGGCAAGTCGGTGCTGCTGTCGATGCTGGCACGCAATGTCGATGCCGCGATCTCGGTGATCGGGCTGATCGGCGAACGCGGCCGCGAGGTGCAGGAATTCCTCCAGGAGGATCTCGGCGAGGAGGGGCTGGCGCGCTCGGTCGTGGTGGTCGCCACCTCGGACGAGCCGGCCCTGATGCGGCGCCAGGCGGCCTACCTCACGCTCGCCATCGCGGAATATTTCCGCGACGAGGACCAGGACGTGCTGTGCCTGATGGATTCGGTGACGCGCTTTGCGATGGCGCAGCGCGAGATCGGGCTCTCGGCGGGCGAGCCGCCGACTGCCAAGGGCTACACGCCGACCGTGTTCACCGAACTGCCGAAGCTGCTCGAGCGGGCAGGGCCGGGCACCGGCGAGGGCACCATCACCGCGATCTTCACCGTGCTGGTCGACGGCGACGACCACAACGAGCCGATCGCTGACGCGGTGCGCGGCATCCTCGACGGCCACATCGTGATGCAGCGGGCGATCGCCGAGCGCGGCCGCTACCCCGCGGTCAACATCCTCAAGTCGGTTTCCCGCACCATGCCGCGGTCCGCCGACCCTGAGTTCCTGCCCTTCATCAACAAGGCGCGGCAGGTGATGGCGACCTATGCCGACATGGAGGAACTGATCCGGCTCGGCGCCTACCGGCCGGGCTCCAGCCCGGAGGTCGACGAGGCGATCCGGCTGCACGAGCCGCTGGAGGCCTTCCTGCGCCAGGCCAAGGACGAAGCGACCAGTCTGGGCGATGGCTACCGGCAACTCGCTCAAATCCTGTCGGGTTTGGAAACGGAACGCTAACTTTGTCAGGCCATCATCCCCGGCACACCATAGCTATGCCGGCGGGGCCCAGCGGGGAGCCGGTTCTGTCCCGCGTTCAGAATTGGGACTTCTGGGGAGTATGAGTCGATGAAGTCACGTGAAACGCTGATCCGCCTGAAGAAGTTTCAGGTCGATGAAAAGCGCCGTCGGGTTACCCAGATCGAAGGCATGATCGCCGACTTCCAGCGCATGTCCGTCGAGCTCGAGCGCGAGATCCAGACCGAGCAGGAGCGCGCCGGGATCAACGATCCCTCGCACTTCGCCTATCCGACCTACGCCAAGGCCGCGATCCAGCGCCGCGAGAACCTGACCCGTTCGGCCGACGAACTGCGTACCCAGCTCGACGACGCCAAGGCGCTGCTGTCGGAAGCATTCGAGGAGCTGAAGAAGGTCGAGCTGCTCGACGAGCGCGACCAGGCGCGCGAACGCGCGGAGGAGAGTGCCCGTGAACAAGCCGACATGGATTCGATCGGCCTGATGCGGGCCCGGCTCGGCGTCATCGCCTGAACCTCGCTTTCCTCCGCTGACCAGATTGCGAGCCCGGGCCGATCACCCGGGCTTTTTGCTGGGCGCCTGTCCACAAGCCCGCCGTCTGTCGACCACTTGGCGGATCGTGGTGTCCCAAAATATGCTACCACCGGTCCGGACCAGATGATGATCGGCAGCGCGGTGGCAATGAGGCGGTGGGGGATGCAGGCTCGGAGGGCGCTGAATGCTGACGCCGGCTGAGCTCGTCTGGCTGATCGCCGCCGTCGCGAAGGGGGATCAGGCCGCCTTCGAGCGGCTGTACGCCGCGACCCGGGCGAAACTCTTTGGCGTCGTGCTCCGTATCTTGCGGCGTCAGGACCTCGCCGAGGAGGTCATTCAGGAGGCTTACGTCAAGATCTGGAACAGCGCCGGGCAGTTCAATCCGGCCCTGTCTTCGCCGATCACATGGATGACGTCGATTGCGCGCAACCGCGCCATCGATGTCGTGCGCAAGCGAGGCGAGACCTCGCTGGAAGAAGAGCCGGCGGCGATGGAAGTCGCCGCCGACCAGCCCGATCCGCTGGCGCGGCGGGAAATGACGGAAGAGTTGAAGCGGTTGCTGGAGTGCGTCGGTCGTCTGGAGCCCGATCGTCAGAAGCTCGTGCTGCTCGCCTATTACAACGGCTGGAGCCGCGAGCAGCTCGCCGCAAAGTTCGAGACACCGGTGAATACGGTGAAGACCTGGCTGCGCCGCAGCCTGATGGATATCCGGGAGTGTCTTGGACTCTGATTGATGGCCTATAGCGAAGACCATATCGCGCTCGCCGCGGAATATGCGCTCGGTACCCTCGATGCCGACGAGCGTACGCAGGTCGAGACCATGATGGCCGTCGACAACGAGTTCGCAGCCCTCGTGCAGGCCTGGGAGTTCAGGCTCGGGACGCTGAACCAGATGGTCGGCCTCGTCGAGCCGCGTCCGGTGGTCTGGGAGAACATCAAGGCGGCGATCGGCCATGCCGGCCCGCCGCAGGCGCCGCTGGTGCTGCCTGAGACGCCGGCCGCGACGGTGACGCCGCCGCCTGCGCCGACGACCGACGATCCCGAATTCGGCTCGGCGTTCGATCCGGAGCCGCCGCCGTCAGCCGGGATGCCGCAGTCAGCCGAGCCTAGGCGGCTGCCCGAGCTCCGGCAGCCACGGGTCGTCTTCGACGAGCGCAACGTGACCGCGCTTTCGAACCGCGTGAAGCGCTGGCGCGGCATCGCCTCGGCCGCGACCGCGATCGCGGCCGCGCTGCTGGTGACACTCGGATTGCAGATCTACCGGCCCGACGCCTTGCCGAACGCGATCCGGCCGAAGCCGCGCATCCAGACCGTCGAAGTGAAGACGCCGGCGCCGGCGCTCGCGCCGTCGGCGCAATATGTCGCGCTGCTGCAGGGGCCGAATGGCGGGCCGGCCTTCATCATGACCATCGATGGCGCGACCAAGAATTTCACGGTGCGCAAGGTCGACGCCGCGTCCGAGCCCGGCAAGAGCTTCGAGCTCTGGCTGATCTCCGACAGACTGCCGCAGCCGCGCTCGCTCGGCGTGATCGGCGCCGATGATTTCACTGCGCGCCCGGTGCTGTCGGGCTACGATCCCGATGTAATCAACGGCGCGACCTACGCGGTGACGGTCGAGCAAGCCGGCGGTTCGCCGAACGGCCAGCCGACCTCGGCGCCGATCTTCACCGGCAAGCTGATCGAGACCGTGCCGGGCGCGTCGGGGTCGCCGCGATAGGCGCGAACTCAATATTCCATTGTAGCCCGTCATTGCGAGGAGCGTCAGCGACGAAGCAATCCATCCTTCCGCGTGCTCGGTGACAATGGATTGCTTCGCTTCGCTCGCAATGACGTGGATGGAGTTTGTGCGTTTCAGGGTGTGACTTCGCGCAGCTCATCCGCAAAAAAAGAAAACGCCCGTGGGGAGCGGGCGTTTTCGATAGTCAACTTGGGGGTAGTTGGGGGTCTTAAATATCCACGTGGCGACTTTGGGGGGCTGTAAAGAACACCACGTGAATTCGTGAAACTCTCCTGTTAGCGGACCAGCGACGTGCCCGAACTAGTGATCGCGACCGGCTTGCCGGCCTTCATGACCCGCGCCGTCTGCGTGTAACCATCATCCGACGAGTTATGTGCCGCGATGCCAAAGCCCGCGACCAGGATACCGGCGAACAACGCCACGACCACAATCTTCAGGTGCGTCATACGATCGGCGCTGTAGATCGAGTGGTTCATGGAAGTCTCCTGCCGCCTTCCTGCTCTCGCTAAATCTGTCGGTTCGGTTTGTTGTCCGGTTCAACGTCTCGTGCCCCACTAACGTAGGATTTGCCGATTCCGTTCCCCAGAGGTCATCACAAGGGCGTGATGATACGTGATCAATCGCGATCAAAAGCTGCCTTCAGCTTCCAAAGCCAACATTAACTGCACGTAATATCAGTAACTTGCTAAGTATCCGGATCATATTACCCGATAAAGGGCCGTTCCGGATAGTTTCACATAAATCAGTTGCCTGTGGCGAGAAAGCACAGGCGAAAACGCAAGTGATTTGCGACGGCTAGAGCGATTTTGAGTGAAGCCTATCTCGCACTTGATGCGGGATGGACGCCGGGTTTGCGTGAAGAAAACGCGTCCAGACAAGAAGCCCTACACGCTGCCGACGGTCTTCAGCCGGGCCCGCGGATGGATCTCGGCCTGCGACAAAACGGTGGTCTGCGAGCGGAACCGTTCCACCAGAGAGCGAACGAACGGCCGGATCGCCGCCGATGTCACCAGTACCGGCGCCTCGCCTTCGCGCGCCGCCTGCTCGAAGGCGTTGCGCACGGCCGTCATGAATTCCGACAGCTTCGAGGGCTGCATCGCCAGGCTGCGGTCGTCGCCGGTGCCGACGATCGACTCGGCAAACGCCTGCTCCCAGCGCGCCGACAGCGCGATCAGCGGCAGGTAGCCGTTCGGCGAGGTGTTCTGGGCGCAGATCTGGCGCGCCAGCCGGGCGCGGACGTGCTCGACCATGGTGGCCGGATTGCGCGAGAACGCCAGCGCGTCGGCGATGCCCTCGAGGATGGTCGAGAGGTCGCGGATCGAGATCCGCTCGGCGAGCAGCAATTGCAGCACGCGCTGGATGCCCGACACCGTGACCTGGCTCGGGACGATGTCCTTGATCAACTCGCCCTGCTCCTTCGGCAGGTCCTTCAAGAGCTTCTGCACCTCGCCGTAGGACAGCAAGTCCGACATGTTGGTCTTCAGCAGCTCGGTCAGGTGCGT
This sequence comes from Bradyrhizobium embrapense, assembly GCF_001189235.2. Taxonomy (GTDB): domain Bacteria; phylum Pseudomonadota; class Alphaproteobacteria; order Rhizobiales; family Xanthobacteraceae; genus Bradyrhizobium; species Bradyrhizobium embrapense. Next base: position 14,489 of record NZ_LFIP02000003.1, read on the forward strand.
CGACAGCACGGTCGCGGCGTCGACCACGGTGTAGCCCTTCAGCGCGGCCTCTTCCTTCAGGCCGGCGTCGACCCATGTCGCGGGCAGGCCGAAGGTCGGCTCGATGGTGTGGATGCCGGGCAGCTGCACTTGGTTGCCGGCGGGATCCATGACCATGAACTGGCTCGGCCAGATCTTGCCGGTGCCGGCGTCGACTTCCTTGATCTTGATGGCGTAGCTGTTGGCCTCGAGCTGCACATTGTCGAGGATGCGCACCGCCGGCATCACGAAACCCATCTCGATCGCGAGCGAACGGCGCAGCGCCTTGATCTGCTCGGTGAGGCGATCGGTGCCGTCGGGGCCGTTGACCAGCGGCAGCAGCGCATAGCCGAGCTCGATCTTGAGGTCGTCGATCTTCAGCGCGGCGGCGATCGGCTCCTCCGCGGCGGCAGCGGCGGCGGCCGCGGCTGCAGCGGGGGCGGCGGCCGCTGCCGTTTCGGCCGCCTTGGCCGCGCGCTTCTGGTTGCGGGCATTCCAGGCCAGCGCCGCGGCGCCAGAGCCCAGCGCCAGGAACGGCAATGTCGGAATGCCCGGCAGCAGCGCCAGCACCAGCATGACGCCGGCCGACATACCGAGCGCCTGCGGATAGCCGGAGAGCTGGCGCATCAGCGCCTTGTCGGCGGCGCCGGTGATGCCGGCCTTGGAAACCAGGAGGCCGGCGGCGGTCGAGACGATCAGCGCGGGCACCTGGGTGACGAGGCCGTCGCCCACCGTCAGCACGGTGTAGGTGCGGGCGGCTTCGCCGAAGGAGAGGCCCTGCTGGGCGACGCCGATGATGATGCCGCCGACGATGTTGATGCCGACGATCAGGAGGCCGGCGATGGCGTCGCCGCGGACGAATTTCGAGGCACCGTCCATCGCGCCGAAGAAGCCGCTCTCGTCTTCCAGTGCCTTGCGGCGCTCCTTGGCGGCCTTCTCGTCGATCAGGCCGGCGGACAGGTCGGCGTCGATCGCCATCTGCTTGCCGGGCATCGAGTCCAGCTGGAAGCGTGCCGCGACTTCGGCGATACGGCCCGAACCCTTGGTGATGACCACGAAGTTCACGATCACCAGGATCGCGAACACGATGATGCCGATCACGAAGTTGCCGCCCATCACGAAGTTGCCGAACGCCTCGATGACGTGGCCGGCGGCCGCGGTGCCCTCGTGGCCGTGGCTCAGGATCAGGCGGGTCGAGGCCATGTTCAGCGACAGCCGCAGCATGGTCGAGATCAGCAGGATGGTCGGAAACGACGAGAATTCCAGCGGCGCCTGGATGAACAGCGAGGTCATCAGGATCAGGATCGAGACAGTGATCGAGACCGCCAAAAACAGGTCGAGCACGATCGCGGGCAGCGGCAGGATCAGCACCACCAGGATGGTGAGGACGCCGAGCGCCAGCGCGAGATCGCCGCGCTTGAGGATGTCGCCGATCTCGCCGAGACCAGGCAATCCGCCCTTGCCTGCCGTGCCTTGCCCCGCCGTGACGTCGACCATGGTAGCCGCTCTCCCCCGCGACTGGCGGCTACGGCCGCCAAGCGTCTGCGCGACGGCCGCAGGGCCGCCGTTCCGAAAGTGAGGCACCGCGCTGGCGTTCACGGGGATCTCCGCCCGTTAGACGCGTTCGACGACACTCGACTTCACTCGGCAATTCTTGCCGGGTGTATGGTTAGCAAAGGGTTAATAAATGCCGTCCAGGGGCCGCGCGGGACGTCGCAGGCTTCAGGTCACTGGGATTTTGGGCCAGGAGGGGCGGGACCCGCCCGGCGGTTCCGGGCGCGGGGGTCACCGGCCTCTATCGGAGCGCACCGAGCACGGTGCCCGAAGCTGCGATGATGCCGAGCCCGATGACGCTGGCGCGCCACAGCAATTGCCGCCGGGCGGCGCGCCGATCGTGGAAGGCCAGCCAGTCGTGGACAAAGCCGGCAGGGATGTCGAACACGACTGCCGCCTGATCGCGATAGTGCGTCTCATGCTCGCAATACATCGTCCGGACCGTCGGCACGCCCAGCCGCTCGAGCTCGCAATGCCATTCCCAGGCATGCTTGCCGTTCGTCCAGCGATTTTCGAACGGGATTACGTGTGATTCCATGACGAGCCTCCTGGCCCACCCTTGAACCTCACGTGGCAATCCTAGCTCAATCTACCGAGCGGCGCGAGATCGGCGTTGGCCTGGAGCCGGTCATGGCCGCCTTAATTGGCTGACTGCACCCATCTGCGCCAATGCGTCGGCTGGATGTCGAGTGGCTTGCTGCTGGCATGGTGGACCCACGCAGTGCCGTCGCGGTGGCAGGGGAACATGAGCGCGTGAACCATGCCGTCATAGTCGAGGACGCAGACCTCGAGCTCCCGGTCCGACGGCGCTGACGCAACGGGTAACCATTCTGCTGACAACGAATGCATGACGATCCTCCGGCAGTGTGCGCTTCGATCCGGCTACCTTGCGAGCTGCGCGCCATCCGACGGGATGATAGGTCCGGACGGCAAGCCGCCAATGTGAACCGGCTCGCATTGTAGCAGTTTTTCTCGTCAGTATGGATCGCGGCTCGACGGGCGATATTCCCGGTCGGGTGGACTGCGATTCCCGCGGCGCACAACGCAGATTGAACTTTAGCGGCCCGGTCCCCGACGAAACGCCAGCAACGCCACTCAGCCGCCAGAGGCCATCCATGACCAATCAGGCAGGTCGAACCGTGACGGCAGGATTTGCTGCCGCAATTGCGCTGCTGTCGCTGCCGGCATCGGCCGCAACGCTGCCGGACGACCGCGCCTGGATGATCCGCATGATCGCCTGCAAGGGTAACGGTGTCCTGATGGAGGTCTACCTGCCGCAATCGGTGGTCTTCGCGCCGCATGGCGGCATGGCCGCAGGCAAGACGGCGGATGGCTACTACACGCTCGATCTGACCGAGCTCAACAAGGGCAAGGATCTCGAGCCGGTGCACGTGACGATGAGCGCGGACAAGAAATTCGTCACCGTCGACCAGTACACGCGCGGCTTGCCGCCGACGCGCATACCGGTTGGCGGTGGCACCGTGGACTTCGACCACCGCTTTGGCCTCGATGCGAAGTGCGGTCCGTTCCAGGCACAGGATCCGAACTACGGCAATTGAGGCGCGTCACGCATCGGTGGGTTCGGCGCGTCCCCTTGTTGGTGCATGCCTAATCTCTCGGCAACGCGCTTGACCTCGAGGCAAATGCCGACGAAGTTCCGCGTGCCGTGGTAATTTCTTCTGAATATTCCCCCGAAGCCGCATTGTTCATTCCGGACTCGCGCCGGGCATGGCTGCGCCTCGCCGTCGCCGTCGTCATCGGCTCGCTCGGCAGCGTCGGCATGTGGTCGGTGGTGGTGGCGCTGCCAGCGGTGCAGACCGACTTCGGCGCGACGCGCGGAACGGCCTCGCTCGCCTTCACGATGGTGATGCTCGGCTTCGGCATCGGCCAGGTCGTGACCGGCAAGATCAGCGATCGCTTCGGCATCGTCGCCGCGATCGGCGCCGGGATCGGCATTCTCGGTCTCGGCTATATCGGCGCCGGCTACGCGCCGTCGGTCTGGGCCTTCATCCTGCTGCATTTCGCGATCGGCCTGTCGTCGGCTGCGACCTTCGGTCCGCTGATGGCGGAGGCCTCGCACTGGTTCGAGCGCTACCGTGGCCTTGCGGTCGCGATCGCCGCGAGCGGCAATTACATCGGTGGCACGGTGTGGCCGCCGCTGGTCAATTTCGGCATCCAGAGCGTCGGCTGGCGGACCACCCACATCGTGATCGGCATTTTCACCGCGGTCGCGATGATGCTTGCACTCATGTTGCTGCGCTTGTTGATGGGGGCGGCCGTCAGGCGCAACCATGTCAACGCGGCGCCGCCGCGGGTCGACATGCGGCTCTCCACCAATGCGCTGACCGCGATGCTGTCGCTCGCATCAATCGCGTGCTGCGTGGCAATGGCGATGCCGCAGGTCCACATCGTCGCCTATTGCGGCGATCTCGGCTACGGCGTGGCGCGCGGCGCCGAGATGCTGTCGCTGATGCTCGGCTTCGGCATCATCAGCCGAATCGGCTCCGGCTTCCTCGCCGACCGGATCGGCGGCATCCGCACGCTCTTGATCGGCTCGATCGCGCAGGGCACAGCGCTGCTGTTCTATCTGTTCTTCGACAGCCTGACCTCGCTCTACATCATCTCGGCGATGTTTGGCCTGTTCCAGGGCGGCATCGTGCCGAGCTACGCCATCATCGTGCGGGAGGCGATGCCGGCGTCGGAGGCTGCGACCCGGATCGGCATCGTGATCTTCGCCTCGGTGTTCGGCATGTCGTTCGGCGGCTGGATCTCCGGCGTGATCTTCGACGCCACCGGCTCCTACGCCGCTGCCTTCACCAATGGTCTCGCCTGGAACCTGCTCAATGTCAGCATCATGCTGCTGCTCCTGATGCGGGCGCGGCAGCGGCTCGCCATCGCCTGATCCATTAAAGATCGAGCGAGATCCGCGCGATCGCCTTTTCCAGGCGGTTCTTGATGGAGTCCATCTTGCCGGTGAGTTGCTGCAGCTCGCGCAGGTCGAGGTCGGCATAGACGAACTCGTTCAACTCCTTGCGCTGCGCCGACAGGTTCGCCATTTGCTTCTTCGCATGCTCGGTCAGCGACAGGTTCACGACCCGGGCATCCTCGGTCGAATTTTTGCGGCGCAGCAGGTTCTTCTTCTCGAGCAGCTTCGACTGCGTCACCACAAACGACTGATCGACGCGCAGCGCCCGCGAAACCGCGCCGACCGGCAGGCCGACGCTGCGGTCCTCGGCGTTCGCCAGCACCGTCATGATCATCCATTGCGGTCCGGTGACCCCGATCATCTTGGCCCAGATGCTGCGCAACTCGTCGAGTCGGATGCTGGTCGACACGATCTCCCAAGCCAAACGTTCAGCCGCGTCCTGCACTTTGTCGGTCGATCTGCGCTCGCTCATGGCGTTCCTTAACAAAAATTCATCTTCACCTATATCGGGCGATTTTTGAAGCTGGCCTGACAAAAATGTTCGTCGATGCGTTGCCTGAATGACACATGGGTGCGCAAACATATGGTGACTAACTAATATAAGTTGAATATGTGACTACCCGATTGCATTGTTCCCCGTCGTAGATGGGGGGCATCCACCATCTCACGCCTGCAGTGGCCGAGTTTGACCACGAGCATCTTGAAAATGGCTGCGCCGCAGCGGTTTTCGGGAGGGGAACGTTTGTCGCTTTGCCAGCAGTGCAAGGCATCACTTGGAGGATAGCATGAAGATAATTAAGGGCCTCTTGTTGGCCTCGGTGGCAACTCTCGCCGCGAGCAGTGGAGCCATGGCGGCCGATCTTCCGGTCAAGGCCAAGGCAGTCGAGTACGTGAAGGTCTGCTCGCTCTATGGCCCGGGCTTCTACTTCATTCCGGGCACCGACACCTGCATCAAGCTGGGCGGCTACCTGCGCGTCGACGTTCTGGCGAACACCAACTCGGACCACACCGGCAACTACGCCGGCGCGGGCGGCGCACAGAACCGCTTCACCAACGGATACACCTGGCGCTCGCGTGAAGACCTCAACGTCGACACCCGCACCGCGACCGAGTACGGCGTGGTTCGCACCTTCTTCGATGCGACCTTCAGCTGGACCTCGGACAGCTACGGCGCGGGCGCGGCGGCTGGCTCGACGGTCTACTCGCCGATCGGAACGTCTGCTGCGCCGAACAACGCAAGTTCGGGCGGTGTCGCCGCCGGCACGGTCGGCGTCTACTACGCCTTCATCCAGTTCGCCGGCTTCACCATGGGTAAGGCGGTCTCGCAGTTCGCGACGCCATGGGCCAACTATCCCGGCAACAACTTCGACGGTCTCGTCGGTGGCGGCGGTACGGTCACGGGTGTGAACCAGTTCACCTACACCGCGCAGTTCGGCAACGGCGTGTCGCTGGCTTTGTCGGCCCAGGATCAGTCGGCCTACTATCAGGCCGGCGTGCAGAATCTCGGCGTGCAGGGGACCGGCGCGCTCGGTCCTTACGGTGCGAGCGACTATGCCGGCACGATTGCTCCGGATCTGGTCGCCTCGCTCCGCGTCGACCAAGCCTGGGGTCTGTTCCAGGCGTCGTTCGCGGCGCATGACAATCACGCGGCCTATTACGGCGCCACCGAGTTGACCGGTCATCCCGACGACAAGTGGGGCTGGGCGGGTCAGCTGGCGCTGTCGATCAAGAACATCCCGACCGGACCCGGCGATACCATCAACGTCCAGGGCGTCTATACCAACGGTGCGACGCGCTACAACATCCAGGATCTCTCGGGGGCCGGTGCGTTCACCACCTTCGGCAACACCAGCGTTCCCGGTGCCTACCAGAGCATCGGCTTCGGCATCGCGCCGGACAGCGTGTTCGTCAGCGGCGGCTCGCAGCAGCTGATCACGACGTACGGCGTGCGCGGTGCATACGTGCACAACTGGAATCCCTATTGGAACACCAGTGTCTATGGTGCGTGGGCCCAGGTGAACTACAACGGCACCGCCAAGAGCTACATCTGCGGCCCGGGCGGGACCGGCGTGGGCGGCTCGTTCGGCGTCCTGATCGGCGCCACCTCGAACCTGACCTCGTGCAATCCGGACTACAGCGTTGCCCAGATCGGTACGCAGACCCAGTGGACCCCGGTGAAGAACCTGACCTTCTCGGCTGACTTCACCTACACCCATCTGGATCAGAACTACGCGGGCACGATCACCTACCCGGGTAGCGCTGCGATCGGCAAGCCGGCCGCGGTCTACTCCCTCAGCAACCAGGATACCTACATGTTGCTGCTGCGCGCGCAGCGCAACTGGTAAGGCCCGGTAGATCCGGACTTGATCGCGACCCAAAGCCTCGACGGGAAACTGTCGGGGCTTTGATTTTGAAAGAAGAGCCCAATATGTGATTTACTAACATTATTGCATCATGTACAAACCGTGTGTCGGTTGCTCTGCCGACCATGACGAGGAGATATCAGACTTCTTCATGAACTAGCCTCCAAGCCTCCGGCAATGCCCTGCCGGAGGCTTTTTATTTGCGATGAACGACGATGAATTCGCGATCTGTGAAGTCACGGCCGAGTGAAGTGCGGCACGCTGGTTCTCGCGATCTCGTGAGCGCGCTGCAAGTTCGCTGCACGAGGCAAGCGAGTTGGCGGTATCCTGAACATGACCGAGCATCTGCTCGGCAACGATTGCCGCAGCAACATTCCACTCAGGCATAAGCGCAACGCATTCCTGCGCCGCCATATCAACATTTGCCGCCGCCGAATTACTTCAATTATATGAATCAGTATTGGAATAATTTCTTGGGAGAGCCGGGTGATTGGCGTTCGCGATTTCAGCGCCGATTTCGCGCGGCCACCGAGGCGCCGGCACGCCGACGCCAATGGGCGGACTCGTATCGATAACGCGTACCGGCGGCAGAGCCGGGCTGCGAACGAGTTGACCAAATATGCGTGACCACTGTGGGGCGCGTGGTGCCTCGTCGAGCAGCGTCGAGTTCGATGACAAGGGCTGGCCCGCCTGGCCGGATCGCGAGGATCTGTCGGCGGAGTTCATCAAGCTGCTGGCCGCAGCACAGGAAGGCGGTTCGACGGTCTCCGAATGCTGGTTGACATTGAGCAAGATAAACCTCGCTTCGGAGAGCTCGTGGTCCGCGGAGTGGATCAAGACCGCGGAACGGAACGAGACGAGAGCCGAGCATTCGCTGCTGAACAACAATCTGGTCACCGCACGTCGCAACTGGCTTCGGGCTACGACCTACTTTCACGCCGCCGCAAGGCCTCCCGGATACGCCAACGATTTGCTGAACCGTGCCGTCGACGGCATGCGGCGGTGCGCAACCAGCTTCTTGAAGAGCCGGGTTCCGGTCGGCCAGGTGCTCTCGATTCCCTGGACCGAGGACCTGTCCCTTCAAGCCTACTATCTGCCGTCAGCCTTTCGCGACGATGGACCCGTCATCGTGTGCGTCGGCGAGCCGGGTTCCTACAAGGAAGAGTTGATCACCAAATACGCAGGTCATGCCAACGAGCGCGGGTTCTCGCTGCTCGCCGTGGATCTGCTGGGGACGCAGACGGCCTTGTCGCCGGAACGGCTCGAGGGCCACAAGTTCGAAGCCGCCATGAGCCGGGTGCTCGATTTTCTTTCGGAGAAGCCCGGTGTCGACAGCACGCGGATCGCCATCGTCGCGGACGCCTGCAACTCCTCCTTGGTCGCCCGCGCGGCCGCAAGTGACGCCCGCTTTGCCGCCGCGGTGTGCGACGCCGGAATTTGGGACTCGCACGAGAAGAGTTTCTTCTATCGGCAAGCCGGCGACGGCGAGCAGGCCGGATGGCTCGACGAAGCCAATGCGATCTCGCGGAGCATCGATTGTCCGCTCCTGGTCACCGCGGGCGAGGGCGGCTGGCTTCTTCCCGGCGCCCTGATCGAATTCGGCGATCAATTGAGCAGCATTCATCGCGACGCCAGCCTGATCCTGTTCAGGCGCGCCGAAACCGCTGCGATGCAGGGGCATATCGACAATCCTACTTTGGCGAATGAAGTCATCTTCGACTGGCTTGAAGACAGGCTTCGGCTGAGAAAAGGCTTGTCCTGAAGCGACCGGCCCAAGGCGACCGATGCGGCGCCGATCCGTGCGGTCACACCGCCTGGCCTGCCTTCTGCAATGAGCAGCCGGTGATCTTCAAACTGCCGTCGGCCTGCCGCTCCAGCGTATAGAGCGCCTCCCACGCCTCGCCATTGGCGTCGACGATCTGAACGCGCTGCGCGATCCGGTCGCCGTCGCTCTGCGCCGCGCCGAATTCGAAGCTCCTGTGGCGATAGACCGGCGCGTACTGGTTCTGCACCATCGACATGAAGATATCGGCCTGCGGAAAGATCTGCCGGATCGCCGGCGCGGCATAGGAATAGGCCGCCGCGGCATCGTCGCGGCCGAACGCCTGCTCCTGGGCGCGGATCACGCCTTGCGCGGTGGCGACGTCATCGGCGATCGCCGGCGAGGCGAGGGCGAACAGGATGGCGGCAATGAGGGCGATCGCGCGCATGCGGATGCTCCGTGGCGACTGCCCCAGCTTACGTGAAAGCCGGTCGCATGGTTTCACCAACGATCGATCTCCTCAGAAAATTGATCTGCCGCAAGGTTCCTTCCGGCCGGCGCACTAGCCTTGATTCGTCAACCTTGGAGGACTGCCATGACCCTCGATACCATTCTCGTTGTCATCGCCGTAACCATGATGTTCGGGACGGTCGCCTTCGTGATCGCCTATGGCGACAGGCAGACGCGCAATTTGTGACCGTAACAGCCCGCCATCCGACTCTTCAGCGGATCGAGCCCTTGAGATTGTCGATGTCGGGCGAGGGGCGGGCGGGAAACAGCCGCGCAGTCGAGGAGTTGTCGAGCCGGCGCTTGCATTTGGCTTCGTCGGCGCCGTCGTCGGTGCGCTTCTTGGCAAAGGCGTCGTCCTGCCGGTTGACGATCAGCATCGCGTGGTCGCGCTCGAGCGTATCCGGATTCTTGCGCTGCGCGTCGGAGCGGAATGCGCCGCCGATCATCTTGCCCGTCATCTCGTAATCGCAGCCGGCCCTCCAGTCGCCCTGGTCCCACTTCCATCCGACGGCCTTCAGCGTGCCGTCCTTCTCCGCGGTGACCTTGATGATGGCGTTGTAGGCGAGCCAGATGCCGGCCAGCCCGCTGCGCTTGTCGTCGAAGCCGTCGAGCAGCGCCAGGCGCTCGCGCTGCAAGCCGTTGACGTGATCGCGCGCATCGACGGTGAAGTGGACCTGCGAGCTCTGCTTGTTCCAGGCCGGATGCAGGAATTCCGGGAATTGTTCGGTCTGGCTCTTCACCCAGTTGCGCTGGTCGTCGATCAGCGCGCGTCGCGTCGCCGCGTCGAGCCGCGGCTGTAGCGTCTTCCAGGCGCGGTTCAGCCGCTGGTCGTTGTCGGCGAGATCAGGATCGGCGCAGATCTCCTCGTCGGTTGCGGTCTCGGGCCTGGTGCAGTCGAAGGTCGGCGCGACGAACGCGGTGTCGGCCTTGTCGGATGCCGCATCCTTGCCGACAGCAAAGTAGCTGCCGGTGACCTGCCACATCGACGAGCAGTCGTTGAGCCCGGCAAACTCCTCGTCATCGATGCTGCCGACGATCCGCAAGGTCTCGCCCTGGCGGCGGAGTTTTATTGAAGGTGGTTTGGCGGGGACGGCGGCCGCGTCTGTCTTGGGCTTGTCGGCGGATGCGTCCGCTTCGATCACCACGGCACCAGAGGGCCAGCCAGTCCCCGAGGTCTTCAACTCGGCGGTGAGCTTGCAGCTCCGCCTGCGGTCGCCGCCATAATCGCCGCGCAGATCGGCGGCGAGGCGATAGCCGCCGCCGTCGGCCGGCGTCAGCTTGACACTGCCGAACGCATTGACCCATGTGCCTGACAGGCCGCTCCGGCCGGATCCGATACCGTTGAGGGCTGCCGCCCGGCGCCGTAAAGCCTCGGCAAAAGCCTGCTTCAGCTCGTCCTCGTTGGCATCGGCGAGCACCTCGGCGGCGTCGATGATCATCTCGTTGAACCAGGCTTGGTCGCGCTTCAGCAGCGGCTTGACATTGGCCGGCAGCTTGCTAAGCGCCGCATCGAACGCCTTGTCGATCTGCGCCACGAGCTTGTCATAGCCGGCCTTCCTGCAGTCGGCAGTCTTGATCCGGTCGTCGCCGCTATTGCCGCACAGGCTGATCGTGGTCGGTGCGCTGCTCAAGGCCCGCAGATAATCGTCCATCGCCAGCGATGGGCCGCCGGAGGCAAGGACCGTGATGGCCGCGACGGCGGCGGCAAGCCATGGGGAGCGAGGCATCGATGTCACCCGCAAGGCCGCGACATGCGGCTCTTGCGGCTTGGGTCGCGCAGCGCCTGCGCCGGGTTCAAAATGTCGGCGGCGTGCAGGCCGAGATCACCTCGCATGGCTTGGCGCCGATGCAGCGGAAGCGGTGCGGGCGGCGGCTTTCGAAGTAATAGGCATCGCCGGCATTGAGCACCCGCCGCTCGTCGTCGACCGTGACCTCGAGCCGGCCCGAGACCACGATCCCGCCTTCCTCGCCTTCGTGCACCAGCGGCACCCGGCCGGTGTCGCTGCCGGGCTCGTAGCGCTCTTTCAGGATCTGCAACGCCCGTCCGAACAGGCTGTCGCCGATCTGCAGGTAGGAGATCGGCTTCTTGCCGATCTCGGTCAGCTCGTCGGCGCGATAGAACGCCTTGCGCGGCCGCTCCGGCTCGATCGCGAAGAACTCCGCAAGCCCCATCGGAATGCCGTCGAGGATCCGCTTCAGCGCGCCGACCGACGGGTTCATCTGGTTGGATTCGATCAGCGAGATCGTCGAATTGGTCACGCCGGAGCGCTTGGCGAGCTCGCGCTGCGACATCTTGTGCCGCGCGCGGATGAATCGAAGCCGACCGCCGATGTCGACGCTCATGACAGATCCCTGTTGCAGGTGTTGCGGATCGAACAAATCTTGGCAGACCGCCTCAGCAAGATCAATGGCTTGCGCTGCGACAGAAAAGGACTTGTTGAGTGCACCGAAGAGTGGTCCGACTACGCATCCCCAGCCCATGGAGTGCGCCGTGACCGTTCATCAGATTCCGAACACCATCAAGACCGATTCGTTCTGGATGCCGTTCACGGCCAACCGGCAGTTCAAGAAGGCGCCGCGGCTGTTCTCCTCCGCCAAGGGCATGTACTACACCTCGGTCGATGGCCGGCAGGTGATCGACGGCTCCGCGGGTCTCTGGTGCGTCAACGCCGGCCATGGCCGGCCGCAGATCGCAGCCGCGGTCGAGCGCCAGCTGTCGACGCTGGACTTCGCGCCCTCGTTCAACATGGGCCACCCGCTGGCGTTCGATTTCGCCGAGCGGCTCGCCGAGATCGCCCCGAAGGGGCTGGACCGGATCTTCTTCACCAATTCGGGCTCCGAATCGGTCGACACCGCGCTGAAGATCGCGCTGGCCTATCATCGCGCCGCCGGCCAGCCGACCCGCACCCGGCTGATCGGCCGCGAGCGCGGCTATCACGGCGTCGGCTTCGGCGGCATGTCGGTCGGCGGCATGGTCGCCAACCGCCGCCAGTTCGCGACCCATCTGCCGGGCGTCGACCACATCCGCCACACCCATGACCTCGCCCGCAACGCCTTCGCCAAGGATCAGCCCGACCATGGCGCCGAGCTCGCCGACGACGTCGAGCGGATGGTCGCGCTGCATGGTGCGGACACCATCGCGGCCGTGATCGTCGAGCCTGTGCCGGGTTCGACCGCGGTGCTGCCGGCGCCGAAGGGCTATCTGCAGCGGCTGCGCGAGCTCTGCACCAAGCACGGCATCCTGTTGATCTTCGACGAGGTCATCACCGGCTTCGGCCGCCTCGGCGCGCCGTTCGCCGCCAACTTCTACGGCGTGACGCCGGACATGATGACCACCGCCAAGGGCATCACCAACGGCACCGTGCCGTGCGGCGCGGTGTTCGCCAGCCGCCAGATCCATGACGGGCTGATGGTCGGTCCTGATAACGCCATGGAGCTGTTCCACGGCTACACCTATTCGGCGCATCCGGTGGCCTGCGCGGCGGGTCTTGCCACGCTCGACATCTACAAGGACGAGGGTCTGTTGACCCGCGGCGCCTCGCTCTCCGAATACTGGCGCGATGGCCTGCATTCGCTCAAGGGCCTGCCGAACGTCGTCGACATCCGCAATCAGGGCCTGATGGGCGCGGTCGAAGTCGCACCGCGCGAGGGCGTCGTCGGCGCGCGCGGCTACGACATCATGGTCGACTGCTTCAACCGCGGCCTCTACTTCCGCATGAGCGGCGACTCGCTCGCGCTGTCGCCGCCCTTGATCGTCGAGAAGTCGCACATCGACGACATCGTCTCGATCCTCGGTGACTCCATCAAGCGGGTGGCCTGATAATTGCTAGCTGGCTGATCGCTAGCTCTACAAATTGCTGTCGCCGTTGCGAAGCAGAGTGGTTTCGCAGCGGCGATTGCGTTTTCGCTGCAGGATGTGAGGAAAAGTGAAGGTCCTGGTTCTCGGCAGTGGCGTGATCGGCGTCACCTCGGCCTATTATCTTGCGCGCGCCGGCCACGAGGTGACGGTGATCGACCGTCAGCCGAAGCCCGCGCTCGAAACGTCCTTTGCCAATGCCGGCGAGGTGTCGCCGGGCTATTCGTCGCCCTGGGCCGGCCCCGGCGTGCCGGTCAAGGCGGTGAAGTGGCTCTTGATGAAGCACGGCCCGCTGGTGATCCGCCCGAAGCTCGATCCCGTGATGTGGCTCTGGCTTCTGAAGATGCTGCGCAACTGCACCACGGCGCGCTACGCGGTGAACAAGAGCCGGATGATCCCGATCGCGGAATACAGCCGCGACTGCCTGCAGGCGTTGCGCAGCGAGATCGGCATCAAATACGACGAGCGCGCGCAGGGCACGCTGCAGCTGTTTCGCGAGCAGGCCCAGCTCGACCACACCGGCGACGACATCGCCGTACTCAAGCAGTATGGCGTCCCATTCGAAGTGCTCGACCGTGACGGCTGCATCAAGGCAGAGCCGGCGCTGGCCGGCGTGAAAGAGAAATTCGCCGGCGGGCTGCGGTTGCCGCATGACGAGACCGGCGACTGCCACATGTTCACGCAGGCCCTAGCGCTGGAAGCCGAGAAGATCGGCGTGCGCTTCAACTTCAATATCGGCATCGACGGCTTGAACGCGGATGCCACCCGCATCACCGGCGTTGCCACCAGTGCCGGCCTGATGACCGCCGACGCCTATGTGCTCGCGCTCGGCAGCTACTCGCCGCATCTGGTGCGGCCGCTCGGCATCTCGCTGCCCGTCTATCCCGTGAAAGGCTATTCGATCACGGTGCCGATCAAGGACGCGGCGGGTGCGCCGGAATCCACCGTGATGGATGAGAGTTACAAGGTCGCGATCACCCGGCTCGGCGATCGCATCCGGGTCGGCGGCACCGCGGAGATCTCGGGCTATTCGACCAAGCTCTACGACGCGCGGCGCGCGACGCTGGACCATTCGCTGACCGATCTGTTTCCGCGCGGCGGCGATCTTCCGAAGGCCACCTTCTGGTGCGGCCTGCGCCCGATGACGCCGGACGGCCCGCCGGTGATCGGCGCGACACGGTTTGCCAATCTGCATCTCAACACCGGCCACGGCACGCTGGGCTGGACCATGGCCTGCGGCTCGGGCCGGGTGCTGGCCGACATGCTGTCCGGCAACAAGCCCGAGATCGACACCAAGGAGCTGTCGATCAAGCGATACGACGCGAGGTTCGGCTGACCACTCAAGCGGGCGGGCTAGTCGTAGCCCGCGCGCCTGATCAGCGGCGGGGCAGTGCCGGCGAGAGGCGAGGCTGGCCTTCCTCGGCGATGTCCCAGCTGCAATTTGCGCGCGCACCGGGCCTAGGCGATGTCGAACTCGTCCTGCATCGCCGTCACGGTGTCGCGCAGTTCTCTTTTCTTTGCCTCATCCAGCGCGGTCTGTCGCGTGCCGCCGAGATCCCAACTTGGGCTGTAGCCCTTCAGGCGGATCAGCTTCAGTCCTTTGACGCCGGATCGCCTTTCCAGTTCGGCCGTGATCTCGTGCTGCATCTGAAGTGCTTTCATCGGGCATCTCCGGGGAACGCTGTTTCCGCTCAACAGGGCAGCCCGCATCATGTTCCTCGCGCTGCGCTGAACGTGAACCTGCTGCCCAGGAACGACTGCCTCGCGGACTTCGTTGCTCCGGCTCGAACCAGGAAAGGATGTCACATGAAGAAATTGGCTATGATCGGGTTGGCCGCGGCGATGGTGCTCTCGACACCGCTCGCCTTTGCGCAAGGAGCGGGTGGTGGAGCAGGCGGGGCCGGGGGCGGATCGGCTGGCGGCGCGGGCGCAGGGACGGGAAGTTCGAGCTCAGGAACCGGCACCGGCACCGGCTCGTCGGGCACCGGCGGCACCACGGGAATGGGAACGGGCTCGGGCATGAGCAATCCACCCGGCAGCAGCACCGGCAACATGAACAACCCCGGCAGTTCGACGCCGAATTATTCGACCGATCCGAATAACAATTCCGCGACCGGGACCGGAACGTCGAACCTTCCAGGCAACAACAGCGGAACGCGGACCAATCCGCGATAGTCATAAAAGCCCCGCCTCGCGCGGGGCTTTTCGTTGCCCAGGATCGATCAACGAAAAGCCCGGCACGCCGGCCGGGCTGGATCGCAAATATTCACTACAGCAAATATGAGTTTGGACTTAGCAATGTGCCGATCTAGCCGAAAGCCGGCCAGTTGGTCTGTGCACTTTGGCACATTTGCCGGGGGCTTCTTTCGACTGCTCCGGTAGGCTATGCTTGGCGCGGTTTTCGCTTCGGTTTCTTCGCAGGCTTTGCCGTCGGCGCCTTGTGATCGGGCTGCACCCGCAAGCCGTCCACGAACACATCGAGCAGCCTGAGCGCCGTGGTCTGCCAGCCCGGCTGGTCGTGCATGTAGCACATGCCGATCAGCGCGCGCAGCACGTCCTCGGCGCTGATGTCGTCGCGAATGGCGCCGGCGGCGACGGCGCGCGCGAGCAGGGTGCCGATCGCCTTGGTCAGGCGATCGAACGAATAGGCTTGTAGCTCGCTCGAGCCGGCCGCGACCAGCGCCAGCGCTGCGACCATGCCCTTCTTGGTCGCGACGAATTCAACATTGGCGCGCAGCCAGCGCCGCAGCGCCGCAACCGGCTCGGGCGCGCATTGCAACTGCTCGGCAAGATCGCCGAGCTGCGCGACCTCGCGGCGATAGACCGCCTCATACAGCGCCTCGCGGGTCGGGAAGTGGCGATACAGCGTGCCGATGCCGACGCCGGCATGGCGCGCCACGGCCTCCAGACTCGCCTCGTTGCCGCCGGCCGAGAACACAGCCTTGGCCGCTTCCAGCACGCGCTCGCGGTTGCGCACCGCGTCGGCGCGCGGCTTGCGGACTATTTCTGGTGAAGAATCGGCCATCCTTTTCTTTTCATCCTCCCTTGTAAACGGAGGATGCCTCCGTATATGGCGGACCAGCACCGGGCCTGACAAGGCGCGCCGATCATGCATCGGCGGCCACGGGTTCGCGTTGCCTCGATTCAACCCGACCATACACGGATCGGAGCCCCGCATGAATCTTCCACTCAGTCTCACCATCAACGGCGTGCGCAGGGAAATTACCCTCGACGACCCCCGCGTCACCCTGCTCGACCTGCTCCGCGAGCGGCTCGACCTCACCGGAACCAAGAAGGGATGTGACCGCGGCCAGTGCGGCGCCTGCACCATCCTGGTCGACGGCCGCCGCATCAATTCCTGCCTCGCGCTCGCCGTCAGCCATGACGGCGCCGAGATCGTCACCATCGAAGGCGTCGGGCACGGCGGCGAGCTACATCCGGTGCAGGCCGCCTTCATCGCCCATGACGGCTTCCAGTGCGGCTTCTGCACCCCGGGCCAGATCATGAGCGGCATCGGCCTGATCGGGGAAGGCCAGGCCGGCGACGACCCGGAGCGGGTGCGCGAATGCATGAGCGGCAATTTGTGCCGCTGCGGCGCCTATCAGGGGATCACCGAAGCCGTGCTCGAGGCACAATCCAACATGACCGCCAGCAAGCAGAGGCGCTCCGCATGATGAACTTCGATTATGTCAGGCCGGCCAGCGTCGCGGACGCGATCGCGGTGGGCTCCGAGAAGGGCGCGAGCTATCTCGCCTCCGGCACCAATCTGCTCGATCTGATGAAGGGCGGCGTCAGCCGGCCGAGCCGTCTCGTCGACCTCACGCGGCTGCCCGGGCTCGATCGCATCGAGCATCTCGCCGACGGTGGCCTGCGCATCGGCGCGCTGGTGCGCAACGCCGATCTCGCGCATGACGCCGGCTTCGCGCGCAATTATCCCGCGGTCGCCGAGGCATTGTTGTCGGGCGCGTCTGCGCAGCTGCGCAATGCCGCGACGGTCGGCGGCAATCTGATGCAGCGGACCCGCTGCGCCTATTTCTACGACGCCGGCAGCGCCTGCAACCGGCGCTGGCCGGGTGCCGGCTGCGATGCGCTGAACGGCGAGAACCGCCTGCACGCGGTGCTCGGCTGGAGCGAGGGTTGCATCGCGACCCATCCGTCGGATTTCTGCGTGCCGCTGGTCGCGCTCGATGCCATCGTCGAGATCGAGGGCAAAAGCGGCCGGCGCGAGCTGCCGCTCGAGGCGCTGCATCGGTTGCCCGGTGAGACGCCGGAGCGCGAGACCGCGCTGGAACGCGGCGATCTGATCGTCGCGCTGCGCCTGCCGGCCGAGGCGCAGGGCTTTGCGAAGCATGCCCGTTACATCAAGGTGCGCGAGCGGACCTCCTACGCCTTCGCCGTTGTCTCGGCGGCAGCTAGCCTGCGCATCGAGGACGGCAGCATCCGCGAGGCGCGGATTGCGCTCGGCGGCGTCGCCGCCAAACCGTGGCGGGCGCGCGAGGCCGAGCAGGTGCTCGCAGGCGCTGCGCCGGATGTGGCTGCTTATCGCGAGGCGGCACGCGCCGCACTCGCCGGCGCGAAACCGTCCGGCGACAACGCCTTCAAGATCGAGCTCGCGCAGCGCATCCTCGTGCGCGCGCTCACCCTTGCTGCCGCAGGCACGCCGGACCGGATTCCCGCTTTGCCCGGCTCTCCCTTTTCCTCCGTTGCAGGAGCGTAACGCATGACGGTTGAACTCAGTCTGACCCGCGACCCCGCCCATATCAGGCACGGCTCGAATATCGGCCAGCCGATGACCCGCACCGACGGTGTGCTGAAGGTCACCGGCAAGGCGCGCTACGCCGCCGACAACCATCCGCCCGGCATGGTCTATGCCGTGATCGCGACCAGCTGCATCGCACGCGGCCGTGTCAAATCGCTCGACGTCGCCGCCGCCAAGCGCCATCCCGGCGTGATCGACGTGATGACGCCGGCGCACAAGCCTGAACTTGCCGAAGACCCCGACGCCAAGGGCAACCCGTTCGCCTTCCGCATGGAGCTGTTGCAGAGCGACGAGGTGCGCTACGCCAACCAGGCGATCGCGGTCGTGATCGCCGAGACGCTGGAGGCCGCGACCGAGGGCGCCGCGCTGCTGTCGCCGCGCTATCAGGTCGAGATCGCACGCGTCGGCCTCGACGCCGGCGAGCCCTACACGCCGCCGGTGGTCGGTATCGGCAATCCCGCCGAAGTCCGCCACGGCGACATCGACGCCGGCATCGCTGCCGCGTCGAAGCTGACCGATTCGACCTACGAAACCCCGGCGCAATATCACAACGCGATGGAGCCGCATGCGATCGTCGCGGTGTGGGACGGCGACCGGCTGTTCATCGATACGCCGAGCCAGGGCATGGGCTTCGCACAGATGCGCATCGCCGGCTTGTTCGGCATTCCGCCGGCGAACATCCACATCAACAGCCCGTTCCTCGGCGGCGGCTTCGGCTCCAAGGGGCTGATCTCCGGGCCGCAGGTGCTCGGGATCATGGCCGCCAGGCTGATCGGCCGTCCGGTGAAGCTCGTGCTGCGCCGCAGCCAGATGTATGGCCCGGTCGGCCATCGTCCGCCGACCCGCCAGCGCATCCGGATCGGCACCGACGATGCGGGCCAGCTCACCGCGATCAATCACGAGGCGCGCGTCACGACGTCGAGCTTCGACGATTTCTACGAGCCCGCCGCCGACGCCTCGCATACGCTCTATGCCAGTCCTGCGATCCGCACCGCGCACGAAGCGGTGCGCGTCGACACCGGCACGCCGCTGTTCATGCGCGCGCCGGGCGAGGCTACCGGCTCAATCGTGCTGGAGAGCGCGATCGACGAGGCGGCGTTCGCCTGCGGCATCGATCCGCTGGAGTTTCGGCTGAAGAACTACGCCGAGGTCGAGCCGACCACCGGCAAGCCGTTCTCCTCCAAGGCGCTGCGCCAGTGCTACGCCAAGGCCGCCGAACGGTTCGGCTGGGCGGGCCGTCCGTTGCAGCCGAAGCAGATGCGCGACGAGAACGGCTTTCTGGTCGGCTGGGGCATGGGTACCGCGACGTTCCCGGCGATCATGTTCCAGGGCAATGCGCGGGCGGTGATCCGCGCCGATGGCAAGGGCGTGATGGAGACCGGCGCGCACGACATGGGGCAGGGCGCCTGGACCGCGCTGGCGCAGATCTCGGCCGACTCGCTTGGTCTGAATTTCGATCAGCTGACGTTCCGCTCCGGCAGCTCCGATCTGCCCGATGCCGGCATCGCCGGCGGTTCGGGGCATACCGCAACCGTCGGTGCTGCGATCCACAATGCAGGTGCGGCCGTGATCGCAAAGCTCGCCGAGCTTGCGACCTCGGATGAGCGCTCGCCGCTGTTCGGCGCCGGCAATGCCGGCGTGGTGGCGCGGGCCGGGCGGCTGCACCGCCGCGACGACGATGCGCGCAGCGAAAGCTATGCCGAGATCCTGGCGCGCGCCGGCCTCGCCGAGGTCGACGCGACAGGCAGCGGGGCAGCCGATGCGACGGCGCAGTCGCAATATGCGATGCACGCGCACGGTGCTGTCTTTGCCGAGGTCAAGGTCGATCCGGAGCTCGGCCAGATCCGCGCCACGCGGCTGGTCGGCGCATTCGCTGCGGGCCGCATCATCAATCCGTTGCTGGTCGAGAGCCAGCTCCGCGGCGGCATGATCTGGGGCCTGTCCTTTGCGCTGCACGAGGAGGCGGTGATGGACCATCGTTCCGGCCGCATCCTCAATGCGAACCTCGCCGAGTATCATGTGCCCGTGAATGCCGACGTGCCGCCGATGGATGTCATCACCGTCGACGAGCACGATCCGCACGTGAACCCGCTCGGCATCAAGGGCGTCGGCGAGATCGGCATCACCGGCAGCGCCGGCGCCGTCGCCAACGCCGTCTTCCACGCCACCGGCATCCGGGTGCGGAATTTCCCGATCAAGATCGAGGAGATCGTGATGGGGTTGGGAAGCTAGCTTTCTCCGTCATTGCGAGCCACCCGATCGGCGCGAAGCGGCGCCGGATGACAGGCTCCGCGAAGCAATCCATATCACCGCGCATGCGGAACGATGGATTGCTTCGTCGCTTCGCTCCTCGCAATGACGGCAGCCGAAAATCACCCCGCCGCCGTCACGGAATTCACCCACAGCACCACGGCCTTGGCATCGCGGGCCGGATTGGAAAAGCGATGCGGCCTGCGGCTGGCGAAGCGGAAGCTGTCGCCCTGCTTCAGCGTCCAAGTCTCGCTATCGACGGTCAGCGTCATCTCGCCTGACAGTACGAGGCCAGCCTCCTCGCCGTCATGGGTGTAGAACTCGTCGCCGGTGTTGCCGCCGGGGTCGAGATGGACCAGGAACAGATTGAGCCGGCTCTCGCTGCCCGCCGGGCTCAGCAGCTGCTTTGAAATGCCGGTGCGCCACAGCTTCAGCTCGGCGCGCTGCACCTCCCGGGTGACAACGCCATTGGTGTTGTCATCCCGCGGCGCTGCGCCGAACAGCGCGGCGATGCCGACGCCGAGCACGTCGGCGAGTGTCGCCAGCACGCGCAGCGAGGGCGACGACAGGCCGCGCTCGATCTGGCTGATGAAGCCGATCGAAAGCTCGCTGCGCGCGGCGACAGTTTCCAGCGACAAGTGCTTGGTGCGACGCAGGTCGCGGATCCGGCGTCCGACCGCGAGATCCATCGCGGGTTCGGCCGGCTTCTTCACGGGCTTTTTGGCCGCACGGCGGGCTGTCACGAGCTTCGCTGCCGCGCCTTTGCGCATTCTCCTGCCGCCGCTCAAGTCAGTCCGCTTCCTTCATGTGCATGAAAACCGCTTGCATTGGCCGCGGTTTCGTGACCACAATTTCATATTGGTGAAAATAGGCCGGAACGGCGTGGCCCGCAACCAAAAGCGCCGAAACAGCGGGCGAGGCGGCACCGGCGCCAGTTTGGGAGTGGTGCGATGTCCTTTCAGCGTCTCGTTCAGGCCGCAGTCGCGGCGCTCGCCCTTGCCGTGAGCGCGCCGTCGGGCGCGCAGCAGGTGCTCAAGGTCGGCTCGACGCCGACCGGCATCCCCTTCACCTTCCTCGACACCAAGACCAATTCGATCCAGGGCATCATGGTCGATCTCGCCACCGAGATCGGCAAGGACGCCGGCTTCACCGTGCAGATCGAGCCGATGCAATTCTCGGCGCTGATCCCCTCGCTGACCGCGAACAAGATCGACATCATTGCCGCCGCGATGTTCGCCACCGCCGCGCGCAAGGAGGTGATCGACTTCTCCGAGCCGGTCTACACCTATGGCGAAGGTCTGGTGGTGCCGAAGGCCGACACCAAGGCATATGCGTCGCAGGAGGACCTGAAGGGCACGGTGGTCGGCGCCCAGGTCGGCACGGCGTTCGTCGACGCGCTGAAGAAGACCGGGCTGTTCAGCGAGGTCAAGGTCTACGACACCATTCCCGACATCCTGCGCGATGTGAATGCCGGCCGCCTCAAGGCCGGCTTCGCCGACTATCCGATCCTCGCCTACAACCTGCAGCAGGGCAATTTCGCGGACGTCCGGCTGGTCGACGGCTACAAGCCGGTCACCGTCGGCACGGTCGCGATCGGTGTCCGCAAGAGCGACACCGAGCTATTGGCCAAGATCAATGCCTCGCTGGCGAAGCTGAAGGCCAACGGCACGATCGCCAAGATCCTGGAGAAATGGGGCCAGAAGGCCAGCGCGTCGTGAAGGCCGGTGCTTCGGCGGAATTCAAGTGATCCGTCATCCTGAGGAGCCTGCGCAGCAGGCGTCTCGAAGGATGCACGGCCCGGCCGGTGGCCGTCGACCCTTCGAGACGCGTTGCGCGCTCCTCAGGGTGACGGAAACGATATTCGAGCGTGTGACGGGACTGGATATCTCTAACCGATGCAGAAATTCTTCCATGACGCCGTCGAGTTCGTGCCGATCCTGTTGCAGGGCGTCTGGCTGACCATCGTCGTCACGGTCGGCTCGCTCCTGCTGTCGACCGTGCTCGGGCTGGTGTGGGCCTTGATGCGGGTGTCGGGAATTCGCATCCTCACAGGGCTCAGCGCCGCGCTGATCAACGTGATCCGCGGCATCCCGATCATCGTGCTGCTGTTCTACATCTATTTCGTGATGCCCGATTTCGGCATCGCGCTGTCGGCGCTGCAGGCCGCGATCATCGGCCTCGGCATCGCCTATTCGGCCTATCAGGCGGAGAACTTCCGCGCCGGCATCGAGGCGATCGACAAGGGGCAGATCGAGGCGGCGCAGACCATCGGGATGGGCTGGTGGCTCACCATGCGGCGCGTGGTGCTGCCGCAGGCGGTCAGGATCATCCTGCCGCCCTACGGCAACATCATGATCATGATGCTGAAGGACTCCTCGCAGGCATCGACCATCACGGTGGCCGAGCTCGCATTGCAAGGCAAGCTGATCGCCTCCTCGACCTTCAAGAACACCAGCGTGTTCACGCTGGTGGCGCTGATGTATCTCACCATGAGCATCCCGCTCATCCTGCTGGTTCGGCACTTCGAGAACAAGGCGAACCGCAAATGATCGAGCTGCGCGACGTCCACAAGAGCTTTGGCAAGGTCGAGGTGCTGAAGGGCATCACGGCCTCGGTCGCCAGGAGCGAGGTGGTCTGCATCATCGGTCCGTCCGGCTCCGGCAAGTCGACCATCCTGCGCTGCATCAACGGGCTCGAGAGCTACGATCGCGGCGAGATCAGCGTCGAGGGCGCACGCGTCGACAGCAATGACCGCTCGATCGTCGCGATCCGTACCCAGGTCTCGATGGTGTTCCAGCGCTTCAACCTGTTTCCGCACCGCACCGCGCTCGAGAACGTCATCGAGGGCCCGCTCTATGTGAAGAAGGAGCCGCGCGAACAGGCGATCGCCCGCGGCCGCGCGCTGCTGGCGCAGGTCGGCCTTGCCGACAAGGCCGAGGTGCATCCGCCAAAGCTCTCCGGCGGCCAGCAGCAGCGCGTCGCGATCGCGCGAGCGTTGGCGATGCAGCCGAAGGCGATCCTGTTCGACGAGCCGACCTCGGCGCTCGATCCCGAACTGGTCGGCGAGGTGCTCTCGGTGATGCGCAAGCTTGCCGATGACGGCATGACCATGGTGGTCGTTACCCATGAGATGGGCTTTGCCCGCGACGTCGCCGACCGGGTGCTGTTCATCGACGGCGGCGTCGTCGTCGAGCAGGGCGCCGCCAAATCCGTCCTCAACCAACCGCAACACCCGCGCACCCAGGATTTCCTGCGCCGCGTGCTGCACCCGTTGTGATTGGAAGATGATGTCGTCTGGTCGAGTCGTTGCATCAACGGTTCACCTCTCCCCTTGTGGGAGAGGTCGGATTGCATCGTCAGATGCAATCCGGGTGAGGGGTTACGCTCTCTCGTGGGACCTGAATCCCTCACCCGCGCCTTCGGCGCGACCTCTCCCCGATGGGGAGAGGTGAAACGCGAGCTCCAGTCATGACCGCAATATCACGCCTGCCGCTGCCACCGAGTCTCTACGCCGACACCGCGGTGGAGGCGACGCCGACGCCACCGCTGACATCGGACAAGAGCGTGCCGGTCGCGATCATCGGTGGCGGCTTCACGGGTCTGTCCACCGCGCTGCATCTCGCCGAGCAGGGCGTGTTCGCGACCGTGCTGGAGGCGCAGGAACCGGGCTGGGGCGCCTCCGGCAACAATGGCGGCCAGACCAATCCCGGGCTGAAGCACGACCCCGACCAGATCGAGCAGGATTTCGGCGCCGATCTCGGTCGCCGCATGATCGAATTTTCCTACGGCACCACCAACTTCACCCACGATCTGATCCGCCGCTACCAGATCCCCTGCGAGGCGCGGCAGAACGGCACGCTGCGCGCCGCCTACAATGAAGCCAGCGCGACCGCGATCGAGACCACGGCCAAGCAGTGCATCCGGCGCGGCATGCCGGTGAAACTGCTCAACGCCGCCGAGCTGCGCGAGATGACCGGCAGCGACCGCTATCTCTGCGCCATGCTGGATGCGCGTGGCGGCGACCTGCAGCCGCTGAGCTACGCGCGCGGCCTGGCGCGTGCCGCGATCGGCGCCGGCGCCGCCGTCCATGGCGAGACGCCGGCGCTGTCGCTCCGCCGTGATGGCGGCCGCTGGCGGATCGAAACGCCGCGTGCAATCGTCCATGCCGACAAGGTGCTGCTCGCGACCAACGGCTTTACCGACGATCTCTGGCCGGCGCTCCGCCGTACCATCGTGCCGGTGTTCTCGTCGATCGCGGCGACCGCGCCGCTGTCCGACGCGGTCGCAGCCTCGATCATGCCGGGCCGCCCGGTGCTCTACGAAAGCGGCCACATCACGGTCTATTACCGCATCGACCAGCACAACCGCCTCTTGATGGGCGGCCGCGGCCCGATGCACTGGATCAGCAAGTCGACCGACGTCGCCTACCTGATTCGCTACGCCGAGCGGCTGTGGCCGCAGCTCAAAGGCGTCAGCTGGACCCATGGCTGGAACAGCCGTCTTGCCATCACCGCCGATCACTATCCGCACGTCCATGCGCCGGCCGAGAATCTGCTGATCTCGCTCGGCTGCAACGGCCGCGGCGTCGCGCTCTCGACCGCGATGGGCGCGCAACTCGCCCGCCGGCTGATCGGAGGTGCGAATGCCGAGATCGACATGCCAGTGACCGGCATCAAGCCGATCCCGCTGCACGCCTTCTGGCGGGTCGGCGTCACCACGGCGGTGCTGACCGGGCGGGTGAGGGACCGGCTCGGTGTGTGAAGGATTTAACACAATTACAGAATGTGCTGGGCTAATCTGACGCGTCGGATATATTCGCAGTCTTTATTGAAAGGCTGTTCATGCAGTGCGAGCGATGCGGTCATGCAAACCGGGCTGGCAACGATTATTGTGAAGATTGCGGTGCGCCGTTAGGCCTCAAATGTGATTCCTGTCACCATGTGAACGGGCCGTCCAGCCGCTTCTGCGGCCGCTGCGGAACCGTGCTCACCGCGACAGCCGCCCGTCCCGACGTGCCCTCGCAGCGGATGCTCCGTTCGCTCAGCAGCAAGGGCGGCGAGCGCAAGAACCTCACTCTGCTGTTTGCCGATATCCGCAATTCGACCAATCTGATCGACAGCCTCGGTGATCCCGAACTCGGCATGCGGCGCCTGGAGCCGGTGCTCGACCTGATGAAGGAAGCCGTCCACCGCTACGACGGCATCGTCAACAAGATTCAGGGCGACGGTGTGATGGCGCTGTTCGGCGCACCGCCGCGCCCCCATGAGGACCATGCGGTCCGCGGCTGTCTCGCCGCTCTTGCGATGCAGGATTCGGTTGCACGGCTGGGCGATCCCGGCATGCAGATCCGGGTCGGGCTGCACACCGGCGAAGTCGTCGTTCAGACGGTGGAAAACACCATCTATCAGACCTACGACGCCGCCGGCGCCAACGTCCATATCGCCAACCGGATGGAGCAGATGGCGGATGAGGGGGCGATC
The DNA here is from genome assembly GCF_001189235.2 of Bradyrhizobium embrapense. Taxonomy (GTDB): domain Bacteria; phylum Pseudomonadota; class Alphaproteobacteria; order Rhizobiales; family Xanthobacteraceae; genus Bradyrhizobium; species Bradyrhizobium embrapense. The sequence goes on from NZ_LFIP02000003.1 coordinate 39,967, forward strand.
CTGGTCACCCGCGACACTTATCTCGGCGCCAGGCAATTCGTCGAGGTCCTGCCGCTCGGTATGCAGACCATTCGCGGCATCTCGACGCCCGTGGAGGTCTTCAGGCTGACCGGGCTGCTCAATGCGCCCGCGAGCGACGTCTTCCGCAGCGGCCGGCGCCTGACCTCGATGGTCAACCGAGTCGCGCAGACGGCGGCGCTCGACCATGAGCTGTCGCGTGCGGTTGGCGGCGCCGGCCGGGTCGTCGGCATGGTCGGCGACGCCGGCATCGGCAAGAGCCGGCTCTGCTTCGAGTTCACCGAAAGCTGCCGGCGCAAGGGTATTCGCGTCTACGAGGCCCGTGTGCTGGCGCACGGGCGCGCAACACCGTTCCAGCCCGTGCTCGAGCTGCTGCGCGACATCTTCGGCATCCGCAACAAGGAGCCGGTCGAGACCTCCCGGCGTCGCGTCATCGACCGGTTTGCCGAGATGGGCTCGTCGGACCAGGAACTGCTCGTGATGCTCGAGTTTCTCGGGCTCGCCGATCCGGAGCGGCCGGCTCCAAAGCTCGATCCGCGCGCGCTGAAGCTGCAGCTGCTCGATCTCGTTCGAACGCTGGTGCGTGTCCGCCCCGGTGATACGCCGACGGTCGTCCTGATCGAGGATTTGCACTGGATCGACGCCGCGAGCGAGGAGTTCATCGAGACGCTGGTCGATGCGACCGTCGGCACCCCGACCTTGCTCGTGGTCAATTTCAGGCCCGGCTTCGCCGCTCCGTTCATGCAGCGTTCCCATTACCGTCAGATCGCGATACCTCCGCTGCCTTGGTCCGATTCGAACGAGCTGCTGCGCGAGCATTTTGGCAAGCATCCCTCGCTGGCCGCGCTGAGCAGCAATGTCATCGAACGGGCGCAGGGCAATCCGTTCTTCATCGAGGAACTTGCCAACACCGTCGTGGAACGCGGCAATGTCGAGGGCGAGCGCGGCAATTACCGGCTCAAGCACGGCGTCGACGCGGTGCCGCTGCCCGCGACGGTGCAGGCCGTCGTTGCCGCCCGTATCGATCATCTCGAGGAAGTCGCCAAGCAGGTGCTCGAAACGGCGGCCGTCATCGGCCGGCTTGTCGCGATGTCGGTGCTGCGTCCGGTTGCGGCGCTGCCGAACGACGATCTGCAGAACGCCATCGCGCAGCTCCGGCAGGCCGAGCTGCTGTACGACCTGCCGCCTTACGACAAGGGACTGCTGGCGTTTCGCCATCCATTGATCCAGGAAGTGGCCTATGCAACCCAGTTGCGATCGCGGCTCGTCACATTGCATGCCACCGTCGCCAAGGCGATCGAGAGCTTCGACTGGGGCAAGCTCGACGAGTTTGCCGGGTTGCTCGCCTATCACTACGAGGCCGCGGGCCAGCCACTGGAGGCGGTCTCGCATTTGCAGCGGGCGGCGCGCTGGATCGGCAAGACCAACTCCGCCGAGGCGATGAAGAGCTGGAAAAAGGTACGTGCCCTGCTGCAGGACCTGCCTTCGTCCGAATACGTCGACCGGCTGCGGGCGATGTCGAGCGGCCAGATCCTCAATTTCGGCTGGCGCGAGGGGATGTCCGCCGAAGAGGTCAAGCCCTACGCCGAGGAGGCGATCAAGTACGCACGCGCGGCGGACCCGGTGCACGAGCCGATCCTGCTCGGCGCCTATGGCAGGATCCTGGCCGCGACCGCGGCCGCCGACGACTATGTCAATCTCGTGCAGGGCGCCTTGAAGCTCACCTCCGGCACCGGAGACGTCGGACGATTTGCGACGGTCAACGCCATGCTGAGCCAGGCGTTCTTCCTGTCGGGCCGCCTCGGCGAGGCGCTGGATGCCGGGCAGGTCGCGGTCGACGCCATCGCCGAGCAGGGTGGTTTTCACGACAACGTCACACTCGGCCTCAACCCGAACCAGATTCTCGGCTTCGACGTCGAGCATTGGATCAAGTGCCTTGGCACCAGGATTCTGGTTCGGCTGGGCCGGTTCGATGAGGCCGAACGGCGGATTGCCGAGCTGTTGCGGGCCGAGCCGGAACGCTTCGCGGCCGTCGTGCAGTTCATTCCACATTTCGCGATGGTGGAGATGGGCTGGAGCCGCGGCCGGCCGGAACTCGCAAAGCCGCATGCGGCGAGGATCGCCGAACTGGCCGAGCAGTCCGGAACGCCCTACCTCAGGGTTGCCGCGGTCGCCAGTGCCGGCCTCGCCAGCGGCGCTGCCGGCGACTTCAAGGTCGCCGCGGCCCAGCTTCGGGAGGCAATCGACTTTGCACGCTCCGCGCGAGCCGGGCTGGAATTCGAGGCTCGCATGCTCGCCGATCTGGCCGAAGCGCTGTATCGCGCCGCCGACCATCACGCGGCCCTGCAAACGGCGGACGAGGCGCTGATGGTCGCGCGGCGAAGGACCGATCGCATCGCCGAGCTGCACGCGACCGTCATGCGCGGCCTGATCATCTGTGCCTTGGGCAGTACGTCACATGATGAGCTTGACGAGATTGTCGGCGGCGCTCAGAATCTGCTCGATGTCTCCGGGGCAGTCTACTTCACGCCACAACTCGATCAGCTTCGATTGCACCTTGAGCGACGCCACTAACGCGACGATTTTTTCATTTCTGGAAACAGCGTACTGAGGGGGTTTTTGATGGGACGGATGATTCAAGACGATACGACGCGCGATGTGCTGGACATGCTGAACAAGCGGTTTGGTCCCGGCGGGATCATGGAGATGGTCGAGCTGCAAAAGGAGTTCGACATCTTCTCTTCCGATCATCCCCTCGAGCAGTCCTTCAGGCTGATCGGGATCGAGCCGGCGGACCGGGGCGAGCGGCAGCGTTGGTACAACTTCCTCGGCACGCTGAAGGACTATCCGTCCGATCAGCCCAATGTGAACGGATACAAGCGGGTGATCCAGGCGTTCCGGCAAGCGCTCACGCAGAGCCCGTATCTGCCGGTGCTCGTGAGCGTTCACGCCATGAAGGAAAACCCGCAGGTGACGTTTGCGGCCGATGGCAGCGCGCCGCTGATCTACTCGACCCAGTCGTATCGGGTGCTGTCGATCCCGACCAAGCCGAGCCAGGTCGCCCGCAAGGAGCTTGCGGCGGTGGCAAAGCAACGGCGGGCCAAGAAGGCCGCCAAGAAATGAGTGAGACATGAGCATGGCAACGGAGACCGCAGGTTCCGGCGTCGACGGCAACCGGGCGCGGTTCTCCGGTCTGTGTGCCGATGTCGAATCCTACTACAGCGCGCGGGTCGCCAAATACGGCGCCACCCCGCGCGGAGTGGACTGGTCTTGCCAGGCCACCCAGGACCTGCGTTTCGTCCAGCTGCTCAAGCTCTGCGATTTTTCCGCGCCGTTCAGCCTGAACGACATCGGCTGCGGATACGGCGCGCTGTGCGCCTATCTCGCGAAGCGCCACCCGCAGGCCGCGATCGACTATCTGGGGATCGACCTGTCGCTCTCCATGGTCAGCCGCGCGCGCCGCCGTTTCTCGGCGTCGGGACGGCGTTTCAAGGTCGGCAAAGTCAGTCCGCGTCGCGCGACCTATTCGGTCGCGAGCGGCATCATGAACATCAATGTCGGCGGCTCCCGTGCATCATGGGAAGCGTTCGTCGCCGAAATGCTGGCCGACCTCTGCCGCGCCAGCCTGCGCGGCTTCAGCGTCAACTTCATCATCGGCGAGGTCGCAGGCACGGCGGATGCGGATGCAGCACCAGTGCAGCTCTATCGCACCAGCCCCGAGCCTTGGATCCAATATTGCGAACGGGAGCTCGGCTGCACTGTCGAGACGATCGACGGCTACGGCATGAACGAAGTCACCCTGCTGGCGCGGTGCAACGAGTCCTGATCGGACCGCGTCCGCGCTCAGCGCGTTCCCGCTTCGCCCAGATGCTTTCTGAAGAACGCGACGGCCTCGGCGTGCAAGCGCTGATGAAACGCGACGCGATCGAAACCGGGCGCGTCGGTGCAGATGCTTGGAATCTTCTCGGCCTCCTTCGGTGTGCAGGTTGCAAGGAAAGAGAAGTGCTTTGCGTCCTTCACCAAATGATAGTCGGGCGGCGACGGAAGCATGTCCCTGACGTCGGCGGCGCAACAGCCCGACAGACCGTCGCCGCTTTGCGCGGGATCCGAGCTCCAGAGTTGCACGGGGATCGTGACAGTCTTGAGGTTCTCGACCGCGAAGAACAGCACCGGATATGGGTCGACGATGATCGCGGCCTTGATCCGTGGATCATGGACCACCGGCCCGCTCGGGTGCAGTCCAGCTCCGAGTTCCTTGCATGCTCGCAAGCTCGAGGCCTGGCAGTTCGGCAGTCCCTCGCGGAGATCGGGTGCGGCGCCGATCGCGACAAGGCCGGTGTACCCGCCCCAGGAAAACCCATAGAGACCGATGCGTGCGGCATCGATGCGCGCCGCGTCCGGCCAGCTTCCGAGGGCGTAATCGATTGCGCGCTTGATGTCGGCAGGGCGCTCGACGGTGACGGCAAGACTGTCCGTCCCGCTGGTGTCGCGCTCGGTATCGGTCGGATGATTGATCGTCAGAACGATGAATCCTGCATCCGCCAGCGCCGCGGCAGTGTCGTGATGACCGCCAAGCCATCCACGCCTTCCATGCGAGATCACGATAAATGGCAGCTTGTCGCCCACGATCGGGCAGTCGTTCACGCCGAAGAATGTCCTGCCACCGCGGGCATCGATCTCGTGCGGCGTCTCCGCACAGGGATGCCATATGAGCCCTCGGATCGCGGGGCCGTCAGGACCGGCAGGCACGTCGAAGGCTCGTAGCCCGGCGGCCTGTGCCGCAGAGAGGCCAAGCAACAGCAGCGCGGACAATATCAAGGGAAGATGACGCATCACGATCGCTTGTCGAGAATTCGCAGTTCGGCGGTGGCGGTGGCGACGGTGATGTTTTCGGCGTCGGTCAGATCGGCCTCGACGATCATGTCGCGCCCGGTCTGCGAGATGACCTTCGCCTTCGCCGTGATCGGACCAACTCGCGCCGGCTTGAGAAATCGCGTGGCGAGGGCTTTGGTCACCACCGTCTGTGTTGCGGGAAGTGCTGCAAGCGCGCCGAGGCCCGTGGCCGAGTCCAGCATTGCGGCGAGGAAGCCGCCCTGGATCGTGCCATGGCGGTTGGTGAACAAGGGTTTCGCCTCGAAGCGGATCGAGGTGGTCTCGCCGTCGAAGCCCAGCCATTCGCGTCCAAGGAGCTGCGCGCCGGGCGGTACGTCTGCACTTGCTTCACTCAATTCGGTCACCGCGCTTGCTGCTCGGCCGCCTTCGGAAACAGCGGCCGGAAGAACGACCGATCGTACCGCGTGAAGCAGCCCGTCTCCTTTGCGAAGGCGATCGCCTTCTGAACGTCCGGATCGGCTGCGGAATCCTTTCGATATTGCTCGTAAGCGGCGAGGCTGGGAAAGCTGAACATCGCCAGCGCGACGTCGCTCGCGCCTTCGGATGGCAGGAAGTAGCCGTGATGGATGCCGCCAAACCGCGGCAGCAGGTCGAGCCACATTGCAGCATAGGCTTCGAACTCGGCGAGCTTGCCCAGCCTGACCTCGTAACGCAGGTAACAGGTAATCATCCCGCAGTGCTCCGAACCGTCGTCGAACTACCCGTCGTCACTATATCCCGGCGGTGGATTCGCGCCACTCCGGGCGTGCGCTCGATCGGGCAATCATGTCGCGAGAATGCGGAGCCGGATCCCATCCTCACCTGTCATCGCCCGGCCCGTGCGCAATTGCGCACATGGACCGGGCAATCCAGCGCGCCGCCGGAACGGCGGCGATGACGGATGTCCGCGCCTTCACCGCTCCGCGATCGCATCGCTCCACGGATGAAACGGCTCGCTGGCGCCGCTGTTGGTCGTGCCGTCGCGCAGCACGATGCTGGGGCAGGCGAACTTCTTCGGCTGGGTCTGGATGCGCGCCTCCTCATAGTCGAAGCGGCCGCGCAGCGCTTCACGCACAGCCTGGGGCAGGCGCACATCGCCGATCACGATGGCGCCTTCGCTGGCGTCGATCCGCGGCTGGTGGATCGCCGCGTCGAGGTCCATCCCGAAATCCATCACAAAGGAGAGCAGCTGCGACACCGCCGGCAGGATGCGGCGGCCGCCGGATGCGCCGGCGGCAAGTCGGCGACCGTCGGCAGCCTCGGCCACCACGGGCGTGTAGTTGGTCAGGCAGCGCTTGCCGGGCGCGAGCGAGTTCGGATTGCCTTGCGTCGGATCGAACCACATGATGCCGTTGTTCATGGTGAGGCCGGTGTTCGGCGTCACGAATTTGGAGCCGAAGGTCGACAGCAGGGTTTGCGTCACCGCGGCCATGTTGCCGTCGCGATCGACCGCGGAGAAATGCGTGGTGCAGCTTGGCGCGACCGCCTCGGCGCCGAGCGCGCGGCGGCCGTCGACATCGCCCATGTCCTTCAGCCGCTCGCGATAGGCGGCCTGCAGCGCCTCGGCGTACGCCGTATAGGCCGTCGCATCCGGACCGCCTTGCGCGGGCGCGAGCGCCTTTTGCAGCAGACCGAGCGTGCGCGCCATGGTCGGACCCGCGGTCAGTTCCGGCGTCGCGTAGACCGTGCCGCCGCGATAGGGGATCTTGAGCGGCTCGCGCAGATGGGCGCGGAACGAGGCGAGATCGCGCACCGACAGCGCACCGCCGGCGGCCTGGATATCGTCGGCGAGGCTGCGCGCCAGGTCGCCCTCGTAGAAATCGCGAGGGCCGGCTGCGGCAAGCTGCGCCATCGTCGCCTGCAGCCTGTCCTGTGGCATGCGGACCTCCGAGCGGATGCCCCATTGCGCATTCGGCGGCAGGCCGTCCAGCAGATATGCCGCGGCGCTGGCCGGATAGCGCCGCAGATCGGCGGCCGAGCTTGCGATCATGTCGGTGGTCCACCAATCCACCAAGAGGCCTTCGCCGGCGAGCTTGACGCTCGGCGCCAGCAGGTCCTTCCACGGCATTTTGGCGTGACGGCGATGCGCCTCTTCCATGCCGGCGACGACGCCGGGCACCGCGATCGAGCCGGGACCATGCAGGTTGCGGTCGTCCTTGACCCGCGCCCACGGGAACAGGTCGGAGGCCGCGCCGCCGGTCAGCGGATAATCCTCGAGGCGCAGGCCGTCCGGCGCGCGCATGCCGTAGTCGATCACCTCGACGCGGTTCTCCTTGGCGCGATACAGCACCATCGCGCCGCCGCCGCCGGCGCCGCTCATCCATGGCTCGAGCACGCCGAGGGCAAAGGTGGTTGCGATCACGGCGTCGACGCAATCGCCGCCCGCGGCCAATACCTCCGCGCCGACTTCGGCCGCCTTGCGCGATTGCGCGGCGACGATGCCGCCCTTGGCGCTGACGGCCGGCTTGCGGATCACTTGCGAGTTGGAGAACTGGTCGGACATGGCGTTGCTTTCGCTGTTCTTGTTGCGGGCGGGACACGTTGGCGTAGCATGCCAAGCTTGGCGCTGTCAGTGCAACAAGAACCAATTTCGGGGAGCGGAAAATGAGCAGTGTGAAGCGCGAACGGGACGGCAAGGTCGGGATCCTGACGCTGAACGATCCGGCCAGCCTGAACGCGATGACGCCGGAACTGCTCGGCGATCTCGCACGCGCCGTCGGCGAGATGGGCATCGAACCCGGCATCCGCGCCCTGATCCTGACCGGGGAGGGACGCGGCTTCTGCTCCGGGCAGAATCTCAAGGCGTTCAACTCGCTCGGCGACAATATCTATACCGGCGTGATGAAGCATTACTGGCCGGCGATGCAGGCCTTGCGCGAATGCCGGATGCCGGTGGTGGTCGCGGTCAACGGCGTTGCGGCCGGCGGCGGCTTCAGCCTGGCGATGTCCGGCGACATCATCCTGGCCGCGCGCTCGGCGAGCTTCATCCAGGTGTTCAGCCGGATCGGCCTGGTGCCTGACCTCGGCTCGACCTGGCTGTTGCCGCGGCTGATCGGGCGCCAGCGCGCGCTCGAGCTGATGCTGCTGAACGAGCCGCTGCCGGCCGAGCGGGCCAAGGAGTGGGGACTGGTGCGCGACGTGGTCGATGACGCAAGGCTGCTCGAGGAGGCGAGGGCGCTCGCCGGTCGCCTCGCGGATGGCCCGACCCGCGCGCTGGTCGCGACACGGCAATTGCTCGAGGAGAGCGAGCACGCCAGCTACGCCGATCAGTTCCGCCGCGAGATCGAGCTGCAGCAGGTGATCCGCGAAAGCGCCGACGCGAAGGAAGGCCGCCAGGCCTTCGTCGAGAAGCGCAAGGCGCAATTCACGGGGCGCTAGGCCTTGGTGGTGGGCAAATCAGCCGATCGCAATCGCGATCTTGCCGAAATGCGCGCCGCTCGCCATGTGAGCGAACGCGTCCTTGACCTGGTCGAATGCGAACACCTTGTCGATCACGGGCTTGACGCCGTGCATGCTGATGCCGTCGCACAATGCCTGCAGATCCTCGATCGAGCCGACGGTGACGCCCTGCAGCCGCTGCTGCTGCATCACCATCAGCGGCAGCCTGCTGTCGGACGAGGCGGGACCGGCGAGCACGCCGATGAAGGCGATGGTGCCGCCGATCTTCGTCGCGCGGATCGACTCGTTCAGCGTGCCGACGCCGCCGACCTCGACGACGAGATCGACGCCGCGCCCGGTTACTTCGCGCGCCTTCTTGCCCCAGTCCGGCGTGGTCTTGTAGTTCAGCGTGACGTCGGCGCCGAGCTCTTTCAGCCGCGCGATCTTGGCGTCGCTGGAGGAGGTCGCGACGACGCGGGCGCCGCACATCTTGGCGAATTGCAGCGCGAACAGCGAGACGCCGCCGGTGCCCTGGGTCAGCACCGTCTGTCCCGGCTTGATGTCGCCGAGCTTGACCACGGCGCTCCACGCGGTGAGGCCGGCGCAGGGCAGCGCCGCGGCCTCGACGTCGTTCAGATGCTCCGGCGTGCGCACCAGCGCGTGCGCCGGAAACACCCGGTATTCGGTCAGCACGCCGTCGACGCTGCCGCCGAGCGCTGCGCGCATCCGCGCCTCGCTCGGCGCGCCGCCGAGCCAGCTTTCGAAGAAGCTGCCGATCACGCGATCGCCGGCCGCAAAACTCCTGACCCCGGCGCCGACCGCCTCGACCACACCCGCGCCGTCGGAGACCGGCACCAGCGGAAACTTCTGGCGCGAGCCGTAGCCGCCCTTGACCGTGAGCAGGTCGCGATAGTTCAGCGTCGCCGCCGTCAGCCGCACCAGCACCTCGCCGGGGCCGGCCTGCGGAACCGGCTTGTCGACCAGCGCAAGCGCGTCGACGCCGCCGGGGCCTTGCAACTCATAGCATTTCACGGGACGTCTCCTGCTGCGTGTTGTGATGGGCGGCGCCGGGCGCCGCCGCGCTTTCACCGAGCATATGTCAGGCCTGCCGTGCGTGGCCATAGCGCGCGTTCTAGCCGATGGAATGGCGCCCATGTCCGAACGGATTGGCGCTGCCGGAAAATACCGCCAATGTGCCGTTGATGACGTGAGCGAGCGGAGGTGACGATGGCTGCCTTGCTTGAGACGAAACGCAATCCAATCGCGGCGTTCGCGCGCGGCGCGATCTTGCTTGCCGCTGCATTGATCTGTTGCAGCGTTGCGATGGCGGCGGATGACAGCCTCTACCGCGCGCAGACCGTCGTCACTGGCCAGGGCGAGCCTAACCGCATCATCGGGTTCGGTGCATGCCTGGAGGACGTGCTGATCAAGGTCTCCGGCCAGCCGATGCTGGCAAGCGACCGTCGACTGGCAGGCTACAAGTCCAGGGCGCGGGCGTTCGTCAGCAGTTTCGACTATCACGACCAATATGCCGGCAAGCCGCATCATGACGAGCAGGGCACCCGCGACCGGCCTTACGACCTGACGGTCGCTTTCGACCAGAACAAGATCGACGGCATTCTCGGCGAGCTCGGCCTCAAGCCGTGGCGAGCGCAGCGGCCGGCGCTCGGCGTCTTCGTCGAGATGCTGCACGGCCCGAAGGACTATGTCGTCACGTCGGACGGGACGCAGTCCGATCTGCAGCGCGATGCGCTGGCGGCTGCGGCCGGCAAGCGCGGCATGCGCGTCGTGCTGCCGGATACGGCTGCCGTGACGCGCGCCAACGTCGCGGCGGCCGGGCTCCTGAAGATGCCGCCCGCGCAGTTGAGCCCGATCGTGGCGCCGCAGGGCGGCGAGGCCATTCTGGTCGGGCAGCTGGTCTGGGACGACAAGGATCTCGGCTGGGCCACGCAATGGCGGATGGGGTGGCGCGGCAAGGACTACAGATGGCAGTTTCGCGGCGTCACCTTCGATGAGGCCTTCCGCCGCGGCGTCGGCGGCGCCGCGCAGGTGCTGTCCGGCAATGGCGATCCGGGCCGATCGAAATGAACGTGCTTCAGCCGGCGTAGCCCAGCGTCTGCGACGGGTACTCCCCGAACATCGCGCGGTAGTATTGCGAGAAGCGCCCGAGCTCGATGAAGCCCTGTTCGATCGCAACCCTGGACACGGTGGTCTGCTCCGGCGTGCTTTCGCGCAGGATCTCGCGGACCGTGCAGAGCCGCTTGTAGCGCAGGAAGGTCACCGGACCGACGCCGAACACCTCGTGGAAAGCGCGGTGCAGGCTGCGCCGCGACAGCCGAAGCTCGGTGCAGATTTCCGAGACATGCACCGGGCGGGCGCCCGCGGCATGCAGATAGTCCTCGACGTCGCGGACCAGCCTCATCGCCGACGGCAGATAGCTGGTTCCGTCTGGCGGCAACGATGTGATCGCCGTCGGCCTGATGCAATCGATGATCGCGCGCTTCCAGAACTCGGACGAGGTGTCCGACAGCGCGTCCGGATACCGGGCGAGATGCGCGATGATTTGCGGCAGCCTGGTCGCCCCAGCCATGCCGAGCGCGGGGTCGGCGCGAAAGTGGTTCTTGGCTTGCCATGTTTCGGCATCCGCCAGCCGCGGCTCGTCGCCGAATATGTCGGGCAGATCGGCCATGTCGAAGCGAATCGCGGCATAGGACGAGGCCTTGTGAAAGACGCCGTCGTGCTCGACCGAGGGAGGGATCACCAGCACGTCGGCCGGCTGCATGTCGAATGCCCAATGCGTGACGCGGTCGGTGGCGTTAAGCAGCATTCCGATGATCAGCTTGTCATCGGCCGAGGTGCGCTGGGTGCGGACCCCGACGTTGAATGCGCCGATGCTGAGCGAGAAATCGCCGATCCCGACATGGGACAACGTTCCGCGCAGCTTGCCGCGCTCAAGCTGCATGACCTCGACATGCGAGCCTCTGACGGCGTCGTGGAGCCCCTCGAAGCCGTCAAGCTCGCCGGTGTGAACCGTCAGGTGCTGGCCCATATCCACGCGTCCCACGGCGGAATCGTCGGTGGGATTCTTGCCGGTTTTGCCCGGGAAGGCAACGTGGACGACGGCACGGGATCGACGGGACGGGGCGTCGGTTGGTCAGACCGCGCGCCCCTGGGGGGCGGGACTGGCACAAAATGCATATCGCCCCGCCGCATGGCGGGCAATCGGTTGATCTTAAAGCAAATTGAGCAGCCGCTAGGTGCTCTGCGCCGGCGGCTAGGCCGCCATCAGGTGCTCAAGCGCAACAGCCTGCTCGCGGGTCTGGAATGCGATGGCGGTATGCGTGAAGCCCGACGAGGCCTGGGTCTGCGCGATGTGATTGAGAACCTCGGTGCCCTTGACCACGTGAAGGTCCATTCCGGGGCCGGCCGGGAAGATGCCGAGAACGACGTCGTAGGCGTCGACGATGGCCTTCAGCGCGCCACCCTTGTCTTCCGAAGCATCGATGAAGATACGAACATCCGCGGCGATACTACGAAGTTCGTCAAAGTCGATCACTGGAAGTCTCCTGTACGCAACTCACTGATCGATCCTAGCTACAACTTGCTTACTGAAACATAAATTACGCCGGGTTCCCTCGTGCGCTCACCGCACCGTGAATCGAATCTCGATCTGCGATCGGCCGCCGTCCCGGCTCGCCGCGTTCAGGCGCCGCTTGGCGGTCTCCGCTTTGCAATGCGCTTGACCGGTGCATGGGCCGGCGCGGCGTGTTCGGACGGATCTGCCATATGAGGAATGCGGTGCTCGATGTGATCGACGACACGGAAGAAGGTCTCCAGCGTCCTGGCGTCGAGGCCGGCCGTGAGGTTGCTGTGCCGGCGCAGGATTTCGTCGAGGCTGCGGTCGAGCAGCGCCACGCCCTGCGCCGTCAGGCGGATCTCGCTCCGGTTCCGGGCGCTGCCACGGACTGGGGTCAGCGCGATCAGCCCCTTCTTCTTCAGCGACGTCGTCTCGCGGCTGACGACGGCCTTGTCCAGCTGCGCGTTGGTCCAGATGTCGTAGGCGCTGGCGGGCTCATGCTCCCTGAGAAAGGACAGCACCCGCCATTCCGCGAGCGATACGCCGTAGGCCTGCGGGAAGAACGCGTTGGCGTTGGCGCGCAGCTTCGCGACCAGGCTCGACAGCACCGTCGGCACGTAGCGTTCGAAATCGATCACCAGTTCCGATCCCGCGTCCTCCTGCGGGGGGCGGCGCGGATCAGCGACTTTGGTACGACTTGTTGCAGTCCGGCTCTTCATTCTTTCACGAGTTGTGTGCGCGCGATCAAGACCAGGACCGCCGCGACCAGGAGAACGCCTGTGACCACGAGGAATCCGGTGGTGAAGCTGCCCGAGGCATCCTTGGCGCGTCCGATCACGATCGGGATCGTCGCGCCTCCGATGCTGCCGATCATGCCGACCAGACCGATCGCTCCCGGCGCGCTCTGCCGCGACATGTAGGACTGCGGAATGGTCCAGAACACGGCCTGCGTACCATAGACGCCGACATTGGCAACCATGAATCCGATGATGATCCAGGCCGGCGATGTGGAGAACGCAGCGATGGCGAAGCCCACCGCCGCGATCACGAAGGTCGTCGCGGCATAGTAGAACCGCTCACCGACGTGATCGGAGTGCCGCGACAGTGCAATCATGCCGATCAGGCCGGCGATCGGCGGGATCGCGGTGACGAAGCCGACCTGCGAATTCGGCAGGCCGAACGACTTGATGATCTGCGGCAGCCAGGGAAACAGCGACGCCAGCCCGCAGAACAGGCCGAAGTTGCACAGGCCGAACAGCAGCACCATCGGCTTGGTGATGGTCCTGAGCACGCCCTCGGCGTGCACCACGCCGGTTGCCTTGGCATCGCGCTCCAGCGCGCCGGTCAGCCAGTTGCGCTGCGCCGTCGACAGCCAGCTCGCCTGCTGTGGATGGTCGGTCAGATAGAAGATGCCGACGATCCCCAGGATCACGGGCGGCACGCCTTCGAGGATGAACAGCCATTTCCAGCCGGAAATGCCGAACACCCCGTTCAGCTCGAGGATGGCGCCTGAAATCAGCGAGGCGAAGATGTAGGAGATCGGTACCGCATAATTGAACATGGCGTTGTAGCGGGCGCGATAGCTGAACGGAAACCAGAGGCTCAGCAGCAGCATGACGCCGGGAAACAGGCCGGACTCGGCAAAGCCGAGGAAGCCGCGGAAAGCATAGAGGCTCAATGGGCCCTGCGTGAAGGCCATTAGCACGGTGGCGATGCCCCACAGGATCGCGATCCGCGTCAGCGTGATACGGGCGCCGTATTTGCTGAGGATGAGATTGCTCGGGATCTCGAAGATCGAATAGGTGAAATACATGATCCCGACCGCGATGCCGAACATCTCGGCATTGAGGCCGAGTTCCTTGTTCATCTGCAACGCGGCAAAGGAGATGTTGCCGCGGTCGAGAATGGCGAGGAAGTACATCGCCATCACGAACCACATCAGGCGCAGCGCGACCTTGCGGACGGTGCTGCGCTCGATCTCATCGGCGGTCGCACTCGCCCCCTTGTCCATCACGACTTCGGTCATCCGGCTTCCCCCCGATTCTTGATTATTTGACGGTCGCGCTATGCGGGCAGGCAGACTTCCAGCCTGTCGCCAACCACACGGACCGGATAGGTCTGGATGTCGACCTCGACCGGACTGGTCAGCGCCTCGCCGGTCCTGATGTCGAAGCGGCCCATATGCAGCGGGCATTCGATCTCGCAGCCGTCCAGCATGCCGTCGGACAGCAGCGCTTCCGCGTGGGTGCAGATGTTGCTGGTGGCGTAGTACTCGCTGCCGACGCGATAGAGCGCGATGTGGCGGCCTGCGATCTCGATGCCGTGGGGCTCGCCTTCGTTCAGCGCGCCGAGCGCGGCGGCCTCGTGCCAGATTTCCTGATCCGCCATATAGCCTCTCAAATGCTGTAGAAATCGAGCACGGTCGGGACCCGGTCATTGACCAGCGTGATGACCTTGCGCGTGATCTTCCAAATGTCGCCGTCACGCCGCAGCGTGTGCGCGTAGCGTCCATGGCGCAGATGCTCCTTGGCGACGCGCGGGTCGTAGACGTGGACCGAGAACACCGAGTGACAGGTGATCTCGCCAGGCGCGCTCTCGGACGCCTCCAGGTTCGAGATCTGGTGCACGGTGCGCGGCAACGGCAGCGCGGTGATCGACTTGCGCGACTCGATGCGCGCGATCCGCTCTTCCAGCCCGCGCCGTGCATCGTGGTAGAGCAGCGAGACCTGCGTCTTGGGATCGCTGGTGGTGGTGTATTCGTCGAGCCATCCCGGCACCCAATAGACGGCGTCCTCGCTGTACATCGCGACCCAATCGGTCCATTCGCCGGTATCGAGCAGGCGGGCCTCGCGGAAGATGATCGCGGCCGCGATCGCGTGCGCGTCGGCTTGTTCGATTGCGCTAGCAGCCATCATGCCGGCTCCCCCGCGGCGTGCTGCAACAGCCTGCGCCACTCGCGATAGCCGGGGTGGAAATTGGTCTCGCCGCCGAAGCTGGTGGGGCCGAACGACCATTCGGACGCCGTAATCCCGAGCTCGCGCGAATGCGCGCTCTCGCCGTGGCCGACGTCTGCAACGCCCCGCAGATAGCCTTGCGTGGGTGCGGCTGATGTCGCTTCATAGCCGGTCTGGCAGAATTCATACATCACGTTGTCGTCGGAGCTCGCGAGCCCCGAAGCGTTGAAGAAATCCTCGTAGTTGCGAATCCGAAGGGTGCGCGCCGCGGCGCTTTCGCCGACCGGAGCGAGACAATGCGACACCATCTCGGTCTTGTCCGGTGCCAGCGGCCGCCAGGTCCGCACCTGCGCCGACAGGATGTCGATCACCTGCAGGTTCGGAAAGATCGTGAGGTTGCGCTGGCGAAGCATCCACTTGGCGCGGGTACTGCCGACCCGCTGCCGCACCGCATCGAGACGCGCCGGGTCCATCCCGAGCGGACGGCCATAGAGCTGCGTTCGCTTGATCGACCAGTTCACGGCGTGGCCATAGTCGAAGCTGAAGCTGCCTTGTCCTTCCTGCTCGCCCTCCGGCTCCACCGTGAAGCCGGCGTCGGGTCCGGCGTTAGCGTTGCGCTTCTTCAGGATATCGACGTAGGAGCTGTGGGTGGTGGCGAAATGATAATAGTCGAGGCCGTTCTCGAACTGCAGCTTCCAGTTCGCATCGAACGTATAGGTGCTGGCGCCGGGCACGAACTCGACCTGGCCGCTGTCGCTCTGATCGATGATGAGGTCGAGGAAGGCGCGGGTGTCGCCGAGAAATTCTTCCAGCGGCGGGACGTCGGCCGAGAGGCTGGCGAACATGAATCCGCGGTATGAGCCGAGCCGCGCGACCGGGAGCAGGTCGTGGTTCTGGTTCGAGAATGACGGCGGATACTGCCCGCTCGCTTCCTCCGTCACCGAGATGTTGCGCCCGCTCGAGTCATAGGCCCAGCCATGATAGCGGCAGACATGGAATTTCTGCCGGCCCTGCTTGAACGGGCAGACGATCGTGCCGCGATGCCGGCAGGTGTTGAGGAACGCGCCGACCTTGCCGTCGGCGCTGCGCATCACCAGAATCGGATGCCGGCCGATATGGGTGGTGACGAAGTCGTTGGGCCGCGCGACCTGGGATTCCAGGCCGATGAAATTCCACGTGGCCTCGAAGATATGCCTGAGCTCGGCATCGAATACGTCCGGATCAGTGAATATCCGGCGATCGACCTCGAATATGCGTTCGCTGGGGCGGTCGTCAATCAGCCGGGAAATCTCGCGCAGCCGTGCCGCGTGGTTCTGCGAAGCAGCGTTCATCACGTCCTCCCTACGACTTGCCGCCGGCCGCAAGGCGCGTTCCGCGGCGGGAACAGCCGGCTTGATCGCCAATCTTGAACGACTCTATAGTTGTCATGACAACTATGGTCAAGGCGATTGGTGGACCTGACCGGACGCTGTGAGGCCGGGGCCGCGTGGAACGGGCGGCGGGATGCCGCGAATGGAGCCCGCGCGTGCAGCGCGGAATCATGCTCAGGTCTTGCGCGCCGGCGCGGTCAGGATGATCCCGTCATCGATCAAAGTGCGGCAGATCTTCTTCAACGTTGCAATCGCTTCGCGCGTCGCCCGGCTCACCGGCCGTCCGCGCGGCAGCGCCAGCACGCGGTCGGCGCGCATCCACGGCAACAACGCTGCCGATAGCACGCCGTCGGCCACTTCCTGGTGAATGCCGGAGAACGGCAGCAATGCATAGCCGAGGCCGGATGCCACCATGCGCTTCATCGGGGTGCTGTTGTCGACCCGCACCGCACAGCGCATTGTCGACGGGAACGGGTTGCGGCTGAGCGGGCCAACGGCGGCCGGCAAGGCGTCGAACTCTTTGCGGGTCAGCCTGCCGCGCTTCAGTAGCGGATCGCGCGCTGGCCCGATCAGAAACACCTGCTCGACAACCAGCGTTTCATAGTCGAGATGGTCATTGGGGGACGGCGTCGTCACGATCGCCAGATCGAGCTCGCCCCGCAACAGGCGTTCGGACGCGTTCTCGGTCAGGCCTTCATTCAACTCGAGCCGCACGCGCGGAAATTGCTTCACGAAGGCCTGGGCAAGCGGCGGGTAGAGGATATCGCCGAGGCTTGGCGGCGCGCCGATCCGCACCGTGCCGCTCGGCTCGCGATTTTCCGTGCGTACCTCGGCCTTGATGTCGTCGATGGTGCCAAGCAGCCAGCGCCCGCGCGCGAGCAGCACCTTGCCGGATTCCGTGACCGAGACGCCGCGTGCGCCGCGTTCGAGCAGGGCGCCGCCCAATTCGTCTTCGAGTTCCTTGACGTGGCGGCTGAGCGCCGATTGGGCGACGTTCAGCGTGCTCGCGGCGGCGGCAAAGCCGCTGCGCTCGGCAACGGCGACGAAATAGCGGATCTGCCGCAGGTCCATGACGGGGCACTCCATCTCAAATCGAGATGGATACCATATCAAACATATTCTTGTGAGATACCAAAAAGAGCGCAGTCTCTTCGCAACGGTCAAACGGAGGAGAGACGAGGATGGGCATCGCCACCGATGAGGCACGCCAGACGTCCGTATTCATCGCCGGCGGCGGGCCGGTCGGGCTTGCGATGTCACTGCTGCTCGATCGCTTCGGCATCGACTGCGTGGTGGTCGAGAAGAGCCCGACGACGACGGATCATCCGAAGTCGCGCGGCTGCTGGGTCCGCACCATGGAGATCTTCCGGCAGTGGGGGATCGAGCAGGCGATCCGCGAGCGCGGCCTGCAGGACAACTCCGACATGTTCGTGTTCCTCGACAGCATCGCGGGTCACGAGTTCGGCCGCACCCGTCCCGAGCCGAATGTCGGTCACACCCCCGCCTGGAAGAGCCTGGTTGCCCAGGACGCCGTCGAGGAGGAAATCCTGCGGGTGGTCGAGAAGTCCAGACACGCCACCGTGCTGTTCAACACGGCCTGTGAATCGTTCGAGGAGACCAACAGCGGCGTTAACGTCACGACACGTTGCGAGAAGAGCGGCGAGGTGACGCAGTGGACGGCGACTTATTTGATCGCCGCCGATGGCGCGGGCAGCCAGACCCGGCGCAGCGCCGGGATCGAGATGGTCGGGCCGTCCACGCTGGCGGTGATGTCGAACGAGTACTGGCGGGCCGACCTGTCGCGGCTGCCGATCGCGCGCGAGGCCGCCGGCTTCATCATCGTCCCTGACAGGCCCGATCTGCCGCGCGCCGCCATCCTGAACACCAACGGCCGGGATCGCTGGCTGACCGTGACGCAAATCGGCCTGACCAAGGACGATCGCGAGCGGCCTTGGACCGACCAGGAGTTCATCGAGATCGCGCGCGGTCATGTCGGCATTCCCGACCTCGATGTCACGCTTCTGAACCGTTCGATCTGGCGCGTCAGCATGCAGGTGGCCGAGACCTTTCGAAAGGGGCGGGTGTTTCTCGTCGGCGACTGCGCGCACCGCTTTCCGCCCACCGGCGGCTTCGGCCTCAACTCCGGCGTTCAGGACGCGCATAATCTCGCCTGGAAGCTCGCCTTCGTGCTCAAGGGCCTCGCGGACGAGAAGCTGCTCGACAGCTATTCCAGTGAGCGCCGCCCGATCGCGCAATCCAATGCCAATTTCAGCTACGGCAATCGGCTGCGGTTCGGGCTGACCGACGACGCCGTGCGTTCGCGCAATCCGGACCGGATCAGGTTCTGGATCAACGACATGGACAATCATTTGCACAGCATCGGGCAGAACCTCGGGCACAATTACGAGGAAGGCGCTGTCATCCCCGATGGCACCGTCGCGAAGGCGTTGAACTCCCGCTACTACACGCCGACCGACCGTCCCGGCGCGCGCTTTCCGCATATGTGGCTCGAGCCGTCGCGCAAGACATCGACGCTCGACTGGTTCGACAAGGAATTCACCGTCGTCACCGGGCCGCTCGGCGCCGAATGGCTCGAGGCGGGAAGGCAGGTGTCGGAGAAGACCGGCATGCCGCTATCGCTGAAACAGCTGCCGTCAGCCGACCCGGCGGATGGATTCCAGCTCGGCATGCGCGGCGCCGTGCTGGTGCGGCCCGATGGGCACGTGGCGTGGCGGATGCCGTGGCTGCCGTCGGATCCGGCGAAGGAATTGGCCGGCGCCCTTTCAACGCTGCTGCATTGACGGAGGCTCCGATGCAATCGTTCGAGTCCAGCGGCGTGGTCACGGCGTTTGAGAAGACCGGACGTGGCGAGCCGATCGTGTTGCTGCATGGCGGCGAGGCCGATCATTCGATGTTCGACGGCCTTGCGCCTGCCCTCGCGGCGGATTTCACGGTGATCGCTTACGACCAGCGCGATTCCGGCGCTACCAAAAATCCTCCGTCGTCCTATTCGCTGGCCGACCTGGCCGATGATGCCGCGGCCTTGATCAGGGGCCTCGGCTATGATCGCGCCCATGTCTTCGGAACTTCGCTGGGCGGACAGATCGCGCAAGTGCTGGCGGCCCGCCATCCCGGCTGTATCGAACGCCTGATCCTGAGCAGCACCTGGAAGGTCAACAGAAGCCCTCTCGACGTCAATGCGGATGTCTTCCGCACACTCGCGTCCTACCGCGCGGACACCGCCGGCAATGCGGCGAAGATCGCCGAGTTCTTCTTTCCACCTGACTATCTGCGCGCGCGGCCCGAGCTGATCGACATCTTCCGTGGCTCGAACCGCGACGACGGCCAGAAGGCACGACGCGGCGCCTTGCTCGCGCAGCCCGTCGCCGCCGATCTGACCGGCTTTGATCGTCCGACCTTGCTGCTCGCGGGCGGTGACGACCGGCTGATCCCGAACGCGGAGACATTTGCGCTCGCACGCGATCTTGCGCGCGTCGAGACGATGACCATCGCGGATGTCGGCCATGTCGCGTCGATCCAGGCCCCCGAGCGGGTGGCGGAAGCGGTGACGGCATTTCTCAGTTCAAAAAAGAAGGCGGCTTGACAACAACAGGGGGAGACCATGGCTGAGCAAACGCACGCTGTGCCGTTCGACGAAGCGCCTGTGACGACGCGCTACTGGCTATCGATCATCATCTTCGCCGTCACTGGCGTCGTCGATTTCTTCGATTTCTTTGTGGTCGGCTTTCTGGTCTCGGTGCTGGCGCCGAAATGGCACCTGACGTTCGGGCAGACCTCGATCATGCTGATGAGCGCCGGCATCGGTGCGATGCTCGGCGCGTTCGCCGCGGGGGTCCTCGCCGATCGCTTCGGGCGCAAGCCGATGGCGGTTGCCGGCGTCCTGCTGTGCGGCCTGACCTCGGGCGCCATCGCATTCATTCCGGAGGACGGCTGGGTCGCGTTTGCGATCCTGCGTTTCTTCGTCGGCTTCGGCCTTGCCGCGGGCGCGGCCGCGGCGGTTCCTGCCATCGTCGAATTCGCGCCGACCCGGCATCGCACGCTGGTCACGAGCCTCGTGGTCGTCCCGGTCGCGTTCGGAGTGCTGTCGGCGTCGGTGACGGCGAGCTTCCTGTTGCCGCTGGTCGGCTGGCGCGGCCTGGCGGCGGTCGGCTTCCTGCCGATCATCCTCGGGATTCTCACCATGATGATCATGCCGGAATCGCCGCGCTGGCTAATCAGCAAGGGCCGCGTGCGCGAGGCGCAGGCGAGCATCCGAAAGCTCTATCGGGTCGGCGGCGATGCGTTCGCCTTGCCGGCGTTGCCGCCGGCGAACCCGGCGACATTTGCCGATCTGTTTGCCGAGCAGCGGCGCTTCTGGCTGACGGTCCTGATCTGGTTCGGCGCCAGCACGGCAAACTATGGCGTCTTCCTGTGGGGGCCGACCATCGTGGCGTTGCTGCTCGGCGTCGCGCCCCAGGATGCGGCGAAGATGTTCATCTATGTCAGCCTCGCCGGCGTCGTTGGCCGGACCGGCTTTGCCTTTCTCGCCCATCGGATTGGCCGCAAGCCATGCGGCCAGTTGATGGGCTACGGCACCGCGATCTCGCTGGCGCTTGCTGCCTGTTTCCACAACGACTTTGCCGGCTCGGTCCCGCTATTCCTGGTCTTCCTGATCATCGGCGCCGTGTTCTTCGATGGTGGCTTCTCCAACATCGGGCCCTATCCGGCGGAGATTTTTCCGGTCCAGCTTTCGGGGCGCGCGGTCGGGCTTGCCCAGCTCTCGAACGGTGTCGGCAAGATCGTGGGTCCCCTGTGTCTCGCATTGATTGCCGGTGCGGACAATGTCGTGCAACCCAGCGCGACCGCGTCGGCGGTGGCGCCGGCGTTTTTGTTTCTCGCCGGCGCGGGCCTTCTGATCGGACTTGCCTTCACCTTCCTCGGCGTCGAGCCGCACGGACGTCCGGTCGCTCTGTTTGGTGACAACATGGGCTCGAACGCCGCGCCGAAACCGCTGGCAGCAAAAGCGTCCGCGGGACAGTGAAAACGAAAGGGCATATCATGGACAATGCGCTCGATACGATCGCAACGGCTGTGCCGTTCGATACCGCCAAGCTCGATCGGCTGATGGACGAGGCAGGGCTCGACATCCTGGTCGTCACCTCGCGTCACAATGTGCAGTATCTGCTCGGCGGATACCGCTTTTTCTTCTTCGACGTCATGGAAGCGATCGGCACGAGCCGCTATCTGCCGGTGTTCGTCTATCAGAAAGGCCACCCCGAGAACTCCGCATATATCGGTAACCGGATGGAGAAGTTCGAGCACGCGCTCGGACGGATATGGACGCCGGCCGTCAAGGCGGATGCCTGGGGAACGATCGATGCGATCGGCCTCGCCATCGATCACGTGAGAAAGCTCGGGGGCGCGACGAGGCGCATCGGCATCGAGGCAGGTTTTCTGCCGGCCGACGCCAGGGATCATCTGCTTGCCCGCCTTGGCCATGTCGAGCTCCGCGAGGCCCATTTCACGCTGGAACGGCTTCGTGCCGTGAAGTCGCCGGCCGAACTCGACCTCATCAAGGAGGCGTCCGAACGGGTTGTCGATGCGATGATGGCGACGTTCAAGGCCTGTGCGCCGGGCATGACCAAGAACGATGTCGTCGCCTGCCTGCGCCGTGAGGAGCAGCAACGTGATCTCGTCTTCGAATACTGCCTGATCGCCGCGGGCAAGAGCCATAACCGCGCGCCGTCGGACCAGCGTCTTGCGGAGGGCGACGTGATCTCGATCGATTCCGGCGGAAACTACCGGGGCTATATCGGCGATCTCAGCCGCATGGGTATTCTCGGTGAGCCCGATAGCGAGCTGTGCGAATTGCTGCAAGAAATCGAGGACATCCAGCAGGTGGCCCGGCGCGCCATCCGGCCGGGCGCCATGGGCGGCGACATCATTGCGGCGGGGGAGACCGCTGCCAGGTCATCGCCGCATCGCGCGGTGCTCGACTTCACCGCGCATGGCATCGGGCTTGTCAGTCACGAGGCGCCGCGCCTCACCGCGACCGGCCCGGTGCCTTACGCTGCCTATGACGCCGACCGGCCGCTCGAATGCGGGATGGTGATCTCGATCGAAACCGCGCTGCTGCATCCGGCGCGCGGCTACATCAAGCTCGAGGACACCCTGATTGTCGCGGAAACGGGCTGGGAGGCGCCCGGAGACCATTGCCGGGGGTGGAATTCGTCGCGTCTCATGGCGTGACGCGCTCAGCGCCGAACTTCGGAATACTAGAAGTGTATCCCTGAGTTGCCCGACATGTCAAGTGGCCCGGTCGCTCGGCCGCCGCCGGCTACTGTGCATGGGGTTGTTTTCGATATTTTTGGCAGCGGCGGTCTTTGCTTCACTCCAGCCTCCGGTCATGCGATGCTTCGACCCGGATGTAGCGGTCGGTTCGGTGCCGTCTGCTCGCCAGGTCGGCGCCGACGATGGGCAGGTGCAACCGATAAGGATTGCCTCCCATCGACAGCAGCGACCCGATGACCGCCAACGCGCTCCGTGACTACGCCCAAAGCATCCTGACCGCCCGTGTCTACGACGTCGCGGTGGAGACGCCGCTCGATCCGATGCCGCGGCTCTCGGAGCGTTTGTCGCGCACCGTCCTGCTGAAGCGGGAAGACTTCCAGCCGATCTTCTCGTTCAAGCTTCGCGGCGCCTACAACAAGATCGTCAGGCTGCCGGATGCGCAGCGGAGACAGGGCGTGATCTGCGCGTCGGCCGGCAATCACGCGCAGGGCGTGGCGATGTCGGCGCGCAAGCTCGGCATTTCCGCGACGATCGTGATGCCGCGGACGACGCCCGCCATCAAGGTGGAAGCCGTCCGGCGCCTGGGCGGCGACGTCGTGCTGCATGGCGACACCTTCGACGACGCGCAAACCAAGGCCAGGGAGATCGAGGTCGCGCGGGGCCTGACCTTCGTGCATCCGTTCGACGATCCCGACGTGATCGCCGGCCAGGGCACCGTCGGGATGGAGATCCTGCGCCAGCATCCCGATCCGATCGAGGCGATCTTCGTGCCGATCGGCGGCGGCGGGCTGGCGGCCGGCGTCGCCGCTTTCGTGAAGTTTCTCAATCCGTCGATCAAGGTCGTCGGGGTGGAGCCGGCCGACGCTGCCTCGATGGCGGCGGCGCTCGCCAAGGGGAGCGTCGTCGCGTTGGACCAGGTCGGGCTGTTCGCCGACGGCGTCGCGGTCCGCAAGGTCGGAGCGGAGACGTTCCGGCTCTGCCGCGACCTGCTCGACGAGGTCGTCACCGTCGATACCGACGCGATGTGTGCGGCCATCAAGGATATCTTCGACGATTTGCGATCGGTCGCCGAGCCGTCCGGGGCATTGGCGCTTGCCGGCCTCAAGGCCTATGCCGAACGCGGCACGCTGAGCGACGGGAGCCTGATTGCCGTCAACAGCGGCGCCAACCTGAATTTCGACCGGCTGCGCACGATTGCCGATCGCGCCGAGGTCGGCGAACATCGCGAGGCGCTGCTTGCGGTCACCGTGCCGGAGAAGCCGGGCAGCTATCGCCACTTCATCCGCATCCTCGGCTCGCGCGCCATCACGGAATTCAATTACCGCTTTGCCGAGACGACCGCGCCGGCGCAGCTGTTCGTCGGCATCGCGCTGAGCCGTGGCGAAGCCGAGAAGCGGGAAGTCATGGAGCTGCTGCGGCGCGAGGGCTATCCGATCCTGGATCTGAGCGAGAACGAGATGGCCAAGGACCATGTGCGCTACATGGTGGGCGGCCGCGCGCCGCTGCTCAAGGACGAGGTGATCTACCGCTTCGAGTTTCCGGAGCGTCCCGGTGCGTTGCTGAAGTTCCTTGAGAGCCTGGCGCCCGACTGGAACATCTCGCTGTTCCACTACCGCAATCACGGCGCCGACTACGGACGCATTTTGGCAGGCATCGAGGTCAAGCCAGGCGAGCGCGCGCGGTTCGTTCAAGCGCTCGATGCACTCGGTTATCCCTACTGGAACGAGAGCGAAAATCCGGCCTATCGCCTGTTCCTCTCCGCCGAGAAGGGATGAAGCGGCGGCAGGGTCTTACGCTGGTCCAGAGTAAAGAGGACGGTTGCCGGTCAAGACATCGGCGAGCCGAGACGCAATCCGCGCTGAAGGGAAAGGCTATCGGTATGACCCGTGAGGAACGACAATTGCGCGAGGCAATCATTGCCAAGTGCCGATGGATGAATGCGTCGGGTCTCAACCAGGGGACATCAGGCAATATCTCCGCCCGCTACAAGGACCGGATGCTGATCACACCGTCCGCAACACCGTATGATTCGATGAAACCGGAGATGATCGCGTCGATGCCGCTCGAAGGCGACTATGGCACGTGGGAAGGGCCGCTGCAGCCGTCTACCGAATGGCGCTTCCATCTCGACATCACGCGCGCCCGGCCCGATGTCGGCGCCATCGTCCACACCCACTCGACTTATGCGACCGTGCTTGCGATCGCGCGCAAGCCGATTCCGGCCTGCCACTACATGATGGCGGCATTCGGCGGCACCGACATCCGCTGCGCCGGCTACGCGCGCTACGGCACCAAGGAACTCTCGGATCACGCGATCTCGGCGCTCGAAGGTCGCAATGGCTGCCTGCTCGCCAATCACGGCATGATCGCGCTCGGCGCCAATCTCGACAAGGCGATGTGGCTCGCGGTCGAGCTCGAGACCATCGCGCGGCAGTACTACCTCTCGCTGGCGCTCGACTCGCGGATCATCCTGAGCGACGAGGAGATCGCCGATGCCGCGAAGGGGTTCTCCAGCTACGGGTTGCAGGTGCCAAAGCCGAACAAGGCCCGCGCGACCGCGCCGCGCCGCGCCCAGAAACGGCGCAGCAGCAAGCGATGACGGGCACTGCGCCGATCTAGGACGGCATGTGCAAGGAAGCGAGAAGCCCGGCTCCGATTGAACCGAACGAGCGCGCGACGAGCCGCAGATGGCTGGGCCATTTGACGGCCCCGTCAGCATGGGCAAGATTGATCGAGTCAAACTGTGCTTGCGGGACATTTCCGGTGCTCAATTCGGTTTCTGCTTTGCCCTCGTCGATCAACTGGGCGGGCTTACGCTCTGCCATGGCGGCGCTTCTCATCGCGTCGGCGGCTATATTCAGCGCACCTGCGTCCGCTCAAGTGGCGTGGCAAATGGCGACCGAGTATCCTCGCAGCAATATCTCCGGTGTTGGCTTGGAAAGATTCGCGGAGCTCGTGTCCGCGCAGACGAATGGATACGTTACGGTCCGCAATGCGTTCGATAACGAGTTGAAGATCAGCTCCGGCGAAATGTTGCGCGCGGCCCAGGCGGGGCGGATTGCCGGCGGCGACGCATTTGCAGGGCCGCTCGAGGCGTCCGATCCGGTGTTCGGCCTTCCGTCGCTGCCGTTTGTTGTCCAATCGATCGAGGCGGCGCGGACCATCAATGCGCGCGCGCGGCCGCTCTATGAGAAGGCGTTGGCCGCGCAGGGCCTCAAGCTCCTGTACATCACCATTTGGCCGTCCACCGGCCTCTGGAGTGTCCAGCCGATCTCTGCGCCGCCGGACCTTCGATCCATCGCCGCGCGGACCTATGATTACAATTCGGCCGAGGTGATGCGCGCGGTCGGTGCAACGGCGGAGTACCTTCCGTTCAACGAGGCAATCGCCAAGGTCAGAAGCCATGAGCTGAATGCCATCCTCACATCGGGCGACGGCGGGGCCGGCCGAAAGCTCTGGCAGGATCTGCCCCATTTCACGGCGATCAACTACGCGATTCCGATCTCGATCGCCTTTGTGAGGACCGATGCCTTTGAAGCCCTCCCGAAGAGGGTTCAACGCCAGGTGATGCAGGTGGCTGCCGAGACGGAACAAAGCCAGTTCGAGCTTCTGGCCAATCGGACCGCCGAGAATTACGCGCGCATGCGCGCCAATGGGGTTCAGATCACCGAGCCGGCGCCGGCCCCTGTTCTCGCCGCGCTCAAGCAGGGGGCGTCGGCGCCGATCGCTGCGTGGAAGGCCAAGGCTCCTCCGGAAGCCGTTGCTATCGTTGATCGCGCGCTGCAGCAGCAATAGGCGGCGGTGTCGTTGCGCGGGCGGTGCTGAGCCGCCGTGAGCAACGATGTAAGGTGCCGCTGTGTGCGGCGTGCAGCATTAGTTCGTGCGTCGGGTGCAGCCTTGCGGTGCATGCGCATTGACGATCGATGTGCCCATCGACGCGGACGCGGTCTCGACCCGAGGGCTCGCAAGATGCAGATTGCGTCGAACGTGAAACTCGAACGTGCCGGCGAGCGCCGTTTCGATGGCGGAAAGGTGCGTATCTCCATCGTCGAGCAGCGCGTGGCCATGCCCAGCCGAGAACAATGCGCCTGCAACGAAGATCGGAAAATAGGCGGTGCATCCGACGCCGAGATACCTGTCGTCGATGCGCCCGCTGAACCCATTCGGATCGCTCGGTTTGCGCGGGTCCCAGTTCGCCGGCGGCGCGACACCAAAGTTGCCGAAGCAGGGCGATAATTTCAGTTCCCGTCCCCAAGGCAGACGCGCGATATTGCGCGTGCGATCGAGCAGACGTGCCGGCAGCAGAAGTCCAGTGACGTTTCCCGCGCCACGCTTGTCGGGGTCCTCATGTTCCAACCCCAATCCGATCGCAGGCGGACATCGAGGACACGAACTTCGAGCACGTCACCCGGTTCGGCGCCCTCGATGTGGATCGGTCCGGTCAATAGCCGTGGCGCAGCTTCGTGGGAGCCGGGAATGTCGCTGCCGCCAAGCGGTTCGATCAGGTCGCGCACAAGATCGAAAGCTTCATCCGGTTCGGCCGAGAGCGTTTCGATCGTCACCCGATCACCCGGAGCGATCCTGATGACGGGACTGAGCCGACCGTCCCACGGTCCCCAATGAAGATGATCTGGTGTCGAGGTAAGATAATGCTCCACGGTCCATCCTTTCTTATTGGTTCTAGTTGACGCCTGTGCGCACGCCACCGCATCAGGCGGCCACTCCGACCCGATGATCGCCGTGAAAGCAGGCGATGCATGACGACGCTGTCAAAGTGACGGTGGCTTCATAAGCACGATTTGTGCCAAGAGCCGCTAGGCAGGACATCCTATCTACCGCCTTATAGTCTTTATGCTCTCCCCGCTTCGCGCCTGCATCTAGAACTTGCCGGGTCAACAGCGCGGCGGCTCGCGTCCGCTCGCGTAGCGAATGGGAAGAACCGTGACGCTCGGGAGCAACAGGCTGGAATGGCGGGCATCGCTCGTCGTTCATTGTGCCGCTTGGCGATCGCAAACCCACCGCATCTCGCGGGATGCTGAACCCGTCACGATTGGGACGTTGCGAAGATTCCGCTAGACGCATGGGACTAACATTAGTACGATAGGTCCAATTGGCAGGAAGGGCCTGCGGTTCGCTCCTCAGCCGCTGCCGGTTGCCGACAAGGAGGATGTTTTGCCGGATACACTGGTGGAGCCGTATACGCGGCTCAGAGAGAAGATGGCGCAGCGCGATCGAAGCCTGCGCGAAAAGGTGGTGTCGCTCGAGGAAGCGGCCGGCTTCGTCCAAGACGGCATGAAGGTGGGAATTGGCGGGTCGACCATGTCCCGCACGCCGATGGCGATGCTCTGGGAGCTGGTCCGCCAGCATCGCAAGGATCTTTCGATTTCGCGCTGCATCGTCTCGACGGACGGCGACCTCGTGTTCGGATCCGGCATTGCGAACCACGTCGTCACCAGCTGGTTCGCCCAGGGGATTCTCTGGGGTCTGTCCAAGGTGATGCGGCATCACGTGGAGAATGGCGGCAAGCGCTATGAGGAATGGAGCCACATGGCCGTCGGCATGCGCTTTCGCGCAGGCGGCATGGGCGTTCCGTTCCTGCCGACCCGCGCCATGCTGGGGTCGGATATCGTCGGTCAGCGCCCCGAGGCCAAGCAGATCGATTGTCCGTTCACCGGCGAGAAGCTGCTGCTGGTTCCCGCGCTCAACCCCGACGTCGCGCTGATCCACGTTCAGCGCTGCGACCCCTACGGCAACGCCCAGATCGACGGCCTGCAATTCATGGACATCGATCTCGCGCTCGCCGCCAACAGCGTGATTCTCACGACCGAGCGGATCGTCTCGAACGACCAGATCCGGCGCGCGCCGGACCAGACGAAGATCCCGTTCTTCTGCGTCGACGCGGTGGTCGAGGTTCCCTACGGATCGGCGCCCCACGAATGTTACGGCCTCTATGAGCCGATGATGCGGCACATGGAAGCCTATGTCACGCAGGTCAACGCGGATCCCGTGAAGGGCATGCAGGAATATCTCGACCGCTATTTCTACAGCCCGAAGTCCTGGAACGAATATCTCTCGCTGATCGGCATGGATGAGGTGTTGGAGGCAACGCAGAAGGGCAGGAGCATCTATAATGACTGAGGCGCAGCGCTACACCGCAAGCGAAATCCTCGCGATCTTGAGCGCGCGCCAACTGCAGGACGGGCACGTGGTGTTCGCCGGCATCGGCGTGCCGCTACTCGCTGCAACCCTGGCCCAGCGCACCCGCTGTCCGGCCCTCACCATTCTGTTCGAGGGCGGCGTGGTCGGCGCCTTCGTCGAGCCCGGCAAACTGCCTCCGTCGACCAACGACCAGCGCTGCACCAAGCGCGCCAACATGGTCCTCGGCAGCGCCGATGTCTTGCTGCTGCTCCAGCGCGGTTACGTCGATGTCGGTTTCATGGGCGGCGCCCAGATCGATCAGTTCGGCAATCTGAACTCGTCGTTCATCGGCGATCCGGCGAAGCCGAAGACGCGCCTGCCGGGTACCGGCGGCGGCAACGACATCTCAAGCCTGACCAACATGATCGTCGCGATGAAGCACGAGAAGCGTCGCTTCGTCGAAAAGGTCGACTTCATCACCAGCCCCGGTTTCATCCGCGGCGGCGCCAGCCGGCGCGACTCCGGCCTGCCCAGCGGCGGCATGTGGCGTGTGATCACCGAGCTCGCCGTGTTCGGCTTCGATGACAGGACCCGGCGCATCAAGGTGCTGGCGCTCAATCCCGGCGTCAGCCGCGAGGAAGTGCAGGACAATACCGGCTTCAGGCTCGACTTCGACGAGAACCTCCACGTCACGTCGCCGCCGACCGATCACGAACTCGAGACGCTGCGGGTGCTCGATCCCGACCGTCTCTTCACCGCTTAAAGCTACACCAAGTCCGGAGATCTATTGATGACCACGCTCGCCAACACGTTTGGTATTGCCGCGCGCAACTTCACCGCTTATCCCGAAATGCCCAACGCCCGGGCGCTCGTCGAGTATGGCGTTCGTGTCGAGGAGCTCGGCTACGATTCGGTCTGGGTCTGGGATCACATGCTTCTCGGCGTCGATCCGAACTTCCCGATCATCGACTCCCTGACCACGCTGACGGGCATTGCCGCGCGCACCAAGCGGATCAAGATGGGCACCGGCATCCTGGTGCTGCCGCTCCGCAACGCCGTGGCGCTCGCCAAGCAGCTCTCGAGCATGGATCAGCTGTCCGAGGGCCGCCTGATCATGGGCATGGCGTCCGGATGGTACAAGCGCGAGTTCGACGCGCTCGGCATTCCCTTCGAGAAGCGCGGCAAGATCATGGATGAAAATCTCGAGATCATGCGCCGGCTGTGGACTGAAGAATCGGTTTCGGGCGAATACATGCGCCACAACATTTCCAAGGCGGTGATGTATCCCAAGCCGGCGCAGCCGCAAATTCCGCTGCTGATCGGCGGCTACGCCGATCCCGTGCTGAAGCGCGCCGCACTGAACGGGGACGGCTGGCTCACCTACTTCTATCGTCCCGCCGACTTCAAGAAGTCCTGGGACAAGATCATCAATTTCGCCAAGGAGGGCGGCAAGGATCCGTCGACTTTGAAGAACGCCTCGCAATTGCCGATCATGATCGGCAAATCGCGGCAGGCGGTCGAAGCCGACATGATGGACTGGCTCAACAAGGAGTGGGATTTCCCGGCTCACAGCGATTGCAGCCGCGAGAGCGCCATCATGGGCTCGGTCGATGAATGCGTCGCCCAGCTGCGTGAGCACATTGCGCTCGGCGTTCAGAAGATCATCTTCGTCCCGTACAAGTATCAGGCGGACCAGGTCGAAACCATCGCGCGTGAGATCATCCCGCGCCTGCGCGCCAAGTAACCAACCCGGAAACGATCAACACAGGCGACAAGCAGATGACTGACCCCGTACGCAAGAAGATCATCGACAAGGTCGACGCTTCGAAGGATCACGCGATCAAGTTCCTCCAGGATATGGTCGCGATTCCGAGCGTGACCGGCGACGAAGCCGCGATCCAGAAGCACATGCACGGCTACCTGACCGAGATCGGTCTTGACGTCGACATGTGGGAGACCAATTGGGACGAGCTGAAGAAGCATCCCGGCTATCGCCCGGTCGATCGCGGTTATGAGAATCGTCCCAACATCGTTGCGACCCTGAAGGGCACCGGCGGTGGCCGCTCGCTGCTGCTCAACGGTCATACCGACGTGATCCCCGTCGGCAACGGCGAGGGATGGAGCGACAATCCGTGGTCGGCTTCGATCAAGAACGGGCGCATCTACGGCCGTGGCTCGTGCGACATGAAGAGCGGCGTTGCCAGCCATGTGCTTGCGGTCCAGTACCTGAAGGAACTTGGACTCACGCCGAAGGGCGATGTCATGATCAACATCGTCATCGACGAGGAAGTCAGCGGGCACGGCACGCTCGACACCGTCATCCGCGGCTACAAGGCGGATGCCGGCATTTCCGGCGAAACCAGCGACCTGTTCGTGCAGCCGGCCTGCATCGGGCGCATCTGGTTCCAGATCGACATCGAAGGCAAGCCTGCCGGTATCCAGCAGCGCTACCTCGGCATCAGCGCCATCGAGCTCGGCAACAAGATCGTGAAAGCGGTGCAGGAGCTGGAAGATGAGCGCGTTGCGACCGTCAAGCATGCGCTCTACCCGAGCGCCATCGACTCCTTGCCCTGCATCATCGGCAGCTTCCAGGCCGGCAACTATCCGAGCGCCTTCCCGGCGAGCGCCGTTCTGAAGGGATCGATCGGCACCGTGCCGAGCGAGGACCACGAGGGCGTCAAGCAGAGCCTCGTCAGGAAGATCGCCGAGGTTGCGGCTCAGGATCCCTGGATGAAGGACCATCCGCCCGTGGTGAAGTTCGTCGGTTACGACGCCGAGGCTTCCGAGATTCCGGTGCAGCATCCGATCGTGCAGACCGTCTGCGACGTCTATACGGAGGTGACCGGCAAGAAGCCGACGATCTCGGGTCGCCAGGGGGCGGCGGATACGCGATTCCTGAACAAGTACGCGAACACGCCAACCGTGATCTTCGGACCCGGTTCGACGGCGGTCATGCATGCGAATGACGAGTATGTCTCGATCGATGATTACCTGACGGCCATCAAGGTCATGGCGCTCAGCATCCACGACTGGTGCAACTCCGCCCCGGCCAAATAATCAAAAGGCCGGATCAATCGGAAAGGGGGCCCGCGGTTTGGGCCCCTTTTTTTGGCGGCGTCGGTGGTGCGAACTCGCTATTGTCGCACGCGGGAGGGTTCTCCAGACTCGACGCTCAATCGTGGTGATGCTATCATTGCGATAATAGAATGAATCTCGTTCGAGCAGTCGATTGCTTCGGACGCGGACGATAGAGAGGGCGCGGAGTGGGAAAGCAGGGCGTTGGAGTTTCGATTGCCCGAAAGGAAGATGATCGCTTTCTTCGCGGGCGGGGCGAATATGTCGGCGATATTCGCTTGCCCGGCATGCGCGACGTCGCGTTCGTCCGTAGTCCGCTTGCGCATGCGCGGATCAAGGATATTCGCATCCCGTCACATCTCCGCAGCAGCGTGTTCATTGCGTCGGATATCGCGGCCGACACGCGCCCGATTCGCGCCGTGTCCGGATTGCCGGGCTTCAAGCCCTCCGATCAGCCGATCCTGGCGTTCGAGAAGGTCCGTCAGGTCGGCGAATTGATCGCGATGTGCGTCGCCGATACCCGCGCGGAAGCCGAGGACATTGCGGCTGCCGTCGAAATTGATTTCGAGGAGTTGCCGGCCGTGCATGACATGCTGCTGGCGCGGCGTCCGGACTCCGCCCTGGTGCACGAGGAGTGGGGCGACAATGTCTTCCTCGAGACATTCGTCGACATCAACATGGAGGCGGCCTACGACGCTCCGATCAAGATCACGCGCGAGATATCGACCGCGCGGCAGAGCATGGCGCCGATGGAAGGCCGCGGCACGGTCGCTGTGTGGCACAAGCGGATGGATCAGCTCGTGCTCTACACCGGAAATCAGCAACCGCACATCGTGCGCAACGGTCTGTCGGAGTGCCTCAAGCTCGAGCAGCTGAATATCCGCATCGTCTCGCCCGATGTCGGCGGCGGCTTCGGCTACAAGGGCATCGTGCTGACGGAGGATGTTTGCCTCGGTTGGCTCGCCATGCGCTGCGGCTATCCGGTGCGCTGGATTGAGGATCGTCGCGAGCATTTGACGGCGGGGGCGAATTGCCGCGAGCATCACTACAACATCACCGTCTATGCCGATCGCGACGGGAAATTGCGCGGTGTCGAGTGCGAAGCCTCGGTCGATTCAGGTGCCTATTCGTCCTATCCGTTTTCGGCCTGTCTCGAAGCTGCGCAGATCGCCAGCATCCTGCCCGGCCCGTACGACTTCCCGTCCTATCGCTGCCGCACCTGGTCGGTCTCCACCAACAAGTGCCCGATCCTGCCTTACCGCGGCGTTGCCCGCACCGGCGTTTGCTACGCGATCGAGCTGATGATGGACGCGATCGCACACGAATGCGGTCTTGAACCCTACGAGGTGAGGCTCAAGAACCTGGTGCGGCCGGAGCAGATGCCGTTCGACAACATCACCAAGAAGCATTTCGACAGCGGAAATTACCCGGAGTCGTTGCGGCAGGCTCTCGCAAAGATCGACTTGCCCGGTCTGCGTGCGCGCCAGAAAAAAGGTGAGCCAGACGGTCGGCTGATCGGGGTCGGTCTATCCGTCTATTGCGAGCAGGGCGCGCACGGCACGTCGGTCTACGCAGGCTGGGGCATCCCGATGGTTCCGGGGCACGAACAGGCGACCGCCCGCATGACTCCCGACGGCGGCCTCGAGCTGCGCATCGGCGCGCATTCGCATGGTCAGAGCATGGAGACCACGCTTCCGCAGGTTGCGCACGAGATCCTTGGCATCGACATCGCGCGCATCAAGCTGGTTCACGGCGACACCGAGTACACGCCTTACTCGACGGGCAGCTGGGGATCGCGCTGCGCGGTGATGTCCGGCGGCGCCGTTGCGACCGCATCGCGTGAGCTCGCCAAGCTCATCAAGGGCATTGGCGCGCATCTGCTGCAGACCGAGGTCGAGAACGTCAAGCTCGAGAATGGCGCGGTCGTTGGTCCGTCCAACAGCGTGAAGATCGACGAAATCGCGCACACCTGGTACCGCCGGCCGCAGGACCTGCCGGCAACCGTCGATCCGCGGGGCCTGGAAGTCACCATCGGCTACAAGCCGGCGCGCGATTCCGGCACGTTCAGCTATGCAACCCATATCGCGGTGGTCGCCGTCGATCCCGAACTGGGCGATATCGAGCTGATCGACTACGTGGTCGTCGAAGACGGCGGCCAGCTGATCAATCCTATGGTCGTCGACGGTCAAATCTACGGCGGGCTGGCGCAGGGCATCGGCACCGCGATGTATGAAGAGATGAATTTTGATAGCTCGGGGCAGCCGCTCGCTTCGACCTTTGCCGACTATCTGCTGCCAGGCCCGACCGAAGTGCCGGCGCCCAAGCTTGGCCACATGGAGACGTTGGCGCCCTATACGGAATTCGGTGTCAAAGGCATCGGCGAGGGCGGTGCCATCGCGCCTCCAGGCGCGATCGGCAATGCGGTCAATGACGCATTGCGGCCTCTTGGAGCCCAGGTCTTGCACACGCCAATGACGCCACGGCGTGTTCTCGAAGCCATTCGGACCGCGGCCGAGCGCCGCGAGGAGAAGGCGCCCAAAGTTGCGGAAGGGTTGCCGGCGTGAAACCTGTCAATTTCGACTACGCACGCCCCGATGCGATCGACGCGGTGATCAGACTCATCGCGGACGACAGCAGGACCGTCAAGATGATGGCCGGGAGCCAGTCGCTCGGGCCGATGTTGAATCTCAGGCTCGTGCAGCCCGATCTGATCGTCGACCTGACCGGGATCGAGGAGCTGCGTTGTTTCAGTGATGGGGCGGACGAAATCTCGATCGGGGCTTGTGTCACGCATGCCGATATCGAGGATCTCCGCGTCACCGACGTCACCCGCGGCGCGCTGCCGACAGTGGCCAATGGCATCGCATATCGCGCGGTGCGCAATCGCGGCACCATCGGCGGAAGCTTGACGCATGCCGATCCGTCGGCCGACTGGCACTCGATCCTCGCTGCGGTAGGCGCGAAGGTCGTGCTGCGTGGTCCGGCCGGAGAGCGGATCGTGACCGTTGAGGACTACATGGTGGGCGCGCTGGAAGCCGACCTGCGCCCCGGCGAAGTTCTGGTTCGCGTTGTGGTGCCGCGACTGAGCAAGTCGGCGCGCTGGGGCTACTACAAGAGCTGTCGCAAGACCGGCGAATTCGCCCACGCGATAGGCGCCTTCATGACCGACCCCGATCGTGGCGTCAGCCGTGCGGTGATCGGCGCAACGGAGAGCCGTCCGGTCGTCATTGCCAAGGCATGCAATGTAATCGGCGACGGTCGCGCGCCGCGTTTGAGCGACAGTTTCGACGGCAGGGCCGTCGGCGAGATTTTGGAGAAGGCAGGGATGGTCGATCCCCTGGACAAGCAAACCCACGTCGCCGCGCTGCGCCGCGCGATCGAGCAGGCGCGGCCGCAATGAGCATCTGTAGCCTCAACGTCAACGGAAGCGCGGTCAGCGCGGAGATTCAGCCGCGGACGCATCTTGCGGATTTTCTCCGCGAGAAGCTCAATCTGACCGGCACCCATCTGGGCTGCGAGCACGGCGTCTGCGGCGCGTGCACGCTGCTTGTCGATGGCGTGCCGACGCGCTCCTGCATCACCTTCGCGCTGGCATGCCAGCAGGCAGACGTCACGACGATCGAGGGGCTTGACGACGACGAGATCACGCGCGAGCTGCGTGCGGCCTTTACAAGGGAACACGGCCTCCAATGCGGCTATTGCACGCCGGGGATGGTCGTGTCGGCGCGCGATGTCGTGCTGCGCATGCAGGACCCCAGCGAGCGCGACATTCGCGTGGCCATGAGCGGAAACCTTTGTCGCTGCACCGGCTATGTCGGCATTGTCCGTGCGATCCAGGGTGTGATCGCGGATCGCCGGGAGCGAGGGATCGCGGCGATTCCAAACGGAAACCGGACGCGCCTTGGACCGTCGGGCTCCGGCAATGCGACCCCGGTGACTGCGGCTTCCGTCCGGCCCAAGGCAAACGCCGCACCAGCTGTGAAAAAAGCAGAAGCTCCGGCGGCGGCCTCGCTCAGGGATACGAGCTGGAAGCCGCAAACGACCTTCATGCAGAGCTTCACCGTCGGGCATCCGGTCGATGACGTCTGGAATTTCTTCTCCGACATCGGTGCGGTCGCGGCTTGCCTGCCGGGCGCATCGCTCGCCCGAGAGCCGGTCGATGGTCACGTCGACGGCCAGATCAAGATCAAGGTCGGGCCGATCTC
Organism: Bradyrhizobium embrapense; assembly: GCF_001189235.2. Taxonomy (GTDB): domain Bacteria; phylum Pseudomonadota; class Alphaproteobacteria; order Rhizobiales; family Xanthobacteraceae; genus Bradyrhizobium; species Bradyrhizobium embrapense. The sequence continues at coordinate 75,845 of NZ_LFIP02000003.1, forward strand.
TGCCGAATTTCAGGGCATCGCCGACGTGACGCGCGACGATGCGACCCGCACCGGCACGATTGTCGGCGCAGGCAAGGACAAGCGCAGCAACTCCTCGACCCGCGGTCTGATCGGCTATGCCGTCAAGCCGGGTGACGCGGAAAGCCAAACCAGGGTCGATCTCAACATTGGCTTCACTTTGACTGGGGCCCTGGCGCAGTTCAGCCGCTCGGGCCTGATCCAGGATGTGGCCGGACGAATCATCGCTGTCTTTGTCCAGAACCTCGAGACAAGGCTCTCCCATCGATCGGGAGGGGGCGAGGGTGAGCCGGCCATGGTCAGGGAATTCGACGCCGGCGCGCTCATGCGATCGATGGCGTTGGATTATCTGAGACGCGGGCTTCGATGGCTGTTGCGACGATCCTAGTTGTTCGGCGATAAAAACTCGCCTTTGGCGATGAAATGGACTATCTTACTATCATGAATAAGCTAGTCCCAAACTACGAGCGCAGCCGGGTCCCCCTCTACGTGCAGGTCGCATCGGTGATGCGTCAGCGTGTCGAGTCCGGGCAATGGCAAGAGGGCGACAAGATCTCGACCATCGAGGAGCTGGAAACCGAATTCGGTGTCGCGCGCGTTACGGTCCGGCAGGCGATCGAGATGTTGCGGAACGAGGGTCTTCTCGATGCGCAGCAGGGTCGTGGGACCTTCGTGTCCGGACGGCCCAAGAATCGTCACTGGCTGAACTTGGCCAACGATTTCGAGTCGATGGTCGATTCCGTCAGGAACAATGTCCTCAAGCGCGTCTATGTCGAGGAGAATGCGGAGCCGCCCCGGCTCGCCGCGCATGAAGGAAAGGCTGCCGCCGGCTACGCCTTTCTCAGAAGCGTTCAGTACAACGAGGACGAGCCGTTTTCGGTCGTCAATCTCCATCTGGCGCGCAACCTCTATCTCAAGGACCGCAAGCGCTTCACCCACACGGCTGCGCTGACCAAGATCATGGAGATGGACGACATCACGCTCGCCCATGCCCATCAGGTCGTGACAATCGGCGTGGCCGATCCCGAAACGGCCGAGCTGCTCAAGATCGGCCTCGGTGAACCAACTGCCGATTGTCGCCTGGTGTTGGTCGACAGCAACGACATCGCGGTCTACGTCGCCAATATCCATTATCATCGCAGTTGCTTCGCGCTTCGTTCCGATCTTCTTGAAAAATCGAAGAAGCGAACGAAAGCCTGAGGAGGGAGCGGGCGCAAGACCCGCTCCTCATTGCCGCTAAGCGAGGATGCTCGCCGGCGAAGCTCCCACGATCTCCGTGTAGCGCTTCTGGTCGGTCGCGCCTTCGGTGTTGATCAGCAGCACACGCGATGCCTGGTTCAAGCCCAGCTTTTCACGCGTAACGCTGCTCTTGGCGGCGCGCCAAAGGCCAGCCAGTCCCGCGGCGCCGCTTTCGCCGGCCACAATGGCAGGGTCGCCGCCGGTCGGGTGCGCGAGCCGGCGCATCGCTGCCGCGGCGCCTTCTTCGCCGACCATCATGAACGCATCCGCCTTTCGCGACAGGATGCGCCACGCAACCAGAGAAGGCTCGTAGCATTCGAGCATCGCCATGATCGTTGGCTCGCCATGGGCGATCTTGATCGGCGCGCCCGCAACGGCGCTTTGATAGAGGCACGCAGCCCGTTCGGGCTCTACGACCACGAATGTCGGCCGGCTCTTGCCGAAGACGACATCGAAGTAACCGGCGACTGCCGCCGCGAGGCCTCCGACTCCGGCCTGGACGAAGACATGGGTGGGCGCCTCCGGCTGCTGCCGGAGGATCTCGTTCAGCATCGCCGTATAGCCCTGCATGACCAGTCCGGGGATGCGCTCATAGCCGGGCCAGGACGTATCAGAGACGACGATCCAGTGATTGTCCTGGCAGACCTTGTCGGCGACAGCGACGGAGTCGTCGTAGGTGCCGGGCACCCGAACGATTTCCGCGCCGAAGCGGGCAATCGCCTGTACGCGCTCGTCCGTGACGCCGGAATGCACGAAGATGACCGCCTTGGCTCCGACCATCTGCGCGCCGGCTGCGACCGATCGGCCGTGATTTCCATCGGTGGCACAGCCGACGGTCAGGCTGCGCGCGATCTCGCGGATGGCAGGGGTCCCGATCTCGCTGATGTCCACCGCGCGGCCCAGCTTGCTGCCGGCATGCTCCAGCAGTAGCCTGACGACGGCGTAGGATCCGCCCAGGGCCTTGAAGCTGCCGAGGCCGAGCCGATGCGATTCGTCCTTGATATGGATGGACTTCACCTCGAATTCGCGGGCGAGCGCCGGCAGCGATCGCAGCGGCGTTTCGGCGTGGTTCGGCCGGAAGCTGAGAAAGCGCTCGACTTCGCTGGCTTCCTCACGCGCCAGCGTAGCGGCATCCGCCGGGTCCAGCGGTTGCTCGTGAGATGAACTTGTATTCGACAGGAACATTCGAACCGGCCTTCGCGATGAGTTGTTTGGTGGAGCAGCCGCCGCTGATCGGTCGTATCGTCGTCGGGCAGCCTAGCTTGCCAGAGAGTTGAATACATACTATCGTTGGTATGATAGTTCAATGCGGTTCTCACGACCCCCGTACTGTCTTCGTAGTCCAAACCAATGTTCGGAAAAGCGGGAAAATTGTCTAGGTAAACATATTGTCATACTAACAATAGGATGTTATAGCTCAAGCGCACGAGGTGACGGATGACCATATCGATCAACTTGAACGCCGACATGGCCGAAGGGTTCGGCGCCTACGACATCGGCGACGATGCCGGAATCCTTGAGATCATCGGATCGGCCAATATCGCCTGCGGCTTTCACGCCGGTGACCCGCGGGTGATGCGCAACGTCGTGCGCGAAGCCAAGCGCCTCGGCGTCACGATCGGTGCGCATCCCGGCTTCAACGATCTCTGGGGCTTCGGGCGTCGACGCATCGATATGCGCCCCGATGACCTCGAATACATGGTCGCCTATCAGATCGGCGCGCTGCAGGCGATGGCGGCCTACGAGGGCGAGCGGGTCACCCACCTCAAGCCGCACGGCGCGCTCAACAACATGGCCGCCGAAGACGCCGAATACGCGCTGGCCATCGGCCGCGCCATCAAAGCCGTCGATCCGCGCATCATCTATGTGGCGCTGGCGGGGTCAGAGATGGAGAAGGCCGGCCGCAAGCTCGGACTTGCCGTCGCGATCGAAGGCTTCTGCGATCGCCAATACGACGACGACGGTAATCTGACCTCGCGCAAGATCGCGGGCTCGGTCATCAAGGACGCCGCGGTCGCGACCCGGCAGGTGCTGGACATGGTGTTGAACAACACCATCACCTCCCGCAACGGCAAGAAGATCAAATGCAAGGTCCATTCGCTGTGCGTCCACGGCGACGAGCCCACGGGCGTCGCTACGGCCCGTGCGGTGCGGGAAGGCCTCGAGAAGGCCGGCGTCAAGCTCGTGCCGCTCACCGAAATGCCCCTCGACTAATCCTGGAAAGGCCACCGAGACATGAACACGAAGCCGACGATTGCCATCCTTGGAGGAACCGGTGACCTGGGATCCGGCCTCGCAAAATGCTGGCTTGCGGCCGGTTACAAGGTCATTCTCGGTTCACGCTCCGCGGAGAAGGCCCGGAGCACGGCTGAGACCATGACCGGTGACGTCGCGGGCGACGACAATGCCGCCGCTGCCAGGGCTGCCGACATCGTGGTCGTTGCTGTGCCATTCGCCAGCCATGATACGACGCTGAACGAAGTCAAGGACGTGGTTCAGGGCAAGATCGTGGTGGATGCGGCGGTCCCGCTGGTGCCGCCGAAAGTGTCGGTCGTCCAGCTTCCGTCCGCCGGATCGGCCGCGCAGATCGCGCAGCAGTTGCTGGGACCCGGCGTGCGCGTCGTCTCCGCGTTCCACAATGTGGGCGCGACCAAGCTGCACCAGGGGGGCAAGGCAGATTGCGACGTTCTGGTCTTTGGCGACGACAAGGCGGCGCGCGACATCGTCATTGGTCTTGCGAACGAAGTTGCATCCGCGGGCATCGACGGCGGCGTGCTGGCAAACTCGGCGGCGGCGGAGGCGCTGACATCCGTGCTGATCGGGATCAATCGGCGCTACAAGGTGCCCGGTGCCGGCATCCGCATCACCGGCCTGTCTGCGAGCCCGGGTGTCTGATCCATGCCTGTGGGGACGCGAGTCGAATACATCGCCCTGCAGGACATTCGGCGCGTCGAGCCGGGCGAGGATCTTGCCGCGCTCATCAGGCAGAGCCTCGCCGGGATGTCCCTAGACCTGCAGCGGGGCGACATCCTCGTCATTGCGCAGAAGATCGTCTCGAAATCGGAAGGGCGCTACGTTCGGCTGAGCGACGTCGAGCCGTCCGCGCAGGCGCTCGAACTCGCAACGACGGTCGGCAAAGACCCGCGCTTCCTCGAGGTCGTGCTTCGCGAATCCGCAGAGGTCGTCAAGACCCGGCCGAACGTCGTCATCGCCGCCCACCGGCTCGGCTTCGTCATGGCCAACGCCGGGATCGATCAATCGAACATCGAGCATCGTGACGACGAAGAGCGCGTCTTGCTGCTGCCCAAGGATCCCGACGGATCCGCGCAGAAGCTGAAGGTCGCGCTGGACGCAGCCGGCGACCTCGATCTTGGAATCATCATCAACGACAGCTTTGGCCGCCCCTGGCGCAACGGTGTCGTCGGGGTGGCGATCGGCGCGGCCGGCATTCCCTCGCTGCTGAGCCAGATCGGTGTCCCCGACATGTTCGGCCGGGCGATGCGCGTGACCGAGATCGCCATCGCCGATGAGATCGCCGGCGGCGCTTCACTCCTGATGGGGCAGGCGGGCGAGGGGATGCCGATCATTCTCGTCCGTGGCCTCACGCTTGATGGACCGGTCTCACCCGCGGCCGCGCTCGCGCGGCCCAAGAGCCAGGACATGTTTCGATGAGTGGCGCCGACCTCAACGTTGTTGCGCTTTGCGGCGGGGTCGGCGGCGCTAAGCTGGCCTATGGCCTCAATCGCTTGCTGGGCGCCAAGCTCGCCGTTGTCGTGAACACGGGCGACGACTTCGAGCATTTCGGTCTCACGATCTCGCCGGACATCGACACGGTCATCTACACGCTCGGCGAACTCGCCGACGAAGAGCGTGGCTGGGGACGCGCCGGCGAAAGCTGGAATTTCATGGAGGCGCTCGGCGGCCTCAAGGGCGAGACCTGGTTTCGTTTGGGCGACCGCGATCTTGCCATGCACGTCTTGCGCTCGCGCGCGCTCGGCGCCGGCGTCACCTTGACCGACTTCACGGGCAGGATTGCATCGCATCTCGGCATTGAGGCGCGCATCCTGCCGATGACCGACGATCCGTTTGCGACGATCGTCGTCACGGCCGATCAGAGGCTCGCGTTTCAGCGTTATTTCGTCGAGCTGCAGGCCCGGCCCGAGGTCAGGAAGATCGAATTCCAGAACCCCAGCGGTGCAATCGCGACCGACGCCGCGCTGCGGGCCATCGGCGCCGCCGATGCCATCATTGTCTGTCCATCGAATCCGTATCTCAGCATCGATCCGATCCTGGCCGTTCCCGGTATCCGGGCGGCCCTGGACACGACCAGGGCCCCCATTGTGGCGGTCTCGCCGCTGGTCGGCGGCCGCGCCATCAAGGGACCGACCGTGAAGATCATGAACGAGCTCGGCGTCGCGACAAACTGCGCCTCGATCGTCAGGCACTATGGCTTCCTCGACGGTCTGGTGATGGATCGAGAGGATCAGGCCGACGCCGGTGCGATCGGGATTCCCGTGCATGCGACCAACACGATCATGCGCGCGAAGGAAGAGCGTGTTCAGTTGGCACGCGAGTGTCTTCAGTTTCTTGATCGACTGAAAGGTTGAGCGAAGCGATGGACGATTCCGAAACCTGGGCGCTGGTGCCGGTCAAGCGGTTCAGTCAAGCAAAGAGCAGGCTGGGCGATATCCTGGTGGCGACCGAGCGCGCAAAACTGGCGCAAGCCATGCTGTGCGACGTGCTCGGCAACCTGCGGGATACGCGCTCGCTGGCCGGCATCGCCGTGGTGAGTGCCGATCCCGAGGCGTTCGCGATCGCCAAGCGTTTTGGCGCGGCCATGATCTTTGATGAGGTCGAGACCGGCGTTAATGCCGCGGTGCGGCGCGGTCTCGATGCGTTCCGGCCGTACGGGCGGCGGGTTCTTGTTGTCCCCGCCGATATTCCGTTCGCCCGTCCGGAGGACTTCGAACACGTCATCCGGTTGCTGGACCACACGCCGGTCGTGCTCGTACCTGCACTCTACGATGGTGGCACCAATGCCCTGGCGATGCGGGCGCCCGACATGCTGGAGCCTCGATTTGGCGAAGAGAGCTTTCGCGCGCACCGCGACCTGGCGCGGCAGCGGCAACTGAGCTGCAGCGTGTTCAAGTCCCATGGCATCGGCAAGGACATCGACTGCCCGATCGATTTTGGTCCGTATCTGATCTCGTCGCAAAACCTCGGAACGACGGGTTCGCTTCTTGATGACCTCAGAATTGCCGAGCGCTTCGGCATCGACGACCATCCCGTTCCCGTGAGGCTGTTCTGATGACGTCCGTCTCGAGTCTTCCGTTCGACCGTCGCCTGTCCCGAAGCGAGGCTTACAGGCTCATCGATCTCACTGACATCGACGAGCTTCTGACGACTGCCGCCAGGCGAAGGGATACCGCGCACGGTGATGTCATCACCTATTCGCCCAAGGTATTCATCCCGCTCACCCAGCTCTGCCGCGATGTCTGTCACTACTGCACGTTCGCTCACGCGCCGCGTTCGAACGTCAAACCGTATCTCTCGGTCGACGAAGCCGTCGCGATCGCCAGGGCCGGCAAGGAAGCCGGCTGTCATGAGGCGCTGTTTACGCTCGGTGACAAGCCGGAGCTTCGCTACCGCGTCGCGCGTGAGGAGCTGACAAGGCTGGGCCACGAATCCTCGCTGTCGTATCTCGCCGAAGTTGCAAGGGCGGTGTTCGAGCAGACCGGCCTGCTGCCTCACGTCAATCCCGGGATCATGAGCGAGCTCGATCTTGCCATGCTGCGCAAGGTCTCGGTCTCGCAGGGCATCATGCTGGAGTCCGCGTCCGACCGGCTTTGCGCGAAGGGCGGTCCGCACTTCGGATCGCCGGACAAGGTGCCGGCCGTCAGGCTTCAGACGATCAAGACCGCCGGTGAGCAGGCCGTTCCCTTCACCTCGGGAATCCTTATCGGCATCGGGGAGACCCGGGCCGAACGGATCGATGCGCTGCTTGCGCTGCGCGACCTGAATGATGCGCATGGCCATCTGCAGGAGATCATCATCCAGAACTTCCGGCCGAAGGTTGGCACGCGCATGGCCAATGCGCCGGCACCCTCCGTGGACGATCATCTCTGGACCATCGCCATCGCCCGCCTGATCTTCGAGCCGGAGATGAACATTCAGGCGCCGCCGAACCTGAGCCCGGCAGCCCTGGGGCGCGTCGTTGCGGCAGGGATCAACGATTGGGGCGGCGTGTCGCCTGTCACGCCCGACCACGTCAATCCCGAAGCACCATGGCCGCATCTGCGGCTGCTGGACGCTGCAACACGGTCCACCGGCAAGCGGCTCGAGAAGCGGCTGCCGATCTATCCGAGCTTCGCACGCTATCCGTCGCGCTGGCTCGACACCAAGCTGCTGAAGTCGGTCCTCGATCGCATCGACGGCGACGGATTTCCGCGCAGCGACGACTGGCATCCGGGCCACGTCGGCGGGATTCCGTCGCGCGAGCTCGGATGGCTGAAGTCCGCACCACGCATCGGGCATGGCGGCGAGGTGACATCCGTAATCGCCAGGGCTCAGCGCGGCAATGAGCTGTCGGAAGGCGAGATTGTCAGGCTGTTCCGCGCTCACGAGACCGACTTCACCAGCATTTGCCGGGCGGCCGACGAATTGCGCAGCAGCGTCAACGGCGACGTGGTGTCCTACGTCGTCTGCCGCAACATCAATTACACCAACATCTGCTCCTTCAAATGCCAGTTCTGCGCCTTCTCGAAGGGGAAGATGAGCGAGAATCTGCGCGGGCGGCCTTACGACCTCGAGATGTCCGAAGTCGCGCAGCGGGTCACCGAGGCCTGGGACCGCGGCGCCTCCGAGGTGTGCATGCAGGGCGGCATCCATCCTTCCTATACCGGGCAGAAGTATCTGGATATCTGCCGGGCCGTGAAGGGCGCCGTTCCGGCCATGCATCTTCATGCGTTCTCGCCGCTCGAGATCCATCAGGGCGCGCACACGCTCGGCATTTCCGTCGCCGAGTTCCTGCAGGAGCTGAAGGCGGCAGGCCTCGGCACTTTGCCGGGAACGGCCGCTGAAATCCTCGACGACGAGGTGCGCGAGATGCTCTGCGCGGACAAGATCAGGACCCAGCAGTGGCTCGACGTGATGCGCACGGCGCATTCGATCGGGCTCCGATCGACGGCCACCATCATGTTCGGCCATATCGAGCGTTACGACCATTGGGCGCGGCATCTGCTCCGGCTGCGACGCCTGCAGGCGGAGACCGGCGGATTTACCGAGCTCGTACCGTTGCCGTTCGTTCACATGGAAGCGCCGGTCTATCTCAAGGGCCGGGCGCGTCCGGGCCCGACATTCCGCGAGGCGGTCCTCATGCACGCGGTGTCGCGCCTCGTCCTCAATCCGCACATCACCAATATCCAGGCGTCCTGGGTCAAGATGGGACCGGAGGGGCTGCGGCACTGCCTTTCGGCCGGCGTGAACGACCTCGGTGGTACTCTGATGGATGAAAGCATCTCGCGGTCGGCCGGCGCCTCGCACGGCCAGGAGATGACGCCGCAGGAGCTCGAATCGATCATCGTTTCGGCAGGCCGTGTGCCGCGTCAGCGCACGACGACCTACGGCGTCGCGGACGAGGTGCGGAGGCAGCGCTCATTTGACGCGGTCCGCGAGCGGCAGACCGGCACCGAGATGCGATCCGCGGGGTGCTAAAGGACCCGGAAGGCCGCGAGAGCAGAGAACTCTCCAACAGGGATGTTTGAAAATGGCGTTTGTGATCGAGCCGAATATTGTCGACAGGAAGGGCTGGCGGCAGGCTGCGGCGCAGGCGCGCAGACTTAACCTGAAGCTGCCGACCTTCTCCCAGCTCGCGCACCCACCGCTTCCGTCGGCCAAGGTGTGGGAGGACATCGCGGCGGTAGGACCGGACGAGCCGAGTGCCGCGAACCTCTGGCGCATGCACTGGTACAATGCGGAAAACCGCCGGGGCAGGGACCTGGTGCCGGGCCATATCGTGCTGCCGAAGGAGATCACCGGCGTCGATGCCAAGATCATCGTGCTGCTCGGTGACCGCTTTCCGATGATCGGCGCACACAAGGTGCTGCCGGCCTATGCTGCCTTGATCGAGCAGCTCGTGACCGGGCGCTTCGATCCGTCAAGGCAGAAGGCCGTCTGGCCTTCCACCGGCAATTACTGTCGCGGCGGTGTCGCCGTTTCACGGATCCTCGGCTGTCGCGGCGTGGCCGTCTTGCCCGAAGGCATGAGCCGGGAGCGCTTCGAATGGCTCGAGAAGTGGGTCAGCGACCCTGCCGACATCATCCGGACACCCGGCACCGAGAGCAACGTCAAGGAGATCTACGACAAGTGCGCGGAGCTCAGGCGGGACGACAGCAACATCATTCTCAACCAGTTCTCGTCGTTCTCGAACTATCTCATCCACTATGAATGCACGGGACGCGCGGCGGAAGATGCCTTCAAGGCATTCAACCAAGACGAGAGCCACGAACTGGCGGCCTTCGTCTCGGCGACCGGATCCTCGGGGACGATCGCCGCGGGTGATTTTCTCAAGACGCGCTGGGGCTCGAAAGTCGTTGCCGTCGAGGCGCTCGAGTGTCCAACGATGCTCAACAACGGCTATGGCGAGCACAACATCCAGGGGATCGGCGACAAGCACATTCCGCTGATTCACAATGTCATGAACCTCGACTTCGTCGTCGGGGTCTCGGACCGAGCCACGGACCAGCTCAATCTGCTGTTCGGCTCGAAAGCGGGCCGGGATTATCTCGAGACGCGCCGCGGACTCGACCCCGTGCTGGTGCGCGCCTTTGACCATGTCGGCATCTCCGGGCTCGCCAACGTCATCGCCTCGATCAAGCTGGCAAAGCTGATGAACTACGGGCCCGAGAAGGCCATCGTCACCGTGGCGACGGACAGTGCCTCCATGTACGGCAGCGAACGCAGGCAGTTCGAAGAGAAGCACTACGCGCGTGGTCTTGATCAGGTGAATGCCGCCGAAATCTTCGGCGCCTGCCTGCTCGGCGCCGCATCCGACAATGTTGTCGAGCTGACGGAGCTTTCACGACGCGCTGTCTTCAACCTCGGCTACTACACCTGGGTCGAACAGCAAGGCGTTTCAGTCGCCGATTTTGAGCGACGCCGGTCGCAGTCCTTCTGGAGCAAGATTCAGGACAGCCTGGGCGAATGGGATCAACTCACCATCGAGTTCAACAAAGAAGCGAGTTTGGCGAACGCCTGATCCGCACGCGCGGCATCGTGTCCGTCGAAGGAGTTTCGAAATTGGTCTAGCCGAAAGCAATCGCGCAAATGATGAGCGGCCTGCGTCAAATGAGGGCAATGCAAAACAAAAATAGAGCAGGGCGCCTGCTTGACGACAGATCAGAAGTATCTTTAAGATACTAATAATAGGATGATAGGATCATCATCGCGGTGACGAATGGCCAGCATCCATAAGCTGGCGCGCTGCACCGGTGTTTCGTTCCCTAGGCATGGCTCATGCGAGCACAGGAGGAAAGATGAGGCGAGCACACGGATTGATTACGGGCGCGGCCCTCGCCGCGGCGATGTCGACCGCACTGGTGACGGGCGCGGCGGCTCAGACCATCAAGATCGGTGTCAATGAGCCGCTCACCGGTCCGTTCGCCGCTTCCGGTACGTACGTCGTGAACGGCGCCAAGATTGCCGCCGACGAAATCAACGCCAAGGGCGGTCTGCTCGGTCGCAAGATCGAGTTGGTCATCGAAGACAACAAGAGCAATCCGACGGAGGCCGCAGCCGTCGCCGAGAAGCTGATCACCGGCGACAAGGTGCCAGTGATCATGGGCGCCTGGGGCTCGAGCCTGACGCTCGCGGTGATGCCGAAGCTCATGGAATACAAGGTCCCGATGGTGGTGGAGACCTCGTCCTCCAGCAAGATCACGACGTCGGGCAATTCCTACATCTTCCGTATCTCACCGCCGTCCTCGGTCGAGGCGACCGAGTTCAAGTCCATCATGCCGTCACTCGGCATCAAGAAGGCCGACTTCCTCGTCATCAACAATGACTGGGGCCGCGGATCGGCCGAGGACTTCGGCAAGGTCATGAAGGCCCAGAACATTCAGGTCGGCCTCGTCGAGATCATGGATCAGGCCGCGCAGGACATGAGCGCCCAGCTTGCCAAGATCAAGGCGACCGACTCGGACACGATCATGGTCACGACCGCGGTCGAGCAACTCACCCTGGTGTTGAAGCAGGCCGCCGCGCTCGGCATCACCAAGCGAATCGTCACCACCGGCGGCTCGCAGAATCCGGATCAGCTGATCGAGCAGGCCGGCGCCGCGGCGAACGGCTCCATGCATCTGACGACCTTCGCGCCCTGGTATCCGGACAAGACCCCTGACCCGGCAGCGACGAAGTATTTCCTCGGCGAATGGAAGAAGCGCGGCTATGCGATCGCCGGAGCGACCGAGAGCTTCCGCGGCTACGACGGTATTCGCACCATCGCCAATGCGATCCAGCGGGCCGGCAAGGCAGAGCCTGCGGCGATCACCGATGCGCTTTGGACGACCGACTTTGCCGGCCTGAATGGTCAGATCAAGTTCCAGAAACAGGGGCCGGCCGGCAAGGAAAGCGGCCAGAGCATGCCCAATCTCTATCTGATCAAGATCGAGAACGAGAAGATCGTCCTGTCCGGCTCCTGAGCTCGACGACTTGCGGAAGGCGCCGCCATAATTGGTGGCGCCTTGGCACTGCCTCGCCCATTGAACATGCTCTGAAGAGAGGATCAGCGGTCGTCCGGCCGGGAAATCAGCATGACCGAGCTTCTGCAACACATCGTCAACACGCTCATCCTGGGCAGCACCTACGCGCTGCTGGGTATTGGGCTCACGCTCATCTTCGGCATCATGCGCGTCGTCAATTTCGCGCATGGCGAGCTGTACTCCTTCGGGGCCTATGCGCTGTATTTCGTCGGTGTGATGCTCGGCCTGAATTTCTTCCTTGCGCTGATCGTGGCGGTCGTGTTGGGCTGCTTTGCTGGTGCACTGATCGAAGTCGTCCTGTTGCGCCCGATGCGTGGCGCGGACATCGATACGACCATGCTGGTCATGATCGGCGCCATGATCGTGATGCAGAATGGCGAGCAGTTCGTCTGGGGTGGCGTTGCGAAGTCGGTTTCGACGCCGTTTCCGGAACTTCCGCTCGTCGTTGGTTCGATTTCGGTGTCCTGGTTGCGCCTGTTCGTCTTCTGCGCGGCCCTCGCCCTGATCGGCGTGTCCTATCTCCTGATCAACCGCACAAAGCTCGGCAAGGCAATGCGCGCGACCTTCCAGGATCGTGACGCCGCGGCGCTCATGGGCGTCAACATCCAGTTCATCTACATGGCGACGTTCGCGATCGGCTCGAGCCTCGCGGCAGCGGCGGGCGCATTGCTTGGGCCGGTCTATGTCATCTCCCCGCAAATGGGCAATCTCGCATCATTGAAGGCTTTCGCCATCGTCATCCTGGGCGGTCTCGGCAGCATCGGCGGGGCCACCATCGGCGGCTTCCTGCTGGCGCTGGCTGAGGAGCTTGGTGCCGGATACGTTTCGTCGGGCTACCGCGACGCCATGGGCTTTCTGATCATCATAGCCGTTCTCCTCTTCAAGCCGACCGGCCTGTTTGCACGCGCGGAGCGGATCGGATGAATCGCCTGATCCGCTATGTGGCGCTCGCAGCGTTCGCATCAGTCCCGCTTTGGCTGCACGATCCGTATCTGCTGAACGCCTTCATCACGACGGGTATCCTCATCATTGCGGCGATGAGCCTCAATCTCTTGCTCGGGTACACGGGACAGCTGAGCCTGGGTCACGTCGCATTCTTTGGCATCGGAGCCTACACCAGCGCGCTGGTGTCGCTGGGCTTCGATGTCGAATTGATCGGCGGTATCCGCGTGGTTCACGAACCCTGGCCGGTCTGGACCGGGTTCGTGATCGGCACGCTGGTTGCCGCGCTCTGCGGCTACGCCGTCGGGAAGCTATCCTTCAAGGTGCGAGGTGCCTACTTCGTCATCGTGACCATCAGCTTTGCGGAAGTGGTCCGGCTGATCGCGCTGAACTGGGTCGAGTTGACCCAAGGGCCGCTGGCCTTGACCTCGATCCCGCCAATGACGCTGGGGCTGCCCGGGGTCGGCTATCTCGACTTCTACAGCAAGCAATCCAACTACTACCTCGTGCTAGCCGTCCTTGTGGTGTCCTACATCGTCATCCAGCGTCTCGTCTGCTCTCGTGTCGGGCGGGCAATGATCGCGCTCAAGGAGAACGAGTCGCTCGCGGTCTCGGTAGGGATCGACGTGACCCGCTATCTGGTGCTGGCCGCGGTCTTTTCGGCGGGCATCGCGGGGGCCGCCGGCAGCCTCTACGCCCATTACCTCAAGATCATCGATCCCGACGTGTTTGCGTTTCTCTACACGGTCACGATGGTGATCATGGTGATCTCGGGCGGCAAGGGCACCCTCGCGGGCCCCATCGTCGGCGGCCTCATCTTCGGCTTCATTCCGGTCGCCGCCCGGTCTTTCGCCACCCCTGAGATTCAGTGGATCCTGTATGGCCTGCTGATGATCATCATCGTCTTCGTGCTGCCCAAGGGAATTGTCCCCGCCATCGAGAAGTGGTTCGCAGCGTCTGGCGCCCGCGCCGATCCTGAGCCGCTCCAAGCCAAGATGCACGACGCGCCATGAGCATTATGCCCGCCAATACCCCGCAGCCGGTTCTGTCCGTTGAACATATCGCCGTGCATTTCGGCGGGTTGATTGCGATCACCGACATGAGCTTCGTCGTCAACCAGGGTGAAATTGTCAGCCTGATCGGACCGAACGGCGCCGGCAAGACGACGGCCTTCAATGTCATCACCGGCTTTCTGCGGCCGACCAAGGGCGAGGTGCGCTACAAGAATACGTCGCTGAGTAACCTCAAGCCGCATGAAGTCACGTCACTTGGCCTGGCGCGGACCTTTCAGCGTACCAGCGTGTTCCAGAGCGTGACCGTGTTCGAGAATGTGATGATCGGCTTGCACCGGCGCAGCCGGTCGACGCTGCTGGATACGCTGCTGGCACTGCCGCGCGAAGGGCGCGCGGAGGCGGAGCTGAGGAATCTGGCGCACGAACTGCTCGAGATCGTAGGGATCGCGCGCCGTGCGGACGAGCTCGCGGGGTCGCTGTCCTACGGTGACCAGCGTCTGCTCGGCGTCGCGCTTGCACTTGCAACGGACCCGTCGATGCTTTTGCTGGATGAGCCGGTGTCAGGCATGAACGCGACGGAAACCGCCCGGTTCATGGAACTGCTCAACAGGCTGCACGGCCGCGGCATGTCGATATTGCTGGTGGAGCACGATGTGCCCATGGTCATGGGCGTCTCCGATCGCATTGTCGTGCTCAACTACGGCCGCATCATTGCCGAAGGGCCGCCTGCGGCGATCCGCGGCAATCCCGAGGTCATCCGTGCCTATCTGGGTGAAGGAGCCAGCCGGCATGCTGCACATTAACGGTCTGGTTTGCCGGTATGGCAAGGTCGAGGCGCTCAAGGGCGTCACCTTGTCGATCGGGCAGGGACAGTTGGTCGCGCTGATCGGAGCGAACGGTGCCGGCAAAAGCACGACGTTGCGGGCGATCTCGGGAATCCTGCCGTCGGCGGCCGGACGTATTACGTTCGACGGGCACGACATTACGAAGTGCTCGGCGCGGGAAATCCTGGGCAAGGGAATCGCGCATTGCCCTGAGGGGCGGCGTGTGTTCCCTGATATGACCGTCGACGAAAATCTCGACATGGGCGCGTATCTGCGCTCCGACCGTCGGGAGATCGCGGCAGATCGGGAGCGGATCTTCGCGATGTTTCCGCGACTGGCCGAGCGCCGCCATCAGGTGGCGGGAACGCTATCCGGCGGCGAGCAGCAGATGCTGGCGATCGGGCGCGCGATCATGTCCAAGCCCAGGCTCATGATGTTCGACGAGCCATCGCTCGGTCTGGCCCCCAACATCGTCGAGCAGGTGTTCTCGATCATCGATGGCATCAGGAAGTCCGGGACGACGATCTTGATGGTCGAGCAGAACGCCTACTCGGCGCTCGAGATGTGCGACTATGCATATCTTCTGGAGACCGGTTCGATCGTTCTATCCGGCAGCGGCAAGGATCTGATTGACGATGAGCATGTGCGGTCCGCTTACCTGGGTGGCTGACCGCAGGTGAACCGGAGCCCGCCAGATCCGATCCGGTCCTGCCGCGACGGCGCGGCGCCCAGGATGAGTTCAAGGGAAGGCCATGCCTCACCTGAAGACGAGCAAATCCACATCAGCAAGGCCTGGGGCACCGACATTCGACGTTCGCCGCGTTGCGGATGATCTGCAGCCGCCGTCTCACCAAACTCATCAGCTTGGACCGGGGAGCCGCCGTCATTGAAGTGAATAACCGGCATGCCGACGGAAATCGACGCGGCCACATCAATCCGCAAGCCGTCCTGGTTGCTGTGCATCGTTGTCGTCGTCCTCATCAAGAGCGAGCGAACCAGCAAATAGTCCATGGTCCTACACATCGTACTAGGTGATGAATGACGGACAAGTTCAAAGTTTCGACGTCCTGTGCCTAAGATCGCAGCGTCGTCCCCTGGTGACATGTGGGAGCGCGCAAAAAGCGGCCCGCTTCGATAACGAAGCGGACCGCTATGATTTGCACAAATGCAAAATCCGGTCGGCTAGGGCCGCTCGAGCATCCCGCCGTCGAACAGCGTCGGGATGTACCGTGGCGCCTCAATCGCAGCCATGAAGCGATGTTTTGTTGCGACCGGATCGAGCGAGATCGGGGGCCGTACGACTTCGATGTCGGGCTCTGTCGCCAGAATCAGGACTCCGACGCCATCGCGCTTCTCGGCCGCGGCGATGCGGGCAGCGAGTGCGCCCGGCGCATTCAGATTCTCGGCGTGCTGGATTCCCGAGGCGCGCGCCAGTTGTGCCAGATCGAGCGCTGCGTTGGTCAGGGCCTGGCCGCCCGAAGCTGCGTGAACGCCGTTCTGGATCAGGAGGATGGTGAGATTGGATGGGTTCATCGCGCCAATCGTAACGAGCGCGCCCATATGCATGAGCAGGGCGCCATCGCCCTCAACCGCAATGACCGGGCGGTCCGGTTGAGCAATCGCCAGGCCCAGCGCCAGCGGGAGGGTTAGTCCCATGGCGTCTTCGAAGTAGAAGTTCTCCGGCGCGTGATGCAGCGATGCCCACAAATACGAGGCATTGCCGAGCGACGTCACGACGAGCGCGCGGGACGGCAGACTGCCGGGAAGCACCCTGTAGTAATCGGTGCGGGTCGGTCGTGCATTGGTCACCACTGGATATCCTCCCGACCCATCAGCTGGGCAAACGGACACGAAGCTTCCTCCGCATAGGTTGCGGCATGTTCGATCTGCGGACCGATCGGACGGTATCGATCGGTGCAGGCATGGGCGAGGCCGATGCCACGGAAGACCGGCTCCGTCGCTCGGCCCTTCGGTATGTGGTAGAACACCGGATCGTCGGGCGTGCCCCGGTAGGACACCAGCATCAGAAGCGGGAATTGGTAACGCTGCGCGAGCGACACCATGCCCGCGCCCATGCTGAGCACGCCGGCATTCTGCACCAGCAGGGCGGTGCGGACGCCGCCGAGCCGGCTTCCGCAAGCGATCGCGAGCGCCTCCTCCTCATGGGTTGCGCGCACCAGCGTCATGCCCGGCTCCCGGTCGATGCGAGTGAGAATTTCGCCCAGCCAGCTGTCGGGGACGGAGACGACGGTGCCGAATCCAAGACGCTTGAGCGCATTCAGAACGGCCGACGGCCGATGGGCCTCTAAAGCTTCCGTCGATGTCGTCATCGACTGCCTCCGCGATTTCAACCAACGTCGAGCGCAGGCTAATCGCAAAAGGTACTATTGTCGATAAGACAAACCTATTGCAGGTCGATGGGCCGCCTGATAAAAGGTACTATTAAGCAGATGATAAGTTTAATTTCATGACCGAGGATTGCAGCTGCAGCCGGGCGCTGCATTCCTTCGCTGGAGGGAGACTGCACCTATGCTTCGCCTTTGGTCTGTGTTGATCGCTGTTCTGATTGCGTTGCCGGCTCACGCACAAGACAAGCTCGTTGTCAGTATCTGGGGCGGCAGTTGGCGTGATCTGGTGGCCGAGACGGTTGCCAGGAAATTCACCGCCGAAACCGGCGTGCCGGTCGAATTCATCACTGGCGGCACGATCGATCGGCTGAACAAGGAAAAGCTCGCCAAGGGAAATCCCGAAAGCGACGTGACGTTCACGACCTCGCATGTCGGGTGGCTCTATGCCAATGACGGGTTGTTCGAGGCGATCGATACCTCGAAGATCCCCAATGCGAAGAATCTCGCGGACGAGGCGCGGATCAGTCCCTATCACCTCGGCGCCTGGGCTTATGTCTACACGATCGGCTACCGCCCCGATCTGATCAAGGATACCAAGTTCGAGAGCTGGAGCGATCTCTGGAAGCCGGAGCTGAAGGACAAGCTCGCCGCTCCGGATTTCGATCCCGGCCACATCATTGCAGTCTCCGCCATTCTTGCCGGCGCCGACCCGGCCCATTGGGAAAAGGGCGAGGAGAAGCTCAAGGCGCTGAAGCCAAACTTCAAGGCGTTCTACACCAACGACGCCAACAGCCAGCAACTGCTCGCGAGCGGCGAGACGCCGGTGCAGATCGTGCTCTCGATGAACGCCTACTACATGATCGGGCAGGGCATTCCGATTGCACTCGCGATGCCGAAGGAAGGCGCGGTGCTGGGTATCGACACCGTCGCGATCATGAAGGGGTCGAAGAAGGCGGACCTCGCGTACAAGTTCATCAACACGCTCTATGACCCCGACATCCAGGCCGAGATTTCGAAGCAGAAAAAGGGGAGCCCGGCAGTCCTCAACGCGAAGATCGACCCGGACATCGCCAAGCTTCCTGGCGTCTTCACGTCGGCGGAGCAATGGAAGCAGCAGATCAACATCGACGCCAAGCTGCGCGCCGGCAAGACGGCGGAATGGCGCAAATGGTTCGCCGAAAACATCATGAACTGATCCGTTGCCAGATCGGCCCCGCTCATGAATCAGCAGCCATTCGTGCGCATCTTCACAGCGCCGGCGACGCTGTGTGCCGTCGGATTCCTCGCGGCGATGGCTGCGGTCCTGCAGTACAGCCTCAGGGCCTACGTGCCGGGATCGCTCGATCCCGGCGGATTGACGCTGGCGAATTTCGCTGACCTCCTGAAACCACTCTATGCGCGCGTGTTTCTCGATACCGTCGTCGTGTGCGCGATGACCGCGGTCGTGACGTTGATCGTCGGATATCCGCTGGCCTATGCGCTGGTGCGCGTCGAACAGCCGATCCTACGATCCATTCTCCTCGTGATTGTCGTGACGCCGCTGTTTCTGGGCGAGGTCGTTCGCACCTATGCGTGGATCATCGTCCTTGGCAACAACGGCTTCATCAATTCGTTGCTGATGTCGCTCGGCCTCATCGGCAAGCCGCTGCAGCTGATGTTCACGTCATTCGGCGTTGTGGTCGCTCTCGTGCACGTCACGCTACCGGTCATGGTCATCATGCTGGCCGCCGGACTATCCCATATAGACCGCGACTATCCCCGAGCGGCCGAAAGTCTGGGAGCCGGGCCCATTCGCGTGTTCCTGACGGTGACATTGCCGCTGTCGCTGCCGGGCGTGGTCGCCGGCACCACGACGGCATTCGCCTGGACATTCTCGGCATTCGCCACGCCGCAGTTGATCGGCGGCGGCCGCGTCAATATGATCTCAAATCTGGTCTACCAACTTGGGTTCTCGAGCTTCAATTTCCCCTTCGCCGCGACGTTGTGCGTGGCCGGGCTGGCTTTGACGGCTCTGGTGCTTGGACTTCTTCGGCTTGCCTCCCGCCCGCTTCGGAAGATCGAGGTGCACTGATGACCCCGCGCTCGACCTATCAGAAAGTGCTCGGCTGGATCGGATTGCTGACGGTGTTCGTCATCGTCGCGTTTCTCATCTTGCCGGCAGCGGTCGTGACGATCGCCGCGTTCAACGACAAACCCATCCTGTCGTTTCCGCCGCAGACCTGGTCGTGGCGTTGGTTCGGTCGGGCCCTCGCCTACGAGGATTTCCGGCAAGGGTTCTTCAACGGCCTGATCGTCACGACCTGGAGCTCGACGATCGCGCTGTGCGTCGGCGGCATGTTCGCATTTGTCATCGATCGCTACGAGTTTCCGCTCAAGTCCGCCATCGAGGGAATCCTCATCTCGCCCCTGGTGATTCCGCATTTCACGGTCGGGCTCGGCTTTCTCATCCTTGCGGCGCAAGTCGGCCTGAGCCGCGGCTTTGCCATCGTCGTGATCTGCCACGTCATCCTGGTGCTGCCGTTTGTGTTGCGCAGTGTGTACGTGTCGCTGAGAAATCTCGATCAGAGCTACGAACACGCGGCATCAAGCCTCGGCGCCGGACCGCTTCGTGTCCTGGCCACCGTCACCCTGCCGCTGCTGCTGCCCGGGCTCGTCAGCGGCTGGCTGTTCGCGGCGATCCTGTCGTTCAACGAGTTCACGGCTTCGCTGTTCGTGACCTCGCAACGCACCCAGACGCTTCCCGTCGCGATGTACAATTACGTGCGCGAGTTCGCCGATCCATCGATGGCGGCATTGTCGGTCATGTACATCGTCGGGACCGCCGCCCTGATCGCCTTTGCCAATGCGTTCCTCGGGCTCGGCAAGGTCCTCAATATCGAGCAGTCTCACTAGGGAGCACGGATCTTGAAGCCGTCTGCGAATCTTGAAGGGGAACAAGCGGCGGTCCATTTCGACGTCGTGAGCAAGCGATTTGACGATGTGGTGGCCTTGAACGACGTGACGCTCGGCATCGGCCGCAGCGAGTTCGTGACGCTGCTTGGTCCATCGGGATGCGGCAAGACCACGCTGCTCAAGCTGGCCGCTGGCTTTCTGGGGCCGGACGGCGGTTCGATTTCGATCGAAGGCAAGCGCGTGAACGACATTCCGACCTACCAGCGCGGCATCGGCATGATGTTTCAGAACTACGCGCTGTTTCCGCACATGAGTGTGGCGGAGAACGTCGCTTACGGCCTGAAGACGCGGCGCGTCCCCAGGGCTGAGCGCGACAAGCGCGTCGCCGATGCGCTGGCGCTGGTTAAGCTGATGGGCATGGAGAACCGCAAGCCCAGGCAATTGTCCGGTGGCCAGCAGCAGCGCGTTGCGCTCGCGCGCGCGCTCGTCATCAATCCGACCGTGCTGCTGCTCGACGAGCCGTTCTCGGCGCTGGACAAGAGTCTGCGGAGCTCGATGCAGGTGGAGTTGCGGGAGATTCAGCGCAAGCTGGGCCTGACCACGATCTTCGTGACGCACGATCAGGGCGAGGCCCTGAGCATGTCCGACCGCATGGCGGTGATGTCCGAGGGCCGTATCAGGCAACTCGGAAGCCCTGTCGACGTCTATCGCAGCCCGGCGGACCCGTTCGTCGCCAGCTTTGTCGGCGACAACAACAGGCTGCGCGGCCAGCTTGTGAGCATACAGGCCGAGCAAGCGATCGTCGCACTTGGCGATGCCCTGGTGCAGGTGCCGGGCGAGCGCCTGTCCGGGCTCGAGAAGTCCGCGGCGGTCGACTTGTTCGTCCGCCCCGAGCAGTTCAGGATTGTGGCGCCCGGGGAGCCGTGCGTCATCAAGGGGAGCGTTGTTGCCCAGATCTACCAGGGTGGCCACGTCGATCTTCAGATCGAGTGCTCTGGAAGCGTTGGGGACCGGTTGCTGGTGCGATCTCCGGGGGAGCAGGCCGTTCTGCGCTGGCCAATGGGGGCGCCTGTCGGCGTAGCTATCCAAGCAGATCGATGTTCCGTCTTTCCGGCAGCCTGATCGTAATCGTCTTCGCAGAAGGTGAAGGAATCAAGCTTGCGGGATATTGTGAGTCTTGGCTGGGCGGCGCCCATCTTGTTGTTTCCTGCGATGTCGTTAGCGCCGTTGTCACCGGGCATGTGGTCGCGCAACTCCGGAGAGAATGCTTGAGTGAGCCTCGATCAACCACAGCAGCGGGGGCGATCAGCACGTACATCGCGGCAAAGGATCGAAACCTGCCCCTGCTGATGAAGCGTGCGTTCGTGCCGGATTGCGAGCTTCAGATGCAGCTCCTGACCGACGCAATCTCCTTTCCAAGCTCCGCTCACGGCTTGGAGAACGTCACCGATGTTCTCGTAAGAAGCTTCGGATTGCAGTACGACAATGTGCGCACCTTCTGCCTTTCACGTCCTGCCGTCGATCGCACTCCGCGGTTTCAGTGCGACTGGCTGGTGGGAATGTCGAACAGGTCGGACGGCGGCGTGCGCGTCGGGTGCGGTGAGTACACTTGGGATTTCGATGCCGCCGGAGACGGTCGCGTCAAGCGGCTATTCATCAAGATTGAGTTGATGTGCGTGCTGCCGGCCAGCTATCAAGCGCCCGTCCTGCAATGGCTCTCGCTGGTTCCCTATCCCTGGTCGTCATGCAGCGAGGCGTGGGCTGGTTTGCCGTCAATCGACGCCTTGACACCGATTGCTCAATTCCTTCGGCGGGAGCCACGCAACTGACTGCGGCAGTTGAACGCTGCAGAACCGTCCATCGATTTCAGGCCTTGGTGACGAAAGCACGCCAGAGGCCACGAGACGCCGCTCGATAACCTGCATACAAGCCGTTACGGCGATGGCGGACGGTGGTGTAGGTCACCGTCCGCCTGCGCCGTTACTGCGAGACCAGCTCGCAGCCGCCCTCGCCGAGCGGGCGGAACGCCTGTTCCGCGGGTATCGTCGCGACGATGTCGTAGTAGTCCCATCGTCGGTTCGAGGCTGCCGGTGTCTTGACGCGCGCCAGGTACATGTCGTGCACGAACTGGCCGTCTGGGCGCACCGTGCCGCGCGCGAACGCGTCGGCAACGGGCAATTCGCGTATCTTGGCTGCGACGGCAAGGCCATCGTCGGAATTTGCGGCCTGAACCGCGCGCAGGTAGTGACGCACGGCCGAATAAACTCCGGCTTGGGTCATGGTCGGCATCCGCCCAACCTTCTCAAAGAACTTGTTGGCCCACGCCCGCGACTCGGCATCGCGATCCCAGTAGTATGCGGTCACGAACTGCAGGTTCTGCGCGGCTGCGAGGCCCATCGCGTCGACGTCGGTGAGGAATATGGTCGGTGCCGCCAATGCCTGCCCGCGGGTGATGCCGAATTCGGCGGCCTGCTTCACCGAATTGGTCATGTCGGCGCCGGCGTTGGCCAGCGCAATCACCTTGGCGCCGGACGCCTGCGCCTGCAGCAGCACCGAACCGAAGTCTGCGGTGTTGAGCGGGTGGCGTACCTCGCCGACTACCTTGCCGCCCCCGTTCTCGACTGCGCGGCGCATGTCGGCGGCGAAGGCGTGGCCGAACGAATAGTCCACTGCGATCAGAAACCAGCTGTCGAGCCTCTGCGCTGTGAGCGCCCGCGCGAGACCGTAGCCGTTGGTATAGCTCGTGTAGACCCACTGGAATGAGGTCCGCGTACAGGCCTTGCCGGTGAAGTCCGAGGAGGCAGACGCGTTCAGCACGATCTTGTTGCGTTCCTTGGCGAGAGCGGTCACCGCGAAACCGACGCCGGAATTTGAAATGTCGGCGACGGCATCGACTTTCTCCGTGTCGAACCAGCGCCGCACGATGCCAAGCCCGATGTCCGGCTTGTTCTGGTGATCGGCCGAGACGATCTCGACCGGCACGCCGCCGATGCTGTTGGCGAATTCCTCTGCCGCCATCTTGGCCGCGACGACCGAGCCTTCGCCGCCGAGATCGGCATAGGCGCCGGAGCGGTCATTGAGGACGCCGATGCGGATCACATGGTCGGACATCGCGGCGTGCGCGACGGGAATGTGCAGCAGCGTCGCGGTCATGGCCGCGCATAGGGTCCTGAGAGTGGTTGTCATGGTCGGGGGTTCCTCCGGGGGCGTCTTGTTTGCCGTTCGGCTTTGTTGCGTGGTACGCAAATTTGCTTGTGCTCGACGCGGAGAGCCGTAGGCATCTCTAGCAGTTTCGGCGCGGGCCACAATGTAAATTGCTTATAGAGCAATTTTTATTGACAGAGAAGCAAATTAGAGAGAGGGTCGGAGCAATGAAAACGCAGGACGAGACGCTGGCGAGGCTTGGAGCACGCATTCGCTCGCTGCGGGAGGAGCGTGGCATGAAGCTGAAGGATCTGGCCGACAGCACCGGGCTGTCCGATGCCTTCGTGTCGCGCCTCGAGCGTGGGCAGGTGTCGAGCTCCGTTGCCAATCTGATCCAGATCGCGCAGGCGCTCGACATCGGCGTCAGCGAGTTGTTCGCCGCGCCGCAGGACCAGTCGCGCAGCCACGTCACGCTGCATCGCCATGGTGACGATGGCGAAGACCAGAGCATCCCGAGCACCGGTTACCGCTGGCGATTGTTCGCGGGCGGCATGCCGAACGATGACCTCGAGGTATTTCACCTCTCGTTCCCGCGCAAGAACCGGATGGACCTGATGGTGTCTCATCCGGGGCAGGAATACTGCTACGTGATCAGCGGTCGCATCCGCTTTCACGTCGGCGCCGAGGTGTTCGATCTTTCGCCCGGTGAAGGCATTTTTCTCAACTCCGAGCTGCCGCACCGCGCCGACAACATCAGTGAGGACGAAGCCCGCATCCTGATGGTGGTCGCGAAGTCGCCGCAGAAGGTCGAGCATTTCGACTGGTGGCGCGTGCCGAGCGCCGCCGCCCCACCTCGATCACCCAAGAGCAAGCCCCAAGGAGACTGATCCATGCAGACCGCAACCGCGACCGGCAGGCACCTGCCGTATGAGGCGAAGCACATCGACGATGTGGAGTGGGAGACCATCCGCTGGCCCGGCGAGACCGGCAAGATGCTGTTCCACCCGCGGCCGGAGCGGCCGACCGAGCCGAACGCGGGCATCCTGCGGCTGGAGCCGGGCGCGCATCATCCGATCCACAATCACGAATTCGCGCAGGTCTGGTACATCCTGAGCGGCGAATTCCGGATCGACGACAATGTCTACACGCAGGGCACGATGATCTTTCATCCGGACCCGCATTTCGAAGGCAAGTTCGAGACCGCGACCGGCGGTGATATCCTGATCGTGCAGTATCCCGGTCCGACCACCGGCGGGCGGCCGATCTATGCGGGGCGCTTCAACATGGAGCAGCGCCGCGACATCTCCGAAGAACGCACCGATCTCTGATCGATCGACGCAACGGACGACTGGCCATGGCGCTGATCACCTATCTGACCACCATTCGCTTCGGCTTCGGCGAGGCGGATGCGCTCGGCGACGAGATCGCAGCGCTCGGTATCCGTCGGCCGATGCTCATCACCGACCGCGGCATCGTCGCGGCCGGCCTGGCGGAGCGCGTGAACGCCCCGCTCGGCACTGCGCCTGTCGTGTTCGACGCGACGCCGCCGAACCCGACCGAGCGCGCGACGCTGCAGGCGCTCGCACGCTATCGCGAGGCCGGATGCGACGGCCTCGTCGCGCTCGGTGGTGGCTCGCCGATCGATCTCGCCAAGGCGGTGGCGCTGCTCGCCACCCATGCCGGTCCGCTGGCGCAATATGCCGCGATCGACGGCGGCGTCGCGCGGATCACCGCCGCCGTCGCGCCGGTGATCGCGATTCCGACCACTGCCGGCACCGGAAGTGAGGTCGGTCGCGCGGCCCTCATCACGCTCGGGGACGGCCGCAAGGTCGGCCTGATCAGTCCGCATCTGATCCCGGCGCGTGCCATCTGCGATCCGCTGCTGACGCTCGGCCTGCCGCCGGCAATGACGGCCGCAACCGGCATGGACGCACTGTCGCATTGCGTCGAGACTTTTCTGTCGCCGCGCTTCAATCCACCAGCGGATGCGATTGCGCTCGATGGCGCCGCGCGCATCGTCGGCCATCTCAAACAGGCCGTGACGGCGGGCGATGACCGCGACGCCCGCGCCGAAGTGATGATGGGCGCGCTGCAGGGCGGCCTGTGCTTCCAGAAGGGCCTTGGCGCGGTGCACGGGTTGTCGCACGCGCTTGGCAACCTCGCGTCGCCGAGCCTGCATCACGGCACACTCAATGCGGTGCTGATGCCTGCCGTGATGCGCTACAATGGTCCGGCGATCGCGGCCAGGCTGCCGCGGCTGCGGCTGGCGCTCGGTCTGGCTGATGATGCCGACATCGCCGCGTTCTTCGATGCGCTCAATGCCGAGCTCAATCTGCCGCGCGGCCTGCGTGCCATGGGTGTGCCGGCCTCGGTGTTGGACGACATGGCGGAGAAGGCGGCGAAGGATCATTCCACCGCCACCAATCCGCGTCCGGTGGATGCCGACGGCTATCGCGCCATTTTCCAGGCGGCCTGGGAGTGAATAGAGCGCAGCGATGATTCTGGCCGGCGATGCCGAACGGCTCCATCGCCGCAGCGCACGTGGGTCCCAGAGCCAAGGTTCTGGTGCGAAACTGTTGCGGTCATCGGCGTTCGAAATTGAAAGAGTTGGACATCTGCTGCGATCGGCGATGTGTCGATTTTAACCTTCGGATCTTCAAGCCGATAATCCGGGAAGGTCGGGCTAGAAGGTCACGGTGACGACGATGGTGTCGGCGTAGGCTCCTGGAGGGGGCGAGATTTGCGGTGGAACGCGCCCATAGACTGAAACGTTCTGGTTCAACGCTGTTCCTGTGCCAAGCACGCAGGTACTGGCGCCGGAAGTGCAGGTCGTGGCGGATGTCGTACTCGTCCAGGCACCGGTCCGCGCCGCATCTGTATAAAGATTATAGTTGATGAAGCTGGAGTTTGCCTGCATGCGCCGCTGGCTGCCGCTTGCGTGTAGTCCGTTGTCGAGGCCGATCGAGTAGGGGGTCGTATTGGTGCACTTCACCGAAATCGTCCCAACGCCGTCAATATTCGACGTCAACAGCGAAGCGTTACCGAAGTTGAGCGGCGTGGTCGAAACAATGCAATTTCCGGCGATTGTCGCCGTCCATGGTGAGGAGCCTGCATTTGTCGTCGTTCCCGGGTTCGACGAACAATTCGGGCTTGTAAGAAGGTAGGCCGCGTAGGCGACGACCGGAGAGTTCGTACTCCAGACGTAGGTCCCAGGTATCGTTGCCTGTTGATTGGCGAGGAAGCGTCCATAAACGGTCAGGCTTTGTTGCGCGGGCCCGCCCAAAAGAGGAAGGCTGAGATTGATGCTGACGCCACCGGAGCCATACGCGGTGGTTCCGTATCCCCAGGATCCCCAGACCTGCGTGCGCCCGGAATCCGAATAGAGCTCGTGCATTGCCGTATTCGCTCCACTTCCCAGCGATCGAACCGAGCTGCTGCTGTTGGGCGCCCCCTGGTTGAATTGCACACACGCATTGACCGTGCAGCCGAGCGCGCAGCCGCTGCATGTTACGGTAAATGTCGAAGTCGTATCGACGGCGCCGCCCGCCAGAATGTCGACAGATCCGTAGTTGCCGGACGCCGAGGTAACGGAGCAGCTTTGGGCGTGGGCCGAAAACGATGCCGCAAATTGCAGGAGCAAGGCGAAGAGCAAAGTTCGCTTTGAGCCGATGACCACGATTTCGATCTCACAATGCGCGTTGGTCGGAACGAATGATCGAGGGAGATTGACGTCCGAAGACGCTGTTTACGCATGAATGACTGCATCATCGGCACGCGACGCCAGGAATCCGGACCTGTTCGCCGGGCCTCGGAACAAACGCAAACGTTGCGTGGCAGCGCATGCCAGCTAACTCGATTTCGGCTTCGTTCATTGACGATAGCCCCTTGATATAGGCCTGTCCGTCGTAGCCTACGACAAACCCGCCTCCGCCAGTCATCTGGCCGACGGCCCC
Source organism: Bradyrhizobium embrapense (assembly GCF_001189235.2). Taxonomy (GTDB): domain Bacteria; phylum Pseudomonadota; class Alphaproteobacteria; order Rhizobiales; family Xanthobacteraceae; genus Bradyrhizobium; species Bradyrhizobium embrapense. The sequence continues at coordinate 102,975 of NZ_LFIP02000003.1, forward strand.
GGCCGGCAGAACGCGATTGTCAGGCCCGACAAAGGTAACCAGCGCAGCCGTGGTCTCCTTGCGGACGTCGAATCTGACGAGCATCCCGGCGCGATCGGCCGGAGCGACGATGTCATGTGTCGTCGCTGCTTCGTCGTCGACCGGAAGGTTCGTCGGGTCGATCGCAATCTTGTTCTTCTGGTAGGACCGGAGCGTCGGGATCAGCAGCATGCCGCTGGAATCGGTGACACCCGCCCGGCGGTTCTCGCTGAGGACCTCGACATCCGGCACGCCAGTCGCGACCACCGCGAAACTGTCATCGATCCAGTTCGAAAGGAAAACGCCACCCCCCATGGTCGTGATCGACCCACGCAGTTCCAGTGATCCCACGCTGCCGGATCCGGCCTGGCTTGCGCCTGCCTGGATGGTGCCGTAGCTCGACCTGTAGGAAGCCGTTGCCTCCCGGTACCTCGATGAGCCTTCGGAATCGTGGATGCGCCAGCCGTAGCTGCCGGGCTCCGGCCCAAGCGACTTGACGGCATCGACGGTGCCGGTTGTACCGCCCCGTCCACTCGAAACCCCGGTCGTAACAGAAGCTGAGTCGCCAAAAGGGATGCTCAAACCGGCGAACACGCCGGTATTTCTTTTGGCACGAAAATCGTGGAAGACGGTGGAGAATATCGACGCATTGTAGGGCAACGTACGCGAGTAAGAGGCCGTCACGATATTGGAACGATGGCCTGAGTCATCGCGCAGACCGACAAAGCTTGCACTCAGGCTGGCCCGGGGGTCGAACGGCATCGGAGCGCTGAAAGTGATGCGATCGAGTGCGACCGGCGCACGGGCGCTGCCATAGATGCCGGTCACATAGGCAAACGAGTTCGACAACGAGGCAATACTGCCGGGCAGGTAGTTGAACAGACCGTTCAGATTTTGCAGGCCCCCGTTCAACGCCACGATGTTTTGCAATCTTGCGGTCACCGAGGCAAGGTCGTCATAGGTGCCGAAGGTGTGCTGCGAACTCGCCGAAATGCTCACGCCGAAGAGCCGCGTCTCATAGGAAGCGTAGCTCTGCAGACCGCGGTTCGTGCCGCTTCCGCTGCCGGCCAAGGCCACGGCGGCGACACCGATCGTCCCGGTCCTGAAGATACCGCCGATGCCACCATTGATCACGCCAGCTCCGCCTTCGACGTGCGCCTCTGCCGTCAAGCCATCGTAGATACCTCGTCGCAGGGTCGCAGAGCCGACCGGCGAGCCGATGTAGACGTCACTGCTCGAGCCGTAGGACAGCCGCGGCAATCCGCCCTCCACCGACCAGCTGCTCAGCCCGGGCGCAAGCAGGCTCGAGGTCGCATAAAACGGCGCTGACGTCTGGATTTCGTGACCTGCGGAATCCCGCACCACGAGTTGCGTCGTACCGGCGCCGGAAATCAGCGGTACGTTGTTCACGCTGAAAGGGCCGGACGCGACGTCCTGAGAAAATGTCTTGATGTTGTTGACATAGACATCGACGGTTGACGGCACTGCCGCGCTTCCGCCGATGGTCGCGAGCGGCGCGGTAATGAGATCGGGCCGCAGGGCAAAATCGCGCTGAGCCTGAAGGCCACCGATCCTGATCGGCCGCGACCAGGCCGGTCCACCGTTGATCGTATCCCCAGCAACGTAGCCGATCATCCGGTCCTGGTCGGAATACTGGAAAGACGAATTCAGCCGTGTCGCCTGCGCAGGCTGCTGCGGACCAGTGCGGACGATCGCCGACTGTTCGGCGGTGCCGTATGGCGAAAACGCCCGAGCATCGAGCAAAAGCGATGTGTTACCGACCCCGATCAATCGCGGGGTAGCTGCGTTACTGGTTGAACTCAACAGGTCATAATTCAGCACCGCACCGGGATCGGCCCGCGCCCTTGGCAGGTTCCCGCCGGAGCCGCCTGCGTCAAAGAGCTGCGGCTTGCGTCCGGCTTCGTCGACGGCAATGAATATCCGCTGTGTTCTCTCCTCATATCGATACTTTAGGGTCGGGATATCATCCAGTGCGATGATTTCGCCCAGTCGATGCGATGGGCCCGGTTGCAGGCCGAGGCTTTCAAGTTCCTCTACCGTTCCGCCGATACGGCCGTCGTCGAACCGCACGAATGATCCGATTGTTCGGGCTGGCATGGAGTTGATCACGACATCGAGTTGCAGATTTGTCTGGTTTTCTCCCGCGTGCGAACGCCCGGCACAGAGGACCATGCCGAGGAGTGCTAAGACGGACGCAAGCGTGGAGCCTCTTCTACCGCCGAGTAGGCGACTCAATAACCGCATGAGTCTGGCCCTTGTCCGTTTCCGCCGTGACAGAGATGGATCCGCCAGATCCGAAGCCGCGAGGATATTTCGGCGTGGCCCAACTCATGGAGGAATGTCCGAGGACGTAGCCGAGGAGACCGTTGCCAAAGGACAAGGTAGCTCCCGAAGAGTCCTTAAGCCGCAAGTTTGCGATGCGTAGCCGCTCGTCGCCGGCATTGCTGGTCACGACGGTCAGTTGGCCGGCTTCAGTACGGAGCGCCCAGGTAATTTGTGGCCGGCTGATCTCGCGACCACGAAAAAACGCCGGGATCGACTGTCGTACCAATAGATTGACGCTGCGACCTTGGCTGCCTCCTGCTCGCGGCAATTGGTCGACGATGACACGATAGCTTTCTTCGCCATTGACCGGCTGTTTCGACACCCGCACAACCCGCACGACGTAGTCTGAATGAGGTGTCATCCTGACGGCCGGAGGTGATGCTACCACATCGGTTGTCGGTTCAAGACTCTCCTTGCCGTCGGACTGCGACCAGCGAAGCACGCGGGTCTGGACCTCGACGTCGGCATCTTCGTCATTGCGCAGCGTCAAGGAAGCCGCCGCCGCCGGCGCATTCAGTTCCAGGAGAACCGGCTCAACGCGAAGCGCGGCGGCATGGGCAACCTCCATGCATGCCAAGCTTGCGGCAAACGCGGCCAGCAGCGTCGGATTTTGATGCATCGCGATGCCCAATCGATTTCGAAATCGTGCGCTTAAAAGGCTTTTCGTCGATACGCAGATGCAACGGAATAACGGGCCGCTGCTGCGGCCCTTCTTCAATAGGTGATGGTCATGACCACCGTGTCCGTATAGGTGCCGGTGCTCGGTGCGGTGCCGGTAGCGGGAACGGTGCCGTAAATGTTGATCGTCTGCGCCGATCCGTTACCGGTGCCGAGAAAGCAGCCGTTCGTGGTCGTGCAGGCGGTGCTGCTGGTAGCCGTGGTCCAAGGGTTGGTATGGGCTGAATCAGTATAGAGATCGTAGTTGATAAAATTCCCGGCATTCGCCATCCGCCGCTGGCTGCCGGACACATTTGCTCCGTTGTCCATGGCGATGGAGTACGGACTGCCATTGGTGCAGGTGACCGAGACGGTTGTGCTGCCCGACTGCAAGGTGGTCGCGAGCGTTGTGCCGGACACGCTCCCGAAATTGAGCGTCGCAGCGTTGATTGTGCAAGACGCGGTGATGGTGATCTGAACGGTCAAATTTGCGGTCGATGTGCCGGCCTGGGCGGACGTTTGATAACCGGATGCCACGGCAACGAAGAGTGCGAACGCTCCCGTTCGCGCAGCCTGTCCCATTCGTCGCTTCAGCAAAGGTCCGCGGTCGTCGCGGATGCGAATCGTTCGACAAGGAGCGAAAACCCGGCGGGCCGCTCTCCTAGTCAGCCGGCAAACGTCTTCGGTATCTTCCAATGAATTCGTTTTCATCGCCAATTGTGCCCGGACACGCAGGCCATCGTCGTCAAACAAAAAATCAAAATTGAGTAAATTTTGAATGAGCGAAAGCTTCGCCGGGCCTGATCGAACTATCGACAACTATGGCCCCATCAAAAACTATAATGGTCGGCAAAGTCGGCCGGCGGATTCAGAGCTTGGGGCTCAGTCCGCCACCCTCTGAACTCGCTGGTGGGCCCGGCAGGACTCGAACCTGCAACCAGACCGTTATGAGCGGCCGGAAAAGGGATGCTGCCGTTGATTTTTCAGCATTTTTTGTGATGTTTGGCCGCGTTTATCGCTCTTGGAGGGATCGTTTCTGGTGCGAAACTGGTGCGGTTGGCTTAGCCTGCGACCCCGACCGCTGAACGGCTTGGCTCGTGGGTTCGACTTCCACTCTCTCAGCCATCTGCGCGATTTTGTGCGATCTCGTACGCTCGATCGCTCCGCCGCTGGTCCACAGCGAAAGCTGAGGTTGGAGCTGCGAAGCATGGCAGGGGGTGGCCAGCCTGGACTCCGCGAGGGCCGGATGCCTCCTAGGCGCACGCGCTTTCATGCTAGTGCTTCCGGTATTTGCCAATGGTCAGGCCGATGGTGGCGGTTCTCGATGGATCGACCCTTATTGGCTTGTTTCCAATTTCACAGCAAAGTTTCGGCCGTCGACGGTGGTCAGCCGGATCGTGGCGTTCTGCGAAGCAGGGGGAAGCGCCGATTCCAGCGGCAATCGGATCACGGCCTTGGCCCCCATGCGCGCGACGAGTCCGTGCGGGCCTGGAATGATCTGGTTGTAGGCAAACTCGTTTTCGATGTGGTCCCGGGACAGGGCAGCGAGAGCTGCCGCGTCCCACTGGGCCAGGGCCTTGCCTGAGCCATCCTCCAGCTTTGCTTCGACGATGTATACTGGCGCTTCGGGTGTGCCGGCATCGAGGTAAGCACGGACCTTCACCGCGTTTCCGTTGATGGTCGCCCCGTCCAGGCTGAAATGGGTTACAGACGGGCTTACTGGGCCTGGGTGGAAGGGCGTCAGCACGGCACCCCGATAATGACTGTAAAGCCCGACGATGAAGATGGTGGCGATGAGGAACAGCGAGACGGCCAGCCCGTGGTATCCGCGTTCCGAGAGCGGCAGCGGCAGGCTTCCGCTGTTCCACCGAAACCATCCGCGTGCTGCGAGTTGCGGATGATGCCTCAGCAGTAGATTGTCGAGCGAATAGGCACTGCTGCCGTTGAGCATGAGGGCGCAGGACATGGCGATGTTGCAGGCTGCCATGGTCCATCCCTCGAGACATACGGCTCCTATCCAGCCGAACATCACCATCAACAGCACCGAGAAGCCAAGCGCGCCGACAGCGGCGATGCGCGTCATGAAGCCGGCAATAAGCATGATGCCGGCGAGCAGTTCGCCGACACTGAACAGTATAATCGCCGGATAAAGAATATCGAAATGCCTGAGCATGAAGGCGATGATTTGGTCCGTGCCGAAAAGTGCGCCGGGCATTGCGTCTTGCAGCTTGTTCGCCATCCACTCGTGACCACTGGGATCGAGCTTCTCGGGGTCATAGATGAAACGACGCGATCCCCCACCCCAGTAAATGAAACCCTCGACGACTCTCACCGTCAGCAGGCCGAGAGCGGCTCCCCGCCAGTTGGTCTCATCCAAGGCCTCGATGGAGACGCTGCGGCGCGTCGGGTGTTCCGTCGCGGCCGCCACGCTTGCGCTGGTCGTCATCGCGCTTCCCCCAAAGGTCATTCCCGTCCGCATCCTAGTCCATAATTTGGCCTCATGCTAATCTAGTAACCGAGTCACGGGTGCCTGCCGCGTCAGTGGCGCTCGCGCGAACGGTCTGGAGCGACTTCCTTGCGATATTCGCCAGGCGACAAGCCGTATCGGCGCTTGAATGCCTTTCCGAAGGCCGAGAGATCGGAATATCCGCAATCGAATGCGATCAGGCCTACCGGCCGCCAGGCGTGAGTTTCGATGAGTGTGTGCGCGCGCGTCAGCCGGATCTCCCGCAACAGGGCTCCGACATGCGTGGACCGATCGGCGAATAATCGGTAGAGATGCGCTCGTGAACATCCTATCGCCGCCGCGATCTTGGCTGCAGTCAGTTCGTGGTGCGAAGCATGTGCTTCGATATAGCGTCTTGCTGCCGCGAAGAAATATTCACCGACTTCATTCTCCTCGTGGACGCTCCGCGCAACGGACGAGAGCACGGCAACCGCCAGCGAGGTCGTTGCGTGCATCGCCGCTGCGGCCTCCGCCCCGTCCAGGCCGGCGCAATAACGTGACATGGTCTCGAATTGGGCAAGCAGAATCGGTGTCAGGCCGTTCCTGGGTAACTCGACAACGGCCCCGTCAAGCAGCGTGGAACTGCGGCCGAGCAAGCTCATGACGAGCGGGCGGGGAAGAGCGACCAGGGCGAGTTCGTATCTGGTGGAGGACACTACGAGGGGGCGGTCACAGTCCAACAAGATCAACCCACGGTTGCAGTCCAGATCCGTCGTGCGCCCATCATGGCTGACGTTGAAGGAGCCTAAGCGAACGTGTCCCACAAGCACAAAGCCGCTTTGACGCCTGCCAAAGCTGCAAACGATCGGATCGCCCCTGACATGGAAGAACGCGACACCATCGCGATCCCTGCAGCACAACAACTCGCTGCGGAAATCGCTCCCGCCGCTTGTCTCCGGCCGCGAGATGTCACAGCAGACAAACAGGTCACGCCAGTAATCCAGCCGATCGGCGACCGGCACCGAAGATGTGGTGAGCCTGGCGAACGATGTGGGACGGCGGCTACCGATCGCCGTGAATCGTAGCTCATCGCTCCCTGCGCCCGACTGCATTCCAACCGCTCAACTTCCAAATTCCGGATGCTGCGGGCGACGTTTGACCGCAGCACGAGCCTGGATGGCTAACAAAACGCGAGGACCCGCGCTGTGCCCAACGTCTCAATTGCGGGTTCCATGGATATTTATTTGCTGCTCGAACCGGCACGCCGCGAATCGAACAACAGGTTGGCAACGACCGTCGCGCATTCGATTTCGTGGTTGCCCAACCAGGCGGCGATCTTGAGCCCGCTCTGCAAGATGCTGGCAGTCACGCAAGCGCAAGGCTGTCACGTCACTGGCGCCGTTAGCTGTGTCCGCGACGGGCGAATCTGTGCATCGCACCGACCAAGGCATTCGAGCGGGCGCTCTCCCTTAGCCATGCCTGCGATTTCCCGCGCAGCTCTCCCGGCGTCAGTCCGAACTTGCGGCGGAACGCCCGCACAAAGGTGGAGTCGCTGCTGAAATGAAGATCGATCGCGAGGTCGAGTAACCGCGTTTTCTGTCCGTCGGGCTCAGCCAATCGCCTCATGGCGAGATTTAGCCGTTGATCCTGGACGTAACCCGCAAGGCCCCCTTCCGGCTTGAACATCCGATAAAGGCTGGCGCGCGAAATGCCGAAGCGATCGCAAAGGTCTTCGGCAATCAGCGGCTGACTCTCAAGATGGGTTTCGATATAGCGCTTGATCATGGCGAGGAATAGCCGGCGGTCCGTCCGCTCGACATCACCCTCAGTATCCGCCACGCTTCCTATCGCGTCGGCGATAAGACCGCCGATTGCGTCAATCAAAACGGTGGGATCACCCTCTTCATTCTCAGCGCAGCGCCAAATGTCGGCATACAGACGCGCCAAAGGCGACGTCGTGCGCCGATCGTATCGATACAGCAACCCCGTCGCGGAATCCGGGTGGGCAAGGCGCGGCGACAAAACCGATCGCGGTACGACCAATGCCCGCACGCGGCAGCGACGATTGGCACCCTCGACCAGAACGATCCGGCTCGATTGCGCCATATCGACCAGGAAAATGTCGCCAGCCCGCAGCGTCAATTCGAGGCGGTCCGAGCTGAAAACCATTTCTCCTTCGGTGCATTCGGCGATTTGATAGACGTTCACGCCACCGAGGGCGACGTGCGCAGCCGTGCGCTCGTAGCGTACCCCGGTTGTAGCGGAGTCGCTCAGCAACACGCCCCCGGTGACCCTCGGCAGCCAGATCGATCGCGCGGATACCTCGAAATCACCCTCGGAAGTGAGCGGGATGATCTCGGAAATGCCCTTCGTTCGCGCGCGCAATTGCTCCAACACGTCCGCACCGCGCCCTTGGAGTATCGACCGCATTTCCTCGAATCCGGATTCAACCTATGCCTGTAACGGTCGCGAAATGCCCTTGCAAGCGATCTTTGAGCGAATGCGATCACAATGCGAAGAGCAGCTGAAAACTCGAAACCTGACGCGAGGGCCGCGCTCGGTTGCCGTTGTGTTGCGACCTCAACAGTCATTCCTCGAATTCGCGCGTGAGGTACTGGGTACATAGACGGCAGCGGCGGAGCCGTATTTTCGCAAAATTCGAGGACCGGGCTTTGCGGTTTCTGAACCATCGTCAACGATTGCAAACCGAACTGCGCTACAGAGACGAAATGCCCAAATTTCGGAGACGGATGAACTAACGGGTGCCCGTGATGCCGTGAAAATCTCCCGACCATGACCCGCGTCGGGAGAGAAGACATGAACGAACTAAATGGATTGAGGGGATTGAGCGGTTATGACCTCGTCTATGCGGTCAGCCAGAGGACGATAAACAATCAGCTGGAGCTGTTATCGGCTCTCTCCGTTCTGCCGACCTCGTGGACGGCCGCCGATCCAGAAGGGTTCTGGGCTATCGACCTTAAAGTCGGGGCTCCGGCCGTCAACGCGGTCACCGGCAATGCCGGTGCAAGAGCGCTCAACGTCACCTTTCCCTTCACCGGGGGAACGATGACCTATTCGAGCCTCGGGCGCGATGGCGGCGGCAAGCCCTCGGTCGTCAAGAATACGATCCCGATGGCAGGATGGGGGCTCAAGGTCTCGGTGAATATGAGTCTTGCGGAGATCGCCCAGGCGGACATCGCGGCACACAAGCTCATTCCCGACGCCGTGAAGCGGCAGCTGACTGCTTTCACAGTCGACATGTACGACATCAGGCACCTGTTCCTCGACTTCGAGGACGCGGATCTGATCCTCGATAGCTACGAGTTCGTTCCGGCTGCCGGGGTCAAGATAGCCGATCTCGTCTCGCCGAATGTGATCACCCAGCTCCGGGCGGTCGTACAGAGCGTGATCGAGACCCTGCGCGGATCGAACAACCCGTTCATCCTTGGATACACGGCCACAAACAAGAAGGCGCCGACGGTGGACGCGATGTTCATACCGACCGGATCCAGCTACTCCATCTTCGCGGACGGCTCGGATCCTGGCCGGAGCAGTCTTAACTTCCTGTCGGAAACGAAGGGTCGTCCGGTTCCAACCGATGCCAGGTCGGGTCTCTTCGACGCCAATTGGCTCAATTCGGATCAGGTCCAAGGCGCCTATGTGATTGCCCAGCGCCTTGTGATGGGGCTGCTGGTACCGCCGGTGGCGCAGCTCTTCGGGTTTCAGCCGCAGAATTTCAAACAGTCCGGCAATAGCGTCACCGCGTCGGGGCCGGACCAATCCGGCAGGTTCACCACCATCACCTTTGTGCCGGTTGCGGGTGCGCCGAAATATTCCTGCCAGATCCGCGTGGCGTTTCGGGTCGATGCCGACGACATGGCTGGAAGCAACATCGGATATGCGGATGTCCAGATGTTCTGGAACGCCGACTTCGTCTTTGGCTTTGATCGTGCAGACAACCTGACCCTCAACGTCGAGAACAGCACGACAAGCCATCAGGTCCAGGAGCATCCCAACGCACTCGGGGAATTTGAGGGTGTACTCGCCATGATCGCGGATGCGGCCTTGTCGGCGATTACGAACAACTCCGTGAATGGCGTCTTTGAGCAAATGGCCAACCAGGCCTGGCCCAAAGTCATTTCGGCGCCGCTCGAGGCCAGCGGGATGAACCTGAAGTCACGCATCGTTCTCGCGGCCGGCTCCGAATTCCTTTTCAAAGACATCGCTGCGACGGAGCAAGGCCATCTCAAGTTGACGACAACGATCCGAAACTGAGCCCGGCCGGCAACGCTCCCTGGCACGATCCCGAAAGCCTCAATCTCTCCAGGAGAGAACGATGATCAACGTCAGCCTCCGCTCTGAAATCATGAAAGACTACATACCCGGAAGCGAGATTTCCGGTGACCGGGACATTGCCGCGGCGATGCAGAAGGACGGCACGCTCCTGCTGTTTTCCGTTGGCGTCAACGAGCACGTCTACATGCTCACCAAGGCGCCGGGATCGAGCACGGGGTGGGAACGGACCGACCTCAGTGCCGATCTGCCGGCGGGGCTCCGCACACTGCATCTGTGCGCGGCGCAGGCGGTTGACGGTTCGCCGATCCTGGCGATCGCAACCGCACCGCAATCGGGCGACCAGCGGACGGTCTATGTCGCCACGGACTTCACCCCCACGCCGAGGCCGAAGCGCTGGAGCCCGCGAGGCTCGCGCAGCGGCGTCGAGATCACCGCAATGACAACCGGCTCCACCGCCGACGGCCGGCCGGTGGTAGCCGTGGCGACCGTCGACGGGCAACGACGGCTGTCGACCTTCTTCCTCCATCCCGACCCGAAGGGAGGGGACACCATTTGGAAGGAGGTCCCTCTGCCGCTCAACGGCAGCGGTGTCGTTGATATGGCGATCGGCCATAACGCCAAGCTCGAGGCCGGCATACCGGGGCTCGAGGGCCTAATCTACACGCTGCTTCGCATTGATGATGCCACGACGCGCGTGATCGTGACGTCTTTCCCCGATTTCAGCATCTACAATCATGCCGTGCCGGTCACCATCAGTCCGACCGCCCTTGCGGCCATCGGCCTGCCCTCGGGCGATACACAGTTGTTTCTTGGCACCGACAGCCTTTACGGGCTCAGCCCGGACCAGCAGATGACGCAGGATGCGGCGGACGTGTCGGAAGCGTCCACCAGGATTGCGTCCATGGGGCCGGACGCCTCGGCGCTTGCGATGGCGGCCGGACGCCATCCCGACGGCCGACTGGAAATCTGGTGGCTGACCAGCAACGGCATTCTGTCCTTTGTCGAAGAGAAGCCTGCCGGGGGCTGGGGGCATCCGATCGCACTGCAAAAGCAGATCGGGGAAATGACGGCGTGGCGCAATCCCGTGAGCGGCGAGATCGATCTGTTCACCGTCGATGAGGACCACTCCCTCACTCACCTCGCGCAGGATAAGACGACGACGCTATGGTCGGCGCGATCGATCCTGTTGCCGGTCGATGCGCACGATCTGACCAAGACCGTGGAGTGCGATGCCTATACAACCCAGATCACGCTCAACGATGCGGATGGCTTCCCGCTCGCCAATCAGACCGTCAAGATCTCCGCTTCGTCGCTAAGCCTCGTCTCCATCGACGGCTCGCACTACTTCGTCGACCAATCCGGCCAGGCCGCCACGGTCGAGACAAACGCTCTCGGCATGCTCAGCGTCGCGACGGTGGCAAAGGGTCTCGCGACCCCAAGGATCCGGATCGCCGGCGATTTCATCAAGGAGGCGATCGACTTCGACCCCAAGGCGGTGGTGGGAAACCGACTGAAAAAAATCACTGCCGACGATTTGAAGGGGGCAACCATCACGCGGGGCAAAAAGCAGCTACCCCTGATTCCCTCGCATCAATCGGGCAAGCTTGACGACGCAGCCAAGTCCCTGCAGCAACTCGTCAAGGTGCAAACCCGCCTGTCGCAGCCCGGCAAAGCGGATGACGTCACTGTCGACGTCGGCGACGCCGGCCCGCAGGCATATGACATCCAACCGCTCAACAGCGCCGTGGCGACCCCTCTCGACGTTTCGCATCTGCAGAACGGGGTTGTTCTGACGCTTCGGACCGCCGCCGCCGCGCCGGGCCGCCTGGGCGCACCGGAGGGTATTTTCGACACGATCGATCACGCTTTCGGCGATGCATGGCAAGCCGTGACGAACGGCCTGTTCGACGTCGAGATGATCGTGATCGAGAAGGTCGATGACGGGCTGCGGATCGTCATCCACGGGTTGAAGAGCGCGTACTCGGCCGTGGTGAAATTCGCCGAGCAGGTCTGGAGCGTGATCGAATGGGTGTTTCACGAGATCGGCGCCCTGATCGACGAGCTGATCATGTGGCTGAGCTTCCTGTTCGACTGGGACGACATCCTCAACACCCATGAGGTGATGCGGACGATGGCCCAGCTCAGTCTCAAGCAGATGGAGGTTTCCGCTTCCACGGCCGCCACGGAGGTCGCCACCGCGCTGGATGTCCTTAGGGCGAAAGTCGTCGGCCAAAAACTCAGTCTGCCGGCGGGCGGCGTGTCTCATATGACCATCGCGGCCGTGGCTAAGACCGGCAACGGCGGAGATTTCACACGTGATCCGAAAACGAGCTGGATCATCGGGAAGCTGAACCGGCACACACTTGGCCGGGCGAGCGCGACGTATTCCGACCTGCCGCCGGACTCGATCACGGGTTTGCTCAAGGGCGTCGGTGAAGACGAGATCAAAGCCATCCAGGCGGCCTTCGAGGACGTCGCCAGCGATATTGTCAAAAACATCAGGAATTTCAATCTGGAAGAAATCTTCCAGCGCATGGTCGCCGCTTTCACGGGCGCGGTAATCGAGACGGCCAAGAACATCGTCGTCGCCATCTGCGACGTCACCGCGCTCGCGGTCAAAGCGGTCTCTGCCATCCTGAACGCCCATATCGACATTCCGGTGATTACCTGGATCTACGAGAATATCGTCGCGCGAGGGAGCAAACTGACGATCTTGGATGCCAGTTGCCTGATCGCGGCGATACCCGCGACGATAGCCTGCAAGTTGGCGCCCGGGTTCAAGAGAGCCCCGTTTTCGGGCGCACAGGCGGATGCACTCTCCCAGGCGGGGTCACTGGACGCCTTCGAGGCGACCCTCCGCGCTCAGTTCGGGTCTGCTCCCCGTGCTTCGTTTGGTCTGCAGGCGCAAGCATCCTCCTCTGGCTCTTTGCCGTGGGAAGCCACAGTAACCTTGTCGTATATCGCAGCAGCAGGTCGGTTTTTAACGGCCGTGTTGACTGGCCTTTCGCCGTTTGCTGGGGACTTCAGCAAATTCGTGAAACTCTTCTTAGCCGGACTGAAACTGTTTACCTGTGCCATCTCCTTTGTGACCACCCTGACCGCTCTTGCAAAGAATGAAATCGTCAGCGTCATAGAGCGTCTGGTGCTCGTGGATATTATGTTTCTGGCTTTTCTCTCTCTACAGTCAGCTACTGCTTCAGCCGAGCAGCAGGATGGACTAAGTGTTGTGGCATCTGTGCTTGGAGAGATTGGTGCCGTGGCGGTTTCGGTCAACTTCATCATCGCGAGCGTCCTTGAAAAGGGCGAGGGTGAAACGGACCGTGGACTCAAGTTTGGGATGATGTTCTCAAGCTTTTTCGCCACTCGCGTGGCGCCACTGCCTGCCTTCAAGGACAATACGCCGATGCTACGGGCATATTTTTACATCGCAAAGTCGGTGCAAGTCTTTCTCTTGTTGTCTTCCACGGCCCTCAATGTAGCGCGATCGTATCTCTCAACAAAAGCCGAGGTTCCGTATGTCGACGTATAAGGTTAGCCTATCCTATCCGCGCTACGGATAGGTCGAGCCTCTAACGGAGCTTTTTTATGAGAATTCAAGTTTATAGCATGCAACCGAAGCGTGCGCCGGGTTTTCGCTGGTCCCGCATCAGATCGGCCGCCGCCGCGCTTGCCCTCGCATGGCTCACGCTCTCTCCCGCATCGGCCGACGAGAGGGAAGGCAATGGCGGCCTCAAGATCGATATCCCGGCGAACATCAAGGAAGCGAAGATCGTCCTGAATGTCAGCCATCCCGCCTTTGAAGGCGATGAGCCGGCCGCACTCTCTTTCCTGCGCGTCATGACCGCCCACTTCCAAAAGGACGGCGTCAAGGCCCATATCGTCGCGGTCTTCCACGGTGCCTCCGGCTATATGGTTCTCAACGACGCCGTCTATGGTCGCGTGCGAAATTGGCCGGACGGCAATCCCTACAAGAAGCAAATCGCCGAACTTCAGGCGCTTGGCGTGCAGTTCGAGGAATGCGGAAAGACCATGATGGATAATCACTGGGTGAACAGCGACATGCTGCCCGGTGTGAAGATCAACGCCGGGGCGAACTTTCGTGTCGTCGAACTTGTCCAGCAGGGTTACGTGCAGTTGCAGCCTTAGCGTGAGATCGAAATGCCATCGCGGCTGTGTCCGCGCAGCGTCCGCGTTGCGATGCGGATGGCGGAAATCGCGATGCTCGATAACCAGCTGTGCTCACCTGACCCGCGCGTCCACAAAGTAGACGAGGCACGACTCGGGCGGCCGGCAAGTAGGCCGCAAGGGGGCGTTGCGACTTAGTGGAATGAGTGGCTGTGGATCGGCGCCACTTTCGGCTCGGGAAAAAGAGCATTTGCCGTAGCCCGACTGGTGGGTTTCAATCTCGAAAGATCGAAAATGCTTTATCTTTCGATGAGGATTGGCTGACACTCTCTCCGCCGCGAAAAAAGCTCCCACGGACGAGCGCCTGCTGAGTTTGATAGTCGTCAGCTTAGGCCGTAGCGGCAATCCAATCCCAGCGAAACTGCATTTTTCTATCGACGCAGCGGCAATACCGAATCGAAGTTGTTACGGTTTCCGTCGATCTTCCTTTCTCGCTTGGCGATCTTCTCCACGGCGTCCGAGAGATAATCCGGGTGATGATGGCCGTAGGTATTGAGCAGAACGTCAAGCGACATGCCTAGGTAGCCCGCAGCCTGCCATGGATCGGCACCACGCTGCATCAGCCAGGTCGCTGCCGTATGCCGGAGAGTATGAGGCGAGATGCCCACGCCGAGACCTGCGAGTCGCACGGCAGTTTTGAAGGCCGTCTTCACTGAGGTAACGGATTTTCCATTGAACTCCACAAAGTGTTTTGCGTGATGATCGATCTGGTGCCAACGCCTGAGATGCGCGAGCAGGCGCGGCGGGATCGGCACCGGTGGTTGCCGCTTGTTGGTTTTGGCATCGCCCTGGCGGCGCCGGTAGTATATGCCACGATCCAGGTCGACAAACGCCCGGCCGACTGCCGGCATGGACGAAGCTGCGGCGATAGCGCCGGCTCGAGATCCGCTATAGACGCCGATCAAGATGAACCGCGCCAGATGCCGCAAGGGTCGCTTTTCAGTCGCAACTTTCTGGCCTTTCAGTGGTCCCCGTGACATTTTCTGCATCTCACGGTATCGCCAACACGTCCAGATCAGCTTCGCGGCATCGGATCGTGTCAGCCACTTGTCGCGAGGCTCACCCTTTGCGGGCAAGGTGATCTTAACAATCCCTCGGTGATAGCCTTCCGCAGAATGATGATTGATTGCCGCGCGCAGATCCTCGAGATCGCGCCTTGAGCCGCCTTTATTACCACGCTCCTTCGCATATCGACGACACTGCTCGCCATCGACTTCGGCAAGCATTTTTGCGCCCCACCAGTCGTTCAGTCGCCCGATTCGCTTCTTGAATTTGCGTATGCCTGGAATGGTATCGTCGTCATCTTCCGTGACCTTGAACCGATCGCGAAGCTTGGCAAGTTCGGCATCGAGATAGATCGAGAGCACATCTCCGATCGGGATCGATTCAATGTCCTGGGCCTTGCGCTTGGGAGTGTATTTCGACGCAATATAGTCCTTCAGCTTTTGCTCCGCGGCCGTAATTTCATCTGAAGCGCAGCCTGTGCTGATATCCCTGCCGCCATCTCGGATGATCCAGGTTGCCCTATGGGTAATCCTGCCGGCTTTGTCTCGTCGGGCAGCTTTGAGTTGGAGCCTGGCTCCCTTGCTTTGACGCGGCATAATTCCCTCATTCTCTCAATATGAGAGAGAGTTGTGTAGTCCTTGCCCGCAATGCGCTCGATGATAAGCCTTCCGCGAGCGCTCTCTCGGCGCAGCCCCGAAGCGGTCATTGAACCGTCGGGAAATGCCATGGCCGCTGCTACCGAAAGGCGGAGCGGATCGTGCGGGCCAACGCTTTCCTGGCGCTTTGACAGGTCGATCATGTTATCGAAATCGCGCTCTGCGATGCAATAGATATGATCGGGTCTTACGCGAGTGGCTTCGTCGCGGCCTTATTCGTCTGAAGAGTGTGCTTGTCCTGAACTGTTTGGTGGATACGGGGATTGATGATGAGTGGCTGTGTTGATCACGACCAAAGCTCGGCTCGGTGCAGACGCTCTTGAAAGTCTTTCCAGATCTGCCGGACGTCTCGAGATCATCAGTGCCCATCGGCACATACAATCAACTCCCGGACACCAGCTCAATTGCGACAAGCGGCTGTTTGGGCCGGGATGGGCGGGCGCGAAGAATGTCTGGAGCGGGCGGGCCAACGTCATCCTAAGTGCGGATATCGTTCACTTCTGCGGTACGGCGTCTTCGCGCTCCTCCGTCCAATAAGGTTTGACTGTTTGAGGCTTTGCTACCGGCATTGACGCAAGTCAGGCGAGGCGGGGTCAATGGCTTCGTTTCTGAGTCAATGTCCGCAAGGCAGCCGGTAGGCCTCACGGGTCGCGTTGATTCGCCGGTTGGACGTATGGCCGCCCGTTGGAGGATCTGGGTCGCACAAGTCTATTGGGGCGGACGTCTCACCGATACTGGTAAATTTGACAGGTGGTGGGTTGGCTCGGCGAGCCGCCTAGCATGGCCCTGGCTTGGGATCGCCGATGTGGGCTTACCGGGAAACCATTGGTGCGCGTCCGGCTGTCGCCGCAGTGGGCTCTCGTCAACCGAGCCGCGCGGCGTCTCGGCCATTCGGCTTAGATCCCTTCTGTAATCCGAACTGGAAGGTCAAGCTCTTTCCGAGGCCCCCAGTGTCTCGTTTTTGGGTAGAAGCGGCCACCTCCAGATCAGCGGTTGAGCTTTCAATTTGACCCCACTACGCGGAAATAGGCGAGCCGGATGGCAACCTTCGACTAGATGGCTCATCGTGAGACAACCATCGCAAGACGTGATGCAAGCAGCTTTCCGATGAGTTTCATTGGGTATGTCTGATAGCTAGGAGCATCATGCGGAATTTCCGTGTTGACAAGACGGTACTTTGTTTGAGTCCTCATCTCGATGGGTGGGAGGTCACCATCAAATCGAGCGCGATACATCGACACCCAGTGGCCGCGGCCGAACTTCAAGAACATGCCCGAGTTGCAGCAGGACGCCACGAACCGCTGGGTAGGCGCACTGTCTTTGATCTTGTAGCCCACCAATAAGTCTGCGCCCGACACGCAACCAAACCGGTCGTCACGGTAGCTGAGATAAGGGGTGCCTCCGTCAGCGTCGAGGACACGTGCAGCATTCGGCAGCCTCTCGATCTCCTGGCCACCTTTCTGACAGTCGTCGCAGTAACACACCACACTCAAGATTGGCGTGCCAACAGCCTGGCACCGAACGCGACCGCAAACGCATGACGACATTCTGATCGTCTGATGTGCTTTCGCCATCTGGATCTTTCCTGCTTCCTGTGCAGACCTTCTTTCCAAGTCTATTGTCAACGACGCATAACATCAAACGAGCATCTGTATAACGGAACATGTTTGAATTGAATGACAGGGATGTTTGAAGTTGGCTCATCACTGCCTTCAATTGCTCGCCGAGGAATGCCTCCTTCTGAGGCAGGGGAGGAAGTGACGGCCTGGCGACGCACCGTTCCGTCGTCACGCTCTACTCGCAGGCATACGCCAGCGACCGGAGTCGTAAAGCGTCTCCGCCAGTTGGGTGACGATCGTTCGTTGCCGCTTACTGCTTCTGCCTGGTCCGCGCTTCTGTTCGGAGTCGACCCAAAATGGCTCGCTCCATGATGGGGTCCGGCGAGGCGAGGTCGTCCAAGCTCACAGCACGTGCTCGAATCCGCACGAATCGAAACGGACTGACCTACCCCACGTCCTCGGCAGAGCAGATGGCTACGCCGGGAACGATCCTTAAGTCCCGCATGCGGCAGGCGGCTGGCCGAAACGGAAGTCCGTGCCAGCCACCCACATACGGTGCAGGATGATGGCTAACTTTCTGGCGACAGCTACGCATGCTTTCTTCACGCCCATGCGCTTACCGCGCAAATCTTCTATGTCGGCGCCCATGCCCGTGTCGTCGGCAGCCAACCGGTGAAGACAGATTTGACCACGCACGCACCGGGTATCGAAGACACCCCGGCCGGCAAGGCGTGATCAGGTCGCCACGCCAATTGGGCCATCCAGATGCCCCTGGCCGACATTGAACCGCAGATCCGCGTCGGGCCGCAGATCTAGGACATTCCGATCAATCTATTCGAACGTCCGATGTTCGATGCTCGCGACCCTGATTCATCCATCTGACGCGGCAGAATCTTCCTTCACGCCGCGGGCGACGATCCGCAGTGACCCATCCGGCAGAGGTCGCTGCAGCTTCAAGGCGTCGCTTGAAGGAGCGGTCATCCAGGTCTCGACTTCCTCCGGCGCTGTCAGGATCACCGGCATCGCCTTCGGATGGATGGCGCCGACCTCGGCGTTCGGCTCCGACGTGAGGAATGCGAAGAGGTCATTGGTCGTTTCGCCTTCCTTGACCTTCCGGACCGACGTCCAGTTGGTCCAGATGCCGGCGAAGCACGCGAGTGGACGGGTCTCATCGAGCGCAAACCAGATATCGCCGCCTTCGGCCTTGTTGAACTCGCTGAAGGAGTTGAACGGCACGACGCAGCGATTTTCGGTCCCGAGCCATCGCGTCCAGTGCTTGCTCGTCACGTTGCGGATGTTGGTCGTGCCGCCGTCGGGCTCCATTCTGAGCAATTCCTTGAAATCGACCGTCTTGCCCTTGGCCTGCAGCTTCTCGGCTCGCTTCTTCGTGGCATCCATCAGCGCTTTTGACGACGACGGCATTCCCCATCGCGCCGTGGCGAGCTCGCGGCCTTGGGCCCCGTTGCGCACGATCGGCGCCTGGTAGTCCGGAAACACACCGGGCATCGGCGCCAGATTGCCGACATATCGGTTCACGACGCGGAATAGCGCGCTGATGGCGGCCTGGTTGGTCGTGATCGAGTAGAGATTGCACATCGGTCAAGGTGTAGTTCGAGAGTGGCGAGGTTGCCAGGCCAACTGTAGCAGAATAGCGGATGGACGCCGGCCCGCCTTGGCGCATTTCCGGCAGCGCAGCCGGCTGGCGAGATCGTGCACGAAGGTGGTCGGCGGATGCTTGATCGCGCCAAGGTCGACGTCACTCGGCGTCTTGCAGCGCGCACACCGGATCTCAAGCCAGGGAAAACCTCCATTCACAGCCTGATCGATGGTCGGTGACGGATCGATCGGTTCGCCGTCGCTCCACATCCGCTCATTCCAGCTTTCGCAAAGCAGCCTGTCAGCTTGCTGGATCATGGCCTCGCCCTTGGCCCGCATTTCCGTTGACTGGGCTGCCAGGATGTTGGCCA
The DNA here is from genome assembly GCF_001189235.2 of Bradyrhizobium embrapense. Taxonomy (GTDB): domain Bacteria; phylum Pseudomonadota; class Alphaproteobacteria; order Rhizobiales; family Xanthobacteraceae; genus Bradyrhizobium; species Bradyrhizobium embrapense. Next base: position 122,110 of record NZ_LFIP02000003.1, read on the forward strand.
TGGCTCGTGCCTTGCCGAGCTCTTTTGTCAGAGCCTTGCGATCGCCGCCCGACAGGGGGGTGGGGTGGTACTTCGGGGCCATCCGGACATCCAGGTGCTAACAGGTCGGATCGGCAATCCGGAGCAGTTACGGTGTCTCGAACGCCGGCCAGCACCCGTCTTCTTCATGCCTGCCGGTACGCTGCTGGCAGGTATTGTCGAGCAACCGCTGCGCCACGTCCTTCCAAAGCGCGTTGCCGCCATACAATCGGACTGCATCAGCCTTCTGGATTTCCACGGTCCGCTCGCAGCGGCGGCAGGAGATGCGCAGCAGGTGGCGTTGAATCTCGCAAAGACGTCGCTGCTGCTTCCGCGCCCCGCTCTCGTCGGCGCGAGGGTCCTTCAAGACCGATTCCCAATATTCCGCGGGAAGCGGCGCATCCGGAGGGGCAGAGGAGGGGGGCGGTCTACGGGCAGCTTCGGCGGCCAGTTTTTCCATCTGCTTCGGGGTCGGCATGCGCCAGCTCGCGGGTCGATCGGTCATCCCGAATTAGAACATAACAAGAACAAATGTCGAGTCCGCTCAGACCCTCATTTTGGAAAAAATCATCCTGATTGGAGTGGGGGTGATGTCGGAACCAAGCCGTGCCATTCGTCTTGAATCCAGCACGAGTAACGGAGTTTCCCCGCGATGGCCCCCCGCGCTAACTGGAAAGGCTTCCTGCGTCTTTCCCTCGTCACCTGTCCGGTAGCGCTCTATCCGGCCACGTCGGAATCCGAAAAGGTCTCGTTCAACCAGCTCAACCGAAAGACCGGCCACCGGATCAAATACGCCAAGGTGGACGCCGACACCGGCGAGGAGGTCGACAACGAGGACATCGTCAAGGGCTACAAGGTCGACACCGACACATTCATCGAGGTGACGAAGGAGGAGCTCGAGAACGTTGCGCTGGAATCGACGCGAACGATCGAGATCGACGAGTTCGTCGACCGCAGCGAGATTGATCCGCGCTATCTGATCCGCCCTTATTATCTGACTCCGGATGGCAAAGTCGGGCACGACGCCTTCGCCGTGATCCGCGAAACCATCCGCGAAATGAACAAGGTCGCAATCGGTCGCGTGGTGCTGACCAATCGCGAGCACATCATTGCGCTGGAGCCGCTCGACAAGGGGCTGATGGGGACGCTGCTTCGCTATCCCTACGAAGTTCGGTCCGCGGAGGAATATTTCGACGATATCCAGGACGTCAAAGTCACGAAGGACATGCTTGATCTCGCCAGGCACATCGTCAATCAGAAGGCGGGTCATTTCGAGCCAGACAAGTTTGAAGACCAGTACGAAACTGCCCTCATCGATCTCATCAATCAGAAGCGCGCGGGCAAACCCATCACCGCGAAGGCGCGCCCTCGAGGCGAGAACGTTGTCGACCTGATGGACGCGCTGCGCAAGAGCATTGGAAGAGACGGGGTGGCTGCAACAGAGGCGCCGAAGAAGCCAGGCAAAAAGCCGCGCAAGGCGGCGGCCAGCCAGAAGGAAATGCTGATGCCGATCGCAGGCAAGAAACCGGCGAAGGAGGCTGCGGCGAAGAAGCCGGCAGCCAAACCGCAGCGGAAGTCGGCTTAGTGTCGTGAAACATCCAAAAGCCGCTATCTTCGACCTGGACGGCACGCTTCTCGACTCGGTGGATCTCCACGCGCTGGCTTGGCAGGAAGCCATGCTCCAGTTCGGCCACGATGTGAGTTTTGAACAGGTACGAAGCCAGATAGGGAAAGGGGGAGACAAGCTCATACCCGCTTTTCTGTCCGCCGACGAACAACGCGAACATGGCAAGGACCTGGAGGAGTGGCGCGGCAATCGGTTCAAGAACGAATATCTGCCGCTTGTGCGTCCGTTCTCGGCGGTACCCGACCTGCTGCGACGTGTTCGCGGCGCCGGACTTCGGATCGCGGTTGCTTCATCGGCCAAGAAAGATGAAGTCGATAAGTATCTCGACATCGCTGGCATCACGGACCTGGTAGATGTGACGACGTCCTCAGATGATGCCGAGGAATCGAAGCCTGCGCCGGACATTTTCAATGTCGTTCTCAAGAAGCTCAAGATCGATGGCGCCGACGCTGTCGTGATCGGTGATACGCCGTACGATGCGGAAGCGGCTCGTAAGGCGGGAGTTCGCACGGTCGGCGTGCTCTGCGGAGGCTTCTCGGAAGACGAATTGAGGAAAGCCGGATGCGCGGAGGTGTATCCGGGGCCCGCTGCGCTACTAGCCTGTTTCGAACGATCTATGCTGTGCAACTAGCCAGTCGTCGGGCCTCAGTGCTCCTCGCCTGCTCAGCTCTCGATTGCTACTTGCATAATAGGAGCGACATGGCTGCGGTGAAAAAGACTTCCACGAGATCGACCTTGAGCGCGGGCATTCTCGCGTACCGCAAAGGTGTTCGTGGGCTGGAGGTACTGCTTGTTCATCCCGGCGGTCCATTCTGGCGTAACAAGGATGATGGCGCCTGGTCCATTCCGAAGGGCGAAATCAATGCCAACGATCCGCCGGAGAACGTCGCGCGCCGCGAGTTTGCCGAAGAGCTCGGCCCAAGTGCTTCGATTGGTCCACTCCATGCGCTGGGGGAAGTCCGACAGCGAGGAGGAAAGCGCGTCATCGCGTTCGTCGGCGAGGGCCGTTTTGACCCGGTGGCGCTGACCAGCAATACCTTTGAAATCGAGTGGCCGCCCCGAAGCGGTCGACGGCAGAGCTTTCCCGAAGTCGACCGCGCCGAATGGTTTGATATCGAGCTCGCGCGGACCAAGATGCTGTCCGCCCAAGCTGAGTTTCTTGATCGCCTCTTGGCGATCGTGGTTGAGGGCGTCGGGAAATGATGTTCAGGATTGGAATCATTTCGGACACGCACGGCCTGTTGAGGCCCGAGGCGGAACGAGGCCTGACGGGCGTCGATCATATCATCCATGCCGGCGACATCGGGCGCCCCGAGGTCGTCGACGCACTTCGCCGCATCGCGCCCGTCACGGCCATTCGAGGGAACGTGGACAGTGGCGCGTGGGCCCGCGACTACCCCGACACGAAACTCGTGCGCCTGGCGGGAAAGTCGATCTATGTTCTGCACGATTTGAAGACGCTGAAGGCCGATTCCGGCGCCGGCATCGACGTCATTGTCTCCGGGCATTCCCACGTGCCGAAGATCGACACGGTCGGCGGCGTTCTTTACCTGAATCCCGGCAGCGCGGGACCCCGGCGTTTCAAGCTGGCGATCACGCTCGCGACGCTCGAGGTCACGCCTGAGGGCATACGACCGGAGATCCACGACCTGGGAGGCGACTGAGTGTCACCGCGGAGGGAATTCACGGCGAAGTGGCGAGTGCGTCAGCCCTTCCGTTTGTCGGCTACGCCCGAAGAGAAGCGCTATTTGCGCGGACGTTCTCGCTCGCGCACGACATCCTTCGCTCGCTTGTCTGACCTGAGCCCAAGGTAGACGGGCTGGCGTAGTTCGCCCTTACGCGTCCACTCCGCAAATTTGACCTCCGCAACCAACGAGGGCTTGACCCAGGTCGTGGCGGCCTCGTCTTTCACTTTGGCAGCGAAGGGAGATTTTGGGGTTGTCAGCTTCACGAGCCTGGCATGAAGGTCTTCCAGGACCTTGTGGCTGAAGCCAGTGCCGACATGTCCGATGTAGCGCCATTTGTCGTCTTCCCGCACGGCGAGGACCAGGGCGCCGAAGAACGGCCTGGTGCGCTTGGGCGCTGTGAACCCGGCGATCACCACTTCCTGCCGCTTTGCCGTCTTGATCTTCAGCCAATCCGCCGTCCGGCTTCCGGACGCATACGCGCTGTCGGCGCGCTTCGCCATGATGCCTTCCAGACCCTTCCGCTCGGCCTCGGCGAAGAATTTCGTGCCGTTCGCTTTGCGGAGACGGCTGAAGGCGATCAGCCGGTGGCGCGGCAGGATCGCTTTCAGCCGCTCCTTGCGCTCTATAAGAGGCCGTTTGCGCAAGTCAACTGCGTTCTGAAACATGAGATCGAAGGCGCAATACAGGAGATTCGCTTCATGACGCAGCGCGTTTTGAAGCAGCTGGAAATGCGAGACGCCGTCTTTTCCGATCGCGACGAGTTCGCCGTCGATCACGGCGTCGCCCTTCACGCCCTCCAGCGCTTGGGCGACTTCGATATAGCTGCGGCTGATGATTTTGCCGTTGCGGCTGTAGAGCGAAACCTTGCCCCGCCGGATTTCCGCGATCATCCGGAACCCATCGTATTTATCCTCGAAAACCCAGCCGGGGTCGTCGAACGGCGCATCGGTAAGCGTCGCGAGCATCGGCTGTAGGCGCTTGGGCAGGGTCGACGTCCGGCTCATTCAAGGGCCAATCCTTCAGAGCGTGTTGCGTAATGCACGGACGGCCTTCAAGAATGAAGGAACGCCTAAAGCCATGGCATGTTCCCTCGCACGCCGCGATAAACATAGAGTGTGCGACCTCAACTATCGAACGGGGGGCCTGATTAGACCGATGGCCAGAAAACTGAAAACCTACCAGACGTCGCTGGGCTTCTTCGATCTGGCGATCGCCGTTCCTTCCATGAAAGCGGCGTTGGAAGCGTGGGGCGCAGACAGCAATCTCTTTCATCAGGGCGCGGCAAAGGAAAGCGATGATCCTGATGTCATCGCTGCGACCATCGCAAAGCCCGGCGTCGTGCTCAGGCGCCCCGTCGGATCTGACGGATCTTTCAGCGAACATGCCGAGTTGCCAACTGATCTCGGCGACGACAGACCAACTAAAGCTGCCCGCAAGTTGAAAGGCCCCAAGGCGAAGAAGCATTCCTCGCGCCCCGTCGACAAGGTTGCGGAGCGCAAGGCCGCTCTCGACTACGACCGGGAGGAGAAGCGCCGCGAGCTTGAACAAGCGAGGGAGGAGGCGGCCAGGCAGAAGGAGCGCGAACGCCGTCAGCAGGCGGTCGACAAGGCGCAAGCTGCGTTTGATAAGGCAGAGCAGGAGCACGCGAAGCGGGCCGCTTCCATCCAGGCCGAGGTCGAGGCTATCGAGAGGAGGTCGCAGGCCGAAGAAACCCGCTGGGATAAGGAGAAGGCGCGATTGGAAGCTGCGCTGCGGCGGGCGCGGAGCTAGCTAGGTCAATGTGCGCAAAAAGGGTGGCGAAAAAGCTGGTCCCTGAAATGGTAAAGGGGGTTGGCGTCGAGGCTCGGCACAAGCCCTTCTATAGCGCTCAGCTAGCCTGGAGGGCATTCCGGGCAGGTATCACCGATGGAGTTCAGCACGTCGAGCACCTCCGCCGCAGCTGCATCAGGGGAGATGCCTGATGGCGGGTCTCCACGCGCGATATCAAAGGCCCGCTCTCGTGCGTGCGGATCGGCGCGATCCTGCATCCAACCGTGTTCGTTGCACTCGTGGATTGCGCCCGCTTCCTGGAGTACCTGGATCGCCCATCCCCGCAGGGTCTGTATGGCTGGCCTTCGTTCTCGCGTCGTCAACATTGAGATAGCTCCTGCTACGACGAATCCTTAAGTCTGTCATTCGTTCCCCGTTAGCACAGGGCGGCGATTTGTAATGAGGAGAGAGCATGGTTGGGCGTGTTATAACCGACACGCCACGGCTTCTCGAAGAGCCGCAATCGTTTCCTGTTGATTCGGATTTGAATGTTTGACGCACAACCAAATATTGCGAGGCAGTTGCTAATTCTCTCGCCTTGGCTCTCCTGGTTTTGGTTCGAGCGCGTGCGGCAAGCGCCGCGCGGGCTCTTGTGAACCGAGTCGCACGGCGTCTCGGCCATCCGGCTTCGATCCCTCGCGCAAGCAGTAGAATATAATGTGTCGCTTGCCGGAGGCACTCGCTCGCTGGCCCTGCCGGCACAGTGCATGCCGGCGTCGCTATCGCTGTCCCGCGCTCGGGTGCCTTGTTAACCGGTCTCGCGACTGCAGTCGCCTCGGTGCCCGCGGTCATTGCATGCCCGCGTCGCTATCACTGCCTTCTCGTCGGCTGCTCTTTGATTAGGTCGCTTTTGGCTTGATTTAACTTCGTTTGCGCTACCCAGCATTCTCACACTTGAGAGCATCACCATTGCGATCACTTAACCACCGCACCTTCGGTGCGGGGACGGCCGCTTCGCGAAGACATTGAAGGGGCGCTGCCCCTCGCGCGCGCCAGGGTAAAGCGCCGGCTGGCGCCGGCGCCGCCCCGAGCGGTCTCCCCGGTCTTCCGCGCTGCTTTCACGTTGTCGACTTTCGATGATGTGACACACGCTTGTGCAGACCCGCTTCTCACGAAGCGGCCCTTCGGGCGGGTGATACCCCACCGCTCGGGTCGCCCTGGCACTCGCTACCCCCGGTCTCGCCGACGGGCAGGGGTGCAGGCGCGTGGTGCGCCTTGCACCCATGGAAGCAAAAGGAAGAATGATCATGTCGGCCAAGTCAATTGGAATACCTGATGGAACAGAGGTTCGGATTCCGCTCGGCAAGCTCAAGAAGTCGCCGAAGAATGCGCGCAAGACGCCGCACAGCGAGGCGGCGATCCAGGCGTTGGCGGCGAGCATCGCCGTCAAAGGCATGCTGCAGAATCTGGTTGTCGAGCCGGAGGTCGATGGCGAGGGGGCGGCGACAGGGTTCTTTTGCGTGACCATCGGAGAGGGCCGGCGGCTGGCACAGCTGCTGCGGGTGAAGCGCAAGGAAATCAAGAAAAACGAGCTGATCCGCTGCGTCATCGACACCGCGAACGACCCTCACGAAATCAGCCTGGACGAGAACGTCACCCGGGAAAGCATGCACCCGGCCGATCAGTTCGAGGCTTTCAAGAAGCTTGCGGACGAGCGTGGTTTTGGTGTGGAGGAGATCGCGGCGCGCTTTGGCGTCACCGCGCATGTGGTGCGGCAACGCCTGCGGCTCGGCGCGGTTTCGTCCAAATTGGTGCAGCTCTATCGCGGTGGCGATCTGACGCTTGAGCAACTGATGGCGTTTGCCATCACCGATGATCATGCCCGGCAGGAAGCCCTCTATGAGCGCCTGCCCTTCGACCCGGATGCTGCCACCATCCGCCGTCTGCTCACCGAAACCCACGTTCCTGCCACGGATCGGCGTGCTCGTTTCGTCGGGCTCGAGGCCTATGCGGAGGCGGGCGGCACCGTGCTGCGCGACCTCTTCACCGAGGATCGCGGCGGCTATCTGGAAGATGTGGCGCTGCTCGATCTGCTGGTGACGGCAAGGCTCGGCCGCGAGGCGGATCGGTTGCGGGCGGCCGAGGGATGGAAGTGGACGGAGCCCTATCTCGACTTCCCGCATGCCCACGGCATGCGCCGAACGTATCCGCATCCGGTCGAGCTGTCTGCGGAGGATCAGGCCGCGCTTGAGGCCGTTCAGAGCGAGTTCGACCGGCTGACCGAGCAGTATCAGACGGCCCAGGAACTGCCTGACGAGGTGGACGCGCGGTTCGGCGAGCTGGAGACCGAAATCGAGCGGCTGGAGGCAAAGCGGCAGGCCTACGATCCCGCCGACGTCGCGCGCGGCGGCGCCTTCGTGGTCCTCAATCACGACGGCACGGTGCGGGTCGAGCGGGGTTTCATCCGCCCCGAGGACGAGAAACCCGAGGGCACAAACGGACAAGACGGCAACGCTCAGGCCTCGGAAGAGGAGGGCGAAAGAGGCGTCGAAGCTGCGCACGACGGTGAAGAAGAGGAGAGTGCCAGCGACGAGGAGGACGAAGATCAGCGGCTGTCCGACACGCTGGTTCGTGACCTCACAGCGCACCGGACCTTGGGGCTGCGCCTCAATTTGAGTGAACAGCCGGAGGTCGCCATCGTGGCGGTGACCCATGCGCTGGCGGCCCAAATCTTCTACTTCGGGGCCAATGCGCATGTGGTCGGCATTCAACCGGTGAAGACGGATTTGGCTGTGCATGCGGCCGGAATCGAGGACACGGCGGCGGGCAAGGCGTGGTCGGATCGGCATGCCAATTGGGCTAGGCAGATGCCCAAAGACCCGAGTGGGCTGTGGGAATTCGTGGCTGAACTCGACCACGACAGCCGCATGTCCCTGTTCGCGCATTGCGCAGCATTGACCGTCAATGCGGTCAAACTGCCGTTCGACCGGAGGCCGCGCGCCCTCGTCGCAGCCCGGCATTTGGCCGAGGCCGTGGGCCTCGACATGACCGGATATTGGCGGCCGACGGTCGGCAGCTATCTTGGCCGCGTCACCAAAACTGGCATTCTGGAGGCCGTCCGTGAAGGCGTCAGCGAGGAGGCCGCGGAGCGCTTGTCGGGCATGAAAAAGACCGAGATGGCGGCCGCCGCCGAGCAGCTGCTGGTGCCAACCGGCTGGCTGCCGTCCTTGCTGCGGACGGTCAGGACGGATCAGGTGGCTGCGCCAGACGAGGCGCAGGGTAGCGACTTCTGTTCACAAGCTGCGGAGTAAGTGGCGAGCCGGGGTCGCAAGGACGGCCCCGGCAAGCTCCAAATTTGCGGCCGCGCACCTGACGGTGCGCGGCCGGTTTAGTTGAAGCGAAGCGGCGATTGCCGACGCTGATCACCCCTCACATGCGGGCCAGGATCCATCCGATCCACGCCTTTTGCCGCGGCCGGAGTGGCTGCCTCGTGCCTTCCTTTGCCCGAGCTAGGCGGTCAGGCCGGGGGCTGAGATCGTGTCCGGACCTTGTGAGGCGAGACGCAATTGCGGCGGATACTCTTGGCGCCGCCGTTGTTCTCCCAAGCGAAAATGCGGTTGAGTTCGCGCTCGTTTCCTGGTGCGTCGTTCCTGTCATTGATGCGCGGACGTCGGCCTTTCTTGATCGATCCCGCCGTTTTCCCGGTGCTGCGGTGGGCGCCGGTAGCCATGCTAATCCCGGTCAGTTTGGGCGTGGGCTCGCGTCCAACGCACCGTCGAATGGCTGATCAGGCCCGAGGGACGGCAAGAGCCTCGATCGCCTTCCCGCAACAGCTCACGCCTGCTTTTTTCCCCTGCCGCGAAGCGGCGGCATTCCTCGCGCAAGACAAAAAAGCAGGCTTTCGCCGTCCTCCGCTGCCGCTGCGGGCCCAAGGGCTGCGGGCCGATCGCTCCCCCGGGCCAAGGATCGCCATCGAGGCTGCGATGGGCGCGGCCCGAGCAAAACAGAGGAAGATTATCATGGCGACCATCGGCACCTTCACCGCTTCGGACAACGGCTACAACGGCTCGATCAAGACGCTGACGCTGAACATCAAGGCCAAGTTCACGGCCTCCGAAAAGGATAACGACAAGGCTCCCGACTACCGCATCTTTGCGGGTAGCACCGAGTTCGGCGCCGCCTGGAAGAAGACCGTCCGCGACAGCGACCGCGAATATCTCTCGGTCAAGCTCGATGATCCGAGCTTCCCGGCTCCGATCTACGCTTCGCTGGTCAAGGTCGAAGGCGAGGAAGGTTTTAGCCTGATCTGGTCGCGCCGCAGCGGCGACTGATCGCTCCGGATCATCGGCCCCGCCTCCTCGGAGGCGGGGCTTTTTGCGTTGCTTGCGCCGCTTTGGAAGGAAAAGGGCAGCTTTTTGCGCTCGGAAGAGGAGCTTTCCCGCGCAAGAACTGCGATCAACGGGGGCGATTTCTGATCGGCTTTTGGGCCGAGGGATCGCGATTTTTCGTCGGATCGAGCTTTGATTTTCGATCTTCGGAGACGCTATTTCACCCATCTCACGCGCGGTAATGTTGCTTCAGCTCGCGCCCTCAGGGCTCAAATTGCCCGTCGTTTTTCGAGCGAAAGGGCTCAATTTGGTGCGGCTCCGATCGAGCACTCGAGATTGACTTAGCAATTTGAGCTAAGCTAGGCGCACGAAGAAGACGGTAGGGGGTCTCGGCAAGATAAAAGCACTGTCGCCGATGTGCGGCTAAGTGGTTGTCTGCACATCCAGGATTTATCACCAATGGCGCTGCGCTCGTCACCACTGTGTAGGCAAATACCTAGTTTGCTTGTTAAAAATCGTTCCCATGCTCCAGAAGCATTGTCGTATCAGAAGTCCTGCAGTCTTGCCGGAAGCAATTCGATTCGATGGTCGGCGTGGTCTTTCATCGGATGCTGCCGCGAACCTCGTAACGAGCGCTCGCTTATTGTGCTCTAGCGATACGATCGCTGAGCTATCTAAACGTCAGCCGCGATACATTGTAGACGTAGTCTTGAGCGCCAACTGAATCGGCTATTTTTCGAGGTCATGTTGGATGTACGGAGGAGGTTGATGAACTTGATCGTCCCAATCGGCGACAATGCTGCGCTTCAAGGTTTCGACTTCAGCGTAACCAGCAAGCACACCTAGGCTTCCGCTGTCAGCCGCGCGATTGCTTCCTTCACTAGGTCCAATGAACGTTCAAGCCGATGCAGGAGAGCCAGTAGATCTGCGGTTGTTGCCTCCTCCATTCGGAGGTTTGTGTCAGCGACCGCTCGAGCAACCAGATCGTCGACCAGTGCAGTTGCTGCACCGTTCCCCAGTGTTGCCTCGACCTGTCCAGACGGGGTCAGGGCAATCAAGATCTTCGATCGCGCGAGAATTGCTTTTTCAGCGAGCAGGACGGGTAGTTGAACGGTACAGAGTACCTCGCCCGTTTCGATAAGCCGGTAGCCAGCATTGTACGATTGGCGAACGACGGGGGCGTCGCCAGATTCCAATTCAAAAAACGCCTCAGCTGACCCAATCTGAAGTTTCACGTCGTTCGCCCACTGAACGCGCACCGCTCCTATTCGTAGCAAATTCCCGGGTCGAATGTAACTTAAAAGCGGTCGCCTTAAAGGCGTCAGTTTGGCCCAAGTGTCCATGTGAAGCGGACGCACAAAGGCCCCTTGCGCGATATTCTGGCGAAAAACATGCGCCGCCTTCGGGCTGCGCGTGGTCTGAGTCAGGAGGCGCTGGCGCACGAGAGTGGGTTGAATAGGACCTATCTCAGCGGGGTTGAACGTTCTGAACGAAATGTGTCGATCGACAACGTGGCCCGGATTGCTAATGGTCTCGATATCGAGCCTTGGAAGCTGCTCAAGGACGAATAGGAATAGCTCGTTCGCTTAATACGAACGAAGAACTCACGGCTCTGTGCGGCCTGGGTTCACGGCAAGCTCGGTGAACGGCCAGGAAAGAGGAGCTGCTCGAAAAGAGCACTGCTCCTTTCGGAGAGGCCATAGGTCTTTCACGATCACGAACGTCCTATGCGGATAGGGACGGTCGGTTTCACCAGCCCGGACCACGTCAAAGAACTGGTAACTGCTCACGCGGGGCGCGTGGCTTCGGGCCTTGGAGTACCGAGTCGCAGCATCATCCACCTTCATCACCGTGCGTCGAAAAATGAGCAATTTCACTTGCTTCAACGCTAAGTCGTTGATTCTCCATATATATGGATAAAAACCCGGTTCCTCGAACTAGATCTTGTGGTTTCTCTTTTTGTTCCTACATTGAGGTTATGTGTCATTACTCGGGGACGAGAAATGCTCGCGCCTAACACTGCACCGATACTGGACGACCTTCTGCTCGACGTCGTGACGATCATCGAACTCAGCGACCATGACCGGGAGGTCGCAGAGAACCGATATCGCAGGCTGAAGCCCCACTTGGAGCGACCCATCAGCCCGCTTCGCGAGGCGCTGATGAACAGCGTCAGCATGTTGTACGCGCAGGGGTCGATGGCGATCGGGGCTACGATCGTCAGCGGGACTGACGAGGATCGGTTCGACGTCGATGCGCTGGTAGACATGACGACGCCGGCAGATTGGTCTGACGACGATGCCCTGAACCATCTGTTCGACGCCCTTCAGGGCTTCCCCGACGTGCGAAAGATCGTTCGGTGTACCCGCTGCGTGCAGATGCAGTTTGCCTTCATGCACATGGACGTAACCATTCTCGACGCCGCGAAGTTGCCGCGCCCTGAGCGAGTCGGGGAGATATTCCACAGCCCCGACACCGGGACCGGATATCGCGTGCCCTCTAACCCGTTCGGCTTCTCGAATTGGTTCCGCAATGAGGTGACGAAGCCGACATACGAGTTCGAGAAGTCGCTGCAGTCGCGCCGCCGCCTATACGGCGTCGATCGGTTGCAGCAGTCTCCCATCAAGGCGGAACTCGAGCAAGAGAATCTGCCCGATGTCATTCCGCCTCGCCTCGACTCGCAGCAGGTCTTGGCACTGAAGCTGATGAAACGGTTCCTGAACCTCAGGTACGAAAGGCGTAGCATCCGCAAGCCGCCGTCTATCTACCTGACCAAGCTGGCGGTCACCTGCGGCTACGAGCCGGCTGGTCTGACCGCGCAGCTCGAGCGCTTGGCCGCCAAAGTGAAGGTCGAAATGGACGCAGCTCTCGCGGCGAACTCGGGTCCCGACGAGCGGAATCCCAGCTATACACCGGATCGGCTGAATGATCGCTGGCCCAGCGTCCAGGCTGATCGCAAGACTCTGAGTGACGACATGGACTATCTCATCAATGCGCTCAGGATTGCCCGCACGGCTGAGATGAAGGACATCGCAGCAATCTTCGATACGCTGTTCGGCGAGAGAGTCAGCCGTCGCACGATGGAGACGTTCGCGAAGCGCCTCGACAAGAGTTCTGGCCGAGAGACCTTCCGATACGAGCGCGGGAGCGGGACAATCATCCCCGTCACCGCCTCTGCCGCTGCCGCCGTGGCCAGCACGGCCGTTGCCGCTCCTTCGCATCGCTTTCACGTCGAGGAGTAATGCGGGGGCTCTCGTGTCATCAGAAGCCCCGGACCGTGGGCGCTCAGAACGCGCGCATGGCCGGGCGCTGGCCCGAGTTCAGGCTAAGGGTCTTCAACAAAGACCTCGTGGCGTGGGATGGTCCGATACGCGGAGCGCAGAAGTGGTATCGAGTGCGCGTCCTTTGGCTGGTCGACGGCTCCTACAAGCCATATGTCGTTCTCCGCGATCCACCTCTGCGGCCCCAAGACGGCGGCACATTCGAGCAGATTCCGCACCTTCTATTTGACGGCGACAATCCCGCGAACTCTGGTCTTTGCCTCTTTGACCCCGACGGCGGCGAATGGTCGAATAGATTGTTGATCGCCGATACCACGATTCCATGGGCGGCGGAGTGGCTGCTGTACTACGAGCTGTGGCATCTTACGGGCGAGTGGCGAGGAGGCGGAGTTGGTCACGAGAGCATCGCCGAGGCGCGGGCAGCCAGCATTTACCGACAGGCGAGCCCACTCGCTGAAGGAGCGACGCAAGAGGCTCCCTTGGCCGAAAGAAAAGCCGTTCAGAATTCTGTCACTTGATGGGGGCGGTATCCGCGGGATTTATGCGGCGACCATTCTGTCGCTGATCGAGAAAGAGATCACCGACGGCGAGCCGATTGCCGACTATTTCGATACCATCGCCGGCACGTCCACCGGCGGCATAATCGCGCTGGGGCTCGGGCTCAAGAAACCTGCTGCAGCGATCGAGAAGCTGTACGTCGAGGATGGTCACCTCGTCTTCCCTGAGTGGTGGAGAAGGCGACCCCTACGTCGGCTCCTCCGACAGCTTCGCGCTTCGCTGCACGACCACACTGAGCTGGAGCGTCTACTCTACGAGACGTTCCGTGACGAGACGATCGGCGACTCCTTCACGAGGCTCGTGATACCGGCCTTTCTGGGGCCGAAGACGCAGATCGCGGTGCTCAAGACCGACCATCATGAGGACTTCAAGAGGGACTACGCGATGGCGGCCTGGGAGGCTGCGCGCGCCACCTCTGCTGCGCCGACGTTTTTTCAGGGGCATTCCGCCGCCGACGACTACGTCTTTCTTGACGGTGGCATCTGGTCGAATAATCCAATCATGGCGGCGGTAGTCGATACCCTCTCCGCCTACGATGTGACACGCGAGCAGATCGAAATCTTCTCGATCGGCACCGGCAATGCTCCGTACGACATCGGCTCGTTTGCACTGCGCGGAGGTCTGTTTCAGTGGCGAGAGATCATCAAGGGCGCGATGTTCCTTACGACTGACAATGCGCAGGCTCAGGCTTGCCTGCTGCTCGGACCAGAGAATATTCTGCGATTGGAGCCGAAGGGAGCAGCGGCAGAGATCGACCTCAACGACTGGAGTGGCGCAAAGAATGTGCTTCCGTCCTTGGGGAAGTCGGACTACGAGTCCAATAGGACGCGCATCGCATCATTATTCGTCGAGAAGGTCGCTCCCCGTCACCGGTTCTACACTTCGGTCAAGTAGTTCCTCGTTGGCGTCCGCTGCGTCAAGGGCGCGCTATTGGTCATTGTCAGGATTTCGGCGCGCGCCACCAAAGCTGCAGGCTCAGACGAGATGAAGGAACCATTTCGTCATCATTCCTTTGGGACGTTCGTAAGGAAGATTTCCCAATCGTAATATTGCGCGTCATGGGGATAAGCGCGCCTCTGTCCACGCGCCGACATTTCTTCGCCGCTGCTCCAGCGATAGTACGATGATGACAATGTAGTAGGCGAGTGGTAGTTCTTACAAAATTGCGCCGCAAGGTTGTATCCATAATATGGTTTGCTTGCCGGGAGCAAGTATGGGGAAGCCAGAAGAACCCTACATCCGGATAATTGTCGAAACTTACCGCGAGATCGGGAGTGGATTGCACGGCGATTTGCATGTCCGTCCGATCGCTGGACAGGGAATCTCTCGGGATCTCCGAGTTAGGTTTCCGAAAGCGCTTAGACGTGCGCATGCGCTTGGTACGCACTTTCTAGTGTACGCGAAGCTAACCGATAGGGAGGGGGGCAACGAATTCGTCCACACGAACCACGCTTGGGATGTGGAGGTGCTCGGACTGCCGGGAACCTACGAGATGAAAAGTTAGTGAAGGACGTTCGGCTATCCGATACGCCGGAAGAAAGAATTTGGTGGCACGGCATCGGACGACTTGCCCGCAGAGGTCTCAATAAAAGCCGCTGAGCAACTATTCGAGAGTCAACCGGCGATACAAAACTTCGATAGTCTCAGAGAAGTTCGGGTAATCGATAGAGCAGGCGCCGGGCTGTTGGCCAGCCTGCGTTGACGAAGATATCAAGGCAGGAGATTAGGCTCTCGCGCCGATCGGAGCTGACAAAGATGCCGCGGTGGTCGGCCAGATATGTCCCTACGATCGTCACAAACCGATTGACCGCCATCGGCTCGAACTCGTAACCATGCCGTGGACCGCCCGTGAGAAGCGCATGCGCGATGAGATCGAAGACGGTCTCAGGATCGGCAGGCCGAAGAAAATCCAATAGCTCGATGAGGTAGT
Organism: Bradyrhizobium embrapense; assembly: GCF_001189235.2. GTDB lineage: Bacteria > Pseudomonadota > Alphaproteobacteria > Rhizobiales > Xanthobacteraceae > Bradyrhizobium > Bradyrhizobium embrapense. Next base: position 137,289 of record NZ_LFIP02000003.1, read on the forward strand.
AAATCGTATGGGGGACGGCAACATCGCCAAGACGTCGGATGATCGGTGTTGCATCGCGCAGGAATGCTCGCTTGGGCTCGATGCCGGCCAGGGGAACGTCTTCGCTGGCCTGCGCCGCTGCGCCCGATGAGAAGTAGAGCTGGTCGCCAATCTGATCGATGAGACGTGCACAGGCGCGCACGCGTTTGCTGTCTGGTTCCGTGAGTTCGGCGCCGCCCTTGGTATAAAATGCTTCGAGACAAGACGCCGCGCGCGCCACGATTTCAGCTGCAAGCGCCAGGAAATGCGCTCGGAGCTTGACCTCGATGGTTTTGCGCGATTGGTAGCCGCTGGTGATATGACCACGCATGCTCGCAACGACACGCCCGAGCTCGGCATCATAGGTCTCCGGTTCGGCAAGCCATGCCTGGATTAGGCTGTGGGCACGCGGCCGGTCGTACCGGGTCCACAGAAACGTGACTACGCTGGCAATCCCCTCGACCATGCTATCGCCATGCACGTCCTCTTCATTTCCGGCGCGCGGGTGAAGCTTCAATGCGAGATCTTCGACGCGCTCCACGTCATGGTGAATTGCCCAGCAGAGGAAGCCGGTAAGGGCGTTGAGGACAGCCTTGTCGGTGGCGCACTCAACATATTGCTCAGCAATCCGCCAGAGATCCGCTCTCCTAAATTCCCAAAGACACCCGAAATGGTTGGCGAACTCGTAGCGAACACCGGCGTTCGGGTCGTTGGAGAAGGGCTCGACGGCAGGGAATACATTATCTGCGAACAGCTGCGAGATCGTGCAAAGGCGCAAGGCTGCATCGGTGGCTGAGGCGCGCGGCCCGCGATCGATGGACTTGCCCGGCACGGCTTCCGGGCGGGGATTGGTCAGCATCGGCGATACCAGCGACCACAATCGAGCCGCCATCATGGGGCTTTTCCTCAATGTGTCCTGCTCGCGCGCGAGCTTCGGAAGCACGTAACCAAGCTGATCCTCCGCGTGCTCGGTGATGCGCAGCGCGACGCCGTCGGTGCCGGCGCTGTGGATGGCGGCCGCCACGGCCTCAGCCGCCGCAAGCCGGTTCTGGAGGTCGCCGCTTCCTACATCCATGATTTCGATGAGGCGAAGGATCTTCGCATTGGCTGGCGCCTTTGCGTCGACGCCTTCCGGGAGCCAGTAGTAGGGCTCGACCGGCAAACTCCTCATTTCGAATTCGTAGGTTCGGCGATTATCGGTCGAGATGTTCTGGGCCGTAGCCGCCACGATAAACCGACGGGCTTGCTCCGTGGCAAGGTGGGCCGAGCCAATGGCGCCAAAGAGACGGCCAAGAAATACTAGCTGCGCGCGTTCGGGATTCTTAAAGTTCTGGTACGTGACGCCGCAGATTCTCTCTTCAAATCGGAGTCGTTCCGAATGATCGATCAGAGGGTAGACCGCGGCGACGACGTCGATGGCGTCCTTGGCCGTATCTGACGACCGCAGAATCGGCGTCGAGCTCGCATAGGGCCAAAGAATCCTGCCAAGTACTGCCGCTCGCCCGGCACCGACGAGAAACAGGCGCGACCAGAGCACGAGCGGCTTTGCATGGCGAATGACATATTGCGTAAGCGCTCGAGCATCGTCATCGCTCGCCGTTTCAAGGCGTGTCTTGAAGGCCAAGAGCATACCGCCTGCATTGTCCGCATGCGCGTGGCGATCGTTGGGATCGGATGCCCAGATGTGGCTGTCATCCTCGATTAACGCCAACGTAACACCGGCAGTCGGGACTTCGATAGTGCGAACGTCTCCGTATTTTTGTCGAGCGTAGCCTGCAAGCGCGGCACTAATGGCGCGGATAGCCGTTTCCGGCTGCGCTTTCAGGAAGCGCGGCACGACCTCCTTCAACTCCCATTTCGCGTGGTCGTAATCCTGTCGCCTGTTGCTGGTTAGGGCGAGGATCTGGCTTGAGCCTATTGACGTCGCGCTGTCATCGCTCACGTTGTAGCCGAAGACCACCCCAAATATCTCAACCAGGAAGTCGGGATCAGCATCCAGAAGCAACTTAGCCTGACGTGCCAGAGCCGGTATGTCCTCATGCGCATGGGACTCAAGGCGCCCGGCCGCAAGCGTCTTCGCCAAGAGGGCGCGCGACGCCGCCGTGTCCGAACGATAGCTTTGCACGACCAGCTCGATCGCGATAGGCAGCAAGGTCACGGCGGCGGGACGATCGAGGGCATACGCAAAAAGCGCGCGTGCCGCGAGGCCGAAATCGGCCTGAATGGCGGGGTCTGTGAGACGATCACTGAACCGCGTAAGCAAGGTGCGGAGCGGCCACGCGAGCCCCTCAAGATCGCTGCTTATGCGCGCGGCAAGATGACACCATGCAGCATTCACGACTAGAAGCCCGTCATCAACGCGCACAATGATTGAGCCCACCACATGTGCGAAGGCGACGCTTGCCGTTTTCCGGCTGGCATCGTTCTGCAAAAGTAAGAGGAATCCTTGCAAATCATCCTTATGCCGGGGCTGCTCCGATGCTATGCGGGCTGCAATGCTGCGCGCCACTGGGTCGACGCTGGTGCCTCCGGCGAATTGAGAGACGGCCGCCCAGAAGGCCTCGCGGGCGGGGTCGTCGGTCTCCCAAAGCGCTTGCAATGCAAAACCAATAGCAGGCGCCAGCATGAGCGACAAGCTGCGGTCATTGCGCAGGCGGTCGACGGTTGCCGCAACATCCAACGGGTCGATGAAGAGGCGGCTCGCCGCGTAATCGAACAAGATGTGGTGCCGGAAGCCGATCAATCGCACATCGGACAACTGCATCACGACGCCATCCTTCTGAACGGCGTCGAAGGCGTCGGGGTCCGGCGCTGCTGCCGTTGTGCGCCGTGCCCGCAAGGTTCGATCGGTGACCATTTCGGCGACCGCTGCGCGGAGACAGAGCTCAGCGCCACTGCCGTGTTGTTCGACGCGCTTGCGCCAATAGAGCGCAAGCAGTGCGACCTGCGATGCGACGCTATGGAACGTCTCGGGCGTGGCGCCGTTCGTGATTAGCTCGGCAAGCAGCCGCGTGTTGAAGGGAACACGCGCTAGATCGCGCAGCTTCTCGCCGCCGCGCGTTATTGCCTGGTCCAGAGACGGCGCTTTGGCGCGCAACGCCGAAAATTCGGCATCGGTCCACGGGGGCACGGTGATGTGACGGATATCGAGAAAGTCTTTGCTCGCATAGGCCGCGGATGGCGGTTTCCCCTTGAACAAAGCACGGAAGTGTTCGCCCATCCGCAAATCGAACGAGCGAATGGAGGCAATCACTCTCCAGCGAGCCGAGGGATGCCTGACGACGGCGTCGATTAAGCTGCGAAAGACATGCTCGCCTGCGCCGCCTCGCGTGGCATCCAGCGCATCGATGAACAGAAATGCAGGTTTTGACCCCGGCCAATTTTCGAGGACGTCGACGATGCGGTGTTCGAGCCCAAGCTCGACGCGCATACCCTCCACCGAGGCAACCGGCAACTGATCGGCCGCAAGCTCAACGACATCGTATTTTTGTTCGCGGAGAGCAGCTGCCGCAGCGCTGATGACGGCACTTTTACCTGAGCCGGGCTCGCCAATAACAAGGAAAGAACCGTTTTGTGCGGCTTCCATCATCGCTTGCGTGACGTGCCGCGAGACGGTGATGTCAAGGCCGGAAACAGTCGTTTTTTCAAATTCCGCCAACCGACGGCTGGTCTCCGCGCTGAAGCGGGCCAGTTGCGCCACATCCACCTCGTAGCGCGGCGGCGCTTTGAGCGAGATGCCAAGAGCGGACAGAGCAGTGCGAAACTGCACGGGGCCGTCCCCGAGCCTGGCTTCCATCAGGTGCTGACAATGCTTTTCGATCGCAATGAAAGCATTGGCCCCTGTACTCGGTCGGGTGACGAGATGGCCGGCTCCGGCGATTGCTGCGGCACGGTCGGCGCCCGCCATGTCGAACGAAATCACAAAAACAAGGGGAAGGAGCACACGAAGGTCGCTCTCGCGGGCGGACGCCTTGGTGAAGGTCTTCCACTCCGCTTTTAGCGCTTTGACGAATGTCGTCAACGCGTCGCTCTGCGCCTTAGGCAAGGGCGCCGCGTATCGCGCGCGGCGGGCGTCCAATGCGCGAGCGAGGTCGCGGGTTACGCTGCCACTCGATGTCGGGCCTGCCGCCAGTAGCAAGCGATCTTTGGATGGATCCAGCGGCCGATCCCATCCATTCTTCCCGCGGCCCCTTTTGGCGCTATGCCAGAGGCGGATCATTTGCCCGGCGGTTTTCCGCAGGTCGCTGTCGGCCTTGGCGGAGAGCGTGACTCCGGTCTTGGCCTGGATAAAGATCCAGCCGCCGACATCGGTCTCGATCCCGCAATCGTCGACCGCCGCTTCACTTTCAAATCGTATCCCGCAAGCCTTTGCGTCGCCCAAGCCAAGGCGGTCATCCAAGACAGTCTCGGCGAGCATCTGGACTGCGAAAACGGCGCCAACGGAGGCTTGGAAGGTCACGCCTGCTGTCGTTGCATTGCCGCCAGCCCTTGCCAGGTCAGCAGACTCCTTCTTCGGACTTGCTTGGGACGCGGATTTGCGGCCCGGCAAGATCTGTCCCTTGCCTGGCTTGTTGGTGGTCTTCTTGGCAGGCCCCTTAGATGCCGTTTTTTTCTTGAGCGTCGTCCGTTTGGGCGGCGTGGCTCGCGTCTTACCCTTTGCCATGAGCCACGAATTTAGGTTACGGCGCGCCCGCCGCAAGCGAGCTCAAATCGGCAATACTTTCAAGGGTCTGACTAGTTCTTGGAGATGAGGTTGCCTTGGCCGCGGTGATTCGCTTCGGCAAAAGGCCGTCTTCTTGTCTCCGGCTTCGCTAGGCGTGCAGATGGAGAGCTGAGCGCCGGTCGGATGTTTCCTGTACTGGAATCGATATTCCGCTGCTGGGCAAACCGGAAATCCTTCGGCATGGCGTTGTGGGTGCGCTCATTCGGGCGGGCGCTTATGCGGATCGAGCTAGCGATCCGGCCAAGGATGAAAATGCCAGTCGACGAAAAGGCCGTCTCCCTGCATTTCGAGCCACAGCAGCTTGGGCGTTCGTACCGAAAGGCACCAATTGGCGGGAAATGCACCTAAGCCCTTCCTCATCTCCGTAACCTTTTGAAATCACACACAATGAACCCTCCCTCCGAGCGCACCATAAACCCACAACGGAGACACGTCGCCACAATGGACTTCACACTGGTCGAGCACCCGGCTCGGGAATTTGGCGAGGAGATCGCGCAAAGGTATTCGTTTAGCTCACAGACGACGGTCTGCATGATTACCGGAACAGGTCGGCTCTTTGAGGCGCCGTTTCAGTCGCTATAAGCGGTTTCTTGCCCCAAGGGGACATGGCTCGAGTTGATCTGACATCAAATTCAATCTCCACTTGGATATGGATGTGGTTATAGCGGTTGATCCGCCTTGGACTGACAAATTGGAATTTCGAGCTCTGTTGCTGAGCATGGCTACTGTCAAAATCTCGCTATCAGTTCCGCGGCAGCTTTAAGATCGGTTGTGTCAAACCCTTCTGTGAAGCGGTCGTAGATCGGCTGCAGAAACGCAATGGCTCGCTTGCGTTCTCCTTGACCGGCGAGGTTTCGGGCAAGGTCTGTTGCCGATCGCAATTCGAAGGAACCGGCACCCTGTGCCCGTGAAAGCCTAATCGCCTCCCTCCAGCAGCTTTCTGCGTCTTCATGTGCCTGGATCGATTGAAGGAGAACACCCTTCACACGCAGCAATTCCGGCAACTGGAACAGTTCGCCGCTTTCCTCGACGCGGCCGATCGTTTCATCGACAATCTCCAGGCCTGCGGCAGCCTGACTGAGCTGGGCCAAGCCCAGCGCGAGCTCCATGTTGAACTCGGTGGTGAGAAGTTCGTGACGAGCGGCATGGATCGGCTTGAGACCGGCGCGCAAATCATCGACGCCTTGCCGCACTTTGCCTTGATGGATAGCGAGTTCTGCCTTGCGACATCGTGCGATCGCCATCAGAGGACCCATAGCATTGGCTTCAGCCAACGTATAACAGCGGTCAATATAACGCTGGGTCGAATCGAGGTCGCCGCGCCAAAGTGAAACGGTAGCGGCGCCCGCCAGGACCAGCGCTAGAGCGGCCGAATGCCCAGTTGCCTCCGATAGCGCGACTGCCTGTCTGATGCGTTCAGCGGCCTGGTCGGGATATCCTTGCAGCCACAACGTCCGCGCCAGAGCTACGATAGACCGGTAATGCGGATCATAGCCAAGCAGGACCGAACTCTGCTGAGAGTTCAGGATCATTTCGGTTACAGCCTCAAGCTCAACTCGCGAGCCGCCTAGATCTCCCGAGAACTGCAAAGCCATACCGCGGGCGGAATGGGCCAACGCTTTAATCGCAACGTCATCGGTTCGTTCGCCGAGGCTGCGACATCTCTCAGCATACTCAAGCAGTAGCTTGAAGTGCCCGCTGCGACCATGGAAAATGTACTGCATGTTGAGTAGGCCAGCTTCATAGAGCGTATCCCCGTTTGATTCCGCGATTGCCAGGCTCCGATTGAGAGCGTCGTTGACCGCATCCGTCTCGCCGTACATCTGGGACGATGAAACGCCCAAACCTGCCTGAAGTCGCATTTCGTCCGAGCTACCAACCGTCTCCGCGTTGAGCGCCACAAGTCCGCGTTGCGACCAGCGGTGACACTCGGGAAGCAATGACATTGCCAAAAATACTTCCGCCGCCGCAGCGGCAAGCCTGATTCCAATCCGCGGATCGCCGTCTTCGCCGAAAGACCATTCTAGCGCAGCGCGCACATTATTCATTTTGGAAAAATGGTGAGTTCGTTCCTGCCCACTCGAGAACGTCGACCAATCACGCCCTCGTCGTTCCAGCCATTCGATGCAATAGTTGGCATGCCTTGTGGCGAGCTCTTTTGCCTGAGCGTCATCGATTTGGACGTCAAGCGCATACGCGCGCGTGGTGTCCAGAAGACGATAGCTCATGACAGTACCGATCGGGCGCGTCGCGACCATCGACTTGCTAATCAGGCTGTCGATGGTGTTGAGAATGTCCTCTCGGCTAACGTCTTGCCCGCAGACCGCGGTCACGGCATCGAGCGTGAAATGCCCTACGAACACGGCAAGACGACGAAGGATAGCCCGCTCCAGGTCGGAGAGCAGGCTATAGCTCCAATCTATCGTGGCGTGGAGTGTCCTCTGCCGCGGCGGCGCGCTTCTTGGTCCGAGCCAAGAGAGCGCCAGCCGCTGATCCAGCAGTTCCGCGGTGCCATGCACACCGTAAGTCTCCACCCGCCGGGCCGCGAGTTCAATCGCAAGAGCAACGCCATCGAGCCTGCGACACATGTTTGCAACGACAGGCGCCTCGTCGTCGCTGAAATGCAACTGTGCTCCGCTGGCGCGTGCACGTTCGACAAAGAGTTGCACTGCTGGAAACGTCCGGGCCACTTCCGCAGTAAGCCCCGTGCCCTCAGGGGGGTAGGCGAGCGCGTCGAGCCGATAGACATGCTCCCCATCGGCCTGCAGCGCCTCTCTGCTTGTCGCCAGAAGATGGACTTTCGGCGCAGACCCAAAAATCGAAGATGCGAAAGCTGCAACCGACTCCACGAGGTGCTCACAGGTATCAAAGATCAGCAAAATTCGTTTATCTCGTAGAAAGGCAGCGATACTGGGCGCCGCATTTTCGGACTGCACCGACAAGCCCAGCAGGGAAGCAACGATGATTCCTACCAGCCCGGGATCGCTCACCATGCTCAAATCTACGAAAACTACGGCTCCATCGAAGCTTTCCATCAACTGATGACCGACTGCGATCGCGAGCGTCGTCTTGCCGACACCGCCTGCTCCCACGATTGTGACGAAGCGCGACGTGCGTAGTCGAGCGGGGATTTCATCGATTTCAACCTCGCGGTCGATCATCGGCAGGCGTATCGGCAGATTTGCGTGCCGGAACGGCGCCGGACCTGCTATCCCCATGTTCTGGGTGGGCGACCGCGAGATCTCCGCAACGAACGAATAGCCGCGTCCAGATGAATTCACGATATAGCGTTGGCCATTGCTGCCGTCGCCGAGCGCCTTGCGCAGATTCGCCATGTGAAATCGGAGGCTGCCTTCCTCAACAACGAGGCCAGGCCAGACCTGCCGCAACAGATCGGCTTTGCTGATCAGTTCGTTGGGACGCGACACAAGCGCGACCAGGAGATCGTAAGCCCGACCACGGAGTTCGACGCGTTCACCGTTCTTAGTCAGGAGGCGCTCGGCGGGTATCAGGCTGAACGGACCGAACGCGATGATCTCCTTATGCTGTTCTGTCGGCATTGAAAATCATTGTTCTTGGCGATTGGCGTCACGTCGACAGTTCAGACGGGCGGTCTGCAGTCCGATGCCATCGTTATATCCGATGCCCGTACCGAATTGTAGCGCACACTGCAGTGCACTCGCCATTTCAAATTACTCATTAGTGCCAATTGGTTATGAGATCGCCAGCGGCTGTCCCGGCCGCGGCGGCCGCCCTTGGGAAAGCGCATCCCAGCCCGCCGCGCTGGCGACAGCTAACGATCGCTAACAATCCATAACGAGCTAATCCCGGAGATCTGGCCCAGTGTTTTTACGGGGCGAGCGACGCAACCGGTCGGGTCGCCAACAACGATCAGGGAGATGCAAGATGACGAACCAGTCCGAAAACGAGCGTATGAACCCCGACCGCCGTCAATTGCTCGGCGCCGTTGCCATGAGCGCGATCGTCGTCGGGGTATCCGGCTTACTCCCCTCGCAGGCGGCTTCCGCGGCGGCAGACGCGGCAATTCGGCCCTTCCGCATCAATATCCCCGAACACGATCTCGTCGATCTTCGGCGCCGTCTGGCAGCGACCAAGTGGCCGGACAGGGAGACCGTCCAGGACCAATCGCAAGGCGTGCAACTGGCGACGATCCAGCGGCTTGTGCACTACTGGCGAGACTATGACTGGCGCAAGGTTGAGGCGCGCTTGAATGCCTTGCCGCAGTTCACCACCAGAATCGACGGCGTCGATATCCACTTCATCCACGTGCGCTCGAAGCATGAGAATGCGCTCCCCCTCATCATCACCCACGGCTGGCCCGGTTCGATCATCGAACAATTGAAGGTCATCGATCCACTGACGAACCCCACCGCGCATGGTGCCAGCGCGTCCGACGCATTCGATCTCGTGATCCCGTCGCTGCCCGGTCACGGCTTTTCGGGCAAGCCGACCGAACTCGGCTGGGACCCGATCCGCATCGCTCGTGCCTGGATCATGCTGATGAAGCGCCTTGGATACACCCAGTTCGTTGCCCAGGGCGGAGACTGGGGCAACGCCGTTACCGAGCAGATGGCGCTGCTGGCGCCGCCGGAACTGATCGGCATTCACACCAACATGCCGGCCACTGTCCCCGCCGAAGTCGAAAACGCGCTCCACGGCGGCCCGGCGGTGTCGGGCCTCTCGGACGACGAGAAACACGCCTATGACCAACTCGATTACTTCTACAAGCATGGGCTGGGCTACGCCCAGGAAATGGCGGGGCGGCCGCAGACGCTCTATGGGCTCGCGGATTCTCCTGCCGGCCTCGCCGCCTGGATGTTGGATCATGACGCGCGGAGCCTCGCGCTCATCTCACGCGTGCTCGATGGAAAATCGGAAGGCCTGACCCGGGACGACATCCTCGACAACGTGTCGCTCTACTGGCTGACGAACACGGCCGTATCATCGGCGCGGCTGTACTGGGAAAGCAAGCTTCCGTTCTTCGCTCCGAAGCATGTCGCCATTCCCGTAGCCGTCAGCGCGTTTCCCGAAGAGCTCTACCAGGCTCCGCGAAGCTGGGCCGAGCGCGCCTATCCCAAGCTTGTCCACTACAACAAGCTCGACAAGGGCGGGCACTTTGCCGCCTGGGAGCAGCCGAAGTTGTTCTCGGACGAAGTCCGGGCCGGCTTCCGGTCGCTGCGCAAGTCGAGCTGACGCATCCAGGCACATCCACCGAACCCGACAGGAGACAACTATGACCCTTCACCAAGCAACCACCGCGCAGGACCCCGGCAAGGTGATCTATACCGCCAGGACACACACCGTCGGCGGTCGCGAAAATGGCACCGCGCGCAGTTCTGATGGCCGGCTCGACGTCAAGATCTCGCCGCCCGGCGCGGTACACGCCGGCACCAATCCCGAACAGCTGTTTGCCGCCGGCTGGTCAGCTTGCTTCGAAAGCGCAATCGGGCTCGCGGCCCGCAAGCGCAAGGTCACTCTGAGCGAAGTCACCATCGACGCTGAGGTCGACCTGCATCTGGCCGGCAGCGACAACTTCTCTCTCAGCGCCCGTCTCGACGTCAGCCTGCCCGGCGTTGGCCAAGACATGGCCGAGCTGCTTGTTAAGGACGCCGAGCAGCTCTGCCCCTACTCTAAGGCCACGCGCGGCAACATCGATGTGACCATCCGCGTGGTTTGAACGACCGGCGTCTGCTTCATCGCTGGGCGCCGCGCCATCCACCACAACCAGTTTCGTACAACGGAGGCCCGCGATTGCGTCGCGCGGGTCTCCGAGCGGGGACGTGCGCCCCGGACAACCTCACGACGTGCAACTTCTCAGGAGATCAAAACCATGACCACCAACCAGATCGTCGACTCCAGCTTCACCGCCATCATCAACGCACCCATCAGCAAGATCGATATCCCGGCCTGGTGCTTCAACCTGTCCGAAAAGGAGTACCAGGGCTGCTCGCCGGCGCACATCGCCGCCGGCTTCACGACCGCACCCGACGGGAAGCGCATGTCGATCAACGTCGAAACGATCGGCGGCAGCCTGATGGTGCAGCATTACGTGGAAACGGTAGGCGAGAAGAACCACCTGGTTCTCGACTCGACCTCGGACGTGTTCACACCTACCGGCCGCACGACGATCCACGTGACCTGGGAACTGACGGCCCGCGAAATCGAGCCCGGAAAATGCGAGTTCACCAACCGGGTCCGATCATACGCCACCGACGAATTCATGGAGTTCATCGGCAAGCAAGGTATCCCGTTCGACCTATTCCGGGCGCAGCGCCAGCCGGCTTCGATCGCTCACAATCAGGGCGAGACGCCCCTGTTCGCGGCGAGCATCGAGCGCGCCGCAATGAGCAACAATTAACACCTAACCGCGGCTGTGCCGTCAGTCGGCGCAGCCGCCATGGAGGCTTCCATGACCGACCTTTTCTACGACAACAACGTCACCGCACTTCTCGTAGTCGACCCGTATAACGACTTCATTTCCGAAGGCGGCAAGATCTGGCCACGGATCAGAGCCGTAGCGGAGGCAAACAATTCCGTTCCGAACATGCAGCAGGTGCTCCATGCGGCGCGCGAGGCGAAGCTGCGGGTTTTCTACGCCATGCACCATCGCTACCGACCCGGCGACTACAGCTCATGGAAGTACGTTGCCCCTGTGCAGCGGGCGGCATGGAAGAACCGCAGCTTCGAGTTCGGCAGTTGGGGCGGCGAATTCCGCGCAGAATTCGTTCCGGCTCCAGGCGAGATCGTCGCCAGCGAGCACTGGTGCTCCAGCGGATTTGCCAATACCGATCTCGATCTCCAGCTCAAGCGGCACGGCATCCAGCGGCTCATCGTCATCGGACTGATCGCGCACACCTGCATCGAAGCGACCGTTCGTTTCGCCGCCGAGCTCGGATACGACGTCACGGTCGTCAAGGACGCCGTAGCGGATTATTCGGCCGAAATGATGCACGCGGCGCTCGAAATCAACATGCCGAACTACGCCAGCGCGATCGTGACCACGAAAGAGATCCTCGATGCGCTGTCGATCGAGTCCCTTCCGGTATTCGATCCGGCGGGCGTCGACTGAACCCGGCGATCAGGAAAACGTCGCTAAGCCAAGTGGAGAACTCAAATGTCTGAGAATATCGATCATCATCGACGCAATCTCGTCGGCATGGCCGCAGCGACGTTTGCCGCGGCCCAATTGATCGGAATTGGAGCGGTGCGGGCTGAAAGCCGGCCGGCTCGTGCGACGCGTCCGGCTCCGGCAAATGACGGCGTGTTCGCCCCACTCAAGCAGATCAAAGCGGGGTTGCTGGACGTCGGTTACGTCGAGGCCGGGCCGATTTATGGTTCCGCCATCATCCTGCTCCATGGGTGGCCGTACGATATCCATAGCTTCGCCGAGGTGACGCCGCTGCTCGCTGGAGCCGGTTATCGGGTCATCGTTCCCTACCTGCGGGGCTACGGCACGACACGCTTCCTGTCGAACGATACGTTACGGAACGGGCAGCCCGCGGCGATCGCGGCCGACATCGTCGCGCTGATGGACGTGCTCGACATCAAGCAGGCCACGCTTGCCGGCTTCGACTGGGGCGCCCGGACAGCGAATATCATTGCCGCCGCATTCCCCGAGCGTTGTAGAGCAATGGTATCGGTGAGCGGCTACCTGATCTCGAGCCAGGAATCCGGCAAGGCTCCGTTGCCGCCATCCGCGGAACTGCAATGGTGGTACCAGTTCTATTTTGCGACCGAACGGGGCCGCGAAGGATACGAGAAATATCGCGATGAATTCTCGAAGCTGATCTGGAAGACGGCGTCGCCGCAGTGGAAGTTCGACGACACGACGTTCGATCGCACTGCGCAGTCGTTCGATAACCCCGACCATGTCGCGATCGTCGTTCACAACTATCGATGGCGCATCGCCCTGGCGCAGGGAGAATCACGGTACGAGCGTCTCGACCGGATCATCGCCTCATCTCCAAATATCGGCGTACCGACCATTACAATGGAAGGGGATGCCAACGGCGCACCGCATCCGGCGCCGGCGGCCTATGCCAGGAAGTTTTCCGGCCGGTATGAACATCGCGAAATCCAGGGCGGTATCGGCCACAACCTGCCGCAGGAGGCACCACAAGCCTTCGCATCCGCGGTCATCGATGCCGCGGCGATGGCTTAATGGGGCAAGTCGGTGCGGTTGGAAGTCTGCTTGAGGGCAGAAACCGCAGACCCGGGTTCGATCGGAGACCGTTTTCGAAATCTGCCGATGGGAGCTTGGCTATGACAACAGCAGAGAGCGTCGAGCGGAGACTTGCAGCGGTGCTGGCCGCTGACGTTGCCGGCTACTCGCGCCTAATGGGCGCCGACGAAGTTGGAACGCTGTCCGCCCTGAAGGTCCTGCGGCGCGACCTTGTCGATCCCGAGATCGCTGCGCACAAGGGCAGGATCGTCAAGACGACTGGCGACGGAGTGCTAGTCGAGTTCGCAAGTTCGGTCGACGCCGTAACGTGCGCCATTACGATCCAGCGGAGAATGGCCGACCGTGCACCAGGCGGCGCCGACCCGCAACTCCAGTATCGGATCGGCATCAATATCGGCGATATCATTGTCGACTTCGACGACATCTTCGGTGATGGCGTCAATGTCGCGGCACGGCTGGAGGGTATTGCAGAGCCCGGTGGCATCTGCGTTTCGTCCTCCGTGTACGAGCAGGTGCGGGGCAAGGTCAACGTAGATTTCGTCGACCGCGGCGAGCAAAACCTGAAGAACATCTGCCACCCAACCCGCGCTTACACCGTCTGTCCGAGGGAAAGTCATGCGCGGCGGGCCGCGACATCGGTTTCGGCGCCCCGGCTTTCTGTGGTGGTCTTGCCCTTCACGATTTTCGGAGAAGACCCCGCACACGAACGCTTTGCCGATGGCCTTACCGAAAGCCTAACCACAGACCTGTCGCGCATCAACGGTTCACACGTCGTCGCGCGGAATACCGCGTTTTCATTCAAGGGCGAATCCGTCGACGTGAGAGCATTGGGACGCGATCTGAACGTCCGGTATGCGCTGGAAGGATCGGTGCAATCGGGTAGCAATCGTCTTCGAGTGAACGTGCAGTTGATCGACGCTGCGACCGGCAATCATCTTTGGGCTGAGAGGTTCGACAAACCGGTCGCAGATCCGTTCGACATGCAGGACGAAATCGTGGCGAGACTCGCCAACGCGCTTAGCACGCAGTTGATCGCGGCCGAAGCGCGTCGTGCCGAAGCGCAACTGCAGCCGGATGTGATGGACCTGTATTTACAAGGCGTTGCCGGCCGCAACAGAGGTCCCACGCCCGAACATCTGGCATCGGCCAAGGGATTTTTCGAGAGAGCTCTGGCCCTAGAGCCGGACAATGTCGAGGCGCTGGTTGGGACGGCCTACGTCGAAGCGATCAGCGCCGGCTCGTTCGTGGCCGACGACCGCATCGAGCGGCTTTCGCTCGCGGAAGCGGCTCTGGTTAGAGCTTTGTCGCTGGTTCCGGACCATGCCCAGGCGCACATGGTGTTGGGCTTTGTCCAGATCTCCACCAATCGCGCAGCACAAGGCATTGCGGAATGCCAACAGTCGTTGTCGCTGGACCGAAACCTGGCGGCCGCCCACGCATGGATCGGTATCGCCAAGGTTTACATGGGGCGCGCCGATGAAACCGAAGCCCACATCCGGGAAGCGCTTCGGCTCTCCCCCCGTGACGCCGGAGCATTCCGTTGGCTCCACTTTATCGGCGTAGCGAAAATGCAACTCAACGCGGACTCCGAGGCAGTTGCCTGGCTGCGCCGCGGCCTGGAACTCAATCGCAACTACGCCATCGGACATTTCCGCATCGCCGCCGCGTTGGCCCGACTTGGACATCTCGATCAGGCACGAGCCGCTGTGAAGGCTGGGCTGGCACTTGATGCGAGTTTCACCATTCGTCGATTTCGCTCGCACTTCGCCAGCGACGACCGGACCTACCTCTCGGCCTGCGAGAGCGCCTGCGAAGCAATGCGAATGGCCGGGATACCCGAAGGATGATCACACGATTTCACATTCGATACATCAAAGGAGAAGTACGATGACGCAGATTACCATCGACAAATCGTCGCCAGCCCTATGGACGGCAACCTTCGATAATCCACCGATCAACCTGATCGATCCGAATACCGTCGGCGAGTTGCAGGAACTGGTTACGGCTCTTGAAACCGACAGCGGCGTAAAGGTCGTCGTATTCCGTAGCGCAGACCCGGATTTCTTTCTGGCGCATTGGGACGTGCTGGTTGACAAGGCGAAGGTTGCGGCGATGCCGCCCGGGCCCACCGGCATGCATCCATGGGCCGACGTATTGGTGCGGCTCTCACGGGCCCCCGTTGCTTCGATCGCGGAGATTCGAGGTCGCGCGCGCGGCGCGGGTAGCGAGTTCGCCCTCGCCTGCGACATGCGCTTCGCCAGCCGCGAACGCGGAATTCTGGGACAATTCGAAGTCGGCATGGGCGCGGTGCCCGGCGGAAACCCGATGGCGCGGCTTGGCGGTCTCATGGGTCGGGGACGCGGGCTGGAAGTTATCCTGGGTGCCGACGATTTCCCGGCCGACCTCGCCGAACACTACGGCTATGTAAACCGCGCCCTTCCTGACGCCGAGATCGAGACCTTCGTCGATTCTCTCGCCCGCCGTCTGGCCTCATTCGAAAAACACGCGCTCGTCGCGGCCAAGGCGCTCATGGACGAGGTCACGCTGCCGCCCGAGGACGTATTCCGGCATGCGTTGTCGGCGTTCTTCGCGTCCACAGCTCACCCGGCGACCCGAGCGCGCGGCGCGTCACTGATCAAGCGTGGCCTCCAAACCCGTACAGCCACCGAACTAAACCTCGGCTGGGCGGTGGCGGACTCCTTGCCGTGATTTGGGACTTTCTGAAAACGGCTAGCCAAATCAGCTAAGCTGTCAGCTAAGAGGTAGCTTGGCGACCACGCCCGTTGCTCTTTTGACGTCGGCAGACCAGTCGGCATCGCTCGCGACCGCGAGGTCAACCCAAGCTTCGTCGGTCTTTGTTGTGCGCCAAAGAAGCATTTTGGCCCCGTCGCGGCCAGACGGATTGCGAAGCTTGCCAGTACGGCTGTCGACAACTCTTAGAATGGTCTCAGCCACTTCTAGGGGTGAAGTCGGATCTTCAAGCGAAGCATCGAAGTAGGCAAGCAACCTTCGGATCGATGAATAATAAGGGTGATCCACGGGAATGGAAGGCTTTGGCTTGGTTGTCATCGGAGTAGCAACAACACCTGGCTCTATCATGGCGACTCGAACGTCGAACGGTCTAAGTTCTTGAGCTAGGCTCTCACTCAATCCCTCTAATGCCCATTTTGTCGAAGTGTACGGTCCGAGCGCTGCCATACCGAACTGCCCGGCGACCGACGTGACGTTGACGATGCAACCGGTGCGCCGTTGCCGCATGGAGGGCACGACCGCCTTGATGCATCTTACCGCACCAAAGAAATTGGTTTCCATCGACTGGCGGAATACTTCCATCGGCGCCAGTTCGACAGGCCCGGTTCCCGGAACACCCGCATTGTTCACGAGGATGTCGACCTCGCCAACTTCTGTCGATATTTGGCGGAAGGCTTCGTTGACGGAAGCGTCGCTATCTACGTCGAGGCGAATGAGCTTAACCGGGAGTTCTTCCCTGGATACTATCGCTCGAAGCTCGTCACCACGATCGAGATTTCGCATGCCGGCAAACACCAGATGGCCCGAGCGCGCCAGAGTAGCGGCGGTTGCGAGACCGATACCGCTGCTGGTCCCGGTAATTACGGCGACACCCATCTGGCTGGCCCCTGTTTCCGTAGGGTATCATATCGAGGTTTTCCTTCCGGTGTCATCGGGGTTATCGCGGAAACCGATCGCGCGCCGTTGCGCAGTCGTGCGACGACAACGTTGCGGATGGCGCACGAAGACGGCTTGGTCCGTCGGTTAAAGCCGACGCAGGCGAAGTTCAGCGTAAAATCTGCGTCGTCATTGCGGACAACCTTGGCTCAAAAAGTTCATTTCCGAGATTGAGCCTTTAGCGGACATAGCCTTCGCTGCGAGGAAGACCGTAGCGATGGAAGTGGGAGCGCGAACCGTCCTCACGAACGAAAAGAGGACGTACCTGGTGCGGTTTCTGGTGCGGCAGTCGCGCTGGCCGCAACCAGGATCCAGTAAGGTATTGATCTCATTGGTGGGCCCGGCAGGACTCGAACCTGCAACCAGACCGTTATGAGCGGCCGGCTCTAACCATTGAGCTACAGGCCCCGCCGCCTTGCGGGGCCGCGGGGTGCGGCCGGCAACGGTGCGGGCTTCGTTTACAGGCTGCGCGGGGTTTCGGCAATGCCGCTGCCGGAACCCGTGCCGCAAGCCGCCCATCTGCCTCCCGAACCTCCGCCCTCAATCCACCGAGACGCCGGCGAACTCGACGACCTTGCGCCACTTCTCGGTCTCGTCGGCGACCAGCCTGCCGAATTCGGCCGGGGTCATCGGCTTCGGGATGCCGCCCACCTCGGCGAGGCGCGCCACCAGCTTGGGGTCCTTGAGGGCCTCTCCGACCGCCTTGTTGAGGATGTCGACGATTTCCGGCGGCGTGCCCTTCGGCGCCGAGATGCCATAGAATCCGACCGACTCGAAGCCCGGCACGGTCTCGGCGATCGCCGGCACATCAGGTACGCCCGGCCAACGCTTCGGCGAGGTGACGCCGAGCGCACGGACGCTGCCGCCGCGCGATTGCTCCAGCGCCGACGGCAGATTGTCGAAGATCAGCTGCACCTTGTTGGAGATGATGTCGGGAAAGGCGATCGCGGATCCACGATACGGCACGTGCTGCATGTCGCACTTGGTCATCGCCTTGAACAGCTCGGCCGACATATGCACCGAGGTGCCGTTGCCGGACGAGGCGTAGGCGATCTTGCCTGGGTTGGCCTTGCAGTAGTCGATGAACTCCTGAACGGTCTTCACCGGCATCGCGTTCGAAACCACCAGCATGTTGGTGAGCTGCATGATGCTGGCCACCGGCGTGGTGTCGCGCAGGAAGTCGTAGGGCAGCTTCTTGTAGAGCGAAGTCGAGATCGCGTTGTTGGGCGCGACGAACAAGAGCGTATAGCCGTCCGCCGGCGCGTTGATCGCGGCGGCGGCTGCGATGTTGCCGCCGGAGCCGGCGCGATTCTCGACCACGAATTGCTGGCCGAGATGATCCGACAGCCACTGGCTCATGATGCGCGCCACGATGTCGACCGGGCCGCCGGCGGCAAACCCGATCAGCCAGCGCACCGGACGGTTCGGATAGTCGGACGCGGATGAGGGGGCAACGGAGCCAAGGCAACAAATCAAACCAAGCAATGCGGCACGTGCGAACCGGAACATCGTCTCTCCCGTCATTTTCTTGTGACTGTTGTCGTCATGGTTTCACAAAACGCCGGCTTTGCCTACGATCCCGCCCGTGCGACGATAGTCGCGCTCATCTGCAATGCTTGAGGCTCGGCATGAAATTCGCTGCTATGATCTGCGCCGGCGCGCTGCTGCTCGCGGGCGGTGCGGCGGCGCAAGAGGGGAGCAAGACCATTTCCAAAACCACGATCAGTTTCGCCACGGCGACGCCGGGTGGCGGCTTTCCGCTCTATGGCAATGCCTTCGCCGAGGTGATGAACGCGGCCGATGCGACGTTGTCGATCGAGCCGCGCAACACCAAGGGCTCCAATGAGAACATCCCGCTGCTCGAGGCCGGCAGCGTCGACATCGCAACCGTCGCAGGTGAGCCGTCTTACGAGGCCTTCATGGGCATCGGCCGGCCGAAGGCCACCAGGCTGAAGATCCTCACGGCGATGTACTCGAGCCCGGGCATGTTCGTGGTGCGTGCCGACAGCCCCTACAAGACGATCCAGGACCTGGTCGGTCAGCCCGTGGCGTTCGGCGCCAAGGGTTCCGGCCTGCCGATCCTGTCGCGCTACATTCTCGACGGCATCGGGCTGAAGCAGGACGAGGACTTCAAGCCGATCTATCTCGACCGTGCCGGCGATGGCCCTGCGATGGTCGAGGACGGCCGCGCCGCGGCGCTGTGGGGCGCCGGCGTCGGCTGGCCCGGTTTCAGCAAGATGGCGGAGAGCGCGACCGGCGCGCGCTTCATCGCGCCGACCGCCGACGAGATCGCCCGCATCCGCGCCAAGCACACCTTCCTGAAACCGCTGACGATCGCAGCCGGCAGCTATCCGAAGCAGACTGCTGCGATTAACTCGGTCGGCTCCTGGAGCTACATCCTGGTGCGCGAGACGTTGCCGGACGACATCGCCTATCGGCTCGCGAAGACGCTGCACGGCGTCGAGGCTGATTTCTGCAAGAAGCTCGCCCAGGCCTGCGAGACCACGGCGGCGAACACCGTCGCCGCCGCGCCCGATATCAACCTGATCCATCCCGGCGTGCTCAGATACTTCCGCGAGATCGGGGCGGTGAAATAGCGCGGCGAATGGTGAGTGGCGAGTAGCTGACGATCGCATCTATTCGCTACCTCTTATTCGTCATTCGCCGATCTCATTTCTTCGCCATCGCGCACGCCGGGTCCGGCGGACCGAACGCATCCTCGCCGGAGATTTTGGCGAGGATCTTGTAGTAGTCCCACGGATATTTCGACTCGGCCGGGGTCTTGACCTGCACCAGCCAGAGATCGTGCACCATAAGATTGTCCTCGCGGAGCTTTCCGTTGCGGGCGAAGAAATCCTCGACCGGCTTCTCGCGCATCTTGGCCGCGACCTTGAGCGGATCGTCGGTGCCGGTCTCCTTGATCGCGTTCAGATACGCGGTCACCGAGGAGTAGACGCCGGCCTGCCACATCGTCGGCATCCGGTTCATCTTGGCGAAATAGCGCTTCGACCATTCCCTCGTCTTGTCGTCCATGTCCCAGTAGAACGAGGTGGTCAGCAACAGGCCCTGCGCGGCCGACAGGCCGATCGAATGGACGTCGGTGATCAAGGCCAGCAGCGCGGCCATCTGCTGCCCGCCGGCGAAGACGCCGAACTCGGCGGCGGTCTTGATCTCGTTGGTGTTGTTCGGCGGTCCGCCGGCGATGCCGATGATCTTGGCCTTCGAGGCCTGCGCCTGCAGGATGAAGGATGACAGATCGGGCGTCGCGAACGGCGGACGCACCGCGCCGAGCACCTTGCCGCCGTTCTTGGTCACGATCGCGGAGGCGTCCTTCTCCAGCGAATGGCCGAACGCATAGTCGTCGGTGATGAAGAACCAGCTGTCGCCGCCGCGCTTCACCACCTCCTGCGCGGTGCCGACCGCGAGCGCACGGGTGTCGAACACCCACTGCATCGCGTAGGGCGAACAGAACTTGCCGTGGAAGTCGGTGGCGCCGGTCGAATGCGTGATGAACAGCTTCTTCTTCTCGTTGGCGATGTTCTGTACCGCGAGCCCGACCGCCGACACCGGCACGTCGACGATCAGGTCGACCTGATCGACGTCATACCAGCGCCGCGCGATGGTCGCGCCGATGTCCGGCTTGAGCTGGTGATCGCCGACGATCACCGAGATCGGCTTGCCGAGCACCTTGCCGCCGAAATCGTCGACCGCCATCTGCGCGGCGGTGACCGAGCCCTGTCCGGTCGGCGTCGAGGCCGGGCCGTTCATGTCGGTCAGCACACCGATCTTGACGGTGTCGTCGGATACCTGCGCCGATACGGCCGAGGAGGCCAGCAGCGCGGCTGCGAGCATCCCGAACATGGCAAGTCTGGCGGCGTTCATTGTGTCTCCCTCCTGAATTGGCGCATTGGCCATTATGATTGTGCCGGGCCTCTGGAACCCGGTCATATTGGTTTCTTTTGCAACTAGTTTGGGGTCCGCGTCAACGCGCCATCGGTCTAATGACGAAGGTCCGGACCGGCCCGAGGCAGTTTCTTTCGGGGCCGATTCAGTCCATAGCGGGCCATGATCACCGCCCAGCGCCTTCCGGCTTCGCTCACCCCGCTCGATGCGGTGCTGACCGCCCTGCTGCGCGACCTCGTGCCGGTCCAGCCGATCGAACTGCCGCCGGCCGACGCAGTGCACTGCGTCGCGGCCGAGATGCCGGCCCCGCGCGCCTATCCGCCGCACGACGTTGCCGTCGGCGACGGCTGGGCGATGCGCGCCCATGATCTCGTCGGAGCGTCCTCCTATGCACCGTTGGCGCTGGCCGGACCTCCGGTCTGGGTGGCGGCCGGCGCGGCGATGCCCGACGGCACCGACTGTGTCGTCGATGCCGATGCCGTCGACACCTCCGGTCCGCTGCCGCAGGTGCTCGCCGAAGCCATCCCGGGGCAGGGCGTCCGGCGTGCCGGCAGCGACATCACGGTTGGGCGTGCCGTGATGCCGGCGGGCGAGCCGCTGTTGCCGCGCGGTCTGTTGCTCGCGCGCGCGGCTGGAGTGAACCTGTTGCGCGTCCGACGGCCTCGGCTTCGCATCGTCAACATCTGCAACGGCCAGCTGACCGCACAACTGGTCGCCGACACCGCACGTCTCGCGGGCGCTGAGATCGTCTATGCCGAGGCGACACCCGATGCGACGGCGATCGCTGACGCGCTCGAGACCGCCGGCTGCGACCTGATCGTCACGATCGGCGGCACCGGCGTTGGCCGCACCGATGCGGCGGTGAATGCGCTGGCGAGCTGCGGCACGCTGCTCGCGCATGGCATTGCGCTGCAGCCCGGGCGCACCGCAGCGGTCGGCCGGATCGACACAACGCCGGTCGTTGCCCTGCCGGGCGCGCCGGATCAGGCATTCGCGGCCTGCTGGGCGATCGCGCTCCCGGCGCTCGATCGCCTGTCCGGCCGTCGGGCGCGCCAGACACTGCCGCTGCCGCTGGAACGCAAGATCGCCTCCGGCGTCGGCATTGCAGAGGTCGTGTTGCTGACGCGCCGCCAGGGCTGCTGGGCCGCGCTTGCGACCGGCGACCTGTCGCTCGATGCGATCGCGCGTGCCGAAGGCCTGCTGATCGTGCCTGGCGCCGCGGAGGGCTTTGCTGCGGGCACGATCGTCGATGCCTATATGTTGCGGGAGTGAGTTCCCGAGATGACCAATATTTTCACGCCGAAACCCAACCCCTCCATCGAGCAGGACCAGTTCCTGACCATCCTGTCGCGCGAGGAAGCGATCGGGCGCTTCGAGGCGGCGCTGTTCCCGCGCCAATTGCCGTCCGAGACGCGGCAGCTCGCCGACGCGCTCGGCCGCGCGCTTGCGGCGGATGTGGTGGCGCCGATCGACGTACCGCCGTTCGATCGCTCCAATGTCGACGGCTTCGCCGTGCGCTCGGCCGATCTTGCACGCGCTGGCGAGGGTGCCCCAGTGCACCTCGCGGTGAATGACGAGATCATTTCGTGCGGCGTCGCGCCGACCCGGCCGGTGCTGCCGGGCACCGCGACCGCGATCGCGACCGGGGGCCCGGTGCCGCGCGGCGCCGATGCGATCGTGATGGTCGAGCACACCCAACCCTCCGGCAGTGATGCGATCGAGGTTCGCCGCGCGGCGTCGCCCGGGCAGTTCGTGTCCTATGCCGGCTCCGACATCGCGCGCGGCGAGGCGCTGTTGCGGGCGGGCACGATCATCGGCTCGCGCGAGATCGGCATGCTCGCGGCCTGCGGCATCGCCGAAGTCGCGGTGACGCGACGGCCGCGCGTTGCGATCCTCTCGACCGGCGACGAGCTGGTGCAGCCTGGTGAGACGCTGCGGCCGGCCGCGATCTACGACACCAACGGCGCGATCGTCACCGCGGCGATTGCCGAGAACGGCGGTGACGCGTCGTTCCATGGCGCGATCGCGGACAATGAGGCGATGCTCGAAGCCGCGATGCGCAAGGCGCTCGCGGACAGCGACATGCTGGTGCTCTCGGGCGGCACCTCCAAGGGCGCGGGCGACGTCTCGCACCGCATCGTCACGAGGCTCGGCAAGCCCGGCATCATCGCGCATGGCGTGGCGCTCAAGCCGGGCAAGCCGCTGTGCCTTGCGGTCTGCGACGGCAAGCCGGTGGTGATCCTGCCGGGCTTTCCAACCTCGGCGATGTTCACCTTCCACGACATGATCGTGCCGGTGCTGCGGCGAATGGCCGGGCTGCCGCCGCGGTCGGATGCCAAGGTGGCGGCGAAGGTGCCGGTGCGCATCGCCTCCGAGCTCGGGCGCACCGAGTTCGTGATGGTGTCGCTGGTCGAGGGCGCCGACGGCCTGATCGCCTATCCCAACGGCAAGGGCTCGGGGGCGATCACTTCGTTCGCGCAGGCTGACGGTTTCCTGAAGATCGAGGCGCTGGCCGACCAGCTGCCGACCGGCAGCGACGCCGAGGTGACGCTGTTCACGCCGCATGTGCGGGTGCCTGATCTCGTGATCGTCGGCAGCCATTGCATCGGGCTCGATCTCGTCACCGCGCCGCTGGCCCATGCCGGCCTGGTGGTGCGTTCGATCGCGGTCGGCAGCCTCGGCGGCCTCGCCGCCGCAAAACGGGGCGAGTGCGATCTCGCTCCGATCCATCTGTTCGACGACAAGACCGGGACCTACAACACGCCGTATCTGGCCGATGGCCTCGAGCTGGTGCCGGGCTGGCGGCGCATGCAGGGCATCGTGTTCCGCAAGGACGACACGCGCTTTGCCGGTTTGAGCGCAGAACAGGCGGTGCGCGCCGCGCTGGCCGATCCCGCCTGCATCATGGTCAACCGCAACCAGGGTGCCGGCACCCGGATCCTGATCGACCGCCTGCTGGCAGGCAGCCGGCCCGACGGCTACTGGAATCAGCCGCGCTCGCACAATGCGGTTGCGGCCGCGGTGGCACAGCATCGCGCCGACTGGGGCATGACCATCGCACCGGTCGCGGCGGCCTCCGGGCTCGGTTTCATTCCGCTTGCCGAAGAGCATTACGATTTTGCGCTGGTGACAGTGCGCAAGCAGCGGCCCACGGTGCAGGCTTTCCTCGACGCACTGGCATCTGATGAGGGGCGCGCCGCGTTGACCGAGGCGGGGTTTAGGCCGGCGTAGGCGATCGGCGCCAGATTCACCGCTGTCGTCCCCGCGAAAGCGGGGAGCCATAACCACAGGGTTGGTTGTTGAACAGAGCTGTGGCCCCAGTGTCGCGCAACAATTGAGATTTGGGGCAATATGTCCTGGCTTTCGCCGGGACAACACCGAATGTCTGGCTCCGCTTGTCAGTCATACTTCGGCACTCTCGCGACATGAATCGTCCGAGCTTTGGATTTCGTTCGACCCTCTCTCATCAGAGGGCGCAGGGAAAGCCGGGTGCCGATCGCACCCATGGGCCCCGTGCAAAGGGTAGAAAGCACGGGGGTAGGACCACAGGTGTAACCGGAGCAATCCGGCTTTCCCTGCGCGATGGGTTACGGCTTACTTCGTGCTCTCCCCGGCGAGACTGGGCTTGCTTGTCACCGCCTTCGCAAAACGCTTGCGCGTTTCACGAGAGGACACCTGCCGCTAGGGCGTCAGGACCACACGACTTCACCGTCCGCTTCACATGCTCTCGTCTCCAGCATGATCGGCGTCCACCGCATCTCACCGCAACACCCGTGACGATGCGCAGCGCCCCTCGATCGGGTGAGACGACGAACTTATAGCACTGAGTTGGTTTTCGGATAAAGCGAAATATTTTCGCGGCCGGGGATTGACAGGTTTCTGTTGAGTTGCCCGTCGGGTAATTTTGCCGCAGGTCCCGGTGCGATTGCGAATCCGGTTCAGTGCCGCATGGCCATCTCGACGAACTCCAGCACGGAGCGCGGGACCTCGTCGTATTCGACGAAACGGCGCCGAAGCTCGTCGGCAATATCGGTGGTGACGTCGCGCGACCATCCTTCGCTGGTATTGAAGGCTATGATACGGACCGGATGGCTGTACTGGTCATCCAGGAGACGGCGGATCAGCGTCTTCCGGTCGGTGCCTTCCTCGTCGGTCTCGCACCAGGCGCGGCCAAGCCGGCCGAAATCGTTGAGCACCAGATAGGTGTCGTGGTCGATTTGGTGCGGCACGATCGAAGGCGAGCGAGGCATGGAGGTGCTCCAGTACGCCACAATATCGTGTTCCGGTCACCCGGTGCATTGGAAACTTCGAGGTATATCCGCTGGATAGTCTCCAAAGGCGATCCGCAAGGGGCCGATCACTCGCGCAGCTTGCGGTCCAGGAAGCCGACATAGGAGTTATCCGGATCCAGCTTGAGGGCCAGGCGAAGCGCGGCACGGGCGGCGGACTTGTCGCCGTCAGCCGTGGCCTGGTGCTCATCCAGGATCGCATTGGCCACCGTGCGCGCGGTGTCGAGGCGGGCCTCGTCGATGGACTTATCGGCAAGATAGGTTTCGACCGGCTCGCGGAGGCGCTTCAGTTCGTCCACGCTGACCGAGCTCAGCGGATACCAGTTGTAATATTCGAGGCGTGGCCGATCGTCCGTGAGGCTCGGCACATCCCTGACAAAGGCCGCGAGTTTTTCATCGGCGGCGATGAACGTCGCCAGGAAATCCTCAGACGAGCGCAGGCCGTTGGCTGTCAGGTCCTCAGCCACCCCAGGCTTCGACATGCGCGCGGCGAGCACGCCAGGATCGATTGTCAGCGGTTCATCGGAGGCGATGGCCACGCCTTCCATTCTGGACGGCAACCACAGGGAGACGTGCTTGAACTGGCCCATCATGGCCTTGAGGATCATCTTCGGAAGAATGCCGCGGTTGAAATCCAGCGGCACCCACTGCGCAAGGACGGCGCCGGGACGCATCTTCTGTTTTGCCAGCGCATAGAATTCCTCTGTGTAGAGGTTGATGACGCCGGCGTCATGGGGGGGCGGCGGCTCGAGGGTGATGACGTCGAATGTCTCGTTTGTTCCCAGCAGGAAGTGGCGTCCGTCCGCGACGATCTGATGGACCTTGGGATTCTGGTAGAACCGCTTGTTGATCGGCACGAAGTGAGGCGCAAACTCGAACACGGTCGGAGCCAGATCGACCGCGTCGATGGATTTTAGTTCCTGGTGCGTGCTGACCGCACCCACCGTGGTTCCGGTCCCGATGCAAATGACGACAGCCGTTTCAACCGGGCCCGGGTGCAGCAGAATCGGATAGTGCCCCATTGCCGCCATGTAGCGTCGTCCCTCGGGACGGTTGTTGGCATAGCTCTTCGAATTCACCACGAGTTGCTGATAGGTGCCCGCCGCCTTCTCGCGATACTCGACCACCGCAAATGTTGCTTGTTTGGTTTCGCGCAACTCGAGGACATTGCCGCCTTCGATCGCGGTCAGGACCCGTTCGAGATAGTGCGGGGTGAAGAGCAGGAGCGCCGCAGCGATGATGCCTGCTGCGACTGCCCCTTGTCGCCAAAGGCTGCCTTCTTTCAGAAGACCCGGTTGCGATACGGTGGCCGCAACAAAGAGCACGACGTTCAGAGCGATCAGGACGGTGAGCGCCCCCTGGCTGCCCAGATAAGGGATCAGAAGAAACCCTGCCGCCAGGGAGCCCAGCACGCCGCCAATCGTGTTCAAGGCGTAGAGCGTGCCGATCCGGCGGCCCAGCGCGCTCATCTGCATCACGGTCAGTTCGCTGGCCAGGGGAAAGCTGATGCCGATCAGCGTGGTCGGCAGCAACAGGGCAACGGCGCAGATCAGGAAGAATGAAACATCGCCTCCCAAAAGCTCCTGCGCCGGGACTGGAACGAGGCCTGATACGATGGGAGACAACGCCGCTCCCACGGTGCGCGCCTTGCCGAGGATTCCGACGGTTAGCGTGGCCGCAACCGCGATGAGCAGCTGCGTGACGGCGAAGTACCGCAGCAGTTGATCCTTGCGCGGCGCGAGCAGCCTCGCGCAGATCAGGGCGCCGATCACCAAGCCCAGCAGGTAGACACCGAGCATGCCCGAGAAGGCGTAGACACTCGAGGTGCTGACATTGGTCAGGAAGCGGAACCAGACGACCTCATAGGCGATGGACACGAATCCGGAGCACGCGAAGATCGCGATGAGGATGGACGTTTTGCCAGGCCCGGGCACGGCGGTTTGCGCCGGCGCTTCTGCGGCGACCGGCGACAGCGGGCTTGCGCCGCGCGCGAGCAGCAGGGCCACGCCGCCGACGCAGACGTAAAGGCCTGCTGCGACAAGGCCCGATCCCGTGATCCCCCAGAGGCCCATCAGGACAAAGCCGACGGCCAGGGTGCCGATCGCCGCGCCCAGGGTGTTGAACCCGTAGAGCAGGCCGATGCGATTGGCGAGATCGGTTTGCGTGCGGGTCAGGAATTTCACGAGGAAGGGCAGGGTCGCACCCATCAGCATGGTCGGCAGCGACAGGACGGCGAGCGACAGGGCGACCATCAGCGGCAACCGGAACGGGGACTCCAGGTCCAGCATGGGCGCCAGCCAGCCCACCCATGTCGACCAGTGCGACAGGAACGCGGTTACCGCCAGGGAAACGACCGCGAGCGCGAGTTCGAGAAAGCCGTATATTTTCAGGGGGCGGCTGACGGTGTCGGCGACTCGGCCCCCGAAAGCGCTGCCCAGGGAGAGACCGAAAAAGAAGCTCGCCACCGTAACGCTTACGGAGACGGTCGCGCTTCCCAGCACGAATTGCAGTTGCTTGAACCAGAGAACCTGCAGGATCAGGGATGCCGCGCCCGATGCCAGAAAGATCGCGGTGACCAGAACCCTGTTCTTCAGGCTTATGGCGTCTCGAACACCATCGTGATTGGGCACTGGAGAGGCCTCCCATTGATCGGGAGAACTGGTACGGCAAATGCCGTTAAGATTGCCCTTATGGGCGGTCTGCTCGGGTTTGCGCTGCCGCGCGCGCAACCCGTCCAGGAGCCTCCCAAGGCGATCCCGGGAGCCTGATCCATCGCCACCCGCTGGCAGGGCTGGCATGACATTGCGTCAAGGCTGATATAAGCAGCATTGGACGTTATATGTCTGCGGAGATTGCGTATGAAGGTGATAGGCCTCGCGGGCTGGAGCGGAGCCGGCAAGACCACCCTGCTGTCGCGGGTGATCCCCCATCTGCTTGGCCGGGGCTTGCGCGTCTCCGTGATCAAGCACGCCCATCACGAATTCGACGTCGACATTCCCGGCAAGGACTCCTGGGTGCACCGGCAGGCCGGCGCGACCGAGGTGCTGGTGTCCTCGACGCGGCGCTGGGCGCTGATGCACGAGCTGCGTGGCGCGAGTGAGCCGCGACTGCCGGAACTGCTCGCCAAGATGGCGCCGGTCGATCTGGTCGTGGTCGAGGGCTTCAGGCGCGAGCCGGTCAGCAAGATCGAGGTGTATCGCGCCGCCAACGGCAAGCCGCTGCTGTTTCCCGACGATCCGTGCGTGGTCGGGATCGCCAGCGACGTCGCGGTTGAAACCACGCTGCCGATCGCGCATCTCGACGACATCGAGGATGTCGCCGAATTGATGCTGCGTTCCGCGATTCCCGTCGACGATGTGCTCGCTTCGGCTCCGGCCGACAGCTGAACATGGTTGAGGAAGCGTCGGCGTTGACGACGCGGGGCGGCTTCGCCAAGGTCCGATCATGACAACGACGAAGCTCGATCTCACCGGCCTGAAATGCCCGCTGCCTGCGCTGAAGACGCGCAAGGCCCTCAGGAGCGTGACGGCGGGTGATTTCCTCGAAGTGCATTGCACCGATCCGCTTTCGGTGATCGATATCCCGGCACTCATCCAGGAGACCGGCGACAAGGTCGAAATCACCGAACGAAGCGAGGTTCGGATCGTTTTCCTGATCGAGAAGACGAATGGAATGATAGATAATTCAAATGCTGCAGCGCCACGTACGCGCTAGATCCAGCCTGATATCTACCTTTTGCCTATCGACACCTATTTCCCCTTCTGCACGAATTGATAATCTCCGCCGGCCTGTGCAGGTGGAGCCGTGCCCGGATGTGGGCACGTGGACGGACAAAACCGGCCTGCGCCCGGATCGGGCGGCACGGCTTGGCATATCCGTTCGCATTGGGGGTTAACATTTCCGGAGTGCGCGTGGTTGGTCCCGGCGCACCGAGGGAATGTGCGGAGCAGTCGGGCCGGCGGTTGCCGCAACGGGCTGAGACGGGATCGAAGACGCAGATGCGCCTGACGAAACGGCGACTGCAGGGGAGGAGTCAATGACCACAGTGAGCAGCGCCGGACGCTTATCCGCGGCAGGTGCAGGTTTCCTCGACAAGGAACACACGATCGCGACCGCCGGCTTCAACCGCTGGCTGGTGCCGCCGGCCGCGCTGTGCATCCATCTGTGCATCGGCATGGCCTATGGCTTCTCGGTGTTCTGGCTGCCGCTGTCGCGCGCGATCGGGCTGACCGCGCCGAAGGCGTGCCCGGATATCTCGCTGGTCCAGGAGCTGTTCACGACGACCTGCGACTGGAAGGTCGCGAGCCTGGGGTGGATGTACACGCTGTTCTTCGTGCTGCTCGGCGTCTCCGCCGCGATCTGGGGTGGCTGGCTTGAGAAGGTCGGTCCGCGCAAGGCCGGCTTCGTCGCTGCGCTGTGCTGGGCCGGCGGTCTCGTGATCGGCGCGCTGGGCGTCTACACGCACCAGCTCTGGCTAATGTGGCTCGGCTCCGGCGTGATCGGCGGTGTCGGCCTCGGCCTCGGCTACATCTCACCGGTGTCGACGCTGGTGAAATGGTTCCCGGATCGCCGCGGCATGGCGACCGGCATGGCGATCATGGGCTTCGGCGGCGGCGCCATGATCGGCGCGCCGCTCGCCGACAGACTGATGAACTATTTCAAGACCCCGACCTCGGTCGGCGTCTGGGAGACTTTCCTCGCGATGGGCGCGATCTATCTCGTGTTCATGATGATCGGAGCGTTCCGCTATCGCCTCCCGCCGACCGGCTGGCAACCGGACGGCTGGACGCCGCCGGCGAAAGCCAACGCGATGATCTCGAGCAAGAACGTCCATCTCGACAACGCGCACAAGACGCCACAGTTCTGGCTGATCTGGGGGGTGCTGTGCCTGAACGTGTCGGCCGGCATCGGCGTGATCGGCATGGCCTCGCCGATGCTGCAGGAGATCTTCGCCGGCAAGCTGATCGGGCTGCCCAATGTCGGCTTCAACGCGCTCGACGCGTCGCAGAAGGCGCAGATCGCGGCGATCGCCGCCGGCTTCGCTGGCCTGCTGTCGCTGTTCAACATCGGTGGCCGTTTCTTCTGGGCGTCGCTGTCGGACAAGATCGGCCGCAAGAACACCTACTATACGTTCTTCATCCTCGGCATCGCGCTCTACGCGCTGGCGCCGACCTTCGCCGCGATGGGATCGAAACTGCTGTTCGTGCTCGGCTTCGGCATCATCCTGTCGATGTATGGCGGCGGCTTCGCCACCGTGCCGGCCTATCTCGCCGACATGTTTGGCACCCAGTTCGTCGGCGCGATCCATGGCCGACTGCTGACGGCGTGGTCGACCGCGGGCATCATCGGCCCGGTCGTGGTGAACTATCTCCGCGAATTCCAGCTCGCCGCCGGCGTGCCGCGCGACCAGCTCTACAACACCACGATGTACATCCTGTGCGCCATGCTGATCGCCGGCCTCATCTGCAATTACATGATCAAGCCGGTCGATCCGAAGTGGCACATGAGCGACGCCGAGGTGGCGAAGCTGCAAGCCGCGACGGCGACCGGAGGCAACGGCGCGACCGGATCGTTCGGCATCGGCAAGGGTGGCCTCGATGGCAGGGCGGCGCTGTTCTGGCTGTTCGTCGGCATTCCACTGGCCTGGGGCATCTACATGACGCTGCTCAGCGCGGTCAAAATTCTCTGATCGCGACCATCATCGCCGCGGGCCGCCGGTTCTCCGGCGCCCGCGGCGACCGCTCAATTTCATGAATAGAAATCGCATTGGGGATTTCAATGTTTCGCACCCGGATTTGCCTTGCCGCCGCGCTGCTCGCCGTAGGGCTCCATGCCGCGTCGGCCCAGACGGCGGCGCCGGCAGCGCCGGCACCGGCCGCCGCCACCACGGCCAAGCCGTCGAAGATCAAGCTCACGATGGAGAAACTGAAGGCCATGAAGGCGCAGTGGCGCGCCAACAAGCCGAAGCTCAAGGCCTGCCGCAAAGAGGTGAAGCAGAAGGGCCTGATCGGCGACGACCGCTGGTTCTACATCTCGGACTGCATGGCCAGGAGCTGAGCCACGTCGTTCCGAGCGCGTTGAACTTGAGCGGAGGGATTGCGCCCCCACAGGCGAGATGCTCGATGGAGCAGCGGGCCGCCGATCACTCCGCGGCCGCAGGTGTCACCTTGGCGGGCTCCAGCGCTGCCGCGATCGCCTCATCGACGCGTTCCAGCCAGATGAACTCCAGCTTGGCGCGGGCGCCGGCAGGGATGTCGTCGTAGTCGCGCTTGTTGCGCGCCGGCAGCATCACCCGGGTCAGGCCGGCGGCCGCGGCGGCGACCACCTTCTCCTTGATGCCGCCGACCGGCAGCACGAGGCCGCGCAACGAGATCTCGCCGGTCATCGCGGTGTCGCTGCGCACGGTGCGATCGGTCAGGAGCGAGGTGAGGGCGGTGAACATCGCAACGCCCGCGCTCGGGCCGTCCTTCGGCGTGGCGCCGGCGGGAACGTGGACGTGGATGTCGCTCTTCTCGAACACCGCGGGATCGATCCCGAGTTGCGTCGCGCGGCTCTTCACCAGCGTCATCGCGGCCTGCACGCTCTCGCGCATGACGTCGCCGAGCTGTCCGGTGATCATCAACGCGCCGCGGCCCGGCGTGCGCGAGGCCTCGATGAACAGGATGTCGCCGCCGACCGGCGTCCAGGCAAGTCCGGTGGCCACGCCGGGAATGCTGGTGCGCTGCGCGATCTCGTTCTCGAAGCGCGGCTGGCCGAGCAGCGCCACGATGTCCTTCGGCGCGATGGTGACGTGGCTGGTGCTGCCGTCGGCGATCTGCACCGCGACATTGCGCAGCACCTTGCCGATCTCGCGCTCCAGGTTGCGGACGCCGGCCTCGCGGGTGTAGCTCTTGATGATCAGCCGCAGCGCGTCCGGCTCGATCTCGACCTGCTCGGCCTTGATCCCGTTGGCCTCGAGCTGGCGCCGCACCAGATAGCGCTTGGCGATCTCGAGCTTCTCGTCCTCGGTGTAGCCGGCGAGGCTGATCAGCTCCATGCGGTCGAGCAGCGGGCCCGGCACGCCGTCGAGCATGTTGGCGGTGGCGATGAACACGACACGCGAGAGGTCGAACGGCACGCCGAGGTAATTGTCGCGGAAGGTCGAGTTCTGCTCGGGGTCGAGCACCTCGAGCATCGCGGCCGACGGATCGCCCTGGATGCCGCGGCCCATCTTGTCGATCTCGTCCAGCATCATCACGCAATTGCGCGCGCCGGCCTTCTTGATCGCCTGGATGATGTTGCCGGGCAGCGCGCCGATATAGGTGCGGCGATGGCCGCGGATCTCGGCCTCGTCATGCACTCCGCCGAGCGAGACCCGCACGAACGGTCGCGACATCGCGCGCGCGATCGATTGGCCGAGCGAGGTCTTGCCGACGCCGGGAGGCCCGAGGAAGCAGAGGATCGGCGCCTTGCCGCCGGGGGCGAGCTTGCGCACCGCGAGATATTCGATGATGCGGCTCTTGATCTTCTCGAGGCCGTAATGGTCCTGGTCGAGGATCTTGCGCGCCTCCGCGATGTCGATCGGCTTCTCGTCCGGCAGGCTCCAGGGCAGGTCGATCAGCCAGTCGAGATAGCTGCGCACCATGCCGGACTCGGCGGCGGCCTCCGGCATCCGCTCGTAGCGGCGCAATTCCTTCTGCGCCTGGCTCTCGGCCTCCGGCGGCATCTTGGCCTCCGCGATCGCCTTGGTCAGCTCGGCGACCTCGGCCGCCTTGCCGTCGCCCTCGCCGAGCTGGCGCTGGATGGTCGCCATCTGCTCGCGCAGGATCGCCTCGCGCTGCCGCTCGTCGAAAACCGCCTTGGTCTTCTGCCCGATCTCCTGGCTCAGCCTCAGCACCTCGATGCGCTCGGCGAGATGCCGCGAGACCTTGTCCATCCGTGCGACGAGATCGATGGTCTCGAGGATGTCCTGCTTCTCCGCCGGCTTGATGTCCATGTAGGAGGTCGCAAGGTCGGCGAGCGTCGCCGGCGACGTCGTGCCCTGCAGCGCGGCGATCAGCTCGGGCGGTGTCTGCGGCAGCAATTGTGCGGCCTCCAGCGCCTGGCGCTGCAGATTGAGGAAGCGCGCCTCGATCTCCGGCGAGGTGGTGGTCGGCTCCGGAATCTGCAGCACGCGGGCGGCGAGGAACGGCGTGCCGGGCAGATAGTCGAGCACGCGCATGCGCTGCACGCCCTGGCAGACCAGATGGTGGCTGTCGTCGGCGCCGGTGATGTAGCGCACGATGTTGGCGATGGTGCCGACGCGGTAGAGCCCGTCGGGGCCGGGATCGTTGGTCTCGGGATCGCGCTGCAGCAGGATGCCGATCGGCCGCTGCTCGCGCACCGCCTGCTGGGCGGCGGCGATGGAAGTCGCACGCGCGATCGTGATCGGGATGATGACGTCCGGGAACAGCACGGTGTTGCGCACCGGGACGATGATCGTCGCGTCGCTCGGGATCGGCGCCGAGTTCGACGGGCTTGAAGGGTTGGAAGCAGCCATGTCGAAATCCCCTAGCTCGATTTTCCGAGCCGCAGGCCGACGCAGCCATGCGCGGCAAAGCGGCTGATGGTGTAGCGGCCGGTCGGCAGCGCGATGCGGCGTTCGAAGTGGCCCTGAGGCAGCTCGAGGCGCAGGATGCGCGCGTTGCGCAGCTCGGCGGGCAAAGTGCGGCGGCCGGAGATCACCAGCGTGCCGCCGTCGAGCGCGGCCTCGACCTCGTCGGGGTCGACCCCCGGCAGCGCGACCAGGATCAGGATCTCCTCCTCGGTCTCGATCACGTCCATCGGCGGTTCCCAGCTCGGCTCGCTGGTGCCCGCGCGCGGGTGTAAATTGAGGAAGCTCTGGTGCAACCGTTCGGCGCGGGCGAGCGCCTCGATCGCATCCGTCAGCATCCAGTTGGTCTGATCCTTGGGCCGCATGGGCACTCTCCACGTCGCATTGGGAGGCGAGGTTACCGGTCTTGCCGCCGACCGTAAACCGGCCCCTCGCGCCGCCGATCGAGGCCAAAATTGTCCGAAATCTCGCGATTTGCGATCCGCCCGGCGCGTCCGGCCGCTTATGCCGCGGCTATGTGACAGGGCTGCCGGTCCTCTCGAATTCCTACGGCCTTCCCAGCATCTTTGCCGTGACGCGGTGCGCTCGCGCGCCGCCACAGGAAGAAGGTGGGACATGACCTTGCTCCATTACCACGATGCCCGGTCGCATGGTTCGGCCGGTGCGATGCCAGCGACGCTGCAGCGGACGATCCGGCGGATCGGCCTCGCTTTCAGGACCGTTCACCGCGCCATCGCCGCCGCCAAGATCCATCGGCTGCGCAACGAGCTGTTGCTGCATCGCGGCCATGAGGATTGGGCACGCACCCATCTCCATGTCGGCCTGCTCGGCGGCGATGCCGAGAAATATCCGCGCGCGCCGGTCGTGCTCGGCGAGAAGTGGGACTACTGACATGAGCATGGTTTCATTCGTCGCCGCCCTGCTGCGCCGTGTCGCGGAAGGCATGCTCAAATTCCTCGCCTGGATCGGCGAGGAGCCGATCGGCGGCTACCGGCCCGAGGCGCATTACATGCGCGGCCCGGGGCCGGCGTGGCGGGCCAAGCATCAGCCACCTCAGGTGGCTTCGCTGCGCAGCGTCAGGTGATCGAGCAGGTTCATCGGAAGCGGGAAGACCACGGTCGATGAGCGTTCACCGGCGATGTCATGCAGCGCGGCGAAATAGCGCAGCTGCATCGCCTGCGGCTCCTGGGCGAGGATCCGGCCGGCCTCGACCAGCTTCTCGGCGGCCTGCTGCTCGCCCATCGCGTTGATCACCTTGGCGCGCCGCAGCCGTTCCGCCTCGGCCTGCTTGGCGATCGCCCGCACCATGGTTTCGTTGATGTCGATGTCCTTGATCTCGACCGCGGTGACCTTGATGCCCCAGACGTCGGTCTGCTTGTCGAGGGTCTCCTGGATATCGGCGTTCAGCCGGTCACGCTCGGCCAGCATTTCGTCGAGCTCGTGCTTGCCGAGCACCGAGCGCAGCGTGGTCTGGGCCAGCTGGCTGGTCGCGGCCATGTAGTCGCTGACCTTGATGATGGCGCGCTCCGGATCGACGATGCGGAAGTAGAGCACGGCGTTGACCTTGACCGAGACGTTGTCGCGCGAAATCACGTCCTGCGGCGGCACGACCTGCACCACCACCCTGAGGTCGACCTTCACCAGCTGCTGCACCACCGGAATCAGGATGATCAGCCCCGGGCCCTTCACCCCGGTGAAGCGGCCGAGCGTGAAGACGACGCCGCGCTCGTATTCGCGGAGCACGCGCACCGCCTGGGTCAGGAAGATGATGACCAGCAGTGCGATCGCCGCATAGGTGAAATAATCAAGCATCATGCTGTACCTCCTTCGCCGGCCGAAGCCGGCGCACGCCGCACGACCAGCGTCAAATCGATGATGTTGGCGACCTCGACCGTCTCTCCCGCTCGGAATGGCTCGGTGCCGCGCGCCTGCCAGCGTTCGCCGTTGGTGAAGACGTGACCCGTGGTCTCGGACCAGTCGAGCACCTCGGCCGATAGTCCGCGCATGGCTTGCGCACCCGTCCGCAGCGGACCGTTGCGCGCGCGGCGCAGCGCGCCGAGCACGACCAGAATGAGACCTGCGAACATCGCCGCGACGATGCCGATGAGCGGCCATGACAGGGCGTATCCGGGCGCCTCGATCCGAAACAGCATGGCGGCTCCGAGGACAAAGGCGACGATACCTCCGAGGCCAATCACGACGGTCGGGTTGAAGGCCTCGATCGCGAGCAGCGCCATCCCGACCAGCATCAAGGCGAAGCCGGCATAGTTGATCGGCAGCATGTTGAGCGCGTAGAGCCCGAGCAGCAGGCAGATCGTGCCGACAACTCCGGGCGCCACGGCGCCGGGGGACATGAATTCGAAGATCAGGCCGTAGATCCCGACCATCAGGAGAACGAATGCGATGTTGGGGTCGGTGATGACAGCAAGCACGCGCGAGATCCAGTTGGGATCGATGGCTTCGATCACGGCATCTTTGGTCGCCAGCCGTTGGGTCTTGCCGCCGGCGAGCTCCACCGTCCGGCCGTCGACCTGCCTGAGCAGATCGGCCAGATCGTGCGCGGTGAACTCGATGACACGGGCCTGCAGCGCGGCGTTGGTGGAAAGGGTGGCGGCGTCGCGCACCGCCTTCTCGGCCCCGTCGGCGTTGCGGCCACGCAGTTCGGCTAGGCTGCGGATGAAGGCGACGGCATCATTCGTCACCTTCGTCGTCATGGCATCCTTGGTCCCCGACGGGTTGCCGGTGTCCTTGTCCTTGCCGTCCTTGTCCGGGGTGCCGCCCGGCAGGCCCGGTAGCGGGCCGCCGATCTGCACCGGCGTCGCGGCGCCGATATTGGTGCCGGGCGCCATCGCCGCAAGATGGGTCGCATAGAGAATGTAGGTCCCGGCGCTCGCGGCATGGGCGCCGGAGGGCCCAACATAGCCGATCACGGGAACGGGCGAGGCCAGCACGTCGGTGATGATCTCGCGCATGCTGCTGCTGAGTCCGCCCGGCGTATTCATTCGCAGAATTACGATCTCGGCGTGCCGCTCGGCGGCCTTCGCCAGGCCATCCCTGACGTAACTGGCCGATGCCGGCCCGATCGCGCCATCGATTGAAATGGTCAGGGCAACGCGGTTGTTGTCCGCGGCCGTACCGGGACTGATGGAAACAACCAGAGCGACCAGCGCGGTCGCCACAACGAGAGCCGCCTTGAAGGTCTGCACGGCAAGCACTCCCTTGCCGTGGATATGGGATGCCGTTGCGGAACCTCAATATGGCGCGGTGTCACCGACGCCGTGCGCCGGTCCCGTTGTGCATTGCGATGGCCGGTGTCGGGTCGGCAAAGCTCACTGCGCAGCAGCGAGGTATTCGTCGGCAAGCTCAGCCATCGCCTGCGCGACTTCCGCCTTAGCCGTCGTATCCAGCTGCACGATCGGCAGTCGCGTCGTCGGCTGCATGTACCCCAGCAGTGCCAGCGCGAATTTCAGCGCGGCGGGGTGCTCGCGCTCCAGCAGCGTCGCGAGCGGCACCAGGCGCTGATGCAACTCGCGCGCCTGGTACAGCCGGCCCTCACGCAGATGCCGGGCCACCGCCACGCACAAATCGGGCGCGAGGTTCGATACCGACGAGATGCAGCCGTCACCGCCGGCGGCCATATAGGCGAGCGAGGTGGTGTCGTCGCCGGTCAGCATCCGGAATGTCGCCGGCAGGCGTGGACGAAGGCGCCTGAGGCGGGCGACATCGCTGCTGCCGTCGCGCAATCCAATGAGGCGGGGCGATGCGGCGAGCTCGACCAGCGTCTCGTCTGTCAGCCCCTTCACTGTCCGCGACGGGATGTCGTGCAGGATCAGGGGCAGCGTCGTGACCGCAGCGACGGCGCGGAAATGCGCAGCCATGCCTTGCGGCATCGGCTTGTTGTAATACGGCACGACCGACATGATGGCGTCGGCGCCGGCCGCTTCCGCGGCGCGGGTGAACGTGACGGCGCGATCCGTGGCGTTCGACCCGGCGCCGGCGATGATGCGGACCCGCCTGCGCGCGACGCGGGCTGCGATGCGAACCAACTCTGCGCGTTCCGCAGGCTCCAGCGTCGAGCTTTCACCTGCAGTCTCGCCGACCACGAGCGCCGTGGCGCCGGCTGCGATCTGACGCTCGCACAGCCGGCCGAATGCATCAGTGTCGATTTCGTCCTGGTGGGTGAAGGGGGTCGGAAGATCGGGGATGAAGCCCGACAGCCATTTGGCCGAATCCGCGTTCGCGGCCATGCTCGAAATGACTTTCGTAGTCGCTTTCGCAGTCATGGGAATGGCTCAAGCCACGCGGCTTGCGCGGAGGGGCGCGGTCTTGCCGTGCATGTCGAGCTCGAGCCCGCGCGACAGCTCGACGATCATTTCGGGGTGCTGGCCATTCTCGAACAGCGCGTATTTGACGGCCTGGGCGCGGTTGACGAACAGGCCGCCATAGAGGCCGTTCTGCTGCTGGGCGACCCACTGGCCGCGCTGGTTGCGGCCGATGAAGACGACGGTGGACGCTGCGCTACACGAGGGAGGTTCGACGAGTTTCACGGTGGTAGTCCTTCCAATCACAAGTCACGCGTTCAATGTCTGTTGTGACGGATATGAAATCGAGCGCGGCGGACGGCCGACTTCATAGGAGCGGCATAGGATTTGAGGGGTGAGCTTAGACGTGCTGGACGATGCCGGTGCCGAGCGCGCACAGCGCGACATAGGCGGTCATCTCGTCCCAGTGATTGAGATTTGCGGCAAACGGCATCTCGCGCTTCACCAGCCCCGCGAGTGCACAGATCAGCGCCGACATCCAGAGCAGCGTGACGAGGCCCCTGCCGAAGCCTGCGCCGGCGAACACGGCGAAGCCGATCATGATGGCCAGCCGGAAACCGAACCGGACGATGACCTGGACCGACTGCAGCTGCTGCGGCAGTTGTTTGGCGTTCACGACGTCGCCGCCATCAGCCGATATTGTCGATGAGCAGCGGCTCGTAGAGCGAGCTGATGCCGCGACGGACGGTCGGCACGCTGGTGCGGTTCTCGGGCGCGAAGATCCGCTGCGCCTCGACGAAGCCGCTCAGGATCGCGAGCGCAAGATCCGCATGGCGGGTCTCGATCGACTGGTCGAGCCAGTCAGGTAGCTCGCGTTCGCGCGACAATGCACAGTGCCACTCGCCCTCGTCATAGACCAGGCGGCGGACCTGCCATTGCGGCAGTTCGAGATCGAGCAGCGCGATCGCGGCATCGGTCCAGGCGCCGGACTGGATCAGGCGCTTGATGCGGGCGCTCTTGCCGCCGTATCCCGCCGAAGGAAATCGCCGGCAGGTCTGGCTAACGATGTCGGCGATGAGCTCGGCTGTGACGGCATAGGCATCGCGCAGCCGGTCGGCGAGGTCGGCGGAGGTGTTTTGGGATAGTACTGACATGGCGTCATCCCGTCGAAAGCGCGGCCCAACAAGGTGAGGCTCAAGGCATTGGCCGCACGCCCAAAATGGCCGCACAGCCATTTGAAAACGAGAGGAGGCAAGCGGCGGAGATATAGGGATTCCATAAAGATGAAACGGGCCTGGCGAAGGCGGCAAGCCCAGTGTCGGGGGACGATCGAACGTTTGGCTATTTTCCCATCGAGCAGCAAGGCGGGTTTGATTTTGGTCAAGCACATGGTCGTCTCCTGCTCGTAAGTTACGCTATAGAAGCGGAGCGCACCGGGTTTTTATAGGATTCCTATAACGTCCTTATGCGTCACATCTCGAAAACCTATGCTCCGGATGGCACCTCACCAGTATCCGGCGCGGAGCGTTTATAAGATCGCTCCGGGCCCTGTGATGCATAGGAGTCTCTCATGATGGACATTCTCATGGCGGCGCTGGCGATCGGCTTCTTCGCGGCCGGCATCGGCTACGCTTACGCCTGCGAACGGCTGTAAGGGAGGCGGCGATGATCTTCGATTACTCGCTCGCCGGCCTCGTCTCGCTCGGCCTGCTGTTCTACCTCACCTATGCGTTGCTGCGGCCCGAACGCTTCTAGGCGGTTCGCGATGTCTGCGCTTTGCACAATTCTGTTGGCCGACGCGGTGCTGACCGGGCTGTTGCTCGGCATGTTCGCCTCGCTGTTGCGCTTCGCCCCCATTCGAAAGGTTTGACGCAATGACCGTCATCGGTTGGATTCAAATTATTCTGTTCTGCGCGATCGTGGTCGCGCTGGTCAAACCGCTCGGCTGGTACATGACCCGCGTGTTCAACGGCGAGCGCACCTTCCTCTCACCCGTGCTGCGCCCGGTCGAGCGCGGCATCTACTGGGTCGGCGGCGTCGACGAGCGGCGCGAGCAGCACTGGCTGACCTATACTGTCGCCATGCTGCTATTCCATGTCGGCGGCTTCGCGCTCATTTACGGCCTGATGCGGCTGCAGGCGGTGCTGCCGTTCAACCCGGCCGGCCAGACCTCAGTTGCCGAAGATCTCTCCTTCAATACCGCGATCTCCTTCATCACCAACACCAACTGGCAGAACTACGGCGGCGAGAGCACGCTGTCCTACCTGGTCCAGATGCTGGGCTTGACGCATCAGAACTTCCTGTCGGCTGCGACCGGCATCGCGCTGGCGATGGCTCTGATCCGCGGCTTCACCCGTTCGTCGATGCGCACGGTCGGCAATTTCTGGGTCGACGTCACGCGCTGCACGCTCTACGTGCTGCTGCCGATTTGCGTCGTCTATGCGCTGTTCCTGGTCTGGCAGGGCATGCCGCAGACGCTTGGTGCCTATGTCGACGCCACTACGCTGGAGGGCGGCAAGCAGACCATCGCGCTCGGACCGGTCGCCTCGCAGGTCGCGATCAAGATGCTGGGCACCAATGGCGGCGGCTTCTTCAATGCCAACGCCGCGCATCCGTTCGAGAACCCGACCGCGCTGTCGAACCTCGTGCAGATGATCTCGATCTTCGCGCTCGGTGCCGCGCTGACCAACGTGTTCGGCCGCATGGTGAGCAATCAGCGCCAGGGCTGGGCGATCTTCGCTGTGATGGGCATCCTGTTCGTCGCCGGCGTTACCGTCACCTACTGGGCAGAAGCCAACGGCACCTCGGCGCTGCAGGCGCTTGGTCTCACCGGCGGCAACATGGAGGGCAAGGAGGTCCGCTTCGGCATCGTCGCGTCCTCGCTGTTCGCCGTGATTACCACAGCTGCGTCCTGCGGTGCGGTCAACGCCATGCATGACAGCTTCACCGCGCTCGGCGGCATGATCCCGCTGATCAACATGCAGCTCGGCGAGGTCATCATCGGCGGCGTCGGCGCCGGATTCTACGGCATGCTGCTGTTCGTCGTGTTGGCGATCTTCGTCGCCGGCCTAATGGTCGGCCGCACGCCGGAATATGTCGGCAAGAAGATCGAGGCGCGCGAGGTCAAGATGGCGATGCTCGCGATCCTGGTGCTGCCGCTGATGTACCTCGGTTGGACTGCCGTCGGCGTGGTGCTGCCGTCGGCGGTGGCATCGATGGCCAATGCCGGCCCGCATGGTTTCACCGAGGTGCTGTATGCTTATACGTCCTCGACCGGCAACAACGGCTCGGCCTTCGCGGGCCTCACCGGCAACACGCTGTTCTATAATCTGACGCTCGCCTCTGCGATGTTCGTCGGCCGCTTCTTCATGATCGTGCCGGCGATGGCGATCGCGGGATCGCTGGTCGAGAAGAAATCGATCCCGGCCTCGGCGGGCACTTTCCCGACCACCGGCGGGCTGTTCGTCGGCCTCGTCATCGGCGTGATCCTCATCATCGGCGGCCTCACATTCTTCCCGGCGCTTGCGCTCGGGCCGATCGTCGAGCACCTCGCCATGAACGCCAATACCTTGTTCTGATTGAATACGTCCGGAGTGACATCCATGGAAACCATGAAACTGCAGAAGCAGGTGACGGCGTCGACCATGCTCGACCCGAAGATCCTGGTGCCGGCGATCAAATCGGCCTTCGTCAAGCTCGATCCGAGGCTGATGGCGAAGAACCCCGTGATGTTCGTGGTCGAGGTCGTGGCTGCGTTGACCACCGTGATCTTCGTGCGCGATCTCGTCACCGGTAACGCCAATCTCGGCTTCACCTTCCAGATCATCCTTTGGCTCTGGTTCACGGTGCTGTTCGCCAACTTCGCCGAAGCCGTCGCCGAAGGGCGCGGCAAGGCGCAGGCGGAGTCGCTGAAGAAGACCCGCACCGAGAGCCAGGCCAAGCTGCTGACCGGCACCGACCGGACCTATCGCATGGTGCCCGGCACCTCGCTGAAGGTCGGCGATATCGTGCTGGTCGAGGCCGGCGACAACATCCCGTCCGACGGCGAGGTGATCGAAGGCGTCGCCTCGGTCAACGAAGCCGCGATCACCGGCGAATCCGCGCCGGTCATTCGCGAGTCCGGCGGCGACCGTTCGGCAGTCACCGGCGGCACCCAGGTGCTGTCGGACTGGATTCGCGTCCGCATTACCGCGGCGCAGGGCTCGACCTTCATCGATCGCATGATCAAGCTGGTCGAGGGCGCCGAGCGGCAGAAGACGCCCAACGAGATCGCGCTCAACATCCTGCTCGCGGGCCTCACCATCATCTTCGTGTTCGCGACGGTGACGATCCCGAGCTATGCCGCCTATGCCGGCGGCTCGATCTCGGTCGTGGTGCTCGTGGCGCTGTTTGTCACGTTGATCCCGACCACGATCGGTGCGCTGTTGTCGGCGATCGGCATCGCCGGCATGGATCGCCTGGTGCGCTTCAACGTGCTGGCGATGTCCGGCCGCGCGGTGGAAGCCGCCGGCGACGTCGACACGCTGCTGCTGGACAAGACCGGCACCATCACCCTCGGCAACCGCCAGGCGACCGCGTTCCGCCCCATCCGTGGTGTCACCGAGCAGGACCTCGCCGACGCGGCGCAGCTCGCCTCGCTCGCCGACGAAACGCCGGAAGGCCGCTCCATCGTGGTGCTCGCCAAGGAGAAATACGGCATCCGCGGCCGCGACATGCACGAGCTCGCCGCGACCTTCGTGCCGTTCACCGCGCAGACCCGGATGAGCGGCATCGATGCCGGCACCTCGTCGGTCCGCAAGGGTGCGGTCGACGCCATCCTCGCCTATGTCGACGGCGGGTCGCCCCGCACCCTCGCATCGGGCAACACCGTCCGTGCGGTCGCGGCGACGATGAGCGCAGAAGCGCGCGAGATCCAGGCTATTGCCGACGAGATCGCCAAGGCCGGCGGCACGCCGCTTGCGGTCGCCAAGGACGGCAAGCTGCTCGGCGTCGTGCATCTCAAGGACATCGTCAAGGGCGGCATCCGAGAGCGCTTTGCCGAATTGCGCCGGATGGGCATCCGCACCGTGATGATCACCGGCGACAACCCGATGACCGCGGCCGCGATCGCAGCCGAGGCCGGTGTCGACGATTTCCTGGCGCAGGCAACCCCCGAGGACAAGCTCAAGCTGATCCGCGACGAGCAGTCCAAGGGCAAGCTGGTCGCAATGTGCGGCGACGGCACCAACGACGCGCCGGCGCTCGCGCAGGCCGACGTCGGTGTCGCCATGAACACCGGCACCCAGGCGGCCCGCGAAGCCGGCAACATGGTCGACCTCGACTCCAACCCGACCAAGCTGATCGAGGTGGTCGAGATCGGCAAGCAGCTGTTGATGACCCGCGGTGCGCTGACCACGTTCTCGATCGCCAATGACGTCGCAAAGTACTTTGCGATCATCCCGGCGATGTTCCTCGCGTTCTACCCGCAGCTCCAGGTGCTGAACGTCATGCACCTGGCAAGCCCGCAGAGCGCGATCCTGTCGGCGATCATCTTCAACGCGCTGATCATCATCGCGCTGATTCCCCTGGCGCTGAAGGGCGTCAAGTATCGCGCCGTCGGTGCCGGTGCGCTGCTCAGCCGCAACCTGATGATCTACGGCCTCGGCGGCATTATCATCCCGTTCATCGGCATCAAGGCGATCGACCTCATCGTCGCCGCCCTGGGCCTGGCTTAAGGAGCCGCAATCATGTTGAGAGAAATCCGCCCCGCCATCCTCGTGCTGGTCCTGCTGACTGCGATCACGGGCCTTGCCTATCCGCTCGCCATGACGGCGATCGCCGGCGTCATCTTTCCGAAGCAGGCGCAAGGCAGCCTGATCGAGAAGGGCGGCAAGGTGATCGGCTCCGCCCTGATCGGGCAGGAGTTCAAGGAGGACAAGTACTTTCACGGCCGGCCGTCGGCGACGACGGCGCCCGATCCGAACGACGCTTCCAAGACCGTGCCGGCGCCGTACAACGCTGCCAATTCCGGCGGCTCCAACCTCGGCCCGACCAGCAAGGCACTGAGCGACCGGGTCAAGGAGGATGTCGAGAAGCTGAAGGCGGAGAATCCGTCGGCCAGCGTGCCGGTCGATCTCGTCACCGCCTCGGCCAGCGGCCTCGATCCCGACATCTCGCCGGACGCTGCGCTGTTCCAGGTGCCGCGGGTGGCCAAGGCGCGCAGCATGTCGGAGGACGCGGTGCGCGAGCTGGTGACGCAGAACACGCAGGGTCGCTTCGCCGGCGTGATCGGTGAGCCCCGCGTTAACGTTCTTGCGCTCAACCTGGCGCTCGACGCGGCAAAGGCGAAATAGGGGAGTAGGCCCGCTCTCGCAGGATGACTATATTGCGGTATGGCCAATCAGCGTGACCCCGATAAAAGACCCTCGCCGGATGCGCTGCTCGAGGCGGCGCGCCGCGAGACCGATCGGTCGGGGCGGCTGAAGATCTTCATCGGCGCCGCTCCCGGCGTCGGCAAGACCTATGAGATGCTCTCGAGCGCTCACGCCCGCCTCAAGGCGGGCGTCGACGTCGTGGTCGG
Organism: Bradyrhizobium embrapense; assembly: GCF_001189235.2. Taxonomy (GTDB): domain Bacteria; phylum Pseudomonadota; class Alphaproteobacteria; order Rhizobiales; family Xanthobacteraceae; genus Bradyrhizobium; species Bradyrhizobium embrapense. The sequence goes on from NZ_LFIP02000003.1 coordinate 181,505, forward strand.
TGTCGTCGAGACCCATGGACGGGTGGAGACCGAGGCGCTGCTGAGGGGTCTCGAGGTGATACCGCGGAAGCGGCTGACCTATCGCGACCAAACCATCGAGGAGATGGACCTCGACGCCCTGATCGCGCGGCGGCCGCAGCTCGCACTGGTCGACGAGCTCGCCCATACCAATGCGCCGGGCAGCCGGCATCCCAAGCGCTATCTCGACGTCGAGGAATTGCTGTCGCACGGCATCGATGTCTACACCGCGATCAACATCCAGCACATCGAGAGCCTCAACGACGTCGTCGCGCAGATCACCCATGTGCGGGTGCGCGAGACTGTGCCCGACTCGGTGGTCGATCGCGCCGATGCGATCGAGCTGATCGACCTTACGCCCGACGACCTGATCCAGCGGCTGAAGGAGGGCAAGGTCTATGTGCCCAAGCAGGCGGAGCGGGCGCTGGAGCACTATTTTTCGCCCGGCAATCTCACCGCGCTGCGCGAGCTGGCGTTGCGCCGCACCGCCGAACGGGTCGACGAGCAGCTGCTCACCCACATGCAGGCCAATGCGATCCAGGGGCCCTGGGCCGCCGGCGAGCGCATCCTGGTGTGCCTGAGCGAGGATCCGCGCGCGGCCGGCCTCGTGCGCTACACCAAGCGCCTGGCTGACCGGTTGCATGCGCAATGGACCGCGGTCAGCATCGAAACGCGGCGCAGCCTTCAACTCAGCGACGAGCAGCGCGACCGGCTTGCCGACACCATGCGGCTCGCTGAATCGCTCGGCGGCGAGGCGCTGACCCTTCCCGGCGTCGGCCGCCGCATCGCCGACGACGTAATCAATTTCGCCCAGGCCAACAACGTCACCCAGATCATCATCGGCAAGTCGACGCGCTCGCGCTGGTTCGAGCTGACGCGCGGTTCGGTGGTGCACGATCTGGTGCGCCGCGCCGGCAACATCAGCGTCAACGTGATCGCCGGCGACGAGCTGCCGGTCGGCAAGGCGGCGGTGCAGACCGCACAGCGCCAGGAGCCGTTCAATCCGCGGCCCTATCTGATGGCGCTGCTGCTGACGGCGATCGGGCTCGGCGCGGCCAAGCTGATCCAGCCGTTTTTCGGCATCGAGAATGTCGACCTCGTCTTCATCACCGCGGTGGTCGGTGCGGCGGCGCGCTACGGCCTGGGGCCGTCGCTCTTGGCCAGCGTCGCGGCCTCGCTGTGCTACAACTTCTTCTTCCTGCCGCCGGTCTACACCTTCACCATCACCGACCCGACCAACGTCGCGGCGTTCTTCTTCTTCATGCTGATCGCGCTGATCGTCTCCAACGTCGCGGCACGGGTGCGCACCCAGGCCGACACCGCGATCGGCCGCGTCCGCACCACCGAATCGCTCTACGCCTTCAGCCGCAAGCTCGCCGGCACCGCGACGCTCGACGACGTGCTGTGGGCGACCGCCTACCAGATCGCCCTGATGCTGAAGGTGCGCGTGGTGCTGCTGCTGCCGGAGGGCGGCATGCTGACCGTCAAGAGCGGCTATCCGCCCGAGGACCAGCTCGATCAGGCTGATCTTGCCGCCGCCAACTGGGCTTGGGGCAACGATCGCCCGGCCGGCCGCGGCTCCGACACGCTGCCGGGCGGCAAGCGATTGTTCCTGCCGATGCGCACCGGCCGCGGCCCGATCGGCGTGATCGGCATCGACGACGACCGCACCGGGCCGCTGTTGACCCCGGACCAGCGCCGGCTGCTCGACGCGCTGGTCGACCAGGGTGCGCTCGCGATCGAGCGCGTGCTGCTGGTCGAGGACATGGACCGGGTCAAGCGCACGGTCGAATCCGACCGGCTGCGCGGCGCGCTGCTGACCTCGATCTCGCACGATCTCAAGACGCCGCTGGCCTCGGTGCTCGGCTCGGCCTCGGCGCTGCGCGATCTCGGCGCCAGCCTGAGCGACGCCCAGAAGCACGATCTGCTCGCGACCGTGATCGACGAGTCGGAGCGGCTGAACCGGTTCATCGCCAATCTCTTGGACATGACCAAGCTGGAATCCGGCGCGATCGTGCCGAACACCGCGCGGCACGATGTGGGCGAGATCGTCGGCAGCGCGCTGCGCCGTGCCGCCAAGATCCTGGTGCATCACCGCGTCTCGCTGGAGCTTGCCGCCGACCTGCCGATGCTGGAGCTCGATGCCGTGCTGTTCGAGCAGGTGCTGTTCAATCTGCTCGACAACGCCGCGAAATACGCGCCCTCGGACACCACCATCTCGATCCGCGGCGTGCGCGACCGCGATGCCGTGACGCTGCAGATCCTCGATGAAGGCAACGGCATTCCCGCCGCCGAGCTCGAAAGCGTGTTCGACAAGTTCTATCGCGCCGAGAAGGGCGACCATATCCGCCCAGGCACCGGCCTCGGCCTTGCGATCTCGCGCGGCTTCGTCGAGGCGATGCGCGGCACGATCGCGGCCGCCAACCGCGCCGACCGCAGCGGCGCCGTCATTTCTATCCGCCTGCCGATCCCGGCCGACGCCAACGCGCTGGACACTGCTGCATGAACGCCACGCCGATCAAGGTCCTGGTCATCGACGACGAGCCGCCGATCCGCAAGCTGCTGCGGATGGGGCTGAGTACGCAGGGCTACGACATCCTCGAAGCCTCCAACGGCAGAAACGCGCTGGAAATGCTGGGCGAAGAGCCGGCGCTGATCATCCTCGATCTCGGCCTGCCCGATATCCAGGGCCACGACCTGTTGCGCATGATCCGCGGCCGCAACGAGAGCGTCCCGATCGTGGTGCTGTCGAGCCGCGGCGACGAGGCCGGCAAGGTGCAGGCGCTCGATCTCGGCGCCGACGACTACCTGACCAAGCCGTTCGGCATGGACGAATTGCTGGCGCGGCTGCGCGCTGCATTGCGCCACCAGCTGCAGGTGCAGGGCGAGCGCCCGGTGTTCCGCTCCGGCGATCTCTCGGTCGACCTGGTGCGCCGGATCGTCAAGGTCGGCGACAGGGAGATCAAGCTGTCGCCGAAGGAGTACGACCTGTTGCGCGTGCTGGTGCAGCATGCCGGCAAGGTGCTGACCCATCGCTTCCTCCTGAAGGAATTGTGGGACGAATTGACCGATGCGCAATATCTGCGGGTCTATGTGCGCCAGCTCCGCCAGAAGATCGAGGCCGACCCCGAGCGTCCGCAGTTCGTGCTGACCGAAACCGGCATCGGCTATCGGCTGCGCGCGGCGGACTGAGAGCTTCGGAACTTTCGCTCCCATCAAGGCTCGTTTTCCGTTACCGGGAGAACAAGCCATGGCAAGGAAATACTCGCGGAAGGCATCGGGCGATGTCGAGCGTGTCATGAAGAAACGCAAGGCCGGCACGCTGCGCAGCGGCCGCTCCAAGAAGAAGGTGAAGAGCCGCAAGCAGGCGATCGCGATCGGCTTGTCCGAGGCGCGCGCCAAGGGGCGGAAGGTGCCGAAGAAGGCATCCAAGAAGACAGCGAAGCGCAAGACGGCGAAGAAGCGGAAGACTGCGAAGAAGAAGTAGTCTTCGCATATCGATCCTCGTCATTGCAACGAGCGAAGCGGCGAAGCAATCCACCTCTCCACGCCGGGACAGATGGATTGCTTCGCGGAGCCTGTCATCCGGCGGCGCTGCGCGCCGACCGGGTGGCTCGCAATGACGTGAAGAGGCCTTACCCCGCCTTGCGCGATCGCGCGCTAGACCGGTGCGCCTTCTTGGCGGGACGGCGATGCGCAGCCGGCCGGCGGGCGCTTGAGCCTGCGCGCCTGGCGCCACCTTTCCGGTCCTTCAGGCTCTGCTTCAGCGCGTCCATCAGGCTCACCACATTGCTCGGCTTCTCCTCGCGCGCCGCGGCCTTGATCGGCTTGCCGGCGGCCTTGCGGCGGACCAGCGCCTTCAGCGCGGTCTCGTACTCGTCCTTGAATTTCGACGGGTCGAAATGCGCGGCCTTGCTGTCGAGGATGTGACCGGCCAGTTCGATCATGTCTTTGGTCACCTTCGGGCTCTTGATATCGTCGAAATAATCGTCGGCATCGCGTACCTCGTAGGGGTAGCGCAAGGTGGTGCCGAGCATGCCTTTGTCGAGCGGCTCGATCGCGATCACGTGCTCGCGGTTGGTCAGCACGATGCGCGCCAGCGCGACGCGGTCCTGGTCCTTCATGGCGTCGCGGATCACAGCGAACGCGTCGACGCCGGCCTTGCCGTCGGGCCTGATGTAATAGGGATGGTCGAGATAGCGCTTGTCGATCTCGCCCTCGGGCACGAAGCTGTCGATGTCGATGGTGTGGTTGCTCTCGATCTGCACCGCCTCGAGCTCGTCCTTCTCGATCTCGACATATTTGCCCTTGCTGACCTCGTAGCCGCGGCCCTTCTGGTCGCCGTCGACGACGTCGCCCGTCTCGCTATCGACCATCTGCTGCTTCAGCCGGTTGCCGGTCTCGCGGTTGATCATGTGAAAGCGGGTTTTCTCGACCGTGGTGGAGGCCGGGTAGAGCGCCACGGGGCACGACACCAGCGAGAGTTTGAGCGTGCCTTTCCAGTAGGCGCGGGGAGCGGCCATGATCGCCTCCAAACAGCTTGAGTTTGGAACTTGAACGGATACCGTAGGTTTTGGTTCCTGAAGGCCGCGCAGAGGCGGCGGCCACCGTTTGCGCCGAGGCGTGGACGTATAGCTGAGAAATCACGTGCCGCTGAGAAACCTCACCACCTATCGCAAGAAGCGCGACTTCGAGAAGACCGATGAGCCGTCGGGCGACGTCAAGGTCGCCCCCGGCCAGCAGCGGCGCTTCGTCATCCAGAAGCACGACGCGACGCGGCTGCATTATGATTTAAGGCTGGAGTTCGACGGCGTCTTCAAGTCCTGGGCGGTGACGCGCGGGCCGTCGCTCGATCCGCATGACAAGCGGCTGGCGGTCGAGGTCGAGGATCATCCGCTCGACTATGGCGATTTCGAAGGCACCATTCCGGAAGGCCAGTATGGCGGCGGCACGGTGCAGCTCTGGGATCGCGGCACCTGGGAATCGGACGATCCCGAGCGCGGCTTCAAGAAAGGCGATCTGAAGTTCACGCTGCATGGCGACAAGCTGCACGGCAGCTGGGTGCTGGTGCGGATGAAGAACGACCGCTTCGGCGGCAAGCGCACCAACTGGCTGCTGATCAAGCACCGCGACGAATATGCCGTCGATGGCAACGGCGAGGCGGTCCTCGACGAGGACCGCTCGGTCGCCTCCGGCCGCTCGATGGCAGAGATCGCGGCCGGCAAGGGCCGGGCGCCGAAGCCGTTCATGCTGGCCAAGGGGACCAGCAAGGGCAATGGCAAGGCCAAGGCCGATGCGGTCTGGCAGTCCAACCATGGCATGGCGGCGGACGCGCGCGCCAGGACCAAGGCGCCGGCGCCCAAGCAGAAACTAAAGGGACAATTGAAGGCGCCGCGGAAGGCGAAGGCCAAGCAAGTGACGGAGATGCCGGATTTCGTCGCGCCGCAGCTCTGCACCGCGGTCGAGAGCCCGCCCAGTGGCGCAGGTTGGTGCCATGAGATCAAGTTCGACGGTTATCGCGTGCAGCTCCGTGTGGAGGGCGGCGAGGCCGTGCTGAAAACCCGCAAGGCACTCGACTGGACCGACAAATTTGGCGCGATCGCCAAGGAAGCCGGCAGGCTGCCGGACGTGCTGATCGATGGCGAGATCGTCGCACTGGACAAGAACGGAACGCCGGATTTTTCCGCGCTGCAGGCGGCGCTATCGGACGGCAAAACAGACCAGCTGGTTTTCTATGCGTTCGACCTGCTGTTTGCCGGTACCGAGGATCTGCGTCCGCGGCCGCTCAGCGAGCGCAAGGCGCGGCTGAAGAAGGTGCTCGGGGCGCGCAAGGGCAAGAACCCCTTGATCCGCTATGTCGAGCATTTCGAGGAGAGCGGCGAGGCCGTGCTGGAGTCCGCGCGCAAGCTCGGGCTGGAAGGCATCGTCTCCAAGCGTCTCGACAGGCCATACCGGTCGGGCCGATCCGATGACTGGACAAAGGCGAAGGTTCGTGCCGGCCACGAGGTGGTCCTCGGCGGCTGGAAGACCACCAATGGCAAATTCCGCTCGCTGATGGCCGGTGTCTATCGTGATGGCCACCTGGCGTTTGTCGGCATCGTCGGCACCGGCTTCGGCCAGGACACCGTCCGTCGCATCATGCCGGCGCTGAAAGCGGCGGCATCCGACACCAGCCCGTTCGGCGGCAAGGACGCGCCGAAGAAGACCCGCGACGTGCACTGGCTAAAGCCTGAGCTGGTCGCCGAGATCGAGTTCGCCGGTTGGACCGATGCCGGCAATATCCGCCAGGCAGCGTTCAAGGGCCTGCGTCAGGACAAGCCGGCGCATGAAGTCGAGGCCGAGCGGCCGGTGGCAACCAAAGTGGTGAAGCCGATGGCGAAAGCAAAATCCGGCGAGGTCATGGGCGTCGCCATCTCGCATCCCGACAAAGCCTTGTGGCCCGACGCCGGCGACGGCAAGCCGGTGACCAAGCTCGACCTCGCCAACTATTTCGAGGCGGTCGGTGCGTGGATGATCTCCTACCTCAAGGGCCGGCCGTGCTCGATCGTGCGCGCGCCCGACGGCATCAAGGGCGAGACGTTCTTCCAGCGCCACGCGATGGCCGGCACGTCGAAGCTCCTCAAGCTCGCCAAGGTCTCCGGCGACCGCAAGCCCTATCTGCAGATCGACCAGGTCGAGGGCCTCGCGGCGGTCGCGCAGCTCGGCGGCCTCGAGCTGCATCCCTGGAATTGCGCGCCCGATGCCTATGACACGCCGGGCCGGCTGGTGTTCGATCTCGATCCCGCACCCGACGTCGCGTTCTCCGACGTGGTCGATGCCGCCAAGGACATGCGCCAGCGGCTCACCGCGGTCGGCCTCGAGAGCTTCTGCAAGACCACCGGCGGCAAGGGCCTCCATGTCGTGGCGCCACTGCTCGCAGGCGCCAAGGACAAGGTGACGTGGAAGGAAGCCAAGGCGTTCGCGCAAGGCATCTGCCAATGGATGGCGCAGGACGAACCCGAGCGCTTTCTGATCAACATGTCGAAGGCCAAGCGCACCGGAAAGATCTTCCTCGACTATCTGCGCAACGACCGGCTTTCGACCGCGGTCGCGGTGCTGTCGCCGCGGGCGCGGCCGGGCGCCACGGTGTCGATGCCGCTGACCTGGACCCAGGTGCGCGGCGACCTCGATCCGAAGAAATACACGGTAAGGACCGTGCCGGCGCTGCTCGCCAGGAGCAAGGCGTGGAACGGCTATGAGGATGCGGCGTCGTCGATCAAGGCGGCGATGAAGAAGCTCGGGGCGCACTAGCAAAGGTTTAAGCAAGCTTGTGCCGCTGGCGTAGTCGTCCTACCCGCTCGAAGGCAAGGTATCGAGTGCGCCGCGGCTTATCGGCTTAATCGCCAGCGCCTCTTCAAAACTGGTTCACCCGCGAAAGCTTTCGCGGGTGACGATAGTCATTGATATGACACGGCGCGCCGGGGGGGCGCTACAATCGTCCCAGCAGCAGCAGGATCAGCAGGATCACGATCACCAAGCCGAGACCGCCCCCGCCATAGTAACCGGTGCCGTAGAACGGTCCGCCGCCGATGCCGCTGAAGCCGCCAAGCAGCGCAATGACCAGAATGATAAGAATGATCGTTCCAATTGACATGTCAGTCCTCCTCAGCCCCGCGGGCTCGTCGTCGCTGCCCGTCGGGAAGGAAACAACCTGCAACTATGAAGGTTCCGGTTTGAGCGGTGCGATAAAACTGTGCGATCTTCCATTTGCTTTGGAACAGAACTACATCAACGGAAACCATGGAGGAGTGCACTGCGATGTCGGCTCCGCTGATCGTCTCGATCCCCCACAGCCTCGGCCGCGACGAGGCCATGCGCCGCCTGAAAACAGGCCTGTCGCGCGCAGCGGCGAACGTGCCGGTCATGAGCGTCGACGAGGAGCGCTGGGAGAATAACCGCATGAACTTCCGCGTCCATGCGCTGGGCCAGGTCGCGGCCGGATATCTCGATGTCGAGGACACCCATGTGCGGCTTGAGGTGACACTGCCGTGGCTGTTGCAACGGTTCGCCGAGGTCGCGCAGGTCGCGATTCAGAAGAGCGGGCAGCTGCTGCTGACCAAGCGCTGATGCGCGGCGCTAAAGCGCGATGAGATTGAGTTGAATCGTCATCGCGCTTTGGCTCCTTGTTTGAGCATGATCTTGTCGGAAAACCGCTTCACACTTTTCCGGATCATGCTCTAGCCATGCGCGCGTGCGCGTTTTGGGGCTTGCTTCGTTCCAGCCGGGGCCTTCGCCTTCAGCACCGTGACCGGCAGTTTTGCGAACAACCTCGAGAGCTGAACGTTGCCGTCGCCGCCGGGGAGCGCATATCCAGCCACGTCGATCTCGCCTTCAAAGGCCTCAGCGCGCGGCCAGCTGCGTCCACCTTGCGTGAACGGGGCAAATGATTTCGCCACCGCGACGATGACCGCATCGCGGCCATGGCGCCGTGCAAAGGCGATGACATGATCGCGATGCGCGCCGCTGACCGCGAGCGGCTGGTAGTCGCCGCTGGTGAAAATCTCGGGCAGCGCGTTGCGCAGCCGCAGCAGATGCCGCGTCCATGCGAACTTCAGGCGGCCGTCGCGCCAACTTTCCGCCAGTGCATCCCAATCCGACGCCTCCAGTGCCGCGAGCAGGTCAGCGCGTGCGGCAAAGTCGACCGGACGGCGGTTGTCGGGGTCGACGAGCGATAGATCCCAGCTTTCGGTGCCTTGGTAGAAATCCGGCACGCCCGGCATCGTCGCCTTCAGGGTGATCTGGCTCAGCGAATTCAACGCGCCGATCAGCGCGGTGCGCTGCGCCAGCGCCTCCAGCGCATCGAGGAATTCAGGCGAGGCCCTGCGATCGAGGATCCGCGCGATGAAGGTCTTCACGCCGGCTTCATACGGTTCGTGCGGATTGAGCCAGCTGGTCTCCTGCTTGCCCTCGCGCGCGGCCTTCAGGGCATAGGCCTGGATGCGGCCGACCAGCGACGGGTCGTCCGGGTCCCAGGCGCCGAGCAGGGCCTGATACAGCATGTATTCGAACGTCGCCGATGGAGCCCGCATCTCGCCGTCGAGCACCAGATGCGGCGCGTTGAGCACCTTCCAGCGCGCTACCGCGCTGGTCCATTCGCCGGGAATTTCGGCGAGCGCCATGATGCGGGCGCGGGCGTCCTCGCCGCGCTTGGTGTCATGGGTCGCGGTCGCCGTCATGCCGTGCGGCCATTCGCGGGCGCGGGTCTGCATCATGGCGTGGAAGGTCTCGGGCGCGATTGAGCCGGCGGCCGGATCGCCACCGACCTCGTTGAGCGCGAGCAGGCGGTGGTAGCGATAGAACGTGGTGTCCTCCAGCGACTTCGCCATCATCGGCCCGGTGAATTGCTGCACCTTCAGCGCGAAGCGGCGCACCCGCGGCGCGCTGTGCGGCGGCCGGCCGGGTTTCAGGAGGTCCATGGTCAGGGCATCGCGCAGGAAGTCGAAGATGCCTTCGTCCGCGGCGTACCAGTCGGCGCGGGCGCGCTCGATGGTCGCGCTGATCAGCGCGCGGTCATGTGCGGTCGGGCCGGAGGCGGTAAGATAAGTGCGATAGACCGGGAAGTGCAGCACGTAGAGTTCGAGCGCCTGCCGCAGGCTGTCGGCGGAGAAGTCGCGGGTCGAATAGTGCCCGCTGGCGATGCGCGCGACGAGCCGCGCCAGCACGGTGAATTCGCTGGTCAGCAAGGTCTCCAGCACGCGGCGCTTAGCCGCGCGCAGCACCGGCATCAGGTTCGGCGACTGGTTGCTGATCTGGCGCCAGATCTCGTTGAGCGGCTCGAGGCCGGTGCCATCGACCAACACCTGGCTGATCGTGTTCATCCATTCGTAGCCGGTAGTGCCGTGCACGCCGGCAAACTTCGTCAGCTTCTCATCCTCGCCGAGGATCTTCTCGATCACCATGTAGAACGGCTTGGCCTTGCCGCCCTGCGCAGAGCGGATCAGGCGGCGCAGCCGCTGGAAATATTGCGCGGGATCGCGCAGGCCGTCGATATGGTCGAGCCGCAGGCCTTGCAGCCGGTCCTCCGCGATCAGCCGCTTGACGAGGCTGTGGCTCGCCTCGAACGTGGCAGCGTCCTCGACCCTGAGGCCGGCCAGCGTGTTGACGTCGAAGAAGCGGCGATAGTTGATGTCGCTGGAGGCAAGCCGCCAGTGGCCGAGCTTGTAGTGCTGGCGTTCCAGCAGATGATGCAGCGCCAGCGTCTGGGTAGGCCGGTCCTCGGCGGCGCGATAAGCGTCCAGCCCGCGCGCGATGATCCCGGCACCGCCTTCGATCGCCTGGATCGCGGCCTTCAGGGCCGGTGCTTCCCTGCGGTTCGGGTGGCGCAGCCCGCGATATCTGGCGGCGAGCTCGAGCAGCGCGCGGCCGGCCGGGCTGTCCTCGGCGCCGGCCTCGCGGACGATGGTCCGCAGCACCTCGCCATAGCGCTCCGGCGCGATCGGCAGGCGGTGCTCGAAGTACCAGGCGGAGAAGCTGCCTTCGGTCGCTTCGTAGCGCAGTGCGATCTCGCCGCGCTCCAGGGCCTGACCATAGGACGAGCCGAGGATCGGCAGCAGCACGCCGCCGCGCGCACGATACGGCAGCTGGTCCCAGTCGATGTCGAAGGAGACCGCGTGCGGCGAGGCCGGTCCCCATTCCAGCACGTCGAGCCACCATGGATTGTCGGCAAAGTGCACGCCGACATGGTTCGGCACGAAATCCAGGATCAGGCCGAGGTCGTTCTGCTTCAGCGCGTCGCTGAGCCGCGCAAAGCCGTCTTCGCCGCCGAGTTCCGGATTGAACTCGGTGTGGTCGACCACGTCATAGCCATGTGTCGACCCTTTCCGCGCCTTCATGAAAGGCGACGCATAGACATGGCTGATGCCGAGCGCCTTCAGATACGGCGCCACCGCGGCGGCGGCATCGAAGTCGAAATCGGCGGTGAGTTGCAGTCGGTAGGTCGCGATCGGGATCGCCGGAGGCATTGTGCTATCCGATGTGCCAGCGCACCGCCCAGCCAGGGAGGTCGCCGGACAACGCGCCGCCCCAGATCACAGTTCCCTTCGGCTCCGCAACGCCGGCGATGGCCCGATCCGACAGATTGGCTGTGAGCCACAGCGTGCGGCCATCGCTCATCTGCCAATGCGCGGTCAGGAGATCGCCGGTGACGCGGTCGCCGCCGAAGCGCGCCCCAATGAGCCGCGGCGTGATCTCGCGCCGGCGCACGGCGAGCAGGTCGCGCACCAGCTTTAGGCGCGCGCGGGCGGGATCGCGGCCAAGCGCCGCCCAGTCGAGCGCAGCCGATCGCACCGTCGCCTCGGCCAGCGGGTCGGGAATGTCGTCGCCGTATTTGGCATAGGCCCAGGCGAACTCCTTGCGCCGGCCGGCGCGGACGGCATTGGCGAGGTCGCCCTTGAAATCGCAGAAGAACGGGAACGGCGTCGTCGCGCCCCATTCCTCGCCCATGAACAGCATCGGCGTGTTTGGCGCGATCAACGTGACCGCCAGCGCCGCCTCCATCGCCTCTGGCCTTGCGATGCTTTCGAGCCGATCACCGAGCGGCCGGTTGCCGATCTGGTCGTGGTTCTGCAGGAAGTTGATGAAGCAGGTCGGCGACAGCATACCGCTCGGTTCGCCGCGCGCCTTGCCGCCCCAGAACTCGGATACTTCGCCCTGGTAGACGTATCCGGACGACAGCGCGCGTGCGAGGTGCTGCTTCGGCGTCCGGTAGTCGCCATAGTAGCCCTGGCTTTCTCCGGTCAGCAGCACGTGCCAGGCGTGATGATAGTCGTCGTTCCACTGGCCGCGGAACTTGCCGTCCGGCGGATCCTCGGCGGCATCGAGCAGGCTTGCGATGTTGTCGCCGTTCTCGAGCACGAGGTTGATCTGCCGCCCGGTCTCGGTGGCGAGCTGGCCTGCGGCCTTGCTGAAGTCATGCAGGATCGATACTTCGCCGGCTTCGACGATGGTGTTGACCGCGTCGAAGCGCAGTCCGTCGAAGCGATAGTCGCGCAGCCAGCTCACGACGCTGCCGATCGCGAACGCGCGCACCTCGGGTACGCGATAATCGATGGCGCTGCCCCACGGCGTATGCGCGTCGCTGAAGAAGGCGGGCGCATAGCGGCCGAGATAATTCCCCTCGGGCCCGAAATGGTTGTAGACGACGTCGAGCATCACCATCAGCCCGCGCAGATGCGCCTCGTCGATCAGGGTCTTGAGGTCCTCGGGGCGGCCGTAGGTACTGTCGGGCGCGTACCACAGCACGCCGTCATAGCCCCAGTTGCGCTTGCCTGCGAAATCCGCCAGCGGCATCAGCTCGAGCGCGGTGATGCCGGTTGCGACGAGATGATCGAGCTTGTCGATCATGGCAAGATAAGTGCCCTCCCGCGTGAACGTGCCGACATGGGCCTCGAGAATGACCGCCTCATGCCAGGGGCGGCCGCGCCATTCCGTTGCGCGCCATTTGAAGGCTGAGTGATCGATCACCTCGCTTGGGCCGAACACGTCGTCCGGCTGGAACGCGGAGGCCGGATCGGGCACATCGACCTCGTCATCGATGCGGAATTTGTAGCGCGTGCCGGCGCGCGCGCCCGGGATCTCGGCGACGTACCAGCCGGCGGCATCGCGCGTGAGTGGATGCGGCTTATCGAGCAGGAGATCGACGCGTTTGGCCGCCGGCGCCCAGAGCCGCAAGCGCGTGCCATCAGGTGTCAGCTCAGGGCCGAAATGCCGTGCGCTCATGGGGAGCCTGCAAATGCCAGCACCGAGCGCGGCGGTGCCGTCATGTCGGCGCCGGCTGCGAATTGCTCGGCCGTTTGCTCTGCCTTGGTCGTGTTCAAGACCTGCTGCCAACTCTTGTATTCCGCCATCCTCGGCATCCTGAACACGATCTCCTGCGGCGCGGCATTCAGCACAATAAAGATCGGCGCGTGCCCTTGTTCCATCGGTCCCAGCACGTAGGCGAGGAACCGGCTCTCCGGGAATTTCCAGTCGGACTCCGTCATTTCCTCGGCAGCCGGCGTTAGCCAGAGCACGCCATAGCTGCCGTCGGTGCGGCGGCCGTCCAGCCAGCGCTGGCAGCGGATCTGGCTGAAGCGCTGGCGCAGCGCGGTGAGGTGGCCGATGAAGGCGATGGCGTCGTCGTCGGTGCCGAGATTCTCCCAGCCGATCCAGCCGGTCTCATTGTCCTGGCAATAGGCGTTGTTGTTGCCGCCTTGCGTGTTGGCGACCTCGTCGCCGGCGAGGATCAGCGGCGTGCCCTGCGCCAGCAGCAGGCAGGCCAGCGCATTCTTCCTGAGCTGGCGGCGCAGCGCGATGATCGCGGGATCGTCGGTCGGGCCTTCATGGCCGCAATTGTTGCTGTGGTTGTCGTTGGAGCCGTCGCGATTGTCCTCGCCATTGGCCTCATTGTGCTTCTCGTTGTAGCTGAAGAGGTCGGCGAGCGTGAAGCCGTCATGCACCGTGATGTGGTTGATGCTGGCGCGGGTCGCGCGGTTGTCGTGGTGAAACAGGTCGGAGGACGCGGTCATGCGGCCCGAGATGTCGCCGATCAAGCTGCCTTCGCCGCTCCAGTAGCGCCGCATCGCGCTGCGGTAGCGGTCGTTCCACTCCGACCATTGCGACGGAAAGCCGCCGACCTGGTAGCCGCCGAGACCCAGGTCCCAGGGCTCGGCGACCATCTTCACGGTCGCCAGCACCGGGTCCTGGCGGATCGCGGCGAGGAAGGGATGGTTGCGCTCGAAGCCGTTCGGGCCGCGCGCCAGGGTCGTGGCGAGATCGAAGCGGAAGCCGTCGACATGGCAGACCTCGACCCAGTAGCGCAGCGAATCCATCACCATCTGCAGCACGCGCGGATGGGTGAGGTTGACCGAGCTGCCGCAGCCGGTGAAGTCGTCGTAGAAGCGCGGGTTCTCGCGGTTCAGCCAGTAGTAGGAGGCATTGTCGATGCCGCGGAAGCACAGCGTCGGGCCCATGTGGTTGCCCTCGGCGGTGTGGTTGTAGACCACGTCGAGCAGAACCTCGATGCCGGCATCGTGCAGCCGCGCCACCGTGGTGCGGAACGAGTCCAGTGCATTGTCCTGGGCGTAGCGCGCCTCCGGCGCGAAGAACGCGATGGTGTTGTAGCCCCAGTAATTCGACAGCTTCTTCTCGACCAGCACGCGGTCGTCGATCAGGCCGTGGATCGGCAGCAGTTCGATGGTGGTGACGCCGAGCCGCTTGAGGTGATCGATGATCGCCGGCGACGACAGGCCGCCATAGGTGCCGCGCAAATTCGGCGGCACGTCCTCGCGCTTCTGCGTCAGGCCCTTGACGTGGGCCTCGTAGATGATGGTGTCTTCCCAGGGAATCTGCGGGCGGATCTCGCGGCGGCCCCAGTTGAAGCTCTCGTCGACCACCACAGCCTTCGGCATGCCGCGGGCATTGTCGCGCCGGTCGAACGAGAGGTCCTCGCGGGCGCTGCCGGTGCGGTAGGCAAAATGCGCATCGCTCCACACCAGCCGGCCGGCGAGCCGCCTGGCATAGGGATCGAGCAGCAGCTTGTTGGCGTTGAAGCGGTGGCCACGCTCCGGCGCGTACGGCCCGTAGACGCGGTAACCGTAAAGCTGGCCCGGCGAGACGTCGTTGAGATAGCAGTGCCAGACGTCCTCGGTGCGCTCCGGCATCTCGATCCGCTCGAGCTCGCGGCGGCCCTGGCCGTCGAACAGGCACAGCTCGACCTTCTCCGCATTCGCCGAGAACAGCGCAAAATTGGTGCCTCTGCCGTCCCAGCTTGCACCGAGCCGTGCGGACGTTCCCCCAGTCAGTCGCATGAGTCAGCTTTCCGGTACGAGGAAGATCGCAGCCAACGGCGGAATGGTCAGGCTCAACTCGGGCGCGGTACCTTCCGAAGCGCGGACCTCGCCGATATTGCCGACATTGGTGCCGCCGTAATGGGAGGAATCCGAGTTGAACACCTCGTGCCACTTGCCCGCGAACGGCACCCGGACGCGATAGTTGCGGTAGACGTTGGGCGAGAAGTTCAGGACCACCAGGCAGCGGGCGCGCGCGTCATTGCCCTTGCGGATCCAGCCGAACACGTTGTTGTTGGCATCGTCGGTGATGACCCATTCGAAGCCGGCCTGGTCGCAGTCGAGCTCATGCAGCGCCGGCAGTGCGCGATAGAGCCGGTTGAGGTCGCGGACCAATTTCTGGATGCCGCTGTGCCTCGGCTGCTGCAGCAGATGCCAATCGATCGAATAGTCGTGATTCCACTCGCGCTCCTGGCCGAACTCGCAGCCCATGAACATCAGCTTCTTGCCGGGATGGCCGAACATGAAGCTGTAATAGGCGCGCAGATTGGCGAAGCGCTGCCAGTCGTCGCCGGGCATGCGGCCGAGGATCGAGCGCTTGCCGTGCACGACCTCGTCGTGGGACAGCGGCAGGATGAAGTTCTCCGAGAAGGCGTAGTGCAGGCCGAACAGGATGTCGCCGTGATGGAATTTGCGGTGGATGGGATCCTTGCCGATGTATTTCAGCGTGTCGTGCATCCAGCCCATGTTCCACTTGTAGCCGAAGCCGAGCCCGCCATATTCGACCGGACGCGACACCTGCGGCCACGCGGTGGATTCTTCGGCCGCCGTCGTCGCCTGCGGGAAGCGCGCGTACAGCTCGGTATTGAAACGGCGCAGGAAGTCGATCGCCTCGATGTTTTCCCGCCCGCCATATTTGTTCGGGATCCAGCCCCCGGCGGGGCGGCTGTAGTCGAGATAGAGCATGGAGGCGACGGCATCGACGCGCAGCCCGTCGATGCCGTAGCGGTCGAGCCAGAACAGCGCGTTCGACACCAGGAAGTTGGTGACCTCGGTGCGCCCGTAATTGTAGATCAGCGTGCCCCAGTCGAGGTGCCGGCCCTGCAACGGATTGGCGTGCTCGTAGAGCGCGGTGCCGTCGAAATTGCCGAGTCCGTGCGGATCGTCTGGGAAGTGTCCGGGGACCCAGTCGAGCATCACCGCGAGGCCTGCGCCGTGGCAGGCGTCGATCAGCGCGGCGAAATCATCCGGCGAGCCGAACCGGCTGGTCGGGGCGAACATGCCGGTCGGCTGATAGCCCCACGAGCCGTCGAACGGATGCTCTGATATGGGCAGGAATTCGACATGGGTGAAGCCCATGTCGCTGGCGTAGGCCGGCAGCTGCTCCGCCATCTCGCGATAGGTCAGCCACTCATTGCGGCCCTTGCGTCGCCATGAGCCGAGATGGACCTCGTAGATCGACATCGGCGAGCTCAGCGCGTTGGCGCGGTCGGGCGCCGGGCGCGGGTGCGGGATCTTGCGCTCGTCGATCACGATCGAGGCGGTCTTCGGGCGCACCTCGGCGGCGAACGCCAGCGGATCGGACTTCAGCGGCAGATGCTGGCCGTTGCGCCCGATGATCTCGAACTTGTAGTGGTCGCCGACGCGTGCGCGCGGGATGAACAGCTCCCAATAGCCCGGGCCGCGCACCCGCATCGGATGCCGCCTGCCGTCCCAGAAATTGAAGTCGCCGACCACGCTGACCCGCCGCGCATTCGGCGCCAGCACCACGAAGCCGATGCCGTCGACGCCGTCGAGCGTCATCGGATGGGCGCCGAGCGTGTCGTAGATGCGCTGATGCGTGCCTTCGCCGAGCAGATAGAGATCGAAATCGCTCAGGATCGGCGGAAAGCGGTAGGCGTCCTCCAGTTCGACGATGTTGTCGCCGAAGCGGGCGCGGAGCTGGTAGCGCGTCGAGCCGTTCGGCAGGGGACCTGCGAACAGGCCCGCGTCATGGATCCGCGCCAGCGGTGCCGTTTCGCCATGTTCGCCGATCGCCTCGACATTGGTTGCATCCGGCAGGAAGGCGCGCACGACCTTGCGATCCCCCTCGGCGTGGAGCCCGAGATAGTGGAACGGATCGGAATGGCGGCCCTCGATGATGGCATAGGCCTCGGCGGGCAGTTTGTTCATGCAACCTCATGCGGCTGTTGCGCCAGGATCCTCAGCAGGCCGGCGAGCGGCACCCGCAGCCAATCCGGCCGGTTGGCCAGCTCATACTCGATCTCGTAGAAGGCTTTCTCAAGCAGGAAAAAGTTGAGCAGGCGATCGGCTGCCCTGGCCTCAGTGGGCCACAGGCGTTGCCCCGCCATGGTCTCGCGGTAGGCAGCCAGCAGGGCGTCCGTCGCCTGGTCGCGCCATTCGGCCAAAGCAAGGCTCACCCTGCCGCTCTCGTCGGGAGCGACCTTGAGCGCGCGTTCCAGCGCTGCGATCGCGGCATAGTCGATCGAGCGGATCAGGCCGGCGACGTCGCGCGCCGGCGGTGCCTTGCGGCGCCGCTCGGCGATGGTGCGGCCCGGTCCGCCGTCGAAATCGATGATGAAAACATCGTCCTTGACCACCAGCAGCTGGCCGAGATGCAGGTCGCCATGATGGCGGATGCTCAGCCCGTCGGTCTCGCGCGGCAACAGCGCCTTGAGCCGCTCCGGCAGCACGTCGTGCTGAGCCTGCAACTGATCGGCCAGCACTCGGTCGGCCTCCTTCAGGGAGCCGCGCCGCTGCTTCAGCGTGTCGAACACGCGCTCGGCGCGCGCCATGATCTCGTCGTTCCAGCGCTGCAGGTCCTCGGGCCTGGTCGGCTCGGGCGCGAAGTCCGCCAGGTCGCGGTTGCTGGCGAGCGCGATGTGCAGCTCGGCGAGACGCTTTCCGCTGTGCGACAGGTGACGCAGATAAGTGGCCTGATCGCCGTCCTCCTCCGGATGTTCGCTCGCCGCCAGCAGACGTTGTCGCTCGACCAGGCGGTCGAGGTGCGCGGCGCCGACGTTCCAGAGGTCGCCCTGGTTGACCACCATCGCGTGCAGCACCGCGATCGCGCTGCGATTGTCGCCGTCCACCAGTTCGGACGTGCCGAGCAACGCCGGCGTGTTGGGGAAATTGACCACTTCGGTGAGGAAGCGGCCCATCTCGATCTCCGGATTGATGCCGACCTCGAGCTTCCGGTAGATCTTGGTGACATACTCGTTGTCGACCAGCGCGGTCGAGTGCGGCTGATCGTTCTCGAACACGCGGATCCGCTCCGGCTGCCGCACCGGGCGGTCGGAGAAGCGGCTGGTCGGCCGGAATTCGAGCTTCAGGCCCTGCTCGCCCTCGTCGACAGTGAGGTTTTCCCGCAAATTGCGCAGGAACAGGCCGGTGAAGATCTGGTCGGTGGCGACATCGAGCAGCGTGCCCTCGCGCGCGCCCTGACGAACCGCAGCAAAGGCGCGCGGGTTGTAGCGCTCGCGATCGAAGCGCACCCATTCGATCTGCATCGGCAGCACGTAGCGGCTGGTGGTGCCGCGCTCGGTGGTTTCGAAGAAGATCAGCCAGGGCCGGTTGTCGCCGATGTCGCAGAACGGGATCGCGGCGACCAGCGTCGGCTGGATCGCCTTCGCGGAATGCTCCGGGTACCAGCGCGTGCGCGCGAGATGGCCGGGCAGCACTTCGTGCTCGAACACGCCGCGCTCCCGCGCCAGCGAGGTCCAGGTCGAATTGAGCGGCACCACCAGGGTCTCGAATTCCGGCACCGCCCGCGGCTTCACCGGCTCGGACTTGTCGCGCTCCTGCAGCTGGAACCAATAGAAGCCGTAAGGCGCCAGCGTGATCATGTACGGCAGCTCGCCGATTGCCGGGAAGCGCGTACGCCCGAGCATCTCGAGCGGAATGCGGTCCTTGAAGGCGGAGAGGTCGAGCTCGGTCGCCTGCGCCGAGCGCGAAAGGTTGGCGACGCACAGGATGACCTCGCCCTGGTACTGCCTGACATAGGCGAGCACCGAGCGGTTCTCGGGGCGGATGAAGGTCATGGTGCCGCGCCCGAAGGCAAGCGTCGACTTGCGCACCGCGATCAGCCGCTTGGTCGCCGACAGCAGCGACGACAGGCTGCGCGATTGCGCCTCGACATTGACGGCCTCATAGCCATAGACCGGGTCCATGATCATCGGCGCATAGAGCCGCGCCGGGTCGGCGCGCGAGAAGCCGCCGTTGCGGTCCGGCGACCATTGCATCGGGGTCCGCACGCCGTTGCGGTCGCCGAGATAGATGTTGTCGCCCATCCCGATCTCGTCGCCGTAATAGATGATCGGCGTGCCGGGGAACGACAGCAACAGCGAGTTCATCAGCTCGATCTTGCGTCGGTCGTTGTCCATCAGCGGCGCAAGGCGACGACGAATGCCGACATTGATGCGGGCGCGCGGGTCGTTGGCGTAGGTCGACCACAGATAGTCGCGCTCGACGTCGGTGACCATTTCCAGGGTCAGCTCGTCGTGATTGCGCAGGAACAGCGCCCACTGGCACGCCGACGGGATGTCGGGCGTCTGCCTCAGGATGTCGGTGATCGGAAAGCGGTCTTCCTGCGCGATCGCCATGTAGATGCGCGGCATCAGCGGGAAATGATAGGCCATGTGGCATTCGTCGCCATGGCCGAAATATTCCTGCACGTCCTCCGGCCATTGATTGGCCTCGGCCAGCAGGATCTTGCCCTTGGCATAGGCGTCGAGCTCCTGGCGCAGCCGCTTGATGATGGCATGCGTCTCCGGCAGGTTCTCGTTGTTGGTGCCGTCGCGCTCGCACAGATAGGGAATGGCGTCGAGCCGGAAGCCGTCGACGCCGGTGTCGAGCCAACGCTTCATCACCTGCACGATGGCGCGCACCACGCGCGGATTGTCGAAATTCAAGTCCGGCTGGTGCGAGAAGAAGCGGTGCCAGTAGAACTGGCCGGCCTCCGGATCCCAGGTCCAGTTCGACTTTTCGGTGTCGGTGAAGATGATGCGGGTATCGAGGTATTTCTGGTCGGTGTCGCTCCAGACGTACCAGCTGCGCGCGCTCGAATTCGGCGGGCTGCGGCGCGCGCGCTTGAACCAGGCGTGCTGGTCCGACGTGTGGTTGACGACGAGCTCGGTGATGACGCGCAGGCCGCGCCGCTTGGCCTCCTGGATGAAGCGCTTGAAGTCCTTCATCGTCCCGAAATCGGGATTGATGTCGCCATAGTCCGCGATGTCGTAGCCGTCGTCGCGGCCGGGCGAGGGGTAGAACGGCAGCAGCCACAGCGCGGTGACGCCGAGCTCCTGCAGATAGCCGAGCTTCTCCGTCAGACCTGTGAAGTCGCCGATGCCGTCATTGTTGCTGTCGGCGAATGCCTTGACGTGCAGCTGGTAGATGATCGCGTCCTTGTACCACAGCTGGTCCGCGGTCTCGGTCGCGACCTTCACGTCGGTGTTGACGGAGGAGAATACGTTCATGAGGGCCCCTTCAGGCGACACAGCGCAATAGCAACGCGGGATCGCGCGCAGGATCTAGACGCAGGCGGATGCCACCCCATTCGAGCGCATGGCGCTCGCCGGTAACAAGGTCTTCCACTTCCGTGACGGGGCGGCGGCCATCGCCGCAGCCGACCATGACGTCGCCGAGCGGAAGCCAGACCTCACGCGGCTCAGCCGACAATGCAATCGCGGCCGCGATCACATTGCCCTGATCGACTGCCTCCTTGACGAAGCCGATCACGCCGCCGTCATCGACATTGATAAAGCGCAGATTGGCGAATTGTTGCAGGGCCGGATTGCCGCGCCTGATTTGGTTGAGGCCCGCGATATAGGGCTTGAGGTTCCCGGCCCGATCCCAGTCACGAACCCTGATCTCGTATTTCTCGGAGTTGAGATATTCCTCGCGGCCGGGGATCGGCGCGTGCTCGAGCAATTCGAAGCCGCTATAGATTCCGTAGCTGCTTGAAAGCGTCGCGGCCAGCGCGAGACGCGACTTGAACATCCAGGATTCGCCGCTTTGCAGGTGGAAGGGCAGGATGTCAGGTGTGTTGACGAAGAAATTCGGCCGAAAGAAGTCACGATCGGGATAGGAGGTCAACTCGCCGAGATACTGTTCGAGCTCGAAGCGCTGCGTGCGCCAGGTGAAGTAAGTATAGGACTGCGTGAAGCCGAGCTTGGCGAGACCCTTCATCAGTTTTGGCCGCGCGAAGGCTTCGGAAAGGAACAGCACGTCGGCATCCCGATCCCTCACCTCGCGGATCAGCCATTCCCAGAATGCCAGCGGCTTGGTGTGCGGATTGTCGACCCGGAAGATCTTGACGCCCTGTTCGACCCAGAACAGCACGACATCGCGCAGCGCGCGCCACAGTGCGGCTGCGTCCTCGGAACCGAAATCCGGGTTGACAACGTCGTCCCAGCGCTGCGGCGGATGTTCGGCCGCGCGCATCGAGCCGTCCGGACGGCGCTTGAACCACTGCGGATGTGCGGTCAGCCAGGGATGATCGGGCGCGCACTGCACGGCGAAATCGAGCGCGACCTCGAGGCCGTGGGCATGGCATGCCGCGACGAAAGCGCGAAAATCGTCGAGCGTGCCGAGCTCCGGATGCACCGCGTCGTGGCCGCCCTCCGCCGCGCCGATCGCGTAGGGGCTGCCGGGATCGCCTGGCTGCGCGATGGCGGCATTGTTGCGGCCTTTGCGATGGGTCCGCCCGATCGGGTGGATCGGCGCCAGTAGCACGACGTCGAAGCCCATCGCGGCGATATCGGGCAACCGCGCGATGCAGTCTTTGAAGGTCGCGTGCACGCCCGGCGTCTTGCCCTGGCTGCGCGGAAACATCTGGTACCACGCGCCGCTGCGCGCCCGCGGCCGGTCGGCGGTGAGCGGATAGAGCTGCGACCGCATCAGGTCGCGGCGAAATTGGCTGCCGGCCATCGCCTCGCATAATTCGGGAGCGAGCAGCGCGCCGGGCTCGCCGGTCTGCAGAAAGATCTCGCACTGCCTGATGATGATCGCGGCTGCGGCAGGTCCCCCGGCTTGCGCCTGGGTCAGCATGCCCGCGCCTTCGACGGCATCCAGCGTGTGGTCGCCGCCGTCGCGCTGCTTCTGCTCGAAGCGATCCCGCCAGCTGGCGAATTCGTCGGTCCAGGCCTCGATCGCGAAGCTGTATCGGCCGGTCCGCTCGGGCACGAAGGCGCCGCCCCAGCGGTCATCGCTGTGCAGCGTCATGGGCGCACGTTGCCATTCGCCGTCGCCCTCATGCCGCCACACCAATGCCGCTGCGATCACATCATGTCCGTCACGGTAGATGTCGGCCCACACCTCGACAGGTTCGCCCGCAATGCGCTTGACCGCAAAGCGGCCGCCATCAACCGACGGATAGACATCGGTGATATGAAAAGTGCCATTGGCACTCTCGACAGGCCGGGTGGTTTTGTTCACGGTGATGCCGCCATTGAATAGGCAAATGAAGCCCCCGCGCCGGGAAGGAGGCACGCCAGACCCATATAGAAAGCCGCTCGCCGGGCAATGGTTCCCGGTGGGAACGCTGGATAGGGTAGAGCGTTGAACATCAACTATCCCTTTCCCGTATCTGTACAATTTAGCAACGATCCCAATACCGTTGCGAGCAGGCAGCGTGCCGAATGGACCTTTACGCCAAAGCCCAGACCCTGGGAATCCAGACCGAGTATATCGATGGTAGCGGTCACCGCCGTGTGACAACCCCCGAGGCGCTGACGGCGATCCTCGCGGCGCTGCCGCCCCAGACGCCGCGGCGGATCATCGCCGATCCCGTGGTCGTCAGAGGCAGCCATAGCGGACAGACGCAGCTCTCCGAGGCGGCCCGGCTTCCCGTGCAGTGGACGATCACCAATGGCGCCACGCTGCTCGCGCAGGGCGAGGCGCATGGGAGGAGCGTGGCGTGGCCATCCGGCCTGCCCGAGGGCGTGCACCGGTTGCAGCTCAAGGACGCATCGGGCAGCGAGGAGCTGCCGTTCCTGGTAGCGCCCGAGGCTGCGTTCGGCGGCGCGTTCGACCGCTGCTGGGTGATCGCGGTGCAGCTCTATGGCGTGCGGTCCGCCCACAACTGGGGCATCGGCGACTTCACCGATCTGCAGGGCCTGCTCGAATTCGCTCATCGGCTCGGCGCCGACGGTATCGGGCTCAATCCGTTACACGCGCTGTTCGACGATCGGCCCGGCGATTGCAGCCCGTACTCGCCGAACAGCCGGCTGTTTCTCAACGCGCTCTATATCGACGTCGCGAAGATTCCCGAATTCCACATCGATGCCGAGGCGCAAGCCGCGCTAGCGCAGCTTCGTAGCCGCGACATGGTCGACTATGTCGGTGCGGCCGCGCTGAAATGGCCGGCGCTGCGGGCCGCCTTCGCGGCCTTCAAGGCCAATCCGGGCCTCGGCCGCTGGCAGGATTTCGAGGCCTATCGCAAGGAGCAGGGCGCGCTGCTGTCGCGCTTCGCTTGCTTCGAGGTGATGCGGCACAAATTCATCACGCCGTGGTGGGAATGGCCGGACGAGTGGCGGCAGCCCAATGATGCGGCGTGCACGAAATTGCGCCGGGCGCGCGACACCGCCGCCGAGGTCGAGTTCGTCGAATTCGTGCAATGGACCGCGGACCGGCAGCTCGGCGCTTGCCAGGCGCTGGCGCACAGGCTCGGCATGCGGGTCGGGCTCTATCTCGACGTTGCCGTCGGCGTGCAGTCGGATGGCTTCGACGCCTGGAATGAGCAGACCGCGATCTCGCGTCACCTCGGCGTCGGAGCGCCGCCTGATCCGCTCAACACCGCGGGCCAGGACTGGGGACTTGCCGGCTTCAATGCCGCGGGCCTCGAGCAGCGCGCGTTCGAGCCGTTCAGGCAGATGCTGCGCGCCTCGATGCACCATGCCGGCGCCATCAGGCTCGACCATGCTTTCGGATTGAAGCGGCTCTATCTGGTACCGCGCGGCTTCGGCCCGGCCAACGGCGCGTATGTACTGATGCCGTTCGAGGCGCTGCTGGCGGCGACCGCGCAGGAGAGCGTTGCAAGCCGCTGCGTCGTGATTGGCGAGGACCTCGGCACGGTGCCCCCGGGGTTCCGCGAGCAGATGAACGGCTGGGGCATCTGGTCCTATCTCGTGATGATGTTCGAGACCGACGACCAGGGCACCTTCCGCAACGCCGACTACTATCTGCCGAACGCGCTGGTGACGTTCAACACCCACGACCTGTCGACCTATGCCGGCTGGCGTTCGTTCAGCGACCTCAAGACCAAGCGCGCGCTCGGCATCGATCCCGGCGAGACCGACGAGGGACGCTGGCACGCGCTCGGCCAGCTCGACGAGGTGCTGCACCGGCACGGCATCAATAGCCACGACTTCTATTCGGTCGCGAGCTTCTTGGCACGGACGCGTTCGCGGATGATGGCGGTTTCGATGGAGGATCTGCTCGGCATTGTCGAGCAGCCGAATATCCCCGGCACCGTCTACGAGCATCCGAACTGGAAACGGCGCCTGCCGGTCTCGCTCGAGCATCTCGCGTCGGCGATCGATATCGACGCGCTCAAGCGTGCAACCCGCGAGCGGTCGCACGCGGAATAACGCGGAGCACGGCGCGTGGCCTCTCGCATCGAAGACTATGGACTGATCGGCGACTGCGAGACCGCGGCGCTGGTCGGCCGTGACGGCTCGATTGACTGGCTGTGCTGGCCGGGATTCGACTCCGACGCCTGCTTCGCTGCGCTGCTCGGCACGTCGCGAAATGGCCGCTGGCTGCTGGCGCCCACTGGCGAGATCAGGCAGATCTCGCGGCGTTATTGGGACGATACGTTGATCCTGGAGACGCGGTTCGAGACCGAGGGCGGCGTTGTCGCGCTGATCGACTTCATGCCGCCGCGCGGCAATGCCTCCGACGTGGTTCGCTTGGTTCGAGGCATCAGCGGCCGAGTCAAGATGCACATGGAGCTGGTGATCCGCTTCGGCTTCGGGGTCGATGTCCCCTGGGTGAAGAAGAACCCGGACGGCGAGGGGCTGCTGGCGATCAGCGGGCAGGACATGACCGTGCTGCGCACGCCGGTTAGGACATCGGGCAAGGACCTAACCACGATCGCTGATTTCGAGGTAGGCGAGGGCGATACCGTGCCGTTCGTCATGACCTATGGCGCGTCCTTTCAGCAGCTGCCGGAGCCGATCGATCCGGAGGCGGCGCTAAAGGATACCGAGGACTACTGGAAGGAATGGTGCAGCCGTTCGACCTATGACGGCAGCCTTCAGCGCGATCTCGTGATGCGTTCGCTCATCACGCTGAAGGCGCTGACCTTCAGGCCGACCGGCGGCATCGTCGCGGCACCGACCACCTCGTTGCCGGAGAAGCTCGGCGGCGCGCGCAACTGGGACTACCGGTTCTGCTGGCTGCGCGACGCCACCTTCACGATGCTGGCTCTGATGAATTCGGGCTACACCGAGGAAGCGGCGGCTTGGCACAATTGGCTGCTGCGGGCCGCGGCCGGCGCGCCGGCCAACATGCAGATCATGTACGGCATCCTGGGCCAGCGGCGCCTCCTGGAATGGGAGGCCGGATGGCTGTCCGGCTATGAGGGGGCACAGCCGGTCCGCATCGGCAACGCCGCGCATGCGCAGCTTCAACTCGATGTCTATGGCGAGCTGATCGACGCGTTCCATCAGTCCCGCATGGCGAAGTTGAATCTCGACAAGGAAAGCTGGTCGCTCGAGTGCACCGTCGTCAGCCATCTCGCCGAGGTGTGGGACCAGCCGGATCATGGTATCTGGGAGCGGCGCGGCACTCCGAGACACTATGTGTTCTCCAAGGTGATGTGTTGGGTCGCCTTCGACCGCGCGATCAAGAGCGCGGAGCGGTTCGGTTTCAAGGGGCCGCTGGTCAAATGGCGGGTGCTGCGCGAGGCGATCCATCGCGAGGTCTGCCGGCGTGGCTTCGATCCTGATCTCGACAGCTTCGTCGAGAGCTACGGCTCGAAGCTGCTCGACGCCAGCCTGCTGCTGCTGCCGTCGGTCGGCTTCCTGCCGCCGGACGATCCACGCATCCGTGGCACGATCGCGGCGGTCGAACGCCACATGATGCGCGACGGCTTCGTGCTGCGGCACGATCCGCGCGAGGTGTCCGACGAAGTCCAGCCGATCGAGGGCGCATTCCTGGCCTGCAGCCTATGGCTCGCCGATGCCTATGTGCTGGCGGGGGACGTCGACAAGGCACAGACCATGTTCGACCGCGTCGTGGCGGTCGCCAACGATCTCGGGCTGCTGGCGGAGGAGTTCGACCCCGGCGCCGGCCGGCAGACCGGCAACTTCCCGCAGGCGCTGACCCATATCGCGCTGATCAATACCGCGCACAATCTCAGTGCCGCCAGGGCCGACGCCGAGAAGCCGGCGGTCCAGCGGTCGACCTGATCAGGGCATCCTGGGGGGCGCTGCTTCAGTGGAGCTGCAGCAACATGTCCATCGCGCGCGCGAAACCGTCGCGCTCGTTGGTCTCGGTGACATGCGTGGCGCGGGCCTTCACGTCGTCGCTGGCGTTGCCCATCGCGAACGAGACGCCGCTTCGCGCGAACATCGGCAGATCGTTCTGCATGTCGCCGATCGTGGCGACATTCTCGAGCGACACGCCAAGACGTTTCGCGATACCCTCGACGAAGGTACCCTTGTCGTGGCCGGGCGGGGTGACGTCGAGATAGTAGGTTTGCGAGCGGACCGCGGTGGCATCCTGGCCGACCATCTGCTGCATCTCCGCCTCGCAGCGCTGCAGCAGGGGCGCATCCGAGCTCGCGCCGACGATCTTGCAAGCCTGGTCGAGATAGGGCGTGAAATCGTCGACGATGGTCGGATCATGCTTGATCGTGCGCTGCTCGTGCGCGGTATATTCGCCGTCGGGATTTCGGGTCAGCCAGCGGTCGTTGGTGAACAGCCAGATGTCGATGCCGCGCTCACGGAGCAGCTCGATGCAGCGCCTGGCGATGGCCGGCGGGATCAGATGCTGTTCGAGCGGCTTCAATTGCGGATCGACGATCGAGGAGCCGTTGAAGGCGCCAATCGGCAGCGCGATCGCGAGCGGCGCGACCAGGAAGCCCATCCCGATGGTCGGCCGGCTGGAGACGATGGTGAAGCCGATGCCGGCCTCATGCAGCCTGCGCACGGCCGCCCTGGCGCCGCCGGTCAAGGTCTTGTCCTTGGTGAGCAGCGTGCCGTCGACATCGGACACGACAAGGGCGATGCGGGTCATGAGCGGTCCAGCTTCAGTTGATTGACGATGTCTGCGACGATGGTGTCGACCGAACGGTCGATCGCAACCGTGATCGGGCGCTCGTCCGGCGTCGGCGGCTCCAGCGTCTTGAACTGGCTGGCGAGCAAGCCCGGCGGCATGAAATGGTCCTTGCGCGCGGCCAGCCGCGTCGCGATCAGCTCCTGCGTGCCGTCGAGGAAGACGAGGCGGATATCGTCGCGGCCATGCACCAGGATGTCGCGATAGCTGCGCTTCAGGGCGGAGCAGGCGATCACGGCGGGTTCGCGGACGCCGCAGGTACGGTCGATCTCGGCGGCGATCGCGCGCAGCCAGGGCCAGCGATCCTCGTCGGTGAGCGGCTGGCCGGAATGCATCTTCGCGACATTGCTTGGCGGGTGGAAGCTGTCGCCGTCCTCGAAGCGCCAGCCGATCCTGATCGCGAGGCGGTCGGCGATGGTGCTCTTGCCCGAGCCGGAGACGCCCATCACGACCAGCGCGCAGGGGTTTTGCCCGTCACCCAAGAAAGTCACCCAAACAAATCATCAAACAGAATCCTCCGGCAGCGCAGCCTGATCGATCAGCCAGACGGTTTCGCCCAGCGATCGCGCGCGGTTTGCCGGCAGGTTCTCGCCTGCGAACAGGCGCGTCAAGATCGCGCGCTTAGTTTCGCCTGCCACCTCGAACAGCATCTCGCGGCAGGAGGCGAGCGCGGGCAGGGTCAGCGACACCCGCGGCACGAACGGTTCGACGTTGGCCTTCGGGACCCCGACCACCCAGCGCTGCGTCTCCTCGACCGCGGGATAGCCCGGAAACAACGAGGCGGTATGGCCATCGGGTCCGATGCCCATCAGCACGAGGTCGAACAGCGGCCGCTTCGGATCGAGCTGCTCGGCGCCATAGAACGCCATCAGCTCGTTCTCATAGAGCGCCGCGCTGATGTCGGGATCCCTGAGATCGGCGGTGTCGGTTGCGATCGGGTGGACGTTGGCGGCCGGAGCGCAGCGGTCGAGGAAGGCCTGGCGCGCCATGCTCATATTGTGCAGCTTGTCTTTGCGTGGCACCAGGCGCTCGTCGCCGATGAACCAGTCGACGCGGTCCCACGGAATCCTCGCGCGATAATCCGGCGTCGCCAGCAGCTGGTAGAGCGCCTTGGGGCTGGAGCCGCCGGTGAGGCAGACCGCGATCCGGCCGCTGTTCTGATCGAACCTGGCGAGCACCCGCTCGGCGGCCGTCTTCGCCAGTGCCGCTGGATCGGCGACCGTGATGATCCTGCGCTCGCCGGGCGTGGTCATCTCAGCTGAGCTTCCGCCAGCTGCGGCCATCGCGGGTCAGCAGCGCGTTGGCCGCCTCGGGGCCCTCGCTGCCGGCCTTGTAGGGCTGCAGGCCGCGCCCGCCGGCGCTCTTCCAGGCGTCGATGAAGGGCTGCACCGCCTGCCATCCGGCCTCGACGCTATCGGCGCGCTGGAACAGTAAATTGTCGCCGATCATGCAGTCATAGATCAGCGTCTCGTAGCCGGTCGACGGCTCGGCCTTGAAGTAGTCCTTGTAGCGGAACTTCATCTCGACGCCGTCGATGTCGATGGCCGGGCCAGGCACCTTGGTGTTGAATTGCAGCTCGATGCCTTCGGTCGGCTCGGTGGAGATGACGAGGTAATTCTGCGACAGGCGGTCGACCGCGGTGTCTCGGAACATCGCGAACGGCGCCTGCTTGAACTTGATCGCGATCTCGGTGCGCTTGGTCGCCAGCGCCTTGCCGGTGCGCAAATAGAACGGCACGCCGGCCCAGCGCCAATTGTCGATGGTCAGCTTCAGCGCGGCATAGGTCTCGGTCGAGCTGTCCGGCCTGACATCCGGTGTCTTGAGATAGTCCTCGATCTCGGCGTCGCCGATCCGGCCGCCGCGATACTGGCCGCGCACCGAGTTGGACAGCGCCTCCTGCGCGCTCTGGATCTGGATCGCGCTCAGGACCTCGGCCTTCTCGGAGCGCACCGCATGCGCGTCGAACCGCGCCGGCGGCTCCATCGTCACCAGCGACAGCAGCTGGAACAGATGGTTCGGCACCATGTCGCGCAGCGCGCCGGTGGCGTCGTAGAAGCTGCCGCGGTGGCCGACGCCGAGCTTCTCGTCGACGGTGATCTGGACGTGGTCGATGTGGTTGCGATTCCAGATCGGCTCGAACATGCCGTTGGCAAAGCGCAGCACCAGGATGTTCTGGACGGTTTCCTTGCCGAGGTAATGGTCGATCCGGTAGATCTGGTGCTCGTCCATCAGCTTCAGCAGGGCGGCGTTTAGCGCCCTGGCCGACGCCAGATCGGTGCCGAACGGCTTTTCGATGATCAGCCGCCGCCAGGCGCCGTTCTCCTCCAGCATGCCGGTGCGCCCGAGCTGCTCGCTGATCGGCAGGAAGGCGCTCGGCGGGGTCGCGAGATAGAACAGCCGGTTGCCGCCGGTGCCGCGCGCCGTCTCGAGCTTGTCGAGCCGTTCGTTCATGGCGTCAAAGGACGACGGATCCCTCGGATCGGCCTCGATCGCGGTGACGCATTCGAACAGCCGTTTCGCGATCGTCTCGTCGACCGGGCGGGTGGCGAACTTGCGCAGCCCCTGCATCAGGCTGTCGGTCAGCTGCTCGTTCGACATGCCCTTGCGGACGATGCCGACAACGCAGAATTTCTCCGGCAGCAGGTTGCCGGCGGCGAGATTGTAGAGCGCCGGGACCACCAGCCGGTGCGTCAGATCACCGGTGGCGCCGAAAATGATGAAGGAGCAAGGATCGGGTTTCTTCTGCACGTGACCTTCCGCGTTCAATTCAAGCCTTCTTCGGCGGCTCCTTGTGGCCGCCAAAACCTGCGCGCATCGCCGAGAGGATCTTCTCGGCGAATGTGTGATCCTTGCGCGAGCGGAAGCGGGTGTAGAGCGCGGCCGTCAGCACCTCCGCCGGCACTGCCTCGTCGACCGCCGCGTTGACGGTCCAGCGGCCTTCGCCGGAATCCTCGACGAAGCCGGAATAATTGTCGAGCGTGTGGTTCTGCGCCAGCGCCGAGGCCGTGAGGTCGAGCAGCCAGGATGGGATCACGCTCCCGCGCCGCCACACTTCGGCGATGTCGGCGATGTCGAGATCGAAGCGATGCTCCGGCGGCAGCGCCTCGATATTGGCGTTCTTCAGGATGTCGAAGCCCTCGGCATAGGCCTGCATCAGACCGTATTCGATGCCGTTGTGGATCATCTTGACGAAATGCCCGGCACCAACAGGACCGGCGTGGATGTAGCCCTGTTCGATGCGCGGATCCCGGCCCTCGCGGCCGGAGGTGCGCGGGATGTCGCCGATGCCCGGCGCCAGCGTCTTGAAGATCGGGTCGAGCCGGTCGACCACCTTCTTGTCGCCGCCGATCATCATGCAGTAGCCGCGCTCGATGCCCCAGATGCCGCCGCTGGTGCCGACATCGACGTAATGCAGCCCACGCTCCCGGAGTGCCTTGCCGCGGCGGACGTCGTCCTGCCAGAAGGTGTTGCCGCCGTCGATGATGACGTCGCCCGGCTGCATCAGCTTCGACAGCGCCTCGATGGTGGCTTCGGTGATCTTGCCGGCCGGCAGCATCACCCAGGCGGTGCGCGGCGCTTCCAGCTTGAGGACGAAATCCTCCAGCGACGAGGCGCCGGCGGCGTTGTCGGCGACCAGCGCCGCGACCGCCTTCGGATCCTTGTCGTAGACCACGGTGGTGTGGCCATTGCTCATCAGGCGGCGGACGATATTGCCGCCCATCCGCCCGAGGCCGATCATGCCGAGTTGCATCCCTGCCTCCGTCAGTTCAGTGCGGCCGAGATCGCGGCATCGAGTGCCGCAAGCCCGGAGGTGAGATCGCCCTTGAGATGCACCCGCAGCGCCCGCCGGCCGCGCTCGGTGAGCACGTCGAAATCGCCGCGCGCCTGCGCCGCCTTGATGACGCCGAAGCTCGCCTTCTGGCCGGGCACCGGAAGGTCCTGGCTGTCGTCGGTCGTGACCTGCAGGAACACGCCGCTGTCGGGCCCGCCCTTGTAGGCCTGCCCGGTCGAGTGCAGGAAGCGCGGGCCGAACTCGGCGCAGGTCGCCAGGTGCTTTGCGTCGCGCACTTTCAGCCGCATCGCCTGCATGGCGTCGATGGTGTCGCCGTCGCGCTCGATATAGGCGAGCAGGGCGACATAGTCGCCGCGGCCGGAGCGCGACAGGTGGGCCTTGATCCAGGAATTGAGGTCGCCATTGGCGCCGGCCTTGCGCAGATCCTCGGCGTTCTGCGCGTCGGTGTAGAGCTCGATCCCGTCCGCCGACGCCACCGGCTGCTCGGCCGGCAGCGATCCGGTCTTCTCAAACGCCGCCGTCAGCTCGCGGGTCTTGACCTTGGCGGCCTCGACGTCGGGCTGGTTGAACGGGTTGATGCCGAGGATCGAGCCTGCGACCGCGGTCGCAATCTCGAAGCGGAAGAACTCCTGGCCGATATGGTCGATCGACTTCATCACGATCCGGACGACGGGATGGCCGGCGGCCTCGAGCGCAGCGAGCTTGGCCTCATGCGCAGCATCGTGCTCGCCCTCGGTGCGCAGGTCGATGAAGAAGCGGTCGTTGCCGTAGACCACAGCATCGCCGATGGTCTCGCCCTCGATCGGGATCAGGCCCTTGCCGTCCTTGCCGGTCGATTCGGCGATCAGCTGCTCGGCCCAGGCGCCGAAATCGGCGACGTCGGGCGAGGCGAAGATCGTCACCTTGTCGCGGCCTTCCAGCCCGGCGATGCCCATTGCCAGTCCGAGCTGGACGCCCGGGTTTTCCTGCGGCGGCACGTCGGCGCCGCAGGAGCGCACCATGGCGAGCGTATGGCCGAGCAGGCTGCGGACGTCGATGCCCGCGGCCGCTGCCGGCACCAGGCCGAACGGCGACAGCACGGAATAGCGGCCGCCGATCGCGGGGTCGCCGTAGAAGATGCGGGCAAAGCCCTGCTTGATCGCGACCTTCTGCAGCGACGAGCCGGGATCGGTCACCGCGATGAAACGATGTCCGGCCTTGTCCTTGCCGATCGCCTTGGCCACCCGGTCGAAGAAATAGTCCTTCATCACATTCGGCTCGGTGGTGCCGCCGGACTTGGACGAGACGATGAACAGCGTTTTTGCGATATCGACATACTCCTCCATCGCGCGCACCTGCGCCGGATCGGTGGAGTCGAGCACGTGCAGCCGCGGGAAGCCGGACTTGTGCGGGAAGGTCTGGGCCAGGACCTCCGGCCCGAGGCTCGATCCGCCCATGCCGAGCACGACGGCGTCGGTGAAGTTCTGGCCCTTCACGCGTTTGGCGAAATCCTCGTAGTCGGCGACGTCGGCGGAAGCGGCGCTGGTCAGCCAGCCCAGCCATTTGTCCTCGTCATCGCCGGTCCAGACCGACTTGTCCTTGTGCCAGAGCCTTCGGATCTTGGCGGAGGCGCGCCAGTCCTCGGTGCTCTTCTCGACCGCCTTCGCGATGCCGGCGCCGAGCGCCAGCTTCTGCTGGTCGATGCCGCCGCCGAGCGAGGTCGCGCGCTTGTGGGCGACCGCGCCGTACAGCTTGTCGGCCGCGTCGGCGAACAGCTTGACGCCGTCCTTGACCAGCTCCTCGGTGATCGCATCGAGCGAGATGCCGGACTTCTCCAGCTGCTCCAGCACGTGGCGGGCGTCCGCGACATTCTCCTCGAGGCTGTCGCGGACCTTGCCGTGGTCGCGGAAGGCGTCGAGCGTCGCCGGCGGGACGGTGTTGACCGTGTCGGGGCCGATCAGCTCCTCGACATAGAGCACATCGCTATAGTCCTTGTTCTTGGTACCGGTGGACGCCCACAGCAGCCGCTGCGGCTTGGCACCCTTGGCGGTGAGCTTGTCCCAGCGCGCCCCCGAGAACAGGCGCTTGTAGTCCTGGTAGGCGAGCTTTGCATTGGCGATCGCGACCTTGCCCTTCAGCGCCGCGAGCCGCTCCTTCTCGGATGGGTCGTTGGCGCGCGCGATCTTCTCGTCGAGCTGCTTGTCGACGGCGCTATCGATGCGGCTGACGAAGAAGCTGGCGACGCTCGCGACATGGGAAGGATCGCCACCCTTGGCGACGTACTTCTCCAGGCCCTTGAGATAGGCCTCCGCGACCTGCCGATAGACCTTCTGCGAGAACAGCAGCGTGATGTTGATGCTGATGCCTTCGCCGATCAGATACTCGATCGCCGGCAGACCCTCCGGCGTCGCCGGCACCTTGACCATCAGGTTCTTGCGATGGACGTCCTTCCAGAGCCGCTCGGCCTCCACGATCGTGCCCTTGGTATCCATCGCCAGATAGGGCGACACTTCGAGGCTGACGAAGCCGTCGCCGCCATGGCTGTGGTCGTAGACCGGGCGCAGCACGTCGGCGGCATGCTGGATATCCACGACGGCAAGATGCTCGAACAGGTCGGCGACGGAGCGGTCGCCCTTCTTGAGGGCCTGGCCGATCGCCCCGTCATACTCGTCCGAGCTGCCGATCGCCTTCTCGAAGATCGAGGGGTTGGACGTCACGCCTTTGACGCCGTCGGTCTCGATCAGCCGCTTCAGGTCGCCCTTGGCGACGAAGCCGCGGGCGAGGAAGTCCAGCCAGACGGCCTGGCGGTGATTTTCGAGTGCTTTGACGGGGTTCATGGGTGCCTGTTCTCGTTCGATCGAGGGTCGATTTTTGGGTTCCCGGGCAGCTTTCGGGGGTGGAGGCGGATTGTCAACATGACTGGGGGCCCGGGCGGAATATCAGCATTCCCAAGGGATAACGCCATTCACAACAGTTCGATCCCCTCGGAGCGTGGTAGGAGCAGACCCTGATCTCGGCACATTTTTATGACGCGTGCGGCGCATGCCTGTGCGTCACGGCCGCAGCGCGCGTCAGGGCCGCAGGTAGAGGTAGCCCTCGGATTGCAGCTCGGCGAGCCGGACCACGCCGCCGCGCTCGGCGGCGACGAAGCCCGGGAGCAGGTCGGCGAGGGTGATGTTCTGCGATTTCATGGTGTTGCCGCAGGCGGCGAGCTCGATGCCATCCTTGGCGAACTGTCCGACACGCTTCGACAGGTCGGGATTGGCCGCCGCCGCATGAAACGCCTTCAGCGCCCGGCCATGCACCACGAGCGCGATCGTCACATGGCCGGGTCCGCCGACGCCGTCGAGATGGTTCTGGATGTTGCCGATCACGAAATTGACCTTGTCGAGGTCGTCGAGGTGGTAGGCCACCCTCAGCTTTGCCGGTGGTGGAGTCTCAGTAGCGGCGTTCGCCCGTGACGCCGCGAAGGCCGCGCCGACCGCCGAGAGCGTACCCCACAGGATGCTGCGTCGCTGCATGGCGTCCCTCGCGCAATTGTTGTCGACCGGGCCGAGCCTATCACTTGTGGCGGAGCGCAGCGAGTTCCTTGCGGTCGGTCACAAGTTCGGCGCATTCGCCTGGAGCCGCCCGATCGACGCGGAAGATCTTGTCATCGGCGCCGGCAAGCAGCTCTTCGCTCGCCTCATCGTCGGGCTTGTTGCGATTCCACATCCTGATGCTGGCGAGGCGTGCGATCGCGGACTTATCGTCCTTCGACAACGCCACGCTGATACCGCCGCCTTCACAATCCACGCCGCATTCGAAGCGGATTTCGTGTCCGGATTCGGTCGCAATCGCATGGTTGCAGTAGCCGCTGGAGTCGAAATTGCCGGGGCGATGACGATAGGTAACGCCAAGCCGGAACGAGTAACTGGTAGTCCCGTCCTCCGGCGCATCTTCGGCGGCGACGAGGAGCTTCATCGCGCTGACCTTCTGCTTCGGATGCTGCGCCAGATGATTTGCATCGTATCGCCGCACGAAGCAGGCATAGGCTTTCGCGCCCGGCGGGCCTGCAAACATCCTGTTGTCGAAGGCGGCCGCCTTGGCCTTGTCGATGCCTTCTTGCGCCTCGACGGTTAACGCCGCGCCGACGCAGGCTGCGGCGGCAAGTGCGACAACGAGGAATGTCTGCTTCATGACCGCCTCGGGAATAGCCGGCGTCTCCAAGCTGTCATCTTTACAGCGCGGCAATGGTGCCGCGTGGAACTGCGCGGGCTCGTTGGCTTAGTCGCGGCGACAAGGAGGCACGTTCAACGGCTTCTGAATGTTTGTTCATCCGAATCTGTGACGCGCACATCTTGACGCCAAGGCTGGACAGCCACACGTTTTCAGGGAGCCTAACGTTCATCGCCGGACGGGGAAGTTGCCCCGCTCGGATGTCCGTCTCGGAAGCCTGGCCCCGGTAAACCACGGATGTGGCTAAGGGGCTACAACCGCTAAAATCAGGTTACCAACGGGGGATATTGATGAACCATTAAGCTTCCTGCCTGTTGATAAGGCAGAGGCTGCACGCGCCGTGCATTGCCGAAATGAGTCGGTCGAGTGTCCAATGGACCCAGCGTGCCGACGCTGATTCGATCCTAGGACGCTCTGGTTGCGACTCGTGTCAGTCGTGCGGCGATACATATCGTGGAGATAGGGATCATGTACAACGATTCTTTGTTCAACGCCTTCGCAAGGTCGTTTGAAGCACGAAGCCAGACCGACATGTCGATGGCCGAGTATCTGGAGTCGTGTCGAAGTGATCCGATGCGATACGCCAATGCGGCCGAGCGGTTATTAGCGGCAATCGGTGAGCCCCAGATGATCGACACGGCCAAGGACCCACGCCTTGGCCGTATCTTTTTGAACCGTACGATCAGGTCGTATCCGGCCTTCGCCGGCTTCTACGGCATGGAGGACACGATCGAGCGCCTCGTCGGCTTCTTCCGTCACGCCGCGCAGGGCCTCGAAGAGCGCAAGCAGATCCTTTATCTGCTCGGACCGGTCGGCGGCGGCAAGTCGTCGCTCGCCGAGCGCATCAAGGCGCTGATGGAAATCCATCCGATCTACGTGCTGAAGGCGGGTGACGAATTGTCGCCGGTGTTCGAGAGCCCGCTCGGGCTGTTCGATCCCGAGCAGCTCGGGCCGATGATCGAGGAGAAGTACGGCATTCCGCGCCGCCGGCTCAGCGGGCTGATGTCGCCCTGGGCCTATAAGCGGCTGGAGGCCTTCGGCGGCGACATCTCGCAATTCCGCGTCGCGCGCATCCAGCCCTCCCGGCTGCGCCAGATCGCGGTCGCCAAGACCGAGCCCGGCGACGAGAACAACCAGGACATCTCCTCGCTGGTCGGCAAGGTCGACATCCGCAAGCTCGAGACCTACGCCCAGAACGATCCGGATGCCTACAGCTATTCCGGCGGCCTCAACCGCGCCAACCAGGGCGTGCTCGAGTTCGTCGAAATGTTCAAGGCGCCGATCAAGATGCTGCACCCGCTGCTGACGGCGACGCAGGAGGGCAACTACATCGGCACCGAGAACATCGGTGCGATCCCGTTCACCGGCATCATCCTCGCGCACTCCAACGAAGCCGAGTGGCA
This sequence comes from Bradyrhizobium embrapense, assembly GCF_001189235.2. GTDB lineage: Bacteria > Pseudomonadota > Alphaproteobacteria > Rhizobiales > Xanthobacteraceae > Bradyrhizobium > Bradyrhizobium embrapense. Next base: position 217,999 of record NZ_LFIP02000003.1, read on the forward strand.
GAGCTTCAAGACCAACAAGAACAACGAGGCTTTCATCGACCGCATCTGCGTCATCAAGGTGCCGTACTGCCTGCGGGTCACCGAGGAGCAGAAGATCTACGAGAAGCTGATCCAGGGCTCCGAACTTGCCGCCGCGCCGTGCGCGCCGGCCACGCTGGAGACGCTGGCCCGCTTCTCGGTGATGTCGCGGCTGCGCAAGCACGAGAACTCGACGCTGTTCGGCAAGATGCGCGTCTATGACGGCGAGAGCCTGAAGGAATCCGATCCCAAGGCGCGCAGCGTTCAGGAGTACAAGGACGCGGCCGGGGTCGACGAGGGCATGGACGGCGTCTCGACCCGCTTTGCCTTCAAGGTGCTGGCCTCGACCTTCAACCACGATACCACCGAGGTCGGCGCCGACGCCGTGCATCTCATGTACGTGCTGGAGCAGGCGATCCGCCGCGAGCAGCTGCCTGACGAGACCGAGAAACGCTATCTCGAATTCATCAAGGCCGACCTCGCGCCGCGCTATGCCGAGTTCATCGGCAACGAGATCCAGAAGGCCTATCTGGAATCCTACGCCGACTACGGCCAGAATCTGTTCGACCGCTACGTCGACTACGCCGATGCCTGGATCGAGGACCAGGACTTCAAGGATCCCGACACCGGCCAATTGATGAACCGCGAGCTTTTGAACCAGGAGCTGACCAAGATCGAGAAGCCGGCCGGCATCGCCAATCCGAAGGACTTCCGCAACGAGGTCGTCAAGTTCTCGCTGCGTTCGCGGGCGCACAATGGCGGCAAGAATCCGAGCTGGACCTCGTACGAAAAGGTTCGCGACGTGATCGAGAAGCGGATATTCTCCCAGGTCGAGGATTTGCTTCCGGTCATCTCGTTCGGCTCCAAGAAGGACGGCGAGACCGAGAAGAAGCACGGCGAGTTCGTCGAGCGGATGGTGGAGCGCGGTTACACCGAGCGCCAGGTCCGCCGGCTGGTCGAGTGGTACATGCGGGTCAAGCAGGCCGGCTAATGCGCGATCCGGAAAGCCGGTAACGGCTTTCCGTCTCGTTACGTCCCTTCCAATAAGAATGCGATGCGACTGTCATGATCGCATCCGGTGAGGCAGATGCAACGTGGTCATGCATATCGTCGATCGGCGGTTGAATCCGGGTAGCAAGAGCCTGGAGAATCGCCAGCGCTTCCTGCGGCGTGCCAAGGCGCTGGTGCAGGGAGCCGTCAAGAAGTCGTCGCAGGACCGGGACATCAAGGATGTCCTGGAGGGCGGCGAGGTGACCATCCCGCTGGACGGCATGGATGAGCCGCGGTTCCGGCGCGAGGGCGGCACGCGTGACATGGTGCTGCCCGGCAACAAGAAATTCGTCGAGGGCGACTGGCTGCAACGCCCGAACCAGAGCGGCGGCAAGGGTTCCGGCGCGGGCGAGGGCGACAGCGAGGACGCGTTCCGCTTCGTGCTCAGCCGCGAGGAGTTCGTCGACCTCTTCCTCGACGACCTCGAATTGCCCGACCTTGCCAAGCGCAAGCTCGCGGAAACCGAGAGCGAGGGCATCCAGCGCGCCGGCTATGCGACCTCGGGCTCGCCCGCCAACATCTCGATCAGCCGCACCGTGAGCCGGGCCCTGGCGCGCCGCGTGGCGCTGCGCCGGCCGCGCAAGGACGAGATCGAGGCGCTCGAGGCGGAGCTTGCGGAGTGCGAGGACGAGACGCGCCGCCGCGAGCTGCTCACGCTGCTCGAAGCACTGAAGGCCAAGGCCAAGCGGATCCCTTTCATCGATCCGATCGACATCCGCTACCGCCGCTTCGAGACGGTGCCCAAGCCGGTGGCGCAGGCCGTGATGTTCTGCCTGATGGACGTCTCGGGCTCGATGTCCGAGCACATGAAGGATCTCGCCAAGCGGTTCTACATGCTGCTCTACGTCTTCCTGAAGCGGCGCTACAAGCATGTCGAGATCGTGTTCATCCGGCACACCGACCGCGCCGAGGAGGTGGACGAGGATACGTTCTTCCATGGACCGGCGTCCGGCGGCACGCTGGTGTCGAGCGCGCTGGTTGCGATGAATGACATCGTCCGCACCCGCTTCCGTCCCGCCGACTGGAACATCTATGCCGCGCAGGCTTCCGACGGCGACAACATGACCTCCGACAGCGGGGTGACCGGGCATCTGTTGACCGACAAGATCCTGCCGGTCTGCCAGTTCTTCGCCTATCTCGAGGTTGGCGAGGCCGCCAACTACACCTTCGACATGCCGGACTCCTCGCTCTGGACCCTCTATGAGCGTCTGCGCAACGAGGGCGCGCCGTTGTCGATGCGCAAGGTGAGCGAGCGCGGCGAGATCTTCCCGGTGTTCCAGGACCTGTTCAAGCGTCGCTCTACCAGTCAGGAAAGGGTATAGGTTGATGGGGTCTTCTGGCGAACGGCTGTTCGAGGGCGCCGACTGGGATTTCCAGACGTTGCAGCGGATTCACGATGCCTGCGAAGAGGTCGCCCGCAAGGAGCTCGGGCTCGACGTCTATCCCAACCAGATCGAGGTGATCACCGCCGAGCAGATGCTCGACGCCTATTCCTCGGTCGGCATGCCGCTGTTCTACAAGCACTGGTCGTTCGGCAAGCAGTTCGCCTTCCAGGAAGCCTCCTACCGCAAGGGCCTGATGGGCCTCGCCTATGAAATCGTGATCAACTCCTCGCCGTGCATCTCCTATCTGATGGAAGAGAACACCGCGACGATGCAGACGCTGGTGATCGCGCACGCGGCGTTCGGGCACAATCACTTCTTCAAGAACAACTATCTGTTCAAGCAGTGGACCGATGCGGACGGCATCCTCGATTATCTCGAATTCGCCAAGGGCTACATCGCGGCCTGCGAGGACCGCCACGGCCGCGAGACGGTGGAGCGGACGCTGGATGCCGCGCATGCGCTGATGTCGCATGGCGTCGACCGCTATCCCGGCAAGAAGACGCTCGACCTGCGTGCCGAGGAGAAGCGCGCCGGCGAGCGCCGGCAGCACGAGGAGGCCGTGTTCAACGATCTGTGGCGGACGGTGCCGAACACCAAGGCCAAGAGCAAGGCGACGCTCTCTGCCGAGCGGCGCCGCGCGCTGCTCGGCCTGCCGCAGGAGAACATCCTCTATTTCCTCGAGAAGACCGCGCCGCGCCTGCAAGGCTGGCAGCGCGAGCTGATCCGCATCGTGCGTCACATCGCGCAGTACTTCTACCCGCAGGGCCAGACCAAGGTGATGAACGAGGGCACCGCGACCTACGTGCATTACCGGATCATGAGCCGGCTGCATCAGCAGGGGCGGCTCACCGACGGCAATTTCCTCGAATTCCTGCAGTCGCACACCAATGTGGTGTTCCAGCCCGAGTTCGACGATCGCCGCTATTCCGGCTTCAATCCCTATGCGCTCGGCTTCGCCATGATGCAGGACATCGAGCGGATCGTGAAGAACCCGGAGAACGAGGATCGCGACTGGTTCCCCGACATTGCCGGCAAGGGCGATGTCGAGGGCGTGCTGCGCGAGATCTGGAGCAACTACCGCGACGAGAGTTTCATCAACCAGTTCCTCAGCCCGGCGCTGATCCGGCGCTTCCGCATGTTCCATCTGCACGACGACCCCGCGGAAAGCCAGGGGATCAAGGTCGATGCGATCCATGACGAACGTGGTTACCGCCGGGTGCGCCGCGAGCTGGCGCGGCAATACGATGTCGGCTTCGTCGACGCCAATATCGAGGTCATGGATGTCGATCTCGACGGCGACCGCCGCCTGATGCTGCGTCACACCACCGTGAAGGGCGCGCAGCTCAACGAGACCGACACGCGGCGCGTGCTGCAGCATCTCGCCGATCTGTGGTCCTACGACGTCGCACTGACCGAAGTCGATGGCACCGACAAGGTGCTGAAGGAATACGTCGTCAGCCCGCGCGCGGCTGCGGTCGCTGCTTGAGGATCACGCTCTCGCGATCATGAGCGCGGCGCACACCGCCGCGCGGAATGCTGGTCTTGCACGATGAACCTTCGTGTCTATCGAAGGCTCGCATCGCGAACATCCCGGCAACATTCCGGATTTTGAATCGCATCATGTTCCGTGCGCGAACGTGACTGCCGGCACGCGGAAATCTCGCGAGGCTTTCTTGGTGATTGCCGGCGCGCGGGCGCGATTGATAAGGTGCGCCGCGTCAAGAAAACCAAGAAAAGGATATGCTCTTGTCAACTCGCTCTTGCCTCACAGGCCTGCTCGCCGTTACCGCGCTGACGGCATCAACGATCTCGCTCTCCATTGCAGCCGATTCCGCAATCAAGATCGGAAACACCGCACCGTATAGCGGCCCGGCCTCCGCCTACGGCACGATCGCACGCGCCGAAGCCGCCTACTTCCAGATGCTCAACGACCAGGGTGGCATCAGCGGGCGCAAGATCGACTTCGAAAGTCTCGACGACGCCTATTCGCCGTCGAAAACCGTCGAGCAGACCCGCAAGCTGGTCGAGCAGGACGAGGTGCTGGCAATCTTCAGCGCGGTCGGCACCGCGCCGAACATCTCGGTGCAGAAGTACCTGAACATCAAGCACGTGCCGCAGCTGTTCGTGTCGTCAGGCGCGACGCGCTGGAACGATCCGAAGCAGTTCCCGTGGACCGTCGGCTTCAATCCGACCTACGAGCTCGAGGGCCGGCTCTACGCAAAGTACATCCTGAAGACCAGGCCGGACGCGAAGATTGCCGTCATCACGCCGAACGAAGACGCCGGCAAGGACTATCTCAGGGGCTTCAAGGACGGGCTCGGCGAGCATGTCGGCCAGATCGTTGCGGAGACCACCTACCTCACGACCGATCCGACCATCGATTCCCAGATGGTGACGATGCGCGAGTCCGGTGCCGACGTGTTCTTTGCCGAAGCGACGCCGAAATTCGCGGCGCAGGCGCTGCGCAAGGCCGCCAGCATGGGCTGGAAGCCGCTCACCATCCTGCCGACCGTCTCCAACTCGGTCTCCGCGGTGCTCGAGCCGGCCGGGCTCGAGAACGTCATCGGTGTCGTGACCGGGCTCTATCTCAAGGACCCGACCGATCCGCGTTGGGCCGACGATCCCGCGCAGCAGGAGTTTTCCGCCTGGATGAAGAAGTATCAGCCGAATGCCAGCCCGGGCGACCTATTCAACGTGCAGGGCTACACGGTCGCGCAGGTGATGGCGGCGGTGCTGAAGAACTGCAATGGCGACTACAGCCGCGACAACATCATCAAGCAGGCGACCAATCTGAAGCCGCTCGAACTACCGATGCTGCTGCCGGGCATCAAGGTGCAGACCGAGCCAGATAATGTCACGCCGATCCGCCAAATCCAGATGGCGCGGTTCGACGGCAAGTCCTGGGCGCTGTTCGGCGACGTCCTGAGCGACAAGTAGTACCAAACAGAAATCCGGCCTCTTGGCAGTGCCAGGAGGCCCGATTTGAAACCGAATTGAATGTCAGCGCAGGCTGGCGTTGATCTTGTCCAGCACGGCCGAGCCGGGGCAGAGCGCCTGCTCGTCCAGCGTGTTGAGCGGCGTCTCGACGGTGTCGAGATGGGTGTGCAGGTCCTCGGCGTCGGGATCGACGTAAAGCAGGCCGGTGACGATCTGGCCCTTGGCCGCGTGCTTCTGCAGGAAGGTCATTGCGCCGAGCCGATCGTGCGGATCGTAGTCGGCGTCGAGCTTGCGCAGCGCGAGCCGCGTGCCGTCATGCTGCTCGACGAGCTGCACGGTGCCGGGCGCGTAGTCGACGCTGATCGGCTCGCGGCCGACCAGCACGTCGAGCCGGTTCACCGCGTCATTGTGCTCGCGGACATAGTCGAAGCTCTTGGTCGAGCCGGCGTGGTTGTTGAAGGCGATGCAGGGGCTGATCACGTCGATGAAGGACGCGCCCTTGTGCCGGATCGCCGCCGCAATCAGCGGCACCAATTGCGTCTTGTCGCCGGAGAAGCTACGCGCCACGAAGGTTGCGCCGAGTTGCAGCGCGATCGCGACCAGATCGATCGCATTGTCGGTGTTGGTGACGCCCTTCTTGGATTTCGAGCCGCGGTCGGCGGTCGCCGAGAACTGGCCTTTGGTCAGGCCGTACACGCCGTTGTTCTCGACGATGTAGGTCATGTTGACGGCACGCCGGATCGAATGCGCGAACTGGCCGAAGCCGATCGATGCGGAATCGCCGTCGCCGGAGACGCCGAGATAGATCAGGTCGCGATTGGCGAGGTTGGCGCCGGTCAGCACCGACGGCATGCGGCCATGCACCGAGTTGAAGCCGTGCGAATTGCCGAGGAAATAGTCTGGCGTCTTCGACGAGCAGCCGATGCCGGATATCTTCGCCACCCGGTGCGGCTCGATCGAGAGCTCGTAGCAGGCTTCGATGATCGAGGCGGTGATCGAATCATGGCCGCAGCCGGCGCACAGGGTCGAAATCTTCCCCTCGTAGTCGCGATGAGTATAGCCCAGCTCGTTCTTCTTCAGGCCGGGGTGATGAAACTTCGGTTTTGCAATGTAGGTCATGTCACGGCCTTGCGGAGAGGGGTCACCTTGAGATGATCCTGGTGGTCGCCGATCGCGCTTGCGATGAAGCGTGCGGTGATCGGCGTGCCGTCATAGTGCAGGATCGGCACCAGCCGCACCGGGTCGATGCCGTTCTCGTTGACGATCAGTTGACGGAGCTGGGCGTCGCGGTTCTGTTCGACCACGTAGACGAAGTCGTGATCGGCGATGAAGCTCGCGACGCTGGAGTGGAACGGGAAGGCGCGAATGCGCATGCGGTCGAGCTGATGGCCGCGCGCCTCCAAAATCCCGATCGCCTCGTCCATCGCGGGCGAGGTCGAGCCGAAATACAGCACGCCGTACTTGGTCGGCTTTGCCGCGTTCGCCTGCAGCGGTCGCGGCACCATGTCCTGGGCGGTCTCGAACTTGCGCACCAGGCGCTGCATGTTGTCGGCGTAAACCGCGCCTTCCTCGGAATAGCGCGCGTAGCGGTCGCGCGAGGTGCCGCGGGTGAAGTAGGAGCCCTTGGTCGGATGCGTGCCGGGATAGGTGCGATAGGGGATGCCGTCGCCGTCGACGTCGAGATAGCGGCCGAAGTCGCGGCCTTCCTCGAGCATCTCCGCGGTCATCACCTTGCCGCGGTCATATTGCTTGGCATCGTCCCATTTCAGCGGGCGGCACAGCCGGTGATTCATTCCGATGTCGAGGTCGAGCATCAGGAAGATCGTGGTCTGCAGCCGCTCGGCGAGATCGAAGGAAGCGGCGGCGAACTCGAACGCTTCCGCCGGATCTTCCGGGAACAGCAGCACGTGCTTGGTGTCGCCGTGCGAGGCATAGGCGCAGGCGATCACGTCGCATTGCTGGGTGCGGGTCGGCATGCCCGTGGAAGGCCCGGCTCGCTGGATGTTCATGATCACGGCTGGGATCTCGGCGAAGTAGGACAGGCCGATGAACTCGGTCATCAGCGAGATGCCGGGACCCGAGGTCGCGGTGAAAGCCCGCGCGCCGTTCCAGGAGGCGCCGATCACGATGCCGATCGAGGCGAGCTCGTCTTCGCCCTGCACGATGGCGTATTTCGCCTTGCCGGTCTCGGGATCGTGGCGGTACTTCTTGCAGTGGCTGGTGAAGGCTTCCGCCACCGACGACGACGGCGTGATCGGATACCAGGCACACACGGTCGCGCCGCCATAGACGGCGCCGAGCGCGGCGGCGCTGTTGCCTTCCACGAAAATGCGGTCGCCGACCTTGTCGGACTTCTTGACCCGGAGCCCGATCGGGCATTTCAGGTTCTGCAGCGCCCAGTCGCGGCCGAGATGCAGCGCATGGACGTTGGAGGAGAGCAGCTTCTCTTTGCCCTTGTACTGCTCGCCGATCAGCTGCTCGACCAGCTTGGGATCGAGGTCGAGCAGGGCGCAGAGCGCGCCGAGATAGATGATGTTCTTGAACAGCTGGCGCTGCCTGGGATCGGTGTAGGTCGAGTTGGTGATCGCGGTCAGCGGCACGCCGATCACCGTGATGTCCTCGCGGAATTTCGACGTCGGCATCGGCTTGGTCGAATCGTAGAACAGATAGCCGCCGGGCTCGATCGAGGCGACGTCCTTGTCCCAGGTCTGCGGGTTCATCGCCACCATCATGTCGACGCCGCCACGGGCGCCGAGATGGCCGTCCTCGGTGACGCGCACCTCATACCAGGTCGGCAAGCCCTGGATGTTGGAGGGGAAGATGTTGCGCGGCGACACCGGCACGCCGTGACGCAGGATCGAACGCGCGAACAGTTCGTTGGCGGAGGCCGAGCCCGAACCGTTGACGTTGGCGAAGCGGACGACGAAGTCGTTTACGCTGCTGATCGGGCTTTGGACTGACATGTTGATCCCGCTTGAACCATATCGATGAGGTACTTCTGCATGTCCCAGGCGCCGGTCGGGCAGCGCTCGGCACACAGCCCGCAATGCAGGCAGACGTCTTCGTCTTTCACCATGACGCGGCCGGTCTTCAGGTCGCCGGAGACGTAGAGCGCCTGGTCGTGATGCGGCGAGGGCGCCTTCAGGCGCTGCCGCAGGTCGTCCTCTTCGCCATTCTCGGTGAAGGTGATGCAGTCCATCGGACAGATGTCCACGCAGGCGTCGCACTCGATGCACAGCGGCGCGGAAAACACCGTCTGCACGTCGCAGTTCAGGCAGCGCTGCGCCTCGCCGAGCGCGAGCTTGAGGTCGTAACCGAGCTCGACCTCGGTGCGGATGTCCTTCAGCGCGACCACCTTGTCGCGATGCGGCACCTTGAAGCGCTTGTCGGCGGAGATGTCGTTGTCATAGCTCCATTCGTGGATGCCCATCTTCTGCGAGGAGACGTGCACTTCGGGCAGCGGGCGCTCGTTGATGTCCTCGCCGGACAGCATCCGGTGGATGGACAGCGCGGCGTCATGGCCGTGCGCCACCGCCCAAATGATGTTCTTCGGCCCGAACGCCGCGTCGCCGCCGAAGAACACCTTCGGATTGGTCGAGACGAACGTCTTGGGGTCGACCTTCGGCATGTGCCACTTATCGAATTCGATGCCGCAATCGGCTTCGATCCAGGGGAACGCGTTCTCCTGGCCGACCGCAACGAGCACGTCGTCGCAGGGGATGGTCTCGTCCGGCTCGCCCGACGGCACCAGGTTACGCCGACCCTTGGCGTCGTATTCGGCCTTCACCTTCTGGAAAGTGACGCCGATCAGCTTGCCGGCCACATGCTTGAACGCCACCGGCACCATGTAGTTGAGGATCGGAATGTCCTCGTGGATGGCGTCTTCCTTCTCCCACGGAGAGGCCTTCATTTCCTCGAAGCCGGAGCGGACGACCACCTTGACGCTCTCGCCGCCGAGACGGCGCGCGGTGCGGCAGCAATCCATCGCGGTGTTGCCGCCGCCGAGCACGATGACGCGGCGGCCGATCTTGTCGACATGGCCGAACGACACGTTGGCCAGCCACTCGATGCCGATATGGATGTTGGCGGCGGCTTCCTTGCGGCCGGGAATGTCGAGCTCGCGGCCGCGCGGCGCGCCGCTTCCGACGAAGATCGCGTCATAGTTCTCGGCGAGCAGCTGCTTCAGGCTGTCGATGCGCTGGCCGCCCTTGAAGTCGACGCCGAGGCCCAGGATGTAGTCGGTCTCCTCGTCGATCACGCTGTCGGGCAGACGGAATTTCGGAATCTGGCTGCGCATCATGCCGCCGGCCTTGGGATCGCCGTCGAACACGGTGCAGTGATAGCCGAGTGGGGCAAGATCGCGCGCCACCGCGAGCGAGGCGGGGCCGCCGCCGACCAGCGCGATGCGCTTGCCGTTCTTCGGGCCGGGCTTCGGCAGGCGGTGCTTGATGTCGTCCTTGAAATCGGCGGCGACGCGCTTCAGGCGGCAGATCGCGACCGGATTGTCCTCGACCCGGCCGCGACGACACGCGGGCTCGCAGGGTCGGTCACAGGTGCGCCCGAGAATCCCGGGGAACACGTTCGACTTCCAATTGATCATATAGGCGTCGCTGTAACGCCCCTCAGCAATCAACCGGATGTACTCGGGAACGGGGGTGTGTGCGGGACAAGCCCATTGGCAATCGACTACTTTATGAAAGTAATCCGGCGCCGAGATATCAGTCGGTTTCATTCCTACCTTTGACCCGCGCGAAAATGCCTGGCCGCGCGGCCTTATCGTTGACGACGAACGCTCACACGGCGTTGTTCTGGTTTTTGAATTGGATCATAGGCTTATCTTATTAGAGCCGTTCCAGAGAAGGCAAAGGCTAAATTGTCCGATCATCAGCTTTCGCGCGGCTGATGCGCGTGTAGCGTTAATCTCGATTGCGTTATGTCGCGGTGCAGCATGGTCTGCACCGCGATGCCGCGTGTGTTGAGCATGATTTCCGCGCAAGCGCAGCGCGTTGCTCGCGAGCCAAAACCGCTTCGCACTTTGCCGGATTGAGCGTCAGCCGCGCGGAAGATCGCTCTTCGCGATATCCCACAACAGCCGGTAGACGCCGCTGGTGATCACGAGCGGCTTCAAGGCAGGGTTGCCGGTGATGCTTGCCGCGGCTGCAGGCACCGCGCTGACATCGGTGGCGTCGATCAGGACGAACCAGTCGCCGGCGCCCGGATCGGCTTTCCCGGCGTCCGGCGTCAGCGGCTTCGAGAGCACGGGGTCATTCTCGAGCAGATGCATCGAAATGATGCCGTCGCGCGCGGCGGGATCGAATTGCTCCCGCAATGCAGCGCGGAGTTTGTCCGCTCCATCGGCGGGCGGGCGCAGCCGGATGATGCCGAGCGCCGCGCCTCTGCCGACGCCGCGGCTGATCGTGATGCGCGCGACCCCGCGGATCATGTTCTGGAAGCGCGCGATGTTGGCCTTCGACCAGTCGGTCTGGTTGGCGAGCGCCTTGCGGTAGGCCGGGCTCTCGAGCACTGCGAAGGTCGCGGTCGAGTAGAGGCTGAGATATTTCGGCTTGCCGTCATGGGCGACGTAGCGTCGGGCCTCCAGGAAGCCGTCGATCGCGACTCGTTCTTCGAGGTGCTCGCGATCGTACCAGCGGTTGAATTCAGCTTCGTGTAAGCTGTCGATATCCATCGAGGTCAGCAGCATGCCTTGTCCGGCGATCGGCATCGAGTGCTCCTTTTTTGCCTGTTTTATCTGCGCAATATCGCCTGATCGCGCCCGCCCGGGAAGCCGATTCAGGGGCGCCCGCGACCGTGCAGACCAAGGATTGCCACAATTGCCGCAATCCTGTTCAGCGCGCATTCACGGAAGTAGCCTTTCCATCCGTAACGCCAACTCTTGAGAAGAAAAGGGACGACCACTATGGCGCGCATTCTGTGGGCTCTGATCGTCGGTCTGGTGTCGCTCGTGTCGCTTCCCGTCCATGCGCAGGATCAGGAGAAACGCCTTGCGCTCGTCGTCGGCAACGGCGCCTATCAGGCCGGTGCGTTGCAGACCGCCGCAAACGATGCCGGCCTGATCGCGCAGACATTGCAGGCCGCCGGCTTCGACGTGGTCGGGGCGCGCGATCTCGACGGCGAAACACTGCGCAAGTCGTTCCGCGATTTCATCCAGAAGGTGCAGGATGCAGGGCCCAATGCGGTGGCCTTCGTCTATCTTGCCGGCTACGGCGTGCAGCTCACCGGCGAGAACTATTTCGTGCCGGTCGATGCCAAGATCGCCCGCGACACCGACGTCCCGGTCGAGGCTATCCGCCTCTCCGACTACAGCCATCAGCTCTCGGCGTTGCCGATCAAGGCCGGCGTCATCGTGCTCGATGCGGCGCGCAGCAATCCCTTCGCCAAGGACGGCCAGCCGCTGGCCGGCGGCCTTGCGCTGGTCGATCCTGATCCGAAGATGCTGATCGCCTTCAATTCGGCGCCCGGCACCGTCGCCCCTGACGGCGCGCCGCCTTACGGGCCCTATGCACAGGCGCTGGCGGAAATGATTCGCGCCGGCGGCCTGACTCTGCCCGAAGTGTTCGACCGCGTTCGCCTGCGCGTCAACGAAATGACCAAGGGCGGCCAGATCCCATGGAATGCCCAGAAGGTCGACGCGCCCTTCATGTTCTTCGAGCGCAAGCCGGACGCGCCGCCGCAGCAGGTCGATGCCGGGCTGCGCACCAAGCCGATCCGCGATTTCCCGGCGCGGGACGCCTATGCCGCGGCGCTGGAGCGCGACACGCTGCAAGGCTACGAGGACTATCTGCAGGCCTATCCGACCGATCCGCTGGCCAAGCGCGTGCGGGCGATCGTGGCGGCGCGGCGCGAGGCCATCACCTGGCGGCGCACCTACAACGCCGACACGCCTGACGCCTATTGGTCGTACCTGCGGCGTTATCCGCGCGGGCCGCATGCCTACGACGCCCGGCGCCGGCTCGCCTATCTGTCGGCCGCGCTGGAGCCGCCGCCGCAGTTCACGGCGCTCGACTACGACGTGCCACCGCCGCCGCCCGACGAGGTCGTCTATGTCGACCGCCCGGTGCTCTACTACAGCGATCCGGTGTTCGACTTCGCGCCACCGCCACCGCCGCCGGTGTTCTTCCTGCCGCCGCCGCCGCCCGACTTCGTCGTGCTGCCGCCGCCGCCACCGCCAATCGGCCTGTTCGTGCTGCCGACGCCGTTCTTCGTGGCGATGCCGGCCTACGTCGCCGCACCGGCCTATGTCGTGCCGCCGCAGAACAACATCGTGTTCAACAACATCCACAATACGACGGTCATCAACACCGTGATCAACAATCCCAACCCCACGCCGGCGCAACTCCAGGCGGCCGGCGTGACGGCGGCCATGGGCGGCGCGCCGGTCAGGGCGGCGCCGCAACTGCCGGCCGCGGCGATGCAGCGGGCCAATCTGGCCCAGCCGGGCGGTCCGCAAGGCGCGACACCGGCGCAGGGGGCGGCGATGGGAGCACCCGGCGCTACGCCGAACGCAACCGTCGCGCCGAATGCGACGGGCGCGCACACTTTGCCTGGCGCAAAGAATGGACCGCCGCTGCCGCAATCGGCGACCGCGCCGGCCAACCCGACGCAGCAGCATGGCGCCGCGCAGCCGGGCACCGTGCAACCTGGTGCCGCGCAACCCGGTGCCGCGCAGTCCGGAGCAAAGCCGAACGCGGTGACGCCAGGCAAGCCGGCGACAGCCATGGCGCCTGCCAATGCGCAGCCGGCTCCGCCGTCCAAGCCCGGCGTTGCCCCTGCGACCAACGCGCCGGCCTCGCCCGCGACTGCCGGCAAGCCAAACGCGCAACCGCTCTCGCATGCCGCGACCGCACCGACCGCAAACGTGAAGCCCGCGACGGCGCCGTCGCCGGCGAGCCGCACACCGCCGGCACGGCAGACGCCGGCCGCGCGTTCGGCCCCCGCGCATGCCGCGGTGTCGCCGGCACCGGTCTCCCGGCCCGCGCCGGCGCGGGTCACAGCTCCGGCCCGCGCAGCTCCCCCACCGCCTCGTGCCGCAGCCGTTGCACCGCATCCGGCACCGGCTCCACGCGCCGCGCCGCCGCCACCACGACCGGCTGTGCAGGCGCAGCGTGCAGCGCCACCGCCGCGGATGGCCGCGCCGCCGCCGAGACCCGCAGCACCACGCCCCGCCGCGCCGGCATGTCCTCCCGGCAAATGCAAACACTGAGGGCATGACACCATGAGCCGAGCAGGTCAGCCTTCATGAGCATCACGGCCACACTCGGATTGCCGACATCAGCGAAACTGATGATCGGCACGATCGCGGGGCTGGTGATTCTCCACCAGCCGGTTCGGGCAGCCGAACTCGCGAGCCAGGACATCGCGCTGCTCGATCGATTGACCTGGGGCGTCAACGCCACGAGCGCGGCGCATCTGCGCGAGGTCGGCACCGAACGCTGGCTGCAGGAGCAGCTGCATCCGGCCAACGTCGCATTGCCGGCCGCCGCACAGAAGCAGATCGAGGCGATGCCGGACGTGCATCGCTTCCCGTTCGACATTGCGGCCTCGTTCGACCAGCAAGCGAAATCCGCCAACCAGGTCGCCGATCCCGAGCAGCGCAAGGCGGCGCAGCAGGTCTATCAGCAGGCCATGAACGATCGCGCCAGGCAGGCCGCGGCGCGCACCATCCTGCACGCGCTCTACGCGCCGGATCAATTGCGCGAACGGCTGACCTGGTTCTGGTTCAACCACTTCAATGTCCACCAGTACAAGTCCAACATCCGCGTGCTGGTCGGCGACTACGAGGATCGCGCGATCCGCGCCAATGCGCTCGGCAAGTTCCGTACCCTGTTGTCGGCGACGCTGCATCACCCCGTGATGCTGCGCTATCTCGACAATGCCGACAACGCAGCCGGCCACCTCAACGAGAACTACGCCCGCGAGATCATGGAGCTGCACACCATGGGCGTCGGCTCCGGCTATACCCAGGCCGACGTCGAGGCGCTGGCGCGAATCCTCACCGGCGTCGGCATCGACTTCAAGTCGGAGGATCCGAAGCTGAAGTCCGAGCAGCAATCCCAGCTGGTCCGCGAGGGCGCCTTCGAGTTCAACCCGGCGCGCCACGATTTCGGCGACAAGACCTTCCTCGGCCATCAGATCAAGGGCCGGGGCCTTGCCGAAGTCGACGAGGCGCTCGACATCCTCTGCCATCATCCCGCGACCGCGACGCACATCGCAAAGCAGCTTGCGACCTATTTCGTGTCGGACAATCCGCCGCCCGCGCTGGTGCAGCAGATGGCGCAGACCTTCCAGAAGACCGACGGCGATATCGCGGCCGTGATGTCGACGCTGGTTCATGCCCCCGAATTCGTCGCCAGCCTGAAGGGCGGCGCCAAGTTCAAGGACCCGATGCTGTACGTGATGTCGTCGGTGCGGCTCGCCTACGACACCAAGGTCATCCTCAACACGCTGCCGATCCAGGGCTGGCTCAACCGCCTGTCGGAGGGCCTGTTCAATCACGAGACGCCCGACGGCTATTCGATGCTGTCGGCGGCCTGGAACGGTCCCGGGCAGATGATGCTGCGGTTCGAGATCGCGCGTGCGATCGGCTCGGGATCGACCGGCCTGTTCAAGCCGAACGAGCCCAACGCGGTCGACCAGCCGGCGTTTCCGCTGGTCATGAACGGGCTCTACTTCAGCAATATCAGGCAGACGCTGAGCCCGACCACGCTCGCCGCGCTCGACCAGGCGGTGTCGCCGCAGGACTGGAACACGCTGTTTCTGTCGTCACCCGAGTTCATGCACTGAAAGGGAGGTTCGCCAATGGACCGCCGTGAACTGCTCAAGGCCTTCGCCGCTTCCGCTTCGCTCACCCTTGCCGGCCGGGTCTGGGCCGCGCCCGCGACCGACGCGCGCCTGCTCGTCGTATTCCTGCGCGGCGCCTATGACGCGGCCAATGTGGTGGTGCCGGTCGGCAGCGAGTTCTATTACGCCTCGCGCCCGACGCTTGCAGTTGCGCGGCCCGACGCCGGCAATCCGAATGCGGCGCTGGCGCTCGACGCCGGATGGGGGCTGCATCCGGCATTGCGCGATTCGATCTATCCGCTGTGGGCCAAGCGCGAGATCGCGTTTGTCCCGTTCGCCGGCACCAGCGACGACCTCTCGCGCAGCCATTTCGAGACCCAGGACACGATCGAGCTCGGGCAGGCGGTCGGCGGCAGCCGCGACTACCGCTCCGGCTTCATGAGCCGGCTCGCGACCGAACTGACGCGGGTGAAGCCGATCTCCTTCACCGACCAGCTGCCGCTGATCTTCCGCGGCCAGAACCAGATCCCGAACATCGGCATCGCCAGCGTCAGCAAGCCCGGTGTCGACGATCGCCAGGCGCGGCTGATCCGGGAGATGTATGCGAAGGGCGATCTCGCCAATTCGGTGTCGGAAGGCTTTCGCGTCCGCGACGACGTCTACAAATCGGTCTCCGAGGAGATGATGGCGGCCAACCGCGGCGCGGTGTCGCCGCGCGGCTTCGAATTGTCGGCGCGGCGGATCGGCCGCCTGATGCGCGAGCAGTTCAACCTCGGCTTCGTCGACGTCGGCGGCTGGGACACCCACGTCAACCAGGGCGCGGCGACCGGCTATCTCGCCGACCGGCTCGGCGAACTCGGCAGGGGCCTTGCCGGCTTCTCCGAGGAGATCGGCCCGGCGATGTGGCGCGACACCGTGGTGGTCGTCATCTCCGAGTTCGGCCGCACCTTCCGCGAGAACGGCGACCGCGGCACCGATCACGGCCATGGCAGCGTCTATTGGGTGATGGGCGGCGGCATCAACGGCGGACGCATGGCCGGCGAGCAGGTCCAGGTCACGCAGGCGACGCTGTTCCAGAACCGCGACTACCCGGTGCTGACCGACTACAAGGCGTTCTTCGCCGGCCTGATCCAGCACGTCTACGGCCTGCAGCAGGCGAGCCTCGAGCGCATCTTCACCGGCATCAAGCCGAAGGACCTGAACCTGGTTTGAAGGGGCGCGGCAAAAATATCGAAAACAACCCCATGCACAGTAGCCGGTTGCCGGGTGGTCGACCTGGCGACTTGACACGTCGGGCAACTCAGCGGTATTTTTCCATTATTCCGAAATCATGCCGATTGCCGACATGCGCGACCGGGTCGACATGCCGAAGTTAAATCCGGTTTCTAGGACAGCATCTCACCTATCTTTGCCGCCAGTTCTTCGACCTGAAAGGGCTTGCTTATCATCGCCATGTTCGTTCCGAGGAAACCAGCTCGAATGGCGGCGTTTGCGGCATAGCCGGTGACGAACAGAATCGGCACCTTCGGGTGATGCTTGCGAGCGACTTCGGCGAGTTGCCGGCCGTTCATGCCGGGCAGTCCAACATCGGAAATCATCATGTCTATCGGACGGCCGCTTTCCAGCAGCTTGATTGCGGTTTCAGAATCAGGTGCTTCGATCGTTCCGTACCCCAGCTCCGAGAGCAGTTCGCCGATCAGAAGACGAACCGAAGGGTCGTCTTCGACAAGCAGAACGGGCTGACCGGCTCCTTGCGGAGACGCTTCATGATGGACGGTGGTCTCGATCGCCCTTTGATCCGCGGCCGGCAGGTAGATCTTCGCGGAGGTGCCTTGGCCCGGCGTCGAATGGATCCGGACCTGGCCGTTTGACTGCCGTGCGAACCCGTAGACCATCGATAGACCGAGACCGGTACCTTGCCCCACAGGCTTTGTCGTGAAGAAAGGATCAAAGACCTTTTCGATCAGGTCCGGCGTCATTCCGACACCGGTGTCCGAAACCGCCAAGACCACGTAGCGGCCGGGCGAAATGCCTGGTCGAGACTTTGTATATGTCGCGTCGAGGTCAACTACGGACGTCTCGACGGTAAGCTTGCCTCCGTGAGGCATCGCGTCTCGCGCGTTGATGGCGAGGTTTAGGATGGCGTTCTCGAGTTGATTGGCATCCACGATGGCGGCGGGCACGTCCTCGTTGGTTTCGATGGCGATCGAGATGTTCTCGTCCACAGTGTGATGCAGCAGGTCCGAGAGCGACCGGACCAGAGCATTGATGTCGGTCGGTTTGCTGTCGAGAGATTGCCGGCGCGAGAAGGCGAGAAGCCGTGATGTCAGATTGGCGGCCCGGTGCGCCGACGTACTCGCCGCATCCATGAAGCGATTCAAGTCGTCAAGCCGATTGGATGCAATGCGCCGTTTCATCAAATCGATGGCGCCGATGACGCCCGTGAGCATGTTGTTGAAGTCGTGCGCAATGCCGCCGGTGAGCTGGCCGACAGCTTCCATTTTTTGAGCCTGGATCAGCGCGGATTCCGCCCGCGACCGCTCTGCCGTCTCCTTGCGGAGATCGGACAAGGCCTTCTCAAGCTCCGCGGTGCGTTCGGCTACCTGCAACTCGAGGGTCTCGGCAGCCTTTGCCAGCCTTTGCTGCGCAAGCTTTTGCTCGTTGATGTCGACGACGACACTTATCGCCCCCATGATCGTGCCGTCGTCTCTCAAGATTGGCACGCTGCTGATGCGGGTCCATACTGGTCCCTCTGCCAAGCCCGTGTAGAGAAATTCGACTCCGGTCACGTGTTCGCCCTGCAGTGCACGCGCGCTCGGGAACCGGTCTCGCGAGAGCGGAGAGCCGTCGCTGTCCTGCGCAAGCCATTCACGCTCCGCTGCAGAGTCGAAAGCGGGGCTTTTGCCGGACTTGGAAAAACGTTTGAATGCTGGATTCGAGACCAGACCGGTTCCGGTCTTGTCAAGGAACACGACCCCGACCGGGAGATTGTCGAGAAGTGTCCTCAAGCTGGCCCGCTGCGTCTCGAGCTCCGCGAGTTGATCGCGCATCAAGAATTGTCGCTGTCGCGCCCGCATAGCCGACGTGATCGTGCTCAGCAGGGATTCGGTGCTGAGTGGCCTCTCGAGCAAGACCACATTCGTTGCGCTTGGCGGCAGTTTGCGGCGGACAGCTTCATTCGGATGCTCGCGTCCTGCTCGTCGGCCGAACA
This sequence comes from Bradyrhizobium embrapense, assembly GCF_001189235.2. Lineage (GTDB taxonomy): Bacteria > Pseudomonadota > Alphaproteobacteria > Rhizobiales > Xanthobacteraceae > Bradyrhizobium > Bradyrhizobium embrapense. The sequence goes on from NZ_LFIP02000003.1 coordinate 236,398, forward strand.
GCAGAACGAACGGAATGTCCGACCACGCCGGTTGTGCCGTCAAGGCGGATTGCAGCGCGGACGTGTCTGCGCGGAGTGCTTCCTCGGTCATCAGAACGACGCCCGCATGAGCATCCACCAGTGGCGCGAGTTCGACGAAGCTTTCGCAGATCTTCGTATCGTAACCCTGGGACACCAATAGTCCCGATACGCTCTCGGCATCGCGGCCGTAAGGCGCGATGATCAGGACGCGATGGCCTTCGGCGGCTGTTCTATGCACCTGAACCGCGATCTTCCATGAGGGGATTGGCTGCGCCCATGTATTCCGGCGTTCCGGTCAAGACGCCCTTGAACCCCGACAGCGGCTCGCCGACCCTCACGCCTCGGTCGTCGATGCGCATCTCGCGTATCGTATCTTCGTGCCTTCCGGACCTGTTCTTGACGACGGAGATAGCCTTCCGGATCCGTCCTGCAGCCTCGAAGAACCGGAGAAGGATGACCGTGTCGGCCAAATACGAAATATCCAAACCATTCGTCTGCATGTTTCCGAAGAAGCCGGTTTGGGGATTGATCATCAGTGTCAGGACGCCGGACTGGCTGAGATAGGACAGGAGTTCGTGAAGTTGCAGAATGAGTTGCTGCTCCTGCGGCATCGCGGCGACGTAGCCGCTGAGGCTGTCGATCATGAGGATCTTGATGGAGCGTTGTTGAACTTCCTTGATAACGTTGGCGGCGAACTCGCCTGGCGATATCTCGGCAGGGTCGATCTGCCGAACGACAAGCTGCCCGCTGTCGATGCACGCTCGAAGGTTGAGGCCCAATGCTTCCGCGCGTGCGAGAAGGGTGTCGGTGCGCTCGTCGAATTGATAGACCGTTGCCTTCTCTCCTCTCTCGCAAGCGGCAGCAAGGTATTGCAGCCCGAGAGTCGTCTTTCCTGCGCCGGAAGGCCCGGTGATAAGCACTCCTGTGCCGCGCGCAGGGCCGCCATTCAGCAGCGCATCAAGTTCCGGTATGCCGCTACCAACGAGTTCATGCGAGTTTGCGATCTCATGCTCGGCTGCGACCAGTCGAGGAAAAATATCCAAGCCGCCACGACGAATGACGAAATCATGAAATCCCGCGATGAAATCGACGCCGCGAAGTTTTTGAACCTGAAGCCGTCGCCGTGCTGCGCCAAAGTCCAGCGTTAGCCGCGACAGGGTAACCACGCCGTGGCAAAGGCTGTGTAAGTGATTATCCAAATTGCCGCCTGACCCGGTCAAGTCGTCCACCAGCAAGACCGTTGTACTGAGACCGGAGAAAAATTGCTTCAGAACGAGAAGCTGCCGCCGATATCGAAGTGGATCCTGGGCGAGCAGCCGCATCTCGGAAAGACTGTCGAACACGACCCTTGTCGGCTTGATCTCCTCGACCCGCGCCTTGATGAGCTTGATCGTTTCTCCAAGCTCAATCTCCCAGCTATGGAGTATCGACTGATCTCTTCCTGGACCGAGGACTTCGTCGGCAGCGCTCAGTTCAAAAATATCAATTCCGCTCAGATTCCAACCGTGCGAGGCCGCGACGACCTCGAGTTCTTCCTTCGTTTCCGACAATGTGATGTAGAGCACCCGCTCATTCTCGGATTGACCGTCCTGGAGAAATTCGAGTGCGAGCGTAGTTTTGCCGGAACCAGGCGTTCCCTCGACAAGGTATAAGCGGTTACGGGGCAAGCCTCCGCGAAGGACATAGTCCAAGCCAGCGTTGCCGGTCGAAATTCGATTGAGTGTTTGTTTCATGGCGCGTCTGGTAACAGCTTAATGTTTATCGTTCTGCACGAGACGGCAGAGGCAAAAGGCTGCCTACGGGTACGTCGCCCGCTGCCGACTAGATTGTTCACTAGTGAACTTAACGATCGCCTTTGAGTGTGTGTCAGAGAAGACGATCCTCTCAAACCCGTGCTCCTGTCCTTCATTGTTCCCGGAACAGAACGCGCGCGACGGCGATTGGCTCCCTAGGGGAGGGAACTCTATTTCGACCATTCTTTCGGCTAGCGGCGGAACTTTTCTGGATCGTTGGGCCAGCCATTTGGCAGGCGGAAAGAAGGGGCGGCTGGAATTCGGAGGTGCTGATGAAATGGCACGGCCGGATCTTGTCGATGCGCAGGCTGGCCTGTCGCAATCCTGATGGGACATACAAAGCCGCAAACGACCTTGCACCGCAAACGAAATGACCGATCGGCCAAGTTGAACTCAGATCGCCATCGAGGTCCTGTTAATACGCCGTGCCGGCGCCTCAGTTTATGAGGCGCGTCGTCGTCAGCGTCTTACCGCCAGATCCGCGATCGCCTTCATCACGGCGTTGCGGATGCCGGGATCGTAGAGGATGTGGCCGGCGCCGTCGATGATGCGGACTTCGCTGCCGGGCCAGCGCGCGGCGAGCGCGTGCGAGGTGGCGGGCGGGCACAGCAGATCATAGCGGCCCTGCACCAGGATGCCGGGAATGCCGGCGAGTTTGCCGGCCTCCTCCATCAGTTGGTTCGGCCGCATGAAGCAATCGTTGGCGAAGTAGTGCGCCTCCATGAACGGCGTCGAGGGCAGGGCGCCCGTCGTGTTCGAGAGGTTGAGCCGCGTCTGCTTTGGCGTGTGCTCCGATAGCGTGCGCTCGGTGTCGTGCCAGGCGCGCGCGGCCGGTGCATGTACGGCGGCGTCGGGATCGAGGATGCGGCGGTAATAGGCGGCGAGCGGCGCCGCACGTTCGGCCTCGGGCAGGACGTTGAGGAAGTCGTCGTAGAGGCCGGGATAGAAGCGCGGCAAAGCGCGCAGGAACACGTCCTCCAACTCCTCGGCTGTGCCGAGAAACGTCGCGCGCAGCACCAGGGCGCTGACCTTGTCAGGGTGAGCCTGTGCATAGGCCAGCGCCAGCGTCGCGCCCCAGGAGCCGCCGACCACCATCCAGCGCGCGAAGCCGAAGCGCTCGCGGATCTTCTCCAGGTCGGCGATCAGATGCTGCGTCGTGTTGTGCTCGCGGCTGCCCTTCGGCCGGCTGCGGCCGCAGCCGCGCTGGTCGAACAGCACCGCGTGAAAGCGCTCGGGATCGAACAGCCGGCGATGATCCGGCTGGCAGCCGCTGCCGGGACCGCCATGCAGATAGACCGCGGGGATGCCGCCCTCGCGCCCGACGCTCTCGACGTGCAGGTTGTGGCCGTCGCCGACATCGAGCCATTCCGATGTCAGCGGCGCAAACGGATCGGCGCGCCTGGCAGCCTTGCCGGCATCGGCGTCAGGCGCCATTGGCGTCGTCCGGGCGTCTGGCCTGATGTTCGTCCGTCTCCAGCGTGCCGCCGGCGAAGTTGCGGTAGAGGAAACGGTTCTGCGTGCCGGCGGATTCCTGCTCGGCCTGCTTGAAGATCTCCTCGTGCCGCGGCGACAGCGCGCAGGCCGGGTCGGTGTTGCCGGCATCGCCGGTCAGCGCAAAGGCCTGGCAGCGGCAGCCGCCGTAGTCGACCTCGCGGAATTCGCAGGATTTGCACGGCTCCGGCATCCAGCCGGTGCCGCGATAGCGGTTGAAGGCCTCCGAGTTCTGCCAGATCCAGGCGATCGAATGGTTCGAGCGCACCGATTCGAATTCCAGCCCGGTGATGCTTTCGGCGGCGTGGCAGGGCAGCACCTTGCCGGCCGGCGAGATGTTGAAGAACTGGCGGCCCCAGCCGCCCATGCACTTCTTCGGCCGCAGCGCGTAGTAGTCCGGCACCACATAGTCGATCGCGAGCGTGCCCTTCAGGCGCACCTGTGCGTCCTCGACGATGCGGCTGGTTTCCTCGATCTGCGCGATGGTCGGCATCAGCGCGGCGCGGTTCTTCAGCGCCCACCCGTAATACTGCACGTTGGCGACTTCGAGCCGGTCGGCGTCGAGGTCGACCGCCATCTGGATGATGTCGGGCAGTTGATGCAGGTTCTGCCGGTGCATCACCGCATTGACCGTCAGCGGCATGTCGAGCTCGCGGGTCCATTTCGCGACCTCGAGCTTCTTCTTGTGCGCGTCCTTCAGCCCTGCGACGCGGTCGGCGACGTTGGGCTCGTTGCCTTGAAAACTGATCTGCACATGGCTGAGGCCGGCATCGGCCAGCGCCGACAGCTTGTCTTTGGTCAGCAGCACCGCCGAGGTGATCAGGTTGGAATAGAGCCCGACATCGGATGCGTGCTGCACCAGCTCGACGATGTCCTTGCGCGCGGTCGGCTCGCCGCCGGAGAAATGAACCTGGAGCACGCCGAGCTCGGCGAGTTCGCTCAGCACCTTCTTCCATTCCTCGGTCGTGAGCTCGGTCGAGCCGCGGTCGAGCTCGACCGGGTTCGAGCAATAAGGGCATTGCAGCGGGCAGCGATGGGTGACCTCGAGCAGCACCGCGAGCGGGATGCCGTAGGTCTCGGCCGCGGAGCGGGCGCCTTCCAGCACCGCAAGCCCGTCGCGCGGGCCTTGCGAGGTCGTCTTGTTGCCGGCGAGCGTGTCAGTCATGCCGTGCTCTCGCGCGCTTCGGTGAGAAAGCCCTTGTCGGCCAGATCCTGCAGCATCGCGACCACGTCGGTTAAGATCGCCTCGCGTGGGGCTGCGTATTTTTCCGCGAGCTGGTCCACCATCTGGGCGACGCTGCGCACGCCGTCGCAGAGGTGCAAGACCTCGACCGCGATTTCGTCCGGCGCCAGCACGCGCTCCGGCGCCAGGATCACCCAGACCTGCCGCGTTTCGTCGAATTTCAGCTTGGCATGGCGCGGCAGTTTCGGCCGGCTGGTCTCGCTGACGCTGATGTTGCGGCTGGCCATGACGGTGTCTCTAACTTGCCTGCGGCACGAAGGCGCCGGGCGGAATGTGGTCGTCGACATAGGCGTGATACAGCGCATCGAGCTGCACCCACAGCACGTTGGTCTTGAAGATCAGCGCGTTGCACACCGCCTCGCGCTCCGCAGGCGTCCTGGCGTGCTGCTTGACGTAGTCGAGCGCGAAGCCGGCATCGCGCGGCGCCTGGGTCAGGCGGCGGCTGAAATAGCTCATGATGTCGGGATTGACGAAGTCGTAGTGCTTCAGCATCCCCGAGATGCGCTCCTCGTGCAGGTTCGGCGCGAACAATTCGGTGAGCGAGGAGGCGATCGCTTCCAGCGGCGTGCGGTCGCGGCAGAAATGCACATAGGCTTCCACGGCAAAGCGCGTCGCCGGCAGGATGCCTTCGGTGGACTCGACATAGGCGGTGTCGAGGCCGAGCCCTTCGGTCAGCTTCAGCCAGCGCTCGATGCCGCCTTCGCTGCCGAGATCGCCGTCATGATCCTCAATGCGATGGCGCCACTCGACCCGCGTCATGCGGTCGCGAAAGCGTGTCATCACCATCGCGTCCTTCAGCGGGATCGTGCTCTGGTAATAATAGCGATTCAGCGCCCAGGCCTGGACCTGGCCCTTGTTGAGCTTGCCGCCATGCAGCAGGCGGTGGAACGGATGCAGGCTGTGATAGCGCGTCGCGCCGATCGTGCGCAGCGTCGCCTCCATCGCCTCGGCGCTGTCGAGCATGATGCCCTTGCCGATCGAGAGCGCGGTCATTCCAGAGGTGGGCACGGCGTTCACAGCACGATCTCCGTTCCGTCGGCGGGAATCTGCCAACCCGCCTGTTCGGCCGCCTTGCGTTCGGCCGACGTCCCAAGCAGTGCCGGGTTGGAGTTGTTGATATGCAAAAACACTTTTCGTCCGATGTCGAGCCCGGCGAGGCTCGCAATCGCGCCCTGATCGCCGGACATCGCGATATGTCCCATGCCCTGGCCGGTCTTGTTGCCAAGCCCTGCCGCGATCAGCTCGTCGTCGCGCCACACCGTGCCGTCGAAGAACACCAGCGGGGCGCCCTTGAGCCGCGATTTCAAATCGTCGGTCACCCGGGCGCAGGCGGCCAGGAAGTAGAAATATTTGCCGCTCTGCTTGTCCGCAATACGCAGGCCGAGCGTATCGCCGACGCCGTCGGCGCCTGCCGGGTGCGCCTTGCCCTCGAGATACCAGGCGCCCTTGCCGGGAACCTCGAACGGCAGCACCTCGAGCCCGGACGGCGATCCGTCGGGCAGTGCCGGCTCGAAGGCCTGGTCGACCGCGATCGGCCGGCGGGCGACGTTCTTCTCGCTCAGCACATTGAAGATGCTGTTGGAGCGCAGGATCGCCAGCACCCGTTCATGCGCGTAGATCGCAAACGGCGAGCCCTCGCGCATCGAGAGCAGCCCGGCGACGGCATCGATCTCGCCATTGGTGAGGATGACGCCCGCGATCGGGCTGTGGCGCAGCGCGCCGTGCTTCGGATGCAGCTGCGACGTCGCGATCAATTGCTGACGGAGATCCGGGGAGGCGTTGACCAGGAACCAGTGCGCGCCATCGCTGCTGATCGCGATCGAGGCTTGCGTGCTCTGCAGTTCGGGATGCTCACCTCGCGCCGCCCTGCAGACGGCACATCCGCAGTTCCACTGGGGAACGCCGCCACCCGCCGCGGCACCCAGGACGACGACACGAAGCATGATCCGTCCCCTGGAGACGTTTGATAGGCTGGGCCCAGAAACGTTACGAGGTGGACCCCGGCTTAGGCACACACCCCCATGCTCGGGAGCGCGTCACGCCCGGATGTCCACCTGCGCTAAAACGCTAAACGTGTATAAGGCGCTGCCGCTTACTTGCGGGTGGCGCACATATACATGTTGATTTCCATGCCGACCGATACTTCGACGATCTTCGGTGCTTTCCAGGCCATTTGGCTCTCCTTGTTGCAACCGGACGAACTTTCCGCCCTGCAGAGTAAACTACTGCGGTTCGAAAAGTTCGCCACTTAAATTTTTCGCAAGCTGCCCTGCTCGAGGGCATGCTGCACTGCGAAGGGTGAACTCCGGCCAGTCACAAATTTGTGCGCGCTTTTCCCGTCAAAACCCGGTGCCATCAGACCTTTTTCCTGTTGTTCGCCACACGGCGAATGGTGATCTTGGACTAAGAGACGGAGGCCGTTCGATCCTCCGAAGGTCCTGATGACGATCCTGTGCTTCCCGGTGACGGGAAGCGACTAACCGAGCCGAGTTCAGCCGATGCCACGCTATTTCTTCAATACCCGTATCGGCGACGAGCTGATCTCCGATCCCGACGGCGAGATCCTGCGCGACCCGGATCGTGCGTGGGAGATGGCCCGGGCGATGATTCGCGAACTGCTGAAGACCGAGGGCGCCGACGGCGCGTTGCTCGGCGCGGTCATCGAGGTCACCGACGACGAGGGCGAGATCGTGCTCGAATTTCCATTTACCGAGGCGATTCTCGATCGCCCGGACCGCTCGATGACAAGGCACTGAGACAGGCCGAAAGGGACGCGCGGCCACAACCATGCGTTGGCCGATCTCGGCATGTTTCCGATTGCAATTGTCCGGACAAATTCGCAAGACTATGAACGGAAAGCCGAACCGCGCCGCTCGACGTCAATGGCGCAATCAACAACGGCTTCCACCCAGGGGAGATCATCATGAAAAAACAATCGTTCGTACCGCGCAGCCTGCTGCTCGCGGGCGTCATGCTCGGGGCGTTCACGCTCTCTGCTGCGGCGCAACAACCGGCGGCCGCGCCGGCCGCCCAGCCGCTGCCGCCGGGCTCGCCCCTGATCGGGCGTCCGGACAATGAAGCCGCCGCCAAGCTGGCGCCGGTGGCTCCCCCGCCGCTGCCCTCCGCGCCGGACAAGCTACCGCTCGCCAAGCTCAAGGTGCCGGCCGGCTTCAATGTCGAGGTCTATGCCGCCGGCATGGCCAATGCACGCTCGCTGGCGCTCGGCGACAAGGGCACCGTGTTCGTCGGCAGCCGGCTCGTCGACAAGGTCTATGCGATCGTCAACAAGGACGGCAAACGTTCGGTCAAGGTGATCGCCTCCGGCCTCTACCGCCCGAACGGCGTCGCCTTCAAGGACGGCACGCTCTACATCGCCGAGCTGTCGAAGATCTCCAAGATCGACAAGATCGAGGACAATCTCGACAACCCGCCGAAGCCCACCGTGATCTACGACAAGTTGCCGAAGGACGAGGCGCATGGCTGGAAGTTCATCGCCATCGGCCCCGACAACAAGCTCTATGTCCCGGTCGGCCAGCCCGGCAACAACGTGCTGCATGATGCCGACCACGGCCAGATCCGCCGCATGAATCTCGACGGTTCCGGCGCCGAGGTCTACGCGCTCGGCGTCCGCAACTCGGTCGGCTTCGACTGGAATCCCGAGACCAAGCAGATGTACTTCACCGACAACGGCCGCGACTGGCTGTCGGAGACGGTGCCGGAAGACGAGCTCAACCGCGTCACCAAGGCGGGCGAGGATTTCGGCGCGCCGTACTGCTACCAGGGCAACATCATCGACCAGGAGCTCGGCTGGGGTAAGTCCTGCAAGGACTATACGCCGCCGGTCGGCCTGATGGGTCCGCATACCGCTTCGCTCGGCATGCGCTTCTACACCGGCAACATGTTCCCGAAGTCCTACAAGAACGCGATCTTCGTCGCGCGTCACGGCTCCTGGAACAAGTCGCAGAAGCAGGGCGGCGATGTCGTCGTCGTCAAGCTGAACAAGGACGGCACCGTGAAGTCGGTCGAGCCGTTCATGACCGGCTTCCTCGAGGACAACAAGTATGTCGGCCGTCCGGTCGACGTGATGCTGCTGAAGGACGGCTCGCTGCTGGTCTCCGACGACTGGAACGGCGCGGTCTATCGCGTCAGCTACGGCAAGCCGAAGGTCGCGAACCAGTAAGTACCTATCGTCGTCATTGCGAGCGAAGCGAAGCAATCCATACCGCCACTTGCGGAACTATGGATTGCTTCGTCGCTTCGCTCCTCGCAATGACGCAACATGCCGGGAGCCGCCAATGCACAAAACGATCGTCGCCACCCTGGCACTTGCCTTCATCGCATTCTCCGCAAATGCCGAGACCATCCAGGAGCGTGCGGTGGCGTGCTTTGCCTGCCATGGCGAGCATGGCACGTCCGAGACCGAGAACACGCCCTCGCTCGGCGGCCAGCAGGCGCCCTATGCGCTGATCCAGCTCTTCATGTTTCGCGAGAAGCTCAGGGTGTTTGAGCCGATGAACGAGATGGCCAAACCGATGACCGACGACGATCTGCGCGCCTTCTCCGATTTCATCGCCACCTTGCCGAAGCCTGCGCCGCCCGCGGATGCCGGCGATCCGGCACGGATGGCGCGCGGCCAGGCGCTGGCGCAGCAGAACCGCTGCAACAGCTGCCACAACACCGATTTCTCGGGCAAGGACAACGTCCCGCGCATCGCCAACCAGCGCGAGGACTACCTCGCCAAGACGCTCGCCGAATACAAGGACAACAGCCGCCACGGCTACGACGCCACCATGGCTGACGTGATGCAGACGGTCACCAAGGAGCAGATCGGCGACCTTGCCTATTACATCGCGCATGTCCGCTGAAACATCGGGCGGCGGACCGCTGGCCTTGCTGTTCGTGTGGGGCTAAAACGCCTGCGTCATACGGAGTGTCTCATGCAGGATCTTTGGCGTCTGTCGGCGGCCGAGCTCGCCTCTCTCATCAAATCGAAAAAGGTATCGGCGAAGGAGGCGGCCGAGGCCGGGCTCGCCCGGCTCGATGCGGTCAACCCGAAGATCAATGCGGTGGTCGATCACCGGCCGGACGACGTGCTGGCGCAGGCCGCGAAGGTCGATGCGGCCATTGCGCGCGGTGAGGCGGTCGGGCCGCTGGCCGGCGTACCTGTCACCATCAAGGTCAATGTCGACCAGGAGGGTTACGCCACCACCAACGGGCTGAAGGCGCAGCGCGACGTCATCGCCAAGATCGACAATCCGGTGGTCGCCAATCTGCGCAAGGCCGGCGCGGTGCTGCTCGGCCGCACCAATTGTCCGGCAGTGTCCTATCGCTGGTTCACCACCAATCTCATTCACGGCGACACCAAGAACCCGCGCGATCCCGGCATCACCCCGGGCGGTTCGTCGGGCGGCGCGGGCTCCGCGGTCGCAGCCGGCATCGGCCACATTGCGCATGGCACCGACATCGCCGGTTCGATCCGCTATCCGGCCTATGCCTGCGGCGTGCACGGCCTGCGGCCGAGCCTCGGCCGTATCCCGGCCTTCAATTCGGCGCTGCCGGAGCGTCCGATCGGCCCGCAGATCAGCGCGGTGTCGGGTCCGCTGGCGCGCACCATTGGCGACCTGCGCATCTCGCTCGCGGCGATGTCGGCGCCGGACTATCGCGATCCCTGGTACGCGCCGGTGCCGCTCGAGGGGCCGCCGCGCGAGAAGCGCGTGGCGATGTGCCTCAACCCGGATGGCCTCAACCCGGTGCCCGAGGTCGTCGCCGCGGTGGCCGATGCGGGCAAGCGCCTGCAAGACGCCGGCTGGATCGTCGAGGAAATCCCCGACACGCCGTCCTTGCGCGAGGCGGCCGAGATCCAGACCCGGCTCTGGCTCGGCGACGGCTTCGAGGCCCAGTTCGCCTTCGCCGAGCGCGAGGGCGATCCCGGCGCGCTGGCCTGCCTGCGCGGCGTTCGCGCGCGGGTGCATCCGTTCGACCTGTCGCAGGCGCTGACCCGCCGCGCCACGCTGACCCGCGACTGGTTTGCCTTCCTCGACAAATATCCGGTGCTGCTGATGCCGGTGTCCGGCGAGCTGCCGTTCCCGGATCATCTCGACCGCAAGGACGAGGCCTCGTTCGCGCGGGTATGGCACGCGCAGCTGCCGCAGATCGCGATCCCGTTCATGGGGCTTCCCGGGCTCGTCGTCTCCACCGGGCTGGTGGGACGGATTCCGGTCGGCGTGCAGCTGGTCGCGGCCCGCTACCGCGAGGACCTCTGCCTTGCCGCGGGTGAGGCGGTGGAAGCCGGCGGCGTGCCGTCGTCGCCGATCGATCCGGTGACTTGAGATGGCGACGGTCTACGATTTCACCGCCAAGTCGCTCGCCGGCGAGGACATGCCGTTGCGGCAGTTCGAGGGGCAGGTGCTGCTGATCGTGAACACGGCGAGCGCCTGCGGGTTCACGCCGCAATACAAGGGCCTGCAGGAGCTGCACTCCGGCCTGTCGCCGCGCGGCTTCGCGGTGCTCGGATTCCCCTGCAACCAGTTCGGCGCGCAGGAGCCGGGCGATGCCAAGCAGATCGCCGCGTTCTGCGAGATCAACTACGCCGTGACGTTCCCGATGTTCGCCAAGATCGACGTCAACGGCTCAGGCGCGCATCCATTGTACGAACACCTGAAACGTGAGAAGTCCGGCCTGCTCGGGCCTGCGATCAAATGGAACTTCACCAAGTTCCTGGTCGATCGCGCCGGCAAGGTCGTGGCGCGGCATGCGCCGACCGCCCGGCCCGAAGGATTGAAGAAGGAAATCGAGGCGCTGCTATGAGCGACGACACCAACGACCAGTTCCCCGACCGCCTCTCGGTCGATCCGAACAGCCCGTACTACAATGCGGAGATTCTCGCGCGTGATGTCGGCATCCGCTTCAAGGGTGCGGAGAAGACCAATGTCGAGGAGTACTGCATCAGCGAAGGCTGGGTGCGGGTCACGGCCGGCAATGCCAAGGACCGCTACGGCAATCCGCTGACCATCAAGGTGCACGGGCCGGTCGAGCCGTATTTCCGGGACAAGACGAAGTCCTGACGGACACCCCCGCCGTCATTGCGAGCGAAGCGAAGCAATCCATGCCTCCGCTCGTTGAGAAATGGATTGCTTCGTCGCTTCGCTCCTCGCAATGACGATGAGGATCAAGCCTAACTCAACGAGCTCCCCAATGTCCGTCCGCATCGTCGACGTCCGCGAGGTGACGAAGCCGATCTCCTCGCCGATCCGCAACGCCTATATCGACTTCAGCAAGATGACCTCGAGCCTGGTCGCCGTGGTCACCGACGTGGTGCGCGACGGCAGGCGGGTGATCGGCTACGGCTTCAATTCCAACGGCCGCTACGGGCAGGGCGGGCTGATTCGCGAGCGCTTCGCGCCGCGTTTGCTCGAGGCTGATCCGACATCGCTGCTCGATCCCTCCGGCGCCAACCTCGATCCGGACAAGGTCTGGTCGACGCTGATGTCGAACGAGAAGCCGGGCGGCCATGGCGAGCGCTCGGTTGCCGTTGGCACCATCGACATGGCGGTGTGGGACGCGGTGGCCAAGATCGCCGGGAAGCCGCTGTTCCGGCTGCTCGCCGAGCGCCACGGCCTGACCGCCAATCCGCGCGTCTTCGTCTATGCGGCCGGCGGCTATTACTATCCGGGCAAGGACCTCGGCGCGCTCCGCAAGGAAATGCGCGGCTATCTCGACCGCGGCTACAACGTCGTCAAGATGAAGATCGGCGGCGCGCCGCTTGCCGAGGACCGCGAGCGGATCGAGGCGGTGCTGAAGGAGATCGGCAGCGAGGCGCAGCTCGCAGTCGACGCCAACGGCCGCTTCGATCTGGAGACCGCAATCGCCTATGCCAAGATGCTGCGCGAGTATCCGCTGTTCTGGTACGAGGAGGCCGGCGACCCGCTCGACTATGCGTTGCAGGCCGCGCTGGCCGAATTCTATCCGGGGGCGATGGCGACCGGCGAGAACCTGTTCAGCCATCAGGATGCGCGCAACCTGATCCGCTACGGCGGCATGCGGCCGGACCGCGACTGGTTGCAGTTCGATTGCGCGCTGTCCTACGGGCTTTGCGAATATCAGCGCACGCTGGCCGTACTGAAGACCCATGGCTGGTCGCCGAGCCGCTGCATCCCGCATGGCGGCCACCAGATGTCGCTCAACATCGCGGCTGGGCTCGGCCTCGGCGGCAATGAGAGCTATCCCGACCTGTTCCAGCCCTATGGCGGGTTCCCGGATGGCCTGCGCGTCGAGGCTGGCCACATCGTGATGCCCGACCTCCCCGGCATCGGCTTCGAGGGCAAGTCGGATCTCTACAGGGAGATGAAGGCGCTGGCGGAGTAGGGAGCGCCTGTCCGGCCAGCCGGGAGGCCCGAGCCTGCTCGCAAAAATCTCTTGAGCGACGCTCAATAAATTATTGAACGTTGCTCACGTTTCGGTATACTCATGGAGCAGAGGCGCCTCTGCCAGGTCACCGGAGCAGGCGCCCGAACCGGCCACGAGGATAGCCGCATGCCATATTCAGCGAAGAATCTCCGGGACGCCGCCGATGCCGGGGTGATCAGCGCCGCTGATCTGGACCGGTTGCTCGCCTTCCTGGCAAGCCATGAAGGGCAGGGCCCGGCCGGCGAGGCAGCTCCGGCGGCCCGGTTCGATGCCGCCCACGTGCTCTGGTACGCTGGCGCACTGATCGTGATCGGCGCCATGGGACTGTTCTCGACCCTGGCGTTCACCCAGATGGGCGGCCGGGCGCTGACGGCCTGCGCGATCGCCTATGCCACTGCCTTCACTGTGGCCGGTCACCACCTCTGGTACGGCAAGAATCTGCGGGTTCCCGGCGGCTTGCTGATCGCGATCGCGGTTTCGATGGCGCCGCTCGCGGTCTACGGCATCCAGGACGAGCTCGGCTGGTGGGGCAAGTTCGGCAAGCCCGGAACCGTGCAGGACTTCTACATCTGGGTGAAGGGCAGCTGGATCTTCATGGAGATCGCAACCGTCGCCGCCGGCGTCGTTGCGCTGCGCTACTTCCGCTTCGCCTTCATCGTCGCCATCATCGCGTTCGCGCTGTGGTTCATGTCGATGGATCTGGCGCCGTGGTTCAGCGGCTCGAATTATGCCGACTTCGAGATGCGGCGCCGGGTGTCGGTGTGGTTCGGATTGGCCGTGCTCGCGGTGGCCTTGATCGTCGATTATCGCAGCCGCAATGGCGACTTTGCGTTCTGGCTGCATCTGTTCGGCCTGATGGCGTTCTGGGGCGGCATTACCGCGTCCTCGAGTTCAACCGAACTCTCGAAAGCGCTCTATTGCCTGCTCAATGTCGGTCTCATCGCGATCGCCGTGATCCTGATGCGGCGCGCGTATGCGGTGTTCGGCGCGTTCGGCATCTGCATCTATCTCGGACATCTCGCCGACGTCGTCTTCAAGGACTCGCTGTGGTTTCCGTTCTCGCTGTCGCTGATCGGAATTGCGGTGATCGCCGCGGGCCTGCTCTACCATCGCAACGAGCATGCGATCGCCGCCTGGCTCGCGGCGCATCTGCCGGCCGGGCTGCGGCCGCGCTCCGCGACCGCATGATCGCTGCGCGTTCATCATCGAGAACGCGGCTGTCGCCTACGACAGCCGCATGTCCAGCAGCCGCCGGCCTTCGCCCTTCAACAGCTTCTTCACCGCGCTGGAGGCGATCACCTCGCCGTTGTTGGCATAGGCCTCGTGGTTCTTCTCGATGTCGTCGAGGCGGTAGAGATAGTTGACCATGACGCCGGCGGATTCGCGCAGGCCCTTGGGCGAGAGGTCGCCGAGCCAGTTGATCCGCTCCAGCCGGGCGCCGTTGCCGAGATGGAAGCGCGCGACTGAATCGATCTGCCGTCCCTTCGGCGTACGCGCCTTGAGGAAGTAGTAGGCGGCGAGCGGCTCCAGCACGGCGCGCAGCTGCGTGGCGAGCTCGGCGTTCTCGAACCAGTCCGGCTTGCCGAGGCTTTCCAGCAGCTGACGGTCTTCATCCGTCAGCGGCACGTCGTCGGCCTGCTTCACCCACTGCATGAAGCCCGGCACCGGCGACAGCGTCACGAAATTGTCGAGCTTGGGCAATTCGCGGCGCAGTTCCTCGACCACCTGCTTGATCAGGAAGCTGCCGAACGAGATGCCGCCGAGCCCGCGCTGGGTGTTGGAGATCGAATAGAACACCGCGGTGCGGGCTCGCTCGACCGGCACCGGCTCGCGCTCTTCCGCCAGCAGCGGCGCGATCGCGCCTGGGATGGCTTCGGTCAGCGCGACCTCGACGAAGATCAGCGGCTCGTCGGCCAGCGCCGGGTGGAAGAACGCGTAGCAGCGGCGATCGACCGGATCGATGCGGCGGCGCAGATCGTCCCAGTCGCGGATCTCGTGCACGGCCTCATAGCGGATGATCTTCTCCAGAATATTGGCCGGCGACGACCAGTCTATCCTGCGCAGCACGAGGAATCCCCTGTTGAACCAGGATGAGAGCAGATGCACCACGTCGCGATCGAGCGCGGCAAGGTCCTTGTTGCCCTTCATCAGTGAAAGCAGATCCGAGCGGATCGACACCAGCTCGCCGGTGCCGCCCGGTGCGCGGTTGAGCCGCCGGATCAATTCCTGGCGACGCGGCTCGGACGCGAAATGCAGGTCGCTGGCGTCCTCGCCGTTGGCTTTGGCGCGCCAGCTCTCGATCGCTTGCGCCAGCCTGGCGTGATCGGGGCCGAAGTCGCGCGCCAGCGTCTGGAAGAACGACAGCCGCCCGGCGGCGTCGAGGTGGTGGTAGCGGTCGAGCACTTCGCGCGCCATCGCGGTGCCGGAGGCCTCGCCGCGGCCGGACAGCAGCGCCTCGCACAATTCCAGCAGTTCGGACGCATCCTGCTTGTCGTCGGCCGGGCTGGCGCGGCCGAGCAGGACGCGGCCGCGTTCGGAAATCGTCGAGAGCAGATCGGAGAAGAAGGCGTTGGCCATGGGCAGTTCGTATCCAGCGGGTCGTATCCAGTGAAGCCGGACCTTACACGGGATTTAAGGTCGGCAGGAATGCAATCAAGCGCTTGGATCGTACGGAAATATGTCGCAGCGCGACAGCGGTATAATTCGTCGTCGCTGCGTGCGGCGACAAATCCCGTTCACGTTTTCTCCGCGAACGCGGTCGGTGTCTTGCCGGTAACCTGGCGGAACGCGTGGGAGAACGCCGGCACGCTGGCATAACCGAGGTCGGAGGCGACCTGCTTGACCGAAACGTTTGCGTTGGTCGAGAGGCGTTCGATCGCGGCCGCGATACGGGCGCGCTGGCACCAGCTCTTGAAGGACAGTTGCGTCTCCGCAGCGAACAGGCGCGACAGCGTCCGTGCCGAGGTGCCGACCGTGCGCGCCAGCGCATCGATCTCGTGGTCCCTGGTCGGATCGGACAGCACGATGTCCGCGGCGCGGCGGCAGCGCGGCTCCTGCGGCAGCGGAATGAAGGTCGCGGAATCCTCGGCCTGGTGCAGTTCCAGCATCACCAGCCTGATCAGGAGGTCGGTGCGCTCGCGTCCGCATGCGGCGTCGAACAGCGCAAGGATCGCCTGGTGCACCAACGGCGACACCCGCACCACGAATTCATGGCCGAGGCTGTTGCTGCGCTTCTCGCGCGCGAGCCAGGCCTGGTCGAAATAAAGCGTGCGCATCTCGATGTCGGCGAGCACGTCGATCGCATGCGGAAGCAGCGCGGGGACCCACACCGCGCGGTCCGGCGGCACCAGCCAGCGGCCCTTCGGCGTCGTCACCTGCATGGTGCCGCTCGCGGCATAGACCAGCTGTGCCTCGCGGTGCATGTGGGCCTCGAGCCGGATGCCCTTCTCATAGGAGCGCGCCACCAGATGCACGCCGTCGCCGGTGACGCGTCGGTCCTTGTGGAGGGCTCTTATTGGCGGCTCAGCGATAGTCATTGGCGACATCCCGTCAGGGCAAGCACCTATAACCTATTTTCGAGCAATTGAAGAATCGCGTGAAAAGACGTGCCTATGAACAGTCCAAGCAATAATCCGAGCCGGGTGATCAGCTTCGTCAACGCCGGCCATTTCATCGACCATTATGCGATGCTGATCTTCGCGGCCGCCGTCATCATCATGGGCCCGGCGCTCGGCATGGCCTATTCGGAACTCTTGCCCTATGCGACGCCGGGCTTCATCGCGTTCGGCGCCGGCTCGCTGGTCACGGGCTGGCTCGGCGATCGCTGGAGCCGCCGCCACATGATGGTGATCTTCTTCGTCGGCATCGGCCTGTCGATGATCTCGGTCGGCTTCGTGCAGACGCCGCTGCAACTCGGCGCGGCACTGCTTTCGATCGGCATCTTCGCCTCGATCTACCATCCGGTCGGCACCGCGATGATCGTGTCCTATGCCGAGAAGCTCGGCGCCCAGATGGGCATCAACGGCGTCTGGGGCAATCTCGGGGTCGCCTCGTCGGCGCTGGTCACCGGCGTGATCGGCCAGTATCTCGGCTGGCGCTGGGCCTTCATCGTGCCCGGCGCGGTCACCGTGCTGATCGGCATCGCCTTTGCGATGACCGTGGTGCATGAGGACCGCAAGGGCACCAAACAGGCCGCGGCGCAGGTGCGCGTCGCCAAGGAAGACATGTGGCGGGTGGTGTTGTCGCTCTTGATCGTGGTGATCGCGATTTCGACGACGTTCAACGCGGTCACCGTGGCGCTGCCAAAGCTGTTCGCCGAACGGCTCGCCGATCTGACCAAAAGCCCGGCGCTGCTCGGCGTGATCGCGGCCGGGGTCTATGTGTTCGGTGCTATGACGCAGTACACCATCGGCAAGCTGCTCGACCGGCATTCGCTGAAGACGGTGGCGCTGCCGCTGTCGTTCATGCTGGCACCGTTCCTCTACCTGGCGGCGAGCCTGTCCAACCTGCCGCTGATCGTGGTCTCGATCGGCATCGTGATGGGCGCGTTCGGCCAGGTCACGGTGAACGACGCCATGGTCGGCAAGTACACGACGGAGGAATGGCGCTCGCGCGCCTATGCGGTGCGTTATTTCGTCGGCTTCACCGCGGCGGGCGCTTCCGTCGGCCTGGTGGCATGGCTGTACGACCAGGGCGGCTTCTCCATGATGCTGCGCGCCTTCGCGGCGCTGTGCCTGTTGGCGATTGCGGCCGCGATCATCCTGCCGCGCGAGATCCGCACCCCGGCCACGCAAGGGGGCTGATGCCGGGCGTCCCGCGCGCCGTTGCCGTCGAGGCAAAGCGCACCCGCCGGCGAGCGGGTGCGCTGATCGGCGCCTGCCGGCATTCGTGACTTGGTCACGCTTCGCGAACTTTGTTCCAACCCGCAGGTGTGGTAGCTTGAGCCGGGCCTCGGGGACGAAGGCGCCGGTTGCGCCTCCTTGCACGTATTTTGGAGCAGCCGGAGCGCCATGGGCGAAATTCGCGACTTTAAGTCAGGCCGGTCACAGTCCGACAACACACAGCCGCCCGGCACTTCGATGCCGCGGCGCCTGGCGGCGATCGTGGTCGGCGATATCGCCGGCTACAGCCGGCTGATGCAACTCGATGAGGAGGGCACGCATACCCGCGTCAAGCGGGCCGAGCGCGACCTGATCGAGCCGACCATTGCCGAGCACCATGGCAAGCTGGTCAAGACCACCGGCGACGGCTTCATCGCGATGTTCGACAGTCCGGTCGAGGCCGTCCGGTGCAGCATCGTGATTCAGCAGAACATGATCGGCCGCAACGCGGCGATCGCGAGAGATCGCTGGATCGAGTATCGGATCGGCGTCAATCTCGGCGATGTCATCATCGAGGCCGACGACATCTATGGCGACGGCGTCAACGTGGCCTCGCGTCTGGAAGGAATTGCAGCGCCCGGTGAAGTCTTCATCTCCGGCGGCATCTACGAGCAGATCAAGCACAAGATGGTCTGTGGGTATGAATCGCTCGGCGACAAGAAGGTCAAGAACATCACCGATCCGGTCAGGGTTTATCGCGTGCTGCCGGACGCCGCCGCGTACCAGAGGACCCGCCGGCGCCGTGAGTCCATCCTGCTTACGCTGCTCGGACTGGCCGTCGCGATCATCGCCGCGGGCGCGCTTTGGTATATGCTCGCGCAGCCGCGCGGCAAGCTGTCCGAGGTGGCGCGGGCGCCTTCGGCTCCGCCGGCGGCTCAGCAGCCTGCACCGAGCCCGGCTCCAGCGCAGACCGCAAGTCCGGCTCCAAGCGCAACGCCGGCCCAGCAGGCGTCACCTCAGGTCGCCCCTTCCGTCAGTCCCACAGCGTCCGTGCCGGAGCCCGAAATGGTGTCGCTTCAAGGCGGCAGCTTCTCGATGGGGAGCAATGACGATCCGTCGGAACGGCCGATCCGCAGGGTGACGGTCAAGTCCTTCGCGATGGGCAAATATCCGGTCACCGTGCGGGAATGGAACGCCTGCGCGGCGGCCAAGGCATGCGGCTTCGTCGCCACTGGCAAGGACGACGTGCCGGTCACCAATGTGAGCTGGAGCGACGCGAAGCAGTATGTGGCGTGGCTCGCCGAGCGCACCGGGAAGGCTTACCGGCTGCCGAGCGAAGCCGAATGGGAATATGCGGCGCGTGGCGGAACGCAATCGAAATACTGGTGGGGCGACCAGGTGCAATCGGGCCATGCCGGCTGCAAGGATTGCGGTGGTGATGCTGCCGCCGAACAGCCGGTCAAGGTCGGCAGCTTCAAGCCGAATCCGTTTGGTCTCTACGACATGGGCGGCAGTGTCGATCAGTGGGTCGAGGATTGCTGGCACAGGAACTACCAGGGCGCCCCTGTCGACGGTGCGGTGTGGCTTGGTGGCGACTGCGGCTCCCATGTCATTCGTTCCGGCTCCTGGAAGAACGACGCGCGCTATGTCCGTCCGGCCAATCGCGACAATTACGACACCAATGTTCGCTACCCGACCCATGGTTTCCGGGTCGCGCTGTCTCCCTGAGAGATCGTCTGCAATCGCCAGGTTCATGGAGGGGCTATGAAGAGTTCACGCTTGATCATCCTGGCTGCGGCACTGGCATTGCTCGCCAGTCCCGCCACGGCGCAAAACAAACCGGCGGGGAAAGACACCAAGCTGTATTTCATCTGGCCGCACGACGGAGCCAAGGTCAAAAGCCCGTTCTGGTGCCGCTTTGGGCTGCGCAATATGGGCGTCACCCATGCCGGCGACGAATATCCGAACAGTGGCCATCACCATCTACTGATCGATGTGAATGAGCCGCTCAATCCGAACGAGCCGATCCCGTCGGACAAGTCTCACCAGCACTTCGGTGCGGGCCAGACCGAGACGCAGCTCGATCTGGCGCCCGGCAAGCATACCTTGCAGCTGGTGCTGGGCGACGCCAAGCACTATCCATTCAACCCGCCGGTCGTCTCCGAGAAGATCACCATCCGGGTCAAATAGACCGACACGGATAGCTCCCTTGCGCGAACCGCCGCTTGCGCAAAGCGGCCTCGTGCGGTTTGTTGCGCGGCCGGGCGCAAGACCGGCGTGGAGGGCGTCCGATGTCGTCTCGACTGCTGCGTCTGGTCTGCGTCGTTCTGGGAGTGATTGTGATGGCCGTATCCGCCAACGCCGACGCCTTGAAGGATCAGATCGCGCCGACCGGAAAGCTCCGGGTCGCGATCGCGATCAGCCCGGCGGGCGGCGCGTTCTGGTCGACGCGGACCGCGAACGGCTATGCCGGCGTTCCCGTCGATCTCGGCCGCGAGATGGCGGCGCAGCTCGGCGTTCCCGTCGAATATGTCGTGCACCAGAATTCCGGACAGATCACCGACGCTGCGGCGAAGAACAGCTGGGACGTCACATTCCTGCCCAAGGATCCCGAACGCGAGACCAGGATGACGTTCGGGCCGATCTACGAGGTCGCCGACGCCACCTATATCGTCAGGCCGGGTTCCAGGATCACGAACTTCGCCACGCTCGACCAGGACGGCGTCAAGGTCGCTGCCGTCAACAACACCACGACCATGCGTGGCGCGATCGCGCATCTCAAGCATGCCAAGGTCACGGGTTATCAGACCTATGACGAGATCTTCCATCTCCTGGCGAACGGCGAGGTCGACGCCTTCGCATTGTCGCGCGATCAGCTGATGGCGATGGCCAAGAAGATTCCGGGCACCTGCGTGCTGGACGAGACCTTCAAGCAGACCGTCACCGCGGTCGCCGTGCCGCTCGACCGCCCGCTGGCCGCAGCGTTCGTCGCGAAGTTCATGACCGAGGCGATCGCCAACGGCACGCTGCGCAAGGCCTACGACGATAACGGGCTGAAGGACACGCCGGTCCGTACCGAGGTGAAGTAGCGGCGCGTATCGATCCGATCCCGATCACCGTGGGCGACATCTGGGCATGCTGCATAATTCCGCGCCATCGCGCCGGGCAGCGTTCATTCGATTAAGCCATTGTATTGCAATATGTTTTTTGCTTACCCCCGACGAGGGCGGTTGGCACATCGATTGCTTTTGATTGATCAGTCAATGACGACTGCCGTTCTCCGGATGGCCGAAGCCAGTGCAGGCCGAGGCAAGGGGACCAAGGCGCCCGGCCGGGCGTCGTGAGCAATCGTCACCCCATCTCCCCGGACGGATGAGCATTACAACCAACCCGCGTCGCTTCCGGCAGGCAGCCGGCGCGGCCGAATTGCGCAAGGGGAATTCACGAATGGCTTATCTCGCACCGTCCGAATTCGTCACCAAGATGGTGGACGCCGGCGAATCCAAGATCTTCATGTCGACGCGCGACACCGTGATCCGCGCCTACATGGCCGGTGCGATCCTGGCGCTGGCGGCCTGGTTTGCCGTGACGATCAACGTCAACACGGGCCAGCCGCTGGTCGGCGCATTGCTGTTTCCGGTCGGCTTCGTGATGCTCTATCTGCTCGGCTTCGACCTGCTGACGGGCGTGTTCGTGCTGTCGCCGCTCGCGCTGCTCGACAAGCGGCCCGGCGTCACGCTCGGCGGCGTGCTGCGCAACTGGGGCCTCGTCTTCATCGGCAACTTCGCCGGCGCGCTGACGGTGGCATTCATGATGGCGTTCGTGACCACGTTCGGTTTCACGCAGGAGCCCGACAAGGTCGGAATGACCATCGGAAACGTCGGCGAGGCGCGAACGCTGGGCTATGCGGCGCATGGCGCGGCGGGCATGGCCACGCTCTTCATCCGCGGCATGCTCTGCAACTGGATGGTGTCCACCGGCGTCGTCGGCGCCATGATCTCGACGACGGTGCCCGGCAAGGTCATCGCGATGTGGATGCCGATCCTGGTGTTCTTCTACATGGTGTTCGAGCATTCGGTGGTGAACATGTTCCTGTTCCCGTCAGGACTGATGCTGCACGCCAAGTTCTCGATCATGGACTATTTGATCTGGAACGAGATCCCGACCGTGCTCGGCAACCTCGCCGGGGGCCTCGCCTTCACCGGGCTCACGCTCTACACGACGCATGTGAAGACGGCGCCGAAGCGCCAGCGCCTCGCGGCTTGATCCCGGACGGCTTATGGGGCTCTCCTGTCGCGGAGAGCCCATTCGCATTGGGACGGTCGATGCCGCGCGCGCTGACAATATCGGTCGGGCAATTCTCTGATCAGGGCCGCAAGGACACCAATCAGGATTTCCACGGCATCCTGATCCCCGACGAGCCGCTGCTTGGGCTGAAGGGCATCGCCGTGGTGCTTGCCGACGGCGTCTCCTCGAGCAGCGTCGGCCGCATCGCCGCGGAGTCCGCGGTCAAGAGCTTCCTGACCGATTACTACTGCACCTCGGAATCCTGGTCGGTGAAGACCTCGGCGCAGCGGGTGCTGGAGGCGACCAATTCCTGGCTGCATGCGCAGACGCGGCGCAGCCTGAACCCCTACGACAAGGACAAGGGCTACGTCTGCACGCTGAGCGCGCTCGTCATCCGCTCGACCACGGCGCATCTGTTCCATGTCGGCGACTCGAGGATCTACCGCGTCGCGGGCAACAGCCTCGAGCAATTGACCAACGACCACCGCGTCGTGCTGTCGTCGCAGCAGAGCTATCTCGGCCGCGCGCTCGGCGTGAATCCGCAGCTCGAGATCGACTACCGGAATCTGTGGCTGGAGCGCGGCGACACTTTCCTGCTGGTGACCGACGGCATCTACGAGCACGTTGCCGCGCGGCAGCTGGCGAAGACGATCAGGGATGGCGCTGCCGATCTCGATGCCGCCGCGAAGTCGATCGTGGCGCAGGCCTATGACAACGGCAGCCCGGACAATCTCACCGCGCAGATCATCCGGATCGACGAATTGCCCGATGGCGAAGCCAGCGAGGTGTTCGGCCAGCCGACCGAGCTGCCGCTGCCGCCGCTGCTCGATGCACGGATGCTGTTCGACGGTTACCGGATCGTCCGCGAATTGCATGCATCGCATCGCAGCCACATCTATCTCGCGGTCGACGAGGAGAGCGGCACCACGGTCACGATCAAGATCCCCTCGATCGACCTGCGCGACGACGGCGCCTATCTGAAACGCTTCATGCTGGAGGAGTGGGTTGCGCGGCGGATCGACAGCCCGCACGTGCTGAAGCCGTTCCTGCCGCAGCGCAAGCGTAACTTCCTCTATGTCGCGATGGAGTATATCGACGGCCAGACCTTGACGCAGTGGATGATCGACAACCCGGCGCCATCGCTGGAGACGGTGCGCGACATCACCGAGCAGATCGCAAAAGGGCTGCGCGCGTTCCACCGCAAGGAGATGCTGCACCAGGACGTCAGGCCGGACAACATCATGATCGACCGGATCGGCACGGTGAAGATCATCGACTTCGGCTCGACGCGGATCTCTGGCGTCGCCGACGCGGTGGCGGCGGGCGTCGAGAACATCCTGGGCACTCAGCAATACACCGCGCCGGAGTATTTCCTGGGCGAGGGCGGTACCGCGCGCTCGGACCTGTTTTCGCTCGGCGTCGTCACCTATCAGATGCTGACCGGCCGCTTGCCCTACGGCGCGCAGATCGCGCGCGCCCGCACCTGGTCCGACTTCAACCGGCTGGTCTACCGTCCGGCCGCGCATGGCGGCCGCGACATTCCCAACTGGGTCGACGGCACGCTGGAGCATGCCGTGCAGGTCAATCCGCTGAGGCGTTACGACAGCTTCTCGGAGTTTCTGTTCGACCTGCGCAATCCCAATGCGAGATATCTGACGACGTCATCGACCCCGCTGATCGAGCGCAACCCGGTGCTGTTCTGGAAGTCGACCACGCTGGTGCTGGCGCTGGTCGTGGTGCTGCTGCTCGCTTACGGCGCGCATCATTTGCGGTAGGGGCGCCGAAAAAGTTGGCGACGTCTCGCTAATGCGTCGCGCCGGCGGCGATCGGATCAAGGCCGCTCCTGGCCAGCGCGTCGCGGGCATCTGATGAGGCGAGGAAGCTGATCAGCGCCTTGCCGGCGTCGGGCTCTTTCGAGACGGTCGCGATCCCTGCGGAGAACACCGTGATCTTCTGCAATGGCTCCGGTAGCGGACCTATGATGTCGATGCCGGCGACCGGCTTCAGCTCCGAGATCTGCTGCAAGCCGATCTCGGCCTCGCCCTTGGCGACGATCTCGCCGACCGGGGTTGCCGGGATCATCCGCGCCTTGTCCTTCATCTGGTCGGCGATGCCGAGTTTTGCGAACATCTCGGTCGAGACATAGACGCCGCTGGCGCTGTCGGAATAGGCGACCGACTTCGCCGCCAGCAGCGCCTGCTTGACGGCATCGGCCGAGCTGATGTCCGGCCTCGGTGCGCCTGATTTCACCGCAATCCCGATCGGCGACTTCACGAGGTCGACGCGGCTGTCGGCCACCACCTTGCCCTGCTTGACGAGGTCACCCAGCGCATAGCCGACCATGATCAGCACGTCGGCCGGCTCGCCGCGCGCGAGCCGCACCGGAATGGCGTTGGTCGTGGTGCCCATCGACGGCCCGAAGGCGGTTACCACCTTGTGCCCGGTCTTGCGCTCGAACTCCGGCACCAGCGCCTTGTAGGCCGCGGTCAGTCCACCCGAGATCATGACATGGACGTCGGCGGCGGATGCGGCTGACGCGAGGGCGAGGGCGCCGATCAAGGCGAGCGTGAGGGTGCGGAAGGCGGCGCGCATGGAGTTTCTCCCTGGACGATTCTTCGGGCGCGTGGGTCGTCGTGGCCGGGGAGAGTACTGCGCGAGGGGATGCGTGGCTAGCCGCTGCGTCTTTGCGAGGCGCGCACTGACTCAGATGGAGCGGTCGGGCTACCGGATCCACTCACGAATTCACGTGCACGAAATCGCGCAGCAGCGGGTAGATCTCGTTGTTCCAGCGTTTGCCGGAAAACACGCCGTAATGGCCGACGCCGGCCTGCATGTGGTGCACCTTGCGATAGGTGCGCACGCCGGTGCAGAGGTCCTGGGCGGCGAGGGTCTGGCCGATCGAGCAGATGTCGTCCTTCTCGCCTTCCACCGTCATCAGGCCCATGCGCCGGATCGCTGCCGGATTCACCGCGCGGCCGCGATGCATCAGCATGCCCTGCGGCAGCAGATGCTCCTGGAACACATCGCGCACCGTCTCGATGTAGAATTCCGCCGGCAGATCCATCACGGCGAAATACTCGTCGTAGAAGGTCTTGATCACCTCGGCCTTCGCGGTCTCGCCCTTGGCGAGATGGTCGGCGAGGTCGATGTGCTGCTTGATGTGACGCTCGAGGTTCATCGAGACGAACGCCGTCAGCTGCACGAAGCCGGGATAGACCTGACGCAGCGCGCCCTTGCACTGCATCGGCACGTAGTTGATCAGATTGTCCTCGAACCATTTGATCGGCTTGCTCTTGGCGAATTCGTTCACCTTGGTCGGCTGGATCCTTGTGTCGATCGGCCCGGCCATCAGGGTCAGCGACGCCGGCCGCGCCGGATGATTGTCTTCGGACATGATCGCGGCCGCCGCCAGCGCCGACACCGAAGGCTGGCAGATCGCCACCATATGCGCGCGCGGGCCGAGCTGGCCGAGGAAGTCGATCAGGTGGTCGGTGTAGTCCTCGAGCCCGAAGCGGCCCTCGCTGCGCGGAATGTCGCGCGGATTGTGCCAGTCGGTGATGTAGACGTCGTGATCCTGCAGCAGCGTCTTCACGGTGCCCCGCAGCAGCGTTGCGAAATGACCGGACATCGGCGCCACCAACAGCAGCCGCGGCTGCTCCGGTCCGTCCACCTTCCTGAAATGCAGCAGCGAGCCGAACGGCGTCGCATAGGCAACCTCCTCGGTCACCTCGTATTCCCTGTTGCCGGAGGACACGCTGCCGATGGCGTAGTCGGGACGGGCGTAGGTCAGGGTGGAGCGCGAGATCAGCTCGAGCGCCGCCGCGAGCCGGCCGAACGTCCGGTCGGAGGTGCCCCGCGGCACCAGATTGAGATACCGCAATGCCGCCGCGGCGCCGGTCCGCCACGGCGCCGTGAGGTCCATGTGGTTCTGATAGGCCTGGTAAAGCATTGACATCATACGCATCCGCCCTTGCCCGGCTGGATATGCAATATCGACGCCAGAGAGGGGCGGGGTGCCCGGCAAATTGGCACGTGGCTTGCTGCAAAAATGAACGGCTTCGGGGGGCGCGGCGGTTTGGACCGGCGCGCGGTGTCCGGGGGTAAGGACGCGTTCAGGGCGTGAGGGACCGATATGGCGAAGGCGACACTCACCATCAGCAGCAAGAATTACTCGTCCTGGTCGCTGCGCGGCTGGCTGCTGGCCAAATTCGCTGGGCTGGAGTTCGAGGAGGTGGTCACCGCGCCCGATGACCCCTCGGCGCGGGCCGAGCTGCTGCTGTTGTCGTCGTCGATCCTGGTGCCCTGCCTGCGCCACGAGGGCGCGACGGTCTGGGATACGCTGGCGATCGGCGAGTACCTCAACGAGATCATGCCGCATGCCGGGCTGCTGCCGGCGGACCGGATCCAGCGCGCGCATTGCCGCTCGATCTCGGGCGAAATCCATTCCGGCTTCACCACGCTGCGGTCGTCGCTGCCGGTCAACCTGAAGGGGCATTTTCCCGGCTTCAAGATCTGGTCGCGGGCGCAGGCCGATATCGATCGCGTCTGCACCATCTGGGGCGATTGCCTCGGCAAATCAGGCGGACCGTTCCTGTTCGGCGAACGCCGCACCATGGCGGACGCGATGTATGCCCCCGTGGTGACCCGCTTCATGACCTATGACGTGAAACTCGACCCGGTTCTGGCGGCGTATGCCCGCACCATCATGGCGATGCCCGAGATGCAGGAGTGGATCGAGGCGGCGAAGGCCGAGCCGGCCGATGTCGAGGAGCTCGAGGTCGAATATTAGGCAGCGCGCGTCCGGCCTGCCTGCGCCGGCGGCTCAAGCTCCGGGCAAGCTTTGCTCAATGGACGTGCCGTCGCCGCCCGGCATCGGCGTCGCGCGGCGATCGGGCGCAGCGCGCGCCGAACTCAAATTCGCGCCTCACGCCAAATGCTTCCGCTGCGATGCCAGCGCATGGCGAGGCCGATCGCCGCGGCACGACCGGGCTGGCAAGGATTTCGCATAGCAACAAGCGAGCTGTGACCGCGACGATGCGACGCTGCCGAAAATTTGGACGCTGAGCCGCGCCGCGATCTCGCGAATACGAGAACCGTGGAGGCTTGAAATGAACCAGCACGCCATCGTCAGCAAATTCTCCCACGTCAAACCCGGTGACACCGAGTTCAAGGGCGGAGGTCTGCGCGACTTCTTCCTGTATCGCGATCTCGGTATCGCCGATGCCACCGGCGGGCAGGTGATCTGCCATCTGGTCAAGGCCAATCCCGACCTGCCGCCGGAACAAGGCACCGGCTGGCACAAGCATCTGTGCGATTTCCAGATCGTGATCATGACCAAGGGTTGGGCGCGCTTCATGTACGAGGACAAGGAGACGCTGGTCGAGGCCGGCGACGTGATCCATCAGCGGCCCGGCATCACGCACTATCTGTTCGATTACTCGAAGGACATGGAATACCTCGAGATCGTCAGCCCCGCCGATTTCAAGACCGTGGATGTGCCGCCGGCAACCGAGACGGTACCGCCGGTCACGCCGTGGAAATGATCGCCAAGAAGGATCAGAGAGGGGATCACAAATGTCGTCTGCGGAAGAGTTAACCTTTGTCGTCGGCCGCTGGCTGCGGCCGATCGTCATGCTTCTGTATGTGGTGCGCCGCCTCGGGCTGATGACCACATCTAGCCGTGAACAACGGAGTACGTAGCTCAATCAGCGATTCGGACGCGGTTCGTTCCGTCCGCGTTCCAAATCTTAAGGCGCGTGTGCGCGCGCGTCGCGTTTTGAAACAGCGCGCCATGCGTCCCTCAGGCCATGCCCGCCTGCTTCACGCGCGGCATCCGCCAGGCAATGACGTTGACTTCCAGCGCGCCACCGGTTGCGTCATTGCGCCACTGGCCGTCGATGAAACGGCAGGCGAACGGCAGCTGATACGTTCCGCTGTGATCCTCACACAGCACTTCCACGCGTTGTTCCGGCGAGGGTTCGCCATTGCCATCGAATTGCGCCAGACGTTTTTCGCGCGTTGCCATGCGATATCTCCACTGCCCAAGGTCGAGCCAAAGGGGTCGAACCAAACAAGTTCCGAAGGCCCCCGTCCCCACGAGTAGTCCCCGTAATGAGTGAAGCACACCGCTCGAATGCGGTTTCAGTGTGGTATGTCTGCCCCGCTTTCAGCGTCGCAAGCACAAATCTGTGAATGACGCCTGTGATTGGGGATGCCGATGATCGCTCGTTTCGTTCTTGTCCTGCTCATGCCGATTGTATTCTACATTACTACAACCGCGCATGCGCAGGACGTTCCCGGCATCGAGATATGCACCGTCGAGAAAACGATGGAGCGGCGCACCAGCTGCCTGCAGAGCAACGTCGATTTCCTGCAGAAGACGATCGGCAAGCTCACATCGGATCATCAGCAGAAGCTCGATGCCGCCAACCGGCAGATCGCGAGCTTGCAGAATGCGCTGGCAAGCTTGCAGAAGCTCGTCACCGATTTGCAGGCGGCGCAGGTCAAGCTGACCGAGGATATGAAGAAGAAGGTCGACGCGCCGCCGGCCAAGGATGCAACGCCGGCCGCAAAGGACGGGACGAAGTAGCCTGCGGCCGTCATTGCGAGCGCAGCGAAGCAATCCATTTTCACCGCGCACGCGGAGCGATGGATTGCTTCGTCGCTTCGCTCCTCGCAATGACGGGTCCGGCGTGGTCGCAGCTCACGCCACCCGATACTTCTCCATCACATCGCGATCCGGTTCGTAGCCGAGCCCGGGGCCTTGCGGCACGGCGACGTGGCCAGTGGCGTCGACATCGATGCGGTCGCCCCACAGGCAGGCGGGGCGCTTCATGAAGAAGACCTCGATCAGGCCCGCGTCGCGGATCGCCATCAGGTGCAGCGTGGCGAGGAAGCCCGGTCCGAAATAGGGCGAGTGCGGAATCACCTGGACGCCGAACTCGTCGGCGAGCACGGCCACGCGCAGGAATTCGGTGACGCCGCCGACCTTGATCACCGACGGTTGCGCGTGACTGACCGCCCCCGCGGTCATCATCTGGCGGAATTGATGCACGGTGCAGGCGTTCTCGCCGGCCGCGATGTCGAGCCGGCCTTCTCTGCGCACCTCCGCGAGCGTCGCGAAATCCTCCGGCGGCCAGACCGGCTCCTCCAGGAACATCGGCGCGACCTGCTTGCAATCGCGGGCGAACTGGATCGCGGCCGGTCCGTCCAGCGGGCAATTCATGTCGACCATCAGCGGCACGTCGGGGCCGATCGCCTCGCGCGCGGCGGTCACCGCGGGCACGGTGGTCTCGTGCAGCTTGATCGCGGCGTAGCCGAGCTTGATCGCCTTCCTGCATTCGGCGGCGATGTGCGCGGGGTTGCCGATCCGCATCAGGCTTGCATAGGCCGGGATCGTGCTGCGCTTGGCGCCGCCGATCAATTGATGCAGCGGCACGCCCTTCACCTTGCCGGCGAGATCCCACAGCGCGATGTCGAGCGCGGAGATCGCAAACATCGTGATGCCGTAGCGGCCGAACAGATGCAGATTTCGCTGGATCTGCTCCATCGCGGCGGGAATTTGGGCGGCGTCGGGTACCTCGAGGCCGCGGGCCTGCGGCGCGATCATCTCGGTCACCGCCGTGCAGCTCGTTTTCGGGCAGACATAGGCAAAAGCATCGCCCCAGCCGGTCAGGCCGGCATCGGTCGATACCTCGACCAGCACCATGTCGAGCGCGGAGATCGCGGATGCGCCCTGGCGGAAGCTCGCGGGGCCTGCGTCATAGGGAATGCGGATATGGTGGGCGCGGACGTCGGTGATTTTCATTGTTGTTGTCCTCTTCCCTTGTTCGTCATTGCGAGGAGCGCGAGCGACGAAGCAATCCACCCCTCCGCGTACTCGGACACGATGGATTGCTTCGCTTCGCTCGCAATGACGGCGGTTATTTGGCCGGAACTTACGAGCTCTTCTCGCCGCTCATCACGGGGCCGAACCGCTCCCAGCTCTCGCCCTTGAAGCGCATCATCTGCAACTGCTCGATCGGAGCGTAGTCGTCCGGCCCGGTCTTGATCTTGGTTCCGGGCAGATAGATGCCGATCTCGAAGTTGAGGCTGGCCGCCTGCTTCATCAGGTTCTCGCGGGTGAGGTTGTCGCCGCATTGCCGCAGCACCTGCTCGAGCCCCTTGGCGACGCCGTAACCGAACACGGTCGAGGCGTCGTTCTGGTCGCCCTCGGGATACCACTTGGTCATGAAAGCGCGCCACTCGTTCATGGCCGGATCGTTCTTCCACTCGTGATCGGCGGGATCCTTCAGATACTGGGTCGACAGGATGTCCTGGCTCGCCTCGTAGCCGGCCGGCTTCATCACGCCGCCGATCGAGACCGAGACGTTGGTCAGGAACTGGACCGGATGCCAATCCAGCTCGGCGGCCTTCTTGATCGCCTGCGCCGCGAATTTCGGCGTCGCGATGTTGATGAAGATATCCGGATTGGCGCCCTTGATCTGTACGATCTGCGAATCCACCGTCGGCGACGAGGTCTCGTAGGAGGATTCGACGACGATCAGTTTCTTGGCCGCATCGCCGAGTCCCTCATGCAGGCCGATCAGATAGTCCTTGCCGAAATCGTCGTTCTGGTAGAGCACGCCGATGGTCTTGCCGGGATATTTCTGCAGGATGTACTTGGCATAGATGCGCGCCTCGACCTGGTAGCTCGGCTGCCAGCCCATGGTCCAGGGAAAATTCTTCGGGTCGTTCCACTTGGCGGCGCCGGTGGAGACGAACAGCTGCGGCACCTTCTTGGCGTTCATGTATTTCTGGATCGCGGTGTTGCCCGGCGTGCCGAGCGGATTGAAGATCAACAGCACCTCGTCGCTCTCGACCAGCTTGCGGGCCTGCTCGACCATCTTCGGCGGCGAGTAGGCGTCATCGTAGGAGATGAAGTTGACCTTGCGGCCGTTGATGCCGCCCTCGCTGTTGAGCTTGTTGAAATAGGCCGCTTCGGTCTTGCCGATCGTGGCGTAAGCGGATGCCGGGCCCGAATAGGGCATGATGTTGCCGACCTTGATCTCGGTGTCGGTCGCACCCGGATCGTACTTCTTCTGGGCGTTGGCGGCGCCGGCGGAGGCGATCGTCAAAAGCCCCGCAAGCGCCGCTGACATGACGCAGTTGGCATAGCTCAGGCGTTGGTGGTGCATCCTTGTCCTCCCTGACATGCTGGCCGCGGCTCGTGCAGTCTTGATTTTCGGGCAGCTTGGTGAGCCGTCGGATCGATGCAACTGCGAGTATGCACGATTGCAGCGGTGTTGCCAGCGA
Organism: Bradyrhizobium embrapense; assembly: GCF_001189235.2. Taxonomy (GTDB): domain Bacteria; phylum Pseudomonadota; class Alphaproteobacteria; order Rhizobiales; family Xanthobacteraceae; genus Bradyrhizobium; species Bradyrhizobium embrapense. The sequence goes on from NZ_LFIP02000003.1 coordinate 267,753, forward strand.
CGGCTTTGCGGTAAAATTTCGCTGAGCGGAACCAGGGTTTCGCCGCCGCGCAGCAAGGACTGTCAAATGCGCGCACCGCAGCCGTGCATGATGCCGGAGCTTTGCAGGAAGGCCGTCGTCCAATGAATCCAGCCCAGAAGGCGCTCTGGTACATCGAAGGCCACCTTCACAGGTCGCTGACGCTCGACGACATCGCAGTCGTCGCCGGGGTCTCGCGCTTCCATCTGGTGCGCGCGTTCGCCGAGGCGACCGGGTTTTCGGTGATGCGCTACGTGCGGGCGCGGCGGCTGAGCGAGGCCGCGCACGCGCTCGCGGCCGGTGCGCCCGACATTCTCACGCTGGCGCTGGATGCGGATTACGGCTCCCACGAAGCATTCACCCGCGCGTTCCGCGACCATTTCGGCGTCACGCCGGAAACCGTGCGTGCGACGACGTGTCTGACACAGCTCAAGCTGCAGGAGCCGATCACCATGATCTCGACCGCCCTCGATCACATCGATCCGCCACGCATTGAGACGGGGAGAGCCCTTCTCGTCGCCGGCGTCGGCGAGCGCTACAACCACGCCAATGACAGCACGGCCGGCATTCCGAACCAGTGGAGCGGCTTCCACCAGCAATGCGCGCATATTCCCCGCCAGGTCGGCGATGTCGCCTATGGCGTCTGCTGCAACGGCGACGATGCCGGCAATTTCGACTACATCGCAGGTGTCGAGGTCGCGGATTTCTCCGACCTGCCGCGCGAGTTCGCGCGGGTCCGGATCCCGGCGCAGAAATACGTGGTGTTCACCCACGCCGACCACATCTCGACCATCCGCCGCACCGTCAACACGATCTGGAATCGCTGGCTGCCGCAATCCGGCATGAAGGTCGCAGACGCGCCGAACTTCGAGCGCTACGGCGCGACGTTCGACAAGAACAGCGGCAATGGCGGGCTGGAGATCTGGGTGCCCGTGGAAGGGTAGCTGCTTTCCTCTGGCTCGTCATTCCGGGGCTCGCCGAAGGCGAGAACCTGGAATCCGTCAAGCCGCATCGACTGTGGAGAAATGGATTCCGGGCTCTTGCTTCGCAAGCCCCGGAATGACGGCAGAGATAGCGGGGATTGACTTACACGCAAACCTAGTGCGTGCGCGCGAGGCAGAACGCCACGACCTGTTCCAGCGCCGTCTTCATCGGCGAGGACGGGAACAGCGCCAGCGCGTCGACCGCCATTGCACCGTAGTGCTGGGCGCGGCTGATGGTGTCTTCCAGCGCCCGGTGCTTGGTCATCAGCCCGATCGCGTGATCGAGATCGGCTGATCCGATCTCGCCGCGCTCCAGTGCGCGGATCCAGAACTGGCGCTCGGTGTCGTTGCCGCGGCGGAAGGCGAGCACCACGGGAAGCGTAATCTTGCCCTCGCGGAAATCGTCGCCGACGTTCTTGCCGAGTTTGGCGGATTTGCCGCCATAATCGAGCACGTCGTCGACCAGCTGGAAGGCGATGCCGAGATTCATGCCGACCGAGCGGCACGCGGTCTGCTCGGCCTTCGGCCGGCCTGCGATCACGGGACCGACCTCGCAGGCGGCGGCGAACAGCTCGGCGGTCTTGCCGCGGATCACGGCGAGATATTCGTCCTCGGTGGTCGCGGTGTTCTTGGCGGCGGCAAGCTGCATCACCTCGCCCTCGGCGATGGTGGCGGCGGCGGCTGAGAGAATGTCGAGCGCGCGCAGCGAGCCGACCTCGACCATCATCCGGAACGCCTGGCCGAGCAGGAAGTCGCCGACCAGCACGCTGGCCTCGTTGCCCCACAGCATCCGCGCCGACAATTTGCCACGGCGCAGCTCGCTCTCGTCGACCACGTCGTCGTGCAGCAGGGTCGCGGTGTGCATGAACTCGACCGCGGCGGCGAGCTTGATATGGCCGTCGCCGGTGTAGTCGGCGAGCTGGGCCATCGCCAGGGTCAGCATCGGGCGCAGCCGTTTTCCCCCGGAGGAGATCAGATGATTGGCGACCTCGGGGATCATGGTGACCTCGGAGCCGGTCCGCGAAATGATCGTCGCGTTGACGCGCTCCATGTCGGCGGCGACAAGTCCCACCAGCCCGTCGATCGAAGCATTGGACGGGCTTTCGAAGGGTACAATAACCGCCACGCTGGTCTCCAATTTTGCCGAATTCGCTCTAGCTCAGCTATAACAATAGAAACTGCGAAGGTATGCGGCAAGGCCACGAAGTTGTTGACATGTGACGCATTGGCCGCACAGCCGGGCCAAGAGGAGAGTGGGTTTGCGGGAATTGGTACGGACCAATGACGCGGTGCTGGTCTCCGCCATCGGGGCGTTGCTCGACAGCGCTAACATCCATCATCTGGTGCTGGACCAGAACATGAGCATCATCGAGGGCTCGCTCGGCGTGCTGCCGCGGCGGATCCTGGTGCACGAGGACGACAACCACGAGGCCCGCCAGCTCCTGACCGATGCCGGCCTGGGCCACGAATTGCGGGCCGATGACTAAAGCGTTTTCAGGCGAAAGGGGCGCCGGTTCGCGGGAGGAAAGCGCGTCAAGAAAGCAGTCTGTGGCCGCCGAGATCACCGAGGACGGATTCCTTGGCGGACAATTGCGGCTGCGGCAGCCGCGCAGCGGTCACCGCGCCGGCCACGACGCGATCCTGCTGGCTGCGGCGACGCCGGCAAGGTCGGGCGACCGGGTCGTGGATCTCGGCTCCGGCGTCGGCGCAGCCGGGCTTGCGGTGGCGCGGCGGGTCGGCGGGATCGATCTGGTCCTGGTCGAGATCGACCCTGCATTGGCCGAGCTTGCGCGGAATAACGCCACCGCCAACGCGATCATGGCCGACGTGATCGTGCTCGATGTCGAGGCCGCCGCCTCAGCATTCGATGCAGCCGGCCTGACACCCGACAGCGCCGACGTCGTGCTGATGAACCCGCCATTCAACGATCCCGGAAGACACCGCGCCTCGCCGGACGGCTTGCGGCAGCGCGCCCATGTCGCGACCGTGACCACGCTTGCGGCCTGGGTTCATGCGGCGCGGCGGATTTTGAAGTCGAACGGGCAGCTTGCGCTGATCTGGCGGGCCGACGGAATTGCCGAGGTGCTGGCCGCGCTGGACCGCGGCTTCGGCAGCCTCGAGATCCTGCCGGTTCATGGCGAGGCGGCGTCACCGGCGATCCGAATCCTGGTGCGGGCCATCAAGGGCGGCCGGGCGCCGACGCGGCTGCATGCCGCGCTGTTGCTCAATGAAGAGTCAGGTGTGCCCAATAAATGGGTGCAGGAGATTTTGGCTGGAAAGGGAGAATTGCCGCTGGCGCGGCGCTAGCGGGCAGGCGCGCTGCCCGCGTCGTCATTGGCACAAAGCTACTGCGAGGCCGTTTCCGACTGGCGATCCGGCCTGGACGTGAAGTGGATCGCCGTGAGGAGCGTACCGATCAGCAAAATCAGCAGGTAGATCTTCATGGGTCCCTCTTTGCCCGCGCGTTGCATCCCCAATGACAAAATGCAAAACGCGTTCCATGAAATCCAATGACACTGGCGTGATAAAAAGTGGTTAATCCGAGGTAGCGGCATGAATGAACAATTAAGTGATCGCCAAGGACATTCTGGAGGACGTTCGGGACTGCTCGATCGCGTGCAGGAAATGCTGCCGGCGCGGTTCAGGCGCGGCACGGCCGTCGTGCCGGTGGTGCGGCTGTCAGGCGTGATCGGCGCGGTGACGCCGCTGCGGCCCGGCATGACGCTCTCCGGTGTTGCCAAGATGCTGGAGCGCGCGTTTGGTACTCGGAATGCCAAGGCGGTGGCGCTGGTGATCAACTCGCCGGGCGGCTCGCCGGTGCAGTCGCGCCAAATCTATCTGCGCATCCGGCAATTGGCGGCCGAGAAGAAGCTGCCGGTGCTGGTGTTCGCGGAGGATGTCGCGGCCTCCGGCGGCTACATGATCGCCTGCGCCGGCGACGAGATCTATTGCGACCCGTCCTCGATCCTGGGTTCGATCGGCGTGGTCGGCGGCAGCTTCGGCCTCGAGGGGCTGATCAAGAAGATCGGGGTCGAGCGGCGCCTGTACACGGCCGGCAGCCACAAGGCGATGCTCGATCCGTTCCTCCCGGAGAACCCCGACGACGTCGCCCGGCTGAAGACGATCCAGCGAGAGATCCATGCGACCTTCATCAACCTCGTGAAGCAGAGCCGCGGCAGTCGCCTGAAGGCCGCCGACGACGTGCTGTTCACCGGTGAATACTGGGCCGGCGAGACCGCGATCGGCCTCGGTCTCGCCGACAGCATCGGCGATCTCCGCTCCGTTTTGCGCGCCCGCTATGGCGAGAAGGTGCTGACCCCGGTGATCGCGCCCGCCAGTGGCATGCTGTCCGGCCTGCTCGGCCGGCGGGCGCCGGGGGCGGGATCGATGGCGGCGCTGGATGGGCTGGCGAGCTTGCCGGACGATTTGATCTCAGCGGTCGAAACGAGGGCGATCTGGGCCAGATTCGGGCTCTGAACACGGGGATTTGAGCGCGCCATTTAGCCCCAAAAGCGCGATTGCGGCGCAGGCCGCCTTGGGCGAGAATGGCTGCCATTGGGGGCCTGACAGACGTGAACGACAAGGATCGACCGATGCCGCCGCTGATTGCATTCGCAGGCGTCCTGGGTGGCCTGGCCGTGGTCCGCTGGGCATACAAGACGGCCGTCCGGATCAACCAGGAACTGGAAGAGGCGCGATTGTCCCGCGTGGCCGAGACCACGCGTGCGAGCGAAATCAAGACCCTGCGCCGCGACCCCGTGACCGGGGCCTATCGCCCGGGCTAATAGCCGTCGGATTCCGCAAGATGGCGGTGCCGGATTTTCCCGCATCGCCTTGATTCCATTGGCCGCCGCCGATACGGTCCCGCGCGCTTCACAACCCCCTCGCGAGACCTGTCAAGACGATGGACGCCCTGCCTGATCACATGCGCCCGGAACGTTCGTTCCAGGGCTTCATCCTGGCTCTCCAGCGATTCTGGGCCGAGCAGGGTTGCGTCATCCTGCAGCCCTACGACATGGAAATGGGCGCCGGCACCTTCCATCCCGCGACCACGCTGCGCGCGCTGGGGCCAAAGCCCTGGAATGCGGCCTATGTGCAGCCCTCGCGGCGGCCCAAGGACGGCCGCTATGGCGAAAACCCCAACCGCCTGCAGCACTATTACCAGTTCCAGGTGATCATGAAGCCGTCGCCGCCGAACCTTCAGGAGCTGTACCTGAAGTCGCTGGCCGCGATCGGGATCGATTCGGCGGTTCATGACATCCGCTTCGTCGAGGACGACTGGGAGAGCCCGACCCTGGGCGCCTGGGGTCTTGGTTGGGAATGCTGGTGCGACGGCATGGAGGTCAGCCAGTTCACCTACTTCCAGCAGGTCGCCGGCGTCGAATGCGCGCCGGTCGCGGGCGAACTCACCTACGGGCTCGAGCGGCTCGCGATGTATGTGCAGGGTGTCGACCGCGTCTACGACCTCAACTTCAACGGCCGCGAGGGCGCCGAGAAGGTCACCTATGGCGACGTCTTCCTACAGGCCGAGCAGGAATATTCGCGGCACAATTTCGAATATGCCGACACCGCGATGCTGTTCGAGCAGTTCAAAATGGCAGAAGAGGCCTGCCGCAAATATCTCGCCGCCGGCTGGCGCGAGGGGAGCAACCACAAGGAACATCTGATGGCCTTGCCGGCCTACGACCAGTGCATCAAGGCGAGCCACGTGTTCAATCTGCTCGACGCCCGCGGCGTCATCTCGGTGACCGAGCGGCAGAGCTACATCGGCCGGGTGCGCGATCTGGCGAAGGCCTGCGGCGAGGCTTGGATCCACACTGAAACGGGCAGGGCGGTCTGATGCCCGATCTTCTCCTCGAACTGTTCTCCGAAGAAATTCCCGCGCGCATGCAGGCCAAGGCGGCGGATGACCTGCGTCGCATGGTGACTGACAAGCTCGTCGCCGAGGGCCTCGTCTACGAGGGCGCCAAGGCATTCGCGACCCCGCGCCGCCTCGCGCTCACCGTGCACGGCATTCCCGCGCGCCAGCCCGATTTGAAGACCGAGCGTCGCGGTCCGAAGATCGGTGCCCCGGATGCGGCGGTGCAGGGCTTTCTGAAGGCGACCGGTCTCAAGTCGCTGGACGAAGCGAAGATCCAGAAGGACGCGAAAGGCGACTTCTACATCGCGCTGATCGAGAAGCCAGGCCGCGCCGCGATCGATGTCATCGCCGAAATTCTGCCGGTGATCATCCGCACCTTCCCCTGGCCGAAATCGATGCGCTGGGGCGCGCGCTCGGCGAAGTCAGGCTCGCTCACCTGGGTGCGGCCGCTGCACGCGATCACCGCGACTTTCGGGCTCGAGACCGAAGAGCCGGACATTGTGAAATTCTCGGTCGACGGCATCGAGGCCGGGCAGACCACCTATGGCCACCGCTTCATGGCGCCGGGTGCGATCTCGGTGCGCCGCTTCGAGGATTACGAGGCCAAGCTGAAGGCCGCCAAGGTGATCCTCGATCCGCAGGCGCGCAAGGACATTATCCTCGAGGACGCCAAGGAGCTGGCGTTCGCGCAGGGCCTCGAACTGGTCGAGGATCAGGTGCTGCTCGATGAGGTTTCGGGCCTTGTCGAATGGCCGGTCGTGATGATGGGATCGTTCGAGAAGGAATTCCTGTCGATCCCGGACGAAGTGATCCGCGCCACCATCCGCAACAACCAGAAGTGCTTCGTGGTCAAAGACCCCAAGACGGGCAAGCTGACCAACAAGTTCGTGCTGACCGCCAACATCGAGGCGCCCGACGGCGGCAAGACCATCGTTGCCGGCAATGAGCGCGTGATCCGCCCGCGGCTGTCGGATGCGAAGTTCTTCTACGAGACCGACCTGAAGACAAGGCTCGAAGACCGGCTGCCGAAGTTCGAGCAGATCGTGTTCCATGAGAAGCTCGGGACGCAGGCGGAGCGAATCAAGCGGATCGAGCGGCTCGCTGCCGAGATCGCCCCGCTGGTCGGCGCCGATGTCGAGAAGACCAGGCGCGCCGCGCGCCTTGCGAAGGCGGATTTGCTGACCGAAGTGGTCGGCGAGTTCCCTGAATTGCAGGGCTTGATGGGCAAGTACTACGCGCTGGCCCAGGGTGAGGATGCCTCGGTCGCCGCCGCAAGCGAGGAGCACTGGAAGCCGCAGGGCCCGACCGATCGCGTGCCGACCGATCCGCTCAGCGTCGCCGTGGCGCTGGCGGACAAGCTCGACACGCTGGCGGGGTTCTGGCTAATCGACGAAAAGCCAACTGGATCGAAGGACCCGTTTGCGCTGCGGCGTGCCGCCCTGGGAGTGATTCGCATCGTACTTGAAAATCGGACCCGAATTGGGTTCCGAAACTTGGTCGAATTCCATCTGAAGAACTCGTTCGGCAAAGACTATTTGGATGTGGCCGACATCATCGACCATCTGATGATCTTCTTCGAAGAGCGACTCAAGGTTCAACTTCGAGACCAGAAGGCGCGTCACGATTTGGTGGATGCGGTACTTGCCACCGGCTCTTTGCTGCAAGGTCATCCGTTGATGCCGATTGTCGATCGTGTCGACGCACTCGGAAGATTCCTTGATACGGATGATGGTAAAAACCTGCTCGCGGGTACGAAGCGTGCGAGTAACATTCTCACCATCGAGGAAAAGAAAGATAAACGCGAGTTCGACCATGAGCCTGATGCCGCGCTCTACAAGCTCGATGAAGAGAAGACGCTGGCGAAGGCGATCGACCAGGTGAAGGCTGAGGCCTCCGCCGCTGTTGCAAAGGAAGACTTTGCCGCTGCAATGAGCGCGATGGCCAAGCTGCGTCCGGCGGTCGACGCGTTCTTCGACAAGGTCAAGGTCAACGACGGGGATCCGAAGGTGCGCGAGAACCGCCTGAAGCTGCTTAACGAGATCCGCGCCGCGACCCGTGCGGTGGCGGATTTCTCCCGGATCGAGGGCTGATCGATGGACCGCGCAACGCTCGCCGCTTACGACAAGGAGGCGGCGGCGTTTGCGCAGGACTGGCACGACCAGCCGGCACCTCGCGATCTGCAGGAGATCGTCGGGCAATTCTTCATCAAGGGCGGCGCGACCGCCGATATCGGCTGCGGCAGCGGCCGCGAGGTGGCCTGGCTCAATGCCAACGGCTTTCCGGCCGAAGGATTTGATGCCTCCGAGGGGCTGCTCGCGGAAGCTCGTGCGCGCTACCCGGCGTTGCGCTTCACGCGCGCCGAATTGCCTGATCTATCAGGCATCGCCTCCGGCAGCTTCGACAATGTGCTGTGCGAGACCGTGATCATGCATCTCGTCCCCACACTGATCGGGCCATCGGTGCGCCGCATGTTCGACATCGTGAAGCCCGGCGGCATCTTCTATCTGAGCTGGCGCGTCACTGCCGGCGACGACGCACGCGATGCGCACGGCCGGCTCTACGCGGCGTTCGATGCTGCGCTGGTGCGGACTGAACTTGCGGCGGCCGAGTTGCTGCTCGACACGGAGGTCGTCAGCGCCTCGTCCGGCAAGGTCGTTCACCGCATCGTGGCGCGCCAGCGCGGCTGAAGCGGTCTCGGAAATATCTAGACACAATTTGCAATTTGTTAACCATGCCCTGCGAAGGTCCTGGCGGATCAACGATTTCTTAAGAAATCGCCCCTCGCGCCAATGCAGGGATCGCCCCGATGACCTCGATCGGCACCACCCCCAATCCCTATGCCCAATACGGTTCGGCCTACGCGCGCGCAGCGGCGACGCCCTCGCTGGCGGCGACGTTGTCGGACGACGGCACGGCCGGTGACCTGTCCGCGACACCTGGCGCTGCAACCAACCTCACGCTGTCGGACGCCGCCCGCGCGCAGCTCGCCAAGACATCGGTCAAGGCGCCGCTGCCGGATTTCGCGACCGTCACCAATGACGCGCGCGTCACGCTCGACCGGCTCTACACCGTCGCGGGCGTGAAGAAGCCGATCGTCGACGGCAAGACCACGATCGATCTCTCGACACTGGACCGCCGCGCGCTGTTTGCGATCTCGACCAACAATGGCGGCAAGTTCACCCCGGACGAGCAGGCGGTCGCCGCCACCGAGCTGAAGCAGCGCTTCGACGAGGCGATGGCGCCGTCGCTTGCGACCACACGGCTGACCGGCGACTACAGCGTCAGCTACAAGGCCGCGCTCGACTATCTCGACGGCGCCAGCGACGAGGAGAAGGCCACCGCAACCTGGGCCAGCGAGCGCGCCGCGGTGCTGAAAGGGGTTCAGGCGACGCAGCAGGATCCGAACAAGGCGCCGACGGGAATTACGGGAGACCCGATCGCGGCCGCGCTGGCGGGGACGACGCCGCCCACGACCAGCAAGCCGCGCGATTTCAGCAGCGTGGCAAGCGATGTACGCGCCTTCCTCGATCGGCAGAAGAGCGAGGCGGCGAAGAGCGGCAAGGAACTGGTCTACGATTCCAGACGCAAGACCGGCCAACTCGCCGACCTGTCCTCGCTCGACAACCGTTCGCTGTCGGCGATCACGCTCAACCAGGACAAGAAGTTTTCCGGCGAGGAGATCTTCGCGGCCAAGCAGGAACTCAACACGCGAACGCGTCTTGCGGTGCTCGATGCGTTGAAGCAGAGCCAGTCCGCCGGCGATCCGCGCCAGTTCTCACTCGGCATCCTCAAGCAATACTCCTCGATGAGCGCAGAGGAGCGCCAGGCGGCCAACTGGACGCAGGATTTCCAGGACGCCGCAATCAAGAGCTACAAGTCGACCTCGACGCTGCTCTCGATCTTGAAGTCGTAATTGGGTGCGCAGGACAACCGAAGAGCCCCGCCCGGAGGGGAGGTCCGGGCGGGGCTTTCTGGTCCGGTCGATCCTCGCGCACATCCGCTTGCGCGGCGCCCGGACGGCTCCGTTCAGGCTATCGCGTTGGCATTGCGCTAGTCGACCACCTGAACGATTCGCCGCGAACGCGGCTCGACCAGAACGGTCTCGCCATTCACGACGGTGTAGCGATACGGCGTCGCGCCGAACCGTTGCGGCACGTCGTAAGTGGTCACGCCGGCGTCCGGCAGTATGGTGCCGACCACGACGCGATCCGGAACGGTGTAGTTCGGCACGCGCTCGCGCACGATGTACTCGCGGAACGCCGGGCGCTGCTCGATCGCAATGCCCTCGTCATCCTCGACCGCAACCGGCGGGCCACCGCGGACGACGCCAACGGTCTGGGCCTGTGCGGCAACAGCCGGCACCGTGATCGCAGCAGCAACCGCCGCAACGGCAAGTATTCTGTTTCGCATGGCTCGCTCCATTCTTTTCACGCGCGCGCCAGCCTTGGCCGATGCGCACGGCGAGCCAATGCATCGGCAGCGGCGATGTTCCGGAAATCCGCCGCCATATACGCGGCAATTTGGAGCAATTTTCGTGAGTTGCGGGAACTCTCAGGCCGTGCAGGCGTCTTGATGTGGGAACCCCCGCAGCGGATAAACTGCCGCTCGATTCGCTCTTCCAAAAATCGCCGGAGAACACGTCAATGGTCATCACCGCTGCGCATCTGCCTGCCATCGTCGCTCTGATCGCAGGCATCTTGATCCTGATCATGCCGCGGCTGCTCAATTACATCGTCGCGATCTACCTGATCTTCGTCGGGCTCGTCGGGATGGGCCTGCTGCGCTGGCTGCACCTGTAGCGGGAAAGCGGGGTTTCGCGGCTTGCGCGGAACCCCTCAAAATGGTGTAAGGCGCGCATCTTCGACCCCTCTTTTCGGATTGTTGTCTGACATGGCCAAAGCCGTCGCGAAGTCCAAGAAAAATGCCGAGAAAACCGCAGCGAAATCAAAGTCCTCGGCGCCGGCCCGGAAGGCCGCTCCAGCGCGCAAGGCGCTGAAGAAGAGCGCCCCGAAGCCTGCCGCCAAATCGGTTGCGAAGCCGGCCGCAAAGCCCGCCAGCAAGGCGCCGGTAAAGGCCGTCACCGCTGCGAAAAAGGCGGCTCCGCCCGCGATCAAGGCCGGCAAGTGGGTCTATACGTTCGGTGACGGCAAGGCCGAGGGCCAGGCGACCTTGCGCAATCTGCTCGGCGGCAAGGGTGCCAACCTCGCGGAAATGGCCAATCTCGGCCTTCCGGTGCCCCCCGGCTTCACCATTCCGACCTCGGTCTGCACCTATTTCTACGACCACGACAAGACGTATCCGAAGGAATTGAAAGCTCAGGTTGAGAAGGCGCTCGACTATGTCGGCAAGCTGACCGGCAAGACCTTCGGCGACGCCAGGAACCCGCTGCTGGTCTCGGTCCGCTCGGGCGCGCGCGCCTCGATGCCGGGCATGATGGACACCGTGCTCAATCTCGGCCTCAACGACCGCACGGTCGAAGCGCTTGCCGAACTCTCCGGCGACCGCCGCTTCGCCTATGACAGCTATCGCCGCTTCATCACGATGTATTCCGACGTGGTGCTCGGCTTCGAGCATCATCATTTCGAGGACATCCTCGACACCTTCAAGGATGGCCAGGGCTACTCGCTCGACACCGACCTCACCGGCGACGATTGGGTCGAGCTGGTCGGCAAGTACAAGGAAGCGGTCGCCAAGGAGACCGGCCACGAATTCCCGCAGGATCCGCACGATCAGCTGTGGGGCGCCATCGGTGCGGTGTTCTCATCCTGGATGAACGCGCGCGCGGTGACCTACCGCAAGCTGCACGACATCCCGGAATCCTGGGGCACCGCGGTCAACGTGCAGGCGATGGTGTTCGGCAACATGGGCGAGACGTCGGCGACCGGCGTTGCCTTCACCCGCAACCCCTCGACCGGCGAGAGCAAGCTGTACGGCGAGTTCCTGATCAACGCGCAGGGCGAGGACGTCGTTGCCGGCATCCGCACCCCGCAGGACATCACCGAAGAGGCGCGCCAGGAATCCGGCTCCGACAAGCTGTCGATGGAAGCCGCGATGCCGGCCGCGTTCAAGGAGCTGACGCGGATCTACACGCTGCTCGAGAAGCACTACCGCGACATGCAGGACATGGAATTCACGGTCGAGCAGGGCAAGCTGTGGATGCTGCAGACCCGCGGCGGCAAGCGCACCGCCAAGGCGGCGCTGCGCATCGCGGTCGAGCTCGCCAATGAGGGCCTGATCTCGCGCAAGGACGCGGTGACGCGGATCGATCCGGCGTCGCTGGACCAGCTGCTGCACCCGACCATCGATCCCGCCGCCAAGCGCGACGTGATCGCGACCGGCCTGCCGGCTTCGCCTGGTGCTGCCTCCGGCGAGATCGTGTTCTCGTCGGACGAAGCGGCCAAGCTGCAGGCCGACGGACGCAAGGTGATTCTGGTCCGCATCGAGACCAGCCCGGAAGACATCCACGGCATGCACGCCGCGGAAGGCATCCTGACCACCCGCGGCGGCATGACGTCGCATGCGGCGGTGGTCGCGCGCGGCATGGGCAAGCCCTGCGTCTCCGGCTGCGGCACCATCCGCGTCGATTACGGCCGCGGCACCATGAGCGTCGGCTCGCGCACCTTCAAGACCGGCGACGTCATCACCATCGACGGCTCGGTCGGGCAGGTGCTGGCCGGCCGCATGCCGATGATCGAGCCGGAACTGTCCGGCGAGTTCGGCACGCTGATGGGCTGGGCCGACGAGGTCCGCAAGCTCGGCGTCCGCGTCAACGGCGACACGCCGGATGACGCGCGCACCGCGGTGAAGTTCGGCGCCGAGGGCATCGGCCTCTGCCGCACCGAGCACATGTTCTTCGAGGAGACCCGCATCCGCACCGTGCGCGAGATGATCCTCTCCGAGGACGAGCAGTCGCGCCGCGCCGCGCTGTCGAAGCTGCTGCCGATGCAGCGCGCCGACTTCGTCGAGCTGTTCGAGATCATGAAGGGCCTGCCGGTCACCATCCGCTTGCTCGATCCGCCGCTGCACGAGTTCCTGCCGCACACCCAGGCCGAGATCGAGGAAGTGGCGCGCGCCATGAACACCGATCCGCGCAAGCTCGCCGATCGGGCCCGCGAACTGTCCGAGTTCAATCCGATGCTCGGCTTCCGCGGCTGCCGTCTCGCGATCGCCTACCCTGAGATCGCCGAGATGCAGGCGCGCGCGATCTTCGAGGCCGCTGTCGAAGCCGGCAAGCGCACCGGCAAGCCGGTCGGACTCGAGGTGATGGTGCCGCTGATCGCGACCAAGGCCGAGTTCGATCTGGTCAAGGCGCGGATCGATGCGACCGCCAACGCTGTCATGAAGGAGACAGGTGTCAAGCTGACCTACCAGGTCGGCACCATGATCGAGCTGCCGCGCGCCTGCCTGATGGCCGGCCAGGTGGCGGAGACCGCGGAGTTCTTCTCCTTCGGCACCAATGACCTGACGCAGACCACCTACGGCATCAGCCGCGACGACGCCGCGAGCTTCCTCGGCACCTACGTCGCCAAGGGCATCCTGGAGATCGATCCGTTCATCTCGGTCGATCGCGACGGCGTCGGCGAGCTGGTCAGGATCGGCGTGACGCGCGGCCGCAAGACGCGGCCGAGCCTCAAGGTCGGCATCTGCGGCGAGCACGGCGGCGATCCGGCCTCGGTCGCGTTCTGCCACGAGGTCGGGCTCGATTACGTCTCCTGCTCGCCCTATCGCGTGCCGATCGCGCGGCTTGCCGCAGCCCAGGCCGCGCTCGGCAAGGAGATCGCCAGCCAGGCGTGAGCGATCAAGCAATTCGGAAAGTGAAATGGCCGGGACCAAGTCCCGGCCATTTTGTTTGGTTAGGCTGCCAACGAGCACCGTCATTGCGAGCGAAGCGAAGCAATCCATGTCTCCACCTGCCGAGACATGGATTGCTCCGTCGCTTGTCGCTCCTCGCAATGCCAGTGGAAGGACGGCGCGTAACGCCTTGTTCACCATCCTTGTTGACCTGCTGTTTACGACCATCATGCGCCGCGCGTTTACCAAGGCGCGCGATGCAGCGCGCATCATGTGTGCGACCGCTTGAGTGTAGCGCGCGGGCAACGCCGATTAACTCCGCGGCAACCTAAACAAGTTAGCAACGGGAAAGGTCGAATTGCGCGGATGTACCGCGTTCGATTGCACTCAGTAAGCGTTGCGTGAGCGTACGATGTTTGTGTCGCGTAACCGGCCGAAGGGCGCACGTCTTGCGCTCTTCGGTCTCGGTCTTGGCATCTTCGCACTGATGCCGACCGAGCTCGGATATCAGGATATTGCCTCGCTCCTGGCCCGGCAGCCCGGCGTCGCCGAGCGCTGGCAGAAGCGCGTCTTCGCCTCCGCGGTCGGCTCGATCCAGGTCGCGACCTACAGCTTCGGCCGTCCGATCGGAACTTCCGCGCCGCAGGATCCGCAAATCCTGCTCGCAAGGCTCGACAGTCCGAGCGCCGACATCACCGGCGCGGTGACGCACAATCCGATCACAGCGCCGCCGCCGCGCTACCAGGCATCCGATTTCCCCAAGGTCGATCGCACGCTGAAGGGCGATCGTCTCATCGTCGGGCGGCCGGACCAGGCCGCTCCCGCGCAGCCGACGAACACGGCTCCGGCGAACGAGGATCCCGCGACATCGAATGCGTCGGTCAAGGGCATGAAGACCGCGACGGCGCCGGCCGAAAACACCCCACTTGATCCCGAATTGCAGGAGGCGCTGCGAGCACCGCCGTTGCCGCAATATGCCAAGCCGTCGCCGCAGCAATACGACGTGTCGATGTCGCTCGAGGCCAATCCGCTCGATGATCTGAAGCCTGCGCCCGCCAAGCCTGCTGCTGCGCCTGCGGATGCAACGCACGAGCGCGACCCGTTCGCATTCAAGACCGCCAGCCTGTTCTTCGGCTCGTCGCTCGGCACGCCCGAGAATCTCGAGCGCTGGCAGCCGGGCGAGGCGCCGGTCGTCGTCGCGCCCGCAGCGCAGCCCGATCCCGACATGAAGGTGATGGCGTCACTGCCGGTCGATGCCGACGGCCCGGTCAAGGCCGGCGAGATCGGCGAGAGCATCGCGCCGAAGGGCGAAGTCAACGCCGACGACCAGCACACCAAGACGCCGGCGGAACGGCTCCGCCTGTTCGACGCGAAATCGCGCGCCAAGTCGGAGAAGTGCCTTGCCGAGGCGGTCTATTTCGAAGCGCGCGGCGAAGCGGTGCGCGGCCAGATCGCAGTCGCCCAGGTGGTGCTGAACCGCGCCTTCTCCGGCAAATATCCGGAGACGGTGTGCGGCGTGGTCTACCAGAACAAGAACCGCCACTACGCCTGCCAGTTCACCTTCGCCTGCGACAACATCCCCGACGTCGTGCGCGAGCCCGACATGTGGGATCGCGCCAAGAAGATCTCGAAGGCGATCCTCGACGGCAAATTGTGGCTGCCGGAGGTCGATCGCTCGACCCATTACCACGCCTATTGGGTGCGGCCGTCCTGGGTCAGTGAAATGAAGAAGATGTACAAGTTCGGCGTCCACACCTTCTATCGCCCGCGCGCCTGGGGCGACGGCAGTGACGCGCCGAGCTGGGGCAGCGCAGCCGAGACAGCCAAGATCTCCGCGCAACTCGCCGAAGCGGCCCAGAGCTCGGCCGAGCAGGCCGGCGCCAAGCGGTAGGGCCGCTAACCCACCCGCCCCTTGAAAAGGGGAGGTCGCTTTGCTCATCAGAGCAAAGCGGGTGGGGATCTGGTCTCTCCACGAGCAGCGGTGCGTCTGGCTGACTCCCATCCCGACCTTCCCCCTTTCAGAGGGAAGGAGAAGACGGGCCCGCAGGCCGTGCCCCGGAATGACGCTCGTCATCCTCTCGGATTCTGCAGAGCTGCCTTGCGAGCGAATATTTTTCTCCTTCGCCTCTTGGGCTTTTCATGCAGATGCATTAACTCCTGGCAATGTTTCGCGGGGCGGTTCCCCCGCAGCGTTTGCGGGGGGAGACAAGATGGCCGCTACTACCGGGAATCTGCGACCGACGTCCGGCACCTGGCGCACGCCGCTCGTCATCATCGTCTGCGGCTGTGCGATCGCGCTGTTGAGTTTCGGCCCGCGCTCCAGCCTCGGCTTCTTCGTGCAGCCGATGGGCCGCGAATTCGCCTGGGGCCGCGACGTGTTCGGCCTTGCCATCGCGCTGCAGAACCTGTTGTGGGGTCTCGGCCAGCCGATCGCAGGGGCCATCGCCGACCGCTTCGGCCTGCTGCGCGTCATGATCGTCGGCGCCTTGCTGTATGCCGCCGGCCTGCTGCTGATGCGTTACTCGACCACCTCGTTGTCGCTCGACATCAGCGCCGGCGTGCTGATCGGTTTCGGTTTGTCGGGCTCATCGTTCAATCTGGTACTGGCGGCGTTCAGCAAGCTGTTGCCGCCGGAGAAGCGCGGCATTGCGCTCGGCGCCGGCACCGCCGCCGGCTCGTTCGGCCAGTTCCTGTTCGCGCCGTTCGGCGTTGCGATGATCGACAATTTCGGCTGGCAGACTGCGCTCGTGGTGTTCAGCGCGCTGATGCTGCTGATCCTGCCGCTCTCGCTCGCGCTTGCGACCCCGCCCGCCGCGACCAGCAAGGTGCCGGCCGCCGACCAGCAATCGTTCAAGACCGCGCTGGCCGAGGCCTTCGGCCATCGCTCCTACGTGCTGCTGGTGCTCGGCTTCTTCACCTGCGGCTTCCAGCTCGCCTTCATCACCATCCATCTGCCGGCCTATCTCGCCGATCGCGGCATTTCGGCCTCGACCGGCGGTTGGGTGGTCGCGGCGATCGGCCTGTTCAACATCGTGGGCTCGCTCAGCGTCGGCTGGCTGCAGAACTTCTTTCCGAAGCGCTATTTGCTCTCGGTGATCTACTTTTCGCGCGCGCTGGCGACCGTCGCCTTCATCTCGTTCCCGGTGACGCCGTTCTCAGCAATCGCCTTCGGCGCGGTCTCGGGACTGCTGTGGCTGTCGAGCGTGCCGCCGACCTCGGCGCTGGTGGCGCTGATGTTCGGCACCCGCTGGTTCTCCACGCTCTACGGCTTCGCCTTCGTCAGCCATCAGGTGGGCGGCTTCCTCGGGGTCTGGCTCGGCGGCGTCGTGTTCGAGCAGTATGGCTCCTACACGCCGATCTGGTGGCTGTCGGTGCTGTTCGGCGTGCTGTCGGCGCTGATCAACCTGCCGATCGTCGAAAAGCCCGTCGTGCGCCCGGTTGCGCAGCCTGCCTGATGGGTTAAACACTCCCCGAAACCAAGATTACGGGAGTGCTCATCGTGGCAACGTTCAAGGCAATCAGGATCGACAAGGCGGACAAGGGTACCACCGCCGCACTGACCCAATTCGACGACGCGGAATTGATGGACGGCGACGTCACCGTCCGCGTCGAATGGTCGACGCTGAACTACAAGGACGGCCTGGCGCTGACCGGCAAGGCGCCGGTGGTGCGCCGCTTCCCGATGATCGCCGGCATCGATTTCGCCGGGACCGTCGAGCAATCCAGCCATCCCGACTGGAAGGCGGGCGACAAGGTCGTCTGCAACGGCTGGGGCATGGGCGAGACCCATCTCGGCGCCTATGCGGAAAAGGCCCGCGTCAAGGGCGATTGGCTGGTACGGCTGCCGGACGGCATCTCGGCCCGTGACGCGATGGCGGTCGGCACCGCCGGCTATACCGCGATGCTGTCGGTGCTGGCGCTGGAGAAGCACGGTCTTACGCCGAAGAGCGGTCCGGTGGTGGTGACCGGCGCCGCCGGCGGCGTCGGCTCGGTCGCGATCGCCGTGCTGTCGAAGCTCGGCTACCACGTCATCGCCTCGACCGGGCGGATGTCAGAGGCCGACTACCTCAAGGGGCTCGGCGCCGCCGAGGTGATCGACCGCGCCGAGCTGTCGGGTGCCCCCAAGGCGCTTGCCAAGGAGCGCTGGGCCGGCGGCGTCGACAGCGTCGGGTCGACCACGCTCGCCAATCTGCTTTCGATGACCAAATACGGCGGCGCCATCGCGGCTTGCGGCCTGGCGGCCGGCATGGACCTGCCGTCGTCGGTCGCGCCCTTCATTTTGCGCGGCGTGTGCCTTCTCGGCATCGATTCCGTGATGTGCCCGATCGAGCTCAGAAGGATCGCCTGGCGGCGCCTTGCCAGCGATCTCGATAAGGCAAAACTGGCTGATATCACTCATGAAATCGCCCTGGACGACGTCATGTCGTATGGTACGAAAATCCTCGATGGCCAGGTCCGCGGCCGGATCGTGGTAAAAATAGTCTGAGGACGTTCAGACTTTACCAACCAAGCTGCTCCAATGTTGCCACGGTTGGTATGGTAAGCAGCGGGTAAAGAGACTTGCGGCATGATCCCGGGGGGCCGGGTTTCCTCGCGCAGACGTCCGAGTCGCGTCGGTAGCGGGGGTCATGCTCAACAAGGAGCGGGTGCCCGCGCTCGTAAGTGGAGTAGCTCATGCTTGCGCGTTTGGTGTTGGGGGCCGTCACGGCCGGAGCAATGGTCGTGCCGGCATTCGCAGGCATGATGAACGCCGATGAAGCGCGCAGGTTCGTCGCCGGCAAGGTGTTCGCCTTCACCTGTTTCGACGGTACCCGCGGAGCCGGCCGGATCCTCGACGATCTGGGCGCCACGGGCTCGATCCAGTTCTCCGGCTCCGGACCGATCCGCCACGTGAGACTGCCCGGCAATACGCTGCAAATCCGCGGCCAGAGCGTTTGCGCGTCGCTGAAGGGCATTCCGTTCGAACCGTGCTTCAATCTCGACAAGCAGGACGACCGCACGTTCCGCGGCTCGGTCTCCGGCATGGGCTTCGCCTATTGCGATTTCCATCACCAGGGCGGTCAGCAGATGCTGATGGCCCGCGCGGCGGCGCGGCCGCGTTCGCTGCACCCGCGCACCCGGTCCGCGGATGCTTCGCCGACCGAGGTGTCACGCGTCGAGACGCCGCAGGTCGAAAGGGCGAAGCTCGAGCCGGTCAAGGCCGAGCCAGCGAAGGTCGAGAGCGCGCCGGAATTGCGCCGCTCCACCGACTAATTTCTCATCTGCGCGCTAGCGGGAATAGCTGCCGAGCCGTAGTCATACGGATGGCGGTCGCCACGCGTTGATAGCTACTCAATAGCCTAGCGTTCGCCGACAGGCGGGATGCCGAGGATACCGATTTGAGTAGTCATATGGCGCAGTATTTTTTCCGTATCAGTGATGGCGATTACGCTGGTGCATCCGACCACGCGACGGAGTTCGAGAGCCGTGACGTGGCCTGGGCCGAGATGACCAAGGTGTGCGGTAATTTCCTTGGCAGCATTTCGCGCAACATGAAGCAAGACAGCGAATGGCACATGGAGCTGCTCGACGAGAGCCGCAAGCCCGTGTTCAGGATTCGGCTGGTTGCCGAATCCGTCGACTGAGGCGCTCGCCGTTCAGGACGACTAACTTCAACCCTCAGCCTGCGGGAGAGGCGGAGCGGCCTGCCTGCGGAACAGGATCCGCTGATAAAGCCAGCCGATCGCGACCAGCACGATGCCGAGGCACATGAATGACAGCGCCCGGTAGGCGCCCGTGAGCGTCGACATGTCGACCAGGAACGCCTTCAGGATCGTCAGCCCGATCACCGCAGCGGAGGCGAGCCGCGCCCGCTGCGAGTTGACGACGATGCCGATACCGAGCAGCGCGACGCCGAACATCAGCCAGGCGATCGAATAGGTGTATTGCTCGGCGCCTGTGGTCTCGCCGCGCGTCAACACCGGTCCATGATAGAGCCTGCGGATTTCGAACGTGACGTAAGCGAGCGCTAGCACCAGCGCGCCGGCTGCGATCGTGTTGGCGTAGCCCGCGGGACGATGGCCCGCCACCGCATAGGACAGCAGCAGCGCCAGCACGGCCGGCAATGCGTAGCCGAGCAGCAAGAGATTGATGAAGCTGCCGCCGACGTCCTGCCACCACAGCATCGGGTTCTCGAGCCCCAGCAGCCCGAACAGGCTGGCAAGCCCGGCGAACGCGGTGAGCAGGATCGCACCGACGTTGTGGACGATGCTGCCGCTGCGCAGCCGCAGCCGCTCCAGCCCGATCGCCATCGCGAGCGTTACGCCGACCTGCAATGCGACCTCGGTCAGCCCGGCACTGGCGTAATAGACATCGCCGGCATTGACCGCATGGCGGATCTCCATGAAGGCGAGCAGCACCGTGAACAGGATCGCGGCGGACTCGACCATCCGCAGCGGGACGTCGTCGCCATTGCGGCGCAGGAAATGGCTTGCCGCCCAGAATGACAGCGCCGGAACGCCATAGCCCCACAGCAGCCAGTTGAAGATCGGCGTGGCGCCGACGGCATCGCCCGCGATCCGCGGCTCGTAGCCGATGCGTAGCACCACGATGCTGGCCAGGATCGCGGCAAGCCAGCGCAGGAACGGGATCGGCCGCTGTACTGACAGCCATGCCGTGCCCATCGACACCAGCGCCAGCGCGATGGTGAGCCAGCCCTTGTCGAGCGCGAAGGTCAGCGCCAGCGCCAGCGAAGCGAGGGCGCCGGTGGCTGACAGCGCAATCGAAGGCGACAGTTCCGGCCGCTCGCGGCGCCGGGTCAGCGCTTCGGTCGCGGCGGCATAGGCCGCAGCGAGCAGCACGGCAAGGATTGCAAACGGGATCGAGCGATCGAGATGCGCGATGCGTGCATAGAGTGCGACCAGCAGTGCGACCGGCGTGAACACGGCTGCCGCGGCCCAGGTCACCATGACCTTCGTGGTGACAAACCGGAATTGCGCGAGGAAGCCGGCGATGCCGAAGGCAGCCGCGAACAGCGCCGCGGTGACGAGATGCAGCGAGACCGACCCATCGGTCGCGGACGGGCCGATGCCCGGGATCGCACCGCCCGGCAGCACCAGCATGTCGACGTTGCGGCGCACGGCCCACTCGCCGAACACGATGAAGACGAATACCGACGCGGCGGCGATGGCGCCGGCAGCGGCCGGCGCGCGCCCGGCGACGAAAAGGCTGCCCGCCGTCAGCAGCGCAAAGCCAATCATCGCGCTGTCGGCATGGGCGCTGTTGAGCACGATCAGCGTCGCGCCGAACAGATAGGCCGCGAGCGAGCCGGACGAGATCGGCTCGATCTCCTCGCCATCGCCGTCGGGGCCGAACATGAAACCGCAGACCACCAGCAGCGCCGCCAGCACGAAGCCCGCGACGACGTGGAAGACGTGCGGCGCGATCATCTCCGGCCCGCATTGCAGGCATGGCAAGGTCCATAGCAGCGCGAAGGCGATCGTCGTGACGGCGAGCCAGCGCCACAGTCGGATCCGCGCGAGGCCGAACGCCGCCGCGGTGACGATCGCAAGATAAATGTAGAGCGACCAGAAGTCCGGCTTGTCGGATGAAACCAGGATCGGAGTGACGAAGGCACCAACGATGCCGAGCCCGGCCAGTGCTGGCCCGTGCAGCAGCGCGGCCGCGAGCGTGCCGAGTGCGACCATGCCGAGCAGGATGAAGGCGGTTGCCGGCGCGAGGAAGTCGTACAGCGCGTAGGCGGCATAGACCGTGGCGAACGCCACCGCGGTGCCGGCCGCGGTGAGGATCGCCGGAATGTTGGCGACCGGCAGTGCCGCGATGCTGGAGATGCTTTCCCTGCGCCGCGTCCACTCGCTGGCGCCGAGCAAAGCGAGCGCAAACAGCGCGGCGAGCATCGTGCGTACGCCGGGGCCGAGCAGCCCGGCCTCGATCGAATAGCGCACCATGAAGAAGCCGCCGAGCGCCAGCGTCAGGCCGCCGATCCACACCACCCAGCGCGTGCCGAGCGTCTCCTCGAAGCCGGGCGCCGCTTGCTGTGGGGCGGGCGGCTCTGGCAGCGGCGGCGGGGCGGCGCTTGCCGCGTCTGCGGCTGCCTCTGCATGCGCGGCCGGCTCGCGAGCAGCCATCTCGGGGAGCGGCGGCGGCGCGATGGGAGGCGCTGCCGGCAGCGTCTGCTCGAACGCCTCGAGCGGCGCCAGTGGCGGCGGCGCGGCCGTCCGCGCGGCGGATACGCCTGCGGCCTCGATCGCATCCAGCCGACGCTGCAGCACCGCAATCTGGCCCAGCGCCTTGCGCGCGAAAATGATCGCGACAATGGCGATGACAAGCGTGAGGAAATCGAACGGCGAATCGAACATCGGGCCTCCGGCGGGACGCGCCGGACCATCGGCCAGCCGGCCGCCCGTCGCAACCTAGTAGTGCAGTTGAGAGGACTGGAAGTTCAAGCCACCGGCCTGGCAGGCTCTGGCTATTCCAGATCGATGTGGAAGGGTCGGCCCTCGACGCTCATGCTGCCGGGGCCCATCGCATCGAGTGCGCGCAGCATCCGGCCCTCGCGCCCCAGCGCCTTGTCGGCGAGGCTGACGATCAGCCGGTTGGGCGCTGCGATCGGCGAGGCCGCGCGGATCAGCCGGGCGATGGACATTTCGTCGCGGTGCGGATTGAGCGCGCAGACCGTGGCGAAGGCGCTGGCGGTCGAGCGGCTGATGCCGGCGTAGCAATGCACCACCATCGGCGCGCGGCGATCCCAGCCGCGCACGAAGGCGAGCACCCGCTCGATATGCGTCTCGTTCGGCGCAACGAATCCGTCCATCTGTTCGACGATGTCGTCCATCGACACCTTCAGGTGGTTGGCCGGAAGCACGGAGGGCGGCCGCTGCACCTGGTCGACATTGGCCATCACGGTCAGCACGTGGCTGGCGCCGGTGGCACGAACCGTGTCGGAGAGCGCGGCAAGCGAGCAGACGTGAAGCATGATGGTCCTTGGCTATCGGTACGCCCGATTATAACGGCTGCTCCCCGGCGGGCAAAGGTACGCGGCGCGATGCCCGCGCTGCGTTTTGCGGCGCAACCGGCAGCACGCTACGCGCCGCACGCCTACGATGCGTGCAATGCCTTGAAGCGTTCGAGGAACTGCTTTTCGGCCCTCGCTGCGGTCCAGGGCGTCAGATAGTCGCGCTCGGTCGCTTCCGGCAATTCCGGGTCGCGGCCGAACAACCGCTTGGCTTCGGCCTGCGAAAAGCCCGCCAGATGCGTCGCCTCCAGATAGGCTGCGCCACGATCGGCGGCCTTGATCTGCAGGGTGATCTCGTCCGCCAGCACCGCCGGCAGGCCGAAGCGGATATGGATCGCCGACAGCAGCCGCTTTTCCACCACCTTGTATTCACCGGCCAGCACCGCTTTGAACGGCGAGATCATGTCGCCGATGACGTATTCGGGCGCGTCGTGCAGCAGTGCGGCGAGCCGATGGCTGATATCGACGCGCGGCGTCTGCTGGCGCATCACGGCTTCGACCAGCAGCGTGTGCTGGGCTACTGAGAAGATGTGCGCGCCGGAGGTCTGTCCATTCCAGCGCGCGACTCGCGCCAGGCCGTGCGCGATGTCGACGATCTCGATATCGAGCGGCGACGGGTCGAGCAGGTCCAGCCGGCGCCCCGACAACATCCGCTGCCAGGCGCGGGTCGTCTCCGTCGATCTGCGTGCCGTCATTTCTTCTTGAGCCGCGGCATGCGGAGCTTGCCGCTGCAGGCCTCGTGGCAGAAGCAGGTCACGAGGTGATCGTTGACCATGCCGGTTGCCTGCATGAAGGCATAGACGATGGTGGGGCCGACGAACTTGAAGCCGCGCGCGCCGAGCTCCTTGGAGACCTTGATCGAGACCGGCGTCGAGGCCGGCACGCTCGCGGTGGTCTTGAACTGATTGACCTTCGGCTTGCCGTCGACGAAGTCCCACAGGAATTTCGAGAAGCCGGGACCCTTCTCCATGATCTCCAGATAGCCCTTCGCGCTCGCGATCGTGCCTTCGATCTTGGCGCGGTTACGAACGATGCCGGCGTCGTTCATCAGCGCATGCACCTTCTTGTCGGTGTAGCGCGCGATCTTCTCGGGCTGGAAATCGTCGAAGGCTTTGCGGAAGTTGTCGCGCTTGCGCAGGATCGTGATCCAGGACAGGCCGGCCTGGAAGCCGTCGAGGATCAGCTTTTCGTAGAGCGCACGGTCGTCATATTCCGGCACGCCCCATTCATTGTCGTGATAGGCGACGTAGAACGCGTCCTCGCCCGGCCAAGGGCAGCGCGTCTTGCCGTCAGGATGCAGCTGTGCGGTACGACTCATGCAACGGTCTTCTTAGGGGTGATGCGGACAGCATCAGGATCGGCGAGATGAAGCGCGAGCCCTCCCGCGGTCAGCGGCAGGCCGGCGTCGAGCGCATCGGCAACGCGGTCGATACGCACCAGCGCGAGGCCTTTCTCGCCGGCGGTCGAGCCCATGGTGCCGACCTGCTTGTTGCCGGCCTGGATCGTCGCGCCGGTCTCGGGGGCGGGGCCGTCGAGAATGATCTTCACCGTGCGCGTGCGCGCCGTGCCGCGATGCTGCATGCGCGACACGACTTCCTGGCCGACATAGCAGCCCTTGTCGAAATCGACGCCGTTGAGGCGGTCCATATTGGTCTCGTGCGGGAAGGCGTCGCCATAGATGAAGTCGAGCCCGCCGCGCGGCACGCCGGTCGCGATCCGATGCGCTTCATATGCGCCGCTGTCGACGAGATCGGCGCCGATCAGGTCAGCGAGTTTCTGCTTGAGATCTTCCGGGATCAGGACGCGCCAGCCGAGCGCCGCGTTGCGCGGATCGGCGAAGGCGAGATCGGGAATCGCCGCGGGCTCGCCATCCCAGGCGGCCAGCACGCCAAGGCTGTCGGAGAGGTTCTCGACCACGACCTTGGCGCGCAGCTTGTAGAAGCCGAGCTTGTCGGCAAGCCCCTTGGCGAGCGCGCGCGGCGCATCGATCAGGAAGCCGCCGCCATGACCTGTGGGTATCTCGGTGATCAGGAAGTCGACGATGATCTTGCCCTGCGGCGTCAGCAGCGCGCCGAACCGGGCCTGTCCCGGGGCCAGTTGCTCGACATCGGTCGTGATGAGGCCGTTGAGGAAGTTGCGGGCGTCCTCGCCAGAGACCTTGATCACGCCCCGATCTGGAAGAAACGCTGCTTTCATTAGCAAAATTCGCTCTTTTCCAAGTTCCTTGGGAAACGCGGTCCGCGCGGATATCCCCAGCCTAGCTAAGGCGCTACAATGCGCCGAACAAGGCCCGCGCGACACCCGAAAGCGGGCGCCGAGGACCGATGAATCAGCATTTTGACACCATTCTAAAATCCGGCACCGTGGTCAATCAGGACGGCGAGGGCGTGCGCGATGTCGGCGTCACGAACGGCCGCATCGCCGCGATCGGCTCGCTCAGCCAGGCCTCGGCCGGCGAGGTGATCGACTGCAAGGGCCTGCACATCCTGCCCGGCGTGATGGACACCCAGGTGCATTTCCGTGAGCCCGGGCTGACGCAGAAGGAAGATCTCGAGACCGGCTCGCGCAGTGCCGTAATGGGCGGCGTCACCGCGGTGTTCGAGATGCCGAATACCAACCCGCTGACGGTCACCGAAGAAGCGTTCACCGACAAGATCAAGCGCGGTCACCATCGCATGCATTGCGATTTCGCCTTCTTCATCGGCGGCACCCGCGAGAACGTGCAGGACCTGCCGGAGCTCGAGCGGGCGCCGGGCTGCGCCGGCGTCAAGGTGTTCATCGGCTCGTCCACCGGTGCGCTCTTGGTCGAGGACGACGAGAGCCTGCGGCGGATCTTCCAGGTGATCCGGCGCCGCGCCGCGTTCCACGCCGAGGACGAGTATCGGTTGAACGAGCGCAAGCCGCTGCGGATCGAGGGCGATCCGCGCTCGCATCCGGTGTGGCGCGACGAGACCGCGGCGCTGATGGCGACCGAGCGTCTGGTCAATCTCGCGCGCGAGACCGGCAAGCGCATCCATGTGCTGCACATCTCGACCAAGGAAGAGATCCTGTATCTGCGCGACCACAAGGATGTCGCCTCCTGCGAGGCAACGCCGCACCACCTCACCATGGCCGCGCCGGAATGCTACGAGCGGCTCGGCACGCTGGCGCAGATGAACCCGCCGGTGCGCTCGGCCGATCATCGCGCCGGCATCTGGTACGGCATCGAGCAGGGCATCATCGACGTGCTCGGCTCGGACCACGCGCCGCATACGCTGGAGGAGAAGGAGAAGACCTATCCGGCCTCGCCGTCGGGCATGACCGGCGTGCAGACGCTGGTGCCCTTGATGCTCGATCACGTCAACGCCGGGCGGCTGTCGCTGGCGCGCTTCGTCGATCTCACCAGTGCGGGTCCGGCGCGGTTGTTCAACATCGCCCGCAAGGGCCGCATCGCGGCGGGCTATGATGCCGACTTCACCGTGGTCGATCTGAAGCGCAGCGAGACCATCACCAACAAATGGATCGCCTCGCGCGCCGCCTGGACGCCGTATGACGGCGTGCGCGTGCAGGGCTGGCCGGTCGGCACCTTCGTGCGCGGCAAGCGGGTGATGTGGCAGGGCGAAGTCACGACGCCGTCGACTGGCGAGCCGGTCCGCTTCCTGGAGACTCTCAAGCCGTAGCGGATTGGATTACTGCCGGGCCAATGCCAGCGAGAACTCGCCGTTGCGCACCCGCGCGGCGAGGCCCTCGGCGAACTTCGCCACCGCATCCTCGCCATAGGTGCCGACCAGCTCGGCGAGCGCCGCAAACAGGCTCGCCTGCGCGAGGCAGTCGCCATCGACACCGTCGTGACGCGCTTCCGCCCAGGCCTCGTTCAGGTAGCCCAGCGCGGCTTGCTTCTGTTCGTGATCGGGACGCGGGTCTTGGTGATGGGGAAAGGACGCTGGATGGCGCATGAAACTCTGCAAAATGGATGCGCGCGGTCCGGGGAGCGAACCACTGCGACGCGCGAGATGTACCACGCATGCGGGTACCGCCTAGCCCACATCTTTCGAAAAGGTTAACGCCCACCACGGCATTTAAAGGGGAATTTCGGACGTCGCCGCCGCGATCAGCCAAATGAGCTGTGGATATGATCCAGCACCGCGCGCGGCGAGGCGCACAGGTGGCTGGCGCCGGCCGAGGTCAGCTCCTCCGGCGTGCCGTAGCCATAGGTGACGCCGACCGCGCGGATGCCGTTGCTGACGGCCCCGATCACGTCGTGGCTGCGGTCGCCGATCATCACGGCATGCGCCGGATCGGTCCCGGTCTGCGCCAGCGCATAGGCCAGCAGGTCGACCTTGTTGACCCGCGTTCCGTCGAGCTCGGAGCCGAACACGTGGTCGAAATAGCTGCTCAAGCCGAAATGCGCGACGATCCGGGTCGCGAACACGTGCGGCTTCGAGGTCGCGACGAAGATGCGCCCCGGCGCCTGCCGCAGCGCCGCCAGCACGTCGGCGATATCGGGATAGACGCTGTTCTCGAACAGCCCGACGTCGCCGAATCGCTCGCGGTACAGTTCGACGGCGCGGTCGGCGAGTTCCTCGCCGCCGAGCAGCATCGCAAAGCTCGCCCGCAGCGGCGGCCCGATGCACCAGGTCAGTTCGTCCTGCGAGGGAACCGGGCGGCCGAGCTTGCCCAGCGCATACTGGATCGAGCCGGTGATGCCGGGCTTCGGGTCGGTCAGGGTGCCGTCGAGGTCGAAGAAGATCGCGCGGTCAGTTGGCATAGCGAGCCGTCAGGTCGCGCGAGATTTTTGAGCCTTCCTCGATGTAGCGGCGGATCGCCACGGAGGCCGCGGGGGTGCAGGTCCGGTAGGTCTGCTGGAAGCTGTTATAGCCGCGGTTGAAGCCCGCAACCATGCGGGCGCGGCGGTCGCCGGAGGGGGTTTCGGCATCGATCAGGGCCTGCATCTCGTTGCGCCATTTGGCGCCCTCGTTGGAGCCGCAGATGCCGCGCAGATAGTGCAGGGCGCCGAGGATCTCAGCCAGCCGCTGCAGGTCGCCGTCGAACGGCGCAGCCGCGTCCTGCGCCCGGGCGGGCGTCGCGAGGCATGCCGACATCAGGATCACAACGGCGAGAAAGGCTCTGATCATCAGGGGTTCCGGAATCGCCGTGGTATGCCCCCTCAATGCGCCCGAGGCAAGGCGGCAGGACGGGTCCAAAGCGCCGACACGGCCCTCAAACCAGCCGCCAGGCGGCCGCAATGACCTCGTGCAGCCCCCCGGTGACCTTGAGATCGCCGATCTGTTCCGGCGCCAGCCATTTGAAATCGTCGTGCTCGTCGTTCAGCACGGGCTCGCGGAAGGCCCAGCGCGCCGCGAACGTCATGATCAGATAGTGCCCGGTGGCGGGGCCGGTCGGCAGCACCTCGCGCCAGCCGGCCAACCCCACTATCTCGACCCTGAGGCCCGTCTCCTCGTCGATCTCCCGGTGCAGGGCGGTGTGCAGGGTCTCGCCGAACTCGACCCGGCCGCCGGGCAGCGAATAGAAGCCCTTGCCCGGCGAGCGGGCGCGGCGCACCAGCAGCACCTTGCCGTCGCGGAAAATCACGCCGGAGACGGCGAGCTGCGGGCGGATCGGAGGTTCGGGAGGGCTCAAGACGACAACCAGTTTTGACGGCCATCATGCCCGATAAATCAGGCGCCCGCCATGATGCTCTCGACATCGGCCTCTGCGGCGCCGTTGATGACACCGGCCGTCTGCATCACCAGCGGCTTGACCCAGACGATCGCCTGCTCGGCGAGCGCGACCCGGCTCTTGTCCTGGTGCAATTGCCGCATCGCGGCGCCGACCTCGGTCAGGATCCTGGTCATGCTGTCGGTGAGCTGATCGAATTCGGCCCGGATACTGGCGTTCGCCATCTCATAGGCCTCGATCGCGAGGTCGCGTGCCTTGAAATTGGACGCGGTGAAATGCTCGGCATAGGACAGCGGCTGCCATTCCAGGAAATCGTCGGCGCATTCCGGCAGGTCCGGGACCATCTCCAGCAACATGATGGCTTCGTTGAAGTGATTGAGGTAGTCGGTCGCAAGCCCGGTGCGGGGATTGATGTTGGCGGCGCGCAACTGCGCCGCCCGCGCCTCGTCGGGGTACGTCGGTCGCGGGGAAGAGCCCGCTATGGCGGCCGTTGAGGTCATTGGTCGCAGTCTTTAACGGTCCAAGTTAAGGCGGAATAAACGGATACCACCCGGGACAGGATATGTGCGGACGCTTTGTCATTACCTCGCCGCCGGCGGCCTTGCGAGAGATGTTCGGCTACATCGAGCAGCCGAATTTTCCGCCGCGGTATAATGTTGCGCCGACCCAGCCGATCCCCGTCGTGCTGCTGCAGAATGGCGGCCGGCATTTTCAATTGATGCGCTGGGGCCTGATCCCGTCCTGGGTCAAGGATCCCCGCACGTTCTCGCTTTTGATCAACGCCCGCTCCGAAACGGTGCGAGAGAAGCCGGCCTTCAAGAACGCGATCAAGCGGCGCCGCGCGCTGATCCCGGCCGACGGCTATTACGAATGGCAGGATGCCGGCGGCCGCAAGCGGCCGTTCTTCATCCATCGCCGCGACGGCCATCCGCTCGCCTTCGCCGCGCTGGCCGAGACCTGGATGGGACCGAACGGCGAGGAGCAGGACACGGTCGCGATCGTCACCGCACCCGCGAGTCCCGACCTCGCGCAACTGCATCACCGCGTGCCGGTCACGATCCGGCCCGAGCAATTCGCGCGCTGGCTCGACTGCCTGCCCAACGATGTCGACGACGTGATGCCGATGCTGAAGGGGCCCGACGTCGGCGAGTTCGCCTGGCACCAGGTGACGATGCGCGTCAACGCCGTCGCCAACGACGACGCACAATTGCTGCTGCCGATGACCGCCGAGGAGATCGCAGCGGAGGATGCGCCGGCGCCGAAGAAGGCCGCGCCGCGCAAGACGCCGGTGCGCGAGGACGACGGGCAGGGCTCGTTATTCTAGCGGCAGGAGCGCGATGCGCGAGGAGGATCACGCGCCGCTCTTCCCACATCGTCGTCCCGGCCTTCGCCGGGGCGACACTGAGCGTGCGGAGATCACCCCTTCACCGACGCGACGCCCTCGATCTCGATCAGCATCTTCGGATTGGGCAGCGCCACCACGACGCAGGTGGTGCGGGCGGGATAGGGCGCGGGGCCAAACGCGCCGGCATAGAGCGCGTTCATCGTGGCGACGTCGCTGGCGCGGGTCAGCAGCACGTTGACCTTGACGAGATCGCGCATCGTCGCGCCCGCTTCATTCAGCACGCGTTTGAAATTGGTCACGACATTGGCGAACTGCGCCTCGAAACCGTCGGGCAGCTCGCGGTTGGCGTCGAAGCCGGGAATGCCCGAGATGAACAGGAGATCGCCGACGCGGGCGCCGAACGAGAGCGGCGGCGCCTGGATGCCGGGCGGAGGAGGGAAGTGCTTGATCGCTGTGTTTTCTGTCATGAGGTCACCCGTCTGCGCGAGATGGAAGGGGAGAAGGTTCGATGGCGCGCGGCGAAGCGGCACGCCGGCGCCAGAGATTCTTGCCGAGCAGATTCTGGCCGATCATGCCGGCCAGCATCGCGATGACGAACACCACGATCGGCAGCGAGAGCCCGGCAAGATTGACCAATGCGGGGCCGGGGCAGATGCCGGCGAGGCCCCAGCCGATGCCGAACAGGATTGCGCCCCCGACCAGCGGCGCATCGATGTCGTTGCGGTCAGGCCAGAGGAAGCGCGCCGAGAAGGCGGGCGCGGTGCGCCGCCGCGCGATCGCAAAGCCGGTTGCTGCGACCGCGACCGCACCCGCCATCACGAAGGCGAGCGTCGCATCCCAGGCGCCGAACAGATCGAGGAAGCCGAGCACCTTCTGCGGATCGGTCATGCCCGAGATCAGCAGGCCCGCGCCGAAGATCAGCCCGCACACGAAGCTTGCAAGAACCGGCATGGCTAGCCTCCGATCCCGTGCCTGACGATGGCGACCGTGATGATCGCCGCCGTCATGAAGATGAACGTCGCCACGATCGAGCGGCCGGACAGCCGTGCGAAGCCGCAGACGCCGTGGCCCGAGGTGCAGCCATTGCCCATCCTTGTGCCGAATCCGACCAGCAGGCCTGCGATCGCGGTCACCACGAGGCTCGCATTCATCGCCGGCCGCGGCAGCGGCGCGCCGAATAGCGCCGCGATCAGGGGCGCCGCGATCAGTCCCGCGATGAACGCGATGCGCCAGAAGCGGTCGGCGGTACCGGGCTGGAGCAGGCCGCCGACGATGCCGGTGACCCCTGCGATCCGCCCGGTCAACAGCATCAGGAGCGCGGCGGCGAGGCCGATCAGTGCGCCGCCGGCGAAGCCGGAAACTGGGGTGAAATCGTGCATCGGTGCGGGTCCCTGTTGCGCAAACTCCTCAGCGATGGCGCAAAGCGGTGGGCGCACATGCGCCGATGGTCGCGTGGCTGCGTGGCCGATGATAGACTCCGCGACAACATGAACAAGCGCAATCCCGCGTGTTTTGCCGGCATTTCGAGGTGCCGCCGCCCGGTCGGATTGCCGCGATTCGATCTGGAGAATTCCCCATGAGACTGTCATCCGCCGCCCGCGCCGTGCTGTTTGCGCTGGCGCTGCTCACCGGATCGTCCGCCGCGCTGGCCGACGAGGGCGCGGTGACGCTCGTCATCTTCAAGGGCGGCTGGATCTTCGGCGGCTCCGCCGGCAAGGGCGTCCTGACCTTCCACGGCCAGACCTATGGGCTCACGGCGGGCGGACTGGATTACGGCCTCGTGTTCGGCGGCTCGCAGACCACGTTGCAGGGGCGGGTGCGCAATATCCGCCGCGCCCAGGATATCGCCGGCGTCTACGCCGCGGCGGGCATGGGCGTTGCGCTCGGCGCCGGCGTGCGCGGCATCCTGTTGACCAACCAGAACGGTGCCGTGCTCGAACTGAGCGGCAAGCAGATCGGGCTGATGGCCAATGTCGATCTCAGCGGGCTTGCGATCACGTTGAAGGAATAGCGCTTCGTCATTCCGGGGGCTCGCGCTAAGAAGCACGCCCCGGAATGACGGAGAAAGTCGCTCCATCCGGAGGTCTATGCGATCGTCTCGGCGAGGTCACGCCACGGCTGCAACGTCCAGTGCCCGGACGCTGCACCTGACGGCGACGGCAATACGAACACATCAGGAAAGCCGCTTGTTGCCGGCTGCCGCCCGAGCACAAGCGCGCTGGTCGGCTTGTTGTAGAACAGGCTCGCGGCCTTCCTGCTGGTGAAGGCGATGGTCTTCGGCCGGAACGTCTCGATCTTCGCCCTGAAGCCCACGACATCGAACGAGTCCCGTGCAATCTCGTGATCCATCCCGGCGCCGGTCTTGCAGAGATCGGTGAAGCCGATGCCGAGTTCCAGCAGCGCGGTGAACTCATCCGGCAGATAGAGCCGCGGCGTGATGCCGGCCTCATGCAGCGCGCGCCAGAATCGATTGCCGGGATGCGCGTAGTAGTGCCCGACCGCGGCAGACCGCGTGCTGGCCGCGGTGCCGACGAACACCAGGCGCAGATCGGCGCGGAGCTGGTCGGGAAGGCGGTGGAGGTTGGTGTCGGGCAGGTCGCTCATCCGGGCTCCTGCCTACCGCATGGCCAAAATATCGAAAACAACCCCATGCACAGTAGCCGGCGGCGTGTCGGCGCTCGATACGGCCACTTGACATGTCGGGCAACTCAGCGGCACTATTCTATTATTCCGAAAGTTGTGCAGGCGCGCCCCACCCCGCGCCAGGGACATGGCCGTAACTATATGCGACCGCCTGCCATCCGCCGAGCGAGGCCGCCGCTCGATTCGCCCTGATCTCATCGGGCACTAGCGCACCGGCTCCTTGATCTCGTCTTCGGCCGTCGCCGCCTGCGCCGGCGCCGTCGCACGCACCATCAGGAACCGTCCCGAGAACGCCGTGCCGCGGATGCTCCAGCGGCCGTCGATCTCGGTCGCGTCGGCATTGACGGCGCCTTCATAGTGCACGGTGTCGTAGCCGTAGCCCGATGGCTCGTAGCGCTTGACGAACGTCACCGCGTTGCCGGAACGGTGACCCGCGAGCGAGGCATTGTGGGTGCTGATCGGGCAGCCCGGCGCGACGCAGGGTTCGGTCACGCTGCCGCCGAGCGCGCCGCCGGCGTCGATCAGCGTCGCCAGGAACGTGACCATGCCGCTCGGCTGCATGTAGCTGCCGTCCCAGACGCCGGTGAGATTGTCGTCCATGTCGCTGGCCCGGATGTCCGCGCGTTGAGCTGCTGGGATCGATGTGGTGCAGGCAGCGCCTCAACGCAAGTCGCACGCGCGGCGGCGCGGTTGCCTGATCCGGCAAAACGGTCTGTAATCCGGCGCAACAGATCAAGAAGAATTTTGGGAGCTGACAATGACGGGAGAGCCGAAAACCCATTTCGAGGTGATCGTGGTCGGCGCCGGCGTCGCCGGCATCTACCAGATCAAGCGGCTCGCCGATCTCGGCATCGACGCCACCGTGCTGGAAGCCGCGCCCGATCTCGGCGGCACCTGGTACTGGAACCGGTATCCCGGCTGCCGTTTTGACTCGGAGAGCTACACCTACGGCTTCTCGTTCTCGCGCGAGCTGCTCGACGAATGGCACTGGAAGGAGCGCTTCTCCGGCCAGCCCGAGAACCTGCGCTACCTCAACTACGTCGCCGACAAGTTCGACCTGCGCAAATACATGCAGTTTGGCTGCAAGGTCGAGGCGATGCGGTTCGACGCGGCGCGCGATCTCTGGCAGTTGAAGATCAGCGACGGCCGCACGCTCACCTGCCACTTCGTCGTGCTGGGGATCGGTCTCTTGTCGGCGCCGACCATGCCGCGCGTGCCCGGCATCGATGACTTCAATGGGCTTTCTTTCCACACCTACTATTGGCCGCACGAGCCGGTCGATCTCTCCGGCAAGAAGGTCGCCGTGATCGGCACCGGCGCGACAGGCATTCAGGTGATCGGAGAGATCGCCGACAAGGTCGGCGAGCTCACCGTGTTCCAGCGCCGGCCCAACTGGAGCGCGCCGCTCAACAACAGCGAAATCTCGGAAGCCGAAATGGCCGACATCCGCGCGCGCTATGACGAGATCTTCGCCGCCTGCGCGCTGACGCCGGGCAGCTTCGTCCACGGCCCCGACAAGCGCGGCTTCCACGAGGTGAGCCGCGAGGAGCGGCTTGCGCTGTGGGACAGGCTCTACGACGAGCCCGGCTTCGGCATCTGGCTGGCAAACTTCCGCGAGATCTTCATGGATGAAGCCGCCAATGCGGAGCTGTCGGAATACATCGCAGGCCGCATCCGCCAACGCGTGAAGGATCCTGATGTCGCCGAAAAGCTGATCCCGAAAGATCACGGCTTCGGCGTGCAGCGCCTGCCGTTGGAGACCAACTATTTCGAGGCCTACAACCGCGACAACGTCCATCTCGTCGATCTCAGCGAGACGCCGCTGCTCCGCGTCACCGAGACGGGCCTGCGTACCACCGCGCGCGACTACGCGTTCGACATCATCGTCTACGCCACCGGCTTCGACGCTATCACCGGCGCCTACGACCTGATCGACATCGTAGGCATCGGCGGCGAAAAGCTCGCCGACAAATGGAAGCACGCGCCCTCGACCTTCCTCGGCATGATGGTCCACGGCTTCCCGAACCTGTTGATGCCCACGGGCCCGCAAAGCGCCTCCGCCTCGACGAACTTTCCGCGCGGCATCGAGAACGGCGTCAACTGGTGCACCAATTTGCTGCAATACATGTGGGACCGCGGCCTGACCCGCGCCGACGCGACGCTCGAGGCGCAGCAGCGCTGGACCGCTCATGTCGTCAAGATGTACGAGATCATGCTGATGCGCAAAGCCAAGGGCTGGTTCACCGGCTACAACTCCAACGTCCCGGGCCATGAGGAGGGGACGGTGAGGTATTTCGTCTACAACGGCGGCACGCCGAAGTTTCTGGGGATCATCAACCGCGTCGCGGCGGAGGGGTATCGGGAGATTGAGTTTAGGGCTGGGGCGCGGAGTGCCTTGCATGCAGCGGCCACTGGCTTGTCGGGCTCAGTGGCGTAAAATGCAAGCGATACCATCCAGCTGGAAGGCGGGCGAATGATCGATCACGTTTACATCTCCGTCACCAATATCGAGAAGTCGCTGGCCTTCTACTCTGAGGCGCTGAAGCCACTCGGCTGGAGGGTCTTCGGCAACTACGACTCCGCCTCGGGTCCCGAAGGCGTCCCTGATCTCTACGGCATCGTTGACGATGTCTACGGCAGCGGCAAGGCGGTCGGATCAAGCATCTGGCTGCGCCAACGCATGCCCGGCGAGACCGGGCTGTATCTCGGAATTGTCTGCAACACCAATGAGCTCGTCGACGCCGCCTACGCCGCCGCAATCAAGGCCGGCGGCACCGACGAGGGGCGACCAGCCGACCGCACCTACTTCGCCCCCGGCTACTACGCCGCCAACGTCGCCGACTTCGACGGCAATCGTTTCGAGTTCGTGCACAAGGCGTGGAACCCCAAGCGGACGTAGCAGCAAGCCTGTAGCCCGCATGAGTGAAGCGATATGCGGGACCGGTGCAAACCCGGATATCGCTTTGCTCATTCGGGCTACCTGCTGCTTGCGGTTCGTCAATCAAGGCGACTGCACGTAGGCCGATTGACTGAACTCCGGAGGCGGACCAGCCGACCGTATCGTGAAGCTGTTGTGGCCCATGGCGGTTCTGTGAGGGACGACTACCGATCCAACCATGGACACGCTGGAGCCGGCAGGCCGCACATCGAACGGAAATGCGCAACCTTGCGGAGCTGCCCAGCGGGGTCGCCGTTGCCCGGATGTCGCCGTCGCTTCGCTCGTCCGAGCTGCTTGCTTCGAGAGCCGGATCATCAACGTTGATCTCAAGCCGTCGCCGCCGTCTCACATCGAGCAGCGAACATAAGGCGTTTCCACCGGCACCGGTTCCTTGGAGCTGAGCGTGATCGTGTTCTCTCCGGAGAGTTTCACGTCGAATGTGACGTCCGAAATCGCGATGCCGTCCGAGCAGGCCGCGACCATTCGTACATTCTGTCCATCATCGTGCATCGATTTGACCGTGCACTTTTGAAAAGTGCCGGTGATTTGCTTTCCCTGCACGATCAAGCCGCCTGCATGGAGATCGGCATTCTGCTTGAACGCGAGCTTGTTGTTCACCTTGGTGAATATGTCGTTGCATGTCGAGGCGTCCATCGCCCAGGCCCCGTCCAAATTCCCGGCCTGTGTCGATCCCGATGGCGCAACGAGAAGGACGAATAACGCCGCAAGGTAGGCTTTCATGAAACTCTCCAGTTGATGAGGCAATGTACAGCAGCATTCACTGTGGACCGGACGTGGGAATTATCGTCGTCTGCAAGGCAACCGGGATGGCACCTCCGACGGAGCCCCCGACTTTGAGCCTCATAGAAAGTGATGAGATCGCGGATCTTTCGTTGATCCAGATCAAATCTGTGCGGCTCCCGGACGGGCGTGCCTTCAAAGCAAAAAAGACCGGGCTTTCGCCCGGCCTCTTCGCTTTTGACGGATGCCCGGCTCAGGGGCCGGGCATGACGAGCGGTGAATCTCACAACACCCGATTGCTCTCCTTCACCTTGTCGGCGTCGAGATACAGGTTCTCGCCCATCTCCTTGAACTTGGCGCTCATCGTCGCCATGCCGTCCTCGATGGTGCCTGAGATCGACGCCCCGACGCCGGTCGGGTCATTGAGCGTCGCGGCGTAGTCGCGGACGTCCTGGGTGATCTTCATCGAGCAGAATTTCGGGCCGCACATCGAGCAGAAATGCGCGACCTTGTGGGCTTCCTTCGGCAGGGTCTCGTCGTGGAAGTTCTTCGCGGTCTCGGGATCGAGGCCGAGGTTGAACTGGTCCTGCCAGCGGAAGTCGAAGCGGGCACGGCTGAGCGCGTCGTCGCGGAGCTGGGCTGCGGGGTGGCCCTTGGCGAGATCGGCGGCGTGGGCGGCGATCTTGTAGGTGATGACGCCGACCTTGACGTCGTTGCGGTCGGGCAGGCCGAGATGCTCCTTCGGCGTGACGTAGCACAGCATCGCGCAGCCGAACCAGCCGATCATCGCAGCGCCGATGCCCGAGGTGATGTGGTCGTAGCCCGGTGCGATGTCGGTCGTCAGCGGTCCGAGGGTGTAGAACGGCGCCTCGCCGCATTCCTTGAGCTGCTTGTCCATGTTGATCTTGATCTTGTGCATCGGCACATGGCCGGGGCCCTCGATCATGACCTGGCAGCCCTTGTCCCACGCGATCTTGGTCAGCTCGCCAAGCGTCTCAAGCTCGGCGAACTGGGCGCGGTCGTTGGCGTCGGCGATCGAGCCGGGGCGCAAGCCGTCGCCGAGCGAGAACGAGACGTCGTACTTGCGCATGAGGTCGCAGATCTCGTCGAAATGGGTGTAGAGGAAGCTCTCCTTGTGATGCGCGAGGCACCACTTCGCCATGATCGAGCCGCCGCGCGAGACGATGCCGGTGACGCGGTTGGCGGTGAGGTGGATATAGGCGAGGCGCACGCCGGCATGGATCGTGAAATAGTCGACGCCCTGTTCGCACTGCTCGATCAGGGTGTCCTTGTAGAGCTCCCAGGTCAGCTTGACGGGATCGCCGTCGCACTTCTCCAGCGCCTGGTAGATCGGCACGGTGCCGATCGGCACCGGCGAGTTGCGCAAAATCCATTCGCGGGTGGTGTGGATGTTGCGCCCGGTGGAGAGGTCCATCACGGTGTCGGCGCCCCAGCGGATCGCCCACACCATTTTGTCGACCTCTTCCTCGACCGACGAGGTCACCGCCGAGTTGCCGATATTGGCGTTGATCTTGGTCAGGAAGTTGCGGCCGATGATCATCGGCTCGAGCTCGGCGTGGTTGATGTTCGAGGGGATGATGGCGCGGCCGCGCGCGATCTCGTCGCGGACGAATTCCGGCGTGATGAAGGCCGGCACCGACGCGCCGAAGCTCTCGCCGTCGGCAAGCGCCGCTTCCGCGCGCTCGAGCTGTTGCTTGCGGCCGAGATTCTCGCGCTCGGCGACGTAGATCATCTCCTTGGTGATGATGCCGGCGCGGGCAAATTCAAGTTGCGTGATCTTGTGGCCGTCGAGGCCGCGCAGCGGCTTGTGATGCGCGGTGAAGGCCTTGGCGGCGTGGGATGCGCCGACATTGCCGTTGTCCTCGGGCTTGATGGTGCGGCCCTCATATTCCTCGACACCGCCGCGCTCCTTGACCCAGGCGAGCCGATTGCGGGGCAGGCCGGCGTTGACGTCGATCGTGACAGTCGGATCGGTGTAGGGGCCCGAGGTATCGTAGACCGGCAGGTTCGGCTCGCCGGCGCCCTCCGACAGGATGATCTCGCGCAGCGGCACGCGGATGTCGGGTGCGCTTGCGGGCGTCGCGAAGATCTTGCGCGAGGCGGGCAGTGAGCCTGTGGTGACGGCGGGGAGCGTGGTGTCGGGGTTGGAGCGGATGTTCATGAGGGATCCTCCGTTTTAATTCGTGTCAGTTGAATTCGTCATTGCGAGCGCAGCGAAGCAATCCATGGACCCGCAAGCGGAGGAATGGATTGCTTCGTCGCTTGCGCTCCTCGCAATGACGGTGGTGAGAGCTGTGTGCATCACGCGGCCTCCGCACGGATGCCGAGCCATTGCCGGACCCGCGCGTCGGGGTCTGCGTTCTGGGTGACGTCGCTGACGACGGCGATCGAATCGGCGCCGGCGGCGAAGATCTCGGCGGCGTGCTCGAACTTGATGCCGCCGATCGCGACAAGCGGGATCGCGCCGATCCGCTTCTTCCACTCGGTGACCTTCGGGATGCCCTGCGGCGCGAACCGCATCGATTTGAGCGTGGTGAAGAAGATCGGGCCGAGCGCGACGTAATCGGGCTTCGCGGCCAGCGCGGTGGCGAGCTCGGCATCGTCATGGGTGGAGACGCCGAGCGTCAGCTTTGCCTTGCGGATTTCCGCCAGGTCCGCATCGGCGAG
Source organism: Bradyrhizobium embrapense (assembly GCF_001189235.2). GTDB lineage: Bacteria > Pseudomonadota > Alphaproteobacteria > Rhizobiales > Xanthobacteraceae > Bradyrhizobium > Bradyrhizobium embrapense. Next base: position 306,432 of record NZ_LFIP02000003.1, read on the forward strand.
GTCTTCCTGGCCGAGATGCAGATGCTCGGCGCCGGCAACGATCGCGGCACGCCAATAGTCGTTGACGACGAGCCTCGTGCCCGTGCCCTTGGTCACAGCCAGCGCGTCGGTGACGATCTGCAGCGCCTCGGCATCGTCGAGCTCCTTGGCGCGGAGCTGGATGGTGCCGACGCCGAGCTTGGTCAGTCGTTCGACCCAGGCCACGCTGTCGACGACGGGATAGAAAGGATCAGGATACGGCATGCCAGAACGGGGTCCCAACGACAGGGGTGGAGGGGGAGGCGAAGTCGCGGGCTTCCATCAGCCCGGCTTCATAAGCGGTGCGGCCGGCCTCGACGCCGAGCCGGAAGGCATTGGCCATCGCAACCGGATCGGCGGCTTTCGCCACCGCGGTGTTGAGCAGCACGGCGTCATAGCCGAGTTCGAGCGCCTGCGCCGCATGCGACGGCGCACCCAAGCCGGCGTCGACCACCAGCGTGATGTCGGGCAGGCGGTCGCGCAGCAGCTTCAGCGCGTCGCGGTTGGTGATGCCCTTGGCGCTGCCGATAGGAGCTGCCCACGGCATCACCACCTTGCAGCCGGCTTCGACCAGCCGCGAAGCGACCGAGAAATCCTCGGTGCAATAGGGAAACACCTCGAAGCCGTCCTTGATCAGGATGGCGGCGGCCTCGACCAGGCCGACCACGTCGGGCTGCAGCGTGTCGTTGTCGGCGATCACCTCGAGCTTGATCCAGGGCGTGCCGAACAATTCGCGCGCGAGCTTTGCCGTGGTCACCGCCTCCTTGACGCTGCGGCAGCCCGCGGTGTTCGGCAGCACGGTGACGCCGAGCTCGCGGATCAAGGACCAGAACGCATCGCCGGTCTTGCCGCCCGCGGCTTCTCGGCGGAGTGATACGGTAACGATGCTGGCGCCTGAGGCGCGGATCGCGTTCTGCATGATTGCAGGCGAAGGATATAGCGCCGTGCCGATCAGGAGGCGGGAGGGAAAGGATTTGCCGTAGAAGGTGACCATGTGTCTCCTCAAATCAATCTGTCGTCCCTGCGAAAGCAGGGACCGATACGCCGCGGCCCTTCGATGAGGCACACGGGGAGGCGTTCGTTCCGCCAATAGCCGGTCGTGGTTATGGGTCCCTGCTTTCGCAGGGACGACGGGAGCAGGGAGCGTGCGAACAAACTCACCATCACCCTCCCTGCCGCGGCGTGATGATCTCGATCTCGTCGCCGGCTTTGAGAGGGGTCTCGGCCCAGCGGCTCTTCGGCACCACGTCGTAATTCAGTGCGATCGCGAAATGGGTGCCCTCGTAGTCGAGCTCGGCCAAGAGCGCATCGACGCTGCCGGCGTTGATCTCCCGCTGCTCGCCGTTCACGATCACGCGCATTGCATCACCTCATTGTCGATTTCGCCGCGCGAAAGATAGGCGAGCGTCAGCTCGGCCAGCGCCGGCGCCAGCAGGAAGCCGTGACGGTAGAGTCCGTTCACCGTGATGCGTTCCTGCTCGATCCTGATCTTCGGCAGATTGTCGGGGAAGGCCGGACGGAGCCCGGCGCCGAATTCGACGATGCGCGCCTCGCCGAACGCCGGATGCACCACATAGGCGGCTCCGAGCAGCTCCAGCGCCGAGCGCACGCTGACGCCGCTGTCCTCGGCCTCGATCGAGGTCGCGCCCAGCATGAAGCGGCCGTCGCCGCGCGGGATCACGTACAGCGGCCAGCGCGGATGGATCAGCCGCACCGGACGCGACAATTCGACCTCGGTGGTCTCGATGACGATCATCTCGCCCTTGACGCCGCGCAGGCTCGGCTCGCGGTCGCGCCCGGCAAGACCGCGGCAGTCGATCACGAGGCCGTCGAGATCATCAACCTCGGCCTCGCTGCCGAACTTGATGGCGCCGCCGGCCTTCGCGATCGCGGCATGCAGCCGCGGCAGCACGCGGCGCGGCTCGACATGGCCCTCCTCGGGATAGAACAGGCCGTCACGGAAGCGGCCCTCGAGCGCCGGCTCGAGCGCGCGGACGCCCTCGGCGTCTAGCCTTTGATGGCCCGACGTGAGACGGGCGAAGCGCTCAAAATCGGCGCGGTCGCGCGGATGCGTCACCACCAGCGAGCCGTTGAACGCGGTTTCCGGAACATGCTGCCGCCATAGCGCGAGCGAGCGGATGCCGAGCCGGGTGATGACGGGCTCGGCGGCCTCCTCCTCGCACCACGGCGCCAGCATGCCGCCCGCCCAGTGGCTTGTGGATTGCGTCATCGCCGCGTCACTGCGCTCGTGCAGGGTGACGGCACGTCCGGCCTCTGCGAGCAACAACGCATGCCAGGCGCCGGTTATGCCTGCGCCGATGATGGAGACGGGGGAATCCCCCCGCAGTCTTGATGTCTGATACATCCCTGTCCCTTCGCCGGCATGACCCGGATCAGGTTCAAAGGGTCACCGCGGTCCCGAACTGATCGCCTGACGGCGAAGTCCAAGCTTGCGGTATCTCAGCTCCTCCTTCGGAGCACCCCTCGGAACGCCCCTAATGTAGGCGGATGGGCGGACGTGTCAACTTGTATGCCAGGCGCGGCCGCGCTGCAGTGCCGCACCTCTGCGCGCGAGGTGCCGGCCGAACGATCGCGTGATTTGCAGCGAGAAGGACAGCCGGCCGTGGCGTGGACGTGAGGATGGCGTGGCCGCGATCAGCCTTATTTTTCTGTCTGTTCCGGCTTCGGCTCGGCATTATCCGCCGACATCTGGTCCTGCCTGGCGAGCTCTTTCAGTGGCGCGCCTGCGCCGCCATGCATCGCCTCCTTGAGGTGACCGCCGCGCTGCCGCTTTGCGACGTAGTAATACCCGCCCGCGAAATAACGCACGGCTCGATCGAAATCGCCATTGGCGGCGCGATAGGCGCCGGCGAGGTATTTGACGCCGTATTTGAGGTTGGTCGCGGCGTCGCGCAGCCCTTCGGCGGTACCGGTGTAGCCGACCCCGCGGGCGGTCGCGAGCTTGATCTGCATCATCCCGATGGCGCCGCCGCGCCCGATCAGCTGCGGATGGTATTTGCTCTCGCGCACAATGACGCGATGCACCAGCTCTTCCGGCACCAGATTGGCCTGGGCCTCCGCCGCCACCATCGCCTCATATTGCGCCCGCGATTGTGCATGCGCACCGACGCAGGACGCCAGTACCGCGATCGCGGCGGCAAGGTAGCTAAGGCTCTGAAGGGTCTTCATCTCGGGTCGCCCGGGGTGATCAAACGCGCGTCGGTTCTGCGGTCTCAATGGTACGGCGAGCGGGCAGGAATGTGGCAAAACCTTCGCATCGGCGAACGTTCTGCCTCCGTGACTGTCCGGGCGCGGGCGAAGCGGACGACGCGATTGCGCAGACGGATGCTTCAAATTGTTTGCTTCGATCAGCCGAAAATTGTTCTGGCCCCTGATTTCTTCTCCGATTCTCGCGCCCGCTTTTTGCCGCACGCTATCCACAGCGGATTGTCGTGCAAACGACTCGATCAAGGTCTACACTCGTGGATGACAGCGCGCGTGTTGAGTCAGCACGTCTGTCCATTCCAAAGCACGCAAGAAAACAACATTCGGGAGATGCGCCATGGTCCGTCAGGACACCGGCTATATGCCTCGCGAAAATCCCTGCGCGCAATGCGGCAAGCCGATCGCCCGGCCCGATTGGGTGGAACACAGCGAGGGGCGCACGTCGTTCCTGTGGAATTGCCGCGCCTGCAATTACCGCTTCGAGGCGATCGCGATCTACGACACCGCGCAACTCACGCCGCTCGCCGCCTGATGTCTTGATGATCGGTCCGCTTCGCGCCGATCAGCTCCGGCTGATCAGGCTGCGGATTTCCGCGGCGGGTGCAGCAGCTGCTGCCGCGTCGGCAATTCGATCCGGACCACCAGCCCATGCGGCTTGCGATCGTGCAGCGACAACGTGCCGCCATGCGCGAGCACGATGGCGTTGGCGATCGACAGGCCAAGGCCGAAGCCCTCGGCCTCGTCCATGTTGCGCGCCTGGTCGCCGCGCACGAACGGCTCCAGCACGCTTGCCTTGTGCGCGTCCGAAATGCCGGGACCGTCATCCTCGATGTCGATGACGAGGCGATCCGGCTGGACGTCGAGGCGAACCGCGACTTCGCCGCCGAAGCGCACGGCATTGTCGACCAGGTTGGTGATGCTGCGATGCAGGTCGGCCGGCCGCGCGGTCGCCATCGCGTGCTGCGGACCCTCATAGCTGACCTTGTGTCCCATGTCGGCGAACTGGTCGGTGACGAGGTGCAGCGTACTCGCGATGTCGACCAGCGTCATCTCCTCGAGCTTGCGGTCGTTGCGCAGGAACGACAGCACCGATTCCAGCATCGAGCGCATCTGGTCGAGGTCGCGCAGCATGCGGTGGCGATGGGCCTCGTCCTCGATGAATTCGGCGCGCAGCCGCATCCGCGTGATCGGCGTGCGCAGGTCGTGGCTGATGGCGGCCAGCATCTTGGTGCGGTCGTCGATCAATGCCGTGATGCGCTCGCGCATCCGGTTCAGCGCCTTGGCCAGCGAGCGGATCTCCTCGGGACCGCGTTCGGGCAGCGGCGCCGCCGCGCCGTTCAGGCTGAAGGTCTCCGCGGCCTTGACGAAGGACGACAGCGGCGCCGTCAGCGCCCAGGCCGCCCACAGGCCGAGCAGGGTGACGCTGATGACGGCGAACAGCACCGTCATCATCCACGGCCCGCCCCAGAATGGCCTGATGTGCTGGTCCGGCATCAGGTTCGCGGCGAACATGCCGCCGTCAGGCAGGCGGATGGCGACGCGGCGGATCTCGTTGTCATGCGGCGTGCCGCCCGCCTCGCGCGGCAGCTGGAAGACGCGATAGCCGGCGCCGAGCCGGCGCAGCGCATGGAGGTTCGGCGTGTCGGTCTCGGTGAGGCCGCTGGCATCGGACGTGAAGTCACCGATCGCGAGCTGCGGGAACGCTCTGATGATGTCGGCCTGCAGCCGCGGCCGCTCCGATGCCGGGGCATGCCCGAGCAGCTGCGCGGTGGCGGCGAGCTGGGTGTGCCACCGGTCGGACGGCTCCGGCCGGTCCGGGCGATGGATCAGGAAGGTAGCGGTGATGATCAGGTGCAGCGCGACGATCGAGACGACGACCAGCGCCGCCATCTGGGCGCCGATCCCCCGCAGACTCAGCACGCGCAGCAGCTTCATGGTCAGTTGCTCGTGGCGGCAACCGCCTCCACCCTCGGAGTGAACACATAGCCGCCGGACCGCACCGTCTTGATCATGGTGGCTTCCTGCGGATCGGGCTCGATCTTGCGTCTGATACGGCTGACCAAGACGTCGATCGATCGCTCGAATGAGCCGGCGCTGCGGCCCTGCGTCAGGTCGAGCAGGCTGTCGCGCGACAGCACGCGGCCGGGCCGCTCGCAGAAGGTGCGCAGCAGGTCGAACTCGGCGCTGGTCATGGCGACGCGCGCCCCTTCGGGATTGCGCAGCTCGCGCAGACGGATGTCGATGCGCCAGCCGAGGAAGGTCAGCGTGGTCGCACCCTCGATCGCGCTGGCGTTGCGCGCGGCGGCCTGCCGGCGCAGCACCGCGTTGATCCGCGCCAGCAGCTCGCGCGGGTTGAACGGCTTGGCGAGGTAATCGTCGGCGCCCATCTCGAGGCCGAGGATGCGGTCGACGTCCTCGCCGCGCGCGGTCAGCATGATGATCGGCGTCTGCGACTCCGCGCGCACCTTGCGGCACAGGCTGAGGCCGTCCTCGCCCGGCAACATGACGTCGAGCACCAGGAGATCCACGCGGTGGTCGGTCATGGCCTTGGCCATTTCACGGCCGTCGGAAGCGGTCGTGACATGGCAGGAATTGGTGCGGAGATATTTTGCGATGAGAGACCGCGTTTCGCGGTCGTCCTCGACGACGAGGATATTGGGCGCAGCCTGGGTCATACCGATCTTTTTGTCCGTGATTCGGGGGAAGGCGGCTCAGGAATTTTGTTTCAGTGTATGTCTGAAATCTTGCCCGGCATAACGAGTTAACAGGTTGGCACCGTGGAGAAAAGTTAGCGTTCTGTCATCAAGCCTAATCGGTTGAAATCCGGGTAGAACTGTCCCATGGCGCGCGTCGGTCCCGCGGCGCCATGGCGGCCCGGAAAAGGGAAGGGCGGCTGTCATATCCAGTGCCGGAACCCGTTACCCGGGCGCCGCGTTGTTTCTCTTTCAGGCCAGGAGGGTGAGATGGCTGTCGAGGTCAGGACAAGGCCGCATCAGCTCATTGCAAGCGATCGCGTCGAGGGGACGGCGGTGCGCCGGACCAATGGCGACATGATCGGCCATATCGAACGGCTGATGATCGACAAGATCTCGGGCAAGGTGTCGTACGCGGTGCTGAGCTTCGGCGGCTTCCTCGGTATCGGATCCAATCTGATTCCGCTGCCTTGGGGCCGGCTGCACTACAACCCCAAATTCGAGGCTTACGAGCTCGACATCGAGGACGACGAATTGAAGCGTGCGCCCTCGTTCCGTGCCGACAAGGACTTCGATTGGGGCGACCGCTCGCAGGAAGTCGAGCTGCATCGCTTCTACGGCGTGCCGCCCTATTGGGGCGGCTTCTGAGCGAGGCACGTCACGCTCGATCAGCTTTCGTAGCGCGGGGTTCGCCGGGACGGTTGGTGAGCCAAACATCGTCACATCAGGGACTGCGCGCCCGGTGCAGCGGTGAGGCTCAACCGCAGCTTGCTCGAGAGATCGCGATCGCTGTCGTCAAGGACCGCAACGTCCATGCGTTGCAATATGCGCAGCTTTCGGGCGTATCGTCTCGACGGCGTTCCAGGGCATGCGTTCCCAAACCTCGGGCGGCGTTTGGGCGCAGGCCGATTAGGAACGGTCGCGCACATCACGAGTTTTCCCAGCATCGATTTTGCGAACTGAGGAGAGCGCATGATGTTGATCAAATCCATCGTTGCCGGCGTGGCCGGCTCCGCACTGCTTGCGACCGTTGCGTTTGCGCAGGCACCCGCTGACAAAGGCGACAAGATGGCTCCTGCGGCAACGACAACGGCCACGTCGCCGAGCTCGTACAAGGGCGACTGGCGCGCCTCGAAGGTCGTCGGCCTCAGCGTGTATAACGACAGCAACGAGAGCGTCGGCTCGATCAATGACCTTCTGATGGACAAGGGTGGTGCCATCAAGGCGGTCGTGATCGGCGTCGGCGGCTTCCTTGGCGTCGGCGAGCATCTGGTCGCCGTGCCGCTCGACAAGGTGAAGTTCGTCAACGAGCCCGTCGCCTCGACCAGCGCGGCAAACACTGGCAGCACCAACAAGTCGACGACCACCACGGGCGCGGCGCCCGCGGCCACCACGTCGAAGACGAATCCCTGGTATCCGGATCACGCGGTGTTCAGCGCGACCAAGGATGAGCTGAAGGCGATGCCCGAGTTCAAATACACGACCGAGTAACCCGGATCGCGTTGCCTGAAAGTCGAATGCGCCCGGCGATGCCGGGCGCATTTGTCAATGGGGTGAACGACAGCTCCCTTGTGGGCGTCACCAGCCGAGCTCACGCAAATACGCAGCGCGGGCGGCGACGCCGGTGTGGGTGAAATCGGTGAACACTCCGTCGACGCCGAGACGGAAGAACTTCAGATATTCCTGGCTCGGATCGCCGCGGTAGTCGGCAGCCAGATATTTCTTCTCGTTCCGGAACGTGAAGACATGCACGAACAGGCCGAGCTTGTGCGCGTCGGCGATGACGCTGGTTGGCTCCTGCGTCGAAGCTTCCGCCGTCGATCCCTTGGTGGGCTTGCCGTCGGCGCCGCTGTCCTTCCACGGTGAGATCTTGTAGGGCACGATATAGGCCTTCCACGGACCGATGCCGTCGGCATAGGTCTTGATATCGGCGAGGCCCTCGGGCGTCAGCATCGCATCGAAGGTGCGGCCGTCACCCGCAACCGTCCAGTCATACGGACGGGAATTGGCGATGTTGTTGAGCAGCACCTTGCCGGTCTTGAAGTCGACGCCGTTGCCGTCGATCAGCTGGACCTGCCGGGTTTCCAGTCCGTGACCGCGCATGTATTTCAGGCTGCCGGGCTCGAAGCTCTGCACGATGATCGGCGCGTCTTTCGCGTTGAGGCCGTTCTCCTTGATGATCTTGATCAGGGCGTCCTCGAGCGGGCGGCTGCCGGGCGCGCCGCAACCATTGGCGATGGCCTGGGCATTGTTCCAGGTCGGGTTCTTGGTTTCCGGATAGACCGAGATCGTGCGCCCCGTCGCCTTGCTCTTGGCCTTGGCGATGTCGATGATGTCCTGGAAACTGATGATCGGAAACTTGCCGTTGAACAGTTTCGGCCGTTCGTTGGCCGCATCATAGGTGGTGCCGGCGATCCATTCTCTCAGCTCAGCCATGGTGAAATCGGTGATCGACCAGTCATTGGTATGGTCGTCGCCATCGACGATCAGCGCCTTCAGCACCGATTTCGGATCGGCCGGGTCGACGAGATCGGTGGGATATTCAACGGGGCCGCTGGTCGAGGTTTGCGCCCATTTCACCTTGACCGGAACGCCCGGCACGGTGCGCTTGCGCTTAGCGACTTCCGGATTGGTCTTCGCCACCTCGGCGACGTTGGTGTTGTCGCCGAGCCATGGATTGTGGCGCGCCACCAGCACGCAATCCTTGGTCAGATGCAGGTCCTCCTCGAGCGAGTCGGTGCCGAGGTCGGCGGCAAGTTCATACGATGCCTCGGTCTCCTCGGGCACCAGGCCCGGCACGCCGCGATGCCCGATCACGAGCGGCAGCTTGCCGTCGACGGTCAGGAATGGTTTCGCGCCTGATGGCGCCGCGCCGGTTTGCGCCGATGCCATCGACGGCGGCAGAACGGCCAGGGCCGCCACACCCAGCAGCATCGCGCCAACATGCACCTTCCGTCGCGAACGAATCTGCTTCACGGCCAAGTCTCCATCTTTTCTGCGGCTCGATGCCACAAGGTCCGGGCTGCTGTCTTGTCTCAATCTTCTGACAGTCCGATGACTGTTGGCCGGGGCGGGCCGTCAAAAGCATTGAGATGCGCCCGGGGCAGCACGCTGGTCATCGTGGCACGCAGCCAGACGCCGCGCATTGTCAACGCTCGATCCGGACGCTCATGCCGGGCTCGAGACCTTCCGCGGCGCCTGCGGGATCGAGACGCAGGCGCAACGTGTTGCGGTCGTGATCGCCGATCACGCGCTCGGCCTGCCAGGTGGCGAACACCCCGAGCGGCCGCAATTCAGTGATGGCAGCCTTGGTGGTGGCGCCGGAACCGTTCGGTATCACGCTCACGGTCTTGCCCATCGCAAGGCCGTCCAGATGGTCCTCGCGCACATTGAACGACAGCCATTGCTTGCCGGCCGCCGCAATCATCAGGATCGGCTGACCCGCACGCACGTTCTCGCCGACTTCGGCCGCGATCACGCTGACCACGCCGTCGACCGGTGCGCGCAGCACCATCTTGTCGAGACGGCGCTCGAGCACCGCGACGGCGGCCGCGGCCGCCTGCACTTGTGCGTCGGCGATGGCGCGTTCCTCCTTGGTCGGTCCCGCGACGGCGGCATCGTAATTGGCCTGGGCCGCGGCCACGCCGGCGCGCGCGGCGGCAACGTCGTTCCCGGACTGGTCGAGCGCCTGCTGGGTTTCAAAACTTTGGCTCGCCAGCGTGGTGATCCGCTTGAGCTGCGTCTCAACATAGTCGAGGCGCGAATTGGCCTTGGAGATCGCGGCTTTCAGCGCATCGATCTGCTCGCGCCGGACGCCGGCATAGACGTTGTTGCGGCTCGCCACCGCGGCGGCGAGCGCGGCCCGCGCCTGGTCCGCCTGTGCGGTCAGCTCGACGGCGGAAAGCTTGGCGAGGACGTCGCCGGCGTGCACCTGCGCGCCTTTCTCGACCGCGATCGACACCAGCTGGCCGTTCACTTCCGGTTCGATCCTGACCTCGGTCGAGCGGACCACGCCGACGATTGCGAGCGCCGGCGTCGCGTGGCTCTCGGCATAGACCAGCGCACCCGCGACGAGCACGAGCGGGATCGCAACAATGGCGACGCGCCTAGCGTTGGGCATGTTGCTGTCCTCTCTTGAACACCAGCGCGGAGATCACGGCGAGCACGAAATAGCCGAGCGCCAGGCACCATAGCCTGAGCCAGTCGTGCGAGACCTCCCAGAGGCTGGCGCCGAGCTGGTTGATGCGCACGAGGCCGTCGATCGCCGAGTCCGCGGGGAACAGCCGGCCGAGCGCCGTCGCCGCAGGGGGGATGGCCTCGCGCGGCCATGCGAAGCCGGCGGTGAAGAATTGCGGCAGGCTGGTTGCCAGCAGCAGGATGGTGGCGTTCTCCGGCCGTGTGAACCAGGCGCCGATCGCCTGCCCCAGGAAGCTCGTCGCCAGCAGGAAGACGGTCGCCAGCGCGAAGATCTGCGGCAGATGGCCCAGCGTCGAAAAGCCATAGATCCGCGGCAGCACGATCAGATACAGCGCGAGCGCCGGCAGATAGAGGGTCAGATGGGCCACGCTGCGACCGAGCACGCCCGCGACCGTGCTGCGGGAGTTCGCCAGCGCCGTGCCGGTCAGCATCGCCGCGCCGATCAGCAGCGTCTGTTGCAGGATCAGGATGAACGCCGCCGGGACGATGTAGCTCGCATAGCCGCCGACCGGGTTGAAGATCGGTTGCAGCAGGACGTTGGCCGGGCTGAGGCTTGCGAGCTTCGCCTTGACCAGGCTTGCGTCGGCGCGGGCGCCGCGCGACACCAGCTCGGATGTCAGCGTGCCGATCGCGGTGGCGACGGCGCCTGCGGTCGACCGGAAGATGAACAGATAGGTGGCGTCCGCGTAGACCGGGATGTGCGCGGTGAGGCCCTTGAGCACATCGCGCTCGGTGCCAGGGGGGATCTGCACGGCGGCAAATGCATAGCCGCGATCGATCGCGCTGCTTGCCTCCGCAAGGGTGCGGGCGCGCACCGTCACGCTCAACGTGCCGCTGGCGTCGAGCGTCTCGACGATCTGGCGCGAGAGATCGCTGAGATCGTTGTCGACGACTGCAATCGGCAGCTTGCGCAGGATCTGGCTCAGATAAGGCTGCGGATAATAGATGCCGTAGACCAGCGGCGCGAGGAACAGCAGGCTGAAGGCGCTGCGCGTTCCGAGCACGCGCCGCCACTCCGCCACGAAGGCGCCGCCGACGCCGGGTGCGACCTGCTCGCTGACCGCCGGTTCGCTTGGCCGCGCCGCCGCGAACCAGCCCCTGCGCGTCAGGCTCGCCATGCGCAGCAAGGCGAGCGCGGCAAACAGCAGCGTGAGGCCCGCGAGCGCCGCGAAGGGGATTGCCGATTCCGATGCCGGCAATCCGCGCGCCGCCTGTCCCATCAGGACTGCCATGTACCAGCGCAGCGGCAGGATCGCGCTCCAGACCTGTGCGAACGTATTCATGCCGATGATGGGAAAGCCGACACCGGCATATCCGAAGGCAGGGGAGGCGATCAGGCCGGCAAGGCCGAGCCCGGTCGCGAGGTCGCCGACCAAAAGCTGCAGCAGGGCGCCGAGCGACAGATAAGCGATGATCAGCAGCAGGCCCGCGGCGATCATCAGCAGCACGTCGCCCTTGAACGGAATCTGCAGCACGCCCTCGAGGATCAGCGGCTGGGCCAGCATGATCAGGATGAAGATCACGAACAGCGGCGCCAGCTTGCCGGCGAGTGCGGCGATCGGATCGCCGCCGGCGCTTTCCAGCCACTCGCGCGCATTGCGGCGGCGGAATTCGGAGCCAACCGAATAGCCCGCGGCGAGCGTGATCACGACGTGGATGATCGTCGGCAGCAGCGCGCGCAGCAGGAATTGCGCATAGTTCTTCTGCGGATTGACCAGCGCGATGGTCTCCGCGGATAGCGTTCCCATCGATGCCGGGCCGGGCGCGGCGCGGTTGGCCGGAGCTGCCGCGCTCGCAGCTGCGGACAACACATCGTTCAGGCCCGACGAGGCGATGCCGGCCGCGGTCAGGAATTGCTGGTTGTAGAAGCCGACCACCTGCGGGCGGCGATCGGCCTTCAGGTCGCGTTCGAAATTCGGCGGGATGAAGATCGCCGAGATCGCCTTGCCGGACCGGATGTCCTGCACCGCGGTCGCCAGCGAACCGGAATCGTCGACGATCCGCAGACTCGGCGACGCTGCGACGTGCTGCGTCAGCGCGCGCGAAGTATCCGACTTGTCGGTGTCGACGACGGTGACGCCGAGGCCGCGGATCACCGGTTGGCTGAACACCGTGGTCAGCACCACGAAGGCGAACAGCGGCACGCCGAAGATCAAGAGCAATGCCACGCGGTCACCGAGCAGCCACCGCCACTCGCGCTGCGCGACCCGCCAGAATCCGGGCTGCGATGCGAGCCTCATTGCCGCGACCGCCAGTCGAGATAGGCGCTCATGCCGGGCCGCAGCTCGGGCACCGGCTGCACCGGATAGGCGCGGATCGAGAATGTCCGCAGATCGAAATCGCCGGTGGCGCGGGTCGCGCGCCAGCTCGCATATTCGCCCTTGGTCGCGATCAGCTTGACCTCGACCGTGACATGACGGTCGTCGAGCGCCGGAATCCGGACGTCGAACTTGTCGCCGACCTTCAGGCCCTTGACGAGGTCCTCGCGCAGATCGAAGTGGATCCAGAGATCGCCGAGATTGATCAGCGTCACCAGCGGCGCGCCCGGCGAGACGAACTCGCCCGGCTCGACGTTGCGCTGATAAACCTGCGCCGCGACCGGCGCGTAGACCGCGAGCTGATCGATGACCGATTGCACACTCTGAATGTCCGCTTCGGCCTTCTCGACATTGGCTTTCGCGATCGCGCGTTCTTCCTTGGTGTAGCCGTTGACCGCCTGCTCATAGGCCGATTTCGCCTGATCGAGCCCGCGCTCGGCCTCGTGCAGCGCATCGGTGGTCTGGTCGAGGCGGGCCTGCGGCGCGTTGCCTTGCTCGGTCAACGTCTTGGCGCGATCGAAGGTCTTCTGCGCCAGCACCTGCGCGGCCTCCGCGCGCTGCATTTCCGCCTTCCGCGCGGCGATGGTCTCGACCCGCGTTCCAACCATGACGTTGGCGAGTTGCGCGTCGGCGACCGCCTTGGCGGCGCGCATCTGATCCTGCTTTGCCAGCGTTTCCGGATTGTCGATCTTCACCAGGACGGCGCCCGCCGCCACGTTCTGGCCGCGCTCGACCGGGATCTCCTTGACGCGTCCGTCGACGCGCGCGGCGATATCGAGCCGCGTTGCATCGACTTCGCCCTGCACGAGCAGCGGCTCGGGCCGCAGCAGATAATAGACGGACAGCGCAATGATGATCGCGGCAATGACGCCGACGATGATGGCCGGCATGCGCGTTGACGCGTGTGCGTTGGCCTCGTGCGCTGCTTGTGGTGGCTCCGACGTGCTTCGGCTCTCGCTACCAGAAGGTGACACGTCCATAGCTGACCCCACATTGGCTCACGACCAGGATAGTCATTCACTATGGCGTGGATGTTAAATCCTGCCAACCTCGGCAGCCTGTCCGATCCGGCTCGAATTTGACCGAAGTAACCGCGTCCGGTGTAGCCGAAGCGAACTCGTTTCGATGTGTGCCGCATCGACGCGCGGTTGGGTGCACGATTCCAGCGGCGGATTAGTGCCGCGCATCGGCTGGACGCCTTGAAGCGCGCGCAGCTCGCGTGCTCGGTGCAAATGACGAGCCATCCTGTCGTGACGTCGAAGTCGGATTCCGCCCAGATCCGTGCCTGAAGCCGCACCAGTCGCGTGGCCCGAGCAGGCCGCCATTGCGGGCTGCGCATGGCATCGCCGGTGACACGGATATTTGAAGCCGCGCGCCCGAATAAATCGCATCCGATTAAATCGAGATACTTGAAGACCGATTGCGTCAGGCCTTGATCAGGCGGGAACGAATTAATCGTATGCGATGTAAATCGCGGGAGCGTTACCATGACTACCAGGATTTCTCACCTCGCCAGGACGTTCAGAACAAGGACGTTCAAATCCATCGCGCTGGCAGCAGCGCTGTCGGCCATCACGGCGACGGCGGCCTCGGCCCAGGCTGCAATCTCCGAGCCGGCAGCCTACCAGGCGCTGTATCCCTATCGTGACGTGCTCAATAACGGCGCGCCGACCCGCGCGGCCGCGCTGGTGCTGCAACCGCCGGCGGTGTTGCAGGCGATCCAGCAGCGGGAGGCCGGCATCGGCGTTGCGGATGTGCCGCGCCACGTTTCGCATCGCGCCAGGCGCTGACGGTGCGGGCCGCTCGCGCGGCTGTGATTGAATGATACATGTCATTCTATTGACGCCGGGCGTGCCGGGACTAACTCGAACTACAGGACCTTCCCTCACGACGGAGACGTTCCATGACCAAGCAGACCAACGACCTCTCGAATTACTATCGCTACGAACTGGTGCACGGCGACCATGCCGATTTCATCGCTTATCAGCGCAATCTCGGCGCCGGCGTCTGGCAGACGTTCTCGACCTGGATGATCCCGCGCGGCAATGCCGATTGAAGCGATGAAATAACGGTGAGACCGCTTCAACGCTGACTGACCAGACGGTCGATCGGAATTGCTCGCACGAAGAAAAGCGCCCGGTTGGTAGCCGGGCGCTTTCTTGTTTGCTGTGGCCGGGCGGCCCGGCCGCCCGTTAAAGCATGATCCGGAAAAGTGCGAAGCGGTTTTCCGAAAAGATCATGCTCAAACAACGAGCTAAAGCGCGAAGGTGATTCAACCTAATCTCATCGCGAGGGACGCGTCCGTCAGTTCGACTTCACCAGCGGGCAGCCGCCCTTGTCGAGCGGACGGAAGGCTTCGTCGCCGGGCACGGTGGCGATCAGCTTGTAGAGATCCCACTCGCCCTTGGATTCCTCGGGCTTCTTGGTTTCGAACAGGTACATGTCGTGCACCATGCGGCCGTCGATCCGGATATGGCCGTTCTTGGCGAAGAAGTCGTTGACCGGCGTCTTGCGCATCTGCTCCATCACCTTCGGCGCCTCGTCGGTGCCGATCGCTTCGATCGCCTTCAGGTAATGCATGGTCGCCGAGTAGAGGCCGGCCTGGATCATGGTCGGCATATGGCCGACCTTCTCGTTGAAGCGCTTCGAGAAGGCGCGGGTCTCGTCGTTCATGTCCCAGTAGAATGCGTCGGTGACGATCAGGCCCTGTGTCGCCTTCAGCCCCAGTGCATGGGTGTCGGTGATTTCCATCAGCAGCGCGATCAGTTTCTGGCCGCCCTGGGTCAGGCCGAACTCGGCGGCCTGCTTCAGCGCGGTGGTGGTGTCGCCGCCGGCATTCGCCAGCGCCACGACCTTGGCCTTGGAGGCCTGCGCCTGCAGCAGGAAGGACGAGAAGTCCGACGAGTTGAGCGGATGGCGGACTTCGCCGAGCACCTTGCCGCCGGTCTCCTTGACGACGTTGGCGGCGTCGCGCTGCAGCGCCATGCCGAAGGCGTAGTCCGCGGTGACGAAGAACCAGGTGTCCTCGCCGCGCTTGACCATCGCCTTGCCGGCGACGTTCGACAGCGCGTAGGTGTCGTAGGTCCAGTGCACGGTGTTGGGCGAGCAGGCGCTGCCGGTGATATCGGAGGAGCCGCCGCCGGAGTTGATGTGGATCTTGTTCTTCTCGCGCGTCAGCGCCGAGATCGGCAGCGCGACCGAGGAGGTCGGCACGTCGAGGATCGCATCGACCTTCTCGTTGTCGTACCAGTTGCGCGCGATGCTGACACCGACGTCGGGCTTGTTCTGATGATCGGCCACGACGACCTGGATCGGCTTGCCCTTGACCTTGCCGCCGTAATCGGCGACCGCCATCTCGACCGCCGCGACCGAGCCCTTGCCGGTGGCGTCCGCATAAAGGCTCGACATGTCAGTGAGCACGCCGAGCTTGACGACATCGTCGGAGATCTGGGCGTGAGCCGCCGTGCCGGAGGCCGCAAGCGCGAGGCTGGCCGCCGCTGCGGCCAAGAGCGATTTCATCGTGTTTCTCTCCCTGATGTTTCGTTCGAGGTGGCTTCCACGAGGCACCTTCTATCCGGTGCGGCAACCTGTCGCAAAGACGACTTTTTGGGCATGCGCAGGGCGCGGCGGATCCAGACTTCTCCCTCTCCCCGCAAGTGGGGAGAGGTAAAAGAGCAATCCGATCGAGCTGCGGCCTACAGCGCCGGTAGCGCGGTGACGGCGGCCTTGATGGTGCCGTCGGTTTCCACGATCACCCGGAGCGTCTTCGAATCGAACGCAATGCCGGCAAGGCGGATGCTGGTGACGTCGGCGTCGACGCGGATGCCTTCCTCGTTCTTCTGCAGGTCGGCGATCGCGGCGGTGATCTTCCGCTGCGCGTTGGTCGCGAAAGGCTTCAGATCGACCACCAGGCGGTCGGCGAGCGCCTGCTGCAGATGCGGGACTGCCGCGCGCGCGGCGGCGCCGAGCAGGCCGAACGCGGCTTCGGACTCCACCGCCAGCTCGACGTCGGCCAGCCGCAGCGTCTGCGCCGCCTGATCGAGCCGCGGCCGGCCCCAGATGTGCACGGTCGCCTCGGCGCCGAGGCCGAAGAAGCTCTTCTTCTCCTTGGCGTGCACCAGGAGCGAGATCAACAGCCGGTCGCCGGAGGCGGCGATGCTCGCGCTCTTGACCGTCACGTCGACCGGGCCGGAGCCGTCCTCGGGGAAGGTCTTGCCCTTCAACTGCGCCTCGACCAGCTGCGTCAGGGTGGTGAAGGACATGTCGACCGGCAGGCCGACCGAGACCTGGCTCGGCATCGGCGGCACGATCGAGAGCTTGTCGGGGAACGGGCAGTTCGGCGTGGTCTGC
Source organism: Bradyrhizobium embrapense (assembly GCF_001189235.2). GTDB lineage: Bacteria > Pseudomonadota > Alphaproteobacteria > Rhizobiales > Xanthobacteraceae > Bradyrhizobium > Bradyrhizobium embrapense. The sequence continues at coordinate 323,233 of NZ_LFIP02000003.1, forward strand.
GTCTCCGTGATCCGCGTCTCGGCCTCGATCCCCATGGTCAGGATCAGCGAGGACGCATCGACCTTCGGCTGCGCGGCGATCGCGCGGGTCGGCCGCAACTCGAGCCACATCGGCGGCATCGATGCGGTGCCGCCGGTGCCCTGCAGCGGGATCGAGCGGCAGGCCTTGGCCCATTGCGCGCGGGCGGCGTTCTGGAACACCGGATTGTTCTGCAACCGGGCCTCGACCACGGAAATCTGGTCGGCGACCGCCTTGTCGATGACAGGCTTGACCTGGGCCGGCACGCTGATGCGGACGCCGGCCGCCGACAGGCTGGTGTCGCCGAGATTGACCTGCGCCTGCAGGTTCGGCTCGATCCGCCAGGACGCGCCGAGCTTCGGCCGCGCGGTCAGCGTGACGCTGCCCTTGATGTCCGCATTGGCGTTGATGTTCTTGATGTTCACCGCGCCGATCTGCTTGGCGACGTTGCCGCCGAGCAGGCTGCCAAGCGCGTTGCTGACCGCGCCGGTCGCCTGTGCCGACAACGAGCCGGTGACCTTGAGCGTTCCGTTGATCGGGGTCGTCAGCGTCAGCACGTCCTGCGCGCCGGTGGCTGCGATCGGGCCGCGCGAGGCGGTCCAGCCGATGTCGGCATTTTGCAGGATTTGCTGGACCGGGTTGTCGGCCTTGCCGCCGAAGGTCTTCGGCGCACCGCGTTCGGCGGCATCGCGGATCGCCGACAGCGCGACCGAGACCTGCGCCACGACCGTCGACGAGCGCGGCGCCGCCGGCAGCAGCGGCAGTTGCACCAGCGGCGGCGCCTGCACCGTGACGCTCGGCGCCAGCCAGTCCATGGCCTTGAGGCTGATCGCGAACGAGACCAGCACCACCGTGAGCCCGAGCGCGATTGTTCTTGGATGCATCGGTAGACGCATCATTCCCCCGGATCAAATCAACTTGACGGGTTGTACAGGCCCGCCGACGAGGGCGCCAGTGTGGCGGGATCAAGCTGCTTCGGGGGCGGAGGCGGGCGGGTCGCCCGAGATCACCGGGACGTTAATGATTATGAACGCGACGACGGCCCCGGCATGGTGCCGGAGCCGCCCTCAATGTCTTGACGTGTCGGGCTCAGCGGACGGCCGAGCCGAGATCGGCGCGGCGATCGGTCATCGGCAGCACGATCACCTTGGTCCCGACGTTGACCCGCGAATAGAGGTCGGTGACGTCCTCATTGGTGAGGCGCAGGCAGCCGGAGGAGACGTGGGTGCCGATCGTCTCCGGCGCGTTGGTGCCGTGGATGCGGTACACGGTGCCGCCGAGATACATGGCGCGGGCGCCGAGCGGGTTGCCGGGGCCGCCGGCCATGTGGCGCGGCAGATAGGGCTGGCGGGCGATCATTTCCGGCGGCGGGGTCCAATCCGGCCATTCCGCCTTCTTGGTGATGGTCTGGGTGCCGGACCAGGTGAAGCCGTCGCGGCCGACGCCGATGCCGTAGCGCATGGCCTGGCCGCCTCCGAGCACGAGATAGAGATAGGTGTGCGGGGTATCGATGATGACGGTGCCGGGCGCCTCGCGGGTCGGATAGGCGACGACCTGGCGGCGCAGGCGGGCGGGCAATTCGACGGAGCGGTCTTGGTCCTGCGCCTGCGGCATCGACTGCGCCGGCGGCTGCACCGCCTCGGTCGGCGGCATCAGGATGAAGGGGAATATCGGCAGCGGCGCGGCCGCGGCGGAATTCGAGACAGCGACGGTGCCGATCGCCAGCGCACCGAAGGCGGCGGCAGCGAGACGTGCGTTCAGCTTGATGGAATTGAACATTGTCGACCCCTGTTGTTTGCGCCTTGCGCGCCAGTTCCGGCGCGTCGTTGGGTCAAACCAGTACAGGTGAGGCGTTTCCGGACGTTTGCACGAAATCGCCAAAATGGTTTCGTGCCGTTAGGGATTTGTTTCGTGGGTGTTTCGTCGAACGGTCAAGGGCCGGTTGCCGGGTAGGTTGTACCGCATCAGGACATCTATCCTGGCACGAGGCTTGCTGCCCAAAGGCGTGGTTTGGAATGGAGTGGAAATCATGCCAGCGCCTTCGATCGGCAGCATGCTGGATCAGCAGGAAGGCTTTGGTCCCGGGTTCGATTTTCTCCGCGTTGCGCTCGCGATCTCGGTGGTCGCCGGTCATACGTCCTATGTCGCCACCGGTCGCGGCGACGCCGATCCGTCGTGGATCCTCTGGTTCCCGCAATTTGCCATCCTCGTGATGTTCTTCGCATTGAGCGGCTTCCTGATCGCCGCAAGCGGGCTGCGGCTCAGCCTGAAGGAATTCCTGATCAATCGCGGCATGCGGATCATTCCGGCGCTTGCGGTCGAGATCGTGCTGTCGGCGCTGATCCTCGGGCCGATCTTCACCACGCTGCCGCTCTGGGACTATTTCACCAGCGCCGGCACCTGGAAATATTTCACCAATGTCGTCGGGCTTGTGAACTACACCCTGCCGGGCGTGTTCACCGGCAATCCCGCGCCGGAGGTCAACAGCTCGCTGTGGACCGTGCCGTTCGAATATGGCTGCTACGCCGTGATGGCGGTCATCATGACGCTGGGGCTGCTGCGCAGGCCGGCGCTGATCGTGCTCGGCGCGGTCGTGCTGGTCGGAATCGGTTTTGCCGTGCAGATCACCGGACATGTCGCAACGCCGTCGCAACTGCCTCCCGGCGTCGCCGGCACTCTGTACGACAAGATCTTCAGCACGGCGCTGTTCCTCGGGCGCGGCGCGAAGCTGCCGGTTGCCTGCCTGCTCGGGATCGCGATCTACCTTTACCGCGACCGCATTCCCTATGACGGGCGCATCCTCGCCGTCTGCTGCGCGCTCTGCGTCGGAGCCGCACTACTTGGACCGGCTGCCTGGATCACCCAGCCCCTCCTCAACGCCGTCGTTGCTCCGGCGCTGGTCTATATCACCGTGTTCCTCGGTCTCTCGAAGCTGCCGCGGCTGCCGCTGTTTTCAAGGGGCGACTATTCCTACGGGATCTATCTGTACGGTTTTCCGATGCAGCAGGTGGTGAAGGTCTGGCTGCCGAACGCATCGCCGATTGTCCAGTTCACCGTCGCGCTGGTGCTGATCACGGCGTTCGCGGCGTTCTCCTGGCACTGGATCGAGAAGCCGGTCCTGAAGCTGCGCCGCCGTTTCTCGTTCGTGGCCCGCAGGCGGCTCGAGCCGGACGATATGGCCCGGACGCTCGAGGGGATCGGGCCACTCGCCGTCAGTGTGAGCGGCAGCCGGAGCGCACGATCTTCCTGACGGGCACCACAACGCCGCCCGTGCCCAGAGCTGCAGGAGCGCCGCCGACGCTCAGAAACGAACGTATCCGGCCAGTCCGTCCCACAGCAGCTTGGCCGCGGTGACGACGAGAATGGCATAGCAGAGGCGGTAGAGCGCGCGCTGGTCGAGGCGTTCGTGCAGCCGCCAGCCGGCCCAGACGCCGACCGGCACGGCCGGCACGCAAAGCGCCATCAGCATCCACAGGCTGCGCGAGGGCGTCGCGAGCACCAGCCACGGTCCGGCCTTCAGCAAATTGCCGACCGTGAAGAACAGGCTGGTGGTGCCGGCGTAGAGCGCCTTCGGCATGCCGAGCGGGAGCAGGTACATCGCAAGCGGTGGTCCGCCCGAATGGGCAACCATGGTTGTGACGCCGGAAGAGAGCCCCGCGAGCGTCGCCTTGACCGTCGAGCGCGGCCGCGGCTTGATCTCGCCGCCGCCGATGAACCACAGCGCGGCGAACACCAGCGTCACCAGGCCCATCACGATCTCGACGGCGTGCCGGTCGAGGTCGCGCAGCAGGAAATAGCCGAGGCCGATGCCGACGACGAGCGCCGGCAGCAGCATCGCGAGGTCGGCGCGCGACCACGTATTGGGGCGCCAGAACCGCAGCGCCGTGATGTCCATGACGACGAACAGCGGCGCGAGCAGCGCGCCGGCCGCGATCGGGTCCATCGCCAGCGAGAGCAGCGGAATGCCGACGATGGCAAAGCCGCCGCCGAACGCGCCCTTCATGAAGGAGATCAGGAGCACGCCGGCGAGGGCGACCGCGAGTACGAACGGCGCGGGCATGTCGGCGATGAGGGATGTGGTCATAATGTCGTGCAGAGCGTTGTGGTCGTACTGATATGGCCACGCGCGGATGCACGCGCAATCCAAACATTGCTCTCGGTGCACATTGCTCTCGGTGCAATCGCCGTGCGCGCCTAGCCGGCCCGTGTCCTCGGCAGGGCCGGCTTCTCGCCGTTGATCACCGCGCGGCGGTCGGAGACCGCGTGATGGAATTGCTCGAGCGTCAGCCCGATCGCTGAGAGATCGCCTTCCTCGATCGCGCCGTCGTCGTAGCAATCGAGCGCCTCGCGCAGCAGCGCGTCTGCGTCGCCCTGCATCGCGGCGAGTTCATCCGCCGTCTCGGCGCCGCGTACCCGCGAGATCAGCTTCAGCAGATTGTCGCGGTGGGTGACGTACTGCTCGCGCTCGTCGCGCTTCGCATAGTGGCGCAGCCATGCGCCCGCCGAGCCGAGGCCGGAGACCAGCAGGATGCCGCCCCAGATGTAGTCGGAGTATTTTTCGAGGAAAGTGCGCTCGGTGCCGTCGATATAGGCGGCCGCGCCCTGATGCGCCGGCAGCGCGGCATCCTTGTCGGTGTCCGGCTTCTCGATCTTGGCTGCCGCCGGCAGATCGCGCGCGACCTGGAGCCGCTGCGTGAACAATTGCCGATCGAGCGTGCCGACGGTTGCTTCGTGAAGGGCATGTTGCGCGATGATGAGGTGATTGACGCCGACGGTCTCGACCTTGTCCTCGGGACGCGCCGGAGAGGAGGAGAAGATGCTGCCGGCGATCTCCTCGGACTCATAGAGCGGATGTTTCTGCGCGATCGCTTCCGAGACATCGATGGGGAGGAATTTCGGTTCGCCGCGCGCGGCCGCCGTCGCCGCGATCGCCTCCGCCGTCACCTTGCTGTCGAGCGGCCCGACGGTCATGTAGGCGTCGAGCGAGGGATCGCGCGCCAGATCGGCGACCTTGTTGACTGCGAATTGAGTGATCGTGACCTTGTCGGGGTTGACGCCGGACTCGGTCAGGATCACGCGCAATAGCGTGACGTTGGCCGGGGTGCTTCCGACGACGCCGACCTTGCGGCCGGCGAGGTCGTCGATGCTCTTGATCTTCGCGGACCGCGGCTTGCCCTTGCCGCCCGACGGTGCCCACAGCACAACGACATTCTTGCGCAGGATCGCAACCGCCTCGGCGCTCGCCGGCAGGCTGAGATCGCCGCGCACCACCGCGAGGTCGACCTTGTTCGCGGCGAACAGCGCAATGCTTTCGGCGGCGCCCTGTGTCGTGACCGGTTTCAGCCGCACCGCGCTGCCGTCGCGCGCAAAGGCCTGCGCGAACCCCTGGATGAGCTTGACGTCTTCACTGCCGGTCGGGCCGACCGCGATCGAGAGGGTTGTCGAACGCAGACCGTAGAACAGCGCCGCGGCGGCGGCGGCAAACACGAAGATGCCGACCGCGAGGATCAGGAGCGAGGAGTTTCGCCGTTTGAGCCTGCGGCGCGTGGTGCCGGGATGTTCACTCTGCTGCTCTGACATCTGGCTGTCATGTTACACGAAAAACCGGCAGTTCGCCGTGAAAAACAACCTAACATTTCGATGACGTCATACGTTTGAAACATCCATGTCAGAACGTCGTGCGAGCAGAATCAAGATTAACGATTTGGGTCTCCTGCGATGCGCATACTCGTTGCGACCGATGCCTGGCATCCGCAAGTCAACGGCGTGGTCCGGACGCTGACCTCGCTTGCGCGTAGCGCAGCGACGCTCGGCGCCGAGATCGAATTCCTCACCCCCGACGGTTTCCGTTCGGTGGGCGTGCCGACCTATCCGGGCCTGCGCATGGCGCTGCCGAACCGCCGCGAGATCGCGCGCCGGATCGAGGAGGCCGCGCCCGAGGCGATCCACATCGCGACCGAGGGGCCGATCGGCTGGGCAGTGCGCGGCTATTGCCAGCGCAACAAGCTCGCCTTCACCACGTCCTACACGACGCGCTTTCCGGAATATGTTTCGGTGCGCACCGGAATTCCGGACAGCGTCGGCTATGCCGTGCTGCGCCACTTCCACGCCGCCGGATCGATGACGATGGTCGCGACCGACTCGCTGCGCACGGAGCTTGCCGGGCGCGGCTTCCGCAAGCTCGGCTTCTGGACCCGCGGCGTCGACACCAAGATCTTCAATCCGGACCAGCCGGCGGTGCTCGACCTGCCGCGGCCGATCTTCATGACCATGGGCCGCGTCGCGGTTGAGAAGAATCTCGACGCCTTCCTGTCGCTGGACCTGCCGGGCTCCAAGGTCGTGGTCGGCGACGGCCCGCAGCGTGCGGCGCTGCAACAGAAGTATCCCGACGCGATTTTCCTCGGCGAGAAGAAGGGCCAGGATCTGACCTCGCATCTCGCCGCCGCCGACGTGTTCGTATTCCCGAGCCTGACCGACACTTTCGGCGTCGTGCAGCTCGAGGCGCTGGCCTGCGGCACGCCGGTCGCGGCGTTCCCGGTCACCGGCCCGAAGGACGTCATCGCGGATCATCCGGTCGGCGCGATCGACAACGATCTGCGCAGCGCCTGCCTGCGCGCGCTGAACATGTCGCGCGCGGACTGCCGCAATTTTGCGTTGGAGCGTTCCTGGGAAAACAGTGCGCGTCAGTTCATCGGCAATCTGGCCACGTTGCAGCCGAGCCGCGCGCCGCGGCCCGCCCGCCGCGTCGCCGGCCGCAGTGCGGTTCCGAATTAACAGCTCAATCGAACGAAAGACGAGAGACTCTGACTATGGCTGAAATCATCAAGCTGGGCGCCGACCGTTCCATGGACTTCGACCGCGAAACGGTCGAGCAGGCCTATGACCGCTGGGCCCCGATCTACGACCTCGTATTCGGCGGCGTGTTCAGCAAGGGCCGCCAGGCCGCGATCCAGGCCACCAACAAGATCGGCGGCCGCGTGCTCGAGGTCGGCGTCGGCACCGGCATCTCGCTGCCGCTTTACAGCCAGAATGTGCGCATCTTCGGCACCGACATCTCCGAGGCGATGCTGGAGAAGGCCAAGAAGCGGGTTGCCGAGCAGGGCCTGAAGAATGTCGAGGGGCTCGCGGTGATGGACGCCGAGAAGCTCGAATTCCCCGACAATTCGTTCGACGTCGTGATGGCGCAGTACGTGTTGTCGGCGGTGCCGAACCCGGAAGCTGCCATGGACGAGTTCGCCCGGGTGCTGAAGCCCGGCGGCGAGATGATCGTCCTGACCCGCGTCAGCGCCGATGCCGGCGTGCGCCGCTTCATCGAGCAGAAGCTGCAGCCGGTGGTGCGCCCGCTCGGGTTCCGCACCGCCGAATTCGCCTGGTCGCGCTACACCAAATGGTTGGCCGGCGCGCGCGGCATGGAGCTCGCGGAGCGCCGCCTGATCCCGCCGCTCGGCCACTTCTCGCTGGTCCGCTTCCGCAAGGCTGATGTCGCCAAGGCCGCCTAAGCAGGCAGCCTGAGGCGGCCTGACCAAGGCGGCCCAGAGCCGCCGGTCCTCCCGGGTGAGGTGGCGCGCAGCGCTCCCAAGCCAGGATGCTACGATCTCCTCAGCTTCATCCCCGCAAACCTCGCCGGGATGAGGCAAAACCCTTCTCCGGTTGCGTCAAGGCGTCGCTCCGCATTGTCATATGTCATTATGATGATGTCACACGCGATACATCGAATCCCTGTAAATCCTGTCCCGAAAGATGTTGGGGGAACCAATGATCAAGAACTTTCTGCAAGAGCTGCGTACCCAGCGTTGGGATGACCATCGCTTCTACCACCACAGCCGGATCAACCAGAGCCTGCACTTCGTCAGCGCGCTGAGCTTCCTGTTCGCCTATGTGATGCTGTTCTTCGATCCGGTGGTGTCGGCGCTGGTCGGCTGGCTGGTCTCGATGACCTCGCGCCAGGCCGGCCACTTCTTCTTCGAGCCGAAGGGCTACGATCACGTCAACCAGGCGACCCACGAGCACAAGGAAGACATCAAGGTCGGCTACAATCTGCAGCGCAAGGTCGTGCTGATGGCGATCTGGGCGCTGTCGCCGATGGTGCTGTATTTCGACCCGACCCTGTTCGGCCTGTTCAAGCCCTGGGTCACGATGGGTGACTTCACCCGTCAGGTCGCCAAGATCTGGCTCGCGGTCGGCATCGGCGGCCTTCTGTTCCGCACCATCCACCTGTTCTTCATCCGCGACGTCGAGACCGGCCTCGTCTGGATGACCAAGATCGTCACCGACCCCTTCCATGACCTCAAGCTCTATCACAAGGCGCCGCTGTTCCTGATGAAGGGCGAGCTGATCGATCCGGGTCTCGAGAAGCACGTCAGGCACGCCTGATCGTTGCTCCAACGTCTTTGAACTGCGTCATGCCCGGGCTCGTCCCGGGCATCTACGTTCTTGGGAACAGAGCGGATAGCTTCGCGTTGAATATTCTTGACCGCACGCTCACTTCGCCTCTCCCCGCTTGCGGGGAGAGGCCGGATTGCATCGCAGATGCAATCCGGGTGATGGGGACTCTCCGCGAGTCCGTTTGTCAGCGAGTATGTGGAGACTCCCCCTCACCCCAACCCTCTCCCCGCAAGCGGGGCGAGGGGGGGAGACAGCGGTGCTTGGGACTAGCCTCAGCGCCCGAACCTCACGGCGACCATCTCTTTCAGGATCTGCCGCTTGATGTTCTTGTTGGTGAGGCCTTCTTTGTGCCACCACCAGCCGTCGCGCTTCATCTTCTCGGCGGCCGTGACGAAGCGGTCGGCGACCTCGGCGAAGTCGGCGTCGGTGTAGTTCAGGGTGAAGATCAGGCGGCCGGTGCCGACCCAGCTCAGCGCCAGGCCCTCGGCGCGCAGATAGTATTGCAGCATCCAGTTGTAGCGGGACGGCTCGGTGTAATAGACCGTCCAGATCGACGAGATGTTGCCGACGCGAACCGGCAGGCCCTGTTCGGTGAGGCGGTCGTTGAGCGCCTTGGCGCGGCCGTTCCAGGTCTCCTCCAGCCCGTTGTAGATCGAGCGGAAGTTGGGGCTGGCGAGCCGGCTCAAGAACTCGTCCATCGCCGTCATCACGTAGGGATGCGAATTGAAGGTGCCGCGGGCAAAGCAGATGTCGGCCGGCCGGTCGTCGCGGAAACGCCGCATAAGGTCCTTGCGGCCGCACACCACGCCGATAGGAAGCCCGCCGGCGAGGCTCTTGCCGTAGGTCACCATGTCGGCCTTGACGCCGAAATATTCCTGGGCGCCGCCGGCGGCGAGGCGGAAGCCGACAAACACCTCGTCGAAGATCAGGACGATGCCGCGCTCGGTGCAGACCTCGCGCAGCTTCTTCAGCCATTCGGTGTAGGCGGCACGGTCATAGCGGGAGGAGCGCGACGAATCGACCAGCGCGGAATCGCCGGGCGCGTTGCCGTTCGGATGCAGCGCCTGCAGCGGATTGACCAGCACGCAGGCGATGTCCTTGCGAGTGCGCAGCACGTGCAGCGTCTTCTCCGACATGTCGGCAAGCGTGTAGGTCTCGTGCGGCGACACCGGATTGCCGACGCCGGGCTGCACCTCGCCCCACCAGCCGTGATAGGCGCCGGCGAACCGCACCAGATGCGTCCGCTTGGTGTGGTAGCGTGCGAGCCGCACCGCCTGCATCACGGCCTCGGTGCCGGACATGTGGAACGAGACCTCGTCGAGGCCGGAGATCTCGCAGAGCCGCTTGACGTTGTCGGCAATGATCGGGTGGTAGGGGCCGAGCACGGGACCGAGCGCGTGCGCCCGCTTCTCACCCTCGGCGATGCACTCCTTGTAGAAGTCGTTGCCGAAGATGTTGACGCCGTAGGAGCCGGTCAGGTCGTAGGACACATTGCCGTCGAGGTCGGTAACGGTGACGCCGCTGGACGCCTCGACGAAGGCCGAGGTGCCGAGATGCTCGCGCACCAGGCGGCTGTACTGGAACGGCACGCGGTAGGTTTCGGTGAACTGCAGGTCGGATATCCGCTCCGTCACCTCGGCGGTGAGCGCGCGGCCCTTGGGGTAGCGATCCGCGTAGAGGCCGGCGAGGCGGAAGAAGCCGTCCTGGCGCTGCATCGCGACGTCCTTCGGGGCTCCGTCGGAGCAAAAGAACGCGTCGATGTCGAATTCGTAGTGCGGCACCATGCGCGCGACCATCTTGGACATCTTGGAGTGTCCGGTCAGCGAGCGGTGCTTGGCCCGCGACAGCGCGAGGCGGGCCTGAATTTTGGGGAAAGCTGCGGCGGCGCCGGCAAGCGCGGCGGCGGACAGCGAGAGAATCGGAAGGGATGTTTCCATGACAGAAGCGCTAGCCTCGGCACCTAACAAATTCATGACAGTCAAGGGCCTGATCTCGGCATTCACCCAGCAGGAGGACCTCAATTTCCTGCTAACCAACCGGATTCCGCGGGCGGCGATCACCCGATTCATGGGCTGGTTCTCCAAGGTCGAGAACCCCCTGGTGCGCGATGCCTCGATCGCCTGCTGGAAGCTGTTCTCCGACCTCGATCTGTCCGAGGCGAAGAAGACCGAGTTCAAGAGTTTGCACGATTGCTTTACGCGCGAGCTGAAGCCCGGCCTGCGCCCGGCGGCGGCCGATCCCGCCATCATCGCGAGCCCGTCGGATGCGATCATCGGCGCGCATGGGCGGATCGAGGATGGGCAGCTTTTCCAGGTCAAGGGCGCGCCGTATTCGCTGCTCGACCTGCTCGGCGATCCCGCGCTGGTGGAGCAGCACAAAAACGGCCGCTTCGTGACGCTGCGGCTGACCTCGAGCATGTATCACCGCTTCCATGCGCCGTACGATCTTGCGATCGACAAGGTGACGTTCATCCATGGCGACGTCTGGAACGTCAATCCGATCGCGCTAAAGCGGGTCGAGCGGCTGTTCTGCAAGAACGAGCGCGCGGTGCTGCGGGCGAAGCTTCCGACCGGCGAGGCGCTGACGCTGGTTCCGGTCGCCGCGATCCTTGTCGCCAGCCTCCGCCTGCATTTCCTCGACGTCACGCTGAACGCGCAATCGCGCGGTCCGGTGGATTTCCCCTGTGACGCACATGTGAAGAAGGGCGACGAGCTCGGCTGGTTCGAGCACGGCTCGACCATCATCCTGCTGGCGCCCGGCGATTTCGAATTCTGCGACAATGTCGCGGAGGGAACACGGATCAAATGCGGCGAACCGTTGTTGAAAAAGCCTGCAAACTGATCTCGTTGTTTGCTGCGCGTCATTCTTTGAGCATGATCTGCCCGGAAAACCGGTTTCCACTTTTCCGGATCATGCTTTAAGATAGGCGAGATCGTCGCGCGACGATCCTAAATCGCAAACCCGATGGACACGTGATGGCGCGGACGCCTGTTCTGGCGGCGGGAGGCATTGTGCTGCGGCGGGAGGCTCTGCCGCGCTTTGCCGTCGTGCGCCTGCGCAAGCGCAATGAATGGGTGTTGCCGAAGGGCAAGCTCGACGATGGCGAGACGCCGCGCGAGGCCGCCGAGCGCGAGGTGCTGGAGGAAACCGGCCACGATGTCGTGGTACACGAATTCCTCGGCACGCTGGTCTATGATTCAGGCGGCCGCTCGAAGGTGGTGCATTACTGGCGCATGGATGCCGGCGGCGAGCCGGTGCGCGCGTTGATGAGCGACATCAGGGAAGTGGACTGGCTGCCGCTCGATGAAGCGCTCGATCGCCTGTCGCGCGGCTATGAGCGCGCGTTCCTGGAGAATGTCGGCCCGATCGCGATGCAGGCCGCGGCGAACGCCGAGCGGGAGCGGCGTGCACAGTTGCGGAACGTGGCTGCGGCGCGACGGCGCGCGCGGCTTGCCGAGGAAGAGCCGGTCGTTGACGCAGCTGCGATCGCTGAAGCGCCCGTTACGGCGGAGGTCCCCGTGGTCGCGAATGCGCCCGTGGTCGCGAATGCGCCCGTGGTCGCGAATGCGCCCGAGGAAGCCGAGACGCCGATCGTTGTCGATACGCCGGCGCCTGTAGAGTTGCCGGTCACAGCCGATACGTCCGATATTGCGGTGATGGATACCGAACCGGATCAGCCGGCGAAGGTGCCGGAGTATAGTGCCGCGGATAGCGGCGAAGCGATCGAGACCGCGCATGTTGTGGAAGCAACTGCATCCGAACCGCCGCCGTCATCTGCGCGCGAGATCGAACCGGTTGCCACCACAGTCCAACCGATCCCGCGCAAGAATTTGATTGAGCGCGTGCGCGACTGGCTGCGCCGCGCGGCCTGACGCCGCGCGCTCTCATCAATTGCGGCGCTTGTCCCGGGGCGGCGGCTTCGCTGCGCGCGGCGGCGGTGCGCGCCGTTGCGTGAAGCCGGGGCGGGCCTGAACTGCGGGCCGCTGCATGCCCGGACGCACGCCGGGTGTGGCCTGCTGAATGCCGGGCCGCACCTCGCCGGGTGCCTGCGGCGCAGGTTGCGCCGCGCCCTGTCGCGGCACGCCCGGTTGACCTGGTTGTCCGGGCTGGCGGACGCCGCCTGGCACCTGCGTACGGCCGGGCTGCAGACCGCCTTGACGCGCGGGTTGCTGTTGTCCGCCGGGTTGCGTCGCGCCTCCCTGACGTGTGGGCTCTTGGCGCGTGGGCTGTTGTCCCGCAGGCCGTTGTCCGGCTGGCGTCTGGACGCCGGGCGCGTGCGGCAGCGTCGTGCCGCCGGGTTGGCCGGGCAACGCGTGCTGCGCGCCGCCTTGCTGCTGTGTGCCCGGCTGCTGCTGCGAGCCCTGCCGGCCGGGCGTGCTGGGTTGCGTGCCCGGTTGCTGCGGCTGGCCCGGACGGTTTTGCTGACCCGGCTGCTGCGGCGCGTTGCGGTTCTGGCCCGGCAGGCCGTTCTGGCGCTGCGGGTTCGGCTGCACCGGCTGGCCGCGATTCGGATAGGGCGCGGCCGGATTGGCCCTGCGGAAGTCGGGATTGGCACGGCGGAAGTCACGCTGCTCGGTCACGACCTGACGGCCCAGCGTCTGCGCCGAATGCACCGCGCGCACGAAGCCCTGGTCGCGCGTCATCTGTTGCGGCGAGATCGTCAGCGGCACCGCGGCGAAACGGGCACCGCCGGCGCCTGGACGAATCGCAAACCCGCTCGCGCCGCGTGTCAGCACGCCGAGCGAGGCGCCGCTGCGGTCGTTGACCTCGATGCGGCCGACATGTCCGTCGGCATCGGGATAGAGCTTGATGCCGACATTGTTGCTGGTCGCGGTCGCGCCTTCGGGCACCTCGACGAGGCCGGTGGTGCCGCGGATGCCGAGCGTCGCGGTCGGCGTAGAGATCTTCATGTCGCCGGTTTTTGCCACCGCGGCGGCGACGAACGCCGCCGTGCCCTTGGCGACGTTGAACAGCGCGCTGTTTTGCTGGCCGCCGTCCTCGTAGACGTAATTGTCGATCGTGATCCTGGCATTGGCCCGCAGGTTGAAGGTGGTGCCGTCGTTGAAGGTGATGCCGAGCGAGGAGGTCGCTGATGTCGCGACGTCGTCATTGGCAAAGATATCGTCGCGGATCTGCAGCGGCGTCGTGGTGTTGTTGCGCGTGACTGTGGCGGTGCCGGTCAGCGTTGCGACGTTGCCGATCGGCTCGGGCGCCGTGGCCTGCGGCGCGGCAGCCGGGGCGGGCGTGGCAGGCGCTGGCGTGGCAGGCGCTGGCGTTGACGGTGTCGCACTCGGTGCGGGGGCGGGCAAGGGTGCCGGTGCAGGCTGCGCTTGCGCGAGCTGCGTCAGCTTCGGCGCGGCATTGGCCGTTGTATGCCAACCCATCGTGACGCCGGCACCAAGCAGAAGCGCATAAAGGAAGGCGCGGCGCATCACCATCGATTCCCGGGAGGCATTGGGGACTGGCAATTGAGCCGCGTCAGGCTGAATGCCGAATGAACGGTCCTGCCTTGTTGTCATGGCGGACCAGAACGATAAGCACCGCGCTCCCGAGCGGAAGCACGGTGCCTGGTCGTTGCCAGGGTTTTGCTTAGCCGCGCTTGTGAGGAGTGATCTTGAGTGGCTTCGCCGGCCTGGCCGCGGGGGCGTAGCTTGCGGGCTGCGCGGCGGTTGCGGGCGGCACGTAGTGGAACACCGCCTTGCAGCCGTCGCTGAGCAGCGCGCGCTGCCGCACCATGCAGGCGGTGACGCGATCGACGTCGGGGATTTCCGAGCTGCACAACCGCATCGCGTCGCCGGTGCACAGCTGTTGCTGCTCGTCGGTGTAGGCATAGGAGGCCGAAGTCAACAGACCGAGCGCGAACGCGGTTGCCGCCAGCAGTTTGCCGTGACGCAGCGTGGAAGCAGTGAAAGCCATGATGTCCCCCTTGTGATGATCGCGCCGTTGCAGCGTGTCGCGGAGGCCATCACTAGGCAGGTTTGGTTTCGGCAATTCTTCGTGCGCACGGCAAAATGGTTTCGTCGCGCGCCGGTTTGTTTCGTCAACCACACGCCGACGGGCAACGTCAGCGCCTATGGTGTCGCCGCCGCCGGAGCCCCCTCGAGCGCGAGCACGGCCTCGCGCTGGGCTTCGGGCATGGCGCGGATGCGGCGCCTGGCGGTGAGGCGGATCGCGGCAAAGCCGCCGAGGAACACCACGATCTTGCTGACGATGCCGAAGACCGGCATCACGACGGCCCATGTCGTGATCTCGCAGGTGAGCGCGACGAAGGCGTTCACCGCGGCGGAGACGAACATCAGCCCCGACCAGACGTAACCGACCTTGATGGCGACATCGGGCACGACCGTCTGCGCGATCTCGGGCAGATAGCGGTTCAGCCAGCCGGGCTTCAGCATCACGACGCCGACGATGGCGTAGATCACGCTCGGCTTGAACAGCACGAAGCGCGGGTCATTCGTGAGCAGTGTCGCGGTGCCGGCGGTGACCACCAGGACCAGGCTCAGCCATTCCATGGTGTCGATCCGCTTGCCGCGTATGATCTGGATACCGATCTGCGTGACGCCGAACGCGATGCCGAGGCCGACCGAGAGCGCGGTGTTGTGGGTCAGCAGGAACAGAACGAGAAAGACGAGGGTCGACGCCAGGTCGAGGGCCAGCAACCTTGCCGCGGTGAAGAAATGCTTCATCGGCCGTTGAACTCCGCTTGTCATCTCACGCATTGGCGCGACCCGCGCCCGCGTCGGCACAGCTAGGCAGATTGTGGGCCTGTCGGCCTATCGATTTCTGAATTCGAGGAGCGAATTGTCAGTTTGAACCGGCGATTTCCACCTCATCCGTTGCGGTCTTGCCGGCGATAGCTTGCCGGCGAAACTCGGTCGGCGTCAGCCCGGTGTCCGCCTTGAAGGCGCGGTTGAACGGCGCCAGCGACTGGAACCCGGCGTCGAGCGCAATCGTCAGCACCGGTACCTCGGCCTGGCCGGCATCGGCGAGCGCCGCCTTGGCCTCGTCGAGCCGATAGCGGTTGAGGAAGGCGTTGAAGTTGCGGTGGCCGAGCCCGTCATTGATCAGCGTCCGCAGCCGGTATTCCGGCATGCCGAGCCTGACCGCGAGCACGCCGATGGTCAGCCCTTCCTGCCGATAGGTCCGCTCGGTCGCCATCAGATGCTTGAGGTGGTTCAGCGCGGCCTGGCTCGAGGCCGACGGACCGGCATTGGCGAGCGAACGCGCGAGCCGTGCGGCCTGACCAGTTCCGCCGTGGGCGCGGGCAACCGCCGGCTGGCTCGCGGGCGGATCGAACAGTATCATCCAGATCGCGATCAGCGCGAATGCACCAAGCGCCAGCGCGGCGCTGCGGCTGATGGAGAGGTCCGGCATTGCGGCGAGCCCGGCCGCGGCGGCGAACATCATCTGAAGGCCGATGCCGATCAGCAGCGCGATCAGGATCCGGCCGCGCGCCGTGGTCACGGCGCTGCGCCATCCCTTCGGGATTTGCGCGATCCCGAGCACGGAAAACCCGATCGTCGCCAGCGCCAGGACGCGACCGCACGGCCCGGCGAGATCGGGCCAGATCGTCCAGCAATTGTGGCTCACGACGCCAAGGCCGGCGAGCAGCGTCCACACCGCCGCATGCCAGGGCCGCAGCGCAAACCGCTCGTCGAACATCGCGCGCGCCCACAGCCAGAAGATCACCGGCGAGCCCATCGCGAGCGCGATGAAGGGAGAGCTCCAGCCGAATGACGATGCGGGAAAGAACGGTGCGGTGGTGATCGCGTAGGCCGCGCCGGCCACGCCCATCGCGGCACCGAGATGCGCGGCGCGATGCACCGCCGCGTAGCGCAGCAGCAGCACTGCGCAAACCACCAGGAACAGCGCGACCACCGCGCCCCGCAGACCGAGTTCAAGAGCCGTCATCGCCATCGCAAGCCGCCCGCAGGTTCGATTCAACCTCGACATTGCGACGCTTATAGCGCGTCCGGCGATCGACATGAAGCGACCGTCGGACCAGTCAGAATGATGTCCGCTCGCCGCTTGCGCGGCCGCGGACATCAGGGCGATCCGGAAAGGAAATGTGACGCCTAGCTGACCCGCTTCCAGGTCTGGCCGCCGCAGAACATGCCGCCGAAGGCGCAGCCCTGCACGCGCATCGCATTCGGGCCCTTCATCGCGATCGTCGAGTCGTAGTTGCGGCCGGAGTCGGGATCGTGGATGCGGCCGCTCCACTTGCTGCCGTCGGGCTTCATGTTGATCAGGATGCGTTCGTTGCTCGTCGCCGAATAGCCGCACAGATTGGCGCCGCAGGCTTCGACGCGGACATTGCCCTTGTTCTCCTCGGTGGCCCAGACGCCGATCGGTCCGGTCGGCGCCGGTGCGGCAGCGGTGACTGGAGCGGCTTGCGGCTGCGGCGCAGGTTGTGTGGCGACCGGTGCAGGCGCGGCGTCGACGGGCGCAGGGGCCGCCGTCGCAACCGTTGCCGGCGGCGCAGGGGGCGGGACAGCGGGGGCGGTCGGCGCGGCCGGTTCCGGCGCGGCGGCCTGAACCGGAGCAGGTGCGGGCGGTGGCGCGGGTGGCGGAGAGCTCGTCGACGAGGCGACATCGTCATCGTCGTTGGACTTCGAGCCGAGATTCTTGCCGATGCCGCCGATCGTGCCGTTATAGCCGGGCGCCGAGATGCGGATGCAGGACAGCGCGCTGCAATTGCGCGGCGCCTCGACATGGATGCGCTGGCCGTCGATCTGGAAGGTGATGCCGGTGCCGCCGGCATGCGCTGACGTGGTGGCCATCAGCAGCGCGGCGATCGCAACGAGCTTCTGCATCGTGAGTCTCCATGGCGTTGAGCGGGGGCGGTGATTGGTCCGGACGCTACGCGCCGCCGGCTTCCGATTCCGTGATGCACATCACGTTGCCGGGCAGAGCCGAACGGCTCGCCACGGTGACGGAGATCACTGCGCCGCGAGCACGGCGCCCCTAGCGTCATCGGACGTTTTGGAGGTTTCGATGAAGCGCCTCTGCCTGCCCGTCGCGCTGATGCTGTTCATGCCGCTCGCCAACGCCGGCGAGGGCATCTCGTTCTCGATCGGCGGCCACCGCGTCCATCTCGATAAGACGCGCTGCCGCGCGCTGTCCTGTGTCTCGGTATCGGGTCCATCGAGGCGCGATGACGGCGCTGACAACGGTCGTGCGATCAAGCCGGTGCCTGCGCCCGCGGCGACGGCAGCAGTCCCGGCCACGCCGGCCGCAAGCGCGCAGCCCGCGCCCGTGCCCGTGCCCGCAGCGCCTCCCGCGCCGCCCCCGATCATCGTGTACAAGCCCGCGCCAGCCGTGCCGGCTGCCGCGTCGCCACCGTCAGCACCGTCGCCGCCGCGCGTGATGACCCCGCAGCCGCCGCCGGTCGTCGCAGCTCAGCCGCCGGCTGCGGTGCTCGCAGCGTCTGCGCGTCCGGCGCCGGTGCTGCAGGTTTCGCGCGAGGCCGACGAGGCGGACGACAGTCCGATCGGCGACTGGCAGACCGAAGCCAACGATCTGGTGCGCATCCGTCACTGCGGCACGGCGCTGTGCGGCTATGCGCTCGACAGGACGACGCGCGATCTCGGCGAAGCCGTGCTGATCAACATGAAGCCGAAGCAGTACGCGCGCTGGGATGGCGGCGTCTCCAGCCAGGACAGCGGCACGATCCATTACGGCACGATCGAGTTGAAGGGGCCGACAAACTGCGGGTGTTGTCCTGTGCGCTCGGCCGCGTCTACTGCACCGGTGCCGACTGGGTCCGCGTCTCGCGCGCACGGCACCGCGTGATCACGCAGGGGCAACTCCGGGCCGAGCCGCGCTCGTGACTACGCAGCTGTCCAACCTGTAACCGGACGCCGTCGAACTGTTTGCCACCTCGCGCGCGATGCGCGCTCCTCAGGGTGACGGGATGGTGGTGTCGACCAGAAAAACAAAAACGCCCGGCGGGGCGGCCGCCGGGCGCTGAACTCTATGCCTAGCGAACTTCAGAACACGCCGAGAATGATGGCGCCGACGAAGGCGAACGCGATGTACGCGGCCACAATGCTCAGCTTGCTCAGCAGAGGACTCGCGAAATCCATGGGGACGCTCCCTTGGTTCACAACGCTGCCCGCATTAACGCAAAAGCTAGCAACTGGTTCCTGGCCGAAAAAGTCAGCCTTGCTGCCAAGCCCGATGTTCCTACCCGATACCGCATTGCGATGCGCGGCTCAAACAGGCGGCGAATCAAGGCGTTGAAGCGCCCGCAAATAAATTCCGCGGCGTTGCGGGTTGCGCATTGGCCGCCCGCCCCGGATACCGTCCGTCAGATTTCGACAAGATTGTAGCGTTTGCAAATACAATTTAAAGACGAATAGCGCGGAGCATCCGCGATGGTCGGTGACACAACGAGAGATCGATGCGATCGCGCGGCCAGGGTTCCACTGCATGGTTAAAGACAGCTGAAATCAAACAGTCGAAATGCGTTGAAGAGTCTTTAATCAAATTCGCAGAACCTCCGCGCCATGACGCGTGGAGTTCGTTTGTATCTCGTCGGCTCCCTTGTCCTTGTGTCGCTTGCTGGTTGCGGTCGCGGTCTGTTCCAGACTGCCGAGCGCGAACCGTGGCGGGCCGAGGCCGAGGCCGCTTGCCTGAAATCCGGCGCGGTCAAGGAAGGCCCGGACCTCGTCCGCATCGATCCGATTTCCGGCCCCGGTGTCTGCGGCGCCGAGTTTCCGCTCAAGGTCGCCGCGCTCGGCGAAGCCAGTTCAGCTTACGGATTTGCCGACGACAGCCTGCGTCCGCCGGCGTCGGTCGGCAACCAGCCGCGTTGGCCGATCAATCGTCAGCCGAGCCCGCCGCCCGCGCAGGCGCCATATTCCGAACAAGCCGTCGGCCAGCCGAACTATGGCAGCCAGCCGAACGGACCGGTGTCGCTGTCGGCGCCCGGCGTCCCGCCGCAGCAGGGTGAGATCGACCTGCCGCCGGATGGCTCGCCCGATGCGAGCCGCGAGCGACCTTATTATCCGGGCCTGCCCGGCAATCCGCAGCGCGAGGGCGCGGCCGCGCCTTACTCACCTGCGCCTTATTCACAGCAGCCGTCCGGTGCGGCGGCGGCACCGCGGCTCGGCCCGTCGAGCGGCAACCCCGTGATGACGGTCGGCCCGGTCGCAGTGAAGCCTGCCGCAACGCTGGCGTGTCCGATCGTCTCGGTGCTGGAGCGCTGGCTCGCCGATTCCGTGCAGCCGGCGGCGCAGCGCTGGTTCGGCGCCCGCGTCGTCGAGATCAAGCAGATCTCGGCCTATTCCTGTCGGGGCATGAACGGCAATTCGCATGCGCATATTTCCGAGCATGCCTTTGGCAATGCGCTCGATATTGCGGCCTTCACGCTCGCCGATGGCCGACGCATCTCGGTGAAGGATGGCTGGAAGGGCCTGCCGGAGGAGCAGGGCTTTCTGCGCGATATCCAGGCCGCCGCCTGCCAGCAATTCACCACGGTGCTCGCGCCAGGCTCTAACGTCTATCACTACGACCACATCCATGTGGATCTGATGCGCCGGGCCAGCCGGCGCCTGATCTGCCAGCCCGCTGCCGTCTCCGGCGAAGAGGTCGCGGCGCGTGCCGGCGGCCGTAGCCCCTATGCAGCGCGCGAACCTTATGTCACAGGATCGCTTGGCGGCAGAATGCCGGCTCCGCGGGGTAGAGCGGGGGTCAACGAAGAAGACGAATTTGCCGACGAATAGGACGCGTCTGACACCCGTATTTTTACTGGGGGTGCCGTGCAAACGGTAGCCACTATTTGCTGCATATGCTCGCGGAGCCGGCGCACCCGGCTGATTTCTGGGGGATAGCTTTGCAAGACGTGCCGATCATTCTCGTCATCGAAGACGATCGTGATCTTCAGATGATGGTAGAGGACGCCCTGAGGGACGGCGGCTATGAGCCGGCGATCGCAGGCTCGGGTGAGGAAGCCCTGACGTTGCTGAAGGCCTTCCGAACCAAATACAGCGCGCTGGTCACCGACATCCGCCTGCTCGGCCGGCTCGATGGCTGGCGCGTGGCGCGCGGAGCGCGTGAGATCGACCCGTCTTTTCCGGTGCTCTACATCACCGGCGGTGGCGGCGACGAGTGGCCGACCCGGGGCGTGCCGGACAGCGTGCTGCTCAACAAGCCGTTCTCGCCCGACGAACTGGTCGCGGCCGTGACCAAGCTGCTCAAGAACGGCGCGCCGGCCTGACGGCGATTTCGAGCGGCCCACCGCGCCTGGTAGGCCGCTCGCGGCAGGCGTTTATTCCGTCTTTATAAGATCTCGTCGCGGTCCTTCTCGAATTCATACATGCTCGCGCTCATCTTCGCCGCAACAGCCGGAGAACGAAGATGACGACCTATCGCGCCTATATCGTCGGACCGCACAGCCGCTCCATCGGCGTGGTCAACATGGATTGCAGCGACGACGATGCGGCCGTGACATCGGCCAGCCGTCTTGTCGATCGCCATGACATCGAACTGTGGCAGATGGATCGGCCGGTGGCGAGGTTCGACGCCGGTTCGAAGCAGGTGTTCCGGAAGTAGTGCGACACCGCGCGGCGGGCCGCCTGTCGCGCGGCGCGATCCCTGATGATAGACCTTGCGTCAGTTTCGTCATCAACGGGATATCAAGTCATGACAACACAGAAGGTCGCACTCGTCACCGCAGGCGGCAGCGGTATGGGAGCGGCGGCGGCGCGGCGACTCGCCGCAGATGGATTTCGCGTTGCGATCCTGTCGTCGTCGGGCAAGGGCGAGGCGCTCGCCGCCGAGCTCGGCGGCATCGGCTTCACCGGCTCGAACCGTTCGAACGACGACCTGAAGCGCGCGGTCGACGGCGTGATGGCGCGCTGGGGCCGCATCGACGCGCTGGTCAACAGCGCCGGCCACGGGCCGCGCGCCGGCGTGCTGGAACTGACCGACGAGCAGTGGCACACCGGCCTCGACGTCTACCTGATGAACGTGATCCGCCCGACACGTCTCGTTGCGCCTCACATGCAGGCGCAGAAGTCGGGCGCGATCGTCAACATCTCCACCGCTTGGGCATTCGAGCCGAGCGCGATGTTTCCGACCTCAGCGGTGTTCCGCGCCGGGCTCGCCGCGTTCACAAAGCTGTTCACCGACAGCTACGCCGCCGACAACGTCCGCATGAACAATGTGCTGCCGGGCTGGATCGACAGCCTGCCGGCAACCGACGCGCGCCGCGACAGCGTGCCGATGAAGCGCTACGGCAAGGCGGAGGAGATCGCCGCGACCATCGCCTTCCTCGTCTCCGACGGCGCGGGCTACATCACCGGCCAGAACATCCGGGTCGATGGCGGTTTGATGCGGTCGGTTTGACGAAGCGATAGCCCCGTCATCCTGAGGATACGGGGCTGAGTTATCGTGCGCGGGTCTTTTGATCCTGACCGACGCAACATATAACGACGCACTTGCGTCCACACGCTACGCATCTTGCTCCAGAGCGTACGCGTCACAATTGCGGCGACCTCAGATTGCGTTTGTCGTGATGACAAACTGAAAGCGCAGGGCTAGCCTTCCGTCAAATCAAAACATACGGGAGGAATGGCATGCCAGACGCAGCAGTTGCAGCACGCGCTTCGGACTCCACGCACAGCGGAACCACGCAGCAGGTCGACGTCGCGGTCGTCGGCGCCGGTTTCGCCGGTCTCTATCTGCTGCATCGGCTGCGCAAGGCGGGCTTCTCGGCGGTTGCGCTGGAAGAGGGCGCCGATGTCGGCGGCACCTGGTACTGGAACCGGTATCCCGGCGCGCGCTGCGACATCCAGACCATCGATTACAGCTACACCTTCGATCCCGAGCTCGATCAGGCGTGGACCTGGTCGGAGAAATACGCGACGCAGCCGGAAATCCTGCGCTATCTCGGTTTCGTCGCCGACCGCTACGATCTTCGCCGCGATATCAGGTTCGGCACCAAGGTGACGCAGGCGACCTGGGATGATGCGACGTCGCGCTGGCTGATTGCGACCAACAACGGCGCCAATGTCTCGTGCCGGTACTACATCATGGCGACCGGCTGCCTGTCGTCGCCGAAGCCGCCGGAGATCGACGGCGTCAAGGACTTCAAGGGCGAAATCTATTTCACCGGCCGCTGGCCGCATCAGGGCGTCGATCTGAAGGGCAAGCGCGTTGCCGTGATCGGCACCGGATCGTCGGGCATTCAGTCGATCCCGCTGATCGCCGAGCAGGCCGCGCAGCTCACCGTGTTCCAGCGCACGCCGAACTTCGCGCTGCCGGCCGGCAATGGTCCGACGCCGGAGGATCGCAAGACCTTCTTCGAGAGCGACCGCGCGGCCTATCGCGAGCAGGCGCGCTGGTCGATGGCCGGCGTGCCGTATCCGCAGCAGACCGTGGTGAGCTGGCAATTGAGCGACGCCGAACGCCGCGAGCGCTTCGAGAAGGCGTGGGCGGCGGGCGACCTCGTCCACATCCTGACCCAGCTCTGGGCCGATCAGGCGGTCGATGTCGACGGCAACCGGCTGGTCGCCGATCTGATCCGCGAGAAGATCGGCGCCGTGGTCAAGGATCCGGAGACGGCGGCGGCGCTCACCCCGCACGACCATCCGTTCGGCGCCAAGCGTCCCTGCCTCGATACCAACTACTATGCGACCTACAACCGCCCGAACGTGACGCTGGTCAATCTGCGGCAGGAGCCGATCAAGGCGATCACGGCCGGCGGCATCTCGACCGACAAACGCAGCTTCGATGTCGACGTCATCGTGTTCGCCACCGGCTTCGACGCGATGACCGGCGCGATCATGGCCGTGCACCCGATCTCCGGCCGGGGCGGCAAGTCGCTGTCGGATGTCTGGGCGCACGGACCGCAGACCTATCTCGGCGTCACCGTCGCGGGCTTCCCCAATCTGTTCATGATCACCGGTCCCGGCAGCCCGTCGGTGCTGTCGAACATGGCGGTCTCGATCGAGCAGCATGTCGACTGGGTGGTCGACCGCATCGCCGCGCTGCGCGATGCCGGATTCACCACGATGGAAGCAACCGAGACCGCGCAGGCCGGCTGGGAACGCCACATGGCCGATTGTGCGACGCTGACGCTGCATCGGCTGGCCAACACCTGGTACACGGGCGCCAACGTGCCCGGCAAGCCGCAGGGCGTGATGCCCTACACCGGCGGTGTCGGTCCGTATCGCAGTATCTGCAACGAGGTGGTCGCGCGCGGCATGCTCGGCTTCAGGCTCTCGGGGCCCGGCGTTGCCGAGCAGTGCAATGACGGCGAGGTGGTGCGCTTGCAGCCGGATGTGCGGCTGGTGCTCAATATGCTCGGCGAGATGAACCTGCCGCCGATCGAGACGATGGGCGCGCAAGGTGCGCGCGACTTCCTCACCGAGTTCAACAAAGGCCGTCCCGCCGGCCGCCCGGTCGGCGAGGTCGGCACCGGCATGCTGCAAGGTGCGGAGGGCCCACTGCCGTACAAGCTCTACCGGCCGGCGACGCCGGGGCCGCATCCGATCGTGGTGTATTTCCACGGCGGCGGCTGGGTGCTCGGCGACGAATTGTCGGACGATCCGTTCTGCCGCGATCTGTGCCGGCGCACTGGCATGATCATCGTCAGCGTCGGTTATCGCCACGCGCCCGAGCATCGCTTCCCGGCTGCGGCCGAGGACGGCTATGCGGCGACGCGCTGGATCGCAGCCCACACCGCCGAGCTCGGCGGCAAAGCGGGCCCGGTGCTGGTCGCAGGCTGGAGCGCCGGCGGCAACATCGCGGCCGTCACTTGCCAGCTTGCCCGCGATCGCGGCGGGCCCGAGATCGCAGGCCAGCTCCTGATCTGCCCGGTCACCGACTCGAGCTTCGACCGGCCGTCCTATGTCGACAACGCGGCCGGCTACTTCCTGACCCGCGGGCTGATGTTCTGGTTCTGGGACCTGTACTGCTCGCCGGCCGACCGCACCGATCCGCGCGTCGCGCCCTTGCGCGGCAAGCTCGAGGGCCTGCCGCCGGCGTTCATTGCGACCGCCGAGTTCGATCCGCTGCGCGACGAGGGCAATGCCTATGGCGACGCGCTCGCGAAAGCCGGCGTCAAGGTCGAGCAGCTCAAGGGGAATGGCCACTTCCACTCGTCGTTCGTGATGGTCGACGTCATCATCACGGGCGTCGCCGCGCGCGTGAAGATGGCGAAGGCGCTACGCCGTTTCGCCGGGCTGCCCGAAGAGCTGGAGCAGGACAACGTCGCCGCGCCGAAGGTCAACGCGGCGGCGAACTAGACCAGCGCATCCCCGCGGCTTGTCCGCGGGATTTCGCACGACTCCGGAGCTCCGGTTCTGTTTCGGTCAGAGCCGGAAGCTCTAGAGGAAGGCGAGATGCTCCACCTTGTTCACGACGTCGTCGAGCGTCTGCTTGGTGGCCGCGGTATCGCCGCCGGCCATGAACACCTGCCAGAACTGCCGATCGACATTGTGCAGATGCAGGATCGACACGCGGACGCCGTTCTTGTTGCCGGCGACCTCCGACTGGGTATTGACGACATCGGTGAAGCCGTTCTGCTTCAGCGTGTTGGCGATGACGCCTTTGAGCTCGCCGATATTGGCGAGAGCCTCGCTGAGGCCCATGCTGCGGAAATTGAAGAACAGGAACGCCATGTGACACCTCCTTGTGCTGCGGACGAGCGCAGAAGTGAGCCGAACTGGCTCTTTCGCTCAACCAGAAGTGTATTCCTTCATTGAATAATCGCGCTATGAGCCGCTTCACACGAGCCGCGTCCGCAATCATGCGTCATTTGAACGCATGGGCTTCGCTAGCCGAGTTCGAACGTCGTGACGCCGAACACGCGATCGATCCGCAATGGCGGGATCGCGCCGGTGTACATCCGCGCGGTCTTGAACACCGGCGACAACCCGAGGTCTTGCGCCAGCGCCACGGCGTTGCGGTTGACCGCCGGGACATCGAGGAAGATCTCGCCGCCGCCTGCGCTGGCGAGCAATGCCGAAAGAACGGTTTCAGCGCCGGCGCGGTCGTCGGCGACGAGAGGACCGATCTTGCGGCCGGTGCGGCACGGACGGATCACACCCCAGCCGGCCAGCCGGCCGCCGCGCATCAGCGCGCGTCCGACATGTCCCGGCGTGGTGATCCAGGCGCGCAGGAAGGCCGGGCGCGATGCGGGAAACACCGTGGCGTCATCGGCCTCGACCAGCGCCATGGGCACCTCGGTCAGCGCAACGATGCCGGAGTTCGGCGCGGACGGTGCGGTGACCGTGCCGCCGTAGCGCACATTGGCGTAAGCGAGCGCGAAGCCGGACTTTTGGTAGTTCGCCTGCTGCGCCACCACGCCATCCAGCCCGATCACGCGCGGATGCTCATGCGCGATGGCCGCATTCCAGATCTTCAGACCATAGCCGCGGCCGCGCAGATCCGGACGCACGATGTAGAAGCCGAGGAAGGAGAATTGCGCGCCATAATTGACGCAGGAGATCACCGCGGCCGGCACTCCGTCGAGCTCGCCGATGAAAAATCCTTGCGGATCTTCGGCGGCAAAGCAGGACGCATCGGCGAGACCGGGATTCCATCCCTCCGCCGCGGCCCAGTCCACTGCGATCGCGATCTCGCTTGGTCGCATATGTCGGATGTTGAGGTCGTTCATGGATGGCAATCCTCGAATTGACGCCACATGCTAGCGCGCCAATGTCTCCCCGTCATTGCGAGG
The DNA here is from genome assembly GCF_001189235.2 of Bradyrhizobium embrapense. Classification (GTDB taxonomy): domain Bacteria; phylum Pseudomonadota; class Alphaproteobacteria; order Rhizobiales; family Xanthobacteraceae; genus Bradyrhizobium; species Bradyrhizobium embrapense. The sequence continues at coordinate 349,325 of NZ_LFIP02000003.1, forward strand.
AGCGATAGCGACGAAGCAATCCATCGCGCCTCAAGCGGAGAAATGGATTGCTTCGCTTCGCTCGCAATGACGGGGCGGAGGGTTGCGTATTCTATGTTATCGATCAGCCTTCGGCCGATATGCCGCGAAGAACACGTGCGTCGCGCTGTCGACGACATCGGCGATCCGTTCCGGCGAGGGCGACGGATTGGCCTGGAAGATGAACGCCTGGAACAGCGTCGCCTGGCACATCTGCATGAATTGCCAGGCCGCGAGCTGATAGTCGTCGATCACGAGCTCGCCGAGCGCGGCGCGCGCCTCGAGATAGGCGGCGAAGCGGTCGACGGTGTGGGCAATCACATGCGTGTAGAACCGGCTGCCGAGCTCGGGCATCCGCTCGGCAATCGCCATCACGGTGCGGATCGCCGAGCCGCCGCCGGGGCGACACAGCACTGCGATATAGGCGCGGCCGAATTCGGGGAGGGTGGTGTCGACGTCGCGTGCCGGATCGAAGTTGAATGCGACCTTGCCCTGCTCGCGCTTCTCCTCCTCGACGATCGCAGCGAACAGCCCGGCCTTGTCGGGGAAATACACGTACAGGGTGCCCTTGGAGACGCCCGCCGCGCGGGCGATCTCGCCCATGCTGGCGCCGTCAAAGCCAAGCTCCAGGAATACCTTGCGGGCGCCGTCCAGGATCTGGCGGCGCTTCGAGGACTCCTCGTCGCCGCCGACGAGGTGGAGGGGTTTTGGAGGCGCTGCAACCATTGATTTAGTTTCTCGCGTAACAACTCAACCCGGAATGGGAAATGGGAGAATCGAAGCCTTATAATCCACCATGTGGAATCTACATTGACCGAACCGTTCGGTCAATGTATTGATGACAGTGACGATGCGCCGCACGGCCCTTTTTCCGCCATTGCGGCATTGAGATTTTTTCTGGGGAGCCTTGGTTATGGCCGCCGCACGGGATCAGGCTGCACGCATTGTTCGTTCCGAGCCAGAGATGGCCGAGGACGCGATTGCGCGCGACGCATCCGTCGATCTCGGCGAGCAGGGCGGTGGCGATGAAGCCAAGCGTCCTGGTGACAAGGGTCCTGGTGACAAGGGTCCTGGCGACAAGCGTCCCGCTGAGGCGCCGACCAAGGTTACGCCCGAGCAGCCGGCAATGTCCGCCGCCGCCGCGGCGCCGAAATCCGGCAAGCGCAAATTCGTGATGATGGGGGTGGTCGGGCTGCTCGCGCTCGCCGCCGCAAGCTATGCCGCCTATTACCTGATGGTCGGGCGCTTCTACATCTCGACCGACGACGCCTATGTCCGCGCCAACAACACCATGCTCGGTGCGCGCGTCGCGGGCCATATCGCGGCGATCCTGCCCGGCGACAACGCGCTGGTGCGCGCAGGCGATGTGATCTTCCGGATCGATGACGGCGACTATCGTATCGCGGTCGATGCTGCCCGCACCAGGATCGGCACCCAGCAGGCGACGATCGAGCGCATCGGTCGCCAGGTTGCCGCCGCGGCGAGCGCGGTCGAGCAGGCGCAGGCGCAGCTCGTGTCCGCCCAGGCCGGCCTGAAGCGCGCCGATCTCGATTACGATCGCCAGCAGGCGCTGAGCACCAAGGGATTTGCCTCGCGCGCCACCTTCGAAGTGTCCGAAGCCGGCCGCGACCAGGGGGCGGCTGCGGTGCGCTCGGCGCAGGCGGCCTACGATGCGGCCAAGGACAACGTCGAGGTGATCAAGGCGCAGCAGGCCGAAGCCCGCGCCCAGCTCGCCGAGTTGCAGACCCAGCTCGCCAGGGCCGAGCGCGATCTCGATTTCACCAAGGTGCGCGCGCCGGTTGACGGCACCTTCTCCAACCGCCTGGTCAACACCGGCGACTACATCAATGTCGGCCAGCGGCTCGGCAATGTGGTGCCGCTCGACGGCGTCTTCATCGACGCCAACTACAAAGAGACGCAGCTCAAGCGCATCCGCACCGGACAGCGGGTGACGATCAAGGTCGACGCCTACGGCTTCCGCAAGTTCACCGGCATCGTCGACAGCATCTCGCCGGCGGCAGGCTCGGTGTTCACGCTGCTGCCGCCCGACAACGCCACCGGCAACTTCACCAAAATCGTGCAGCGCTTGCCGGTCCGCATCCGGGTGCCTGATAGCGTCGCGAAGCAGGGTATGCTGCGCGCCGGCATGTCGGTCTACACCACGGTCGACACGCGAGAGGGCGCGGCCGATGCCGACGCCGATACCGACCTCGACTCGCCGATGATGATCCATCCGCAGTGATGTCTTGACGCTTCGGACGCAGTCCGAGGCGCGGAGCCTGATGAGCCCATGGCCGACGCGACCACTGCTTCGCCTTCGATGATGACCGGCGCCTCGGAGACCGAGCGGCTCCAGCCCAAGCGGGTGGTCGCCTTCATCATCATGGTGTTCGGCATGTTCATGTCGATCCTGGACATCCAGATCGTCTCGGCCTCCCTCACCGAGATCCAGGCCGGCCTGTCGGCATCGTCGACCGAAGTGTCGTGGGTGCAGACCGCCTATCTGATCGCCGAGGTGATCGCGATCCCGCTGTCCGGTTTCCTGTCGCGCGCGCTCGGCACCCGGCTGTTGTTTGCGATCTCGGCGTTCGGCTTTACGGTGTCGAGCCTGTTGTGCGGCTTCGCCTCGTCGATCGAGCAGATGATCCTGTGGCGCGCGCTGCAGGGCTTCCTCGGCGCCGGCATGATCCCGACGGTGTTCGCCTCCGCCTACACCATCTTCCCGCGCTCCAAGTTCTATATCGTGGCGCCGATCATCGGCCTCGTCGCGACGCTGGCGCCGACCGTGGGGCCGACGGTCGGCGGCTACATCACCGATCTGATGTCGTGGCACTGGCTGTTCTTCATCAACATCGTGCCCGGCGTGATCATCACGACCGGCGTGCTGATCCTGGTCGATTTCGACCAGCCGAACTTCGCGCTGCTCGAGCGCTTCGACTGGTGGGGCCTGATCTTCATGGGCGGTTTCCTCGGCTCGCTCGAATATGTGCTCGAGGAAGGTCCGCAATATGAGTGGCTGCAGGACACGTCGGTCGCGATCTGCGCCGCGGTCTGCTTCGTCTCGGCGATCGCCTTCTTCTGGCGGGTGCTGACCGCCGAGGAGCCGATCGTCGATCTCTACGCCTTCAACAACCGCAACTTCGCGGTCGGCTGCGTACTGCAGTTCTGCATCGGCATCGGGCTCTACGGCCTGACCTACGTCTATCCGCGCTATCTCGCCGAGGTTCGCGGCTACAGTGCGCTGATGATCGGCGAGACCATGTTCGTCTCCGGCGTCACCATGTTCTTCATGGCGCCGGTCGTCGGCCGGCTGATGCAGAAGGTCGACCTGCGCTACATCATCGCCTTCGGCCTCGTCACCTTCGCGCTCGGCTCCTGGCAGATGACCTGGATCACCCGCGACTATGATTTCTACGAACTGTTGCTGCCGCAGATCCTGCGCGGCATCGGCATGATGTGCGCGATGGTGCCGACCAACAACATCGCGCTCGCGACCCTGCCGCAGGACCGCGTCAAGAACGCCTCCGGCCTGTTCAACTTGATGCGCAATCTCGGCGGCGCGGTCGGGCTCGCCGTGATCAACGAGGTGCTCAACGACCGCACCGACCTGCACATCTCGCGGCTGCAGGACCGCGTGACCTGGGGCAATGCCACCGCGGTCGAGACCCTCAACACCTTCACCCAGCGCATGCAGGGCATGGGCGATGCGGCGCTGATGGCGATGAAGCAGCTGTCGCAGATTGTGCACCGGCAGGCCGCGGTGATGGGCTATGGCGACGCCTTCTTCATGCTGTCGCTGTTCTACGTTGCGCTCAGTCTCCTGGTGCTGTTCGTCAACAAGCCGCCGTCGATGACCGCAGCAGGCGGCGGCGACGCACATTGATGCGATGCTGCGCCCGGTCGCGTGAATAGCGTTGCGCGATCGACAGATTGACGCACTCACGCGGATGTCATCTTGCCAATCGCGCGTGATGCATTTATAAGCAGCGCATCGTTTCACGAACCGGGGAGATGCACATGATGTCGTTTGTTTCGCAGACCGTGCGCCCGCGTTCGATGGTGCTGGGCGCGCTCGCGCACTAGGTCCCAGCGCTGATCGGGGCTCTGCCCCGATCATCCAAACTTCCCAACACGTTATCGACAATTTCAAGCGACGTTCGTGGTCGGATTCCGTCCGCGCGTCGCTCCAGATGGAGCCGGCCGGCGCGACAGGCGCGTGGCCGGAATGTGCCATGACCTCTCTGACGTCAAAGCGGCCGGCCGCGATCCGGATCGTCTTGCCATTCGTGTTCCGGCATTGGCTGGAGCAACCATACCGCGCCACCGCGGTGACAACGGGATTCCTCGGCGCGACCGCGGCCGACCTGTTCATGCCGGTTTTCTCCGGCCATCTGGTCGACGCGCTGACCGCGGGCGCGGCGGACGCGGCCGCGCGCCATGCGGCGATGCTGGCATTCGGCGCCATCGTCGGCCTCGGCGCGCTGTCGCTGCTGCTTCGGCTGGTCGGTATCCAGACCATCGTGCCGTTCACGTTGAAGACGATGTCCGACGTCGGGCAGCAGGCCTTCATGCGCGTGCAGCGCTTCTCGACCGATTGGCACGCCAACTCGTTCGCGGGCTCTACCGTGCGCAAGATCACGCGTGGCATGTGGGCGCTCGACCTGCTGAACGACACCATCCTGATGGCGCTGTTGCCCTCGGTCGTGGTGCTGGTCGGCTCGATGATCCTGCTCGGCGTGCATTGGCCATCGCTCGGCGCAGTGATCGCGGTCGGCTCGGTGATCTATGTCGCGATGACCATGGTGTTCCAGGTGCGCTACGTCGCGCCGGCCGCGCGCGTCTCTAATGCGTGGGACACCAAGGTCGGCGGCACGCTGGCCGATGCCTTGACCTGCAACGCGGTGGTGAAGTCGTTCGGTGCGGAAACGCGCGAAGACATGCGGCTGGACGGCGTCATCAGCCGCTGGCGCCGGCGGGTGCGGCGGACCTGGTTCCGCTACAACCACACCTCGACGGCGCAGCTGCTGGTCCTGCTGTGCTTCCGCGCTTCGGTGATCGGCGGCGCGATCCTGCTGTGGGCAGCCGGCCGCGCCACGCCGGGCGACGTCACCTATGTGCTGACCAGCTACTACATCATCCACGCCTACTTGCGGGATGTCGGCATGCACATCAACAACCTGCAGCGCTCAGTCAACGACATGGAGGAACTGGTGCAGATCCATGGCGAGCCGCTCGGCATTGTCGATGCGGTCGATGCGAAGCCGATCGACATCCAGGGCGGCCGCATCGTGTTCGACGACGTCACGTTCCACTATGGCGGCCATCGCCGGCCGCTCTATGACGGACTGTCGGTCGACATCGATGCCGGCGAACGCGTCGGCCTGGTCGGGCGCTCCGGCTCCGGCAAGACGACCTTCGTCAAACTGGTGCAGCGGCTCTACGATGTCTCCGGTGGCAAGATCCTGATCGACGGTCAGGACATCGCCAGGGCGACGCAGCAATCGCTGCGCAGCCAGATCGCGATCGTGCAGCAGGAGCCGATCCTGTTTCACCGCACGCTGGCGGAGAACATTGCCTATGGCCGGCCGGGCGCCAGCATGGAGGCGATCGAGCAGGCGGCGCGGCTTGCCAATGCGCACGACTTCATCATGCGGCTGCCGAAGGATTACGGCACGCTGGTGGGCGAGCGCGGCGTCAAGCTGTCGGGCGGCGAGCGGCAGCGCGTGGCGCTAGCGCGCGCGTTCCTGGCGGATGCGCCGATCCTGATCCTGGATGAGGCGACCTCGAGCCTCGATTCGGAATCCGAGGCGCTGATCCAGCAGGCGATGGAGCGGCTGATGAAGGGCCGCACCTCGATCGTGATCGCTCACCGGCTGTCGACCGTGCGCAGCATGGATCGCATCCTGGTGTTCGATCGCGGCGAGATCGTCGAGCAGGGCACGCATGAGGTGCTTGCTGCGCGGCAGGGCGGTATCTACCGCGGCCTGTTCGAGCGGCAGGCCACCGAGTTCGGCCAGGCGGCGGCGGAGTAATGCAATGGCGCGTGGCTGATGGGTGTGGTCCCGTCAGCCACGCGCCGACGCATTGTCTATCGCGGCGCCAGCCCGTTCCACACCAGCGCGACGCCGGACAGGAACAGCAGCACCAGCACGACGTCGGAGAAATTCCGGTCGCTAAGCGCGTGATAAAGGCGCGAGCCGAGCCAGGCGCCGAGCAGCGTTCCCGGAAACGCACAGGCCGTCAGCCAGATCAATTCCGTTGTCACTAGGCCGCTTGCGATCTGGACCAGAAGCGCGGCCGCCAGGATCGTGAAGTTGAAGATCTGAAACACGCCGCGGCGCTGCTGCTTGCCCCAGCCGCGCACGCTCGCCCACAGGATCGGCAGCGGCCCGGACAGTCCGGCGAGGCCGCCGAGGATGCCGCCGGCAAATCCGATCGCGCCGTCGGCCCATTTGCCGCCGAAGCCGATCGACATCGGCTTGCGCTGCAGGAACAGCAGGGTCGGGAACACCAAAAGGAAGACGCCGATCGTCAGCTTGAAGACCGCGGGGTCGGCGCGGGCGATCAGCAGGATGCCGATCGGCACGCCGGCGAGGCCTGCGATGACGAACGGCCAGACCAGGCGGAAGTCGATGGTCTTCCAGATCGACGGCAGCGTCGACACCTGTGCGATCACCGAGCACACAAGCACCAGCGGCACCGCAAGCGTCGGCGGCAGCACATAGAGCCAAATGCCGAGCGCCATCAGCGCGGTGCCGAAGCCGGCGAGGCCGGAGACGAAACCGCCAGCAAGCGCGCCGAAGAACAGGACCGCGTAGCTTGCCGGGTTCATCCTCGTCTCGTTGTTTTGTACATTGCCGCGACGTTTACACGACGCAGGCGGCGGGTACACTTCGAAATCACGGCTCATCAACGACAATCGGAATGGAAGCTTCCCCATGACTGCGAACTCGTCGAAAACCTTTCTGGTCTGTCACGGCGCCTGGTCAGCCGGATGGGCGTGGAAGAAGATGCATCCCCTGATGCAGGCCGCCGGGCACCGGCTCGTCACGCCCAGCTACACCGGGCTCGGCGAGCGCGCGCACCTTGCGCACCAAGGGCTCGACCTGGAGGCGCATATCCAGGACGTGCTCAGCGTCATTTCATATGAAGATTTGCACGACATCGTGCTGATCGGCCATTCCTATGGCGGCATGGTCGCGACCGGCGTCGCCGACCGGATGCGCGAGCGCATCGCGCAGATGATCTATATCGACGCCTTCGTGCCGCGCGACGGCCAGTCGCTGTTCGACCTCAACGAGCCGGCCATCGAGACCATGCGCGAGCTCGCAAGCGACGGCGACGGCTGGCGCATCCCGCCGATGCCGACGCCGCCGGATACGTCTGCCGCAGATGTCGAATGGCTGACCGCGCGCCGCGTCGACATGCCGATCAAATGCTTCGAGCAGAAGCTGAAGCTGCAACACGGCGAGACGAACTTGCCGCGCAGCTATATCTACGCCACCCGCGCCACCCAGGCCGATACGTTCGGCCAGTTCGCAAAGCGCATCAAGAACGAAGCCGGCTGGCGCTATTTCGAGATCGACGCCAGCCACTCGCCGAACGTCACCGCGCCGGAGACGTTGATGGCGCTGCTCATGGAGATCGTTTCCTGACGAGCCGTTATTTCGGGACGGTGCGAATCGTCCCGGAATCGATCGGGCGCGCTTGTTGGCCCGGGGTCATGCGCCGCGCGCGTCGCGCACGGCCTGAGCGACTTTCGTAGCCTGCGATATTCGTCCGATTTTTGCACCTGCAATGATCTTTCTTCGGAGCTCGCTTGGCTTCGGCGCCATGCCTTCGCCTGCGGTCGCTCCGGCCGAGGGACGGGTGGTGAAGTTCGCGGCCCGGTGCAGCGCGAGGGCCTTTCGAGCTGCTTCGACATGTGCCGTCCGGGCTGCCAAATTGTGCTGACGCCTGAGCTCGGTGTTCACCCGCTTCAGTGCCGCTGCGAACACCTGCTTTCGCTCTGACGCATGCTTGGCGGTTCCCGGAAAGCTCGTCCCGCGAGCCTCGGCCTTTCCGCGGCTCTCTCGTTGCTTCTGCCGGCCGACGGTCCGCTCCTTGTCGCGCATCTTGCGCAAGCGGGGTCGCATGGCCTCGAGCTCAGCCACCTCGACGTCATAGATGGCGGGATGATGGGTCAGGCGGATTGCTTCATATTCTTCGTGGCTGAGGATGCTGCGCTCGAACTTGCAGGCGACTGACATGACCACTCCTCCTCTTATTTTTTCAATTTAGCAGAGGGAGACGTTCAGCTCCTGGTGATCATAGCGCGAATGCCACCGAATTGCCAATCGATCAGCTACGGCGCTAACGATCCGGATTCGTACTCGTGCACGGAAATCCAGGTTTCGCGGACGAGATTCACGAGCCCCGCGGTGAAAAATGCGAGGGCAATGACAAACAGTACAGCGACACCGTATTCGTGCCGCAGCTGATAGTATGCGCTGACGAACGCCACGATCACGAGCAGGCATGTCAAGATTGCGCTTGTCGTGGAGAACAGGATCGCACGATTCAGCAATTCGGCACGGCGCCTCAGTTGCGGCATGTCCCTCTTGAGCCTTGCCCTGGCGTGATCGCCATCCGGGACAGCTTCGGCGGCCTGTATCCGGTCGGTCACCCGATTCATGCGGGAGATCAGCAGGGAAACGAACCCGGCAACCGCCCCTAGGAGGAACGACGGTGCGGTGACCTGCACGATCACTTGCGACAGCTGTTCGACGGACGGCGTATCGGGAACCAGCATCACACCTGCCTCTCTGCACAGATGCGGGACTAACGAAGATGTCGCTAGAACTTCGGCTCTGAGTGAAACAGAACTGAAGTTCTGGCTTTTTGTTTTGACGCGTTTTCTTCACGCGAGCCGGAATCCACTTCGCTCGAAAGCGCTCTAGCTGCTTGTCACCTTGCGGACGGGTGGCGGCTTCCAGCTGCCGTTGATGATCGATGGCGACTTCTCGTTCGGCCAGTACATGCGCAGCATCAGGATGAACTTGCCCGCAGGCGCGGGCAGCCAGTTGCTCTCCTTGTCGGGGCCTGGGCTGTCCTTCTGGATATAGAGTTCGACCGAACCGTCCGGGTTGGACTTGAGGTTCTGGCGGGCGCTGATCGACTGCCGATTGATCGGATTGGCGACGAAGAAATAGTTCTCGTCATACATCGTGAGCGACCAGAAGCCTGCGACCGGAGGAAGCTGCCCCTTCGGAAAGCGCATGACGTACTTGTTGCTGCCAAGGTAGTCCTTGTCGTCGGCATCCTTCTGCGATGTGGGATAGCATGCATCCTGAATTCGGTTTGCGCCGAGGCCGATTGCCGTGACAAGGGCGCGGTTGAGATAATTGGTGCCATAGGTGCCGGCTTCGCCGTCGAAAGCCCAACCGTTCACGTTCCGGATTGCGTTGTTGACCTTGTACTGCAACATGATCCGGTCGAACGCCACCTGCGGGACCCGCTTGGCAAATGCGGCATCGAATTTGCTCGTATCAAAGTCCTTGCCGGGAACGAGACCGATCTTCGCAAACTTCGCAACCTCAGCCGCGTCGGCGGGCGCCGGCGGATTGCGCTTCATCAGTTGCGCGAGAAGCGTGAAGTACGCAGCTGCGTCCATCCGATTGACCTGGTCCCGAACCGCCGTCTTCATGTCGATCGACGCATCGACCTTGCCTGACGCAGGTGCATACGACTTGCCGTAGGCGCCAAGCGGCACGAGCCTGAACTCGTCCTGGGCGGCGTGCACGGCTGCATAGTCTTCCGCCGTGCCGGTGCAGTAAATGCGGCCCAGGATCCAGACGATGCTTGTGGGAGACTTGTACTCCTTGACCCCTGCTGGGAGTGTCCCCTTCCAGCCCGGTCCGGTGATCGCGTAGGTCTGCGCCTTGGTGCCGGTGGTGCGTTTGCCCGGCACCTGGAAGACATTGGTCCAGCCATCCAACATCGGGAACAGGAAGTAGCGCTCCTTCATGTCCGGCATGCTCAGGACCCAGGGCTCATCCCCGACGTCGATCCAGGCCGTGGTGTAGAGGGTGTCGGCATTGGGCGCGGTTACATCCTTGAAGCTCGCATCCGGGTACTTGCGGAGCTTGACGAATTGCCCCATCGGCCCGCGTGTGCCTTCCAGCTTGGCGACGTTTGTCATGACCCTGCGGGTCATCTCCATCGTCACCAGCGGATATCCGTAGATATAGGCGTCCTGGGCGAGCCAGAAATCCTCACCGCCCTCCAGTGCCCGGACAACCGGGCCATCAAAATCGGCGCGTGCAGCGTGTGAAATCGCGAGTGGCGAAACCCCGGCGCACAGCAGCGCAAGTGCCTGACGACGCGTGATCGACATGGTAGGCCTCCTGGTCTGATCCGGAGGGTCAGCGAAACGAGTTCCAGGCACCTTGATCTGCATCAATGTCGGTCGCGCGCACGTCGTCGTTGCATCTGGAGCCCGACGTCGTGCTGCATGTGCAATCACGCTTGCGCCGCACCAACTCGGCGAGAGCCCTTGCCCAGGCAATCGCCTCTATGGTTCTGCTTCGTCGTCCTTGAGATGAATTCCCTCGGCGTTGAGAGCCTTAAAGAGAGCCGTGATGTCCTCGGACTCCATGTTGTTGGGGCACAAGCCGTTGAGTTGTTCGGTGGTGATCGTGCCGCTGCTCCTGGCGATGTCTCGTGCCTTCGCCATGATCTTCTGAAGGTCCATCTGCGATCCTCCGCGAGGCAGACATCCTAGCAAATGGAATGCATGCGTGGCGGCCAAAATGGCGAGGGGCCCGGCGTGTCGCGCCGAGCCCCTCATGGTCCAAATATCAGCCGGCCTGTAAGCCGGGTTCTGTAGGGCACCATTCTCGCGAATGGTACGCGACGGCCATTCCTCTGGGACAAGGTTTGCACCTTGCCTCGAGCAACCTACCCGGACAGCGGGCCTGACATCGCCCTGCGGTGTTATCGCGCGTGCGCGAACTAACCGCGTTGCCGTCCCTATTCGGTTTTGCTCCCGGTGTGGTTTGCCATGCCGTCTCCGTTGCCGGAAACGCGGTGCGCTCTTACCGCACCTTTTCACCCTTACTCGTCCCTCCCTTTCGGAAAGGGGGAGCGGTTCGTTCTCTGTGGCACTTTCCCTGGGGTCGCCCCCGCCGGACGTTATCCGGCACCGCATGTCGATGGAGCCCGGACTTTCCTCCCCCGCGGCCTTTCGGCACCAGCGGGAGCGGCCGTCCGGCCGACTGACCCCCACGGCATGGGCGTTTCCGCCCGATCCGTCAAGCGGATAACCGCCGCCAAAGCCGCCAAAATAATTTATCCTGAAGATGTCGTTTGACCTGTCGCCCGTTCGACTGGGTGTCGGCGATCCAGCCGATCAAGAGGAGAGACGAGATGCAATATTTGCTGCTGATCTACCGGAGCGACGAGCAATACGCCCACATGACCGCTGACGAGCGCAAGGCAGTGACGGCGGAGTACGGCGCTTACACCCAGTCCATCATCCAGAGCGGGCACTTCAAGGCGGGTGACGGGCTGCAACCCGTGTCGACCGCAACCACCGTGCGGGTCCGCGACGGCAAGACGCTGACGACCGACGGGCCGTTCGCGGAGACCCGCGAACAGCTCGGCGGCTATTATCTGGTCGAGGCCAAGGATCTCGACACCGCGCTCGGCCTTGCGGCGCGGATTCCCGGCGCCAAGACCGGCTCGATCGAGGTCAGGCCGGTGATGATCTACGACAAACCGTGATGACGGCATTATCGCATCATGAATGCAGCGGCCGCGTGCTCTGGCGCGGCCGTTGAGCACCGATCGATGGCCATGACCCCGAGCCAGATCGAGAAAATCTTCCGTGACGAAGCGGGCCGGGCGCTCGCAACGCTGATCCGCCTCGTCGGCGATTTCGATCTGGCGGAGGATGCGCTTCAGGATGCCTTCGCGGCCGCGCTGCAGCGCTGGCCGATCGGTGAATTCCCCGCCAATCCGCGCGCCTGGCTGGTCAATGTCGGCCGCAACAAGGCGATCGACCGCGTCCGCCGCGCGGTTTCGTTTCGCGGCAAGCAGCAGGAGCTGACGCATCAATTGCTGCTGGACGCGGAGCCGTCGCCGGAACCGGCCGAGGCGACGCTCGACGATGACATGCTGCGGCTGATCTTCACCTGCTGCCATCCGTCGTTTGCCGCCGAGGTCCAGGTTGCGCTGACCCTGCGCACGGTGTGCGGGCTGACGACCGCGCAGGTCGCGCGCGCGTTCCTGGTGAGCGAGGACGCGATGGCGCAGCGGCTGTTGCGCGCCAAGCAGAAGATCAAACTCGCCGGCATTCCCTATGAGGTGCCGGAGCGCGAGGCGCTGGAGCCGCGCCTCACCGGCGTGCTCGCGGTGATCTATCTCGTCTTCACCGAGGGCTATGCTGCGACCGCGGGCGAGGATCTGATGCGGCCCGATCTTGCCCGCGAGGCGATCCGGCTGGCGCGGCTGCTCGATGGCTTGATTCCGGCACGCGGCGAGATCAAGGGCCTGTTGGCGCTGATGCTGCTGCACGACGCGCGCCGAGCTGGCCGCCAGACCGCAGGCGGCGACATCGTGCTGCTCGAGGAGCAGGACCGTTCGCTGTGGGATTTCCGGCAGATCGCCGAGGGCGTGAGGCTGGTCGAGGAGGCGCTGCAGATGCCGGGCCGGCCGCAATCCTACGCGGTGCAGGCCGCGATCGCCGCGCTGCACGCCCGGGCGCCGAGCTATGAGGATACCGACTGGCCGCAGATCGCCGGTCTCTATGAGGTGCTGCTCCGCATCAGCCCGTCGCCGGTGATCGAGCTCAACCACGCCGCCGCGGTATCGATGGTCGACGGCCCGGCGCGCGCGCTCGATCTGATCGACGCGCTGGACGCGCGCGGCAGCCTGAAGGGATACGACCAGCTGCCCGCGGTGCGCGCCGACCTGCTGCGCCGCCTCGGCCGCAAGGAGGAAGCGCGGCAGGCCTATCTTGCCGCCACCGCGGCGACGCAACTCGAGCCGCTGCGGCGGCTTTACGCGCGAAGGATCGCCGAGATGGGTGACGTCACCCGATCTCGTGCGTGACTTGCGAAGGCACTGCTTTGATATCAATGATCGTCAGCGTGCCGCGCGGCGTCGGATCTGTTCAGTATCCTGTCTTGGCCTTGGCGCCGGCCGATTGCCCGGTCGTCGTTCCACTCGACATGCCGGTCGTGGTGCCGGGCGCCATCATCTTCTTCTGCGCATGATGGACCTTGTGGGTCTTGTGATGGGTCGACATGGACTTGTCCTGGGTCGACATCGCACCTGCGGCGACTGGAGCTGCGATGAGGCCGATGGCTGCAGCTCCGGTGATGAGTGCTTTGAACATGGACGAATCTCCACTCAGACCGCCCCAATGAAGAAGACGCCGGATGGCGAAAAGTTCCGTCTTGCGCGTGCGGATTTGGCTCGCAATGACGGAGGGGAGACGGAGCCTTACTTCGCCTTCGCCGCGACCTGCGCCGCAGCATCCGGCGGCAGCGTCTCGAGCAGCGCGTGTAGCGTCGCCATGGTGGAGCGGTCGGCGATCCCGTCGACGCGCTCGGGGCGGAAGTGACGCTGGAAGGCGGTGACGACCTCCATGGTCGGGCCGTCGAACTTGCCGTTGGTCGGGATGTTGTAGCCGTAGCGCCGGAACGCGGCCTGCATGCTGGAGACGGCATCGCTGATCGCACCGAGCTGCAGCGCGTCGCCGCGCACGATCGGCGCCGGCTGCACCCAATGCCCGACGCCGGAATTGGCCAGCGAGTGCCAGGGAAATTTCTCGCCGGGATCCTTCTTGCGCCCCGGAGCCACGTCGGAATGGCCGAGCACGCGATGCGAGACCACCTTGCGCCGAAGCATGATGCCGCGGCACAGTGCGATGACGGCCGCGATCTGGCGCAGCGGGAAGTCGGGATAGCCCCAATCGTGGCCACGATTGACGATCTCGACGCCGATCGAGCAGGAATTGATATCGTCCTCGCCGGCCCAGGCGGAGACGCCGGCGTGCCAGGCGCGCTTGCTCTCCGGCACGCATTGCACGATGCGGCCGTCCTCGAGCACGATGTAATGCGCCGAGACCTCGGTGCCGGCGGTGCAGAGCTGGGCGATCGCGCCCTCGACGTCGGGCATGCCGGTGTAGTGCAGCACGATCATGTCGGGCTGCCGGTTGTTGGCGCGGTCGCCGAAATTCACCGACGGGATCACGTCCGAGGCGATCGAGGAATCCGGGGTGAACGTCTGCACGTCGGCCACGCCCTTCGGAACAGGAAGGACGCGCTGACGCTTCGGATCAGCGTTGCCGGACGAGGACGAACCAGAAGCCATACGAATCACTCAAACCCGAACCAGGAGAACGCATTTTGACATATGGATAAGCAAATAGGCGTTTACTATTCCTTTACCGTGAGGGCCGCGCAGTCAGCCTGTGAGTTCCAGGGTTCTGCGCGCCGCACAACGATGTCCGGAGCAGGCGCCGAGGCTATCATTCGAATCCGCCTCAAAGGCGAGCGATTCCGCTAACCGATCATCAACGTTTTCTTAACGTTAAGTGCCGTTACTGAGAGGTGAAGTGCCGAACCGGTTTCGGGGGACGGCCAAGGTCCGCTGTTGCGCGAAATCCCATGGAAACCCACCCAATTCCGGTCGGATATCAGGATTTGCGGCCGAGGACGGGAGTTGGCGCTGACATCACGCAGCGGCCGTTTTGCCGGAACAACCAGCGCGAGGATTCGAGACGCAATGAGTCGGCGCGCAGCCAGCTTGCATGCCAGCAACGCGGCCCTCTCCGGGGGTGGCGCATGAGCGAGCGTGCGCCCCGTCACATTTCCGTGCTGGGCCGCGAGGCGGTCGCCTATCTCGATCCGCGCGCCGGCGGCATCTATGTCGACGCGACCTTCGGCGCCGGCGGCTACAGCCGCATGATCCTCGATGTCGCCGATACGCGCGTCATCGGCATCGACCGCGACCGCACCGCGATAACAGGCGGCTTCGATCTGGTCGACGGCTCGGACGGCCGGCTGACGCTGGTCGAGGATCGCTTCTCCAATCTCGCGGAGGTCTGCGCATCGCAGGGGGTGGATCAGGTCGACGGCGTCGTGATGGATGTCGGCGTCTCCTCGATGCAACTCGACCAGGCCGAGCGCGGATTCTCGTTCCGCCTCGGTGGCCCGCTCGACATGCGCATGGCGCGGAGCGGTCCGACCGCGGCCGATGTGATCGCCACCGCTTCCGAGAAGCAGCTCGCCGACATCATCTATATCTTCGGCGAGGAGCGCCATTCGCGCGCCGTCGCGCGCGCCATCGCCGCCGCGCGCAAGGACGCGCCGATCGCGACGACCGAGGCGCTCGCCGACATCGTCGGCAAGGTGGTGCGCGCCAAGCCGAACGAGATCCATCCGGCGACACGGACCTTTCAGGCGCTACGCATCTTCGTCAATGAGGAGCTCGATGAGCTCTACCTCGCGCTGGCTGCGGCCGAGCGCGTGCTGAAGCCGGGCGGCCGGCTCGCCGTGGTCTCGTTCCATTCGCTGGAAGACCGCATCGTCAAGAATTTCCTCAGTGAGCGCGGCAAGGTCTCCGGCGGCTCGCGGCATCTGCCCGAAGTGGCGCAATCGGCACCGAGCTTTCAGATCCTGACCAAGCGGCCGGTGACACCCAGTGACGCCGAGATATCAGCCAATCCACGCGCCCGCTCGGCCAAGCTGCGCGCGGCCGAACGCACCGCGGCGCCGGCGCATCCGGATGACGACCTGCCGTCATGGCCGCGCCTTGCCGACCTGAAACGGGGAGGGTGACGATGCGTCTCCTCCATCTCCTCGTCATCGGCATGCTAATCTTCGCGGCGTCCTATGTCTACCGCATCAAGATGGAATCGACTGCGCGGGTCGAGCGCGTGCTGCAGCTCAACGCCGAGATCCGCGAGCAGCGCAACGCGATCGCCGCCTTGCGTGCCGAATGGGCCAAGCTCGACGCGCCGCTCAGGCTGCAAGGGCTTGCCGAACGCCACTTGCCGCTGAAGCCGGTCAACGCCAACCAGTACGATTCCCTGAAGAACCTGCCCGAGCGGCCGCCGAGCTTCACGCGGCCCGGTTCGCGCGATCCGATCGGCGCGATGATCGACACCATCGAGGCCGCCGCCGCGCCCGACAGCACCACCGGATCGATTGGCAAGCCGGCGACCGATCAGCCGGCCGCCGACCAGCCCGCGCCCGACGAAACCGAGCAGGGCGGGGGAGATCAGCAATGACGGGACCTGCCATGACCGATCCGGCACCCGCCAACCAACCGGCCGGGAAATCCGCCGAACCCTGGCGCGCGCGGCTGGTCCGCTCGCTGCTGTACGGCAGCAATGTCGACCGTGCCGCGAAAGCGCGCGCGCGCGTCGGCCTTGCGATCCTTGCCTTCGCCGCCGTCTATTGCGTGCTGGCCGGACGTCTCGTGCTGTTCGCCGTGGGCGCCGACAGTCATGGTGCGCGACGCGCCGCCTCGCAGGATGCGATCGCAACCGCGAGGCCGGACATCACCGACCGCAACGGCGCGATTCTTGCGACCGACGTCAAGGCGCCGAGCTTGTTCGCCGAGCCGCGCCGCTTGATCGACAAGGACGAGGCGATCGAGCTCTTGACCGGAGCCTTGCCCGATCTCGACACCAGCGAGGTGCGCGACCGCCTGTCGTCGCGCAAGGGCTTCGTCTGGCTGAAGCGCGAGATCACGCCGAAGCAACAGAACGACATCCATCGCCTCGGCCTTCCCGGCGTCGGCTTCCTGCGCGAGAACAAGCGCGTCTATCCGACCGGCAACGAGGTCGCCCATCTGATCGGCCTCGTCAACATCGACAACCAGGGCATCGCCGGCATGGAAAAGTGGCTGGACAATAACGGTCTGGCCGACCTGCACCGCGCGGGCTTTGCCACCGACCGGCTGCAGAAGCCGGTGGAACTGTCGATCGACCTGCGGGTCGAGCACGCGCTGCGCGACGAGTTGATCAAGGCGAAGGAGAAGTTCAAGGCCAAGGCCGCCTCCGGCCTCGTCTCCAACGTGCGCACCGGCGAGATCGTGGCGATGGTGTCGCTGCCGGATTTCGATCCGAACAATCCGAAGGAGGCGCACGATCCTGATCGCATCAACCGCCTGACCACCGGCGTCTACGAGATGGGCTCGACCTTCAAGGCGTTCACGCTGGCGATGGCGCTGGATAGCGGCCGGTTCGATCTCAACTCGATGTGGGATGCGCGCGGCCCGCTGCACTACGGCAAGTTCGCGATCCATGACGATCACAACATGGGCCGCATGATCAACATGAAGGAGGTGTTCTACTATTCCTCCAACATCGGCGCCGGGCGCATTGCGCTGGCGATGGGCGTCGACGCGCACAAGGCCTTCCTGCGCAAGATGGGGCAGCTCGAGCGGCTGCGCACCGAATTGCCGGAGAGCGCCTCGCCGATCGTGCCGAAGAAGTGGGGCGAACTGAACACCGTCACCATCTCGTTCGGTCACGGCATCGCGGTGGCGCCGCTGCAGGCGGTGATGGGCATCGACGCGCTGGTCAACGGCGGCTACCTGATCCCGCCGACCTTCCTGAAACGCTCCGAGCAGGAGGCGATGGCGCTGGCCAAGCGCGTCATCAAGCCCGAGACCTCGGACAAGATGCGCTATCTGATGCGGCTCAATGCCGAGGTCGGCACCGCCAAGAAGGCCGACGTCAAGGGCTACTATATCGGCGGCAAGACCGGCACCGCGGAAAAGGTGATCAACGGCCGCTACGCCAAGAAGCGCGTGCTGAACGCCTTCACGGCGATCCTGCCCGCTGACAATCCGAAATACCAGCTGCTGATCATGCTCGACGAGCCGCAGCCCCTGAAGGAGACCTACGGTTTCATCACCTCGGGCTGGAATGCGGTGCCGACCGGCGGCAACGTGATCGCCCGAATTGCGCCGCTTTTGGGCGTTGAACCGCGCTTCGACCTGCCGCCGTCCGACCGCCTTATTCTTGCGGCATCCAGAACAACCCAGTAAGGCGTATATTCACAGCATGATCCGGACCGGAACGGCCGCGGTAGCGAAAAATGCGAAGCGGTTTTCCGGACCAGACCATGCTCAGACAACGGCGCCAGAACGGCGCCGGCCGGACTGGAAGATCATGAGACTTCGCGACCTCTTCAGCGCCGATGCCACGATCGATCCAGGAATCGACCCAAGGATCGATCCGAGTGCCGACGAGATCGTCGTCGGTGGCCTTGCGGTCGACAGCCGCGCGGTGAAGCCTGGCGACCTGTTCTTCGCGGTGGCCGGCAGCAAGACTGACGGTGCACGCTTCGTCGACGCGGCGATCGCCGCGGGCGCCGTCGCGGTCGCCGGCGACCATCGGCCCCAGCGCGCGCTTGGCGTGCCGTTCGTGATGACACCGAATCCGCGCCGCGCGCTGGCGCTCGCCGCGGCCATATTCTATCCGCGCCAGCCCGCAACGATTGCGGCGGTGACCGGCACCAGCGGCAAGACCTCGGTCGCGGCCTTTACGCGCCAGATCTGGCAACGGCTCGGTCACTCCTCCGCTAGCATCGGCACCATCGGCCTCGTCTCGGACAAGCGCACCGTCTATGGCTCGCTGACCACGCCCGACCCGATCGCGCTGCATCGCCAACTCGACGAGATCGCGCGTGACGGCGTCACCCATCTCGCCTTCGAGGCTTCCTCGCACGGTCTCGACCAGTATCGGCTCGACGGCGTGCGCATCGCAGCCGGCGGCTTCACCAATCTGTCGCGCGACCACATGGATTATCATCCCGACGTCGCACACTACCTCAATGCGAAGCTCCGCCTGTTCCGCGATCTCGTTGCGCCCGGCGGCGCGGCGGTGATCTCGGCCGATCACGACTGCTCGGCGCAAGTGATCGACGCGGCGCGGGCGAGGCGCCTGCGCATCATCGCGGTCGGCCGCAATGCCGACGCCGCCGAGGGCATCAAGCTCACCGATGCTGCAATCGAAGGCTTTGCCCAGAAGCTCGTGATCGAGCACCGCGGGCGTAAGCACGCGATCCGGCTGCCGCTGGTCGGCGAATTCCAGATCGAGAACGCGCTGGTCGCGGCTGGCCTTGCGATCGGCACCGGCAGCGCGACGGAAGACGTGTTCGGCTGCCTCGAACATCTCGAGGGCGCCAAGGGCCGGCTTGAATTCGTCGGCGAGCATAATGGTGCGCCGATCTTCGTCGACTACGCCCACAAGCCCGATGCGCTCGCCAAGGCTCTGCAGGCGCTGCGGCCCTATGCCAAGCGCAGGCTGGTCGTGATCTTCGGCGCCGGTGGCGACCGTGACGCCGGCAAGCGTCCGATCATGGGCGCGATCGCGGCCGAGAACGCCGATCACATCATCGTCACCGACGACAATCCGCGCAGCGAGAAGCCGGAGGCGATCCGCGCCGCGATCATGGCCACTGCAAAGGGCGCGCGCGAGATCGGCGACCGCGCTGCTGCGATTCGCGCCGGGATTGCCGGGCTCGAGCCCGGCGACGCGCTGGTCGTCGCCGGCAAGGGCCATGAAATCGGGCAGATCGTCGGCGGCACGACGCTGCCGTTCAGCGATCATGAGGCGGTTGCTGCCGCGCTAGCAGCGGAGGGCGCATGAGCACGATGTTGTGGACCTCGGATGCGATGGCGCAAGCGATGCGCGCGGCAACGCAAGGCGCATTGCCAAACGGCGTCACCGGTCTCTCGATCGACAGTCGCACCATCGCGCCGGGCGATGCCTATTTTGCCATCAAGGGCGACGTCCATGACGGCCATGCCTTCGTCGAGGCAGCGCTGAAGGCCGGCGCCGGGCTCGCCGTGGTCGAGACCGCGCAACGGGCAAAATTTCCCGCCGATGTGCCGTTGCTCGTGGTCGACGACGTGCTCGCCGGCCTCGTCGAACTTGCGCACGCCTCGCGCGCGCGGCTCAACGCGCGCATCATCGCGGTGACCGGCTCGGTCGGCAAGACCTCGACCAAGGAGGCGCTGCGCCGCGTGCTGTCGGCGCAAGGCGAGACCCATGCCTCGGTTGCCTCGTTCAACAATCACTGGGGCGTGCCGCTGTCGCTGGCGCGCTGCCCGGCGAGCGCGCGCTTTGCGGTGTTCGAGATCGGCATGAACCATGCCGGCGAGATCACGCCGCTGGTCAAGATGGTGCGGCCGCACGTCGCCGTCATCACCACGATCGAGCCGGTGCATCTGGAGTTCTTCGCCGGGATCGAGGCGATCGCTGACGCCAAGGCGGAGATATTCGCAGGGCTGGAGCCCAATGGCGCGGTGGTGCTCAACCGCGACAACGGGCAGTTCGCGCGGCTGCAGAAGCAGGCCAAGAAAGCCGGCATCTCGCGCATCGTCTCGTTCGGCGCCGACAAGCGTGCCGAGGCGCGGCTGATCGATCTCTCGCTGCATGCGACCTGTTCGGCGGTGCACGCCGACATTCTGGATCATGACATCACCTACAAGATCGGGATGCCCGGCCGGCACATGGCGATGAACTCGCTCGCGGTGCTCGCGGGCGCGTCGCTGCTCGGCGCCGATATCGCGCGCGCGGCGCTGTCGCTGTCGCAGCTCGAAGCGCCGTCCGGTCGCGGTCTTCGCCGCGCGCTCGAGGTCGGCCATGGCGAGGCGACGCTGATCGACGAGAGCTACAACGCCAACCCGGCCTCGATGGGCGCCGCGCTCAACGTGCTCGGCCAGGCCCAGACCGGGCCGCATGGCCGCCGCATCGCCGTGCTCGGCGACATGCTTGAGCTCGGGCCGACCGGGCCCGACCTGCACCGCGACCTGAACGAGGCCGTGACCGCCAACCGCATCGACCTCGTATATTGTTGTGGTCCGCTGATGCGGAATCTGTGGGATGCCCTTTCCCCGGGCAAGCGGGGAGGCTATGCCGAGAGTTCGGCGGCGCTCGAAGCGCAGGTGGTCGCCGCGGTCCGTGCCGGTGACGTGATCATGGTGAAGGGCTCGCTGGGATCGAAGATGAAGCTCATTGTCAGCGCGCTGGAAAAACGCTTCCCCGACAAGGCCGCGCACGAAGAAGCGGTATAGGACTTTTTGAATGTTCTACTGGTTGATCGAACTGTCCAACACCGTTCCGGGGTTTGGGCCATTCCGCAGCGCTCTGAACGTGTTCCGTTACATCACCTTCCGCACCGGCGGCGCGATGGTGACCGGTGCGCTGTTCGTGTTCCTGTTCGGGCCCTGGATCATCGATCATTTGCGGCTGCGGCAGGGCAAGGGCCAGCCGATCCGCACCGATGGCCCGCAATCGCACCTGATTTCCAAGAAGGGCACGCCCACCATGGGCGGGCTGATGATCCTGTCCGGGCTCGTGGTGTCGACGCTGCTCTGGGCCAATCCGCTCAATCCCTATGTCTGGATCGTGCTCGCGGTGACGCTCGGCTTTGGTTTCGTCGGCTTCTATGACGATTATCTCAAGGTCACAAAGCAGTCGCACAGCGGCTTCGCCGGCAAGCTGCGGCTTCTGATCGAGGCAGCGATCGGGCTCGCCGCCACCTACGCGCTGGTCCGGCTCGGCCGCGACGTGTCCTCGACCTCGCTTGTGATACCGTTCTTCAAGGACCTCGTGATCAATTTCGGCTGGTTCTTCGTGATCTTCGGCGCCTTCGTGATGGTCGGCGCCGGCAACGCGGTGAACCTGACTGACGGCCTCGACGGCCTCGCGATCGTGCCTGTCATGATCGCGGCCGCGAGCTTCGGCATGATCTCGTACCTGACCGGCAACGCGGTGTTCTCGGACTACCTGCAGATCAACTACGTCGCCGGCACCGGCGAACTGGCGGTGCTATGCGGCGCGGTGCTGGGCGCAGGTCTCGGCTTCCTCTGGTTCAACGCGCCGCCGGCCTCGATCTTCATGGGCGACACCGGCTCGCTCGCGCTCGGCGGCATGCTGGGTGCCACCGCCGTTGCGGTCAAGCACGAGATCGTGCTGGCCGTGATCGGCGGCCTGTTCGTGCTGGAGGCGGTCTCGGTCATCGTCCAGGTCACCTCGTTCAAGCTCACCGGCAAGCGCGTGTTTCGGATGGCGCCGCTGCACCATCATTTCGAGCAGAAGGGCTGGACCGAGCCGCAGATCGTGATCCGGTTCTGGATCATCTCGGTGATGCTGGCGCTCGCCGGCCTCTCGACCCTCAAGCTGCGCTGAGCGTCACCATGATCCCGGTCACCTCCTTCTCGGGCAAGACGGTCGCGGTGTTCGGGCTCGGCGGCTCCGGGCTCGCGAGCTGCCACGCGCTGAAGGCCGGTGGCGCGGAGGTGATCGCGGCCGACGACAGTGCCGACAACGTCGCCAAGGCGGCGCAGGCCGGCTTCACCACTGCCGATCTGCGCACCGTGTCGTGGGCGAATTTCGCCGCCCTGATCCTGACCCCCGGTGCGCCGCTGACGCATCCGGCGCCGCACTGGAGCGTGCTGAAGGCGCGCGAGGCCGGTGTCGAGGTGATCGGCGACGTCGAACTGTTCTGCCGCGAGCGGCGCCGTCATGCACCGAACGCGCCGTTCGTCGCCATCACCGGCACCAACGGCAAGTCGACCACGACGGCGTTGATCGCGCATCTGATGAAGGTCGCCGGCTACGACACCCAGATGGGCGGCAATATCGGCACCGCGATCCTGTCGCTGGAGCCGCCGCGGATGGGCCGCGTCCATGTCATCGAGATGTCGTCCTACCAGATCGACCTTGCGCCATCGCTCGATCCTTCGGTCGGTATCCTGATCAACATCAGTGAGGACCACATCGATCGCCACGGCACGCTGGAGCATTACGCGGCGGTCAAGGAGCGGCTGGTCGTTGGCGTGCAACAGGGCGGCACCGCGATCGTCGGCGTCGACGATGGCTGGTGCCGCGACATCGCCGACCGGCTCGATCGCGCCGGCAAGCGCGTGGTGCGCATCTCGGTAAAGAACCCGCTGCCCGACGGCCTCTATGTCGAGCACGAGACCATCGTGCGTGCCCAGGGTGCGGCGCGCAGCGAGGTCGCGCGTCTCGGCGGCATAGGCTCGCTGCGCGGCCTGCATAATGCGCAGAACGCGGCCTGCGCCTCGGCCTGTGCGCTGGCGATGGGGATTGCGACCGATGTGCTGCAGAACGCCCTGCGCAGCTTCCCGGGTCTGGCACATCGCATGGAGCAGGTCGGCCGTCGCGGCGACGTGCTGTTCGTCAACGACTCCAAGGGCACCAACGCGGATGCCGCCGCGCATGCGCTGTCGTCGTTCGCCGATATCTACTGGATCGCCGGCGGCAAGCCGAAGGCCGGTGGCATCACCGGTCTCACCGAATATTTCCCACGCATCCGCAAGGCCTATCTGATCGGCGAGGCGGCGGCCGAATTCTCCGGTACGCTCGGCGACCGCGTCCCGCATGAGATGTCCGGCACGCTCGACGTCGCGATCGCCAGCGCCGCGCGCGATGCCGAGGCGTCGGGACTGAGCGAAGCCGTCGTGCTGCTGTCGCCGGCCTGCGCCTCGTTCGACCAGTACCGCAATTTCGAAATCCGCGGCACCGCCTTCCGCGACATCGTCCAGGCGCTGCCCGGCATCAAGCCGGTGGTGTAGACACAAGTTCTCCGTCATTCGCCGGCGGGTGAAGACGCCGCATAAGCTGTCTGACGGTTGAATCAGAACTTGCACCGTCATGCTGAGGTGCGAGCGAAGCGAGCCTCGAAGCACGGCGGCACGGCTGGTGGCCGCGCATCCTTCGAGGCTCGCTGCGCTCGCGCCCTCAGGATGACTGGGTTGGCAGGGGGCAGGCGGCGGCGTTGAGCTTCAAAGCGACTTCCCAAAGCCCCTCCCTCAAAAGTTACCCAACCCGTTAACCCCTTGGAAACCATCCTGCGCCACGAATGAACGTTATCTCTGCCATCTGGGGACGCCCATGCTCGCCCGTGACCAACGCACCCCGTTCTCGGACTGGTGGTGGACCGTCGACAAGCTGCTGCTTGTGGCGATCGCCGCGTTGATGCTGGCCGGGGTCATCCTGTCGTTGGCGGCGAGCCCGCCGGTCGCGACCCGGATCGGGCTCGATCCGTTCCACTTCTTCAACCGCCACGTCATGTTCCTGGTGCCCTCGCTGATCGTGCTGATCGGCGTATCGTTCATGACGCCGCGGCAGATCCGACGCACTGCACTTGTGGTGTTCGTGCTGTCGATCGCGCTGATCGTGCTGACGCTGCTGGTCGGGCCCGAGGTCAAGGGCTCGCGGCGCTGGATCACGCTGCTCGGCGTCAACATCCAGGCCTCCGAAGCCGCCAAGCCCGCCTTCGTGATCGTCGCGGCCTGGCTGTTTGCGGAATCCACCAAACGGCCGGAGATGCCGGCGACGTCGATGGCGCTGGTGCTGCTGATGACGCTGGTGTCGCTCCTGGTGATGGAGCCCGACTTCGGACAGACCATGCTGATCACGACAGTCTGGGGCGCGCTGTTCTTCATCGCGGGCATGCGGATGATCTGGGTGTTCGGGCTCGCGGGCGCCGCCGGCGCCGGCCTGTTCGGCGCCTATCTCCTGGTGCCGCACGTCGCCGGCCGCATCAAGCGCTTCATGAATCCCGCTTCCGGCGATACCTTCCAGGTCGACACCGCGATGGAGGCGTTCTGGAACGGCGGCTGGTTCGGTCTCGGACCCGGTGAGGGAATTGCAAAACGCAGCCTGCCGGACAGCCACACCGACTTCGTGTTCGCGGTCGCGGCGGAAGAGTTCGGCATTATCCTCTGCTTGATGCTGGTCGCGCTGTTCGGCTTCATCGTGATCCGCACGCTGACGCGCGCCTACGCCACCGAGGACATGTTCTCGCGCTTCGCCGCGTCGGGGCTTGCGATCCTGTTCGGCGTGCAGGCGACCATCAACATGGCGGTCAATCTGCAACTGATCCCGGCCAAGGGCATGACGCTGCCGTTCATCTCCTATGGCGGCTCATCATTCGTGTCGCTCGCCTATGGCGTCGGCATGATGCTTGCGCTGACACGGCAGCGGCCGCGCACCGAGATCGAATCGATGGAAGGCGCCAGTGCCCGGCGCGCCTACGCGTAGGTGACTGTGACGGCGGCGTCGGTTAACTGGGAACCATGGACAACGCGCCCCTGATTCTGCTGGCGGCCGGCGGCACCGGCGGCCATTTATTCCCGGCCGAAGCGCTCGCCGTGGAACTGATCAGGCGTGGCCTGCGGGTGCGGCTGGCGACCGACGGCCGCGCGCTGCGCTATTCCGGCCTGTTCGGCCGGGAGAGTATCGAGCTGGTGCCGAGCGCGACCGTGCGCAGCCGCAACCCGGTCTCGCTCGCGCAAACCGTGCTGATGCTCGGCTACGGCACGCTGGTGGCCGCCAATGTGGTGCGCCGGCTGAAGCCCGCGGCCGTCGTCGGCTTCGGCGGTTACCCGACCCTGCCGCCGCTGATGGCCGCGCGGCTGCTCGGCGTGCCCGGCGTCATCCACGACGCCAATGCGGTGCTCGGCCGTGCCAATCGCTTCCTCTCCAGCCGCGTCAACGCGATCGCGACCTCGCTGCCGGGCGTGCTCGATCGCGATCCCGCGCTCGCCGGCAAGGCGACCACCGTCGGCACGCCGATGCGGCCGGCGATCCTCGCCGCCGCCGCGGTGAAATACACGCCGCCGGAGGTGAACGGGCCACTGCGCCTGCTCGTCGTCGGCGGCAGCCAGGGCGCGCGGGTGATGAGCGATATCGTGCCGCCGGCGATCGAGCAGCTCGATCCCGCGCTGTGGAGCCGCCTGATCATCACCCAGCAGGTGCGCGAAGAGGACATGGCGCGGGTGCGCGCGATCTACGACCGGCTCAAGATCAATGCCGAGCTGGCGCCGTTCTTCACGGATTTGCCGGCGCGGCTCGCCTCGAGCCAACTGGTGATCTCGCGTTCCGGCGCCGGCACCGTCGCCGAGCTTGCCGCGATCGGCCGGCCCTCGATCCTGGTGCCGCTGCCGGGCGCGATCGATCAGGACCAGTTCGCCAATGCCGGCGTGCTGTCGCAGGCCGGCGGCGCGCTGCGCATCGCGCAGAACGACTTCACGCCGGCGCGGCTCGCCGCCGAAATCTCGGCCTTCGCCGCCGAGCCCGCGAGATTGACTGCGATGGCGGAGGCCGCGCGCGGGGTCGGCCGGCTCGATGCCGCCGAGCGGCTGGCCGATCTGGTGGCAAAAGTGGCAGGAATTTAGGCGTTCGCGAGGAATTTTCGGCCATGGGGCGTTATGGCCGGGCTTGTCTCGGCTACCCGCGTCTTTCATAAGTCGATTGGACACAATGAGGCTAGCACCAGCATGAGACTGCCGCGCGAGATCGGACCCATTCACTTCGTCGGGATCGGCGGCATCGGCATGAGCGGCATTGCCGAGGTGCTGATCAATCTCGGCTACACCGTGCAAGGCTCGGACGCGTCGGACAATTACAACCTCGACCGGCTGCGCAAGAAGGGCGCCAAGATCTCGGTCGGCCACGCCGCCGAGAATGTCGATGGCGCCGATGTCGTCGTGGTCTCGACCGCGATCAAGCGCGACAATCCCGAATTGATGGCGGCCCGCGCGCGGCGCATTCCCGTGGTGCGGCGGGCTGAGATGCTGGCCGAACTGATGCGGCTGAAGAGCTGCGTCGCGATCGCCGGCACCCATGGCAAGACCACCACGACCACGATGGTGGCGACCTTGCTGGACGCCGGCGGGCTCGATCCGACCGTGATCAATGGCGGGATCATCAATGCCTACGGCTCCAACGCGCGGCTCGGGGCCGGCGACTGGATGGTGGTGGAAGCCGACGAGAGCGACGGCACCTTCCTGAAGCTGCCGTCCGACGTCGTCATCGTCACCAATATCGATCCCGAGCATCTCGATCATTTCAAGACGTTCGAAGCGATCCAGGACGCGTTCCGCAATTTCGTCGAGAACGTTCCGTTCTACGGCTTTGCCGTGATGTGCACCGATCATCCGGTGGTGCAGACCCTGGTCGGCAAGATCGAGGATCGCCGCATCATCACCTACGGGCAGAATCCGCAGGCCGACGCGCAGCTGCTGGACCTGACGCCGATGGGCGGCGGCTCGAAATTCAGGGTCGCGATCCGCGATCGCAAGTCGGGCGCGACGCACGAGATCGCCGACATCATGCTGCCGATGCCGGGACGCCATAACGCGTCGAACGCGACGGCGGCGATCGCAGTCGCGCATCAGCTCGGCGTGTCCGACGATGTGATCCGCCAGGCGATGGCCGGCTTCGGCGGCGTGAAGCGACGCTTCACCAAGACCGGCGAGACCAACGGCATCACCGTGATCGACGATTACGGTCATCATCCGGTCGAGATCGCGGCCGTGCTGAAGGCGGCGCGCGAATCCACCAACGGCAAGATCGTCGCCGTCGTGCAGCCGCATCGCTACACCCGCCTGCAGTCGCTGTTCGAGGAGTTCTGCACCTGCTTCAACGACGCCGATGCGGTCGTGGTTGCGGAGGTCTATCCGGCCGGCGAGACGCCGATCGCAGGCATCGACCGCGACCATTTTGCCGCCGGCCTGCGCGCCCACGGCCATCGCAACGTTGTGCCGCTGCCTGACGCCGGTGAGCTCGCGAAGATCGTGCACGGCCTCACCAAGTCCGGCGATCTCGTGGTCTGTCTCGGCGCCGGCAACATCACGCAATGGGCCTACGCACTGCCCGGCGAATTGAAGGCGCTGGGGTGATCGTGACCTTCCCGGACATCACGCCCGACCTGAAAGCCGCGATGCCGGAGTTGCGCGGGCGGCTGCTGGCGAACCAGTCGATGGCGGAGCTGACCTGGTTTCGCGTCGGCGGTCCGGCGCAGGTGCTGTTCACGCCGGCCGATGAGGATGATCTCGCCTATTTCCTGAAGCGCCTGCCGCAGGAATTGCCGGTCTATGTCGTCGGCGTCGGCTCCAACCTGATCGTGCGCGATGGCGGCATGCCTGGCGTCGTGATCCGGCTCGCGCCGCGCGCATTCGGCGAGACCAGTGCGGCTGGCGATGTCGTCACCGCCGGTGCCGCAGCGCTAGACAAGCGCGTCGCCGAGACGGCGGCGGCGGCTGATATCGGCGGCATGGAATTCTTGTTCGGGATTCCCGGCACGGTCGGCGGCGCGCTGCGCATGAATGCCGGCGCCAATGGCGGAGAGACCAAGGACGTGCTGATCGAGGCCACCGGCATCGGCCGTGACGGCACGAAGCACATGTTCGGCAATGCGGATATGAAGTTCGTCTATCGCAACTCCGGCGTCGATCCGTCGATCGTGTTCACATCGGCGCGCTTCCGCGGCAGGATCACCGATGCGGATGCGATCCGCACCCGCATGAACGAGGTGCAGACCCATCGCGAGACCGCGCAGCCGATCCGCGAAAAGACTGGCGGTTCGACGTTCAAGAACCCGCCGGGCAACAGCGCCTGGAAACTGATCGACGCTGCCGGCTGCCGTGGCCTCAAGGTCGGCGGCGCGCAGGTGTCGGAGATGCACTGCAATTTCCTGATCAACACCGGTAACGCCACCGGGCATGACATCGAGACGCTCGGCGAGACGGTGCGGGAACGGGTCAAGCAGGCCAGCGGAATTGAGCTGCACTGGGAAATCAAGCGGATCGGGAAGAGCTGATGCAGGTGACCATTCTGTTCGGCGGCACCAACAAGGAGCGGCTGGTCTCGGTGGCGAGCGCGCAGGCGCTGCATCGCGCGCTGCCCGATGCGGAACTCTGGTTCTGGGACGTCGACGATACCGTGCATGCGGTGACGTCCGAACAGCTGCTCGGCCACACGCGGCCCTTCGAGCTCGACTTCAAGCCCGATGGTCGCGGCATCGCGCTGGACCAGGCGCTCGACAAAGCCAGCGTCGAGCAGCGCGTGCTGGTGCTCGGCCTGCACGGTGGCCGCGCGGAGAACGGCGAGTTGCAGGCGATGTGCGAGATGCGCGGCGTCGCGTTCACCGGCTCCGGCTCGGCGTCGTCGCATCTGGCGTTCGACAAGCCTTCGGCGAAGCGCTTCGCCGCGATCGCGGGCCTCAACGCGCCGCAGGGCATCACCGTCGACGAGATCGACGATGCCTTCGCGAAGCACGGCAGACTGATCGCAAAGCCCGCCAAGGACGGTTCGAGCTACGGGCTGATCTTCGTCAACGCGAAACAGGACCTCGTCGCAGTCCGCAATGCGGCGAAGCATGAAGACTATCTGATCGAGCCGTTCGTATCGGGCGTCGAGGCGACCTGCGGCGTGCTCGAGCAATCCGACGGCACGGTGTTCGCGCTGCCGCCGATCGAGATCGTGCCGGCGGAGGGGGGCTTCGACTACACAGCCAAATATCTCCTGAAGTCGACCCAGGAGATCTGTCCCGGCCGCTTCGCGCCCGAGGTCAGCGCTGCGATCATGGATCATGCGTTGCGGGCGCACCGCGCATTGTCCTGCACCGGCTACTCGCGCAGCGATTTCATCGTGTCGGCCACTGGCCCGGTCTACCTCGAGACCAACACGCTGCCCGGCCTCACCGCGGCATCCCTTTACCCTAAGGCCTTGAAAGCACAGGGCATCGGCTTTGGCCACTTCCTGGCCGACCAGATCGAGCTCGGCCGCCGCCGCGCCAGGCGTTAAGGCCGATCGGGTGGGGAACCTGCACGAGTCGGCCGCATGGAACCCGGCGCTGTTGCCAAAATGCTAACGGGTTCGCGGCAAAGTACTCAAAGCGTTGATCAAAATACACCTTAGGCTGAACTCCTTTACCATTTGTTTACCAGGAAGCCCGAAGGTTAACGCTGGCGGCGCATGTAGCGCTTGGCTGCCGGGGCGTGAGCTGTCGCGGATTACCGCTTCGAGGATCGCAACCAGGGAACAGGGGGCCACTCTAATCCCACCGGTCTAGCCGAGACGACACGTGTGCCGGGACCCCGCAGGGTTTGCGGGCGCAAACATGTGACGAGCTCGTGCAATGGATGGTGCAGGACGCCTCACCCGATCGCTGCGATCGCTGGGGCCTCAAGCTGACCTGAGAGCAGCCGCTATTGGAGCGGCGGTGCTGCTGCGCGAGTATGTCGGCGCCCATCTCGCGCGCCGCCGCCGGCGTCCCGCCGGGCGGCCGCAGGTCATCATCGATCGCGAGCCGCCGAACCGCTACATCCTGCTGCTCGAACGCTATCTGCCGCGCCGCATCGGCCTGGTCGCGACGCTCGCGATCCTGTTCGGCAGCCTGGGCTTCGGCATCGTCAGGGGCGGCCATCTCGAGGAGTTCACCACCGCGCTCAGCGATACCCGCAATGCGCTGGCCAATTCCGCGGGCTTCCGGATCACCACTGTCGGTATCAACGGCCGCAAGCAGCTGAGCCAGGACGAGGTGCTTGCGATCGGCGGCGTCAACGGCCGCTCCTCGCTGCTGTTCCTCGACGCCGATACCGTGCGCGCCAAGCTGAAGGCCAATCCCTGGATCGCCGACGCCACGATCCTGAAACTCTATCCGGGCCGGCTGCAGATCGACATCGTCGAGCGCACCGCCTTCGCGTTGTGGCAGCAGAACGGCCGCCTGTCGGTGATCGCCTCCGACGGCGCGGTGCTCGAGCCCTATGTCACGCGCCGCTTCCTCAATCTGCCGCTGGTGGTAGGCAAGGGTGCCGATGTCAGGGCGCAGGACTTCCTGGCACTGCTCGATCGTTACCCGCAGGTGCGTTCGGTGACCAAGGCCGCGATCTTCGTCGGCGAGCGGCGCTGGAACCTGCGCCTCAAGGACGGCCTCGACGTCCGCCTGCCCGAGAACGACGTCGGCAACGCGCTGGCCGCGCTCTCCAAGCTCGACAAGGACGAAAAGCTGTTCTCGCGCGACATCGTCGCCGTCGACATGCGTCTGCCCGATCGGCTGGTCGTGCAACTGTCCGAGGAAGCCGGCAAGGCGCGGGACGAATTGTTCAAGGACAAGAAGTCCAAGAAGAAGCCGGGTGACTCCGCATGACCGGCCTCGACCGCAATCTGACCCCGAAGACCCGGCCGATGCCGAAGCGCACCGCGATGGTGGCTTCGCTCGACATCGGCTCCAGCAAGATCGCCTGCATGATCGCGCGGCTCAAGCCGTCGCCGCCGAACGAGGCGCTGCGCGGCCGCACCCATGCGGTCGAATTGATCGGCTACAGCCAGATCCAGTCGCGCGGCGTCAAGGCCGGCGCAGTGGTCGATCTCGCCGAATGCGAGAAGGCAGTGCGCCATGCCGTGGCGCTGGCCGAGCGCATGGCCAAGGTCCGCGTCGAATCCGTCCTGCTGTCGGTCTCCGGCGGCCGGCTGCATGGCCAGTTGGTTGAAGCCGCGGCCGATATCCACGGCGGCTCGGTGACCGCGGACGATATCAGCCGCGTCACCTCGGCCGGCATGCGCCACGCCGCCGGCGCCGGCCGCACCGTGCTGCACGCGCTGCCGGTCGGTTACGCGCTCGACGGCGTCAAGGGCATCCGCGATCCCAGAGGCATGGTGGCGCGCCAGTTCGGCGTCGACATGAATGTGGTGACGTCGGACGCGACGGTCGCCAAGAACCTGATGCTGGTGGTCGAGCGCTGCCATCTCAACGTCGAAGCCATGGCGTCGAGCCCGTATGTCGCGGGCCTGTCGGTGCTGACTGATGACGAGGCCGATCTCGGCGCCGCCGTCGTCGAGATGGGCGCGGGCTCGACGACGATCGCGACCTACTCCGGCGGCCGCCTCGTGCACGCATCCGGATTTGCGCTCGGCGGGCAACACATCACCATGGATCTTGCGCGCGGCATCGGCGCGTGCATTGCGGATGCCGAGCG
The DNA here is from genome assembly GCF_001189235.2 of Bradyrhizobium embrapense. Lineage (GTDB taxonomy): Bacteria > Pseudomonadota > Alphaproteobacteria > Rhizobiales > Xanthobacteraceae > Bradyrhizobium > Bradyrhizobium embrapense. The sequence goes on from NZ_LFIP02000003.1 coordinate 381,146, forward strand.
AATCAAGACTTTATACGGCACGGTGCTGACCGGCGGTTCGGACTCGCGCGAGCTGATGTCCGTTCCCACTGCAGGCGACGATCGGGACACTCCGCAAATCGTGTCCCGCGCCACGATCGCCAACATCGTCCGGCATCGCGCCGAGGAGATTTTTGAAATGGTCCGTGACCGGCTCGCGGATTCTCCCTTTGCGGCAGAGCCGAGGGCGCGCGTCGTATTGAGCGGCGGCGCCTCGCAGCTCACCGGCACCGTCGAGCTTGCCACCCGTATCCTGAACCGTCAGGTCCGCATCGGCCGCCCGCTCGGCTTCGGCCGGCTGCCGAACGAGGCCAAGGGCGCCTCGTTCTCGGTGCCGACGGGTCTCTTGGTCTATCCGCAATACGCACATCTTGAACATGTCGAACCGCGGCGCACGCGGCAGCTCAGGACAGGGACAGACGGTTACTTCGGAAAGGTCGGACGATGGCTTCGCGAGGGCTTCTGATGACCGCACCCCGGCTCATTGCATTTTCACCAGCTCCTGCGGCCAGCGGCCGGGACGAACCAACGCGCGCATAATCGAGAGAGGCAACCATGGCACTCAATCTGACACCCCCTGACATCAGCGAGCTGAAACCGCGGATCACCGTCTTCGGCGTCGGCGGCGCGGGTGGTAATGCCGTCAACAACATGATCACCGCCGGGTTGCAGGGCGTCGATTTCGTCGTCGCCAACACCGACGCGCAGGCGCTGACCATGTCGAAGGCGCAGCGCATCATCCAGATGGGCACCCAGGTCACCCAGGGGCTCGGCGCCGGATCGCAGCCCGATGTCGGCGCTGCGGCCGCGCAGGAGGTCATGGACGAGCTGCGCGATCACCTGACCGGCGCCAACATGGTGTTCGTTACCGCCGGCATGGGCGGCGGCACCGGCACGGGTGCTGCGCCCGTGATCGCCAAGGCCGCTCGCGAGATGGGGATCCTCACCGTCGGCGTGGTGACGAAGCCGTTCCACTTCGAGGGTCAGCGCCGCATGCGTACCGCCGAGCACGGCATCTCCGAGCTCCACAAGGTGGTCGACACGCTGCTGATCATCCCGAACCAGAACCTGTTCCGGGTCGCCAACGAGAAGACCACCTTCGCCGACGCGTTCGCGATGGCCGACCAGGTGCTGTACTCGGGCGTCGCCTGCATCACCGACCTGATGGTCAAGGAAGGCCTGATCAACCTCGACTTCGCCGACGTCCGCGCCGTGATGCGGGAAATGGGCAAGGCGATGATGGGCACCGGCGAGGCCACCGGCGAGAAGCGTGCGCTGACCGCCGCCGAAGCTGCGATCGCCAACCCGCTGATCGACGACAGCTCGATGAAGGGTGCCCGCGGCCTGTTGATCTCGATCACGGGCGGCAAGGACCTCACGCTGTTCGAGGTCGACGAAGCGGCAACCCGCATCCGCGAAGAAGTCGATGCCGACGCCAACATCATCGTCGGCGCCACCTTCGACGAATCGCTCGACGGCATCATTCGCGTCTCGGTGGTCGCAACCGGTATCGAGCAGGCCGCGATCGCTTCCCGCGCCCAGGCGCCGGCGCAGCAGTCGGGCGGCTCGCCCGAGAGCCGGCTGGCCGATCTGACCGCCCGCCTGCGTGCCGACAACCAGCGCATGGCCGAGCGTGCCCAGAAGGTCGAGCCGCCGACGGGCGTGACGGTTGCTCCGATTGCCGCTTCCGCCGCACCCCAGCAGCGTCCGGCCGTCGAGCGCGCAGCGCTCGCGGCAATCGCTGCCGCGGTCGCCCCGGACAGCGCACCGGCGCAGGCGCCGATGCAGCCGGCCTCCTACGGTGACGTCACCGTGCGGCCGATCGCCCAGAAGCCGACGTTGTTCCCGGACCACGAGGCGGCCCGTGCCGAGCAGCACGAGCCGATGCCGCCCGAGACCTTCATCCCGCAGGCGGCGGAGCGGTCGCCGGTCCGTGCCCCGCGGATGCCGAAGTTCGAGGATCTACCGATGCCAGCACAGGCGGAGATCCGCCAGGCCAGCGGCGACGGCGAGGCAGAGCACCCGCAGAAGACCCGGCTGTCGCTGCTGCAGCGGCTGGCCAATGTCGGCCTCGGGCGCCGCGACGAAGAGACCGAGCCGCCGATCGCGGCCCGTGCCTCGGGTCCGGCGATGCCGACGATGCCGCCGCTGCCCGAGCGCAAGCCGGCCCGCAGCGTTGCCCAGCAGATATCTGCGAACGAATCGCCGGTATCGGAGTATGCGAAGCGCCCGGCGCCGCAGGGACTGGACGCCCATGGCCGCCAGGCGCCTGTTGCCCCGGCGCCACAGGGTGACGACCATCTTGATATCCCGGCCTTCCTGCGCCGGCAGGCAAACTGAAGTTTGTTACAACTTTGACGACGAACAAGGCCCCGGCGGGGAACCGCCGGGGCCTCTTTCTTTTCGCGGGCAGGGGCTGCGCTTCGCAAACAAGCAACTGATTTTAAATGATTAATTATTCTTTCGGTGATCAGATGATCGCTCGCCGAGGCCGTTTTCGCTGCTGCAATTTGGTTAACCTTGGGCGCGAATGCGGCAGAGGTGGGGTAACAATCGGTAAACAAGCGTGAGTTGGCGCGGTTTAGGGCAATCACTATGGTCTGCCGGGACTTGGGGAGCTCAAGCGAGTCGGCCTTGGGGAAGTTTGGCCACTTGAATTGAGTGAAGTCGGGTAGTGGGCATTATCGAATGAAGTTCAGCCGTCAGACAACGCTTCGGTCGCAAGCCACCGTGACTGGCGTAGGCGTTCATTCCGGTCTTCCTGTTAGTCTCACGCTGGGACCTGCACCTGTTGATGCGGGTTTTATTTTTGTCCGCACCGGTCTCGACGGTGCCGACCGCGAAATTACCGCCACCGCCGACGCCGTTATCGCAACTGAGTTTGCGACGGTGCTGGGTGACCGTGAAGGGCCGCTGGTTTCGACCGCGGAGCATGTTCTCGCCGCGCTGCGCGGCATGGGCGTCGACAACGCCACGATCGAGGTCGACGGAGCCGAAGTTCCGATCATGGACGGTAGCGCTGCGGCGTTCGTCGCGGCCATCGACCAGGCCGGCATAGTGACCCAGCCCGCGGTCCGCCGCTTTATCCAGGTGCTGAAGCCGGTGCAGGTCAAGATCGGCGATGCGATGGGCGAGCTGCGTCCGTTCGCCGGCGGGTTCCGGGCCGAAGTCGAAATCAATTTCGCCAACAAGGTGATCGGTCATCAGACCTACGCCTTCGATCTGTCGCCGGAAGGCTTCCGCCGCGAAGTCGCGCGAGCCCGTACCTTCGGCTGCATGAATGACGTGGCGCGGCTGTGGGGCGCTGGCTTCGCGCTCGGCGCCTCCTTCGACAACACGGTGGTGTTCGACGAGGCCCGTCTGCTCAACGCCGAGGGCCTGCGCTACGCCGACGAGTGCGCTCGCCACAAGGTGCTCGACGTGATTGGCGATCTCGCGCTGGCCGGCCTGCCGCTGCTCGGCAGCTACCGTTCGGTCCGTGGCGGCCACAAGCTCAACAACGCAGTGCTGAAGGCGCTGCTCGCCGACCGCGGCGCCTGGCGCGTGGTCGAATCGGAGACCGCCCGGCGCCCGGTCCGCGGCCATGTCGAAGCCGGTGCCAGCGCGGTGGGGGGCCTCGTCGCCCCGGCCTACGGTCCGGACGTGTCCTGATCGCCGCAGGCGGTCAGCCCGATTTCCGTAATAGCCACAGCAGGCTGTAAGCTTCCCTGGGTCGCCTTATTCCCGGCGGATTGGCTCCCTATTCGGTTGGTCGACGGTCATTTTTCGGTTAAAGAGGCCCGCGGCTGCCTTGGTACGGGCGCCAACGGCGCGAGAGATCGAGAGATATTGCATCCATGATTGCGGTTCATGGGTGGAGTGGGGTCGCCGTTAACCGCATCAAAGGCGTCAGGTTTTACAATCCATGTCGGCAATGCGTATGGCGCTCGAACAACGCAATTCTTCTGACGTCTCCGGCCTGACCAAGGCCGTGCGCACGCTGCGTTTCGCCGCGGGCCTGATCGTGCTGGCATTGCCGCTCTCGGGCTGCGGCACCGGCGCGCTGTGGGACAAGTTCATGGCCAAGGACGATACCTTCGTCGATGAGCCCGCGGACAAGCTCTACAATGAGGGCTTGTACATGATGAACGAGAAGAAGGATCTGAAGGCCGCTTCGAAGAAGTTCGAGGAAGTCGACCGTCAGCATCCCTATTCGGACTGGGCGCGCAAGTCGCTCCTGATGTCGGCCTATTCGTATTACCAGGCGGGCGACTACGATAGTTGCATCGGGTCGGCCACCCGCTACGTCACGCTGCATCCCGGCAGCCCGGACGCCGCTTACGCCCAATACCTGATCGCGGCATCGCATTTCGACCAGATCCCGGACATCTCGCGCGACCAGAGCCGCACCGAGAAGGCCATCGCAGCGCTCGAAGAGGTGGTGCGCAAATATCCGACCTCGGAATACGCCACCCAGGCCAAGGTCAAGATTCAGGCTGCGCGCGACCAACTCGCCGGCAAGGAAATGGCGGTCGGGCGCTATTACATCGAGAAGCGCGACTTCACCGCCGCGATCAACCGCTTCAAGACCGTGGTCACGCAGTACCAGACCACCCGCCACGTCGAAGAGGCGCTCTACCGGCTCACCGAGGCCTATATGGCGATCGGCATCGCCGGCGAGGCGCAGACCGCCGCCGCGGTGCTTGGCCACAATTTTCCGGACAGCCGCTGGTACAAGGACGCGTATAATCTAGTAAAGTCCGGCGGTCTCGAGCCGAGCGAGAATCAGGGATCCTGGATCAGCAGGACCTTCAAGAAGATAGGTCTCGGCTAGGAATTGTCCTCGCATGCTGGCCCGTCTGTCGATCCGTGACATCGTCCTGATCGAACGGCTCGATATCGAATTTTCCCGTGGTCTGGCGGTGCTGACCGGCGAAACCGGTGCCGGCAAATCCATCCTGCTCGATGCCTTTGCGCTGGCGCTCGGCGGCCGCGGCGATGCCGGACTGGTGCGCCATGGCGCCGAGCAGGGCCAGGTCACCGCCACGTTCGATGTCCCCAAGGGGCACCCGGCCGCAAAAATCCTCGCCGAAAACGGCCTCGACGACACCGGTGAGATGATCCTGCGCCGCGTGCAACTCGCCGACGGCCGCACCCGCGCCTTCATTAACGACCAGGCGATCAGCGTGCAGACCCTGAAGGCGGTCGGCGCGGTCCTGGTCGAGATCCACGGCCAGCACGATGAGCGTGCTCTGGTCGACGCCTCCACCCATCGCCAGCTGCTCGACGCCTTCGCCGGACACGAGAAGGACGTCGCGGCGCTGGAGGCGCTGTGGGAGATCAGGCGGACCGCGAGCACCGCGCTCGAAGAACATCGCGCAGGCATGGAGCGCGCCGCGCGCGAGGCCGACTATCTGCGCCATGCCTCGCAGGAGCTGAAGACGCTGGCGCCGAAGGAGGGCGAGGAGACCGAGCTCGCCAACCGCCGCACCACCATGATGCAGGGCGAGAAGGTCGCGACCGATCTGCGCGAGGCGCAGGAGGCGATCGGCGGCTCGCATTCGCCGGTGTCGGCCCTGTCGGCTGCGGTACGGCGGCTGGAGCGGCGCGCCGCCAATGCACCCAGCCTGATCGAGCCGGCCGTGAAGGCGATCGATGTCGCGATCAACGCGCTGGAAGAGGCAGACCAGCATCTCCACGCGGCGCTGGCGGCGACCGATTTCGATCCGGCCGAGCTCGAGCGAATCGAGGAGCGGCTGTTCGCGCTGCGCGCCGCCTCGCGCAAATATTCGACGCCGGTCGATCTGCTGGCGGCGCTGGCGGCGCAATATGCCGGTGACGTCGCGCTGATCGATGCCGGCGCCGATCAGCTGAAGAAGCTGGAAGCGGCCGCCGCTGAGGCCGACAAGCGCTATGCTGCCGCGGCGGCAAAGCTGTCGGCAGCGCGCACCAAGGCGGCCGAGAAGCTCAACAAGGCCGTCAATGCCGAACTCGCGCCGCTCAAGCTCGAGCGTGCGAAATTCATGACCCAGGTCGAGCCCAATGCCGCCGCGCCGGGACCGCAGGGCATCGACCGCGTCGAGTTTTGGGTCCAGACCAATCCGGGCACCAAGCCGGGGCCGATGATGAAGGTCGCCTCCGGCGGCGAGTTGTCGCGCTTCCTCCTGGCGCTGAAGGTGGTGCTGGCCGATCGCGGCTCGGCGCCCACCTTGGTGTTCGACGAAATCGACACTGGCGTCGGCGGCGCCGTGGCGGACGCGATCGGCTCGCGGCTGGCGCGTCTCGCCGGCAAGGTCCAGGTGATGGCGGTGACGCATGCGCCGCAGGTCGCAGCCCGGGCCAGCCAGCATCTTTTGATCTCCAAGGATGCGCTCGACAAGGGCAAGCGGGTCGCCACCCGCGTCAACGCGCTCGCCGCCGACCACCGCCGCGAGGAGATCGCGCGCATGCTGGCCGGCGCCGAGATCACCGCGGAGGCGAGGGCTGCGGCGGAACGGCTGCTCAGGGCGGCGAGTTAGTTGTTCACTGTCATTCCGGGGCGATGCGAAGCATCGAACCCGGAATCTCGAGATTCCGGGTTCATCGCTGCGCGATGCCCCGGAATGACGACCTCAGATACAGATCGACTCGTACAAGTCATTCCACTGCGGGTTGGTCGCTTCGATCAGCTCGATTTTCCAGGCCCGCTTCCACTTCTTCAGCTCTTTCTCACGCGTTATGGCTGAGATCGGATCATCGTAGATTTCGAACCATACGAGCTGCGTGATGTTGCATTTGGATGTGAAGCTTGGGACGGCCTTCACTCGATGTTCGTAGATCCGCCGCACGAGATCGTTGGTGATCCCAACATAGATTGCCCCGTCTCGTCGACTTGCTAGAATGTACACGTAGTACGACATGAGCCTCATTTCCCACACTGTCATTCCGGGTTCGGCCCTGACGGACCGCCCTGGAATGACGGAAAACTATAGCGCCCCCGTCGCATGGCCAAAGCAGCAATAAAGAAAACACCCCCCGACGTCGACAAGCTCACCAAGGCCCAGGCCAAGGTCGAGTTGATGCGCCTTGCGCTCGAGCTCGAAGGCCACGACAAGCGCTACTACCAGGACGACGCACCCAGCGTCACCGATGCCGAATACGATGCGCTGCGGCAGCGCTACAACGCGATCGAGAAGCGCTTCCCCGAATTCGTCACCGCGGAATCGCCGTCGCAGAAGGTCGGCGCCGCGCCGTCAGGGCGCTTCAAGAAGGTCCGCCATTCCGTCCCGATGCTGTCGCTCGACAATGCATTCGCGGAAGCCGACGTAGTCGACTTCGTCGGACGCATCACGCGCTTTCTCAAGCTGCCGGATGACAGGATCGATTTCTCGGCCGAGCCGAAGATCGATGGCCTCTCGATGTCGCTGCGCTACGAGGGCGGCGAACTCCTTACCGCAGCGACGCGCGGCGACGGCGCTGAAGGCGAGGACGTCACCGCCAACATCCGTACGCTGCAGGATGTCCCGCAGAAGCTGAAGGGCCGCAACGTGCCCGATATCTGCGAGGTGCGCGGCGAGGTCTACATGACCAAGAAGGCGTTCCTCGCGCTCAACGAGAGGCAGAAAGCCGCCGGGGACACCATCTTCGCCAATCCGCGCAATTCGGCGGCCGGCTCGCTGCGGCAGAAGGATCCCGGCATCACCGCCTCGCGGCCGCTCGGCTTCTTTGCCTATGCCTGGGGCGAGATGAGCGGGATGCCGGAGGATACGCAGACCGGCATGATCCACTGGTTCGAGCGCTGCGGCTTCAAGACCAATCCGCTGACCAAGCTGTGCCACTCGGTCGAGGAATTGATCGCGTTCCACCGCAAGATCGAGGAGCAGCGCGCCGAGCTCGATTACGACATCGATGGCGTCGTCTACAAGGTCGATCGCATCGACTGGCAGGAGCGGCTCGGCTTCGTGTCGCGCACGCCGCGCTGGGCGATCGCGCACAAATTCCCGGCCGAGCGCGCCATGACCGTGTTGCGCGACATCGAGATCCAGGTCGGACGCACCGGCTCGTTCACGCCGGTTGGCAAGCTCGAGCCGGTCGGCGTCGGCGGCGTGATCGTGCAGAACGTCACGCTGCACAATGAGGACTACATCAAGGGCATCGGCAACAAAGGCGAGGTGCTGCGCGAGGGGCGCGACATCAGGATCGGCGACACCGTTGTGATCCAGCGCGCCGGCGACGTGATCCCGCAGGTCGTCGACGTCGTGATCGACAAGCGGCCGAAGAGCGCGAAGGAATTCCACTTCCCGAAGAAGTGCCCGTGCCCGCTGCACACCGACGTGGTGCGCGAGGAGACCGCGACCGGCGAGGAGGGCTCGCGGCTGCGCTGCAGCGGCGAGTTCGCCTGTCCGTTCCAGAAGGTCGAGCACCTGATTCTGTTCGTGTCGCGCCGTGCCTTCGACATCGACGGCCTCGGCGTCAAGCAGCTGCAATATTTCTTCGACCAGGGTTGGGTCAGGGAGCCGGCCGACATCTTCACGCTGCCGAAGCGCAACGCCAAGCTGAAGCTCGAGGAGATCGAAGGCTATGGCGAGACCTCGGTGCGCAACCTGTTCGCCGCGATCGACAGCCGCCGCAAGATCGGGCTGGAGCGCTTCATCTACGCGCTCGGCATGCGCCATGTCGGCGAGACCACCGCGCTGGCGCTGGCGCGCGGCTACGGCTCATGGAACGCGTTCCACGACGCCTGCCTCAGGGTCGCCAAGGGCGACGAGGAGGCGATCGCGGAGATGGATGCGCTCGACCAGATCGGCGACACCGTGATCAAGAGCATCGCTGACTATTTCGGCGAGAGCCACAACCGCGGCATCGTCGAGCGGCTGACCGGGGAGCTCGACGAGATCGTCGACGCCGAGAAGCCGAAGAGCAATTCGGTGGTGGCCGGCAAGACCGTGGTGTTCACCGGCTCGCTCGAAAAGATGACCCGCGACGAGGCCAAGGCAACCGCCGAGCGGTTAGGGGCCAAGGCTGCGGGCTCGGTGTCGAAGAAGACCGACTATGTCGTCGCCGGGCCGGGCGCCGGCTCGAAGCTCGCTGAGGCGCAGAAGCACGGCGTGCAGGTGCTGACCGAGGACGAGTGGCTGAAGCTGATCGGGGAGTAGGCGCGGCCGCGCCGCATTCTCCACTGTCGTCCTCCGCGAAAGCGGGGACCAGGATTCCAGAGGCAGTTATTGTTGAGCCGATAGGTCGCGGCGTACTGGATCCCCCGCATGCGCGGGGGATGACGACAGGAGAGTGGAGCGCAGCGCTCCTCACGCCATACGCCTCACATCATCCCTTGTTCATCCTCTTCGGCCTGCGCGATCAGCTCTTCGCTCACCACCAAGTTCCGCCGCGGCACCACGAAGATCATGGTGCAGGCGCAGGCGATCGAGATCGCGAAGAGAGCCGATGTCAGCGGCAGCGTCGTGGTCGAGTGGCCGCCGAGATAGGCACCGAATTGCGAGATCAGCGCGCCGATGCCCTGCTGCAGGAAGCCCATGGCGCCGGACGCGGTGCCGGCGGCCTCGGGGCGGATGCTGATGGCACCTGCGGCGGAGTTGGCCATCACGAAGGCATTGGCGACCATCACGATCATCTGGGTTCCGAACAGCCAGAGCGGCGCCTGGTTTGCTCCAGTGAAACTCCAGATCAGGTTCAAGAGACTGCCGCCGACCTGCAGCGCGAGGCCGAACCAGATCAGTTTCTCCAGCGAGTGCCGCGGCGCGAACCGCACGCACAACAGATTGCCGACGAAGTAGCCGAACCCGGTCATCGCGAACCACGCGCCGTATTCGGCGCTGCTGCGACCCATCTGGGTGACGACGATATAGGGACCGCCGCCGGCGAAGGCGAAGATGATCTGCGACGCCAGCACCTGGCACAGCAGGTAGCCGACGAAGGCGCGGCTGCGCATCAGCTTGCCGAGGTCGCCGCGGAAGCTGGAGCTGTCGGCGCGGTCGCGGCGGGTTTCGGGTAGCGCCAGCGCGATGAAGATCGTCACGGCCAGCGACGCCGCGGTGATGAAATAGAGGATCGCGCGCCAGCCGAATGTGGTCTCCAAAAGGCCGCCGGTGAGCGGGCTCACCATTTGCGCGATCATCAGCGCGGCGACGACGAGGCTGATCATGGCGCCGACCCGCTCGCGCGGGTAGAGATCGCGGATGATGGCGCGGCTAATCACCATGCCGCTGGCGCCGCCAAGCGCCTGGAAGAAGCGCGCGGCGATCAGCTGCGGCAGGGTCTCGGCGAACACGGAGCCGATGCCGGCCACCACCATCAGGCCGAGGCCCGACAGCAGCACCGGGCGGCGGCCGAATTTGTCGGACAGCGGCCCCATGATCAGCTGCGACAGCGCGATGCCGACCATGTAGAGCGACACGGTCATCTGCGCGATGGAAATGTCGCGGCCGAACGTGGTCGCCAGCACCGGCAGCGCCGGGACCAGCATGTAGAGCGAGATCGGCGCGACGCCCGTCATCACGACCAGCATCAGCAGCATGCCCTTCGATGTCGCGATGTTATTTGTAGCCGCGCCTGGCGGCTTGCCCATCACGCCGTGCATTCAGGTCTGATCCAGCATTGTGCAATGACTGTAGCGTGCCCGTTCGCGCGGAATACGCGTGTTTCGGCATACGCCCATGCATTCGGGCGACGTTTCGCCTCACGCAACAACAATCACCGCTGTCCTCCTCCGCGAAAGCGGGGGACCCAGTATTCCAGAGACAGACGTGTTTGAACCGATGGGCGCCGGCGTACTGGATCCCCCGCTTTCGCGGAGGACGACACCGAGTGCGGCGGTGACCCCGATTGTGCGGATGCTTGCGCGGCGCTACGTCAGCGTCGCCGTCGCCTCGTCGAGCCAGAGCTTGGTGGCGTTGTCGTCGAGATGCGGGCGCACCACGCGCGCGACGCGGGCGTGGTAGTCGTTGAGCCAGCTCAATTCGCCGTCGCTCAGCATGCCGACCTCGATCAGGCGGCGGTCGATCGGCGCCAGGGTCAGGGTCTCGAATGCGTTGACCGGCTTCTCGGCGCCGGCAATGTCGGTGCCGATCACGAGCTCGAGGTTCTCGATCCTTATGCCGTAGGCGTCGGTCTTGTAGTAGCCCGGCTCGTTGGACAGGATCATGCCGCGCTTCAGCGGCGTGGTGCCGAGCTTGGAAATCCGCGCCGGGCCCTCATGGACGCTGAGATAGCTGCCGACGCCGTGGCCGGTGCCGTGTTCGAAATCGATCCCGGCCTGCCAGAGATATTGCCGCGCGAAGCTGTCGAGCTGCGCGCCGGTGGTGCCGTCGGGGAAGATCGCGCGGGCGATCGCGATATGGCCGCGCAGCACGCGGGTGAAGCGGTCGCGCATCTCGTCGGTCGGCTTGCCGATCGCGATGGTGCGGGTGACGTCGGTGGTGCCGTCCTCATATTGCGCGCCGGAATCGATCAGCAGGAGGTCGCCGGGCGCGATGCGGCGGTTGCTCTTGCGCGTCACGCGATAATGCACGATGGCGCCGTTGGGCCCGGTGCCGGCGATGGTCGGGAATGAGACGTCCTTCAGCGCGCCGGTCTGGCGGCGGAAGGTCTCCAAAGCCTCGACGGTGTCGATCTCGGTGAGGTGGCCGGAGGGCGCCTCGCGGTCGATCCAGGCGAGGAAGCGCGTCAGCGCCACCGCGTCGCGCCGATGCGCCGTCCGCGTGCCGTCGATCTCGGTGAGGTTCTTGACCGCCTTCAGCAGGCTGACCGGATCGTTGCCGCGCACCGGCTTGCCGCCAGCGCCGGAGATCAGGCGGCTCAACGCGTCGGCCGCGGTCGCGCTGTCGAGTGCGATCGAGGCGCCGCGTTTGGCGAGCTCGGTCAGTTTTGGCGTCAGCGCGGCCGGCTCCTCGACATCGGCGGACTGTTCGAGATGGTCGCGGGTCGCATTGGACAGCTTGCGGTGATCGATGAACACCAGCGGCCGGCCTTCCTTCGGCACCAGCGCGTAGGACAGCGGCAGCGGCGTGTGCGAGACGTCGGCGCCGCGGATGTTGAAGGTCCAGGCCACCGCGTGGCTGTCGGAGAGCACCAGCGCATCGACTCCGAGCTTGCTGATCTCGAGCCGGATGCGCTTCAGCTTCTCGGCCTCGATCTCACCGGAAAACTGCGTGCCGTGGATCGCAACCGGGCCGAGCGGCGGGGCCGGCCGTTCGTGCCAGACCGTATCGATCGGGTTGCCGTCGACGGCGATCAGCTCGGCGCCGGCCTTGGCGCAGGCCGCGGCCAGCCGTTCGGCTGCCGCAGAAGTGTGCAGCCAGGGGTCAAATCCTAGGCGGTCGCCGGCCGCCAGGTGCCGGGTCAGCCAGTGCTCCGGTGGCGGCTCGACCAGCGGCTCGACCTGCCAGGCCTTGCGATCGACCTGCTTGCCGGCCTGCAGCGTGTAGCGCCCGTCGACGAACAGGGCGGCTTCCTTGCTCAGCACGACCGCGAGCCCGGCCGATCCGGTGAAGCCGGTCAGCCAGGCGAGCCGCTCCTCGGACGCCGCAACATACTCATTCTGCTGCTGATCGGCACGCGGAACCACAAACCCGGTCAGCTTGCGCCGCGCCAGTTCCTCGCGCAGCGCGCTCAAGCGTGCGGTCAGCGCCACGCCGCCTTCGGGCTCTTCGAACGTTTGGAAATGGGCTTCGAACATCGCCGTCGCACTCTCTTCGGATGCAGCATGAGCTTGTTGCCAACGCACGCAAGGCATGACCACATTTTTGGCATTACTTGTGCTTGAAACATGGCATAGTAGAAATGACCTGACGATGTCCACCGTCGTTGGTCAAGCGTACGGGGAGTGTCCAGGAGTGTCTCAACTCAACGGTGAGGAGAAGCACGATGCCTGCATTCACGTTTGAGAAGATCTCGCCGCCGGTCCCCCGCGGCCCGATCCCTCCGATCGAGCAGAAGCAACGTGGCGTCATCGTGCAGATGCTCGACCGTTTGGTCGAGGCACGGGCCAGGCGTGCAGCCGGTCAGGACAAGGTCGAGACGCCCGGCCGCGATTCCCTCGCGCCGAAATAGCCAACCCGCAGATTCCGCTTACCGCGCGAGGTCCGATGCCTTCGCCACGGTCACGTTGACGACTTTGGTGCCTTCGAGCTCGCGCACGATCCGCTCGTCAGGGCCGACGATGCCCAGATCGAATTCGCGCTCCGCCGTCAGCAGCGTCATGCGCTGGCCGGCGATGACGACGACGGTCATGTCGAGTGTCTCGCCGGATTTTGCCCATTCCCTGAGGTCGTTGCGAAACGGTTGCCTGCGCCAGGCATCGGGGAAGCCCGGATCGCATCTGACCTCGAGGCCGTCGTCCGACGTGGTCAGGACGAGCTTCGATCGGGAGGGCTTCCAGTGCTCCTCCAAGAGTTCGTTGACCAGCCAGACGCAGCTGAACGAGCGGCATTCCGCCGGCCGGCCTGGATAGATCTGGCAGCCGCGTCCGGGCCTGCAATGCGGGCACCATTTGTCGGCGGGCTTCGCCAGCTCCTCGATCGCCATCACCTTGCAGCAGAGCGTGCAGTCGCCGCACTGTCTGCCGGTCGCGGTCATTTCATCTCACCTTACCGAGTGCAGCAGCAGGCTGCTCCAGCCCTCGATCTTCAGATGCCGCAGCGGCACCAGCCCTCGGGCGCGATAGGCGGCAATGACCGCCGGCGCCTGATGGGTCAGCAAGCCCGAGAGGATGACCTGCGCGGACGGAGCGAGGTGCAGCGCCATCGGTCCCGCCAGCTGACGCAGCGGATTGGCGAGGATGTTGGCGAGCACCAGATCGAACGGCCCGTCCTCGGCAAACCGCGGCGACGCAAAGCCGGTGGCACGGATCACATCCACCAGATGTCCTGCCCCGTTCAGCCGGGCGTTCTCCTCGGCGACCTTGACCGACGGCGGGTCGATATCGCTCGCCAGCACCTTGCGATGCTGCGCCTTGGCGGCGGCAATCCCCAGCACGCCGGTCCCGGTGCCGAGATCGAGCACCCGGCGTGGCTGATAGGCTTTCAGCACATGGTCGAGCAGCAGCAGGCAGCCGCGCGTGGTGCCGTGATGGCCGGTCCCGAAGGCGAGCGCCGCCTCGATCTCGATCCCTAGCTTGTTTGGCGGTAACCTGTACCGGTCATGCTGGCCGTGGACGATGAACCGGCCGGCCGCGACCGGGACCAGATCCTCCAGGCTGGCCTTGACCCAGTCCTTTGCCTCGACCGTATCAAATACCAAAGTCGATGCGACGTCCTGCCGCGACACCACCTGACCAATGAGCTCGCGCAGCGAGGCCTGGTCCGGCGCCTCGGCAAAGTGGACGGTGACGTCCCAGCGGCCGTCTGGCCGCTCGAAGGCCGCAAAAGCCGCCTGATCCTCGAAATACAGCTCGGAAAGCGCGTCGACCACGCGCTTTGCGGTCGATTCGTCCGGAAGGGTGATGCTGGCGCGGTGTGTGGACGGGGTCATTGGAGGCCGGTAGCGCGGTTTTTGTTAAAATTTCAAGCCGCATTCAGTCGAATATCGCGAGAATTGATAGGTTCCCGGTTCAAGCAACTTTAGATTTCACCATAGTAGTACCGGTTCCGGAACCGGGAACTCCCTGTTCCAAGAGATCACAACCAAGGGCAGGGCAGCCATTGCGACCGGTATCGCCATCGCGATCATCGCTGCGGTGAACGGCGTCGGCTCGAACCTGAGCGGGACGTTCAACACGGTCGCCAGCTCGCTCAAGTAATTTCGCAGACGGCGTTCTCGAGCAAGCACCGGGCAATGAGGCCCGGTGTTTTCTTTTTGACAGATTGTCCACAGCTCCTCACGTAGCCTGTCCACAAGACATCCAGCGCGTCGTCCTGGGGTTGTCGGCCTCCGTTCCACAGGTAGTCCACCGCGAGATTCACTGATTGTCCCCGCCAAGGGACACCAGGTCTGCCTCCAGTCGACCACAGCTTCTCAACAGATCTGTCCACAGCTTGCCACGTCATCGGCGCGCGCCCGATGCGCCGTCCGTTCTATGCGAACAGCGCGCGATGGTCGGCGAGCACGGCTCGCGCGGCGTTGTGGCCGGGGGCGCCGGTGACCCCGCCGCCGGGATGGGCGCCGGAACCGCAATGGTAGAGACCGCGGAGCGGTCCGCGGTAGTCGGCGTGGCCGAGCATCGGACGCGCCGAGAACAGCTGGTTCAGCGTCAGCGCGCCGTGAAAGATGTCGCCGCCGAGCAGGCCGAACTGCCGCTCAAGGTCGAGCGGCGACAGGATCTGGCGGCCGACCACACTGCCTGCGAAGCCGGGGGCGTAGCGATCGACGGTCGCGATCATGAGGTCAGCGACCTCTTCGCGATGGTCGTCCCATGATTTGCCATCGGGCAATTGCGGCGCGACGTGCTGGCAGAACAGGCTCGCGACGTGCTGGCCCGGCGGGCTCAAACCGTCGTCGAGCGTCGAGGGGATCAGCACCTCGACGACGGGCGCGCGGCTCCAGCCGAGCTCGCGCGCATCGCGCCAGGCGCGATCCATGTAGCCGAGACCGGGCGCGATGATGATGCCGGCGGTGAGGTGATCGCCCGGGCCGGGCAGCGCCGTGAACGAGGGCAGGGAATCAAGTGCCACATTCATCCTGAACGTGCCGGAGCCGTTCTGCCATCGCGCGATGCGCGTGCGGAATTCGCTCGCCAGTGCGCCCGCCGGCACCAGGCGCGTGTAGAGCAGCTTCGGGTTGACGTTGGAGACGACATATTTGGCGCGTACCGTCTCGCCATTGTCGAGGATGACGCCGGTGGCGCGATCCTTCTCGACGATCACCTCGCGGACACCGGCATCGGTTCCGATCTCGACGCCATGGCTGCGCGCGGCGTGCGCCATCGCCAGGGTGATCGCGCCCATGCCCCCGATCGCGTGGCCCCAGACACCCTTCTTGCCGTTCACCTCGCCGAACGCATGGTGCAGCATCACATAGGCCGAGCCGGCCGCGTAGGGGCTGGCGTAATTGCCGACGATGGCGTCGAAGCCGAACAGCGCCTTGACGAGGTCGTTCTCGAAGCGCTCGTCGAGCATCTCGCCCGCCGAGCGTGTGAACAGGTCGAGCAGATTGCGCTGCTGCTCGAGCGACAGCCGCCGCAGGATGTTGGCGGTGCCGAGCGCGTTGAAGGCTTCACTCATCGCGCCGAGGCCAAAACCCTCGACCAGGTTCGGCGGCGCGCGCAGCACGAATTGGCGTAGCACATCGGCGATGGCTTCGAGTTCGCCCGAGAACACGCCGATTGTGTTTGCATCCCGCTGGCTGAGTTTCGCCACCGACCGCCGGGTGCGGCCTTCGCCGGTCAGCAGATAACTGCCGTCGGGTGCGGGGAGGAAGTTCTGCGCGCGACGCTCGACGATCCTGAGGCCGTGATCGGCAAGCTTCAGGTCGGAGATGATCTGCGGGTTGAGCAGGCTCACCGTGTAGGCGGCGACCGAATTGCGGAAGCCCGGACAAAACTCTTCGGTGACGGCGGCGCCGCCGACCACCTTGCGGCGCTCCACGACCCTGACCTTGAGCCCGGCCATCGCGAGATAGGCCGCGCAGGTGAGGCCGTTGTGCCCCGCACCGATGATGACGACGTCTGTTTCGTTCATGTCCGCTTCAAGAAGCAGTGATTAGAGCATGTGCTGTGGCGCCGCAGCGCCGCGTCGTCAAGTCCGCGTGACCGCGGTTTCTTGTCCGCGATACTGCCGTATGATCAAATTCAAATCCTCCGGTGCGGTGCCGCCGGACCGTCCGCCTCCGGCGCCCGCCGGGACCATGCCGGAGCTTTCATGACATCTGAGCCGTCCGCCTCGCGAAACCGGCTGGTGCTGGTTGTCTACACCGCGGCGATCTTCGTCAGCGCGTTGTTGCTGTTCTCGGTGCAGCCGCTGTTTACCAAGATGGTGCTGCCGCGGCTCGGCGGCTCGCCGGCAGTGTGGTCGGTGGCGATGGTGTTCTTTCAGTCGCTGCTGCTCGCCGGCTACGCCTATGCGCATCTCCTGATGAAGCTGAACGGCCGTGTGGTGCCGGTCGTGGTGCATCTGGTGCTGCTCGTCGTCGCGCTGCTGACATTGCCGCTGTCGATCAAAAGCGGCTGGGGCGAGCCGCCGACCTCGGGCTACGCGGTCTGGCTGCTCGGCCTGTTCGCGGTCTCGATCGGCCTGCCGTTCTTCGCGCTCGCCGCCAACAATCCGCTGCTGCAGGCCTGGTTCGTGCGCACCGGACACCCCAACGGCCCCGACCCGTATTTTCTCTATGCGTCCTCGAACATCGGCAGCTTCCTGGCGCTATTGTCCTATCCGGTGCTGCTCGAGCCGATGTTCACATTGCGCACCCAGAATCTCATCTGGACCGGCGGCTATGGGCTGCTGATCGTTCTGATCGCAGGGTGCGGCGTGCTGCTGTTGCGCTCGCCGGCCTATGCCGCCGCGCTCAATATGCAGGTCGATGATGTCGATGCGCCGGCGCCGTCCTGGCCGCGACGGGCGCGCTGGATCTTCCTGGCTGCCGTGCCGTCGGGCCTCCTGATCGCGGTGACGGCGCACATCTCGACCGACGTCGCGGCCGCGCCCTTGCTCTGGGTGCTGCCGCTGTCGCTGTATCTGTTGACCTGGGTACTGGTGTTCCAGTCGCGGCCGCTGCTGCCGCACAAATGGATGCTGCTGGCGCAGCCGCTGGCGATCGCCGGCGTCGTGATCCTGCTCGCGGTCGGCGGCGAGCAGAACCTGCTGCTCACGCTCGGTGGTCATCAGCTCTGCTTCTTCATCATTGCGATGGCCTGCCATGGCGAGCTCGCGCGTACCCGCCCTGCGGCGAAATATCTCACCGGCTTCTATGTCGCGCTGTCGTTCGGCGGCATGGTCGGCGGCCTGTTCGCAGGGCTGATCGCACCGTTCACCTTCTCATGGATCGCCGAATATCCGATCCTGCTGGCGCTCGCGGCGTTGTGCCGTCCGCCCGGCGGCGCGGAGCGGCTGCCGCGCTGGAGCGCCTGGTACTGGCCGTTCCTCGCGGTGCTCGCGGTGGCGCTGATCGCGCCGAGCTATTCGGCTGGCGACATCTTCAACTGGCTCGACGACCACCGGGTGTGGGTGATAGGCGCAGTCGGCGTGCTCTCGGCGCTGCTCGCGCTCGCACTGAACGCCAATCGCTGGAAGATCTTCGCCACCGTGGTCGTCGCGCTGGTGGTGCTGCGCGCCTATCCATCCGACGACGGCCGCGTCGAGACCGTGCGCAGCTTCTTCGGCGTGCACAAGATCGTGGTGACGCCGAACGGGCAGTACCACGTGCTGATGCACGGCACCACGATCCATGGTGCCGAAAAGTTCAAGAACGATGACGGCACGCCGGTCAGCGGAAGGCCGGAGCCGATCAGCTATTATCACAAGGATGGCGGCATCGGCCGGGCGATATCAGCGATCCGCGAGCGCAAGGGCGCGCCGCTGAAAGTGGCTGTCATCGGTCTCGGCTCGGGGACGCTGACTTGTGCATCGGCCCCCGGCGAGGACTGGCGCTTCTTCGAGATCGACCAGTCGATGGTCGATACCGCGCGCGACCCGAAATACTTCACCTACATCCAGAACTGCGAGCCGGACCTCAAGCCCGTCATCGGTGATGCGCGGCTGACCTTCGCCAAGGAGCCGAACGGCGTCTACGATCTCATCATCGTCGACGCCTATTCGTCGGATGCGATCCCGATCCACCTCGCAACCGAGGAGGCGATGGCGATCTACAAGGAGAAGCTGGCGCCGCAGGGCGCGGTCGTGATGCACGTCTCCAACCGGCATCTCGAACTCGCCAGCGTCGTGGTCGGCATTGCCGACGCCAACGACATGAAGAGCTGGGTCTACAGCGAGGATTCCGGCCGCGACAACGAGTACATCTTCTCGACCTCGGTCGTGGTCTCAGCGCGCGAGGAGGCCGATGTCGGCAAGCTCGCATCGTCAGATGTCTGGACCGAGACCGACGCCGACGAGAAGCAGCGGGTCTGGACCGACGACTATTCGAACGTGCTGGGCGCGGTCTACCGCCGCCTGCGCGACGGGGAGCAATAGACGTGAGCAGTCGCCCGACGAACTTCTAGTCCCACCGGGACGACAATCGCCGAATCGCTGGCCTGTCGCCGAAGCGATCGGCGAACGAGCCGGCCTCGTCATCGGGTACATAGGAGGCGGGCGGTGTACCGGGCGTCGCGCTTTGGGGCAAACCGGGTCCTCGCACGCCTTGCTGCTGCAAGTATTCCTCGAGCATGCCGGCCAATCCACGGGGCGCGCTCACCTGACCATCCGACGATGCCGGTCGCCAGTCGCCGAAGCGTTCGGCGAACGACGTCCCGCGATCCAGTTGAGACAATCCGAACTGATGAAGCGGAGAGGCTGAGATCAGCGGACCGCGGCGGCTTCCGAACGCCAGCGCGTCGTTCGTATCGTTTGGTCCGACCATGGCGCGGCCCGCCGCCAGTGTCTCGTTCGGGTAATGGATGGCCGTGTCGAACGTGTCCGGATTGTCCGTATGCGGTTCGTCAACATTGAACCCGATGCTCCCGGTGCCCTTGGCGTTCAGCCTGTCCGGCTTCTCGAGCGGCTTAATGACAGAATAGTGCAAATGGTTCCCTTTCGAGAACTTGCCAGTGCCGCCGACGCGACCGACAATGTCACCGGGCCAGACGCGATCGCCCATGCGTACCTGAGGGGGCTCATCCATATGTGCATAGAGTCCGTAGCCGTTCGTCGTCTTCACGATGACCGTGTTTCCGTAACCCTCGTTGAAGCCCGAATAAACGACCTCGCCGGGGGTTTGAGCCGGAATTGGGGTTCCATGGGGCGCAGCGTAATCGACGCCAGCGTGGAATTTCTCCACGTGCAATACGGGGTGCATCCGCGGCGCATAATCGGAGTTTCCGCTTGAACGGTCGCGGCGGCCTTGGAGGAACGTAGGGACGATATCGATCAGTCATTTAATCACCTTGGTTAAATCAACGAGCATGCCCTGCCTGCATTTGTAAACGCCGGCGCTGCCCTCTCCGTATACGCATCCCGGTTGATTATCGTCGTTCCACGTCAGGATCGACTGCCTTTCGGAAGGGGACACCGCAATTCGAAACGACCAGCGGCCGGTCTTGATCGGAAACACCTGGCGCACGAGAAGTCTGGAATTGGCGTTTCTGATCTCGGCGGCGTATTCCTTCGAGAGGAGGATCGAGTCGTCGACCCGCACCGGCGGCTTTCCCAGTGGGATGATCGTGCCCACAATTCCTCGCCCACCGATCGAGATGGACTCAATTCGCGGCCTGGCGAGACACTTTTTTTCAGCGACGCTACACTTGAGAATGGATCCTGGAGGTTGCTCTGTTTCCATGAAGAGTGTCACCACTCGTTGATCGTCTTCGAACCAACCGTCCTTGACCCATCCTGCGGGTGATTTCGTCATCGAGGCGATACTCACGCCATTGCGGTCCAGAATGTCGACGGACGTCGGATAGACGACGACGATCCTCGAGCCATTCGCGCTCCATTTGATCCACTCAGGCCGCTGCGTCTGGCCTACCGTCCGCTTGTCCTTGACTTGAACAACCCTCAGCTCGGGTGCCTGCGGCTTTAGTTCGAGCGGACCGGAGCTCGCGACGCTCTTAAAATCCGGCGAGAACGCTATCGCGCGATCATACGACGCAATCCATTGACTGCCGCCGCTTGCAATATCAACCATGAACACATGCTGTCCATGGATGTTGATCAACTGCCGGCCGTCGCTGCTACATTGGTATGGATTACCGGGCGAAATCGCTACTGCCGCGATCTTGTTGCCGGCCTCATAGGCATTCACCGCTCCGTTTTCGTCGAGAAGGTATCGGTCATGCTGGCCGCACCAGCCATAGAAACGCGCCGTCGGCAATGCGGTGTGAGGCAGTGATTCAAATGTAGGAACGGGTGTGGGGCGCGGCGACTGACCGCTCTCTTGGGCAATCGCAGGACCGGCTGAAGCCGGCGGCACAAACAATATTGCGCAAACGAAGAGAAACACAGCGCGCAGCGCTTGAGGAAACGAACCGAGCATTGACAGCAGCACCAACGAAAAGGAGATAATGTTGGAACAAATAGAGAACATTGTCAAGTGCTCGCCGGGAGATTGTACGCGCGCGCTGAGCGCAACGCATGTTCGGCTTGCCTTCGTTTGCGCCGTGACGCTCACGCGCCGTGAGAAAACGAGGCGCATGTCCCGCGCGGACTCCGGACTTGCGATGATCAAGCTGTGTCGGCGAGAGCGGCCGGATTCCGAGCGCTTCACTCCAGTCGAGCGATGTATCGCCGCCTGCGTGATCAGCAGCGGGCCGGCACTTTGCTAGCGGTCCGCCGTCAGCAGTCGGCCGATCTGGGCGTCGACGATGGTGGCGAACAACTCGGGATCGCCGAACGCCCGGGCCGAGAGCATCGCGCCGTGAACCGAGGCCATCAGCATCTGCGCTTCCTCGTCCGGCCGCTTGTCCAGGCGAAACAGATGTTGCTCCGCTCCGGCCTGCAGCACCGTCGCAAGCCATCGCGCGAGACCTTGAAAGTAGCCGCGGACGCGCGAGGCGACCTCGTCCGGCAGCATCGGCATCTCGCCGGCAAGCATCGCGCAGAGACAGAAGGGCAGCGACGCATCCCGAATGCAGGCCTGCCAGAAGTTCAGGTAGGCCTGGAGTTGTTCGACCGGGCTCGAGAACTGCTCTTGCAGGGAGTTCAGGCCAAGCTCTGTCTGCTGCCGGTAGCGGTCGACCAGCGCCGAAACCAGCTCGGCCTTGGTCGGGAAGTGATGGTGGATGCTCGCCTTCCTGATGCCGACCGCATCCGAAATGTCGGCGTAGCTGAACCCGTTATAGCCTCCCGTGACGACGAGAGACTGCGCGACATCGAGAATTCGGTCTGAAGTCGAGATCATTGAGCTCATGGCAGCGCCTACCTTCCGATAGGTAAGTTGTCAAGGCCGGGCGGTGCTCCCGTTCGACACAAGAAGGTGTCTCGCCGCCGGGTTGACCCGAACTGTCGGTCTACCTACTAGAAGGTAGCTATAACATACAGGAGTCAATCAATGCAAAGCCGACTTCAAGCCCCATCCA
This sequence comes from Bradyrhizobium embrapense, assembly GCF_001189235.2. Taxonomy (GTDB): domain Bacteria; phylum Pseudomonadota; class Alphaproteobacteria; order Rhizobiales; family Xanthobacteraceae; genus Bradyrhizobium; species Bradyrhizobium embrapense. Next base: position 403,239 of record NZ_LFIP02000003.1, read on the forward strand.
GCTGGCTGCAATCCTACTATTTCGGGCGCGCGATCTTCTCGATCGCCTGGGTTGCCGCTGCCGTTCTTTTCAGCGGGCAAGCGGGCCCCACCGCGTTCCTGCTCGTGATCTACCCGGCCTGGGACGCTACCGCCAATCTGGCTGACGCCCGGGTCAATGGCGGGCTGATAGCCAATCCGTCACAAGCATTGAATGTGGTGGTCAGCACAATTACGGCGATCGCCGTGATCGTGGCGCTCAGCCACAGCAGCTATGCCGTTCTGGCAGTGTTCGGGGTTTGGGCGATACTCGCGGGTGTGCTGCAATTGTCCACCGGCGTCGGGCGCTGGCGTCATGTTGGCGCGCAATGGGCGATGATCCTGAGCGGAGCGCAGTCGGCCTTGGCCGGCGGCTACATGATCAGCCGGTCGATCGGCACCGTGGCGCCGACAATTCTGGACGTCGCGCCCTATGCGGGATTCGGCGCGTTCTATTTCCTGCTCTCTGCAATCTGGCTCGTCGCCAAAGGCTATCGCAGCGTACGTGCGTGAACGCTCCCTGGCGCGTCGGGCAGCGCCAGTTCGGCGTCAACGCGCCAGCTATTTCTTCTCCGGCGGTGCCGTCGTCGCGGAGGCGGGTGTCGAAGCGGCGAGCAGCGGCATCGTCGGCGAGGTCTCACCGGCGTCCTCGTCGAGGAATTGCTCGACGCCGGCCTGGATCGACGATTTCGCCCTGTCGGGGCCGCGGTCGCTGAGGTCGTTGTGGTGGAATTCGGTCCTGACCACCTTGATGCCGAGTCTCGCGCAGGTCTCGTCGTCGGGCACGACGCCGGGATCGGCCTTGAACACCGGGTCCCGGGAGCGGAACGACAGGATCTTGATCTTGCTGTCGGTGATGAAGGGGACGCGCAGATTGTCCAGCGTCACGACCTTCTTGACGAGGTCAGGATGTTGCTTGGCGAAGAACATCGAGATGTCGCCGCCGTTGGAGTGACCGATCAGCGTCAGCTGGCGATAGTTTGCGTTCGGATAGCGCTTCTTCAGCTCGTCGATCGCATACATGATGTTGAAGACGCCGCGATTATATTGCATGCGGCGGCCGACATATTCCTCGCCGACCTTGGTCACCATCGGCGCATCGCTGTCGAGGTCGTGCTGGACGCTGACCACGAGATAGCCGCGTGATGCGAACACATTGGTGAGGAACGAGTACTCGGTGTTCCTGACGGTGTTGCCGTGGCTCAGGATCGCGACCGGCAACTCGATCATCTCGGCCATCGCCTGCATTTCCCGGTCGCGCCGGACCGCGACCTCGACCGTGACGTTGCGATCGTCACGCAGAACGTCGTGGAACGTCAGCGTCGTGTGACGGATGGCCCATCTGTCCGTCGTGAAATAGCCGGCCATCGCCACGATGCACAGGCAAAGGACAATGATGCCCCGTTTCATGTCGACCTCTGATATTGCCTACGCGACCCGCGCTTCTCGCCCTGGCTTCATGGGCATTCCGCGTGAATCGGCCTCCAGGGGCTAGGCGGGCGCTCTTGCCGCCGAATATCGAGCTAATTTTACAATCGGATGACAGTGCGGCGACCGGCTACGGCGCACGACGACGCCGGCCCTTTGCGACGGTCACAAGCGGGTGAGGGGAGCGCGAACTGACGGCGCGCTCCCTGCGGCGCCGTCAGCGGATCAGGAGAGCTACTCAGTCCTGATAGTTGTTGCCGTAGAAGCCGCGCTGCTGCTGGTAGTACGACCGCGGCTGATAGTAGCCTTGCGGCGCCGCCGCGTAGCCCGGGTTGGCGTAGTATTGCTGCTGGCCATAGGCCTGCGCGTCGTAGCCGCGGCGGCTTGACGGCGGCGCCGGGTAGCGCTGCGCAGTCGAGCTACCGTCCGCCGGATAGATGTAGCCGTCATCGGCGCGGGCCTGCGCCGGATATTCGCGCGGCTGCGGTGTCAGGACGACCGGGTCGCCGGCGGCGGCGGTGCCATACTGCTCGGCTTGCTGCGGCGCGCGGCGGGCGACGGCGGTGCCGTTGCGCCCGCGCGGATTGCGTGCCAGCGCGACTTGTGCGGAGCCGGTGAGCGTCACCGTGGTGTTGAGCACGCCTTCCTTCTGGACCAGGGCGTAGAGCGTCGATGCGTTGTCGCGCGACAGCCGCACGCAGCCATGCGAGGCCGGTGTGCCGAGGCGGCCGACCGAGTCGGTGCCGTGGATCGCGTGCCCGATCTTGGTGAAGAAGATCGAGTGCGGCATCGGCGCGTCATCGAATTCCTTGGAGTAGTGATCCTCTTCCATGCGGAAGGCGCGGAAGGTGCCGTTCGGGGTTTCGCGGGAGGGGATGCCGGTTGAGACCGGCCAGTGATAGCGCGCGACGCCGTCGACCGCGACCGTCATCTGCTGGTTGTCCTTGTCGATGGTGATGTCGACCTTGGCCTGCGCGGCGCTGGCGGTGAAAAGCATCACGGACGTGAACGCAATGAGGAACGAACGCATTCTATTACCCTTGGCCTCCAGGCCTGCAAAGCCGTGGCTCTCCGTCCCCGGCAACCAATATGCCCGGAATCCGAACTTGGTTCCAGTGGCGGACCTCGCGCATCGTTAATCCCGCCCGCGGCGCAAACAAGGCCGAAGCCGGGCCCTCCTGTCACGGCGGACTGACATTTTCGCGAGCAGGCCGCGACTACTGCCCTGGTCGGTCACCGAGACGCAACCATTTGGCCGCATGCGCGTTTCACAATCCCGCCCCGGCGGCGCATTCGCGCCGCGCATCAAGGAACCAAGATGAACAACACCAAGGTCAAGACCGCGGCCGTCGTCCCAGCCGGCCTCTCCGCGCGGCTCCCGCTTGCGGCCGCAGCCCTCGCTTTGGCGCTGGTGACTGTCCCCCATGCCGGCCATGCACAGGGCATCGTCCGCGGGGCGCATGAAGGCGCCTATGAGGGCAACAGGGTCGCAGGTCCAGTGGGCGGTGTGGTTGGCGGAGCCGTCGGTGCCGGCGTCGGCGGCGCCATGGGCGCGGTCAAGGGCGTGTTCGGTATCCCGGATCGCGGCTACCGCCGCGGTCATCGCTGCCGCGGCTATTACCGCCACGGCCATTTCCATTGCTATTGATTGGGGAAGAACCGTAGCCCGGATGGAGCGCAGCGAAATCCGGCGGCCGGTCTCGCCAGATTGCGAGGCTGTCCGGATTACGCTGCGCTTCATCCGGGCTACGAGACCTTCTGAAGCTTGGTCAGTTCTTCAGCCGGTAGCCGGTCCGGAATATCCATGCCACGATCACCATGCAGGCCATCAGGAAGCCCGCGGTCATGCCGAGGCTGAGCCCGACGCTGACATCGGCGATCTCATAGAAGCTCCAGCGGAAGCCGGAGATCAGATAGACCACCGGATTGAACAGCGTGAGGGTGCGCCAGCCCGACGGCAGCATGTTCACCGAATAGAAGCTGCCGCCGAGGAAGGTGAGCGGCGTCACCACCAGCATCGGGATCATCTGCAGCTTCTCGAAGCCGTCAGCCCAGATGCCGATGATGAAGCCGAACAGGCTGAAGGTGACCGCCGTCAGCACCAGGAAGGTCAGCATCCACACCGGATGCTGGATATGCAGAGGTACGAAAAGTCCGGCGGTGGCCAGGATGATCAGGCCGAGAATGATCGACTTGGTGGCGGCCGCGCCGACGTAACCGATGACGATCTCGAAATAGGAGATCGGCGCCGACAGGATCTCGTAGATCGTGCCGGCGAATTTCGGGAAGTAGATTCCGAACGAGGCGTTCGAGATGCTCTGGGTGAGCACCGACAGCATCACGAGCCCCGGCACGATGAAAGTGCCGTAGCTGACGCCCTCGACCTCAGTGATGCGCGAGCCGATCGCAGCGCCGAACACCACGAAATACAGCGAGGTCGAGACCACGGGCGAGACGATGCTCTGCAGCAGCGTGCGCCAGGTGCGCGCCATTTCGAACAGATAGATCGCCCGGATTGCGCGGTAGTTCATGGCGCCCTCACGAGGCTGACGAAGATGTCTTCAAGCGAGGACTGCCTGGTATCGAGATCGGATATCCGGACGCCGGCATTGCGCAGATCGTTGAGCAGGCTGGTGATGCCGGTGCGATCGCCCTTGGTGTCGTAGTCGTAGGTCACCGCGTGACCGTCCTCGGAGAGTTCGAGATTGTAGGCGGCGAGCGCAGCCGGAATGGCATCGAGCTTGTTCTGCAATTGCAGCGTCAGTTCCTTCTTGCCGAGCTTCTGCATCAGGGTCGCCTTGTCCTCGATCAGGATGATCTCGCCCTTGTTGATGACGCCGATGCGGTCGGCCATCTCCTCGGCTTCCTCGATGTAATGCGTGGTCAGGATGATGGTGACGCCGGACGCCTGCAGTTTGCGCACCACTTCCCACATCCCCTTGCGCAATTCGACGTCGACGCCGGCGGTGGGCTCGTCGAGGAACAGGATTTGCGGCTCGTGCGACAGCGCTTTCGCGATCATCACGCGGCGCTTCATGCCGCCGGACAGCGTGATGATCTTGCTGTCCTTCTTGTCCCACAGCGACAGGTCGCGCAGCACCTTCTCGATATGGTCGGGGTTCTTAGGCTTGCCGAACAGGCCGCGGCTGAAGCTAACCGTTGCCCAGACCGACTCGAAGGCGTCGGTGTGCAGTTCCTGCGGAACCAGTCCGATCATCGAGCGCGCCGCGCGATAGTCCCTGATGATGTCGTGTCCGCCGATCGAAATGCGGCCTTCGCTCGGATTGGCGATGCCGCAGATGATACTGATCAGCGTGGTCTTGCCGGCGCCGTTCGGTCCGAGCAGCGCGAAGATCTCGCCCTTGACGATATCGAGATTGACGCCATTCAGCGCCTTGAAGCCGGAGCCATAGCTCTTCGACAGATTGGATACGGAAATGATCGGCGACATGGAGGATCGGCAGCGTGAGGGAAGGGCGCGCGCGGATTGGGGCCCGGGCGGGGCGTGATGCGGGTTCAGCCCAGATAAGAACGCATATTCCGTTCTGCAATCACCCGTCGGGGCAGAAATTTATTCCGCAGCGCGCCTTAGGGGCGCCCGGACAAAATATCGAAAACAACCCCATGCAAAGGAGCCGGCGGCTGGCGGCGGACATTGCAGCTTGACCAGTCGGGAGTTGCCCCTCGTCCCGGGGACGTCGCGTATGGGCGGGAGGGGACGCAGTTCCGACTCCCCGCTATTCAATCCAATTAGTGCCTCTTGCGGATCAATGCCGCTTCGCCGGTTTCGCCGGCTTCTTGGCGGCCGCCGCCGGGGCCGGGTGCGCGACCGGCGCGGCGTCGGCGAGCTTGCCGACCAGCATGATCTGCACTTGGTTGTTGACCGGCGCGTTGGGTTTGGCCGGGTCGAGCAATTGCTCTTCGCCTAGCCCGACCGACTGCAGGCGCTTCGGCGCGATCTCGAAGGTGTTGACCAGGATGTCGCGGATCGCGTCGGCACGCCGCTGGCTCAGCAGCACGTTGTTGTCGCGGCGCCCGCCCGATTCGATATGACCGACGATCAGGAAGGTGTAGGGCAGCAGGGTGGAATGCGTCAGCGCGTCGGCGATGCGTCCGACGGTTACGTAGGAGTCCGGCAGCACGATCGGCGTATCGACGTCGAACCGGATATCGGCGTTGAACGTCGGCAGCTTGGTCAGGTCGGGGGCGATCGGCGGCCGACTTGAGGGCGGCGGCTCGTTCCTCGATCGCGACCGCGATCGTTCGAGCGCCTGCTGGCGCAGCGCCGGCACATCGATCTCGGCGTCGGTCTCGAAATGATCCAGCTTGGCGATAACGTCGTCGCGCGTGACGGCGGTCTGCGCATGCGTCGGGCCGAGCGGCGTCGCCAGCAAGACCAGCATGCCGAGCACGCCCAAGAGATCAGGATCGCGCAAGCCTCGCGTCGTCAGGCGCATCATTGATACCCCGCGTCGTTGATCGCCTGGGCGCAATTGCGGCTGAGGCCCTTGGCGCCGACGAGGCAGGGCACCGATTTGCTGGTCTCCTTGGTCGAGCCGCCGCAGACCTTGACGATCTCGCGGGTGCACGCGTTGGCAACGGTCACGCGCGCCGCGATCCGCTTCTGGATCGCATCGAGGGTGGAGAAGTAGCTCTCCTTGCACTGCGACGAGATCACGTCGCGGTTGCGCGACAGGCACTCCTTGAGGCGGTTGGAGTCGAGATTGACGCCGCGGCAATTGGCAGTGATGTCTGCGCCGCAAGCCTTGGCGAGTTGCGCTGCGGAATCGCCAAAGCTGATCGTCTCCGCGACCGCCAGCGACGGCGCAGTGAGCGCGATGACAAAAAGGAAAAACCCACCCCGGACCATGGGTCCATCTCAACCCGTGAAATCAGCGATGGTCAAGGGCTACGAACAGGGAAGGTGGTTCTGTCACGCCCGTTCCACAAAGCTGTCGACCACCTTCTTCTCGCCGGCCTTTTCGAAGGCGATGGTCAGCTTGTTGCCGTCGATCTTCACGACATGGCCGTAGCCGAATTTCTGGTGAAACACCCGGTCGTCCAGCGAAAATTCCGATGTCGTGCCGGTGGATTTCGCCACCAGCTCGCCCTCGATGACCATCGGGCCGCGCTTGCTGCGGCTGAAGCTATCGGATGAAAAGGAGGACTGCCGCTCCTCGAAGCCGCCGCTGCGTCCCCCGCCGCCGCGATTGCGGTTGGCCTGGGCGCGCTGCCAGCCCGGCGTCGAATAGCTCGAGCCGAATGATTCGAGGTTGTCGAAGCGCGAGGCGCCGTAGCCGCCGCTGCCGCCCCAGCCCGATCCGCCCTTGGATTCGGTGATCTCGACATTGTGCGCCGGCAGCTCGTCGAGGAAGCGCGAGGGGATCGTGGTCGACCAGGTGCCATGGATGCGGCGGTTGGTCGCGAAATAGATCTTTGCGCGGCGGCGGGCACGGGTCAGCCCGACATGGGCGAGGCGGCGCTCCTCTTCGAGCCCGGCGCGGCCCTGTTCGTCCAGCGTGCGCTGGCTCGGGAACAGGCCTTCCTCCCAGCCCGGCAGGAACACGTTGTCGAATTCGAGGCCCTTGGCCGAATGCAGCGTCATCAGCGACACGGCTTCGTCGCCGGCCTCGCCGTCGCGGTCCATCACCAGCGAGATATGTTCGAGAAACCCTTGCAGGTTCTCAAATTCCTCCATCGACCGCACCAGCTCCTTAAGGTTGTCAAGCCGGCCCGCGGCATCCGCCGAGCGGTCCTTCTGCCACATCTCGGTATAGCCGCTCTCGTCGAGCACGATCTCGGCGAGCTCCGTATGCGAGGTGACCTCGCGTTGGGCGCGCCAGCGGTCGAACTGCATCACGAGATCCCGTAAGGAGCCGCGTGCCTTCGGCTTCAGCTCGTCGGTCTCGACCACGGCCCGCGCCGCCTCGAACAGCGGAATGCGGCGCTTGCGGGCATGGTCGTGCAGCAGCTGCACGGTGGCATCGCCGAGCCCGCGTTTCGGCACGTTGACGATGCGCTCGAAAGCGAGATCGTCGGCCGGCGAATTGATGGTGCGCAGATAGGCGAGCGCATCGCGGATTTCGGCGCGCTCGTAGAATCTGGGGCCGCCGATCACGCGATAGGGCAGGCCGAGCGTGACGAAGCGGTCCTCGAACTCGCGCATCTGGAACGAGGCGCGGACCAGGATGGCGACGTCGTTGAGGTTTTCGCCCGCGCGCTGCAGCTCCTCGAGCTCCTCGCCGATTGCGCGCGCTTCCTCCTCCGAATCCCAGGAGCCGGTGACGGTGACCTTCTCGCCATCGACATCCTCGGTGCGCAGCGTCTTGCCGAGCCGGCCTTCGTTGTGCGCGATCAGATGCGAGGCGGCGGCGAGGATGTGGCCGGTCGAGCGGTAGTTGCGCTCGAGGCGGATCACCTTGGCGCCGGGAAAATCGTGCTCGAAGCGCAGGATGTTGTCGACCTCGGCGCCGCGCCAGCCATAGATCGACTGGTCATCGTCGCCGACGCAGCAGATGTTTCGCGGCGGCGCGGACGGCGGAGCCAGCACCGGTTGCGCGGCGGCGTCTTCCTTCGCCGGTTCAGCGTCGGTCGCGCCGGGAATGATCGCCGAGATGGGAAGACCCGGCCGCGCCGGCGCCTGCGACAGCAGCCGCAGCCACAGATATTGTGCGACGTTGGTGTCTTGATATTCGTCGACCAGGATGAACTTGAAGCGGTTCTGGTACTGCCGCAGCACGTCGGGGTTCTCGCGGAACAGCCTGATGTTCTCGAGCAGAAGGTCGCCGAAATCGGCGGCGTTGAGGATCTTCAGCCGCTCCTGATAGGTCGCGTAGATCTTGCCGCCCTTGCCGTTGCCGAACGAGGCGGCTTCGCCCGCCGGCACCTGCGACGGCGACAGCCCGCGGTTCTTCCAGCTGTCGATCAGGCCGGCCAGCATCCGCGCCGGCCAGCGTTTGTCATCGATGTTCTCGGCCTGCAGCAATTGCTTCAAGAGCCGCACCTGATCGTCGACGTCGAGCACCGTGAAGTTGGATTTGAGCTGCACCAGCTCGGCATGGATGCGCAGGATGCGGCCGCCGATCGAGTGGAAGGTGCCGAGCCACGGCATGCCTTCGACCGCCTGGCCGAGCATCTGGCCGAGCCGCAGCTTCATCTCGCGCGCCGCCTTGTTGGTGAAGGTCACCGACAGGATCTCTTGCGGGCGCGCGCGGCCCTGGCTCAGGATATGTGCGATGCGCGTGGTCAGGACGCGCGTCTTGCCGGTGCCGGCACCGGCCAGCACCAGCACGGGCCCGTCGAGCGTTTCGACCGCCTCACGCTGCTCCGGATTGAGGCCGCTCAGATATTGCGGAACGCCCGCCGCCGCCCGCGCACGCGCGGCGATGCCGCCAGCCACCGGCTGGTGCTCGGGAACGCCGTGATGGGGCAGTTTGCTCGGCTCGGTCATTGGCGAATCGTCTCGGCCCCACGATGGCACCGCGGGACGGTGAAGGGGAGCCTTCTTAACAGGGATTGAGGGGCATATAGGGCCTGATCGGCCGTTTCGACAGGTTTTATCGCCGGCGCCTGGAACGGTTTTGGCAGCAGCGCACAATCGGCCTGGTTCCAGAAATCGGCGAAAATTTCGCGGTTTCGCACTCAGGAACCAGCGTTTTCTCGCCGAATTGTTTCGACAGCTGCGGCGCCGGGCCGATGCCTGCGCCAGGAAACGCACAAGGATACGAGCGGAGGTTTGATCATGTTGAGCTGGGTCGTCACATTCCTGGTCATCGCCCTGATCGCAGGCATTCTGGGCTTCGGCGGCATCGCCGGTGCCTCGATCGAAATCGCCAAGGCGATCTTCTTCATCGCCATCATCCTGTTCCTGGTGTCGGCGGTGGTCGGATTGGCGCGCGGCCGCACCAGAGTCTAGCGAAAGGCTGGTCCAGCGAAGGGCTGGCTATTTCTTCGAGGGCATCGCCACGTTGCGGCCGATGCCCTCAGGTCGCGACACGTCTGCATAGCTATCCAGGATCTTCTGAGTGCGGGCGCGGATGTCCGGTGGAAACGGCGCCACCTTGCGCGCTTCCATGTCGATGTGGAGCGTGAGGTTCTCCGAGGTCGCGGAAAGCCAACCCTCGGTGGCGTGGCGCAGCTCCTCGAACGTGTGCAGCCGCTTTTCGTCGGCGCCGAGCAGGAAGACCGAGACCTGCACGGGATCGCCGAGATGGATTTCCCGCAAGTACCGGACGTGACACTCGGCGGTGAAGGTCGAGCAGTGCCGTTGCTTCATGTAGGCCGGCCCGATGCCCAGTTGCAGCCACATCTCGTCGATGGCGCGGTCGAACATCACATTGTAGTAGGCCATGTTGAGATGGCCGTTATAGTCGATCCATTGCGGCTCGATCTGCATCACGGAAGATTTGAACGGGGCCGGCGGCAGCGGCATCTCGCTGGTGACAGTCACTGGGGTGATCTCTCCCATCTCGGTTCGTTGGCGTTCGAGCATGAACTTTTCTGTGGCTCCGGCGTCCACTTTTTCAAGTCAGGCTCTCTTGACCCCTTATACAAGCTTTGCCACGGTCGGCTAAATCCGGGAGGAAATTCGACGTGGCGACAACGATTTCGAGCAATCTGACGCGACCTGAGCCGGAGGCCCTGAAGCGCGTGATCGACGCGCTGGCGGCGCGGTTCGGCAACCGGCTCGTGACGTCGCAGGCGGTGCGCGAACAGCACGCCCATACCACCACCTGGCTGCCGAACCAGCCGCCGGATGCCGTGGTGATGGCCCAGGAGACCGCCGACATCCAGGACGTGGTGCGGATCTGCGCCGCAAACCGCGTGCCCGTCATCGCGTTCGGCACCGGAACCTCGCTCGAGGGCCAGGTCAACGCGCCCGCGGGCGGCGTCTGCATCGATCTGCGCGACATGAACAAGGTGCTCGCGGTGCATGCCGAGGACCTCGACTGCGTGATTCAGCCCGGCGTGACGCGCAAGGCACTGAACGAGCATCTGCGCGACCAGGGCCTGTTCTTCCCGATCGATCCCGGCGCCGATGCCTCGCTCGGCGGCATGACCTCGACCCGCGCCTCCGGCACCAATGCCGTGCGCTACGGCACCATGCGCGAGAACGTGCTGGCGCTGAAGGTGGTGCGCGGCGACGGCGAGATCATCACGACCGGCACGCGCGCCAAGAAGTCGTCGGCCGGCTACGACCTGACGCATCTGTTCGTCGGCGCTGAAGGCACGCTCGGCATCATCTCCGAGCTGACCATCCGCCTGCGCGGCATTCCCGACACCATCGCGGCTGCCGCCTGTTCGTTCGACACCGTGCGCGGCGCCTGCCAGGCCACCATCCTCGCGATTCAGACCGGCATCCCGGTCGCCCGGATCGAGCTGCTCAATGCCGCGCAGGTCAAGGCCTGCAACAATTATTCGAAGCTGTCGCTGCCGGAGACGCCGCTGCTGCTGCTGGAATTCCACGGCAGCGAGGTCGAGGTCGCCGAGCAGTCGAAGAATTTCCGCGACATCGCCGCCGAGTGCGGCGGCGGCGAGTTCACCTGGACCACCAAGCCGGAGGACCGCACCAAGCTGTGGCAGGCTCGGCATGATGCCTACTGGTCGGTGAAGGCGATCCGTCCCGGCGACAGCATCGGCGTGGTCGCGACCGACGTCTGTGTGCCGATCTCGCGGCTTGCCGACTGCGTCACCGAGACCGAGGACGATCTGAAGCGGCTCAATTTGCTGTCGCCGATCGTCGGCCATGTCGGCGACGGCAATTTCCACTGCTCGCTGGTCTGCGACGTCAACGACAAGGACGAGATGGCGCGCGGCGAGGAGTTCATGCATCGGCTGGTCGAACGGGCGCAGGCGATGGACGGCACCTGCACCGGCGAGCACGGCATCGGCCAGGGCAAGCAGAAATATCTGAAGGCCGAGCTCGGGGTGGAGGCGCTCGACGCGATGCGGGCGCTGAAGCAGGCGCTCGATCCGCAGAATATTTTCAATCCCGGCAAGATCGTTCCCGCCATCTGAGGCGTCGTCACACAGCGGAGGATTCATCTGCGTCCGCGGGCACTTTCTTGCCCACCGTGTGTGACCGGCTGTGATCACGGCCTCCAGCTCCAGGCGCGCATCGCGCGAAGCACCTGGTTGGTGTGGCCCCGGTGCCATAGTTCGCCGCTTGCTCGGCGTCGCGCAGACTCTGCCATTCACAGGTTGCACCGGGGACAGCTATGTTTGCCGCGCTTCGAGGTGCGGCGATGTGGTTGTTCAACAAGGCCAAGCTCAAGGACATCTGGGACGATCCGGTCGCGCAGCCGCTCGGCGACATCGAGGCTGCACACAGAATCCGTGCGATCTGCCGTGATGCGGCCGGCTGTGCCGAGGCAGTCGGCTCGCCCGGCAGGCGCTCGCCGAAGCAGCAGCAGATCGAGCGCGATCGCTACGAGCGTGCCGCCAAGGCGGCGATGGAGACCGCGATGAAGATCTCCGACGCGCTGGTGCGCGATTCTGCGGTGCGCGAGATCGTCGGTCTTTGCTTGAAAGCCAACAACATCAAGACCGGGCGGGCGCTGTTCCGCGCCATCCACGCGGGCTCGATCAAGGCGGAGGTGCTGAGGGAGCATCCGATGCTGGAGGAAGAGGGGGCTTGCGCTGATCCTGCAGGTTCAGCGCGCCAGGCCTGACCTGCTGCCATCACGAGGCACCGTCGCCACGTACCTCCTCCTTGGCCAGCGCCCGGTGCAATTCGGCAACCGCTCGTGCGAGCTGATCACGATGCAGAATATCATCGTTCGGAACACGGCTCACCGACGCCGCCAGGTCGCTCAGAATGCTGGCGAACAGACCAAAGTTGATATGCATGTGAACCGATTTGCGCGTGGCCTCGTCACCCGGGCGCTCGAGGATCAAGGTGAAGCCATTCGGATCGAGGTGCGCCTCAAATCGCGACGAGCGCTCGAAGGTCCCGACAAAGAACTTGTCAGGATATTCAAGCGCAATTTCCGCTCGATCCGGCACAGGTCTCGTCATCGCACCAGCATCGTGTCGTTGCCGCTCGCAACAGGATTACAAGCAGGGACGTCGACGGTTGTTGACCTGTATCAAGTGTTCCCGAGGCGGTGGTTCTCTCCGTCCAGCGCCCGCACCGCCTCGTCGACGCTGTGGAAGACGTGGTCCCGCTGCAGCACGTCGTAGAGATCGAATCGCTCGAACGCCTCCTGCGCGCGGGTGGATTCGAGCCGCGCCACCGCCACCGTCACACCGTCATCCCGGCATTCGCGAAACAGGTCGCGCAGCGCCTGCGCCGCCGTGAAATCGATCTCGACCATGCCGCTGGCCTCGATCACCAGCAGCCTCGGCTTCGACGTCGCGCCGCCGATGGCCTTGAGCACGCCGCTGCTGAAGCTTTCCGCGTTGAGGAACGACAACGGGGCCTGCAGGCCGACCACCGCGATGCCGGGCTTGCGTTCGCCGGTGACGTGCGGTCCCGTTGGCCACCAGATCGTGGTGCCGGGCACATGGAGGAATTCCACCAGCCGGCCCTGTGTCGTGGTCCAGATGCCGTGCAGCAGCGACAGCGCGATGCCGACCGCGACGCCTTGCTCGATCGGCAGCACGATGATCGCGGCGGCTGTCGCCGCCACCAGCAGGAATTCGTAGAACGACTGGCGGTAGATCGTGACGATCTGCTTGAGGCGGATGATGCGCAGCGCCACGAACAGCAGGACGCCGCCGAGCGCCGCATCGGGCACGTGCTGCAGCAGCGTCGCACCGAATGCCAGCAGGGCGAGCACGATGGCCGCGGCGAACAGCCCGGCGAGCTGCGTGCGGCCGCCGGTCTCCGACACGATGCCGGTGCGCGGCGGGCTTGCGTTGACGGGGAAGGCGCCGAACAGGCCGGCGAGCAGACTGCCGGCACCGGCGCCGAGGAAGTCGCGATCGACGTCGGCCGGCTTGTCCGGATCTGAGAGAAACGAGCGCGTCGTCGCTGCGGTTTGCACCATCACCACGATCGCGATCAGGATCGCCAGCGACAACAATTTGATCCATCGCTCCGGCGCGATGTCCGGAAGCGACGGCGTTGGCAGCGACGCGGGCACGGTGCCGACCACCTTGACGCCCTTGCTTTCGAGATGGCCCGCGATCACGGCGATGGTCGCCACCACAAGCCCGATCAGCGCGCCCGGAATCCGCGCGCTGATCTTCTCCGATCCGGCAACCAGAGCCAGCACGCCGAGGCCGATCGCCAGCGTGTAGGTATTGGTCTGGCCGATCTTTTCGATGAGAATCCCGAGCTTGTAGAGCGTCGCGCCGTCCGGCGTGGTTACGCCGAGCACGCCGGGCAGCTGCGAGACCAGGATGTGGACGGAAATGCCGGCGAGGAAGCCGACCGTCACCGGCGTCGACAGCAAATTGGCGATCCAGCCGAGCCTGAACAGGCCGCCGGCGACCATGATCGCGCCGACCATCAGCGCCAGTGCCATCGCCAACGACTGATAGTCAGGTGTGCCGGCGGTCGCCATCAGTGCAAGGCCGGCCGCGAAGATCGGTGTGATCGTGGAATCGGCGCCGCAGGACAGGAAGCGGTTGGCGCCGAGCATAGCAAAGCCGAGCGAGCCGGCCATGAAGGCGAAGAAGCCGATCTGCGGCGAGAAGCCGCCGAGTCGGGCGGTCGCCATCTGCTCGGGGATCGCGATTGCGGCGAGCGTCAGCCCGGCGATCAGGTCGCCCGGCAAGTCGCTCGGCTGAAAGTCGGCCAACGAGCGGAAGATCGGCCAGCGGGCGCGTGTCGCGGGGGTTTGGGCCATCGGTCTCCGACTCATCTGGCGGCGAAGGGACGGAATAGTCCGCCATCGCGGCGCCAAAAGCCAGCTGACGCGCGCGTGCAGGCGCGAAGAGCTTCAGGCTGCGCGGAACGCTCTAGCCGATGTTTTGCAGTGCCGGGAAGGTTTCCAGCAGCCAGACGCTGACACTGGAGACCGCGCCGGTCAGGAAGCCGATGCCGGTGACCACCATCAGCACGCCCATCACGCGCTCGACGGTGTCGAGATGGCGCTTCATCCGCGCGAACAGCGAGGAGAACTGCTCGACCAGGAAGGCGGCGAGAAGGAAGGGGATGCCGAGGCCGGCGGAATACACCGCGAGCAGGCCGGCGCCCTTGGTTACGGTGGCTTGTGAGGCTGCGATCGACAGGATTGCCGCGAGGATCGGACCGATGCAGGGGGTCCAGCCGAAGGCGAATGCGAGGCCCATGACATAGGCGCCCCAAAGCCCGACCGGCTTGGGTGCGGTCAGCCGTCCCTCGCGCATCAGCAGGCCGATCCGGGTCACGCCGAGGAAATGCAGGCCCATGATGATGATGACGATGCCGGCCAGGATCGAGAGCTCGGCCGACCAGGCGCGCACCAGGCCGCCGATGATCGAGGCGCTGGCGCCGAGCGCGACGAACACGGTGGAGAAGCCGAGCACGAACATCAGCGCCGCCGTCATCACCGCGCGCTTGGAGGCCGCGGTGGCGCCGTCCTGGTTGACCTGCTCGATGGTCGCGCCGGTCAAATAGATCAGATAGGGCGGCACCAGCGGCAGCACGCAGGGCGACAGGAAGCTGACTAGACCGGCGATCAAGGCGGCCGGGATCGTGACGTCGTGCATCAAGGAACCTTCGAAACTAGCTGTCCTGTCTTGGCGTGTACGCGGGCAACAATCCAGAAGTTTCGTCGCAGATGCATTCAACTATGGTCACAGGCCCGTGTCCGGAGGCTGCGCAGTGTCCCGGGCTGACGCTGGGGCTTGCGAAGCTGCACAATGTCATTGCAACCCCGCATGTCGGTGGTGGCCTGACGCCGCAAGCCATCGAGCACCAGTCATCGGAGACGGTGCGCCAGGTCGCGAAGATCGTTGCCGGAGAAATCCCGGTCGGCGCGGTCAATGCCGAGCACTGGATGCGGCGCCCGCGGCCATGAAAGTTCGGCTGATCCCAATGTCGGCCGAGGGGCTGGACAAGAGCTTCGCATCCAGCCCAAACTTGAGCCTGTCAAACCGCGGCCCCAGAGCGCGCGGACAATCAATCGACGGACGTCCCGCAACAAACGACGGGCGCCGAGAGGGAAGCAGGGAGTGCATCACATGGCCGTTTCACGCCGTGACGTTTTGTTGGGCAGCGCCGGCGCACTGGGTGCCGCATCATTCTCCTTCCCGGCGCCAGCGATCGCACAATCGGAACCGATCAAGATCGGTTGTCTCGCGGCGATCACCGGGCCGAGCTCGGCGCCGACCGTCGGCTTCAACCGCGGCGTCAATTTCGCAGTCGATGCCATCAACGGCGCAGGCGGCGTCAAGGGGCGCAAGATCGAGCTCGTGATGCGCGACACCCAGGGTGACCCGACCAAGGCTGTCAACGCCACGCAGGAGCTGATCAGCCAGGCCAAGGTTCACGCAATCTGGGGGCCGCTGAACTCAGGCGAGGCGCTGGCGACGACGCCGATCATGGCGCGCGCCAAGATGCCCGATCTGCACCCTTGCGTGGTCGAGACCCTGATCGACCCGGTCAAGTTCCCCAACGCATTCCGCATCGCACCCTCGAACAGTCAATGGGACGATGCCGTGCGCAATTATTGCCTGAAGATCCTTAAGGTGAAGAAGGTCGCGGTGATCGGCGACACCACCGGTTATGGCGTCACCGCGGTCGGCGCCTCCGTTGCGGCGTTCAAGAAGGACGGCGCCGAGGTGGTCTATCAGGCCAATATCGACGCCACGCAGCCCGACATGACGCCGGACATGCTGCGCGCCAAGAACGCCGGCGCCGAGGCGATCGTGGTGTGGAGCGTTTCCACCGGCATGGAGGCGCGGATGTTCAACACCCGCGCGGCGATGAACTGGGACGTTCCTTTCGTCGGCCACCCCTCGATGGCGTCGGGTGAGCTCGCGAGCCTCGTTGCAAAGCCGGAGAACTGGAAGAAGGTCTATGCGATCGGTTACAAGAGCTGCAGCTATGACAGCGCCGGCAAGCTGCCGCCGAAGAGCGAGGATCTGGTCGCGCGCCTGACCAAGGCCAACATCGCGCTGAACGATACGCTGCTGTGGTGGGTCGCGGGCGGCATCGATTGCATCGAGCTGATCGCCAAGGCGGTTGCGGAAAGCGGCTCGACCGACAGTGCCGGGATCATCAAGTACTGGAATTCGCTGTCGACCTATCCCGGCTATTTCGGCAATTACCGCTTCTCGCCGACCGAGCATAACGGCTATTTGACCGAAGAGATCGTGATGTCGGAATCCTCGACCGCCAGGAACGGCACCTTCGCGCTGGCGCCGGGATACACGTAAGCGGGCGAGGGCGCAGCCAATGCTGGCTTCGATGCTCACCTCGATCCTTGCATCCGGTCTCGCGGCGGGCGCGATCTACGCGCTGGTCGGCGTCACCTACAACACGATGTTCTCGACCTCGCGGGTGATGAGCTTCACAGCCGGCCAGCTTGCGATGCTCGGCGGCGTGTTCGGCTCGATGTTCACGCTGAAGCTCGGCCTGCCGATCGCGGCCGGCTTCGTGCTGACGCTGTTGTGCTGCGCGGTGATCGGGATCATCACCGAATTCGTCGCGGTGCGCCCGGTGCTCAAGAGCCTCGACCAGCATCTCTACGTGCTGTCGACCCTGGCGGTCGCGCTGATGATCCAGCAGGTCACCGCGATCAAATGGGGCACCGAGCCGCAGCCATTCCCGCGCATAGTGGGAATAGGTGAGGGCGTGCTGGACGAAAAGTTCTGGCTGCCGATCGCAGCCTGCGCGATCACCATCATCGGCCTCGAATATCTCTACCGCCGCACCTTGGTCGGCCGCGCGTTCCTGGCCATCGCGGAAGACAATTTCGCGGCGCGGGCGCTTGGCCTGCCGGAGCGCAATCTGCGCGTCGCGAGCTACGCGCTGGCCGGCGTGGTCGGCGGGATCGCCGGATTCTCCGGCGGACAGTTGCTGCTCGCCTTCTTCGCCAATGGCGCGCTGCTCAATTTCTACGGCTTCGTGCCGGTGGCGCTGGGCGGGCTCGGCAATAACCGAGGTGCGATCATCGGCGGGCTGGCGCTCGGCCTGTTCCAGCAGGCGGCGAACTTCCTGGTCGGCGGCATCTTCTCCTCGGTCGCGGTGTTCACGCTGTTCATCGTGGTGCTGCTCGCAGCGCCGCAAGGGCTGTTCGGCGCCTCGACCGCGCGGAGGGTGTGATGACCTCGGTCGCCGCCGCTCCGTCCCGGACCGACGCCGCCGCCGCCTGGCGCGCCGCGCTGCCGCACATCCTGCCGTTCCTCGGCATCCTGGCGGCGGCGGTGCTGCTGCCCTTCGTCGGCAATGATTACTGGGTGCTGATCGGCACGCGCGCCGCGATCTACTGGGTGCTGGTGTCGGGTCTCAACCTCGTGGTCGGCTTCGCCGGTCACCTTGCGATCGGCTATGTCGCGCTGCTGACGCTCGGCGCCTACACGACCAGCGTACTGGTCGCCGGCAATGTGCTGCCGGCCATTCCGGTCTTCGCCGCCTTGCCGATCGCGGGCCTCGTCGGCGCGATCTTCGGCGTCATCGTCGGCCTGCCGGCCTTGCGGCTGCGCACCTTTTACTTCGCGATGTCGACCTTGGGCTTTGCGACCATCGTGACGCAAATCGCGCTGGCCTGGCAGAGCGTGACCGGCGGCGGCATCGGCATCGCTGGTCCCGAATTCCCGGCGCCGTTCAACACGCCATGGGGCTTCTACGGCCTCTGCGTCGGGTTCGCCGCATTCACAACGTGGATGAGCGCCAACGTCGCGCGCAGCCGGTTTGGCCGTGCGTTGATCGCGGTGCGCGACGCCGAGGTTGCCGCCGAGGCCAGCGGCATCTCGAAGCCGAAGATGCTGATCGCCATCTTCCTGTTCGCCGGCGCGCTGGCGGCGATCGCCGGCGGGTTGTTCGCGACCTTGCAGACCTACATCACGCCCGACGCATTCACCTTCGACCTCTCGGTGCTGTTCTTCATCGCGATCCTGATCGGCGGCCGCGGCTCGATCCTCGGGCCGATGCTCGGCACCGTCATCCTGACCATCCTGCCGGAGATCGCGGCGCCGCTGGCGGCGTGGTCGACCTTCCTCTACGCGGTGCTGCTGCTCTTGATCGTGCTGGTCATGCCCGGCGGCATCGCGGCGCTGCTCGATTTCCGCAACCGCCGTCCGCTCGCCAGCAACCGCGCCATCGTGCCGCGCCCGGCCGCGCTTGCCGACATCGTGCGTCGGCGCGACGGCGGCAAGCCGCTGCGGCTGCGCGGCATCGCGCTCAGCTTCGGCAATGTGAAGGCGATCGACGGGCTCGACCTCGATGTCTCACCCGGCCAGATTCATGGCCTGATCGGGCCGAACGGCAGCGGCAAGACCACCACGCTGAACGTGATCTCGGGCTACTACGCCGCGAAGGCCGGCACCATGACGCTCGGCGACGCGTCGTTGCCGGCGGGCCAGCCGGTCAAGCGCGCAGCCAGCGGCATCGCGCGCACCTTTCAGACCCCGCGCGTGATCGGTGAAGCCTCGGTGCTGGAGAACGTCATGATCGGCGGCTCGATCGAAGGCCGGGCCAACTTCGTCGAGGCGATGCTGGCGTTGCCGCGCAACGGCGGGGACGAACGCATGCTCGCCGAGAAGGCGCGTGCGCTGCTGGGCGTCGTTGGCCTCGAGGCACTCGCCGACGTGCGCGCCGATCGCCTGCAGCACAGCGAGCTGCGCTTCATCGAGATCGCACGCGCGCTGATGCTCGATCCCGACTTTTTGCTGCTCGACGAACCCGCGGCGGGCCTCTCCAATGACGAGATCGAACGGCTCGCCAGCCTGATCAAGGCAGTCTGCGCCCGCGGCGCCGGCGTACTGCTGGTCGAGCATCATGCCGACCTGATCTTCGACATCTGTCACGAGGTCACCGTGCTCAATCTCGGCCGCACGCTGGCGGCTGGAACGCCGGCGCAGATTCGCGTCCACAAGGAGGTCGTCAGTGCTTACCTCGGAGGCTGAACCTCTGCTTGCCGTGCGCGCGCTGGAGTCCGGCTACGGCAAGATCCGCGTGCTGCACGGCATCGACATGAGCATCGCCGCCGGCGAGGTCGTCGCATTGCTCGGTCCGAACGGCGCCGGCAAGACCACGCTGCTGCGCGCAATGTCGGGATTGTTGCCCGTCAATGCCGGGCAGGTCCGGTTCGGCGGACGCGACATGACCAACGCCACGCCGCGCGATGCGGCGCGGGCCGGGCTCGTGCATGTGATCGAGGGCCATCGCGTGTTCACTCAGATCTCCGTCACCGACAATCTGCTGCTTGCCGGCTACGACCTGCCGCGCGCGGAACGCGCCGTGCGCATCGAGGAGGCGCTGTCATTCTTTCCCGAGATCGCCGAGAAGCGGCATGAGCGCGGCGGCGCGCTTTCTGGCGGGCAGCAGCAGATGCTGACGGTGGCGCAGGGCCTGGTCCGTCGGCCGCGACTGTTGATGCTTGACGAGCCCTCCGCCGGACTGTCGCCGGTGCTGGTCGATCGCGTCCTTAACGTCATCGGCCGGCTGCGCGGGCAGGGCACCTCCGTGCTGCTGGTCGAGCAACTGCTGGAGAAGGCGCTGGCGTGCGCCGATCGGGTCTACGCGCTGGTGCAGGGGACGATTGCGTTGGAGGCTGTGACCGGCGAGAGCGACCTCGTGCATCGGCTCGAGCGCGCCTATTTCGGCCATGAAAGCCACGCCCTGGCGTAGGGTGCCGTTCCAACCTCGTCGGTGCCGAGTCTCGCCGCGGAGCGCTGTCGAATGCGCGCTAGCGGAAGTGGGTGAGGAATTCCGTCGAATCGATCGGTTTCGCAATGGAGGGCTTCTCGGTCCTTTCCGGGCCCTCCTTCACGACGTACATGTCGATGAGCTTCGCGCCGGAGAGATTGCGCTCCACCGTCGCTCCGGTATTCATGTTGATTGCGGACGCGCCGCAGTCGTGGAAGACCACGGTGCCGTAGTCCGGGAGCT
Organism: Bradyrhizobium embrapense; assembly: GCF_001189235.2. Lineage (GTDB taxonomy): Bacteria > Pseudomonadota > Alphaproteobacteria > Rhizobiales > Xanthobacteraceae > Bradyrhizobium > Bradyrhizobium embrapense. The sequence goes on from NZ_LFIP02000003.1 coordinate 423,669, forward strand.
GCAGCGGGGCTGGATTTCCAGGGAGGGCCGACCGCTCCATCACCCATTCCGCCGTTGCGCCGGGAATCTTGAAGGGTTGCCCCAGCTGGGTCAGGGGTGCGGTTTGAAAGAACTGCACGGAGCGACTGGTCGTGAGGTTCGTGATCACGAACGACACGCCGGTGCGATCCGGTGCCACCTGCATGAGGCACATGATCAGATCGCCGGCATGAATCTTCGGCGACACGAGCGTGATGGGATGCGCCTGGGCCGGGTCGCCCCTGACCCACCATTGCCACCATGCGAAGAACGAGGTCGTCGGGCTGCCCGCGCCGACGGCAGGGTCGATGTTCTGCGCGGTGCCGATCTGCGGCAGCGTCGATCTGTAGTACCGGCGTTGTCCATCAAAGCCGATCCATGTCGAGCTGTGATAGATCTCGCTGGCCCGGCCGCTCGCCGGCTGGGTCGGCGTCGGCACCTGAAACTTCCCCCAAACCGACGAGAATATGGTGCCGTCCCTCGGCGTGATGTAGGCGCCGGACCAGTTGAGGCTGCTCTCGCGCCGCGGCGATTGGTCGAAGGATCGGCGCAGGCCCGCCGTGACGGGAGGAAGCAGGGCGATATCGAAGGCCTCGAACGCCACCGTCGGACCAAACATCTTCTGCCAGAATGCATACTCGGCCGGCTGCAGCACCGGGTCCGGCCGTCTCGGAAAGCCGAGCGCCTTCAGCTCGTCCTGCGAGGCGACCATCGTGCGAAATCCGGTGGGAGGAAGCGCGCTGGTCGTCGAATCCCTGACGACCTTCTTCAGGGCTTCGGTGTCGTATGTGGGGCTCCGCCCGTTTCGGGTGCTCATTGCCATTCGCCTGCGGCAGCCGTGATTGCGGCGTCGAACATCGGCACGACGGTTGCTGTCAGAATGGCGGTATCCAGCAGATCGGCGATCCTGGCGCCGCCTTCCGAATCCTTCGGATAATGCACGCCGGCGATCTCGCGGTTTCGCGCGATCGAATCCGCCAGGATCGACAGGTCGGACTTCCAGACGGCCTGGTCAGCCGCGGACATCGGCGTCGCGGCGAACACCCGCAGCATGCAGTTTTTCATGAAATGTGCCTGGGTGGAATGCCCGCTCGGCCAGGATGAGTGGCCGGGGACCTGGATCGGCGGCAGCAATGCGGGACAAATCTGCGACGGCCGGGGCAAATCGTACTTGTCCTTGAAATACAATGCCGCAAAGGACCCGATCAAACTCGCGATATTCAGCAGGCGCCAGGTCTGCGTATGCGAGCTGGGCCTCGCGGTCAGCACAGCCAGAAAATCCGTGAAAAATTCGACGTCCTGCGAGAGGATCAGGCCCATGGCATCGGGCCGTTCGTCCCGCGCGGCGAGCACGAGGTTGTCGATCTGGGCGGAATAGTTGGCAACCAGGTCGGTCCGGATCTGCGTGAAGGTGGCGTCGGCGTCGACGGTCGCTGCCCAGCCGGGGACATTGGCGATGAACTGATGCAGGACACGCCACGCATACCAGTTTGCCGACCATTGCCGGCTGCCGAAATGCGCCGGCGGCGTCCGCCGCAGGGTGCCAAGCTCGTCCGTCCCCGCAGGGTCGAGCCTCGTGACGAACGGCAAATCAACCCGGTCTGAAATCAGCCAGCCGCCCCCTCCGAGGTTGCCGGTATTTCCTGTATTTCCGGTATTGCCGGTGTTTCCGGTATTGCCCGTGTTACCTGTGTTGCCTGTCATTGACGTCTCTCCCTCTCTCGGCAGTTGTCGTCAGCAATACCGGTCAATCAGGAAGCCCCGCCGATCTGAGGTGGCCGAGCCAGGTTTCCAATGCATCGCCCCGAAACGGGCAGCGTGGCGCGTAGGACGAAATGCGGAATCCGGGTTGGATTTCCAGGTAGCGGCGTGCCGCCTCCGCTGCTTCTTCACGACGGCCCAAGGCACCGAGCGTGACGATGAGCAGGCGATGATTGAAGCGAATGAGCCCGTTGCGGTTCAATGCGCCACGCACCCACTCCAATGCCTGCTCATAATCGCCATTGACGTAGTGAGCCTGGCCGAACAATCCCTCGTGCCAGAACGAGCGCGCGTCGAGCGGCGAGAGCCGGACGCCCTGCTCACCCTGGTGCACGGCGGTAGGGCCATCGCCAAGAAAGCCGGACGTTGCGCTCGCCATCGTCCAGGCCATGGCTGAATTCGGGCCGGCGGCGATAGCGCGGTCGAGGGCTATCCTTGCGCTTTGAAAGTCATGCAGCAGGAATGACTGGACGTGACCATACACCGCCAGCGCGAATGCATCGTCGCCGCCTCGATCGATCGCCTCCTTGGCGTATCTGGCGCCGGCGATGATATCACCTTCGGGATCCGGCGATCCGATTTCCCCGATCCGGAACACGTACCACAGCGCGACGTAGGAATAGGCCAACGAAAAATTTGGATCGTATGAAATGGCTTGCTCGAGCAGGCCACGCGCCTTGGAAAAGGAATCGTAGTCCATCCGGTACAACAGATCGAGCGCCTGCAACACGAGGTCGTAGGCGGTCAGGTTCTGCGGGTGTTTCCGCATCGATCGCATCAGCTCACGCTCGCGAACCTGCGGGGCGATTTGTCTTACGACATTGACGGCAATCCGGTCCTGGAGCGCAAACAGTTCGCGAAGGTCGCCTTCGTGCAAATCCGAACGAATGACCTCGCCGGACTCGGCGTCGCTGAGCTCTGTCACGATGCGGACCGAGGTCATCGTCCGCTGAATGCCGCCATAGAGGACATAGCGAACCCCGAGCCGACGCCCGATCTCGCGCACATCGACGTTGCGGCCGCTGAAGCCGAGGCTGGAGCCGCGCGATACGACAAAAAGCTCCTTTAATCCGGCAAGGCCGCGAATGATGTCGTCAACGACACCGTCGGCGAAATACCCCTCTTCCGGAGTGGCGAGGTTCATCCGAAACGGCAGTACGGCAATCGAGGGACGAGGTTCCGAGCCCACCGGTGCTTCGCCAACCAGCTTCGCGGGCTGCATGGAGCGGTGGAGCGCATACACGCGGACAGGCCGGCCCATATTGCGCAGATGCAGATCGCCAAGATCAATCACGCTCACGTCCAGGTCCTGGCCGATCTGCTCCGCAACGGCCCCCGAGACCACGACGCCGCCCGCCTGCGCATAGCTCTGAAGCCGCGCCGCGATGTTCACGCCCTCGCCATAGACGTCATCTTCTTCAACGATGATGTCGGCGGCATTCAGCCCGATGCGAAAGCTGATGCGCTCGTCAGCCGGCATCGCGGCCGTATTGACGGCCAGAGCTTCCTGCAGCGAAAGCGCGCACCGCGTTGCGTCGCGCGCGGTATCGAATGTCGCAAGGAAGCCATCGCCGGTATTCTTGACGATCCTTCCGTTCTGCGCCGTGACGCCCGGGTCGAGGATTTCCGAGCGCAGTCGCATCAGGCAGGTGTGGGTGTTTTCCTCGTGCGCCTCCATCAAGCGCGTATACCCGACCACGTCTGCCGCAAGAATTGCCGCAAGGCGTCGCCGAACTTCCGGGACCGATGGGGTCATCATATTATTGATACTTCTGCAAAATTTACTGATACGCGACTGAAATCTGGCACGACGAACGCGACATCAACGCGAAAAAGAATATCTTCATCAAGATCATAAAGGAAGGCTTCATCCGGCAGGGTGGGCCAGCCGGGTGCGCTGGTACAGTATATTGTTTGCAACCTTTGAGGAGGCGTTCGTGCTTTGCCCACGCAACGCAACTGCGCCCCTTGACTGCATGGCTGGGTCATCGTTGCGACGAAATGCGTCACCATTGATCTGCGTCAATGCAGGAAATGGAATTGTCCGTTCTGGCCGCCGATCGTGAGCGAGTTCGGCCGGGAGCGCGGCGTTACCGTGGGCGATCCTCATCAATGCATCCGGTGCGGCCCGCCGTCCGATCGAGCGTGCTCGCAATTTCCGCAGGCAACGGAAGGTCAGCTGGCATGGCCGAGGGCTTCGACATCGCGCGCGAGTTTGCCGTGCCGAGCCTATCTGTCTATGAATTGCTTCACACAATTCGGGCTGTTGATCGAGCGAATCGACGCGGGCTGGTGGAATACCGGCCCGTGAAGCCAACCTTGTCCATGGGACTTGACCGTCAGCGGGCGTAGGCTGAAACAGGTAGTCGTCCCCTGACCCTGGCAATGAAGACCTCCATGCGACTTCCCTTCTTTTACGGCTGGATCATCGTCGCGGTGACGTTCGTCACCATGGCGATCGGCGTCAATGCGCGAACGGCGTTCTCGCTGTTCTATCCGCCGATCATCTCCGAATTCGGCTGGGAGCGCGGCGTTACCGCAGGCGCATTCTCGTTCGGCTTCGTCGCTTCCGCGATCGCGAGCCCGCTGATCGGGCGGCTGATGGACCGCAGCGGTCCGCGCGCGGTGATGGAGCTTGGTGTCCTCTTGATGGGCTCCGGCCTGCTGCTGGCGCCGCTCACCACGCAGCCCTGGCATCTCTATCTCACCATCGGCGTGCTGGTTGGTTCCGGCAGCGTGTGCCTCGGCTATTCCGGGCAATCGCTGTTCGTGCCGAACTGGTTCATCCGCCGCCGCGGGCTGGCGATCGGGCTCGCATTTGCCGGCGTCGGCATCGGCTCGGTGACATTGCTGCCATGGGTACAGCACATGATCGAGCAGACCGGCTGGCGCACCGCCTGCACCGCGATGGGGATCCTGGTGCTGGTCGCGCTGGCGCCGATCAACCTGTTGCTGCACAAGAAGCCGGAGGACATCGGCCTGCAGCCGGACGGCGATGCCGCGCCGACGGCGACGTCGGCCAGACCGGCATCGAACATCGTCGATCCGGTGTGGGCCGGCACCGATTGGACGCTGCCGCGCGCGCTGCGCACCGCGCGATTCTGGTGGATCGCGATCGGTTATTTCTGCGGCCTGTACATCTGGTATGCGGTGCAGGTGCACCAGACCAAATTCTTGCTCGACATCGGCTTCAGCTCCAATGTCGGCGTCTGGGCGCTCGGCGTCGTCAGCCTGCTCGGCATTCCCGGCCAGATCTGGCTCGGGCATCTCTCCGATCGCATCGGCCGCGAATGGGTGTGGGCCATCTCCTGCTTCGGCTTCGTGATCTGCTTTGCCGCGCTCGCCGCCTTGAAATACTGGCCGAGCATGGCGCTGATCTATCTCATGGTGTTCACGCAAGGTGCGCTCGGCTATGGATTGACATCCGTGATGGGACCGGTGGTGCTGGAGATATTCCAGGGCAGGCACTACGGGAGCATCTTCGGCACCGTGATGCTGGCCGCGCTCGCCGGCGGAGCCGCCGGCCCCTGGATCACCGGCCAGCTCTATGATCTCTCGGGCAGCTATACCAGCGCGTTCCTGCTCGGGATCGCCGTCAGCCTGCTGTCGGCATTCGCGATCTGGCAGGCCTCGCCGCGCAAGGTCCGTGCCGTCGCCGGACAAATGCACAAGGCCGCCAGCGCCGCCTGACGCATCAGGCGGATGAAACGCCGATCGCCCGCTGCAGGTCGGTGATCGCGCGCAGGCAACTGTCGGCTGGCGTGGTCTCCGGATCGATCAGGCGGTGCAGACGGAAGCCGTCTTCCAGCGCCAGCACGATCGCGCCGGTCCAGTCCGGATTGAGCCTGGCGTTCCTGCCGCTGTTCTTCTGTGCAGTCTCGACGATGTCGGCAATCAGTTTGCGTCGTGCACGCAGGCGTTTGGCGAGTTCGGGCCGGCGCTTCTCGGCGCGTGCCACGAACAGGATCATCTCCATATGCAGGAGAGGCGAGCGGCCGAGCGGATCCTGCCGGCTGCGGTCCACGGTGCGCAATGCCGCCAGGAAGTCCGCGAGGTCACTGTGCCTGGCGAGCAAATCGAGATTGCGCCGGATCGATTGCTCGACGTGATCCTCGAGCATCGCGAAGATCAGCTCGTCCTTGCTCTTGAAGTTCGAATAGAACGCGCCGCGGGTGAAGCCCGCGGCGGCCGCGATCGCTTCGATGCTGGCGCCGCCGATGCCCTGTTCCTCGAACACCCGCGCCGCCGCCTCGAACAGCTTCTCGCAGGTGTCGTCCCGTGTCGGCCTGGTTCGAACCCTTGACATCGGCGCAGTTTAGGGCACAATGCAACTCGATACAAGAGTGTATCGAGTTGCATTCGACAGAAACAGAACAGCCGCCCCCGCGATGGTGCGGTCTTGAGGATGACACCAAGGCGCGCCAGAGTGTAGGCACCGGCGTAGCGCACGAACGAGGTCACCATGAACGAGCAAGTTCAGCCGGCCAGCGGCGAGCCGCTTTTCAATCCACTGGCGCCCGAATTCATTCGCAATCCCTATCCGTACTATGAGCGGCTGCGCCGGCTCGATCCGATGCATGTCAACGCGCACGGCGCCTTCGTCGCCAGCCGGCACGCCGAGGCGAGCCTCGTGCTGCGCGACAAGCGGTTCGGCAAGGACTATGTCGAGCGCAGCATTCGCCGCTACGGCCCGAAGATCATGGACGAGCCGGTCATCCGCAGCATGAGCCACTGGATGCTGCAGCAGGACCCGCCCGACCATACCCGCCTGCGCGGCCTCGTCGTCAAGGCGTTCACCGCGCGCCGGGTCGAGGACATGCGGCCGCGAATCCAGCACGTCGTCGACGAAACGCTCGACCGCATCATTCCGCAAGGCAAGATGGACCTGATCGAGGATTTCGCGTTCCGCCTGCCGGTAACGATCATCTGCGACATGCTCGGTATCCCCGAGGAGCATCGCGATGCCTTCTACAACGGCTCGCGCGACGGCGGCCGCCTGCTCGAGCCGGTGCCGCTATCGGCAGAGGAGATCAAGCAGGGCAACGCCGGCAACGCGATGGCTGCGATGTATTTCCACCAGCTGTTCGAGCTGCGCCGCAAGCAGCCCGGCGACGACCTGACCACGCAACTGGTGCAGGCCGAGGAGAACGGCCAGAAGCTGACCAACGAGGAACTGACCGCCAACATCATCCTGCTGTTCGGCGCCGGCCACGAGACCACCGTGAACCTGATCGGCAACGGCCTGCTGGCGCTGTTCCGCAACCCGGACCAGCTCGCGCTGCTGAAGGCCAATCCCGGCCTGATCACCAATGCGATCGAGGAGTTCCTGCGCTACGATTCCTCGGTGCAGCTGACCGGCCGCGTCGCGCTGGAAGACATCGAGGATCTCGGCGGCAAGCGCATCCCGAAGGGCGAGAGCGTGCTGTGCCTGCTCGGTTCGGCCAACCACGACGAGGCGGTCTATCCCGACCATCCCGAGAAGCTCGACATCCAGCGGCCGAACGTGAAGCCGCTGTCGTTCGGCGGCGGCATCCATTTCTGCCTCGGCGCCCAGCTGGCGCGGATCGAGGCCGAGATCGCGATCTCGACGCTGCTGCGCCGGATCCCCGACCTGCGGCTCGATGACGCGGAAAACCCGGAGTGGCGGCCGACCTTCGTGCTGCGCGGGTTGAAGCGGCTCCCTGCGAGCTGGTGACATCCGGGACGTGGTCACACATCCGGGATGTGCGGCAGGGCGGCAACCCTGCCGGGCTGCCAGCGTGTGCGCGCATGCTTGAGCGGAAAACCCACATCCGACTGACGTCGCAGCGGTAAAGCCGCTGTGACTTCGCCATACTTGTCCCTATATTTGGGTTGCTCCGGCCGAGGGTTCAGCACCGCGGAGCCGGCTCAAAGGGAGACACCGTGCAGACGACGCTGCTCGGCCTGGCAATCGCCTTCATTCTTGCACTGGTCGCTGCGCTGGTCGGTCCGTATTTCGTTGACTGGAACCAGTTCAGGCCGCAGTTCGAGGCGGAGGCGTCCAAGATCATCGGCGCGCCGGTTCGTGTCGCCGGCAATCTCGACGCGCGCCTGCTGCCGGCGCCCTCGCTGCGGTTGAAAACCGTCACCATCGGCGGAGCCAACGACCTCGGCAAGGTCCGCGCCGCCGATCTCGACGTCGAGTTCAGCCTGAGCTCGCTGATGCGCGGCGAGTGGCGCGCGAACGAACTCACCGTCAATGGCCTGTCGCTGGATATCGGGCTCGATCCGAAAGGGCGGATCGACTGGTCGCCGTCGAGCGGGAGCTTCAACCTGGCTTCGCTGGCGATCGACCGTCTCAATCTGACTGGCCGCATCGCACTGCACGATGCCGGGAGCCGCAGCACGCTCGAGCTGAACGACGTTGCCTTCAGCGGCGATGTCCGCTCGCTTGCCGGCGCGGTCCGCGGCGACGGCAATTTCATGTTCGACGGCAACCGCTACCCGTTTCGGATCTCCTCCGGGCAAAGCGCCGACGGCAGCGGCACCCGCCTGCACTTCAACATCGATCCCGGGCAGCGGCCGGTGTCGGCCGATCTCGACGGCATCCTGACCTTCGAGGCCCGCGCGCCGCGGTTCGAGGGCAGCGTGACGCTGGCGGGCGCGCCCGGCCAGCGCGGCGGCAGCGACATGCCGGCCTGGCGGATCGCGGCCAGGGTCAAATCGGATTATTCGGCGGCACGTCTCGACCAGGTCGAGGTCAGCTATGGCGGCGAGGACCGCGCGCTGAAGCTCGCCGGAAACGGCGATCTGAAGTTCGGCGCGTCGCCGCTGCTGCGCGCCTCGCTTGCCGCACGACAGCTCGATGGCGACAAGTTCGCCGCCAAAGATAGCGTCAAGGACGGCAATAGCGGCAATGTCGAGCCGGTGCGGGTGCTGCCGGCGATGCGCGCGGTGTTGTCGGGCCTTCCGCAAAGCCCGATACCGGCACAGGTCGAGCTGACATCCGAGCAGATCATGCTCGGCGGCCGCCCGTTGCAGGACGTCTCCGCAGAGCTGCAATCGGATGCGAAATCGTGGACTGTGCGCCGGCTGGAGTTTCGCGCACCCGGATCCACGCGGGTCTCGATGAGCGGCGCCAGCGCGCAAGGAGGAGCCTCGAACAGCTTTAAGACCGCGCTCAACATCGAATCGTCCGATCCCGATACGCTGATGAGCTGGCTGCAGGGGCGGGGCGACATCGCCTATCGCAGCCAGAAGCCGCTGCGGTTGCGCGGCGACGTCACGGTGTCGCCATCAGGCTTTTCGATCGACGCGATGAAGGCGGAAACCGAGGGCGGCGTTGTCGAGGGCCGCGTCGCGGTCGCACATCGCGAGGCGACGAGCGACTCCAAGGTCGAGGCGCAGTTGAAGGCGGAGCGGCTCGATCTCGATGCGACCGCGGCCTTCATCCGCTCGCTGGCCGGTCCGCAAGCGGAATGGCCGGACGAGGCGCAACTGTCGCTCGACGTCGGTCGCGCGATTTCTTCGGGACAGGAATTGCGGCCGCTGCTCGCGAAGATCGCCTACAGCCCGAAGAACATCGTGCTCGAGCGCGTCAAGATCGGTCAGCCCGACAATGTCACGCTCGACGGCAGCGGCAATTTCGATCGCGCCAATTCGACCGGCAAGCTCGCAGTCGATGCGACCGCCGCGTCGCTTGGCCGGCTGACGGCCGTGGTTCAGCCGTTCGCGCCGGCGCTTGCCGCGCGGCTCGGCGTGCTGCGCGCGGATGCCGGTCCGGTTCGTGCCAGGTTTGCGCTCGACCTCGGCAAGGGCAAGGCCGCCGACCGCGCCACCGCGCGCGCGACGGTCGATCTCGATACCCCGCAGCTCAAGGGCAATACGGTGATCTCGGCGACGCCGCCGGTGGCTGCGATCCATGCGCTCGATGTCGACACACTTCGCAACAGCGAGGTGACCGCCGAGGCGAAGTTCTCTGCGAGCGAGGGCAGTGCGCTGCTGGCGCTGCTTGGGCTTGACCGCGCGGTCGCAGCCGGTGCGGGCACGACGCAGTTCGAGGGGACCGCGAGCGGCGCGTGGCACGCGCCGTTGCGGCTGAAGGCGAGGCTCTGGGGCGCCGGGCTCGACGCGGATGCGGAAGGGACCGCGGAGCCATGGCCTAAGAACGGGGCAGGCGAGAGCAAATCGAGCGTCAGCCTCCGTGTCCGCAGCGCCGACATCAGTCCGCTGCTCAATCTGAAATCATCCGATCCGGCGGCAAACATCCGTCTGTCGTCGCGGGTCACGCTTGCGGGTGACAGGCTGACCTTCGACGATCTCGACAGCATCGTCGCCGGTTCGCGGCTGCGCGGCCGGCTGGCGCTGGCGCTCGCCGATCAGAAGAGCATCGACGGCGAAGTCGGCCTCGATCAGATCACGCTGGCGCCGATTTTCGCGGCGGCGATCGGCGCGGCCGGTCACGATGGGACCGAGCCGCTCGGCCAGGGGCTGACGAGCGCCTGGCGCGGCAAGGTTACGTTCGAAGCGCTGCACGGCCTGCTGCCGGGCGGGGCCGAGCTGCAGCCGGTCAGCGGCACCATCAGGTCGGACGGGCAGTCGCTCACCTTCGACGGCATCAAGGGCAAGATCGGCGGCGGCGAGGCGACCGCATCGATCGATGCGCGGCAGGGCGTCAACGGCCTCGCGTTGAATGCAAATGTGCAGCTGTCGGGCGTCGACGGATCGGCCTTGCGCTATCGCAGCCTCGCGATGCCCAAGGCACGCACTTCGATGCAGATGACGTTGTTGACGCAGGGCCGCAGCGCCTCGGCGCTGATCGGTGCGCTGTCCGGCAGCGGCGCCGTGACGCTGGAGGGGCTGAACCTCCCAGGGCTCGATCCGCGCGCGTTCGACGTTGCGATCCGCGCCAGCGATTCCGGGCAGGCGACCGACGACGCACGGCTGAGGCAGATCGTCGAACCGGCGCTCGCCGCCGGCGGGCTTTCGGTCGGTTCGGCGCAAATCCCGTTCAACATCCGTGACGGCCGCGTCCGGTTCGGCACCACCACGCTCGCGGCGAGCGGTGCCAACGTCATGGTGTCCGGCGGCTACGACATTCCGGCCGACCAGGCCGACATCCGCGCCGCGCTGGCATCGACGCAGTTCGGCACCGTGAGCAGCCGCCCGGAAATCCAGCTGCTCGCGGTGGGTACACCCGACGGATTGTCACGCAGCGTCGACATTGCGGCGTTGTCGTCGTGGCTGGCGGTGCGCGCAATCGACCGGGAGACCAAGCGGCTCGACGCGATCGAGCGCGGTGAACCGGCACCGCCCCCGATCCCGGCAGCCCTTCCGCCGCCGGCCGCTGCAGTGCCCGATGCGCCCGGTGCAAGTTCGGCGGCAGTGCCTTCTGCCAACTTGCCGGTGCCCGGCCCGGATCCGCGCCGCGTGCCGGCGAAGCCGAAGATCGTTGCGCCACGCCCGCCGACTGTCCCGCCGGTCGCCACCGCGCCCGCCGTTGCGGTGCCTGGGCCGGTCGCGAGCCCGCCGCAGCTGGCGCCGCTGCCGCCGCCGATCGAGGTCAAGCCGGTGCCCGGCGCGGCAAGGTCGAGGCCGCTGCGGCCGCCGCTCTCGCTGACGCCGCAGGTCGCCAATCCGCCACCGCGGCCGGCGATGCAGAACTAGAATGCATCTTCAAGTGAAGTGGGTGCCGGTTCGCGAGATGAAAACGCGTCGGAACAGCAATCCAGCGCTTACGATCGGTGCTGGAGAATATTGATCAGCCGGCCGAAGGGATCGCGGACGAAGAAGCGCCGCACGCCCCATGGCTCGTCCGCCGGTCCGTATTCGATCGCAATGCCTGCGCCCTTCATCCGGTGCAGTGCTTCGTCGAGGTCGTCGACCTCGATCGAGAGATCGGGCACCGGCGTGCCGGAACCGCCTTCGGAAGCGAAGCTGATTTGAACCTGCATCGTTTCGGATGAGCCGTAGGTCGCAACCCAACCGAAATCCATCAGCGGCTCGAGGCCGAGCATGTCGCGATAGAAGGACTTCGCTGCCGCGACATCCGATGCGGCAACGTTCGCGACGATGCGATTGACCTTCATGCTGAAGTCCGTGCGGCGAAACGACAGTCTGCCGAAGCGGCGGTCGGCAAGGCAATCAGGCTTGCTGGCGCGTGTCGACCTGTTGCGGCCTGACATCCGTCGGTACCGCCGGGTTGGCGCGCGAGCGGAAATAGTCGAGCACGAAAAGCCGGATCGCCGAGGATAGATTGCCCTGCTGGCGATTGCTGTCGATCTCGCCGACCAATTCCGACAGCGTCATGTTCCGCAGACCGGAAATCTCCTTCATGCCGTTCCAGAAGGCTTCTTCGAGGCTGACGCTGGTCTTGTGACCGGCGACGACGATCGAACGCTTGACGACGGGAGACTTCATGATGCGTCTCCACTTTCGATACGCTGCTGGTTTAGGAGGTGCTGATCGAGCACACGCTCACTGCGCTCGCCGAGAAATTCGTCACGCGCTCGTTCGGATTTGGTGCGACCGAATAGCGCACGATTGGCTTCGGCCTGCTTTGCTGCTTGTTCGCGCTCACCGCGCTTCTTGAATCGTTTCAAGTTGACCACGTCGCCCATGCTCGTCGTCCTTATCGTCCCCAGAGCGGAATTGGTGATGCATCGTGACGAAAGCAAGAGCGATCGCGCTAGGCGCCCGGCTCGATATCCATCCCGAATCCCCATCTGATGCTCGTGATAGCATCAAAGAATCCGTTTCGCTCTGCGAAAACTAGACGTCTGTACCATGCGCCAACGCAGAGCTGATAGGTAACTCGCCTTAGTCTTTAGGAGTTATGGTCCATAATTATATCACGCGCAGTGACCGTAATTATCCGGACATTGCGCGTCGTTCGCTCAGCCGGGGTGTGTCATTTTGTCCGGCTGCACGAGGCGATCAAATTCGTCGGCTGACACGAATCCAAGGCGCAAAGCCTCTTCCTTCAACGTCGTTCCGTTTGCGTGCGCCGACTTGGCGACCTTGGCTGCGTTGTCGTAACCGATCTTCGGCGCGAGGGCGGTCACCAGCATCAGCGAGCGCTGCATCAATTCGTTGATGCGCTTTTCGTCGGCGCGTATGCCGACAACGCAATGCTCAGTAAACGAGCGGACAACGTCGGACAGCAACTGAATGGAATTTATCATACAATATGCCAATACGGGCTTGTACACGTTGAGCTCGAAATGGCCCTGGCTGCCGGCGACGGTGATCGTGGTCTGATTGCCGAACACCTGGCAGCAGACCATGGTCATGGCTTCGCACTGGGTCGGATTGACCTTGCCCGGCATGATCGACGAGCCCGGCTCGTTCTCCGGCAGGATCAATTCGCCGAGGCCCGAGCGCGGGCCCGAGCCGAGGAAGCGGATGTCGTTGGCGATCTTGAACAGGCCGGTCGCCACCGAATTGATCGCGCCATGCACCAGCACATAGGCGTCGTTGGAGGCCAGCGCCTCGAACTTGTTCGCCGCGCTGGTGAACGGCAGCTTGGTGATCTCGGCGACATGCCTGGCGAAGGCGTTGGCGAATTCCGGCTTCGAGTTGAGCCCGGTGCCGACGGCGGTACCGCCCTGCGCGAGCGGAAACAGCTCCTTCACCGCGGTATGCAGCCGCGCGATGCCGCTCTCGACCTGCGCGGCGTAGCCGGAGAATTCCTGGCCGAGCGTCAGCGGCGTTGCGTCCTGGGTATGCGTGCGGCCGATCTTCACGATCCTGGCAAACGCTTCCTGTTTCTGGTGCAACGCCTGATGCAGCTCGGTGAGGGCAGGGATCAGGTCGGCGATGATGCGCTCGGCGGCTGCGATATGCATCGCGGTCGGAAACGAGTCGTTCGACGATTGGCTCATGTTGACGTGATCGTTCGGATGGATCGGCTGCTTGGCGCCGAGCTCGCCGCCGAGCATCTGGTTGGCGCGGTTGGCGATCACCTCGTTCACGTTCATGTTGGTTTGCGTGCCCGAGCCGGTCTGCCAGACCACCAGCGGAAAATGATCGTCGAGCCTGCCCTCGATCACTTCCCTGGCGGCGCCGATGATGGCGTCGGCGCGGCGTGCATCGAGCTGGCCGAGTTCGCGATTGGTCTCGGCTGCGGCGAGCTTGACGATGGCGAGTGCATGAATGATCGCGATCGGCATCCGGTCGTGGCCGATCTTGAAGTTCTGGCGCGAGCGCTCGGTCTGCGCGCCCCAGTAGCGATCGGCGGCGACGTCGATCGGACCGAAGCTGTCGGTCTCGCTGCGGGTGGCGGCGTTGGATGGTGTCGTCGATTGAGCCATGCATGCTCTCCGTTGCGTCATCGGAACGTGGTCCGGCGGTACGCCGGCTTTCCGCCGCGACAATGCGAAAGGCGTCCGCGCGGAAGCACGTTCAAGCAGAAGATAGTCCGGGATGACGATCTGTCATCCCGGCCGTCGAGAGCATCCTACAAGGTCGAGGATCGACCAGCGTTTAGATTATTTCTTGCGGAAGCGGTCCAGCCGTACGACCTCGGCGCCTTCGCCGGGCTTTGTGGGCTCCGGCTCGGTCTCGGCCGTCTCGGTCTCGGCTGCCGCCCGGGCGGCCGGTGCGGGAAGGGGAGCGGCAGGCGCCGTGGCGGGAGGGGCCTCCTCGGACAACGCATCCGAGACGTCGAACCGCAGATCGAACGGTGCGGACGGATCGAGGAAACGGGTCACCGCGGCGAACGGCACGCTGAGCCGCTCGGGAATCCCGCCGAACGACAGCCCGACCTCGAACCGGTCCTCGGTCACCACCAGATCCCAGAACTGGTGCTGCAGGATGATGGTCATCTCCTCCGGATACTGCGCGAGCAGCCGCGGTGACAGCTTCACGCCGTCGCCGTGCGAGAGGAAGGTGATGTAGAAATGGTGCTCACCCGGCAGGCCATGTTCAGCCGCGTCCGACAAGACCCGGCGCAGCACCCCGCGCAGCGCGTCGCGCGCCAGCACGTCATATCGGATGTGATCGGTCGCCATGGTGATCCTGTCGCTTCGAAAATGGCCGGTGAGGCGCCGCCGGACCCTCCCGACTCGCCCTTTTGGCCAGATGTTACCCCGCCGGGAGCCGGAAATCAGCAGGGCCGGCACCTCATAATGCGGGCGGACGCCCGATCGGAAATAAAGTGGAGGCTTCTGTTGCCAGGTGCCTCCGAACCCCGCCTAACGGAGCTTAACCCGTTAGGACTTTAAGTTGGTCTTTCAAACTGCGTTACGCAGCCTGAGCAACCGGAGCAAAGTTGTCGTTGGCAACTATTGCATTAGCCCGATAACGGCGGAACCATACCGAGAAAAAACACGCCCTTTACGCCCTCGTCGATCCTATTTCGCCCCCGCCGAAAGCCACCAGAGCAAGGCGCTCGGGATGGGTTTTGGTGGAGGCGCCGGGTACCGCCCCCGGGTCCGAATGGTTTATTGCGACGGTCATTTATTTCCATAGCCGGCGAACCGGCACCCCCAATATAGGCGGCCCGAACGGAGAAAAACAGAGCCGATTCAGGCTTGTTCAGGTGTGAAAACACGCCGATTTGGTTTGGCCGGCGTCCTGACGCCGTTCTAGATTTGGCCATGCCCCCGGAATCCCCGCCGGCTGCCGCCCCGGCGCCGGATGCCTCCGCACCATCCCCGGCCCATCAGCCTGGCCTGCTCGAGCTGTTCCTGGCCTTTGCCAGGATGTCGCTGGCCGGTTTTGGCGGGGTCCTGGTCTGGGCACGGCGGTCGATCGTCGAGCAGCACGGCTGGATGACCGCTGAGGAGTTCAACGAGACCTTCGCGCTGTGCCATTTCCTGCCAGGCCCGAACATCGTCAACCTGTCGGTTGTATTCGGCTCGCGCTTTCGCGGCATCGCCGGCGGGCTTGCGGCCTTCGCCGGGCTGGTCGGGCCGCCGATGGTGATCGCGACAATCCTTGCCGCACTCTATGCCCGCTACGGCGATATCGACGTGTTGCGCCGGACGCTCGCCGGCGTCGCCTGTGCCGCGGTCGGGCTGCTGTTCGCGGTCGTCCTCAAGATGATGATGCCGCTGCTGAAGCGACGCGATGTCACAGGGCTGGTTATTTTGTCCGCGGTTTTCGTCGCGATCGGTCTGATCCGGTGGCCGCTCCAGATCGTGCTGCTGGTCGCGGTCCCGCTCAGCATTGCGACGACAGTTTTGGCGCGACGCATGGTGAAGGCATGAGCTCGGAGTCCAATCCGATCGCCGCGCTGGTCTGGACCTTCGGTCTGATGTCGCTGTTTGCGGTCGGCGGGGCCAATTCGGCGATCCCCGAAATGCACCGCGCCGCCGTCGAGGTGCATCACTGGCTGACCGAGAAGCAATTCGCCGACATGTTCGCGATCTCGCAGCTCTCGCCGGGACCGAACGTGCTGATCGTGACGCTGATAGGCTATTCTGTCGCAGGCGTCGCCGGGGCATTGGTCGCGACGGTCGCGATGTGCGGACCGACCGCGCTGCTTGCCTATTATGTGAGCCGTTTCCTTGATCGCTCGCGCGACGCGCGCTGGCCGGCAATCATTCAGGCTGCATTGGTTCCGCTTTCGATCGGCCTGATGGCCGCTTCCGGCCTGATCGTGGCGCAGACGTCAGACCAAAGTTGGATCGCCGTCCTGATCACCATTGTCGCAGCTGCGCTTGCTTTTGCGACACGGATCAATCCCTTATGGATGTTGCTTGCCGGAGGTCTCTTGGGTTTTGCTGGCGTTGTCTGACGAAAATCGCTAGCAAGGCTTTCGGTCAACGCACCACAAGCCAAGCCATTCAATCACAACGGGCGGGACAGCCCTGACGGGGGAAGCGAAGTCATGAGCGATACGCCAAGCGAGGCGCCGGTCAAATCGATCTTGCCGGAATGGGTGCGCGGTCCGCAGGACTTCGTCGGCGGGCTCGCCATGATGGCGGTTGCGCTGTTTGCCTTGTGGGCTTCGAGCGATCTGCAGGGCATGCACGGATTTTCGTTCGGCGCGGGAACCGCGCCGCGCATGTTCGCCGTGCTGCTACTGTTGCTCGGCGGCGCCGTGGCGCTGATGGGAATTCTGAAGGACGGCCCGCACATCGCGGCCTATTCCTGGCGCGGCCCGCTGTTCGTATCGGCCGCGATCGTGTTCTTCGCGGTCGCGATCCGTCCGCTCGGGCTCGTCGTCTCCGCCTTTGCCGCCTTCCTGATCGCAGCGCTTGGCTCGCATGAGACACGATGGCTCGAGGCCATCATTGTCGGCGCCTGCCTGACGCTCGGCTGCGCGCTTCTGTTTCCTTATGTGCTGGGACTTCCGATGCCGATGTTCCCGCGTTTCCTGATCCAGTGAGGGCGTGATGGAACTGTTTGCCAATCTCGCCCACGGTTTCGCGGTCGCGTTCTCGCCGATCAACCTTCTGATGTGCCTGATCGGTGCGCTGGTCGGCACGCTGGTCGGCGTGCTGCCGGGCATCGGCACCATCGCTACCGTCGCGATGCTGCTGCCGATCACCTTCGGCCTGCCGCCGGTGGGCGCGCTGATCATGCTCGCCGGCATCTACTACGGTGCGCAATATGGCGGCTCGACCACCTCGATCCTGGTCAATATTCCGGGTGAGGCGACCTCCGTGGTCACCGCGCTCGACGGCCACCAGATGGCCAAGCAGGGCCGCGCCGGTCCGGCGCTGGCGATCGCCGCGATCGGCTCGTTCTTCGCCGGCTGCGTCGCAACCGTGCTGATCGCCGTGCTCGGCGCGCCGCTGACCAAGCTCGCGCTGGCGTTCGGCCCGGCCGAGTATTTCTCGCTGATGGTGCTCGGCCTGATCTTCGCGGTGGTGCTCGCCAAGGGCTCGGTGCTGAAGGCGATCGCGATGATCGTGTTCGGCCTGCTGCTGTCGATGGTCGGCTCCGACATCGAGACCGGCGCCTCGCGCATGGCCTTCAACATCCCCGAGCTCGCCGACGGCCTCGGCTTTGCCACGGTGGCGATGGGCGTGTTCGGCTTCGCCGAGATCATCCGCAATCTCGACCACGGTGCGGAAATGGACCGCAACCTAGTGCAGCAGAAGATCACCGGCCTGATGCCGACCAAAAAGGATCTGGCGGATTCCACGCCCGCGATTCTGCGCGGCACGGTGCTCGGCTCGATCCTCGGCATCCTGCCGGGCGGCGGCGCCGTGATCGCCTCGTTCGCGGCCTATACGCTGGAGAAGAAGCTGGCGAGGAATCCGTCGCGGTTCGGCCGCGGCGCGATCGAGGGCGTGGCGGCGCCGGAAAGCGCCAACAACGCCGCGGCGCAGACCTCGTTCATTCCGCTGCTCACGCTCGGCATTCCGCCGAATGCGGTGATGGCGCTGATGGTCGGCGCGATGACCATTCATGGCATCGTGCCGGGCCCGCAGGTGATGCAGAAGCAGCCCGATTTGGTCTGGGGCATGATCGCCTCGATGTGGATCGGCAACCTGATGCTGATCATCATCAACCTGCCGCTGGTCGGCATCTGGGTCCGTCTGCTGCGCGTGCCGTACCGGCTGATGTTCCCTTCGATCGTGGTGTTCTGCGCGATCGGCATCTACTCGGTGAACAACGCGCCGGTCGACGTCGTCCTGGCGGGCGCATTCGGTCTGGTCGGCTACTGGCTGATCAAGCACGATTTCGAGCCGGCGCCGCTGCTGCTCGGCATGGTGCTGGGCCCGCTGATGGAGGAGAACCTTCGTCGCGCACTCCTGATCTCGCGCGGCGACTGGAGCGTGTTCCTGTCGCGGCCGCTGTCGGCGGTGCTGCTGGCGATCGCTGCGGGCCTGCTGGTGCTCGCCGTGCTGCCGACCTTGCGTGCGAAGCGCGACGAAGTGTTTGTGGAGTCCGAGGGATAATCATTGCTGCGCGCCTGCGTCGGCGCGCCGCAGGCGGAAGTCGAATCGACACTCGATGTCGTCTCATGAAATGAAAATGCCGGCCGATTTGGCCGGCATTTTTATTGGTCAAATGTTCCCGGGAGGAATTGAGATGATGTCCATTCGCTCGCTTGCGGGCGCATGCCTATCGGCATTTGCCGCGCTGAGCGCATTCGCCGTGCCGGCGTCCGCGCAGAACTATCCGACGCGCACCATCACCATGATCGTGCCGTTCGCAGCCGGCGGTCCGACCGACGTCATCTCGCGCATCGTCACCGCGCACATGGCGCAGACACTCGGACAGAGCATCGTCATCGAGAACGTGGTCGGCGCCGGTGGCACCACGGCGACGACACGTGCCGCACGCGCCGCCAACGACGGCTACACGCTCGTCACCGGACATATGGGCACGCACGCTGCATCCGTGCCGCTCTATCCGAAGCTCGCCTATCACCCGGAAAAGGATTTCGAGCCGGTTGCGCTGCTCGCGGGCACGCCGATCCTGATCCTTGCGCGCAAGGATTTCCCGCCGAAGGATCTGAAGGAATTCGTCGCCTACGTGAAGACCAATGCCGAGAAGGTCAACGCCGCGCATGCCGGCATCGGCTCGGTCTCGCATGCCTCCTGCGAGCTGTTGAATTCGATCCTCGACGTCAAGCCGGTCGGCGTGCCGTTCAACGGCACCGGCCCCGCCATGAATGCGCTGGTCGCCGGCCAGGTCGATTACATGTGCGATCAGATCGTCAACGCGGTGCCGCAGATCAACGCCGGCACCATCAAGGCCTATGCGGTCGCCACCCCGGAGCGCAATCCGTCGCTGCCCAATGTCCCGACCACGGCAGAGGCCGGCCTGCCGGCCTTCCAGGCCCAGGCCTGGAACGCGATCTTCGCGCCGAAGGGAACTTCGCCCGCCATCATCGCCACGCTGAATGCCGCGGCGATCAAGGCGCTCGACGAGGACAATGTGCGCAAGCGCCTGCTCGAGCTCGGCAGCGTGATTCCGGCGCCCGCCAACCGTACGCCGGAGGCGCTGGCCACCCTCGTCAAGAACGAGATCGCGAAGTGGACCCCGGTGCTGAAGCCGGCGACTTAACTCAACGTGATCAGGCGGATAGGGCAGGGGCGGAACGCGAGTTCCGCCCCTTGTCGTTTGACGCAGGAGTGTTCATTTTTCGGGGTATAATCGCTGTATCCAGCCGAATCAGCGTGTCGGCCGGCCGCCTCCGCCGCTAAATTCGCCGCTCTCTCGAAGGCCTGAAACAGACGCCATGAACCAGTATCACGACTTGCTCGAACGCATCCTCGCCGATGGCGCGGAGAAGCACGACCGCACCGGCACCGGCACGCTATCGATCTTCGGCCACCAGATGCGCTTCAACCTGTCGGCCGGGTTCCCGATGCTGACCACCAAGCGGTTGCCGCTGAAGGCGATCGTGCACGAGCTGCTCTGGTTCCTCGCCGGCGACACCAACATCAAATATCTCAACGACAACGGCGTCACGATCTGGGACGAATGGGCCGACGCCAACGGCGATCTCGGCCCGGTCTACGGCTCGCAATGGCGCTCGTGGCCCGCGCCTGATGGCCGCAGCATCGACCAGATCACGAACGTGATCGAGATGATCAAGCGCAATCCGGACTCGCGGCGGCTGATCGTCAGCGCCTGGAATCCGGCCGAGGTCGACAAGATGGCGCTGCCGCCGTGCCATTGCCTGTTCCAGTTCTATGTCGCGAACGGCAAATTGTCCTGCCAGCTCTATCAGCGTTCCGGCGACGTCTTCCTCGGCGTGCCCTTCAACATCGCCTCCTATGCGCTGCTGACCATGATGGTCGCGCAGGTGACAGGTCTCAAGCCCGGCGATTTCGTGCATTCGCTCGGCGACGCGCATCTCTACTCGAACCATCTCGAGCAGGCGCGCCTGCAACTCACGCGGCCGACGCGGCCGCTGCCGACGATGGCGATCAACCCCGATGTGAAGGATATCTTCGCGTTCCGCTACGAGGACTTCAAACTCGAGGGCTACGACCCGCATCCGCACATCAAGGCCGAAGTCGCGGTCTGATGTCGCTCACCATCCGCCGCGCGCGGCCCGATGAGGCCGGACTGGTGTTCTCGCTGGTCCGCGAACTCGCCGACTACGAAAAGCTGCTGCACGAGGTCCACGCCAGCGAGGCCGATATCGCCGAGGCGCTGTTCGGCGCGAGCCCGCGGCTCACTTGCGACATCGCGGAATGGAACGGCGAGCCGGCCGGCTTCGCGGTCTGGTTCGTCAACTTCTCGACCTTCGCCGGCCGCCACGGCATCTATCTCGAAGACCTGTTCGTGCGCCCGGCGCTGCGCGGCAAGGGCATCGGCAAGGCGCTGCTGGTGCATCTGGCGAAGCAATGCCTCGCCAATGGCTGGTCGCGCCTGCAATGGGCGGTGCTCGACTGGAATGCGCCGTCGATCGCGTTCTACAAGTCGTTGGGTGCCGAGCTGATGGACGAATGGACGATCTGCCGCGTCTCCGGTCCGGCGCTGTCGGCGCTCGCGGAAGGAGCGCGCTGATGGAGATCGTGCTCGTCGTCGCGGTCGCCGAAAACGGCGTGATCGGGAAGGAGAACGCCATTCCGTGGCGGCTCAAATCGGATCTGCGCCGCCTCAAGGCGATCACGCTGAACAAGCCTGTCGTGATGGGACGCAAGACCTTCGAATCCCTGCCCAGGCCGCTGCCGGGACGCACCAACATCGTTGTGACGCGCGATGCGAACTACCGTGCGCGCGGCGCCGTCGTCACCAATTCGTTCGAGAACGCCCACGCAATTGCGCTTGGTGACGCGCTGCGGCGTTTCGCCACTGAAATTGCAATCATCGGTGGCGCTGAAATCTATGCGCAGTGGATGGGCATCGCCGACCGGCTTGAGATCACCGAGGTTCACGCCAGCCCGGACGGCGATACACGGTTCGACAAAATCGATACCAAGGCGTGGGAAGAGGTCGCGCGTGTGCGAAATCCGGCAGGTCCGGATGACAGCGTCGACTTCTCCTATGTGACATATCGTCGGCGCGGCCGGGGTTAACCAATGTTTGCATTGACAATTATGCCCCGGCGCATAGCTCGTCGGGCCAGGAAGCTTGCGTTGTAAGGGCCCTGACGGTCCCCTATAACCGGGCCGGACATTCGAGCCCGGGCGTCCCGCCCGGACTTGCCGAGGAGATGTTTGATGCCGTGGAAAAATCAGGGCGGAGGGCCGTGGGGCTCGGGTCCGAAAGGGCCGTGGGGCACGGGTCCGCAGTCAGCCGGGCCGAGGCCGCCGGATCTTGAGGATCTGCTGCGGCGCGGCCAGGACCGGCTGCAGCAGTGGCTGCCCGGCGGTCATCTCAGCGGCATGGGTATCGCGCTGGTGTTGGTCGCCGCGCTGGCGATCTGGTTCGCGACCGGCATCTTCCGCGTCCAGTCCGAGGAGCTCGGCGTCGTGCTGCGGTTCGGCAAGTACGTCCGCGATGCGCAGCCGGGCCTGCGCTATCACCTGCCGTATCCGATCGAGACGGTGCTGCTGCCGAAGGCGCTGCGCGTCAACACGATCTCGATCGGCATGACCCTGATCGACGATCCCGCCCGCCGCGGCCGCAGCATGCGCGACGTGCCGGAAGAGAGCCTGATGCTGACCGGCGACGAAAACATCGTCGACGTCGACTTCACCGTGCTGTGGCGCATCAAGCCGGGCGGAGCAGGCGCCTATCTGTTCAACATCCAGAATCCGGAAGGCACCGTGAAGGCGGTTGCCGAGAGCGCGATGCGCGAGGTGATCGGCCGCTCGCAGATCCAGCCGATCCTGACCGGGGCGCGCAATGTCACCGAGCAGAGCGTGCAGGAGCTGATGCAGAAGACGCTCGACAGCTACAACGCCGGCATCCAGATCACGCAGGTGCAGATGCAGAAGGTCGATCCGCCGGCGCAGGTGATCGACGCATTCCGCGACGTCCAGGCTGCTCGAGCCGACCTCGAGCGCAAGCAGAACGAGGCACAGACCTACGCCAACAGCATCGTGCCGGGAGCACGCGGCCGTGCGGCGCAGATCCAGCAGGCCGCCGAGGGCTACAAGGAGCAGGCGGTCGCCGAGGCCAAGGGCCAGAGCGCGCGCTTCCTGAAAGTCTATGAAGAGTACAAGAAAGCACCCGACGTGACGCGCGAGCGCATTTATCTGGAGACCATGGAAAAAGTGCTCGGCAGCTCCGAGAAGCTGGTTTACGACGGCGGCCAGGGCCAGAACATCGTGCCCTATCTCCCGCTCGGCGAACTGACCACGCGGCGTCCGCCGGCGGCGCCGGCCACGACCGGCCAGCAGCAGGGAGCCACCCGATGAGGTCCCCCGTCACCGGCATCGTGTCCCTGATCGTTCTCTTCGTCGTGCTCGCCGTCGGCTACAGCTCGGTGTTCACCGTGCAGCAGACCGAGCAGACCATCGTCCTGCGGTTCGGCGAGCCGGTCGATGTCGTCACCGAGCCCGGCCTGCACTTCAAGGCGCCGTGGAATTCGGTGATCAACGTCGACAAGCGCATCCTCGATCTGGAGAACCCGTCGCAGGAAGTGATCGCCTCGGACCAGAAGCGGCTCGTGGTCGATGCCTTCGCGCGCTATCGCATCAAGAATGCGCTGCGCTACTACACCAGCGTCGGTTCGATCCAGGCCGCCAATCTGCAGCTGACCACGCTGCTCAACGCAGCGCTGCGCCGCGTGCTCGGTGAGGTCACCTTCATCACGGTGGTGCGCGACGATCGTGAGAAACTGATGCAGCGCATCCGCGAACAGCTCGACAAGGAGGCTGACGGCTACGGCATCGAGGTCGTCGACGTCAGGATTCGCCGCGCCGACCTGCCGGAGCAGAACAGCCAGGCGGTCTACAACCGGATGAAGACCGAGCGCGAGCGCGAAGCCGCCGAGTTCCGTGCCCAGGGCGACCAGAAGGCGCAGGAAATCCGCTCGAAGGCCGATCGCGAAGCGACCGTGATCGTCGCCGAGGCGAACTCGGCCGCGGATCAGACCCGCGGTGCGGGCGATGCCGAGCGCAACCGCCTGTTCGCCGAAGCCTACGGCAAGGACAAGGACTTCTTCGCGTTCTATCGCTCGATGACGGCGTATGAGAACGGCCTCAAGCCGAACGACACGCGTTTCCTGTTGCGGCCGGACTCGGAATTCTTCAGATACTTCGGCAGTGCCAGCGGCAGGCCGTCCGAGGCGGCCGCGGCGCCGAAACAGTAACGTCACGATCACGATACGGCGGCGACGCGAACGACGCGTCGCCGCGTTCAATAGAACAACAAGCATCAATTGGGAGGCTGCGATCCGATGAAGTCCATAGCGTTCGGCGACTTCCTCATCGGGTTGGGAATCCTGTTCGTGCTCGAAGGCATCCTGTTTGCGGCAAGCCCCGCCTGGATGCGCCGGGCGATGAAGAGCGCGCTGGCCACGCCCGACAACATCCTGCGCATCGTCGGCATCGGGTCGGCGGTCGCGGGACTTGTTCTGATCTGGGCGGTGCGACGCTGAGCATTGCCTGTTCCACCGCGCTGATCGCGCCGGAATGAACATAATCGTGAGCCTCGCGCGGCCGGTTTTTCGCCGAAATGCCCGGCTGAGATGCTTGCGCCATATGCCCGTTCGGGCGCACTCTGTAACCACGGGCGCATACTGCGACCAGCTCATTTGAACCCGTTTGCCTGGAGAAACTCCGACATGATCGCTGCCAGACCAGCCCTGAGCCGCCGCCTCCGCATGATGGGAGCTGCGATCTCGATCGGTGCTGCGAGCATGCTGAGCTCCGTGCCGGCGTTCGCACGCGGCCCCGATGGCATCGCCGACATCGCCGAGAAGGTGATCGACGCCGTTGTCAACATCTCGACGTCGCAGACGATCGAGGCCAAGGACCGGACGATGCCGCAGCTGCCGCCGGGCTCGCCGTTCGAGGAATTCTTCGACGACTTCTTCAAGAACCGCCGCGGCCCGCCCGGCAAGGGCGGCGACAAGAGCGGCGAGTTCCAGCCGCGCAAGACCAACTCGCTCGGCTCGGGCTTCATCGTGGATACCGCGGGCATCGTCGTCACCAACAACCACGTGATCGCCGATGCCGACGAGATCAACGTCATCCTCAACGACGGCACCAAGATCAAGGCCGAGCTGGTCGGCGTCGACAAGAAGACCGACCTCGCGGTGCTGAAGTTCAAGCCGCCGAAGCCGCTCACCGCGGTCAAGTTCGGCGACAGCGATAAGATCCGTCTCGGCGACTGGGTGGTCGCGATCGGCAACCCGTTCAGCCTCGGCGGCACCGTGACTGCGGGCATTGTCTCGGCCAAGAACCGCGACATCAGCCAGGGCCCGTATGACAGCTACATCCAGACCGACGCCGCGATCAATCGCGGCAATTCCGGCGGTCCGCTGTTCAACCTCGACGGCGAGGTGATCGGCGTCAACACGCTGATCATCTCCCCGACCGGCGGTTCGATCGGCCTCGGCTTCGCCGTGCCGTCGAAGACGGTGGCCGGTGTCGTCGACCAGTTGCAGAAGTTCGGCGAGTTGCGCCGCGGCTGGCTCGGCGTGCGGATCCAGCAGGTCACCGACGAGATCGCCGACAGTCTCAACATCAAGCCGGCGCGCGGCGCGCTGGTTGCCGGCGTCGACGACAAGGGCCCGGCCAAGCCGGCCGGCATCGAGCCCGGCGACGTCGTCGTCAAGTTCGACGGCAAGGACGTCAAGGATCCCAAGGATCTGTCACGCGTCGTCGCCGACACCGCGGTCGGCAAGGAAGTCGACGTCGTCATCATCCGCAAGGGCAATGAAGAGACCCGCAAGGTCACGCTCGGCCGGCTCGAGGACAACGAAAAGGTTCAGCAGGCCAATGCCAAACCCAAGGACGACACCGCCGAGAAGGCGGTGACCCAGAAGGCGCTCGGTCTCGACCTCGCGGCACTGAGCAAGGATCTGCGTACCAAGTACAAGATCAAGGACAGCGTGAAGGGCGTCGTCGTCACCGGCGTCGACAATGCCTCCGACGCTGCCGAGAAGCGGCTGTCGGCCGGCGACGTCATCGTCGAGGTGGCGCAGGAGGCGGTGTCCAGCGCCGCCGACATCAAGAAGCGCGTCGATCAGCTGAAGAAGGACGGCAAGAAGTCCGTGCTGCTATTGGTCTCCAATGGCGACGGCGAACTGCGCTTCGTCGCGCTCGGCGTGCAGTAGAATTTTCTGTTGTCATTCCGGGGCGGTCCGCAGGACCGAACTTCAGAGGCGCAATTGCGCCCCCGGGGAATCTCGAGATTCCGGGTTCGATGCTTCGCATCGTCCCGGAATGACGGCCTGTGGTTACGCCACGAATTCGTCGCGCCGATAACCCTGCGCATACAGCAGTGCGGTGAGATCGCCATGGTCGATCCGGACCGCGGCGGCGGCGGCGACCGCGGGCTTGGCGTGATAGGCGACGCCGAGGCCTGCGGCCTGGATCATGCCGAGATCGTTGGCGCCGTCGCCCACCACCAGCGTGTCGATGTCGTCGAGATCGAAGGATTCAGTCAGCTCGACCACGGTGGCGAGCTTGGTGGCACGGCCGAGGATCGGCGCGACCACTTCGCCGGTCAGCTTCCCGTCAGCGACTTGCAGCTGGTTGGCGCGGTTCTCCTGGAAGCCGATCTTCTCCGCGACCACCTTGGTGAACAAAGTGAAGCCGCCGGAGATCAGGCAGGTATAGGCGCCGTGCGCGCGCATCGTCATGACCAGCTCGCGGCCGCCCGGCGTCAGCGTGATGCGCTTGTCCAGCACCTCGTCGACCACGCCGACCGGCAGGCCCTTGAGCAGCGCAACGCGCTCGCGCAGTGCCGATTCAAACTCGATCTCGCCGCGCATCGCGCGCTCGGTGATCGCGGCGACATGGGCCTTCAGCCCGGCGAAATCGGCGAGTTCGTCGATGCACTCCTGGCCGATCATGGTCGAATCCATGTCGGCCAGAAAAAGCTTCTTGCGCCGACCAATCCGAGGCTGCACCACAACGTCGATCGGCAGGTCGCCGCGGGCCTGGCGCAGGCCTAGTTCGATGGCCTTGATGCTATCCCTGCCGATGTCCGGGCTCTCGAAGGGAATGTCGACGGCGACCTCGTCGAACAGCCACTGCGCCGGGCCCGGTGCAGGCAGCACGGCCCGCGCACCGTCGACGATGGTGGAATCGAGCGCAGGGCTTGCAGGATTGCAGATCAGCGTGGCAACGAGGGACATGCAGGCGCATTCAGGATTGTTGGACAGGGCAGTGCTTATCGCAGGGCCGACCGCCAGCGGCAAGTCGGCCCTGGCGCTCAAGCTTGCGCAGCGGACCGGCGGCGTCGTGATCAACACCGACTCCATGCAGGTGTATCGCGACCTCAAGGTCATCACGGCGCGGCCGACCGCCAATGAGGAGGCGCAGGTTCCGCACCGGCTCTATGGCCATGTCGACGCCGGCGTGAATTTCTCCGCGGGGGCCTGGGTGACTGACGCGGCAAAAGTGCTGGGCGAGGCGCGTGAGCAGGGACGGCTGCCGATCTTCATCGGCGGCTCAGGCCTCTATTTCAGCGCACTGACGCGTGGCCTGTCGGCGGTGCCACCGATCCCGGCCGATGTGCGCGACGGGGTGCGCGCAAGGCTGGAACAGCATGGCGTCGAGGCGCTGCATGCCGAGCTTGCGGCGCGCGATCCGGTGTCGGCCGAACGGCTGAAGCCGCGCGACCGCACCCGCATCGCACGGGCGCTCGAGGTCGTGGAGGCCACCGGCCGGCCGCTGCCGGACTGGCATCGCGACGGCCTGCCGCCACTGCTGCCGCCGGGCCAATTCCACGCGCTGTTTCTGGCGCCCGAGCGCGAGTGGCTCTATGCGCGGATCGACGCCCGGTTCGGTGCGATGCTCGATACCGGCGCGCTCGACGAGGTCGCGGCGCTGGCCGCGCGCGGGCTCGATCCGCTGTTGCCGGCCATGAAGGCCCATGGCGTCCCGGCGCTGATCCGTCACCTCAAGGGCGAGATCAGCCGGGAGCAGGCCGCCGAGATCGGTCGCGCCGACACTCGCCACTACGCCAAGCGCCAGTTCACCTGGTTTCGCCATAAGCTCCCGGAATTCGAGTGGGTCGCGCCAGAGGCGGCGAGGGAGCGGCTGGAGAGCCTCATCCCATAGCCCGGCGCCGCCGCGCGCCCGGCTGCCATGCGCGTTGCGCCGCGCAAAAACACTCGCCGAACGGTCGGAACCCCGTTACACTTCAAAAATCGCGAAACTGCGGGCCTTGCCTTGACATTCGGGCTTTGGCCGCTATGTTCGCGCAACCTTTGGGAAGACTGGGTCGTCTCGTGCGCAACATTATTACCAAACTGCTTATCGCCGTCGTACCCAGGCACACCGCCGGGGATGGCTAGCTGCCATCCAAATTCGGGCGGTGTGCATGGGGCCTCTGGGGCCCCTTTTTATTGTCCGAAGCAGACCTGACAGAACTGACAAAAGCCGCGCAAAAACAAGCGCATCCGGAGCGAACCATGACCGACAAGAGCCACGATCCCAATCAGATGACCGGCGCCGCGATGATCGTGCGCGCACTCATCGATCACGGCGTGCAGCATGTCTTCGGCTATCCCGGCGGTGCGGTGCTTCCGATCTACGACGAGATTTTCCAGCAGAGCGAAGTCGAGCACATCCTAGTCCGCCATGAGCAGGGCGCCGGCCATGCCGCCGAAGGCTATGCCCGCTCGACCGGCAAGCCCGGCGTGGTGCTGGTGACGTCGGGGCCCGGTGCGACCAACATGGTGACGCCGCTGACCGACGCGCTGATGGATTCGATCCCGCTGGTCTGCATCACCGGCCAGGTGCCGACCCACCTGATCGGCAACGACGCCTTCCAGGAATGCGACACGGTCGGCATCACGCGGCCCGCCACCAAGCACAACTGGCTGGTGCGCGACGTCAACGACCTCGCCAGGGTGCTGCATGAGGCGTTCTATGTCGCCACCACCGGCCGGCCCGGTCCGGTGCTGGTCGACGTGCCGAAGGACGTGCAGTTCGCGACCGGCACCTATCATCCGCCGCGCAAGTCTGACGTGCACGTCTCCTACACGCCGCGCGTGAAGGGCGATGCGACCCAGATCCGCAAGGCGGTGGCGATGCTCGCCAACGCCAAACGTCCCGTGATCTATTCCGGGGGCGGCGTGATTAATTCGGGTCCCGAGGCCTCGAAGCTGCTGCGTCAGCTGGTGGAGGCGACCGGCTTCCCGATCACCTCGACCCTGATGGGGCTGGGCGCCTATCCGGCGTCGGGTCCGAACTGGCTCGGCATGCTGGGCATGCACGGCACCTACGAGGCCAACATGACGATGCATGATTGCGACGTCATGCTGTGCGTGGGCGCGCGCTTCGACGACCGCATCACCGGCCGCGTCGATGCGTTCTCGCCAGGCTCGAAGAAGATCCACATCGACATCGACCCGTCCTCGATCAACAAGAACATCCGCGTCGACGTGCCGATCATCGGCGATGCCGGCAACGTGCTCGGCGACCTGCTGCAGGTGTTCAAGGCGGAAGCCAGGAAGCCGGACATCAAGGCGTGGTGGCAGCAGATCGCGCAATGGCGCGCGCGCAACTCGCTGTCCTACCGCAAGAACAACGATATCATCCTGCCGCAATACGCGATCCAGCGCCTGTTCGAGCTGACCCGCGGCAAGGACACCTACATCACGACCGAAGTCGGTCAGCACCAGATGTGGGCGGCGCAGTTCTTCGGCTTCGAGGAGCCGCACCGCTGGATGACCTCGGGCGGTCTCGGCACCATGGGCTACGGCCTGCCGGCCGCGGTCGGCGTGCAGGTTGCGCATCCGGACAGCCTGGTGATCGACATCGCCGGCGACGCCTCGGTGCAGATGACGATCCAGGAGATGTCGACCGCGGTTCAGTTCGAGCTGCCGATCAAGATCTTCATCCTGAACAACCAGTACATGGGCATGGTGCGGCAGTGGCAGCAACTGCTGCACGGCAACCGGCTGTCGCATTCGTACTCCGAAGCGCTGCCGGACTTCGTCAAGCTCGCCGACGCCTATGGCTGCGTCGGCCTGCAAGCGACCAAACCGTCCGATCTCGACGGCGCGATCAAGGAGATGATCTCGATCAAGCGCCCGGTGCTGTTCGACTGCCGCGTCGCGGCGCTCGAGAACTGCTTCCCGATGATCCCGTCGGGCAAGGCGCACAACGAGATGCTGCTGCCGG
Organism: Bradyrhizobium embrapense; assembly: GCF_001189235.2. Taxonomy (GTDB): domain Bacteria; phylum Pseudomonadota; class Alphaproteobacteria; order Rhizobiales; family Xanthobacteraceae; genus Bradyrhizobium; species Bradyrhizobium embrapense. Next base: position 453,524 of record NZ_LFIP02000003.1, read on the forward strand.
AAGAAGCGAACGATGAAGCCACCGCGAAGGCCTTCTCCGGCGGCAAGGCGCTGGTGTGAGGTGAGGGTGGATCATGTTTGATCTCGACGAGCTCGAGCGCGCGCACAGGATCGTCGGCACCGCGGTGCCGGCGACGCCGGCCTATTCCTGGCCGTTGCTCGCCGAGCGGCTCGGCACCGAGGTCGTGGTCAAGCATGAGAATCACACGCCGATCGGCGCTTTCAAGGTGCGCGGCGGCCTGGTTTATCTCGAACGGCTGAAGCGCGAGCGGCCTGATGTGCCCGGCATCATCTCGGCGACGCGCGGCAATCACGGCCAGAGTCTGGCGTTTGCCGCGAGCCGCCACGGCGTGCCGGCGACAATCTACGTGCCGCGCGGCAACTCGGTCGAGAAGAACCGCGCGATGCACGCGTTCGGCGCCGAACTCGTCGAGCACGGCGAGGACTTTCAGGCCGCGCGGGAAGAGGCCGAGCGCCGTGCGCAGTTCGACGGCCTGCACATGGTGCCGTCGTTCCACCCGGACCTCGTGCTCGGCGTTGCGACCTACGCGCTCGAACTGTTTCGATCTGCGCCCGACTTCGACATTCTCTATGTGCCGATCGGGCAGGGCTCCGGCATCTCCGGCTGCATCATGGCGCGCGACCTGCTCGGGCTGAAGACCGAAATCGTCGGCGTGCAGTCGACCGAGGCGCCGTCCTATGCGCTGTCGTTCGCAGCCGGCAAGATCGTGACCACAGAGACCAGCAACACGCTTGCCGACGGCATGGCGACGCGGATTCCGGATGCGGATGCATTCGCTTTGATCCGCAAGGGCGCCTCGCGCATCGTGCAGGTCACCGACGACGAGGTCGGGCAGGCGATCCGTGCCTACTGGACCGACACCCACAATCTCGCCGAGGGCGCAGGCGCTGCGGCGCTCGCAGCCGCGCTGCAGGAAAAGAGCAAGCTCGCCGGCAAGCGGGTCGGCCTGATCCTGAGCGGCGGCAATATCGATTTCGATCTGTTCCGGACCTGGATCGGCACAGATGCTGCGCCGGCCGCCCAGCGGGCGGTGGCGTGAAAAGAATGCAAGGGGACGACCAATGAACCAGCCCGCATCCGCCTACTTCCTCGAAGAGCGTCACGATCCGAACGAGACGCACACGCTGTCCGTTCTCGTGCAGAACGAGCCCGGCGTGCTCGCGCGCGTGATCGGGCTGTTCTCCGGCCGCGGCTACAACATCGAGAGTCTCACGGTTTCGGAAACCGAGAGCCAGAAACATCTCTCACGGATCACCATCGTCACCACGGGCACGCCGATGGTGATCCAGCAGATCAAGCATCAGCTCGACCGCATGATCCCGGTCTACCGCGTCGTCGACATGACGCTGACCGGCAGCTCGATCGAGCGCGAGCTTGCGATGGTCAAGGTGCGGGGCGGTGGCGATCACCGCGTCGAGGCGCTGCGGCTGGCGGACGCGTTCCGCGCCCGGGTGATCGACGCCACGACCGAGAGCTTCGTGTTCGAGATCACGGGCAACTCGTCCAAGATCAGTCAGTTCATCGACCTGATGCGCCCGCTGGGCCTGGTCGAGGTGTCACGAACCGGGGTGGCCGCGATCACGCGTGGGCCGGAAGGGATGTGAATCATGTTGGCGCGCGACTGGTACTACACGCAACGGCGGCAGGTCGGTCTCGATACCGCAGTTGCCTCGATCTATGACGTTAGCGAGGACAGCGATGTCCGGGCCCGCCAGGCGCTGACCATGCTTGGCGTCAAGCCGGGCTGGCGGATCGCCGATATCGGCTGCGGCAACGGCGTGCTGGCGACCGAGGCGGCCTTGATGGGTGCCGAGGTCGACGCCATCGACATCTCGCCGGCAATGATCGGGCTTGCCGAAATCTATGCGCGCGACCGCAAGGCGAAGATCCGGACCCAGCCGGCCGGGCTGCTGTCCTTTGCCTATCAGCCGAACTCCTACGACCTCATCGTCAGCGAGTTCACGCTGCATCATCTGCCCGACTTCTGGAAGGCGGTGGCGTTGTCGCGGATCTTCAACGCGCTCAAGCCCGGCGCGAATTTCTATCTGCGCGACATGGTGTTCGTCAGCATGCCCGATGGCGTCGATCGCGATGTCGAGGGCTGGGCCGATTTCTCGATCAAGAACCACGGTTTCGAGCGCGAGAGCGTGATGACCCATATGCGCGACGAGTACTCGACCTTCGGCTGGGTGATGGAGCGCATGCTGACCGAGACCGGTTTCACCCTGGTCGCCGCCGACTATCACGCGCCGCTGCACGGCACCTATCTGCTGCGCAAGCCGAAGCCGGACGAACAGATCTAGAGCTTGCATCGACAGAGCTGAACCGAACCAAAGAAGAAGAACAATGAAGCCGGCCGATGTTGGCATCGCCGTCATGGTCGCGGTGATCTGGGGGCTCGCGTTTGTCGCAACCCGATTCGCGCTCAATGAGTTGCCGCCCGAATTGATGACGGCGCTGCGCTTCGGCATCGCGGCGGTGCCGTGCCTGTTCCTGCGCAAGCCGCGTCAGGTGTCGTGGCCGCTCTTGATCGCAATCAGCCTGACCTTGTTTCTCGGCCAGTTCCTGGCGCAGTCCATCGCCATCGCCCATGGCATGCCGGTCGGGCTCACCAGCGTGATCGTGCAGAGCCAGGCGCTGTTCACTATCGGCTTTGCCGCAGTGCTGTTCGCCGAATTGCCGTCGCGGTTGCAGACCGTCGGCATCGGCATCGCCGCGATCGGCCTGCTGATGATCTGCGGCACCGTCGGATACGATTTCAGCGTCAACGCCTTTGCCGTCCTGATGATCTCGCCGATCTCGTTCGCGATCGGAAACCTGCTGCTGCGGCCGGCGCAGGGCGCGCGCATGTTCGACCTGTTCGCATGGCTGTGCCTGTGTGCGGCGATCCCGTTGTTCGGCCTGTCGCTGTTGACCGTGGGCACGCAGCCGATGTGGCTGGCGCTGTCGCATCTGTCGCGGGCCGGCATTGTCTCGATGCTGTTTGTCGGCACCGTTTCCACCAGCATCGCCTATTGGCTGTGGGGCCGGCTGCTCAGGGATTATCCGGCGGCCCAGGTGGTGCCGTTCGCGCTGCTGGTGCCGTTCGTCGGCTCCGCCGCCTCCAGCATCGTGTTCGGCGAGCGGTTTGGGCCGCTGCGGCTCGCCGGCATGCTCACGGTCATCGCCGGCATCGCCGTGATGCTGCTGTCGAAACGGCCAAAGGCTCTGCCGAAAGTCGCGTGAGGGCACCATGTCGCATTCGCTGCTATTCGCCTTTGTCGTGTTTGCCGTCGTGATGTTCTTCACGCCGGGCCCCAACAACATCATGCTGCTGTCGTCGGGGCTGACCTACGGCTTCCGCCGCACCGTGCCTCATATCGCCGGCATCACGGTCGGCTTCGCCTTCATGGTCGGCGCGGTCGGCGTCGGGCTCGGGGCCGTCTTCATCGCCTATCCGGTGCTGCAGACCATCCTGAAATATGGCGGCGTCGCCTACTTGGTCTATCTCGCCGCGGTCATCGCCATGGCCGAGCCGCCCTCGGCGGACAAGGACGACAGGCCCGGCCGCGGCCCGATGACCTTCTGGGGCGCGGCCATGTTCCAGTGGATCAATGCCAAGGGCTGGGTGATGGTGATCGGCACCATCACGGCCTACGCGGCGATTGCCGCCTTCCCCTGGAACATCGCGATCCAGGTCGGCCTGAGCCTGCTCCTGGGGACGGTGTCCTGCATCGTCTGGGCGCTGTTCGGCACGGCCTTGCGGCCGGTCCTGACCTCGCCCCGGGCGATCCGTGCCTTCAACGTAGTCATGGCCATCTTGCTGCTGGCCTCGCTCTACCCGGTCTTCATGGACGCATGATGCCGCACCGCGTCATGCGAGATGGGGGTTTCCCCTGAGGGGAAAAATGCTCTAGACAACGCCGGAAATTCGCGGGCGCCCGGCGGTTCTGACCTTCCGACAGCCTGATTCATCGGCCGATTTTGGCCCCCTTCAAACGAGGAAAACACGATGCGAGTTTACTACGATCGCGATGCCGACCTGAACCTGATCAAGGGCAAAAAGGTCGCCATCGTCGGCTACGGCAGCCAGGGCCACGCTCACGCGCTGAACCTGAAGGATTCCGGCGTAAAGGACGTGGCGATCGCGCTGCGCAAGGGTTCGGCCTCGGCCAAGAAGGCCGAGAACGCCGGCTTCAAGGTGATGGAAGTCGCCGAAGCCGCCAAGTGGGCCGACCTCGTCATGATGCTGACCCCGGACGAGCTGCAGGGCGACATCTATCGCGAGCACCTGCACGACAACATGAAGAAGGGTGCGGCGCTGGTCTTCGCCCACGGCCTCAACGTGCACTTCAACCTGCTCGATCCGCGCGCCGACCTCGACGTGCTGATGATCGCGCCGAAGGGTCCCGGCCACACCGTGCGTTCGGAATATCAGCGCGGCGGCGGCGTGCCCTGCCTGATCGCGATCGCCAAGGATTCTTCGGGCAATGCCCATGACCTCGGCCTGTCCTACGCCTCGGCGATCGGCGGCGGCCGCGCCGGCATCATCGAGACCACCTTCAAGGAAGAGTGCGAGACCGACCTGTTCGGCGAGCAGGTGGTGCTCTGCGGCGGCCTGGTCGAACTGATCAAGGGCGGCTACGAGACGCTAGTCGAGGCCGGCTACGCGCCGGAGATGGCCTATTTCGAGTGCCTGCACGAAGTGAAGCTGATCGTCGACCTGATCTATGAAGGCGGCATCGCCAACATGAACTACTCGATCTCCAACACCGCCGAATACGGCGAGTATGTCACCGGTCCGCGTATCGTCACGGCCGAGACCAAGGCGGAGATGAAGCGCGTGCTGGCCGACATCCAGGGCGGCAAGTTCGCCCGCGACTGGATGCTGGAGAACAAGGTCAACCAGACCTCGTTCAAGGCGACCCGCGCCAAGCTCGCCGCGCATCCGATCGAGGAAGTCGGCGCCAAGCTGCGCGACATGATGCCCTGGATTAAGAAGGGCGCGCTGGTCGACAAGAGCAAGAACTGACGGGCAAAGCCTGTCATTCCGGGGCGGTCTGCAGGACCGCGCCCGGAATCTCGCGAGTCCGGGCTCGTTGGGTTACGCCTTCGGCTGAACCTTCCTACGCATCGACAAAAAAGGGTGGGCGCCTTGCCCACCCTTTATTCTTTGTCACGAAACGCGAGCGGTGCCTAACCGGCCGCCATCGGCTGCTTCTCGATCCTGTTGTGCAACTGCCAGAATCGCACCGTGCGCTGTGCGGTCTCCAGCGACAGCCGCCGGTAATCGCGGTGCGCGACCTCGAGCGTCGCGTGGTCGATCGGATGCGGCAGCGGCCGCTTGCGCAAGATGGTTTCGACCGTCGGCCAGTTCAGCTTCGCCGAACGGCACGGGATCAGCAGCAGGTCGGAGCGGAGGCCAAGCATCAGGCGCTCGATCATCGCGATCGGCATGTCGTTGAGCACGGCGAGCGCGACCGTGACCTCGTCGAACTTGCCTTGCTCGGCGAATTTGTAGACCGCCACATCGTCGAGCTCGTTGAGCTGCTTCATCAGCTTCACCAGCTCCTCGGCGATGCCGTAGTTGCGGCGCGGGGCAGCGGCCTCTTCCTGCGCGATGTCGTTCAGCACCTGGCTGATCTCCTCGCGTGCCCTGGGCGATGCGAGCGCGAGCAGGCGGGCGCGTACGGTTTCCTTGGCGCGCTGCAGCAGGTCGCGCAGCAGCTTGGCCGGAATGTCGATGCGCAGCCCGAGGATCTCGACCAACTCGTCGTCGCGTTCGGCGCGGGCGACGATCGAGGAATAGCCGTTGTCGGAGAACTGCGCGCCGGCGTTCTTGGCAAGACGCCGGATCACCTTGTCCTCGCCGCGATCGATGATCACGTCGGTGACGGAAGCCGGCAGGTTCTCTCGGGCGGAGATCGCGAACAGATGCTCCTGGCCCTTGCTGGCGGCGATCTCGCGCAGTGCGTCGCTTGAGAGGCGGCTGGAGTGGGTCAACACGTCGCCGGCGACGCCGATGTCGTCGTCCCAGGCGAGGTGCTGAATCACCTCAAACGGCGCATAGTCGAGCGGCGCGAGCCGCTTGCTGAGCTCGGCCCGCGCACGCGTCTCGACGCGCGCGACCAAGAGGCAGAGCACGTCGTCGAACACCTTGACCTGTTCATCGTTGAGGCGGTCGCCGTCGTTCAGGAACAGATCAGTGACCTGCCGCAGCGTCTGCACGCGCTTGGCTGATGTCCCGTCCCGGACCGCATCCTCGAGTTCGGCAATAATAGATTGTGACGCCTGTTGCGCCATCGACGGGCAACCTTGTTTTCTTTGATAACGACAGTCTGCAGGATATCGATAGCGGTCTTACACCTGCGTTAAGGTGGAACCCGGTGCAAATACGGGTCCATCGCCATCCTTAACGGGCCCCGACCGGATACGATTCAATTCGCGCATTCGATGCGGCCGCCAAGCCCGGCGCGCTTTAAGGAATTGTTTACGACGATGCGCGCCCCGTGACGGCGAAGATGTCGATCGCAGCCGCGCGCCCGCGCAACTGCGTCGAGCCGAGCGGTGCAATTCCAAAATCGTGGTCCGGGGGTAGCAGGCGCAGCAGCTCGCCCGAGATCAGCAGCGGCCGTCCCGCCTCCTTGCAATGCGCCTGCAACCGCGCCGTGACGTTCACGGTGTCGCCGAAATAGGCGATCTGCCGCCGCGAGTCGCCGCACTCGCCGATGACGACCGGGCCCGCATGCATCCCGGCGCGGAATGCCGGCACCACGCCGAACTCCTTGCGATAGTGGTCGGCCCGCTTGGCGAGGCGGTCCTCGATCGCGAATACGCAGTCGAGGTAGCGCCGCGACGGTTGGCCCGAGTCGGCCGGCCACGTCACGATCACCTCATCGCCGACATAGGCATGAACCTCGCCGCCATGCGCCACGATCGGCTCGTCGATGTCGGAGAAGAAGCGGGTCAGGAGCTCCTGAACGCGCAACTCGCCCATCGCCTCCGCCAAGGTCGTCGAGCCGACCAGGTCGAGGAACAGCAGCACGCGCTCCTCGCGCACCGGCTGGCGGTAGCGTCCAAGCACGATGCTGAGCAGCGTATGGCCGCCGATCATCCGGACCAGCTCATAGATCGTCGTGACCGGGATCGACATCACCAGGCCGACGCCGATGATCTTCAGGAAGGTCTTGCGAATCCACTTGGTCTCGAGCCCGTGCGCGGAAAGCGAGATCTCGAGCACGGTCGCTGCGACCGCAACCACGATGGCCAGGATCACGGAGCGGACCACCAGTTCGACAGCCAGCGGCTGCCGCCGCAGCCAGCCGCCGCGGGCGGCGAGGTAGAGATGCGTGGCCCAGACGATCAGGGTGATGACCGCGCCTTCGAAGGCGCTGCGCAGATAGTTCGCGACGGAGGCTTCGTCGGCCTCATCGAAGGCATAGCGAAACAGCCCGCCGACGAGCAGGCCGAACACGGTCAGAACGATCACAGGCGTCACGACGCGCCGCATGGATACTCCACATCCATGAAATATCCTGCGCGGATCGGGAAGGCCAGCCGCAGCGTGGCGCGACCAGCGGGTGAACCGGATACGCCGCGATGGCACTCATGTATGGTTCGGCGGCAGGCATCGCTCGGAAGGGAAAGCGCATGAAAACGACTCTCGCGGTGACCATGTTCAGGCTAGGGCCTCTGATCACGGCCGTGTTCGTCACCGCGCTCGCATCAGCTGCGCATGCCGGCGACCAGGGCGATCCCGAGCAATCCTGCGACGGCAGCACCTACCAGATGGTCGAGTGCCTCAAGGCCAAGACCGCGCAATGGGACAAGCGGATGAACGTCGCCTATCAGCAGGCACTGAGGGATGCCTCGGGCGACAAGCAGCGCGAACAGCTGCGCAGCGCGCAGCGGTTATGGATACAGTACCGTGACGCGAACTGCCTGTATTACGACCTCGGCGAGGGCACCATCGCCCGGCTCGATGCCGGCGAATGCATGCGCAGCATGACGGAGGTCCGCGCCAAGGAACTGGAGAGCCTCGGCCATCAGTGAGCCATCTTCCGGAGTCATGACCGAAATCATGACTGACGGAAAGAGCCAGGACGAATTGACCCAGCTTGCGGAGGAGGCGCTGCGCGCCCAGCCCGGCTGCGAGACCGCGCGCGTGCCGGCGGTCGCCGCGCTGCCCGACGCGCAGATCGGACGCAACTGGGAGATTCCGAACGTCGTGCTCGGCGACAGCCTGATCAGCGACGTCGACCGCGCGGTGCTGTCGGTGCATCGCCGGCTCGGCCGCAAGTTTCATCTGGTGTGAGGCGGCCTGATCTCAGCTCGCCTGGGCCTGACGTGGCGCAGGCCGCGCGGCCATGCTGATCATCCGGAGCGCGAACACCGTGGCGAGCGGTACGAGGAACAATGCGTAGAGCGGCATAGATCGAGGCCGCCATGCAGCTGGTCGGCGAGGGCGGGCCGGAGGCGGTCCGCGTCCGCGAGGCCGCCCGCCGCGCCGCGGTCTCGCCGGGCGCGCCGTTTCGGCATTTCCCGAGCCGGGATGCCCTGATGAATGCGGTGGCCGATGAGGCACAACGCTGCTTCCGGGCCGAGATCGAGGCGGCGCTGGTCGATGCACCGCCTGGCGATCCGCTGGGCCGCTTCCGCTGCCATGGGATCTCCTATCTGCGCTGGGCGATGAAGAACCCGACCCATTTCGAGATCATCTCCAGCCGCCGCTTCTTCGACCACGACCGCTCGGCCGGGGTCTCCAGCGACAATGCGCAGTTGATCGGCTTGACCGAGCGCACGCTGGCGGAGGCATTTTCAGCCGGCCAGCTCGCGGCGCACGACCTGAAGCAGGTCCAGATTGCCGCCTGCGCCCTGGTCTATGGTTTTGCGCGGATGCATATCGACGGCCATTTGCCGCGCGGGGGCGTCATTGAGGCTGAGGCCGAGCAGATGGCCGCTGACATCGTCGACCTCTTCATCGCCGGCATTGCAAGGCCGCCTGCGGCGAAGGTCTGAGGCGCGCCGCGTCAGCGGGCGCGTTCCGGGCGGGCAAATTCATTGCGCGTTCATGACGATTCAATTACGATTTTATGACACGGCGCAGACACCGGCTGTGCGGTGTGCCTCCTGGCCATTGCCAGTCAAGGCCGTGGCATTGCGCCGGGTTGTATTGCGTCCCGCCCATGGCGCCCGCGCCTCAGCAGAACTCTTCCGTTGCCGCGCTGGCCGGCGGTCTCGCCGCGATCGGCATCTGGCGGTTGATGGCGGTCGCCGCGCCGCATCTCGGCGCGCTGATCCTCATGCTGCGGACCGAAACCGATTTCGGCTCGCGGCTGTGCTTCCTGCTCAGCTGGGGAATCCTGAACTTCCTGTTCATCGCATTGCTGCGTCGGCCGGCACTGTCGGGCGCGCTGTCGCTGACGCTGGTCGTGGTGCTGGTGCTGCTGTCGCGGTTCAAGCACGACGTGGTGCAGATGACCGCGAACTTCGTCGACCTGATGGTGATCGATCGCGACACCGCGGCGTTCCTGCTCACGATCTTTCCGAACCTGCGCTGGTCGATCATCGGCGCCGGCCTCGTCACGCTGCCTCTGATGTACGCGCTGTGGTGGCTCGATCCGTTCCGCATCCGCCGCCTGCCGGCCGCGGCTGCCTGCCTTGCCTGCACCGCGGCGCTGTCGGGCTATGCCTTCGCCTGGCCGGACGAGGCCTGGCGCGGCTATTACGACGACGGCTACCTGTCGAAATTCGCGCGCTCCGCCGTCACCGCGGCGTCCGACTTCACCGCCTACGGCTTCATGGAGTCTGATCCTTCTGCGAGCGACCAGCTCAAGATACCTCCGGTCGATGCCTGCCATCCTGCCGGGCGGCGGCCGAACATCATCATGATCCATGATGAATCGAGCTTCGACATCCGTACCGCACCCGGCGTCAAGGTCCCACCCGGCTATGGCAGCCAGTTCAAGTCCTATGACGGCGTCGAGCGCAAATTCCTCGCCGAGAGCAATGGCGGGCCAAGCTGGTTCACCGAGTACAACGTGCTGGCCGGATTGTCGTCGCGCTCGTTCGGCCGGTTCTCCTATTTCGTCACCCGCATCGCCTCGGGCCGGGTCGAACGCGGCCTGCCGCTGGCGCTGCGCCGCTGCGGCTACGACACGCTCTCGCTCTATCCGGCGTTCGGCGCCTTCATGAGCGCGCGCAGCTTCCAGACCACGACCGGCATCCAGCAGTTCTACGACGCGCATGACCTGCATGCGAAGGACGTCGAGCCCGACAGCTTCTTCTACGACAAGGCCGTGAGGTTGATGGCCGAGCAGAAGACATCAGGCACGCCGCTGTTCACCTTCGTCTATCTCGCCGCCAACCATTTCCCGTGGGAGACGAAATTCCGTCCCGACCTGCTGCCGGCATGGAAGCGGCCGGGCAACGCCCCGTCGGTCGACGAATATCTGCGCCGGCAGACGATGAGCGCGGGCGACTATGCCGGCTTCGTCGCGGCGCTAAAGAAAAAATTTCCGGCGCAGCCGTTCCTGATCGTACGCTATGGCGATCATCAGCCGGAGTTCTCGCCGCAGCTGCTCGATCCCGGGCTCGACGAGGCCGGCATCGGCAAGAAGCTGATGGACTACGATCCGCGCTACTACGCGACATATTACGCGATCGATGCCATCAATTTCGATCCGGTGAAGAGCCCGGCGGTGATGGACACGATCGATGCCGCCTATCTGCCGCTGGTGATCCAGGAAGCCGCCGGCATTCCGCTCGATCCGTCGTTCGAGGAGCAGAAGGCGATCATGCTTCGCTGCGGCGGCGCGTTCTATTCCTGCAAGGACGGCGCCGAAGCGCGCCGCTTCAACCGCATGTTGATCGACGCGGGAATCATCAAGGGACTTTAGACTAACGTCGTTAGACGAAGGTCGTCGCGCGAAACCGCGTGCATTACCTATTTGTAATTACCTCGCCGAGATTTCGTCACGATTGTTGCGATGATCTGTCGCGCCGCTGCCACGGTGTTCACCAGCGCGCAGCGTCAATTCAGCCAATCCCGCCCTTCTTGCAGGAGTGTTTGCCCATGCGAGCGCTCGATGTTGCGCGCCTTGTCGTCGCCTTCGGACTTGCTGTTCCCCTTGCCATTCCATCAGCCCACGCCGCAGAGCCGCCTCGCGACATCAAGGGGCTCTACCTGATGACGGACTATCCGGCCGTCACCATCAGGCCCGGCACCACCTCCAACATTTCGCTGCGTTTGCAGAACTACGATCTCGGTCCGCAGCGCTACAAGCTTTCGGTCGAGGGCGTGCCGAGCGGTTGGACCGCGACGCTGCTTGGCGGCGGCCAACCGGTCGCAGCGGCGATGCCGGCGCCTGACTCCAGCGTGCCGCTGCAGCTTCGGCTCGACGTGCCTGCGAACGCTTCGCTCGCCGAGCAGACCGTGACGGTGAAGGCCGAAGGGCAGGGCAGCGAGGCAACATTGCCGATCGTGGTCGCGCTCGCCAAGGAATTGCCGGCAAAGCTGACGGTAACCTCGAAGCTCCCCGAACTGCGCGGCAGCCCGAAATCGAACTTCGAGTACACGCTGACCATCAAGAACGACAGCGGCCGCAGCCTAATCGCAAGTTTCGCCGCGGCGGCACCGCAAAATTTCGAGACCTCGTTCACCGAGGCCTACGGCACACAGGAACTGTCGTCGATCCCGATCGATGCCGGGCAGTCCAAGGACATCAAGCTCAAGGTGCGGCCGCCGAGCGCGATCGACGCCGGGCATTTCCCGGTCAAGGTCACCGTCAATGCGGAGGATGCGTCGGCGCAGACCGAGGTGGCGCTCGACGTCGCCGGCCAGCCGCAGCTTCAGCTCTCCGGCCGTGACGGGCTGCTGAGCGCGCGCGCGGTCGCTGCCGAGCAGAGCGCGATCCCGGTCGTGGTCACCAACAGCGGCACCGCGCCGGCCGACAACATCGAACTCGCGGCGACGGCGCCGAGCGGTTGGAAGGTCACGTTCCAGCCTGCCAAGATCGAGCGTCTGGTGCCCGGCAAGGATACCGAGGTCCAGGCATTGGTGACGCCGAGCGACAAGTCGCTCGCCGGCGACTATCAGCTCGCGATGCGCGCCACCTCGCGCGGCGAGACGGCATCGAGCCAGTTCCGCGTCACTGTGAGCACCTCCACCGTCTGGGGCATGGCCGGAGCCGGCGTGATCGGCGTCGCGTTGCTGCTGATGCTGGGTGCCGTTGCGAGGTTCGGACGGCGATGAGCGAGCTGCAGCACACCAGCGCTGCGACACGGCGAGATGCCGTCATCGCAGCGCGCGATCTCACCAAGCGCTACGGCAGGACCAGCGTCGTCGACGCCATCAATTTCGACATCGCCAAGGGCGAGGTGTTCGGGCTGCTCGGCCCGAACGGTGCCGGCAAGACCACGACCATCCTGATGCTGCTCGGCCTCACCGAGATCTCGGCCGGCCGGGTCAGCGTGCTCGGCTTCGATCCGGCGCGGCAGCCGCTACAGGTCAAGCGGCGCGTGGGCTATCTGCCGGATGCCGTCGGCTTCTACGATCACCTGACCGCGGTGGAGAATCTCGCCTATGCCGCCAAGCTGATGGGGCTCGGGGTGGCCGAGCGGTCGCGGCGGATCGCGGCGGCGCTGACCCGGGTGCGCCTGCTCGACGTCGCCGACAAGCGGGTTGCGACCTTCTCGCGCGGCATGCGGCAGCGGCTCGGGCTTGCCGAGATCATCGTCAAGCGTGCCGAGATCGCGATCCTCGACGAGCCGACCTCGGGCCTCGACCCGCAGGCGACGATTGAATTCCTCGACCTGATCAGGGAACTGAAGGCCGAGGGCGTCACCGTGCTGCTGTCGTCGCATATGCTCGACCAGGTCCAGCGGGTCTGTGACCGCGTCGCGCTGTTCCGCGCCGGGAAGATCTCGATCATGGGGTCGGTGGCCGAGCTCTCGGTCAAGGTGCTGGGCGCGGGCTTCGTCGTCGAGGTCGAAGCCGACGGCGCCGGGATTGCACGGCGGCTGGCGGCGATCCCGGGCGTCGGCAATGTCGAGACGCTGGCGGAAGATCGCTTCCGCATGACCGCCGACCGTGATGTGCGGGCCGATGCAGCGCGCGCGGTGGTCGCGGCCAACGGGGCGTTGCGACGGCTCTCGGTCGACGAGCCGAGCCTCGAGGCGATCTACGCTCATTATTTCCAGGCCACCCCGCCAGGAGGCGTACGCGATGCGGCGTGAAGGTTCAGCATTCCAGGGCGTCGGCGCGGTCTTCGTCAAGGAGCTGTCGGACAACATCTCGAGCGTCCGCATGCTGATGCTTGAGCTTCTGATCGTGCTGACGGCGATGGCGGCGCTCTACGAGGCAATCACGGCGCTGCGCCAGAATACGGCGGAGGATCCCTTCCTGCTGTTGCGGCTGTTCACGGTGAGCCAGGCGCCGCTGCCGTCCTTTGTCGCCATCCTCGGCTTCCTGATCCCGCTGATGGCGATCGGGCTCGGCTTCGACCTGATCAACAGCGAGCACAACCGGCGCACATTGTCGCGCATCCTGGCGCAGCCGATCTATCGCGACGCTCTGCTGCTCGGCAAGTATCTCGCGGGGCTCGCGACGATCACGATCAGCCTGACCGCGTTGTGGCTGCTGGTGATCGGGCTCGGCTTGATCTTCCTCGGCGTGCCGCCGGGCGGCGAGGAGATCGCCCGCTCGCTCGCCTTCCTGGTGATCGCGGTGTTCTATGCCGGGGTCTGGCTGTCGCTCGCAATGCTGCTCTCGATCGTGTTTCGCTCGCCGGCGACTGCGGCATTGGTCGCGCTCGGCATCTGGCTGTTCCTGACCGTGCTGTGGCCGATGCTGGCGCCGGCAATCGCGCAAGCCATCGTGCCACCCGATCCGCGCTTTGCCGCGCTCGGTCTCGATACACCGGGCACCGCGATCTGGACCCAGCTGCTGCAGCGCTTCTCGCCGAACGATTTGTTCGGGGAGGCGATGCTGGCGGTGCTGTCGCCGACCACGCGGACGCTCGGCCCGGTGTTCCTCGACCAGATCCGCGGCGCGGTGATGGGCGCCCCGCTGCCGTTCGGCCAAAGCGTGATGATCGCCTGGCCGCAGACGGTCGGCCTCATCGCCTGCACCATCGTGCTGTTCGTCGCGGGCTACGTCCTGTTCCAGCGCCAGGAGGTGAGGGCCTGAGGCGAAGGACCGCTCAGCGCGGTCCGACCATCTCCCACAGCCAGCGCGCCACGGCGTCGGGCGACGATGATGCGTCGTTGCCCGACGCGCGCAGGTTCGCCTCGCGCATCGCGGCGATGCCGATCTTGCCGAGCAGCGGCCGCAGTGCCGCCTTGAGAGGCTCATCATCGCGTCGCCTTGGTGACAGCAGCACGATCGCGTCATAGGGCGGGATCGCGTGCCTGTCGTCCGCGAGCGTGACCAGGTCGTATTTCGCGATCAGTCCGTCGCTGGTGTAGCCCGCGATGACGTCGACCTCGCCGGAGGCGACCGCCGCATACATGAAATCCGGCTGCATCGTCCGTTGGGTGCGGAACGTCAGCCCATAGGCCTTCTGGATGCCGGCCCATTCCGGCCGCGAGAAGAATTCATAGTCGCCGGCGATCGACATCGTCGCGGCGCGCGAGGCGAGGTCGGCGATCGAATGGATGCCGAGCTGATCGGCGCGCTTCTTCGGCATCACCAGCGCATAGGCGTTCTCGAAGCCGAGCTCGCCGAACAGCGTGATGTCCTGCTTCGCCAGCGTGGTCGTCAATTCGCTCAGCAGCTCGGCACGGGGCCTGATGTCGGTGTGGTGGAACTGGTTCGCCCATAGCGTGCCGGAATAGTCGACATAGACGTCGATGTCGCCGGCGGCGAGCGCATCGAAGATCACGTTGGAGCCGAGGCCGGCGCGGGTCGTGGTCGGCAGCCCGGCCGCCTGCAGCCGCTGCGCCATCAGCGCCGACAGTACGTATTGCTCGGTGAAGGTCTTGGCGCCGACGACGTAGCGCGCCTGCGGCCGCCCGATCGCGGGCACCAGCGTCGCGGCGATCAGGGCGGCAATGCCGAGCCCGCCGAGCGCGGTCCGGCCGCGGCTGCGGTTGCGCAGGCCTTTCTCGATCAGCGCCAGCAATTGGTCGACGACAAGCGCGAGCACGGCGGCGGCAAAACAGCCGAACAGCACGAACACCCAGTTCTGGGTCTGCAGCCCCGCGAAAATGTAGTTGCCGAGGCTGGTCTGGCCGATCGGCGTCGACAGCGTCGCGGTGCCGATCACCCACACCGCGGCGGTGCGGATGCCCGCCATCATCACCGGCAGCGCCAGCGGCAGCTCGACCATGGTGAGCGATTGCCGCGGCGTCATGCCGACGCCCTTGGCGGCCTCCAGCACGGCCGGATCGACGCCCGATAGGCCGGTGATGGTGTTGCGCAGCACCGGCAGCATCGAATAGAGCGCGAGCGCCAGCACCGCCGGCAGGAAGCCGAAGGCGGAGAAGCTGAAGCCGAGCCACGCCGCGGTCAGCGCCGTGAGCGCCAGCAGCAGCGGATAGAACAGCGCGAGCAGCGCGAGACCGGGTACTGTCTGCACGATGCTGGCGAGCCCGAGCAGTGTGCCGCGCAGCACCGGCCGGTTGCGCGCGACGATCGCAAGCGGCAGGCTGATCAGAAGTCCGAGCGCCAGCGCGGCGACGCTGACCCGGACGTGATTGCCGAGATAGTCGGGCAGATGCGCCAGCGCCTCGCTCCAGCGTGGATCGCTCATGCTGCGCCGTCCCGCGGCAGCAATGCGCCCAGCCTTTCCGCCTGTCGCCGTGGCGTACGGAGGAGTTCGCCAACATAGGCATCGGTATTGGCCGCAAGCTCCGCCGGCGTGCCCAAAGCGAGCAGCTTGCCGCGGCGCATCACCGCGACGCGGTCGGCCAGCAGCAGTGCCTCGGTCATGTCGTGGGTGATCATGACCGTGGTCAGTCCGAGCTCGCGATGCAGTGTGCGATAATCGTCGCCGAGCGCGTCGCGGGTCAGCGGATCGAGCGCGCCGAACGGCTCGTCCATCAGCACGATGCGCGGCTTCGCAGCCAGCGCACGCGCGACGCCGACGCGTTGACGCTGCCCGCCGGAGAGTTCGTGCGGCAGGCGCTCGCGATGCTCCGCACGGTCGAGCCGCACGAGGTCGAGCAGCTCGTCGGCCCGCACCGAGATCTCGGCCTGCGGCCAGCCGAGGAGCTTTGGCGTGATGCCGATATTGTCGGCGACGGTGAGATGTGGAAACAGCCCGCCACTCTGGAAGACATAACCGATGCGGCGACGCAGCAGGATCGGGTCGATGCGGCTGACGTCTTCGCCGTCGACGGCGATCTGGCCGCGGTCAGCCTCGATCAGGCGGTTGGCGAGCCGCAGCAGCGTCGTCTTGCCGGAGCCCGAGCCGCCGACAACGGCAAGGAATTCACCCTCGGCCACGTCAAGCGAGACGTCCTCGACCGCCACCACGCGACCATTGTCAAAGCTCTTGCCGACATGCGCGTAGGCAATCAGCGGCGTTGCAGGCATTCTCTGGCCATTCCTGGGCTGTTTTCACCATCGTGAACGACAGTGATAGCCCATAAAATGGACTTTGACTTGAGGTGCACGCGCCCGCGTCACGCTTCGCAGGCTGTTCCAGTTGGGCGCACGAAGCGGGTCAGCCCCCCTCCGGGGCTGTGAGCACACATCACACTTCGTTTTTGGGGACGTATTTGCCCATGATGCACTTGTAGCTCTGCAAGCGCCAATCGTGATACGGCCCCTTGGCGAGCCACTCGGCGATGCCGATTTGGGCGTTCACAGCGCAGGCGCCCATGGTGATGCCGGATTGGTCGCTGTTGGTGACGACCTTTTCCATGCAGAGCTGAGCATTGCAAAGGATGGCGACGAGCGTAACGAGCATGATGGTCTTTGTCCGTAGGATTAACCCGGTCTGAACCGAATCATGCACGGTTCATGCCATTATCAGCGGCTTTGGTGTCACAGCCGGCAAGACCGGGAAAGTACGGCGGAGCGAATCACGCGCTCGCCGGCGCATAGCCGCACGCGCGCAGATACGCTATAGTTGCTCTCCAACTACGACGTGAGATCGGGGCAAGCGAGGAACGTTGCGCGGTCGGGGCTGCATCGATGATGACGTTACCTGAGTTGGCGGCAGGCGCTTTGGAGAAGTTTCTTGCCACGTGGGTCAGCCGCACGTTCGGTGCCTCGCAGGCCCGCTTCGGCGAATTGCTCCCGGCTGCCGCGCGCATCGCGCTGGAATGCATTGGCAACAGCGATGCGCTCTACCACAATGTCGAGCATACGATGCTGGTCACGCTGGCCGGGCATGACATCATCCGCGGTCGCGCGCTGCACACCCATGTCACCGCGGAGGATTACACCCACACGATCATCGCGTGCCTGACGCACGACATCGGCTATGTGCGCGGGCTGTTGCAGGGCGATGGACCGGATGGTTACGTCATCGATGCCTCCGGCAACAAGGTGGTGCTGCCGCGCGGCTCATCGGATGCGGGCCTGATGCCGTATCATGTCGATCGCTCCAAACTGTACGTGCTCGATCGGCTCGAGGCCGTCATTCCGCTGGACCGCGAGCGCGTCGCGCGCAACATCGAGGGCACGCGGTTTCCGGCGCCCGAAGGCCAGCAATATGACGACGAGGCGGCGATCGTTCGGGCCGCCGATTTCATCGGACAGCTCGGCGATCCCAACTACATCAGGAAAGCCAACGCGCTCTATCACGAATTCGAAGAGGTCGGCATCAACCGCCAGCTCGGCTATGAATCGCCGGCCGATATCGTCGACCGCTATCCGCAATTCTACTGGAACATGGTTGCGCCGCACATCCAGGGCGCCATCAACTGCCTGAACATGACGGCAAGCGGCCGTCAGTGGATCGCGAACCTCTACAGCAACGTCTTCCGCGCCGAGCGCGAGGTCACCCTGTCCGGCCCGCAGATCTGACGCAAGGCGCCAGCGGCGCGGGCTTTCGGCACGGCTTGTCTGCATTCCCCGGTCGATTGCCAGGCGTCCACATTTCGGCCTGCTTCATCGTTGCACAGTCCGTGGAAATCGGCGACCTTGCGCCCATGGACCTCTTCATCGACCGTGTTCTCGACCGTTTCAGCATGATCTCCCGTTTCGCTCAATTGATTGCGATTGCGATCGTGTGCTGGCCTGCGCTCGCCATTGCCGCCGGCCCGGTCTATGACGTCGATCTGTATGCGCTGATGTCGGGCACCTGCCACAATGTCAGCGTCGCGGGCCGCAGCTATAGCTGCAAGGCGGTGGCCTATTTCCACACCTTGCGCGGCCGTTCCGAGTTCACCGTGGTGCTCGACGATCCCGCCGACAAGAGCCACATCGTCTCGTTCTCCGGCGAGAGCACCGAACGCACCCAGGACAATCTGTTCGAGCTTTCGGTCGACCGCATGTTGCTGAAGTCGAGCGACCGTCCGCGTGTCGATGGCCTGCCGGTGCCGCTGGTCGAGATGTCGACGGGCTCGTGCCGTCAGGTCGGAAGCTTCATCACGCGGCAGGTGTCCTCCATCACCTGCGCCGCCACCGACCAGAGCGGCAAGAGGTACGAGCTGGCCTTCGAGTCGGACGGCTCGCCGATGACCTTGCGCCGGCTGCGGCAATCGACGCTGCCGTCGGAACGGCAGCGGGCGCGCCAGATCGCGCAGCTCGAATGCCGCCTCAAGGCGCGGGCCGCGCAGGTCCTGCCGCGGGACACCACGGCCTTCATGATCCGTTGTCTCGGTGAGGACGACGGCAAGACGGCCGGCGAACAGCGATAGCCGCGCGCCGTGCGTTGCGGACTATGCTCGAGGAGAATTCGATGCGCTTGCACCTCACCATCATCGCCGCCATCGGCATCGGCCTCACCGCGCCCGCCGCCGCGCAAATGTACGATCCGAACTATCCGGTATGCCTCGAAGTCTATGGCGGCAGGCTGACGCCCGAGTACATCGATTGCAGCTTCACGTCGCTTCCGCAATGCCAGGCAACGGCGTCCGGACGATCGGCGACATGCTCGGTCAATCCCTTTTACAAAGGTCCCAAAAAGCCGGCCTGGGAGCGGGGTCAACGACAGCGTCGGCCCGCCAACTAGCGCGCCGTCGCGTTGCTGGCACAGTTGATTAACTCCGTCGGTTGTGGGGAAACCTTCCGAGCGACAAGGAGAGACCGATGCGCCTGAAACTGTTCGCGAGCGCCGCATTTGCGGTCGCCCTGGCCGGGCCTGCCGCCGGGCAGGCCTATGATCCGAACTATCCGGTGTGCATGCACGTCTTTCAGGGGAAGTTCGGCGGAAGTTATATCGATTGCAGCTTCACCTCGATCCCGCAGTGCCAGGCGTCGGCGTCAGGCCGCGGTGCGATGTGCTCGGAGAATCCGTTCTTCGCGCCGCCGCCACCGCCGAAGCACCGGGCGCACCGCGGACGGCATCGCGCCCACTGATGCGGGCGCACCAGGCCGCTCGAACGCCTGCCGTGGCGGGTCGGGGGGGGGGGAGCCGACCCTACCGCTACCTCCGATGGTAGGCGCCGTATCAGGCAGACATTAACGACTCTTCACGATAATGCGGGTTCCCTGACTGTCGGCAAGATCGACACGCGTCTCGAATTCGGTCACAACTAGCGCGATAGTTACGCATTCTATTGCTGGATTTGTCGCGACGGACGCGCGCAACCTCCCCAGGGCAGGGCCTGGCCGACAGCAATCGTATCGCGTCAAGATTTGCGAAGGAATTCCATGACGGCAAGCTGGGTCAATTCCCTCGTCGACAGCGGCATCAAGTCCGACATGCTCAACTTTGCCGCGGACGGCGTCTTCACCGACGCTGAAGCCATCCAGTTGCTCGCGGATGTCGCCAATCGCGGGAGTGTCACCGCGAATGAGCTGAACTCGCTGCAGCTGATTGCGGCCAATCTGAACAGCGGTCTCTCCACATCGGACTATGTCTCCCATCTTTTCGTCCAGCTCGTCGATGGCAATCCGGCGAACGCCACCTGGACAGGGGGCAGCACTGCTCACATCACGCTCGGCAATCTGCAGGTCGGCACGACGTCGACGCAGATGTCTGAACTGATCGGAAAGTGGTTTCAGGGGGATGATCTTCCGGATCCGACTTTGCCGCCCGATGCAGGCGGGAGCGGCTGGACGTTGCAGGGCTACAGCGCGGTTGTCGGGCCGTTGTATTCTTCGGCGGGCGCGGCCACCGTCAACGACATCTGTCAGGGAGCAGACGGCGATTGCGAGCTGATGTCGGGATTGATCGACGTCGTCGTCTTTCATCCTCAGGTCATGAGTTCCATGATCGTGGACAATGGAAACGGCACCTATGGCGTGCGCTTCTATGTCAATGGTCAGGAGACATGGGAAACCGTCAATGACCAGTTTCCAGTCGTCAGTGGCACCGAACTTGACTATGGCCACAACTATAATGAGCAGCCCACTGCGATGTGGGTTGCCTTGGTGGAAAAGGCCTACGCGCAGCTCAGCGCAACGGGGCAGATCGGGCACCCGGCGGTCAACAGCTACAACAACATCTCTGCGGATCCCCCGACGGACGTCTTCGAGAATCTGACCGACGCGACGAGCGTCAACTATTATCTGAGCAGTTCGTCCTCTTGGTACAGCAACAAGTCCGTCTATATCGCAGCGCTCTCCAGCAACGACGATGTCATCCTCGAGATTCCCTCAACATCTCCGTACACGTACGACAGTGCCGGAAATATCCAGCTGGTCCCGGATCACGCTTTCGGCGTCGTCGGCTATGACAGCGCGACGGGCAATTTCATCGTCCGCAATCCATGGGGAAACAGCTATTCCGGTCAAAACTGGGATGTGCAGTTTGAAGTTTCGCTGACGCAGATCGCCAGTGAAGGCGGCGACTTCGTCATCGACAATTCCGGCGCCGTCGACGTCGCGCCGACGGTGGTCGCGTCCAATGTAACCGGTCGCGTGCAGACCTCGGTTGCAGCGTCGTCCATGTTCTATACGACGGGCGGTACGCTGCCCATCATCGCATATGCGCTTTGGAACTCCACGGGCAACGGCCACTTCACCGTGGGTGGAGTGGCGCAGGCGAACGGGGTCGAGATCGACGTCGCTGCCTCACAGTGGTCCAGCATTGCCTACCAGTTCGGTCCCGCGAGCGACCAGCTGTGGGTGGAGGCGTTCAACGGCGTACTCTGGAGCGCCTGGACCCAGTTCACGGCAATCCCGGAAGGGCCGGTGATGACCGTCGTAAGCGTGTCGGCAACGCACGGCCAGAGTTTTGCGGCGTCGTCGCTGTTCACCTACTACGACCCGTTTGGCCTCGCAGCCACCGAATACGATGTCTGGGACAGCGGCACCGGCGGCGGCCACTTTCTTCTGAACGGGGTGGCGCTTGCCGCCAATCAGGACAACTACATCACGGCCGCGCAGCTATCGTCATTGAGCTATCAATCCGGCTCCGGTGTCGACACGCTCTGGATCCGCGCCAACGACAGCACGGTGTGGGGGCAGTGGTCGAGCGCTTTCACCGTCACCGCGCCGGTCGACAGCGGTCCCGTCGCGGCGGTGTCGAACATTGCCGCGGCTCATGGCCAGAGCTATGCAGCCTCGTCCTTGTTCAGCTACAGCGATCCGTTCAACAGTCCTGCAACGCTGTATGACGTCTGGGACAAGGGAACAGGTGGTGGACACTTCGTTCTGAACGGGGTGGCGCTTCCCGCCAACCAGGACAATTACATCACGCCCGCCCAGCTGGCCTCGCTGAGCTATCAATCGGGCTCCGGCAGCGACACGCTCTGGATCCGCGCCAATGACGGCACGGTGTGGGGCGCGTGGTCGAGCCCCTTCACCGTCAATGCTCCCCTCGACAGCGGACCCGTCGAGACGGTGTCGAATATCGTTGCGCCGCACGGCCAGAGCTATGCGGCCTCGTCGCTGTTCACCTACAGCGATCCGTTCAACAGCGCCGCGACCGCGTACGATGTCTGGGACAGCGGCACCGTTGGCGGGAGCTTCCTCCTGAACGGCGTGGCGCTGCCCGCCCAACAGGACAATTACATCACGGCCGCCCAGCTGGCGTCGCTGACCTATCAATCCGGTTCCGGCACCGACACGCTCTGGATCCGCGCCAATGACGGTACGGTGTGGGGCGCGTGGTCGAATGCCTTCACTGTCAATGCTCCCCTCGATAGCGGGCCCGTCGAGACGGTGTCGAACATCGTCGCACCCCACGGGCAGAGCTATGCGGCTTCGTCATTGTTCACCTACAGCGATCCGTTCAACAGCGCCGCGACCGCGTACGATGTCTGGGATACCGGTACCGTCGGCGGGAGCTTCGTTCTGAACGGTGTGGCGCTGCCGACCGATCAGGACAATTACATCACGGCCGCCCAGCTGGCCCAGCTGACCTATCAATCGGGCTCCGGTATCGACAAGCTTTGGATCCGTGCCAATGACGGCACCGTGTGGGGAGCGTGGTCGAACGCCTTCACCGTCAATGCTCCCCTTGATAGCGGACCCGTTGAGACGGTCTCGAGCATCGTCGCGTCCCACGGTCAAAGCTACGCGGTCTCGTCGTTGTTCAACTACAGCGATCCGTTCAACAGCGCTGCGACCCAGTATGACGTTTACGACACTGGCACCGGTGGCGGCCACTTCGTTCTCAACGGGGTGTCGCTTGCGCCCAACCAGGACAATTACGTCACGGCAGCCCAGCTGGCGTCGCTGAGCTATCAATCCGGCTCGGGCGCGGACAGACTGTGGGTCCGCGCGAACGACGGCACCGTCTGGGGATCATGGTCAAGTGCTTTCACCGTGACCGCGCCGGTGGACACCGGTCCGGTCGTGACCCCGGCCCATTCGAGCACGCTGTCCGTTCAAGGCCAGACGTTCTCGGTGTCCTCGCTCTTCAGCTATTCGGATCCGTTCGGCAGTTCCGCGACATCGTATGACGTCTGGAACAGCGGAGGCGGCAACGGCTACTTCACGCTGAACGGTGTTACGCTCGGCGCAAATCAGGACAACGTCGTTGCAGCCTCGCAGCTCTCCCAGCTCGCGTATCACGTCGGATCGGGCACCGACACGCTCTGGATCAAGGCCAATGACGGAACCGTCTGGGGCGCCTGGTCCAGCGCCTTCACGATCAGCGATCCGTCGATCATTCCAGCCGGACAGACCCTCGAGCTTGCGTCTTCGAGCTCAGCGCAAATCTCCTTTGCGTCGAGCTCCGGGGCACTGAAGCTCGATGACCCCGGCGGCTTCTCCGGCATCGTCGCCGGCATGACCGGAGCCGACGCGATCGATTTCGCCAATATCAGTTTTGCGGCCGGGCAAACCGTGGGCTTTGCCGGCAACACCGCGGGCGGATCGATCACCGTCTCGGACGGTGTCCATGCCGCCAGCATCGCCTTGCTCGGAAACTACATGGCATCCACCTTCGTCGCTGCGAGCGATGGACATGGCGGCACGAGTATCACGGTGCATCCGGATCAGGTCGCCACGCTTGCCCCGCCGCAACATGCGTGAATGGCGCCACCGCTCCAACGTGCGGCCGTCTGCCTACGACGGCGCGCCCATCGCATAGGGTTTCAGCACCGCATAGAGGAAATCGTGCGTCGGGGTCGGCACGCCGAGCTTGCGGCCGAGCTCGACCACCTTGCCGCTCAACCACGGAAGTTCGAGCCGGTTGCCGCGCTCGAGATCGAGCGCCATCGACGCCTTCATCGCCGGCGGCGCATGGCCGATGAAGTCGAGCACCTTCGTCAGCGGCTCCGGCGGCAGCTGGATGCCGCTGGCGTGGGCGATGGCGATGATCTCCTCGCAGGCTGACACGAAATACGGGCGCAAATCGGGATCGTCGCGCAGCCTGCCGATCGGCTGTCGTGTGACCGCGGTCATGCCGGCATTGGTGGCGAGGCCGATGAATTTCATCCAGAGCTCGGTGTTGATCTGCTCGCTCAGTGTGGCATCGAACCCGGCCTTCAGGCAGAGCTCGAGCAGCGCCTTGCCGCGCGGCGTGATCCGGCCGTCGAGCTCGCCGAAGATCATCCGCATGAAGGTGCCGACCTGGTTGATCACGCCGGGCTTGATGATCGAGGCGGAGATCTGCGCCACGCCGCCCATCACGGCGTTGCGGCCCAGGATCGGGGTCAGTCGGTCGGGCGCATCGATGCCGTTCTGCAGCGGGATCACGGCGGTGTCGGGACCGACCATCGGCTTGATGTGCTCGCCGGCACTCTCGACGTCCCACAGCTTGACGCAGAACAGCACGATATCGACCGGGCCGACGCTTGCGGGGTCGTCGGTCGCCTGGGTCGGGACCAGGTGGGTTTCGCCGCGGCCGCCCTGTACCTTCAGGCCTTCGCTGCGCATGGCGGCGAGGTGCGCGCCGCGCGCGATGAAGGTGACGTCGGCGCCGGCGTGCGCCAGCGCCGCACCAAAACCGCCCCCGACGCCGCCGGCGCCGACCACTGCGATCCGCATGATTGTCTCCTTGTCCAACGCTTTGGCCCGCAGCCTCGACGAAGTCGGCGCGGTGCGCAACCCCGGTTACGCAGTGCGTAGCCCGGTTACGCAGTGCGTAGCCCGGTTACGCAGTGCGTAACCCGGCTTGCCTGAAAACTGCGTGACCGCAGCCTGCGTCTTCTTCCTGCGTTGAACTTGCCCGAGCGAACCGCTAAGCCATTTGCCTGATGTTCGGGAGGAATGCGTGGCGATGAAGGGGCCGACGGCGGTCGCGCTTGACGGGGCGACGGTGGCGTTTCGGTTGGCGGATGGACGGGTCTATACCGCGGTCGAGCAGGCCAATCTTTCGGTCGATCAAGGCGAGTTCGTCGCCATTGTCGGCCCGACCGGATGCGGAAAGTCGACGCTGCTCAACGTTACCGCAGGGCTGTTGAAACCGGCGGCCGGATCGGCGCGGATTTTCGACAAGCCGCTTGCCGGCCTCAACCGCGACGCCGGCTATCTCTTTCAGGCCGATGCGCTGTTCCCCTGGAAGACCGCGATCGACAATGTCGCGATCGGGCTCGAGATCCGGGGCACGCCGCGCAGCGATGCGCTTGCGCGCGCGCAGCAATGGCTGACCTCGGTCGGGCTCGGCGCCTTCGCGGGCCGCTATCCGCACATGCTGTCGGGCGGCCAGCGCAAGCGCGTCGCGCTCGCGCAAGTCCTGATCCGCGATCCGAAGATCCTGCTGATGGACGAGCCGTTCGGCCCGCTCGACGCCCAGACACGGCAGATCATGGGCAATCTGCTGCTGGAATTGTGGACCGCCGACCGCAAGGCGGTGCTGTTCGTCACCCACGATCTCGAGGAGGCGATCGCGCTGACCGACCGCGTCGTGATCATGTCGGCGGGCCCTTCCGCACGCATCATCGGTGACTGGCGCGTCACGCTGCCGCGGCCACGCGATATCGCCGAAGTCAGGATGGAGAAGGATTTTCATGCCCTGCACCGCGAGATCTGGGGCATGCTGAAGGACGAAGTGATGAAGGGCTATGTGCAATCGACGCAGGCGGGAGCCGCCTGATGTCGCGCGTCATTTTGCTGGCCCTGCAGGTCCTGGTCGCGGTCGCCACGCTGGCGCTCTGGCAGTTGTTTTCCACCGTGCCCGTGTTCGGCAAGGTGCTGCTGCCGCCGTTCTTCTTCTCCAATCCGGTCGATGTCTTCAGCCAAATCGTAAAGTGGTTCTCGAGCGGAGTGATCTGGAAGCATCTTGCGATCACCTTGTGGGAATCGATCCTCGCCTTCGTGATCGGTTCGGCCGGCGGCATCCTGGTCGGTTTCTGGTTCGCGCGGCAGCCGCGCGTCGCCGCGGTGTTCGATCCCTATGTGAAGATGGTCAATGCGCTGCCGCGCGTGGTGCTGGCGCCGATCTTCGCGCTGTGGTTCGGGCTCGGCGTCTGGTCCAAGGTCGCGCTCGGCGTGACCCTGGTTTTCTTCATCGTGTTCTTCAACGTCTACCAGGGCGTCAAGGAAGTGCCGACCACCGTGCTCGACAATGGCCGCATGCTCGGCATGAACGAGCGGCAGCTGATGCGCCATGTCTACTGGCCCTCGGCGCTGTCCTGGATGTTCTCCTCGCTGCACACTTCGGTCGGCTTTGCCGTGGTCGGCGCGGTGGTCGGCGAGTATCTCGGCTCGGCGGCCGGCCTCGGCTATCTGATCCAGCAGGCTGAGGGCGTGTTCGACGTCGCCGGCGTGTTCGCCGGCATGTTCGTGCTGTCGGCCTTCGTCATCCTGATCGACATGGCCGTGACGGTAGTCGAGAAGCGACTTTTGGTCTGGCGGCCGGCGGCGGCGGCGCGGGACTAGGACACTTCCGGACGCAAACTGGCGCCGCCGGATCAGGCTTCAGCGACGGCGCTGATCAGCCCGGACATATCCGACCTGGTATGATGGCGAGGCAGTCCCGCGCGCGAACAGTGTCCGCCACGAAATCCGACGCACGCCGATCAGGCACAGGACAAGGACCGCACCCGCGATCACGTCGATGAAATAATGGCCGCCGATGGTGGGCGTCGAGGCGATCACAAGCAGGTTCAGGACGAGGAACGCAGGGAACAGCACCTTCACGCCTCTGCTGGCGTAGATCAGTATGACAGCCAGCGCCGTATGGAAGGATGGAAAGGTGATCAGACCATTCACCTCAGCCAGCGGGATGTGCGTCATCTGGCCGGCGCGTAGCGCGTCGAAATCGGCGAGGTGATATGCGTCGGCGCGGGCGATCACGTCAAACTGAACCCAGGCGCTGGCGGCGGGGAATATCCACGAGATCGGAATGGCCACCAGCAGCGCCATCATGAAGAGCCAGACGAACTCGCCCATCTGTTCGAACCGGCTGCACGCGCTCAGCGAAACCAGCAGTACCGCGGTCTGCACCAGGCAGCTATCGTATGCGGTATTGAGGATGCTCTTGATCTCGGGGTGTGCGTCGACCCAATCGAAATAGGCCAGCCAGTCCAGATGCAACGCGCCATCGATCGCGGCGAGCTGGCGATCGACCAACGGGAAATTCGAGGTGACCGTCAGATAGCTCAACACCGCGGCGACCGCCGTGAAGGCGATGAGTTGTGCGCATGCGGTGGCGAGTTCGGCAATGCGTCGATCAGGCCTGAACCAGACGTAGACCAGTGCGAGCGACGCAACGATCGCGAACATGACCGGCTTGGCGGGGGCAACGGCGATCGACATTCCAGATGCGCGGAGCCATACGAGATCGATCCCGGCGATGATGGCGATGACAAGCCACAAGGCTCGTGTCTCGATGACTTGACTGGTCATTCGTTCCTCGTTTCGCAAAGCTGCATCGCACCCGCGCCTTAAAGTTGCATACCTCCAATTCTTAAAAATGAAGCGAATGCCGCGCTCGGCGCGTTCCCTGATGCCATGGTGGGCTTTCCGCGCGGGGATGGTCGGACGAGGAGCCGTCAAGCGATGGTTAACGGCTCATTGCAAACGGCAGTCATCATTTGCGATGGGTGGCCGGCGCCGCCTCCATCAGCTTACGGATCTTCTCCGTCATCTCCGGATCAACGGGATTGTAGACGATCATGCTGAGGTCGGGCCGGCCGTCGACCGCGAACGCCGAATATTCGAACTTGACCGGGCCGAGGTTCGGGTGATGGAGCTGCTTGACGCCCTCGCCATGGGTGCGCACGTCGTTGTCGCGCCACAGCGCCGCAAATTCCGGGCTGAGCCGGCAGAGCTCCTCGACGAACGGTTGCACCTCGGCGGCAGCTCCGGCGCGTGCGGCATCGACCCGGAATGCGCCGACGACGAAGCGCGCCACGCTCGCCCAGTCGTGCTGCGCGGCGCGGACGCGCGGATCCAGGAACATGAACCGCAGCACGTTGCGCTCGCGCGGCGGCAGCGATCCGTAGTCGGTCAGCATCACGGTCGCCGCCCGGTTCCAGGCGACGATATCCCAGGTCGCGGTGCGGATCAGGGCGGGGCGCGGCTCGAGCGCGTCGAGCACGCGTTGCAACCGTGGTGTCACGCCTTCGCTTTTCTTGTAGCGCACCTCAGGCGTGCGGCCGAGGCCGAGCAGGAACAGGTGCTCGCGCTCGACATCGGTCAGCATCAGCGCACGCGCGATGCGGTCGAGCACATCGGCAGATGGTGCGCCGCCGCGGCCCTGTTCGAGCCAGGTGTACCAGGTCGCCGAGATGTTGGCGCGCTGTGCCACTTCCTCGCGGCGCAGGCCCGGCGTGCGCCGCCGCTCCGGCGGAAAGCCGAACACGGCCGGATCGAGCTTGCTGCGTCGGTCCTTCAGGTAGGCGCCGAGCAGGTTCTCTTGTTCGACTGACGCGCTCATGCTGTTAGGAATTATACCATGATAAGGTCACTACTTTAACAGGATAGCGCGCAGGGCCAGACTTGTCTCCAGCAAAACCTGGAGACTTCCTCAATGCGTGTGTTTGTCACTGGTGCCACCGGATTTATCGGCACGCCTGTCGTCAAGGATCTGATCGCCGCCGGACATCAGGTTCTCGGCATGGCCCGTTCGGACGAGGGGGCGAACGCGATCTCTGCCCTTGGCTCGGAGGTTCTTCGCGGCTCGCTCGAGGATCTCGATAGCTTGCGCAAGGCGGCGGCCGCTTCGGATGCCGTCATTCACCTCGGCTTCGTTCACGACTGGTCCAATTTCGCGAAGAGCTGCCAGATCGACCGCCGCGCCATCGAAGCTCTGGGTTCTGGTCTGGCCGGATCGGACAGGCCACTGCTCGTAACCGGCGGCCTGGCGGGATTGGCCAAGCCGGGCGAGACCGCGACTGAGGACCAGACGATATCACCGGATTTCCCGTTTCCCCGCGTGTCGGAACAGACGGCCCTCTCGCTGAAGGGCGTCCGCGCGGCGGCGATGCGCCTTCCCCAGGTCCACGATCCCGTCAGGCAGGGCCTCATCACCCCCTTGATCGCGGTGTACCGCGAGAAGGGCGCGTGCGCCTATCTCGGCGACGGACAGAACCGCTGGCCGGCGGCGCATGTTCTCGACGTGGCACGTCTCTACCGGCTGGCCATCGAAAAGGCTGAGCCGAACGCGAGGTATCACGCCGTCGCGGAAGAAGGGGTCCCGATGCGCGATATTGCCGAAACGATCGGTCGGCGCCTGAAGCTGCCGGTCAAGTCCATCGCCCCGCAGGAGGCGCAGGCCTTCTTTGGCTGGCTCGGCACGTTCGCAGGATACGACATGGCGGCCTCCAGCGAGCAGACGCGCAGCAAGCTCGGATGGCAGCCGACCGGGCCGGGGTTGATTGCCGATCTCGAACAGCTGGTCTTATCCGCACAGTAGGACGCGGCGCTGAGCAAGGGAGGGCGGGGTACGGCTTCGCCTGACCCCGCCCCTGCGCATTCCGCTTACAGCGGGAAGCACCGCATATAGGCCGCGAACAGAGTCTCGTCGCTGTAGCTCACGAGCTCCGTGGCGACCGCGTCGGCCAGTTCGAGGTCGCGGTTCTGGATGCGCAGCCATGCCTGGGTGTCGGCGGTGATGGTCAGGGCCGCGTCGCCGACATGACGTCCCGGCACCACCTGCAGATCCTTGCCCTTGATCACGACCGTCATGTCCAGCGCGCTCGCGCCGGTGAAACGCAGATGGGTCGTCAAATCGAGGCCGCGCGCCCTGCCGCGCTGAAAGCCCAGCGACAGCGAGAAGATGTAGGACTGGATGCTGCCGGTATGGCGACCGGAGGTGACATGCTGGACCTTCTTGTGCGGAAAGCGCCGCGTCACCGTGTCCTCGGCGTCGGTATCCGGGATCACATAGACGAACTCGTCCTTGTCGATCAGCGGCTGCACCACCTCGGCGAAATGCGCCTCGCGATCATGGAGGAAGGGGCCGATCACGTCTTCGCCGGCCGGGCAGGCCGAGATGCAATAGGCCGCCTTGTAGCCCGGCTTGAACGACAGCGATTGCCAGATGTTCAGCGTCTCGGTGCGCGGCACGCGGGCCCGATAGTCCTTTGCATCTTTCGAATCTGCGACCTTCTCCACCCACTGCGTGAAGTTGCCGAGGAAGTCGTGATAATTGTGGGTGTGGCAGGACAAGAAATCGAAGCCGCCGTCCGGCTTGATGGCGCCGACCGGACAGGCGGCGACGCACAGCTTGCACTCGAGGCACGGATTGTAGTCGATCGGCTGGTCATAGGCGTCCACCTCGGATCCGAGCAGCACGGTGCCGAGCAGGACGAAGCTGCCGAATTTCGGGTGGATGATGCTGCGATGGATGCCCATCCGCCCGAGCCCGGCTTCCACCGCTATCGGCTTGTGCTGCACCATCATGATCCGCGGCAGGTCCATCTCCATCGGGAAGGCGGCGACCGAATTGCAGGCCGGGATGCCGTGCTCGTCGAGCGCGCGGACGATGGCGCGTGCGGTCTCGTTGACGTGGTCGTAGGTGCCGTGGAATTCCTCGTTGGCGACCGAGCGTGACGGCGAGCGCACCGGCTCGCGGTTCATGTGGCAGGCGATCGCGAGCAGGGCGCGCGTGCGGCCATAGACCTTGCGGATGAAGTCGCGCTGCGGCGCGATCGCGGCACGGTCGAACTCGATGATGCCGACGTCATCGGCGCCGCACTCGCGCGCGATGTTCTTGATGAGCTCCGATGACACCGGGACATCGCGGACCGGTTGGCTGCTGCGTGCGCGCACGGCCCTGACCGTGGGGTGATCGTCCAGGCTCATCGTGCTGATCCCTTTTAAATTGTGATCATAATATTAAGGAGCGAGCAGGATCGACGCAAGTGAATTATATGTCAGCTATCATGTAATGAAGCCGGCGCTCGACCCGCAACCCCCGTCATCGCGAGGAGCGAAGCGACGACGCAATCCATCGGTCCGCATATGCCGAGCGATGGATTGCTTCGCTCCGCTCGCAATGACGCCGAGGAGGTAGCTATCAATCCAGCAGCGTGGTGTCATCCGGCGCCTGCCGCTCCGATCGACAGCGCGGCTGCAAGACGATTCTCGGCGTTTCTCTTGTATCCGCAATGCGAGGCCGCCGCCGCAGGCTTGACCAGCACCCGGAAAGTCGCCTTCTCAAGCTGGGCCTGCTCCTCTATCTTGCCGGCCAATCGAACGGAGGACGTCATGAACAAATGGCTTGGCAAGCTTGCCGGAACGCTGCTGGCGCTGACCCTGTCCACAGGCCTTGCCGCGGCGCAAAGCAAGATCACCATCGCGGTCGGGGGCGGCGCCTGCCTGTGCTATCTGCCCACCGTGCTGGCCAAGCAGCTTGGCGAATACGACAAGGCCGGGCTTGCGGTCGAGCTGGTCGACCTCAAGGGCGGCTCGGATGCGCTCAAGGCGGTGCTCGGCGGCAGCGCCGATGTCGTCTCCGGCTATTTCGATCACTGCGTCAATCTCGCCGCCAAGAAGCAGGAGCTGCAGTCCTTCGTGGTCTATGACCGCTATCCCGGCCTCGTGCTGGTGGTCTCGCCCAAGCACACCGGCGAGATCAATTCGATCAAGGATCTGGCTGGCAAGAAGGTCGGCGTCAGCGCGCCGGGCTCCTCGACCGACTTCTTCCTGAAATACATGCTGAAGAAGAACGGCCTCGATCCGGCCGGCACTGCCGTGATCGGCGTCGGCCTCGGCGCCACCGCGGTGGCCGCGATGGAGCAGGGCCAGATCGACGCTGCGGTGATGCTCGATCCTGCCGTCACCGTGCTGCAGGGCAGCCATTCCGATCTCAAGATCCTGAGCGACACCCGCACCCAGCACGACACGCTGGCGGTGTTCGGCGGCGAATATCCCGGCGGGGCGCTCTATTCGACCGCAGCCTGGGTCAACGGCCACGAGAAGGAGGTGCAGGCGCTGACCAATGCCATCATGGCGACGCTGGTCTGGATTCATTCGCACACCGCCGAAGACATCATGGCCAAGATGCCGGACGAGATCGTCGGCAAGGACCGGGCGCAGTATCTCGCGGCGCTGAAGAATACGATCCCGATGTATTCCGAGACCGGCAAGATGGACCCCAAGGGTGCGGAGGCGGTGCTCGCCGTGTTCAGCGAGGGTTCACCCGAAGTGGCAAAGGCCGGCATCGACGTCACCAAGACCTACACCAACAAGTTCGTCGATCAGGTCAAGAAGACGACCGGAAGCGCGAAGTAGGCGCGCTGTGCCCGACATGCAAGCTCCGCTCATATGTCGCGTCACCGCGCTCGACCTGGCGTTAGAACGGCGGCCCTGGCCGTTCGCGGACCAGCGCCGCGCCGAGATCGACGCGCATTTCGCCGAGCAGCAGCGATTGAACCCGAGCCTGTGGAACGGCCGCGTCCTGCTCGGGCGCGATCCGGTGTTTGCCGACGGGCGGCTCAGCGCGAGCTACTTCGAGACCGATTTCGCAAGCTTCCTCGCCTGGCGCGATTGGGGCTTTCCCGACAAGGAGGTCTTCAACGGCTTCGGCATGGGCGCACTGCTCGCCAGCGACGGCACCTTCGTGTGTGGGGTGATGGGCGAACAGACGGCCAATGCCGGACGCATCTATTTCCCCTCCGGCACGCCCGATCTCGACGACATCAGAGGCGAGACGGTCGATATCGCCGGCAGCGTGATGCGCGAGCTTGAGGAGGAGACCGGGTTGTTGCCGTCGGATTGCCGCGGCGACGCCGATTGGCACTGCATTTACACCGGGCCTGCGCTCGCGATGATGCAGATCCTGCGCGTCGACATGCCCGGTGACGCGCTGCGTACGCGCATCGAGGCCAACCTCGCACGCCAGGAAAATCCCGAGCTTGCCGGCATCCATCTGGTGCGCAGCCGCGCCGATCTCACTGCTGCCATGCCGCGCTTCGTCACCGCGTTCATCGAAACGCAGCTGCCGGCGTAGGGCGCACTCACTCGGGGACGTTTGTGACCAGTACCATCAGTCTTTGGCGGATTCCGGCCCTGAGCAACGGCTGATCATTCGGCCACCTCAACGATCATCTCGACCTCCACGGCATTGTTGAAGGGAAGTCCGGCCATCCCGACGGCAGATCGCGCGTGCTTGCCGGCTGCGGCGCCAAATACCTCCACCATCAAGTCGGAGAATCCGTTTACGACTTTCGGTTGGTCACCAAAGCCGTCGGCCGAATTGACCATCCCGAAGACCTTGACCACGCGCTTCACCCGATCGAGACTTCCAAGTGCGACGCGCACTTTCGCCAACATGATCAGGCCAACCTGACGGGCCGTGTCGTAGCCCTCCTGCACGGTGAGGTCCTTGCCCACCTTGCCCTTGTACTTCCAGTCGGCAGCCGGCGTGTTTCCCGCAAGGAAGAGCAGATTGCCGACCCGGACTGCATCGACGTAATTGGCGACCGGAACAGGCACCGGCGGCAGCGTAATGTTCAACTCCTTCAGTTTGGCCTCGGCGGAGGGTGAATTCTGTGCCACGGCACCCGACGAGGCGGCAAGCCATGCTCCCAATCCAAGTAGGCATGCACCGAACCACGAGATGAGTCTCGTTCTGCAAAGCATATGAGTCATGTGTCGCCTCCAATGACAGCTACTTCGCGGCTCTCAGGATAAGGCAGAAACGGCGTTCCTTCTTTCCGTAGTTCTCCGGGCTGCAGGAGATCGGACCGCATTTCGTATCGCCTCGTTGAGGGCAAAGTGGATGCGGCTTTGTGCGTACACATCCTGGCGCCGCGCGTCCGTTCCGCCGAAACTTTGCGCAAGCCTGCGCCGTGGCGACGCAGCTATCGCGCTTGACATCATCGGCCGCTCCCCCTGTGATAGGGCAGCACGAAAACAAAAAATGCAGTGCACAATCTCTGGGGAGGGATTCATGCCGGTCAGGAAGACCGCCCGCTGGCTCGCGGGTCTGTCTGTCGCGCTTGCGGCGCTCGGCGTGGCCGGTGCCGCGCATTCGCAGGACAAGAAGATCAAGATCGGCGTGATCTTCGATCTGACCGGCCCGCTGGCCGGCGGCGGCTCCGAGCTGCAATATACCGGCGTCAAGATCATGCTCGACCATTACGCCCGGACCGGCGTCGAGGGATACAAGGTCGAGGCCGTCTATGCCGACGCGCAGAGCAAGCCCGACATCGCCATCAACGAAGCCGTCCGCCTGCTCGAGCAGGAAAAGGTCGACATGGTGATGGGCTTCTTCTCCTCGGCACAATGCGTGCCGGTGGCAGCGAGGGTCGACCAGATGAAGAAATTCATGTGGATCACGACCTGCATCTCATCGGGCGTGTTCGACGGCAAGAACTACAAATACGTGTTCCGGCCGCAGGCCGCCGGCAACCAGTACGGCATGATGACGACCGACTTCATCGCGCAATACTCGATGTCGAAGTTCGGCAAGGAGCCGAAGGACCTCCGCGTTGCCATCATCCATGAGGACGGCGCCTATGGCGTCGACGTCGCCAAGGGCAACGAGGCCGGCGCGAAGAAGGCCGGCTTCAACGTCGTGCTCAAGGAGGGCTATTCGGCGACCGCGCCGGACCTGTCGGCGCTGGTCACCAAGCTGAAGCGCGCCAAGCCCGACGTGATCTTCCACACCGGCTACAATCCGGACATTACGCTGTTGTTTCGCCAGGCACGCGAGCAGGGGCTGAAGTTCGGCGCCATCGTCGGCCACGGCGCCGGCTATGGCGTCTACGAGAAGCTGAAGGAAGGCCTCGGCGCCGACGCCAATTATCTCTTCAACACCGACCCGATCTCGATCTGGCTCGCCAACCAGAAGGACATGGATGCCAAGCTGCCGCCGGTCATCAAGATGGTCGGTGAGGAGTTCGACCGGCTGAAGCCCGGCGTGCCGATCCGCTCCGCCCATGTCGGCATCGGCGCGGCCAATGCCTATGTGTTCCTCGACGACGTGCTGCCGCGCGCGATCAAGAAATATGGCGGCGTCGATCCGGACGCGTTGCGCAAGGCCGCGCTCGACACCGACATTCCCGAGGGCGGTACTATGCTCGGCTACGGCGTGAAGTTCTACGGCGACGGCGAGCAGTACGCCGGGCAGAACGCGCGCTCGTTCCCGGTGGTGCTGCAATATATCGACGACAAATCCTATGTAGTGTGGCCGAAGAGCCAGATGCAGCGCGAGACCGTGCTGCCGCTGCCGGCCGGCACCACCTACAGCTACAAATAGCTCGCTTGCGAAGGGGACGCCGTGCTCGCCGTCGAAGGCCTGGTCAAGCGGTTTGGCGGTTTTCGCGCCGTCAACAACGTGTCGTTCCGCGTCGAGCAGGGCGAGATCCTCGGCCTGATCGGCCCGAACGGCTCGGGCAAGAGCACGATCTTCAACATGCTGTCGGGCACACTGCCGCCGACCGAGGGCTCGATCCTGTTCGACGGCCGCGAGATCGCAGGTCTTTCCCCGCACCGGATCATCGTCGGCGGCATCGGCCGCACCTTCCAGATCCCGCGGCCGTTCCATCGCTTGAGCATGTTCGAGAACGTCGCGCTCGCCGGCTTCTACGGCCAGGGCCGCCACAGCCGCAGCAAGGCCGAGGAGGCGGCCGAACGTGCGCTGGCGATGGTCGGCCTGCCGACCGACCGCCACAGCAGCGTCGAGGGTCTGGGCGCCGCGGGGTTGAAGAAGCTCGAGCTGGCAAAAGCGCTCGCGACCGGGCCGAAATTGTTGCTCGCGGATGAGAGCCTCGGCGGCCTCGACGAGTCCGAGATGGACCAGGCCGCCGACATGCTGCGCCGGATCCGCGACGAACTCGGCATCACCATCATCTGGGTCGAGCACATCATGGGTGTCTTGATGCGGGTGGTCGATCGCGTGATGGTGCTGGATCATGGTGAGAAGATCGCCGAGGGCCTGCCCGCGGAAGTCGCCGGCAATCCACACGTGATCGAGGTCTATCTCGGCACCGATGCGGATGCGAGCCTGGCTGCCGCCGTCGCCGAGCAGGCGCGCCGCCGGATCGGAGCGTGACCGGCATGCTGGAGCTCCGATCGATCGACGCGGGCTATGGCAGCTTCCAGGTGCTGTTCGACGTCAGCCTCGATGTGAAGGCGGGCGAGGCGGTCGGCGTGATCGGCCCGAACGGCGCCGGTAAGACCACCTTGATGCGCGTGATCTCCGGCCTGATCCGGCCGATCAGGGGCGCCATCGCGATGCAGGGCACCGACGTCGTCGCGACGCCGGCGCATCGCATCGTCAGCCTCGGGATTGCGCATGTGCCGGAAAACCGCCGGTTGTTTCCGCGGCTCACGGTGGCCGACAATCTGAAGATGGGCGCCTACATGCCCGGCGCCCGCGCGCACTACGCCGAGCGGCTGGAGTTCGTGTTCGAGCTGTTCCCGCGCATGAAGGAGCGACGTCACCAGATGGCCGGGACGATGTCGGGTGGCGAGCAGCAGATGTGCGCGATCGGCCGGGCGCTGATGTCGAACCCGAAACTGCTGCTGCTCGATGAGCCCTCGGCTGGGCTCGCGCCGGTCGTGGTGCAGCAGGTGTTCGAACTGGTCAGGCGCATCCGCTCGAGCGGGCTGACGGTCTTGATCGTCGAGCAGAACGTGCAGCAGGTGCTGCGCGTGGTCGACCGCGCCTACCTGCTGGAAGCCGGCAGCATCCGCGCCGCCGGCACCGCGGCGGAGCTCGCCGCCAGCGATACGATCAAGCAGGCGTATCTCGGGGTGTAGGGGATGATGAGATCACATCTGGCAGGCGTGTTCACGCCGTTTCCCGTCATCCTGAGGAGCGGCGTTAGCCGCGTCTCGAAGGATCGACGGCCACCAGCCGGGCCGTACATCCTTCAAGACGCCGCCTCGCGGCTCCTCAGGATAACGGGAACGCGTGACGTCGCAGTCTAGGGGGCAGAGCATCCATGCAATCCTTCCTCAACATCTTCGACATCTACCTGCTGGAAGCCGTGATCAACGGCATCCTGCTCGGCGGCGTGCTGGCGCTGCTGGCGCTCGGGCTCAACCTGATCTTCGGCGTCATCGACGTCACCTGGATCTGCTACGCGGAGCTCGTGATGATCGGCATGTACGGCATGTACTATCTCGTGCAGGTGTTTCATCTGCCGTACTGGGCCGCCGCGCCGCTGGTCATCCTGCTGGTCGCGCTGCTCGGGGCCGCGCTGCATTTCCTGGTCATCGCGCCGCTGTTGACCGCGCCGCCGATCAACCAGCTGCTCGCCACCGGCGGGGTGCTGTTCATCCTGCAGAGTTTTGCCACCGTCGCCTTTGGCATCGACTTCCGCAACCTCGGCATCCGCCTGCCCGTGCTGGCGCTCGGCGAGATGAACTTCAGCTACGCACGACTATTATCGTTCGGCGCGGCGCTGGTCGGCATGGTCGGCGTCTATCTGTTCCTGACCCGCACCTTCACCGGCACCGCGATCCGGGCCATCGCGCAGGACCGCCAGATCATGCCGCTGATGGGCGTCGATCCCAAGCGCATCTATCTCGTCACCTCGGCGATCGGCGGCGGGCTCGCCGGCCTCGCGGCGTGCCTCCTGGTGCTGCAATATGACGTGCACCCGTTCGTCGGGCTGTCGTTCGGGCCGATCACCTTCCTGATCTGCGTGCTCGGCGGCCTCGGCAATTTCATCGGCGGTTTCATCGCGGCCTTCGTGTTCGCCGAGATCATCTCGCTCGGCGGCCTGTTCTCCGATCTCGAATGGGGCTACGTGCTGGCGTTCGCCTTCTTCATCATCATGATGTTCATCCGGCCCGCGGGCCTGCTTGCGAGGCGCTCGTGAACAGGC
This sequence comes from Bradyrhizobium embrapense, assembly GCF_001189235.2. Classification (GTDB taxonomy): domain Bacteria; phylum Pseudomonadota; class Alphaproteobacteria; order Rhizobiales; family Xanthobacteraceae; genus Bradyrhizobium; species Bradyrhizobium embrapense. Next base: position 491,207 of record NZ_LFIP02000003.1, read on the forward strand.
AGGCCGCCTTCTGGATCATCGCGCTGCTTGCGCTCGTCGCGCTGCCTTTCGTGCACCGCGATCCCTATCATCTGCACGTGCTGGTGCTGATCCTGATCTGGTCGTTCGCCTATACGTCGTGGTCGATCATGGGCCGCTTCGGCCTGGTCTCGCTCGGCCATGGCGGCTTCATGGGCATCGGCGCCTATGTCACCGCGCTGCTGTGGAATCACCTCGGCGTCTCGCCCTGGATCGGGATTCCCCTGAGCATGGCGACCGCCGGTGTGCTCGCGCTGGTCGTCGCCTATCCCTGCTTCCGCTTCCGTATCACCGGGCATTATTTCGTGCTGGTGACCCTGGCACTGTCCGGCATCGTGCTGCAGGTCATCACCGCGACCCGCGACTATACCGGCGGCTCGCTCGGCTACACGCCGCAGCGCGCCCCGAGCGGCAAGTGGCTGTTCGCGCTGCAATTCGACGACAAGATCACCTGGTATCTGATCGCGCTCGCGGTCTGGGTCGCCGGCCTCGTGATCTGGCGCGCGATCGACCGCAGCATGATCCGCCATGCCATGGAGGCGATCTCGGAGGACGAGGATGCGGCAGCCGCGGCTGGCGTCAACGTCACTGCCGAGAAGCTGAAGATCACCCTGATCAGCGCGCTGATGACCGCGCTCGCGGGCGCGCTGTATTGCCAGTACCAGATGTTCATCTCGCCGGACACGGTGAGCGGCATCGCGGTCTCCCTGCAGATGGTGTTCGCGGCGATCGTCGGCGGCGTCTATGTCGCGCTGGGACCGACGGTCGGCGCCGTCATCACCATCGTGCTGGCCGAGGTGCTGCGCATCTCGTTCGGCACCAAGGCGGTCGGCTGGGACAACCTGGTCTATGGCGTGCTGCTGGTGCTCTTCATCATCTTCCTGCCCAAGGGCATTCTTGGTAGCGTGATCGACCGGATCAAATCGCCACGCAAGCCGTCGAGAGGCCATGAGCAGCAAACCGTCCCCATCGCTCGCCGATGAACTGAAACCCTATATCGCGCCGTTCCGCTTCGACGGCTCGGGCGAATTTCACCTCAAGTCGTACCCGACCGCCGAGAAGGGCGGCATCGACAAGGAAGCCGGCGGCAAGATCATCGAGGCCAACCGCACGCGGCTCAACGACTTCCAGGAGAAGCTCTACGCCCAGGACCGCTGGTCGCTGCTCTTGATCTTCCAGGGCATGGACGCCGCCGGCAAGGACAGCGCGATCAAGAGCGTGTTCGAGGGCGTCAATCCGCAGGGCTGCGAGGTCTCCTCGTTCAAGCAGCCCTCGACCAAGGAACTCGACCACGATTACATGTGGCGCGCCATGATCGCGCTGCCGGAGCGCGGCCGCATCGGCATCTTCAACCGCTCTTATTACGAGGAGTGCCTGGTCGTGCGCGTGCACGCCGAAGTGCTGGCCAAGCAGAAGATACCGAAACGTCTCGTCACCAAGAACATCTGGCGCTGGCGCTTCGAGGACATCTCGGCGATCGAGCGCTATCTGTCGCGCAACGGCACGGTGATCCTGAAGTTCTTCCTGCATGTCTCCAAGGAGGAGCAGCGCCGGCGCTTCCTCGACCGACTGGAGCAGCCGGCCAAGAACTGGAAGTTCTCGATGGCCGACGTGTCCGAACGCGCGCTATGGGCCAAGTATCAGGCCGCCTATCAGGACATGATCCACCACACCGCAACCAAGGAGGCACCGTGGCACATCGTGCCCGCCGACCACAAATGGTTCGCTCGCGTCGTGATCGGCTCGACCATCGTCAATGCGCTCGACAGGCTGGATCTGAAATTCCCCGAGGTCGACAAGGCCGACTTAAGCGAATTCAAGCGCGTCCGCGCGGCGCTGGAGGCGGAAGGCAAGGGCGCAGCGGAGAACAAGGTGGCCGCCAAGAAGTAACGGCCGAGCCGACCTGTCAAGCTGCCATGTCGAACGGCGGCAGCTGGGCAACCCCGCCGGGGGAACCCTGCCGCCTGTGCGTGCCTGACTCGCGCGCGACGTTGAGTGCAGCAGCCCTCGCTAGCCCTTCCGCGACGGCATCCACGCGGACAGCAGATAGAACCCGATCGCGACGATCAGCAGATAGCGGAAGCCGAGCAGGGTCGAGCACGACTCGGCGAGGCCGCCGATGACGGATCCCGCGATGTTGGAGCCGAACGCCTGATCGGGATTGGCTTCGTCGCGGAACGAGCGGGCGAAGATCACGCCGGCGAAGAACATCGGGCCGAGCGCCAGTGCGCACGGGATCGCGTAGCGCCAGACGATGCCGCCGCTGAGAAACGTGTCCAGCGGCACCAGCACCGAGACCGCCAGCAGCGCCAGCAGCCCGGCATAGTGCCGCGCCAGCCGGATCGACGGCACCTTGATCACGTACAGATTGGCGGCAAGGATCAGCAGCAGCGCGGTGAAGAACACCGCCGAGTTGACCAGCCAGGTGCTGCCGAACAGCAGCGCCATCTGCACCACGGCCTTGGTCTCGAGCAGCATGAAGGCCGCGCCGAGGAAGAACATCCGGTTGTTTGGCCGCCAGGCGCCCTTCGGCTTGAACAGGTAGACGAGGCCGAGCCCGAGCACGCCGAGCAGGATCATCGAGCGAACCGTCAGGTCGGGGATCAGCCTGCCGCTGACATAGAGGAACGGCCAGTCGTCGCTGGTCGATTGCCTCGCGCCTTCATTGTCGACCACCAGTCTGGCCGGCGCCAGCGGCACCCAGTCGCCGTGCGGGGCGGCTGCCTTGTCCTGCACTTTTTCCTGCGGCTTGTCGAAGCCGTCGACCGACAGGTTCTCCGGCGGAAGGCTGTTCAGCCAGAACTGGCCGCGGTCGCGGAACGCGGTGGGGATGCGCGGATTGCAACCCGCGATGATGGTGGTGAAGCCGACCGCTTCGGACGAGGTCAGCGTCTCCTTGTAGGGCAGCGGCAACACCAGCGGATCGCAGCCGAACACCTGCTTCGCCATCTCGGCGACGCGCTGCACGATCCAGCCCTGGCGATAGTAGTTGTACATCACGAAGACGCCGTCCTGCTTCAGCACGCGGCGGACGTCCTGGAACGCCGGTTCGGTGAACAGATAGCTTTCGAGACGGATGTTGGCATAGCCGCTGTGGAGGATCAGCGAGTCGACCAGCGCATACACCACCAGATCGTATTTGCGTTCGGTAGTGCGCAGGAAATGCCGGCCGTCGTCGAGATGCGGCACCACCCTCGGGTCCTGATACGGCTTGTCAGGATGGTTGTGGATGCCGATGTCCTGGATCACGGGATCGATCTCGACCGCGTCGATGCGCTCGACGCCGAAGCGCAAGGCGTGCGCGAGGTCGTTGCCGGAACCGGCCCCGATGATCATGACGTCCTTGAACGGCGCGCCGCCGCTGTGCTTTTGCAGCAGGTGGATCAGCGAATAGGACGAGCCGCGTTCGCTGAACGGCATCATTTCCTGATGGCCGATGCTGTTGACGGTGATCACGCTGTTCGATTTGTTGAGGTCGACGGCGTAATAGGGCGACCAGCGGATGTCGTGGCTGCCGGAACGATCGGTGTAGAAAGCGGTGAATCCGACCACGACGATGATCGTCACGAGGCGCAGCAGTGACAGCGCCTTGTCCTGGTAGAGCAAATAGACGATGCCGGCGCAGCTGATGCCGAACCAGACCACCGGCGGCGCCTGCGCGAACGACAGCAGCGAGAACCCGACGATGCCAGCGAGGCTGCCGCCGATATTCAGCGAATAGCCGGCGACGCGGTTGGCGTAGGCGTCGAAAGCGCGGCCGAGCGTCTGGCCGAGGCCGACGAACATCAGCGCGATCAGCACGAAGAACAGTCCGGCGATCGCCTCGATCGGCACGACGAACTTGGCGAGATCGGGGTTGCGATACTCGGTGCCGAAGAACACTTCCTGCGGCGAGGCCTGGTGGCCGACGTCGACCGCGAACTGGCCCCAGTTGGAATACAGCATCATGATCGTGACCACGGCAGCGAAGGTCACCAGGGCGAGCCCCGGGAACAGCGCAAGCCAGTTGGTGTTCCGCCGCGCGGCAAGGCAGCCGCAGGACATGCCGAGGAAGGCTGCCAGCAGCACGATGTTGGTGAAGAATTGCAGGAACACGACCTTGGCCGAGAACCAGCGGATGCAGGCCAGCTCGAGAAACAGGATCAGGAATCCGACCAGGAAGAGATTGAAGCCGGCTTGGCGCTGATTGGGCCCTTCGGCCAGGTTCGTCGCGGGCATGATCCTGATAACTCCTTAACCAACCAAAGGACGCGCCCTTAACTCCCGGTCGCCGCCGGACACTAGATGCAACCAGTTGAGCAAAGATTGACTTACCCGGCCGCGTGCGCGCCGCGATTGCCATCGACGTCACGCAAGGTAAACGTTCGCTATTTTCAGCGCGGCCTTCATCGTCGCGACGGCTCGCGCCGCCGAGTCCGCGTCCGCGCGAGTTGCTCATCGAGAGATGAGTGGACGTGAGGTGAGCACACTGGTTTGGCTGTCTCCCCCTTGCGGAGAGGGAAACCCCTCCGCCGGTGCGTTCCTGCCAGCCGGCGGGCCTCATGCGCCACGATAGGTCAACCCAGCTGACCATCTTTACCCATTGCGGCGGCTTGCCATAATCGTCTAGAACGACGGCGTCCAAGCGCTCCCGGCAACCAACCGTCAACGGTTTTGCCCGAGGATTTCGGCGCTCAACAGGGTCTGGCAATGCTGATTCGCGGCCAAATCGATCGGATTTCGGGGGAGGTGGCCCAGGCTACCGCCACGATCCCGGCCGGAACGCCCACCCTGCTTATTGGCGGCCTGTTTCTTACCTGCCCCTGAGGGCCGGCTGGGCGTTTGCGCCTGGGCACTCAGGGGTTTGTACCAGATCACCGGACCCTGATAATCGCCCAACTAATCGCTCAAAGCAGCAATGACGGGCGCCAAAGTTTAAAGGAATTTCTGACATGGCCACCGCTAACAAGTCCGAGAAGGACCGCGTCATCATTTTCGACACCACCCTGCGCGACGGCGAGCAGTGCCCCGGCGCCACCATGACTTTCGAGGAGAAGCTCGAGGTCGCCGAGTTGCTGGACGATATGGGTGTCGACGTCATCGAGGCCGGCTTCCCGATCACCTCGGAAGGCGACTTCCAGGCGGTCAGCGAGATCGCCCGCCGCTCCAAGAACTCGGTCATCGCGGGCCTGTCCCGCGCCCATCCGGCCGACATCGATCGCTGTGCCGAAGCCGTCAAGTTCGCCCGCCGCGGCCGCGTCCATACCGTGATCGCGACCTCGCCGCTGCATATGCGGGTGAAGTTGAACAAGACCCCCGAGGAGGTCATCGAGACCTCGGTTGCGATGGTCGCCCGCGCCCGCAACCAGATCGACGACGTCGAATGGTCGGCCGAGGACGGCACCCGCAGCGAGATGGACTATCTGTGCCGGATCGTCGAAGCCGTGATCAAGGCCGGCGCCACCACGGTGAACATTCCTGACACCGTCGGCTACACCGTGCCGGAGGAATACACACATTTCATGCGCACGCTGATCGAGCGTGTGCCGAACTCCGACAAGGCGATCTTCTCGGTGCACTGCCACAACGACCTCGGCATGGCGGTCGCGAATTCGCTGGCCGGCATCGTCGGCGGCGCGCGGCAGGTCGAGTGCACCGTCAACGGCATCGGCGAGCGCGCCGGCAATGCCGCGCTGGAAGAGATTGTGATGGCGATCAACGTGCGGAACGACAAGTTTCCGTACTGGAACAAGATCGACACCACGCAGTTGACCCGCGCCTCGAAGGTGGTGTCGGCCGCGACCTCGTTCCCGGTGCAGTACAACAAGGCGATCGTCGGCCGTAACGCGTTCGCGCATGAGAGCGGCATCCATCAGGACGGCGTGCTGAAGGACGCCTCGACCTACGAGATCATGCGGCCCGAGATGGTCGGCCTGAAGCAGTCCTCGCTGGTGCTCGGCAAGCATTCCGGCCGCCACGCCTTCATCCACAAGCTGGAGGAGCTGGGCTACAGGCTCGGCGCCAACCAGCTGGAAGATGCCTTTACGCGGATGAAGGCGCTGGCCGACCGCAAGAAGGACATCTACGACGAGGACATCGAGGCGCTCGTCGACCAGGAGATGGCGGCCGCGCACGACCGCATCAAGCTGACCTCGCTGACCGTGATCGCCGGCACCCATGGCCCGCAGCGCGCGACCATGAAGCTCGACGTCGACGGCCAGATCAAGATCGAGGAGGCCGAGGGCAACGGCCCGGTCGATGCCGTGTTCAACTGCATCAAGCGCCTGGTGCCGCACGAGGCCAAGCTGGAGCTCTACCAGGTCCACGCGGTGACCGAAGGCACCGATGCGCAGGCCGAGGTCTCGGTCCGTCTCGCGCACGAAGGCCGTTCGATGACCGCCCGCGCCGCCGATCCGGACACGCTGGTCGCCTCCGCCAAGGCCTATCTCGGCGCACTGAACAAGATCGTGATGAAGCGCCAGCGCGACGTCCCGGCGACCAAGGTCGCGGGCTGACGGTTCGCACAATCAACGCATTCGGAAACGCGGCGCCCCGGCGTCGCGTTTTTCGTTTGGGGTGCGGAAATCTAAATTCGCGGTCGTCGGCGCCGGCGATGTTTGTCCGGAAACAAAGTTGCAGACGGGCGCCTCATCCGCCGTCGAGCGCGGCGAGGCGATCGGCTTCGGCGATGTCTTCGACGGTGTTGGCATTGAAGAACGGATCGAGCGGCTCGGTCGGCCACTCGACCGTTGCCAGCGGATAGCGCGCGGTCCAGCGATCGATCCGGCGCACGTCTTCCTCGACCAGTGCGTGGCGCAATTCGCCCCGCAGGCGCACGCTCCACAGTCCGATGACCGGATGCACCTGGCCGCCCGATGACGCGACGGCGAGTTCGGCATTCTCCGCCGCGCGCGCCTGCTCCAGGCGTGCGACAAGATCGCGCGGCAGAAACGGACAATCGCCCGCTGCGCTGAGCACCCATTTCGCATCCGGCCGGTTGGCCGCCGTCCAGTCGAGCGCGGCGAGGATGCCGGCGAGGGGACCCGGAAAATCAGCGACATCGTCGGCGACGACGGGAAGGCCGAAGGCGGCAAAGCGCGCCGGGTCGCCGTTGGCGTTGATGATCAGCCCGCTGCATTGCGGGGCGAGGCGGTCGATCACCCGCTGCAGGATGGTGCGGCCGGCGATCATGCGCATCGGCTTGTCGCCGCCGCCCATCCGCCGCGCGAGCCCGCCGGCCAGCAGCACGCCCGGGATGTCAGTCATGGTCGGTCTCGCCCTTGCGCCTGTGCCGCATCGATTCCTCTTCGACATAGTCGAGGTTCTGGTCGTAGACGATCCGCTCCTGGCCCGACAAAGCGATGAAGCGCTTGCCGCGCGCGCGCCCGACCAAGGTCAGTCCGACCTGCCGCGCCAGATCGACGCCCCATGCGGTGAATCCGGAGCGGGAGACCAGGATCGGGATGCCCATCCGCACCGTCTTGATCACCATCTCGGACGTGAGTCGTCCGGTGGTGTAGAGGATCTTATCGGCCGGATCGACATTGTGGCGATAGATCCAGCCCGCGATCTTGTCGACGGCGTTGTGCCGGCCGACATCCTCGGTGTAGCAGACCGGCGCGCTCTCCTTGCACAGCACGCAGCCATGGATGGCACCGGCCTCCAGATAGAGCGATGGCATGGTGTTGATGGTGTGCGTCATCCGGTAGAGCCACGAGGTCCGCAATTCGGCCTTCGGCAGCGCGACCTTCTCGACGGCTTCGAGCAGGTCGCCGAACGCCGTTCCCTGGGCGCAGCCCGAGGTCTGCGTGCGCTTCTTCAGCTTTGCCTCGAAATTGGTGTGGTGCGCGGTGCGGACCACCACCACCTGAAGATCGTCGTCATATTCGACTTCGGTGACGACGTCGTCGTATTTGAGCATGTTCTGGTTCAGGAGGTAGCCGAGCGCGAGATATTCGGGATAGTCGTTGATCGTCATCATCGTGACGATCTCCTGCGCGTTGAGGTACAGCGTCAGCGGCCGCTCGACCGGTACCCTGATCTCGGTCGGCGCGCCGGTCTGATCGACGCCAGTGACGCGCTCGGTCAGGCGCGGATCGTCCGGATCAGGAACAATGATGGGAGCGGTGGTTGTCTCGGGCACTGCTAGACGTCCGGATGGGTTCACATGGCAACGCAGCTGGGGATATAAGCACGGGCGGAGACCGACTGGCCACTCTCCGCCGTCTTGCTGGAACCGCCATGGTCGGTCCGGCCGAAAGATAACGCCGCAGGTCGCGATCCGGGTCGAACAAATCTTGTCGATGGCCGAGGACTAAGAGACATCATGGCGCAGCTTTCCGACGACTGCTTCGCCTTCGGCGGACCGATGATGTCGGTCGACGACGCCGTCGCGATCATCGCCGCGCGCGTCAAGCCGGTCGGGGAGACGGAAGCCGTTGCCCTGGTCGACGCCGACGGACGCATCCTCAGCCACGATGTCGCGGCGCCGTTGCCGCTGCCGCCTTTCATGAATTCCGCCGTCGACGGTTATGCGGTCTCCGGCGCCGACCTGCCGGCGAGCGGCGAGCGCGCGCTTCCTGTCGCCGGCCGCGTGCAGGCGGGGGCACCGGCAGCGGCCGCGCAGCCCGGCCAGGCGGTGCGGATCTTCACCGGTGCGCCGATGCCTGATGGCACCGACACCGTGTTCATGCAGGAAGACGTGCGGATCGACACTGCGGGTAACGTGATCCTGCCGTCCGGCCTGAAGGTCGGCGCCAATGTACGTCCGGCCGGCGAGGACATTGCGCGCGGCCATATCGCGCTGACGTCGGGCCAGCGGTTGCGCCCGCAGGACATCGCGGTTGCCGCGGCATTCGGGCTCACCACGCTCGATGTGGTGCGGCGCCTGCGCGTCGGCGTGTTCTCCACCGGCGACGAGCTGGCCGCGCCGGGAAGTGCTCGCGCCGAAGCGCAATTGTTCGATTCCAACCGCTTCATGCTGATCGCGATGCTGCGGCGACTCGGCTGCGAGGTCGGCGATCTCGGCATCCTGCGCGACGAACGGGCCGAACTTGCTGCCGCGCTCAAGCAGGTCGCGCAACGCTACGACCTGATCCTGACCACCGGCGGCGTCTCGACCGGCGAAGAGGACCACGTCAAGGCCGGCATCGAGCAGGCGGGCTCGCTGGTGCTGTGGCGGATGGCGATCAAGCCGGGCCGACCGGTGGCGATGGGCGTGGTCGACGGCACGCCGCTGATCGGCTTGCCCGGCAATCCGGTGGCGAGTTTCGTCACCTTCGTTCACGTGGTGCGGCCAACCGTGCTGGCGCTGTCGGGCGCCGCGCCGTCGACGTTGCTGCCGATGCCGGTCCGGGCCGCCTTCAGCTACAAGAAGAAGAGCGGCCGCCGCGAATATGTCCGCGCCTCGCTGCGGCGGGCGGCGGACGGCGCGCTGGAGGCGACCAAGTTTCCCCGCGAAGGGGCTGGCCTGCTGTCGTCGCTGATCGAGACGGATGGGCTGATCGAGCTCGGCGAGGCCATCGTGCGGGTCGAGCCGGGCGATGTGGTCGGCTTTCTCGGCTACGCCGACCTGCTCTGAGATCGCAGGATGCGGGCGAGATCGCCTCTGCCGGACGCTCGCGTGATTTGGAATTCAGATCACTCGATAGGCAAACATTAACAACGACCTGCGCGGCAACCCGACGTTGCTAGAGGCGTTCTAAATCTGCTTGCCTGTGGCATGCCAGAGAATACAGTTAGTTGAACCGGCGCAATTTGCACGAAGCCGGGTTCCAAGGCGAGGTTTCATGAGCGGAGACGACGTTCACAAGGTCCGCGCGTTCGAGCATCCCGGAGCCGGCAGGAAGCGGGCGAAAGCCACGCCCAAGGGACGCCAGGTCGATCCTGCGGCCGCTCATGAGATCGAGGCGCTGCTCGCCGACCGGCCGAGGCGTCGCGACCTCTTGATCGAGTACCTGCATCTGATCCAGGACAAATACCATCAGATTTCGGCCGCGCATCTTGCCGCGCTCGCCGATGAGATGCGGCTGTCGTTCGCCGAAGTGTTCGAGACCGCGACCTTCTATGCGCATTTCGACATCGTGAAGGAAGGCGAGCCCGGCATCGCGCCGCTCACCGTGCGGGTCTGCGATTCGCTGACTTGCGCGATGCTCGGCGGCGAGCAGCTCTTGAAGGATCTTCAGAGCCGCGCCGGGCCCGGCATCCGCGTGGTGCGGGCGCCATGCGTCGGCCGCTGCGACACTGCACCTGCGGCGGAGGTCGGCCACAACTTCATCGATCATGCGACCGTCAGCAACGTGCTCGCTGCGGCGAAGAACGGCGACACCCATGTGCATCTGCCGCCTTACGTCGATTACGACGCCTACGTCGCCGACGGCGGATATAAGCTGCTGACGCGCCTGCGCTCGGGCGAGCTGCCGCGCGAGGACCTGCTGAAGGCGCTCGACGATGCCTCGCTGCGCGGTCTCGGTGGGGCCGGTTTCCCGACAGGGCGCAAGTGGCGCGCCGTGCTCGGCGAACCCGGTCCGCGGCTAATGGCTGTCAACGGCGACGAAGGCGAGCCCGGCACATTCAAGGATCGCTACTATCTCGAGACCGATCCGCATCGCTTCCTCGAGGGCATGCTGATCGGCGCGCACGTGGTCGAGGCGCCCGAGGTCTACATCTATATCCGCGACGAGTACCCGGCTTGCCGCGAGATCCTCGCGCGCGAGATCGCAAAGCTTCCGCCCGGCGGACCTGTGCTGCATCTGCGGCGCGGCGCCGGCGCCTATATCTGCGGCGAGGAATCCTCGCTGCTGGAATCGATCGAGGGCAAGCGCGGCCTGCCGCGCCACAAGCCGCCTTATCCGTTCCAGGTCGGGCTGTTCGGGCTGCCGACGCTGATCAACAACATCGAGACGTTGTGGTGGGTGCGCGACATCGTCGAGAAGGGCGCCGACTGGTGGAAGAGCCACGGCCGCAACGAGCGCCACGGCCTGCGCAGCTTCTCGGTGTCGGGACGCGTCAAGGATCCCGGCGTCAAGCTCGCGCCGGCCGGCATCACGTTGCGCGAATTGATCGACGAGTTCTGCGGCGGCATGGCCGACGGCCACACCCTGCAGGCCTATCTGCCGGGCGGCGCGTCCGGCGGCATCCTGCCGGCATCGATGGACGACATCCCGCTCGATTTCGGCACGCTGGAAAAATACGGCTGCTTCATCGGCTCGGCCGCCATCGTCGTGCTCTCGCACGCCGATGACGTCAGGGATGCCGCGCTGAACCTGATGAAGTTCTTCGAGGACGAGAGCTGCGGGCAATGCACGCCCTGCCGTGCCGGAACCGAGAAGGCGGCGCTGTTGATGCAGCAGCCGGTCTGGGACAAGGAACTGCTCGACCAATTGAGCCAGGCGATGCGCGATGCGTCGATCTGCGGGCTCGGCCAGGCGGCCTCCAATCCGTTGACGTCAGTGATCAAATATTTTCCGGACGGGTTTCGTCCGCAGCAAGCCGCCGAGTGAGCGGGCCGGGCAGGGCGAATTTCGACGAGGATTCTAAATGAGCAACGACAAGAACTCGCCGCCGCAGGGGTACGGTCACGACGCCAAGGGTGCCGCCGGAGGAAGCAACGCTCCCGATGGCCGTGTCACCGTCACGCATAGCGAGCCGATCGGCAAGATCGGCGGCACCGGCGGCGGTCCGCAGATGATCCAGTTCGAGCTCGATGGCCAGCAGGTCGAGGCGCGGGCCGGCGAGACGATCTGGCAGGTCGCCAAGCGCCAGGGCACCGAGATCCCGCATCTGTGCTATTCGCCCGCGCCGGACTATCGGCCGGACGGCAATTGCCGCGCCTGCATGGTCGAGATCGAAGGCGAGCGCGTGCTGGCGGCGTCCTGCAAGCGGACGCCTTCGGTCGGCATGAAGGTGAAGTCCGCCAGCCAGCGCGCCGTCGCGGCGCAGAAGATGGTGATGGAGCTGCTCGTCGCCGATCAGCCGGCGCGCGAGACCTCGCACGATCCGGACTCCAAATTCTGGCACTGGGCCGAGAAGACCGGCGTCACCGAAAGCCGCTTCCCGGCGTCCGAGCGATGGCACGCCGACACCAGCCACCCGGCGATGCGCGTCAATCTCGACGCCTGCATCCAGTGCGGCCTGTGCGTGCGGGCGTGCCGCGAGGTGCAGGTCAACGACGTGATCGGCATGGCCTACCGCAACCACGACGCCAAGATCGTTTTCGACTTCGACGATCCGATGGGTGAATCGACCTGCGTCGCCTGCGGAGAATGCGTCCAGGCGTGTCCGACCGGCGCGCTCATGCCGGCGGTCATGCTCGACGACAAGCAGACGCGCGTCGTCTATCCCGACCGCAAGGTGGACTCGCTGTGCCCATATTGCGGCGTCGGCTGCCAGGTCACCTACGAGGTCAAGGATGAGAAGGTGATCTACGCGGAAGGCCGCGATGGTCCCGCCAATCACAACCGGCTCTGCGTCAAGGGCCGCTTCGGCTTCGACTACATCCATCACCCGAACCGGCTGACCAAGCCGCTGGTGCGGCTGCCGGGCGTGAAGAAGGATGCTAACGACCAGGTCGATCCGGCCAATCCCTACACCCATTTCCGCGAGGCATCGTGGGAGGAGGCGCTCGATCTTGCCGCGGCGGGCCTCCGAAAAATCCGCGACGAGAAGGGCGCCAAGGCGCTTGCGGGGTTCGGCTCGGCCAAGGGCTCGAACGAGGAAGCCTATCTGTTCCAGAAGCTGGTCCGCACCGGCTTCGGCTCCAACAATGTCGATCACTGCACGCGGCTGTGTCACGCCTCGTCGGTGGCCGCCTTGTTCGAGGGACTGAGCTCCGGCGCGGTGTCGGCACCGTTCGCCGCGGCGGCCGATGCCGAGGTGATCTGGGTGATCGGCGCCAACCCGACCGTGAACCATCCGGTCGCCGCGACCTTCATCAAGAACGCCGCCAAGCGCGGCGCCAAGCTATACGTGATGGACCCGCGGCGGCAGACGCTGTCGCGCCACGCCACGCAGCATCTCGCCTTCAAGCCGGGCAGCGATGTTGCGATGCTGAACGCGATGATCCACACCATCATCACCGAAGGCCTGACCGACGAGCAGTACATCGCCGGCTATACCGAGGGCTACGACGAGCTGAAGACCAAGATCCAGGAGTTCACGCCGGAGCGGATGTCGCCGATCTGCGGCATCCCCGCCGAGACGCTGCGCGAGGTCGCGCGGGCCTATGCCCGCGCCAAATCGTCGATCATCTTCTGGGGCATGGGCATCAGCCAGCATGTCCACGGCACCGACAATGCGCGCTGCCTGATTGCGTTGGCGCTGATCACCGGCCAGGTGGGCCGCCCCGGCACCGGGCTGCATCCGTTGCGCGGCCAGAACAACGTGCAGGGCGCCTCCGACGCCGGCTTGATCCCGATGTTCCTGCCGGACTATCAGCCGGTCGACCGCGACGACATGCGCGGCGCGTTCGAGAAATTGTGGGGGCAGGAGCTCGATCCGGTGCGCGGGCTGACCGTGGTCGAGATCATGAACGCGATCCACGCCGGCGAGATCCACGGCATGTATGTCGAGGGCGAGAATCCCGCGATGTCCGATCCGGATCTGCAGCACGCGCGCGAGGCGCTGGCCAAGCTCGATCATCTCGTGGTGCAGGACCTGTTTGTCACCGAGACCGCGTTCCACGCCGACGTGATCCTGCCGGCCTCGGCGTTCGCCGAAAAATCCGGCTCCTTCACCAACACCGACCGCCGCGTGCAATTGGCGCGCGAGGTGATCAAGCCGCCGGGCGATGCGCGGCAGGATCTCTGGATCATCCAGGAGATCGCCAAGCGGATGGGACTGCCGTGGAATTATGCGGGGCCGGGCGAGGTCTTCACCGAGATGGCCGAACTGATGCCGTCGCTGAAGAACATCACCTGGGAGCGGCTGCTCCGCGAGGGCGCGGTGACCTATCCGGTCGACGATCCGGACAAGCCGGGCAACGAGATCATCTTCACCACCGGTTTCCCGACCGCGAGCGGCCGCGGCAAGATCGTGCCGGCCAAGGTGATCCCGCCGGACGAACTGCCCGACGACGAGTACCCGATGGTGCTGTCGACGGGGCGCGTGCTCGAACACTGGCACACCGGCTCGATGACGCGCCGTGCGCAGGTGCTCGACCAGATCGAGCCTGAAGCGGTCGCGTTCATGACGCCGAAGGACATGCGCAAGAAGGGGCTCGCGCCGGGTGACTTCATCCGACTCGAGACGCGCCGCGGCGCGGTCGAAGTCAAGGTGCGCGCCGACCGCGACGTGCCCGAGAACATGGTCTTCATGCCGTTCTGCTACGCGGAGGCGGCGGCGAACTTGCTGACCAACCCGGCGCTCGATCCGTTCGGTAAGATACCGGAGTTCAAGTTCTGCGCGGTCCGCGCCGAGAAGATCGATATCCGGACCGCAGCGGAATAGCCGTCCGGCCAAAACAAACGCAAAGGGCGACGCAAGCCCGCAGGGAGATCAGCATGCGAACCATCATCGTCGGAGCACTTTGCGCCATCGCAATGGTCGCGCGCGCACAAGCCGCGGTCAAGGAAGAACCGGTCACCTACACCGACGGCGAGGCCACGATGAAGGGCTTTGTCGTGTATGACGACGCGAGCCAGGCCAAGCGGCCGGGCATCGTGATGGTACACGAATGGTGGGGCATCACCCCGCACATCCATAGCGAGGCGCGCAAGTTCGCGGAGCAGGGTTACGTCGCCTTCATTGCGGACATGTACGGCGACGCCAAGACCGCCGACAACCCGAAGGACGCCGGCGCGCTCGCGGGTTCGGTGATGAAGGATGCGAAGGTGATGGAGCAGCGCTTCAACGCCGCGCGCGAGCAACTCGCCAAGCAGGCCTCGGTCAATCCGCAGCGGATCGGCGCCGTCGGCTACTGCTTCGGCGGCGCGGTGGTGCTGAACATGGCGCGCACCGGCGCCGATCTCGCCGCCGTTGCGGGCTTTCACGCCTCGCTTGGTCTCAACACGCCCGCACCGGCGCCGGGCACCGTAAAGGCGAAGATCCTGATCCTGAACGGCGCCGACGATCCGTTCGTGAAGCGCGAGCAGTACGATGCGCTGAAGAAGGATTTTGACGCAGCAAAGGCCGATTACCGGATCATCGAGTATCCCGGCGCCGTGCACGCGTTCACAAACCCCGAGGCCACCGAGCTCGGCAAGAAGTTCAACCTGCCGCTCCGATACGACGCCAAGGCCGATCAGGAATCGAAGGCCGAGGCCGCCAAGCTGTTTGCCGCAAGCCTTCAGAAATGAGCCGACGGGCCGCCGACATGGTGTTGCTGCGGTCCTCAGCGATTCCAGGGCGCCTGACGTAGCCAGGCGCCTGATCGATTTCTTTCCTCGGATACCGCTATCTTGCGCACGGCCATCGGGCGGGCGGGCTTGGAGCGGCCGCGCGGATAAGTCGCCAACCTGTTGCGTTGAACTTGCGCTGACGGCGGCCCGACTCAGCGCGCCCCGGCGCCCGGTGCCACGTTGAGCGGCGCGCCCCCGGTCGAAATCGGACCCGCCGGTTTTGGCGCCCGAACCGGCGGCCGTCTCGGCTTCGGCACCGCCTGCGCGGTCGGTGCTGCATGCGGCTGGTCGGCCGTTGCCGTGGCCTGCGGTGGTACGGGAGCCGGAGCGGGCCGCTGCAGAGCATCGACCTTCGAGGCCAGGGCCGCCAGCTGGTCGGCGATCGTCTTCATCTGCTCTTGCTGGTCCGCCACCGACTTGCTGAGTGCGCCGATATCATCCTGCAGCTTCTGCTGGGTCGCGAGGAGATCCGGCAATGCCTCCTTGTCGCCTCCTGCCACTTCGTCGCGAGGCGCAGCGTTGCCGAGAGAGGGAACCAGCGGCGCGATCTGGGGCCAGGCGTAGACGCCTCCGGCGCCTACGCAGGCGAGGACGACGACCAGCAGGAACCACGGCCAGCGGCGGCGAGCGGCGGGAATCGGGCTTGACGGCGCATGGCGCTGCCATGCCTGATCGGAATCGTGGGTCACCCATGCTTCCTAGTCTGCTTCGGCAGCTGTTGCAATCGATGCCGAGTCTGGCCACTTTGGCGGCATGACCCCCTCGTCCGGAGCCCCATTGGCGCCCACGCACACGTCCCAACTTCTTGAGGAACTCGTCGCTCAAGCACCGGACGGCCCCGTCGATCTCGAATGGCTCCTCAGCAACCTGGACAAGCGGTCGTTCGGCCTGCTCCTGCTGCTTCTGGGGCTGCTGGTGATCATTCCCGGCGTTGCGACGGTTGCGACGCTGGCGCTGCTGTTTCCGGCGGTCGAGATGATGCGTGGCCGCAGCGCGCCGTCGTTTCCGCATTTCCTGTCGAAGCGGCAGTTCGACTTCAAGCGCTTCAAGCGGTTCACCGTCCTGGTCCGTCCGATGCTGCAGGCGATCGAGCGCATCAGCCGGCCGCGCTGGGACGCGCGTCGCGACGTGATCGACCGCCTGGTCGGATTGGTCGTGTTTTTGCTGGCCTTCTCGGCGGGCTGGCCGCTGCCACTGGTGAACGTCATTCCGGGAATGGTGGTCGTCCTGATCGCGATCGCCTACCTGCAGGAGGACGGCCTGCTGCTGACGATTGCGATGGCGGCGGCGCTGATTTCTCTGGCCGGGCTCGGATGGACGCTCTGGGCATCGTTCACCGCCGTCACGGCCTGGATGGGGCTGTAAGGGGTCGACATCCCGCGCAGGCATGATCATTATCCCGCCGGACGTCGCGGCAAACAGCGACGCGAATGGGGAGAACACATGCGTTGCATCACGCTCGCGGCCGTCGCCGCGCTCAGCCTTGTTTCCACGTCGGCGATTCTTGCTGCCGACAAGAAATACGATCCCGGCGCCAGCGATACCGAAATCAAGATCGGGCAGACCATGCCCTACAGCGGTCCGGCTTCGGCGTACGGCACGCAGGGCAGGGCTGAGGCCGCATACTGGAAGATGATCAACAGCCAGGGCGGAATCAACGGCCGCAAGATCACGCTGCTGAGCATGGACGACGGCTATAGCCCGCCGAAGACGGTGGAGCAGACGCGCAAGCTCGTCGAGCAGGATGAGATCCTTGCCGACATCGGTTCACTGGGCACGCCGACCAATTCGTCGATCCAAAAATATCTGAACGGCAAGAAGATCCCGCATCTCTTGATCTCCACCGGGGCCTCGAAGTGGAACGATCCGAAGGAATTCCCCTGGACCACGCCGTTCTATCCGCCCTATGCGCAGGAAGCGAAGATCTACGCCAAGTACATCGCCAAGGAGTTGCCCAACGCGAAGATCGGCGTGATCTACCAGAACGACGACTTCGGCAAGGACTATCTGAAGGGCTTCAAGGAGGGGCTGGGCGAGAAGGCCGGCCTGATCGTCAAGGAGCTCAGCTATGAGGTGACCGATCCGACGATCGATTCCCAGATCGTTAATCTGAAGGCCAGCGGCGCCGATGTGCTGATGACGATCACGACGCCGAAGTTCGGCGCGCAGGCGATCCGCAAGGTTGCCGATCTCGGCTGGAAGCCGACGCACTTCATCGTCTCCGTCGCCAGCTCGATCGGCGGTGTGCTCGAGCCCGCAGGCCTCGAAGCATCCACCGGCCTCATGACGGCGCTGGCGACCAAGGTGGTCGGGGACCCCGCATGGGACACCGACAAGGGCGTGCAGGACTATCTCGCCTTCATGAAGCAGTGGTATCCGGAGGGCAATCCGATCGATGGCAGCAACCAGATCGGTTATCTGTCGGCGCAGTTCACGGCCATCATCCTGAAGAATTGCGGCGACGTGCTGACGCGCGAGAATCTGCTGAAGCAGGCCACGAACCTCAGCAAGGTCTCGCTGCCGCTCCTGCTGCCGGGCATCACCGTCTCGGTGTCGCCGACGGACTACTCCACCTTCGACACCTTCAAGCTCGCGAAGTTCGACGGCAAGACCTGGAAGTTCTTTGGCGAGAACATCAGCACCGCGTCGCGGTGAAGACGAGTGAGCGGCGGCCGTGCCGGCCGGCATATCGGGGACGCAGCCACCGCGGCTGCGTCCCGACCCCGGGCTTACCTGCCTGACATTTCCAGCCGACCGATCTTGAGGTAGCCTGTCGCCGGCTTGGACGTGACGGAGCTGGCATGCTCACGCTCTATTCCTATCCGCCGTTGTTCGGCGTCGCCGACAACAATGGCTACGGGCTGAAGGTCTTCGCCTTTCTGAAGCTCGCCGGCGTGCCGTTCCGGCACGAACACATTTTCGATGCCTCGAAGGCGCCGCGCCAGCAATTGCCCTATATCGTCGATGGCGATGACAGCGTCGGCGACAGCGAGACCATCCTCGCCCATGTCACCGAAAAATACGGCGTGTCGCTGGATGCGGCGCTGACGCCGGCACAACGTACGACCAATCTCCTCGTCACGCGAACGCTAGACGATCTCTACTGGGTGATGTCCTATTCGCGCTGGCAGGACGAGCGCTACTGGCCCCAGTTCCGCGATGCGCTCAAGCGCGAACACCCCGGCCTCACCGACGACGGGTTGATGAAGGCCAAGGCGTTCAACGCCCAACGCTACTACTATCAAGGCATCGGCCGCTTCGCGCCCGACGCCGCGATCGCCCGCGGGCTCGCCGATCTCGCCGCACTGGCGAATCTGATCCCGGCGCAGGGCTATGTGCATGGCGACAGGCCGACGAGCATCGATGCCGGCATCTATGGCTTCGTCGCCAACATCTATTTCTACGACATCGAAACGCCGCTGAAGACATTCGTGGTCGCGCGTGACGCGCTGGCACGACATTGCCGTGCCATTCACGGAGCGGTTGCTCCCTGACGCAGCCTGATAGCTGATCCCCGTGATGGGTATCAGACCGGCACTGGCCGTGAAGGCGCGGTGCGCTTGGACATGCAGCTACCGGAGACCAAGATTATCCGGATGTCATGCCGGCGAATGCGTCAGCAGTGAACGGGCAGACGCCCTGCCGGAATAATATTTCCTTGATGGTCGTCAACACGGGCAGCGCGCTGCATGCCATTTTTTTCCGGGGGCCACTCATTATTTAGGAGATTTCCGATGTTGAGAATAGTGACTGGAGCAACCGCACTCTTCCTTGTCGCATCGTCGATCGCTAACGCGCAAGGTCCGCAAACCGCGCCCGCGTCTTCGGAGCGCTTGAATGTAGCGGACCGCAATAATCTCACGGACATGCGGATCGATCTAACGAAGGCAGCGTTGCAACTGACCGCCGAACAAGAAAAACTTTGGCCGCCAGTGGAGAGCGCCATACGTGCCAGGGCGGAGGATCGGAAAGCGCGCGTAGCAAAAGTGCAAGAAACAGTGGGCAGGCGGGCTGACGAAAGCCGCATCGAAGCCTTGCGCAATCGTGACCCGATCGCCTTTCTGCAACGACGCTCGGAAGCTTTGGCTCAACGATCGGCCGACTTGGACAAGCTAGCCGAGGCTTGGCAGCCGCTCTACAAGACGCTCAATCCCGAGCAGAGGCAACGCGTGGCGGCACTTGCCATCTTCGTACTCCACGACATGAGCGATGTCATAGAGCGACGCAAGGCAATGATGCGGTCAGATGACGACGAAGACTAGATAAGTCGATTGCGGCAGCGAGGCTCGAAAATGAACGAGGCCGCCATCTGATGGCGGCCTCTCTTTACATAAAGATTGCAACTGCGGCGATTGCAATTGGAGATAGTCCCAGGATCAAGATGCTTACCGTATATAGTACCTCGTCAGTCATGAGACAGCTCCGCGGCTTGATGCTGAATCTTACTGCCGCGGGCGCCAGACGGACTTGAGCGGCGTCAAAAACCGGCGAAGCGATTTCGTCTCACCCTCTGCATCGAGTTTTGCTTATGCTACTCGCCACTCGGCCAAGAGCTTGTGCAGCATCTCGACCTTTAGCGCGCAAATAAAAGAGGCCGCCAACTCGGGCGGCCTCTGCCGGACGTGCTTAGTATGAAGCTCGTCCTCCGTTGCGCAAACTAATGACAATGGGTCAGGCTAGCCGTTCGCAACGTCTTTGAATGATGCCCGAGATTGCTCGATGCGGTCTTTGATGGGCGTCAAAGACTTAGAGCTGGCCGCAATTCACCTTCCGGCGCATCTGGTTAGTGGTACCTTCGATGAACCTTGCGAGCCATTCGAAACTGACGAGCAGGCTTTCCGCCTGCCTCCGTTCCAGCGATCCAGGTTCGAGCGAATCGGTTAAACGCCGTTGACGCTCGGTGCGCTCGCGGCAGGCTCTGGCCCTGTTTTCAGCGAACTCGAGTTGTTCGCGTTCGTGGCCTAGCTTTCTCTCTTCCTCGATCAGTATTCGGGTGATCGTCGCCCTAGTTTCGTCCGGTGTGTCGCGGGCCTTCAGGAGATCCAAACAATGGTCGATGTTCGCGCGTGTAATGAACTTATCCAAGGACGCGTCCCCACTAGCTTTCGTCCAAGTTACGGCAGGCTCGGGTTTCATGACGGTTCCGAGTTGATTTAGCGAAAAGTTGCGCTGTAATCCCAAGTAAACGAAAACTTACCGTCCGTGCGCCAATCGGGTCTGTATGATTTCGAACACTACTGCAGGATTTTGGACATGCCGGGAATCTAGCCACGGCCCGGAGGTAAATCACGCACTCTTTGGTGGTCCAAAGAGCTTTCTGAATTCGGTTCGCATGGTGGCGTAGCATTCGCAGGTTGCGTCCTCGAGCCCCGACCGGTTGACGATCGTCACCTGACCGCGGCGATACTGTATGAGCCCGGCTTTCTGCAGGCGGCTTGCCGCAATAGACACTCCTGAGCGTTGAACGCCCAGCATCATGGCCAGGAATTCATGAGTGAGTTGGAATGTATCAGACAATGCGTTGTCGTGAGCGATCAGCAGCCAGCGACAGCAGCGTTCCTCAAGATGATGAAGTCGATTACAAGCGGCCGTCTGCGCAAATGCCAAAAGCGCAAATCTCTCGTATTTTTCCAATGCTTCGCGGAGTTCTTGATCTTTGGCCAAACAATCCTTCATGATGCCGTGCTTGATGCGGAACGCCGAGCCCGGGACTTGAACGACCGTATCGAGCGGAGCCCTGCTGATGCCAAAGATTGTGCCGGGCTGGGTGACGCCTTC
The DNA here is from genome assembly GCF_001189235.2 of Bradyrhizobium embrapense. Taxonomy (GTDB): domain Bacteria; phylum Pseudomonadota; class Alphaproteobacteria; order Rhizobiales; family Xanthobacteraceae; genus Bradyrhizobium; species Bradyrhizobium embrapense. Next base: position 512,317 of record NZ_LFIP02000003.1, read on the forward strand.
AATGCCAACCACGCCAATCTCGACAGTGCGACCATCCTCCATCGATTTAACGAGCGAGATCAGACCGCGGTTCACGAAATGCAAGTAATTGACCGGTTGATCGGCTCGATCAACTACTTCACCCCTTGCTGTGCTTACCAGCTCCAGGTCAGGTTGTAGCCGCCTCAGCGTCGCTCTCGGTAACGACAGCAGGATAAGGTTGGCGATGCTCTCGTGCGCATCAGAATCGGCCACGTTTTTCCCAGCTCCCCGGCAGCGGTGGCTCTCGGTTTCCTGACTGTACAAGGAGGGCAGCGCGACGCAACGGCCATCTTGGGTGATTGCTGACATTCACATCCCTTCAGGGAGTGGCGCGACGTGCAGACCATGCTCCTGACCGATCGCGAGGAGGGTGGTGCGGCTGCCGCGCTCGGCGCCGCAGCCTGCGACTGATATCGCGTGGCGATTCACTTGCTCAGGTGTTGCCGGTTGGACACGACGGGCAAATCAGCAAAACGCGTCAAGTCCCCGCAATGAAAATATTTCGGTTTATCGTAATGGCAATCCGGTATATGGTCTGTTCGTCTCACCCGATCGAGGGGCGCTTCGCGGTCGTCACGAACGTGGGTCGAGATGCGGTGGACGCTGATCGCGCAGTCGACGAATGCGCATGACGCGGACGGTGAAGTCGTGTGGTCCTGACGCCCTAGTGGTAGGTGTCTTTTCGCGATGCGCGTTGCGGAGACGGTGACAACAAAGCCCAGTCTCGCCGGGGAGAGCACGAAGTAAGCCGTAGCCCATCGCGCAGGGAAAGCCGGGTTGTTTCCGGTTACACCTGTGGTCCTACCCCCGAGCTTTCTACCCATTGCTCGGGGCCCATGGGTGCGATCGGCACCCGGCTTTCCCTGCGCCCTCTGTGAGGAGGCGAAAACGAAATGCAAAGCTCGGGCAAATCATGTCGCGAGAACGAGAATCTGCATCCTCATCCTCACCTGTCATTGCCCGGCGCGACCTGGCGATCCAGTACGCCGCGGCCTCTCTGCTCAAGCACCGGCGTCTCTGGAATGCTGGATCACCCGCATGCGCGGGCGATGACACCGAGTGCTCGGTGATCGTCATTGCCGTCCTTGCCACGCTGCCCGTCGGGTCCCAGCCTTCGTGCCCGGCGAACTCGCCATTGCCCAACTTCGCATTGACCGCGCCGCCATGGCCGGGCACAGCGTGCGGGCGGTGTCATTGAACGGCCGCGAGAGCCGAAGGGGATACCGCCGTATCGAATTTTGCAGTGCAGCAACGGCGCAATTAGCCCCTGCTAAAGGGGCAATGGCAATCGGCGTTGCTTGTCTGTAATGGTGCGACCGGATGTCTCGGGGCCGGTATTCGTGCTCCGCAATACGCGGGAGGAAACATGCGTAAATTCATTTTGGCCGCGGCGTCGATCGCGGCCTTGACCTTTGTCGGGCAGGCCTCGGCGCAGTCGCCGATCGTCATCAAGTTCAGCCACGTGGTGGCCTCGGATACGCCGAAGGGCAAGGCGGCAGACAAGTTCAAGGAACTCGCCGAGAAGTACACCTCCGGCAAGGTGAAGGTCGAGGTCTATCCGAACTCGACGCTCTACAAGGATAAGGAAGAGCTCGAAGCGCTGCAGCTCGGCGCGGTGCAGATGCTGGCGCCATCGAACTCGAAGTTCGGCCCGATCGGCATCAAGGAATTCGAAGTCTTCGATCTGCCCTACATCCTCCCCGACCTGAAATCGCTCCGCAAGGTCACCGACGGTCCGCTCGGCGCCCAGCTGCTCAAGAAGCTGGATTCCAAGGGCATGACCGGTCTCGCCTACTGGGACAACGGCTTCAAGCAGATGAGCGCGAACAAGAAGCTGGTCGCGCCCGCCGACTACAAGGGACTGAAATTCCGCATCCAGTCGTCGAAGGTGCTGGAGGCCCAGTTCCGCGCGCTCGGTGCGATTCCGCAGGTGATGGCGTTCTCCGACGTCTACCAGGCGCTGCAGACCGGCGTGGTCGACGGGCAGGAGAACACCTGGTCGAACATCTACACCCAGAAAATGCATGAGGTGCAGAAGTACGCGACCGTCACCAATCATGGCTACATCGGCTACGTCGTGGTCGTGAACAAGAAGTTCTGGGACGGCCTGCCGGCCGACATCCGCGACCAGCTCAACAAGGCGATGAAGGAAGCCACCGAGTTCGGCAACAACCAGTCGGCCAAGGAGAACGAGGACGCGCTCGCCGAGATCAAGAAGGCCGGCAAGACCGAGATCGTCAGCTTGACGCCGGAGCAGGACGAGGCGATGCGCAAGGCGATGATGCCGGTCTACAAGGACGTCGCCTCGCGCGTCGGCCAGCCGCTGATCGACGAATTCCTCAAGGAAACGGGCCGCAGCCCGATGAACTAAGGCGTGATCCGGAAAGGCGGACACCGGCTTTCCGATCATGCCCAACAAATCGCGGATCTGAACCGCAAATCCAACGAATGCTGCGGCCGCATGAGGCCGCGGACCGGGTGCCGTGGCCGGTTGCCGCATCAGGCCATGACAGGGGAGATCAATGCTGCTGAAAATTCTGGACCGGCTCGAGGAAATCATCATCGCGAGCCTGATGGGCGCTGCGACGCTTCTCACCTTCATCACGGTGGTGCACCGCTTCCTGGTCGACGTGCCGGTGCTCTATCCGTATCTGTTCGGCATCAACCTCGCGTGGTCGCAGGAACTGTGCATCTACATGTTCATCTGGATGGCGAAGTTCGGCGCCGCCTATGGCGTGCGCACCGGCATCCATGTCGGCGTCGACGTGCTGATCAACCGCCTCAATGATTTCTGGCGCAAGCGCACCATTACCTTCGGCCTGCTCGGCGGCGCGCTGTTCACCGCGATCGTCGGCACCATGGGCGCCAAGTTCGTGTTCGAGCTGATGCACACCGACCAGGTCTCGCCGGACATGGAGATTCCGAGCTGGATCGTCTACGCCTGCATTCCGCTCGGCTCCTATCTGATGTGCTTCCGCTTCCTCCAGGTGTGCTGGACCTATTGGAAGACCGGCGAGCTCCCGCACCATGACGCCTCCCATGTCGATGGCGTCGAGACCAGCAAGACCGCGCCCGTCGCGCTCGGAGAAGCGTGATGAGCGCCGCACTTATTTTCGGACTGCTGTTTGCCCTGATGCTGACGGGCATGCCGATCTCGATCTCGCTCGGCCTCACCGTGCTCACCTTCCTGTTCACCATGACCGAGGTGCCGATCGAGAGCGTCGGCTTGAAGCTGTTTTCGGGCCTCGACAATTTCGGCATCATGGCGATCCCGTTCTTCATCCTGGCCGGTACCTTTCTGACCCGCGGCGGCGTCGCGCGGCGCATGATCGCGTTCACCACTTCGCTGGTCGGGCATCTGCCCGGCGGCCTTGGGCTGGCCGGCGTCGCAGCCTGCGCGATGTTCGCGGCGATCTCGGGCTCGAGCGTCGCCACCGTGGTCGCGATCGGCTCGATCATGATGCCGGCGATGGTCGATCACGGCTATCCGAAGCGGTTCGGCGTCGGCGTGATCTCGACCTCGGGCGCGCTCGGCATCCTGGTGCCGCCCTCGATCATCTTGGTGCTCTACGGCGTCTCGACCAACACCTCGATCGGCGCGCTGTTCATGGCCGGGATCGTGCCGGGCGTGCTGCTCGCGCTGATGCTGGCCGCGGTGACCTTCTTCGTCGCGCAGCGCAATGGCTACCCGAAGATGCCGCGGGCGACCATCGGCCAGCAGTTCAAGGCGTTCCGCGAAAGCATCTGGGGCCTGTTGCTGATCGCGATCGTGCTCGGCGGCATCTATGGCGGCATCTTCACGCCGACCGAAGCAGCCGCAGTCGCGGCGACCTACGCCTTCTTCATCACCGTGTTCGTCTACAAGGAGCTGAAGCTCTCCGAGGTGCCGAAGGTGCTGCTGCAGGCGGCGAGCATGAGCTCGATGCTGCTCTACATCATCACCAACGCGGTGCTGTTCTCGTTCCTGATGACGCACGAACAGATCCCGCAGGAGATGGCGGCCTGGATCATCGACAAGAACTTCTCGGTCTGGATGTTCCTGCTGGTCGTCAACGTCATCCTGCTGCTCGCCGGCAACGTGATGGATCCGTCGTCGATCCTCCTGATCATGGCGCCGATCCTGTTTCCGCTGGCGACCAAGCTCGGCGTGCATCCGGTGCATCTCGGCATCCTGATGATCGTCAACACCGAGGTCGGGCTGTGCCATCCGCCTGTCGGGCTCAACCTCTACATCGCGAGCAGTATCGCCAAGATGGGCATCAGCGAGATCACGATTTCGGTCCTGCCATGGCTGTGCGCGATGCTGGTGTTCCTCGGCCTGATCACCTACGTGCCGGAGATCTCGCTGTGGCTGCCGCGGCTGCTGGGAATGATTTAGCGATAACCGGAAAACCAAAGCGCGATTCCGCGCTTTGGATGTTTCTGACCGGCAATGAAGCGGATTACATCTTGGTAAGAGAGGTTTCTCTGTCCAATCTGTAAGTTGAAGGCGAGGGGCGGCGGCAGCATCCTCAGGCAACCTTCAAAGGAGGTTCGGATGAAGAAAGTTCTGCTTGCCGGTATCGCAGCGCTCACGATTGCCGGTTCGACCGCGGTCTATGCCCAGCATCGCCCGTGGTTCCATGGCCAGACGCGGATGAGCCCCGAGGATCGGGCCGCCTTCCTCGACGCGCGCATTGCCGCGGTGCACGCCGGGCTGAAGCTGACCGCCGATCAAGAGAAGCTGTGGCCGCCGGTCGAAGCCGCGGTGCGCGACTTCGCCAAGATGCGGCTCGATCGCGCCAATGCGCGGATGGCCGCGGAGAAGTCCGATGCGGACCAGGCGCAGAAGCCGGACGATCCGGTCGCGCGGCTGCGCGAGCGCGCCGACAACATGGCCGCGACCGCGACGTCGCTGAAGAAGATCGCCGATGCCGCCGACCCGCTCTACAAGACGCTCGACGACAACCAGAAGCGGCGGCTGACCATGCTCACCCACATGGAAGGGCGCGGTTTCGGTGCCGAGGGCTGGCGTCGCCATCGTCTCGAGCGCGGCATGGACCGCTGGGAGCATGACGGCCGCGACCATCATTTCGACCGCGATAACGGTCCGGATCAGGAGCGCTCCGGCCGGCTCTGAGAGCCAGCCTCCGGCAGCCTTGCCAAGCCTATGAAAGGCCGCCGGAATTCGGCGGCCTCTCGGCTGTCAGAAAGTCGGGAAAAGTTGCGCCAGCTTGCTGGACATCGCGGAATCGCTTTGCTAAACGACGGCCTCTCTTGCGAGGGTCATTCCGGAACAAGTTCCGGGCGCATAGCTCAGTTGGTAGAGCAGCTGACTCTTAATCAGCGGGTCCCAGGTTCGAGCCCTGGTGCGCCCACCAAGCTTTTCAATAGCTTAGGTTAGCCCTCGTAGTCGTCATTCCGACAAACGGCCGCGTCTATTCCGACAAACCGGCTGCTTTTGTTCGCTCCGCGCGGCGTTTCCTGGTGCCCGAGATCAGCTGCTTTCGCGTGCGTTTTGCATAGGTCGGCAATTGCCGGGCCGACCTGTGGCGGCCGGCGGCTCGCAACTCCGCGTCGGTGAGGTCGCTTTCGGCTCCGTCGGTGAAGCCGCCATGGCGAAACGAGGTGAATGGAAGTTCGGGTCGAATGCCGGCTGCGGCCACGATGTCCTTAACGACGCTGCGCAGGTACCGCAGATCCTTGCGCTCGGTGATCCATGGTAGTGGAGTACGCGACTTGCGGTGCGCATGATCCCGCCCTGCTTGAGATGGGCATACCTGTCACGCTGTATACCGGATACGACGCAAGTAATCTGCCGGAGAAGTATGCGCATGTTCCGGTGGTGACCAAGCCACGAGATTGTGCAGAGGCTCTCGACCTCCTTTCCAGGCAGATGGCGGCCACCTAGAAGTTTACTCGTGACGCCTGGGCCGTTGCGCGGCCTTCTAGCCCCTTCCAAAGATCGCGGTCGAGGTCGCAACGCAACACAGGAACCGCCGAGTTTCCCTTGCATTGGTGCCAAGAAATTATGTTGGTCCCTTGTGATGCAACCTGATGTCCGGAAGGGCATGCCCTCCGTCAAACTTTCGCGCGAGGAATTCGAGCAGCGTTACCGCAGCCGGTTCAAGGATTCTGCGTTTGAGCCTTTGCAGCGGGAGATTAATGCGATCGTCGCCGCGGCGTGGGACGCCTATAGTCATTCGCGCAAGGCGCCTCGGACACGCAAGGCAGGGCCCAAATTCGCCGATCCAACCTACGACATCGCCGCTGACTGGCTGGCTGCGCGCCAAGCGATCGTGGCGGCTCAAGAACAACATGAATCGCTAGAGGAGCCCGCGCGAATTCTCATTGTCAACGGGTCGTCCCGCAGTGAGCACACCTGTCCTGGCGAAATGTCGAAGACGTGGCGGCTCGTCGAGCTGGCCGAGCCAGTGTTTCGACATATGGGCTTTGTCGTCGACATACTCGATCTCTCGAGACTGACCTCCGAATTCGGCAAGCACATTCATCCCTGCAAGTCGTGCGTTGCGACCGCGATGCCGCTCTGCCATTGGCCGTGTAGCTGCTACCCCAATTATTCGCTGGGACAAACCGACGACTGGATGAACGAGATCTACCCGCTTTGGGTCGCCGCGCACGGAATTCTCATCATCACACCGGTGAACTGGTACCATGCGCCGGCGGGACTGAAGGCGATGATCGACCGGCTGGTCTGCGCCGACGGAGGAAATCCCGATCCATCCTCGACGCACGGCAAGCGGGCAGACGAAGCCAAGGCGCTGGAGCTGAAGGGCTGGTCGTATCCGCGCCATCTCGCTGGACGTCACTTCGGCATCGTGGTCCATGGCGACAGCGTCGGCGCCGAAACTCTCCGGCGATCACTGTCGGACTGGTTGACCGACATGTGGCTCGTCTCGAGCGGACGCGCCGGGGAGGCGGACGGATATCTCGGCTACATGGAACCATACGCGACCTCGCACCAGGCGCTCGACAAGGATACGGCGTTCCAGCAGGAAGTCATAAATGCGGCGCACGCGCTCGGAAACGCTGTGAAACTCGCGCGTGCGGGCAGGCTGGAGGATCCCGGGGCGGAGATCAACGATCCCAACCCGAAATGAAAAGACAATCCGCCGATTTATGGTTGCCCTGATCCGCCGGCGGATCCGTAGACCTGACCCGTCGCGTAGCTGGCATCGCCCGCGGCGAGTTGGACGTAGATCGATGCGAGCTCGGCGGGCTGGCCGGGCCGACCAAGCGGCGTGTGGCCGCCGAACTTCTCGAGCTTCTCCATCGACGCACCGCCGGAGACTTGCAATGGCGTCCAGATCGGACCGGGCGCGACACCGTTGACCCGGATACCCTTCGGACCGAGCTGCTTGGCCAGCGACTTTACGTAGTTCATGGTCGCAGCCTTGGTTTGGGCATAGTCGTAGAGTTCGGGCGAGGGGTCGTAAGCCTGCTCTGAGGTCGTCCCAATGATGCATGCACCGGGCTGGAGATGCGGCAGCGCGGCCTTGATGATCCAGAACGGCGCATAGACGTTGGTCTTCATCGTCGCATCGAAATCGTCCGTTGAGACGTCGAGAATAGAGTCCCGCGACTGCTGCCGCGCCGCGTTACAGACGACAATGTCGAGGCCGCCCAAGCCCTTCACTGCGCGCGCAACCAGTTCCCGGCAGAACACTTCATTCCTGAGGTCGCCGGGGATCGCAAGTCCGCGACGGTCTGCCGCCTCGATCAGCGCAATCACGTCCTGTGCGTCCGGCTCTTCGGTCGGGAAGTAGTTGATAGCAACGTCGGCGCCTTCGCGGGCAAACGCGATTGCCGCCGCACGTCCCATGCCGGAATCGCCGCCTGTGATCAGCGCCTTTCGGCCCGCCAGCCGGCCCGATCCCTTGTAGCTCGTTTCACCGTGGTCGGGACGCGGCTCCATTTGGCCCGCCAGGCCGGGCCATGGTTGCGACTGCTTCTTGAACGGCGGTTTCGGATGGAGGTTGGTGGGATCCGTCAAGCTTTCGGCTTTCATCTGTTCGCTTTCCTGCGTGCTCGTTGGGACGATCCTTGGACATCCATCCTTGGACGTCGCCGATCTCCGTTCAGCTGGACAACATGTTGCAACGAGATTCGTTGCTGCCGTGCCGCCTCGATGTGGCTGCGGGCTGAAGGCGGCGCCGTCGGATCAGTGCGCCATGATCGTCTCGGTGGGATCGATCGTCATGTGCTCGGGCAATCGCAGATAGGCCGGGTTGAATCCGGCCAACCGGACCAGGCCATTCCAGTCAGTGATCGTGATTGTCCGTGAATGCCATTGCAGCAGGTTGCTGCGGCGGAGCACCCGGACAGTGCGGTTGGCGTGAATTGCGGACAGGCTGCTGCTATTGCCCAGCGTTGGACCGTAGTGACGACGGACCGATCGTGTCATTAACTTATGACATGTCGCGCTGGAACTCGGTCCGGCAACAACAGGTTTTCGGTCGCGTTGATTGCCGGTGCGATCGTTGGCGTAGGAACGATCGACGTCTGCATACCTTGATGGAGCAGCGAAAACCGGCCCCAGCGACCTTCCGCTGCAACATGCGCTCGCCGTCGCCGGTGCCAAGCCGGGAGGACAATCATGGCCAACAGGCGCCGATTGAGTGACGATCTCGAGGTCGAATCCTATGAAGCACCGTCCGGCGGCTGGGGATCGGTGCGATCACTCGCGACGAGCCTGACCCGCGAGCATGTTCCGATCAAGGGCAGCCGTGTCCTTCTCCATCAGAACAAGACCGGCGGTTTCATGTGCGTCAGCTGCGCCTGGGCAAAGCCCGCCGATCCGCGCGTGTTCGAGTTCTGCGAGAACGGCGCCAAAGCGACCACATGGGAGATCACGCACAAGCGCGTCACGCCCGAGTTCTTCGCAGCAAGGACGGTTACCGAGCTCGAAAGCTGGGATGATCACCATCTGGAGGCGGCCGGCCGGTTGACCCACCCGATGCGCTGGGACCCGGCCATCGACAAATACGTGCCGATCAGCTGGGAGGCGGCCTTTGCCGAGATCGGGCGTGAGCTGCGGGCGCTACACCCGGACCGCGCTGTGTTCTACACGTCCGGCCGTGCATCGCTGGAAGCGTCTTTCATGTATGGCCTGTTCGCGCGCGCCTACGGCACCAACAATCTGCCCGACAGCTCGAACATGTGTCACGAAACGAGCTCGGTTGCGCTGCCGGAAAGCATCGGGGTGCCGGTCGGCACCTGCACGCTCGACGATTTCGACAAGACCGATTGCATCTTCTTCTTCGGCCAGAACGTCGGCACGTCCAGCCCGCGCATGCTGCATCAGCTTCAGGACGCCGCCCGGCGCGGCGTGCCGATCGTCACTTTCAACCCTTTGCGCGAACGCGGACTGGAGGAGTTCGTCAACCCGCAAGCGCCCGGCGAGATGATCAGCGACAAGCCGACGCGTATCAGCTCACAATATCATCAGGTCCGGAGCGGCGGCGATACCGCTGCCATCATGGGCATCGCGAAGGCGTTGCTGGCTTGGGAGGATCGCGCCGACGCGACAAACCCCATAATCGATTGGGCTTTCGTCAACGAGCACACCCACGGCTGGGATGAATTCGCGGAAGCCGTAAATCTCTGTGAATGGTCCGAAATCGAAAGACGATCCGGTCTGCAGCGCGATGCGCTCGAAGCCGCGGCCGCGGTCTACGCGCAGGCCAATGCCGTGATGTTCATTTACGGCATGGGCCTCACGCAGCACGAGCAGGGCGTCGAAACGGTGCAGACCTTGATCAATCTGGCACTGATGCGAGGCAATATAGGCAGGCCCGGCGCCGGCATTTGCCCGGTGCGCGGTCATTCCAACGTGCAGGGGCAGCGGACCGTCGGGATCACCGAGAAGCCGTGGATGGTGCCGGTCGACAAGATCAAGCAGCAGTTCAGCATCGATGTCCCGGAGAACAAGGGCCTGACGACGGTCGAGGCCTGCGCGAAGGTGATCGACGGTTCGGTGCGGGCGATGGTGCTGCTCGGCGGCAATCTGGTCCGCGCCGTTCCGGAGCATCGGCTGGTCGAACCGGCCTGGCGCAAGCTTCGCCTGACCGTCAACATCCTGACCAAGTTGAACCGCTCGGCGCTGGTCCATGGTGAGGTGTCGTTCATCCTGCCGTGCCTCGGCCGCATTGAGTTCGACGAGCAGGCGAGCGGACGGCAGGCGGTGGCGATGGAGGATTCGACGGGCTGCATGCACGGCTCGCGTGCCCAGGTGACGCCGGCCAGCCCGCATTTGCTGTCCGAGCCGAGGATCATCGCCGAGTTGGCCAAGGCTGCGGCCCCGGGACGCTCGACTGTTCCCTGGGACGAATGGGTGTCCGACTACAGCCGGATCCGCGATGCGATCGCGGCGACCTATCCTGATATCTTCCACGACTTCAACGCACGGCTCTGGCAGCCCGGTGGCTTCCACCGGCCGCTCGCCGCGCGTAAGCGGCAATGGAAGACAAAGACAGGAAAGGCCAATTTCATCGCGCCGACCTCCCTTGTCAGCGATCCCAAGACGGAAACGAAAGATCCCGACGTGGTGCAACTGATCACGCTGCGCAGCAACGGCCAGTTCAACACGACCATCTACAGCTACGACGACCGACTCCGCGGCATCCACGGCTCGCGCCATGTGGTGCTGATGCATCCGGGAGACATCGCCCGCTTTGCGCTAAAGGAAGGCTCCGTGGTGACGCTGGCCACGGCGGCCAATGACGGCGTGACGCGCGAGGTCGGCGGTCTTCGCATCGTGGCCTATGACATTCCTCAGGGCTGTATTGCCGGCTACTATCCCGAATGCAATCCGCTGCTGCCGCTCTGGCACCACGAGAAGAAGGCAAAGACGCCAGCGGCCAAGTCGATCCCGGTGCGGGTGAGGGCGGAGGCGTAGCCTGCCTGATAACGGGCGCGCTTGCCGTATCTGGATTGCACTCAATCTTGACGTCGTCCCGGCGAAGGGGGACCGTGCTCGTTCTGCTCTCTTTTCGAGCAGAAGGCGCAGAGAAACGCCGGACGCCGGGCTCCAAGTTCCAACACGGGAATTGTATTAGGAGCTTTCCTCAATGAGGTTTACTATGTCGTCATCACCGGCCGAGGCTCTGTCCGTAGGCGTCGGTGGCTGAGAGACCACGAGCGCTCCCGCCTGCAAAGCAGAGGGAGCGCGCCATGGCGCCAGCCAATCCGATTTCTGCCGTCCGTAACTTGGCCGCGGGCGATGCGGCTATTGTCGATCATGCCCGGCTCGTCATCGCCCGCTCGCTGGAGATCCTCAGAGAGTGCCAGCCCGGAACGTTCCTTGGCGGCCAACGGTGCAAAGAGACTTCTTGCGGCGAGGCGCAACGTCCGGGCTCAGCCGAATTTGAGTCCGTGTCGTAAATCGGCTTCAGAGAGTAGACACCTCGGCCTCGCCGATGTTAGCGGCGTGGCGTCGCTCTGTTTCGCTGCTGTTCGCGGGTCCGTTGCACAATGACCTAACAAGCGAGAACGGCGAAGACCGGAAGAAGCGGCCCCAGCGAGGGGGCACAGGCTGAGGCCGCTCTTGCACTGTGCTATCCAAGAGCTACCGGCAGGGCCAGCCCTCGAACCTGTGACAACTGGCGCCGTGCGTGGCCAGTTCCTAACCGATAAGAAGACAGCTGACGCCGACGATGAGCGCGAGAAACGATAATCCCGCGATGCTCAGGAAGCCGCGGTCCAGGCCGTCCATTTTTTCCAATCTGAACATCTAGGCAGTCTGCGCCTCGGTCCTGCCGAGGGCATTTAAGTATGCATGTCAGCACGGGTGCCCTAATTCGTCGGCGTCAAAAATGGATCGGCCCCAGCGAGAGGGGCAAGCTGGGGCCGTCCTTCATTCCGTCGTCGCGCCCCGCCAGTGCCGACAATCGGGCGGACCCTCTACTAGGCTAGAAAAAATATCATAATGAAAATCCTGCCCAGCGTTTGCAGGATAGGCGTGGACGCGAGTTCCTGGAATCACAAGGATGAATCGCGTTTGAAAAGGCTGCCGCCTTTTCCCGACACCGCATCGGCGGACCAATCCGGCGTTGGACGTCCGATCAGCGGGAGAGGGCGGAATTCGCGATCCGGCCGCCACCGACAGTGGGGTGCACGGGTCGAGACGCGTCGCCGCCCGCGTCAGGGCCGTTTGGGACCGGTTGCCCGGATCCGCCGAAGCAATTTCTTGTCGGTGTCCAGGAAGCCTTCGAGATGCGAAGCGAATTGATAGCTAGGCGCCAACCTTCGCCAGGATCGCGCCAGCAGTTCGTAATCCTTGCGGGAGGTTTCGTCGCCCGACGTTGCGGCGCGTTGGTCGGCATCGTCGGCCAATAGCTGACATTTCGCAATCTCGCCGGTTGAATCGTGCAGCATCGCTGTCCTTCATAGAGGAGGATGCATCGGACAGATCAACTCGCCCGTGATCGACCTTAGCTGATGTTGAGCCTCAAGGCCCGCAGTTGCGCTGCGACGAGGCGTAACTCGTCAGCCATTTGTGCATTGCGGAGGCGGGTCTCGCTCACGGTTGAGATGTCCGCTACCAGCGCCCGCTCCGAGGCCGTCTGCTCCAGTTGCTCGATACGTCTTTCGATCTCGGTCATGACCCATCCCCCGTCCGATATCGTGACGCGGGCATCGTGAGCCGCCTTGCAAGCGTCCGCACTAACATTTGCAAAGCGCCCGCTGGATTTCCGGCACCGGACGCTCGCGGCGTTCAGGCGCGCAGGATCATGCCAGCCAGGCCTCGCGCCATTGCGCGATGGTCGAGCGGTTTTTCCCACAGCGGGACATCTGCGAACTCACTATTGATCACGATCCTGTCGTATCCCGAGGTGAACAGGATCGGTATGCCGCGCGCCTTCAGCTCGCGTGCGACGGGATAGATCATCTGCTTGCGGATATTCACGTCGAGCACGGCGCCGTCGATCACACCGCCATCGTTTACGATGCGAAGCGCATCGTCGATGTCGCCGGCAGGGCCGACGATGTCTGCACCGAGTGACCGGAGCGCACTGCTCACGTCGTCGGCGAGGAAATACTCGTCTTCAACGATCAGGACGCGACGTCCGGTCAGAAGCGCACGCTCGCGCAAATTGGCGACCAAATCAGACATATCGACCCCGGCCACGCTTCGGCGTGCAACCACAGCGAAATTGGAACATAGGACGAAAGCCTGCCTTGTTGCAAACAATGTTGGAAAGGCTAGTTCCATGGCCAACCGCGACATCATCGTCATCGGCGGCTCGGCCGGAGCGACAGCACCGCTGAAGGCCATACTCGGCCGGCTGCCGCGGGATCTTCCGGCTGCGATCTTCATCGTCTTGCACATCCCGGCTCACGGCATCGGCATTCTCTCGACGGTCGCCAGCGCGGCCGGCAAGCTGCCGGTCCGGCAGGCGGAAAGCGGCATGGTGATCGAGAACGGCCACGTCTATCTGGCGGCGCCGGACAACCATCTCCTGATCCAGGACGGCCATCTGATGCTCGGCCGCGGTCCGCGCGAGAACTTGGCGCGGCCCGCCATCGACCCGTTGTTCCGCTCGGCCGCTCTCCACTACGGGCCACGCGTGATCGGCGTGGTGCTGAGCGGGCTGTTGTCAGACGGGGCGGCAGGTCTGAATGCCGTCAAGCGCTGCGGCGGGATCGCGCTGGTCCAGGACCCGCAGGACGCCATTTCCGACGAGATGCCACTACGGGCCCTGGAAGCGACCACGGTCGATCTCTGCATCCCGGGCGTGCGGCTTGGCGACGTGCTTTCGGATCTGGTCCACGAGCGTCCAGGCGCAGTCCTGCCGATCCCGCCGGAGATCGTGCTGGAGGTGAAGATCGCCGCGGGCGAACGCATCGGCAGCGATACCCTGGTCGACATTGCGGATCCCGCGCCACTGACCTGTCCGGGATGTGGTGGCGTCCTGTCGGTCCTGAGGATGGGACACCCACTGCGGTTTCGCTGTCAGGTCGGCCACGCTTATACCGCAGACGCACTCGCCAAGGAGCAGGAGAGCCGGGTCGACGAGGCGCTTCGGGTCGCCCTGCGCATCATCGAGGAGCGTGCCGAACTGGTGCACCGGATGGCCGAGGATGGCCGCCAAAGCGGTCGCCCCGCGGTCGCGCAGATGTACGATGCGCGCGCCGCTGAATATCGTGAATATGCCGATATGATCCGCCAGGTCGTGCTACAATCGCTCGATCCGAAGCGACCGGCGCGGAAGGAACGGTGATGGCCAGCGCTGAGCATGCGAGCTGGGCCCAACAGTTGCAGTCCGAACGCGCGCTCCTGGCAAAAGCGGAGATCGACATCGAGGAGGGCTGGAGACGCGTCCGCAATCAGCAGGAGCTGCTGGATTGGCTGCAGCAGGCAGGCCACGACACCGAGCAGGCCGAACGTCTGGTCAACCTGCTCAAGCGAACCCTCGTCGAGTGGGAGCGGCACCGTACGCTGATCGTGCAGCGGGTAGCCTACCTCGAGGATCAGTTGACGTCCCACTAGCCGCTCTGGAGCCGGGACCGGATGCGAAGCCGTCCTGAATTCGCACTTCTGGTAAGGCAGCCGAAGGAACCGTCGCCGCGATCGATCATTTTCGTTGCTGACCGGGGGTGCGTTTGGGCTCGGGCGTTCGGTCCCGGATGGCGGTCGCGGGCGAGCCGGAGGCGTGCCATCGTCGAAGTTTCCAAGGCATTGGAGAATTCCTACTTATTCCATTGGGATAGCAGCAAACTCTGCTATCTACGGGGAGCCGGCGAGGCGCCAGCAAAAGAGTGAGAGCCGCTGCAATCATGGATGACGTTGGCCAACCCAAAAGCAGAGACGAAGAGCGTCAGTCCAAGGCGCCGCTGATCATCGGTGTGGGCGCGTCCGCAGGCGCCCTGGACAGCATCGAGCGGTTTTTCTCCAGGCTCAGGCTCACCCCGGACCAGGCCATCGTTCTGATCATGCAGTATCGGGATGGCATCGAGGACGCCCGGTTGCGTGCCGCGCTGCAGCGATCGGAAGGCGCCAAACTGCTCGAGATCACGGATGGTCAGGTCGCCGAGGGGGGCGCGATCCATGTTTGCCCCTCCGATATGATCACCACCATCCATGGCGACCGTTTCGCTGTCCGGCGCGCCGAGCAAGCGCGCGGCGAGCGAGCGACCATCGACAGCTTCCTGGTGACCCTGGCGGAGGAACATGCCGAGCAATCGATCGGCGTCGTGCTGGCCGGCACGGGCGGGGATGGCACCCTCGGGGTTGCAACGCTGAAGGACCACGGTGGTCTGGCGATTGCTGAGCGCATCGGGGACGGCCAGTCCGACCCGCACGAGGAAGGCAATTCGGCCGTCGCGATCGCGGACTTTGTGCTGCCGCCCGAGGACATTCCAGAGCATATCGACGTTTATGCCCGCCACTTGCGCCGGCTCGAGGAGAAACAGGGGTTCGACGAGGTGCTGGCGGCGGCCGCCAGTTCGCTCGCCCGCATTGCCGACATCCTGCGCAACAAGACCGGAAATGACTTCCACGGCTACAAGCAGAACACCTTCCTGCGCCGCGTCCAGCGCCGAATGCAAGTGGTGCAGATCGACGACATATCCGCCTACGTCGATTTCCTGAGGAACGATAAGGACGAGGCGCAGCATCTCTTCAACGACCTCCTGATCGGTGTCACCGAGTTTTTCCGGGACAAGAAGGAGTTCGATGTTCTGGAAACGCAGATCGTCCCGAAGCTATTCGAAGGCAAAGGCACGGGCCAGCAGGTGCGGGTCTGGGTGCTCGGTTGCGCCACGGGGGAGGAGGCCTACTCGATCGGCATCCTGCTGCGTGAGCATATGGCGAGCCTCGATTCCGTGCCTCAGGTGCAGATCTTCGCGACCGATATCGACGGGCGGGCCCTCGCCACCGCGCGGGTCGGGCGTTATCGCACCAGCATCGAAAACGACATGACGCCGGAGCGGCTCGCGCGCTGGTTCGTGCGCGAGGGCGACACCTATTGCGTGGTCAAGGAACTGCGCGAAATGTGCATCTTCTCGCAGCACAACGTGATCAAGGACGCACCGTTCTCCAAGCTCGACCTGGTGTCGTGCCGCAATCTCCTCATCTATCTCAATGCCGAATTGCAGAACCGTGTCATTCCGCTGTTTCACTTCGCGCTGCTGCCGGATCGCTTCCTTTTTCTTGGCAACTCCGAGAACGTCACGCGGCATCCGAAGCTATTCGCGCCGGTCGACCGCCGCGCGCGCATTTTCAAGAAGCTCGAGACCGGGACGCGGCTTCCGCCCGAATTCCCGATCACCACGGCAGCCGGGCGAGCCGCCGTCGACATCCCGCCGGTGCGCTCCATGGGCCCCGATGTCGGCCTCGAGCGGCGCGCACAACGGCTCGCAGAGCGCTATGCGCCGGCCTATGTGATTACCGACGAGAGTTTCCACATTCTGCACTTCTCCGGCCGCACCGGCCGCTACATCGAGCCGACGGCGGGCACGGCGACGCTCGACCTGCTGCAACTCGTGCATCGCGACCTCAGGCTCGAGCTGCGCACCGCACTGAGCCGGGCTGCGGAGATTAATGAGGCCGCGCATGCCGAGCAGGTGCAGCTCGGGGTCAATGGGCATCGCGTGCTGGTCGATATCACGGTCGAGCCGATTCCGGACGCGCCCGCGGGACACCGCAATTTCGTGGTTCTCTTCAAGGATGGCCCGATCCGTCCCGTCGACCATCCCGAGAACAATCGCGACGTCCTGGTCCGGACCGAGCATGTGGAGCGGCTGGAGAGCGAACTGCGGGCCACCCGCGAGCGTCTGCAAGCCACCATCGAGGAGCTCGAAAGCACCAACGAGGAGCTGAAGTCCTCCAACGAGGAATACCAGTCGCTCAATGAGGAGCTGCAGTCGGCCAACGAGGAGCTGGAGACCTCGCGCGAGGAATTGCAGTCGGTCAACGAAGAGCTGACCACGGTCAACGGCGAGCTGGCACACCGCGTGCAGGAACTGACCCGAGCCACCAGCGACCTGAAGAATTTCCTCGAGAGCACCCAGATCGCAACCGTGTTCCTGGACAACGACCTCAAAGTAATGAACTTCACCCCCGCGATCACGCAATTGCTGCATCTGGTCGAGACCGATGTCGGCCGTCCGATCGCGCATATCAAGGCGCGCATCCCCATCGAGGAGCTCTATGATGACGTCCGGCGCGTGCTTCGGACATTGGCGAGCGCCGAACGCGAGCTGACCGCGCCCGACAGCGGCACCCGCTACATCGTGCGCATCCTGCCTTACCGGAGCATCGACAATTTCATTGCCGGCGTCGTGATCACCTTCATCGATGTCACTGCGATCACGCGAGCGGAGGAACGGCAGCGGCTGCTGCTCGCCGAGCTGCAGCACCGCGTCCGCAACACGCTCGGCGTGGTGCGTTCGATCGCGCGGCGCTCGGCCGAGACCAGCACCAGCGTCGAGGACTACGCATCGCATCTTGACGGCCGTCTCAACGCCTTTGCGCGAACGCAGTCGCTGGTGACGCGCGATCCGGAAGGCGGCGTTGACCTGGAATTCCTCGTGGTCGAGGAATTGCTGGCCTATAACGCGCGGGAGGGCGAGCAACTGAGGGTCTCGGGCCCTAAGATCCGCCTGCAGCCCAAGGCGGCAGAGACGTTCGCGTTGGCGATCCACGAGCTTGCGACCAACGCCCTGAAATATGGCGCGCTCAGCCAGATGGCCGGACGGATCGAGGTGTCCTGGCGCATCGACGATGCGGCCGACACGCGGCAGCTGGTGTTCGATTGGCGCGAGCGGGGCGGCCCCGCGGTGACGCCACCGAGCCGCAGGGGATTCGGATCAGAGCTGCTGGAGCGGACGCTGGCGTTCGAGTTCAAGGCCAAGAGCACACTCGATTTCAATCCGTCGGGACTTCACTGCACGATCGCGATACCGATGAGCCCGCAGGCCATCCATACGCCGAGCATGGGGAGTTGAGATGCATTCCCCGATGCTCGAGAGGAATCTGGCGCAACCGGTGATCCGGCGGCTCAGCGCCTTGCGCCAATTGTCCGAGCGGGGGATCGCGCTTCTGCAGCAGGCGATCCAGGACGGGCTGCAGCGTGCCCGCCCGGGCGAAGACCTCGTCAGCGAGGGCGATCCGATCGACAGCGTGAGGATCATCCTGTCGGGCTGGCTCGCCCGCTACAAGACGCTGGAGGATGGCCGGCGCCAGATCGTCAATTTTGTTTTGCCGGGCGATTGCTGCGATGCCTGCGTCTATCTGCTGTCGGTGATGGATCACTCGATCGGTGCGCTCACACCGGTCACTTATGCCGTGATCGCGCGCGGGGCGTTCGAGCAGCTGCTGGCAAGCGATCGTTCGCTGGCGGAAGCCATGTGGTGCGAAACCATGGTGAACAGTGCGATCCAGCGCGAATGGACCGTCAATATCGGCCGGCGCGTGGCGCTGGAACGAATCGCGCACTTGTTGTGCGAACTCTATGAGCGGCTGCTTCCGGTCGACATGATCGAGGATGGCTCCTGTCTGTTCCCGATTACGCAAATGGACCTGGCCGATGCCACCGGCCTGTCCGTGGTCCATGTCAACAGGACGTTGCAGGAGCTGCGCGCCTCCGGACTGATTGTGCTGCGCGATCGCACCTTGACGATTACCGATCTGAAGGTCCTCAAGGATACTGCACTGTTCTCGGCCGACTATTTGCACACCAAACGGCGCGGCTAGGCGCTCTCTGCGAATTCCGTTTCCAGCCTTAACATATTTGAAGTCGCGCCAGGCTCCCTTGCATTACAGTACCCGTCCAAGACGAGGTAGGGGAGGACGCCATGCTCGACGGTGCGACCGCGGCAGTGCTTCGCGCGGTGCTCGACGAGGTCTGCGGCGACATTCCACGTTCCGACACGGCACGGCGGACTGATGTGGCATCGGGCCTGCTACGGGCGGTTCGCGAGGGACATTCGTCCATTGAAGAGCTCAGACGGGCCGGCCGCGCCGCGTTGCGCGCCATCCCAGGCATGTGGCCCCGAAGGGACATCGGCTGAACTACGAGAACTCCACTCGAACCCCGGGCTCGCAATCCGTGAGCCGGGGCTCTCTTTCGTCAATCGGTGTGCGCAGCGGGCGCCGATCGTGCACTCGATCAATAGAGCTCTATCGCTAAGAAGGCCTCCCGAAGCGAGCTTCTCGCCGCTGGAGAGCTGCCGATCCGCGTAGGAACTTTGCCTCCTCGGACAGATTGTCAGCATGAAGTGAGCGGAGGAGGCTTGCATGAACCAGCTGATTTATCTGGTGGGACTGATCGTGGTCATTCTCGCGATTCTGTCGTTCTTCGGACTGCGGTAGGGCGCACCATGGATAGCGAGCAAGGGGTTGCCGTATCTGCCGCCAACAGGACCGGGCTTCGGCTGCAGTGGAGCCCGGTTATTGCCGGCGCGCTCACCGCGGCGGCGCTAACGGCGATTTTGATCGGCTTTGGCGCTGCAGTTGGCCTGGGCGTGAGCTCGAGTTCGCCATCATGGCGTGACGCATCGGCCGCACTGGCGCTGCTGTCCGGGCTGTATTTGATCTTGCAGGCGCTGGTGAGCTTTGGCGCGGGCGGCTACATCGCCGGCAGGGCGCAACGCGTGATCGGCGCGACACCGGTCGATATGATGGAAAGCCGTGACGGGCTTCATGGCCTGACAGCTTGGGCTCTCGCTGTCATCCTGGGAGCAGCAATGGTCGCGCTGGTGGGCATGTCGACCGCGCGCCCGGTGCTACAGACGCGGCCAACAGCGACGGCCGCCGAGCCGCTCTTGAGCGCAGAGCTCGACCGTCTGTATCGCTCCACACGACGCCCAGCCAACATCGATGTTGGTTACGAGCGGGCGGAAGCCGGCCGCATCCTGCTGACCACCTCGAGCCACAGCGGTATCAGCCCCGAAGATCACAGCTATCTGATCCAGCAGGTCGCCGCCGCCACCGGTCTGGCCGCCGCCGAGGCGGAGAAGCGCGTCGACAGCGTGATCGGCGATGCCAGGATCGCCATCCAGCGCTCGCGGCGCAGCGCGGTGATCCTGGCGTTCTCGGTTGCGGCAGCGTTGTTGTTCGGCGCGGTCGCTGCGTGGGCCGCGGCCTGTGCGGGTGGCCGCCATCGCGACGGTGCCGCGCTGCCGGAATGGATGGGTGGCAGACCGACGACCGCCGTACCGATCGTCTGAAGCAGTTGAACGTCCTTCAAGGAGACAATAATGGCCACGATCTTGGTGATGGATTACACCGGCGACACGAGGCAGCAGTTCGACCCGGATGATGGCGAGCAGCTCGCTTGGGCCAATGCACGTTTCGCTGAACTGACGGCGGACGGCTATACCGCCGCTGTGCGGAGGTCCTCCGGCGAAGCCGCTCTGGTTCGCGCGCTTGATCCGGCCGCCGAGGAAACCCTGTTCTATCCCAGGCTGGTCGGCGGTTGACGCCGTGACGGCCCGTCTGCCCAGGGTGTCGCTGTCGTCTGTGTTTCGGCGCGCCGGCAGCGCGCTATGGGCGACCGCGGTCGCGATCTGGGAGCGCTGGCAGGCCTATGAGCGGATCGAAGCGCGTGGAATTGCGCTGTTGTCCGCATGGCTCTCACCGGAGCAGCGATCGCAATTCGAGAGGTACAGGCGCTTCGACGTCGTCGGCTCGGACTCGGGCAAGCGCTATCGGATTTGCTACGGGACATCGACCAACGTCTACGAGATGGATGGCCGGGATCGCGTCGTGCTCGGTTGGTGTTTCCGCCCTGTCGGTTCTCTGGTGCCCGGCGACGTGATGCTGGCCCAGAAGATCGCGCTGGAAACCAACGAGCGCGCGACGCTCATGGTGGCGCAGCCATTCCCGAGCACCCTTCCACCCCGCGCAAGTCATCGTCCGGTTCGGTAGAGCGTTCGTCCTGTGCACAAGCGATCGGGAACGCGATTGTCCTTGCGGCCGGCCCGAGCCATCGCGCTGGCGGGGTAGGGAACGTCGCTGATCCTGCCGGGTTGTCGGTTGCCGAACTTGCAATGAGTACCACCAAGGATATCGCCATGGGCGCCCCGACCCGATCGCCGTCGCTGAGCCAGATAGTCCACTCCTATCTCGGGGACTTGCGGCAGTGGATCGGGCGTCTTGTGACCGGCTACGCGGTGGCGTGTGGGGTCATGCTGGTCGGTGCGATCTCGCTGCTGATTGCGATCGGGATCGCGGTCGGCGCGGCCTTTCATGCTCTTGAGGTACGTTACGACATCTGGATTGCGTACGCTGTGGTCGGCGGCACGTTTCTTGTCCTCGGGCTCGCGGGACTTGTGGCGGGTCGTGCACTGCTGGCGCGTCCGGCACCGGAAGTGCCGCGCCCAACCCGGCAGGCCGACATGCTCAAGCGGTCGATCGCAGTGCCGGTCGCGGCGCGCCTGATCGCGGTTTCCCGGTCGGGAGCGGCGGCGGGCGTCGATCCCAAGACCCAGGCACTGGCCGCAGGCGCTGCCGTCCTGCTGATCGGCTGGTTCGCCGCATCGCGTTTCCGGCGCCGGCCCGACACCGTCCAGGACTAGCGATGGCTCCGCGCTCCAGTTGGCCGAACGACCTGATGCTCGCCGGTGCAACGGCGCTAGCGACCTTGGCTGTCTATCGGCATGTGTCTCGATCGGAGATGCCGGCCGAACGTGGGATCGACGCCGAGCCCCCGCTTGCCGAAGCGCAGGATCGCGGGCGGCTGGCTGACACGCCTCTGCAAATTCCGGCCGCCGGCTGGAAGGACATTCTGCTGCGAACCTATCAGCAGATCGACGAGGACCGGTTGCTCGCGACCGCTGCCGGTGTCGTGTTCTACGGCTTGCTGGCGATCTTTCCGGCCATCACCGCACTGGTCTCGAGCTACGGCCTGTTCGCCGATCCGTCGACGATCTCGTCCAATCTGCAAAGCCTGGCTTTGATGTTGCCGGAAGGTTCATTTGCCGTCGTCCAGGACCAGATCGCCCGCGTCTTGGCAAAGGGCACTTCGACACTCGGCCTGACCTTTGCGATCGGCCTGCTGATCGCGATCTGGAGCGCCAATGCCGGCATGAAGGCGATCTTCGATGCGCTCAACGTCGTCTATGAGGAGAAAGAGAAGCGCGGCTTCATCAAACTCAATTTGATGTCGCTCTTGTTCACGATCGCCGCCCTGATTTCGATCATGCTGATGGTCGGAGCGGTCGTCGTCGTCCCGCTTTTGCTGCAGCAGGTTGGCTTGGGCTCGCGGGCCGAACTCATCATCGGTCTCGGCCGGTGGCCGATCCTGGTGCTGCTGCTTCTCACCGCGCTTGCGGTGCTTTACCGCTATGGTCCCAGCCGAACCGAGCCGCGCTGGCAATGGCTCAGCGTCGGCGCGGTCGCCGCGGCCGCTCTATGGCTGATCGGCTCGTCGCTGCTGTCCTGGTATCTGGCGAATTTCGGCAATTATAACGCGACCTACGGCTCGCTGGGGGCCGCCATCGGCCTGATGACCTGGATGTGGATGTCCGCCATCATCGTGCTGTGCGGGGCTGAACTGAATTCCGAGATCGAGCATCAGACGGTGATTGATTCGACCGAGGGCCGCCGCAAGCCGCTGGGGGCACGCGGCGCGAGGATGGCCGACACGGTCGGCAAGGCGTCCTAACCCGATCGGTGCCGCGAAAAGCACCTCAGTACTGCTGCACTGTCGGCTGGAAGGCGACCCAGATTGCGACCGACAGCAAGCCCAGTCCGCCGAGCACCAGGAAGGCGGGGCCATAGCCGAGCCATTGCGCGACCCAGCCGCCAAGCGCAGGGCTGAGCGAAGCGCCGATGCCCTGGATCGTAATGACCGCGCCTTGCCCAAGATTGATGCGGCCGGTTCCGTTCAGCGATCGCGCCACCATTCCCGGGACCGCGACGCTTTGCAGTCCGGCTCCGACGCCGTCGAGGATTTGCACCGGCACCACGCCCCACCAGCCGGAAAGAAAGAAGGCAAGCACGCCGCGCACCGGCAGGGCCAGGAACGACAGCAGCAGGACGATCCAGTAGTTGCGGCGCTCGGCTGCGTGCATGCCGGCGATCGACGCCAGGATCATCACCGCCTGGGCGATGACGATGGTTGTTGCGACGAAGCTCGGACCGTCGGCAAGCCCGCCGGCGACCGCAGCAAGGCCGTAGAGCGGCACGATGGCCGCATTGCCGAGATGGAAAGCGGCAAGCGCAATTGCAAGCACCAGCAGCGGTCTGTGCTTGACCAGCACCGTGAAGCCGCTGGGCTGGCTTTCCGGGTCTTCCTCCTTACCGCGGGCCGCGTGGTAGTCGATGCTGCCGGGCGTGATCATCAGGACGCAGGCGATCGTGATTGCGCCAAACAGCGCGGCGAGCAGGAACACTGCCAGGTAGCCGTAGTGCCAGCCGAGATAGCCGGATGCCGCCGCGCCGATCATGTTTCCGGCATGATTAAAGGCCTGGTTGCGGCCGTTCTGTCGGTTGAAGCCGCGCTGCTTGACGATGCCGAGCGTGATGCCGGTGACCGCCGGAACGATGGCCGCACCTGCGATCGACGTCGCAACCTGGGACAGGGCCACAGCCCAGAATGTTTGCGACAAAAGGATGGTGGTGGATGCCACGACGACCGCGATGCCGGGCACGATCACCCATGCTCGCTTGTGGCTCGTGGTGTCGATGCAGCCGCCGATCGGGGTCGTAATCAGCATGCCGGCGACACTGCCGAGGGTCATTGCAGTCCCGATCAGCCCGCTGCTCCAGCCATGCAGCTGCAGGAATATCCCGACGAACGGTCCGATTCCCGATTGCATGTCCGCCATGAAGAAGTTGACGGCAAGCAGCGGCCACAGGCGTGCCGAGGGAGCGGAAGTTCGTGCTTTGCGGCGGTGCATGTTCCATGAACGCGCATAGCCGCCGAATGACACATTGCGGCTTGATAATTTCCGCAACCGAACATGCGGCAACTTGCGTAGGAACCAACGACAGCACGCACACTTGAGCCAAATGGTTCAGATCACCGTGCTGGAAACACCGATCGCGCGCGTCAAGGAAACCTGCGAGCTGACGGGCATCGCAGACAAGTTCGATCGTGCGCTTCCCGAACTCGAGACGTTCCTCGAGGAGCAGGTCGCCAAGGGCGAGGTCAGGGAAACCAGGCTGACTTTTGACGGGCTATGCTACTTGCGGCGGTTGCTGACCGGGGCGTTGTTCGAGTCATCGCACAACGGTCACTAGCTGCTGCGCGCTGATCATGAACTGGCAGAAAACTCTCAACGGAGCAGCTCATGGATTTGAACGGCAAGAAGATCGCCATCCTCGCAACGCATGGCTTTGAACAGTCGGAGCTCGAAGTGCCGCGGGATCGCCTGATCAAGGCCGGCGCAACGGTCGAAATCGTGTCTATCGCCGCCGGCGAGATCAGGGGATGGGACAAGAAGGATTGGGGGCGTCCCGTCAAGGTCGACAAGACGCTCGATCAAGCCGTGGCCGCCGATTACGAGGCGATCGTCCTGCCGGGCGGACAGATCAATCCAGACCTCCTGCGTGTCGAACCCAAGGCGCTGAAGTTCATCAAGGATATCTTCGATGCCAAGAAGATTGTCGCCGCGGTCTGTCACGCCCCTTGGCTGCTGATCGAGACCGGCATCGCCAACGGGCGCAAGATGACCTCCTACAAATCGATCAAGACCGATGTCGTGAATGCCGGCGCGACCTGGCAGGATGCCGAGGTCGTGGTGGATCAAGGCGTCGTGACCTCCCGAAATCCAGGAGATCTTGAGGCCTTCAGCGCCAAGATCATCGAGGAAGTGAAGGAAGGGCGTCATACGCGGCGCAGCGCGGCGTGAGGTGATCATGGCATTCTCGCAGGAAATGAACCGATGCATCGAGACCTGCTTGTCCTGTTACAAGACGTGTCTTGCCACCGCGATGAACCATTGCCTCGTTAGCGGAGGCAAGCATGTCGAACCTGCACATTTCCGCCTGATGATGGCATGCGCGGAGATATGCCGGACGGCAGCTCACTTTATGCTGATCAACACGCCGCACCAAAAGCATACGTGCCGCGAATGCGCCGAGATCTGCAGTGAATGTGCCGCGGATTGTGAGCGTCTTGGCGGCATGGACGAATGCGTTGCCATGTGCCGGGCGTGCGCGGAATCCTGCCGGAAAATGGCGGCTTGACCACTGGCCGTTCCTGCCTGGAATCCTGGCAGCTGTCGTCTATCTCATCAGAACGTAGACGAGGGTGATGATCGCCAGCGCAATGATTGCCGAGGTGACGATCATGCCGTAGGGACGTGCCTATCTTGCTTGCGTCGTCTCGGCGATGCCGGTTCAGCGGGACCTTCTCTGACCATGTTGGTGTCCTGCGCTTATAAGCTCTGTCCCGACGCTGCCGATGCTGCTTGGTTCCTATCGCAGCCCGGGGGCAGTGCGGCGTACTTAGGAACCTCGCTCCGAACGTGCCGTTGGACCTCTTTCGGAGCTGCGCAGATGCAAGACGTCACAGTAGTCACCGCGGATTCGGTCAATCCGGCCTCGACGGCAAGGATAGGCACGCACCCCATCCATCCTATGCTGGTGCCGTTTCCGATCGCCTGCTTTGTCGGTGCGCTGGTGACCGACATTGCGTACTGGCAAACAGCTGAGATGCAGTGGGCCAACTTTTCGGCCTGGCTGTTGTTCGCGGGGTTGATCATGGGTGGCCTTGCCGCGATTGCCGGCCTGATCGACTTCCTGAGCAATCGATTGATCCGCCGACTGGCCTATGCCTGGTTTCACATGGTCGGCAACGTGGTCGTGATGCTGCTCGCGCTGTTCAACGCGTTCGTCCACAGCCGTGATGCCTGGACCTCGGTGGTGCCGACCGGGCTGGTGCTGTCAGCGCTGACCGTCCTCGTGATGCTGTTCACGGGTTGGCTCGGTTGGGCCATGGTCTATCATCATCGGGTCGGAGTGGCGGGCTAATGCGGTTCAATCTGACAAACACCACCCAAATTGCGCTGGCGGCGGCGCTGATGGCCGGGTTGGGCCTTGGTGGCTGTAGCAAGGAGGCGGCACCCGACCCGAAGACCCAGATCGGTGCACGTCCTGACCTGCCGGCGCTGGAGCAATATCTGCTGCCGCCGATGCACGTTGCCTCGGTCGTCGGTTGGAAGCAGGGCGAGAAGCCCAAGGTGCCCGATAGCTTGCAGATCAATGCGCTCGTGACTGGTCTGCAGCACCCGCGCTCTCTCTATGTGCTTCCGAACGGCGACATCCTGGTCGTCGAGTCCAAGGCGCCGGGAACCGAGCCGATCAAGCGGCCGAAGGACTTCATCATGAAATGGGTGGAGTCGTGGGCGACCTCCGGCGGCGATACCGGCGAGAGCAATCGTATCACGTTGCTGCGCGGCGCCAAAGGCGATGGCAAGCCGGAGATGCAGAGCGTCTTTCTCGATCACCTTCATTCGCCATTCGGCGTCGCCTTGGTCGGTAACGATCTGTACGTCGCGAACACCGATGCGATCGTCCGCTATCCGTATCACGAGGGCGATACCAAGATCACCGAGCCGGGGCAGACGCTGACGCAGCTTCCGGGCGGGCCAATCGATCACCACTGGACCAAGAGCCTGGTGGCAAGCCCGGACGGTGCATTGCTCTATGTCGGCGTCGGCTCCAACAGCAACATCACCGAGAATGGGATCGAGGCGGAAAAAAATCGCGCGGCAATCCTCGAGGTCGAGCGTGCCACAGGCCGCTGGCGGATCTTTGCCAGCGGTCTGCGCAATCCCAACGGTCTGACCTTCGAACCGCAGAGCCACGCGCTATGGACCGTCGTCAATGAACGGGACGAGATCGGTCCGAATCTCGTGCCGGACTATCTGACGTCGGTGAAGGACGGCGGCTTTTACGGCTGGCCGTACAGCTATTTCGGTCAGAATGTCGATCCGCGGGTGCAGCCGCAACGGCCGGACCTTGTCGCGAAGGCCACCGTTCCGGATTATGCGTTGAGCTCGCACGTCGCGCCGCTGGGGCTTGCCTTCTCCACCGGGGACAGCCTGCCTTCGACGTACCGGGGTGGCGCCTTCGTCGGCGAGCACGGCAGCTGGAACCGGCCGCAACTCAATGGCTACAAGGTGGTCTACGTGCCCTTCGCCGACGGCCATCCAAATGGACCTGCGCAGGACGTCGTGACTGGATTTCTCAATGACGAGGAGAAATCCCGCGGCCGGCCGGTGGGTCTGGCGTTCGACAAATCCGGCGCGCTGCTCATTGCGGACGATGTCGGCAACACTGTGTGGCGCGTGAGCGCATCGGGCAGACCCTGACCGTCCGCGAGTCCTCGCATCACGCGCAATCGGTCGCGGGCGGGCCTTGAGGAACTGTCGTTTTAGGAACTCCTAGCCTTATCGGCGCTTCTGGTCTTGAGGAGATCGACATGAACAGAAAACCCGTGACGCCGGATTCCGGCCGCTCCAGCGACTGGGGCTCCCACGCGCAAACCGACAAGCCTTGGAAGGGTAATCCCGAAAAGGAGCAGCGCGCCGGACATGAGAAGCGCTCTGGGGGCAACAAGCATCCCGGGGATGAGAAGCCGGATCTGGAAAACTGGCATGAGTCGAACACGCACTGATCGGCAGTATGACGGCTGGGCTCGAGGATCGTGACCAGGAGCGAGACCAATGGATATGGGTCTGGAAATCATCTACGGCGTCGGAGCGCTCGTGCTGCTGACCGCCCTGATCTTCGCAGTGCTGCAACATCGCTTCCGCAACCGGCGGTCAGTTCAGACCGCCGACAAGGTTGTCCGGGAGAGATACGAGCGGAATGAGACGTAACGCAGCGGTTTGATTGAGGAGGACATCATGGGCTTGGCTCAGTATGCGGTGATTGCGGCCGGCGAGGAATGGGGCGTTCTGCACGACGGCAACGTCAATGGCGGATACGCCACCAAGGAGGCCGCGTTCGAATCCGCCGCTGCCGCTGCGGCACTGGCGATCAGAATGGGACATGAGGTCCATGTCAGCGTGCCCGGACGCGAAGAGGGCGAGGCTGCCCTGACCAAGCGGGCAAGCTGATCGTTGCGCTAGGCTCGGCGCTATGCGCTCTCGCAACCAGCAGGATCCAGTCCAGGACGCATAAGCCGCCTAGTCCGAACTGACATAATTAGCGCGCCAGAGCAGCGCTATGACGATCAGCGTGGCAAATCCGCCGGCGATCAGAAACCACGAGATGTACTCGGCCATTGGCCTGCCTTGGTGGACCCCGCTCCGCGAGCGAGGGCGCGCGGAGCGAAGCCACGAATGTTCAAAGTTGCGCGTGCTGGGTAGTCGGGCGTGAGATCTGGCTCAGTGCCATGCCAATGCCGTCGTTCGCTTGCACCCGAGCAATATCGCCAAGCGCGATAATGCCGACGAGGCGCTTGTCCCGGTTAAGCACGGGCAGGCGGCGGACCTGGATCGCTCCCATGTTCTGCGCGATGTCCTCGATCTCCTGATCCTCAAAGCAGTATTTCACTTCTGCGGCCAATGCGGGTTGGAACTGTTCGTTCCTATTGCGCCGGCCGGCGCGGAAGCGCGGAGCCAAGCATGTCGCAGAGCCTCCTGGCATCAGCCGGCGCCGCGCTTTTCTGGTCGTTGTCGAAATAGACATAGACGTCGTATCCCTGCCGTTTCCAGCCGCGGATGCGCTTCGCCCAGTGTGAGAGCTCGCCCGGCTTGTAGTGCCCGCTGTAGCGGCCTCCCGGACCATGGCCGCGCACATAGGCGAAATCGGCAGTCCGTTTCCAGGGGGCCGGGGCATCGTGATGGTCGGAAATGCAGAGCGCGATGTTGCGTGTCGCCAGCAGCTTCAGGATGCGCGGCTCGTACCAGCTAGGATGACGAAATTCGAAGGCATATCGCCGCCGGCGTTTCAACAGCTTGAGGAACGACGCCAGACGATCGGCGTCGATCGCAAAGTTCGGCGGCAGCTGGAACAGAATCGGACCGGCCTTGCCACGCAGCAGCGACAGACGGTCTTCGAGCAGTTCAAGACTATTGACCGAGCGTTCGGAGAGGCGCTTCCAATGTGTGATAAATCTCGACGCCTTCCAGGCGAAGACGAAATCCCTATCGGTCGCATCCCGCCAGCCCGCCACCGCCTTTTTCGTCGGCGTGCGATAGAACACGCCGTTCAGCTCCGTGGTTGTGAACTGCGTCGCGTAGTAATCGAGCTGTCGCTTCAGCGGCAGTCCCTTCGGAAAGAACGGACCGCGCCAGGACGGATAGTGCCAGCCGGATGTGCCGATCAAGATGCGTGCCATGCGATGCTCCGAGCGTCGGTGCCTCAGTGGCCCGCCTCACTCCTTGCCCGGAAGGATCGTTTCCAGGACTTGCCGAGCGGCACCGCGGATCACGCCAACCTCGTTAGGATCGCCCTTGGCCAATGCAATGGAGAAGTTCTTGGCTTGCTCCAGCGTGATGTGCGGCGGGAGTGGCGGGACCTCGGGATCGGTTTTCACCTCCAGCACCACAGGCACATCGCTCGCCAGGGCCTGCTCCCAGGCTAGTCCGACGAGATCGGGTCGATCGACATAGATGCCGCGCAGGCCGATCATCTCGGCAAAGTGGGAATAGGAGACATCAGGGATGCGCTGCGACGCCTCGAACTTCGGATCGGCATTGATGATCCGTTGCTCCCAGGTGACCTGATTGAGATCTTCATTGTTGAACACGCAAACGATCCAGCGGTGGTCTTTCCACTGCCGCCAGTATTTCGCGACCGTGATCAATTCGGCCATGTTGTTCATTTGCATCGCGCCGTCGCCGACCAGCGCGATCACTGGACGGTCGGGCGCCGCATATTTGGCGGCGATCGCATAGGGGACTGCGGCTCCCATTGAGGCCAGGCCGCCCGACAGCGAAGCGTTGATGCCACGCCGCATCTTGAGATCGCGCGCGAACCAGTTGGCGCAGGAGCCAGAGTCGCTGGTGATGATGGCGCGATCGGGGATCCGGGGCGACAGCTCCCACGTGACGCGCTGCGGATTGACCGGCTTGGCGGGTTGCCGCGCGCGGTCCTCAAGCGTCGTCCACCATTCGCGGACATTTCCCTCGATCGACTTGCGCCAGCCGTCCGGGTTCTTTTGCGTCAGCCGCGGCAGCAAGGCGCGTAGAGTTTCGGTGGCATCCCCGACAAGGCCAACTTCCATCGGGAAGCGGATCGACAGCATCCCGGCATCGATGTCGATCTGAACGCCGCGGGCGCTGCCTTCCTTGGGCAGGAACTCGGAGTAGGGGAAAGCGGAGCCGACCATTAGCAGCGTGTCGCATTCCATCATCAGGTCGTAGCTTGGCTCGGTGCCCAAAAGTCCGATCGAGCCAGTGACCCAGGGAAGATCGTCGGGGAGCACGGCCTTGCCAAGCAGTGCCTTGGCGCAGCCCGCTTGCAGCCGCTCCGCAACCGCGATGACCTCGTCGGTAGCGCCGAGTGCGCCGGCGCCGACCAGCATGGCAACCTTCTTTCCGGCATTGAGGATATCGGCGGCGCGGTCGAGCTCGGCCTCAAGCGGGATGACGCGCGGCGGGGCGTAACCGATGCCGGAGCGCAGCGTGCCATGGGCGCGCGGCGGATCCCGGTAAGCCTCCTCTTGAAGGTCGTTCGGAAGGATGACCGCCGTCACGGTACGCCGGGCCAACGCGATGCGCGCCGCGCGGTCGATCAGATGGCGGACCTGAGCAGGCGCAGAGGCCTGCGCGACATAGGCCCCGGCTACGTCCTTGAACATCGAGACAAGGTCGAGCTCCTGCTGATATTGGCCGCCAAGCGCGTTACGCGCCTGCTGACCGACCAGCGCGAGGACCGGTTGGTGATCCAGCAGCGCGTCATAGAGACCGGTCGTGAGATGTGATGCCCCTGGCCCAGATGTCGCAATGCATACGCCGAGGCGCCCGGAGAATTTCGCATAAGCCGAGGCCATGAACGCGGCCATCTCCTCGTGCCGCGCCTGGATGAACTCGATCCGGCCGTCTGCTCGATTGAGCGCACCGAACACGCCATTAATGCCGTCGCCGGGGTAGCCGAAGATATGCCGCACGCCCCAATCGTGCAGGCGATGGACGATGAAATCGCTGACGGTCTGGGACATGCGGACCTACCTGGGCACTGACGTTCGGAATTGAACGGCTCCGCCGGCCGGCTGTTCCTATCCGAGAAAGCCCGGCTTCAGCGCCGGTAGACCAAAGCCGAAGATCAGCGCGGCGACCGCGAAGGCCGCGATCACAGCGGAGAATGCCATGTCGGCAATGGCCGTGTTGGTGAGGCGCGACAGCAGGCCGGCGCCGAACTGCCTCATGAAGCCGGAATAGCAAGGCAATCCGTGATCGCGCCGTTCGTTCCAGGCGATGCCGCAAGCGACCAGATCGGCGACTACTTCCGGTTCTTGTCCAAGTCCTGCGCCATTGCGAGATGATGCTGAAGGGCCGGCAAGGTCTTGCCGGCCCAATCCTTCAGCTTCGGATCGTCACCGCCCTTGGCATAACGTTCGAACAGCGAGATCGCGTCCTTATGAGCGCTGACCTGCATCGGATCATACTCGCTGGCGAAATCGTCCGCCTTGGTGTCGCGCAGCACGTCGAGCTTTTTCTGCGACTTGTCGTCGAGACCGGCCGGCAACGCGGACCTCATCTCGCCGGTGACCATTGCCTTCAACTCGGTACTGGTCTTGGTATGGTCTGTCATCATCTGTTCGGCGAACTTCTTCTCGGCAGTATTGCCCTTTTGCTGGGCAATTTTGGCCGCTTCGATCTCCAGCATGTCACTCAAGGCCACTTCCTTGATGAAATCTTCCGTCTTGGGCGCGACGCCGAGCACGGAGTTGACACCGGTCTTCTCACCGACCGATTGGGCCATGGCGGGCATCGTCAGCCCGCAACCGATGGCAATAGCCAAGATAGTTCGCTTCATCGCGCGTCTCCTCAGGCCGCTTCGGCGTTGATAGCACTGACGGCGAGCTTGGTAAGCGTCTCGTCGGTCTTCTTTTCCTCGGCCAGCGTCTGGTCGATGAGCTTGACGGCATCCTTCATGCTGAGCTTGGTGGCCCATGCCTTCAGTGTGCCGTAACGGGCTATTTCATAATGCTCCACCGCCTGAGCCGCCGACAGCAGGCCCGCATCGAGCGCCGGCGTGTCAGCGTACTCCTCCATGATCTCCTTGCCTTCCTCGAGGATGCCCTCGATCGCATCGCACTTCTTGCCGCGGGCCGGCTTGCCCATCAGATCGAAGATCTGCTCGAGCCGCTCGATCTGTCCTTCGGTCTCATCGTGGTGCTTCTCGAAAGCTGCGCGCAAATCGTCGGATTCGGCGGCTTTGGCCATGCCCGGCAGCGCCTTGAGGATCTGCTTTTCGGCGTAGTAGATGTCCTTGAGGGTGTCGAGGAAGAGGGCGCTGAGGTCTTTCTCCGGCATCGGTCGCTCCGTGAGTGCGGGTTGATCTGTACCCACAACAGGCATCCTGCAGCGTCGTTCCTACAGCCACGGTTCGTGCGTGGACGGACGACTGCGCGCTTTGACGCAAGGCTCGCAAGGAACGAAGCGTCGGCGTATCCGTTTGCCGCCATCGTTCCAATCAAGGGCGTCCATGCCGATCACGGTGCGGCCGACGAAGCCGGATATTGCCATCGCGCGCGTTATCTCGCGCAATACAGCGCCGCCGACCGAGCGCGCTGCCTCGATCCTGACATGGGCGGCTGACGAGCATGTTCTGGTCACGGCTTTGGCCGCATCGGTCTCCCGCATCTGCTCAAATCGGTATTCAACCATGAGCGGCCAGATCGGCTCACCCTCCTTCGGCATCTGCACGGCGTTCCAACCTCCGGCAGGGCGGAGGACTCATTTCCGTCCGGACACGCAATTCAGGTCGGCGCCATCAGTTCCGCGGCGAGCCAGCTTCCCGAGGGCGAGGATCATCCGGGCTCTGAGCGCCTGTCTGATATCGACCCGCGTGCTGTTGCTCGCGCACTGGGCCAGCGACGTCATCGTGGGATCGGCGATTGAGGTGGTGCTCGAGCGGCTGATCCGGTGCGCGACCGGCTACGGTGCGGGCGAGTCAGTCTAACGCGCCCGATATGGTGCTTTGGAGCCATGAGCTGCCTCACGTCCGGGTCAGGAAGTCCATCAAGCCGAGCCAGAGCAGGATGCCTAGCCAGAATAAACCGGCACCGGCGAACAGCAATGTCAGGGCATCCCGATATCGCAGTTCCATGAAGATCGCGGCGACCAGGGCCGCCTTGGTGATGCCGATCCCGATCGCCACGACGGCGTTCGCCGCTCCGAGCGGCGCATAGGCCATCGTCACGGTCAGCGCGAGCAGGCCGAGCAAGCCGAGCCAGGCCGCGACGAGCTGGAGTGAGGGGCGGGATTGCGTCATGAGGCCGATCTCCCCGGCAGGTAGATCAACGCGAACAGGAAGATCCAGACGATATCGACGAAGTGCCAGTACAGCGCCACGCTGTGCAGTGCAGCGCGGCGCCGGGTCGAAGGGGCGGCGCGGCAAAGCAGCGCCAGGACCGCTAACAGGCCAATCCCGATGATCATGTGAAGGGCATGGATCGCGGTTGCGATGAAGTAGAAGATGAAGAACAGCTGGACGCCGTTGGCGAGGCTGCCGGTGAAACGAAAATCGATGCCCGGCACGAGATGCTCGTCATATTCGCGGTGATACTCGATGCCCTTCAGCAGGATGAAGGCAAGCCCGAGGCAGATCGCGCCGGTGAGCAAACCGGCCGTCAGCCGCCGCGTTTCCGCGGAGAATATCTCGACGGCCCAGGCGACCAGGAAACTCGAGGTGAGCAGGATCGCGGTGTTGGCCGTTCCGATCACGATCTCGGTGTGCCGGCTACCGGTGACGAAACCCTGCGGATAGGCGTGCCGGTAGACGAAATAGGCGAGCAGCAGCCCGCCGAACAGCAGCACCTCGGTCGCGATGAAGACCCACATGCCGAGCTCGGCCGTCTCGTCGCGATGGCTGGCTGAGGTGAATTGCGGGGCGACCGCGGGGCTGTCAGGCATTCTGCGGCTTCGCCTCGAACTTGCGAGAATATTGATAAGGCGCGCGTGTCACGACCGGCTGGACATCGAAATTGTGCTCGGGCGGCGGTGACGATGTCTGCCATTCGAGTCCCGGTGCGTCCCACGGGTTGGCGGGGGCACGTGCGCCGAAGAACACGGAATAGCCGAGGTAGAACAGCGGCAGCAGGTAGGCGGCAGCCAGGATGGTGGCGCCGCCCGAAGACAGCACGTTCCAGACCTGGAATTCGGGCGGATAGACGTGGTAGCGCCGCGGCATGCCCTCGGCGCCGAGCACGAATTGCGGGAAGAAGGTCAGATTGAAGCCGAGGAAGATCAGAATTGCGGCGGCTCTCGCCCAGTATTCCGAATAAAGCCGGCCCGTGATCTTCGGCCACCAATAGTGCAGCCCGCCGAAATAGGCGGTCACCATGCCGCCGACCATGATGTAGTGGAAATGTGCAACCACGAAATAGGTATCGGTGGCGTGCACGTCGAAGGCCAGGCAGGCGAGGAACAGGCCGGTGAGCCCGCCGATCGTGAACAGCCCGATGAAGGCCAGCGCATACAGCATCGGCGCGTCGAACCGCAACGAGCCTTTGTGCAGCGTGGCAGTCCAGTTGAACACCTTGATCGCCGAGGGCACCGCGACGACGAAGCTCATGAAGGAGAACACGAGGCTCGCGAGCAGGGATTGTCCGGTCACGAACATGTGGTGGCCCCAGACCAGGAAGCCGAGCGCCGCGATCGCAAGGCTTGCCCAGGCCACGAATTTGTAGCCGAACACCTGCTTGCGGGAGAAACATGAGACCAGCTCGTTGATCACGCCCATGCCGGGCAGGATCATGATGTAGACCGCCGGGTGCGAGTAGAACCAGAACAAGTGCTGGAACAGCAGCGGATCACCGCCGATGCGCGGATCGAAGAAGCCGACGCCGAAGAAGCGTTCGACCGCGATCAGCACCAGCGTGATCGCCAGCACCGGGGTGGCGAGGACGAGGATTACCGACGTCGCGTAGAGCGACCACAGGAACAGCGGCAGCCGATACCAGGTCAGTCCCGGCGCGCGCAGCCGATGAATGGTGACGATGAAGTTCAGTCCGGTCAGGATCGACGAGAATCCAGCAATGAACACGCCGGCGGCGGCGACCATGACGTAGCTGTTGGAATAGAGCGTCGCGAATGGGGTGTAGAAGGTCCAGCCGGTGTCGATGCCGCCGGCCAGGATTGCAAACAGCGTCACGCTGCCACCCAGCATGAAGATGTACCAGCTCATGAGGTTGAGCCGCGGGAAGGCAAGATCGCGGGCGCCGATCATCAGCGGTACGATGAAGTTGCCGAGCGTGTTGGGGATCGAGGGGATCAGGAAGAACCACACCATGATGATGCCGTGCATGGTGAACAGGCGGTTGTAGATGTCGTCGCTGACGAGATCGGCCTGCGGCGTTGCGAGCTCGATCCGCATCGCGGTCGCCGCCGCGCCGCCGATGAAGAAGAACATCGTGAGACTGGCGAAATAGAGGATCGCGATCCGCTTGTGGTCGGTGGTGAAGAACCACGAACGAAGCGTGTAGTCGGCGGTAAGATAGTTGGGTTCGGTCATGGCTGTCGACCCAGCGATTTGATGTAGAGGACCAGGCGCAGCAGCTGATCCTCGGTGACCTTGCCCTCGAAGGACGGCATCAGCGGCTCGTAGCCCGCGGCGATCTGGCTGCGGGGCAGCAGGATGGAATCGCGGATATATTTATCGTCGGCGATTACGGTGCTGCCGTCGGACAACGGCACCGGGCGTCCGTAGACCCCTTCCAGCTGCGGAGCATGGATCTTGCTGCCCGCGCTGTGACAGCCGCTGCACCCGAGCTGCCGAAACAACGCGCCGCCTTCGTCTGCGAGAGAGCTTGTGGGCGTCTGCTGGCTGAGCCAAGCGGCGAAATCGGCTTGCTCCATCACCACGACCTCGCCGGTCATTCCGGAATGCGCGGTGCCGCAATATTCGGCGCAGAAGAGGTGATAATGCCCGATCCTCTGGGCCGTGATCTCGAGGTCCTGGTAGCGGCCGGGAACGACGTCGTGCTTCAGACGCAGTGCGGGAATGAAGAAGCTATGAATGACGTCCTGCGAAGCCATCACCAGGCGGATCGGACGGTCGACCGGCATATGCAATGCATTGATCTCGGATTGACCGCCGGAGTGCTGGACCTTCCACATCCACTGCTTGGCAACGACGAAAGCGGTCAGCTCATCGGGTGGCCGGCGGTAGATTTCAAAGTAAACGGTGGCCCCCCAGACGAACAGCGCGAGAAAGCAGAGCAACGATGCTGTGGTCCAGCTGACCTCCCAGTACCAGCTCTTGGCCTCGTCGTTCTCGCGGTCAATCTCATTGCCGGCGCGATAGCGCACGCAGAACAGCGCCAGCAGGAAGAACAGCAGTCCCAGCACGAGCGCACTGGCGATCAAGAGACCGGCAAACAGCAGATCGACGTCGCCGCCTTCCGGAGACACGCCGGGGTGCCAGAACGGAATCCATTGGCGCCACATGCTCAGGTCACCGTCGGCGACCGGGCGGAAAGATCGCAAATCATGGGGTAGGCCATCCCGGCAGGCCCTTTCGCAGCAGCATTTCAGTGGCGCGCTTGACCGGCACACGCACGATCCCGCGGTCGCGATCGACCCAGCCATAGGTATCGGTCATCTCGGCGTCCTCACGGCGCACGCGCGCAAGTTCGTCGGATGGCGCGATTTCGAGTGGAGGAGCGTTTGAGCTCAGCGCCGGCCGCGCGGTGGGGCTGGCGTGGTGCAGCGATTGCGGAAAGATCAGCGGCATGACGAGCGGAACAATCAGCACGAAAGCGCCGAGACCGACCCCGATCCAGACGATGGCGTTGATCGCGATGTCCGACCGTTCGAAGTCGAAGCCGCTCGTCTGAACCATGTTCCGGGTCCTTGCGTTGGAGGTCAATGCGGAACAGGTCGCGGCGTTCCTCAGCTAGGAACCAATCGACAGGGGCGAGATTGACGATTAGTCCCCGCCAGCTGGTCGGCCACGGATGGCTCAGCTCTTTTCACCCGCCGCCGATACCTGGATGCGGCTGTTCCTCGTCGGAAGTCTTTCGCTGATGGCCGGTGGCACGGTTGGCATCATTGGTTTTGCGCGGTCAGCCTACATGACCTCGACCGACGTCCGCCCGCAGCAGCCGCTGCCGTTCAGCCACCGTCACCACGCGGGCGAGCTCGGGATCGATTGTCGCTACTGCCACAGCAATGTCGAGAGCGGCCCCCAAGCCGGCCTGCCGCCGACGGAAACCTGCATGACCTGTCATTCGCAGATCTGGACCAACGCCTCCATGCTGGAACCGGTCAGGCAAAGCCTTGCGCACCGCACGCCGATCCAATGGACGCGGGTCGCCAAGTTGCCTGACTATGTCTATTTTCGTCACGACATCCACATCGCCAAAGGCGTCGGATGCGCAGATTGTCATGGCCGCATCGATCAAATGGCGCTGACTTATCGCGCCAGGCCACTCACGATGGAGTTCTGCCTGGATTGTCATCGCGATCCCGCGCCCAAGCTGCGGCCGCCGGAGCACATCACCGACATGGCGTGGACGCCGCCGACGGATGCTCGCGCCAAGGGCGAGGCGATCGCGGCACATGAAAAGATCCGCTTCGGCGAGCTCACCCACTGCACGGTGTGTCACCGATGACGCGCAATGTTCGAGCGCACCGCAATCAAGCCGCACCGCCGGAAGGCGGGCCACGCCAATGGTCCGGTATCGAGGAACTGTCTGACAATCCCGCGTTCCAGGCCTTCGTCGATGCGGAATATCCGGCCGCGCAGACGTTCTCGCCGACCGCCCGGCGCGAGTTTCTCAAGCTGATGGGCGCCTCCTTCGCATTGGCCGGGCTCACCGGCTGCGAGAAGAGCCCGTTCGTGGCGGGGCTACCCTATGTCGACCAACCTGATGACGTGACGATCGGCGTACCGCGCCGCTATGCCACTGCGGTCGTCCTCGACGGCTATGCGCAGCCGGTGATCGCCACGACCTATTCGGGCCGGCCGACCAAGCTGGACGGCAATCCCGACCACCCCGTGACCGGGGGGCGCAGCGACATCTTCATGCAAAGCGCCGTGCTCGGGCTCTATGATCCCGACCGTGCGCAGGCTCCGACCCGCCGCGGCGAACCGGTCAGTTGGCAGGATGTGGTTGCGGCGACCGGCGTTCTTCGCGAGGAATGGGGCAAGGACGGAGGAGAGGGGCTGCGGCTGCTGGTCGGCCCGATCACTTCACCGACCCTGTTGCGGCAGCTCGACGCCTTGCTGAAGCAATTTCCCAAAGCGCGGGTTCATCTCCATGGTCCTGCTGCGCAATCTCCGCAGCAATCGCTCGCCATGGCTGCTTATGGAAAGCGTGTAGACCTTCATTATGCGCTGGAGCAATGCGACGTCATTGTCAGCTTCGACGATGATTTCCTAGGCCCCGGCCTCGATCAGGTGCGCAATGCGCGGGGTTGGGCAGCCTCCCGGCATCGCTTTGCTGATCGTCCGGGCAATCGCCTGTTTATGGCGGAGAGCGTGCCGTCGGCCACCGGAGCGATGGCAGGAAGCCGGCTGATCGCCGACGCCTCGCGCATGCCCGCTCTCGCTGAGGCGTTGGCGAATGCACTTGGCGTTTCCGGCGCTGTCGCGGGCGACATCACGGGACGCGAGCGCGACTGGATCAAGCGCGCAGCCGATGCCTGCGGCAACGCGCGTGGCAAGTCCTTGATCGTCGCCGGCTCGGTCGGGGGGCAGGCGGGCGCCATCTGGGCGGCCAGGATCAATGACGCTCTTGGCAATGCCGGGCAGACATTGAGGTTCACTGCCCCAATCGCTGGCCCGGTCGGCACCGGGACGCTTGTCGAACTTGTCTCCGACATCAGCGCTGGAAAAGTCCATTCCCTGGTCGTGATCGACTGCAATGCGGCTTATAGCGCGCCCGGCGAACTCAAAGCGGCGGAGGCGTTGCAGCGGGTGAGAACCTCGCTGCATCTCGGCTCGCAGCGCGACGAGACCGGTGCGCTCTGCGAATGGCAACTCCCGATGGCGCATGCGCTGGAGAGCTGGAGCGACGCGCGCGCCGTCGACGGGACGGCGACCATCATCCAGCCGGTGATCGCGCCGTTCTACGACGTAAGAACCATCCATCAGTTCATCGCGATGCTGCTCGGCGAAATCGATCCAGCACCCGATGCCGCCGTCCGCCAAACCTGGCAGGCCACGTTTGGCGACACGTTCTCGACGCAGTGGAAGCAGGCGCTCCATGATGGGTTCGTTCAGGGGG
This sequence comes from Bradyrhizobium embrapense, assembly GCF_001189235.2. Lineage (GTDB taxonomy): Bacteria > Pseudomonadota > Alphaproteobacteria > Rhizobiales > Xanthobacteraceae > Bradyrhizobium > Bradyrhizobium embrapense. The sequence goes on from NZ_LFIP02000003.1 coordinate 551,643, forward strand.
CAGCAGGCTTTGTGGATGCGAGGGCCGTCAGCGAAGCGGTCACCGCGCCGCCGGCGGACGGTGCAGTCGACATCGTGTTTCGGCTCGATCCGACCGTTTGGGACGGCCAGTTCGCCAATGTCGGATGGCTGCAGGAATTGCCGAAGCCCCTCACGACAGTCACCTGGAGCAACGTCGTCGCGATCGCCCCCGATCTGGCGAAGCGCATCCCGGTCGCCAACGGCGATCACGTGGAGGTCCGGATCGGTGACCGCAGCGTCACAGGTCCGGCCTGGATCATGCCGGGCCAAGCCGGCAATACGGTTGCACTCTATCTGGGCTACGGCCGGACGCGGGCGGGGCGGGTTGGTGACGGCCTTGGTTACGACGCCTACCAGGTGCAGCCGTCCGATCGGCCGTGGCTCGCCAAGGGCAGCCTGCACCGGGTCGATGGCACCGAAACGCTCGCGGTGACGCAGCTGCATCACCGCATGGAAGGTTTTGACTTCGTCCGTGAGGCGAACCCCGGGGAGGTCGCGAAGCAGCCGGCCTCCGAGCACGCGAGCTTCTATCCGCAATGGTCGTCCTCGGAGAACGCCTGGGGCATGGTGATCGATCTGGACGCCTGTATCGGCTGCAATGCCTGCGTGGCCGCCTGCACGGCCGAGAACAACGTTCCGATCGTGGGGGCCGAACAGGTCAAGGTCGGCCGCGAGATGCACTGGCTCCGGATCGCCCGCTACTATGCCGGCAGCATCGAGGAGCCCCGAAGCCATTTCCAGCCGGTGCCTTGCATGCATTGCGAGGACGCACCTTGCGAGATGGGATGTCCGGTGCATGCGACCACGCACAGCCCGGAAGGGCTCAACCAGATGGTCTATAATCGCTGCATCGGCACCAGGACCTGCTCGAGCTACTGCCCCTACAAGGTGCGGCGTTTCAACTTCTTCGATTATCGGGCGCCGGCCGATTCCCCGACCCAGGCTGCACACAATCCGGACGTGACGGTGCGCTCGCGCGGCGTGATGGAGAAGTGCACGTATTGCGTCCAGCGCATCGAGGCGGCCCACGTCACGGCGGACAAGGAGAGCCGTCCGCTCCGCGACGGCGAGGTCGTCACCGCCTGCCAGCAGGCCTGCCCGACCAAGGCGATCGTGTTCGGCGACACCAAGGATCCCAATTCCGAGGTGGCGCGGCTGAAGCGCGATGGCCGGCACTACGTCTTGCTGGAAGAGCTCGGCACGCGGCCCCGCACCACCTATCTGGCGCGCTGGCGCGATTACGGCTCTGGGAGCGGGCAGGGATGAGCGATCATTCCGACATCTTGCCGAGGCGCCAGAGCATCGGCGGCATCGCCGACCAGCTCACCGGCATTCCGCTGCATTTCCCCGCGGAACGCCGCTGGCTTATCGCGATGGCCTTCGCGAGCGCGTTGCTGTTGCTGCTGATAATCTCGGTGACCGCGCTGTTCACACGCGGCGTCGGCATCTGGGGCATCAACATTCCCGTCAACTGGGCGTTTGCGATCCACAATTACGTCTGGTGGCTCGGCATCGGCCATGCCGGCACGCTGATCTCGGCGTTGCTGCTCCTGACCGGCAGCGAGTGGCGCAACTCGCTCAACCGCTTCGCCGAGACCATGACGCTGTTCGCGGTGATCTGCGCCGGCATCTACCCGGTCCTGCACCTTGGCCGGCCCTGGTATGTCTACTGGATGTTTCCCTATCCCGCGACGATGGGCGTCTGGCCGCAGTTTCGCAGCCCGCTGGAGTGGGACATCTGGGCGGTGCTGACCTATCTGACGGTCTCCCTGGTGTTCTGGTACACCGGGTTGATCCCGGACCTCGCCGCCGCGCGAGACCGCGCAACCGGGCGCGGCTGGCAGATCTTCTTCGGCATCACCTCGCTCGGCTGGCGCGGCTCCGCCATACATTGGCTGCGCTGGTCGCAGGCCTATCGCCTGACCGCGGCGCTCGCCGTGCCCTTGGTCGTGTCCGTGCACAGCGAGGTGTCGCTGCTGTTTGCGGCCGGGCAGATCCCGGGATGGCACTCGACGATCTTCCCTCCGTATTTCGTCCTCGGTGCCGCGTTTTCAGGCTTTGCCGTGGTCGCCATCATCGCGGTCGCGCTGCGCTCGTGGTTCGGGCTACGAAACCTGGTCACCGACGATCATCTCGATGTGCTCGGCAAGGTCCTGCTCGCGACGGGGTTGATGACCGGTTACGGCTACGTTTTCGAAGTGTTCGATGCGCTCTACTCAGGCGAGGCGCACGAGATGCGGACGCTGCTCGATCGCGTCGCCGGCGTCTACGCCTGGACTTACTGGGGCGCCGTGCTGTTCAACTTCGTGCCGCTGCAGGCGCTTTGGTGGCGAGGCGTGCGACGCACCGGTTGGGCGCTGCTCCTGATCTCGATCTCGGTTGCGATAGGGATGTGGCTGGAGCGGGACATGATCCTGGTCACCAGCCTCTATCGCGACTTCCTGGTGTCGTCGTGGGGCAAGTTCACCCCGACCTTCTGGGACTGGTCGACCTATCTCGGCACGATCGGCCTGTTCCTCGTGCCATTCCTGATCGCCGTGCGGCTGATCCCGATGATCTCGATCTTCGAGTCCAAGGAGCTGCTGCACGAAGAGAAGCAGGAGGCGCACCATGGCTGAGCGAAGCTACGGCATGCTCGGGGAGTTCGATAGCCCGGAGGGATTGCTGGCTGCGGCAAAGCAGGCGCGTGCTGCCGGCTATTGCGAGCTCGATGCCTTCACGCCGTTTCCGATCGAGGGACTGGCGCGCATCCTGAGGATTCCGTGCCCATGGATCTCCCTGGTCGGCATAATCGGGGCTTTTTCAGGGGCTGGTACGGCGCTATTGATGCAGATGTTCACTAACTATGACTATCCCCTGAATGTCGGCGGCCGGCCGCTCTACGCATTGTCGGCTTTTGCGGTGGTCACGTTTGAGCTGACTATCCTGTTCTCCGCGCTCGCCATGCTGGTCGCCATGCTCTGGCAGAACGGCCTGCCGCGGCTCAATTATCCGGTCTTCGCGGCGCCGCGCTTTCACCTCGCCAGCAAGGATCGCTTCTTCCTCTGCATCAAGAGCCAGGATCCGATGTTCGATGACCGGGGCACCGCGGCATTCCTGACCGACGCGGGCGCAGCGTCCGTGGAGCGCGTGCCGCCATGATCAGATTGGCGCTCATCGCCGTGCTCGCCTTGTCGCTCACAGCCTGCGACCAAAACATGGATGTGCAGCCGAAATACAGCGGATACTCCCGCGCGCCGCTGTTCCGTGGCAGCGTGTCGCGTCCTCCGCCAGCCAATATCGTGGCGCGCGGCGACCTCGAGCGGGAGAGGGCGGTCGCAACCAAACCTGCGCTGTCGGCTGCTCTGCTGGATCGTGGCCGGCAGCGGTTTGCGATCTTCTGCTCGCCGTGCCACGGCGCAGGCGGGGACGGCGATGGCATTATCGTTCATCGTGGGATGCCACACCCGACCAGCTACCATGTCGACCGGTTGGTGACGGCTGACGATCAACACTTCTTTGATGTGATCACCAACGGCTACGGCGCGATGTACTCCTACGCCGCGCGTGTGCCGCCTGAGGACCGCTGGGCCATCGCGGCCTATATCCGCGCCCTGCAGCTCAGCCGCCGCGCCGCGATCGAAGATGTGCCGGCGGACGCGCGCGCCAGTCTCACGGGGCAGCCATGAGCATGGGTCGCGACATCAGGTCGATCGTGCTCCTCGTTACGGGATTGATCCTCGCGGCCGGCTTCATCCTCGACGGCCGCTCCACGGCCGCGGCCTATCTCGTGGCCTGGGTGACGTGGGGCGCGGTTCCGATCGGAGCGCTCGCGTTGTGGATGACGGGCTACCTGGTTCGTCGCGTCTGGACCGAGGCACTCTACGCGCAATTCGTCGCGGCGACGGCAACGTTGCCGGTGATCGGCGTGGCCTCGCTGCCGGTCCTGCTTTTCATCAGGCAGCTCTATCCGGCGGCAGCCGATCCGTCCGCCTTGCCGTCATTCAAGGCTTACTATCTTGCGCCCTGGTTCTTCATATCGCGGGGCGTGCTCTATCTCGGGCTCTGGATCGGGTTCGCAGTGTGGCTGCGCCGGGCGTGGCGCAACGACGACGCCATGGTACGCGCCGCGTCGGCGGGGTTGGTCGTCTACGCCTTGACCGTCTCGCTCGCCGGCGTCGACTGGATGGAATCGCTCGAGCCGGACTTTCATTCCTCGATCTACGGCCTTCTTTTCCTTAGCTTTACGCTGCTTAGCGGCTGTTCGTTCGTGCTCGGCGTCAGCCTGCTCTCAGGACGCAGGATCGGCCGGAGTGCGGGCTATAGCGGGCTGCTGCTCTCGCTGATCCTCCTCTGGGGTTACCTGCATGCCATGCAGTACATCGTGATCTGGTCGGGCAACATCCCGGACGAGGTGTCTTGGTATCAGGCCCGGTCGGAGCAGGGGTGGCAATATTTGCTCGCTGCTGTCGCCCTCGGACAGTTCGTCCTGCCGTTCTTCACGCTGCTGAGCGCGACGGTTCGCTCCAGCCCCCGCGCGCTGATGAAACTCTGCGGGCTGACCCTGCTGATGCGCTGGTGTGAGGCAACGCTTCTGATCCTGCCGGCGGTTCACAATATTGCACCGCTGACGACGGCGCTGATGCTGCTTGCCGCAGTGCTCTTCACTGGATCACTGCTGTGGCTGGCTTTCGACAGGGCGCTGGCCAATGACGGCCGCCTCGTCAGCCAGGCTTGGGGGAGACGCCACCCCGCCGGATCAGAAGCGCCACCAGCACGATGAGGGCGGCCGTTGTAATCACGACGGCGCCTGCTAGCACCCGCCAGATTGCGAGGGTGTAGACGCCCGTTGCGGGATCGAAGCCGTAGCAGAGCAGGTGGATTTGATCGGACCAGCTACCGATATGGCCGCGGCCGGCCTCGACCAGCGCAAGCCGCAGGCTGCCGGGATCGATGGCGAGGCCGGACAGCGAGCGCGAAATGCGGCCATCGGGCGTCACCACGAATGCCGCGATGGGGTGCGCGAACTGGTCGCGCTGGCTGTCGTAGCTCGTCCGAATGCCGAAGGCCGCCAGTAGCGCGTTCACGGCCGAAGGGGTTCCGCGCAAGAATGTCGCATGATTTGCCACTTCGCCGCGAGTAGTGACCTGCTTTGCCTTCATGGCCCGGGCGTCGCCAGCCGTGTCCTTTGGATCAAGGCCGAGCACCAGCAGCCGGAAATCGAGCCCAGGCCGCAATCCGGTATCAGCCAAAGCATTCGAGACGATCGACAGCAGCGGACCGCAAAGTGTCGCGCAGGTGTAATCGGCATTGATCCAAACGATCGGGGTCGTTTGCAGCCATGCCCGAAGAGGCCGGGTCTGATCCTGCTCGTTCGCAAGGGGCACCTGGAGCGGCAATTGGTTGCCCAGGGTGGACGTAGCTCCGACATGCTCCAATTGATCCCGGTTGAGCGCGGCGTGCGCGCACGGCGCGGGGCTCACGAGAGCAACCAGCAGTCCCATCCAGATCGAGAAGACAGAGGAGCTGGTCTGTTGAAAGCGCGTCATAGCTGAACCGGGGACATCCGCAAGGCAAGTGCGGCGCGTTGACAATGGTTCCTGAAGACCTGCGCTTTGGCAAGGCTCGCGGTCCCGCGTTCCGCGTCCGTCCGCGGCGGCGCCCCTCGCTACGGTCCATTGGCCGTGTTCCGCTCGTAACCTAGGTTGTGGTTGCAACCCTCGTCTGCGTAAGCTGCGGCGCAATGGTGAGCGCGGACGCTCCCGCAGACGGAAGATTTCCGGCAGGCCGATTCGGTCGCATGGCGCTGTTTGCCGCAATCGCGGGCAATGCAGTGGCCGCGCGAGCTGCGAGCAAAGGCCTCCGGGGTAGACGGGCAGCGAGGCCTCGCTTCTGAGGCGCGGCAGTGGTGAGAACCTGCGGATCGCCGGATTTGCCGGGCGAGCGCTGATCTTACATCCGATGATGCCGCTTACGATGCTTGTGTGCGGTCATGCCGGAGCCGCCGCTTTTCATTTTCGTATCGCTGGCCGTCGCGCCCGGATTCGCGGAGCCTGGACTGCTGCTCGCGCCTTGGCCGCTCGCATTTGCCGGAGAGTTTCCTCCGCCGCCACCAGCGCCGCCGCCGCCCTGAGCGGATGCAGTTGCGATCGATCCAATAACAAGTGCAGCGGCTAAGATGACGTTGGTAAATCTCATTGGGTTTCCTCCGACTGAACGTGAGGCGAACCCGTGAGATTTCGAGTCGTTCCAAACGGGCTATTCTGTTGTCGCGATCGGACAAGGGCGCGAAGTGCTGGGTACACGACAGTGTGCGAGTCGCGGCCGCCGATAGCGCCTCGCTGTCTGGAAACGTAACGTGCTATCCGCCGGGATGCTTGTCGATGTTCTGTTTCGCCAAGGCAATCGCTTCCTGACGGCCCTGATAGGTCATCGTTCGAATCGTCTGACCTCCCGAGAGAGAGGTGATTTCGACCAGAGAACCACCGCCTGGCTGCTCGATGACGACCAGTCGATGACCGCGGTACAGAAGCTCGTCTGTCACAATCTGCTCCCGCTCAATTGAGCCAAGCGCTAATGGAGCAATCCCGGTTCGGAGCTGCGCGCCAAAGATCGACGTGCAATACTGCTTGGCGGACGGTGCCGGATGTGAACAACGGGGATTGCGCTCGCTTGTTCCTTTTCCGATTCGTCTCTCCTCGCGGCTTCCCTCATTCTTGTTTCGCAGCGTCGAGGCCGTACTGGGGCCACCTGAAGGCTCTCCAAGCGCTGCACCCGCGGCCAAATTCGGTTTAGCGGGGCTCAACGCCCAAAGGATGCAGGCCATGAAGCGCTTTCGTGGCGACCTTCATAAGGTCATGGGTGGCCTCGCGCTCTTGGCCGACGACGAGGCCCGATGTGAAGGCTTGGGCGCGGCGGTTCGCGGGCGGCGCCGTTAACGCGGCCTCCATCGCCAGCTTGCGATGGGCCACGAAATCGTTCAGCGATCCTAAAGCGGATTGTATCCGCTTCAGCCGATTGGAGAGATGTGCGAGCGCCTTCCGATCCGCATCCCTATAGAGGCTCCCAAAGAAGTCTACGGCATAGCGGATCTTCTTGATCTTGATCCGCAGTTTGTGCCGCTGTTTCGCATCGAGATCGTTCAGCCGCTTGCCCTGCTTTCGCGCCTTCCTGATTCGGCGATCGAGAACGTCCTTCGCATAGGCGCCGATCGATTGATCATTCGATGCGCGGGACCGTCCCGTTTCGATCCACTCGACCGTATCTATCAGCAGGTGGCGGTAGCGGGGGGAATCAATCGCGTCACGCGCGCGTCGGAAAGCTGCGATGCGTTGCTGTGAAAATTTCTTGCGGATTGCACGTGCGCCGCGTCTCGGTGCGTCATGCCTCGCGATTGGCTGAATGCGTTCCCCGACAAATACGTCGATCTCTCGCGCCGGTGCGAGTTCTGTCGTGAGCCATTTGAGCCCCGCCTTGACCCGCGCAGTATCTGTGTGCGGCAAGATATCATCGAAGAGGGAGATGGCAGCTCGTAGCCGCCGCAGGCCAACGCGCATCTGATGCACGCCCTCGGAATCCATGTTCCGCACCGGATCGCTGTTCGCGGTGATGTGACGAACCGTCGAGTGCGCAATCACGCGGAATGCATCGCGCGGCGCAAATTCGCGTTCGAGTTGGATCGGCTCGGCATGCTGCGCGCCCTCAATATGTCCGGCGACAAGCTGGAAGCCGCGCTCCGCCTTCGAACTCGGATCAAGTTCAGCGCCAGCCCTGCGTTCGATACTGCGCGCCAGTCGAAAAAGATCGGCCAGATGTCCAGACTTCAGCTCCAGTTCGACCTCGGCAATGGGCCGCGAGCGCCGTCTGGCGTTAACCTGGCCACGATCGACAGCGACTTCAATTTGGCTCTTCCGAACTCGTCTTATCTGCGCCGTGCGGTGGACGCTGGTTCGAAAGACCGGCCGTAACTTGCGAGCAAGCTTTCCGTCAGCCAAGTCTTCGAGAGGCGTGGTCTTTGCCTTCTTGAGGTCAGGCCTTTTATCGGCGAGCTCACATTCCCATTCGCCCCGCGTTACGGCCGCGCCCGTGACCTTCAGGGTCTGCATGTAACGATCGCCGGTCTTGCGGACGCGAAGTGTTAGACCGTGTCGTCTAAGCTTATTCTTCTTCGTGTCATAATAGGTCGACACAAGTACTCGTTCGGATAGGTCGCCGGCCAGCCGACCGCCGTTGCGCAAGATGGAGGACAATTTGCGCGGCGCAACGCGGAATTTCAGTTCGGTTTCAGCATTCATCGGCAAGGAATCCGTTGCTGACGTAAGCGGCGCAACAGCTAGAAGTTCCACACTTGGGGCGCGTGCGCCTGATGTCGACTAATGAACCAGGGGGTGGGAACGCCCTCCAAATAGCCGGCCCGATAGGATCGCATCGAACCATCACTTCCAGGGGTGTGGCGCCGATATTGACTGCGACGGCTAACGCCATTCCGGGGATGACTTCCATGCGTCCGAACCGGTCCGATGCCGCTTCGCAGGGCTCGGGCGCTAACTCGGACCAACGCAACTTGACGGCCGGCTATCTTGGGAGCTCTTCGACAGGTCAGTTACGGCTGCCGATCTAAGATTGGCGTGACGCGGGACATCCTCGGGCTGTGCGTTGCGAGGGGCGGGTCACCCATATGCTGGCAATCGGGGTGTCGGCGGTAGACTCAGTCAAGCGGGAATGACTCAGATCCCCACCTGAATCGACAAGGGCCACTTGGCCATAGATTCTTTGATTTGCATAAGGCTCGTTGTGCGAAGCTGGGGCGCAGTGCCAAATGCCTGGTCCTGAAAGGTATTTGTCGGCAAGAAATGCAGCTATTTCCTTGTCCAAGCATCGCAAGCCATTGATATCGAGCCCTGGTGCGCCCACCCATCAAATCAAATGGTTGGCAGCCCTCCGCGAGATCAAAGCTCGAATCTGTCAGGGGGGCTTTGACGGAACGGGGCCCGTTTCGTTGTCTCCGACCTTACAAGCTCCCGTCGAAAACAGGCGAGCGAGCTTCTCCATCGCACTCTCTGCCAGCCGCAGATCGGTCCAGAATGCGCTCCCAACCTCTTTCAGGGCGTGGCCTGTGAAGGTTGCGGGCCAGGGCCAAGCGCACCACCGCAGAGCCCCCTGGAGGTTCGTGAACCGTCGGGTGCTCATTGATCCCCGCGTCGATCGCCGGACCAGCGCGGCGGATCGGATCGCCCTCGCGCTGGCCGGTCCAGATCGCGCGGATCCGCTCGGCTCGGCTGGATTTTTACAAGATGGTACTCAGCATCATTGCCTTGAGCATTTCGGCGAGGACACTCGCAATGGCGCTGGTGCCACGCTCGTGACCGATCAGCATCAGCGCCTGAGCGTCATTGGTGAGTTCGCGGACCGGAACGTAAGCGAGCCGGCCCGCCCTGCGTTCGAACTCGATGTCGAAGGGGGTGAGGAATGTGATGCCGTTGTCCAGAATTGCGGCGTGCCTCATGATCTCGATGGAATTTGTCTCGATGATCGGTCGAAGATCCAGCGCTGCCCTCGTGAAAGCGGCATCGAGGTAGGGTCGTATCGCGCTGCTGCTGTCGGCAATGATGATCGGGTAGTCGACACAATCGTTGAGACGAATACTTGCCCGTTTCGCCAATGGATGGTCCGGAGCCATCACCCCGCCAAGCCTGGCAACCGCGCGCGCCAGCAACTTCAGGTTCGCATCTTTGGCGAAATCGAAGCCGATCCCGAGATCGGCCTCTCCGTTTGCGACCGCGGATTGGATTTCTGCCCCGGTATTGAAGAGCGTCAGGTTCAGCTTGACGCGCGGGTTGGCGAGGCGGAATTCTTTCACCGTGCCCGGCACGAGGTTGGAGGCGAGCCCGCTCATCATCGCGACTGTAATCTCTCCGCGGCGCAGTCCCTTGAGTTCCTCGATCTTTGCCTGAGCCCGCGTCAACTCCTTCAGCGTTTGCCGGATGTGCCCGATCAGGACTTCGCCCGCGGCGGTCAGGATCAACTTCTTTGGCAGACGCTGGAAGATCGGGGTACCCAGTTGCGTTTCGAGGGCGAGGATCTGGCGACTGATGGCGGAGGCTGCGACGTTGAGGTGGTTTGCCGCCTTGCGGATCGATCCGGTCCGCGCAACCTCGTCGATGTAGCTCAGGAGGCGGCTATGCAGCATCGTCACCGATCCGAAAGATGATATGCCGACCATGGCGCGCCGTTGCCCAAAAGGCAACGGGGTTGCCGAATCTAAGCGCTTTGAAGTGATGGATGCACGTGCAAGATCCTCGGTCGGTGGTCCACGCATATGCGGGGTTGGCCACCGGCTCGGGTCTTGCGATGGCAGTGAAATCTCGTTGGTGGTGGGATCTCTCGACAGGTGACTTCGCCGAACTCGATGGCGAACGAGCCGTCGCGATCCTTCCGGTTGGCGCCGTCGAGCAGCATGGGCCGCATCTGCCGGTCAAGGTCGATGCGGCGATCGGATGGGGGATCGTGACCCGTGCGGTCGAGTTGATGCATCCCGATTGTCCCGCGCTCGTGCTTCCGCCATTGCCGTATGGCAAGTCCGACGAGCATCTGGCGTTTCCGGGCACGCTGACGCTCTCGCATGAGACGCTTGCAAAAGTATGGTGCGAGATCGGCGAGTCAGTGCACCGCGCCGGGGTCCGCAAGATCCTGTTCCTGAACTCGCACGGCGGCCAGCCGCAGCTGCTCGAGATCGTCTGCCGCGACCTTCGCGTCCGCTTCGGCATGTTTGCGGCGACGACGATGTGGCCGCAATTGATCGACATGACCGATTTGTTCGACGCGGACGAGATCCGCCACGGGATTCACGGCGGCCAGATCGAAACCAGTGTGATGCTGCATCTGGCGCCGGAGACCGTGGCGATGAGCCGGGCCGAAAACTTCGAGCCCGCGACGACGCGGGTCGCGCGCGATTTCGAGATGCTTGGACTGGAAGGCGTCGTCAAATTCGGCTGGCAGACCCAAGATCTTCATCCCAAGGGCGCCTGCGGCGACGCCACCAGGGCAACCGCCGGGCTCGGCAAGATGGTGGTCGAGCGCGCGGCCGCGCGCCTGGTGACGCTCGTGGACGAGATCGCCCGGTATCCGCTGGCGGCGGTTGCGACCCGCACCGCATTTGATCAGCCCGAGCAGATCTGAACACGACAGGAACCGACGCATGGCATTCGGTATCGCGCAACTTGCCCAGACCAAGGCCTTTCGCATCTCGCCGAACGACACGAATTATTTCGCAATCCTGTTCGATCATGCGACTGACGGAATAGACAATATCTTCGTCATCGAGATCTTCCGGCCCGGCGGCGCCACGCCGCCGAACGAGCACGCGATCGCGCACGAATTCTTCCACGTCTTGCATGGCGAAGGACTCGCCAGCTGCGACGGCAGGACGGTGCCGATCCGGAAGGGCGATTCGCTGCTGCTGCATCCGGGCTCCCAGCATGTGATCGAGAATACCGGTGCCGGCAAGCTCTACACGCTCACGGTGATGACGCCGAATGAGGGGTTTGCGGAACTGATCCGTGGCGGCGAGCCGGTGGAGCTCGATGCGGAGGATATCCGCGTCCTGCAGGGACACCAGTCATGAACTTTGCTTCCCGCCATGACCCGGCCGCCGAACCGCTCACGCCGCTGGGTTCGAGCGAGCGCAACCTCTGGCTGGTGTCGGACAGCCGCGCCGATTTGGTACGACAGCCTGTTCCGCCGCGCCCGGTTGCGCTGCGGGCCGATGGCAAGGTGATTTCAATCGACCTTGCGCGCAGCGCAATCATCATCGTCGATATGCAGAACGATTTCTGCCACCCGGACGGCTGGCTGGCCCATATCGGGGTCGACATAGCGCCGGCGCGTGCACCCATCGAGCCGCTGCGGCGTCTGCTGCCGGTGCTGCGCGATTGTCGAATGCCGGTGATCTGGGTCAACTGGGGTAATCGGCCGGACCGTCTCAATCTCAGCCCGGCGCTGCTGCACGTCTACAAGCCGAGCGGCGCCGGCATCGGCCTCGGCGACGCGTTGCCGCGCGCCGGGGCACGCGTGCTGGAGCGTGGCAGCTGGTCTGCGGCCGTGGTCGAGGAACTCGCCGTCGCGACCTCCGATATCGAGGTCGCGAAATACCGGATGTCGGGTTTCCAGGATACCGAGCTCGACAGCATTCTGCGCAATCTCGGCGTCACGACGCTGATGTTTGCGGGCGTCAACGCCGACCAGTGCGTGTTGTGCACGCTGCAGGACGCAAATTTCCGCGGCTACGACTGCCTCCTGCTGCAGGATTGCACGGCCACGACGTCGCCGGATTATTGCCTCGCCGCCACCCTCTACAACGTCCGCCAGTGCTTTGGCTTCGTCGTCAGGTCGAACGAGATCCTGGCCGAACTCGCCAGTGCGCAATCCAGCCAGGACGAAACGTCGTGAGCGAGCTTTCCGCCAGCGCGCTGGACCTGCTAGTTGCCGATCTCGGCGACATGACGGTGATCCGTGACCACAAGGTGGTGCGGCGCCGCTCGCGCGACTTCTTCTGGTACAGCCCCATCCTGAATGATCTGCTGAATGACAAATCGGCGGACCTGATTGTCGTCCCGCGCGACGAGAACGAAGTCATCCGGCTCGCTGCGGCCTGTGCGCGCCATCGCGTGCCGCTGACGGTCCGCGCCGGTGGCACTGGAAACTATGGTCAGGCGGTGCCACTCAAAGGCGGGGTGCTGCTGGATATCATGGCGCTGTCGGCCATTGAATGGACGGCGCCCGGAACGATACGTGCTGGCGCGGGCGCGAAGCTCAGCGCCATCGACGCCGACCTGCAGCCGACGGGCTGGGAACTGCGCATGCATCCGTCCACCAAGCGCACGGCGACGATCGGTGGCTTCGTTGCCGGCGGTTCCGGCGGCATCGGATCCGTGACGTATGGTGGATTGCGCGAGCCGGGCAATATCCAGGCAGCCCGCATCGTCTCCGTCGAGGAAACGCCCCGGGTCATCGAACTGCGCGGCGAGGCGGCACAAAAGATCAACCGTGCCTATGGCACCACGGGAATCATCACGGCACTGGAAATGCCGCTGGCTCCGGCCTGGCGCTGGATCGACGTCGTCGTCTGCTTCGACGACTTCCTGGATGCGGTGGCGGTCGGATACGAGGCAGCTCTTGCCGATGGCATCACGAAGAAGTTGCTGTCGCCGATCAGCTGGCCGCTCCCGTCCTACTTCGGTGCGTTGAGACCTTGCGTAGCCGACGGACAGAGCATCCTGATCGCGATGATCGCCGAGCCGTCGCTCGAAAGCTTCAAATCGTTGCTTGGTCGTCGCGGGACCATCTCGCTGGAGACCCTGACCGATGACAGCCCGGGCCAGGTGCCGCTCTACGAATACACCTGGAATCACACCACGCTGCAGGTCCTGAAGTCCGACCGCACCGTCACCTATCTGCAATGTCTCTATCCGCATGATGGCCTGATGGAGAAAGTTGCCGAGATGGAGGCGCTGTTTCCGGATGAGGTGCTGCAACATCTCGAGTTCATCCGCTTTGGCGGCCGGGTCACCTGCAGCGGCCTGCCGGTCGTGCGCTACCGCGGCGCTGAGCGACTGAACGAGATCATCCGGATGCACGAGCAGCGCGGCGTTTTCATCGCCAATCCGCACGTCTACACGGTCGAGGACGGCAGTCGCTACAAGCGTGCCGACGCGGATCAACTGGGCTTCAAGCGCGAGGTCGATCCGCACAATCTGCTCAATCCCGGCAAGATGCGAAGTTTCGTCGCTGCCGGGTCGTGATATGCGCGTTCTCTATGTCTACTGCCATCCGCTTGCCGACAGCTTCCACGCCGCGATCCGCGGGGAGGCGCTGGCCGGGCTCGCCGAAGCCGGCCATGCCGTTGATCTGCTCGATCTCTATGCGGAGGGATTCGATCCGGTCCTGACGGCTGAACGTCGGCGCGACTACCACGACCCCGTGCGCAACCGGTACAGCAATCAGGCCTACGCCGACCGCCTGATGGCGGCCGACGCGATCGTGGTGCAGTTTCCGACCTGGTCGTTCGGGCCGCCAGCCATGCTCAAGGGCTGGTTCGATCGAATGTTCGGCCCCGGCATCGCGCTCGATCTGTCCGATCCCGCGCGGGCACAGCCGATGCTGCATCACGTCCGCCGCATCTGCGGCATCGCAACCTATGGCCGCCCGCGCTGGCAGGCGATTGCGATGGCCGATCCGCCGCGCAAGCTCATCAAGCGATATCTGCCGTGGTTCACCGGGGCAAGGGCGACGACGCGCTATCATGCGCTCTATCACATGAACGTTGCCACGCCGGCCAAACGCGCGCGCTTTCTGGCCAAGGTCAGACGCGAAATGCGCCGGTTCTAGAGCTAGGTCCGTCCGGGACGGCTTTCTTGACGCGAGCGGAAATGCATTCGGCTGGAAAGCTCGCTAGCTCGGGTCCGGCGCGGCAGCGACCGCTTCGATCTCGACCAGGAATTCCGGCCGGCTGAAGCCGGACACGATCATCAGGGTCGAGGACGGCGGCGTCCCGGGAAATAGCCGGTCGCGTGACCGCATGTAGCCCTGCATGTGCTCGCGCGCCGTCACATAGGCGTTGAGCCGGACGATGTCCGCCAGCGTCATCCGATCTTCGGCGAGGATCGCTGCGATGTTCGCAAAACAGAGATCGGCCTGTGCCTCGCTGTCCGGCGGAACAGTCCCGTCGCTGCCGGCGCCGAGCTGCCCGGACGTGAACACCAGGCGATGTCCGGCCGGCACGGCAACGCCGTGGCTGTATCGTGCGAACGGGGGACGAATTGCAGGAGGGGAAAGCGCGCGCAAGCTCATCACCACAGGCTCAAAATTTGTCATTGCTGCTGCCAGCTTAGGCCACGGCGTTGCCGCCGGCATGCCGAAATTTGGCTGATCGGCGCCGACATTTGGTGCCTGTTGCTCAACAAATCGGCGTTGCCGGAAAAGCAACAGATCGCTCGAATCAAAATGCTTTCGGGCGACAGTCGACGCGTGCATCCTGAGTTCATCGAGGGTGCGATCCGCGCGAGCGGGTTGCCGTCCAGACAATATTGAAATCATCCGCAGCTGGCATTCACCGGACGGTTAAGGGTAGCCATGATGGCCATGACGATTGCCTCCCGAACGTTTGCTTCCGCCCTGGTGGGGAGCGCCTTGCTTGTGCTGTCGCTCGCTCCCGCTCGGGCTGCCGACAAGGTCACCTTCCTCACCAGTTGGTTCGCGCAGGCCGAGCATGGCGGCTTCTATCAGGCGAAGGCGACCGGTCTCTACGACAAGGCCGGCCTCGACGTGACCATCAAGATGGGCGGTCCCCAGGTCAACGGCACGCAGCTTCTGCTCGCGGGCGATGCGGATTTCATCATGGGCTACGACATCCAGGTGATGAAAGGGCGCGAGCAGAACCTGCCGCTCGTGACTGTCGCATCGTCGTTCCAGTTCGACCTGCAGGGAATCATGACCCATGACGACGTGCCGGACCTTGCAGCGCTGAAGGGCAGGCCGATCTTGATCGCGGGATCCTCGCGCGTGACGTTCTGGCCATGGCTGAGGGCGAAATACGGTTACAGCGACGACCAGATCCGGCCATACACGTTCAACCTCCAGCCGTTCTTCGCCGACAAGACCATGGCACAGCAGGCCTACCCGTCATCCGAGCCGTATCAAGCGCAGGAGCAGAAGGAGAAAGTGAAGTTCTTCCTGCTGGCAGATGGCGGCTATCCACCCTACGGCTCGACAATCGTGACGACCGAGCGAATGGTCGCCGAAAAGCCGGACGTGGTGGCTCGCTTCGTCAAGGCTTCGCTCGAAGGTTGGCGCGACTATCTGCAGAATCCTGCTCCGGCGAACGGCCTGATCAAGGCTGACAATCCCAAGATGACCGACGGGCAGATCGCGTTTGCGATCGAGAAGCTCAAGCAGAGCAAAGCGGTCGACGGCGGCGACGCAGCGAAGCTTGGCATCGGCATCATCACCGCCGAGCGCTACAAGCAAGTCTACGACTTCCTGGTGGCCGGCGAGCTGCTCGATCCTAAGACCGCTTGGCAAAAGTCGTTTGACGACCGTTTCGTCAAGGATCTCAGGATTGGCGTGAAATAGGAGCGGCCATGAACGTTCTGCCGCCGCCCTGCGCGTTCGATCACGACACCGGGCCCAGGACGACCTCCGAAGGCCGTCCGCCCGTCGTCGAGGTGCTCTCGGCGGAGAAGCTGTTTCCGAACCGCACGCGGGGCCTTGCGCCGATCGACCTTACGATCGCGGACGGCGAGTTCCTGACGCTGATCGGCCCCTCCGGCTGCGGCAAGAGTACCTTGCTCAAGCTGATCGCCAACTTGATCGAGCCAACCGACGGTCGGCTGTTGTGGTGGCGCGGCGACCACGGCCAGGTCGGGCAAGAGGGAAGACGGCTCGCCTTCGTGTTCCAGGAGCCGACCCTGATGCCCTGGGCGCGCGTCGAAGCCAATGTCCGGCTGCCGCTTGAGCTTGCCGACATGCCCAGGGTGGAGGCGGCCCCGCTGGTCGAGGATGCGATCGCGCGGGTCGGCTTGTCAGCGTTCGGTCAACACTACCCGCGGCAGCTGTCGGGCGGAATGAGGATGCGGGTGTCGATCGCCAGGGCGCTCGTGACGCAGCCAAACCTCCTCCTGATGGACGAGCCCTTCGGCGCACTCGACGAGTTCACGCGCAACAAGTTGGACGACGATCTCGTTCGGCTGTGGTGGGACCGCAAGCTCACGACAGTGTTCGTCACCCATTCGATCTATGAGGCCGTGTTTCTCTCGACCCGGATCATCGTGATGGCTGCCGGTCCCGGCCGCATCTTCCGCACCATGACAATCGACGAGCCGCAGCCGCGTGGGGTCGGGTTTCGCGACAGCCCGAAATTCGCTGCCTATTGCCGGGAGCTCTCGACCTGGCTCGCTGAAGCTTCGCTGCCGCGGTCGAGCGGGGGCGAAGCATGAAGCCGCTGCTGCAATCGGACGCCTTCGTCCGGGTCGCGGCTCCGGTCGCCGTCGGGATCGTGCTGTTCGGCTTGTGGGAGGGCAGTTTCCGCCTGGCCTCCGTTCCGGTGTACCTGTTTCCCAAGCCGAGTGATATCTTCATAAGCCTCGTGCAGCACGGTCCGTCGCTGCTGCGGGCCCTGCTGGTGACATTGCGGGTGACGCTGCAGGCCTTCGTTGCTGCGACCGTGATTGGCACCCTGATCGCATTCATGTTCGTGCAGAGCCGGGCGATCGAGGTCAGCCTGTTTCCCTATGCGGTGCTGTTGCAGGTCACGCCGGTGGTCGCGATTGCGCCGCTGATCATCATCCTCGTGAAGAATACCCAGATATCGCTGACGATCTGCGCGACCCTGGTCGCGCTGTTCCCGATCATCTCGAACACGACGCTAGGTCTGCGCAGTGTCGATCCGGGCCTTGCAAACTACTTTCGGATGAACCGGGCGAGCCGATTGAAGACCCTGATCAAGCTTCGCATACCCGGTGCGTTACCCTACTTTTTCGGCGGGCTGCGCATCTCGAGCGGCCTCGCGCTGATCGGCGCAGTGGTCGCCGAATTCGTGGCAGGCACGGGAGGGCGCTCTTCGGGCCTCGCCTATGAGATCCTCGATGCCGGTTTCACGCTCGATATTCCCCGCATGTTCGCGGCACTGTTCCTGATCACGCTGACCGGCGTCTTGCTGTTCACCGTCATGGCGGCGCTTTCGCGGCTTGCGTTATCGAATTGGCATGAAAGCGAGATCCGGGCCGAGACATGACATCAATGCTGATCGAGAATGCCACCGGGATCTTCACGGGCCTGCCGGGCGAGGCGATGCGAACGACCGGCGCGATCCGGATCCGCAATGGCGTGATCGTTGCAATCGGCGCACTGCAGTCCGAGCCTGACGAGCGCAGGCTCGACGCAAGGGGCTGCGTGATCTATCCGGGTCTCGTATCGACCCATCACCATATGTTCCAGAGCGTGCTGAAAGGTGTTCGCGAAGGCATCAATCTTCCGCTCGCAGGGTGGCTGCGCTCGGTACCGTACCGCTTCTGGTCCGCGATCGACGAAGAGGCCCTGGCGGTCGCTGCGCGGATTGCACTCGCCGAGCTGCTTCTCTCGGGCACCTCCACGGTCGCCGATCACCACTATCTCTTCAGCGACACGTTTCGCTTCGATCCGGCGCAGGTGATTTTCGACGTTGCGCGCGACTTCGGCATTCGCCTCGTGTTCTGCCGCGGAGGCGCGACCGTCAGCCGCCATTTCGATACCGATCAGTTTGTGCCGATGCCGGTCGAAACGCTGGATCGGATGCTGCAATCGGTCGAGGCCTGTGCGCAGCGCTTCCACGATCCGTCGCCGGCCAGCCTGACCCACGTCGCACTGGCGCCGACCACGCCGACCTGGTCGCTGGATCCGGGCCAGTTGCGCGAAGTGATCGCCGCCGCGCGGCGCATGAAGCTGCGGCTGCACAGCCATCTTTCGGAAACGTCTGACTATGTCGATTTCTGCTTGTCGGTTCATGGCAAGCGGCCAGTCCATTGGCTCGCAGAGCACGACTGGCTCGGCGAGGACGTCTGGTTCGCGCATCTGGTCCATCTCGATCCAGAGGAGGTGGCGATCCTGGCCCGCTCCGGCACTGGCATGGCGCATTGTCCGCAGTCTAATTGCCGCCTCGGTTCCGGTATTGCGCCGGCGGACGCGATGGCCCGGCTGGGCGGCGCGGTGTCGCTCGGTGTGGATGGCGCGGCCTCCAATGAGGCGGCTGACATGATCAGTGAGATGCACAGTTGCTGGCACACGCATCGCGCCGTGAAGGGGGCCGACGCGGTGACCGCGGAAGACGTCGTGCATTGGGCCACGGCGGGCGGTGCGCGCGTGCTGGGCCTGCCGCGCGTCGGTACGCTGGCGCCGGGCCAGCAGGCCGATATCGCCATCTTCAGCCTGGACCAGCCGCGCCACTTCGGCATGCATGATCCCATGATCGCGCCGGTGACGTGTGGCGGCTCGGCGCACGTTCGCCATTTGCTGGTCGGCGGTCGCCTGGTCGTCGAGGACGGTGCGATTCCCGGCCTCGACATGCAAAAGCTGAAATTCGATGCGGCCCGCGTTGTCTCGCGTCTGGCTGCCTGAACCGCGGAGGAAATGATGCTCGCTACCAAGCAACCCGTGCTGCGCCGCTTCTGGTACGCAACGATGCCTCTCGACCATCTGAGGGCAGGTCCACAGCCCTTCACTCTGCTGGGGGAGCCGATCGTGCTGTTCCTGGATGCCAATGGCGCGCCGGCCGCGCTCGAGGATCGCTGCTGCCATCGTACCGCCAAGCTGTCGAAAGGCTGGTGCAACAATGGGAATATCGTCTGCGGCTATCACGGCTGGGAGTACGACCGTGACGGCAAGCTGGTCATGGTCCCGCAGTTTCCCTTCGAGCAGCCGATCCCCGATGCCAGGGCGCGCTCGTTCCGGGCCAGCGCACGATACGGTTATGTCTGGGTCGCCCTCGATGAGCCGTTGAGCGGCATTCCCGACATTCCCGAAGAGGGCAAAACGGGCTATCGCCGCATCCATCAGTTTTACGAGAAGTGGGACACGGCGGCGCTCCGCCTGATGGAAAACTCGTTCGACAACGCCCATTTCGCGTTTGTGCACAAGGGGACGTTCGGCGACATCAATCAGCCGAAGCCCGAGAAGTACGAGATCACCGAAACCGAGGATGGTTTCGACGCCGAGACCATCATCACCATCCGCAATCCGCCGAACGCTTTCCGGATCAGCGGAACGACCGATCCAACCACAAGGCGTCATCAGCGCAACAAGTGGTTCATGCCGTTCTGCCGCCGCCTCGACATGGAGTATCCGTCCGGCATTCGTCACATCATCTTCAATTGCGCGACGCCGATCTCCGACGGCCAGATCCAGGTCGTGCAGTTGCTTTTCCGCAACGATACCGAAGCCGATTGCTCCACCCAGGAACTGATCGATTGGGACGCCGCCATCATTGCGGAGGATCGCGAGATGCTCGAATCGACTGATCCTGACGCGATCGTCGACATGAGCCGGAAGCTCGAAATGCACATGCCTTCCGATCGGCCCGGGATGATCATGCGAAAGCGCCTGTTCGCGTTGCTGGACGAGCACAACGAAAAGGAGCAGCCGAGGGAGAGGGTCGCTTGAACCGAGATGAACTTCCGCCGCTGAGATCTGGAAAGCCTACGTTGCTTCGATGGGCAGTTGCGCTTTCCGGGCCGTCCGCCCGGTGCAGCGGTCGCCCGTTCGGTGCAATCATTTGCGATGGGGCCGGTCGCGTTGTGACGGAAGCGAGCGCTGCGATTTCCCACGAATCCGCGGGATTAATCCATCGGCAGTATTGGCCGTACACGGCCTACGACGCTTAGAACTCAGACCGATCGATGCATCTGGGACTTGGAGCGGTTCTGTGAGATACACCGCGGGTGTTGTCCGGTCGGTGCTCACTGAGGAGTGCCTTCAGGAGATCCGGCTCTGGCCGGGATGCGAGGCTGTGGCGGAGGTCGGGGTACTTCGAGACCCCAGCGGCGGCTTCTCGGTGCATGTCGTGCATTACGGCACCGCAAAGAAGTGGCTCGCCGATCGCGCCATTCGTTGCATCACGCGTGAGAAGCTGCGGTGGTATCACCTCGAAATGGAATAGCCGTTGCGGGCGGCGAAGCCAAGCTGATGATGGGCTCCAGTCCGGCAAGGCGTCTGTCGCGACTTCGGCCTGACCGACAGGGCCAGGCCGAAGATGTCTTGGCGCGCCACAGTCTGGAGTTGGTCTAATGTCCGGCCGGAGCCGAATAGCCGCCGGCGTAATACGAGGGCACGGGGCTGCTGATCCTGGGTGGCTGCCAAGCCGCGTAGGCGTCGGCAGGCCGGGACTGCGATTGCTGGGTCGGCACAACATGCGCCTTGCGGTGACGTTCCGCGGCAGTAGCGCCTTGCGAGATCGATCCGAGCAGCAGACCAGCTAGAACGGTGCAGACAACGCGAGTGTTTTTCTTCATTTGGTTCTCCCTTGGGCGTCCGGCCGGAGGAATCGTCGGCCTTGTTTCTGGCAAATAGTGGCGGCGCCGGCGTTGCTTAGCCCGGCTGCAATCACGAAGTGGTGCGCAAAATAATTGGGCGCGACTAAATTTTTGGCAGGGGGTATCGTGCGGCGATGTCGATCAGCCGCACACACAACATGCGAGAAGCACAGCCGATGAAGACGATGATCCTGCTTGTCACGCTGCTGGCCGCTTCCGCCGCGGCCGCAGAGACGCGGACAACGCCCAAGGCAGCCCCAAGGGCCGCAACCGCACCTGCGGACATCTGCGCTCCTATTGGTCGCACCGCGAAAGGCGAACTGGTCTATTCGATGAAATGTCAGGATGTACCGGTAGCCGCAGCGCCGGAGGCCGAGTCCAGAGCCGCTGCGCCGCCACCGGAACCAGAAGTGCAACGGTCTGGATTGTTTGGTTGGTCCTACGACCGGCGGAAGCAAGGGGACTAGTGCGTTGCAGCAGGGGTGTGCATTGCACGGGATGATCTCCGGTGCATCGCGCCGCGAACCCATCCATCGAATGAACGAGTGGACGAAGTCATGACGACGTTGATCGGTCTCAACAATGCGAGCCGGAATGATTTTGTCGCGGCTCTTGCCAACGTCTTCGAGCATTCGCCGTGGATTGCCGAGCAGGTCGCGATGGATCGGCCCTATGCCGGCATCGCTCAATTGTTCACGGCGATGAAAGCCGCGGTCGAGCGGGCGCCGGCCGAACTGCAACTGGCCTTGATCAAGGCGCATCCCGATCTCGCCGACAAGACGCAACGTGCGGCAGGCCTCACCGACGACTCCTTTGCCGAGCAGAATGGTGCGGGACTAGACCGCCTGTCGGATGCTGAATACGAAGCGTTTCAGCGTGTCAACAATTCTTATCGCGCCAAGTTCGGCTTTCCCTACATCGTCTGTGTGCGCCGCCACACCAAGGATTCCATTCTGCGCAATTTCGAGCGACGCCTGCCGAATGACATCGCCGTCGAAATTACGAACTCGGTGGAAGAAATCTTTCGAATCGCGGCACTGCGGCTCGATCAGACCGTAACGGCCGACGACAGGCTTGCCGTTCACGGGCGCCTCTCGACCCACGTGCTGGATACCCATAGTGGCAGGCCAGCCGCCGGGGTCGCCGTCGAGCTGGTCGAACTCTCGGAACTTGGTGTGAGCCGCATCGTGACGCGTGCCTCGACAAACGCCGACGGGCGGACCGATCACCCCTTGATTGGCGGACGGCCCGTTCCGGCCGGGACATACGAGTTGCGGTTCAACGTCGGCGACTATTTCGCCGGGCGCGGCGTACCCCTGTCCGATCCGCCGTTCCTGGACAGGATACCCTTGCGCTTTTCGGTCAGCGAACCCGAAGGTCACCTCCACGTACCGCTGCTTGTCACACCATGGAGCTACGCGACCTATCGCGGCAGCTAGAAGGTGTCGGGCGAAATGGAAGCCGGTCCACGCAAAGAGCGTTCGTCGAGGCGCGAATCTGACGTCCCGTAACCGCTCTGGGGCGAGGTCGCAGGCGGTGGACGGTTGCCGAAAGGCGCGGCATGCATGGTGAAGATTCCGGCAGCGATCGCCCGCGCCGTGGATGCCGCCCGGTCCAGTGCGCGGCAAGGGCTTGCCGATGGCACGAACGTTGCTCGATACTGGCCATGACCGGCGGCCGGCGCCGCCGCCGTAACGCCATTGCTGGAGACTGTGACGTGCCGCTGATCAAGAACCGATATGGCAAGGGCCGGGTCCGTGTGATGCGGATTCACCGCGATGGAGACCGGCAGGAGGTTAGTCAGCTGAGCATCAAGGCGATGCTTGAAGGCGATTTCGCTCGCACCTTTACCCACGCCGACAACAGGATGACGGTCTCGACCGACACCATCAAGAACATCGTCAACGTGGTGGCGCGCGAGAACACCGGTCTCTGTACCGAGGAGTTCTGCCAGGTGCTGGCGAGGAAATATCTCGACACCTATCCGCAGATTTCATCCGTCGCGATTGCGTCGCACGAGACCAAATGGAGCCGACTGAGTTTTGACGGCAAGCCACATCCACACAGCTTCGTGCTCGACGCCAACGGTCGTCCGACGGTTGAAGTTGCGATGACCCGCGGCGGCGCGCCGTCACTGGTTTCGGGTATCGACGGGTTCGCGTTCATGAAGTCGACCCAATCGGGCTGGGAAAACTACGTCAAGGATCGCTACACTACGATCCCGGAGACTGCGGATCGCATCTGCGCGACCAGCATGGTCGCGTCATGGGCTTGGGCCGCAAAGCCCGATAGTTATCCGGCCGCGAATTCGCTTATCCTCGCTACGGTGCTGAAGGTCTTCTCGACAACCTACAGCAGGAGCGTGCAGGACAGTCTGTACCGGATGGGCGAGGCGGCATTGGCCGCAGTTCCTGAGATATCCGAGATCAGCATGGCCTGCCCGAACATGCACTTCATCCCGATGAATCTTTCGGCCTTCGGCCTGGACAACAACAACGACGTGTTTCTGCCCACCGATGAGCCTCATGGCCAGATTGAATGTACGGTAGGGCGGCGATAGCCAGGGCCGGTTTTTCGGAAGAGCGCTTCGCACCTTTCCGGATCATGCGTTAGCCGAATTTCTTGAGCAGTTCCGGAAACAGCCGGTCCGGCTTGAAGGGAACGTCGGTAAAGCGGATGCCGGTCGCGTCGGCGATGGCGTTGCCGAGCGCGGCGGCGACGGGATTGTAGGGGCTCTCGCTCATCGATTTAGCGCCCATCGGGCCGATGCTGTCGGAGGTGTCGGCGAAATGGACCTCGGTGCGCGGCACGTCGGCGAAAGAGGGGACGTGATAATCCCGGAATTTCGGATTGATCACGCGGCCTTCGTCGTCGATCAGCAGCTCCTCGTAGAGTGCTGCGCCGAGCGATTGCGCGACGCCGCCCTCGACCTGGCCGCGGCATTGCATCGGGTTGGCGACCCGGCCGGCGTCCGCGGCCTGTACGCTCTTCAGGATTTTGAGCGCGCCGGTGCCCTTGTTCACGGCGACGCGAAACCCTTGCACGTTGAAGGCAACCGAACGCGGCGTGCCCGCCGACGTCCCGCTTGCTTGCAGGGTCTGACCAGCGGCGCGTGCCGATCGTGCAAGCTCGGCATAGGGCAGTCGATGCTGGCCGCAGACAGCGTGACCGGCTTCCAGGATCCAGCTGCCCGGATCACTCCCGGTCATCTGGCCTGCCAGCGCCTTCAGTTCGCGCGCCAGGTTTTCTGCGGCCGCTTGCGTGGCGCTGCCGGCCACGAAAATCCCGGCGCTGCCATAAGCGCCGGTGTCGTGGCCGCCATGAGCGGTGTCGGACTGCCTCAGGCGGATGCGATCGACCGACGTGGCGAGCGCGGTGGCCGCGATCTGGCGGTGGACCGTGCTGGTGCCGTTGCCGAATTCGGCGGTGCCGACGGTTAGCTCAAAGCGCTCGTCGTCGCAAAGCCTGATGCTGCAATCAGCGACGTGGCCGGCAGGCGGCACGGTGTCGATCATGGTCAGTGCGATGCCATTGCCGATCAGCCAGTCGGTGGAGAGCTGCGGGGAGGGGATTTCCTCCGCCATTGCGCGCTCAACCAGATCGAGACACTGGTCGAGACCATATGAACCATATCTCACATCGTGATATTCGGAGCCAGGCGGCGAGAGCATGGGGTCGCCTGGCTTCACCATATTGCGACGGCGCATTTCGTAGGGTGAGATGCCGAGCTGCCTGGCTAATTCGTCAATCGCGGCCTCGACGGCGATCAGCGTCTGGGGCAGTCCATAGCCACGGAAGGCGCCCGCCGGCAACGTGTTGGTATAGCAGGCGATCGCGTCGACCTTCTTGTTGGGACAGTTGTAGACGCTGATGGATTCGCTGACTGCATGGAATAGCACCGGCCCCGCATGATTGCCGTAGGCGCCGGTGTTCGAGAGCACGTCGAGCTGCAGCGCGGTCAGTCTGCCATCCTTGTCTGCCCCGGCCTTCACGGTGACGCGCATCGGATGCCGCGTCGAGGTCGCAACGAACTGCTCCTCGCGCGTGAGTTCGAGCTTGACTGGCCGCCCCGTGCGAAGCGCGGCAAGCACGAGGATGTCCTCGACCAGCATCTCCTGCTTGCCGCCAAAGCCGCCTCCGACGCGCTCGCAGAACACCCGGACCTTGTCGGGCGGCAACTTGAAAAGGCCGGCCAACGCGCGGCGGGTGAGGAATGGGACCTGCGTGCTGGAGCGAATGTTGAGAATGCCAGAGGCGTCAAGCCACGCCAGTCCGCCATGGGTCTCCAGTGCCGCATGCTGGACGCGCTGGGTGGTGAACGTGCCTTCATAGCTGACGGCCGCCTCTGCCAGTCCGCGCGCGACGTCGCCAAATTCACCATGCGTTTCCGCGACGATGTTGCGCGCGGCGTTGGCGACGCGGTGCATGCTCGTCTTGTCGCCGTGAATCAGCGGGGCGCCGTCGGCGATCGCCGCGGCCGGATCGAACACGGCGGGGAGTATCTCGTAGTCGACCTTGAGGCGGCGGCATGCTTCCTCTGCGGCGGCTTCGCTGTCCGCAACCACGGCGGCGACTTTCTGGCCGACAAAGCGAACGATCGTGTCGAGCACCCTGGTGTCATCTGGATCCATCCAGTCGCGCTCGTGTCGGGCGGTCGAGAACAGGCCGTCAGGCGCATCTTCATGCGTCAGCACCGCGTGGACGCCAGCGACCCTCAAGGCGTCCGTCTTGTCGATCCCGATGATTCGTGCGTGGGCGTGAGGAGAACGCAGGAGCTTGATGTGCCGCAAGCCGTCGATCGTCGTATCGAAGGTGTAGGGCGCGGCACCGCGTACGATGAGGGGACCCGCGGGCGCCGGCAGGCTGCGGCCGAAGGCGGTACCGGTCGTCGCGTCCTCGATATTGATCCTGCCGTCGAGCGCATCCTGGATCACACGATAGCCGGTACAGCGGCAGATATTGCCCTTCAGCGCGGCATCCAGGTCCTGCCTTTGCGCCTGGTTCAGCGAAGCGCAGGTCAGGATCATGCCGGCGGTGCAGAAGCCGCATTGGAATCCTTGCGCATCGAGAAACGCGCGCTGGAGCGGATGCGTTCCGTTCACGCCGGCGAAGCCCTCGATGGTGGTCACCGCGTGACCGTCGGCGCGGAATGCCGGGATCAGGCAGCTGTGGACCGGGTCGCCGTCGAGCAGCACGGTACAGGCGCCGCAGTCCCCGGCATCGCAGCCCTTCTTGACGCCGAGATGACCGAGCTCACGCAGGAATGTGCGCAGGCATTGCCCGGGACGCGGCGGATTCGAGAACGTCTTGCCGTTGACCTCGAACGTCATGGGCGTGCCTGCAATTCGTCGCGAATCTCTTCGGCAAGCCGCAGCGTCATGTGCTTGCGCCACAGCGGTCTGCCATGGACGTCGGCGTGGTAAAAGCCGTCCGCAATGCGACGCAGGATCGTGTCGCGCAGTTCGTCGGCACGAGGAATGGCAGCAAACGACATTTGTACGGGCCGGATCGTCGCGGCGGTGACGGTCAGCGTGAAGGCGCCGTCATGCGCGACAGTGCCGATCAGAACTGCGGCAGAGCGGCCGACCGGCGTCAGCGAAATCTGGCGGAAGGCCGAACGCCGCTTCAGGGCGGCGATCGGGATATCGATCTGCCGCAGCAGGTCGCCGGGCGCGAGCACGTTTGCATGATCGCCGGTCACGAAGTCGATGACCGGGATGGTTCGCTCTCCGCCGCGGGCTGCCCAGATCGTGCAAACGCCATCCAGTGCCGAGGTCAGCGAAATCATCGGTCCGGCCGGAAGCGACATGCAGATGTTGCCGCCGACGGTCGCGGTCTTCCAGATCTTGAACGAGGCGAGAAAGGCACGGCAGCACTGGTTGATCAGCGGTGCGGCCATCCAGTCCGGCGAGCAGGCCAGGACATCGAGCTGCGCGACCGTGCAGGTCGCCGCAATGGTGAGGTGTGTGTCGCCGATCGTGAGCGCCGGCCAGTTCAGGTCGGTGAGATCGATCAGGCGGGTGAGATGCACCTGGGGTTCGGAGAACAGCCAGGTGCCGCCCGCGAGCCAGGCATCACCTGCCGTCCAAACGGGCAGTTGCGTCCGCGACAGCGGATGGACGACCTCGGTAACGGTGTTCAAGTCCATGGATGCGTCAACGCTTTCAACATGAGACATCATTGACTAAGAAGTCTTGCAAGAGCAACGCCAAGTGCCGCGGGACCCGGGACGTCCCTGCAGGCGAGCGGCGGGCGGTCGCCGGGAGACGAAAATGACGGATCAAATGCAGCCGATCTGGATCAAGGATCCCCTCGCGGTTCTGGCTGACGGAGCCGAACGCGGCGTTGTCGTCCAGGGCGGCAAGGTCGTCGAATGCGTGGGGCGCGGGCAGGAGCCGTCGACTGCGAATGTCGCGGTCTACGACGCGGGCAACCATGTCGTGCTGCCCGGCCTGATCAACACTCACCATCATTTCTACCAGACGCTGACAAGGGCGTTGCCTGCTGCGATGGATCGCGAGCTGTTTCCCTGGCTGCAGGCGCTCTATCCGGTGTGGGCGCAACTGACCCCGCAATCGCTCGAGCTCGGCGTCAGCGTCGCGATGTCCGAGCTGCTGTTGTCGGGTTGCACCACGACCACCGATCATCACTACGTGTTTCCGGCCGGCCTCGAGGAGGCGATCGATATCGAGGTCGCGGTGGCGAGGCGGCTGGGTATCCGTGTGCTGCTCACGCGCGGCTCCATGAACCTGTCGCAGCGCGACGGCGGATTGCCGCCGGACAGTGTGGTGCAGGACGAAGATGCGATCCTTGCCGACAGCGAGCGGCTGGTGTCGAAGCATCACGAGCGCGGCGAGGAGGCGATGGTGCAGATCGCGCTAGCGCCGTGCTCGCCGTTCTCGGTAACGACGTCGCTGATGCGCGCGACCGCCGATCTCGCCGGCAAGCTCGACGTCCGGCTACACACGCATCTTGCCGAGACCGAGGACGAGAACAGGTTTTGCCAGCAGACGTATGGTTGTCGTCCGCTCGATTACCTCGAGCAATGCGGCTGGTTGAATGCCCGGAGCTGGCTGGCCCACGGCATCTTCTTCGACGCTGTGGAGATGAGGCGGCTGGCTGCGGCCGGAACCAGCGTCAGCCATTGTGCCTGCAGCAACCAGATCCTGGCCTCAGGTTGCTGTCCTGTCTGCGAGATGGAGGAGGCCGGGGTGGCGATCGGCCTCGGCGTTGACGGCTCGGCGTCGAACGACGGGTCGAACCTGATGCAGGAGGTCCGCGCCGCATTCCTGCTGCAACGCGCCCGCTACGGCGTCGCGAAGGTCAGCCACAGGGATGCATTGCGATGGGCGACGAAGGGCTCGGCCGCCTGCGTCGGTCGCCTCGAACTCGGCGAGATCGCGATCGGCAAGGCGGCTGACCTCGCGCTGTTCAAGCTTGATGAGCTGCGCTTTTCCGGTTCCGGCGACCCGCTCGCCGCGCTCGTGCTCTGCGGTGCGCACCGTGCCGATCGTGTGATGGTCGGCGGCAGATGGGTCGTGATCGATGGAGCGATTCCCGGGCTCGATGTCGGGGACCTGATCCGCCGCCACAGCGCTGCCGCGCTTGCGATGCGTGCAGGATAGAGTCAAGGCAATGGCCCGGGCTATATCGCCCGGGCCCTGTTTTCGCCGGTCGCAGCCTTACTTCCCGGGGATCTTGTCGTCGATCCCCTTGACGTAGAAGTTCATGCCGAGGATCTGGCCATCCTGGAGATGATCGCCGCCCTTGCATTCGACTTCCTTGCCGTCCTGCGCGACGACGGGACACTTGAATGGATGCGACTTGCCGGCGGTGATGGCCGCTTGGGTGTCCTCCGCCATCTTCTTCACGTCGTCAGGCATGTTGGTGTAGGGAGCCATCTCGAACATCTTGGTATCAAGGCCTCCCCAGGTGTCCTCGGACTTCCAGGTGCCGGCGAGTTCAGCCTTGACGCGCTCGATGTAGTAGGGCGCCCAGGTGTCGAGGATCGAGGTGAGCTGCGCCTTGGGACCAAATTTGATCATTTCGGAGTCCTGGCCGAACGCGAGCTTGCCGCGTTCGCCCGCCACCTGCATTGCTGCCGGGCTGTCAGTGTGCTGCATGATCATATCGGCGCCCTGGTCGAGCAGTGCTTTGGCCGCGTCAGCTTCCTTGCCCGGATCGAACCAGGAGTTCACCCAGATAATCTTGACCTTGATGTTCGGGTTGACCGTCTGGGCGCCCAGCATCGTCGCGTTGATGCCCGACACGACTTCCGGAATCGGGAACGAGCCGATGTAGCCGAGCACGCCGGCCTTCGACATCTTGGCCGCGATCTGACCCTGAATGTAGCGGCCCTGGTACCACCGCGCCGAATAGGTCGACATGTTCTTGTCGCGCTTGTATCCGGAGCAATGCTCGAAATGGACGTTGGGATACTTCTTCGCGACCTTCAGCGTCGGATCCATGTAGCCGAACGAGGTGGTGAAGATCAGCTTGTTGCCGGCGCGCACGAGCTGCTCGATCGCGCGTTCAGCGTCCGGTCCTTCCGGAACGTTCTCGAGGAACGTGGTTTCGATCTTGTCGCCCAGCTCCTTCACAAGGGCTTGCCGCGCCAGTTCGTGCTGATAGGTCCAGCCGAGGTCGCCGACCGGTCCGAGATAGATAAAGCCGACCTTCAGCTTGTCGGCGGCCCAAGCGCCGCCGTTGATGCATCCGGCCATGAGAAGCGCTGCGGCCGCGAATAATGCTCTCTTCATCTCAATCTCCAAACGGGGAAACCATAGTCCGGAACGTGGGCGCCCCATCGCGGCACGTACCGACATCGAGTTAGCGGTCCGGCACGAATACGGTTCCGAGCGCAGCGGGCGCCGTCGAGCCGCCGGTGCGTGCGCGAGAGAGCAGAACCAGGACGATGATGGTCGCGAGATAGGGCAGCGACGACATGAACTGCGACGGAATTCCGATGCCGGCACCTTGCGCGTGCAGCTGAAGAATGGTGACGGCGCCAAACAGGTAGGCTCCGACGACCAGCCGGGCCGGCCGCCAGCTGGCGAACACTGTCAGCGCCAGCGCGATCCACCCGCGTCCCGCCGTCATCCCGGGAATGAAGAAGGGCGTGTAGGCGAGCGGCAGATAGGCTCCGGCAAGCCCGGCGCATGCGCCTCCGAACATGACCGCGTAGAGCCGGATCCGCAGCACCGGATAACCCAGCGCATGGGCGGAGACGTGGTTGTCGCCGCAGGCGCGCAGGATCAACCCGGCCCGGGTCCGGTACAGGAACCACCAGACGCCGACCACCAGGGCGATCGAAAGATAGACAAAGGCGTCCTCTCCGAACAGGATTCGTCCCGCGAGCGGAATGTCGGTGAGGCCGGGGATGTAGAGATGCGGCGCAGGCGTGATGCGTTCGCCAACGAAGCCGGCGCCGATCAGGCCGGACAATCCGATTCCGAGGATGGTCAGCGCAAGGCCCGTCGCGACCTGATTGACTGCGAGCCCGAGCGCCATCAGGGCAAAGATCAATGACATCAGGATGCCGGCGACGACCCCGCAGAATGCGCCGAAGATGATCGAACCGGACAGCCAGGCGGCGCCGAAGCCGCAGGCGGCGCCGACGATCATCATGCCTTCGACGCCGAGGTTGAGCACGCCCGAGCGCTCGGTCACGAGTTCGCCGGTGGCCGCGAGCAACAGCGGCGTGGAGGCCGCCAGCACCGACAGGATGATCGCCTCAACGAGCTCCACTTTGCACCTTTGGTGATGTGGAAATGAGCCGAAAGCGGTAGAGGATCAGGGAATCGCAGGCGAGCACGTAGAACAGCAGGATGCCCTGAAACACCTTGGTGACGTCCAACGGGATTTTCATCGCGATCTGGGCCTGCTCGCCGCCGATAAAGGTCAATGCGAGGAAAAGTCCTGCAATTAGTATTCCAATTGGATTCAGTCGGCCGAGGAAGGCGACGATGATCGCGGTAAAGCCGTAGCCTGGCGAAATGCCGGGCTGCAGGTGGCCGACCGGGCCGGCCACCTCGATGATGCCGGCGAGTCCGGCCAGTGCGCCGGAGATAGCAAAGGTCAGCAGCACCAGCTGGTTGGCGTTGAACCCGCCGAACCGCGCGGCTCGCGGTGCGGCCCCGACGACGCGGATCTCGAAGCCCTTGATGGTCCTGCCGAGCAGCACCGCGCCGGCGGCCACCACGAGCAGTGCGACGATCGAGCCGAGATGCAGCCGGCCGCCTTCGATCAGCGTCGGCACGGTCGCCACCGGATCGAACTCGGCCGTGGTCGGGAAGTTGAAGCCTTGCGGGTCGCGCCACGGTCCGCGCACGAGATAGTCGAGGAGGAGATCGGCGACATAGACCAGCATCAGCGACGTTAGGATTTCGCTGGCACCGAACCGTACCTTGCAGATCGCGGGAATTAGCGCGTAGAGCGCGCCCGCGATCGCACCGAGCGCGAGCATCGCCGGCAATACCCAGTGGCCGGCATCGGTGCCCTGGGTCTTCACCGCGAGCCAGCTTCCGGCGACCGCGCCGATCAGGAACTGGCCCTCGGCGCCGATATTCCAGGCGTTGGCGAGGTAGCACAACGACAGGCCGATCGCGATCATGACCAGCGGCGTTGCCTTGACCGCGATTTCCTGCAGGGAGTAGCCGTCGGTGAGAGGATCGATGAAGTAGACGGCGAGCGCGGAAATCGGGTTCTTGCCGAGTATCGCGAACAGAATGCACAAGGTGACGATGGTCAGCCCGATCGCGATCAGCGGCGAGATCAGCGCGATTATGGTCGAGCGCTCGGCCCGCTTCTCAAGCACGAGCCGCATGGGGTGCCTCCGGCGCTTCAATGCTGCTGCCGCCCATCAACAGGCCCAGTCGTTCACGGCTGGTCTCCGCGGTCGGCACCGGGGCCGACAGGCGGCCATGGAACATGACCGCGATCCGGTCGGCGATCTCGGCGAGCTCGTCGAGGTCCTGGCTCGTGACCAGCACGGCAGCGCCCCGCGCGGCGAGATCAAGCAGCGCCTGCCGGATCACGGCGGCCGCGCCGGCATCGACGCCCCAGGTGGGCTGGTTGACGACGAGCACCACCGGATCGCGCAAAATTTCGCGACCGACGATGAATTTCTGCAGGTTGCCGCCCGACAGGCTCGCCGCTTCCGGATCGCGCTTGGCCTTGCGCACGTCGAAAGTCTCGGTCGTGCGGTCGACGGTCTTCAAGGTCGCGGCGGTGTTCACGAAGCCATGAAGCACCATGTTGCCGATGGCGTGGCCGGTGAGGAGGGCATTTTCCGAGAGCCGCATGCGCGGCGCCGTTCCGTGACCGAGCCGTTCCTCCGGGATGAAGGCCGCGCCCAGCTTGCGGCGCCTGGTGATCGACAGGTGTCCCGCCGCCTGTCCGTCGATCACGATCGTGCCGGGGTCTTTCGCCGGCCGCTCGCCGGAAAGGGCGGCGAACAACTCGTCCTGCCCGTTACCGGCGACACCGGCGATGCCTAGAATTTCACCACCGCGGAGCTCGAACGAGATATGCTCGAGCCGTACGCCGTGCGGATCGTCGGGCGCGAGGCTGAGATCGTTGACCAGCAGACGGGGCAGGGTGATCTGGCGGCTCGCCGCCGCCTTCACTTCCATGATCTCGCCGCCGACCATCATGCGCGCTAGCGATGCCGCGGTTTCGGCCTTGGGATTGCAGGTTTCAACCTTGCGCCCGCCGCGCAGGATCGTTGCGGTGTCGCAGAGCCGCTTCACCTCTTCCAGCTTGTGGCTGATGTAGAGAATCGCGCGGCCTTCGGCCCTGAGGCGATCGAGTACGACGAAGAGCTGGTCGGCCTCCTGTGGTGTCAGCACGGCGGTTGGCTCGTCGAGGATCAGAAATTGCGGATTCTGCATCAGCGCGCGCACGATCTCGATGCGTTGCCGTTCGCCGACCGAGAGTTGCCAGACCTCGCGCCTCGGATCGAGCGGCAGACCGTATGTTCGGGACACCTGCTCGAGGCGCGCCGACATATCCTTGAACGGCTCCTTGCCGTCGAGGCCGAGCGCAACGTTCTCGGCGACCGTCAGATTGTCGAACAGCGAGAAATGCTGGAACACCATGCCGATGCCGTGTGCGCGCGCATCCGATGGTCCGGACAGTACGATCGTTCTGCCCTGCCAGCGGATATCGCCCTCGCTCGGCTGGATCAGGCCGTAGATCATCTTGACCAGAGTGGATTTTCCGGCGCCGTTCTCGCCGAGCAATGCATGGATCTCTTGCGGCCGAATATCGAGATCGATCTTGTCGTTGGCGAGAAACGAACCGTAGCGCTTGGTGAGGCCGATCGTCTGCAGAAGCGGCGTCGCATCTGTGTGCTGCGCGGCAGATGTCGTTGCTAGCATCCCGGGATATCGCATGCGTGAGGAGAGCAGGCCGCAATAGTGGGCCAGTTTCGACGCACGCGTAAGTAGGGAAAAAGCGCCACTGCCTGCTCAAGCATTCGGCAAAACTGAGCCATTTCCGCAAATCTACGGAGCCTTCGGCCTCGCTCACCCAGGAGAGAAATGTTGCAAAAATGCGACTGTCGACCCAATTCGAATTGGGGGCAGTCAACGATGACGCGAAGTTGAGCAGGGCGCCGTTGCGCGCTTCCGACGGACTTTGCGCGCGCATGCCACGCTTTCCGCGGTGCGCGGAAATGTCGCGATAATCAAGCAATGATGGGCACAATATGAAATTTCCGGGTGCGATTGACAGCAGATCCGGCGGCCATCAACCCGCCTAAAATCCGTCAGGCTGCGCCGATCTCGCGGAGGCTGTTGATCAAACACGCGTCAGCACGTGGAAAAACTTCAGGCTTCCCGTTCGCCCCGAAGCTGCGCAACGCTCTCGTGGAAGCATGAACTCCTTGCGCTTCACTCTGGGGGTCTTTCACGATGTTCAACATTCGCCGAATTCTGTCGGCCGCTATACTGGCTTTGGGGTTGGTACCGGCCGCCAATCTCGCGAGCGCCGCTGACCTGCCGGTCAAGGCGCCCAAGCCGCCCGCCGACCTGCCGTTTTTCTTGGTCATTGATGATCGCGTGACCTACTCCTACATTTTCTCCGGCACCGATCCCGGTGTATTTTCCGTCCGTCCTGACGGCAGCATCAATGGAAAGACCGCCAAGCAGGTCTATTCGTTCACGCACTTCGACATCTGGGCCTACGGCCAGAACTTCTTCACTATCTCGATGTACAAGTCGGACCACAACGACCCGGCATCGCCGTGTTCGAATGTCGGTGTGACCATCACCGGAGCTCCGGCGACCTGCGCCGGCGCCACCGAGATTTATGGCCTGTTCCGTTCGACCTTCGGCTGGAATCAGATCTTCAACACCAAGGCGTTCAGCATGGGGCCGCTGAACAACATCTCGTTCGAAGTCGGCATGGACGCCAACACCGAGAACAACTTCCTCGCGCCCGCCAAGCGCGACGTCGTCGCCGGTCTGCAGTTCGAGTTCAACCTTCCCTACAAGGGTTACATCAACGTGTCGCCGTTGATGTATTACGAGTTCGCCAATCATAACGCGTTCGACCAGTGCGGTCTGTTTGGCCCCGGCGTGCCCGGCGTGACCTGCCTGACCGACGGCAATACCAAGTTCAAGCCGACCTGGGCCGTCGAAGTGAACTACTACATGGATCTCGGCTTCCTGCCCGAGAACATGCAGTACTTCTCGATCAGCGGCCGCGCCGGCTGGTACGGCAAGAAGGGCACCGAGAACGAGCCGATGGCGTTCAATCCGGTCACCAACGTCAACACGGCGGTGGAGCTCAACTCCGAGCCGATCCGTCTGACCTTCGACGCGAGCAAGGCGTTCTGGGGTCCGAAGTATTCCCACTTCGTGGATGTCTGGGTCGCCTACCGCTACTGGCAGAACAAGTTCGGCCTCGACCACGCCAAGAGCACCGTCTGTAACGTCGCCCCGGGCGTCAGCAACCATTCCTGCACCGAGGAATCGCTCTATTCCGGCATCTCGGTGAAATTCTGATCCACCCGACCCGTTCCACGGGTGGATCGCCTCGTGGCGCCGCGACACACCGCGGCGCCACTTTCCCCCTTTCCTGCACGGCGGGATGCCGGCCGGCGGGATCGTTGCGCGACTATCGGGTCCAGATGCCCTCGTGCACGATCGCGGCTTCGTCCTCAAGCAACGGACCGACGACCTCGGTCTTGCGTTGACCGCTGTCGAATACGTTGCGACAGGGCAGATCGAGCGTCGGATTGTCGGGGTGATTGCCAGTCAGTTCGCGCAGGCGTTGCTCGCTCAGTCCGTAGACCACGCGGCCGATGCCCGCCCAGTAAATCGCGCCGGCGCACATGGCACAAGGCTCGGCGGATGAGTACAGCGTCGCGCGCGCCCGGACAGCCGCGGGCAACGTCGTGCATGCGAGGGTCGACAGCATTCGCTCGGCATGGGCCGTGCCGTCGCGCGACGGCATGAAGCCATTCTCCACCTCGAGCAGGACGTTGCCATCGCGATCGACGAGGACGGCTCCGAAGGGGTGATTGCCATTGCCGATCGCACGGCGCGCAACCGCGAACGAGTGCCTGAGAAAGCTCTCGTCGTCTCGCGAATGGCTCGGGCGGTCCGTCTCGCTCATACGCAATCTCCTTGCCGTCATGTTTCCGCGCGGTGGCCAGACGGGCCGACCTTCGCCATCATCACGGAGGACGTGGTTTGGGACGACGATCGAGACGCGCGCGAAGTCAGGTCTACACCATTCTCGTGGCCTCGTCCGATCCGTGACGTCTTTGCCGGGCCTCCGGCACGAGAATCATAACCAGCGCCAGGACGACGTGAATCGGAGCCCTATCGGGAGCGCTATGCGGAAGATTGAAGCAATTGCCGTAAGTCCGCCGCGCAGTAAAGGCGGTTGCGTTTCCAGCGGCTCGACCCGCGAGGCGTCATCCTTCCGGGCAGCCCGAAACCACTATCGCCCAATTCCGACAGGACGAAATCCAACTGGAGATCCGATGCAGCGGTCGCGGTCGACGGCTAAACGCGTCGCGTGCGCCGATTCTCTCCGATTGGCGAACGTCAGCCGATCACGCGATCGCTTGGATGGTGCTGGAGAAGGCGCTTGGCGGCCGGTGCAGGCCATAATGGTCGCGCAGTGTCGTGCCGGCGTAGTCGTCGCGGAACAGGCCCCGCCTGCGCAGGATCGGGACGACCTGTTCGGCAAACACGTCGAAGCCACCGGGCAGCCAGGGCGGCATGACGTTGAAGCCGTCGGCGGCGCCGTTCTCGAACCAGGTCTGGATGTTGTCGGCGATCTTCTCCGGCGGGCCTGCAATCACCCAGTGGCCACGGGCGCCGGCCAGGCGCTGGACAAGTTGGCGGATCGTCGGCTTCTCGCGATCGACGATGTCGACCACCAGCTTGAAGCGGCTGGCCACGCCGCGCGCAGCGCTGGTGTCGATCAGATGGCGCGGGAACCGGCCGTCGAGGTCGAACCCGGACAGATCGAGCCCGATCATCTGGCGAAGCTGGGTCAGCGAATATTCCGGCTGGATCAGTTCATTGAACTCGTCCTGCAGCCGATCCGCCTCAGTTTGCGTACTGGCGATGAAGGGACTGATGCCCGGGAGGACCTTGATCTGATCGGGACTGCGATCGTAGGCACGGGCTTGTCGCTTGATATCGGCGTAGAACTCCTGGGCGCTCGCCAGGGTCTGATGTGCCGTGAAAATAGCTTCGGCAAAGCGTGCGGCAAAGGCGCGGCCATCGTCGGACGAGCCAGCCTGCACATAGACCGGCCGTCCCTGCGGTGTCCGCGAGATATTGAGCGGGCCGCGGACGCGAAAGTGCTTACCGGCGTGGTTGATGGCGTGGATCTTGTCAGTGTCGGCGAAGACGCCGGCGACGGGATCGTTGATCAGTGCGTCGTCTTCCCAGCTGTCCCACAGTTTGGTGATGACATCGAGATACTCGCGCGCCCGCTCGTAGCGTTCATGATGCGGAGGATGCTCGGGCAGGCCGAAGTTCTGTGCCGCCTGCGCCGTGCTCGTCGTCACGATGTTCCAGCCGGCCCGGCCGCCGCTGAGATGATCGAGCGAGGCGAACAGACGCGCGAGGTTGTAAGGCTCGGTGTAGGTCGTCGACGCGGTTGCGATCAGGCCGATGCGTCGGGTCGCGACCGCGATGGCGGCCAGCCAGGTGATCGGCTCGAAGCGGAAGCGCTGCGCGTAGCGAACGTTATCGGCGAGCGCCGGCCCATCGGCAAAGAAGATAGCGTCGAACTTGTGCGCCTCGGCCTTCTGCGCCAGCTCCTGGTAGTAGGTGACGTCGAGGATCCGCTCCGCGGCGGAGCCCTTGTAGCGCCAGGCCGCCTCGTGATGGCCACCCGGGTAAATAAAGAGATTGAGAGACAGCTGTCGATCGCTCATGCCTGCGGCTCGCGGAATGTTGGGGTGGTCAGTTGCCGGTTGACGGCTTGTGTGCAAACGCGAAACGCAGGTAGCGCTCCAGAGGTAGCCCTTCCGGTGTTCGTTTCGTTTCGACGAGGCGGGCAAACACGCCGCGGATCTGTTCGCGTTCAGACGCTGAGAACGCCTCGAGGAAGTTGCCGAAGGCGCTGGCTTCCGACCATCGGAGCAGCGAATTGACGTTCTCATGCACCTCGGTCAGCGTGCGCAGCTCGCTGCGGTAGCCGGCAAAGCCGGCGGCGGCGAACAGCGATCTGAGTCCATCGTCGGTCAGACCGAGCACCGGATTGGAATCCTGGCGATGATCGGCGAACCGGGCCTCGGCGATGGCCTGGCGCAGCAGCACGCGGGACTGATGCGGACGGGACGGGTCCTGCACGTTGAGCCCGAGGCGGCCGCCGGGCTTGAGCACACGATGGATTTCCTGCAAGGCGCCGCGCTTGTCGGCAATCCAATGGAAGACGCTGTTGAGATAGACCGCATCGAACTGGCCGTCGTCGAAGCCTGCGAGGTCTTCGGCCCGGCCGGTGTGGAATTGCAGATGATCCGACTGCCGAAGTCGCGCGATCTCGATGCGGCCGGGGAGCGGATCGATGCCGATCACCCGCCCATTCGGTCCGACCAGGCCGGCGACGAATTCGGCAAGCCGGCCGGTGCCCGTCCCGATATCGAGCACATGCTCGCCGGTCCTGATCGCCAATGGTCCGATCAGGAACTTGCCGTGACGGAACTGAACCAGCCCCGCCTCGTCATAGGAGCGAGCCAGCTCAGGCGTATCGTGTTCGAGGCTGATGACACCACTCATCTGCGGCGTGTCCTATCGTTCATGATGGCAACGCTATGTGCACTTCGGCGTGCTAGCGACGTTCGGACTCTACGTCGGTGATCGCAAGCCTGTCGATGAAATGAACTTGCATTGTTGCGTCGAATGCCAGCATGAAGCTTGTGAGTTGATCGACGATCATAGACGAGTGCCTCCGTCACGAAGAAATCAGCGGCTCGTTCGTGCCGTTCTTGCGTGTCGGGCGCTCCAGCTGTTCCGGTCTTGCGCGCTGAAACGGCGGAGAAAGCGACGATCGTCGCAAATATTTCAACGGCTGCGTCGGCCGCGAAGCGATCATTGCTCGCCGCGGAAAACAAAGCTGGTTTCGTTTCATTGACTGGCGATCGATCGCTTTTACGATTTGCATTGTCAAAGCGAGGCCGATCGTCATGCCGCAGTCCGACCCCGACAGTGTTGCTCGTGAGGCCTTGCGCCTGATCGGACCCGATCCGCAAAACTGGGTGCCCGATCTGGACGGGATCGATCATAATGTGGTCGTCGTCGGCGGTGGACAATCCGGCTCGGCGTTTGCGTTCGCGCTTCGGCGGGCAGGGATCGGCAAGGTCTCGGTGATCGATGCTGCGGCCGGCGTGGCTGAGTCGGGCGTGTGGCTGACGAGTGCACGCATGCACAAGCTTCGGACGCCGAAGTCCCTGCCGGGTCCGGAGCTTGGTCTGGCCGGTCTCGGGTTCCAGGCGTGGTATGAGGCGCGCTACGGTGCAGCCGCCTATGATGCGCTCGACCGCATTCTGCGGTTCGATTGGGCGGCCTATCTCGATTGGTACCGCAGGGTCACCGGTGTAGCGGTTCGTTACGCGACGCGGCTGGTCCGGATTGAGCCGGCGGGGGAGCATCTGCGGCTGCATCTGAAGCAGGGCGGTCGCATCACGGTCGAGACTGCGCGAAAACTTGTGCTTGCGACCGGCTTTGCAGGAAGTGGCGGCGCCGTCATTCCTGATGCGCTGCGCGATCTGCCGAAACACATTCATGCTCATACCTCCGAGAGGATCGACTTCAGGTCGCTCCGAGGCCGATCGGTGGCGGTGATTGGAAGCGCCGCGTCGGCGTTCGATGCCGCTGCCGTCGCGCTGGAAGCCGGAGCGCGCGACGTCCACCTCTATGCGCGGCGCGAGACGCTGGCCTCGCTTCCGGTGATCCGGATCCGCGGCTATCCGGGCGCCTACGACAATTACGGGGCTTTGCCGGATGCCCTGCGCTGGCAGCAGGCGATCCGCTTCCGCGAAGCAGGTTCGACCCCGCCGCCAGATGCGATCTCGCGCGCCGTCGCGTTTCCCAATTTCCATCTCCATCTCGGCGCGCCGTGGCAAGCTGTGCGGCTCGAGGGCGGGCGTCCCGTCGCGGTGACGCCGCAGGGCGAATTCGGTTTCGACTTTGCCATCGCCGGTACCGGATATGCCGTGGATCTCGGCGCGCAGACCGAGCTTCGCGACTTTGCGGATGAGATCCTGCTGTGGCGCGACCGCTTCACGCCGCGTGACCAGGACAAGGATGAGACTCTCGCGGCGTATCCCTATCTGGGATCGGGCCATGAATATCTGGAGAGGGAGCCCGGTCGCGCACCGTTCCTGAAGAATATCCATGTCTTCAACCCGGCAGCCTTCGTCAGCTTCGGCCTGCCGGTCGGCGATGTCCCGAGCTTCAAGCGCGACATTCCCGCTGTCGTGGCGCGGATCAGTCGCGATCTGTTCCTGGCCGATCTGGCGGCGCACGAGGCGCGCATCAATGGACCGATCGCCGACGATTTTGCTGCCGAGCTTTATGCTCGGGCGGTCTGGCGCCCACCGGAGCACGTCGCGGCCGAGTAGAGCCACACCATCAAGCAGGTTTGCAGAGCCGGTTTGTTTGTCTCCGCCGTCGTTACCGCGACCGGCGCATGGCGGAGCCTTGTCTGGAGCATCGCGGTGAGAGCACGATCATGAGCAACACGACTGTCATCGATAACGTCATTCCGCGCGCTGATATCGTCAAGCGTGCGGCGCGGCTTGGAGCAGAGATCCGAAATGTCCGGCTGTCGGGTGACCTGTCCGACGAAGTTATCCGCGCCATCAACCAGGTGCTGCTCGAGCACAAGGTGATCTTCTTCCGCGACCAGCAGCATCTCGACGATTCCGAGCAGGAACGCTTTGCGGTGCGGCTCGGCAGACTGGTGCCGCATCCGACGGTCGGCGCGATCAAGGGGACGTCGTCGATCCTGGAGCTGGATTCGGGACGCGGCGGCGGCCGAGCCGACCAATGGCACACCGACGTGACGTTCGTCGATGCCTATCCGAAGATCTCGGTGCTGCGCGGGGTGGTGATTCCGCCCTATGGCGGCGACACCATCTGGTCGAATACGGCCGCGGCGTATCTCGACCTGCCGGCGCCGCTGCAGCGGCTCGCCGACGAGCTTTGGGCCGTGCACAGCAACGCCTATGACTATGCCGTCAAGGCGCGGGCAAGCGAGGCCGACCGCAAGCATTTCGATGAAGTGTTCACCGGCACGATTTACGAGACCGATCATCCCGTCGTGCGCGTTCACCCCGAGACCGGTGAGCGGACGCTGGTGCTCGGCAATTTCGTGCAGCGCTTCGTCGGTCTGCCGAAATACGACGGCCAGAAGCTGTTCGACCTGTTCCAGTCGCATATCACGGCGCCGGAGAACACGGTGCGCTGGAGCTGGAAGGCCAGCGACGTCGCGATCTGGGATAATCGCGCGACCCAGCACTATGCGGTCAACGACTATGGTGATCAGCACCGCGTGGTGCGCCGTGCCACGATCGACGGCGAAGTTCCGGTATCGATCGACGGTCGCCACAGCGTGACGCGCATCAAGGCGCCGAAGCAGCAGGCCGCGAAGGCGGCATGATCTAGCCGGATCGAGGGAGTTGCGAACATGAATGCATTGATCCGAATCCTGCGCGCCCGGCGTTTCGCCGCGCGGTTCGTGCTGGCCGGCGCCGTGGCAGTCGGGCTGGCGGCCCCGGTCCTTGCCGAGCCGCCGCTCGAAAAGACCGAGATTCGCTACCAGGGTTGGGCCGGTCAGGTAACGTTCGCCGAGCTCGCCGAAGACCTCGGCTATCTCGCGCCGCTGAAGCTGAAATGGGTCGGCAACACCATCAGCGGGCCGCAGGACATCCAGACCGTCGTCACCGGCGATACCGATATCGGCGGTGCGTTCTATGGCGCAATCCTCAAGCTGATCGCGGCGAAGGCACCGATCAAGGCGGTGATCGGCTATTACGGCTCCGACGCCAACACCTATCAGGGCTACTTCGTCAAGGACGACAGCCCGATCAAGACGGCGCGCGACCTGATCGGCAAGAAGGTTGCGGTCAATACGCTGGGCGCCCACCTCGAATTCGTGCTCCGCGAATATCTGGCGCGGAACGGCCTCAGCGCCGGCGAGGCGAGGCAGGTGACGTTGGTGGCGATACCGCCGGTGACGGGTGAGCAGGCGTTGCGCCAGGGGCAGGTCGAGGTGAGTACGCTCAGCGGCGTGCTGCGCGACAAGGCGCTGGAGCGGGGCGGCATCCATTCGCTGTTCAACGATATCGATCTGTTCGGCCAGTTCACCGGCGGCGCCTATGTGCTGCGGGACAAGTTCATCAGGGACAATCCCAATGCGTCGCGCAAGCTGGTCGAAGGCATCTCGCGCGCGATCCAGTGGGCACAGGCCACGCCGCCGGAAGAAGTGCGGGCCCGGTTCGAAAAGATCATCGCGGAACGCAAGCGCAACGAGGATGGCTCGACGATCAAGTACTGGAAGAGCACCGGTGTCGCGAGCAAAGGCGGTGTGATCTCAGACGCCGAGATCCAGGTGTGGATCGATTGGCTCGTGAAGGACGGGCTGTTCAAACCGGGGCAGATCAGGGCGTCCGACACCTACACGAATGAGTTCAACTATTTCCGTCCCGGCAAGACGGCGGAGGCGCGATGAGCCCGGTCAAGATCCGCTTCGAGCAGGTCCGCAAGGAATTCATCACGCGGGGCGAAGGCGGCCGCCCGGCGGGTTGCTTCACTGCACTGGAAGACATCACGCTCGATGTGCGTGCTGGCGAATTCCTCGCTCTCGTCGGACCGAGCGGCTGCGGTAAATCGACCTTGCTCGATCTGCTGGGCGGACTGACGGCGCCGACCAGCGGCCTTATCTTGCTCGATGGCCGGCCGATCGGCGGTCCGGGACGAGATCGCGGCATCGTGTTCCAGCAATACGCGCTGTTTCCTTGGCGGACCGCAGCGCAGAATGTCGAGTTTGGGCTCGACATCGCCGGCCTGAAGGCCGGGCAGCGGCGCGAGGTCGCGCGGCATTTCCTCGATCTGGTCGGGCTGTCCGGCTTTGCCGATCGCTATCCGCACGAGCTTTCCGGCGGCATGAAGCAGCGCGTCGCGATCGCGCGGAGCCTCGCCTACGATCCGGAAGTCCTGCTGATGGACGAACCGTTCGCTGCGCTCGATGCACAGACGCGTGAGACGCTGCAGGGCGAGCTGCTGCGGATCTGGCGCGCCACCGGCAAGACCATCGTCTTCATCACCCATGCCATCGACGAGGCGGTCGTGCTCGGTCAGCGCGTCGCGGTGATGACATCGCGCCCGGGCCGGATCAAGCAGGTGATCGAAATCCCCGACGTGCTGCGCAGCGAGGCCGAGGATGTGCGTTCGCTGCCGGAGTTCGGCCGCGTCAGGCATGAGGTCTGGACCCTGCTGCGCGAGGAAGTGCAGAACGCCCAGCAGGGACAGTTGTCGGGCGACGCGCGGCGCGCCGGTCGCGAGGTGGAGGAGGAGGCGCATGTCTAGTCTGGAGATGTTGACCCTGCTGGAGCTCGGCTATGGCCGGCGCGAGACCGGCGCGGACCGCCACGCATCGGCGGCAGTTCGGATGCGCGTCGCCCTTCGCCGGCTGGCCACCGCGGGTCGCCGTTCGCTGCTGCTGATTGCTCTGCTGGCCGCCTGGGAGGCGGTGCCGCGGCTCGGGCTGATCGATGCCGTGTTCTTGCCGCCATTCTCGGAGGTGATCGCGGCCGGCTGGCAGCTTGCGCAAACCGGCGAACTCTACGACGACGTCTCCGCCAGCCTGCTGCGCGCCCTGAGCGGATTTCTGATCTCGGTTGTCTTGATTGTCCCGCTCGGCCTCGTCGTCGGCTGGTACACTCGGCTCGGCGATCTCCTGAACCAGTTCATCGAGATCTGCCGTAACACGGCGCCGCTGGCGCTGCTGCCCGTGTTCATTCTGCTGCTCGGGATCGGCGAATTGTCCAAGATCACGATGGTGATCTACAGCTGCGCCTGGCCACTGCTGCTCAACACCATTGCTGCGGTGAAGCAGGTCGATCCGCTGCTGATCAAGTCGGCGCGGACCATGGGCGCTACGCCGCAGCAGCTGTTCCGCAAGGTGATCCTGCCGGCCGCGCTTCCAACCATCTTCGTCGGCATTCGCCTCGCCAGCGCATCGGCCATGCTGGTGCTGGTGGCGTCCGAAATGGTCGGCGCCAAGGCCGGCCTCGGCTATCTCATCATCAACAGCCAGTACAGCTTCCTGATCCCACAGATGTATTTCGGCATTTTCGGAATCACGGTGATCGGTCTGGCCTTCAATGCCGTTCTCGAGGCGATCGAACGGCATTTCATGCGCTGGAAGCAGCCGGCGGCTGGTTAGGAGGAGGGGTTGCCGCCGCCCGGCGTGTTCCGCGCGGTGGCCTGGGTCACCACGCTGTTCGGCGGGACATCCCTGGTCAGCCAGACATTGCCGCCGACGGTCGAACCGCGGCCGATCGTGATGCGGCCCAGGATGGTGGCGCCGGCATAGATGACCACGTCGTCCGCGACGATCGGATGACGGGCGTCGCCCTTGATCAGGCTGCCTTCGTCGTCGGTCGGGAAATGGCGCGCGCCGAGCGTGACGGCCTGGTAGATGCGGACATTGTCGCCGATGATCGCCGT
Organism: Bradyrhizobium embrapense; assembly: GCF_001189235.2. Lineage (GTDB taxonomy): Bacteria > Pseudomonadota > Alphaproteobacteria > Rhizobiales > Xanthobacteraceae > Bradyrhizobium > Bradyrhizobium embrapense. Next base: position 595,905 of record NZ_LFIP02000003.1, read on the forward strand.
TTCCCCGATTACGACGCCGGTGCCGTGATCGATGAAGAAGCCCGCGCCGATGCTGGCGCCGGGATGAATATCGATGCCGGTCCGGGTATGCGCGATCTCCGCCATCAGGCGAGCCACCAGCCGCGCCCCGAGCCGGTACAGCAGATGGGCGAGGCGGTGGTGGATGATCGCGGTCATGCCGGGATAGCCGATCAGGATCTCAGGAAAATTTCGCGCCGCCGGATCGCCGACGAAGGCCGCGCGCAGATCGTTGACGAGAAGCCCGCGCACCTGCGGCAATTGCGCAGCGAACGCGCGCGTCAGTTCGACGGCGTCATGGCGCTGGAAGCCCGGCTCGAGCTCGTCGCCGACGAACAGCGCCGCGCGGTGGATTTGCGCGTTGAGCGAATCCAGCGCGATGCTCAAGGTGTTGCCGACAAAATAGTCGATGTTCTCGCCGTCGAGATCCGATTGGCCGTAGTGCCGCGGGAACAGCGCCTCGGTCAGGCCGTCCAGGATCGCTTCCAGCGCATCGCGCGATGGGGCGCGGCGCGGATCGCCGTCCCGCCTGATGCTGTGGGTCTCTTCCCTGGAGACGCGCAGTTCGGCAACGATCCGGTCGAGCTGCCAGCGGCCCGGCGGGCTGCCGGCAACGCCGGCCGACGATGGTGGCGACTGTGGCGGCATTTCGCGCTTCATGGCGTGCCTCTCCTTGTCCTAGCGGACGTGGGCCAGCGGGATACTGACTTCAGCAAGCAGATCGAGGTCGGCCTCGTGATCGATCTGCACATATCGTCCGTTCCAGTAGGTGAGGCCGGACAGGCGGTGCGAGACGTCCATGCTGGACAGCCGACCTACGATGATGCCGTGGGAGTGCCGTTCGATGATCTCCTCGACCTGGCATTCGACCGTGGCCAGCGAATGTTGTAGCAGCGGGACGCCGGAAGCACCCGGGATCCAGTCCGTTCCGTCGAAACGCCGTCTGCCTTTCAGGCGGCTGTTGCTGAACCGCTCCGCCAGCGCCTGCTGGTCCGAGCCGAGGATGTTGACGCCGAATAGCCGGTGGCGGGCGATCGGCTCAAAAGAGGAGGCCTGCCGGTTGATGCTGACCAGGAGCCGAGGTGGCGAGGCGCTCAGCGACGTCAGCGAGGTGACAGTCATCCCGGTGATGTCATCACCGCTTCCCGCCGTGATGACGCAAACGCCACCGGCGAGGCGGCGCATCACCAGCCGAAACTGCAGCTCGATCTCGTGATCCGCGTCGACCAAATGGATGTCCGGCTTGCTCATCGGGTCTCTCCCTTTTGCCGCCGCCGGATCCGCTTCCGATCAGAAGAAGCCCTTGGCGGGTAGCGGCGTGCCGCTGATCTCATATTGCCCGATCGAGCGGGCCTTGAAGGTGTTCGGGTTGTGCGACGCCAGGGTCCGCGCGTTGCGCCAGTGGCGGTCGAAATTGGTCGCCTTCTTGGTGGCGGACGCGCCGCCGACATCGAACAGCAGGCTGCCGCTGCGGATCGCGAGCTCATCGGCGACGATCTTGGCTTTTGCCGAGAGCAACGCGGCCCTGTGCGCGGCGTCGACTGCACCGGCATCGCCGGCGTCGAACGCATCGGTGGCGGCGTCGAGCGCCTCCGCCGCCGCGAGCACGACGGTCTCGGCCGCAAATGCGCCGCTGGCGATCTGGCCGACGGTCTGCTGCAGCAACGGGTCGTCCGCCGGGACCTCGCTCGGCGCGTAGTAGAACGTGCGCTTGCGCGACCGCACCAATTCGGCTGCGTCCTGCAACACCGCGCGCGCGATACCGGCGTTGATCGCGGTCAGGAACAGTTGCGCGAATGTGTTGGCGTAGGGAATGCCGTAGCCGGTGTCAGGGGCGTCGAACACCACCTCCTGGCGCTTGACGCGCACGTTGCGGAAGTGCGTGGTGCCGGTTGCGGTCAGCCGCTGGCCGAGCCCGTCCCAATCGTCGATCAGCTCGATCCCCTCGCGGTTGACCGGGATCAGCACCGCCGCATTGGCGCCGGCCGTATCGGCCGTGCGCACCAGCACATAGTCCGAATAGAGCGTGCCGGTGCTGTAGTATTTGGTGCCGTTGAGCAGATAGTCGTCGCCATCGGCGGTCAGTGTGGTGTTCGGCGTGACATTGCCGACTTTCGGGGTATCGAGTTCGGTGGCTGCGAGCCCGATGATCGCGCCGTCGGCGACGGCCTTCTGCCATTGCCGGTGCTGTTCGTCCTGGGGACGACGCACCAGCCGTTCGACCACGCTGAAATGGTTGCGCAGGATATGCGCGACGTTGGCGTCGGCGGCGCCGAGCCGGATCACGAGTTCGAACAGCGTGCGGATCGACGCGCCCGCGCCGCCGACATCCACCGGAAGCCGCAATGCGCCGAGACGCGCATTGCGAATGAGATCGACCTCGGCGAATGGCAGGATACGTTCGCGCTCGCGCTGACCTGCCGCCTCGGCGATACGGCTCAGCAGCGCATCGATGTCGGGGGATTGGCTATCCAGGCGATCGGACGGCTGCAGGGAGCTGGCGGATACGGGCTTGTTCATGGATCTCGGCCTGGAATGATGATCTTGCTCTGTTGCGCATTCGATTGTGGTCGAACCGGCATCGTTAAGATGCCGCAAACTGTCCCACGATTTTTCGCCAACAGAAATAGAGCGGTATTTCAATTGTCGTGAGGTTTGGAGTTTTCTGATTTGTCTGCGCGGGTGGCGCGGCAAGGAAAATCTTTTGATGTGACGTTGCTTGATCTCTGGCCGCGTCTTGGTGAAAAGCGGAGCAACAAGGCGCAATTCGGAGATCGCCAATGACGATACGACCACTTCGCTTCGGCATCTGGGCGCTGGTGCACGGCTCGCGCGCTGCCTATCAGGATCCCGAGGAGCCCTATGATGCATCATGGGAGCGCAATCGCGACCTCGTGATCGCGGCCGAGGCCCTCGGCTACGATTCCACGCTCATCGCACAGCACACCATCAATCCCCATCAGGAGGATCTTGATCAGCTCGAAGCCTGGAGCGCCGCCGCCGCACTTGCCGCGCTGACCAGCCGGATCGAGATCATCGCCGCCATCAAGCCCTACCTCTATCATCCGGTGGTGCTGGCGAAGCTTGCGCTCGGGATCGAGAACATCAGCCGCGGCCGCTTCGCGATCAATCTGGTCAATGCCTGGAACCGGCCCGAGCTCGACAAGGCCGGCATCGGCTTCGCGGAGCATGACGCCCGCTACGCCTACGGCCGGGAGTGGATCAACGTGGTGTCGCGTCTGATGCAGGGCGAGCGGCTGACCTACAAGGGTGAGCATTTCGATATCAGGGACTACGTGTTGCGGCCGGGCAGCCTCTATCGGCCGCGACCGTTGATCTATGTCGGGGGCGAATCCGAGCCTGCGCGTGCCCTGGTCGCCGATCACGGCGATGTCTGGTTCATCAATGGACAGCCGCTTGACGACGTCGCCGGCCTGATTGCCGACGTGGCCGCGCGGCCGCGGGCCACGGCTCCGCTTCGCTTCGGGCTCTCCGCTTTCGTGATTGCGCGCCCGACCCGGGCCGAGGCGGAGGTGGCTTACGAGCGGCTGCTCGATCTCTCCAGAAAGGATGCGCCGATCAAGGCGATCCAGAAGCAGAACACCGATCCCAAGGTCGTGATGATGCAGACCATGCAGAAATCTGCGCGGGTTGGCAGCAATGGCGGGACGGCCGCGGGCTTGGTCGGGAGCTATGACGAGGTGGCGGCTCGCATCCAGGCTTTCCAGGCCGCCGGCATCGAGCTCTTCATGTTGCAATTCCAGCCGTTCGAGGCCGAGATGGAGCGCTTTGCCAAGGAGATCATTCCACGCGTTCGTGCACAGGCACCCGCCGCCGACAGGCTGTCACGTCCGGCCGGCGCGCGCTGATGAGTCAGGCGCTCGTGGCGGTCGGCGGTTGTCGCGCAAAACGGCTCACCGGCCGCGGCAACCCAAAATGCTCGCGCAGGGTGGCCCCCGCGTAATCGCGCCGGAACAGCGCCCGTTGCTGCAGGATCGGCACCACGGTGTCGACAAACACCTCCAAGCCAGTGGGCAATACGTCCGGCATCAGGTTGAAGCCGTCGGCCGCGCCAGCCTTGAACCAGGCTTCGATGTCGTCGGCGATCTGCTCGGGCGTGCCGACGATGATCCGGTGGCCGACACCGCCACCGAGCGCGCGCAGCAACTGACGGACCGTGAGATTGCCGCGGCGCGCGATGTTCACCGTTCCCTGGAACATGGTGTGGTTGGCGTTGGCCGGAAGCGGCAGCGGATCGGGCAGGGGCTTGTCGAGATCGAGAACTGTCGGGTCGACCTGCAATGTGCCGGCCAGTCGCGCAAGGCTGTATTCGATCGGAACCAATTCCCAGAGCTCGTCTTGCCGTCGCTTGGCTTCCGCTTCGGTGCTGCCGATGACCGTCGCGAGTCCCGGCAGAATCACGATGGAGCTTCCGGCGCGGCCGTATGCGGCAGCCCTGGCACGCAGATCGCGCGCATAGGCGACGCCTTCGTCGACGGTTTGTGCCAGCGTGAACACCGCTTCGGCCTGTGCGGCGGCGAGGTCGCGGCCGTCGCTGGATCCGCCGGCCTGAACGGTGACGGGGCGTCCCTGCGGCGAACGCGGCACGTTGAGTGGGCCGGCCACGCTGTAATGGGTGCCGCGATGCCCGATCGGGTGGACCTTCGTCGTGTCGACGAAGCGCGCCGCCTCCTTGTCGCCGACGAAGGCATCGTCTTGCCAGCTGTCCCACAACGCATGGACGACTTCGGCGAACTCCTTGGCGCGGTCGTAGCGCGCCTTGTGCTCGAGTACGGTCGGGAGGCCGAAGTTGCGGCTGGCTGCGGCGTCCGCCGTGGTCACGGCATTCCAGCCGGCGCGGCCGCCGCTCGCCAGGTCCAGCGTCGCGAAACGGCGCGCGATATTGTACGGCTCATTGTAGGTCGTCGATGCCGTCGCGATCAGCCCGATATGGCTGGTTGCGGCCGCGACGCTTGCCAGCACGATGGTCGGCTCCAGCGACATGAACGAGCGGTAGTCGATGCGGTCGGTGATGGCGGGCGTGTCGGCGAGGAAGATCGCATCGAGCTTGCCGCGTTCCGCGATCTGCGCGACGCGCACGTAGTGGCCGACGTCGAAGCAGGCGCGCGGGTCGCTGTCGGGCAGCCGCCAGGCCGACGCATAGACGCCGGAATGCAGAAGATTGACGTTGAGGTGAAGCTGACGATGGGACATGGCGGCTGTATCTGCGATGATGCTTGCCGCTAGATATCCGCATGATGCGCGCGCGAAAATGCATCGCGGCCCCGAGCGGGCAAAAAGAAATATCCGTCCCCGCCGGCGCGCCTTGTGCGCAAGCTCGTGTCGCGTTGTTCGTCGCTGACGCAACATCCGGCATGCGACGACACGAATCTTCTTTGTCCAGCAAGGTGGGTGAAAGCTTCGTCCAACTCTGTGCAAATATCTGAAATTGCCAGTCGGGCTGGCGCGCGCGACGATGTCTGACGGCGCGCCTCGCGCCGCGCCCAATCCGCCCGGAGCTTTCCATCATGCCGAACCCAACTCATCGCGCCGAACGCGTGTCCGCGCCTGAAGGCTCGGTCGCGTTCGAGGCCGACGTCCTGGTGATCGGCGGCGGCCCGGCGGGGACCTGGGCTGCGGTCGGCGCTGCCGAGCGCGGCGCGCGGGTGGTGCTCGCCGACAAGGGATTTTGCGGCACCTCGGGCGCCACCGCCGCGGCGGGAACGGGCGTCTGGTATGTCGATCCGGATCCGGCGTTGCGTGAGGCCGCGATGGCCAATCGCGAGAAGATGGGCGGCTATCTCCAGGATCGCCGCTGGATGGCGCGCGTGCTCGACAGCACCTATCAGCACAGCAATCGCCTCGCCGATTGGGGATATCCCTATCCGGTCGACGACCGCGGCAGGTCGCAGCGCAACTCGCTGCAGGGCCCCGAATACATGCGCCTGATGCGCAAGCGCACCAAGCAGGCCGGCGTCACCATTCTTGACCACAGCCCGGCGCTCGAACTGCTCGTCGACGACGACGGGGCCGTCGCCGGCGCCAGCGGCGTGCGGCGGCAGAAGCAGGATCGCTGGACGGTGCGGGCCAAGGCGGTCGTGATCGCCACCGGCGGCTGCGCATTCCTCAGCAAGACGCTCGGATCGAACGTCTTGACCGGCGACGGCTATCTGATGGCGGCGGAGGTCGGTGCCGAATTCAGCAGCATGGAGTTCTCCAACCCCTACGCGATCTCGCCGGCGTTCGGCTCGGTGACCAAGACGTTGTTCTACGGCTGGGCCAGCTTCACCTATGACGACGGCAGCGTGGTGCCCGGCGCGGCGTCGAAGGGCGGGCGATCGGCGATTGCGCGGGCCCTGCTCGAGGGTCCGGTCTATGCCCGGTTGGACAAGGCGGATGATGAAGTGCGGCGTCATATGCGCGTATCGCAGCCGAATTTCTTTCTGCCGTTCGATCGCACCGGGATCGATCCCTTCAGTGACCGCTTTCCGGTCACGCTGCGGCTGGAGGGGACCGTCAGGGGTACCGGCGGCCTTCGTATCGTCGACGACAGTTGCGCCACCAGCGTGCCGGGGCTCTATGCCGCCGGCGACGCGGCGGCGCGCGAACTGATCTGCGGCGGCTTCACCGGCGGCGGCAGCCACAACGCCGCCTGGGCGATGTCATCGGGCGCCTGGGCAGGGCAGGGCGCCGCTGACTATGCCACCCAGGTCGGATCGGCTGCCGGGCGCAAATTGTCGTCCGCGGGCACCCTGGCATTTCGAAGCCGGCCGCGCCGTGCATTCGCGCCGGCTGCGCTGACCAGGGCCGTTCAGGCCGAGGTCTTCCCGTACGAGCTGAACTACTTCCGCGAGGCATCGCGATTGCAGGGCGCGCTCGGGCGCCTCGACGCCGCATGGCGCGATGTGTCGGAAGCGGACGCCGCCGGCGCGTCCGACATCGTGCAGGCGCGCGAGGCTGCAGCGATGCTGGCGACCGCGCGGTGGATGTACCGCAGCGCGCTTGCCCGTCAGGAAAGCCGCGGCATGCATCGCCGGGACGACTTCCCCGACCAGGACAGCCGGCAGCGGCATTATGTGACGACCGGTGGCCTCGACGAGATCTGGACCTCGGCCCGGCCCCATGCCGACGCCAGTTATGCGGAGGCTGCGGAGTGATCGAGGTTGTCGACGGCGAGCGCTGTACGTCCTGCGATATCTGTGTCAACGTCTGCCCCACCAACGTGTTTGACAAGACGGACGGAATTCCGGTAATCGCGCGGCAAGGCGATTGCCAGACCTGCTTCCTCTGCGAGCTTTATTGTCCCGAGGATGCGCTCTATGTTTCGCCCTTTGCGGATCAGGCGCAGCCGATCGACCTCGTTGCGCTCAAGCAAACGGACAGGATGGGCAGCTATCGCCGGGCCGTGGGCTGGACCGATGAGACCAGCGAGCGTCGCGGCGTCGACCGCAGCTATCTGCTCTTTGGTCACTGAGGCGCCGCGCGCGTCGCGACCAAGACGACCTTATGGACTGACTGAATGAATGTGCATCAATCCCTGACGGGGGAACCTGTCGAGACGCTGTCGCCATTGGCGCATCCGCGCACCGCGGCCGATGCCATGGTCCGGTTCGAGCAGGTCGCGAAAGCCTACCCGGCCTACCGTGACAAGCCGAGCGTGCAGGCGCTGAAGGACATCGACTTCGCAATTCCGCGTGGCTCGATCACCGGTGTGATCGGGCGTTCCGGCGCCGGCAAGTCCAGCCTGGTGCGGCTGATCAACGGGCTGGAGAAACCATCGAGCGGCCGTGTCGTCGTCGACGGCCGCGATATCTCCGGACTTTCGGGCCGCGATCTGCGCCTGGCGCAGCGCTCGATCGGCATGATTTTCCAGCATTTCAATTTGCTCTCGTCGCGCACGGCCGCCGACAATATCGCGCTGCCGCTCGAGATTGCGGGCTGGTCGCGGCGCGACATTGCGCTCCGCGTCGCGGAGCTGCTCGAACTGGTCGGCATCGCCGACAAATATGATCGCTACCCGTCCGAGCTGTCGGGCGGCCAGAAGCAACGCATCGGCATCGCCCGTGCGCTGGCGACGCGACCGAACGTGCTGCTGTCGGACGAGGCGACGTCAGCGCTCGATCCGCAAACGACCCGTTCGATCCTCGATCTCCTCGCCAACATCAATCGCGAGCTTGGCGTCACCATCGTCCTAATCACCCACGAAATGTCGGTGGTGCGTCAACTCGCCAAGGAAGTCGTGGTGATCGACGGCGGTCATATCGTCGAGCGCGGTCACGTCGCCGACATCTTCACGCATCCCGCGCATCCCGTCACGCAGGCATTCCTCTCCGAGGTGATCGGCGACAGCGTCCCGGTGTCGCTTGCGAGCCGCCTGCAGCCACGACCGGTTGCCGGCGGTCGCGCTGTCATTCGCGTCCAGGTCCGCGGTGCCGATGCCGGCGACACCATCGTCGCCCGCCTTGCGCGCGAGCTCGCGATCGACGTCGCGCTGTTGTCGGCCCGGATCGATGAGATCGGCGGTCAACATGTCGGCTCGCTGTCGCTGGGCATTCCCGGCGGCGAGGCCGTGGCCGACAAGGCGGCGCGGTATCTCTCCCAGAACAACCTCCCGGCGGAGCGTCTCGGCTATGTCGCGTGAACTCATCAACCTGATCATTCAGGCTACCGGCGAGAGCCTGTTCATGGTGTCGATCGCCGCCTTGATCGCCACCGCGTTCGGGCTTCCGATCGGCGTCTTCCTGGCCACCAGCCGCAAAGGGGAGTTGTTCGCTGCGCCGGCGGTCAACGGCGTGCTTGGCATCATCGTCAATGCGACACGCTCGACGCCGTTCATCATCCTCGTGGTCGCCATCATCCCGTTCACGCGCCTGATCGCGGGCACCTCCATCGGCTCGGGCGCGGCGATCGTGCCGTTGACCATCGCCGCGATGCCATTCATCGCGCGATTGGTTGAGGCGGCGATCCGTGAGGTCGACGCCGGTTTGATCGAGACCGCGTCCTCGTTTGGCGCCAGCCCACTGCAAATCGTGCTCAAGGTCCTTATCCCGGAAGCGCTGCCGGGCCTCGTGCTTGCGCTGACACTCGCGGTCGTCAGCCTGCTCGGCTATTCGGCGATGGTCGGAGCGGTCGGCGGCGGCGGACTCGGCGACCTCGGCATCCGCTACGGCTACCAGCGCTTCATGCCCGAAATGATGCTCGCGGTCGTCGTCGTCCTGATCGCGCTGGTGCAGACGGTGCAGACGGCCGGAGATTTTCTGGCTCGCCGCGTCAACCGCCGCCTGCGCCATCGCTGAAACTCGTCACGATCTGTTCGGCGCTCTTTTTTCAATACTGACAATTCCTGTGGAGACCCAAATGTCCTTTCGTTCCATTCTTGCGTTCGCCAGCGTGCTCACGCTCTGGTCGGCGTCCGCCGTGGCGGAGACCATCAAGATCGGCGTGACGCCCGGGCCGCATGCGCAAATCCTCGAGGCCGTGAAGCCGATCGCGGCAAAGAACGGGCTCGACATCCAGCTTGTCGAATTCTCCGACTATGTGGTGCCGAACGCTGCGCTCGACGCCGGCGATATCCAGGCCAATTCGTTCCAGAACCAGCCTTATCTGGACAACCAGAAGGCTGATCGCGGTTACAAGATCGAGTCGGCGGGGCTGACGGTCAACTTTCCAATCGGCATCTATTCCAAGAAGCACAAGAGCTGGACGGAGATTCCGGACGGCGGCAAGATCTCGATCCCGAATGATCCGACCAATGGCGGCCGAGCCCTGCTGCTGCTGCGTGACAAGGGTGCGATCAAGTTGAAGGACGGCGTCGGGTTCAAGCCGACAGTCCTGGATGTCACGGACAACCCGAAGAAGCTCAAATTCGTCGAGGTCGATGCGGCCCAGGCGCCTCGTGCGCTCGACGATGTCGATGCCGCAGTGATCAACACGAACTATGCGACTCAGGCCGGACTCGATCCGGTCAAGGACCCGATTCTGCGCGAGGACCCGAAGGGGCCGTACGTCAACCTGATCGCGGTTCGCGCCGCGGACAAGGACAAGCCGTGGGTCAAGATCCTCGTGGACAGCTATCACACGGCTGAGGTCAAGGAATTTGTCCTGACCAAATTCAAGGGCGCCGTGCTGCCGAGCTGGTAGCCGCGGCCGGGCCCCGACCTTATTCGGCAGCGTCGGAGCGAACTGCGTTCGAGGGCAGGTGCCGATAGCCCGCGCCGGGATGCGTGGCATGAAGGCGCGGCCCGCGTTCGGGGAACAGCTTTTCCCGCAGCGTGCCTTCGCGATAGGCCGTCTTGTACACGCCGCGTGATTGCAGTTCCGGCGCCACGAGGTCGACGAAGGCGTCGAGCGATTCGGGCGCGACGAGGCGGAACAGGTTGAAGCCGTCGACATCGGTGTCGTCCGCCCAGGCGATCAGCTCGTCCGCGACATCCTGCGGCGAGCCGACCACGAAGGGGGACCGCGCGCCGACGCGGCTCAGCGTCGCAAGGTCGCCGACCCTGACCGGGCGGTCGCTCCGCACGGTGAAGTTCTCCACCATCGACTGGATCGCGTTGCTCTCGACATACTTCACCGCCTGGTCGGGGCGATAGGTCGAGAAATCAATGCCGGTCCAGCCCGAGAGCAGCGCGAGCTGCCCGGTCTGGTCGACATGTGCGGCATATTCGGCGAGCAGATCTTCCGCTTCTGCCCGGGTCGGCGCGACGATCACGGTCGCGCCGGCAAACAGACGGATATCATAGGGATCGCGCCCGAACTCCTTTGCGGCGCTCCTGATGTCGCGGACCGCGCGGGCGAGAATTGGCCTGGTCTGCCCGTTGAGGAAGATGGCCTCCGCATGCCGTGCCGCGAAGGCGCGGCCGCGTTTCGAGGTGCCGGCCTGATACAGCAGCGGCGTGCGCTGCGGGGAGGGCTCCGCAAGGTGAATGCCGTCGACCCTGTAGTGCGGCCCTTCATGGTGGACGCGATGGATCTTGGAAGGATCGGTGAAGATCCGAGCCGCGCGGTCCCGGCGCACCGCGTCGTCCTCCCAGCTGCCTTCCCATAGCTTATAGCTGGCAGCGAGGAATTCTTCCGCCGCCTCGTAGCGTTCGTCATGGGCGCGGTTGGCGTCGAGGCCCATGCCGCGGGCGCCGCTGTCGAGATAGCCGGTCACGATGTTCCAGCCGATCCGTCCGTTGGTGAGATGATCGAGCGTCGAGAAGCGTCGCGCGAGCTGGTAAGGGTGTTCATAGGTGAGGTTGGACGTGATGCCGAAACCGAGATGCCTGGTGACCAGCGCCATGGCGGAGACCAGCAGGGTCGGTTCCGCATTCGGCAATTGAACAGCGTGGCGGAGCGCTGTGTCCGGATTGCCGCCGTAGACGTCATAGATGCCGAAGACGTCAGCCAGGAAGATGCCGTCCAGCAGTCCTCGCTCGGCGGTCTTCGCATAATTGACCCAGTAATCGAGCGAGTTGTAGTCGAGTGAGGTGTCGCGCGGATGCGACCACAGGCCGGCCCAGTTGTGGCTTGGCGCCATCATGTTGAATGCGTTGAAGCGAAGCTCTTTCGATTTTGCCATCGACCTGTCCCGACAGTGATCGTGTCGCGACACCGTAACAGTTTGCCTGCGTGACTTTGTTTTCTATTCGAGCGTTCTGCGCAAAAATCCTGCTGCAGCGTAATTATCGGACAGCACATTACGCTCATCGATGCGTGCGGGCCGGGTCTATGCGTTCATGCAGCTCGGATCGCCGGCGGTCACTGCACTGTGCGATCCGCGATCTCGCGCGCCGGTACCGGCCGCCCGCATGCGAAACAAATCCGTCGTGCGGGATGTTCCGTCGGAAAAATTCGGGATGTCGTCCGCGAGACGTCAGCACGTCCATCGCTATTTTCCTGGACATCTCGACAGCAGCAAAGTCGCTGCGCATCATTTCGCGACTTGCAGCGCGTGGTTCACCGATCTCAGGAGAGTTTGAAATGCCGGTCGAAACGAAGAATCTCGAGACGCTCGCCCTGCATGGCGGGTCCTACCGGTCCGATCCCACGACCGGTGCGGTGGCGGTTCCGATCTATCAGACCACCTCGTTCCAGTTCGAGAACACCGACCATGCCTCCCGGCTGTTCGCGCTGGAGGCGATCGGGCAGATCTACACAAGGATCAAGAATCCGACGGCGGACGCCTTCGAGGAACGGCTGGCGGCGTTGGAAGGCGGCGTCGGCGCGCTCGCGGTGGCCTCGGGCCAGACCGCCTCGGCGTTTGCAATCTTCAATATCGCCCAGGCCGGCGACAACATCATCTCTTCGACCGATCTCTATGGCGGCACCTGGACGCTGCTGTCGCAAACCTTGAAGCAGTTCGGCATCGAGGTGCGGTTCGTCGATCCGGCCGATCCGGAGAACTTCCGTCGCGCCACCGATGCGAAGACCCGCGCCTATTTTGCCGAAACCCTGCCCAATCCCAAGCTCAACGTGTTCCCGATCAGGGAGGTGGCCGATATCGGCCGCTCGCTCGGCGTGCCGCTGATCCTCGACAACACGGCGGTGCCGTTGATCGCGCGTCCGTTCGAGCATGGTGCCGCCATCGTGGTCTACTCGACGACGAAGTATATCGGCGGCCACGGTACGTCGATCGGCGGCGCGATCATCGACGGCGGCAATTTCGACTGGGCGGCGCATGCCGAGCGCTTTCCGCTGCTGACGCAGCCGGACGCCGCCTATCACGGCGCGATCTGGACGGAGGCGGCCAAGCCGCTCGGTCCGATCGCCTACATCCTGCGCGCGCGTGTCAAGCTGCTGCGCGATCTCGGCGCTGCGATCGCGCCGCAGAACGCCTTCCAGTTCATCCAGGGGCTCGAGACGCTGCCGCTGCGGCTGCGCCAGCACAATGAGAATGCCATCAAGGTGGCGGAATTCCTGGCCCGGCACCCCAGCGTTTCCCATGTGATCTTCCCGGGACTGCAGGATGGCGAGAATCGCCGCCGCGCCGACACCTATCTGAAAGGCGGCTATGGCGCGCTGGTCGGCTTCGAGTTGAAGGGGGGCGTCGAGGCCGGTCGCCGCTTCATCGATGCGCTGAAGCTGTTCTATCATGTCGCCAATATCGGCGATGCGCGGTCGCTCGCGATCCATCCAGCCTCGACCACCCACCAGCAGCTTACCGGCGAGGAGCAAATCGCGGCCGGCGTCACGCCCGGCTATGTGCGGCTTTCGGTCGGGATCGAGCACCCTGACGACATCATCGCCGACCTCGTTCAGGCATTGGCTCAGGCCGAGGCAGGCAGCAGCGCCCGCAAGGCGGCGTGATCAAACTTGGCACAATCGAAACAGGATCGAGATGATGAAGACATTGTTGCGCCTGGCGCAAGCGGCGGGCGTTGTCCTTGCCCTGACGGCGAGCGCCGTCGCCGACGAACCACTCAAGATCGCGACCAGCGCCGGTCCGGTCGGCCAGCTTGCAGCGTTTGCCGCCAAATTGGCCAAGGAGAAGGGGCAGGACGTCAAGGTCGTCGAACTGTCCGATTGGGTCGCCTTGAACGAGGTGGTCAACAGCGGCGACGTTGACGCCAACCTGTTTCAGCATGGCACTTATCTTGCGATCCAGAACAAGCAGCGCGGCTTCAATCTGGTCCAGGTCGACAAGGTCGGCGTGATCGCACCGGTCGGGCTGTTCTCGAAGAAGATCAAGTCACTCGACGAGATCAAATCCGGCGACAGCGTCGCGATCCCGAACGAGCCGCTCAACGGTGCGCGCGGATTGATCCTGCTCGAGCGGGCCGGCCTGATCAAGCTGACGCCGGGTAAGGGCTTTGCGGTGAGCCGCTTCGACATCATCGAGAACCCGAAGAATCTGAAGATCGTCGAGCTCGATCCGGCGCAGACCTATCGCTCGCTCGACGACGTGACGCTCGCACTCGTCAACATCACCTATTTGATCCCGGCGGGCGGCGATCCGAAATCGGCGCTGCTGATCGATCGCACGGTGGATGACGGGCTGGTGCTGCGCTTCACGGCGCGGCCGGACAAGAAGGATGATCCGCGCCTCAAAGCCTTCATCCAGGTCTTCGACTCGCCCGAGGTGAAGAAATTCATCGAGGACAAGCTGCCGGCATTCATTCCGGCCGGCTTCAGCAGCTAGGCGCGCGTCAGTTCACGGCGGAGCGGGGGCTGCCCTGTTTCCTCGGTACGCGAGAGCAGGGCAGCGAGTTCGGCGCACTGATTGCGGATGTCGGGAATCGCAATGATCTCCCAGAACGCCGCGCGGGTCAGCGGACCCACCGCGAACAGGCGGCGCGACGGGACGCCTTCACGATCGACGATTGCGCAATCGGGATCGGTCTCGATGCCGATGCAGAGCGGGTCGACGCAGGCGAGGCCCCGTTGAAACAGGCTGCGTACGGCCGGATTGGGCGTGGCACGTGGATCCTTCACGATGCCGGTGCAGTCGACGACGGCACCGACTTGCAACTGCCCGGTTTCGGCGTCCCCGCGCAGGCGATATGTGACCGCAGCGCCGGCACCGTTCGGTTCGATTTGGATCACCTTTGCCGCAATCAGGCTGAGCTGTCCATGATAGAGCGCGCCGGTGATGCGGGCCTCGACTTCCGGCGCCATCCGGTGCCGATGCACGTCCCACCAGGCTCGCGCATGCTCGAGAAAGCGGCGCTTCGACGTCAAGGGGAGCTCACGCCATAGCCGTTGAGTGTAGGGCCTGAGCCCGTCGATTATACCACGCCAGTCGCCGCCCTCGGCGGCATGCCGCTCGACACGTGCACGGAGCCAGCGCGTCAATTGACTGACGCTGGCACCGAACGGAACGTCAGTTTCGGCGATACGAACGGGATCGACCCGACGATGCGGCTTGGCGAGCAGGCCGCGTCGCGACATCGCAATGATAGGCCCGCGGTGTCCATCACGCAGCAACGAGAGGACGTAGTCGACCATCGTGAGGCCGGTGCCGAGGATCAGGACGGTCGCGTCGGCATCGACGGGAGCGGCCGACGGCGGCGTCCAGGGATCTGCGTGCCCAGGGTTGCTGGCGCGCATGTCGTGCCCGGTGGCAAGCACGACGGTATCGCCGACAAGGCTGCGGCCGTCGTCCAGCGCGACAGTCGCCCGGTCCGAGTCCTCACTGACATCGACGCAGGTCCCGCGCACGATCGTGAGTCGTTGCCCGTCTGCGCAATTGGGCGCTCCTTGCTCCAGCAGACTGGCGATGTAGTCCCCGTAGACCCGCCGGGGAACAAAGCAATAGGGGTCAGGACAGAGCGGCACCTCGTCCTGGTGTGAGAGCAGCCAACGCCAGAAATGATCCGGCTGGTCCGGTAGCGCGCTCATATTCGCAACGCGAACGTTGAGCAGATGATCGGGATTTCCGGTGTGGTACGCGATGCCGCGACCGATATCCGGACGCTGTTCGATCAACGTGACGCGGAGATCGCACGATGATTGATGCAGCAATTGATACGCCAGCAGGACGCCGCTGGCGCCTCCGCCAACGATGATGACATGCCGTCCAGCAGCATCAGTCATGCTGTCCTCCACCGACCAGTCGATTGCACGAGGCGTGCAGAGCCAACGATCAACGTTCGCAAACGTGGACAGGCGGCCACGGCGAGATCGGTGGTCGCATGTGTCTTCGGCAAGTGTCGCGCGTCAGCCGAAACGCAGCGCGCCCTGCGCGGTCGGCTCAACTAGCCATGCGGCCCGAACAGGAAGATCTCGCGTGGATCGCGCTGCCCATCGGGATTTGCGGCGCGGGCGAGCTTCCTGCGCCACCGCTGCAGTTGTCGGGTCATGTGACCGAGGGTGCGGAGCCAAGAGGATGCGAGACGCATAAAACCTCCGTCGAATAGTCGTCTCTCCAAAATAGCACGTCTTTGCCTGGCTCGAACGCGAACCATGATCGATGCGTCCAGTTTGCAATCAATAGGTCGAACCATGCCGGTTCTATGGAATGCTCGCTTCGCCCGTCGATCCGGCAAAGGAAATTCATTCTCAATGCGATCGCTGATCAGCGACCGCATTTCGGTATCTGAGCGGTGCTTGCGGAGTGGGAGCGGCATGGGCGCGCCACGTCGAACGAGGAAGGCTGACGTGCCGCACGCCCCATCGTTGCGTCTCGGCGCTCGCAGCCGGCTTTCGTGCCGCGCATCACCACCCAGCATCGGCTCGACGCCAGGCACGGCGGACCGGCAGCTGCTGTTCCGATAAATCGGCCCCGAGCGGCTTGAGCGATGCGCGAGGTGCGACCCGAGCGCGGGGCGCCCTGCGGCGAGGACGGTTGACAGGGCGGAGCGCCCACTTTAATCACCTGACTAATTAATCAATTAATTAAGGTCTGAAACCCTAGGGAAAGAATCCGCCTGATGCTGGCCGGCCGTCGATATCCGAAGCTGCTTGCCCCGTGTGGTCGCGGCTTCACCGGGCTGGAAGAGAAGGCGCCTGCCGTCAGATCCTGCAGTGCAACTCCGTTCGCGCGCGCCGCTCGGCGTTGCGCGCTCGACAGCGATGCCGCGGATCGGCGCGTCCTGCCCGAACCCGGGCGGGCTTCATTCACCCGAACGCAAAAATGAGGAGTGAGGCGTAAACGATGGGACGTCGATCTGAAGTACTGATGGCGCAAGACACCGCCGGCACCGACAACCGGCGCGTGATACAGGTGGTATCGCGCGCATTCGACATCGTGCGTTGCTTCGAAGGTCGAAGCATACGCCTGGGCAATCGCGAAATCGCCGATCGCTGCGGTCTTCCCCGATCGACGGTCTCCCGTCTCACCTTGACCCTCACCCAGATCGGCCAATTGATCTACCTGCCGCAAGAACAGAAATACGCTCTCGGTCCGCACGCCGGCGCGCCCAGCGTCCCGTTGTTTGCAGAGGAGGGCGGCAAGCCTGCCCGCGCCGATGGGCGGGAGCGCGAGCCGACGCAGCCGTCCATGCTGATCAACGCGCGCTACTTCGAAGATCAGCGCAAGCCGGTTTCCGCGCCGCTTTCGGTCACGCCGCACCGCTGACGCCTCGGCTTGTTCCGGGGTAGAAAGCGCAGCGGAAACGGTCGGGACCAATCGGCACGAGCCCACAGTCAAAGAAACATCCAAGGTAGAGGGAAACGCATGTCTGAAGCATACATCATTGACGCGGTCCGCACGCCGCGCGGCATCGGCAAGCCAGGCAAGGGCGCGCTGTCGCACCTGCATCCGCAGCAGCTGGCAGCAACGGTGCTGCGCGCGCTCAAGGAGCGCAACAAGCTCGACACCTCGACCGTCGACGACATCATCTGGTCGACCTCGACCCAGGAAGGCAAGCAGGGCGGCGATCTCGGACGCATGTCGGCGCTCGCCGCCGGCTACGACATCAGCGCCAGCGGCACGACGCTGGATCGCTTCTGCGGCGGCGGCATCACGTCGGTGAACCTCGCGGCAGCGTCTGTCATGTCGGGGATGGAGGATTGCGTCATCGCCGGCGGCACCGAGATGATGAGCTATCAGCAGACCCTCGCGGCCGAGCGCTCCAAGGCGGGGCAGGCGCCGCGGATGATGGGTTCGGGCAATCCGGCGCTCGACGAGATCCATCCGCAGTCGCACCAGGGCGTGTGCGGCGACGCCATCGCCACGCGTGAGGGGATCAGCCGCGAAGCCTGCGATGCGCTGGCGCTGACGAGCCAGCAGCGCGCCAAGCGGGCGATCGATGAAGGCCGCTTCGCCAAGTCGGTGATCCCCGTCCTCAACGACGACGGCAGCGTCGCCCTCGGCCGTGAAGAATTCCCGCGCCCCGAGACCACGGCCGAAGGCCTTGCTTCGCTGAAGCCGAGCTTCGAGCAGCTTGCCGATTTCGACCTCGGCAACGGCACGACGTTCAAGAAGCAGATCCAGCGCCGCTACCCGGGCCTCGAGTGGAAGGGCGTACATCATGCCGGCAACAGCTCGGGCGTGGTGGACGGCGCCGCCGCGGTGCTGATCACGTCGAAGCAATATGCCGAGAAGCACGGCCTCAAGCCGCGCGGCCGCATCGTGGCCTACGCCAACCAGGGTGACGATCCGACGCTGATGCTCAACGCGCCGGTTCCGGCGGCCAAGAAGGTCCTCGCCAAGGCCGGCCTGACCAACGATGACATCGACGTCTGGGAGATCAACGAGGCCTTCGCGGTGGTCGCCGAGAAGTTCATCCGCGACCTCGACCTTGATCGCGAGAAGGTCAACATCAATGGCGGCTCGATCGCGCTCGGCCACCCGATCGGTGCCACCGGCTCGATCCTGATCGGCACCGCGCTCGACGAGCTCGAGCGCAGCGGCGGGCGTTATGGCCTGGTCACCATGTGCGCCGCCGGCGGCATGGCGCCCGCCATCATCATCGAACGCATCTGATCGCGAAAGGATAACGCCATGAAACTCGATTCATCGGTCGCCGCCGTCGTCACCGGCGGCGCGTCGGGCCTCGGCGCGGCCACCGCGCGCGCGCTTGCCGCGCAGGGCGTGAAGGTCGCGATCTTCGACTTCAACGAAGAGAAGGGCGAAACCATCGCCAAGGAGATCGGCGGCGTGTTCTGCAAGGTCGACGTCACCTCCGACGAGCAGGTCGACGCGGGCTTCGCCAAGGCCCGCGCGGCACACGGCCAGGAGCGCATCCTGGTGAACTGCGCCGGCACCGGCAACGCGGTGAAGACCGCAGGCCGGGACAAGAAGACCGGCGAGCCCACCCACTTCCCGATCGATGCCTTCAACCGCATCATCCAGATCAACCTCGTCGGCACCTTCCGCTGCATCGCCAAGTCGGCGCAGGGCATGTTGTCGCTGTCTCCGCTGGAGCACGGCGAGCGCGGCGCGGTCGTCAACACGGCCTCCGTCGCGGCCGAAGATGGCCAGATGGGGCAGGCGGCCTATTCGGCCTCGAAGGCCGGCGTCGTCGGCATGACCCTGCCGATCGCGCGCGACCTGATGGCCGAGGGCATCCGCGTCAACACCATCCTGCCGGGCATCTTCAACACGCCGCTGCTGCAGGGGGCGCCTGAGAACGTCAAGGCCGCGCTCAGCGCGTCGGTGCCGTTCCCGAAGCGTCTCGGCATGCCGGAGGAGTATGCGCATCTGGCGCTGACCATGATCACCAATGGCTACTTCAACGGTGAAGATGTCCGTCTCGACGGTGCGATCCGCATGGCCCCGCGCTAACCCAACCCGCAGGAGACCAAAGCGATGTCCGAAGAAACGCCGGTCCTCACTGAAGTCCGCGGACCTATTCTGATCATCACGCTGAACCGGCCGGAAGCCAAGAATGCCGCCAACCTCGCCCTCTCCAAGGGCGTGGCCGCGGCGATCGACCGGCTCGACGCCGACGAGGCCCTCAGCGTCGGCATCATCACCGGTGCCGGCGGCACATTCTGCTCGGGCATGGACCTCAAGGGGTTCCTGAAGGGCGAGCGGCCGTCGATTCCCGGCCGCGGCTTCGCCGGCCTCACCGAGGCGCCGCCGAAGAAGCCGCTGATCGCGGCGGTGGATGGCTACGCGCTCGCCGGCGGGATGGAGATCGCGCTGGCGTGCGACATGATCGTCGCCAACCGCAACGCCAAGTTCGGAATCCCCGAGGTGAAGCGCGGGTTGGCCGCGGCGGCGGGCGGGCTGATCCGCATGCCGCGCCAGATGCCGTTCCGCGTGGCGATGGAGTTCGCCTTGACCGGGGAGTTCTTCGGCGCACAGCGCGCCTACGAGCTCGGCATCATCAATCGCGTGACCGACGGGCCGGCGCTCGACGCCGCGCTCGAGCTTGCGGCGGCGATCGGCGCCAACGGTCCGCTTGCCGTCAAGGCATCGAAGCAGGTGATCGTCGAATCCCGGCTCTGGCCGGAAGACCAGATGTGGAAGAAGCAGCAGGAGATCGTCGGTCCTGTCTTCGTCTCCGAAGATGCTCGCGAGGGTGCAGCTGCCTTCGCAGAAAAACGCGCCCCGAACTGGAAGGGCAAGTAAGGCGTTGCTTGTTTCGGTAACGGGTCGAACTAGAATCTAGAGCTTCAGTTCTGGTTCGATCAGAACCGAAATGCTCTGGCCTGGCACTGCGACGAGCTGTCTGGCTCGCTCCGCGAGTCAGCCCCGCGCCTGCCTCAGCGGCTCGCGCGCATGCTCCTTCGAGCGCATCAAGGCGTCGACGAAGATCGGCTCCCAGGAGCGGATGTGGCTGCGGAGCAGGGTCGGCAGCGCCTCCGTCTCGCCGGCGAGCGCGAGATCGATCAGCCGGTAGTGCTCGGGCACCGAGGCCTGCTGCCGCTCGAGCCCGGCGCGTGAGCTGATGCCGTAGAGCCGCATCTTGTCGCGCAGGCTCATGACCATGTCGGTCAACAGCTCGTTGCCGGCGGCCGCGATGAACTCGCGATGATAGTTGCGGTCAGCTTCCAGATAGAGCTGGACGTCGTCGGTCTCGACGGCCCTCGCGATCTGGTCGGCCCAGCCGCGCACGACCGGCAGATCCCTTGGCGGATTGGCGGCGACCAGCACGGCGGCGTGCAGCTCCAGCACCTCGCGCATGTCGAACAGATTGCGCAGTTCGGTCAGCGTCGGCTCCACCACCTTGAAGCCGCGGTTGCGCATCGGCTCAACCAGGCCGCCGCGGCTGAGCTCGAGCAGCGCTTCGCGAACCGGTGTCGAGGAGACGCCGAGGCTCGCTGCCAGACTCGGCACCGAATACATCGTCCCAGGGAGGCTCTGCCCGGAAATGATCTCGGCGCGCACCCGCTGCAGCACCTGTTCGCGCAAATTCTGGTCCATGGGTGGTTCGCGGCGCCTCTCGCTCCGAGCTCCGATTCGTCGCTGATTATTACTTAGCCTTGACGGGGCCGGTAGCGTATGACGTAAATGTGTAACGCACTACTAAAATGCGTCACAACGACTGACTTGATGATGAGACGGCGGTGAAACAGCGACTACCCGGCTATTGCACGCTTTGTCGCTCGCGCTGCGGTGCTATCACCGTGGTCGAAGACGGACGTCTCGTCGGTGTGGAGGTATTTAATAACCACCCGACCGGCGGCGCGCTCTGTGCCAAGGGTCGGGCCGCCCCCGAAATCGTCGCCAGCCCGCGCCGCCTGACCGTGCCGCTGAAGCGGACCCGGCCGCGCGATGCCGCCGATCCCGGCTGGGTCGAGGTGTCCTGGGATGAGGCTTTGGCCGAGATCGCCGACCGGCTCGGCAGGATCCGCACCGAGAGTGGCGCCGAGGCGGTTGCGTTCGGCGTCACCACGCCGAGCGGCACGCCGATGGTTGACAGTTTCGAGTGGGTCGAGCGCTTCATCCGCGGCTTCGGCAGTCCGAACCTGATCTACGCGGTCGAGATCTGCGGGTGGCACAAGGACTACGCGCACGCGCTGACCTTCGGCCGCGGCATCGGCTTTCCCGATTACGACAATGCCGATGCGATCATCCTGTGGGGCCACAATCCCGCGCGAACCTGGCTTGCGCAGGCGACGCGGATTGCGGACGCGCGGCGGCGCGGCGCGAAGGTCGTCGTCGTCGATCCCAAGCCGAACGGCTCAGGTCAGCAGGCCGATCTCTGGCTGCGCATCCGCCCGGGCGCCGATGGCGCCCTTGCGATGGGCGCGATCCGTCATCTCGTCGCGACCGGCAGCTTCGATGCGGATTTCGTCGACCAATGGACCAATGGATCGTTGCTGGTCGATCGCGCGACGGGGCGCTTCCTGCGCGCCGACGCGTTGTGGCCGGATGGCGCGCCTGGGGCTTTTGTCCGTCTCGATGCGTCGGGCACACCGGTGGCTTGCGACACTCGCTATGCACCGGAGCGCGGCGGCCGGCTGCGCGGCGCGTTGTCAATCCGTTCGCGCGACGGCCGGATGATCTCGGCGGCAACCGCGTTCGAATTGCTGGCCGAGCGCGCCGCGCCCTATACGCCGTCGCGCGTGGCGGAACTGACCTGGCTTGATGTCGCGGACATCGACGCCTTCAATGCGCTGCTCGCCGCCCGGCCGCGGCTCGCCTATCATTCCTGGACCGGCGTCGGTCAGCACACCAACGCGACCGCGATCGAGCGTGCGATCGCATCGCTCTACGCGTTGACCGGCGCCTGCGATCGGCCCGGCGGCAATCGCTGGCCGGTGCCGCCGCCGACGCGTCCGCTCAACGACTACAATATCCTGCCGCCGGAGCAACAGGCCAAGGCGCTCGGCATCGCCGACTTGCCGCTCGGCCCCCCGACGAAGGGCTGGATCACGGCGCGCGATTTCAGCCGTGCCGTGCTCGAGGGCGAGCCTTACCGGGTGCGCGCGCTGGTCGCCTTCGGCACCAACTTCGTCGTCTCGCAGGGCCATTCCGAGCGCAACAAGGCTGCACTGAACGCACTGGAATTCCAGGTTCATGTCGACATGTTCATGAATCCGACCGCGGAGAGCGCCGATTTCGTTCTGCCGGCCAGCACGCCATGGGAGCGCGACGCGCTCAAGATCGGGTTCGAGATCACGCAGGAAGCCGTCGAGACGGTGCAGTTCCGCCCGCGGATGGTCGAGCCGATCGGTGAAGTGAAGGCCGATTACGAGATCGCTGCCGCACTCGCGCTCAAGCTCGGCATGGGGGACTTGTTCTTCGGTGGCGACATCAAGGCCGGCTGGAATTATCAACTGGCGCCGCTCGGCATTGGTGTCGAGGATCTGCGCGACCATCCGGAAGGACGCCGCTTCCCACAGGTCTTCCGCGATGAAAAATACGCCGTCACGCGTGACGACGGCACGGCGGCGGGCTTTGCGACGCCGACACGCCGTGTCGAGATCTATTCGGAGCTGATGCTGCGGCACGGGCATGACGCGTTGCCCGATCATGTCGAACCGGTCGGCAGCCCGCTCACGACTGCCGCGGACGAACGCTTTCCGCTCGTGCTCTCCACCGCCAAGAGCGGCTGGTTCGTGCACTCCTCCTGGCGGCATGTCGCCTCGCTGCGGCGGAAGTCGCCCGATCCGGCCGTCGAGATCAGCCCGCAACTCGCCGCGCGGCGCGGACTTGTGGAAGGCGACTGGGCCGTGGTGGAGACACAAGGCGGTGCCGTGCGCCTGAAGGTGCGCCTCAATGCGGCGCTCGACGATCGTGTCGTCGTCGCCGAATTCGGCTGGTGGGAAGATTGCCCGCCGCTCGGCCGTGACCGCTCGGCTGCGGCCGGCACCCTTACGCGCAACATCAACGCGGTGCTGCACGACGATGCGCGCGATCCGGTCAGCGGCTCCGTTCCGCTGCGCGCGATCGCCTGCGATATCAGGCGGGACGACATGGCCAGCCGCGGCGTCTGGAGCGGCCAGCGGCGGTTCGTGGTTGGCGAGCGCCGGACCGAGGCCGACAACGTCGTGGCGCTCAGCCTGCGGCCGCTTGACGATGGCCCGCTGCCCGATTTCCTGCCGGGCCAGCATGTGATGGTCTCACTGCCGGCCGCTGCGGAGGTGCGGGCCTATTCGCTGACCGGATCGGGCAACGTGCCGCAAGCGCTATCGATTGCGGTGAAGGGGCGCTTCTTCAACGAGGCGCGGGGCGGCGATGCGCCGTTCTTCATGCCGGATCGTCTGCATGGTCTGGCGGTTGGCGACGAGGTTCTGCTGGAGCCGCCGGGCGGCATCTTCACGCCGCCACTGAAGGGGTTGCGGCCGCTGGTCTTCCTCGCCGCCGGCATCGGCATCACGCCGTTCATCAGCCATCTCGAGACGCTGCAACTCACGGCGCAACAGGATCGCGTTGCCGAAGTCCTGCTGCTGCACGGCTGCCGCAGCAGCCGCGAGCATCCGTTCGCCCGGCGGCTCGCGGAACTGGAAGCCTCTACGCCGGCGCTGACGCGGGTGACGTTCTATTCGGTCCCGCTCGCGCAGGACGCGGTCGCTTCGCCGTCGTTACGCAGGGGCCGTCTCGATCTCGACCGGGTCAAGCCGCTGCTGGCACGGCGCCCGCTGGTCTACATCTGCGGCTCACCGGATTTCGTCACGGCGCAGATCGAGGCTGCCGTGGCGCTCGGTATCCCGCGGTTCGACGTCTTCGCCGAAAGCTTCGTGTCGCCGCCGTCGGTGCCGCGCGACCTTGCGCCGCGAACCATCCGGCTTGCGGGCAGCAAGCAGAGTTTTTCGTGGGGACCGGAGCAGGGGACGCTGCTCGATGCCGCAAGTGCGGCGGGTGTGGTGCTGCCGAGCGGCTGCCGTGTCGGGCAATGCGAAAGCTGCGCGGTCGAGGTGGTCGATGGGGAGTTCACCCATCTCGGCCCTGTCGACATGAACGAGGGGCAGTGCCTCACTTGCCAGGCTGTGCCGCTCACCGACCTCACGCTCGCGCTTTGATGACCAAACAAGATTGAAGGCCAACCGCATCACCGGAAGGGGATCAGATTGATGACGAATGCAACGCACGACCAAACCGTGAGCCTGCGAAAACCTGTCGCCGACAACATCATGGCGCGATTTTCGCAGGCCCTCGTGGCGTTCGCCGAGCGCTGGTTTCCGGATGCGTATGTCTTCGTCCTGATCGCCGTGATCGCGGTTGCCGCAGGCGCGATCCTGCATGGCGGCTCGCCGCTCGCCGTCAGCCGCGCATTTGGGGATGGGTTCTGGAATCTGATTCCGTTCACGATGCAGATGGCGCTGGTTGCGGTCGGCGGCTACGTCGTGGCGATGTCGCCGCCGGTCGCGGCCGTGCTGGCGCGGCTCGCGAGCGTGCCGAAGACCGGGCGCGGCGCGGTGGTGTTCGTCGGGATGCTCAGCATCTTCCTCTCGCTGCTGAACTGGGGTTTGAGCCTGATCTTCTCCGGCTTGCTGGTGCGGGAGATCGCGCGGCGCACGGACATCCGGCTCGATTATCGGGCGGCGGGCGCCGCCGGCTATCTCGGGCTCGGCTGCGGCTTCACTCTCGGCATCACGTCGTCGGCCGCACAGCTCCAGGCCAATGCCGGCAGCATTCCGGCATCGCTATTGCCGATCACCGGCGTGATCGGCTTCTCGGAAACCATCCTGACCTGGCAGAACATGGTCACCGTCGTGATGGTGAGCGTTGTGTCGGCGGCGATCTGCTACTTCACGACACCGGCGCCGGAGCAAGCCAAGACGGCGGAAGATCTCGGTGTTGCGCTCGGCGATGATCGGATCGAGGCCAGGAAGCCGGCCCGTCCGGGCGACTGGCTGGAGTTCAGTCCGCTGCTGACGATCCTGATCGCGCTGCTTGCCGCCGGCTGGCTGTGGCAGACCTTCCAGTCGGGCAATCCGCTGATCACGCTGTCGGGGCTCAACACCTACAATTTCGTCTTTCTCATTCTCGGCATCGTGCTGCACTGGCGGCCGCGCAGCCTGATCGAATCCTTTTCCAAGGCGATGCCGAGCGTCTCCGGCGTGCTGCTGCAGTTTCCGTTCTACGCCGGCATCGCGCAGATCCTGACCAAGGTGCCGAACAGCAGCGGCACCACGCTGTCGGACACCATCGCGCACTGGTTCGTCGGCGCCTCCAGCAATTCAACCGTGTTCTCGTTCCTGGTCGGAATCTATTCGGCATTGCTCGGCTTCTTCGTGCCGTCGGCCGGCGGCAAGTGGATCATCGAGGCGCCCTACATCATGAAGGCGGCCAACGATATCGGCGCGCATCTCGGCTGGACCGTCATGGTCTACAACATCGCCGAGACGCTGCCGAACTTCATCAACCCGTTCTGGATGCTGCCGCTGCTCGGCATCCTCGGCCTGAAGTCGAAGGACCTGATCGGTTACACCTCGGTGCAGTTCTTCATCCACTTCCCGATCGTGATGCTGCTGGCCGCGATCCTCATGGCGACTTTCACCTATCACCCGCCGATCCTGCCCTGAGCGAGTGCGGCCGGGCATCAGGAGCGCCGTGCCCGGCCAGCATCTCGCCGATTCAAGCGTCCGCATCCGGTGTCACCAAAACTGTGCTGTTTTTTCTGTCCGCACGAACGAGGCATTGCGCCGGGCCGCCATCTTTGGATGGCCATTTTATTGACCCAGGCGCGATTCAGCCGGATATTCATCCCCGACAATTCGTGTTGTTCGAGATCACCGCCATGAGACGTAACCACCGCAGCCTGATGTCTGACATGCGAAGCCGCATGCAGCGTCGCTGCGTCTCGGCGGCGACCGGCGTCTGTTGTTGATCGCTTAAGAAAAATCCAAGCACCCGACAATCAGACAGGAGCGCCGTCATCCGGCGATCGAGCACGCATGTCCCAGGCCCAAATCTCCGACGCCCAAACGTCTCAAGCCAAAACGTCCCAAGCTTACGTCATCGAGATATCGGAACGAACGGCGGGTATCGTCGTCAGCGACGCCAGAGGCTTCTGCTTCTTCTCCTCGGATCGCGCCTTCGATGGTCTCGATGGCGGCTATTTCGGCTCCGCGCGCGCCGCAGAGCGTGCGGTGAGGGCACTGTTGCGGCAGCGTCGCCCGGCCCGCGGCCAGCCTCCATCGACCTCACGCAATTTCTGACTAGCGATATCTGAAAGGCAACCTTGCCGCTTGGCCAGAAATGCCAAGACCGGCGCACACCATTCAGGACGCGGCCGCGAGCGGCGGCGAGGCCGCTTGTGGTGCCTCGGAAGCCTGCGTGGCAGTCGTCGCGAGCTGGAAGCGGATGCCGTGCAGGGAGACGGTCAGCGGGATGGCACGGAAGTCGTCGTGGAAGGCGCGGATCCGGCGGGCCAGCTCGCCGGCGCTGATGCCGGCGGGAAGCTCGCACATGTCGCGGTACATCTGCCGGGTGCTCTTGATGCCGCACCAGGCGATTTCCAGTTCCCTTGGCGGCGCGGGATCGCGGGCGAGATCGCGCGACATCCGCCAGAACAGATGGGCAAGCCGCACATAGGCGATCTGCTCCAGCCCGCGCACGCTGATCTTGTCGGGAATGATGAAGGACTCGACCCCGACGATCGGGCCGGAATCGACGCGCGCGGCCATCACATGGGCGGTCGCGCCGAACGTGCGCGCACCGTCATAGAGTGCGAAATGCGCCGGCGCCCAGCCCGGATATTGCGGCGGGCCGGGGTGGAAATTGTAGGCGCCGTGGCCGAGCGCCGCCAGGATGCGTTCAGGCACGATGATGCTGGTGGTGAACGCCAACAGCCGGGCCTCGCGCAACACTTCGGGCTCGATTGCTGCGAGGTCCTCGGCCGTCACCGCGCAGCGGAACGACAGCGCCGGATTGTGTGCCTTCAACAGCTCGGTGAGCGCGAATTGCTGGCTGGCGACGCCGGTGAGAAGGATGATGGTCTTCATGATATCGATGTCCTTCTCTTGCCTGCTGGTTGTGCCGTTGATCAGCCGCGCTGTCCGGCCATGACGAGGACGCTGCCGACATCGCGGGATTGCCCCACTGCGCGGAACAGATCGGCCGGCAATGCCTGCCACGGGGCAATCTCGATGATCCGGTTGTTCGCGCTGGCGGCTGCCGATTTCGCCGCGCGGATATCGTCCTGCCAGGGGCAGAGCGCGAGCTCGAGCCGGCCGAATCCGCCGCAATCGGCGGCGAACGCGCCGGTGACCGCCTCGATGCTGGCCGCCATTTCGCGCGCGTCGCTGGTCGCGATATCGCGCAGGATCACGGTGATCGCGTCGTTCGAGGCTGCCGGCGACTCGATCACGATCATGGCGTCGCGGCCGCCGCTGCGGCTGGCGCGCCGCGCCGCCCGCATCGTGACGCCGAATTCGGCATCGGGCCCGAGGTCGCTGTTGTCGGTCGGCAGATGGTGGACGACCGTGGTGTGGCGGGGCGTGCCGGCATCCTCGGCGGGGGCATGGTACGAGCGCGGCAGCCAGGCGGTGTCGAGCGCCATCTGCGACGATGTCAGGCTCCAGGCCTGGTCGAGCAGGTAGCCCTCCCAGACCGCAGGGTATGCTATCGCGAGATGATGCCAGTTGTTTAGCAACGCCTCGGCGGCCGCGGTACGGCCGAGATAAAGGGTGCGTGCCGACATCTCCCACCGGTTCCACTTGTGGAGCGCGATGTCGCACCCGAGGGACGACGGCAGCAATGGCGGCTCGCTGAGTGTCGCATCGGCCTCGATGAACAGCAGCGGCTCGCGGTGCTCCTGCCACATCCGCAGCATGAAGGCGGACTTCTCGGACGCGCGCATGTGCTGGCCGTCCGCGGTGTCGATCGGCACGATGTCGCTGGCGATCTCGAATTCGGCCAGCTTTTCGCGCAGCGCGCTGGCGTGATCCTCGCCGCAGGCGCGGGGATAGCAGGAGACTACGCGCAGGGCTGCGTCGGATCGGGCACCTTGCGCGGGCGCGATCGGGCGCCAGTTGAGGCCGCCCCACCACATCTCGTGCGGGCCATCGAAGCTCGGGCCGATGGTTCCGAAGTCCGTCAGCTTGGACTTCAGGAAATCGAACGCGGGATTTTCGCCGAAGGGGACCACGACCGCGCAATCGGCGCGGAGCGATCGGTAGAGGATTTCGGCGGCGGGGCCGCTCGGCGGCTCGACGAGGATGATGACGCCATGGTCCCGCCCGGGCAAGGAGCCGGCCTGATGAACGGTTGCGCGTCCGAGCCGTTCGGACAGCCATGCGAGCCGCCGGCGCTGTGCCGCGCTCATCCGGATGCCGTTCGCAGCCAGTAATTGGTCGAAATCCGTCGGCAAGCCGTCCGCTTGCACCGTGTCAGCCGAAATCATGCCCGCGCTACCCCTCGTTAACCTTGTACGGGCGG
The DNA here is from genome assembly GCF_001189235.2 of Bradyrhizobium embrapense. Taxonomy (GTDB): domain Bacteria; phylum Pseudomonadota; class Alphaproteobacteria; order Rhizobiales; family Xanthobacteraceae; genus Bradyrhizobium; species Bradyrhizobium embrapense. The sequence goes on from NZ_LFIP02000003.1 coordinate 624,568, forward strand.
GGCGGCCAGATCAGGCGGACAAATCAGTGGTCGTTGGTGACCTGCGCAGCGCTGGCGTTGCGCCAGGTCAGCGTGGCCGAGGGGGCTCGGTTACCGTCGCGGTCCTCGACGGCAAGGATGCGGTCATGGTCGAGGGCGGTCAGCGCGACGGTGTAGATCGCGACATCGTCCTTGAAGCCATCGACCGGGATCAGCAGCATGCCGTTCTCGGTGGTGGCACGGAACTGACGGCCGCTCCGCTCGAGGCCGGCATCGATCAGCCGTTCCTCGGCGATCGCCTTCACGTTCGAACCCTCCGCAGCCTTCGCGGTGCTCTCGCCGTACTGGACCGTGATGCCGTAGAGCATCCCGGCGCGGCTGAGCTTTGCCAGCGGCAGCGCGATGGTCGCAACCGCCATGCGGCGCGACAATGGAATCCGCAGGCGGAGGTCGCCAAGCCCGGTATGATAGACGCTGACGGCTTCCAGCGAGGCCTGGCCGTCTGGCCCGAACAGGCCGACCTGCAGCGTCCCGCATTGCGCCTCGCCGAACACGTTCGCGGGCAGGCGATTGGCGCCGAACAATGTGTAGAGGTAGGCATGCGCGGGTGACAGCGCGGCGAAGCTGCCGGCCAGCCACATCGGCGGCGCCGGAGCCGCACAGGCGGCGGCGAGGCCGCGCGCGACGATGTAGTCATTGACGAAGCCGGCGTCGAGCAGCGGCGCCAGCGCCTGGGTGCCGAGGTTGACGTCGTGCTTGATGCCGCCGAGCAGCACGAGTTCATCATCGTCGGGCAGCAGCAGGAGACGGCCGAGCACGGCGGCGGCCCAGCGTGCCGCAACGATGGGATCCGCGTCGGGCTGCAATGCATAGCGCGGTGCCAGCTCGCGGGCGCGCGACGCATAGGCCAACGTCCCGGATTGCACCTCGTTCGCCAGCGCCAGCTGCGCGGCCGGGCGCTGATCGCCCTCGCGCAACACCTCTCCGCCGCGATAGTCGCGTGCCGATCCCTCGTCGGAGCAGCAAAGCTGCTCCAGCAATGCGACGTTACGGATTAGCATGCGCTTGACGTGCGGCGTGACGATGCGATCCGAGATCAGGCCTTCCGCGGTGTCGTCATCGGCGATGTCGTCGAAGGCGTCATCGAGCGTCAGCAGATAGGCGCCATGCAGGCGGATGCGAATGCCCTCGCGATCGAAGATGCGCCGCAGCGACTTCTGCACGCTGGCGGAATAGCCGAGGTCGACGAGGATCAGATCGGTGCAGCCGTCGAAATCCGCGATCTTTGTGCGAAGATAAGCCAGCAGGCGCGCGCGGACGCGGGCGGCGATGTCGGTGATTTCGCGCGGATCCATCAGGTCGGGCAGGGCGTCGGCGAGCTCGCGGCCGCTCGCAATGCCGTCGGGAAATTGCGCGAAGAACTTCATCACGGCAGGAGGCTGCACCTTGACGATATCGACGAAAGTCGCCGCGTCGATCTTGACGACACGGCTCAGCAGCTCGCTGAGCGGTTCGAGCGTATCGGCCGACCCCACCAGGCTGACGCGCCGATTGATCTCGACATAGGCGCCGGTCTCGCCATGGCTTGCCTGCCAGACGCGATACGGCAGCAGACCGTCGCGGCCGAGGAAACCGATCGCGACGCGCGCGCCCTCGCGCGTCAGTGCCGCGCGCCGCGCTTCGATGAAGGCGTCGAACGCCGCCATCACCGGGCCGAGCACGGTGACGCCGAGATTGAAAGCGGGCGAATGCTCTGCGCTGCGTGCGGTCACAGCGCGCCGCAGTGTGCGGGCGCCGCAATCGAGCCGCGACGGCTGGTCGGGACACAGCAGTTCGAAGATCGACGTCTCACGCTGGAACTTCGACGCCAACGGCGCGCTGGCCTGTGGATAGTAGCGCGGACGGATGCCGTGACGGCGGGCGCCCTTGATATCGGCGTTGTGATTGTCGCCGATATGGAACGAGCTTGCCGCATCGATGCCTTGCTCGGCGAGATAGGCCTCGAACAGCGCTTCACTCTTGCCAGAGCCGTGATCGCAGGATGCGTAGAGGAAGTCCCAGGTCAGTCCCGGGCTGCAGGCGCGCAGCAGCTGCGCGAGCTGGTCGCTGCTCCAGTAGGTGTCGGAGATGAAGCCGACGCGAAAGCCGCTGCGCCTCATGTCCATATATTGCTCGAGCATTTCCGGGTTGGCGCGGCACAGCTCGAGCTCGGCTTCGAACTCGAGCTGCGCGAGTTCACCCAACGCATCGCGGCCCAGGCCGAACAGCCTGAACGGAAAGTACTTATAGATGTCGGCGATACGCACTTCAGTGGAGCCGCTGCGCTCCAGCGCCAGCTTGCGCGCGCGCGCCTCCGCCTGGATACGATGCTGAACGAAACTGACGGACATGCTTGGAAATTTTTCAGCAATGCGAGAATGCTGAAAAACCCTTTCAAACACGCCATCCGGCGTCGTGCAGGCGCGCAACAGAAACGTATCGAAAACATCGAATGAACATGCAGAAACATTCTGCGCTCGACGCGTTGCGTCGACCGTCATGATCGTCATGCGCAAAATTCCCGCCAGTTCTGATGCGTTGAACGGCTGCATGAGACAAATCAGGCGCGATGATTCAAAAAAGTTGATGCGAGATTCCAAAACCCGCGCTTCGCGACTGACAGATTCAAAAAATCCGATAACGTCGAAATGGTGATTCGGAAAAAATTGCCTAGCCGCAATCGTCGAGTGCAAGATGGCGACCAACGGCGACGGATCAATCGCATGCTCCGCGCATGCATGTGTTCGCGTGGCGTTAGTTGATGTGACAACAGCGTTTTCCGGCGCGACGAAATCTTCCGCGGGCATGCAAGGCGATGCTGAACGACTGCTCCAGACTTCGTAGAATTGCGGCCCGCGCCTTCGCGCAGCGGCAGCTTTTGCCGGGCGGTCGGCAAAAAGATCCAGCTAAGCATTTGAAAAATAACGAAAAAAATTCGCCTGGTTTGTCTGCCCTCTCCGTTCAACGCTCAGAAGCCGCATGCGATGTGTGCTTGCGGCGTTGGTTGGAGAGCGGCGGATGAGTTACGCGCTTGATGTGATGGCAGCGGTCGAGGTTGAGGCCACGACGGCCGCGGCTGCGCCGGCCGAAGCGACTGCTCCCTGGAGCAACGTCCCCACGGTAGCCGATGCGGGCCCGCTCGATACCGTCGAGATCCAGGACGAGGACAAGGAGCTGCTCGACCGTCTCGCCGCCGGCGACGAGGCGGCGTTTCGTGCGCTCGTCGAACGCCATGTCGATCGCGCCTACGCGATCGCGCTGCGCATCGTCGGCAATGCCGCAGATGCAGAGGATGTAGTGCAGGACACGATGCTGAAGGTGTGGACGCATCGCGGCCGCTGGCAGCACGGCCGCGCCAAGTTCTCGACCTGGCTCTATCGCGTCGTCAGCAACCGTTGCATCGATCTGCGCCGCAAGCCGCGCACCGAGAATGTCGATGTCGTGCCCGAGGTCGCCGACACGCAACTCGACGCCTCGACCGTCATCGAGCGCAACGAGATCGGCAATCTCCTCGAGCTCGCGATGCAGCGGCTGCCCGAGCAGCAGCGCGTCGCGGTGATCCTTTCCTACCACGAGAACATGAGCAACGGCGAGATCGCCGAGGTGATGGATACGACCGTCGCCGCGGTCGAGTCGCTGTTGAAGCGCGGGCGGCAACAGCTGCGCGAGATGCTCAAGCGGCACGAGCGCGACCTGCGCGGCGCGTTCACCGACTCTTAACCATAAATTTCGGCTTCTGAAGATTTCGCGCCTGACCACCGGCGGCCGACCCGTTTGATCGGGCGGACGGGGGCTGGATCCGCGTCACCTCACTTTCTCACGATGCGGCATGCCATGCCCCATCAGCACAGGAGCTACTCATGCCGGCAATTTCCACCAACACGGCCGCCAACTCCGCGGTCCGTTACCTCAACATCAACTCGATGCAGGAGACCAGTGCGCTGTCGAAGCTGTCGAGCGGCTCGCGCATCACCTCCGCTTCCGACGACGCGGCCGGCCTTGCGATCTCGACCCGCATCTCCTCGGACATCACGACGCTGCAGCAGGCTGCCACCAACGCGGCGCAGGCGACCTCGATCCTGCAGACGGCCGACGGCGGCGCCTCCAACATCTCGGACATCCTGGCCCGCATGAAGTCGCTGGCCTCCGAGTCCGCCTCCGGCACCGTGGCTGACTCCAGCCGCGCCTACATCAACTCGGAATTCACGCAGCTCAAGGGCGAAATCGACTCGATCGCCTCCGGCACCCGCTACAGCAGCCAGAGCCTTCTCGACGGTTCGAGCGTGTTCTCCTCGGGCGTCTCGGTGCTGGTCGGCTCGACCTCGGCCGACACCATCACGATCACCCTGACCAGCCTAACGGCGTCCTCGCTCGGCGTGACCTCGCTCGACGTCTCCAGCCTGTCGAGCGCCACCAGCGCGATGTCGGCCCTCGACAGCGCGATCGACACCGTGTCGTCCGCCCGCGCCGAGATCGGTGCCCAGGAATCGCGCTTCAACTTCAGCGCCGACTCGATCTCGACCCAGACCCAGAACCTGCAGTCCGCCAATTCGGCGATCAAGGACGTCGATATCGCTTCCGAGCAGGCGACGCTGTCGTCCGCTGAAGTGAAGACCCAGGCGGCGGTGTCGGCGGAAACCGCCGCCAACCAGATGCCGCAGTACCTGCTGAAGCTGCTCGGCTAATTCGAGCGATAGATCGGGCCGGCATCTTGCCGGCCCGATCCTCACGACGGCGGAGGTGTCGACATGACGGTTAGCAGCGCCACCTCGAGCACATCAGCTACGACATCGTCGAGTTCCGCCAGCTCTGCCAGCACGGTGACCACGACCGGCACGACCAATTCGGCCAGTATCGACTGGACCGCCCTGATCGATGCCGAAGTCAATGCCAAGCTCGCGGCGGCGACCACGATCACCACCAAGATTACCGCGAACCAGGCCAAGGTCACGGCCTACCAATCCTTGCAGACCGAGCTGTCGACACTGGCAACCGGCTTGTCGTCGCTCAGCACGTCGATCATCAACTCGATCGCCACCAACGTGTTCGCCACACGCTCGGCGACGATTTCGTCCACCGGCGACGTCAGTGCCTCCTCGGCGCTGTCGATGAGCGTCAACAGCGGTTCGGCGACCGGCAATCACACGCTCCAGATCACCCAGCTCGCAACCGCGCAGAAGGTGATCGGTTCCTCGCAGTCGAGCACCTCGACGGCGCTCGGCCTCTCCGGCACGTTTTCGCTCGGCCTCGCCGGCGGCAGCAGCACGGCGATCTCGATCACCAGCGGCATGTCGATGCAGGATATCGTCGACACCATCAACGCCCAGACCTCGAGCACCAACGTCCAGGCTTCCATCGTCCAGGTGTCGAGCGGGTCCTATGAGATGGTGCTGACGGGGACCGAGGACGCCGCAAACATCACCTATTCGTCGACATCCGGCGATGACATCCTGAACAAGCTCGGCGTCACCGACACAACGGGGGCTTTCACCGACGTGTTGCAGAAGGCGCAATCCGCCGAATTCACCCTCGACGGCATCGCGCTCACGCGCAGCACCAACGATATTTCCGACGTGCTCTCGGGCGTCACGTTCGACCTGCTGCAGCCGACGCCGAGCGGCACCAGCCTGAACATCAGCATCTCGACCGACACCAGCCAGATCACGTCGGCGCTGCAGACCTTCGTCACCAACTACAATGCGTTTCGCGACCAGGTGATCGCGCAGTCGGCGCAGAACTCCGACGGCACGGCCTCATCGAGCGCGGTGCTGTTCGGCGACAGCACGATGCGCGATATCATGACGCAGCTTCAGCAGGTGCTCAGCGGCTCCGTCGGCAGCATGACGATGGCCGACCTCGGCCTGTCGTTCAACCAGAACAACGAGCTGCAGCTCGATACCGGTACGCTGTCGACCGTGCTGACGCAAAACCTGGCCGGCGTCACCAAGCTGCTGTCCGCGCAGACGACGACCTCGTCCAGCCAGCTCAACGTCGTCAACACCGGCACGTCGCCGCAATCGTTCACGCTCGATGTGACGGTGGATTCGACCGGCACGCTGACCGGCGCCTCGGTCGGCGGCGACAGTTCCGGCTTTTCGGTGGTCGGCGACTCCATCATCGGCAATTCGGGCACGATCTACGCCGGCATGGCATTCACCTACACCGGCTCGACCTCGCAATCGATCACCGTCACGTCATCGTCCGGGCTTGCGGCGCAACTTTATCAGCTCGCGCAAACCAACTCCGGGACCAGCGGTCAGCTACAGACCATGATCACCAACCTGCAATCGCGCGATACCGACCTGCAGTCCCAGGTCAGTGATATCCAGAGCAATGCCGCGACGTTCAAGGCGCAGCTGCAGCTTCAATACGCCAATTATCAGGCCGCCATCGAAAGCGCGAACAACACGCTGGGCTACCTGAGTGCTCTCCTGAACGCATCATCGAGTAAATAATGACCCAGAATGCCACGGCCTACCTTGCGCACAATGCCTATCGATCCGCCGCGGTGGCGGTTCCGCCGCTGAAGGCGGTGGTGATGCTGTACGACGGCGCCATCACGTTGCTGCAGAAGGCGCTGGATGCGCACGAGGCGAAGCGCTTCGAGGAAGGGCATACCTATCTGACGCGGGCGACCGCGATCCTGCGCGGACTGAGCCACCATCTCGATGTCACGCGCGGGGGCGCGATGGCCGATCGCCTGTTCCGGACCTACAACGCCCTGATCATGGCCTGCCTGCGCTCCTACGGCCGGCCGCACGCCCGGGAGAATTTCCGGCGCATCATTGCCAGCCTGACGGAACTGCGCGACGCTTGGAAGTTCGTCGAGGCGACCGCCGGCAAGGCCGGCAAGGCCAAGACGCTCGACAAGACGCTCGAATCAGCCGCCGGCCGCTGAGCGGGCGAATCGGCCGGCGAACCCGTTTCGCCGGGACGGGCAGGGCGCTCGGGCGGATGTCCTGTTGGGGAAAAAAGGCCGCTCGGTGAGCACCATGCTGGACCTGACGCACCGGCGGCGGAAATTGATTTCCGCCGTTCCGCGAATGCTTTATGACAGCCTTGGCGACGAGGCTGGATCTGCGCACGGGATGGACGTTGCGACATTCGAAGACCTGATCGACCGGCTGGGGGAGGATCTGTCCCGCTGGCCCGATGATCAACGTCTTGCTGCCGTCCAGCTGCTCGCATCCTCGGCCGAGGCGCGGTCGCTTTATGAGCAGGCAAGCGCGGTCCGCCGGGCGCTCACGGCGCCGCCGGTTCGCGCGCCCAAGGGCTTGGTCGACCGCATCGTGACCGCGGCGGCGAAACTGCCGCAGCAGGAACTGGCCCAAGAACTATCCCAAGAACCGGCCTCGGAGCCAACCGCGCCCGAGGAGGAGCCGAACGACGCGCAGGCTCAAGGCGATTCCGCGCAGCAAGGCAAGGTGCTGCCTGCGCTGTTGCTGGCCCTCTGCCTGCTGCCCGCGCTGGCGCCGCCGGCACTGATGCTCGGCGAGCCCGATCTGCCAATCAGGCTCTCGCTGTAAGCTCTTCCCATTGCTTTGCAGCGCACCGCGCCCCGCCGCGGCGGGCGCGCTTGCGTGCTGCGCGGGGCGGCCGATCGGCAAAATCTGCCGATTAATCAAATGATTCCGCGCGGATGAATCCGCGCCTGAAATCGCCGCGTCATCCGTTTTATCTGCGAACGACTTCACGATTCCAACGTTTCACCGCGTTCCGTCGCCCTAACCCGCGACGAAGAGAGCCTTGTCATGACTGTTTCTTCGGCAACCTCTGCTGCTGCCTCCGCCGCCTCGAACTCGTCGTCGAGTTCGTCAAGCAGCGCGTCGATGGGGATGAGCTCGACCGATTTCCTCAATCTGCTCGTCAGCGAACTGCAAAACCAGGACCCGCTGAACGCCACCAGCACGACCGACTTCATTAATCAGCTCACCTCCTACGCCAACTTCACCGAGCAGCAGTCGACCAACGCCAGCATGACGTCGCTCGCGAGCTCGTTCTCGAGCCTCGTGACGCTCAACTCGGTCAACTATATCGGCCACACCGTCGAGGCGAAGACCGACACGGCGAAGCTGACCAACGGCTCCGCGACCTTCGGCTACTCGCTCACGTCGGCTGCCTCCAACGTCGCAATCGCGATCCAGGACTCCTCCGGCAACACGGTGTGGAGCGGCAAGGGGACCGGAACGGCGGGCTCGAACACTTTCACCTGGAACGGCCAGACCACGAGCGGCGCCCAGCTCGGCAATGGCGGCCAGTACACGATCAAGGTGACCGCGACCGACTCCGCCGGAAACTCGCTGCTCAGCTACACCACGATGACGGGAACGGTGACCGGGATCGATGCCTCCGGCTCGACGCCCTCGCTGCTCGTGAATGGTGTTCCCGTCAGCGCGGCCAACATCATCGGCGTCACGTCCTGATTGCCTCCGGAGTATTATCATGAGTCTCACTGGTGCACTTTCCTCGGCGATCTCGGCGCTCAATTCGCAGAGCCAGTCGCTGGCAATGATTTCCGACAACATCTCGAACGCCGATACCACGGGCTACAAGACCACGTCGGCGATGTTCGAAGATCTGGTGACGGCGTCGAGCAGCGCCACCTCGTACACGTCCGGCGGCGTCAACGTGTCGGGCCGCGCCAACATCAGCCAGCAGGGATTGCTGGCCGCGACCACCAACGCGACCGACGTCGCGATCCAGGGCAGCGGCTTCTTCGTCACCACCAATGCGACGGCGGGCGGCACCACCTCCTATACGCGTAACGGTGCGTTCACCACCGACAACGCAGGCTATCTCGTCAACAACGGCAACTATCTCGAAGGCTGGCGCACCGACGCTCAAGGCAACATCCTCGGCAATGCGTCGGCCGCGAGTCTTGGGCCGATCAACACGCAGGTCGCCGCCACCAGCGGCAGTGCTACGACCAAGGCGACGATCGCAGCGAACCTGCCGTCGGATGCGGCGACCGGCGCCACCTTCACCAGCTCCATGACGGCCTACGACTCGCTCGGAACGGCGAATTCGATCCAGATCACCTGGACCAAGACCGGCGCCAACGCCTGGACCGCAAGCTTTGGAAATCCAACGCTTGCCTCGAATTCGAGCACGACGACGGGAACCACGAGCAGCGGCACAGTGGCCATCACCTTTAATAGTGATGGTTCGCTCGCTTCGACCAATCCAAGCCCGCCGGCGATCTCGGTGACGGGCTGGACCGACGGGGCCGCCAACAGCAGCATCGCGCTCAATCTCGGTACCGTCGGCAAGACTGACGGCCTGACCCAGTACGCCTCGGGTGAGACGACCCCGGCAGTCGACCTGACCGGCATTACGGCCGACGGTCTACCCTACGGCAAGCTGAGCAGCATCGCGATCGGAAAAGGCGGCGTCGTCGACGCGACCTATTCCAACGGGCAGACGATCGCGATCTACAAGATCGCGGTTGCGACCTTCAGCGACCCCAACGGGCTGAACGCGGCCAGCGACGGCATGTATTCCGCGACGGCAGCATCCGGCAACGCCACGTTGCAGACCTCGGGGACCAACGGGGCCGGCACGGTCTACGGCGGCGAACTGGAATCGAGCACCACCGATACCAGCGGGCAGTTTTCCAACATGATCTCGGCGCAGCAGGCCTATTCGGCGGCGTCGCAGGTCATCACCACCGTCAACAAGATGTTCGACACGCTGATTTCGGCGGTGTCGCGATGATGACCGCAGCAAAGAATGACCGCTTGCTGGTCAGGCTTCAGCGGCTGAAGGCGAAGGCTGCCTCGGTTCAGTCGAACGATCGGGCGCAACTCACCGCGTTGCTCGACGACGTCGGCACATTGCGTGACCTGCTGATGCGCGAATGCGCGCGGATCGACCAGGAACTCAACCGGGCCTCGGTCCGGGTAACGGCAATCACCGCGTATGGGCGCAGTGCGCAATCGGTTCGCGCCCTGCGCCGCGGACACTAGCTTGAACGGGAGCGATGACATGACACCGGAACGCAACATCAAGATCAATCCCGCGGGCAATGACGAGCGCGCCAGGTCGTTGATCGCACTGATCGACAATCTGATCGAGATCGTGAACGAGGAGAACGTCGAGCTCGCGAAGGGCCTGCCGGCCTCCCGGCTGAAACAGGTCGACGAGAAGAACCGCCTCGCCACGCTGTTCGAGCAGTGCGTGGCGGAGGCCGTCGGCAAGACCGCCAATCTCAACGTCCAGGATCGCGCCCTGCGCGAGCAGCTGATGGACCGGATCCTGAAGCTGCGGGTCGCGATGGACGAGAACGTGATGCGGCTGCGCGCGGCGATCGACGCCAGCAACCGCAGGATCGAGGCGATCATGCAGGCGATCCGCGAGCAGATCGCCAACGTATCGCCCTATGGGGCTGGCGGCCGCAGAGTCACATCCGCGATGTCCTATGGCACCAACGTGCGGGCCTGAACGGGCCATCGCTGGAGGGAGCTGGCCGTGTCGTCGCTCGACATCGCACGAAGCATCGCATTCAGCGGCCTGTCTGCCACGCAGGTGCAGATCAGCGTGGCGTCGGCCAATATCTCCAATGCCGACACGAAGGGCTACACCGAGAAGACCGCAAATCAGAGCAGCAGCGTCACCTCTGGCGTCGGCACCGGCGTCACGATCTCGGGGATCACCAGCGCGGTCGACAAGCTGCTCCTGAAGTCGCTGGTCGGGGCCGATTCCGATCTCGGCGCCGCCGACACCAACAACAGCTATCTGACCGAGCTCCAGCAGCTCTACGGCAGCACGTCGAGCGGCGACAGTTCCACGACGGGCACGTCGCTGGCCAACACGATCGCTGCATTCGAGTCGGCGTTGTCCTCGCTCGCCAGCACGCCGAGCAGCGCGTCGCTGCAATCGAACGCCGTGAGCGCGCTCGCTGCGGTCACCAATCAACTGCAGCAGACCTCGAGCGGCATCCAGAAACTGCGCTCCAATGCCGATCAGGATATCGCTTCGTCGGTCACCGACATCAATTCCGACCTGCAGCAGATCTCCGACCTCAACAAGCAGATCAAGCAGGAAGCCGCCGCCGGCCAGTCGACCGCCGATCTCGAGGATCAGCGCAACAGCGCGCTGCAGGACCTCGCGTCGCAGATGAATGTGAGTTATTTCACCAATTCGAGCGGAGATCTGCAGGTCTATACCGGTTCCGGGCAAGCGCTGGTCGACAGTACGGCGCACCCGCTGGGCTATACGGCGGCGCCCGGCGTCACGGCGTCGACGACGTATGTCGCGGGATCGGCGACGAGCGGCTTCAGCGGCATCACGGTCAACGGGGTCGACATCACCTCGCAGATCTCCTCCGGCAGGGTCAGCGCCCTGATCACCCTGCGCGACCAGACCTTGCCGGCCGCGCAGTCGCAGCTTGACGAGCTTGCTCAGCAGCTGGCCTCGAGCGTGAATGCTGTATCGAACCAGGGCTCATCGGTGCCGCCGCCGACAAGTCTGTCCGGTACGGCGACTGTCAGCAATTCGACATCGTTCGCGGGCACCGGCACGGTACGTATCGCAGTCGCCGACAAGAGCGGCAATCTCGTATCGTATCAGGATATAGACCTATCGGCATATTCGACGGTGGGGGCTCTTGCCGCCAAGATCAACACCATCCCGGGCGTGTCGGCATCGGTCGATGGCAACGGACATTTGTCGATCTCGGCGACCGGGTCCGGCAATGGCATTGCCATCAACCAGATGACGAGTTCGGTCGGCGGTGAGGGATTTTCCCGGTATTTCGGGCTCAATGACCTGATCACGGGGACCAGCGCGTCCAACATCGGGGTGCGCAGCGACATCCTCAGCGGCACCGCGGCCCTGCCGACGGCGACGCTCGATGCGTCATCCACGCTCACGGTCGGAAATTCGGTGCTGTCGGCGGGCTCGGCGACGGTGGTGAACGCGCTGTCGAGCGCGCTGGCGGGGTCGACCAGCTTCGCGATGGCGGGTGGTCTCGGCGCCACGACCGGCTCCTTCACCGACTATGCGGCAGCGATCGTTGCCAACGTCGCCGGCAAGGCCAGCCAGGCATCGGCAACCTACACGTCCAAGCAAACCGCACAGTCGACCTATGCGAATTCGCTGTCGTCGCAGTCGGGCGTCAACATCGACCATGAAAGCGCGAATCTGAGTGCGTTGCAGAACAAGTACGCTGCCGCATCCCAGATCATTACGACCATCAATTCCATGTTCTCGGCGCTGATGACCGCGATGGGCACAGCCTGAGTGTGAGGGCGTTGTCATGATGATGCGTGTTGCCACCTTCGCGCAATCGGAGCAGATGATATCAAGCGCGTTGCGCGTGCAGTCGGTGATGGCCAACGAGCAGGTCCAGGAGTCCTCCGGGCTGCAATCCGAGGATTTCGGCGGCTACGGTTCCGGCGCCGGGCGCGTGATCAATCTGCAGGTCTCGGTAACGCGCGCCCAGTCCTATATCGATGCCGGCAATCTCGCCGACAACAAGGTGCAGGCGATGTATTCGGCGGTTGGTTCGGTGACCGATATCATCACGCAGCTGCGGACCCAGCTCAGCGCCGCCACGACCGGCAGCAGCACGGCGACGGCATCGGTGATCAACTATGCCCAGCAGGCGATCTCGCAGATGCAGGGGCTGCTCAATACTCAGTATGACGGCGAATATGTCTTCAGCGGCGCCCGCACCGACACCGCGCCCGTTGATCTGTCGAGCTACGACACCGGCACGGGCTCGCTGACGACATCGGACACCAGCTACTACAAGGGCGACAGCGAGATCGCGTCGGTACGTGTTTCGGATAGCCAGTCGGTTTCTTACGGAGTCACCGCCGACAATCCTGCCTTCGAGCAGGTCCTGCGGCTGCTGAAATACGTCGGCAACAGCACGACGTTGTCGTCGAGCGTTATCTCGCAGGCGCTCAACCTCGCCAGCACTGCGCTGGATGCAACGTCGACGGTGCAGGCAAAGCTCTCGACCGCGGCATCGCAGATCGAGACCGCCAGCACGGACCAGAGCGACTACCAGAATTTCGCCAAGACCCTGTCGACCAACCTGACCGGCGTCGACGTCGCGGCGGTGACGGCGCAGCTCTCGACCTATCAGGCGCAGCTGACGGCGTCCTATTCGGCGATCGCCAAGATCCAGAGCATGAACCTGGCGAGCTACCTGCGATAGCAGGCCGTCGCCGGCGTCATCGGTTCAGGATCTTCAGCCAGACATCGCCGAGGATGATCGGCTCGCGCGGAGCGAGCCAGGTGAGGCCTGCGGCCTTGCCAAGCTCGGCGATGGCGCCTTTGGCCTGCAGGTCGGACAGCACCTTGTTGACGGCCTCCAGGAGTGCCTTGTCGGTCTCGAGCGCGACGTAACCGCGGTTGGCGCCGATCGGATAGTAATAGCCGGAGGCGGTGATCCTGGTGTCGGGATGAGCAGCGCGGTAGGCGTCGAACCGGCGCAGGTCGAGCAGGGTGGCGTCGAATTCACCGCGCTCCAGCTCTCCCAACAGGTCGCTGCGCCCGGGGACGAGGTGGGTGATGTCTTCGATCAGCTTTCCCTTGTCGAAGGTCATCAGGATGGCGTCGCCCAGCGTGCCGCTTTCGATCGCGAGGCGCAGGCCGGCGAGATCGCCGATGTCGGCGATCTTGCGGTCCTTGAGGCGCTCCTTGGCCTTGGGGCCGAGCACGACGGTCATCGGCGAATAGATATAGGGCTGGCTTGGCGCCAGCACCCCGATCGGGATCCGCCGGCGGCGGTCGTCGCGGGTGGCACCGTCGAAGTCCGGCAGCTTGGCCGTCGCGACGCCCGGGGCCTTCAGGGAGTCCGAGGTGAGCGCGTATCCGCCGACCAGCGCGCACCGTCCGTCCGACAGCAGCGCGTTGGCTTCCAGCGCGGGGCTCGAATCCTCGTCGAGCTTGCTCTCGAACCATTGGATCTTGAGCGGCCGCCCGAGCCGCTCGGCGATCACTTGCGCGAGCGCGACATCGAAGCCGGCATCCGGCTTGCCGCGAAGATGCGCCGACAACGGGGGCAGATCCTCATCGAGGCATACTTTGAGCGGCGCGTCGGCGGCCTGCGCCGCCGCAATGGCGAGAAGCCAAGCCGTCGCCGCGCCCGCTACCAGGGCTCTCATTGGCTCCTCCGGCTCGACAGGAAGGCCCAGACGTCGGCGATCTCCTGCTCGCTCAGGATGTCGGCCCAGGGTGGCATCTTGCCGTTCTTGCCTTGCTTCACGGTGGTCACGAAGCGGGTCTTGTCGCCGGGAAACGCGCGCAGGTCCGGCGTGATGGTGCCGGAGTTGACCATGTTGGGCCCATGGCAATGCGAGCAGTTCTTGGCGTAGGTGACCTTGCCCTGGTCGGTCTGACCCTCAAGGTCGATTGCACTGGCTTGCTGTGCGGCTGCCGGGATCAACGTGATCAAGGTTGCCGCGACGGCGGCGAAGATCGCCGCCGTCAACAGGGTTACTCGTTCAGTCACGTGTGCTCCGCGCTCAGTTCTTGACCGCGAACACCCACAGCGAGCCGCCGGGTGGGACCTTGGCGAGCCGCTCGTCGCCCGAGAACAGCGAATAGACGCCGCCATAGCCCGAGGTGACGGCAACATATTGCACGCCGTCCTGCTGCCAGGTTACCGGTTGTCCTTCGATGCCCGAGCCGGTCTGGAACTGCCAGAGCTTCTTGCCGTTGTCGGCGTCGAACGCCTCGAACTCGCCGGTCAACTGACCGGAGAACACCACGCCGCCGGCCGTGGAGAGCACGCCGGAGAAGCGCGGAATATCGCTCGGCGCTTCCCACTTCGCCTTGCCAGTCATCGGATCGATCGCCTTGAGATGGCCGCGCGGTCCGGTGCCCCATTCCCAGGGATCGGTGAGGTCCATGCCGAGATACCACTCGCCCTGCTTGAACGTCACCGGTTCGGCCTTGTACTTGCCGCCGAAGGCGAGCGTGTTGGCGTAGGCGAGGCCGGTCTGCGGATTGAACGACATCGGCTCCCAGTTCTTGCCGCCGAGGATCGACGGGTAGACCGTAACCTTCTTGCCGTCACGCGCATCCTTGGCAACGTCGGTCTCGATCGGGCGTCCGGTCTTCAGGTCCACTCCGGTGGCCCAGTTGACGTTGACATAGGGATTGGCCGCGAGCAGCTTGCCGTTGGTGCGGTCGAGCACGTAGAAGAAGCCGTTTCGGTTGGCGTCCATCAGCACCTTGGTCGGCTTGCCCTCGACATTCATGTCGGCGAGCACCATCTCGGCCACCGAGTCATAGTCGAACGGATTGTTCGGCGAGAACTGGTAGTGCCATTTGATCTTCCCGGTCTTCGGATCGAGCGCGAGAACCGAGCAGGTGTAGAGGTTGTCGCCAGGACGCACCGCCGAGTTGAACGGTCCGGGATTGCCGATGCCCCAATACACGGTGTTCAGTTCGGCATCGTAGGAGCCGGTGATCCAGGTCGATCCGCCGCCCAGTTTCCAGGTGTCGCCCTTCCAGGTGTCGCCACCGGGCTCGTCGGGAGTGGGGATCGAGTAGGTACGCCAGAGCTTCTTGCCGGTTGCCGGATCCCAGCCGTCGATGAAGCCGCGGGTGCCGAATTCGGCGCCGGAGATGCCGGTGATCACCACGCCGTCGGCGACCAGAGGCGCCACCGTCATCGAGTAGCCTTCCTTGATGTCCGCAGCCTTTTCGCGCCACAGCTCCTTGCCGGTCTTGGCATCGAGCGCGATCACATTGGCATCGAGGGTGGTGCGGAACAGCTTGCCGTCATACAAGGCCGCGCCGCGATTGATGATGCCGCAGCAGACGATACGCGGCGTCTCGGCGGGATACTCGACCTTCGTCTTCCAGATCTGCTTGCCGGTCTTGGCGTCGATCGCAATCGTGGCGTTGTGCGTGGTGACGTAAAGGACGCCCTGGTAGACGAGCGGCTGCGATTCCTCGCTGCGGTCGTCGTTCAAGCTGTAATTCCAGACCGGGACCAGATTCTTGACGGTGTCCTTGTTGATCTGGTTCAGCGTCGAAAAGCGCTGAAGGTTGTAACCCATTCCATAATTGAGAACGTTCGATGTATCGGTCGCACCCTTGACCAACTGCTCGTTGGTCTGAGCGCTTGCACCATACGATGCAAGAATCACGAGGCTTGCGGCCAGCGCAATGCGTCTCATCATATCCTCCCAATGAACCTTTTTCCGCACGCCTATTCCTGACGTTGCGGACGGAACCATCCCCCTGAAACCAAAACGGGTCAATACGAAAACGTGAACGAACCCCATCGGCCTCGAGAGGCCGGTCGAAAGCCTCAGGTTTTCGCTGATGCGTCCGTAGCTTACCGTCGCGTGGCATACGCAACGCCATGGGCGACCCGCCGCTATGCCGCAGCGCGAACGGTTCGATCAGCTCGATGGCGCGCGCGGACAGGCACTCGGACGTGGCCTGGTGCCCCGCTTGTCCGGCGGCACGTTGCAATTGTCGATGCGCTGCTCATCGGTCCATTTGCGTCCGAGCCGCTCCTTGCCGGTGAGCGTGCGCTGCTGGGTAACCTCCGCCGATGGGGCGGGGGCCCGGTCCTGCGCGGACACGGGCGCGGTCAGACCGAGCGCAACGAGGCAGCCCAACGTGGTCCTGCAAACATGGCTCATGGTCACCTCGCGCGTTCTGGTGCATTGCGATCGGCACGGCGCCACAGATGATCCGTGAGGCCATCCGTTTCCACCCGAAACCCGACAGGCGATCGCCGCTCAGACCAACTGTAGGAACTGCGCCGAAGCTGCTATGGTGGGCTTCGAAGGACCTGCTCCGTAACCTCGGCGGAGCCGCACTGAAGGGAGACCAGTGATGATTTCGCGCCGCTCGCTTGCCTTGACCTTGGCCATGGCCGTCCTGTCAGGTCCCGCCTTGGCGGCATCGGGCGGACGCGGCGCGCTCAAGATGCTCGATCCCGACAATGACGGCACGGTCGACCTTGCCGAGGCCAAGAAAGCTGCCGCCGATCTGTTCGCGAAGCTCGATCCCGATCACGACGGCACGCTCGATGTGCGCGAACTGCGCGGACGGCTGACTGCGAAAGAGCTCAAGATGGCGGATCCGGATCACGACGGCACCCTGACGCTCGACGAATATCTCGCGGTGGTCGAGCAGCGGTTCAAGGCCGCCGATCCCGACAATGACGGGACGCTGGATGCGAAGGAGTTGAAGTCGCGCGCCGGCCGGGCGCTGCTGCGCCTGCTCAAATAGGTCCGTGCCTGTGGGCTGTGCTGCGCGGACTCCGGCGACGGGCGCCGGATTCCGCGCACAACAAAAAAAGTTGCGATTTCGCTCTTGGGCAAGACGCCGCCGGCGCGATCGGGTCTGCTTATCGGTGCGTCGCCGCCCGGCAGGCGGAAAATGCCTGACAGAACAGTGTCGGGGTTTCCCAGTCGTATCAAAGCCGGGCGGACGTCAGCGAGCCGTCGTCCGTTTCGGCATGTCCAGCAGCGAAGTCGGTCCTTACCCGGCCGGCTTGCAGCCTGGAACAGCCAGCCCTAGCTTGCCGCGCGGCGCGACGCTTGCGCCAACTTATACTTGGGAGAAGGAAATGGCCTGGAAAACACCGAAGATCGTCGAAGTGCCGGTCGGCATGGAAATCAACATGTACGCCTGCGCAGCGCGCAAGTAATCCGAGACAAGTAACGCGAGGCAGCCTGCCCGGCCCGAGCAGCTTGCTGCATCGAGCCGCGGCAGGCGTCTTCGCGGCCGCGATGCTGCCGCGCGAATTTCCCGCAGGTCCCTCCCACGACAGGTTGAGATCGAGACCACCGGCACGATTGGCGGGCCGTCCTGCTTTGGCCTACAGTGCGGCTTAAGGCGGTGGTCCGGGGACGATGAGTTTCGAAATCAGGCGAGGGCGTTGGGTGGGCGTGCTGGGCGCGGCGATTGCCGGCGTCGCGGCCGTGCTGCCGCTCGGCGCCTACGCCGAGGGCTTTGATACCGAGCACATCTTCGGCTTCATGATCGGCTCCGATGTGGGCGACGTCGGCGAGCGGGAATTTCAGAGCCAGACCACCGGACGCTTCGCCAAGGACGGCGGCCGCTATCGTGCGCTCAATCAGGAGATGGAGCTCGAGCTCGTTCCGGCGCCGAACTTTCGTGTCGAGCTCGGCACGTCCTTCGGCGCTTACGATATCAATCGCGTTCCGGGCTTTGACGATCGCCGCCAGTTGTCGTGGCAAAGCGTGTCGGTCGATTTTCGTTATCGCTTTCTCAATCGTGAGGCGACGCCCTTCGGCATGACGGTCGCGCTGGAGACGCGCGCCGGCCGCGTCGATGAAACGACGGCTGCGGCAGTCCGCAGCTACGGCACCGAACTCACGGTGGCGTTCGACCGCGAGGTGATTCCGAATCTGGCTGTGGCGGCCCTGAACGTCAGCTATGAGCCGGAATGGACGCGGATGCCGCGCACCGGCACCGCAGAGCAGGATGCCACGATCGGCATCGCGTTTGGCCTGATGGCCAAGGTGCGGCCGGATATCCTGATCGGGGGCGAAGCGCGCTATTTCAGGAAGTATGACGGGATCGGCCTGGATGAACTGTCCGGGCAGGCGCTGTTCATCGGTCCCACCGCCTATTTCCAGCTCTCGGAGCGTTCGCGCCTGACTGCGACCTGGAGCGTGCAGGCCTGGGGGCAGCGGGCCGGCAGCAATGCCGCCGTCGACCTGGTCAATTTCGAGCGCCACCAGGCGCGGCTGGTGTACGGTCTGAATTTCTAGAGCCGGGTTCCCAGCGCCTTTCACGGGCCTGTGAAACTCAGGCCTGGCTGATTACGTATTTCCTCGTGTTATCTATTTCGTGAGCACGCTTAGGGATCGCGCATGAATCCGATTGATCTGATCGTCACCGTATGTGCCGTGCTGTCGCCGGCCACCTGCGAGGAGCAGCATCTGGTGTTCAACTGGAACGGTTCGCTGCAGCAATGCGCCATGGCCGCACCGCCCTACATCGCGCAATGGGTCGGCGAGCATCCGAAATGGACCGCGGTGCGATGGCGCTGCGAATATCCGCACGCCAACGATCGCGCCGGTTCGGACGGCAAGCCGACGGTGGGCTAGCTGCTATTTGCTGCAATCCTTCAGGTCCTTGTCGGATACCGAAAACACGGCGTCGGCCTTGATCTCGATATCGCGAACCAAGCACTGCCGGGCGCCGCTGTAGCCGACCTTGGCATCGTAGCGGCCGGGCTCTACGCCGGTGATGCGCAGGCGCTCGTCGTGGTCGACTTCCTTATCCTTGTCGTTGAGCGTCTGGTTCGGACCCCACTCGTTCTTGCCCGCCGGCGACAGCTCGAAGCTTGAAATCGTGGCGCTGGTCAGATTCCACAACCGAATGCCCTTGCCCTTGCTTTGGGCGAGCACTGTGGCCGGCAGCACAAGCAACGCAACACCAACAGCAATCAACGCACGCGGCATCCAACCTCTCCCTTACGCTTTCGTCCAAGGATGACGGCGTCTCACATATTTGCAAGGTCCAACTGTGAAAGCTGACGCTTGATTTCGCCGATCTCCGGCTCGCTGCGCGTTGCGCGCGGCACGGCAATGGTCTCGACGTGAAGGATTCGGGCCGGTCGCGGCGACAGGAAGAAAAGTCGGTCGCCGAGGCGGACTGCGTCGTCGAGATCGTGGGTGACCAGCAGCGTCATCATCTTCCGGCTGGCGACCAGCGTGGCGACCTGGTCGCGTAACCGTCCCGCGAGGGCATTGTCGAGCGAGGCCAGCGGCTCGTCGAGAATCAGGAAATCCGGCTCGATCGCAAAGGCGCGGGCGAGCGCGACGCGGCGCGCCAGGCCGAGCGACAACTCGCCGGGAAAATGGTTGCGATGTGCGCTCAAGTCGAGCACCTCGAACAGCGCCGACAGCGTGCCGTCATCGGCGTCAGGTGCGGCGATCCGCACATTCGCCTCCACAGTGCGCCAGGGCAACAGCCGCGGCTCCTGGAACACCATGCCAAGGCGCATGCCGGGCGAGCGTGTGACGTGGCCCTGATAGTTGCCATCGAGCCCGGCGAGGATCCTAAGCAGGGTGCTCTTGCCGCAACCCGACGGACCGAACAGCACGCCAACCTCGCCGGCGTTGAGCGTGAAGGTGACGTTGTCGAGCACGTCGTGCCGCTTTCCGGCCGCGCTTGCAAAGCTCTTTCCTGTAATCTTGACCTCAAGCTGCACGGAGCCGCCACCGCGTTAGCCTGGTTTCAAACGGCTGCACCATCAAGGTCTCGATGACGAGCACGACCCCGGCAAAGCTCAGCGAGTAGGCGAGCAGCAGCGGGATGTCGAACAGCTGGAAGGCGACGCCGATCTCGAAGCCGACGCCGTTGGGCCGGCCGAGATATTCGGCGACCAGCACGATCTTCCAGACCAGCGACAGCCCGGAGCGCGCGGCGGCCGCGATGTAGGGCGCAAGCTGCGGCAGGACCACATGCCGGAAGGCGCGGCCGCGCGGCAAGGCAAACGCGGTTGCCATCTCGTCGAGCGCAGGGTCGAGCGCGCGGGCGCCCTCGCGCAAGGTGACGACGGCGGTCGGCAGCTTGTTGATGGCGATGGCCGCGATCGCAGCGACCTCGGTCAGCCCGGCCCAGATATAGGCCAGCACGATGACGACCAGCGCGGGCAGATTGAGCAGCAGGATCAGCCAGGGGTCGCCAAGGCGGTTGGCGAGCGACACGCGGCCCATCAGATAACCGATCGCCGAGCCGAGCGCCATCGCGAGGGTGAAGGCCAGCGCGACGCGCGCCAGCGTCGCGCCGAGATTGACGAACAGCGCACCCGATCGCGCTTCGGCCACGAGCACCGACAGCACCGCCGGCGGTGCCGGCAGCTTCGCATCGCCGATCAGGAGCGAGGCGAGCCACCAGGTCGCGATGAACAGCACGAAGGACAGGAGGCGCAACACCGCTAGTCTCCCGGGATCGCTTGATAGAACGTGCCGGGATCGAGCTCGGTCGCGGTGCCGACGAGATCGCGGCCGCCGAGCTGGGCCAGCACCCGGTAGAGTAAGCGCGCATCCGCCTCTTCGTCGGGGATCGGACGGCGCGGGATGCCCTCGCGGTAGCGGTCGCGATAGGCGTGCAGCGTTGCCGCATCCTGCGCGCCGGTCAGCGGCGCGATCGTGTCCCATTCGGCATCCGAGGTCGCCAGAATCTCCTTCGCGGCACGCGTCACGGCGATGAAGCGGGCCACCAGATCCTTGTTGGCGTTGGCCCAGGCCTCGTCGAACACATAGCCGATCATCGCGATGCGGCCCTTGCTGCCGAGCTTTTGCAGGATCTCTTCCATGCCGGCGAGCCGGCGAAAGCCTTTGGCCTCCAGCGCAGCGCAGAAATTCCAGTAGTTGAGCGTCGCGTCCATCTCGCCGCCGAGGGCCTTGGCGGCGAGCAGCGGCGGCGCGCCGTAGACGATGGTCGCCTGCGACTTCAGGTCGACGCCGTCCTGCTTCAATGCGGCCTGCAGCAGCAGCCAGTTCTTGTCGATCGCGCCGCCGGCAACGGCAAGCTTGCGCCCCTTGAGATCGGCGAGCGTCTTGAGCGTCGAGTCGGCCGGCACCATCACGGCGCCGAGCGCGCTCGAATAGGGATAGAACTGCAGCCTGGCGCCGAGCGAACGTTCGCGCGACACCCAGGGCCAGTCCGACACCATCACGTCGGCCGAGCCGGAGCGCAACGCGATCTTGCCGGCCTCGGGGCTGGCCAGCTCGACGATATCGATCGACAGGTTGGCCTTCTTGTCGAGACCATGGGAGCGGATGACGGCCAGTTCCCAAGCCAGCGTTCCGGTCTTCTGCGCTGCAACGCGGATGGTCTCCGCGTTGCACGAGGTGCCGAACTGCATGACCGCCAGAATTGCCGCAGCCAACACCGTGCGTACAGAGATGATCATCGTTTGTTGAGCCACTTCCCCGAATGTTTTCTTTTCTGATCAACACCCATAGCATAGCTTGCGGCAAGAGAAGAGGAAGCACGACCATGGCAGGAGCTGGCATGCTACGACCGATTGTCGCCGTCCTGGTGCTTGGCGGGACGGCCATCGGCGTGCGGGCCCAGGAGACCAACGACTATCCGACCTCGGCGCGGGCTGAATATGTATTCGGCTGCATGAAGGCCAACGGCGAATCCCGCCAGTCGATCGAACAATGTTCCTGCTCGATCGACGTGGTCGCCTCGATCATCCCCTATGATCGCTACGTCACCGCCGAAACCGTGCTGAGCATGTCCCAGGTGCGCGGCAATCTGGGTGGCCAGTTCCGCTCGTCCGAGCAGGCGGCGAACGCTCTCAGCGACCTCAGACGGGCGCAGGCCGAGGCCGAAGTGAGGTGCTTCTAACCCCTATCGTGCGGCGCGAACGCGTCAGGTCCCGGGATTCTCGACCTTCCATTCGTGGTCGAAGACGTGGCCGTCAGTGTCCTTGGCCTCGGCGCGGACGTGCTTGGCCCCATTCGAAACGTAGGTGAAGCGGATGTTGGGGTCCTCTGAAATCGAGATTCCGCCTTCCATCGTGAGCACCGGACTGTCGTCCTGCCAGATGTGCAGCTCATTGATGAAGAAGGCCGGGATATAGAGCTGCGTGACCTGGTCCATCTGCAGGCCCGAATTGTTCGGGTGCCCGATCATGATCTGGGCCTCCCGCGTGCTCGTCGCCGGCCCCTGTTCGGACGTCGCGAATTGCCGGTAGCGCATCTGGCCGAGCCGGTTCTTCGCTTCCTCGACATTCTTGCCGGCCGGCGCGGAGCAGCCGCCGGATGCTTTCACATACACCTTGCTGACATAGAGTTTGCCGTCGCTGAGCTCTGCGACGGCGTGCACATTGGTGTAGTTGTTGACACGGACGCGGGTCGAGATCTCGGTGACGTTGGCGTCCGGCCCCAGCGTGAACTTCGCGGCCATCGGCGCCGGGTTCTCGTCGATCACAAGCGTGATGGCGACGACGCGGCGGCTGTCGCCTGGCTGCAGCTTGGTGCGCAACGTCACCGGAACGATTGCCGCGTCTTCCGCGCGCGCCGGCATCTCGATGCCGATGACATCGTTGCCGTCATTCATTGGACGATTGCTGAAGATGTCCTGGACGAGGCCCGGCCAGGGATCATAGCTCTCGGCTGCCGGCGCAGCCGGTATCCCCAGCGCGATCGCGAGCAGGCTGGCGATGCAAAGCAGGCGGGCGCGAGGTCCAGTCATGTTCGCGAGATCCTATGCAGCCACGTCACTATAGGACGAACAGCTACTCCCATTCAATTTCCGAGAATGCTGCAGTTGCGTTGCGCGCGTTGTAATCGTCGAACAATTGCCAGCGTGACCGCTCGGCCGCCGCGGCGTGCGCCGCCGCAGCCGTGATCGGTTTGCCGCCTGCAATCAGCGCGCGGACGTCCGAGGCAAGCGTCTGAAGATAACGCCGCTCGTCGGCCAGCGCTGCAGGCCACGCACTCACGGGTCCGTGACCGGGAACCACGCGCTCGGCGGGAATAGCCTGGAGGCCGTCGAGCGCGTGCAGCCAGCCCTTGAGGCTGCCGTCGATCACCGGAATATGGTCGAGGAACACCAGATCGCCGGCGAACAGGGTGCCGGTGCGTTCATCGAACACCGTGAGGTCGTTGTCGCTGTGCGCGGGTGGCCATGCCTTCAAAGTGAGGGTCCGTCCGCCGAGGTCGAGCTTCAGCGTGTCCGCGACCAGCACGGTCGGCGGAATGATCTTTACTTCGTCGATCAACGCATCGCCCATGGTCCGGCGAAAGCCGTCGAGATAGAATTGCCCGCGTGCCGCGAGCGCTTGCGGCAGGGCCTTGTGGCCGACGAAGCTGGTCTCGTCGGCCACGAAGGCCGCGTTGCCGAAGCTATGGTCCGGATGCGCGTGGGTGTTGATGACGTAGCGGATCGGCTTGTCGCTATGGCTGCGCACCGCGGCGAGCAATTGCCGCCCTTCGCGGGCGCTGCCGCCGGTGTCGATGACGGCAATGGCGCTGTCGCCGACCACGAAGCCGACATTGGCGATGGCGCCTTCGTTGTCGCGTGTCATCAAGGAGGTCGCCCCGATGTGAACGAATATTCCGGGGGCGACTTCGCTCACAGGCAATTCCGCCTGTTGAGCCCGCGCTATGGTCGGCGCCCAAAGCATCAGGAGCAGCGCAAGCACCGAACCGCCATGAGCCATGTTTCCGCCTCAGTTTCTCCGGGACGCGCGATCGATGTCGCCGCGCTCCCGTTTGCGCTGCAACAAGCAACGCGGCACCGTCGCGATCATTATCCCTGTTGCACGTCATGGTGCGTCGGGCAATTGGTGGATGGCGGCAATCTGCCCGATCAAGAGGAGATCGCGTAATGAGAGTTATCGGATGCCGTCCTGTTCTGCTCGCGCTTGCCGGCTTCATCGTCTGTCTCGCCGGCCGCGACGTCGCACGTGCGCAGGTCAGCGAGCAGGGCGAACTCTCCATCGAGCTGGTCGATCCCAAGGTGCTGCGCATCTGCGCCGATCCGCGCAACCTGCCGTTCTCGAATGACAAGGGCGAGGGCTTTGAAAACAAGATCGGCGAGCTGTTCGCCGAGAAGCTGCAGAAGAGGCTCGATTACATGTATTTCCCGCAGGCGACGGGCTTCGTGCGGGTCACGCTCGGCTCGCATCGCTGCGACGTGATCATGGGCTTTCCACAAGGTGACGACCTCGCGCAGGGGACCAATCCGTATTACCGCACGGCCTATGCAATCGTCGCCAAGCGGGGCAGTGGATTGGATGAGGTCACGACGCTCGAGGATGAGCGGCTGAAGGGCAAGCATATCGGCATCGTCGCCGGAACGCCGCCGGCGACGAACATGGCCATCAACGGCCTGATGACCAATGCGAAGCCTTATCCGCTGATGATCGACACGCGCTACGATTCCTCGGCCGAGGCGATGATGAACGACCTCGAAAAGGGCGAGATCGACGCCGGCATCCTGTGGGGGCCGATGGCCGGTTTCTACGCCAAGAGGGCGAACCCGCCGCTGCATGTCACGCCGCTGCTCAAGGAGACCACAGGACCCAAGCTGGTCTATCGCATCGGCATGGGCGTGCGGGCGTCCGACCAGAACTGGAAGCGGCAGCTCAATCGCCTGATCCAGGAGAACCAGCCGGCGATCAACAAGATTCTGCTCGACTTCGGCGTTCCGCTGCTCGACGAGAACGACCGTCCGATCGGGCCGGAGACCGCGACCAAATCGCCATGACCAGGCTCGCGGCCATGCTTGCGGTGATATTGCTCGCCGCTTCGCCTGTCTGCGCGCAGGACCATCCTGCAGAGCCCGACGGTTACCGAACCGAGGATTATCGCGCGCCAGTGCCGATCACGCTTGCCGGTGCGCGGGTGCTCGCGACCGCGGAAGCGGAAGCGATCTGGCGGGACAAGTCCGGCGCCTTCGTCGACGTGCTGCCGCGCGCGCCGAAGCCCAATCTGCCGGCCGGCACGGTATGGCGCGAGCGGCCGCATCGCGACATTCCCGGCAGCATCTGGCTGCCCGACACCGGCTACGGCAAGCTCGCCGCATCGACCGAGGACTATCTGCGACGCGGGCTGGCCCGCGCCTCCGGCGACGATCAGACCCGGTTGCTGGTGATCTACTGCCAGGAGAATTGCTGGATGTCGTGGAACGCGGCCAAGCGCGTGCTGTCGTACGGCTACCGCAATGTGGCGTGGTATCCGGAAGGAACCGACGGGTGGGAACGCGCCAATCTGCCGCTGGCGGATGCGGAGCCCGAGCCGCGCGAGGGCGAGCGGTGAGCCCGTCCTCACACGGCTGCGAAGCGCTCCAGCGAACTACTTCTGCTTGTCGAGCTTGTTGATGGTCTTGCCGTCGCCGTCCGCGGTGGTGAACGTTACCTTGTCACCAGCGTGAAGCTCCTCCAGCGACTGTCCCTTGGGCACCTTGTATTCCTGAATCGCGCCGCCGGCAGCGCCAACGGTGCCGCTCTGCGTCTGCTGGATCGAGATGGTTCCACTCAGTCGGTCAATCTTGGTGACCATTCCCGACATGGATTGCTGGGCCAAAGCCGCTGTGGTGATCAGGCTCGCGGCGGCGAGGCTGGTCATGACGATCTTGGCTGCTCTCATCGAGGTCTCCCAACTTCAGATATAGTTGGAGACAACGAGCGGGCGGGGCAGTTTGTTCCGGCGGCCTGTTGATGATCGCCGGGACGATCAGCCGCAGACCTAATCCAGCTCCTGCTGGATGGTGCGGCTCAACGCGAACAGCCGCTGGTCGATGATGGTCGGGACCTCGCAGACGAATTTCACCACGCGTCCGCGGTCCTCGAATATCCGGGTCTCCCAGACCAGCTGATTGCCGAGCTCGTCGACCTTGGCCTGGTCCGGCGGCGTGGCGTCCTGCAGCGCTTGCAGCTTGATCGTGTCGTCGCGGATCTTTTCCGCGGCCTCGCGCTGCTTGCGCATCACGCGCTCCAGCCCGTTCATGACCGAGGCCCGCTGGCCGTTGAGCGTATCGAACAGCCCGGCGAACAGCAGCTTTCCCGCATTGGCCTTGTCGGCTGCGGCGGCCGACAGGAACTCGGTGATCTCCTTCTGTGCATCCTCGAGCGGAACGCGGCGCGCCGCGAGCTTGGTCGCAAGTTGGCTGATCTTCGGATTGTCCCGCCATTTGGTCTCGGCATCGCCGAGCGGCGGCCCGGCCCAGACCGCGGCGAGCGAGATCTCGGGTACCTTGGCTTGTTGGCAGGGCCAGTCCGGGTAACGCGGGTCGGCGGCGAACGCGACCTGGTTCGACACAACCATCGCAAGCAGCGCGCCGAGGGCTGGCCGAAAGCCCGTCATGCCTCGCCTCCGCCGGGTCCGCGGCGCACCAGACCGCGCGACGGATCGTAGGCCAGGATCGCGCCGATCATGAACACCACCGTGCAGCCGCCGACCACCGCAAGCGAAACCCAGTTCATCTTGCCGTACAGCGCAAACCGGATCAGCTCCACCGCATGCGTGAACGGATTGCACTGGCAAACATAATACAGCATCGGGCTGCCTTCCTGCACGCGCCAGAGCGGGTAGAGGGCTGACGATGCGAAGAACATCGGGAAGATGACAAAGTTCATCACCCCGGCAAAATTCTCCAGCTGCTTGATGCTGGCCGAGATCAGCATGCCCAGTGCGCCGAGCATCAGGCCCGACAGCACCAGCGCTGGCAGCACGGTGAGGTAGCCGATGGTCGGCGGCGTGATGTCCCAGAACCATGCAATCAGCAGGAAGGCGTAGACCTGCAGCAGCGACACCGCAGTACCGGCGAGCAACTTGCAGAACAGCAGATAGCCGCGCGGCAGCGGGCTGACCAGCAGCGTGCGCATGTTACCCATCTCGCGGTCATAGACCATCGACAGCGAGGACTGCATGCCGTTGAACAGCTGGATCATCGCCATCAGACCGGGCGCGATATAGACCTCGTAGAGGATGTAGGTCTCATAGGGCGGGATGATCGAGATGCCGAGCACCTGACGGAAGCCGGCCGCGAAGATGAACAGCCAGACCAGCGGCCTGACCAGCGCCGAGACGAAGCGCTCGCGCTGGTGCAGGAAGCGCAGCGCCTCGCGCCAGACGATGCCGTTCAGGCAGACGATGTATTCCGACACCGAGAAGCCGCTTCGCTCAGGCGTGACCGTCGTGCTGCTCATGTTGGCGCTTTTCCGGTGAGGGTTGCCGTTCCGGTCACGCGCATGAAGGCGGTGTTGACGTCCTGGGCGCCGGCGTCGGCGATCACGCGCGACATCGGCCCGTGCGCCAGCATCCGGCCCTGATGCAGCACGACCAGGTCGTCGCCCGGCATGATCTCGTCGAACAGATGCGTCGCCCAGAGCACGCCGATGCCCTGTTCAGCAACGAGTTGCCGGACATGATCGAGAATGTCGGCGCGCGCCTTGACGTCGAGGCCGACGGTGGCCTCGTCGAGCAGCAGCAGCCTGGGACGGTGCAGCAGCGCGCGGGCGATCTCGAGCCGCCGCATCTGGCCGCCCGAGAGGTCGCGCACCTTGCTGGCCGCGCGGTCGGCGAGCCCGATGCGGCCGAGCACCTCGGCGCTGCGCAGCCGCGCCTCGCGCCGCGAGATGCCGTGCAACGCGGCGTGATAGAGCAGGTTCTGCGTCAGCGACAGATCGAGGTCGAGCGTGCGCGGCTGGAACACGACACCCATCAATCGCAGCGCCTCGCCCGGCGTCCGGCTGATGTCATGCCCGAAGATCTTGATCTGGCCGTTCTGGATGCCGAACAGTCGCGTCACCAGCGAAAACAACGTGCTCTTGCCGGCGCCATTGAGACCCAGCAACGCGGTGAAGCTCGCAGGCTCAACCGTGAAATTGACGTCGATCAGGGCGCGCCGCGGGCCGTAGCTGTGGCTGACATTGCCGATCGACAGCGCCGGCTGCACGACCGCTACGGGGCTTGCATCCGGCGAGGGCTGGCTCGCGATATGGGCGTCGGTTGCGGTCATGGCTGCGCGATCGTGATCCCCCAGGGCAGTTCGCCGACCTGAATGGTCTTGATCACCTTCTGGGATGCGACGTCGATCACCGAGACATCGTTGGAGACGCCGTTGGTGACCATCAGATATTTCTCGTCCGGGGTGAAATCCATGTGCCAGACGCGCTGGCCGACGAGGAGATATTTGAGCACCTTGTGGGTCGTGCCGTCGACCACCGCGACGCGGTTGGCAGGGCCGAGCGCAACGAACGCGGTCTTGCCGTCCTTGGTCATGCCGATGCCGACGGGCTGGATCGCCTCGTTGCGCAGCCCCGGGATGTCGAAGGTGATCTTGCCGGTCACCTCGCGCTTGACCGGATCGATGATCGACACCGTGCCACCGATCTCGGAAGAGACCCACAGTTCGGAGCCGTCGCGCTTGAACTGGGCAAAGCGCGGCCGTGAATCGACCAGCACATTGGCGACGATCTGGCGCGTCGTGGTGTCGATGAAATGCGCCATGTTGGTGGTTTCGGACGTGTTGATCAGGATCTTGCCGTCCGGGCTGATCGTCATGCCCTCGGGCTCGACGCCGACCTGGATGTCGCCGAGCCGGGCGCGCTTCTCCAGATCGATCACGGTGACCGTGTTGTCGTTCTCGTTGGCGACATACATGGTCTTGCCGGCGGCATCCTGGGTGAACAATTCCGGGTCGGGGCCGGAGGGCAGGGTGTCGACGATCTCCTGGGTCTTGGTATCGATCACCTGGATCGTGTCGTCGTCGCCGACAGCGACCATCACGAACTTGCCGTCGCGCGAGAACTCGATGCCGCGCGGCCGCTGGCCGACCTTGATGGTTTTGGTCACCGTCCAGCTGTTGGTGTCGATCACCGTGACGGTGTTGCCTTTCTCGTTGGAGACGTAGGCAACGAAGGCGGACGCCGGTGTCGCGGCAAGCCAAACGAGCATCCCGGTCAACAGGCAGCGGCGCCACATGTGCTTCATCTCCCTCACTGCAGCTTGCACTTCGTTTCAGGCCGGTCAACTCCGAGGGTGTCGAGCTCGGAGACCTGATGCAGGAAACCTTCCTGCGGCGAGACCGAAACGACCATACGACCATCGGCCAGCAGGATCGGCTGGCGAAGCTGCAGATTCCAGTCTCGCAGGGTCAATCGCGTGCCCTTGAAGGCGGCGATCGAGAAATTCTTGCCCTTGAGGAAGGCGATGACCTTCCCGGGATCCCCCGAATTGGTGCGGGACGTGGCTTCCCCGATCATGCGCGCAGCGGTCCAGGCCTGCATGTCGAGCGCCGTCATGCGGCGCATGTTCAGCTTGACGAAGCGGTTCTGGATCTGGACCGCGCCCCATTGATCATGCGCGGCGTCCCAGCTGGTCGGCACCAGGCCGGCCGAGCCCGCCACAGGGCGCGGGTCCCAGGTCCGGTAAGGCAGGTAGTTCGCGAACACCTGGCTCTCGTCTGCGGCGACCAGCACGTCATAGGCCGGCGCCTGCTGCGTGAATACTGGCATCTGTCGCTGGATCAGCGTCACGCCAGAGTCGGTGCGGCGCGCGCCGCCGGTGTCCTCGAATGTCCGTTCCTGAACGATCTTGGCGCCGAAGCGCGTGGCGGCGCGGCGCAGCGCGTCGGCGTAGAGCTTGTCCTGATCGTGCGAGCCGGTCACCAGCAGCCAGCGCTTCCATTGCTTCCACACCAGGTATTGGCCCAGCGCGTCCGCCAGCATCGAGCGGGTCGGTGCGACATGGATGACATTGGCGCGGCAGTCCTGCTCGCGCAGCCGATCGTCGATCGCGCCCGCATTGAGCAGCACGGTGCCGCGGTCGCGCAGCGCGTCGGCGACCTTGAGCAGGGCATCGGCGGGGAGGTCGGTGATGATATAATCGTTGCGGCCGGCGAGATCGGTCGCGACCTTGGCGACATCGTCGTTGTCCTTGACCTTCACGTCGTCGAGCACGAAGCGCTGGTTGAGGAATTTCCCGGTCGTGTTGTTATCTTCGATCGCAAGGCGCGCACCGGCGATGCCGTCATTGTCGGCCGGTTGCTCGACCAGCGAGAGCGTCGATTTGACCCCGACATGGCCGAGATAGCCGATATGGATCTCGACGGGATCAGCCGCCAGCGCTCCGGTCGCCACCATGCTGAGCGCGATCGTGCCGATCAGCCGTCGGAACATAACTCCTCCCGCAGTCATTCTTCATCGAGCATGGCGTTGTCGGGCCATGCGTTGACATGCAAGATGCCGGAATTAGCCTGGCTTGCAACCCCGCTTTTTGTCGTTGCGAGATTACAAATTCGACTGGTTCACAATCATGAGATCAGTGTTCGCCTTCGTCATCTCTTTGCTGCTGATGTCTGCGCTGGCACACGCCGAACCGCCCAAGCTCGCGGTGTTCGACCTCGAGATGATCGACACCAGCCTTCAAGGGGAGGTGGACGGACCGCGGGCCGACGAACAGGCGCGACTGCTCCGGACCGGCAATCAGGTGCGCAAGGAGCTTGCAGATTCCGGCAAGTTCCGCGTGCTCGATATCGCGCCCGTCAATGCTGCGGCGCACGGCAGCAATCTTCAGGCCTGCGGTGGCTGCGACGTCAAGCTGGCCGGCGAGCTCGGCGCCGATCTCGTGATGACCGGCGTGGTGCAGAAGGTCTCCAACCTGATCCTCAACATCAATCTCTACCTGCGCGATGTGCATAGCGGGCAGTTGGTGGCGGCGGCGAGCGCCGATATGCGCGGCAACACCGACGAATCCTGGTCGCGCGCCACCGACTACCTCGTGCGCAACCGCCTGCTCGCGCCGAATTACGGCGTGCCGCAGGCACGATGAGCGGCGGGTGCCCGGATGATTTCGGAATATTAGAATAATAACCCTGAGTTGCCTGACGTGTCAACACTTCTGGTTGACCGCCGCCGGCTACTGTGCATGGGGTTGTTTTCGATATTTTGGTGTCATGCCGCCTTGGCACGGGAAAGCATCACGCATTCAGCCGCGCGGCGTGCCAGCGCAGATGATCGGCCATGAAGGTCGAGATGAAGTAATAGCTGTGGTCGTAGCCGGGTTGACGCCGCAGGGTCAGGGGAATGTTGGCCTTGTCGCAGGCGGCCTTCAGGAGCTCGGGCCGCAGCTGTTCGCTGAGGAATCCGTCGGCATCGCCGTAATCGACCAGCAGATCGGAAAAGCGCGCGCCATCTTCGATCAGCGCAACCGCATCATGCTTGCGCCAGGCCTGCTTGTTGCCGCCGAGATAGCCGCCCAGTGCCTTGTTGCCCCACGGCACCTGCGATGGCGCCACGATTGGCGCAAACGCGCTCGCCGCGCGATACCGATCGGGATGGCGCAGCGCCACCGTCAGCGCGCCATGGCCGCCCATGGAGTGACCGAGAATCGATTGCCGCGTCATATCGACCGGGAATTGCGCGGCGAGCAGTTTTGGTAATTCCTCGGTGACATAGCTCCACATCCGGTAATTGGTCGCGAACGGCTGCTCGGTCGCATCGACGTAGAAGCCGGCGCCGAGGCCAAAATCGTAGGAATTGGCGGGATCGCCGGGAACGCCTTCGCCGCGCGGGCTGGTGTCCGGCGCGACGAAGATCAGGCCGAGCTCGGCGCATGCCTGCCGGAATTCACCTTTCTCGGTGACATTGGCGTGCGTGCAGGTCAGCCCCGACAGATAGGTGACGACGGGCAGCTTGGCGCCGGCCGCATGGTCGGGGACGAATACCGAGAAGGTCATGTCCGTCTTGGTCTCGCGGCTTGGATGCCGATAAACGCCTTGCGTGCCGCCATGCGACTTGTTCTGGGAAACCGTCTGCATTGTTGCATTCCTCTGTATTGGAGTGCGACGTCAGGCGACGCCGCTCTCGATCGCGAGGCGCACCAGCTCTGCCGAGGTGCGTACGCCAAGCTTCTGGCGCATGATCGATGACGTGTTCGCGACCGTCTTGTATGACGAATGCACCAGCCAGGCGATCTCCGACAGGCTCTTGCCGGAACTGAGCAGGCGCAGGATCTCCATCTCGCGCGACGTGAGCCTGGAAAGCGGATTCTGCGCAAAGCCTGGCCGCGCGAAGGCGACATTGCGTGCGATCGCCGGCGGCAGATAGACGCCACCTTTGCCGACCTCGCGCACCGCCTCCACCAGATCGTTGGGATCGCCGGTCTTCGAGACGTAACCCTTGGCGCCGATGTCGATGGCGCGGGCGGCGAACACCGGGTCGTCGTTCATGCTGAACATGATGAGACGCGCGGATGCATCGTGCGTCAGGATGCGGCGCGCCAACTCGAAGCCGGACACGGTCGGCAAGTTGATGTCGATCACGCAGAGATCGGGCTTCTCCGCGACGAACGCCCGCTCGCCGCTCTCGGCATCCGCGGCTTCCAGCAGGGTGATCTCGGGATCGTCGGCGAACACGGTGCGACACCCGGAAGCAACGATGGGATGATCATCAACGATCAGAATGCGCATGGCGTTGTTCCGGCGACCTGCTTCGACGAGCTCATCGTCACATCGATTTGCACGAAGACACCTCGGTTCCGACCGCTTGTGCACCTCGCACGGGATTGCGATAGGGTGCGATTAGATAGCCGGGCAAATTTGGCTGTCAACGATCCTCTCGGAGGAGGGATCGCGGTCGGGGGCAACGTCATGTGGCAAAAGCTATCCTTGCGCGCACGGATCAACCTGCTGCTGGCGTTGATTCTGGCGCTTGGGCTCGGCATCAATATTGCGCGCCTCGTGCTCGAAGCGGGGCCGCGCGTCCAGGCCGAGGACCAGAGCGTGATCCGGCTGGCGCGCGAGTTTGTCGCGACGATGGTGGCCGGTCTCGACGAAGCGCCCGATCCCGATGCGCGGCTCGATCAGATCGTGCAGGACCTGAGCCGACTGCGTCATGTCAGCATCACGCGGCATGATGACGCGACCGCAAGATCCCCCGAGCGCCCGCAGGATACCAGTGAACCGCGCGCCGCGCCGGAGTGGTTCGTCGCACTCGTCCATCCCGAACAGACCTCGGTGCGGGTGCCGGTCTCGGTCCACGGCAAGCCGCAATCGCTTGTCATCACCTCGCATCCGGACGACGAAATCGCCGAGATCTGGGACGGCATCGTCACCCAGCTCGAGATCGGCTCTGCGATCGCGGTGGCCCTGCTGCTGGTCACCATGTTGGTGGTCGGCCGCGCACTTGCACCGCTGGAAGCGCTGTCGCAGGTCATGACCAGCATCGAGGCCGGGGACTACGATGCACGCGTCGAGCCCGGCGGATCGCCCGAATTGGCCGCGATCTGTGCCAAACTGAACCATCTCGCGACGACCCTTGGCGAGGCCGTGGACAGCAAGCGGCAGCTCGCCGAGCGTGCGGTCTCGCTGCAGGATTCCGAACGCAAGGAGATCGCGCGCGAATTGCACGATGAGTTCGGGCCCTATCTGTTCGCGCTGCGCGCGCATGCCGGCGCGCTGACCCGGCTGTCGGAGGTCGAGAAGCCCGATCCCTCTGCACTGCGCAAGCACGGCAACGCAATCCTCGAGCAGGTCAACGCGCTCCAGCAGTTCACCCGCCGCATTCTGGAGCGACTGCGGCCGGTCGGTCTGGCCGAGCTCGGGCTCGCCGAAGCGCTCGGCGCGCTGGTGCGGATGTGGAGTGAGACGCATCCGGAGGTGGAGATCGAAAGCCGTATATCGCCTGATCTCGGCGAGACCGGCGAGATGGCCGATCTGACGATCTATCGCATCGTCCAGGAAGCGCTCACCAACGTGTTCCGCCACGCCGGCGCGACAGCGGTCGACATCACGATCGAGCCTGCGGAACGGCAGGCCGGTATGCGCGGCAGCCGCGGCTGCGCGCTGGTGCGGGTCCGCGACAACGGCCGCGGCCTGCTCAGGGATCACCGGCTCGGCCGCGGTTTGACCGGCATGCAGGAGCGGATCCTCGCGCTCGGAGGCGCGCTCAAGATCAATTCCAGCGATGACGGCGTGACGGTCGAGGCACTGGTGCCAACGGCCGCGCTGGTTTAGCGCGCGGTACGTGGCCAGTATGCGAAGACGGTCCATACCAGCACGAGCGCGCCGGCGATCCAGAGCACGATGATCGCGATCAGGCCCGCTCGGCTGGTCGGGCGCTGCAATAGAGCGTTGGCATTGGCGCGGCATTCGGTCATCACCTCGTCCGGAACAAGCGAGATCGCAAGCCAGATGCCGAGCGGCAGCAGCATCAGATCGTCGAGATAGCCGATGACCGGGATGAAATCCGGGATCAGGTCGATCGGCGACAGCGCATAGGCCGCGATGGCGACGGCGAGGGCCTTTGCGTACCACGGTACGCGCGGATCACGCGCCGCGAGATACAGCGCAACGCTGTCGCGCTTGAGGTTGCGCGCCCAGCCTTTGATCGAGGAAAGCTTGATGGCGGAGAGCATGGCGTGGCGCCTGCACGCCAGGCGAAGCGCTATTCCAGTACCACATCGACCGGCATGCCACCGTGCAGACCCCTGTGCACGGAGGAGGGCGCGATGCCAAAATACTTCCGGAATACGCGGCTGAAATGCGATGAACTCGAGAAGCCCCAGGAGAAAGCGACGTCCGTGATGGTCTTGCCGTTCTGGGATTCCAGCTCCTGCCGGCAGTTCTGCAGCCGGGCCTTCCAGATGTAGTCGCTGACCGTCATGCCGCGATCGCTGAACAGCATGTGCAGATAACGCTTCGAGCAGCCGAGCGCCGCGGAAATGCGGTCGATGCAGAGATCCGGATCGCGCAGATGCTCGCGGATGAAGCCCTGGGCCCGCACATAGGTCGCCTCGGCGCTGCCGCGGTCGAACATCGCGCCGGTCTCGCGCAGCGGCAGCAAGAGCAGGTCGATCAGCGCGTCGGCCACGCCGACGGCATTGACCGGGGTCAGCGTCGGCGCCTCGCCGAACGCGGCATGGACGAAATCATAGGCGATGCGGCCGGTGCCGTTGCGTGCCGAGAGCTTGCATGGCGCCATCTTGGAGAGCTGGAAGCCGCGCTCCTTGAGCAGGTCCTTCGGAACGATAACAACCTCATGACGCGTCAGGGACGGGCTGATGATCGTATGCGGACACGACACGTCGTAGGCGAAGCAGTCGCCCGGCATGATGTCGAAGTGCAGACCGTCCTGCTCGAAATGCGAGACACCGTGCGTTTGGAACACGATCTTGATGTAGGGGTGTTCGCTGAGCCTGATGCGCGAGACGGTATGCGCGATGCGATGCTGACTTGCCTCGATCTGGCACAGCTTCAGCCGCGATACGGTGGTGAAATTGATCCGGCCCTCGAGCGAGGATCCTTCCAGCGCATCGACGTCGAACTGACCGCAAAGGTCAGTGAGCGCGTCCGACCAGCGCTGGATCTGCCGTTTGGGTGTCAATCCGTTCGTGCTGAGTGAATGGACTGTGTCGGTCATCTTTCCAGCCACCGATTCGATCCCCAACGTGACTGCCCACCGCGCCTAATTCTGGTCCGGGATGATGCGCCTTCTCCCTGACTCTGAACAGTTTCGGGAGGCGGCGGGAATTCTTCCCGATCAAAGCCGGGGCGATCCTCCGACTTAGTTCTGGGCGCGTCAAGCGCAACCTTAGCACGCGTCAAGCTGGCGCTCGCATTGCGCCGGCTGCGATTGATGCTCTGCAACATGAAGCAAGCTTTTCCACCTGCTCGGGAGCGGCTGCAAAAATCTGACCTAGCTTCGCTTTTGAGCAAACGGCTCTTCTCTATTGGGCAAGTCAGCTGGGTTCGATCGGACTACGAATGAGGTACCAAAATGGAAGAAGTGGGGCCGCCTCGGCGGAAACCCTTGAGCTCTTGAACCTGGGAGGAAATCCACGATGCGCAAGCTGCTTTACGCGACCAGCCTTGGGGCAATGGCGGTATTTGCCGCCGGAGCTGCCAACGCCAATGACGAACTCCAGAAGATGTCGCAGAACCCGAAAGACTGGGTGATGCCGACGGGCGATTACACCAATCAGCGCTTTTCGAAGCTGAATCAAATCAACGCCTCGAACGTCGGAAAGTTGCAGGTAGCATGGACGTTTTCGACCGGCGTGCTGCGCGGTCACGAAGGCGGCCCGCTGATCATCGGCAACATGATGTACGTGCATACGCCATTCCCGAACAAGGTCTACGCTATTGACCTTTCCAAGGACAACCAGATCGTCTGGAAGTACGAGCCCAAGCAGGATCCGAACGTCATTCCGGTGATGTGCTGCGACACCGTCAACCGTGGCGTCGCCTATGGTGACGGCAAGATTTTCCTGCACCAGGCCGATACCACGCTGGTTGCGCTCGATGCCAAGACCGGCAAGGTGGAGTGGAGCGTCAAGAACGGCGATCCGAGCAAGGGATCGACCGGCACCTCCGCACCGATGGTGATCAAGGACAAGGTCCTGATCGGCATCTCCGGTGGCGAGTTCGGCGTTCAGGCCCACATGAGCGCCTACGACATCAAGACCGGCAAGCTGGTCTGGCGCGGCTTCTCGGAAGGTCCGGATGACCAGATACTGGTCGATGACAAGACCACCGAGCTTGGCAAGCCGATCGGCAAGGACTCGAGCCTGAAGACGTGGCAAGGCGATCAGTGGAAGATCGGCGGCGGCGCGACCTGGGGCTGGATCTCCTACGATCCCGAACTGAACCTCGTGTACTACGGATCGGGCAACCCCTCGACCTGGAATCCGAAGCAGCGCCCCGGCGACAACAAATGGTCGATGACGATCTGGGCGCGGAACCCGGATACCGGCGTTGCCAAGTGGGTCTATCAGATGACGCCCCATGACGAATGGGACTATGACGGCGTCAACGAGATGATCCTGTCGGATCAGAACATCGACGGCAAGGCGCGCAAGCTGCTGACGCATTTCGATCGTAACGGCCTCGGCTACACGCTCGATCGCGCCACCGGCGAACTGCTGGTTGCCGACAAGTATGATCCGAAGGTGAACTGGACCTCCGGTGTCGACATGAACAAGAGCTCGCCGACCTATGGTCGTCCGAAGGTTCTTGACGCAGCGTCGACCGACAAGGCCGGCGAAGACCACAACGTCAAGGGCATCTGCCCCGCAGCGCTGGGGTCGAAGGACGAGCAGCCGGCGGCCTACTCGCCGGACACGCAGCTGTTCTATGTGCCGACCAACCACGTCTGCATGGACTACGAGCCGTTCAAGGTCAGTTACACCGCAGGTCAGCCCTATGTGGGCGCGACCCTGTCGATGTATCCGCCTCCCGGCGAGACCAACATGGGCAACTTCATCGCCTGGGACGGCAAGACCGGCAAGATCGTCTGGTCGAACAAGGAGCAGTTCTCGGTCTGGTCGGGTGCGCTCGCGACCGCCGGCGGCGTGGTGTTCTACGGCACGCTGGAAGGCTACCTGAAGGCAGTCGACGCCAAGACGGGCAAGGAGCTCTACAAGTTCAAGACTCCGTCCGGCATCATCGGCAACGTCACCACCTATGAAAACGGCGGCAAGCAGTACATCGCCGTGCTGTCGGGTGTTGGCGGTTGGGCAGGCATCGGCCTCGCGGCTGGTCTGACTGATCCGACGGCCGGTCTCGGTGCAGTCGGCGGCTATGCGGCGCTGAGCAACTACACCGCGCTCGGCGGGACGCTCACCGTGTTCTCGCTGCCGCAGTGAGCTGAGCAACCCTCGTTCCGGCGCATGGAGCGGTCTCCATGCGCCGGTCCGTCTTCAATCCGCATGCGAGGATATGCTTTTGCGTAAGATCTGGTCTGTGACTGCCGCGATCTTCGTCGTGGCAATGGGAGGAGTTGCCTCCGCCGAGGACGTAGGTGATCCGACCGCCGTCAAGTCGGAGGACGGCAAGTATCTCGACAAGGATGGAAACCCGACGTTTAAGGTCGCGTCCGACGGTACGGTGGATTGGTACACCTACTCCGGCTACCGCCGTTATCATTCGGAATGCCACGTCTGTCACGGACCCGACGGCATGGGCTCGACTTACGCGCCGGCATTGAAGGATTCGCTGAAGACCATGAGCTATGCCGACTTCATGGGCGTGGTCGCGAGCGGGCGCAAGAACGTGTCGACGTCGCAGGAAAACGTCATGCCGGCATTCGGCGATAATC
Organism: Bradyrhizobium embrapense; assembly: GCF_001189235.2. Taxonomy (GTDB): domain Bacteria; phylum Pseudomonadota; class Alphaproteobacteria; order Rhizobiales; family Xanthobacteraceae; genus Bradyrhizobium; species Bradyrhizobium embrapense. Next base: position 663,110 of record NZ_LFIP02000003.1, read on the forward strand.
CGAACGTTGCCTGCTACATGGACGACCTCTATGTGTACCTGCGCGCCCGCGCCAATGATGCGGTTGGGCGTGTTCGACCGGCCAAGCACGAAGACAAGTCGGAAGCCTATGGCAAGGCGGAAGACGCCTGCATGGGTAACAAGAACTGAGCCTGTCCGGCGCGAATGAGAAACCTGTTTGATGTTTTGTGGAGACCAAGATGAAGACCCGCGCCGCAGTCGCATTTGAAGCCAAGAAGCCGCTTGAGATCGTCGAGCTCGACCTGGAAGGCCCCAAGGCCGGCGAGGTCCTTGTCGAGATCAAGGCGACGGGAATCTGCCATACCGACGCCTACACGCTCGACGGCTTCGACAGCGAAGGCATCTTCCCCTCGGTGCTCGGGCACGAAGGCGCCGGCATTGTTCGCGAGGTCGGCGCCGGCGTGACGTCGGTGAAGCCTGGCGATCACGTGATCCCGCTCTACACGCCCGAATGCCGCCAGTGCAAAAGCTGTCTCAGCCAGAAGACCAATCTTTGCACCGCGATCCGCGCGACGCAGGGCAAGGGCGTGATGCCCGACGGCACCTCGCGCTTCAGCTACAAGGGCAAGACGGTCTTCCACTATATGGGCTGCTCGACCTTCTCGAACTTCACCGTGCTGCCTGAGATCGCGGTGGCGAAGATCCGCGAGGACGCGCCGTTCGACAAGAGCTGCTACATCGGCTGCGGCGTCACCACCGGCGTCGGTGCCGTCGTCAATACCGCCAAGGTGACGCCGGGCTCCAACGTCGTGGTGTTCGGCCTCGGCGGCATCGGCCTCAATGTGATCCAGGGCGCCAAGATGGTGGGCGCCGACAAGATCATCGGCGTCGACATCAACGATTCCAAGGACAATTGGGGCCGCCAGTTCGGCATGACGCATTTCGTCAATCCGACCAAGGTGAGCGGCGATATCGTGCAGCATTTGGTGGGCCTGACCGACGGCGGCGCCGACTACACCTTCGACTGCACCGGCAACACCAACGTGATGCGCCAGGCGCTGGAAGCCTGCCACCGCGGCTGGGGCGTGTCGGTCGTGATCGGCGTCGCGGAATCCGGCAAGGAGATCGCAACCCGGCCGTTCCAGCTCGTCACCGGACGGGTCTGGAAAGGCACTGCGTTCGGCGGCGCGCGCGGTCGCACCGACGTGCCCAAGATCGTCGACTGGTACATGAACGGAAAGATCCAGATCGATCCGATGATCACCCACGTGCTGAAGCTCGACGAGATCAATAAGGGCTTCGACCTGATGCACGAGGGCAAATCGATCCGTTCGGTCGTCGTGTTCTGAAATCAAAACACCAAGCACTAGGAGGATAGGTCAATGACTGTTCATATCCACCCGTCAGTCGACAATGGCGTCAAGCAAGGCTCCGGCAATTTTGCCGGCGGCACGCTGGTCTGCAAATGCGCGGACAAGAAGGTCAAGGTCGGAATCAAGGGCGACGTCGCCCACAACCACGCCTGCGGCTGCACCAAGTGCTGGAAGCCGGCCGGCGCCACCTTCTCGGTGGTGGCGGTCGTTCCGCGCGAGAACGTCACCGTGCTGGAGAACGGCGACAAGCTGAAGATCGTGGATAGCGCGGCGGTGATCCAGCGCCATGCCTGCACCGGATGCGGCACGCACATGTATGGCCGGATCGAGAACAAGGGCCATCCGTTCTACGGCCTCGACTTCATCCATCCCGAACTGTTCCAGGAGCCCGGCTCGGCGGCTCCGGGATTTGCCGCCTTCGTGTCGTCGGTGATCGAGTCGGGCGTCAAGCCGGCGGATATGGCCGGGATCAGGTCGCGGCTCAAGGAGCTTGGGCTCGAGCCCTATGACTGCCTGTCGCCGGCGCTGATGGACGCCATTGCCACCCACGTGGCGAAATCCAAGGCAGCCTGACCAACAAGGCAGCCTGACAAGGGCGGCATGACGTCCGCCCTGACGAGATTCGGCGCCGGCAGAGGGTCTGCTGGCGACGGATATGCTGGTAGTACCCGTGACCTTGAACCTTGCATGCCCTGCGGGCGACCACAGGGCATGCATTTTGTTTTCCGCCTTGCCCTTGTCCTGTCCCCGATCCTGATCCTGTCGCCGGCCCGCGCCGCGTCGCCGGAGGACCGCTACATCGCCGCGCGTGACGCCGCGATCGCCAAATTCGCCAAGCTGTCGAACGACAACAAGATCAACGAGGCCGTGGACAAGGCCGAGGCTGCCGCGCGCGACGACCTGAAAGGGCAACTGATCGCCATCCTGTCGCAGCCCGCCCGACCGGGCTTTGCGCCCGCGCAGCTCAATCTCGACACACTATATAGGGGCGATATGGGGTTCGGCATGCTGGACGGCCTCCGCTTCGATGCCGACAAGGGCAGGGACGGCGGCAAGATCGGCGAAAAGCGCGCCGACGGCAGCTTCGTCGAGCCGAAAGCCCATATCATCGTCACCTCCGAAGCCCTGTTCACGCGCTGGCTGCACGAGCACAAGACGTGGTGGGACAAGGGCAGCAAGAACGTGCCGCAGCAGATCGAACCGGCCCTGAAGTTCGAGGGCCTGTACACGCAAGCGATTTCGACCGACGCAGCGGTGATCAACTTCAACGAGTTGCCGGTCGTCAAACCGGCCTCAGCCACCCTGACTTATGGTTTCCTGGCCGGCCGCACCCAGGACACGGCCCCAGAGGCCGCCGACGAGGTATTTGTCGCCGCACTTGCCAACGGCAAATTCTACATCGCCTATGGCGAGATCGAACCCGCCGTGAAGGTACCGGCCTGTACGGCGATCCGGACCGATTACAACAAGAAGGCCGACGAAGCGGCCGAGAAGCTCGAGCGCAAGCAGATCACCAGGGCGGCCTATGACAAGCTCGGCGACCTGCGCCAGCAGGGCGAGGACGCATTCAAGCGCTGCTTCGTTCAGCATGCCCCGGAGCAGCCGGCATTCGCCGAAGCCACCAAGCAGGCGCAGGCGCTGCTGGAGACGGCGCTCGGCAAATAACCTCACATCGCGGTTTGATCGGCTGGTGGTCCGACCTTATCTTTCCCGGGCAGCCTTCGAGCCCCGGGGAGACGCCATGACTACCGCCATCAGCCCGTTTCGCATCGCCGTCAGCGACGACGTCCTCGAGGATCTCCGCACCCGGCTGCGCCGAACCCGCTGGCCCGAGGCCGAGCTGGTCGACGACTGGAGCCAGGGCGCGCCGCTGCAATGGATCAAGGACGTCTGCAACTATTGGGCGGAGAGGTATGATTGGCGGCAGCGCGAGGCGCGGCTCAACCGTTTCAGCCAGTTCACGACCGAGATCGACGGGCTCGATATCCACTTCATCCATGTTCGCTCAAGGCATCCGGAGGCGAGGCCGCTGATCATCACTCATGGCTGGCCGGGATCGGTGGTCGAATTCCACAAGGTGATCGAACCGCTGACCGATCCGACGGCGCATGGCGGCGTTGCTGCCGACGCCTTCCATGTGGTGTGCCCGTCATTGCCGGGCTTCGGCTTCTCGGCCAAGCCGACTGCGACAGGCTGGGGCGTCGATCGCATCGCGAAGGCGTGGGCCATCCTGATGGAGCGGCTGGGCTACTCCAGGTACTTCGCGCAGGGCGGCGATTGGGGCTCCGCGGTCACGACCGCGATCGGCGGACAGGATGCGGCACACTGTGCCGGCATCCACATCACGCTTGCGATGTCGACCCGGCCCAATGTCGAGGGGCAGCCGACGCCGGAGGAAACCCGTGCACTCAACGGCATCAAATACTATGCCGACTGGGATTCCGGCTATTCCAAGCAGCAATCCACCAGGCCGCAGACGCTCGGTTACGCGCTGACGGATTCGCCGAGCGGGCAGGCGGCCTGGATCCTGGAAAAGTTCTGGGCCTGGACCGACTGCGACGGGCATCCTGAAAATATCCTCAGCCGTGACGAACTGCTCGACAATGTCATGCTGTACTGGGTGACCGCGACGGCCGCATCATCGGCACGGCTCTATTGGGAAAGCTTTGGGCCCGGCAAGCGAACCCCGCACAAGGTGACCGTGCCGACCGGTGTTGCCGTATTCCCCAAGGAGATCGTCACGCCGGTCCGCAAATGGATGGAGACGAATTTCACCAACATCCAGCATTGGCGCGAGATGCCGAAGGGGGGACATTTCTCCGCGTTCGAGCAGCCCGAACTGTTCGTCGGCGAGGTGCGGGAGTTCTTCGGCAAGCTTCGTTAGCGGTGTCGTCGGCCGCGTAGGATGGGTAGAGTGAAGCGAAACCCATACCTACGGACCAGAACTGCGACGAACTACAGCAATCCCCGATAAATCCCCGGCGCTGAGCCTTCGATGGCCACCGCGCCGACAGCCTTCGAGTAGAATTCTGCCGGCCCGACGCCGCCGATGATGGCGTAGCCGAAGCCCTGGTGCTTCATGTCCTCGAGACAGGCGAACAACAGTGCCTTGCCGATGCCGCCCTGCTGCGCCTTCGGCGCGACGCCGGTCGGACCGAAGAAGTTGCGACAGGCCGCGTCATAGCAGGCGAACCCCGCGATCTTCTTCTGTTGGATCGCGATGAAGCAGGAGGCCGGTTGGCGGCTGAACGCGACCTCGGTTTCGCTGGCCCATGCCTCGCTGAATGTTTCCCGTACCCAGGTCACGACCTTGTGCTTTTCGGGCGCGAGCGCCCGGCGCATGACAATTCCGGCCTTATGCAATCGATCATAGGCAGGCCGGGGATCGGGCAGGGCGTACAGCTTGACGAGCATGTCCATCCGGCGAGCTTAGTTGAAAACGCGCCGCCGGCAAATCGCGGGGAGGGGGAGCTGGGGGCTAGCTGCGCAGCGGGTGTTTGGGCTTCGCACGCCCGGAATGACGATACGTCAGGGATGGCCGCGTTCGGCCGCTGGGAATGCTGCCTGAGCGGCAATCTCGCCAGCTCGCCAGCACCGCACCGCGTGCCCGTCGGTACGCGTTTGCAGCGCAGGCCCGGGCTCGCGCCGGCATACCGCTTCGGCGTAGCGGCAGCGCGGACTGAATGCGCATCCGTCCGGCGGATTGAGCGGATTGGGCAACTCGCCCCTTGTCGTCGCGAGCGGCGCGCGGCGCAGCGGGTCGGGAATGGCGGCGATCAGGGTTTGCGTATACGGGTGCGCCGGCCCTTCGAAGATCTCGCGCCAGCCCCCTGTCTCCACAATGTGGCCGAGATACATGACCGCGACCCGATCGCTCATGTGCTCGACGACGCCGAGGTCGTGGCTGATCATGATGTAGGAGAGGCCGAGACTCTCCTTCAGTTCCAGCAGCAGATTGATGATCTGGGCACGGATCGAGACATCGAGCGCCGAGACCGGTTCGTCGCAGATGACGATCTTGGGATTGAGGATCAGCGCGCGGGCGATGCCGATGCGCTGGCGCTGGCCACCTGAGAATTCATGCGGGTAGCGGCCGGCCTGCTCGGGTCGCAGGCCGACATGTTTGAGCATCGCCGCAACCCGTTCGTCGATTTCGCTCTTCGCCGTCACGCCATGCAGGCGCAGCGGGTCTTCGAGCGTGCGGCGAACGGTCTGGCGCGGATTGAGCGAGGCGTAGGGATCCTGAAACACCATCTGGGCGGTACGGGCCAGCAGCTTTCGATCGACCGATCGCTGGCCCGTCACGACGTTGCCGTCGAGCACGATCCGGCCTCGCGTCGGCGTCAGCAGCCCAAGCAGCGAAAGCGCGACGGTGGACTTGCCGCAGCCGGATTCGCCGACCAGGCCGAGGCACTCACCGCGCTTCAGTTCCAGATCGATGCCGTCGACTGCGCGCAGAAGCCGCCGGCCGCCGCCCAAGAGGCCGCCGCCGAGCGGAAAATGAACCGCGAGATCTTCGACGCTGAGGATGACATCGTCGCCGGGCCTCGTTGCGGGCTCATGCATGGTGATGGCACCTCACGAGGCCGCCTGCGTCCAGCCATGTCGTCTCAGGTGCGGTGGCACGGCAGATCTCGGTTGCCCGTGCGCAACGCGGATTGAAGCGGCAGCCGCTCGGAAAGTCTGTGATCGCCGGGACGACGCCGGCGATTTCCCTGAGCCGCGACCGGCCGAGTGCTGCGCGGCTCCCCAGCCGTGGCAGCGAGTCGACCAGGCCTTGCGTGTAGGGATGCGCGCAGGCGCGGAAGATGTCGTCCGAGCCGCGTTCCTCGACGATGCGTCCGGCATACATGACGCCGACGCGGCGGCAGACGTTGGCGACGAGGCCTAGATCGTGGCTGATCATCAGGATCGCCGTGCCGCGCTCGGCGCACAGGTTGCGCATCAGCTCGATGATCTCCGCCTGCACTGTGACATCGAGCGCGGTGGTCGGCTCGTCGGCGATCAGAAGATCCGGATCGCATGCCAGCGCGATAGCGATCATCACGCGCTGGCGCATGCCGCCCGAAAGCTGGTGCGGGTAGTCCTTCACCCGCCGCTCCGGTGCCGGAACACGCACGTTCGCCAGCGCCTCGACGGCCAACTGATCTGCCTCGCGCCAGCTCTTGCCCTTGTGCAGCACGAACATCTCCGCGATCTGCCGGCCGACCGGCGAGACCGGATTGAGCGCCGTCATCGGCTCCTGGAAGATCATGGCGATGCGATTGCCGCGCAGCGCGCGCTGCTCGGCCGCGGAAAGTCCCTGAATCTCGCGGCCCTCGAAACGTATCGCTCCGGCGGCGACCGAGAGCGGCCGGCGCAGCAGGCCGATCAAGGCGAGCGCCGTGATGCTCTTGCCGCAGCCGGATTCGCCGACAAGGCCGAATGTCTCGCCGCGATCGATGCGGAATGAAACACCCTCGACCGCCGCAACATGCTTGGCGCCGTCGTCGAGATCGATTCGCAAGTCCTCGACTTCGATCAGCGGAGCGGCCGTCATGAGCGCCGGCTCCGCGACTGGGGATCGAGCACGTCACGCAAGCCGTCGCCCAGCAGATTGAGGCCGAGCACCGTCAGGAATATCGCAAGGCCCGGGAAGACGGACAGCCACGGCGCCGTGGTGATCTGGTCGCGCGCCTCCGACAGCATGCTGCCCCAGCTTGGATAGGGCGGACGGATGCCGAGGCCCAGAAATGAAAGCGAGGCCTCGGCTAGGACCGCGCCGCCCATGCCGAGCGTGCCGATGACGATGATGGGGCCGACCATGTTCGGCAGCAGCTGCGTGATCATGATGCGCAGATCGCCATACCCGAGCACTCTTGCGGCCTGCACATAGCCCTGGCTCTTCAGCGACAGCGTCGAGGCGCGTGCGATCCGGCAGGTGAACGACCAGTTGGTCAATCCGAGCGCGATCAGGAGGCTGGTCAGGCCGGGCCCAAGCACCGCCATGATGGCGAGTGCGAAGATCAGTGAGGGGATGGCGAGCATCAGATTGGTCAGCCCGTTGACGAAATCGTCCCACCAGCCGCCCCAATAGCCCGCAGTCAGGCCCAGCGTCACACCGATGACGCTGTTGACGAGCTGCGAGACGATGCCGACCGTCAGCGAGATCCGCGCGCCGTGGACGACGCGGGAATAGATATCGCGGCCCTGCGCATCGGTGCCGAACCACCAGGTCCAGCTCGGCGGTTCTTCCGCATTCATGAGGTTGGCGCCCATGACCGGATCGGTATGGGCGAGCCACGGTGCGAACAGGCCGACGAAGATCGCAAGCGCGAACAGCACCCCGCCGATGATTGCACTGGTCCCAAGCCTCATCGCGGCCGCTCCGCGGGGGCAGGCTGCACGATCGAACGGGCGCTGACGTGATGAGACCGGCCGCCGCTCATGCGTATCTGATCCTGGGGTCGATCACGCCATAGAGCAGATCAACCAATGTATTGACGGTGAGGAAGAACAGCACCACCACGAGAATGGTGCCCTGGACGGCGGGAATATCGCGCTGCAGGACGCTGTCGACCAGCAAGGAGCCGATGCCGGGCCAGGAAAACAGTTTCTCGACGACGACGGCCTGGCCCATCACGACGCCGAATTGCAGGCCGATCGCGGTCAGAATGATGACGAGGGCATTGCGCATCACGTGCCACGTCACGACCCGGGTCTCGCTCATGCCCTTGGAGCGTGCGGTGCGGACGAAATCTGCGGTCATGATCTCGAGTACCGCGGCCCGCGTCGTCCGCGCCAGCAGCGCCATTGGCGAGACGCCGAGCGTTACGGCAGGCAGGAGCAGATATTTGAGGCTGCCATCGCCATAGCCGAAACTCGGCAGCCAGCCGAGCTTCAATGCAAACAGATACATCAGCAGCAGCCCGAGCCAGAATTTGGCCATCGAGAGGCCCGACACCGCCAGCACCATCGAGATCGTGTCGACAATGCTGCCCGGCCTCAGCGCGGCGATGAAGCCGAGCGGTACGCCGACGGCAATCGCAAACGCCAGGGCTGCGAAGATCAGCTGCAGCGTCGGCCACATCCGTTTGGCGACCATGGTCGTGACCGGCTCGCGGGTCCGGAACGAGGTCCCGAAATCACCCGTCGTGAGCTTGGCGACATAGGAGCCGAAACGCACATAGACGGGATCGTCGAGCCCGAGCTGCTTCTTCATGCGTTCCACGACCTGTGGGTCGGTCGGGCCTCGGCCGTCATCGCCCATGCTCGACACGATGCTGCCCGGAACGACGCTGAACAACACGAAGATCAACAGCACGACGGCCAGCACGGTCGGAATGGTTTGCAGGACTCGACGGATCGCGAAGGACAGCATGGGGCGCTCTCCTCACTCCCTCGATCGTTTGTCGCGATGGAGGAGCATGGCACCTGTCACTGCGCGGGCGAGGTCTCGTCGACCCAGAGGTCTTCGACATTCTGATGGGTCAGCTCGGTTGCATCCAGCTGAATTCCCTTGAGCCAGGGCTGCACCGCCATGACAGCCTTGTTGTAGTTGAAGAACCAGATCGGCGCTTCCTCCTGCAGCAGCGCATTGGCCTTTTGCAGCAGCTGGACGCGCTTTGTGGCATCGTCGGTCTGGCCGGCGTCATCGATGATCTTGTCGAAGTCCGGGTTCTTGAAGGTCGTGTAGTTGCAGGCCGATTGCGGCGTCGCCGAATGGAAGCATTTGAGCGCTGCCTGCGGATCCGGGCCGGTGGCCTGGGAATAGATGAAGGCCTGGAAGTCGCCCTTGCGGATGACCTCTGCCAGCACCGCTGTCTCGATCTGCTTGACCTTCACCTTGATGCCCGCCTTGTCCAGCATCGGGATCGCGGCTTCGACGATCGGCAGGCCCCAGCTTTCGTTCTGGCTGGTGGTCCATTCGAATTCAAAGCCGTTGGGATAACCCGCATCCGCGAGCAATTGCTTCGCCTTCGCTGGATCGTAGGGATAGGGCTTCATGGTTTTGTCGTATGCCGGCGAGGTCAAAGGCAGCCAACTCGTGGCGCGATAGGCCTTGCCCTTGACCAGCTTGCTGATGATCAGATCGGCATCGATCGCATAGTTGACGGCCTGCCGAACCCGCTTGTCGGAGAACGGCTTGAACGTCGGATTCATCCCCATGTAGCGGGTGAAGACCTCGGCGACCTCGACGATGGTGCCCTTGAGGTTGGGATCGGCCTGATAGGCGACGTATTGCGCCGGCCCCAGCACCGAGGTGTCGATTTCCTTGTTGCGGAAGGCGACATCGCGCGCCGCGGCTTCGCCCATCAGCGATATCACGACCTTGTCGGCATATGGCTTGCCGGGCTTGTAGAACCGGTCCCAGCGTTCCAGCACGATGCGCGATCCCGGCACGTGCTCGACGAACTTGAACGGACCAAGACCGATCGGCTTCTGGAGGAAGCTTTCCTTTCCGCCCTCGTCGGCGGGGTAGATCGAGGTCAACGCGGTGAAGAAATAGAAGGCGGGATCGACCTTCTCGGTCAGCTTCATTTCGAGGGTGAAGTCGTCGATCTTCTTCAGGCCGGAGATTTCCTTGGCCTGGCCTTTCTCTACCTCGGCCGCGCCCTCGATCAGGCGGACGAAACGGGCGCCGGGATAGGCCTTGGTGCCGTCCATGATGCGGTTGTAGGACCAGATGATGTCGTCGGCCGTCATCTTGCGGCCGTTGTGGAAATAGGCGTCGTCGCGTAGCTTGAACGTATAGATGAGACCGCCGCCCGAGACGGTGACCTCCTTGGCAAGTTCCAGCACCGGCTTGCCCTCGGTCGAGTCCCAGATGTAGAGCGAGCGGTGCAGGGCCTTGGCGTAGATCTCGTCCTGGGCGCGCGGTGTGGTGTGGATGTCCATGCTGGTGAAGCTGGAGCCATAGGGCGCCGTCATGCGAATGGTCCCGCCCTTGCGCGGTGTCTGGGCCTCCGCTGTGGCGGCGAGCGCGAGCCCGAGGCCGACCGCGATCGCAAACATCTTGAACTTCATGCTTCCCCCAACGCTACAGACGCGTTCCGATCAGCGAGTTGACCATCGGCAGTACGTCAAGCGCAAGGGTCCTCGTGTCATGTCGGGGGTGACCGGCACCAAATATTTCCGTCGGCTCGGTGCGAAGGGCAGGATCAACGAAACGCCGCAGGTTGCACGCATCTGGTCCGAAGGACCGCGTCGCTCACCGGTCACCATGTGAGCGCGCCGGAAATCCCGCTTTGCAACTTTTGCGAGTGTGCAAACGCTTACGATTGAAAGGGTTTCGGCTTTCGTCCCGAAATCGTGCAGCCAGGTTCGGGGCGATCGGCACCCGGCTCGAGGGCGGAACGAAAAGCAAGACTCGGGCAAATGATGTCGCGAGAATGCGATGCTGTGGCCCCAACTGCACCTGTCATCGACGGGTCGAGCCGGGCGATGACACCGAGATGAACTACGCAATGACCGTACATCGTAGCGCGCGAGACCCATCCTCATCGTCGTCCCGGCGAAGGCCGCGACCCATAACCATAAGTGCTGATGCCGTGCACCGCCGGGACGACGAGTTCCGTCAACAATATTTCCGCGGCGTATGGGTCCCGCCTTCGGGACGACGGGGGGAAAGTCGCCTGTCCGATTCCCCCGGCGGCATCGCGGAAGATGTGTTACGACGCAACGTCGATCTCAATCCTCACTCCCGGTACGACGGATCGGCGCGATCGAGCTTGCGCAGCAGCGCGGGCCAGGCCAGCTCGCCATTGCGGGCGGCGCGGCCGGGCTTGGGCAGCATCCGCTCATAGGTGTCTTCGAGGATGTTTTGCGGCGGATAGATCAACTTGGTGTTGCAGGACAGCGCCATCACCTGGGTCTGGCAGGCGCGCTCGAGGCGGAACAGCACGTTGAACGCGGCCGGCACGGTGCGGCCGACGACGAGCAGGCCATGGTTGCGCAGGATCATCGCTTCGTTGTCGCCGAGGTCGCGCACCAGGCGCTCGCGCTCATCGACATTGTCGGCAATGCCTTCGAAGTCGTGATAGGCGATGTGCAGGAAGCGCATCGAGGTCTGCGCCAGCGGCAGCAGGCCGCATTCCATCGCGGACACCGCCATGCCGGCCGGGGTGTGGGTGTGCGCGACGCAATCCATGTCGTGCTTGGCCATGTGGATGGCGCTGTGAATGACGAAGCCGGCGACATTGACGTCGTAGTCGGTGGCGTTGAGCAGCGTGTTGCCCTCGACGTCGACCTTGATCAGGCTTGAGGCGTCGATCTCCTCGTACAGCATGCCGTAGGCGTTGATCAGGAACTGGTCGGTGGTGCCGGGCACGCGGCAGGAAATGTGGTTCGCGATCATCTCGGTCATGCCGTACATCGCCGTGAGGCGATAGCAGGCGGCGAGATCGACACGGGCTTGCCATTCCTCGGCGCTCACTTGCTCGCGAACGGATTTCACGACCTTGATCGCGGGCGAGCTGACGGGGGGATTCATGGCGTTCTCTCCTTGAGATGTCTGCGAGGCCGGGGCCCGATTGTTGCGCGGACCATAGCAGAATCGGTGACGCGGCAAGCGGCGGCGCGTCTGCTTATTTGCAGGTCTGGCGGGCAAAAACCGAATGCGGCATTGGCGCGCCGCACCTTCGATGTCAGGATGCGGAAAACAGTCGAGGCGCACAAGATGAGCGAACGCAAGATTCGTATTGCCGTCCTGCATTTTTCCCACGAAACCGTCTCGTTCCTGCCGAACGAGACCACGCTCGACGACTTCATCTATCCGGGCTCGCCGGCGAAGGGCGAGGCGCTGCTGCAGTTCGATCCCAAGAACTATATGGGCGGCTTCGTGCAGGTGGCGCGCGAGTTTTCCGAAGTCGAACTGGTCGGCATCGAATCCCCGCTCTGGCCGAAGACCTACACTGGGTCGGGCTGGGTCACCCAGGAGGCCTACCGGACCTTCACCGGCAGGATGATTGCCGGGCTCAAGGAGGACGGGCCGTTCGACGGGGTCTATCTGTGCCTGCATGGCGCGATGGCCGTGCGCGACGTGCCGCGGCCGGAGGCCGATCTGGCGCGGCAGGTGCGCGAGGTGGTCGGTCGCTCCGCCTTCATCGCCGCGACCTTCGATCCTCACGGCAATGAGGACGAGGCCTTCCTCGAGCAGGCGGACATGGCGTTCGCGGTCAAATATTTCCCGCACTATGATGCGCATCTGCAGGGCGAACGGGCGGCGCGCATGCTGGTGCGGGCGATCCGCGGCGACTACAGACCGGCGCATAAGACGATCAAGGTTCCCGTGATCTCGCCCACCGTGCTGCAATGGACCGGGGCGCGTCCGTGGATGGATCTCGTGCAGCGCGCGCTGGTGTGGGAGGGCCGCGAGGTCGACGTCTACGTCAATATCTTCTTCGGCTTCCCGTTCGCCGATGTTCCCGATGTCGGCATGACCGTGCAGGTTCTGACCAACGACAACCCGAAGCTCGCCGAGCAAATCGCGCGCGATCTCGCCGGCACGATCTGGCGGCTGCGCGAAGCTCTGTTGCGATCGACGAAACTCCACAGCATTGCCGAGGGCGTTGCGCTGGCAAAGCAGGCCGTCGCCGATGGCAACACGCCGGTGGTGCTGGCCGATCACAGCGACCGCTCGGGATCGGCGACGTGGCTGCTGCGCGAGATCATCGCGCAGGACCTCGCCAACACTGTCATCGCGACCATTGCCGATGCCAGGGCAACGGCAAGCCTGAAGGCGGCCGGCGCCAAGACCGGCGATGCCTTCGACATGGAGATCGGTGGCCGCGCTGACGAGTCGGCGGGCGATCCGGTCCGGATCCAGGGCACCATCTCGGCGGCGGGTGACGGCTACGGGAAGTTCTGGGTCTGCGTGCGCTTCGGCCGCAACAATGTGCTGATACTCTCCACCTACCTGGTGCAGGTCATGGAGCCGTTCTCTCTGAAGACGCTGGTGCCGGACATCGGCAGCTTCGATGTGATGGTGATCAAGTCGCGGGTGCATTTCCGGCGCGGCTTCGACGACAATGGCTTTGCCAGGACGATCCTGCTGGTCGAACCGGACCAGCCGTTCCTCGGCACGACGCGGCTGGACAAGCTGCCTTACCGGAATGTCGATCTCACGCGGTTCTACCCGTACGGCAATCCCGCGTTTTCGGAGGCGTCGTCATGACGGAAGGCCGCTATCGCCTGATCGGTTCGACTGCGTCGCCCTATGCGATCAAACTGCGGGCGCTGATGCGCTACCGGCGGATCCCGCACGACTGGGTGATCATGACCAAGGCGTTGCGCGCGGCGACAGCGCATCTGAAACCGATGCTGATTCCGGTGCTGCAATATCCCGACGGCAGCTATCGCGGCGAGACCACGACGCTGGCCTATGATCTGGAAGCGCGTCACCGGGGACGTTCGGTGATACCGGAGGACAAGGCCACAGCCTTCGTCTGCGATCTGCTCGAGGACCTCGCCGACGAATGGGCGGTGAAGCCGCTGTTTCTGTATCGCTGGTGGGATCCGGAAGATCAGGCCTATGTCTCGCGCTGGGCGGGCGAGGAGTGGTCGACGTCCGATGCCGCGGCCGGCAGCCGCGAGGAGATCGAGGAATTCCGGCAGCGGCAGATTTCGCGCATGGTCATCCTCGGTGCGACCGAAGAGAACAGGCCGTTGCTGGAGGAGAGCTATCGGCGGACTCTCGCAGCGTTCGAGCCGCATGTCGGCATGACGAATTATCTGTTCGGCAGCCGGCCGTCGCTGGCGGATTTCGCCTGGTTCGGCCAGCTCAGCGAGATGGCGACCGATCCGACCCCGATGCGGATCATGCGCGAGCGCGCGCCGTTCACCGATCATTGGGTGCGACGGCTCGATGATGCCTCGGGTGTCGAGGGCACCTGGTATCCGCGCGAGCAGGCGCTCGGCGGGTTCGCCGAAGCGCTACTGCGGATTGCGGGGGAGCTCTATCTGCCGTTCCTGGCCGCCAACGCGGACGCGTTCGCGAAGGGCCTCGAGCGGCTCGAGATCAATGTCTGGGGACTGCCTTATGCGCTGGCGCCGTTCAAATATCAGGTCAAGTGCCTGCAGCAGCTGCGCGACAAATTTGCCGCGCTCGATGCCGGAGATCGCGCGGCGTTGAAGGCCGTGCTTGAACGCACGGGATGCTGGGCGATCCTGTATGGAAGCTGATCGATCGAGGACGGTAACTAGGTTCAAAACCGCGAGAACTTAAGTCCGGCGCCCGCTCCCGAGTGCGGCGGCGACCGATTCCGGATGCCTGATCCGCTCGATCAGCATGTCGATGCGATCGCCGCCCCAGAACAGCTCGCCGTTAAAAACCATGCTGGGCACGCCGAACACGCCGAGCGCTTCGGCCTCGTCGATGATGCGATCGTGTTCCGCGCGGGCAGGGCCGCGAACATAGGCCTCGAAGGCGTCGGCGGAGCCGCCGATCGCGGAGATCACGCCGGCGATCTCGGACAGATCGTCGATCTCCAGCTCGTGGTTCCAAAATTTCCGGAACACCGTGTCATGGTAAGGCCGGAACAGCCCATGGCGCTGCGCGAACAGCATCCCGGCGCTTGAATAGAATGCGTCGTAGATCCGGCGCGGCCCCTTCATGGTCAGTCCCTGCGCATTCGCGAACCGTCGCGCATCCATGTAGGAGTAACGCACCTTGCGCCAGAAATGCGGCGTGCGCTCCTCGACCGTGCCCATGAACTCGGGAATTCGAAGTGTGTAGGGCAGCCATTCCAGCTCGACGCCAATGGTGTCTTCGAGCTCGAACAGCCGCTTGTTGGCGACATAGGCGTAGGGAGATTTGTAGTCCGTATAGATGCGTACGCGCGGCTTTTCGGTCATCGTTCCTCACCTGTCGGGACGATTGTTTCCGATCCGGCGCGGTCGCGCAATGCGGTGCGACGAGGGAGAGGAGGCGCGCAAACGAATGGGCCCCGGTGCATTCAAGCATCGCGGGGCCCTGCTACTTCGTTTTAGCGAAGAATCTCTGGTGTAGACCAGTGGTGTTTCTGGACCTGAGAGCGCTTGGCCTTTGCGCTCTCGTCCTGCGGATATGTTCAGATTGTCGGCGGCACACGCGGCTAGCAGCTGCTGTTCGCCTCAACGTGCACCGAGACCTTGCCGAGCAAGGTCGCTGGCTTTCGCCGGTGGCGTCATGCTCCTCTCCAAGGGTGGGCCGACGGACCTCTGTCCGCTTCTGCTGCCTGGCGGCCGATCCCATAATCGTCCGTCAATTCCTGCGACGCGAGGAGCAGACGCTCCTACACCCCGACAGGTGCAGCCAGTGAAATGCTGCGGCAGTTATGGTCCGCTGTCAAGTTAACGAGCGGGGTAATTCAGGTCAGCTTTCCTGTCGCGCCTTGGTTTTACGATACTGCGTGAGGTCCGGATCGTGCGTCATTTTCCAATAGTCGACAAACCGCCACGGCATAGCCGAGAACACCCGGCCGCTGCTATTGCGGTAGTACGTCGTCATGCCCGGATGCGTCCAGATCAGCTGCTCATGCTCGGCGTCGACACTGCGGATATATTCGTCGTGTGCGTCGGGATGCACATCAATCGCGGCGATGTCGTTCTCGATCATCTCGACGAGGCAGGCGGATATGTAGCGGCTCTGGCATTCCGACTGGAAGATCACGCTGCCGCCATGCGCAGGCCCCGAGTTGGGGCCGAGCATCAGAAACAAATTGGGGAAGTCAGGCACGGTGAGGCCGAGATATGCGGTCGGATTGTCGTTACGCCACGTCTGCTTGAGGTTCTTGCCGTCACGCCCGGTAATGTTGAGACGCGCCGCCATCTCCGAGACCTTGAAGCCGGTCGAGATCACGACGACGTCGTGCCGCCGCGATGTGCCGTCGCTTGTGACGATGCCGTTCGCCGCGAAATGGTCGATCTTGTCGGTGACCAGCTCGACGTTGGGACGGGTCAGCGTCTTGAACCAGTTGTTGTCGAGCAGGATGCGCTTGCCGTAGGGCGGATAGGTCGGCATGCACTTCTCGATCAGGTCGGGACGATCCTTAAGCTCGGAGAGGATGAAGTCGGCCAATTCCTGGCGATGCCGGTCGTTGCTCTTGTTGACGGCGCGCTCCGGATGCGGCCACGTCGGATCCTTGCGCAGGAACGGCAGCAGTCCGTCGCCGTAACGCCAGAACATGTTGAAGCGATACCACTGTACGTAGAACGGCAGATGGGCGAGCAGCCACTGCGCGCCTTCGGTGATCGGATCGGAATAACCCCTGACCGGCCGCGCCCACTGCGCTGTGCGCTGGTAGACGGTGACCGAGGCGACGCGATCCGCGATCGAGGGCACCAGCTGCATCGCGGTCGCGCCGGTGCCGATCACGGCAATATGCTTGCCGTCGAGCTTGATGTCGTCGGACCACAGCGCCGAGTGAATCTTAAGGCCCTTGAAATCCTCGTCGCCGGTGAAGCGGGCAGGCAAGGGATCATTGAGCTGGCCGATCGCGCTGACCAGGGCGGTGGACTCGAAGGTCTCCTCGCCGTTCGCGGTTTTCAGCGTCGAGATCCAGCGCCGCTTGCCCTCGTCCCAACGCGAGGCGACCAGTTCGGTCGAAAGGCGGACGTGCTTGCGGATGTCGTATTCGCGGACGACCTTGAGGAGGTAGTCCAGCAATTCCTGGCGCTGTGCAAAATAGCGGGTCCAGGGATTGCGAGCGCCGAACGAGAACGAATAGGAGTGGTTCGGCGTGTCGACGCCGCAGCCGGGATAGCGGTTGACGTACCAGGTGCCGCCGATCTCGTCCTGCATCTCGACGATGGTGTAGGGAATGCCGAGCCGCCCGAGCGCAACGCCGAGCGCGATCGCGCAGACCCCGGCGCCGACGATCAGCACGTGCTGCTGCACAAGCCTCGCCTCGGAGGGGCGCTCGCGCCAGCGTGCGTCGCGGGGAACGAACCCCATCTCTTCCCGCATCAGCGGAGCATATTCCGGCGCGACATTCTCGCCGATCGTCGCGCGCATCATCCGCAGCATCAGCTCATCGCCGGGATCGGTGATGACGGGCTTCGGCGTGCCATTCGCGAACAGGTTCAGGACGGCCGCGCGGATCTCGTCCTGGATCTCCTTTGGCACGCCGGCGTCGGGATCGGGGATCAGGCGGACGTCGCGCTTCGGCTTGTACGGCGGCTCGAGCCATTTCTCGTCGCCGGTCATGTGCACCAGCACCATCAGCAGCACGCGGATGTCGCCTTCGGCGATGGCGGAGGACAGATCGAGGTGTTGGCGCGGAAGCTCGATATTCATGTGTTATCCTCAGCTCGCCGGTGCTTCCGGCAGGCCGCCATAGGCGGCCCAGGTAGTGCCGACGATGTAGCCGGCATCGACCGGCAGGTTGATGCCGGTTACGCCGCTGCTCTGCGGCGAGAGCAGCCAGGCGATCGCCTGCGCCACTTCCACCGGCTCAACCAGCCGGTTCATCGCAGTCGGCCGCGCCAGCAGATCCTTGTTCAGGGCGCCCGACGCTATGCCGGCTTCGAGCGCTGCGGTGCGGGTGAAGCCGGGCGACACCGCGTTGACGCGGACGCCGGAACGTCCCCATTCGGCGGCGAGCGTCTGTGTGATCTGGATGACGCCAGCCTTCGCCGCGGTATAGGCGTGGATTGGACCCGACGTCATGCCGGCCACCGAGGCGACGTTGACAATCGCGCCGTGCCGCCGCTTCGCCATTTCGATGCCGACGCTGCGCGCGACCAGAAACGTGCCGCGCAGGTCGATATTGATCTCGCGGTCCCATTGCTCCATCCGCACCCGCTCGATCCTGTGCATCTTGCCGAACACGCCCGCCGCGTTGACGAGGCCCGTGATCGGGCCGTGTGCCTTCTCGATATCGGCAATGCCGGCGACGACAGCGCTTTCGCTTGCGACGTCGAACGGCGCCGGCCAGAGGATGGCGGCGGTTCCGGCCAGCGGCTCGGGAGCGATGTCGACGATGATCACGCGATGGCCCTGATCGGCGAGCAGAGTTGCGGTCGCAGCGCCAATGCCGCGGCTGCCGCCGGTGACGAGGATGGTGCCGTCGACGCTCATGATTTCCTTCCCTTGTCGCTCGTGGTGAACAGGCCGCGCGTGACCAGCTTCTGATAGGCCGTGATGACGTAATCAGGCACGGCGGTGACGCCTTGTTCGGAGTAGGAATAGTGGCGGCTGAGATAGCCGCGCGCGCCCATCAAGACCTGGACGATGGCCTCGAATTCCTCGTCGCTGAAGGTGTTGGTCGCTCCTGCGGCCCGCGCGCGCTGCAGGATGCGGACATAAGCGCTGGAAATGTTGTCGAAATGCTTCTGGTAGCCGATCGGCGCGAAGAATTCGGCCTCGTTGAGGATGCGGAGAAACTCGGGAACCTCGCGGATGAAATCAAAGAACGCGCTGAAGCGCTCGACCTCCTGCCGGGCCTCGTTCGCAGTGCCCGTGCGCGAATGGATGAAGCGAACCATGTCGAGGCCGATCTTCGGCAGCAACTGGTCGAGCAGCTCCTGACGGTTCTCGAAATGATTGTAGAAGGTGCCTTGGGCGACGCCGGCAGCTTCCGTTATCCGCGCAACCGAGGCTTCGGCGTAGCCGTATTTGCCGACGACCTTGGTGGCGGCGTCGAAGATCTTCTGCTTGGTCCAGGCGTTGCGCTCGACCCGGTTCAGTTTTGTCACTTTGGCTGAAGTCGCTTGCGTCATGCGGTGGCCTCGAGTTCGGCGCGCAGCACGCGCTTGAGCATCTTGCCGGATGGATTGCGCGGCAGGTTGTCGCGGTCCGGAGACCGCCGGGCATGAAATGCGATGAAGCTGAAAAGATTGATCATTTGCCGCTCGTCGAGCTGATTCCCGCGTCGTATTCTCCCGCGGTGAATTCTGACTCGTAATTCATCTTTGGCTTGACGTCACCCCCCTTGCTCTGAAAGCATTGTGGTCACGGAGACGAAACGATCTCCGGCAGGGATTTGGGAAAGCCAACCCGACAGGGAGGGGAACATGACGAGGACCCGGAAACCGGGCATCAGCCGGCGCTCGACGCTTGCGCTGATCGGCGTCGGTGCGGCGACCTTTGCCGCGCCGTGGGTGGCGCGCGCACAGGCCAAGACGATCAAGATCGGCATGCCGACCATCCTGTCGGGCCGCGTCGCGCAGCTTGGCACGTCCTCGCGCAACGCGGTGCTGCTGGAAGTGGAGAAGATCAATGCCGCCGGCGGCCTTGCCGGGCGGCAGATCGAGATGGTGATCCGCGACTCAAAGGGACAGCCGCAGGAAGCTGCGCGCATCGCACGCGAGCTCGTCAACACCGACGGCTGCGAGATGCTGCTCGACGGCGAGGCGTCGTCGGGATCGTTTGCGGTTCACGAGGTGGCGCGCGATCTCGGCGTGCTCTGCATCCATACCTGCTCGGAAGCGTCGTCGCTGACGGCCGATCCCAAGCAGCACATCCCGAACGCCTTCCGTTGCGTGCGACAGGGTATCCATGACTCGATCGTGGGGGCGGGCTACGCAGCCGGGATCGCCAAGGCAAAGGGCTTAAAGAAGTGGGCGACCTGCTCGCCCGACTATGCCTATGGCCGCGACACCACCGGCGAGTTCGTGCTGTATCTGAAGAAGTTCGCACCCGATGTCGAGATCATCAGCGAATCATGGCCGAAGCTGTTTCAGCCCGACTACACCGAGGTGGTGACCAAGATCCTGCAGGCCAAGCCGCAGGCGCTCTATTCCTGTCTGTGGGGTGGCGATCTCACCTCCTATATCGACCAGGCCAACATCTACGCGATGTTCGCCCAGATGGAGGTGTTCGCGGTCAACATGGCCGACTACACCGCACTCACGGTGGTGAAGAACCTGCCCAAGGGCATCCACTCCGGCGACCGTTACATCAAGACATTCCCGCCGACGCCGGAGAACGCGGCCTGGGGCGATGCCTACAAGGCGAAGTACAACGAGTATCCGACCAACTGGTCCTGGCAGAACGCGACGGCCGTCATGTTCCTCAGCGAGGCCGTCAAGAAGGCGAACTCGACCGACGGCAAGAAGGTTGCGGAGGTGCTCACCGGACTCACGATCAAGTGTCCGTTCGGCGCCGATGGCACCGTCACCATGCGCGCCGACGACCATACGCTGGTCGGCTACGCGATCGGCTGGGGAACCACGATCCCGCAGGAGCCTTACGTGCCTGACGTGAAGGCTGGGGACTGGAAAGCCATCTTCGAGCTCGAGGCCGAGTGGAAGAAGAGCAAGGGCTACACCTGATCGCATGCAAAGGCGGAGGCAGCAGCCCGCTGTTTCCGCCTGTCGTCTGATGCTTGTCGCGCGCCGGCGTTGCGGCCCGCCGTAATGGATGATTTCTCGTGGACCTCGACGCGCTCGCCAGTTGCCTTACCAGTCCTGCATGCCTGGTGACGCAGACCACCAGCGGCCTAATCATCGGCATGCTACTGTTTCTCGTCGCCGTCGGGCTGACGCTGATCTTCGGCGTGCTCAAGGTGGTGAACTTCAGCCACGGCGCTTTTTACATGTTTGGCGCCTATTTCGCGATGACGGCCTATCAACTCACCGGCAGCTTTGCGCTGGCGATCCTGAGCGGTGCCGTCGGCACTGCGCTGCTCGGCCTGGTCTTCGAGCGCGCGTTCATGAGCCGGGTCTATGGCCGCGACGTGCTGATGCAGCTTCTGGTGTGCTACGCCTTCGTGCTGATCTTCGATGACGTCGTCCGCATGATCTGGGGTCCTGAGTTCAAGTCGATGGGTATGCCGGCCGCATTCCAGGTGCCACCGCTGTTCATCGCTGGCGGCGTGGTGCCGCCATACTATCTGCTGCTGATCGGCGTAGCGCTCGCTGCTGCCGCTGTTCTCGGGCTAGGGCTGGCGCGCTCCCGGATCGGCAAAGTGATCCGTGCGGCCGCGCATAATCCCGGGATGGTGTCGGCGCTCGGCATCAACACCGGGCTGATCTACGGCGGCGTGTTCGCGCTGGGTGGCATGCTGGCGGGACTGGCGGGCGCGCTCGCCGCGCCGGTGCGCTCGCTGACGCCTGGCATGGGTTTCTCGGTGCTGATCGAATCCTTCATCGTCACCGTGATCGGCGGCATGGGTTCGATCCTGGGAGCGCTGATCGGCGCGCTGCTGATCGGTTTGATCCGCTCGTTCGGTTCGCTCGGCTTCCCGCTGTTCACCGAAGGGCTGATGTATCTCTTCATGGTGATCGTGTTGGTGTCGCGTCCGACTGGCCTGTTCGGCAAGGAGGTCGCATGACCGAGTTGCAGGCAGGTCAGGGCGCGCAGCCGCTGGAAGTGCCCCGGATCGACGCTAGGCCGCAGCGCTATCGTGATCTTTTGGTCGCGCTCGCGGCGTTTGCCGTGCTCGCGCTGCTCCCGATGGTGTTCGGCAGCAAGCAGCTGCTCGACTTCGTGATCCGTTGTGCAGCTTACGGTCTGTTCGCGACGTCGCTCAACCTTCTGGTCGGTTACACCGGCCTGATCTCGTTCGGGCACGGCATGTTCTTCGGCCTCGGCGCCTATGGCTTCGGCCTCATGATGCAGAAGACCGGTGTGCCGATTCCGGTTGCCTTTGTCGCCACGCTGGCGATGACCTGCGTCGTCGCCGTCGTCATCGGCGCGATCTGCGTGCGGCTGAAGGAGATCTATTTCGCCTTCGTCACGCTGGCGTTCCAGATGCTGATTCACTCGACCATCCTGTCGTGGCAATCGCTGACCGGCGGCGACCAGGGCCTGCGCGGCGGCATTCCGCGGCCGCCGTTTCTCGGCATCGACCTGTCAAACCATCTGCATCTCTACATCACGAGCTGCGCGTTGCTGGTGGTCGGGCTGCTGCTGATGCGCCAGATCGCGCAGTCGCCGTTCGGCTACACGCTGCGCATGATCCGCGACAACGCGACGCGGGCGAGCTTCATCGGCATCGATGTCTGGCGCGCCAAGCTCGTGATCTTCGTGCTGGCGGCGCTGTTCGCCGCCACAGGCGGCATCATCATGGCGCTGTTCGTCTCCGGGGCCTATCCCGAATTCGCCTACTGGACGATCTCAGGCGAGGGCATCTTCATCAACATGCTTGGCGGCGTGACCACCTTCCTCGGTCCGATGGTCGGCACCGTGCTGCTGCTGATCCTCAATGACACCGTCACGCGCATCACCGAGTACCACGGCATCGTGCTCGGCATCGTGATCCTGTTCTTTGCCGTCGGCCTGCGGAAGGGCCTGATGGACTTTGTCGTCGAATGGTTCGCGCAGCGTCGCGGCGAGGGGCGCGGTTAGCCATGCTGGAGATACGCGCCCTCTCGAAATCGTTTGGCGGCGTCAAGGCGACCGATAACGTCTCGCTCGACTTCGCCGATGGCTCGCTCACCGCGGTGATCGGCCCCAACGGCGCCGGCAAGAGCACCTTCTTCAACCTGATCACCGGCGCGCTGCGGCCGGACGCCGGGCAGGTCCTGCTCAATGGCATCGACATGGCGGGCAAGACGCCGCCCGAGATCGTGCGCCACGGTATCGGCCGCGCCTTCCAGGTCGCGAGCATCTTCCCGTCGCTGACGGTCGAGGAGACGATGCTGGCGGCAGTCTGTGCCGATCAGCACCGCGCCGGTGTGATGCATCGCCGCTTTCCACTGGCCGAAACGCGCGACCGCGCGGAGCATGCGATGGAGCTGCTCGGCCTTGCCGGCAAACGCAACAGGACCGCGGCGACGCTGTCGCATGGCGACCAGAAACTGCTCGACATCGCGCTCGCGCTGGTGCTCGATCCCAAGGTGCTGCTGCTCGACGAGCCGACCGCCGGCATGGGAACTGAAGAGCGCTGGAGGATGATCGACAAGGTGCGCGAACTCTGGGAGAAGCAGAAGATCACGGTCGTGTTCATCGAGCACGACATGGATATCGTGTTCAAGATCGCGCCTGAGATCGTCGTGCTGTGCTACGGCCGGATTCTGGCGACCGGGACGCCGGACGCGATCCGCAGGAATGAAGCCGTCATCGAGGCCTATCTCGGCAGCGACCATCACGCGGGAGCGGTGGCATGAGCGCGCAGCCGGTGGTGCTGGTCGAGGGCCTCGACGTCTACTATGGCACCAGCCAGATACTGTTCGGCGTCGACCTCTCGGTGCGGAAGGGCGAGACCATGGCGCTGCTCGGCCGCAACGGGGCCGGCAAGTCGACCACGATGAAGGCGATCATGGGGCTGGCGCCGGCACGCCGCGGCAAGGTGACCTTGCGCGGTCAGATCGTGTCAGGCATGAGGCCCCACCACATCGCGCGGGCCGGGCTCGGCTTCGTGCCGGAGGACCGCCAGATCTTCCCCGAGCATACGGTCGAGGACAATCTCGTCATCGGCCAGAAGAAGGGGCCGGACGGTGAGGACGAGTGGTCAATCCGCCGCGTCTACGACGTGTTTCCGCTGCTGGAGCCGCTGCGGCAGCGGATCGCGGGTAGGCTGTCCGGCGGCGAGCAGCAGATGCTGGCGATCGCCCGCACGCTGATGGGCAATCCGGTGCTGCTGCTGCTCGACGAGCCGAGCGAGGGACTGGCGCCGATCATCGTCCAGCGCATCGGCGAGCTGTTGCGGCAGCTCCGCGGCACCGGTGCCACAGTGTTGATCGCCGAGCAGAACATGCATTTTTGCCTTGGCCTTGCGAGCCACGCGACGGTTATCGACAAGGGACAGATCGTCTACACATCCTCCATCGAAGAGCTGAAGGCCAACGACAACATCCGGCAGCGTTACCTGGCGCTGTAGGGCCCTTCGAGTGTCATGGGAGGACAAATGGCGGGCAAGTTGACGCCGACGCACGAAGCGCCGTATCGCGGATTGAAAGTGCTGGATTTCGGGCAGGGGATCGCCTCGCCTTATTGCGCGATGCTGCTCGGGGTCTATGGCGCCGACGTCATCAAGGTCGAGCCGCCCGAGGGCGACTGGTCGCGCTACCTCGGCACGACCTATGGCAATCACACGACTCTGTCGGCGGTCTACAACCGCGGCAAGCGCAGCCTGTGCCTCGATATGAAGCACAAGGATGGGATCGCGATCGCGCAGCTTCTGGCGCGCGATGCCGACGTGCTGATCGAGGGGTTTCGCCCCGGCGTCGCAGAGCGGCTCGGGCTCGGCTATGAGAGCCTGTCGCGCGACAATCCGGGTCTGATCTATCTGTCGGTCAGCGGATTCGGGCAGAGCGGGCCGTACTCGAAGCGGCCGGGTTCGGATTCGGTGGCGCAGGCGTTCTCGGGATTGGTCTCGGTCAATGTCGGCGCTGACGGTGTGCCGCACCGGGTCGGCACCACGATCTCCGACGTCGTCACCGGCGTCTATGCGTTCCAGGCGATTGCGACCACCCTGTTCGCGCGTGCGACGGTCGGCACCGGCCGCTGGATCGACGTCAATCTCTGCCAGTCGACGTCGGCGCTGCTTGGGCACAAGGTCGCGGAGTTCATCCTCGAGGGCGGTGCGCCGCGCGCGCTCAATGTGCCGGCCGGCACCTACCAGACGCAGGACGGCTGGATGATGGTCACGCTGGTGAACGAGCCGCAATACAAGCGGCTGTGCGGTGCGATCGGCCGCGAGGATCTCGCCACCGATCCGCGCTTCGCCGACTTCGCCCGGCGCGCGGACGCTGCCGATGCGCTGATCCCGCAGCTGCGCGAGGTGTTCCTGGCGCAGCCGACGGATACCTGGCTGACGCGGCTGCACGGCGCCGATATCATCGCGGAGCGGATACTCAATCCCGGCGAATGGCTGCGCAACCCTCACGTCGAGGCTGTCAGGGCGTCGGTCCGCCAGGATACGCCCGGCGTCGGCGCGGTGTATTCGCCGCGTACCCCGGGGACCGCGAGCCTGTCCGAGGACCACCTCTGTCCGGCGCCGGACGTCGGGCAGGACAGCCGCGCGGTGCTGACGGAGGCTGGATTTGGTTCCGCCGAGATCGACGGCTTGCTCCTGTCGGGTGCGGTGCGGCAGGCCAAAGCGATGACAGGAGGCAAGACATCATGAGCACGGAACTTATTCGTTATTCGGTCAGCGGCCAGATCGCGGAGATCGTGCTGGATCGCGGGCCGGTCAATGCGCTCAGCATCCCCCTGATCGACGCGCTGCTGGCCGCGCTCGCGAAAGCGCGCGATGATGACGCGGTACGCGCCGTCATCATCAGCAGCGCGCACAAGGTGTTTTGTGCCGGCCTCGACCTCGACATCGTCAGGGGCAAGCCCGCGATCGAGACCAAGGCATTCCTCGAGCGGTTGTATTTCGCGCTGAACGATACGCAGTACCGCATGGGCAAGCCGACGATTGCGGCGGTCGATGGCGCGGTGCGGGCCGGCGGCATGACGATCGCGATCTCCTGCGACATGATCGTCGCGGGCGACGGCTCGACCTTCGGCTATCCCGAGATCGATGTCGGCCTGATCCCGGCGATCCACTTCGTACAGCTGCCGCGGCTGGTGGGAAAGCACCAGGCGTTCGGCCCGCTGTTCCTCGGCGAGCCGTTCGACGCCGCAACCGCCTATCGCATGGGGCTGCTCAGCGAAGTGGTGCCGAAGGGTACCGCGCTGGAGCGGGCCCGCGAGATCGCGCGGAAGCTCGCGGCGAAATCACCCATCGTGATGAAGATCGGCCGCGACGCCTTCATGCGCGCCGTCGATGCCGATTTCCGTCGTTCAGTGGAGAACACGGCGGAAAGCTTCGTGGTGGTCGCGTCGACGGAAGACTGCCAGGAAGGGCTGAATGCGTTCGTTGAAAAGCGAACGCCCAACTACAAGGGACGGTAAATGGCTGGATTGTATTTCGAAGAGTTCGAAGTCGGGCAGGAATTCCATCACGAGTTCAGCCGAACCGTGACGGAGATGGACAACACCATGTTCAGCCTCCTGACCATGAATCCGCAGCCGTTGCACATCGACGCGCATTTCTCGGAGAAGACCGAATTCGGCCAGCGGCTGTTCAACAGCCTCTATACGCTCGGTATCATGATCGGCATGAGCGTGTACGACACGACGCTGGGCACCACGGTCGGCAATCTCGGCATGACCGACGTCAAGTTTCCGAAGCCGGTGTTCCACGGCGACACGCTGAAGGCGCACACCAAAATTATCGGCAAGCGCGCCAGCAAGTCGCGGCCGACCCAGGGCATCGTCGAGTTCGAGCACACTATGACCAACCAGCGCGGCGAGGTGGTGGCAAGCTGCCGCCGCACTGGCCTGATGCACTGCAAGCCGAAGGCGTAAACGATGCGATCGTTCCTGTTCGTTCCCGGCGACAGCACCCGGAAGTATGAGAGCGCGAAGAAGACCGCGGCCGACGCCCTGATCCTCGATCTCGAGGATTCCATCGCGCCGGAGCAGAAGGTCGTCGCGCGCGACATCACGCGCGAAATGCTCGATGCGCGCAATCCGAGCCAGAAGATGTACATCCGCGTCAATGCGTTCGACACCGACCTGACATTGGGTGATCTGGCTGCCGTGATGCCCGGGAGGCCCGATGGCATCGTGCTGCCGAAATGCGCGGGTGCCGCCGATGTCAACAAGCTCGCGCTCTATCTCGATGCATTCGAGGCCGCCTCAGGTATCGCGCAGGGCACCACACGGATCGTTACGGTGGCGACCGAGACGGCGCGGGCGGTGCTGAAAATCCTCGACTTCGAGAATATGAGCCCGCGGCTGTGGGGCATGATGTGGGGCGCGGAGGACCTTGCGGCCTCGCTCGGCGCAACCCGCAACCGCACCGACGGCCGCTATCACTCGCCGTTCATTCTTGCCCGCGATCTGTGCCTGATCGGCGCGGCCGCCGCCGGCGTGGTTGCGATCGACACCATCGCCACCGACATCAACGATCTCGATGCGCTGAAGGCCGAGGCGATTGCCGCGCGACAGGACGGCTTCCTTGCCAAGGCCGTGATCCATCCCAAGCATGTCGATGTCGTCAACGCGGCCTTCATGCCGACCGACGAGGAGATCGCATGGTCGGAGCGGGTGATTGCTGCGTTCGCCAACAATCCGTCAGGGGTCGCCAGAATGGACGGCAAGATGCTGGACAAGCCGCATCTGCGCGCCGCCGAGAAGATCCTGGCGTCGCGCAGAAAATAGTCAGCCGGGTTCGATCAGCGCGCCCTCCTCGAGGAGGGCCGCAATCTCCGCCTCCGCAAGCCCTGCCTCGCGCAGGATCTCCCGGCCATGCTCGCCGAGGTTCGGCGGATAGGTTCGGATCGATGGCGGCGTCCGGCTCCAGGTCGCCGCTGGGCCGGCCACCCGCAGCGTGCCTTCGGTCGGATGCTCCACTGGCTGGATCAGCCCGACGGCTGCCAGATGCGGATCGTCGATCAGGCTGTCGAGATCGTGCAGCGGCGCATGCGGGATGTCGGCCTCCTCGAAGAAGCGCATCCATTCGGCGGTGCTGCGGGTCTTCATCATCTGCGAGAACCAGTCGTAGACGAAGTCGTAGTTTTGGGTTCGCGCAGAGATGCTGTTCAGCCGCGGGTCGCGGTCGGCTTTATCAGCAAGGCCGATTTTGGCGAAGAACGCGTTCCACTGCTTATCGGAATAGACCAGCGCGCAGATGTAGCCGTCGCTGGTCCGGTACGGGCGGCGGTCGGGCGAGAGCAGCCGGGAATAGCCCGGCGGCCCGATCGGCGGCTCGAAGCTGCGGCCGGCCATGTGATCGCAGAGCACGAACTGCGCCATGGTCTCGAACATCGGGACTTCGATCGCCTGGCCTTCGCCGGTCCGCTCGCGATGGAACAGCGCGGCCAGGATGGCGTGCACGGCATTGAGACCGACGATGCGGTCGGCCATGGTCGCCGGAGAATAGCGCGGCTCGCCGGTGATCCCTCCGGTCAGCGCGGGCAGGGCGGTCAGCCCCTGGATCAAATCGTCATAGGCGGGTCGGCCTGCATAGGGTCCGGTCTCGCCGAAGCCGTGCAGGCTGGCATAGACGAGCCGCGGATTCTTGGCGAGGAGATCGTCGGCGCCGAGCTTCAGCCGCGCCATCGCCGCAGGACGAACGTTGTGAACGAACACGTCGGCGTCCGCGGCAAGTTGCAGCAGCGCGGCGCGGCCGCCGGCCTTCTTCAGGTCGAGTACGATCGAGCGCTTGTTGCGATTGCCCTGCAGGTACATTGCGCCCATCGCGGGATGGCGCATCGGGGCAGCGTGGCGCATCACGTCGCCATCGGGGCTCTCGACCTTGATCACGTCGGCGCCGTAGTCGCCAAGGATCATGGTCGCGTAGGGTCCCATCATCACACTGGTGACGTCGATGATCTTGACGCCGGCGAGCGGGCCCGCCGGCGCGGATGGTTTTTCTCTCGTCGGTGCCTGGCTCAATGGGTGACGGCCAGTGCTTCGATGAAGGCCTTGAAGACGTCGCTGCCCGGCTTGCCGCGCTTGTCGACGTCCTTCACCCAATCCTGCGCCACCGACTTGAAGGCGGTGTCGAACACCTTCTTGTCGTCGGCGCTGAAGTTGATGACCTTCATGCCCTGCGACTTGATCTTTTCGGCTGCGGCCTTCTCGCCGTCCTCGAACCGCTTGCAGGCCTCGCGCGTGGTCTGTTCGCCGGCCTCGACCAGCGCCTTGCGCACGTTCTCGGGCAGCGACTTGAACTTCAACTCGCCTATCGAATAGGTGAAGATCGCGGTGCCGAAGTTCAGCCCCTCGGTGCCGGACTTCAGGATCTTGCCGAAGTCGTAGGACGCCGAGCTCTGGTAGGAGAAGATCAGGCCATCCAGCGTGCCGCGGGTCAGCGATTCATAGATCTCGGGCGCGGCCATCCGAACCGGCACGCCGCCGATCGAACGCATCATCAGATCCATTGCACCGCCGGTGGTGCGTATCTTCAGGCCTTCGAGGTCCTTTGCCGTCTTCACATCACGGCTGGTGGCAAGCTGGACCTGGTAGGCCGGCAGTGCGAGCGTCACCAGCGGGCGAAGCTGGTTCGGCGTGAACTCCCTGGTCTCCAGGATGCCGCCATTGTGCGAGATCTTGTAGAAGGCGAGCGATCCCTGGCATTCGTTGTCGAAGATGCCGGGCAGTTCGGCGACAGCCGTCAGCGGAAACTTGTCCGACGAATAGGACGGCACGATGTAGGAGACGTCCGCAACGCCGAGCGCGGTGAGCTGGGCCATGTCCTTGGCCTTGCCGAGCTGCTCCGCCGGGAAGTGCTGGAACGTGACCTGGCCGTTGGTCAGCTTGGTGACGAGCTCCGAAAACGGCTTGCCGACGAGCTCGTGGATCACGTGGCCCGACGGCAGGCTGTCGGCAAGGCGCAGAGTGATCTTCTCCTGGGCAAAGGCCGAGGATGCGGAAGCCGCCAGCAGGACTGTGGCGACGCCGGCGCCGGCGAGGAAGCGGGAATGCAAATTCATCATGATCTCCCAGAGATGGCCGTCTCGACCGGCGGCTTCTTCAATGTTGCATATGGTTCGGCAGCCAGAGGATGATCTCCGGAAATGCCACGAAAATGGCGATTGCGATCAGATGCGCGATGAAATGCGGGAACGTGCCGTGGAACACCTCGCCGACGGGGCGGTGAGCATAACGCGCGACGATGAAGCAATTCAGCCCAATTGGCGGTGTGATCATGCCGACCTCGGCGGTGACGATCTTGATGACGCCGAACCAGATCGGGTCGAAGCCGAGCGACTTGATCAGCGGCAGCACGATCGGAACTGTCAGCACCAGGATCGCGATCTGGTCCATGAATGAGCCGAGCACGATATAGCCGCACAGGATCAGCGTGATGATGATCCAGCGCGAGACGTCGAGCCCGCCGACCCAGCTGACGATGTTCTGCGTAACCTGGGTGAGGGTGAAGAAGTAGCCGAAGATGTGTGCGCACATGATGATCAGCACGATCATGCAGGTGCCCTGGGCGGCATGCCGTAACGTCGTGTAGAGCGAGGTCAGGTTGATCTTGCGCTTCCAGCAGGCGAGGCAGAAGGCCCCGAACGCACCGAAGGCCGAGGCTTCCGTCGGCGTCGCGATGCCGAGATAGATCGTGCCCGTGACGATCGAGAACAGGACCACCATCGGGCTGACCTGCCAGAGCAGGCTGAACCGCTCCGACCATGTCACCGCCGAAATCGTCGGAGCGCGCGTGGGATCGAGCAGCACC
Source organism: Bradyrhizobium embrapense (assembly GCF_001189235.2). Lineage (GTDB taxonomy): Bacteria > Pseudomonadota > Alphaproteobacteria > Rhizobiales > Xanthobacteraceae > Bradyrhizobium > Bradyrhizobium embrapense. The sequence continues at coordinate 693,527 of NZ_LFIP02000003.1, forward strand.
AGGATATAGATCGTCGACATGATGATGATAGTGACGAAGATCGCCGGGATGATGCCGCTGATCAGGAGCTTTCCAATGTTCACCTCGGCAAGCAGGCCGAAGATGACGAGCGCCACCGAAGTCGGCAGCAGCATTGCAAGCGTGCCCGAGATCGCGACGACGCCGGCCGCCATTTTTGGCTCATAGCCCTGTCGGATCATCGCGGGCAGGCTGGTCGACGACAGCGTCGCGGCGGAGGCCGTGCTGGTGCCGCAGATCGAGCCGAAGCCGGCGCCGGCCAACGCAGTTGCCATGCCGAGACCGCCGGGGATGCGTCCGACCCAAGCTGCTGCGGTCTTGAACAGGTCGTCGGCGACGCCCGACAGCAGCACCAGGTCTGCCATCAACAGGAACATCGGGATCGTGATCAGCTCGTAGGAGGTGACCGCCGACAGCGGCGTCGTTTGCAGCACGCCGAGCAGGATCGGCAGGCCGCCGGTCAGATAGAGGCCGAGCCCGCCGGAGAATGCCATGGCGAATGCGACCGGCGTTCCAATCGCCAGCAGGAAGAACAGCAGCGCAAGGATGAAGGTCGGAATCATTCGAAACCTCCGGTAGCCTTCTCCGAATGGCCGGAGATGGCCGGCAGCGGCAGCAGGTTTTCGCCGGTCAGGAGGCTTGCGGTATTGGCAATGAGATGAACGGCAAGGCGCAGCGCGAGAATTCCCGCCCCGACTGGCACGAAGATCGAGGACGCCCAGGTCGGCCATGGGATCGCGCCGGCCATCACGTCGCCCGAGACATAATTGTCGAGCGCGCGCTGATAACCGAGCCAGGCGATCGGAACGAAGATCGCAAGGCCGACGAGATTGGAGATGATGACGCAGAGGCGCTGGACGATAGCCGAGAAGCGCGGCAGCAGAATATCGACGCTGATATGGCCGTTGACCGCATAGGTGCCGGAGAGCGAGAGAAAGAACACGCCGGCCATCACGTAGAGCGAGATCAGGTCATAAGCCCAGGAGAATGGCTGGTTGAACACGTAGCGCATCACGACATCGGAGAAAACGATGATCATGATCGCAAACATCATCGCCGCGGCGATGGCCGAGGTCACCTTTTCGATGGCGGTCAGGGTCTTCAGGCTGGTCTTGATCAATTTGGGCTCCGTCCGTGTCACTGGGCCGGCACGGCCGCAACGGCGGCGCTGAATTCCTTCAGGGCGTCGCTGCCGTGCTTGCCGCGCGCATCGAGCCCGTCGGCCCATGCCTTACCCACGCCCTTCGTCAGGTCCTTGAGCTTTGCGACGACGTCGGGCTGCAGGGTGTCGAAGTGGACGCCTGCGGCTTCCATCGACTTCATGGTCTCGCTATCCTGTTTCTGCACCTCCTTGCAGGCGGACGGCAGGATCTCCTCGGCAGTGTCGATCATCGCCTTCTGGATCTCGGGAGACAGTTTCTTCCAGGCAGTCTCGCTGATCGAGTAGGCGACCACGAAGCTCGCGAAGCCAAAGCCGTCGGTAGAATGTTTCACGAGCTTGTCGGCGCCATAGGCGACGACGCTCTCGAGCGGAAACAGCAGACCATCCATCGTGCCGCGTGACAGCGACTCATACGCATCGGGGGCGGCCATGCGCGCCGGTACCGCGCCGATCGCACGCAAGGTGAGATCCTGCGCGCCGCCGGTCGAGCGCAGCTTCAGTCCGTTGATATCCGCGACGTCCTTCACCGGCTGTTTAACGGTCAGGATGCGATAGGGCGGCAGGCTCACCGCGAGGAGCAGGCGGATGCCGTTCGAGGTATAATCCTGCTGCGCGATCACGCCGCTTCGTGCGGTCTTCCAATAAGCGAGCGTGCCCTGGCAGGAATGCTCGAACGCGCCGGGAAGCATCGCGACTTCGGACACCGGCATCTTGTCGGACACATAGGCGGGTGCGACATAGCCGATGTCGGCGACGCCGGTTTGCGTCAGCTTGAGCATATCGGCGGCCTTGCCGAGCTGCTGGGCCGGATAATGCTCGAACGTCACGGCGTTGTTGGTGCGCTTCTGCACCTCGGTCATCCAGGGCTCGAGCACGAGACGGACGAGGTAGTGCCCCTTCGGAAAGGAGTCGGCGACCCGCAGCTTGATCGGCTCCGCTGCGGCTAGATTGATCGATGCGATGAGGAAGCCGTAACCGGCCAGCGCCTGCCGAAGCCCGCCCATTTTTCCTGCCCTGAGTAGCTTTGTTGTTTTGAGCAGCTGCGCACAAACGAATTTGCGCGTCAAGCAGGGCTCGGCTGAGCATGCCTGATCAGACAACCGGAGAGCGCGTGCTACCATGTACCGAAGCGATTGCGAGGGTAGATGGGATCGCGCGAGAGGATTCGAGCCGTCGACGCCGACGGCCTGTTGCAAGCCAACGCTGAGAAGCACCCGGATCTCGATGTCAATTTGTCCACCGCGCGGGAAATTCCTCCGGCGCTGTCGACGACCTGACGGCGACACCGTCGGCATGGTCGCCGCGATCACCATCGAGCGGAACCGATCCCGCTCAGACCGCGGGAAACTCCAGCGCGAAAGCCGCGCCCTGGCTGGACGGCAGGAGACGGATCGTACCGCCATGGCTGACCATCACGGCTTGTGCGATAGCGAGCCCCATGCCGGTGCCGCCGCTGTCGCGGCGGGTGGTGAAGAAGGCATCGAAGATCCTGTCGCTGTTGGCGTCGGAGATCGGGTCGCCGTTGTTGCTCACCGTCACCCTGACGGTCGATGCTTTTGCGGTCGTTTCGAGCTGCACCGACCTGGCTTTGTGACGAAACGCGTTGTCGACGAGATGTGCGAGTACGATCAGCGCCTTCTCGCCGGACATCGCGACGGAGCGGTCGAGGTCGCCTCTGGCCACGATGGTCCGCTCGGCAAAGCGGTTCTTCAGGTTCGCGATGACGCCGGAGAGTGGGGTCTGCTCGTTCCGCGGAGCGCTTTCCGCTCGCGCCAGCTCACGCAACCGCTGGCTCATCGCATCGAGCCGCTCGACATCGCCAAGGATGTTCGAGATGAAGCTCTGTTGCTCGGATCGAGTCAGCGCATCCGACTTGCTTTGGAGCGAGTCCTGCAGCAACTCGGCGGCACCCCTGATCGATGTCAGCGGCGATTTCAATTCGTGCGTCAGGTGGGCCGAGAAGGTGGCGATATAATCGGTGCGGCGCGACAGCTGCTCGGCCATGTCGAGGAAGCTGTCGGAGAGCTGGGCGAGCTCGCGGGTGCCATAGTGTTGCAGCGGCTGAAATGCATCGCGGTCGCCGCGGCCGATCCGCGCGGCACGATCGACGAGCTCCCGCATCGGACGTGTGACCGTGCGCGAGAACATCAGCCCGATCGCAATCGTCGCCAGCAGCACGGCCAACGTTGCGAGCAAGAACTTGCCGCGCTCCTGATAGAGATGATCGAAGATGTTGCTCGGCGTCCGCGATGTGTAGATTACGCCGGCGACGTGATCGTTGACGATCACGGGCATGGCGGAGAAGACATGGACGCCGACGCCGCGGCTGATCGAGTAGATCGGAGGCGGAGGCTTGTCGGGCATGCGGATGCGCAGCGCGGCACTGTACTGCCCGCCCAGCGCGGCAGCCACCTCCTCGATATGGGCAAGCGATTGCCCGACCTCCTGGCGCCCGGCGATCACCACGCCTTGCGGATCGAGAATCCGAAAACCCGCCAGCGTGACCTTCTGAGTCTCCAGGATGATCGGCATGAGCGCGGTCCCTATCTCGACATAGGCCGGATCCGCCGGCTTTGCCGCCGGCAGCGCATCGGGGCGCCGCCGCAACAGGTCATTGCCGGCAAGATCGAGCGCGGGACGGATCGGTGTCACTTGATCGTTGGGGTCGGGCAGGGCCTCTTGAGGGACCGCAGCGCCGAGCGGGATGCCATCGCCGAGCCGTGCATGCACGTTCCGCGCATAGATGGCGGCCAGCACGCGGCTCTGCGCGATCAGCTCGGCCTGGGTCTGGTGAATCAGCTGGTTGTCGTAGAGCCGGAAGAAGAACAACCCCATCAACGGCAGCACCGCGACGAGGGCGAGCACGGTAAAGATCACGAAGCTGAGCGACGGTCGCCACTTCTGGTCGGCGCGGAACGACGTCATGCCTGCTTCTCGCAGCGCCCGAGCTTGAAGCCGACGCCGTGCACGGTCTCGATGACATTGTCGCAGTTCGCGGCGGCAAGCTTGGCGCGGATATTGCGGATATGGCTGTCGATCGTGCGGTCGGAAACTTGGATGTTGAGCTGGTAGGCCGCGCTCATGATCTGCTCGCGCTTGAACACCGCGACCGGCCGCGTCAGGAAGGTACGCAGAATACCGAATTCGATCGCGGTGAGATGAAGCGCTGTGCCTGCGAATGACGCAACGTGCTGCTCGGGATCGATCGAGAGCTGTCCCCGCGAGAGCACCTTCGGTATCGTGCCGGCCGCGCGCGGCGCGAGCCGCCGCAAGATGACGTTGATCCGCGCGACCAGTTCGCGCGGACTGAACGGCTTGGTCACGTAGTCGTCGCCGCCAATCTCGAGGCCGAGGATGCGGTCGATCTCCTCGTCACGGGCGGAGAGGAACAGGATCGGCACGTCGGACGATTTGCGGATCTCGCGGCAGACGTCGAGGCCGTCGAATTCCGGCATACCGATGTCGAGCACGATCAGGTCCGGCCGTTCGCCGGCAAACCGGGCTAGTGCGTCCTTGCCGTCGCGTGCCTCGGTCACGCTCATGCCGGCTTTCCTGAGAGCGACGCGGATGACCTCGCGGATATGCGGGTCATCGTCGACGACGAGAATACGGTGGGTCAACGGGATCTCCGAATGCAGCGTTCTAGCCACGCCTTTGCTCTCGTTTGATGCAAATGTTCTACAGGGCAACCGCGGCGGGAGACAAGGACGGATCGGCTTCAAGACGGTCGGGAAAGGCCGGAGCGAGGCGGTCCGTCTCGAGCGGATGATATCCGACCCGCAGCTCGGCCATCTTGAGTCGCGCATGTGCATTCTGCGGGAACGCGATCAGCAGGACTTCAGGATTCCCATGCAGATTGCGTGCAGACGCGACGTATCCGCTCGCGCCGGTGAATCTCGTCTGATACGGACGACGCCGATCGGCCCATTCAGTCACGCGTGGTCTCATGCAAGTCAGCAAATGCATCGGCATTATCCTGCTCTGGATCGCCGGATTCGTATTCGTCCTGGTGGGCGTCAACAGCAACGATCCGTATCTCGTCCCATTGCGCGGGACGGGCAACCTTCTCCTCGTGGTCGCAAGCATCGCCGTCGTATTCGTGCTGGTCCATGGCGCGGCCTGGCACGGGCGGACGCGGGCAGGAAAGCTCCTGGTTACCCTGTGGTGCCTGCCGCCGCTGGCGATGCTCGCCGCGCATGGTGCGTTCGAGGTGCGGAAGCACCGCGTTCTGCAGACAGATCCGGTTCTCGCGCGGTCGCTCGGGCAGCACTTTGTTGTCGGCTATCGATCGTTCGACGAGGTCGTGCCGCTTGTGGAGAATGGGTTCGTTGCGGGCATCTATGTCACCCGGCGGAACATCGCCGGCAGGACGGCCGACGTGTTGAGGGCGGAAATCGCCACACTGCAGGCCAGGCGGTGGAGCGCGAGGTTGCCGCCGCTGATGGTCGCGACAGATCAGGAGGGAGGCATTGTTTCGCATCTGGCTCCGCCGCTCACGAGACTGCCCGCACTGGCCTCCCTGGCCGAGCTCGCGCCGGACGAGCAAAGGGCAAAGGCCGAAGAGTTCGGGCGCATCCATGGACGCGAACTGGCGTCATTTGGCATCAATATGAATTTCGCGCCGGTGCTCGACTTGCGTCCCGTGGCCAAGCACAACCGGCTCGATTTCAATACGCTGATCAATCAGCGGGCGATCTCCGATGATCCGGCCAAGGTGAGCGCGATTGCGGGCGCCTACATCCACGGCCTCGAGTCCGCAGGCGTCTCTGCCACCGTGAAGCACTTTCCGGGATTGGGCCGCGTGCGTGCCGACACGCATCATTTCAACGCCGATCTCAATGCGCCGGTTGGCGAGCTCGAGGCGACCGACTGGCGTCCGTTCCGCGATATGCTGTCCTCGACCGGCACGCGCCTGATGGTCGGGCACGTGGCGGTGAATGCGCTCGATCCAAGACGACCTGCGTCCCATTCAAAAGCCGTCGTGGACGGGCTGATCCGGAAGAGATGGAACTACCAGGGCATCGTCATGACGGATGATCTGGTGATGGGCGCGATCTACCAGCATGATGTCTGCACCGCGGTCGTGGAGGCGCTGAACGCGGGTGTCGATCTGTTGCTGGTCGCCTATGATGGGTTGCAGTTCTACCGCCTGTTCGCTTGCGCTGCGGATGCAGCTGCGCGAGGGGGCCTCGACGCCGCCATGCTGCACGACAGCGAGACGCGGCTGAGGCGCGCGGCGCTGGTCGACTAGACCGCCGAATTCAGGAATGAGCTCCGACGGCCGATTTGTTGTCCTGCTGCTTCGACCACGAGACGTAGTAGGCAACGGCAATCATCGCCGCGATGCCGAGGATGCTGACCGCGACCTGCCTGACCACCGAGTTCGGGCCTGTGATCAGGACCAGGTGCGCGGCAAAGGAGAGGAACACGCCTGCACAGAATACGGCGAGCCATTCCTCGCCGCACTTGATGATCGGTTGCAGAGCGTAGGATCGCAGATGCTCCCAATTGCATGGCACGAGCAACGTGAACAGAAATGTCAGGGCCAGGAAATGCAGGATGCGGTGCGGCGCGATGTCCTCCCGGTCGGCTGGCAAGAGCATGTCGCTTAATCCGCTCGGCATCATCTGGGCAAGTGCCGGAATGTCGCTGCCGGAGACGATCACAAGAGCGAACACCAGATACAACAGGGCGGCAGCACGCAGCGCCGGAACGGCCTGCAGCGCGCGAATCTCAGGCGCGAACTGCTTGCCGACGAGCGCAAGCCAGCCACCCATCACGAACAGCAATTGCCAGCAGAGCGGGTTCAGGTACCAGCGTCCATCCGGGTATGACGTCAGGTTCCAATCGAGCATGCGAGCGGTCGCATAAAGGGCGGTGGAGCCCGCGAGCGTCGCGTTCGGTGCATAGAACAGCCCGCACACGACAACGGGCTGGAACGCCATCAGAACGATAATGAGTTGCAGGACATCGAGATTGAGCGGCTTCGCCTGTAGGAACAGACCGTAGATCAGCGTTCGGATCCCGTGATCGATGAATCCGGTAATGTTGAACTCGCTGATGATCTCGGGTGCCGCAGTCCGGGCCGCAACATAGCTGATCAACTCGACATAGATGACGAAAAGAACGATGTAGGCGGCGTAAAGCTGCCACACGCGCCTGAAGATGCGGGTGGCCGCCACCAGCATCCCGCGCTCCACGGCCATCCTTGTGTAGATCAGCGTCGTCGCATAGCCGCCGACGAACACGAACAGATCAGTCGCGCCGCTAAAGCCGAAATTGCGCATGGTCAGTGCGCTGACGACGTTATGCGGAACGTGATCCAGAAACAGAAACCAGTTAGCGATGCCAAGCAGCAGCGCGATCCTGAGATCGCCATCGGCTCTCGCGATCTCGGCATTTGTTGTCGAAGTCATCTGAAACTGAAATCTGCCGGCCCGAGAAAACGATTCGCAATCTAGAGGGAACCCACGCCCGGTCCGAATAGACTCTGCGTGAACCCTATCTAGTCCGTTTCGGGTTCCGGCCAAGTGGTCGGCTCAAGAAAGATCACGTTTTCGCAATCACCACGTGAGCGCCATCAGACCGGCTCGTGTTTGCGCAGGTCGCGGGCGTGATCCAGCGTATTGGCTTGCAGGTCTGCGCCGGCCAGGGGGACTTCCGGCAGGGCGGCCTCGGCAAGGATCTCGTTCGTGACATCCTCGACCGAGCACGCAGCAATCTCGTGGATGAAACTGATATTGGTGTACTCCCCTGACGCCACCCGCGAGACGACCTCGCGCCGTGTCATTTCGGGGTCGACGATCGCCTCGCGGCCACGGCGGCCATAGTCGATCATCACGACAAAATACTGCATTGCCTGGTGGCTCGATGCGTTGACTTTCGTTGACCATTGTTTCCGATAATCGGAATTATGTCAAGCGAAATTGCCGAAAATCGGAACCCGGGCATGGGCCTCCAACCGATTCGGGCCCCAATGCACCCGAATCGGTCAGGCAGGGCTCTGAAGCCGCGCTGCTATTTCTCGGACGACCGTCCGCCTTGTGACCGGGCGGATTTGCGGCCCTTCGCGGCCGTCTTGCCGCGCAACCTTTCGATCTGGCCGCGGGGTAAGGTGACGCAAATCTCGCCGATCCATTCCAGCTTGACGCCGTTGATTGGCTTGGCATTGAAGCTCTTGAGATTGACCGTGCCGGACGAGGTGCCCCGCTCGATCGTCTTCAGATAGCGCTCGCCGCTCTTCAGCCGGACCGCAGCTTCCTCTCCGTAGAAGCTCGAGAGCGGGTAGCGCTGCTCGCGATACACCACGATGACATCGCCGTTCTCGTATTTCGGCAGCATCGAATCGCCAGAGACCTCGAAAGCGACGGTTTCCTCCGTCATCGGGAAGGGGAGCTCGATCTCGCCGAGCCCCTCCGGCGGGACCTGCTCAAGCTCGGGCTGGATCGATGCACCAGCGCCGACCCGGCCCACGATCGGCACCGAATTCAGCTCCAAGTATTCCATGATCGGGGCGATCTCCGATGCCTTGATCAAGCGGATTCCCGACAGGATTTCGGACACCGCCCCGGCGCGAACGCCCATTGCACGGGCAAGCCCGCCTTTGCTCTTTCCCGTCTTTTCCAGTGCCCGTTCGATAAGTGCCGCGTCCAGCATGTTGCATCCTCTCCAAAGCTGGATGCACTTTACCGTTACGATTATCAGAATTCAAGCTTGACTTTTTCTTCGGAATATCGGAAGCTATGCGAGGCGCCGGCGGAATGACAAAAATGGGAATTTGGAATGGATATGATGAACTGGCTGCCGGAGCATTCGGCGGCCTTGCAGGACCTGCGCGCCCGCGGCTTGTCCTACTCGGAAATCGCCGACACCATCAACGCAACCTTCAGCACGGCTTATACGCGCAACGCAGCCCTCAGCCGAGCACAGCGCATGGGGTTGGCTGGCCTCGATCGGCCAGAGCCATCCCTGTCAGGGCGCCTCGACCCACCCAAGCCGGCCTTGCCGGAGCCAGCGAGGATCGAAAGCCCGTGTGAACGGCGGGCCGAGCCGAAGTGCGATCTGCTTCGCTGGCCGAAAAGCTTCACCGAAACGGTGGAGATGCCTCAACTTCGTTGCGCGGCGGTCGCGCCGCGGCACCTTTCACTGTTCGACCTCAAGCGCGGAGACTGCCGCTATCCCTATGGCGGGGATGTCGATGGCGAAGCCATGACGTTCTGTGGTCACCCGCGCCAGCCGGGCTCGAGCTATTGCACCCCGCATTTTCACCTGAGCCGCGATTCCGAGGCATCGGCCCGGCCGGTCCTGAACGATGCCTGGCTTCAAACCGTCGGGGCCATCTGAGGCCGCTCACTTCCCGACCGATCGATGTCGGTCCGCACACAACCGCGATCGCGCGGAAGACGCCGCGCGCTTTCATGACACATTTCGGAGGTGACCAATGCCGCGCGCAAAACGCCGGAAGCCGTACGATCCCGCTGGAACACATGATCGGCGCTCCCAGGATCTGCCCTTTAACGCCGAAGTGGCGACCGTTGAGGTCGACAATCCTCTCGCGCTTGAGCTGGGCGAGAAGATCGTCGCGTTTCGCTCGATCCGCAACGACCCGCTCGGCCGGTTGCATGCACACCGGCAGATCGACGACACACAGTACCGGAGCGGTCGAGCCTTCCAGAACGATTGGGAGAAGGCCGAGCGCGGCCCTCGAGCGGTGGATACGACGCGTGAATATGTTGACGGAGGCCAGCAACGTGAGCCGATCACGGAGGGGCAGCGCCAGGCGACTTTGCGCCTGAGTCGCGCCGAGCATGAGCTCGGTGCCGACGGTTCGGCGCTGGTGCACGACGTCCTGATCCTCGGCATGACCATGGAGCAGGTTGGACAGCGGCGCGGTTTGTGTACGCAGCGTTGGCAGGACTATTTTGCGCGGCGTCTCAAGGAGTGCCTGGATCGGCTGGCGCTGATGTACGGGTTCGCAACGCCGAACAAGGTTCCGGCGAAGGACTGGCAACGCTGAAGTGATGTGCTCGCGTGCCGGTTGCCGCAGAGGCATCCGGCACGACAGTGCTGCATCACATTGCAGCCCTGTGCTTTGCCCCACACTCGGCTCGTCCGTGTGTCGTCAAAGACCGTCGACAGCAACGCGGAATCTCATGTAACTTCGCCCGCGTCGATGACCTGCCTGCATTCGAGTGCAATGTGATGGTGTGGGGAATGGTCTGGTACACCTATAAGGGAGCTGGCAGCGGCGACGCCCGCCTACGTCTTATTCCAGCATCGCGATCATCACGAATAACGTGGGTCGATGCCGGCGCGGGGTCCTATCAATTCACCCAAGGAGAACCGAGCGATGAGTCACACTGGAAACTGCTTTTGCGGCGCCGTCGAGCTCAAGGTCACTGGAGAGCCTGAGGCGATGGGTTACTGCCATTGCCGTTCATGCCGCTCCTGGTCCGGCGGCCCGGTGAATGCGTTCAGCCTATGGAAGCCCGAGGCGGTCGAGGTCACCAAGGGCGCCGATCATGTCGGGACGTACGAGAAGACCGCGATGAGCCAGCGGAAATACTGCACCAAGTGCGGCGGTCATCTGATGACGAACCACCCGACGCTTGGGCTCGTCGACGTTTTCACTGCAACGATCCCAACGCTGAAGTTCAGCCCCGGCGTTCACGTCAACTACTCCGAAGCGGTGCTGCCGATACGTGATGGCCTGCCGAAGCTAAAGGACTTTCCGGCCGAGTTCGGTGGCTCCGGCGAAGTGATCGCCGAATAGCGCGACGATTCTCGCGCGGGTGGCGACGGAGCGTCGCTACCCGCCGATGTTTATCCTTCCGCTGGCCGAACGCACCGACAGATCCGGTATCGGCGGGTATCCGTGATGTTCGAATCGTTGGCCCGGGTCGGCGCTGCTCCTTGCTGGTGACAGCCATGTCAGGCGAAGGTCCCGCCCTGCAAAATCCGGGTTTGGTTTTGGTGACGCCCTTCCGCTAAAAGGCAGGCAACGCCGGTCCTGGCTAGGGTCGTCGTATTTCACCTGACAAAAATAACAGAGGAAGCGTCAGATCATGACCAAACCAGAATTGCCGGGGCGCACGCCGCGCGGGGAGGGAGTTCCGACTGCGCTCGATGGCCTGCTGGTGGTCGACTTCACCCGCGTCGTCGCCGGCCCGGCCTGCACGCAAACGCTGGCCGACTTCGGGGCCGAGGTCATCAAGATCGAGAATCCGGACGGTGGGGACGACACGCGCGCCTACGAGCACGCTGAAATCGGCGGGGAGAGCGCCGCATATCTGAGCCTCAATCGTAACAAGCGTGGCATTGCGCTCGATTTCAACAATCCTGCGGCGCTCGAGGTCGCGCGCGCGTTGATCGCCAAGGCAGATGTCGTGGTGGAGAATTTCTCCGGCGGCGTGATGAAGAAATTTGGCCTCGACTATGCGTCGGTGGCGCCGACTAATCCGCGGCTGATCTATTGCTCGATCTCGGCCTATGGCCGCAAAGGCGATTTCGCGCTGCGCCCGGGCTTCGACCCGATTACGCAGGCCGAAAGCGGCTTCATGTCGCTGAACGGCTTTCCGGACGGCGAACCGGTGCGCACCGGGCCGCCGATCGTGGATATGGCGACCGGCATGTCGGCCTGCAACGCCATCCTGCTCGCCTTGATTGCGCGCGATCGGCTTGGTCGCGGGCAGCAGGTCGAGGTCGCGTTGATCGACACCGCGGTGTCGATGACGGGCTTCTACGGCATGGCCTATCTCATCAACGGCAATAACCCCGGCCGTTTCGGCAACTCACCGAACGGTTCGCCGACCGTCGGCGTCTACCGGGCGTCCGATGGGCCGCTCTATATGGCCTGCGCCAACGACCGTCTCTATCGCCGGCTCGTCACCGACGTACTCGAGCGCCCGGATCTCGTCACGGACCCCGAGTTTGCTCACCGCAAGGCGCGGACCGCCAACAAGGAGAAGCTGCGCGGCATCATCGCCAGCGTGTTTGCAAGCGACACACTCGAGCACTGGATGGCAAAGATGAAGAAGGCCAATATTCCGGTTGGCTATCTGCGTACCGTCGAGGAGGGCTTTAACGCACCCGAGGTGCGCGATCGTCATCGTCTGAGCAAGATCGCACATCCGACCGCCGGCTCGGTTCCGAACATCGAGTCGCCGGTCAATATGAGCCTGACACCGGCGGTCGATCCGGTTGCGGCTCCACTGCTCGGTCAGCACACCCGGGATGTACTGAGCAAGACGCTTGGCTACGACGACCGGCGCATCGCCACGCTGGCCGAGGCAGGCGCGTTCGGCAAGCCAGGCAACACCGGCTGGCCGTTCAGCCTGAACCAAGGATCAGATGCGCGCTAGCCGCCCCTGAGGCGAGAAGGAAGCCTCTCGCCCCACTCGTGCCGATGGCCCTAGACCCGGAACTGGCCTGTTCGGACCTCAGTTCGGCTTGCTGCGCAAGTTGTTCCTTGGCATAGTTTCAACTTCCTCGGGCTCCGCCCGATCAATCTCGAGACGGGCCATTCGGAGTATCAAGGTTGCCGTGGTCAGGCCAAGGCGTTCGGCCTCTTGCGCTGCGGTGTCGACCTTCTGGGCCAAGCCTTCACGTTTACCTGGGTATGCCATTCGTAATCCTCACTTAAGGTGCGAGATGAAAAATCCCACATACGTTGCAGAGCTGCAGAACAAGCTCGGAGCTCCATCGAGCGAAACACTGGAAAGCCTGCGACTGTTGAAGGCCTTCCTTCGACTTGCGCCCGACCAGCGTTTCGAGGTCCTCGAGCTGGTCGAACGTTTGGCGGTTGAGCCGCCGCGCGATCCCTCACTGTCCTGAGGTGCTCGCAATCTCTCCTGTGCGTCAGTGGTTCAATGGTTTCGCAGGCGGCTGGATCGCAATCACATAGATTGCACCGCCTTCCAGCGCCTCGGATTGATGCCGGGTGCCGGCAGGCAGCAGGATGGTGTCGCCGGCGCCGACCACCTGCTCGCCGCCATCCCAAATGAAGTTCAACCGGCCACTGATGATCATCAGGATTTCATCGACCGGATGAGTATGGAAGTGATGCACCTTGCCGGCTGCATCATGCTGCAGCTCGACGGATCCCTGGGCCGGGAGCAGGTTCAGGATCTCCGGATCGATGGCAAATGCGGTCTTCGTGCCCGCGATGATCTGGGTCATGCTGCCTGCTCCTTGTTCGTGATAGGTGGCGTCTTGTTCTGCGCGAGCTTGGCGAAGGGGCAGCCTCCGCTCGCATTGTTGTCGTCGTGCAGGAAGTACTGCAGATACTCGCGGCCATCGGTCGCGCCGTAGCGGCCAAGAAGCGGAGAGGGGCTGGCGCTGTCGTAGGGGATCAGGCGCTTGCGTACCTCGGCGAACGCCGCGGTCGCGGCCTTTTCCGTCCCGAGGATCTTGTCGAACACCCAGCGCGGCTGGAACGTGAGCATGAAGGCACTGGATCGACGGCTCTGGCGCATCACATGGGCCGGTGTCGTGCACACGACGAAGATCGGCTCGCCCGCAAACGAGAACTCCCACATCGGATGGTCGATCTGTTCCGGAATCTCTGATGGCCACGGGTACTTGTCCAGGCGCGCGAGCTGATCGAGCGTCAGCCACATCTTGCGGTAATAGGCGTCGAGGGTCTGCACGGGGCGGGGCCGTGTGAACACGATCAAGGAGGTGTTAGGACCGAACGAGCGCGCCTCCGAAACATATCGTGCGAGCTGCTCGCCGAGCACCGCGACGTCATACGGATCGAGGAACAGATAGCGGAGCTGATCCTGTCGATGTCCGGTCACCCCGAACACGCAAGGGAATGGCCTCGCCTCGCTGCTCATCTGCGCTTCAAACTCGGAGAACATCACGCTTTGCCAGCTGCTGACCGGAAAGTTTGATGCAACTTCGCCTTTTCTCAAGAACAAGCGCTCCATAACACCCCCTACACTCATAACGACACTAACGAGCTATCAACTTGCTTCTCATCAGCAGCGGCCCGGCGATGCCGGGCAGCGACATGAGAAGCAGAATGACGATCAAGGCGCTGTAGCCGCCGTCACCGATCGCGGCCGCATTGTGCACGGCGTCGGTCCCGGAGGCGTTGCTGGCGGCAAGCATCGCGACGCCGATGATCGGCTGCGAGACGCCGGCGAAGATCCCGGCAGCGGTGGTGTTCACGGAAGCGCCGACACCGATCAGGTCGGAGGTATAGAGCTTCTTGACGCATTTCAGCACCAGCGGGACGGTGCCGCCGGCGACGAGCCCCAGGGCCGTGAACACGACGGTGACGTAGGCAAGACCAAATGTCCGGGCGATCGGCGGTAGCAGCATCGCGATCAGCAGCATGCGCAATACGCAAATGCCGATCAATGCGCGGTCGAGCGCCGCCGCGGCACGATCGGCAGCGTGACCGAGGAAGATCGAGCCGAGTGCATTGCCGATCATGAAGGCGAGCAGCGGCGTTCCGGCAGCGGTAGGAGAAATGTGGAAGAAGTGGGCGACCATCGGAATGCCCCAGACGCCCGACAAGGTCGTCACGACCGCGAAGTGCGACGCGAACGTCATTGCGCAGCCCCAGTTCGCGAGATGGGCCAGCGATTGCCGCGCAGCGATCACGACGCCCTTCAGCGTCTTGTTGCTATGTGATGCCGGATCAGGCTTGAGCGCGAGCTTGGCGAAGGCGAGGTTGGCAAGACCAATGCAGGCGATGACCAGGAAGCAGGCCCGCCAGCCGAATCCCGAGACGGCGGCTGCGAGCGGCGTGGTTGCAATCACGCCTCCGACATAGCCGGAGACCTGCGAAATGCCCGACATCATGCCGAACCGCTCGTCGGCAAAGCTTTGTGCCACGAGCTTCAGCAGTGCCGTGAAGACCAGCGCATCGCCGCAGGCAATGATCAGGCGCGCGGCAAATACGTCGAGGAGGTTCGGCGCCAGCGCGAACGCTGCGCTGCCGAGCGACGAGGCAATCATGCTGACGAGGACGACGCGTTTGACGCCGTACCGATCGACCAAAAGGCCGGCCGGGATCTGCATCAAGGTGTAGCCCCAGAAATAGCTCGAGGCGAGCATCGCAACACCGGCCGCATCGGTGTTGAAGTCGTGCATGAAACTGAGGCTTACCGATTGCGGCGACACGCGCTGCAGGAAGGCAATGGCATAGGCGACGGCCACCGCCATCCAGGCGAGATAGGCGCGGTCGGTGAGGCGCGACGCAGGGGCGTAAACGGCTTGTTGTCCGAGCATCGACATCACACCCTCGCGTAACCGACCGAGAAAAGGGCATCAGCGGAATTCGGAATTTTCCGCAACATCGCGGCATCGACCAGCGATGCGGTGCCACGATAGGCCTGCCGATGGTGCTTAATGTGGCCGTAGGCGCCACGCATGATCATGTCGGGCAGTTCGAGCGGCTTGCCCGGATAGAGCGAGGTGCACATCTCGACACAGGCCTCTTGCAGCGCCGGATCCTGCGCGCCATCGAGCAAAGATGGAGTCACTTTTTCGCAAATCTTAGCGTTCGCCGCCCATACGATCGGATTGCGGGTCCGCCAGCCGTAGAGCAGTTTGCCGTCGGCTCTCTCCGCGGCGCCCGAACACTTCAGGACTTCCGATGTGAAGAAGCCGTAGAATCCGCGCCCTTGATGTGCCGGAAGCACTTCCGTGCCGCTCCGATAGATTCCAAGTCCGGCCGACATCTGCAGGATGCGATAGACCGAGAAGGCGACGAGCCCGGAGCCGTCGTAGACGAGGATCAGGCTGTATTTTTTGTCGAAGGGCGAAGAGGTTGCCGTCCAGTGCGGCTCCGTGGCCTGCCAGTTGACGGCGATGATGTCGTTCATGGCGTCCATCAGTTGCTGACGGTCGCAGGCTTCGATCCGGGAGGCGTCGGGTAGACTGTAGATCGCATAGTCCGTCCAAGGCGATTTGACCGCCTCGTATTTGCTGCCCAGATTTCCCGACATGGCAGAACTCCAGAATTCCACCGCGAGCTATACAGGGCGGCCTCGAATGGCTTAAAGGACAATATGCCCTCGAAAACTGCCAAAGCGTCCCGGCCCGAGCCACGTGACAAGAAAGCGACCCGGTCGATCGCGATCGTCGCCTTTCCGGGCGTGACCTTGCTGGACATTTCCGGACCGGCGCAGGTGTTCGCTGAACTGGAAGCGATCGAACTGCCGGGGCCCGGATACTCGATATTCTATTTGTCGACCTCAGGCGGATTGGTGCCGACCGATGTCGGCATGATGATCGACACGGCGCCGGTCGCCAGTGTTGCGCCCGCCGAGGTCGATACGCTGGTAATCCCCGGCGGGCCCGGTATCTGGAAGATCCGCAACGACGCCGGGTTGATGGACTGGATTGCGGAGGCGCTGCCGAAGGCGCGCCGTATCGCATCAGTCTGCCTCGGCGCGTTTGCGCTGGCCTGGACCGGGATTCTGGACGGCAAGCGTGCTGCAACGCACTGGCGCTATTGTCCGCGTTTGCAGGACAGCTTTCCCAACATTCGCGTCGAGCCCAACGCGATTTTCGTCAAGGACGGACGTGTCTGGTCGTCGGCGGGCGTCAGCGCCGGCATCGATCTGGCACTCGCGATGATCGAGGAGGATTTCGGCCACACCATCGCGCTCGATGTCGCGCGCAGGCTGGTGGTGTTTTTGAAGCGGCCGGGCGGTCAGAGCCAGTTCTCGACCGTCCTTGCAGCCCAGGCGTCGGACGTCGAGGGACGGTTCAGTGCGCTGCATGCCTGGATCATCGAGAACATCACTGAAGACCTCAAGGTCGAGACCCTCGCGGAAAAGGCCGGGATGACGCCGCGCACCTTTGCCCGAACCTATGTCAGCCGCACCGGCATGACACCCGCTAGCGGCGTCGAGGCGCTGCGCGTAGAGACGGCGCGCTTGCTGCTCGAAAGCCGCCAGATCGGCGGCGTGGTCGAGGTCGCAAAGCGCGCAGGATTTGGCGACGACGAACGAATGCGGCGGGCCTTCCTGCGCCACCTCGGCGTGTCGCCGACCGAGTACCGAAACCGGTTTTCGGGCAGCTAGCGCGTGTCGGACGGCTCAGTGCGGAGGCGTCGAAACCCGATCTATCTCACAAGCGAATAGCTGGCCTTCGCTGGCCGGTTGGGTGGGTCAAGGTGGTAGCTTTTCCGGTTTGTCTGCGGCTAATGTGCCGGCCAAATCGGGAGAAGAAACGACCATGAATGACGGGACCCCCATTCGGCAGGCGCGTAATGTTGAACTCGGCGCCAGCGGCGAGGAATTCCAGAACCTGCACGAGTTCGCGCAAAAGGCCCGCGCCAGGTTGAACCAGAATGCCTGGGACTACATCGTCGGCGCCTCGGAAACCGAGACCACGATGCGCCGTAACAGAATGGCGCTCGACGAAATCGCGTTCCGGCCGCGGGTTCTGCGCAACGTCATCAATGTCGATCCTTCCACCGAGGTATTTGGGCGCAAGCTTCGGCTTCCCGTGATGATCGCGCCGGTCGGCGCGCTGGAGATATTCGATCCGGATGGGGGCGCAGCCGTCGCGCGCGGAGCGGGGACGTTCGGCGCGGCGCATATGCTGAGCTCGGTGTCGGAGCCTGGGCTGGAAAATACCGCCAAGGCGGCACCCGACGCCTTGCGCATCTTCCAGCTCTATGTGCGCGGCGACGATGCGTTCGTCGAGGATACGGTCGGCCGGACCATCGACAATGGTTACGCTGCGTTCTGCCTCACCGTGGACACCGCCCATTACAGCCGGCGTGAGCGCGACATCGCCAAGCGCTATGTCCGCGAAAGCCGCGTCCGCGCCACCGGCGGCGATTTCCAGAAGGGGCTGGAATGGCGGACGGTGAAGTTGATCAAGGACAAGTTCAAGATTCCGCTCATTCTCAAGGGAATTGCTACCGCGGAAGACGCCAGGATCGCCCTCGACCACGGGGTCGACTGGATCTACGTCTCAAATCACGGCGGACGGCAGCTCGACCACGGGCGCGGATCCATGCACGTCCTGCCCGAGATCGTTCAGGCCGTCGCCGGCCGCGCCAAGATCATGGTCGATGGCTCGATCTGCCGCGGCACTGATATCGTGAAAGCCATCGTCTCGGGGGCCGACCTTGTCGGGATCGGCCGTTTGCAATGCTGGGCGCTCGCTGCGGCCGGCGAGGCAGGCATCGTCCGCATGCTCGAATTGCTGGAGGACGAGGTGATCCGCTGCCTCGGTCTGCTCGGCGTCACCAGCTTCGCCGAACTGGACAAGTCCTATCTGCATCCAGCGACGCCGACCAACCTGCCGAGCGTGTTCAGCGCATTCCCGCTGCTCGATATCGACCCTTACCGCTACTGAACCGCACCGCAGCGAGAGACACAAGGAGCGATGACGCGATCGGGGCTCCGGGCACCTCGATCGCGCCGTCAATCTGTGGTGTCCATGAAGCCGCCGCGGCAAAGACAAAGTCTGATCGAAATGCGGAGCTAGTGAGGTGAATGGCAGATAATCCATTCGCTGAATTTTCACTTGAACGCGCGATCGCCTTGCGATGGATCCTTCGCGATATCCAGGCCGGCAGGCTCAAATTGTCTCCGGTCAGTGACGAGAATTTGCGCGTTCTCACGGAGCTCGGTCTGGTCGAGCTGTATGACGACGAGCCCGAGCTGACGGAGGCGGCGGCCGCGGTGCTGAACGACTGAACGGACCAATCGCCTAGCGCGCGTTCAGGAAGCTCTCGCCGGAATTGCATGGCGCGCACTGATAGGTCAGCACGTCGTAGACTTGGTCGCGCGGCTCGATCAAGGCAAGCCGCATTTGCGTGCCGCACTTCATGCAAGGCATCTCTATGCTGGTCTTGAAGCGGGTGCAGGTCGGTGTTGGACGGACGGCGCGTAGCATCGGGACGCGAACGCGACCACGACGAGGTCGAATCACTATGCCACAGTGCTGACATGATTGGAATCGGTAGGTGGCGCGGTCTGCCCTGCTAGGTAATTTTTCCTCGGTTGGAGGAACGAGTGGGCGCTGTCATGGTTCG
Organism: Bradyrhizobium embrapense; assembly: GCF_001189235.2. Lineage (GTDB taxonomy): Bacteria > Pseudomonadota > Alphaproteobacteria > Rhizobiales > Xanthobacteraceae > Bradyrhizobium > Bradyrhizobium embrapense. Next base: position 712,720 of record NZ_LFIP02000003.1, read on the forward strand.
CGATACGGCGCTGACGTCGTCATAATCTATGCTAACTTGCCAGACACTTATTTCAGGGGCGCGATCATGATTGAGCCGAAGCTTGAAGTTCCCGCCGAGTTGCGCGATCTCGCGGAAAAGACCATCGACCAGGCCGAGAAAGCCTTCAGCCTGTTCTTTGATGCCGCGAGCAAGTCGATGACGGCGATGCCGGGCACCGGTACCGAGATCTCCAAACAGGCGCTGTCATTCACCGAGCAGAACATGAAGGCGGCGTTTGAGCACGCGCGCAAGCTCGTGCATGCCACGGATCTGCAGGAGGCGATGCGGATCCAGTCGGAATTCTTGCGCAGCCAGTTCACCAATGCCGGCGAACATATGCGTCAGATCAGCGGAAGCGTGATGTCCGCAACCAAGGACGCCACGAAGGGCAAGTTCTAGGGCGAGCGGCCCTTGCGGCGCGGTGACGTCTAGCGCCGGCGCGCGATGGCGATACCGAGCAGGAACGCGACAAACAGACTGGCGAGGGGCGCTTCACGCGTGACCGCGCTCACCGTGGCGAGGACGCCGCCCGGCCGGCGCGAGGTTGCGATCGCATCGCTGAGGCGGTCGGCCGCCGCTCGAAGTCCGTCCGACACCTCGGTGATGGTGCGCGAAACGTCCGTCGCGGTGTCGATCGCCCGCTCACCGAGCGTGGGCTGAAGCGGAGACTCGGGTGTTTCAGAGTTCATGTGTCGGCCGCGATTTCACTCAAGAGATGAGGTGGCCGTCCTGCTTATCCGGGCGTGCGCATTCTCGACGGTCACATATCATGAAAATTCAGCCGCCGGGAATTGGTTCCACCAACGTACGTCGCTTCCGCATTGGGGAACCGGAAACTTAGCTGCCGCTCGCGGTTTATCTCCGTGAAGGAAACGGCGATGACAATGCAGGCGCATGGCATATCGGATGGCCGTTCGGTCAAGCATCGCAATCGGCACGGCGGAACGCCGCTGTGGATCGCTGCGCTGGTAGCGATCCTTGGCGTGCTGGGCATGCTGATGGTCGACCACGGTCCGTGGAGCAAGCCGAAGGTGCAGCCGGCCGCTTCCGCCAACTACTCAACGACCGGCGAGGCAGCACGTGCGGCCGGCGCAAAGGTGATGCCGACCGAGCCCAAGACACCGATTGAGCCAGATCCACCCGGTCCAAAGCCCGCCCAGCCGGCAAATCCGAGTACACCGCAATAGATGCGGGGCGTCCTTGAGATTGCATCCGACGCAAGGTGCAGGAAATGGCTGGTCGGGCAAATTAGCGGGACAAGGCTATAGTCGAAATACTGCAGGACGATCAGCGCACGCTGACGAGCATGCCCCACGCTGCGGCGAACCCGGCACCGACGAGAACCAGCACCGGACTGTCGCAGAAGAGACCGCCATACTGGCACATGGTGGCACCGATCGAACCTATCTCATGATGGCCCGCTGCATAGAACAGGCCGGACAGGACCGCGAGCACGGCAGCAACGAAATACATCGACGCTTCCTCCTTGCAATCTAATTGCGGCGCGGGTCAACCGACGCGAGCCAAAACTGTCCTGATGTCGATCTAAAAGATGTGGGCTGGTTGTCCCCTTGACGCGTCGGGCAACTCAGCGGCACACTGACATCATCGCAGCCAGGATACGGCGATCGGCGCCGGCTCGTGTCGCGATTCCGGATCATGCATCAACTTTCGATTAGGGCGGTTTCTCACCGTCGAAGGCGACGCGTCGTATTTTATCGATCGCATTCAGCTCTTAAAAACATTTGACACGTCGGGCAACTCAGGGGCATAATCCGAAAATCAGAAATTATTGAGCCCGCGCGGAGCAATCCGAAGCGGGCTTTTTGTTTGCCGTTTCACCAATCGGACGGCGGCCGCAACGTCACGACGCCACATCCTCCCAGCCCGTCGCCTGAGCGTCGCAAGCGAGCCGCCGTCCGAACCCGTTGAAACGAGCACGAAATTGACCGGCGCGCGCGAACGCGCCGGTCCAGCGGCGCGGCGCAAGCCGGCGCCGCCAGCGGCCCCACTCGTCAGGGATAAGGTTCGCGCCCCAAAGATCGCCATCCGTTGCGCGATCTGCCGCACATTCATCCACCACAGGCGCCGCGCGAGCGCCGGCTCTTCTGCACAAAAGCTCCTGAAACCATGCGCAACAAATGCCCGGGTTTGTGGGCGCTGCTGCGCGGCATTTGCTCGTATACTCTAGAGAGCAGATGCGCCGCTGATTGCTGGCGATGAACCGCGGGTGTTGTAAGCTCGCCTGGTTCAATCATGAGCGGTTGGGGTGATGTCTCATCTAAATCGCCTTCCGCGGGGACAATTCATGGACGCCGAGCAGATTATCCGCGCGACACCGATGATCAATCATCTCTCCACGATTGCCGCTATCGGGTGCGTCCATCTCCGTCCGGCGACTTACAGATTGATCCTGTCTGTGGGGATTATCTTCGGCCTTTCGACGTTGGCGATCGGGATTACGGCGCTGCTCGTTGGCCCGTTCGACGATTTCGTTCGTGATACTGCAATCGGTACACTTGTGTCGTTCTCATCGCTCATTGTTGTCCTGACCGCAATTCTTGTGGGGATCAAGTGGATCTCACGCGTCGTCTTGTGGAACACGATTGTCTTGACTTCCCTCATTTTGGATTGGGCGGGAGTCTGGGCCTACTTCTGGGCTCTTTCGTAAGTACTCGTAAACCGACCTGAAACGCATACCCCAAAGAGATTGATCATGGCCTCTGCTCCGTCATACGGCAAGAAAACCCTGGCCTTGGTTCAATCGATGGCACCCCAGATCACCGCTGCGGCAGCGAGGTATGGAGTACCTGCAGAGGCCATTGCCGGAGCTTTGGCTCAAGCGCAGTTCGATCAGACCGCAAGCTACGAAAGATGAAGGCCTACCTCTCGTCTCTCTACGCAGACACGTCTCTTGGCATCGATTACGCGCGAGGGCTGGCAAGGAACCTATTTAATGCGGAGCGGGGAGCCTCGGACTACATCTCGGAAGATATCGTGCCAATCCCAACGCGATAACGGTTGGATCGGATGTCTGGACGAAATTCTTCAACCCGCTGTGGTCGATTGCGGTCTCGCCGGCATGAATTTCACAACGCTATTCAGGCAATTCTGAAAAATCCAAATGATCCCGCCTTCGCGCCCTATGCGAAGAATCTATACTCGGCGGGCGTCGCCTTGCAGAATGGCAGCGACAAAGCGCTGACAGCATCAGCGATCGCTGCATATTTGCAGCACGGTCTTGGCGTTTATCAATCCAACATGAGCATCAATGGAGACCCGACGACGGGGATCAACGCTTGGAACGGCTTAAGCCCGGAACTGCAACGCGCACTGCTTGTTCAGTTCTACAAGCAAGGTCCGACTCCAGAGCGGGTGCTGAGAAACAAGTGGAATGCTGTGCAGCGCGGTGTTGCTGCGTTCCGCAGATCGGTGCTGACGGAGCTGGCGCGACATATCTGGCAAACCAATCCGCGGTGGCGCAGGCGTTGGCTGACGGACCTGCCGACTTTGCGGACCGCTGGAGCGCGGTGCCGGCATCCGCTGCGAGCGGCGGCCCAGCTCGATCATTCGCTGCGCTACCCGGCGATGTTTCGCAGGTGGAGGCCGGTAAGAAAGCGGCTATTCGGCACTTGGTCCGTGTACCGGTTGCGGGCGAGGGGCAAACTGCATTCGATGTAGGAGCGCCGGCCGTGCCGTTGGTTCCGTCCGCGTCGATTCCCTCTACTGGCCGGCCCGCTGCGTTCGATGAACGGTTTCCTGCGTCCTCTCCTCCGGCAGCTGCGCCCTCGGCAGCGGCGAGACCGCTGAGTCCGTTCAGCGGACAGCCCATGCGATACCTGCCGCCGTCGGTGTTGCGTGTTCCGGACAATTCCGATGTTCCGGAGACGGATTTCAATGATTGGCTGGCCGGCCGGCCTGATCAGGCCACGTCCTCGTCAGTGACGGTCCGTGGGCGACCACCGCAGCGAGGTGGTAGCTCGGTGCCAATGCAGTCCTGGCTCATCGGCGGCAGGTTTGTCGATCTTGAAAATTCGCACCGCAAAAATGTACAAGCCGCTGTAGCAGGTGGCGCATCGAACGCTTCCGCTTCATCTCGCAAAAACGTTTGACACGTCGGGCAACTCAGGGGCATAATCCGAAAATCAGAAATTGTTGGGCCCGCACGGAGCAATCCGCGGCGGGCTTTTTGTTTGCCGTTTCGCCAATCGGACGGCGGCCGCAACGTCACGACGCCACATCCTCCCAGCCCGTCGCCTGAGCGTCGCGAGCGAGCCGCCGTCCGAACCGATTGAAACGGGCACGAAATTGGCCGGCGCGCGCGAACGCGACGGTCCTGCGGCGCGGCGTAAGCCGGCGCCGCCAGCGGCCCCACACGTCAGGGATAAGGTTCGCGCCCCAAAGATCGCCGCCCGCTGCGCGATCTGCCGCACATTCTATTCGATGGCCGCATCGCGCGTTGACGGCCGATCAACGAGGTTCGCATGACTGCCTATCTGATATCGCTCGCGCTTGCGGGCCTGATCGCCATTGCATTGTCGGAGTTCGCATGAGCGCAGAGATCATACAGTTCATCCCCCGTCCGCGTCACGAAGGCGAGCGAACGGATTTTCCGACGATCGCATTTCGCTCGGTGGTGCCCGATCCTGACACGAATGATGCCGATACGGCTCCGAGTGAATATCTCCCGTCCGATTGGGAGGAGAAGTGAGTGGCGAGGACGACTACGCAGATCCGTTCGCTTGCGCGGAGCCATACGAGAAGCGCACTCAACGCACTGGTCGGCGTGATGCGATCGACCAGCGCCACTCCGGCTGCCCGCGTCTCGGCGGCCAATGCCATCCTCGATCGCGGCTGGGGCAAAGCGCCGCAGGCGATCGAAAACGCTGACGGGGCGCTCGAACTTGTGCACCGCATCGAGCGCATCATCGTTGAACCCGAGGAGATTGACGGCGAAGATGCCTGAGAGCAGCGGCCCGTCCGATTTGGGCTGACTTTGTCGACGACCCCGCCAAAACGTTCAATCACGTCGATGCGAAGCCGAACCACTGTCGCGGCCGGCTCTTGCATCGTGGGCCTCGTTCTACGGGACCGCTCTACCAACGCGTTGCCCGGCATGATATCTACCATGGCGTGTCCGAGCGGAGCGGTGCCATTGTGCGATGATGCGGCCTAGTCGGTCGGTAGCGGCCAGTGCGGCCGCGTGCTCGATGATCTGGAAATGCGATCCAACGAACCGGGCATGAGTTGGTAAATCACTGCAAAGCGGGGGCAGCCATGCGAAATTTCGTTCTCTTGTTTGCAAGTCTCGTCGTTCTTGTCGATGCGACCTTGCCGATGAGTGCCGAGCAATCTTCTGAACAAGCGGGTGCGCCGGCGTCGAGAGTCAAGACCTGCAGCGAGTCGTTTTCACGCGACGCTACTGCGGAATTCAATGCACGGTGCGTGGCGTTGGCGGGGCCGTTGGCCGCAATGCGAGGCAACACTCTCGTTCTTCGCATGGATAGCGGCAGCCGGAAAATATTCGATAACAAGAACGGATTCGGAAGGAGTGAAGGAGGATTTGGTTACGGCCTTGCCGACTTCTATCCATCGACACGTATTTTTGTCGTTTGTGACCACGGAGCGGACGGTGGTCAATGCGCGGCTATCGAGGGAAGAACAGGTCGCGAGCTCGATTTCGGAAATGCGTTTCCTCAATTTTCTCCAGACGGGAATCTAGTGCTCACCGAGGAAGGCGGCGAGGACGAAACAAGCTTTGCGATTCTCGACGTTCGAGGCAAAAAGCAGCGTCCAGTTTGGACATCGAAAGAAAGCAAGACTCCCTTGCCCGCAAAAGCGACCTTTGTCGCGTGGATCGATGACAAAACGATCAAGCTTGAGAGCCCCGACAAGAAGCCCGTGGTTTTGACCCAAGGTTCAGACGGAACGTGGAGCGTCAACGCTGCGCCTTAGCCGCTGCAGGGGCGGCTCATTGGCGATGAGCGGGCGCCGACCCGATCTGAGAGCCATTTTCTGGCCGATGTAGATCTAAGAACCTGTCAAATGGCTGCGATTGACGAGTCGTTCGCCAATTGCCTGTCCGCGGTCCGTGCCGCTAACCTCACTGCAATGAGCGATCGGCCGCGCAATCCCGGGATTGTGACGCAGATCGTCTGCGCGAGGGCGCTGCCGCCGAAGACGGGCTTACAGTCATCGTCAACGGTCCGCCGCGACCGTTGCGCCAATGACGATCAGGAGTACTTTGCAAAGGAGACCTGAATTGAATTTACGAGACATCATAAACATGATGCTGCCTCCGATTGATGGCCGCAATGGACATGTCACGGGACGATCGGGCGACTTTGGCGCCGGACGAGCGGAAGGTCGAGTGAAGCCACCGTCGTCGGACCCCCATATCGGCGTTGACATGAATTATCTTGGAGGGCAGACGGGAATAAACCTTCAACATCCGCTGGTGCATTCGCCCGTGTCAGGTGTCGTGACTAGGGCGGGGGGCGGGAAGACAAATACCATTGCGATTAGAGATTACAACGGCAATTCCCACGAGATTCTTCATACTCAGAGTCAAATTGTGAAGGAAGGCCAGAAGGTGTTCGCAGGTGACCTCATCGGCAAGATGGGCAATGTGGGTACGAAAGATCAACATGCCCATTATCCGATTTACGGTCCCGACGATCCACGCCGTCAGAATCCCATTAATCCGCACGTCTTCTGGAATCATCCGTTCTTCCGGACCAGGAGCGTTTTGTTCCAAGATCGCCTAGTCTCGTACCGCTCGAGTCCCCAATACCTGATCCTACCTATAATTACCTAAATCCCGCGCCTAGCGAGTCTGATGCCGTTCGCGGGTTCGGTACTGGCGGACGATTCATGCAGGGATCGGCTACATCGTCGCGACCACTTTACGAGACGCAGTCGTTCGGTGCGCCACCCGATGACCCCTCGCAAGAACAGGCCAACGAGCAAGCACCTGTCCGGAGCCTCGTGCGCGTGTCGCCGACGGGTGAGAGCCAAGCTGCTTTCGACGGGGAGCGTCTGCTGTGCCGTTCGTTCCGTCGGATTCGATTCGGCAGGTGGGTCGGCCCGCGACATTCGACGAACGCTTCGGGGCTGTCGCGGGCGCGCCGCCGGCTTCGATCAGGCCGCTGAGCCCGTTCAGCGGACAGCCAATGCGATATCTGCCACCGTCAGTGTTTGGCATTCCGGACGCTTCCGGCGCGCCGGAAATGAGTTTGAATGACTGGCTCGCCGGTCTCGCCAGAGCGCGCCTGCGCCAATGATGCTTCAAGCCGGACGATCGCCGTGAGGCGGGCGAGCAAGCCGTCGTGCATTACCGAGAGCAGCCTTGTCGATCCTGAAAATTCCAACCGCAAAAGTGTTCGAGCCGCTGCTTCGGCCGGCGCGATACAAGGGGGCATTCGGCGGCCGAGGATCGGGAAAATGCGTGATCTGGGACAAGGTTCTCGGCCTTGGCACGACGCCGCAACTTGCGGGAGATGTGAGCACCTGGGCTGGCATGATCATGGGCTTCTACTTTGGAAAGCGTACGTTTGAGAATGTCGCCCGCATTATACGACGGTGATCCGATGCATGAAGCTGATGTCAGGGCAATCGTGATGGAAACGTTGATCGAACAGGATCGGGTGCGCCGAAGCGACATCGACGCGGTCGTGGTCAAGACCATCGCGACAGTCTTGACTTCATTCGGGTTCGAAGAAGGTGATCGACGGGAGCTGCGTGCGGATTTCCAGCACCTTCGGCGGTGGCGACGGAGCGTGGAGCAGGCGCAAAGTTATACATTCAAGGCGGTTATCACCGTGATCGCTACCGGCTTTCTCGGCGCCGTTTGGCTGGGGATCAAAGCCACGCTCGGGAAATAATTCGTGTTGCAGCTGGAGTGGGCGCCTCTCTCCCGATTAGAGAACGAAGTACCTTGGCGGACAATAGAATCTTGAGGTGCGAAGAATGTACAGGATACGTGAGATTGATCCGCAGGACGAAGAGGTCGCGGATGCGCTCGCCGAGCTTCATCAGCTGACCTTCTGCGATGGGACTCGCGTGCCCGACTTCGAGCAGGGGTATTGGTGGATTGCTTTTTGTGGGCTGAAGCCAATTGCATTCGCAGGCGTCGTCCCGTCGACCCATGTTGCCAACGCCGGATATCTATGCCGCGTTGGCGTCATGATGCCGCACTGCGGTCACGGCCTGCAAGTGCGGCTTACTCGCGCGCTGGAAGCGCGAGCGAGGCGGGCGGGTTGGAAGGCGATCGTGTCGGATACGACCGACAATCATTTTTCGGCCAACAACTTCATCCGGCAGGGGTATCGGCTCTTCGAGCCTGCCTCGCGCTGGGCCTGGCAGCACTCGCTGTATTGGCGGAAGGAACTCTGCTAGGCCCTGCGAAGTGGATCTGGCCTTTGCCGAGACGTGGAGCGCCCGGTGGTCGAATGGCCCCGGGCTTCTCGGCGTTGCTGGTTCGCTGGCAGCACCCGTCGGCAAGCCGCGGTCGTTAGCTGGTCGCGCGCAGCGGAGCGCCGCGTCGGCAGCTGACGGCTCCGTGGTCATGAATTCACCCGGGGTGCAGGTTTGTGCATATTGATCTCCGGTGATCGCTCGATAAACTGAGCGGGCCGCGCGAAATGTTTGGAGCTGAAGCGAAGGAAGAGACCATGGTTGAGGTTGGCCGCGGGCTCGACGTGACGGTGCTGTCAGGCCCCGACACGGATCGTTATTCAGTCATGGTCGCACGAGCTAGGGCGCTTGCTCCACACTTGCGTGAGCGGGCGCAGCGGACCGAGGAACTGCGCCGTTTGCCGCCCGAGACCGAGCGGGATCTACACGATAGTGGGCTGTTTCGAATCCTGCAGCCCAGGCGCGTCGGGGGCAGCGAGCTCGACTACGTTGCGCTGGTCGATTGCGCCGACGCGCTGGGGCAGGGCGATGCGTCGGTCTCCTGGAACTTTGCCAATCTTGCGAGCCACCACTGGATGCTGGGTATGTTCGCGCCCGAGGCTCAGAGCGCCGTGTGGGGCGATAATCCCGATACGTTGATCGCGTCTTCCTTTGTTTTCCCGGCAGGACGGGCCAGGAAGACAGGTGGCGGTTATCTGCTGAGCGGTCATTGGCCGTTCTCGTCCGGGGTGGAAGCGTGCGGGTGGAACATGCTCGCGAGCGTGGTTGCCTCGGACGATGAGGCCGACGGCGTCGAGTATCGGCTCTTCCTGTTGAACAGGCGGGATTACAGCATCGACGACACCTGGAACGCGGCGGGTCTGCGCGGAACAGGATCGAACGATGTGCGAGTAACCGACGCATTCGTTGCCGAGCACATGACGGTAGCCGTCAGCGATCTTGCGGGTGGCGCAACGCCGGGCAGTGCCGTCAATCCGAACGCGCTCTACAAGCTTCCGGTTTTCTCGTTGTTCCCCTATGTGCTGTCCGGGGTCGGTCTGGGGAATGCCCAGGCTTGCCTCGATGATTACGTCGAGATCGCGCGACACCGTGCCTCGACATACAACCGGGCCAAGCTCGGCGACCTGCAGAGCACGCAGATCAAGATCGCAGAGGCTTCTGCGAAGATAGATGCCGCACGTCTGATCATGCGCACGAACTGCGTTGACGTACTTGCAGAGGTCAGGCGTGGTGATATTCCCGGCATCGCGGCGAAGACGCGGCTGCGGCGCGATGGCGCGTTCGCCGTCAATCTGTGCACTGAAGCCGCGTCTCTTCTGTTTGCAGCGAGCGGGGCGCGCAGCCTGTTCACCTCGGGAGCGTTGCAGCGCCAGTTTCGTGACGCGCATGCAGTTAATTCGCATTTCGCCTTCAATTTCGACGCTGCGGGCACCAATTATGGGCGGGTAGCTCTTGGGTTGCCGTCTGAAAACTTGACGCTTTGAGGCGAGCCGGATGTCTGACACATCGAAGCATCCGCCGGACCCGGCCAGTGAGCTCGCAAGCGACAGCTCGACGATCGATCCCCGCGACTTCCGCAATGCCCTCGGCATGTTTGCGACCGGTGTGACGATCGTCACCGCGATGTCGACCGAAGGACGCCCCTACGGCATCACTTGCAATTCCTTTGCATCGGTGTCGCTCAACCCTCCACTCGTGTTGTGGAGCTTGGGGATGTTTTCGCAGGGACTGCCGATCTTCCAGAATGCGAGCCATTTCACAGTCAATGTTCTTGACGTGTCGCAGCAGACGCTGGCCACGCAGTTTGCCAGATCGTCGGGTGACAAATTCGCCGGTGTGAGCTGGACACCGGGTCTGGGAAGCGCTCCCGTCCTGGCCGACGTGGTCGCAAACTTCCAATGCCGGGCCGCCAACCGTTACTACGGCGGCGACCACGTCATTTTCCTTGGGGCGGTGGAAGCCTACGCCTATAACCGGAACAATCCGCTGCTGTTCGCGCAAGGAGGTTTTGGGCGGTTCCTGGCCGACGACGACGGCAACGGGTCATGAATCGAAAGACACTCGTCAAACGTACTCGTGCCAAGCAGAGGCGGCTGTCGGCAGACGATCGTCGCAGTGAGTTCGTCACCAAGGCGACAGAGCTTTTTGCGGAGGAAGGATTTGGCTGCGGCACGCGCGCCCTCGCTCGCAGGCTAGGTGTGACGCAGCCGTTGCTCTACCGGTATTTTCCGAGCAAGGACGATCTCATCAAGGAGGTCTACCGCAAGGTCTATCTCGAGCCCCTTGAGATCGGCTGGGAGAAATTGCTCTCGGATCGGTCGCGTCCTCTCCGCGTGCGGCTTCAAGAGTTTTACGAAGTCTACACGGACGCAATCTTCAACCGGAAATGGCTGCGGATCTATCTCTACTCTGGACTGAAGGGCCTCGATATCAATCGTTGGTATGTTGGCATGGTCAAGGACAAGATCCTGACGCGTATCCTCAGGGAATGTCGCCACGAGGCCGGCCTCGCGACGCAGAGCAGGCCAAGCGCGGCCGAATTGGAACTGGCCTGGGTGTTTCACGGCGGCATCTTTTACTATGGCGTACGCAAGTACATCTATGAGGCGCCCGTCCTGGAGGACAAGGCGCAGATGATCAGTGATGCGCTGGATCTCTTTCTGGCCGGATTTGAGAGGATGGCGGAGAGCGCGACCGATCGTCGGAGGGCGCCGATCAAGATCGTCGGCTAAGCTGAATTACTTTGCCGCCATCTGGTCCCGATACCAATCTCCAATCTCGCTCGCCGTCATGAGCGCGACGCCGTTATGGCCAATCACGTAGTCGAGCAGGGCTTCCAGGTATTTGATTCGATGCGGGACCCCCGTGATGTAGGGATGCACCGAGATCGCCATGATCCGCGCGTTCTCAGCGCCTTCGAGATACAGCCGATCGAACTGGTCGGTACAGCGCGTCAAGAACTGTTCCGAGGGCAGGTGCTGCAGCGCGTGAATGACAATGTCGTTCGTCTCGACGGAATAGGGGATCGTCGTCACAGTTCCGTGCGGTGTGGCGATGTCCTGGGGAAGATCGTCGATCACCCAATCGGCCACGTATTCGATCCCGTTGAGGCGCAGGAGATCGAGTGTTTCTTCGGTCTCGGTCAGGCCGGGACTTTCCCACGATCGCGGCGGCTTGCCGGCAAAGGTGGCGATCGTGTCGACAGCACGCTTGATCGCTTCCGCCTGGTTCTCGACCTTGTGCATTGGGCCCTGCACGAACCCATGCCCCATGAATTCGAAGCCTGCCTCGCGCGCCGCTGATGCCACGCGCGGGTAGCTGTTGCAGACATTGGCATTCGTCGCCAGCGTCACCGGTATCCTCCGGTCGGTGAGGGCCTTGAATTGCCGCCAGAAGCCGGCGCGCATGCCGTATTCATGCCACGACCAGTTCGGTACGTCAGGCAGCAGCGGCTGGCCCATCGGCGGACTCAGGACGGTACGCGGCATCGGATTCTCGATACGCCATTCCTCGACGTTGAGGATGACCCAGACAGCAAGCTTCTTGCCATCAGGCAATGTCAGTTTCGGTCGGTCGATCTGAGCCTGGTACGGAATGCGATCAGTGAAAGCCACGTCGAAACTCCCTTCGTCACGCGGGTGATCCGGCAGCGGCGTTGATCCGCGGCAAGACCTTCTCGGCCATCAGGATCATCGATTGACGGCCGAGTTCGCGATCCTTCCAGTCCTTGCCGGCATAGAGCAAGGTTCCGAAAGTGCCGATCTCTTCCTGGAACGCCAGCAATTGATCGGCCACGCTTTCGGGCGTGCCGTGGATGATCAGCTTGTCACAGATCGCCTCGAGGGCGATCTCCGTGTCTGGTTGATCCCGCCTCGTCTTGAACAGCTCGAGCCGGCCGCTGCGCTTCAGCTTCGTGAATAGCTGGTGATAATAGTACACGTAGGGACTGTCGGGCGACGTGGCATAGGCCTTCGCCGTTGCTGCGTCCTTTGCCACGAATACGCTCTTGGCGACGCGCCAGTTGGCGGGGTCCGCTGCCCGGTTCACACGCGCGCAACCCTCGACATATTTGGACCAGTGGCTCTTCACCCAAGCAGGCATCAGGAAGTTCGCCGAGATCGGATCCCAGCCTCGCGCAGCGGCTTCCGTGACGCCTTTTGAGAACGGCGCGACCGCGGTCACCACGATCGGCGGGTGAGGGGCTTGCAAAGGGCGGGCTATCAATCCCTGGCCAATCTCCTCGATCAAGGTTCGCCGGACCGAGACATTCCAATATCTGCCCTGCAAATCATACGGCGGCTTGCCAGCCCAGATATCGAGCACCTGATTGATCGCCTCCAGGAACATGGCATTGCGGTCAGCATCGAGATTGCAGAAAACCTCCGCATCGGACAGCAATCCGCCGGGGCTTATTCCGAAGATGAAGCGGCCATCAAGCATGTGATCGAGCATGGCGACGGATGCGGCGACCGCCGCCGGATGCGTGTTCGGCATGTTGATGGTGCCGGTTCCAAGCTTGATCTGCTTGGTTGCGTCCGCAAGCCAAGCAATGAATGCGATGCTCGAGGTGATGTTCTCGGCTTTGTCGGTGACATGCTCGCCGACATACGCCTCGGTGAACCCGAGCTCATCCGCGAGCAGGAAGGCCTCTCGGTCCTCCCGGAGCGATTGCCGCCAATCCTTGTCGAGAGGATGGATCGGCATCGTAAAGAAACCGAGCTTCATGATCCGCCTCCCTCCGCGGTTGACTTTAGTTGGCGAGGAACCTGCGGCCTTCCCAAGGCGAAGACAAGCCCTGCCGCACAAATAATCAGTCGATAAACAAACTTGACGTTTGAAAGGGCGGGCTCTCTAATCGGGCGACCTAAATTGGGCCGGGAGGCCACGCCCACATGAAAGCTGCGGCTTTCGCCTACGCCCGCGCGACCAGCGTCGTGAATGCGCTGGAGTTGCTTGCTGCGCATGGCGACAAGGCGAAGATTCTGTCGGGTGGCCAGAGCCTGATGCCGGCTATGAACCTGCGGCTCATCTCCCCGGACATTCTGGTCGATATCGGTGGCCTGGCAGAGTTGCGTGGGATCACCGTGAGCGCGGGCGTCCTGATCGTTGGCGCGCTGACGCGGCATGTCGACCTGCTCAAATCGCCAGAGATTGCGCTGCACGCGCCGCTGTTGCGGAATGCCGTTACCCACGTTGCTCATCCTGCAATTCGCAATCGCGGAACGATAGGCGGTAGCCTTGCGCACGCCGATCCGGCATCGGAACTGCCGGCCTGTGTTGTGGCACTTGACGCCATGATTGTCGTTCGCGGTTCCTCCGGCGAACGCCGGATTGGCGCCACTGAATTTTTCAAGGGCATCTACGAAACGGCGCTGTCGCCAGACGAATTGCTCGTCGCGATCGAGATGCCAGTCGCGGGCAAGAGCTCGACATTCTTCTTTCAGGAGTATGCTCGTCGACATGGTGACTACGCCGTCGTTGGTCTTGCCGCACGTGCCGTTGTTGCAGCTGGCAGGTTCACGGATCTTCGGCTCGGCTTCTTTGCGGTTGGCGACCGGCCTCTGCTGGCGGCGGCCGCAGGCAGGTTGATCAATGCATCCGTGACGTCGGCCTTGCTTTCAGAAGCCGCGACAGCGCTGGCCGATGAGCTCGATCCACAGGAGGATCAACAGGCTACCGCGGCGATGCGCCGACATCTTGCTACGGTCTTGCTCCGGCGCTGCGTGGCCGCATTGCTGGCGCGGCCCGAACTGGAAGCAGGAGTGACCAAGTGAGCGCTCCAGTGCCGGTTTCGCTTCTGGTCAACGGCGAGCCCATTGAAGCGCTTGTATTGCCGCGTCTCAATCTCGCTGACTTTCTCAGAGAAAGTCTGAAGCTGACCGGAACTCATGTCGGTTGCGAGCACGGCGTGTGCGGTGCCTGTACGGTCCGGATCGATGGCGAGATCGTCCGCTCTTGTCTGATGCTGGCGGTCCAGGCGGAGGGCGCGTCGGTCGAGACAATCGAGGGGTTGTCCGACAGCGGTGAAATCGCCGACCTCCAGGCGGCATTTCGTGAACGCAATGCATTGCAGTGCGGCTATTGCACGCCTGGGATGCTGATCACAGCGCAGGATCTGCTGAAACATCTGCCCGTGCCTGATCGCCAGGCGATCCGCGAACATCTTTCCGGTAATTATTGCCGCTGCACCGGCTATCAAGCCATTGTGGACGCCGTCGAGGCGACTGCCAAGATGCGCGGGGAGCGGCCGGCGTGACCGTGACCCGTGCTCCGGCAGAGACGCTTTCGGTGCTCGATCGCCCGAATTCCTATATCGGCAAGACGGTGCCACGGCCCAACCTCGACAGGTTGCTGCAAGGGCGCGGACAATACGTCAGCGACCTGGAATTGCCGCGGATGGCGCACGTGGTCTTCCTGCGGTCGCCTTATGCCCACGCAAGAATTGTTGCGATCGATGCCGACGCGGCCCGGCGTATGTCCGGGGTCATTGCCATCGTCACGGGTTGCGAGCTTGAGGGCGTCATCGCGCCGTGGGTCGGCGTGCTTTCGCACCTGAAGGGATTGAAGTCGGCGCCGCAGCACGCGATCGCGGTCGATCGGGCCTGTTGGCAGGGCGAGGCGGTCGCGGCGATCGTGGCAACCAGCCGTGCGGCAGCCGAAGATGCGATGGAGCATGTTGCCGTCGAATACGAAGAACTCGAGGCGGTCACCGACATGCGCACCGCGCTCGATCCGGCAACGCCCGTCATTCACGCCGCGCTCGGTGACAACCTCGCCTTTGAACGGATTCTTGATGCCGGCGATGTCGACCATGCATTGTCGGATTCCGAGGTGGTCGAGGCCGAATTCGTGTTCGGACGCCACACCGGCGTGACGCTTGAACCGCGGGCAGTGGTTGCCGACTGGAATGCGGCCGAAGCGCGGCTCACGATCTATCAGGGCACGCAAGCGCCCCACATGGTGCAGAACATCGCAGCCCTGCATCTCGGATTAAGGGAAGCGCAGGTCCGGGTGGTTTGCAAGGATGTCGGCGGCTCTTTCGGCATCAAGGTCCACATCTACGCTGACGAGATGGCGACCTATGCGCTGTCCAAGCTGCTGCGCCGCCCGATCAAATTCGTGGCCGACCGGGTCGAGAGCTTCAACACGGACATTCACGCCCGCGATCATCGATGCAGGGGGCGGATCGGCGTCAGGCCGGACGGCACCATCACGGCCTTCGAGATCGACGACCTGACCGGGATCGGTCCCTATTCGATGTATCCGCGCACCAGTGCCATCGAGGCCAATCAGGTGGTCAATCTGGTCGGCGGGCCGTATGCCACGGCGAACTATCGGGCGCGAGCGCGCGTCGTCTTCCAGAACAAGAACGTGATGTGTCAGTACCGGGCGGTCGGGCACCCGATTGCCTGTTCCGTCACCGAGGGGCTGGTCGACCTTGCCGCAGCGAAGATCGGCATGGATCCCGTCGAGATCCGCCGGCGCAATCTGATCGGCGACGATGCCTATCCCTGTGCATCACCCTCCGGCATGAAATTCGAGCAGCTTTCGCATCACGCCTCGCTGGCCAAGCTGCTGCAGATGATGGACTACGACGCATTGCGTGCCCAGCAAGCGGGATTGCGCGCCAGGAACATTCACCGGGGTATTGGAATCGCAAGCTTCATCGAGGTGACCAATCCCAGTGCCGCCTTTTACGGCGTCGGCGGCGCGAAAATCTCGTCG
This sequence comes from Bradyrhizobium embrapense, assembly GCF_001189235.2. Classification (GTDB taxonomy): domain Bacteria; phylum Pseudomonadota; class Alphaproteobacteria; order Rhizobiales; family Xanthobacteraceae; genus Bradyrhizobium; species Bradyrhizobium embrapense. The sequence goes on from NZ_LFIP02000003.1 coordinate 728,881, forward strand.
CAGGATGGCGTTGCGGTTCGGCTCGACGCGCAAGGGTCGGTGATCTGCCAGACCAGCATCACCGAGCAGGGGCAAGGGTCGGAATCACTGACTGCTCAGATCGTGGGCAGTGTGCTGGGCGTTTCGATGGACCGGGTTCGCGTGATCCTGGGCGACACCGACAACACGCCCTATGGCGGCGGCACCTGGGCCTCGCGCGGTGCCGGCATCGGCGGCGAAGCCGCGTTGCAGGCCGCCAAGGCTCTGCGCCAGAATATCCTCGATGTCGCCGCGGCCATCCTGCAATCGACACCGGCCGGGCTCGATATCGTCAACGACAGCATCGTCAATGTCGACGACGGCGGCACGCCGCGGATCGAGCTGAGCGAACTGGCGCGGATCGTCTATTTTCGGCCGGACACCCTCCCGCCGGGTGTCCAGCCCGAACTGATGGCGACCCGGCATTTCGTCCCGCGTCAATTTCCCTTTGCATTCACCAACGGGGTTCAGGCCTCGTGGCTCGAGGTCGATATCGAGACTGGGTTCGTGACGCTGCTTAAGCATTGGGTTGTCGAAGACTGCGGCACCATCATCAACCCCCAACTGGTCGACGAGCAGATACGGGGCGGGGTCGTGCAGGGGCTCGGCGCGGCGCTGTTCGAGAAATGCATCTATGACGAGCGCGGTCAGCTGACCAACGCCAATATGGCGGACTACTTGGTCCCGATGTCCGGCGAGATGCCCGATATCGAGGTTGGCCACGTCGTGTCTCCAGCGCAGGAATCTGAGCTGGGGGCCAAGGGGGCGGGTGAGGCCGGCACGGCCGGCGCGGCAGCCGCGGTGGCCAACGCGGTCAATGACGCGCTGCGGCCGTTGGGCGCAACAATTACCGAGATTCCGTTAACGCCTCAGGTTATTCTGACGGCCTTGGGACGAATCTGAGTGGAGACGTTCCGGGCAAAGACAATACGATAAGCAAAACACAGGCGGTTCTTGGGGAGGAATGGTCATGACGAACAAGATCACCAAAGCTGGATCGATATCGCGTCGTCGCTTGCTGACGACGGCAAGTGCCACCGCCGCTCTCGCCGTCTCGCCTTTTCGCATCAATCTGCTCCAGGCCGAGGAGGCGCCCATCAAGATCGGCTTCCCTGTGCCTCTGACCGGCCCATATGGCGCCGAGGCCCAGGACCAGGTGCGGGCGGGGCAGCTCGCTGTTGCCCAATTCAATGATGCTGGCGGTCTTAATGGCCGCAAGGCCGAGCTCGTCGTGCGCGACGACAAGCTCAATCCCGGTGAGGCGGCAACGCGGACATTGGAGCTGGTCGAGAAGGAGAAGGTGAATTTCGTCGTCGGCAGCCTGTCGGCGGCGGTTCAGCTTGCGATCAACAACGTTACCAAAGAGCGCGGCGTCATTTTCAATTCGATCAGCCAATCCGACGCCATCAACGAGGCGGCCGACTTCAGCAAGTTCACATTTCACGAAGCGCTGAACCCGCACATGACGTCAGGCGCGGTCGGCCGCTATGCCTTCGCCAAATTCGGCAAGAAGGTTGCGTTTCTCACGGCCGATTATGCCTACGGTCACGAAATGGTTCGCGGTTTTCTCGAGGTCGGCAAGGAATTCAACATCGAGAACCTCGGTGACATCCGTCATCCGCTGGGAACGACCGACTTCTCCACTTTGCTGCCCCGTCTCCAGGCGCTGAAGCCGGATATTCTCTGCATCAGCAATTTCGGCCGCGACCAACAGATCGCGCTGAAACAGGCGACCGACTTTGGCGTCAAGAAATCGATCCAGATCATCGCGCCGCTGCTCTCGCATGCCAGCCGCGTCGCGGCCGGTCCCCAGGCATTCGAAGGTGTCATCGGCGGTTGCTCTTTCTACTGGGGTATCGAGGACAAGTTCGCCTCGACCAAGGCGTTCAACGATGCGTTCCGCAAGATGTACGACGGCAAGCTGCCCACCGACTACGGTGCGCTCGGTTACGGCGGTGTTCGGACCGTGCTCGAGGCGGTCAAGGGCGCCGGCAGCGTCGAGACCAACAGGGTCGTCGCTGCATTGGAAGCCCTCAAATACGACTACTACAAGGGGCCGCAATATTATCGCAAATGCGATCACCAGTCGGTGCAATCGGTGCTCGTGATCAAGTCGAAGTCCAAGGACCTGAGGAACGTATCCGACGTGTTCGAGGTCCTGTCGACCGAAGAACCCAACGAGAAGTACCTGCGCAGCTGCGAGGCGCTCGGTCACAAGAGCTGAGCTCGTGCGACGGCGTGCGTCGCGGGTCGGTGCGCGCCGTGCTGGGGGGGGACAAATGGCGGGCCTGAGCTTTGAGCTGATTGCGTTGCAACTGTTTGCCGGATTGGCGCTCGGCGCCATCTACGTGCTGTTTGCGATCGGTCTCTCGCTGATCTTCGGGATGTTGACGGTCGTCAACTTCGCCCATGGCGCGTTCTACATGGTCGGCGCCTATGTCGGGCTCTATCTGATCTCGATCGGGGGCAATTTCTGGATCTGCCTCGTGGCCGTGCCGATCGCAATCGGACTGTTCGGCCTCGCCGTCGAGCGCGTGCTGATCCGGCCGCTTTACGGCCGGGGCATTGACTATCCGCTGCTGCTGACCTTCGGGCTGAGCTACGTGATGGTCGAATGCGTCCGCATTGCCTTTGGCAAGACTGGCTACCCTTTCGACACGCCCGAAGTTCTGCAGGGCGCCGTCGATATCGGCGTCGGCTATTTCCCGCTCTACCGCCTGTTCGTGATAGGTGCGACGGCCGTCGTGCTGCTGGCGCTCTGGCTGTTCCTGGAGAAGACCAGCTTCGGGCTGATTATCCGCGCCGGCGCACGTGATCCACAGATCGTCCGCGTCCTCGGCGTCGATGTAGCCAGGGTATGGCTGATCGTGTTCGGTATAGGCACCGCGATTGCGGGCTTTGCCGGCCTGTTGGCCGCGCCGCTCCAAGGCGTCATTCCGGAGATGGGCGGCACGATTCTCGCGGAAGCCTTCGTTGTGACCGTCGTCGGAGGGATGGGGTCGATCGGCGGCGCGGTCCTGGCGGGCCTGCTGGTTGGTGTGGTGGTCAGCATGACCTCGCTGTTCGCACCGGAGATGGCCAAGGTTTCGATCTTTGCCTTGATGGCGCTTGTCCTGATCGTTCGTCCCCAGGGCTTCTTCGGCCGCGCCGGATTGATGAGCTGAGCCCGGCATGACCGAAACCGCTCGATCGATCAAACAGTCCGGTGTTGCGACGGGCGGCTGGTACCAGTTCGTGACGCGGCATCGTGCCAGTATTGTCGCGGCGGTTATCCTGGTTTTCCCACTGGTGATGCCGTTCACGGCTCTGGCTGTGAACATCCTGATCTATGGGCTGTACGCCCTCGGCTTCAACCTTGTGTTCGGTTATCTCGGCCTGCTGTCGTTCGGTCACGCGGCGCTGTTCGGGACCGGTGCCTATCTCTGTGGCATCTCCATCGTGCACTTCGGCTGGCCGTGGTATGCGGCGATTGCCGCCGGGGTCGCCGGCGGATTGTTGATGGCGCTGTTGATCGGCGTGCTCGCGATCAGGACCCGAGGCATCTACTTCGCCATGGTCACGATGGCGCTGTCGCAGTGTGTCTACTACCTTTTCTATCAGGCAGTTGACTTGACCGGCGGCGAGAACGGCCTTCGCGGCATCAATGTCCGCACCATCGATCTGTTCGGCCTGCAAATCGATTTCATCAATCCAATGATCCGCTACTATGTCATCGCGGCTTTCGTGATTGCAGCTTTCTTCGTGATGTCGCGCATTCTGGCGTCGCCGTTTGGTGCCGTCATCGAAGCGGTGCGCGAGAACGAGATGCGTGCGCGCGCGTCCGGCTACGACGTGACTCTGACGCGATTGCTGACCTTCGTCCTGTCGGGCGCTTTCTGCGGCCTTGCCGGTGCGTTGCAGGCCCTGCATTTGTCGATCGTTCCGATCGAAATCCTGCACTACGAGACCTCGGGCTTGGTGGTGATGATCGCGCTCCTGGGCGGCATGGGGACGTTTTTCGGACCGATGATCGGTGCTGCGGTCTTCCTGGTCCTGGAGAATGTGGTCTCGGTGTGGACCGTTCACTGGCAATTGATCGTTGGAGGCATCTTCATTGCATGCGTGCTGTTCTTCCCGGCCGGCATCTGGGGCACGCTGATCGCGCGGAGCAGGCGATGACTGCCACGGCCGGCCAGGCGAATGAGATCATTCTGCGCACCAGGGGCGTCGGCAAGACGTTCGGGAAGTTCGTCGCCCTCAACAATATCTCGGCCGAGTTCTCCAGAGGAGCGGTCACCTCCATCATTGGTCCGAACGGGGCTGGAAAGAGCACCTACTTCAACCTGCTGTGCGGCGCGTTTCCGCCGACGAAGGGCAGCATCGAGTTCGACGGCAGGGATGTCACCGGTCTGCCGCAACACCGCTTCGCGCATATGGGGATCGCGAAATCGTTTCAGATCACCAGCGTGTTTCCGCAGCTTACGACACGAGAGAACATTCGCGTCGGTCTGCAGGCGCTGGTGTCGCGATACGATATCTGGCGTCCCCGCGCGCGGCTGACCGAACTGATCGAGCGGGCGGACGAACTGCTGGCTCTCGTCGGGTTGTGGGAATCCCGGGAACGTGCGGCCAAGACGCTGGCCCATGGTGAGCAGCGGGCGCTGGAGATCGGCATGGCGCTCGCCAGCCAACCTCGTTTGCTGCTGCTGGACGAGCCGACGGCCGGCATGAGCCCGGAAGAAACCCGGACCATGATGGATCTGATCGTGAAACTCGCCAGGGAGCGGACGGTCATCCTCGTCGAGCACAAGATGAAGCTGGTGCTGGGGATCAGTGACCGCATCCTCGTGCTGCACCACGGAGAATTGCTTGCCGAGGGGACTCCGCAGGAGGTCCGGCAGAACGAGGCGGTAAAGCGGGTCTATCTCGGTCAGCGGGAGCATTGACGAATGCTGCAGATCAGCAAGCTCAATGCCTGGTATGGTGCAAGCCACGCGCTGCAGGACATCAGTCTCGAGGTGACCAGGGGCGAGATCGTCTGCCTGATCGGGCGCAATGGCGCCGGCAAGACGACGACGCTCAAATCGATCATGGGATTGATGCGGCGGACGCGCGGCTCGGTCACCTTCAAGGGTGAAGAGCTGTTGCGCCAGCCGGCGCATGTGCGCTTCGCGTTGGGACTGGCCTACGTTCCGGAGGAGCGACGGATCGTACAGGGGCTGACCGTGCGCGAGAATTTGCGCCTAGGGCTGGTCGCATCGAAGCAGAAGAAGCGGGAAACCCAGCTGATCGACGAGATCGCAGCGATCTTCCCACGTCTGGCCGAGCGTATGGATCAAGAGGCGGTCACGATGTCCGGCGGCGAGCAGCAGATGCTGGCGATCGCGCGGGCGATGATCGCAAAGCCCGACCTGATCATGCTGGATGAGCCGTCGGAGGGCATCATGCCTGTTCTGGTCGACGAGATGTTCGAGCTGTTCCGCAGCATGAAGGCGCAGCGAACGACGGTTCTGCTCGTCGAGCAGAACGTCGAGCTTGCGCTCGGCATTGCCGATCGCGCTTATGTGTTGGATCAGGGCTGCGTGGTGCACCACGCGTCTGCGCAGGCACTGCTCGCCGACGACGAGATCAAGGAGCGCTACTGCTCGGTCTGAGCTGCGCCCGCTCTGGCGCGGTGACAACCGGCCCGGCGACCCGGACTTACTCCGCGGCGCTCGCGATGGCGTCTGCCTTGCGATTGGTCACGACGACCTTGATCGCATCATCGACGCGGTCGCGCGCATATCTCAGCGCCGTCGGCAGGTCGGCGAGCGGAAATGTATGCGTATGGATCCTGGTCGCGTCGAACCGCTTCGCGGCCATCAATTCCATCGCGCGGTGAGTGGCGCTGCGGCCTTCGCCGCGGATGCCGTAAGCATAGATGTTGTTCCGTACGAGGTGCGCAACGTCCAGCGTCGCCGCCTCGTGCGGGAAGGCGGCCAGACAGATCTTGCCGCCGCGATTGGTCATGTGAATGGCCTGATTGAGTGTCGCTTCGGTGCCGGCACATTCGACGACATAGTCCGCGCCGATCCCCCCTGTTAGTTGCTTCACGACGTCGACGGCGTCTTCGTCGTTGATGTTGATGACGCGGTCGGCCCCCAATTCCCTGCCGATCGCCAGCCGCTTGCTGCGTGTTCCGGTCAGGATGACCGGGCTTGCACCAAGCGCCTTGGCCACAGCAACTGCGAGAAGTCCGATCGGCCCAGGGCCGATCACCACGACGCACTCGCCGGCCACCAATCCCCCCAATTCCGTCAACCCATACATCGATATCCCGGCAGTCACCACGAGCGTCGCCTCCGCGTCGCTCATGGTATCCGGGACGCGCGCCAGCGTATTGATGTGATTGACCGCGTATTCGGCGAATCCGCCGTCGGTCGTAAAGCCGTTGGCGCGGTGACCCTTCTCCGGCTTTCCATAGTTGAGGCACGATGTGTACATGCCCTGGCGGCAGCGCTTGCATTGGCCGCAGCCCGCGTGGATCTCGACGCTGACCCGCTCACCGATCCCGAACTCGTCGACACCGGGGCCAAGCGCGGCAACCGTGCCCATGTATTCGTGACCCGGCGTGAAGTTCTTGTTGAAGGGTGTGCCGCCCTGAATGCTTGCCGGCGACCCGGCATGGATGATTTCGAGGTCGGTGGCGCAGATCGCCACCGCGTCGATCCGCACCAGCACTTCGGCGCGCGAGGGGATCGGCGTCGGCTTCTCGCGCAGCAGGAGCTGGTCGGGATCACCAAGGACCCAGGCTGCCATCAGGTCGGGGATGGGAAGGTCGGGCGATGTCTTGACGCCGGGCGGCTGGTACATGGGCGTTTCCTCTTTCCGCTCTCAGCCTAGCGCGAAACGACGGTTTGCCGCGAGCCTCGGATCATTGGCATCCGGGCCGGTGCATTTGCTGCACGGCAGCAAGCGCGTCGCAAAACATTCATACGCGGCCTATACTTGGTCGCTCCGTTGATGTTGAAATCGGCATTGCATCCCTCTCCCAGACCGGAGCCTCTCATGAAGACCGTCCGCCTTGTCCTTGCGTTGCTGGCGCTGACGCTGCTCGCGCCGTGGCAATCCGCCAGGGCGGCCGACGTGATCTGCTACAATTGCCCGCCGGAATGGGCCGATTGGGCCTCGATGCTGAAGGCGATCAAGGCGGACCTCAACTACGATATCCCGCATGACAACAAGAATTCCGGCCAGGCGCTGGCCCAGATCCTGGCAGAGAAGAGCAACCCGGTCGGCGATATCGGCTATTTCGGCGTGACCTTCGGCATGAAGGCCAAGGCCCAGGACGCACTCGAGCCCTACAAGCCCGTGCATTGGGATCAGGTCCCGGCCGGTCTCAAGGATCCCGACGGCTACTGGACCACGATCCACTCCGGCACGCTCGGCCTGTTCGTGAACAAGGACGCGCTCGGCGGCAAGCCGGTGCCGGCCTGCTGGAAGGACCTCCTGAAACCCGACTACAAGGGCATGGTCGGTTACCTCGACCCGTCGTCCGCCGCGGTGGGTTATGTCGGCGCAGTCGCCGTCAATCTCGCGCTGGGCGGTTCGCCGACCAATTTCGATCCGGCGATCACCTTCTTCAAGGAGCTGCGCAAGAACGATCCGATCGTGCCCAAGCAGACGTCGTACGCCCGCGTCGTGTCGGGTGAGATGCCGATCCTGTTCGATTACGACTTCAACGCCTATCGCGCGAAATATTCCGAGAAGGGCAACTTCGAGTTCGTCATTCCCTGCGAGGGCTCGGTGGTGTTTCCCTATGTCGTTGGTCTCGTGAAGAACGCGCCGGACAAGGAGAAGGCCAAGAAGGTGATGGACTATCTCTTGTCCGACAAGGGGCAGGCGATCTGGACCAATGCCTATCTGCGCCCCTCGCGCCCGATCGAGCTGCCGGCTGCCGTGAAGGGCAAATTCCTCCCTGACACCGACTATGCCCGCGCCAAGAGCGTCGACTGGGGCGAGATGGAAAACGTGCAAAAAGGCTTCGTCGACCGCTATCTCGCCGAAGTCCGCTGAGGCAATATGGTTCCCTTCGACGGGGCACCATTCTTCCGATGTCGCAAAGATCCTTCGTCTGGTTCTGTCTGCTGCCGCTTGCGGTCGTGACCACGGCGTTCTTCCTGTTGCCGATGGCACGGCTGGTGGTCGCGGGCGCCGAAGGGCCGCACGGGCTCGCCGGCTATCTCGCCATCCTCACCGAAGGGCGCTATCGCGCGACGCTGATCAACACCGTCTTGCTGGCCGCCGCAACGACGGTCGTCACGCTGATCGTGGCGACGATTGCCGGAATGTTCCTGCAACGGCACCGCTTCCCCGGGCGGGCCGTGCTGATCGCGATGCTGACCTTTCCGCTGGCCTTTCCCGGCGTGGTGGTCGGCTTCATGATCATCCTGCTGGCGGGCCGGCAAGGGCTGATCGGCGATCTCTCGAACCGGATCTTCGGCGAGAAGCTCGTGTTCGCCTATTCGATCTACGGGCTTTTCCTCGGTTATCTCTACTTCTCGATCCCGCGCGTGATCCTCACCATCATGGCGGCCGTGCAGAAGCTCGACGTCGGGCTCGAGGAGGCTGCACGTTCGCTCGGCGCAAGCCCATGGGCGGTGCAGCGTGACGTCGTGCTGCCGGCGCTGGCGCCGGCCTTCGTCGCGTCCGGCGCGATCGCGTTTGCGACCGCGATGGGCGCCTTCGGTACTGCCTTCACGCTGGCGACGAACATCGACGTGCTGCCGATGCTGATTTACACCGAGTTCACGCTGGCTGCCAACTTTGCGACCTCGGCCGCGCTGTCGGTGGGGCTTGGCCTGATCACCTGGCTCATCCTTGCGCTGGCCCGCACGTTCAGCGGCAGCGCGGTCGCGGCGGCCGGGTGACGCATGCGCGATCGCCTGATCTTTACCGGCCAGTTCATCTTCACGCTATTCGTCGCGGCATTCCTGGTGGTGCCCGCAGGGCTCTCGATCTCCGCCGGCGTCACCGTGAATTACTTCCGGGGCATCCAGTCCGGCGTGACCCTGCAATGGGTCGCGCAGGTCTGGGAGCTCTATGCCGGCACCATTCTCCTCTCGTTCGTGATCGCCTTTGCGACACTTGCCGTCACGCTGCTTGCCGGCGTTCCCGCGGCCTACGCGCTGCACGCGCGGGGAGGCCGACTCGCCCGTATCGTCGAGGAAATCATCACGCTGCCGCTGGCGATCCCCGGGCTTGCGATCGCGCTTGCGCTGCTGCTCACTTACGGGAGCTTTGGCGACTTTCGCCGCTCCTGGCTGTTCATCCTGGTCGGCCATGTGATTTTCACCATGCCGTTCATGGTGCGATCGGTGATGGCGGTGTTTGCCACCGTGGACATCAAGACGCTCGACGAGGGCGCCGCCTCGCTGGGGGCGTCGCCATGGCGGCGCTTCTGCGATGTCATCGTGCCGAACGCGCTGCCAGGGATCCTTGCCGGCGCGCTGATGGTGGTGACGCTGTCGCTCGGCGAATTCAACCTGACCTGGATGCTGCATACGCCGTTGACGAAGACGCTGCCGATCGGACTTGCCGACAGCTACGCCTCGATGCGGCTCGAGGTGGCCTCGGCGTATACGCTGATCTTCTTCGTGATGATCATCCCGCTGCTGGTTGCGATGCAGCTGCTGGCCGACAGGGACAACAAGCGATGAACACGGCGGGGCACGGTGCGGCGGTGCAGATCGAGGCATGCGGCAAGACCTTTGCCGACGGCACGCGTGCGCTCGATCCTGCGACCCTCGACATCGCACGCGGCGAGACGCTGGTGCTGCTCGGTCCATCCGGCTGCGGGAAGACCACGATGCTGCGCATCATCGCAGGCCTCGAATTGCCGGATGCGGGCGGCAAGGTGCTGTTCGATGGCAAGGATATGACCTCGGTTCCGATCGAGCGGCGCAATGTCGGCATGGTGTTTCAGTCCTACGCCCTGTTCCCCAACATGACGGTCGCGGACAATATCGCCTACGGCCTGAAGATCCGGGGTGTTGCCAAAGACGAGCGGGCCGCGCGCGTTGCCGAGCTGGTTGCCCTCACGAACATCACGGGGTTGGAGAACCGGCGCATCGAGCAGCTTTCTGGCGGCCAGCGCCAGCGTGTGGCACTGGCGCGTGCGGTCGCGATCCGGCCGGGCATCTTGCTGCTCGACGAGCCCTTGACCGCGCTCGACGCCGCCTTGCGGGACCGGCTGCGGAGCGAGCTCAACCGGCTGTTGCGCGCGCTCGGAATCACGACGATCTACGTCACCCACGACCAGGCCGAAGCCATGGAATTGGGTGACCGCATTGTCGTGATGCGGAAGGGGGCGATCGCCCAGATCGGCACGCCGCGCGAGGTCTACTTCGCGCCCAGGGACCGCTTCGTGGCGGAATTCATCGGAGCGGCGAATATAGTGGAAGCTCCTATCGACAACGGCGAATTGATCCTGCCCGGCGGACGATTGCCGATCAGGGACGGCGCCACGGGGGCGAACGCGACCGTCATGATCCGCCCCGAAACCATTCGTGTGACGGACGCCGAGGCGGCGGTGCTCTCGGGAGTAATCGATTCCATCAGCTTCGTCGGCGACCGGCAGCGAATTGTCGTGAGTGGTGCATCGAGCAAGCCGCTCAATGTCGACGCGCCCAACACAATCCTGGCCAAGGTTGGCGATCGAATCGGGCTATCTATCGCACCCGATGCGCTTCGCATGCTGCCGTCCGAACCCTGAGATACATCGATGCCGTCGAAACCCGTCCTGATCGCGCAGATCTCCGACCTCCATATCAAGCCGCCGGGAGCGCTGGCCTATGGCCGGGTCGACACCGCGAAGGCGCTCGAACGTTGCGTGGCGGCGCTCGGCGCATTCGAGCCGGCGCCCGATTTCGTCGTCATCTCCGGCGACCTCGTCGACACGCCGTCGGTCGAGGAATACGACTATCTCAAGCGATTGCTCGCGCCGCTGCGGCTGCCGTTTGCCGGCATTCCCGGCAATCACGACTCGCGCCGGTGGATGCGCGAAGCGTTTCCGGCCGCGCCCTATGTTCACCCGACTGGCCCGCTCGACCAGAAGATCGCGGTGAGTGGCCTCGATCTCCTGCTGCTTGATTCAAGCGTAGCCGGCAAGCCGCACGGCATGCTCGAGCCGTCCACGCTGCAATGGCTGGACGCAGCGCTGGCGACGGCGGCAGGCCGGCCGGCGCTGCTTTTCCTGCATCACCCGCCATTCAAGGGCGGCATCTGGCATATGGACCGGCAAGACCTCTTCAATGCCGACGCATTGGCCGACATCGTCAGGCGTCACCCGCGCGTTCGGTTGATCGCGTGCGGGCACGTCCATCGTGCGATGCTGACCACTTTCGCCGGCATCCCCGTGACCATATGCCCAGCCCCGAACCATGCGGTCGACCTGGACCTCGGACAGCTCCGCGAGCCGTCGTTCAAGGTGGAACCGCCCGCATTTCATTTGCACACATGGTTTCCCGGGCCGGACTTTGGACAGCTGGTCACGCACCAGATCCCCATCGGTCAGTTCGACGGGCCGCATCCGTTCTTCGGGCCGGACGGCAAGCTGCTGTGAGGGAGCCGCGTCGCCCCCCTCACACGAACGGGTTTTGCAGGCGGGATTGCCGCTGGTGGGCGGGGGTTTCCAGATCGAAGGCAACCGCCGGCTACAATTGAGCGTTGCAACTAGGCACATATTTATTCCAAATTGTACCTTGGATGCCTTCCAGCCCGATCTCACCGGCCCGGACCTTTTGTTGCTGTAGGCCCCCGGTGGGGCTATAGTCGTTTCCGCTTTCATTGATCACTGGCTTGTCGGTGCCGCGCTGCTGGCGCGCCGGCTCAACGCAACACAATCAGTCTGGATCACAATGACCGGTGCGCTGCCCATAGAACGAACTGCCGGCGCGCCGTTGTTTTCGAACAACAAGCTGTCGGTGCTGCGCAAGCATCCTTACTTTGTCGATCTCGAGCCCGAAGCATTCGATCAGCTCTGCCGCTATGCCAAGCACGTCACGCTGAAGCGCGGAACGACGATCTTCTCCAAGGGCGATCCGGGCACCAGCCTGATTGCGGTGATCTCGGGCACGGTGAAAATCAGCATCTCGTCGCCGGACGGTCGCAACGCGATCCTGAACCTGATCGAAGCAGGAGAGATATTCGGCGAGATCGCGCTGCTCGACGGTCTGTCGCGGACCGCCGATGCTACCGCCAACACCAATTGCGAGTTGTTCGTCATCGACCGGCGCGAGTTCATTCCGTTCGTGCGCAGCCAGCCGACGCTTGCGATGAAGTTCATCGAGCTGCTGTGCGCGAGGTTGCGCTGGACCAGCGACCAGGTCGAGCAGGTGATCCTGCAGGATCTGCCGGGCCGTCTGGCGAGCGCGCTGCTGCGCCTGAGCGACAAGCACAAGCCGCAGGGGCGCACCATCTCGATTACCCAGCAGGAGATCAGCGAGATGGTCGGGATGACCCGCGAGAGCATCAACAAGCAGCTCCGCGCGTGGGCGACACGCGGTTGGGTCAGGCTTGAGCACGGTGCGATCGTCGTGCTGAAGCCCGAGTCGCTGCAGGCCCTGGTCGAGGCCGGGGCTGATGACGGCGAGTAGCCGCTATCTGGTCGGCGCGGTCGCACCGGCGTTTCACGAAATGGTGAATCGGACAAGGCCTGTGAGATCATTCACATCGGCCGTGCGTGCCCTGCGGTAAGTGACGCTTCGGTGGAGCACACTCGCACTGTGGAGAAATCCATGCAGGGCTCTTTCGACAACCGGGAACAGGACACGCGGCAGCAGGATCCGGAGAGCAACTACGGGAGCTTCGGCATCAAGCTGATCGCTCTCCCGGTGCTCGTGGTCGTTGCATTGATCGGGATGTTGGTCAGCCACCCCGCCGCGGTCAAATGGATATCGGACGCGGCGCAAGCGGAATTCGCCGGAACCGGCGCCGTAGATGCCGATCCGTCGACCAAGATCGCACAGCCGGCGCCCACGGCGCAGCCGCGCAATGAGACGCGGACGGTGAAGACCAACTGATCGTTGGCATCCTCGTCACGCCGCAACCCCGAGCAGCTTGGCCGCGGTCCGGCCGAGAACGTTGGCCTTGTCATCGTCGCTCAGCGATGCGCAGGCGAAGATGTGGTCGGCCGGCGCCAGCTGCCACGGATAGGGATAGTCGCTTCCCAGCACGATCTGGCCGGCGCCAACCTGCGCGGCAAGGTGCCGGATCGCCTCGGGCGTGAAGATCAGCGAGTCGAAATAAATCTGCTTGAGGTATTCGGTCGGCGCCTTCTGCAGCTTGATCTTCGGATCGCATCCCTTCGGTCCGACCAGGCAGGGGTGGTCCGAACGATCGGCGTAAGAGGGAAGATAGCCGCCGCCATGCGCGGCGATGATCTTCAGTCCCGGGAAGCGGTCGAGCGTGCCCTCGAAGATCAAATGGGAGAGCGCGATCGTGGTCTCGAGCGGATTGCCGATGGTGTTGCCGAGCCAGCCATTGCCCGAGAGCCGCTTGCCAAGCTCGGGCACGCCCTGCGGATGGATGAACAGGGGGACGCCGAGCTCCTCCGCCTTGGCCCACACGGGATGAAACCTGGAATCGGAGAATTCGACGCCGTCGACCACGCCGCCGATCGCCGCGCCCTTCAGCCCCTGCTTCTTCACTGCCGTCTCCAGCTCCTGCACGGCAAGGTCGGGTGCCTGCAACGTCAGCGAGGCGAAGGCTGCGAACCGCTCGGGCTTCGAAGCGCACAGCTCGGCGAGCTTTTCATTCTGGACCTTCACGATCTTGCCGGCGAGATCGCGATCGCGCTCGTACCAGAATGGATTGATCGAGAGCACCTCCATATCGACGGCCTGTGCGTCCATTGCTGCGAGGCGCTTGTCGATCTCGATGAACGCTTCCGCGGCGCCGTTGACCGGCGGTAGTTGATATTTTCCGGCGTCTGCGCCAAGCAGCGCGCCCGCCTCGCGGAAGTGGCAATGCGCGTGAATGTCGATCGTCTTGATGCGCTTGCCGTCGACGGTGACCGGCAATTTCTGGCGCGATGCTTGCGCATTCGCGTTGTGGACGAGCCCGCAGCCGCAGAACACGATGCCTGCCGCCGCCGTCGCTCCCGCTTTCAGGAAATCCCGCCTTGTGGTCATGACGATCGCCTCCCTGGTCTTTTGTTATGGACGGCAGCCTAGGGATGCCGGCGAGCGGTCGCAAGACCACACGCCGTGCGTGTAGCGCAGTGTTGATCTGCAAGATGCCGTTTGCCTCAGTGCAGCACCTGAAGTTGGCGCGGCAGCCATAGCGAGATTTCCGGCAGATAGGTCACGCACATCAGGACAAAGAACATCACCGCGTAGAACGGCCAGATCTTGCGCATGACCTGCTCGATCGTGACCTTGCCGACCGCGCATCCGACGAAGAGAATTGCACCGACCGGCGGATGGCACAGGCCGATGCCGAGATTGAGCAGCATGATCATGCCGAAATGGACCGGGTCGACGCCGAAGTTCTTCATGACCGGCAACAGGATCGGCGTGGCGATCAAGATCGACGGCGCCATGTCGACGAGCGTGCCGAGCACCAGCAGCAGGACGTTGATCAGGAGCAGGATGACGTACTTGTTATCCGAGATCGACAGGAAGAAGGCCGTCATCTTGGCCGGCATCTGCGTCAGCGCCATGATGTAGCCGACGCTGGAGGCGCAGGCGATCAGCGTCATCACCATCGCGACAGTGCGCAGCGTGCGATGCAGCAGCACCGGCAGGTCGCGCCAGCGATAGTCGCGATAGATGAACATCGTGACGAAGAAGGCCCAGATGCAGGCGATCGCCCCGGCTTCGATGGCGGTGAAGATGCCGCCGAGGATGCCGCCCAGGATGATGACGAGGGTGATGAGACCCCAGGACGCATCGATGGCGATCCGGATCGCGTCCTTGGCTGGCACGGTCTGGCCGTGCGGGTGCTCGTCGCGATAGGCGACGGCGAGGCACAGGATGATCAGCGAAAAGCCGAGCAACAGCCCGGGGAACACGCCGGCCATGAAGAGGGCGCTGATCGAGATCGTTCCGCCGGTTGCGAGCGAGTAGAGCACCGCATTGTGGCTCGGCGGCACCAGCAGCGCCTGCACCGACGAGGTGATCGTCAGGTTGGTCGCGAACACGCGCGGATAGCCGTTCCTTTCCATCTGCGGGATCATTACCGAACCGATGGCGGACGTATCGGCGACGGCCGATCCGGAGATGCCGCTCAGGAATGTCGTCGCAAGCACGTTGACGATCGAAAGGCCGCCGCGCAGCCGGGTCAGTCCAACCAATACGTCGGCAAACGCGACCAGGCGGCGGGCCATGCCGCCCTCCGCCATGATCGCGCCGGCCAGCACGAAGAACGGGATCGTCAGCATCGCGACCTTGCTGACGCCGTCGGAAATCTTCAGCATCACCGCTTCCAGGGGAATGCCGATCCACAGAGCGCCGACGATCGCCGCCATCGCCAGCGAGTAGGCGATCGGCATGCCGATCACGAAGCAGAGCAGCATTGTCGCGAGCAGAATGAGGATATCCATCGGGGCCTCCCGCGATCAGTCGGCGGATACGTCGCGGTGCGCTGCGATCGGATCAGGCGGGGCACCCAGGAAAATCCGCTCGATGATGAACAGCAGCAGGCAAGCGCCGCCGATCGGAATCGGAAGATAGGTGACGCCGACCGAAAGCGACGGGAAGTCGGCAATCGTGTTGTACCAGGTCACCTCGACGAGCCGGGCGCCCCAGATGATCATGAATAGCGCGATCAGCCCCATCAACAGCTGGACGGCAAGGTCAGTCAGCTTGCGGAGCGGGTCAGGCAGCTTGTTGGCAAAATATGCGACGTTCATGTGCAGATTGAGCCGATAACCGGCGGCCGCACCGATGAACGTCACGACGATGGTGAGCAGCACCGCGAGAGGTTCGGGCCAGGATGCCGCGCTGTTCAGGACATAGCGGGTGAACACCGCCCAGGGGATGACGGCCGAGATCAGGATCAGCGCCGCAGAGCCCGTAATGACGCAGGCAAGATACAGATAGTCCATCGCGCGGCGATATGATCCGGCCATGTCCATTTCCTGTGAGAAGACGATTTCCTGTGTGAGGCAGTGTCAGGCAGACTGGATACGTCCGATCATGTCCTGATACTTCGGGCCATATTTGCCCCATACCGGCTTGACCGCGTTCTGGAATGGCGCCTTGTCGGCGATCTCGATGATCTCGCACCCGGCAGCCTTCGCTTTTTCCATCGCCTGCTGCTCATAGGTGTTCCAAAGCCCGCGCTCTTCCATCTGCGCCTCGCGGGCAAGCTTCTTGATCAGCGTCTGGTCATCGGCTGATAGCGCGGACCATGCGCGCTTCGAGAACACCAGCACCTCGGGAACGATCAGATGCTCGGTCAGCGAAAAGTGCTTCGCGGCGGTGTAGTGATTGCTGAAGACGTAGCTCGGCGGATTGTTCTCGGCGCCGTCGATCACGCCGGTCTGCAGCGCGCTGAACACCTGATCGTAGCCCATCGCGACACCGTTGCCGCCGAGCGCGTTCATCATGTCGATGAAGATCGGATTGCCGATGACGCGGAACTTGAGGCCTTTGATGTCGGCGATCGTCTTGATCGCGTGCTTGGTGTTGTACAGGCTACGCGCTCCGGAATTCATCCAGCACAGCGCGACCAGTCCAGCATTCGTGCTTGCCGTGATCTTGTCCAGCAGCTCCTGGCCGATCGGGCCGTCCATCATCCGCTCGGCATGCGCCATGTTCTTGAACAGGAAGGGCATGTTGACGACGTTGATGTCGTCGACGATCGGGCCGATCGAGCCGGCGCTGACGCGCAGCATCTGGATCGCGCCGATCTGGGTCTGCTCGATGGTTTCCTTCTCGCCGCCGAGTTGCATCGAGGGGAACATCTGCAGGGACAGCCGGCCGTTGGTCGCCGCCGCCAGCTTCTTGCCGAGGTTTTCCGTCGCGACCACGGTTGGATAGCCGGGCGGCTGGACGTCCGACGCCTTGAAGATCGCTTTCGACTGGGCGAGGGCGGTCTGCGCCGAGGTCGCAACCACCGCGCCAAGGCCCGCGCCGATCTTGATGACGTCGCGACGGTTGAGCCCGGCGCCGCGGTGCTGCGATCGATCCGTACGATTCATGCCATGCCTCCCAAAAATGCTTCGCAAATTACCTTGGCCGGAGTCCGGCCGCGGTCATGCCGGCTGACTTTGCGCTTCGAAGAACTCCGGATTGTTGTGCTGGGTCGCAGAGATGTCGGCCAGAAGGCGTTCGAGATGTCTGGCCATTGCGGCTCCGGCCGATGCCGGGTCGCGCGCCTCGATCGCGGCCATCACGGCCTCATGCTCGGCGATGACTTCGGCCATCCGCCCGCGCTGCGGCAGAGTCAGCCATCGGAAGCGATCCACGTGAACCTTAACCTGCAGGATCAGCTTCCAAATGCCGGGATGTCCGGCGATTTCGGCAATAGTGGCGTGAAAGGCCTCGTCGGCCTGATGGAATGCTTCGCGGTCGGCGGCCATCTCGGCCTCGCGCTGGCGTTGGAGGATCGCGTGCAGGCTGAGGATCTGGCTGGCGCTAGCGCGCTCGGTTGCCATGCGGGTCGTGGTTTCCTCCAGCGACCTGCGGACGATAATCGCCTCCGGAAGCGCGGCGAGCGGAATGCGAGATACGAAGATGCCCGATTGCGGGAAGATCTCGACCAGACCTTCGTCCGACAGGCGCAGGATGGCTTCCCGCACCGGGGTCCTGCTGACGCCATATGCGCGCGCGATCTCGGCCTCGACGATCGGATCGCCGGGCCTGCGCTGCAGCGAGACCAGTTCGGCACGCAGCTCGGCGTAGATCCGCGCCGCTGCCGTTGCGGTCCGCGGACGGCCGGTCCGTCGAGGGCCGGCGGGGTTGCGGGGCTCCGGTTTTTTCGGGGCGCGGGCGGGCATTCGTACTCCCAGAACTAATATATTAGTATATGAACTCGTTGCCGAAGGCAAACCAGCGCTCCCGAGTGGCTCTGAAGCCATCCGCCCCTCATTGCGAGGAGCGACAGCGATGAAGCAATCCGCCTCTCCTCGAGCGGGGAAGCGGATTGCATCGCCGCGCTCGCATGACGGGGTGGATCGACTCGCTCTGAGGAGCAGCCAACGTCGGGCGCAAAGATCGTCTACGATTTCTGGATAATCGAATAATGCCGCTGATTTGCCCGACGAGTCAAGCTGCCGCGTCCGTGGTCGCCGCATCCGCGGGCAGCCGGCGGCTACTGTGCATGGGGTTGTTTTCGATATTTTGATGTGCCGCTGGGCGACAGGCTATTGCTCGGATCTCGCTCCAGGTTGTGCCTACGATACTGCTCCGGAGACAAACCCGGCTTCGCTGCGCAGAACCAGTCCCTCCAGCAATGCCGCGACACACATCAAGGCGTACCGAAAGCCCGCCATTGATCGTCTCCCCCAACTTTTGTCTTCTTTCTTGACCAGAAGTCTAGCTGCAACCTGAAGCATCTGTCGGCGACAGACATCGTCTTCGTCCATCGGAATAAGGGCGCAACGACGGTGTGCTCAAACTTCGCCATCGCGCGCGGGGAATCCAATGAGGAAACATCCTGGGCCATCGCGCCGCGATCTGCTGAAGGGCGCCGGTGCTGTGCTGGCAGGGACCGCGTTTTCAACGCGCGTGATGGCCGCCGCGCCACCTGCGGAACCGGTGACGCCAGCGCTGATCGAGGCGGCGAAGAAAGAGGGACAGGTCGTCTATTACACTTCGACCGATCTGCCGGTCGCCGAGAAACTCGCGAAGGCGTTCGAGGCGAAGTACGCGGGGATCACCGTGCGTGTCGAACGCACCGGCGCGGAGCGTGTGTTCCAGCGGGTGGGCCAGGAATATGCCAGCAACATTCACGCGGTCGACGTCGTCAATTCCTCCGATGCCGCGCATTTCATCGTGTGGAAGCGCGACGGCATCCTGGCACCCTATGTCCCGGAGGAGGTCGCGAAATACTATCCGGACGAGCATCGCGATGCGGATGGCCAATTCGCAAGCTTCCGGGTCTGGCTTTCGATCATCGCCTACAACACCAATCTCGTGAAGGCCGAAGAGGCGCCGAAGAGCTTTGCCGATCTGCTCGATCCGAAATGGAAGGGCAAGATCGTG
Source organism: Bradyrhizobium embrapense (assembly GCF_001189235.2). GTDB lineage: Bacteria > Pseudomonadota > Alphaproteobacteria > Rhizobiales > Xanthobacteraceae > Bradyrhizobium > Bradyrhizobium embrapense. The sequence goes on from NZ_LFIP02000003.1 coordinate 748,068, forward strand.
AAGGCGCACCCCGGCTATAGCGGCACCATCATGACCGCGACCTATCAGATGCAGCGCGATCTCGGCTGGAGTTTCTTCGAGCAGCTCGCAAAGCAGAACATCATGCAGGTGCAGTCCTCGACCGATCCGCCGAAGAAGCTCGACCTCGGCGAGCGCGCGGTGATGGCCGACGGCAACGAGTACAACATCTTTCAGCTGAAGGAGATGGGCCGCCCGGTCGAGCCGGTCTACGCCAGTGAAGGATCGCCGATCATTGTCGGCCCCAACGGCATCTTCAAGGACTGTCCGCATCCGAATGCGGCAAGGCTGTTTCAATCGTTCGCGCTCGGGCGCGAGGGCCAGCAGCTCAACGTCGAGATCGGCGGCCTCAGGTCGGTCCACGCGCAGGCCCAGGAGAAGGCCGGGCGCAAGCCGCTCAAGGACATCAAGACGATGAAGGACGACCCGGCGGCGGTGGAGCGGGAAGGGGAATCGATCAAGGCGCGCTAAACCCGCATCTTTCGCGTTTGACGGACGGAGTGGGCCGATGGCGAAGCATCTGGGCGTTTGCCGCATGGCTTATGCGCGGTTTTCGCCCGAACTAGGTCAATAATGCCCCTCGGCGGAGCGGATTTTTGATGTTACCAATTTGACATGAACCAGCATGCCAAGATCGACATCCGCCATTCCACCTGTCCGCACGATTGCCCCTCCGCATGTGCGCTCGACGTCGAGGTGATCGAGGGACGCTCGATCGGCAGGGTGCGTGGCTCGAAACGGCAGACCTATACGGCCGGCGTGGTCTGCGCCAAGGTCGCGCGTTATGCCGAGCGGATTCACCATGCCGAACGGCTGATGTATCCGCTGCGCCGGACCGGCCCGAAGGGCTCCGGCCAGTTCGCGCGGATTTCCTGGGACGAGGCGCTGGACGAGATCGCGGCGCGTTTCGACGCTGCCGAGCGGGAGTTCGGCGCCGAGTCGGTCTGGCCGTATTACTACGCCGGCACCATGGGGCTCGTGATGCGCGACGGCCTCAACCGGCTGTCGCATGTGAAGAAGTATTCACGCTTCTACGGCACGATCTGCTCGACCATCGCGCGCATCGGCTTCGCCGCCGGGACCGGCAAGATCGCCGGCGTCGATCCCCGCGAGATGGGCGTCTCCGACCTCGTCGTGATCTGGGGCACCAATCCGGTGAACACCCAGGTCAACGTGATGACGCATGCATCGCGCGCGCGGAAGGAGCGCGGCGCGAAGATCGCTGCGGTCGACGTCTACAACAACGAGACCATGAAGCAGGCCGATATCAAGATCCTGCTGCGGCCGGGCACCGACGGTGCCTTCGCCTGCGCCGTGATGCACGTGTTGTTCCGCGAGGGGTTTGCCGATCGCGATTATCTCGCCCGCTATACCGACTGCCCCGACGAGCTGGAAGCGCATCTGATGACGCGCACGCCGGAATGGGCGTCGGCGATCTCGGGCGTGCCGGTCGGGGAGATCGAGGCGTTCGCGCGCCTTGTCGGACAGACTCCGCGCTCGTTCTTCCGTCTTGGCTACGGGTTTACTCGCAGCCGTAACGGCGCCGCGCAGATGCATGCCGCGCTGTGCATTCCCGCGGTGACCGGCGCCTGGCAATATGAGGGCGGCGGCGCGTTCTTCAACAATGCCGGCATCTGGCGCTTCGACGAATCGATCATCGAAGGCCACGACGCGATCGATCCCACGACGCGCGTGCTCGACCAGTCGCAGATCGGCCGCATCCTGACCGGCGATGCCGAGGCGCTGAAAGGCGGCGGGCCGGTCAAGGCGATGCTGATCCAGAATACCAATCCGATGACGGTGGCGCCCGAGCAGGCGCTGGTGCGCCAGGGATTCGCCCGTGAGGACCTGTTCGTCGCGGTACACGAGCAGTTCATGACCGAGACGGCGCAGATGGCCGACATCGTGCTGCCGGCGACGATGTTCATGGAGCACGACGACCTCTATTACGGCGGCGGACATCAGCACATCTCGGTCGGCCCGAAGCTGATCGATCCGCCCGGCGAGTGCCGCTCCAATCACGAGGTGCTGCAGGCCCTCGGCCGCCGGCTCAATGCGGTGCATCCCGGCTTCGACATGACGCCGCGGCAGCTGATAGACGCAACTTTGAAGAAGAGCGGGCACGGCGATATCGAGACGTTGGAGGCCGACATCTGGCGCGATCTGCAGCCGGATTTCCGCACCTCGCATTATCTCGACGGCTTCGCCCATGCCGACAAGAAATTCCACTTCAAGGTCGATTGGGGCAAGGTTCCGGTCGGCGCCGGCGGGCTGATGGGCGCGTGGGACAAGATGCCCTCGCTGCCCGACCACTGGACCATCATCGAGGAGGCGGATGCGCAGCATCCGTTCCGGCTCGCGACGTCGCCCTCGCGCAGCTTCCTCAACACCAGCTTCAACGAGACGCCGTCGTCGCAGGCCCGCGAGGGCGCGCCGACCGTGATGATCCACCCCGACGATGCGGCTGCTCTCTCGATCGCCGACGGGGAGGCCGTCACGCTCGGCAACACGCGCGGCGAGACCACGCTGACCGCAAAACTGTTCGACGGCGTTCGCCGCGGCGTGCTGATCGCCGAGTCGATCCATCCGAACAAGTCCCACATCGGCGGGCGCGGCATCAACATGCTGACCGGGGCGGAGGCCGTCGCGCCGCTTGGCGGCGCCGCGTTCCACGACAACAAGGTCTGGATCAGGAAGGCGGCCGCCGCCGCATAATCCTGCTTGCAGTCGGCGCCGATCCAGCCGCAAATGTCGGCTGGCAACGGCGCACCGGCAAAAACAGGCAGGAAACATGACCGACAACAGCGTTCTTCTCGAGAAGCGCGGGCAGGCGTTCTGGATCACGATCAACCGCCCGGACAAGCGCAACGCACTCAACGCCGGCGTGATCGCGGGCATCGCCAGGGGTTATCGCGAGGCGCATGACGACAAGGACGTGCGCGTCATCGTGCTGACGGGCGCGGGCGACAAGGCATTCTGCGCCGGCGCAGATTTGCAGAACAGCGGCGCGGCATTCTCGATGGATTTCTCGCGCCCCAATGTCGACTATGCCGATCTGTTGCGGCTGTCGCAGAACGCGACCAAGCCCGCGATCGCGCGGGTCGGCGGCGTCTGCATGGCCGGCGGCATGGGCCTGCTGTGCATGACCGACATTGCGGTCGCCGCCGATGGCGTGATCTTCGGCCTGCCGGAGGTGAAGGTCGGCGTGTTTCCGATGCAGGTGCTGAGCCTGCTGCAGTCGATCGCCCCCGCACGCCTCATCAACGAATGGGCGCTGACCGGCGAGCCGTTCGATGCCAAGGCGGCACAGGCCGCGGGTCTTCTCAACTACGTCGTGCCGGCCGCCGAGCTCGACGCCAAGGTCGATTGGCTGATCGGCCGTATCGTCGACAAGTCGCCGACGGCGATCCGTCGCGGCAAATACGCGATGCGGGCGATCGCCTCGATGTCGTTCGACGAAAGCATCGCCTACACCGAAAGCCAGATCGCGCTGCTCGCGATGACCGAAGACGCCAAGGAAGGCCTCAAGGCCTTCGGCGAGAAGCGCAAGCCGACCTGGACGGGGCGGTGAGGCATCACGGTGCCGCTTCACCTCGCTGCATTCGGCCGCTCAGGTGACGGAATTGGCTTGCTCAGTGTCATCACCCGCGCATGCGCATGCGGGTGATCCAGTATTCCAGTGACAGTCGTGCTTGAGCCGATAGGACAAAGCTTCACGCCCTCTCGGGCCGGCAGTATCAAAATATCGAAAAACAACCCCATGCAAAGTAGCCGACGGCGGCCGGCGCTCGACATGGCAACTTGACACGTCGGGCAAATCAGCAACATAATTCCATTATTCCGAAGTCGCGCAGGCGCAACTTGCCCCAACCCTCTCCCCCGGAGAACGGGGTGAGGGAGCGCGATGCCCATCGCACGCTAGCCCGCGTTGGCCTTCAGGCCGGCGGCTTCGATGCCGGGCACGGCACACATTCGTCATTGTCTGAGGTGTCTCTGCTGACGCGTACACCGAAAGCCAGATCGCGCTGCTGGCGATGACCGAGGACGCCAAGGAAGGCCTCAAGGCGTTCGGCGAGACGCGCAAGCCGACCTGGACGCGACACTAGGCAGGATCATACTGCTCCTTCGAGGGCGGTTACCCGCTCTGGAAATCCCAAACCAATTTGATAAGGACCCTGTATCGACCCGCTAGAAAGAGGTGGCTTGGCCAATTACCGCATTCCCGCCAGCCGGCGTCGCTTGAAGATTGACGCCGCCGTCAATAAGCTGGATCGACGAGTACGCCGGACCGTTGATCGTCTGCGGTGGCGACACGCACTGCGAAAAGGTAGTGCCGAGATCGATCCCAGAGTTCAAGAAGTACTGAAGCGGACTGCCCGCGGGGGCGCCCACCGGATTTCCGGTGCACACTCGCCCGTCAGTCTGCAGAATGTCAATTGTTTGTTTGCCGACTCCTACGAGCAACTTGCTCAATTGGCTGTTGATTGGCCCGAACGCGCCGCCAATGGTTGAATGGAGATAGAGGCCGCCAGAGGTCCAATAAACGACGAATTCTCCTTGACGCAAGCTCGTCACCCCGACAATTCCGGAATAAGAAACTACGGTCTCGCCGCTTGACGAGATGATCGAGAGCAATCCCGATGAATAGACGACGTACAGTCCCTGGCCGCTCATTCCCGTCGCAATTGCCTTCACCCCGGTGCGCAGCTCTGTCCATCCAGTGGCCGTCGTCTCTACATACAGACGACCGTCGGATGTCAATTCGTAGACGGCCGCACCACCCTGGCTACTCGCAATCTGTACGACCCCACTATTGGACGCCAAAACCCAGCCTGACGGCGCACGCTGCCAAAGCGCACCGGCATTCGTCAGCTGAAACATTGATGATGGTCCTGGCCCCGCTGCGATCGCGGCAACGCCGCTATCCGCCAATGTGATTCCGGTACCATCAACTTGCCACAGCAAGCCGGCCCCTGTCTTGTAGAAGTAGTCACTCGACGGTCCTGGCACGACCGTGTCCACGAAAGTAGGGCTTCCAGCATCGACCACCCATTGATTTTCCGTCGGATCGCTCGCGAATGCGGTCAGCAAGGAATACATCAGGAACTTCCCGCCCTGATAGTGACCGCCATTCGTACTCGTGAGCGAGCCGACTACCGTCGCAGGAAAGCTCGGGATCGACGACGCTATGGGACGAAGGCTGATGCCATTCACGATCTGATTGGAAGAAACAAGAGTCCCGTTCAAGTGGTTCTTAAGTGTTGTACTAGCGATGACATTAGCAGTGGGGTCGAGGAGCATGTTCGGCCCGACACCCGTCACAAAAAACTGGGCGTGATTGCCGACGGGGTTTGGGGTCGTCGGATCGGACCGCCATCCCACGGTGTGAATCTTTATCCCGGGGGGTGGGGTCATTCCTGAGGCTTGATAAATCCAGTAGTAAAGACGTATGGCCAGCGACACGTATTGGCTGCAAGACAGCACATAGTCGCCACTCTGCGACACGTAGCTGTTGTTCAGAAGGTTCGATGCAGAGCCTGCGGCGCGCGAACTGCCGTAGGATGCGGACTCATAAGAGAAGGCGGTCGCCACAATCAGCTTGAGGCCGTCAGGCGTCAGCGAGCCCCAAAGGGAGCTGTTGTTGGCCTTCAGGAATGTACTGAGCGCGTTCACGCATTGGGTATTCGAAGCGCCGGGAGCGCCCACCATCTGCGCGAACACGGCGGGGCTCTGCCGTATCGCACTTACCCAAGCCGGATCGAACGACCGGTTCATGGTTCCGGCCGGATCCCAACTCGTCGGACCCGCTCCGGGAAATCTGCAAGGATCGGAACTAAGAGCGTGTGCTGGGCTCACAACGATGAAAGCAAACAGCAGAGTATACAACACGAAGCCAATGTGGAATCGCGCTCTGGCAACAGGCGCCATCTTGCGCAAGACACAGCGGGAATCTTTCCGGTTCATTTTCACTGTCCTGTAAGTCTCCGCTTGTCGTACGTGCGTGCCAAGCCGCTCGTTGCTGCTACCCAAATCGGAATTTGGTCGGGACAAAAGAACCGAGTTTTAGAGAGAGGGATTTCAATCACAAATACGCGTGCCAAAACCATCATACACAACGTTAGGTTAGCCTACGCAAATGTCAGTTCCACGACACCTCGACAAGGAGAGTCCGAGGTCACGTGTCGTCGGCCACGATCAGCGTGCCCCGATGCTGCGAACTGCGGGGAGCAGCAACAACTCGGCCATCTCGATGGAGGCCCAATAAGTGGCTTGAACGCACCGAAGCATTCTTAGTGGCAATGGTCATCTGAGATGTCATCACCGCGTCACAACATTGGAGTGATGATATCAGTTGTATCAATTATAGATAGAAGTGCAATTCGGCTGGAATGAGGAGGTCTGAAGCCTCCCAGAATCGTTGGGTCGATACGGTAGCGAACAGCGTTGCTTGTTCCTTGAGACAGGAGCGTTGACACCGCTGCCGAACAGGTTGGGCAATATGACAAGAGCAGTGATCACGATCTTCGAACGAGACGGTTTGCGGGCTACCGCGGTGACTTCCGGCTTGGTTGGCATCGTCATCGTGGAAGATGGAATCCATCTATGCGCAAACTGATCTTGATACTTGCCGCGTGGCTGGCTCTCGCACCTGCCTTTGCAGCCCAGACCAACTGGAGCAACACCTGCACGACGTGGCATTTCAATCCAAACAATGTCCGCGATCCAACCATCGTGTTCAATAATACGAGCTTGCCGAATTGGGGCGTGTGCCCCGGTTATGACGGCACTCCCTACGAATTTCATCCATGCAACTTCAAGCCGAACACAACACCGGCGATTTGTTCGGATGGAACAGGTCCTAAGGATGCCTGCGCGAACACATGGACACAAATCCCGCTCTGGCCTCAGTTCAATATTCCCGCCACAGCGAAGGAGGTCATCCTGACCGGTAACTCCTACATCACTGGTCCGAACCAGTGGACCGCGACGGTCTACGCCTGGTTTCGCGCTCCGGGTTCGACATGGGCGCTCTCACCGATCTTCGATGGCGGCTACATGTCGACATTGGTCGTCCATGCGCCGGTCGGTCTGGTGAACGGTGTTCCGAACATTGAGATGGCGTGGAGAGCCGAGGGCGCGACGCTCGCACCGGCACCAAATCCAGATACGGTCGCGCTCGTGATGATTTTGTCCGGGTGGTGCGAATAGGAAAGCAGCAACGAGACAATTTTCGTTCGGCCCTCCTGGAACACCACGATGATGCCAGCTGTCGGCATCATCGACAGCATCAGCTCCCCAAGGCCCGCTGACTCCAAAGACCGCAGGAGCGAAGTGGAGCGGATTAGCCCGCGTTGGCCTTCAGGCCGGCGGCTTCGATGCCGGCTACGGCGCAGATCTCGTCATTGTCCGAGGTGTCGCCGCTGACGCCGACGGCGCCGAGCAGGGTCGCGCCGTCCATGATCAGCACGCCGCCGGGCACCGGCACCAGCCGGCCCTGCGCCAGCGTATTCACGCTGTCGATGAAATAGGCCTGCTCCTGCGCGCGCTGGAACAGCGCCCGCGATCCCATGCCGAGCGCCAGCGCGCCATAGGCCTTGCCGTGGGCGATCTCGGCGCGCATCAGGCTGGTGCCGTCCTGCGCGGCCGTCACCTTTACCGCGCCACGCGCGTCGAGGATGGTGACCACCAGCGGCTTCAGCTTCTTCTCGACGCCCTTGGCGAGCGCGGCGTCCAGAATCTTGCGGGCAGTATCGAGCGTGAGCTCAGCCATGGGCCTGTTCCTTTTTCGGTAACGATTGGTCAGAATGCGATGTCGCACGTTTCAGGCTCATCGCCAATACGCTGGCGACATGCAGCGGCGTGCGGCCGCTGCCGTCCTTGATCTGGTGCCGGCATGAGGTGCCGTCGGCCACGATCAGCGTGTCCTGATCGGCGCTGCGCACTGCAGGGAGCAGCGACAGCTCGGCCATCTCGATCGAGGCCTGATAGGTCTCCGCCCCATAGCCGAACGCGCCGGCCATGCCGCAGCAGCTCGAATCGATGGTCTTGACGTCGAGGCCCGGCACCAGCCGAAGCACCTTCTCCACCGGCTTGAACGCGCCGAAGGACTTTTGGTGGCAATGACCGTGCACGACGGCTTTGCCAGCAACAGCGCCGAGCGGCAGCGCGAGGCGGCCCGCCTCTGCCTCGCGCACCAGGAATTCCTCGAACAGCAGGGCGTGGGCGCTGACGCTCTTCGCGGTGTCATCCGAGCGCAGCGACAGCAGCTCGTCGCGCAGGGTCAGCAGGCAGCTCGGCTCGAGGCCGATGATCGGCACGCCGCGCGCCGCGAACGGCGCGCAGGTCGAAACCAGCCGGTCGAGCTCGGCGCGCGCCTGCACGACCAGCCCGGCCGACAGGAACGTGCGTCCGCAGCATGGCGGACGGCCGCCGTCCGGTGACTTCGGGAGATGCACGCGATAGCCGCCGGCGATCAGGACCTCGACCGCGGCGTCGAGATTTTCCCGCTCATAGCCGCGGTTGAACGTATCGGCGAACAGCACCACTTCGCGCCCCTCAGGCGGCCCCAGTACCTCGGAGTCCGGCTGGAAAATGTCGCGGCGAAACGCTGGCAGCGCGCGCTGCGCACTGATGCCGGCGAATTTCTCGAACAGCGTGCGCAGCAGCGGGCTCTTGTTGCGCCAGTTCGCGAGCGGCGCAAAGCGCGAGGCGAGATCGACATAGCGCGGCAAATAACCGACCAGCCGGTCGCGCAGCGACAGGCCGTGCGTCGCGGCGCGGGCCGCCAGCACCTCGATCTTCATCTTGGCCATGTCGACGCCGGTCGGGCATTCGTGACGGCACGCCTTGCAGGACACGCAGAGTTTCAGCGTGTCCATCATCTCGTCGGAGGACAGTGCATCCGGTCCGAGCTGGCCGGAGATCGCCAGCCGCAACGTGTTGGCGCGGCCGCGAGTGACGTCCTTCTCGTTGCGCGTCGCACGATAAGATGGGCACATCACGCCGCCTTCGAGCTTGCGGCAGGCGCCGTTGTTGTTGCACATCTCGACCGCGCCCTGGAAACCGCCGCCGGCGCCGGGATAGGCCGACCAGTCCAGCACGGTCTTCATTTCGCCGACGCGATAGTCCGGCGAGAAACGAAACAGCGAACGATCGTCCATCCTGGGCGGATCGACGATCTTGCCAGGGTTGAGCGTATTGGACGGGTCGAAGCGCTGCTTGACCTCGCGGAAGTCGGCGACGATGCGCGCGCCGAACATGGTCTCGTGGAATTCCGAGCGCACCAGGCCGTCGCCATGCTCGCCGGAATGCGAGCCCTTGTATTCGCGCACCATTGCGAAGGCTTCCTCGGCAATGGCGCGCATTGCCTTGACGTCCTTCTCGAGCTTCAGATTGAGCACCGGGCGCACATGCAGGCAGCCTTCGGACGCGTGCGCGTACATGGTGCCGCGCGTGCCGTGTCTGGCGAACACGGTGTTGAGCCGTTCGGTGTAGTCGGCGAGGTGCGGCAGCGGCACCGCGCAATCCTCGACGAAGGAGACCGGCTTGCCCTCCTGCTTCATCGACATCATGACGTTGAGCCCGGCGGCGCGGAAATCGGCAATGCCGGTCTGCAGCGCCGGCTCGACGATCTCGACCACGCCGCCCCATTTGCGCTGCGGCTTGTCCCAGCCGAAGCCGAGGTCGCCCATCAGCTGTCCGAGTTGCTTCAGGCGGGCGAGGTTGTCGGCCTGGTCTTCCTCGGCGAACTCGACCACCAGGATCGCGTCCGGATCGCCACGCACCGCCGCGGAAATGATCGGCTGGAACATCGCGATCTCGCGGCCGAGCGCGATCATGGTGCGATCGACCAGCTCCACAGCAATGGGCCGCAGCTTCACCAGATGCTGGGCTGCATCCATCGCCTCGTAGAAGCTGCCGAAATGGCAGACGCCGAGCGCCTTGTTGCGGATCACAGGCCACAGCTTCAGCTCGACCTGCGTGGTGAAGGCGAGCGTGCCTTCCGAGCCGATCAGAAGATGCGCCATGTTGTTCGGCGCGTTGCGTGGCACCAGCGCGTCGAGGTTATAGCCGCCGACGCGGCGCTGCACCTTGGGGAATTTGTCCGCGATCTCGGCCGCCTCGCGTTCGCCGAGGTCGAGCATGTCGCGGAACAGCTGCGATCCGCGATCGGAGGCATTGATCCGCGTCAGGTCGCGCGGCACCTCGCCGAAATGCAGCAGCGTGCCGTCGGCGAGTGCCGCATCCATCGACAGCGTGTTGTCGCGCATGGTGCCATAGCGCAGCGAACGGCCGCCGCAGGAATTGTTGCCGGCCATGCCGCCGATCGTGGCGCGCGATGCGGTCGAGACGTCGACCGGAAACCACAGCCCATGCTTCCTGAGCTGGCGGTTGAGATCGTCGAGCACGATACCGGGCTCGACCACGCAGGTGCGGTTCTCGACGTCGAGCGAGAGGATGCGGTTCAAGTGCTTGGACAGGTCGACCACGATGCCGTCATTGACGGTCTGGCCGCATTGCGACGTGCCGCCGCCCCTCGGGGTGACGATCCGCCCGGCGTCGCGGGCGATCGCCAGCGTCCGCAGCGCCTCGTCGACGGTGCGCGGCACCACCACGCCGGCGGGCATGATCTGGTAGAACGAGGCGTCCGTCGCGTAGCGGCCGCGGTTGAAGGCATCGAAAAACACGTCGCCGGTCAATTCGGACCGCAGGCGCTGTTCGAGCGAGGTGGCGTTCTTCATCCCTGATCCGATGTGATCCGCGGCGCAACCAGAATTGCCCCGGGATTATGCATTCGATTGCGCCGAGAATTACATTATGAATTCAAAATGAGCAACTAGCTGCGTTGTGGCGCCGTCTCCCGGGCGCTGTCCGGTCCTTCGGCGAGGTGCTCGATGGCGGCGCTCCGCTTGTTACGCAGATGGGCGAACAGGATGTCGCTGAGCTCGCTGCCGGCGCGGCGGCGCAGCGCATCGAGGATCGCCTCGTGCTCGCGCATTGCCTCGGCCCAACGCTGTCGCTTGCGGGCGAAATTGGCGGAATAGCGTACACGGCGGATCCGGCCAGCGAAGTTGGCGTAGGTCGTCTTCAGCGTCGCGTTGCGCGCAGCCGCGACGATGCTCTCGTGAATTTGCTGATTGGTCTGGAAATAGCCGTGCATGTCGCGGTGCAGATAGTGGCCGTACATCTCGTAGTGCAGCCGCTCGATCGCGGCGATTTCCTCATCCGTGATGCTCTCGCAGGCCAGCCGTCCGGCGAGGCTCTCCAGTCCGGCCATGACGTCGAACAGTTCCTCGAGGTCGCGCGGGCTGAGCTGGCGCACCCGGGCGCCGCGGTTGGGCAACAGCTCGATCAAGCCTTCGGCCGCCAGCACCTTGAGCGCCTCGCGCAGCGGCGTCCTGGAGATTCGCAGCATTTCGCAGAGCTGGCGTTCCGGAACGCGACCGCCCTCGGGAATGTTGCCTTCCACCACATAGTCGCGGAGCCGCAGCAGGATCTCGCCGTGCAGCGATGCCTCCTGGCGGTCGTTGCCGGCGGCGGGCTGAGTGATCGGAACCCCGGTTTCGGGAATCGCAGATTTCATATTCTGAACAATAATTTGCCGACGCGGCGGCGTCGATCTCCGCAATCGAATACCAAAATTGGATTGAAAATACAAAAAATGAATGCAAAATGATTGACGAAGAGGCCGAAATCCGGCGATTGGGAGGTTCTCATGCATCAAGGACGCCATTTCCTGCAGATTCCGGGACCGAGCCCGGTTCCGGATCGCATTCTGCGCGCGATGGACATGCCGGTCATCGACCACCGCAGCGCGGAGTTTGCCGAGCTCGGTCGCACGGTGCTCGAGGGCAGCGCCAAGATCTTCCAGACCGCAGGCCCGGTGGTGATCTTCCCGTCGTCGGGCACCGGCGCCTGGGAAGCTGCGATCGTCAACACGCTGTCGCCCGGGGACAAGGTCCTGATGGTCGAGACCGGTCACTTCGCCACGTTGTGGCGGCAGCTCGCCGGCCGCTTCGGTATCGAGGTCGAATTCATTGCCGGCGACTGGCGTCGCGGCGCCGACCCGGCGTTGATCGAGGCAAGGCTTGCCGCGGACACCGCGCACAGCATCAAGGCGGTGATGGTCGTCCACAACGAGACCTCGACCGGCGCGACCAGCCGGATCGCCGACATCCGTGCCGCGATCGACCGCACCAACCATCCGGCGCTCCTGATGGTCGACACCATTTCATCGCTGGGCTCGGTCGACTACCGGCACGACGAGTGGAAGGTCGATGTCAGCGTCAGCTGCTCGCAGAAGGGTTTCATGCTGCCGCCCGGCCTCGGCTTCAACGCGATCTCGGAAAAGGCCCGCGCCGCGTCCCGCAGCAACAAGATGCCGCGCTCCTATTTCGATTGGGAGGAGATGCTGAAGCCGAACGCCAAGGGCTTCTTCCCCTATACGCCGGCGACGAACCTGCTCTACGGGCTGCGCGAGGCGATCGCGATGCTGCTGGAAGAGGGGCTCGACAACGTGTTTGCCCGCCATCGGCGCCTCGCCGCTGCGACGCGCGCGGCTGTCAATCAATGGGGCCTCGAGAATCTCTGCCAGGAGCCGTCGGAGTTCTCGCCGGTGCTGACCGCGGTGTTGATGCCGCCCGGCCATGATGCCGACCAATTCCGCAAGGTCGTACTCGACAATTTCAACATGTCGCTCGGTTCAGGCCTGTCGAAGGTCGCCGGCAAGGTGTTCCGCATCGGTCATCTCGGCGAATGCAACGAGCTGACCTTGCTTGGCGCGCTCACCGGCGTCGAGATGGGGCTGTCGGTTGCCGGCGTGCCGCATCGTGCGGGCGGCGTCGAGGCGGCGATGCGGCTGCTCGAGCAGCGCGATCAGCGCAACGCGTCGCATCTGAAAGTGGTCGGCACCTAGCGACCAACAACCAAGAAAATCGCGGATCAGGGAAGGGGAGGGATATGAGGCTTCGGTTCAAGGCCACCCATGTCGTGTTGGCCATGCTCTGCGTGATGTATTTCATCACCTATGTGGACCGCGTCAACATCGGCACCGCGGCCAGCGAGATCCAGAAGGAACTCGGTCTGTCGAACACCGAGCTCGGCCTGGTGTTCTCCGCCTTCGCCTATCCGTATCTGCTGTTCCAGGTGATCGGCGGCTGGGTCGGCGATCGCTTCGGGCCACGTCAGACCTTGTTCTGGTGCGGCATGATATGGGCCGCGGCGACCATCATGACCGGCTTTGTCCACGGACTCGCCGCGCTGTTCATCGCACGCTTCGCGCTCGGCTTCGGCGAAGGCGCGACGTTCCCGACCGCGACGCGCGCCATGCAGTACTGGACGCCGGCGAACCGCCGCGGCTTCGCGCAAGGCCTGACCCACGCGTTCGCACGTCTCGGCAACGCGGTGACCCCGCCGGTGGTCGCGCTCCTGATCCTCTGGCTGACCTGGCGCGGCGCCTTCGTCGCGCTTGGCATCGTCAGTCTCATCTGGGGCGTCGCATGGGTCTGGTACTTCCGCAACGAGCCGGCCGACCACGGCTCCATCACTACGGCCGAGCTTGCGACCTTGCCGCCGCGGCCGAAAGGCGAGCGGCCGAAGGTGCCGTGGGGCCCGCTGTTGCAGCGGATGTGGCCGGTGACGCTGACCTACTTCTGCTACGGCTGGTGCCTGTGGCTCTACCTCAATTGGCTGCCGCTGTTCTTCAAGAACAACTACAGCCTCGATCTGAAGAACTCGGCGCTGTTCGCATCCGGCGTGTTCTTTGCCGGCGTCGTCGGCGACAGCATCGGCGGCGTGATCTCCGACCGCATCCTCGAACGGTCAGGCAATGTGCGGCTGGCGCGGCTCAGCGTCACGATCGTGGGATTTGCGGGCGCGCTGCTGTCGCTGATGCCGATCCTGTTCGTTCACGACATCACCGTGGTCGCGCTCTGCCTGTCGGCTGGCTTCTTCTGTGCCGAACTGGTGATCGGCCCGATGTGGTCGATTCCGATGGACATCGCGCCGAAATATTCCGGCACCGCGGCCGGGCTCATGAACACCGGCTCGGCGTTTGCGGCGATCGTCTCGCCGCTGGTTGCCGGCTTCGTCATCGACGCCACCGGCAACTGGTACCTGCCGTTCCTGATGTCGATGGCCCTCTTGCTGGTCGGTGGTTTCTCGGCGTTCCTGATGCACCCCGAGCGGCCGTTCGAGGAGGGTAGCGAACCGTTGGTATCGGGCAAGGTGTTGGCCGCCGAATGAGCGGCCGCCGGCCCCGGCGGAGCGCCGTCAGATATGCATGACGGCCCCCCGCCGGCCCTGGGACAAACCCGGCGAATAGTGATATGCGAGCGCCTTACCAAGACCAAGGCAAGACCGGGAAAGACGCTCATGACCGTGCATACTGGAAGGCATTTTCTGCAGATTCCGGGACCGACCAACGTGCCGGACAGGGTCTTGCGGGCCATGGATATGCCGACCATGGACCATCGCGGTGCCGAATTCGCCGAGATCGGCTTTGCCGTGATGTCGGCGATGCAGCGGGTGTTCCGCACCAAGCAGCCCGTGATCATCTATCCCTCGTCGGGGACCGGCGCCTGGGAGGCTGCGATCGTCAACACGCTGCAGCCGGGCGACAAGGTCCTGATGTGCGAGACCGGGCAATTCGCGGTGCTGTGGCACGGCATCGCCGACAAGTTCAAGCTCGACGTCGATTTCATCCCGGGCGACTGGCGCCATGGCGCCGACCTCGAGCAGATCGAGGCGCGGCTCGCCGCCGACAAGGCGCACAAGATCAAGGCCGTCTGCGTGGTCCATAACGAGACCTCGACCGCCTGCGTCACCTATCCGCTCAACGTCCGCAAGATCCTCGACACGCTGAAGCATCCGGCGCTCTTGATGGTCGACACCATCTCCGGCCTCGGCTCGCTCGAATATGAGCACGATGCCTGGGGCATCGACGTCTCGATCGCCGGCTCCCAGAAGGGCCTGATGCTGCCGCCCGGCCTCGGCTTCAACGCGGTGTCGGAGAAGGCGCTTGCGGTGGCCAAGGCCAATCCCGGGATGCGCTCCTATTGGGACTGGCAGGAGGTCATCAACATCAACAAGGCCGGCACCTGGCCGTATACCCCCGCCACCAACCTGCTGTTCGGCCTGCGCGAGGCCGTGAAGATGCTGGAGGAGGAGGGGCTGGACAACGTCTTCGCCCGCCACAAGCGCCACAGCGAAGCGACGCGCGCCGCGATCAAGGTCTGGGGTCTGGAGACGCAGTGTCAGGAGCAGGGCGCGCATTCGCCGGCGCTGACCGCGGTGCGGGTGCCCGACGGCCACGACGCCGACCACTTCCGCAAGGTCGTGCTGGAAAATTTCGACATGTCGCTCGGCACCGGCCTCAACAAGGTCAAGGGCAAGGTGTTCCGGATCGGACACATCGGCCACTTCAACGATTTGATGCTGATGGGCACGCTGTCTGGCGTCGAGATGGGTCTCGATCTGGCCAAGGTTCCGCATCGCAGCGGCGGTGTGCTGGCGGCGATGGAAGTTCTGAAGGGACGTGACGCCGCGCAGGCGTCGAAAGCCGTTGCTTGAATGGGCTGCCCAAAACCTGATCGCAAACAACAGAAGGAGCGAGACATGAACGCGCCCGTCGCACCGACCGAAGACCTGATCTACTCCGTCGCGGACGGGATCGCGCGCATCACGTTCAACCGGCCGCAGGCCCGCAACGCGCTGACCTTTGCGATGTACGAGCAGATGGCCGCGATCTGCGAGAACATCAATCAGGATCATTCCATCAAGGCGCTGATCCTGACCGGGGCCGGTGACAAGGCGTTCGCCTCCGGCACCGACATCTCGCAATTCCGCGCGTTCAAGACCGCGCAGGATGCGCTGGACTACGAGGCGCGGATCGACCGCGTGCTGGGGACGCTCGAACAGTGCCGCGTGCCCGTCATTGCGGCGATCGCAGGTGCGTGCACCGGCGGCGGCGCCGGCATTGCCGCATGCTGCGATATCCGCATCGGCACCGAGGCGACGCGGATCGGCTTCCCGATCGCACGCACGCTCGGCAACTGTCTGTCGATGTCCAACATCTCGCGGCTGGTCTCGCTGATCGGTCCGGCGCGGACCAAGGACCTGATCTTCAAGGCGCGCCTGGTCGAGGCGCCGGAAGCGCTGGCGCTCGGCCTCTTGAACGAGGTCGTCCCCGACGTGGAGACGCTGCAGCGCCGCGCCACCGAGACCGCGCAACTCGTCGCCGGCCATGCGCCGATCACGCTCGAAGTCACCAAGGAGGCAGTGCGCCGCATCCGCCGCACGCTGTCGCGCGACGAGGGCGAAGACCTGATCCTGCGCGCCTATATGAGCGAAGACTTCCGCGAGGGCATGGACGCTTTCCTCAACAAGCGCGCGCCGAACTTCAAGGGCAAGTAACGGCTCGGCTGCGGGTCGGCTACGCGGGCTCTTTCTGTCGTCATTCCGGGGCGCGCTATGCCCCAACCACCGCTGTCATCGCCGGGCTTGACCGGGCGTATCCGCCTAGATCGCCCGGTCAAGCCGGGCGATGACAGCGTTTGTCAATGCGAGCAGAGCGAAGCACCCACCTCATTCCAAAGTCATAGGTCATGCGGCAGTTCGGCGGCTTGAACTCACCTGCATTCTCGGCACAATGATACGAACCCGCCACCTCGACGGTTTTGCCAAGCCGAACAAATAGATAGGGAAGAAGAACGTGGGACAGATTGTGAAAGCCACGGCTACCATCGCGGCCTTGCTGATGAGCGCGCCGGCGTTTGCCGGCTGGGAGCCGAGCAAGCCGGTCGAGATCGTGGTTGCGGCCGGCGCCGGTGGTGCTTCCGACCAGATGGCGCGCATGATGCAGGCGGCGATCCAGAAGAACAATCTGATGAAGCAGCCGATGGTGGTGTCGCTGAAGGGCGGCGCGTCGGGTGCGGAAGCGCTGATGTACATGAAGTCCAGCGAGGGCGATCCCAACAAGGTGCTGATCGCCTATTCGCTGATCTATATGCTGCCGCTGTCGGCCAAGATTCCGTTCAACTGGCGCGACCTCACACCGGTGTCGGTGATCGCGCTCGACCAGTTCGTGCTGTGGGACAATGCCAACGGCCCGAAGACCGTGAAGGAGTTCATCGATGCTGCGAAGGCGGCGAGCGCGCCGTTCAAGATGGGCGGCACCGGCTCCAAGCGCGAGGATCACGTGCTGACCGTGTTCATGGAGCAGAAGACCGGCGCGAAATTCTCCTATCTGCCCTACAAGTCGGGCGGCGAGGCCGCGACCCAGCTGGTCGGCGGCCACACCGAGTCCAACGTCAACAATCCGAGCGAGAACCTCGAGGTCTGGCGCGCCGGCCAGGTCCGCGCGCTCTGCGTGTTCGACAAGGAGCGGATTTCCTACAAGACCAACGTCACCGACACGCAATCCTGGAACGATATCCCGACCTGCAGGGAAGAGGGGCTGGACGTGCAGTATCTGATGCTGCGCGCGATGTTCCTGCCGGGCAAGGTCACGCAGGAGCAGCAGGCGTTCTATGTCGACCTGTTCCAGAAGGTGACGCAGACTGCTGAATACAAGGACTACATGGAGAAGCAGGCCTTGAAGCCGATCTTCCTCACCGGCAAGGATATGGTTGAGTTCCTCGAGGATGACGACAAGCAGAATGCCTCGCTGATGAACGCGGCGGGCTTCGTCGCGAAATAGCGGTCGCGGTTTGCTTACCCTCTCGCCTGAATCGGCTTGCAAGCGGCAGCGGCGCAGTGATTATTGCGCCGCAGTATGGCCGAACGTCCGGCGAGCCCGATCGGGCTGGGTCACCCCTCCGTCGCCGTTACGGGACCGCAAGGAGCGATCATGACCAAAGCCGTTCTCGGGATCATCGGCGGATCCGGCATCTACGATCTGCCGGGACTGGAAAATGTCCGCGAGGAGGCGATCGCGAGTCCCTGGGGCGAACCGTCCGCGCCGCTGCGCCGTGGCGAGATGGCGGGATTGCCGATCGTGTTCCTGCCGCGACACGGCCAGGGGCATGCGCTGTCGCCGTCCGACATCAATTATCGCGCCAATATCGATGTCCTCAAGCGATCGGGGGTCACCGACCTGGTGGCGCTGTCGGCGTGCGGTTCGTTCAAGGAGGAGCTGCCGCCGGGCACGTTTGTGCTGGTCGATCAGTTCGTCGATCGCACCTACAGGCGCGAGAGCTCGTTCTTCGGCAAAGGCTGCGTCGCGCATGTGTCGATGGCGCATCCGGTCTCGCCGCTGCTGGTCAAGCATCTCGCCGCCGCGGCCGAAGCCGAAGCCATCGCGTTCGCGCGCGGCGGCACTTATCTCTGCATGGAAGGGCCGCAATTCTCCTCGCTCGCCGAAAGCCTGACCTACAAGGCGCAGGGCTATTCGGTGATCGGCATGACCAACATGCCCGAAGCCAAGCTCGCCCGCGAGGCCGAGATCTGCTACGCCAGCGTAGCGATGGTCACCGATTTCGATTGCTGGCATCCGGCGCATGATGCCGTGACGGTGCAGGATATCATCCGCGTGTTGAATTCGAACGCCGAGAAGGCCAAGGCGCTCGTCGCGCGTCTGGGGCGGGATTTCCCGCGCGAGCATGAGCCTTGTCCGATCGGTTCGGATCGCGCGCTGGATACGGCCCTGATCACGGCGCCCGCGGCCCGCGATCCGCAGCTGCTTGCCAGGCTCGATGCCGTCGCCGGAAGGGTGTTACGCGCATGAAAGTCGATGGACGCCATTTCCGCAGCATCTGGCTCGAGCCCGACGGCTGGTCGGTCGGCGCGATCGATCAGCGCCGGCTGCCGCATGAGTTTATCATTGCAAAGATCACGACGGCGGACGAGGCCGGCGAGGCGATCAGCTCGATGCTGGTGCGCGGCGCGCCGTTGATTGGCGCGACTGCCGCCTACGGCATGGCGCTGGCGATGCGGGCCGATGCCTCCGATGCGGCGCTCGAGCGTACCGGCAAGATGCTGGCCGCGACCCGGCCGACCGCGATCAATCTGAAGTGGGCTGTTGATGAGATGCAGCGCGCGCTCGCGCCGCTCGCAGCATCAGTCCGCACGGAAGCGGCCTATGCCCGCGCCCGCGAGATCGCCGACGAAGACGTCGAGATCAACCGCGAGATCGGCCGGCACGGCCTCGGCCTGATCGAAAAAATCGCCGCGACCAAGCAGCCGGGCGAGCCGGTGAACGTCCTGACGCATTGCAATGCCGGCTGGCTTGCAACCGTCGATTGGGGAACGGCGACCTCACCAATCTACCAGGCGCATGATCGCGGCATTGCGGTCCATGTCTGGGTCGACGAGACGCGGCCGCGCAATCAGGGCGCTTCGCTCACCGCCTGGGAACTCGGTCACCACGGCGTGCCGCACACCGTGATCCCCGACAACACCGGCGGCCATCTGATGCAGCATCGCATGGTGGACCTTGCGATCGTCGGCACCGACCGCGTCGCCGCCAATGGCGACGTCTGCAACAAGATCGGGACCTATCTGAAGGCGCTCGCGGCACACGACAACGGCGTGCCGTTCTATGTCGCGCTGCCGTCGCCGACCATCGACTTTCGTATCGATGATGGCATCAAACAGATTCCGATCGAGCAACGCGCGGCCAGCGAGGTAACGCACCTCACCGGGAAGACGGCGGATGGACGGATCGAGACCGTCCGCGTGGTTCCGGACGGCTCAACCGTTGCCAATTTCGGCTTCGATGTCACGCCGGCGCGTCTGGTGACGGGGTTGATCACCGAGCGCGGCGTGCTCGCCGCTAATCGCGCTGCACTTGCGAGCGCCTTTCCCGAACGTTGCGGGCGTTAGCTGAAGGCCGCATTGACGGTGAAAGGTTCAGCACGCTATCCCAATCGTTGCCCTCGCAACCCAGACCGTCCAGTCCATGTCCAATACCGAACTTGAGATCGTCGTCGACGATCCGACCGCGCCTGAAGAGAACTCGCCCGCCGTCGTCTCTACCGGCGCCGTCGACGTTATCGTTTCGCTGCTGCTGCTCGCGCTCTCCCTGGTGCTCGGCTGGGATAATTGGCGCACCGGTGCGTCATGGGATTCGACCGGGCCGCAGCCGGGCTATTTTCCGTTCTACCTCTCGGTGATTCTCGGCGCCGCCAGCCTCTATGGCCTCGGCGCCGCCTTCGTCTCACGCCGGGAAGCTGCCGAAACCTTCGTCACCCGCGCCCAGTTTCGCCGGGTGATGGCGGTGTTCGTGCCGACCTTCCTGTTTTGCCTCGCCACCCAGTATCTAGGCCTCTACGTCGCGAGCTTTCTGTTGATCGCCGGGTTCATGCGCCTCGTCGGCAAGATCGCGCTGTGGAAGTCACTCCTCACCGCCTTCATCTTCACCGCCGCGATGTTCGTGACCTTCGACGTCGCCTTCGACGTCATCATGCCGAAGGGCCCGCTCGAAGCGGCCTTCGGCTACTGAGCTAACCGAGGGATTTCGAGACATGGAAGCCTTCGGTCTCCTGCTGCACGGCTTTACCGTCCTCCTGACCTGGAAGACGCTGCTGTTGATGATGGTCGGCCTCGTGCTCGGCATCTTCGTCGGCGTGCTGCCCGGGCTCGGCGGTCCCAACGGGGTCGCGATCCTGTTGCCGCTCACCTTCACGATGGATCCGACATCCGCCATCGTGATGCTGTCGTGCATCTATTGGGGCGCGCTGTTCGGCGGCGCCATCACCTCGATCCTGTTCAACATCCCCGGTGAAGCCTGGTCGGTCGCGACCACCTTCGACGGCTATCCGATGGCGCAGCAGGGCAGGGCTGCCGAAGCGCTCACCGCGGCATTCACCTCGTCCTTCATCGGTTCGCTGGTCGCGGTGCTGCTGATTACCTTCCTGGCGCCGATGATCTCTTCGTTCGCGCTGAAATTCGGCCCGCCGGAATTCTTTGCCGTTTATCTCCTGACGTTCTGTTCGTTCGTCGGCCTCGGCCGCGAGGCCAAGCACAAGACCGTGATCTCGATGTCGCTCGGACTGCTGCTTGCGGGCGTCGGCATGGATACGGTGTCCGGGCAGCTGCGCATGACGTTCGGCTCGGCGGAGCTCTTGCGCGGCATCAACTTCCTCGTCGCTGTCATCGGCCTGTTCGGCATCAGCGAGATCCTGCTGACGATGGAGGAGCGCCTGGCGCTGCGCGGACACGCCGCCGGTATCAGCCTGCGCGTCGTGCTGTCGGTGTGGAAGGAGCTGCCGAAGTACTGGGTGACGCTACTGCGCTCGTCGGTGATCGGCTGCTGGCTCGGGATCACGCCGGGTGGCGCGATCGCGGCTTCCTTCATGGGCTACAACCTCGCCAAGCGCTTTTCCAAGGATCAGGAGAGTTTTGGCAAGGGCCGCATCGAGGGCGTGTTCGCGCCGGAGACCGCCGCCCACGCCTCGGGCACCTCGGCGCTGCTGCCGATGCTCGCGCTCGGCATTCCCGGTTCAGGCACCGCGGCGATCCTGCTCGGCGGCCTGATGGTGTGGGGCCTCAACCCGGGCCCGCTGCTGTTCGTCGAGCACAAGGATTTCGTCTGGGGCCTGATCGCCTCGATGTATCTCGGCAACGTCGTCGGCCTCGTGCTGGTGTTGACCACGGTGCCGATCTTCGCCTCGATCCTGCGCGTGCCGTTCGCAGCTGTCGCGCCGATGATCGTGGTGTCCTGCGCGATCGGCGCCTACGCGATCCAGAATGCGCTGTTCGACATCTGGCTGATGCTGGGCTTCGGTGTGGTCGGCTACGTCTTCAAGAAGATCGCCATCCCGCTCGCGCCGTTCACGCTCGCCTTGGTGCTCGGCAGCCGTGCCGAGGACGCGTTCCGCCTTTCGATGATCGGCTCCGGCGGCGACATGAAGGTGTTCTGGTCGAACGGCCTCGTCGGCAGCATCACGACCCTGGCGATCGTGCTGCTGTTCTGGCCGGTGATTGATCGGGCCTTTGCCGGCGTCGCGCGTCTGGTGCGACCAGCAAAGGCGTGAGGCCTTACAGCGTTTTCGGGCGAAGTGGATACCGGTTCGCGCGAAGAAAACGCGTCAGGACCAGAATCTCTAGACCACCTTGCGCTGACGCAGTTCGGCGATCTCGTCCTGGCCGAAGCCGAATTCGGCCAGCACTTCCTCGGTCTGCTCGCCGAATTCCGGTGGGCGCGCCGCCATCTTGCTCGGCGTCCGCGACAGCGTCACGGGCTGGCTGACCAGCTGGATGTGCCGGTTCTCGTCATTGGGAACGTGCTGGGCCATGCCGAGATGCTTGACCTGGGCATCCTGGAACATCTGGTCGATCGAGTAGATCGGCCCGCACGGCACGCCGGCTTCATTGAGCTCGCGGACCCAGGTCTCGGTCGACTTCTTTTCGGTCAGCGCGTTGATTCGTGCGTTCAGCGCGTCGCGGTTCTTCGAGCGCGCCGGTGCGGTCGCGTAGTCGGGATTGGTGATCAGGTCGGGTGCGCCGATCGCCTGGGCGCAGCGCTCCCAGATCCGCCCGCCCGTGGTGGCGATATTGATGTAGCCGTCGGAGGTCTTGAACACGCCGGTCGGGATCGAGGTCGGATGGTTGTTGCCGGCCTGCGTGGCGACTTCCTTTTCCATCAGCCAGCGCGCGGCCTGGAAATCCAGCATGAAGATCTGGGCCTGCAGCAGCGAGGTCTGCACCCATTGGCCTTCGTCGGACACGTCGCGCTCGAGCAGCGCGGTGAGGATGCCGAGCGCGCAGAACAGGCCCGCGGTCAGGTCGGCGACGGGAATGCCGACCCGCATCGGGCCGCCGCCGGGCGCGCCGGTCACCGACATCAGGCCGCCCATGCCCTGGGCGATCTGATCGAAGCCCGGGCGCTTGTGATAGGGACCGTCCTGGCCGAAGCCGGAGATGCTGCCATAGACAATCTTCGGATTGATCTTGCGGATACTCTCATAATCGATGCCGAGCTTGGCCTTCACGTCCGGCCGAAAGTTCTCGACGATGACGTCGGCCTGCTCGGCCAGCCGCTTGAAGACCTCGAGCCCCTTGGGGTCCTTCAGGTTCAGCGTCATCGCGCGCTTGTTGCGATGCAGGTTCTGGAAGTCGGAGCCGCCGCGCGGCCCGCCCGGCTGCTCACCGCCGCCGTCCTCCAGCAGCGCATCGATCTTGATCACATTGGCACCCCAGTCGGCGAGCTGGCGCACGCAGGTCGGCCCGGACCGGACCCGGGTCAAATCCAGCACGGTGAAGCGGGACAGGGCTTGGGATGCACGTGGAAAGGGCATTGAGACACCTCTTGTTTGGCGGGCCGCTCTGGGGCTACTGCCTATCTGCCTTAGACAATTTGGCTGACCTTTCCAACTGTTACCCGGACGACAAACCGGGATGGAAACAAACAGGCATGGTTCCGCGGCGACCGTCACCTGCCTCGGCTGCCGTTCAGGCTTGCCCACACCAGCTTGCAGGCCCCGCCATCCGCCAACCCTCGACAATCAGTTCGCCGGCTGCTAGCCCGTCGCCATCCGAAATGAGTTTTTGCCCTTATGGAAGAGGCACTTGAGGCGCATCAAGGCGACGGACCGAAAGCGGGCGTGGCGGTGAAGAAGGGTCCATCCCATCTGCTCGGGAATTCGGCATGGAACGCGACGGCGTTCGCGGTCGCGGTGCTGCTCAATCTTGCGATTCTGCCATTCGTGATCTCCCGGCTCGGCCTCGCCGCGTTCGGGGTTGCGGGTCTGGTCACTGCCTGCGTCGCCCCTGCGCTGATGTTCAGCAATGCGCTTGGCCTCTCGACGACGCGCGAGCTCGCGCAACGGTTGGGACAGTCCGATCGCAGCGAGGCACGGCGTTTCTTCGCGACCGCGCTTGCGCTCGCCATCGCCGTGGGCGGCCTGATCTCGGCATTGCTCATCCTTGCTGGACCGCCGCTCGCGCGATTGGGATTTCACCTCGGTGGTCCGGCGTCCGACGACCTGGGGCTCGCCTTTGCGTTGGCCGGTGTCGGCTGGCTGTTCCAGTGTCTGTTCGCGGTCTTTCTCTCGCTGTTCACGGCGCGCCAGGATTATCGGCGGATCGCGTCGATCAGCATCACCGGCACGGTAGTGACGACGATGTCGATGTTGCTGCTGATCCCTCATGCGCCGCGTGCCTCGACCTTCCTCGGCTGCCAGGCCCTGGGTTTCGCGATGAATTTTCTGATGGCCTCTGCCTGGTCGCGGCATGTAATGAGCGACTGGCTGGCACGGCCCGCGCTTGATCGCAGCGCGCTGCGCGCGCTCGTGAAACTCGGCGGCTGGCAGATCGCGGCACAAAGCGGCGCGCTGTTCGCCGGGCAGGCGGACCGCTATCTGCTCGGCGCGCTGCTGCAGCCGCAATTCGTCGGCTTCTACAGCGTCGCGCAGCGGCTGGAGGAGGCGGTCTATATCGGCGTCTTGAAGATCGGCGAGATCCTGTTCCCGTTCTTCAGCACGCTGCAGAAGGAGGATGACGATCGCAAGGTCGACTTGCTGCTCCGCTCCTCCTGGATTCTCAACGTGCTGGCCGCGAGCGCGCTCGGCGGCCTGATTCCGGTCGCCGGCGCGCTGCTGTATCGATGGACCGGCGCCGAGGTCGCCGCAGAGGCGCAGCTGGTGCTCGTGGTGCTTGCGATCAGCGGAATATTGGGGTCGAGCGCCAACGTGTTCGCGTTCTATCTGCTCTCGCAGGGACGCTCCAGTTTCAACGCGTTGATCTCGCTCGTCACCGGCATCTTCACGCTGGCGACCAGCGCCATTGCGTTGCCGTATTTCGGCTGGCAGGCGGCCGGCTGGAGCTCCTGCGTCGGGATGGTCGCCCAGATGGTCGTCACGGTGCTGCTGCTGCGGCGAACCTTCAGGCTCTCGGCCATGTGGTCACGGATGCTGCATTTCGTCTTGATCCCGCTCGGCACCGGCATCGCCGTTGCGCTGGTGCTGCGCGCGCAGCTCGGCCATGCGCCGTTCGACCAGGCGCCGTCATGGTGGTATGTGGTGTCGCTCTACGGCGCGTCGGCGGCCGCGATCTTTGTGGCCGCCGTCGCCGTGTCGCAGCTTGGTCCCTACCGCGCCGTCTGCTGGCGGGATCTTCGCGTCATCATCGCTCGCTTCTTGCCCTTCAAGGCCGCCTAGACATGTGTGGTATCGCAGGCATCGTCAATCTGCGCGGCGGCCCCGTGGACCCGGCCGACATCTCGCGCCTCACCAGCCTGATTGCGCATCGCGGTCCGTTCGGCGAGGGCACCTGGTTCAACGCCAAGCGGAACGTCGCCTTCGGCCATCGCCGGCTCGCCATCATCGATCCCGGCGAGGGCGGCTATCAGCCGATGGTGTCGGGCGATGGCCGCCACGTGATCGTCTACAACGGCGAGATCTACAACTTCCTCGAATTGCGCCGCGAACTCGAGGCGAAGGGCGCGGTCTTCCGCAGCCAGTCCGACACCGAAGTGATCCTCGCCGCCTGGCAGGCGTGGGGCGAGGACATGCTGCTGCGCTTCAACGGCATGTGGGCGCTGGCGATCTACGACACGGCCACGGATGAACTGTTCCTGGCGCGCGATCGGTTCGGCATCAAGCCGCTGCTGTACGCGCTGTCTCCCGAGCGGTTCGTGTTCGCCTCCGAGCAGCGGGCGCTGGCGCGGAGCGGGCTGGTTGAGACGTCGCTCGATATCGAGGTGGCGCGGCGGCTGTTGCTTGACCCGTTCGGCATCGAGGGCAGCGAACGGACTGTGTTCGCGCAACTGCGTCGCCTGCAGGGCGGCCACTGCATGTGGTTGCGCGGGGGGCGTGTGCAGGTCCGCCGCTGGTGGCGGACCGTGGATCATCTGCCCGAGATCCCTGATGCTGAATCCGAACGTGTCGCGCGCTTTCGCGACCTGTTTCAGGATTCCGTGGCCCTGCGCATGCGCAGCGACGTTCCGATCGGGACCTGCCTGTCCGGCGGCTTCGATTCGTCCGCCGTGATCTGCGCGATGGCGAGCCACGAGAAGGCCGGCATGGGACCGCGCGACTCGACCGCCTGGCGGCACGCCTTTGTCGCGACCTTTCCCGGAGCCAGCAATGACGAGCGGCCGATGGCGGAGCAAGCGGCCGCGTGGGCGGATGTGGCGCCGAGCTTTCTCGAGATCGGGCGCGCCGATGCGCTCACCGATCTGGACCGGATCCTCGACGACAACGACGACGTCTACATCGGGCTGCCGAGCGCGCCGTGGCTGATCTATCGCGAACTCCGGCGCCAGAACGTTACCGTCTCGCTCGACGGTCACGGGGCGGACGAATTGATGGGCGCTTACTTTCAAGAAGGGCAGTCGGCCGCCTTCCGGATTCGGAACGCCGCCGCCGCGCTCGCGTCTCGATCGCGGCTTGCGCAACGCGGCATCGACTTCCTGCGGGCGCAGATGATCAGGCGGCAGGGGCACTATTTCCTGCGCGGAGGCCTGGCGGCGATGCCGGCGCCGCTGCCGCTGGTCGCCGAGGATGACGCGTTGCCGAGCGCCTGGGGCGCGCTGAACCGGCGTCTCTATCGCATGTTCCACTCGACCACGCTGCCGACCATCCTGCGCAATTTCGACCGGCTCTCGATGGCGCACGGGATCGAGGTGCGCATGCCGTTCATGGACTGGCGGCTGGTGACCTACACGATGGCGCTGCCTGAAACGAGCAAATCGGCCGACGGCATCACCAAGGTGATCGCGCGGCAGGCGATGGCGAACCTGATGCCCGAAAGCATCCGCACCGCCCGCCGCAAGGTCGGCTTCAACTCGCCGATGCCGGAATGGCTGAACGGGCCATTGACGGGCTGGACCAATGATCTGCTCCATCGCAATGTCCCGGCGTTTGCCGAGTTCGTCGACGAAGCACCGCTTCGAAAGGCGGTCGGCGACTTGACGGCATCGCGGAGCTGGGATTGGGAATCCGTCGGCCGGATCTGGCCATACCTGAACATGAAATGGATGTTGGCAAGGTCCGTATAACGATGCGTCTGTTCCAGAATAGCGGTCTCTATCCGTCCTATCTGCCGCGGCTGAACCAGCTTGCGGCAAAAGCATCGACCTTCGCGGCGCGTCGCGACGTGTTCCTGCATGACCGCTTCGGCGCGGCGCATTTCCTCAAGCCGGTGCTCGACGGCGCGCCTGAAGCCTTCTTCACCAATGCCGACGACGAAGTCCTGCAGCGCCAATGGGCGCGCGAGCAGGGCATCAAGGGGACGCCGACGCTCGAAGCCATTCTGCTCGCGCAGATCGAGCATCACAGGACCGAGGTGTTCTACAATCTCGATCCGGTACGCTATCCGAGTGCGTTCGTCGCCAAGCTTCCGGGCTGTGTGAAGAAGACCTTGTGCTGGCGCGCGGCGCCTTCCGGCAATGCCGACCTGACCGCCTACGGCGCGGTGCTTGGAAACTTCCCCTCGATCCTCGATGCCTGGCGCAACAAGGGCTGCCGGGCGGAGCTTTTCTTTCCGGCGATCGATCCTGTCATGGAGCAGTACGGTCACGGCGAACGTCCGATCGATGTGGCGTTCGTCGGTGGATATTCACGGCACCACAGCGCGCGCGGCAGGACGCTCGAACAGGTCGCGGCCCTGGCGGCGGACCGCAACATCGTGTTCTGCCTCGATGCGTCGCGGCTGACGCGGCTTGCCGAAAGCGCGGTCGGTCGGTTGCTGCCGCTGGGGAAGCATCGCAGGCCCGACGTCATCGCGCGAATAGCGCGGCTGCCGCTGTTCGGCAGGGACCTCTACGAGCTGTTCGGCTCCGCCAAGATCGTGCTCAACGGCGCCATCGACATGGCCGGCAACGATCGCGGCAACATGCGCTGCTTCGAGGCGATGGGCTGCGGGTCGCTGCTGGTGTCGGATTCCGGCAATTATCCGGAGGCGATGCAGGACGGCGTCACGATGCGCACCTACGACGCGCCTGAAAGGGCAGCCGAGGCGATTTCAAGCAGCCTGCAGGATTGGCCGCAATGGGCTGGGATCGCCGCGTCCGGCCGAAGCCGCGTGCGACAGACCTACAGCAAGGCCTCGCAATGGGCCCAGTTTACCGATCTCGTCGCGCGGATTGAGCCGTGCTAGAGCGTTTTTCGAGCGAAATGGATGCCGGTTCGCGCAAGGAAATCGCGTCGAAACAACCATCTGGAGCCCCGTTCCGATTCCATCGGAACGGAAAAGGCTCTAGACGGTGCACAGTGCCGGCCGGTGGGCGGGCGATCGGGCCGAGATGATGTCTGCAAGTGACTTGATCCATCGACTGAAATGGGTGGCCGACGGGCTTGCCGTGCCGCTGTTCAGGTTGCGGCCGCGGCCGTTCGGCCCGGGCTATCAGACGGTCAAGCGCGACACGATCACAGCCGCCATCGATGCAGGCCTGCTTCGGGCAGGAAAGGAGCTTCCGCCCGGTTACGGCGTCGCCATGGACGAGCGCGTGGTGGAATATCCCTGGGTCTATGGCCGGTTGAGCAATGTCGGCAAGATGCTGGATGCTGGATCGACCTTCAACCACGACTTCCTGCTGCAGCGTCCGCCATTGCGCGGCGCGGACCTCACCATCATGACGTTGGCGCCCGAGCGGCGCTGCTATTGGCATGACGGCTACTCCTATGTGTTCGGCGATCTGCGGAAGACGATGTTCGGCGATCAGGTGTTCGATACCGTCGCCAGCATTTCGACGATCGAGCATATCGGCCTCGACAATCAGATGCTGTACACGGGCGATCCGCGCGACGCCGAGACCGATCGGGACGGCTTCGTTCCGGCGGTGCAGGAGTTCAAGCGTATTCTCAAGCCCGGCGGGACCTGCCTGATCTCCGTGCCGTTCGGCAAGCGCGAGAATCTCGGTTGGTATCAGGTGTTCGATCTCGCGATGATCGAGCGGATAATCGAGGCATTCGGTGCGGCGTCTCACCAGGTCGACTATTTCGGCTATTCGCGACAAGGCTGGTCGCGCCAGAGTGCCGAGGCGCTCGCTGACGCCACGGTTTTCGACATCCACACCGGCAAGGGGCAGGGCAACGACCTTGCGGCGTCGTCGCGCGCCGTCGCGTGCCTGCAGTTGACGGCATGAATCTCGATTATCTGATCCAGCGTCTGCTCGGTCGCGCGACATGCCGGTTGCAGGCAGACGCAGCGCTCGGCCGCTATGCCAGGATTAGGAATATCCGCGGCGATGCCGACAAGATCGTCGTCGGCCGCGCCAGCCGCATCCTGGGCGAGCTCCTGACCTTCGCGCATGGCGGCGAGATCAAGATCGGCGAGTGGTGCTATGTCGGCGAAGGAACCCGGATCTGGTCGGCCGCCTCGATCGAGCTCGGCAACCGCGTCCTGATCTCGCATTCGGCGAATGTGTTCGACAACCTCACGCATCCGCTGCGGGCGGCGGAGCGGCACCGGCAGGTCCAGCAGATTTTCACGCAAGGACATCCGAACGATATCTCGCTTGACGAGAGCCCGGTGCGGATCTGCGACGACGCCTGGGTCGGCGCGGGCGCGATGGTCTTGCGCGGTGTGACGGTCGGGCAGGGTGCCATCGTCGCGGCCGGCGCGGTCGTGACAAAGGATGTCGCGCCGTTTTCGATCGTGGCCGGCAATCCGGCCGTGCTGGTGAGGGAGCTTGGCCCCGATGAACGGTGAGCGCAAGTTTACCACGTGGGAGGATGCGGTGGTCTGGCTGCGCAATCAGCCGGAGCAGCACCAGCTTGTGCTCGACGCGTTCTACGACGATCCGCTGGTTGGCGCTGCCGAACGCTATTTCCAGAGTTCCGAGTGGCAAGCGGTCGCCACGCTGCTCGCCGGCCGGTCAGGTACCGCGCTTGATGTTGGCGCCGGTCGCGGCATCGCGAGCTACGCGCTCGCCCGAACCGGCTTTGCCGTCACGGCGCTCGAACCGGATCCCAGCGCGATCGTGGGAGGGGCGGCGATCCGCGGCCTGGCGCAGCAGACGCAATTGCCGATCCAAGTGGTCGAAGAGTTTTCCGAGCGGCTGCCGTTCGCCGATGCGACGTTCGATCTCGTGTTCGCTCGCGCCGTGCTGCACCATACGCGCGATCTCGAGGGGGCGTGCCGGGAGATGTTTCGCGTGCTGCGGCCCGGTGGCATGCTGATCGCGGCGCGCGAGCATGTCATCAGCAAGGAGGCCGATCTTCCGCAGTTCCTCGCGCAACATCCGCTGCATCACCTTTACGGCGGCGAACATGCCTTCCTGCTCGATCGCTACACCGGTGCGTTGACCAAGGCAGGGTTCTCCGCGGTGGACACGCTGCCGCCGCTGCAAAGTCCGATCAACCTGTTTCCCTATACGTCGGAGACCCTGAAAGCCGCGATCGTGACCAAGCTCACGCAAAAGGTTCCGGTTGCTCCGCTATGGCGAACTGCGCTTGCCTCACCCCGGCTGTTCGGCTCGCTGCTGTCGATCGCCGAGCGTTTCGACAATCGACCGGGCCGGCTCTATTCCTTTATCTGTCACAAGGCTTGAGCGATGATCGTCTGGGTTACAGGCGCGAATGGGTTCATCGGCCGCCATCTCGTGCATGCGTTGGCGGGGGCAGGCCATGCGGTGCATGGCGTCGGACACGGCGCGCTTGACGCAACGGAAGCCCGGCGGCTCGGCTTGCAGAGCTGGATCAACGGTGAGATCGATGCGGCCAATCTCAATGCGCTTGCGGCGGCGCACGGGCAGCCGAGGCGCGTCTTTCATCTGGCTGGTGGATCGTCCGTCGGCGTCTCGATCGAACGGCCGTTCGAGGATTTTTCGCGGACGGTCGCAAGCACCGCTCGGCTGCTCGAATGGCTGCGCGGATCCGCGCCGGACTGCGCGGTGATCGCGGCGTCGAGTGCGGCTGTCTATGGCGCCGATCATTTCGGCCCGATCTCTGAAAGCGCGATCGTAGCTCCGATGTCGCCCTACGGGCAGCATAAGCTGATGATGGAGCAACTGTGCGCAAGTTACGCGCGGTCGTTCGGCTTGCATTGCACGGTCGTGCGGCTGTTCTCGGTCTATGGGCCCAACCTGCGCAAGCAATTGCTCTGGGATATCTGCTCGCGGCTCAACGCCAAGGAGCAGGTGCTCACGCTCGGTGGGACCGGCAACGAGACGCGCGACTGGACCGACGTTCGCGATGTCGCGAGGCTGCTTGCAAGCGTCGCGGAAGCGTCGCCGTCACCGGAAGCCTTCCGGGTCATCAATGGCGGTTCGGGCCGGGGGACCAGCGTTGCCGACATCGCCGCCGGTCTCATCGGACGGTGGGGCAGCGAGACGGTTGTGCGGCATTCGGGTGTGAGCCGCCCCGGTGATCCCATGAGCCTGTTGGCCGATGATGCGATGCTGCGCCAGACCGGCTTCGATTGGCGCATTCCGCTCGATCAGGGCCTCGCCGATTACGTGGCCTGGTTCAAGGGGCAGGCTTCGTGACGTCCCGCCCATTGCGGTTCGCGTTCAATCACATCTCGCGACGGATTTGGGCCGGCGGGTTCAACTATCAGCGCAATCTGTTCGCGGCGCTCGATCGGTTCTTGCCCGGCGAGTTCGCTCCGGTCGTCTTTGCCGGGACGCGGGCCGACGAGAACGAACTCGCCGAGCTTGTCGCGATACCAGGCGTCGAGATCGTCCGATCGGAGGTGTTCGACGGGCAGCCGGGTCTTGCTGCGGCACTCGCTCTCGGTCTGGACCGCGGAGCCGCGGCGGCGTTTCGCTCCGCGCATGTGGATGTTGTCGTTGAGTCCGCGCGCTTCTTCGGTTGGCGGCTGGCGATCCCTGCCGTGGCGTGGATTCCGGATCTGCAGCACCATTCTCTGCCTCAGCTGTTTCCGCGGACGGCACGTTGGCGCCGCGAGATTGGCTTTCGCGTTCAGCTCGCGTCAGGTCGGACCATCATGCTGAGCAGCGAGAGCGCCTTCCGCGATTTCAAGGCTTACTACCCACGCGCCAGCAACCGCGTCAGCGTCGTTCGCTTCGCGACCCAGCCGCCGGACGCGTTCCTGAACATCGACCCATCCGAAGTCATCGCGGCGTACAATCTGCCGACGAACTACTTCTATCTGCCCAATCAGTTCTATCGCCACAAGAACCATCAGCTCGTCGTCGACGCGTTGGCGATCCTGAAGCGTCGTGGGGTCGAGGTCGTCGTCTGTGCATCTGGCAGCACGGAAGATCGGCGTGAGCCGGGATACTATGATCTGGTCAACGCCGAGATCCGGAAGCGCGGCCTCGATACGCACTTCCGTCACCTCGGCGTGATCCCGTTGCCGCATGTCTATGCGCTGCTGCGGGCTTCCACCGCCCTGCTCAATCCCTCGCGCTTCGAGGGCTGGAGCACGACGGTGGAGGAGGCGAAGTCGTTCGGCGTTCCGATGATCCTGTCGGACATCGAGGTGCACCGGGAGCAGGCCGCCGGCGCTGCGCGCTATTTCGGCGTCGACGATGCAGCCGCGCTGGCGGATCACCTGATGCAGGCCTCACAGGAGGCTCACGGGCTGACCATTCGAAACGTTGTCTCGCACCAGGACGACAATGTCAGCGCATTCGCGGCGAGTTTCGCGGCCACGGTGCGACAGGCCGCCGGTCACGAATCCTTCCGGTGAAGCGCTTCTCTCGTCATGCACGTGTTAACCTCGGCCAAAGCCCGTCGTAGTCTTTCTCAAATTCGCGCAGTTTTTTACAATGCAAATTGCCTGCCTCACGAGCGCCAGGGCCGCAGCAATATCTCCAGCATCGATTGAGTGGGCTTCGACGCCAAAGCATGTCCGGTTGCGCTAGGCAAGTTAGCGAAAAGCTGGGTACGGAACTTCGCAATCTATGGCGAGTTCCACGGGCTGATTGGGCCTGCCGGATCCAGACGTTCCGAGCAGAGAATCACGAGGCGTGGCGCTGGAACCGCTGCGAAGCCGCTAAACTTTCACCCCTGCGCATTGTATTCGCCTTAGTGCCGAGACAAGCTGGGAAGCGCCACCTTTTTAAGAGCTGATTAATGACGACCGCGCATCCTTTGCTGGAGCTTTCGGTGCTGAAGAAGCGAGAAATCAAGATCCGCTTCGATGGGACGACCCAAGGCTGGAACGATCAATGATATCCAAGGCTAGGCTCCAAAGCGATCAGCATCAGGACGGTGGCGAGGTGCCTGCGCCTTACAGCCCACCGCCGACGCCTGTCGTCCTCCCTGATGAATCGATTCAAGCGCACGCTGCGGTGAGCGGCTCGGGCTCGGGCGGCGTAGGTTCTGTTGTCGCGGAGACCTCTGGTGGGCTCACGATCAACCTGATCTTCGACGCTGCCGCAATGGCAGCGCCTTCGAGTTTCCGATCGGAAATCGAACAGGCCGCCGCGCTTTTGAGTGCAGCGATCACCGACAAGATTACACTCAATTTCAACGTTGACTATAGCGGAACCGGTGGCGGCGCTGCGGGAGGGCCCGATAATGGACAGTGGCTCGGCTATTCGACAGTCAGGGCCGATCTCCTGAACAATGCGTCTGTGGGGGATACGACTTTCAATGCGTTACCGGCAGGCACTTCAATTCAGGGCCAGTCCTCGGTCGCGGTGTGGAACGCGCAACTCAAGCTCTGGGGATTGATCGGTGCGAACGACACGACGACCGATGACGGTAGCCTTACCTTTGCCACCGACATCGATCCCAGCCTCCTAGTCGGCGTCGCCCTTCACGAGCTCACTCATGCCATGGGCCGTGTTCCCTACGGATCACAACCGGATATTTTCGATTTCTACCGTTTCACCAGCTCCGGTGTCCGGTTATTCTCGAACAATATTCCGGCATCAGCGGCCTATTTCTCCCTGAACGGAGGCGGCACGAAGCTGGCTGACTACGGCCAGAACTCTGATCCGAGCGACTTCCTCAACAGCGGCGTGCAGGGTGCAAACGATCCGTTCAACGAATATTACACCGGCAGCACGTTGCAGCATCTCACTTCGATCGATCTGCAACAGCTCGATTCCCTCGGGTTTCACATAGCGGCATCATCCGCATCTACGGCCGCCAAAACCACCGGTGTTACTGCGCAACTGACGGATGGTCAGATCGACATCTTGCAATTTAGCTCCGGTAATCTGACTGGCTCGTCGCTGACTCCTCAAAGTTTTTGGAAAGTTGTTGGCGATGTGGATTTCAACTCGACAGGTAGCAGCCAGTTCGTCACGCAATCCAATGGCCAGATAGATCTACTTTGGTTTTCGGGAGGGAAACTCTCTGCATCGCTGTTGCTTGCCGGCAGCTACCTGGACGTCAAGGGCGCAGGCCATTTCAGCGGAGAGACGAACCCCGGGTTCGTGACTCAGTGGAATGGCCAAATCGACTTTTTATGGTTTGATTCCTCCGGCCATCTGACCGCAAGCGCTCTAACCAGCCAGACGTTTTGGAACGTCGTGGGAGTTGCAGATGTCAATGGGGATGGTCATTCCGACGTCATAACTCAATCTGCTAGTGGCCAAATAGACATTCTGTATTTCGATCAAGGGAAGCTGATCGGAAGCAATCTGTTGCCGGGAAGCTACGATCCTGTGCACGACGCCAAGAACATGACGGCCGGAACTGCCGAACTCATAACCCAAGGCAGTGCGGGCCATGTCACCGAACTCGCGTTCGACGGCAGCAACGTCACCCAAGTCGCGCCGGTTGGATCTTCCGGGATTTCCCTGGTTCAGGCGGGCGCGGCATCCGATCAGTTCTTCGCGTCTGCGCCGCAGGTTCAGGTTGTCCCTTCAGATCCTGCTCCGAATGCCGCTGGACCGACAACCATCGACGGCACGACGTTGAATCTTCAACAGCCATCCACGTTCAGCGGCCAGATCATTGCGTTCAGCGGCGACGGCGGACAGGGGTCCGATCAGATCGACTTGCACGGCATCAACTTCCACACTGTCCATTCCAGCTTCGACAATACCTCCGGGGTGCTCTCAGTGAGCGATGGCTCTCACACGGTCTCGCTCCATCTCCTCGGGGTGTATGCGCAGGACAACTTCCAGTTCGCCGACGATGGGAATGGAGGAACATTGGTCGTCGCGGCGGCATCACCAGGCCAAAGTGGCAACCAAGTTTTCAATTCGGCGGCGCAGGACACATTCGCGTTCGCGGAAAACTTCGGCCATCTGACCCTCGCGAACTTCGCGCCCGCGACCGATACGCTGCAATTCAGCAAGAGGGTCTTTGCGGATCTGACCTCCCTGGTCGCAGCGATCCACGACGATGCGTCCGGCAACGCGGTCATTACCGATGCCGCCCACGACACGATCACGCTGCAGCATGTCACAACGGCGCAGCTGCTCGAACACCAGGGCGGCTTCCACATCGTTTAGATGAGACTTGGCTCTTCCTGCCCGTCGGATAGAGGTGCCGGCGGCCCGTGAATTGCCTGCGAGGGTATTCACGCCAAGGCCGAACCCGAGGTCAGGTCGAAGATGCTGCTGGGATCTTCGTAAGCGCTGAGCATGGCTTTGGCGATGAACCTCGGATTGTGCCATCGTTCGACATAACGTCGCGATGCCTGGCCCCGTGTGGGCCACTCAGACCTTCGATCAAGAATGGCGGCAATGCTTTCGACAAGGTCTCCCGGGCTCAGTCTGTAAACGGGCAGCTCACGCCTTATGGCATCCGGAACGAACATCATGTCTTCGTCCCTGATGTAGCATGCGGCCGGCTTTCCCATCGCCATCATTTCAACGGCAAAACCTCCGTACCAGCCTGCCAGCACCTGGTCGATCGCAAGGTCCGCCGACCGATAGATCTCCAGCGCCTGCTCGTGGCTGGTCTTCTCGACCAGGATGAGGTCGAAGTCGTATCGCGATCGCAACTGCTCCAGCGCGTTCAGGATCATCGGCGTACCCTTGATCCGTCCGGCAGTCGGGGCATGAACGATCTTTGGCCGTCCCTGCACGGAAGGCGGCACAATTTCGAACCTCTCGATCTCGACGTTTGAGTATGGGAGAAACTGGCCGTTCGGTACGACGTGCCCGAGCTCCGGATTTAGATAGAAGACTCGATCGAACAGCGGCAGGACCTTTTCGATCAGAAAGTGGCGTCGATGATCAAGAGCGTCTGTGCATCGTTGATACAGCTCGCAGTGCTGTGGAGCGCACATCGTCCATTCGTTTCGCCTGTTTCCTTCACTGGCCAGCCGGACGTCGCAACCTTGCAGGGTCATGAACAGCTTTTTGTCGAACAGACGTGCGGCGTGCAGGTCTGCGGTCGCCAGCCTGTTGATGATGTCCGTTATCAGCGATGCCCGGGAGAGCACTGATCCCGGTGCCGAGAGGGGGAAACCCGGCGACAGAAAGGTCTGTCCAAAATAGTAATGAAGAACATCGTAGTGCCACTGGTTCTTCAGACCGAACGCTGCGCTGCGAATGGCCGTATCGACAAATCCGGCGTCCTTTTCCGAAAGCATCCGGTCTGCGGAGTATCCGAGCCATGTGTCGTTTCGAACGACCACGTCGCTGGATGCGCCGAGCTGCCGTTCGGCGCGGGACAGCACCCAGGGCTGGTTTCCGACATTGACTGGTCCGTGCAGGATTCTCATGTGCGTGTGTTCAGGTCCGCACAGGGCTACGAGGCATGATCGTCTCCCGCGAGCTCGCTGACCTGCCTCGTCAGGCTTGCCCGCAGATCCTCGGGAAGGGCCGCAGTTTCGCAATAGAGCCTTCCGAGCCTCGCTGCGACCGCTTGCAAGCTGTAATGTGCTTCGACATAGCGGCGCCCCGCCTTGCCGATCTCGTTCAGGTCGAGCTCACGCCTCAAGCATCGCTTCAGAACATCATAGATCTCGTCAGGACGCGTGTTGATGATCGGACAGGTGGCCGGATCGATCATCATCCGGTCGTTGCGCAGGAAGCACAGCACGGGTTTGGCCATGGCCATCGCCTCCAGGGCCGTATAGCCGTGAAAGCCTGCGACGAATTGATCCGCGACAACGTGCGAGGCGCCAAAGAGCTCGATGACCTTCCTATTGGGAACGCCCTGCACCGAAACCAGCTCGATCTTCTCTCCCTCCTTGACCAGCCGATCAATCGCCTCGATCAGAAGCCTGGTTCCCTTGAAGTGCCCGTGGTTTGGCGCATGTGCCACTTTTAGCACGTCGCCGGCCTTGTAGACGGGCGGTTTCGCGGCGAGTTTGCTGGCGTCAATCGGCCAGTAGTGCATGTCCCGGCAGTCGGGTACATACGTCGCCATATCCCCCATCGCGATCTGCGCGGTCGCGCGGCCCTTGAGGCGGTTGATCGACGAGGCGTGCATCTCGGTCGTGCAGACACAGAACTTGCCCGGGGCCGGGCATTCCTCGCACAGGTTCGGGTGACCGAGTGCAAGCGTCGAGTCCCGTGCCCGGACATCGGCGCCGTAGGCGTAAGTGTACAAACGCTTCCCCGACTGGAACAAGAGGTCGAGTTCCTCAGGGTTGATGCCATAGCGTCCATCGCTCAGCATCAGGCCGCGGTCATAGAAGTAATTGAAGATATCGTAGCGCAGCAGGGCCCACGCCAGAACCAGGCGACGAAACAGGCCAAGACCGCTTCGGCTGCGCAGCAGTCGAAGGAATCCCTCGAACAGGATGAGATTGATGTCGAATGATCTCGTCACATAGTAGGTGTTGAACACCAGCGACGAGGAGCGAAACCCCAACATTCGATCGCAGCGCGCGAGAAGCGGCAAGGTGAGGATCGGGGTGGCGGCCCAGAGGGTGCGCACCTTTCCCTTCGCCAGGCGCTTCTCGGTGGCGCGCCGCGCCGCACGAACAAGCACGCGCATGACGAGACCTGCGACGGCGGAGCGGGCCGGCCGGGGAGATGCAACGTCGGCGGCAGGAAGCGGCGCTTCCGTAAAGGACGTCGGTCTGATGGGTTCGATCTTGTTCACTCAGGATCCGATGGATGCCAACTCAACATCAGCCAGGAACTTCTAGCACAGGTTTGGTCCGCAGCGGCCATGTGATGGAGTCCCCGAGAGGCGACGCAGAGTTGGCCCCGGTCCTCGCTATCTCAGGTTTCAGCAGTCCATGGAAACAGCTTCGATCGGCCCGGGAACGTTGACGCTCAATACATGAACAGGCTAAGACACCAGCGGTTTGTTCCAAATGCGCACATATTCTGACGCGGCGGTTATACCGAGCTCCGCCATCGAATCAATCTGGATAGGCATTTCGTGTGCGGCATATTTGGCCTCGTAGATAAGACCGGGCCCGTCGATGCCCGCCAAGTGGACCAGATGACCGATCTCGTCGCCCACCGCGGTCCGGATGGGCGTGGGGTCAGGGTCAACGGGAACGTCGGGATGGGACACCGGCGACTGGCCATCATCGATCTGACCGACGACGGCGCACAGCCGATGCGCGACAGACGGCTTCCCATCTGGATCACCTACAACGGCGAGATCTACAATTACGTTGAGCTCCGCACCGAACTCGAGGCTCTCGGATATACTTTCCATACGGCCTCGGATACCGAGGTCTTGCTCACAGCCTATGTTTGCTGGGGTGCAGGGTGCCTCGAACGCTTCAACGGCATGTGGGCGTTTGCGATCCACGACGAGCGCGACAACACGCTGTTCTGCGCTCGCGATAGGTTCGGCGTGAAGCCGTTCTACTACGTCAATACGGCGACGCAGTTCGCGTTCGGCTCGGAGATCCGCCAGCTTCTTCCGCTGATCGGGCGCCCGATCGCGGACGACGATCTGATCAACGATTTCCTCGTTTGCGGCATGACCGACCACACCAGCCGGACCTTCTTCAAGGGCGTCGAGAAGCTGCCTCCCGGGCATCGCATGCGCGTCGATGTGTCGACGGGGCAGGTCGAAATCGAGCGCTACTATTCGCTTGCGCCCGGACCGGCCGTGTCCGACGAAAGCGGCGCAGCAAAATTGCTGCGCGAGCTGCTTGATGATGCGACGCGTCTGCGGTTGCGTTCGGATGTCCGTGTCGGAACCTGCCTGTCGGGTGGGCTGGACAGTTCGAGCGTCGCGACGCTGGCTGCGCGGCGCTATGCGCCAGGCTCGAGCGAGCGCTTCTTTGCCATCACCGCCGTGAGCGAGCAGGCGTCCAACAATGAGGAGGCGTACGCGGCGGAAGTTGCGGGAAAGGCGGAGCTGAACTGGTTGCGCACCAAGCCGTCCTATCAGGACTTCGCATCCACGACCGAGACATTGCTCGACGTCCAGGAGGAGCCGTTCGCTGGCCCTTCGATCATGATGCAGTATGCGGTGATGAAGGCCGCGCGATCGAACGGCGTCATCGTGCTGCTCGACGGTCAGGGCGGTGACGAAACATTGCTGGGGTACCATCGCTACTATGCGGCCTGGTTGCGCGACCATCTTCGCAGCGGTGGCGTCGGTGGATTTCTGTCCGCCTTCGGCGCCGCCACGCAAGCGGGTATTTCGCGCGGGCGGTTGCTGATGTATCTGTTCGGTGCCAGCTCGGCAGGGCTGCGCGCTGCCTATTACCGGCTGCGTTATGCGTTCCTCAGAAATCCCGACTTGCCCGAACCGCTTCGCCGCTTTGCGTCGAAGACGAGGGATGCGCAGGCCATGCAGGTGCTGGAGATTACCGAGACCAATCTGCCGATGCTGCTGCGTTTCGAAGACAAGAACTCGATGCGGTTCGGCATCGAAACGCGGCTTCCGTTCCTTGACTATCGCTTCGTCGAGTTTGCCTTGGCGCTGCCAACGCGCATCAAGCTGAACAAGGGATGGCCAAAATGGCCGCTCCGTGCCGCCATGAGCGATCTCTTGCCGGCCAGCATCAGCTGGCGGAGGGACAAGATCGGTTTTGCCGCCCCCGACCAAATCTGGCTCACGCGGCACTCGGCCGTGATGCATGACAAGGTGATCGCAAGCGCGCTCCTGGCCCGCTATGTCGACATGCCGAAGCTCAAGCGGAAATTTCACCGGCTCGATCTCGGCATGCGCTGGAGGCTTTATTGCGTTGCGCTCTGGGGTGAGCGCTTTCGGGTAGAAGCGCCATGAGGCCCGATGATTCCTGGATATCATCGTTGCCGTCGGCAAATGCCGGCTTGTCGGCCACTGCTTTCCGGGCTGCCCGATGAACATCTGGCTATTGCACCCGTTCGCAGGAGGGCCGGGCCTCGGTCGTCACTGGCGTCCGTTTTGGTTGGCAGATGCCTGGAGCAAGATGGGGCATCGGGTCGTCGTGGTCAGTGCCGGCTTCCATCACCTGCACAGGGAGCCGCGCGCGCCGGGGCCGCAGCGGATCAACGGTGTCGACTTCTGGTTCCTCGATACCCCACGCTATGATGGCGGCAATCTCGGGCGGCTTCGCAACAATTTGAGCTTTGCGCCGGCGTTTCGTTCGGCGACGTCCGCGATCGCCGCGCAATTCGGCGAGCCGGACCTGATGATCGCGTCTAGCCCGCATCTGTTCTTCATTTCGGCGGCGCGTCAGATCGCACGGCGCTTCGGTGCCCGGTTCTGGCTCGAGGTTCGTGACCTCTGGCCGGAGAGCATCGTGGCGCTTGGAATGACCCCGACCTGGCACCCCCTCGTGCGGCTGCTCGGCTGGAAGGAGCGGTCCGCCTATCGCGCCGCCGATCGCGTGATTTGTCTTTTGGCCGGTGCAGAAGCCCATATGCGGGCGCGCGGCTTGAGCGCCGGCAAGTTCATCTGGATCCCCAACGGGGTGTCCGACGGCGAGATCCAGAGCGCGCTGACGATCGAAGCGCTTCGTCATCCGTTGATAGACCGCATCGATCAGCTGAAGCAGGAGGGCAGGCGGGTTGTCCTCTATGCCGGCGGCATGGGGCCGCCAAACGCGGTGGAGGTCATTCTCGAGGCCGCGGCTGCTCTCGGCAGCGCAGCCCCCGGGATCAGCTTCGTTCTGATCGGTTCAGGCACCTCGCTCGCCGCACTGAGGCAGCGGGCGGTGGGGCTTGCCAACGTGGAGTTTCACGACGAAGTCGATCGGTCGATTGTGCATGGCATGCTGAACGCCTCCGATTGCGCGGTCGTCGCCTTCCACAAGAACGCGCTCTACCACCACGGCATCAGCCCCAACAAGCTGTTCGACTATTGCCTCTTCGCACCGCGCAGCGTCATTGCCTGCGAAGAGCGGGCGCTCGCCGGGCTCGAGGATTTGGTGACCGCCCGATGCGCGCCGGACGACCCCGGCGCACTCGCCGCGTCCCTGCGCGCGGCGCTGGATGGTCCAGCGCGTTTGCGGGCCGAACGCGTCGCCATCGCGCAGCGCTACAGCTATTCGACGCTCGCCGGGCGGTACCTGGCCGATCCGGGTGATCCTGCCTAGGTGTGGCTGCCGTGACACATTGCCGTTATAAAATATGTTTATTATCAATGCATTATCATGTTCATAGCGTGAACGAATTCCCTTGACGTTCATCCGATGAACGCGCTATCAGGCTCCTCCAGTGGGGATAGGCGTGATGGCGGGCATTCTACCGACAGATGAGAATGACAGCGACCGGCTGGTGCTCGGTCTGCTCACCTCGCTTGAAGCCGATGGTGCGCAGTCGCAGCGGCGGATTGCAGCCGATCTCGGCGTCGCGCTCGGCCTGGTCAACGCCTACCTGAAGCGGGCGATCAAGAAGGGCTTCGTCAAAGTCGGGCAGGCGCCGGCCCGG
The DNA here is from genome assembly GCF_001189235.2 of Bradyrhizobium embrapense. Classification (GTDB taxonomy): domain Bacteria; phylum Pseudomonadota; class Alphaproteobacteria; order Rhizobiales; family Xanthobacteraceae; genus Bradyrhizobium; species Bradyrhizobium embrapense. The sequence continues at coordinate 789,628 of NZ_LFIP02000003.1, forward strand.
CGTTATGCCTATTACCTCACGCCGCAGGGCTTCTCCGAGAAATCGCGACTGACCGTCCAATTCCTGTCCGACTCCTTTTCGCTCTTCCGCAAGGCGAAGGAGGAGTATGGCAGGCTGTTTGAGCGTGCTCAGGCGCTCGGCTTTAGGCGGGTGGTGCTCGCCGGACAATCCGACCTCTGCGAAATTGCGATCCTGTGCGCGGTCGACGGGCCAATCTCGATCCTTGCGATCGTTGATCCCGATGCAATCGCGACCCGGTTCATCGGCGTCAAGGTCGTCTCCTCCTATGCGTTGGTGGACGAGCCGTTCGATGCGGTCGTTGTGACGCATCTGACGGCGGCGCGCAGCGTATTCGAGCAGGCGGTCGGCAATTTCGGCGCCGAGAAAGTCCTTGCGCCGGATCTGCTGGGCCTGCGGCCAAAGCAGTCGCTGGGAGCGTGATCGCCATGGAGCACGGTTCACGCTGGTACGTCGTCCAGACCCAGGTCAACGCCGAAGCAAAGGCGGCCGCCAACCTCGAGCGGCAGGGTTTCTCGATCTATTTCCCTCGTTACCTCAAGCGCCGCAGCCACGCCAGGAAGGTGGAGATTGTGCCGCGTCCGTTGTTCCCGCGTTATCTCTTCGTCGGGATCGATCTCGCATCGCAGCGATGGCGTGCCATTCAATCGACGCTCGGCGTGTCGCATCTCGTGTGTGTGGGAGACCGGCCGGCGGTGGTGGAAGACCGCGTCATCGATGCCTTGAAGGGGCGCGAAGACGACGCCGGCTTCATCACGCTTGCGCGCCGGCCGGCATTCTCGCCGGGGGATAAAGTGCGAATTGTCGAAGGTGCGTTCGTCGACAGTCTTGCGCTCGTCGAAGACGCCAGCGATCAGCATCGCGTTGCGGTTCTCTTGAACCTGTTGGGCCGCAAGGTCCGTGTTCTTGTCGGAACGGACCTGATCGCGGCGGCGTAAGTGCGCCTGCCCTCGGGCAGGCGTGATGGACATGTTTGGCTTGGGTGTGATGCTCGATTCACCCCGAGTGCGGTAGCTTGCCTGAAGCAGGCGGAAAACGTTTGAGGGACCCATGACGACTTACGCACTGATCGGCGCTGCCGGCTACATCGCGCCGCGGCACATGCGGGCGATGGCCGAGACCGGCGGCAATCTGGCTGTGGCGTACGATCCCAACGATTCCGTGGGCATCATGGACAGCCATTTTCCGGATGCCGAGTTCTTCACCCAGTTCGAGCTGTTCGATCGTCACGTCGACCAGTTGCGCAGAGGCGGCAGGAAGATCGACTACGTGTCGATCTGCTCGCCGAACTACCTGCACGATGCGCATTGCCGGTTTGCGCTGCGCTCGGGCGTGGATGCCATCTGCGAAAAGCCACTGGTCCTCAATCCCGGCGACATCGACGAACTGGCCGCCATCGAGCAGGACACCGGCCGCCGCATTTCGACCATTCTGCAATTGCGGCTGCATCCGGCGATCATCGCCCTGCGCGATCGCTTCGCGAACTCGAACAAGCGCCACAAGGTCGAGCTGACCTACATCACGTCACGCGGGCGCTGGTATCACACCTCCTGGAAGGGAGCGGACACCAAGTCCGGTGGTGTCGCGACCAATATCGGGGTGCATTTCTTCGACATGCTGAGCTTCGTGTTCGGCCCCGCCAGCCGCAACGAGGCGCACCTGCGTGAAGAGGAGAGGGCGGCTGGTTCCCTGGAGTGCGAGCGCGCGGACGTGAGCTGGTTCCTGTCGCTGGACCGCAACGATCTGCCCGACAGCGTGAAGGGCAAGAAGACGACCTATCGCTCGATCACCGTCGACGGCGAAGAGGTCGAATTCTCGGAAGGGTTCACCGATCTCCATACGCGGAGCTATGAGGAAATCGTTGCCGGCCGCGGCTTCAGACTGGACGAGGTCCGCCCCTCGATCGATATCGTCTCGACGTTTCGCCACGCGCCGATCGTCAGAAGCAACGGCGTTCACGCCTTTGCCCAGAAGGCGATGCACAGATGAGCCAGATGCGCGAGGATCCGCGCTTCCCGGGCGTCCTGATCCATCAATCGAGCTACGTTGACGATGGGGCGGTGCTCGGGCGCGGCACCAAGATCTGGCACTTCTGCCATATTCTGCCGCGCACGGTGATCGGCGAGGATTGCTCGATCGGCCAGAACGTGATGATCGGTCCGAACGTGACGATCGGAAACGGCTGCAAGATCCAGAACAACGTCTCGATCTATGACGGTGTCGAGCTCGGCGATGACGTGTTCTGCGGTCCGAGCTGCGTCTTCACGAACGTGAACAATCCGCGCGCCGGGGTGTCGCGGAAGGACGAGTTCCGAAAGACGCCGATCGGGCGCGGCGCCAGCATTGGCGCCAATGCGACCATCGTCTGCGGACATTCGCTGGGCGAGTACTGCTTCATCGGAGCAGGTTCCGTCGTCACGAAGGATGTCGCTGCATTTTCGTTGATGGCGGGCAATCCGGCCCGCCGAATTGGTTGGATGAGCAGAGCGGGCGAGCGGCTGGGCAGCGATCTGGTCTGCCCGCGCACTCATCGTCGTTATGAGCTTCACAATGAAGCGCTGGTGGAAATCGAGGGTTGAAGAAAATGGACATTCGCGGAAAGAAGGTTGTCGTTATCGGGGGCGCCGGGCTGATCGGGTCGCATGCGGTCGATCAACTGACGCAGACTGACGTCGGCGAGATCGTCATTTACGACAATTTCGTGCGCGGCACGCATGAGAACCTTGCCGGCGCGTTGCGCGACCCCCGCGTCAAGATCTTCGAGGCCGGCGGCGACATCACGCAGACCGACATCCTCGATGCGGCGCTGAAGGGAGCCGACGGGGTGTTCCAGTTCGCTGCGCTCTGGCTGTTGCAGTGTCACGAATTCCCGCGGACGGCTTTTGACGTCAACGTCAACGGGATGTTCAACGTCCTGGACGGATGCGTGCGCAACGGCGTCAAGCGGCTGGTCTGGTCGTCGTCGGCTTCCGTCTATGGCGATGCCGTCGAGGAGCCGATGACGGAAGACCATCCGTTCAACAACAAGAACTTCTATGGTGCCACCAAGATCTGCGGCGAGGCGATGGCCCGCGCCTATCACTTCCGCTACGGCCTCGACTATGTCGGCCTGCGATACATGAACGTGTACGGACCGCGGCAGGACTACCGCGGCGCCTACATCGCCGTGATCATGAAGATGCTCGACGCGATCGACAAGGGAGAAGGGCCGACCATCCTGGGAGATGGCTCGGAGGCGTTCGATTTCGTTGCGGTGGAGGATTGCGCGCGCGCCAATCTGTGCGCCATGGGCGCGAGCGCGACGGATCGCTTCTACAATGTCGGCACCGGGCACCGGACCTCGCTGAAGCAGATCGCCGAAAAGCTGCTGAACCTCACCGGTTCGAATCAACCCATCAACTATGCGCCGCGCAGCCAGGCCACGCTCGTGCGCAACCGGATCGGATCGCCGAAGCGGGCACAGGAGGAGATCGGCTTCACTGCCGCGATTGATTTGGACGAAGGGCTGCGGCGGCTGATCGACTGGCGCAGAAGCCATATCGATCAGGTCGATCAGCGTCGTGCCAAGGCTCAGATCTAAAAAGAGGCCCAGATCTGAAAGGCTCAGATCTGAGCTCGCATCCGACATCATGGAATAGATCGGCCAGAATCACATGTGTGGCATAGCCGGAATCCTGCACCGCGACGGGCGGCCCGCTTCAATCACCACGTTGACGGCAATGACCGACATCGTTGCCCATCGCGGGCCGGACGGCGAGGGCCATTACTGCAACGGTCCCGTTGGGCTCGGTCATCGCCGGCTGTCGATCATCGATCTGACCGACGCATCGCGGCAGCCGATGGAGACGCGCGACGGCCGGTTTGTGCTGACCTACAATGGTGAGATCTATAACTTCAAGGAATTGAAGGTCGAGCTTTCGGCCAAGGGCCATGTCTTCAACTCCTCGGGCGACAGCGAGGTATTGCTGCATGCCTTCGCTGAGTGGGGCATCGATGCACTTCTCAAGTTCAACGGCATGTTCGCCTTTGCGATCTGGGACAATCGCGAGCGGAAGCTCACGCTGGCCCGGGATCGCTTCGGCGTGAAGCCGCTCTACTACGCCGAGCTTGGGCAGACCTTCGTCTTCGCCTCCGAGCACAAGGCTTTTCGGGCGTGTTCGGAGTACAAGCCGCGCGTCGACATCGCCGGGCTGTCGGAGTATCTCAGCTTTCAAAACTTCTTCGCCGAGCGGACGCTGTTTGCCGGTGTGAAGTTGTTGCCGGCGGGCTGCTATCTGCAAATTTCGCAGGACAGCAGGGCGGTCGAGCCGGTGCAGTACTGGGATTTTCATTTCGAGGAGCCCGAATACGCCGTCGACGAGAACGAGGCGACCGACGAGCTCGATCGCCTGTTCAGGCAGGCGGTCAACCGGCAGCTCGTGAGCGACGTCGAGGTCGGCTGCTATCTTTCCGGCGGCATGGATTCCGGCTCCATTACCGCGCTTGCATCGAGCCAACTGCCGTTCATGCGGACGTTTACGGTCGGCTTCGATCTCAATTCGGCCTCGGGCGTCGAGCTTGGATACGACGAGCGGACGAAGGCCGAGCATATGTCGTACCTGTTCAAGACCGAGCACTACGAGATGGTCTTGAAGGCCGGCGACATGGAGCGTGCACTGCCCCGGCTTGCATGGCATCTGGAAGAGCCGCGGGTCGGCCAGTCCTACCCCAATTTCTACGCGGCGAAACTCGCATCGAAATTCGGCAAGGTGGTCCTGACCGGGACCGGGGGAGACGAACTTTTCGCCGGATACCCCTGGCGTTACTACCGCGCCGTCGTGAACGATGACTTCGATCACTACATCGAGAAGTACTTCGGTTTCTGGCAGCGCATGGTTCCGAGCGGCACGATGCCGAGCCTGCTGGGGCCGGTATGGGATGAAGCCAGGCAGACCTCGCCGATCGATATCTTCAGGGGCGTGTTCAAGGAGCACGCCTCGGAGCTGCGGCGGCCCGAGGACTACGTCAATCACTCGCTCTACTTCGAGGCCAAGACGTTCCTGAACGGCCTGCTTGTCGTCGAGGACAAGCTGGCGATGGCGCATGGGCTCGAGAGCCGAGTGCCGTTTCTCGACAATGATCTTGTCGATTTCGCCATGAAGCTGCCCGCCAAGATGAAGCTCGGCAATCTGACCGAGGTGGTCAGCCTCAATGAAAACGAGCCCGGCGGTAAGGCGCAGCGGTATTACGAGCGCACCAAGGACGGCAAGCTGATCTTGCGGAAGATGATGAGCCGGCATATTCCCGACGAAGTCGCGGAGCGCGAGAAGCAGGGCTTCTCCGCGCCGGACGCCAGCTGGTTCAAGGGCGAGAGCATCGAGTACGTCAAGCGGAGGCTCTTCAGCAACACAGCCCGCATCTACGACCTGGTCGACCGAAAGACCGTTCGCTCGCTAGTCGACGAACATCTGGAGGGGCGGCAAAACCGGCGGCTGCTGATCTGGTCCTTGCTCAATCTCGAGCAGATCATGGAAAGCAGCTTTTAAGCACGCACAATGGGAGCGCGCTGAAGATGAATAGTCTCTTTCCGACGGCAAGATGGGTGCGGGTCGGCCTGTCACCATACCGCAACTCCCAGGCCCTGTGGATCACGATCAATCAGATCCGACGCTATCGCGAGCTGTTGCGCGAGATGGTCGATCGTGACCTGAGCGCTGCGCATGCCCGGCACGGATTTGGCGCCTTGTGGGTCTTCATCCACCCGCTGGTTGTCGTTGGAACATACCTGCTCATATTTGGCTTCGTGCTCGGCAGCAAGCTGTCGATCACCGCGGATTTTCCGGGAGACTACTCTGCCTACATCCTCGCAAGCCTGGTGCCGTGGCTGATGTTGCAGGCTGCGCTGGTGCGTGGGCCCGGAGCGCTGATCGGCAGCGCGAATCTCGTCAAGCAGGTCGTGTTTCCGATCGAGCTGCTTCCGATCGCGGCAACCATTGCCGCGACGATCCCCCATCTGCCGGCCCTCGGGCTCGTCATTCTCTACAAGGCCTATGTGGGGGGCCTCAGCTGGATGCTGCTGCTGCTGCCGGTCGTATTTGCCATCCACGCAATTCTGGCGATCGGATTGAGCTTCGCGCTGTCCGCAATCACTCCGTTCTTCCGCGATCTGCGCGAGATCGTTACGGTCTTCACCTCGATTGCGATGTATCTGATGCCGACGGTGTACCTTCCCGACTGGATGCCGCGTGCCCTTCGTCCATTGATCTATTCGAATCCGTTCAGTTACGTCGTCTGGGTCTACCAGGACGTTCTCTTCTTCGGTTCGTTCAGACATCCGTATGCCTGGGCGGTGACCATCGTGTTCGCACTGCTGAGTCTGGGGCTCGGATATCGCATGTTTGAAAAGCTGAAACCGTACTATGGCAATGCTCTCTGACAATCTGGACGCCGGCGAACTGATTCCGCTTGCCGGGTCATTGGAGCCGCAGTGCGCCATTCGGGTCACCGACCTGGGTAAGGCCTATCGGCTCTATACGCAGCCGCTGGATTTCCTGAAGGAGATCATCACCGGAAAGCCCCGGCACCATGAACACTGGGCGATCCAGAACGTTTCGTTTGAAGTGTTGCGCGGTCGCGTGGTCGGCATCATCGGGCCGAACGGCGCGGGAAAGAGCACCCTCCTGAAGATTATTGCCGGACTGCTGGATGCCTCGACCGGACGGGTCGAAGTGGCGGGGCGGTTGTCCGCGATCTTGGAATTGGGGACCGGCTTTCATCCGGATGTGTCGGGTCGCGACAATATCGTCCTCGGCGGCATGTGCCTGGGTATGACGCGAGCCGAAATCGAGGCGAAGGTTCCCTGGATCATCGATTTCAGCGAGCTTGCCGATGTGATCGATCAACCGTTCCGGACCTACTCGAGCGGCATGCAGGCGCGGCTCACATTTGCGACAGCGATCAGCGTCGATCCCGAGATATTCATCGTCGATGAGGCGCTCGCGGCGGGTGATACTGCCTTTGTCAACAAGTGCATGAAGCGGGTTCGTCAGATCTGCGAAAGCGGCGCCACGGTGCTGTTCGTCTCGCACTCGAGCGGGTTGATCAGTGAACTGTGTGACGAGGCGATCTGGATCGACAAGGGGCGGGTGCTGATGCACGGAAATGCCCAGCGCGTCAGCAAGGCGTATGAGCAGAGTGTCTGGGATATCGAGGAGGCGCGCAATCTCAAGGAAACCAAGAAGCTGAGCCAGGCGATTGAAAGCACGGCTGAAACCGGGAAATACGAACTTGGCGGCGGCACCCTGCAGATCACGTCCGCCGAGGTGATCGACGTCGAGGGCAAGCCGCTCGGCGTTGTCAAGAATGGGGAACCGCTTCGGATACGAATTTTGTGGTCGGGAACAACGGAGCACAAGCAAATCTATGCCAGCTTGCGGATAGACAGTGGCCGTATGCAAGCTGTCGCGGGAATCGAAGGGTATGACGGCGGCATGTTTCTAGACGCAGACGGCTATCTACCGGAGCGCGGGAGTATCGTCTACGAGATACCAGAACTCGCTCTTGGGGAGGGCCAGTATTTTGTTTCCGTGAGCCTGTGTCGTCACATGCTGCCGAAGGGGGCAGAGGCCATTCTACATTATGTCGAAAAGGCCGCTCAGTTCTCGGTTTCGCGGAATTCCCTGTGGCACTTTAACTACATCTACGATCCGAAATTCACGTGCCGGATAGAGAGTGACCTATGACCGAAGATCGTTGGCGAGAGAGATTGGAAGCGTTCTTCGAACTCAGGGCGAGTTCGATCGATGAGAAGCCGACCCTCGACGATCTTTGCTATATAGCCGGCCGCAACCCGCGGCTGTGGGCCGACGGCAGGCTCCTCGACGATCTCAGACACGATATGCTCGGTCTGATGAACGTGGACGGGGGGGCGTCGGTTCTTGAAGTCGGCTGCGCGGCCGGGTTTCTGGCGAAGGTGGTGGCCCCCAGCGTCAACGAATACGTAGGAGTTGATCTCGCTGAGGCGCCACTTGCCGTTGCAAGGCGCCTCGAGCTGAAGAATGCGAGCTTCGAGAGGGCGAGCGGCGAACGTCTCCATTTCTCCGATCGGCGGTTCGACGCGGCCTTTTGCTATGATGTTTTCTCGAATTTTCCGTCATTTGCAGCGGGAGAGCCAATCATTGCGGAAATGCTCCGGGTGGTGAAGCCGCAAGGCCGGGTTCTGATCGGATCGATTCCAGACCGTGAAAGAGCGGAAGAACTGCAGGTCGTCGCTAGGAATCTCACGACGAAGTTCGAGCAGGAATTTGGACCCGAAGCGGAACGGGCGCCGTTGGGAACGATTCGGAAGTACGAACAAAGGTCGGGCCGCGCAGCGAAGATCGCCAACCTGCTGGGATTGAGCAAGTTGTCGGCCCCGATTCCGATCGAGATCAAGCCCGAGATCGTCTCCTACTATTTCGACCGCAAGGATTTTATCGCGCTGGGGCGTCGCCTCGGCGTCGAGACGAGAATTGTCGATATCCATCCGCTGAATCCCTATTTCGGCACACGTTTCAACGCAGTGTTTGAATCGCGATGAGGGTCGTCAGGTTTCGCGAACTCGATCGTTGTGACTGGGATCGTTTGGCGCTGCAATCGCCCCAGGCCTGGCTCACACATCGATCCGCCTGGATCGAGATCGAGGAGCGCTTCTTTGTGTCCGCGAACCTGTCATTCGCCCTCGAAGAGAACTCGCAGCTCGTCGGCATCCAGCCCTTGTTTATCAATGAGCGCGCCGGAATGGCATTTGGCGAGCGCTTGTTGCACTCGGGGATTCATCGCCATACCGGGCTTGCGCTCGATCTCGATGTCGACGCGGGCGTCGCGAAGGCCGCACGTCAGGCTGCGATGCAGGAGATAATTGCGATCGGCGACTTATATGACGTCGATCGCATTCAGTTGAACTACCACAATCTCGCGCCGGCAAATCGCCATTCCGGGAGAGAAGCCGTTCCGTTCTGGGTCAGCGAGTTTGGTTTCCAACTCGGTGTTGCGTTTGGGCCGTCGGGAATGTTGCCTTGTCCCGGTTCTTCGACCCTGAACGCCGATCAGTTGGTCGATCTCGCCCCAACCGTTGAAGAGTTGTTCGCGCGATTGGACAACACCTGCCGCACTGCGGTCCGGAAAGCGGAGAAATCAAATCTGCAATTCGAGATATCGAGCGATGCCTCATGTCTCGAAGCCTACATGGATATTGCGCACGCATCGGCCACAAGAACCGGCGAAGCTCTACCCCCACTCGAGTACTACAGAGATATCTTCAAGTCGTTTGCTGCTGACGGTGGTGTTCACGTTGCTTTTGTCAGGCACGATGCGAAGCCAATTGCGGGCCTGATCTTGTTGGCCGACAAGAAGGCAGTCAGTTTTCTCGCCGGTGTTTCCCTGCCCGACGCGATGAAGCTGAGGCCCAACAATTTTCTGCACTGGAATGCAATGACGTGGGCCAAGCATTCGGGTTTCGAGGTGTACCGGTTTGGACCCTGGTTTCCGGAGGTGCCACGCGACTGGCCGATCTCCAAGGTCTCCCTTTTCAAGACCAAATTTGGATCGAGAAGCCTGCCAATCGTCCAGGGTAGCTTGTTCCGCCGGCCAGAACTCTACACGCCGAGCCATCCGAACCCGCTGAACGAGGTTGGACGGCTGCCGTTGCGACCGACTGTTTCGGGACAAGCCGGAGCGTCGTTCATTGCGCAACATCTCCAAATGTTCGGGTTCGAGCGGGCCTCCTCCATGCAGGATGGCGAGCCCCTGGTGCTTCTTCGCCCGGGCCACGCCGACGTGTCCTTGGCGGAGGGCGCTCTTGGACGAGGCGGTTGCGTGATCGCCGTTCTTCCTAGTGTGCAGTTTGGAAATGCGTTCGGTGTGGAAACGCAGCCAAAAACAAGCGCCTCACCTCAAATGTTCCACGCAGCGTTTGCAGGTTCAAAACCTTGGTCACGACTGCGAACGTTGCATTCGTATATGCACTTCAAGCCCAAAGGTAATGTTACGACGATCGTGGCGAGCCAGCGCCAGGAGGCGATCTGGCTTCAGCGCCGGCCCGGGAATGGCGGTTCGATCATTTTCATTGGAACGGATCTCGCTTCCGACCTCGTCCGTTATCGGCAAGGCGATCCTGCGGCTGCGAGCAATCGACCGACGAATGCCATGTGGGGCATTGCCGGCGAACGGCCGAACTACTTGTTTGAAGATCAGCTTTCGGGCGAAAATCTCGACGAGCGGCCAGCCGACTGGTGGTGCGAGGCGCTGGCCGATGCCGTGCACCGGTTGTGCGGCTTGGCGAGATCGCCAATGTTGCCGAATGGAGCGGCGGGCGCCATCGTTGTGACGGGGGACGACGACCAGGCGGCACTTCATTGCTACGCGCAGCAGGCGGAAGCACTCGGCTCGCTGCCGGTCACGTATTTTCTTCATCCGCTTACCAAGCACGACAGCGATACGCTGAACCAGCTTAAGGCAGGTCGGCGCCTGGAGCTCGGTCTGCATCCGGACGCGCTCGATCAGCCGGACAAATACTCAGAACTATTTGCCGCACAGGTGGGCTGGTTCCGACAACTTACGGGCCACGATCCCCGTACGGTGCGAAACCACGGGTTCCTCAACGATGGTTACTGGGGGCACGCGTCGACCTGGATCGCCCATGGTACCGCTGGCAGTTCCAATTTGCCGGGGCTCGACGGCCGCGTTATCAACGGCTCGCTTTTGCCCGCGCGTTTGGTGCTCAACGGTGAGTTGACGGACCACTGGAGCGTCCTGACCGCCATTGGCGACGGAGTTGTGTTCGTACAGGGGGTGGACAGTGTTCAGTCGGCCAAATGTATCACGGACCTCGCGAAGCGCATCAAGGACAGCGGCGTTCCCGGCGTGATCGTCGTCAATCTCCATCCCGAGAATATTGAGAAGACGCGAAGCATGCACGAAGCGGTCCTTGATGTTGTGCGCGACGGCTTCGTGCCATTGACGATGAGTGAATGCTTTGAATGGTTCGAACGCCGACAACAGCCAGAGGTTCAACAGCAGAAACGACCGCTCTTTCAATGGCGGAGAAGACATTGAGTACAGTTCGTCGACGCTTGGTCGTGCTTGGGGGGCCCGGAGACGGGCTTGTTGTCGCAGAGGCCATTCACCAGGCTGCTGCTGCAGGGCAGCAGGTTGAGCTTGTCGGCTTCCTCAATGATGCGCTGCCATTAGGGACGACTTTGCAAAATGTCCCGGTCCTTGGACGTTTCGAAGACTGGCGGCAACTCGATTCCGGCCTGCTGTTCTGTCCGGCGGTTCAAAAGGTGAAGGATATGCCGGCCCGGGTGGGCAGGATCGAAAGCCTTGGAATTCCGGATGGGCGTTGGGGGACCATCATTCATCCGCGGGCTGTGGTGGCATCCGATGTTGAAGTCGGGGTCGGCGCCTTCGTGGCCTCCTGCGTCACGGTTCAACCCGGATCCCGGATAGGGCGATTTGCCAGCCTTCGCGCCGGCGCGGTTCTCGGCCACCATAGCGTCGTCGATGATCACGCCTACGTCGGGCCAAATGCGACGATGTGTGGGCGAACCGTCGTGTCATACGGTGCGCATCTCGGCCCTGGGGCCGTCTTGCTCGATAATCGCACTCTCGGACCATTCTCTGTCGCAGGAATTTCGTCCGCGGTTACCAAGGACGTGCCGGAATACTGGGTGGTGTTCGGAAATCCGGCCGTCCGGGTCGGTACGATTCAAAAACGTAAGAGATAAGCAGTTACCTGACCCGCGTCATGTTTGGATCAAGGATAGGAACATGATCGCTCTCGCCAACCATCTCGTATCGAGGGAGGATGTATGACGGACGTTCGCGCCAAGATAGTTGAAATCATCAACGGAATAACGCGGCCTGCAAAGATCGGCAATTCCGACCCCGAGAAGTCGTTGCTTGCCGAGGGACTCCTGGACTCTCTCGATTTTGCCAGCGTGCTGATGGCGATTGAGGACGAGTTCGACCTCGTTCTGCAGGATGCCGACGTGGAGGACCTGAATTCGATCAACAAGCTGGTCCAATTCGTTTCGGTCCACGCGACGGCCTAGGTAGGTTGGCTGTGCCGCGATCGCCACAACTTGTTCTCGTCACCGACGAAACTGCAGGCAGAGCCCTGACGATCGACGACATCGTGGTTGGCGATGCAGTCGAGCAGCAGTTTGCATTCAATCGTCCAGCGCGCGATGCCTTTGCGATCGTTGCAAACGATCGCGCGCCTGTTCATGACGACGAACGGTTTGCTCACAGCAAGGGATTCGGCGGTCCTATCATTCAGGGGTTCTGCGTTGCCTCGCGGTTCTCTCGGCTGATCGGAATGTATCTGCCGGGCGAGCACGCAATTCTGCAAGGCGTCAATATCACTTTCCGGCAACCTACTTATGAAGGGCAAGCTGTCCGTTTCCGCGTGTGCGTAACGCGAGTGCTTCGGCCCATGCGGGTCATCAAGCTGAGTCTTCTGACGACATCGGATAGCGGCGACCATCTGGAAGGCGAGGCGCAATGTCTGATACGGTAGCGAAGAGCGCGTCGTCTGTGGCGTCTCTCCTGGAGCGCATGGAGAGCCGTCGAGACACTCCGGCATTGGCGATTGGGAAGTCAGAAATCTCGACCGGTCATTTGCTTGCGGCAATGTCGGCTTGGGAGGCGGATATCGTGGCTGCGGGAATCGCGCCCGGCGATATCTGCGCTTTCGAGGGGGAATATGGCGTCGAATCGATCAGTCTGATCCTAGCGTTGTTGAAGCTCAAGACGGTTCTCGTGCCCTTCAGCCTCGGTGTGCGCGAGGAGCGCGGGCGATTGTCGTCGCTGGCCCGAGTGAAGTGGTTCATTGATCCGCTCACACGAGAAGTCGTGCGACAGGATGAGTTGGAAGGCGATGATCATCCGCTGATTGAAGACCTCAGGGCCCAAGAGCATCCAGGTCTTATCGTATTTACGTCCGGATCGTCCGGCACTCCCAAAGCGATCCTTCATGACGTCGAGCGTGTCGCCTCGAAGTTTATAAAGCCGCGCAAGTCCTGGCGGATGCTGTTGATGCTGCTGATCGATCATTTCGGGGGGGTGAACACGCTTCTTGCCTGCCTGTTCGACGGTGGCGTCGGGATATGCGTCGGCAACCGGTCTCCGGAGGCGGTGTGCCGGGCAGTATCGGATGGGCGGGCCGAATTGCTTCCGACAACGCCAACGTTCTTGGGCGTGCTGATCGGCTCGGGTCTTTGGAGAAAGTACGATCTCTCGTCGATTCGTTTGATTACATACGGCGCCGAGCCGATGCCACCCGCTACACTTCGGCGGGTGAGGGAGGTCTTTCCAAATGCCGTTCTCAAGCAGACCTATGGCCTGTCCGAGCTCGGTGTCCTCCGCTCCTCGTCACCCGACCCCGAATCTCTATGGATAAGGATTGGGGGGGATGGTTTTGAGACGCGCGTGATTGACGGTGAACTTCACGTTCGATCGGCGTCGTCCATGCTCGGATACCTGAATGCGCCAAGTCCGGTGAGCGCCGATGGTTGGATGAGCACCGGCGATCTCGTCGAGGAAAACGACAGCGGATTGGTGCGCTTTATCGGCCGCAAGACCGAGGTTATCAATGTTGGCGGGCAGAAGGTCTTCCCGCTCGAGGTCGAAGACGTGATCCTCGAACTGGAGGACGTTGTGGAGGTCGCCGTTCATGGAGTGCCTCATACCCTGCTGGGCAACGCAGTCGTCGCGCGGGTAGCCCTTCAGCGGCCGGAAAGTACAAGTGAGGCGGTTCAGAAAATCCGCGATCACTGTCGAAGCCGTCTGCAAAAATACAAGGTTCCAATTCGGTTTGAGATCGTCGACCACTCTTCCCTGACGACGATGCGGTCGAAAAAGGCTCGAACCCGCCCGATGCCGAAGAACTGATTTGATGTGCACGAGAGTTTCCAGATGAATGACAAGCGCAGCATTTTGGTGAGTGGCGGAAGTCGCGGCCTCGGCTTGGCGCTCGTGAAGGCCTTCCTCGCGGATGGGCACCGGGTAGCATCTTTTAGCCGTCGGCAATCGAGCGAAGTGGTTGCGCTCCTTAACGACTATCCGGATCAGTTCATCTTCTCCGAGTGCGATATGTCGGAGACCAATCGCTTCAGGGAACTTATTCGGAACTTTGAGAAATGCATCGGGCGGCTTTCAGGTCTGGTCAACAACGCAGGGATCGTGGCGGAGGAACTTCTGGCGCGGCAGGATATCGGCGATATCGAAAGGCTGCTGGCTGTCAATCTGGCAGGACCGCTGCATCTTACCCGGGCTGCGATCCGCGGCATGATGATCAGTGGCGGCGGAGCGGTCGTAAACATCAGTTCGATCGTCAGCGTCAGCGGATATAAGGGCACGGTTGCTTATTCCGCCACGAAAGGCGGAATCAATGCAATGACCCGCGCTCTTGCCAGAGAGCTGGGTGGCCGCGGAATAAGGGTAAACACCGTGGCGCCTGGCTATATGGAGACGGATCTTGTTGCCGACATGGATCCTTCGAAATTGAAGCAGATCGTGAGGCGAACGCCGCTGGGCAGAGCAGGGACAGTCGACGATGTCGTCGGGATAGTTCGCTTCCTGATGAGTGAAGAGGCCAGGTTCATCACCGGGCAGACCATCGTCGTCGATGGCGGCTTGACGGCCTGAGCGAAATGCAGACGCTTCTCTTTGAACCAGCCGCCGCATTTCGGGGATCGCGCGATTATGTGCACTCCACCGATATTTACGAAGAGATCCTGGCCGGTGCCCGATACCACGGCATCCCCCTGGATTGTGGTTTCGACCTGAGAATTCCTCGTAAGATCGGCTGCCGCCCGGTCTATTCCTTTATCAAGGATGGAGGCGCGGATACGGCAGACGCGGCAGCTATCGCCCTGCTTCCGGGATCTCCCTGGCAAGTGAAGATCACCGAGACAGCAGAGCCGGTTCTCGCGCGGAAGAGCTATGATGAGCAGAAGATCTTCAACGCGTCCCGGATTGCCGGAAGCCGGATATCGCTCGCGGAACCGGTTGGGATGAGGCCTGTCGAAGTTGCTACGGCTCTTTCGGTAAACTTTCACAAGTCCAGCTTTCCGCCGAATCCCGGCACGCGCTGGCTTTTGGCGCGGCTCGAGTTGTCTCGATTGTTTCGAGACGAGGAGTCTGACGAACTTGCTATCGAGCTTGAACGCAGGGTCGGCAAGAAGATGACCCGATCTCGTATTGTCTCGGCAGACGGTGCGATCGGAACCCTGACATTCATCCTGGCATAGTGGATGAAGATGCGTATCGACGCAGTCCTCCATGTGCTGCATCTAGCTGAGGCACCAAATTGAATATCACCGAGCCGAGCTTTGACGAGACCGAGATCGCCATCCTGCGCGAATGTCTCAATTCGAAATGGGTGACGCAGGGGCCATTGACCGAGCGGTTTGAGAAGTTGCTCGCTGAGAAGCACGAGGTAAAGCATGCCCTGGCGTGCACGTCGTGCACCGCGGCGCTTCATCTGGCGACTCTGGCGCTGAAGCTTGGAGCCGGGGACGAAGTGATTGTTCCCGCCTTTACGTGGGTCACAAGCGCGCACTCGGCTGAATACGTCGGGGCGAAGCCGGTCTTCGTCGATATCGATCTGTCGACCTACAATATCGATCCCGAGAAATTGAAGGCGGCTATCACGCCGCGCACGAAGGCGATCGTTGCGGTCCACCTGTTCGGTCTCGCCGCCCCGATGGATGAGATCAGGGCCATCGCGGAACCGCGCGGCATCGCCATCATCGAGGACGCCGCCTGTGCGATCGGAACGACATACAAAGGCAGGCCAGTCGGCGCGATCGGCGATATCGGCTGCTTTTCCTTTCACCCGCGCAAGGCCGTTACGACGGGAGAAGGAGGGGCGGTAACGACCAATCGCGATGATCTTGCTGCACGCGTGCGGTCGCAACGTAATCATGGCGCGACCGGAGCTCCAGATCCTTCGATCGAGCCCCATGGTCCATGGACGATGGCGACGTTTGACAATTTGGGCTTCAATTTGCGCTTGTCCGACATCCAGGCAGCCGTCGGTGTGGCGCAAATGGGCAAGCTCGACCGGCTGCTGGCGGAACGCAGGCGTCTCGGGCACCGCTATTCCGAGTTGCTCGGTGGAATCAATTCGATCGTGCGACCGCTCGGCGGGGACATCGACGGGCATGCATTTCAATCCTACGTTATTCGTGTCGGTGACGGAGATCGCGCGCGCCGCAACGCAGTGATGGCAACGCTCGCTGCCGCAGGAGTTCAAACCCGACCGGGCACGCATGCGGTGCACCGGCTAGGTTACTACAGGAACAAATATGGCCTGCGGCCCGAACAGTTTCCGAATGCGGCGCTTGCGGAGGACACGACGATCACGTTGCCCATTTTTCCGAACATGACGGAGGAAGATCAGCGTCTCGTGGTTGATTGCATCAGTCGCGTTTGCGCCTGAGGCAAGTGCGGAGCTGCATCGGTGTTTTCGAAGTTGCGTCGGTCTGCTTGCTGCCTGTATGAGGGTACGCATTTCCCCAGTCTCTCCCGGCTCGCCCGCAAGAATCACAAATTCGGGGTGGCTATCTCTGCGCTTGCGCCAGCACGATCCAGAGGGCGCGTGGATCAGGCGATCGTCGAAAACGTAAACCGGGTTGCTGATGAGAAAGACTACACGCTTCTCACCACGCTGCTGGATGCGTTGCGGCCATTTCTGAATCCCGATCAGTCTCCCGACGCGCGCGATTTTTGGGACGCGCTCACGGCTGATTGTCGCGTGCTGGCCGAGCAGCGCTTGCTGAAAGGTGAGATGAATTCTCTTTGGGGGGTCACGCCGATCGTTAACCTGCGGGAGTGCGTTGCTGCAGACCGCGCTTTAGGTTCAAACGCCCACTCGCTCGTATTCACCACGTACCATATTTCCTCGAATTTTGATTTCGTGTGCTCGGAAGTTCAGGCGCGCCTCGTAGCCGAACGTGGCGAAGACTGGTTTCTGTTTCGATGGCTCATGCTGATTTGGGCCCTCGTCAACTTTGATATTTTTCATCTCTACAATGATCGCGGCATCATCGAACCGGCCGGCGGCTATGGAAGTCGCCGCTTTGGAATTGCGGTGCGCGAGATGGAGATCTATCGCCGAGCAGGGAAGCGGCTCTACACCTACGCATACGGAGCCGACCATAGAACGCGCGAGAAAACCCTGGCTCTTGGAAAATGGAACTTCTGCTCCGAATGTCCTGATCCGGGTGTCTATTGTGTCTGCGACGATGCCGGCGGCGCTGCCATGCTCAAGGTCATCAGAGAATACTCGACAGCCGTGGTGGCGCACGGGCTGGCCATGAAGCTCATTCCTGGCGCGCGAAATGTGCCGTATCTGACGGTCGATGTGAGTAAGTTCTCTCCCCGGCGATCCTGGTCGCAAAGCGATGGAAAGCTGGTTGTGGGTCACTTTCCGAACCACGGCTATTTCAAGGGGACGAAGTATCTCGAAGGCGCAATCCAGGCCCTGCAGACTGACGGTCATGCCGTCGAGCTGCTGCTGCTGAGCGGAAAGCCGCACCATGAAATACTGGAGGCGATGCAGAAGATCGACATTCTTGTCGACCAACTCATCAGCGGATCCTTCGGCTTGACTGCCGTTGAAGCAATGGCATCGGGCTGTCCTGTCGTCTGCTATCTGCACGATGGGGTGGCGGTCGCCGATCGCGAAAGCTGCCCGGTCATTGAAGCAAATCCGGATACGATCAAGGACGTCCTGCATCAGCTGATTTCGGACCGGACGCGACTTTCCAAAGCCGGAGCCGCGGGCCCTGAATATGTCCGGAAGAACTACTCGGTCGAGGCGCTTGGCACGCATTTGGCGGATCTGTATTTGGAGACCGCAGACCTGCCAAAGGCGCTGAATGCAAGACTCGCCGAACGCGCGAAGTCGCTGAACTCGTGATGCCGTCAAAGCGATCCCTGCGGGAAAACTGGAACGGGGCTTGCAGGCTCGTTGCTCGTGCGCGGAGCGCCTAAACCAGTGTCGATCCCGTACGTCGAAGCCGGCCTCGATAGCCAGGTGAAGCAAAGCGACTCAACGCAGGCGATTGAGGCGGAAAACGCACGCGCGTTGCGCTTGATCGACGACTTCCAGCAAAAAATGGGCCGGCCGCTTCGCGTTCTTCACATCGGCAACATCGCCAACAACGCCTACAACAACGCCAGCATTCAGCGGAAGCTCGGCATCCACGCCGACGTGCTGTGCTACAACTACTACCACATCATGGGGTGCCCGGAGTGGGAGGATGGCGCGCTGCAGGAGGGGTCCTCGGCGCTTGGGCAGGATCATTTCAGGCCGGATTGGTGGGCGACAAGCCTGAAGGGATGGAAGCGGCCCGGTTGGTTTGTTCAGGGCCCATCCGCGCTTTGCATCGAATACCTTCGCGCCAGGAACGCGGGTTGGCGATCCACGGCATATTTGAAATGGTTGGAACTGGAATTGACCGCTCTTCAGGACGCTCGTTCCGGCGACAACAAAGGCTTCCTCGCCAAATATGTTCCTCGGCATCTGAGATTCCTGCTCTGGCTCGGCGGACCGGGGCGGTCATGGTATCGGAACAGGCAACCTCTCAGTCTGTACAGAATTTGGCTTGGAACGTTGGTCGCAAACGGCGTGCTCGGACGTGAATCCAGCACGGGTCAATTCAAGACCAACTGGCTCGACAGACTCTCGGCTGCTGCGTGGTTGAAGATTGCGCGACGGGGTCCGCAAGCTGATACGGAGGCGCGCTCCGCCCTCAGTGCGTTACGGGAGGATGTCCGCTGGCTGCGCACCGGCGGAATTCGGGAGAGGTCGTCGTCGCTTGCCCGCTCGCTGACCCTCAGCTTCCTGGCGCTGCTGGAGCGCGTCATGCGCAAGTTCATTCCGGTCTCGGAAACCGGCTGCGTTGCGCGATCGATGTCGGATTCCGTCACCCGAGCAAAGGAAATCGAGACGCTGCTGGACGAGATCCGGAGCGACCCTGCCGAGCTCGACGGTCAGTCACTCAGCTATCGTGAGGAATATGTAACGAAACATCCAAGACCCTTCGAAGACATCCTTCTGTACTATGACGTCATCCAGGGATATGCGATCGACGGCCTGATACCGATGATGAATGGCGTCAAGAATTTCTGCTGCTATGAGCATGGAACGCTGCGCGAGATTCCGTTCGAGAACAATCTGACCGGGTTGATCTGTCGGATCTCGTTTCAGCGCGCGCCCGCAGTGTTCGTCACAAATTCGGACGTCTTGCCTTCGGTCGAGCGATTGGGACTGAAGCAGGACAGGGTATTCTATCTCCCGCACGCGTTTGATAATCACAAGCTGTGCGCATTCCGCGACGCGCAACGGGAATTAAGTCCCCCGGCAGGCGGGCCTGTCATTTTCTTCAGTCCCTCTCGTCACCACTGGAAGCGGGGAAATTCATCCTGGCTGAAGGGCAACGACGTGATCATCCGCGCCGCGGCCGAAGTCGCGCGCGAAACGAGAAGCTTCAAGCTCGTATTCGTCGAATGGGGTCAAGAGGTCGCAGACAGTAAGGATTTGATCCGGGAACTCGGCCTGTCCGAACTGGTTGAATGGATCCCGACCATGTCCAAACGGGAGCTCTGGCAGCGCTACTGCGTCTCGCATGCGGTGGTTGACCAGTTCATTGTCCCAGCTCTCGGCGGTGTCGGGTTCGAGACAATGGCGTTGGGCGTCCGGTTGATTTCAGCCATCGACCAGCAACAGACGGCCACGTTTTTCGGTCGGGAGCCGCCGTTGCTCGCGGCCGGTAACGTCGCGGAATGCGCTGCGCGAATGCGGGAGGTCATCCAGGACCCTCTCGATGCCCAAGGTCGAGGCCAGGCTGCCTCTCAATGGATGTCGACCTACCATTCCGCGGAAAGAATAGTTGCTCTCCAGTGCAAGGCGTATAGCAATTTGCTGGTGGGTCAGTGGTGATGCCGCTTTCCGCAGCACCGATGCAGATTTCCTAGAGTTGCCATAGAATGATGCTTAAGCAGATCTCATCCTTCATCAAGCAGTATCCTCCCGCTTTTCGCGCCTTGCGGCCGGCATTCTATTTCCTTTATGGCCGGTGGAATGCGCTGGTCTCAGAGCTTGTGGTCCGTCGCGCGCAGTTCGCGCAGGCTCGAATCCCGAAGATGTCGGCTGCGGGTGATGCCACGTCGCGCAATAGGCAGATTGGCAGATCTGCCTCTGGTCGCGAAGTGGTGATGCTTGTCGTCTCCGATCTGCGCGTGGACCCAAGGGTTGAACGAGAAGCCCGTGCCCTCGGCGCCGCCGGATATGACGTGACGGTGATCTGTCCCGAGCCCACGAAGGGGGCAGGAGCAACCTTCAATCTCGATTGGGGACCACGCGTTCATATTCAGCATGCCGATTGGACGGCTGCGACGTTCATGAGCGAGCAGCCGGGCTACTTTGCGGAACAGCTTTACCTGGAGGCGGTGAAGCGGAAGCCGTTTGCGTTCCATGCACATGATCTCTCCACCGCCTACGCCGCGATGGCGGCGGCAAAGTACCGAGGCGCGCACCTTGTGGTCGACTTCCACGAGTGGTTTTCGGAGAACGTTCATTGGGATACGAAGCAGTCCGCCTGGGCGCCGTATCCGTCCGAGTGGAAGCGGGCGCTTCAGGAGTTGGAAGTTCGTTGTCTGAACGAGGCGTCCGCCACGATCACCGTATGTGACTCGATTGCGGATGCGATGGAGGCCGAACTCGGCGGTAGCCGTCCCGTCGTGGTCCGCAATATTCCCGATATCGCGGTCACGCCGTCACGCGAGTATCCGCCGCTGAAACAGCAACTGGGGCTGCCGGAATCGACATTCGTTCTGCTGTGGCAGGGAGGAACCGGCCCGACGCGCCTGATCGAGCCGATTATTGAAGCCCTTGCCTATGCACCTGATTGTGTTTTCGTCATTCGGGGTCCGTCTCTGGATCTGTTTGGCCCCAATTATCTGGAATTGGCGCAGCGCAGCGGCGTGGAGGGCAGAGTCGTGCTTGCTCCGCCGGTGCCATCGAAGGACGTCGTTGCGGCCGCCCGCGGGGCGGATGCCGGGATCTGGACGTTGCCGGCCTTGTGCCGCAACTTCACCTTTGCACTCCCCAACAAGATTTTTGAGTACCTCGCCGCCGATCTTCCCGTCCTCGTTGCGCACTACGCCGAGGCGAAGCGTCTTGTCGTCGAGAACGAGGTCGGGTTGACATTCGATCCCTACAATCCGCGTTCCATCGCGGAATCGATCAACCGCATGGTCCAGGATAAGGAGCTCCGCGCGGCCTTCACCGACAATACGCGGAAGACTCTCGCAAGGCTGGATGCAAAGTCGGAGTGGCAGAAGGTCGTCTCGCTCTACGACAGCTTTTCTCCAAGAAAGCCGCCGCAACGCGGACCCGCGCAATGAGAGATCGACTGAGATCGCTCGCGCGGCTCGTGCTGCCGTGGAGCGTTCGAAGGTGGATGCTCACGACCTGGTCGATTGCCAGATCGCCGGGTGGGTGGACAATCGTCCGCCGCAAGCTGCAGGCGCTGCCGCGGAGGCTTCTCAGCCTGCTCGCTACGGCACTTTCGATCGTCATTCTAAAGCTCGCGATTGGCATCGCTCCAGCACTTGGAGCCCTGCGCCTGCGGCGCGGAGAGCCCAGGAGCTTGTGGGGCGTAACGCCGATCCTGACCCTGCAGCTCAAGGCCAGGGCGGATCGGGAGCTTGGCTTTCGATCGACCTCTCTTGTCTACGTGACCTACGTCATCACGTCTCGCTTCGATCTGAATCTGCAACGGCCTTACGTTCTGGCGCTGCGGTTCGGCCTGGGGCTCGCGTTCCAGCGTTTGGTGCTCGCATGGGCCCTGGTTCGGTACGATGTGTTTCACTTCTTCGCCGACCGCGGGTTGCTCGATTCGACCGAGCGTTTGCAGATCAATTCCGAGGAGCTTGCCGCTCTGCGGCGGGCCGGCAAGCGGGTCTATGTTTATGCCTACGGTGCCGATGTTCGTACCAGGCTTGCGACCCTGGCCCTCGGCAAATGGAATTTCTGCGTCGACTGCGCGGAGCCACCCAAATATTGCACCTGTCACGACGCGGAGGCTCAACGCTATGTCTCCGAATTGACCAGGTCCGTCACCGCTCTCGTCTCGCTCGGCGACATGCTGACCTACATGCCCACGGCAAAACATATCAACTATTGGCCGTTGGATCTGGATCGGTTCAATGCAGTTCGCCCGGATACCCCGCCTTCCGGTCCCCTCCGCATTGCTCACGCGCCAAATCACACGCACTTCAAGGGCTCGAAGTACCTGGAGCGGACGATACACAGGCTGAAGGGGCAGGGATACGACATCGAATATTGCAAGATACAAGGCGTTTCCAACAGCGAGGTTCTCGCGCTGTTCGCCCAATCCGACATCGTGGCCGATCAGTTCATCGGCGGGGCTTACGGCTACACCGCGCTCGAGGCGATGGCGCTCGGCAAGCCGGTCCTGAGCTTCGTGAGAAGTCCGGATCTGGTTGAAGCGCCGGAGGAATGCCCGATCATCAACGCAACCCCGGATGAACTTGAGCAGGCGTTGCTGTGGATCATCCGCAATCGGGATAGCCTTCGTAAGATCGGCGAGCAGGGCCGGCGCTATGTCGAGCGTTGGCACGGCATATCGGCAATCGCGGCCCGGCTTGGACAGCTATATCGGGACACTGCAGACTTTCCGCCTCATGTCGTCGATCGCATTCGGAACCAGCAGGAGCAAGAGGAAGCCCGACGCAACGCTATTCCTCTCGTTGGGAACTGGCAGCATCCTTTTCAGATTGCGATGCAGCCTGCTCCGGAAAGTCTCAGTGCGATCGCCGGAACGGCTCCATGATGACCGGACCGCAAGGGCATCTCCGGTGACGTCGGTCGACACCTCAGGCGTGATCGCGCGCTCGCCGCAGCCACAGGGCCTGGATTGGCACCGGCGTTTCCGGGAACAGCATGGGCGCGCGCTGCGCGTGCTGCACCTCGGCAACATCGCGAACAACGCGTTCAACAATGCCAGGATCCAGCGCCAGCACGGCATCGACGCTTATGTCATCGCCTACGAGAACTACCACATCATGGCCTCCCCGGAATGGGAGGAGGCGACGTTCGAGGGAGATCTCGGAGATCCATTCTTTCCGGAGTGGACCAGGGTTGATCTTGGAGGCTACCAGCGACCGAGTTGGTTTGCCTCCGGACCGCTGAATTTGTGTTGCGCCATGATTGGTGCTGAGGTTGGCGGGCAGCCGGACCAGGCCGACGAATTTCGACGCTCGCTGGATCGAGCCCGGCAGTCCGTGTGTTCGCAGAAGGCGTCTGCCCGCCTGATCCGCCTTGGCCAGAAAATAAAGCGGAGGATTCGTCGATCCCCCGCAATGGCGCGCGACATCTTCATGCGGCGCGTTCTGGCACGGGACGATCCGGAGCAGAAGCGGCTTGTTGATATCTGGCGGCAAGGGAGCGCGCCGGGTTCTCCGCCAAGCGCCGCGGACTTCGGCAGCTATCGGGCCCGACTCGCGCCGCTCTTGAGCCTGCTGGATCGGTTTGACGTCATCCAGGCCTACGCAACCGATGGAGCCTGGCCGCTGCTCGCCCGGCGCTCCTATTTTGGATATGAGCATGGAACGTTGCGGGCAATTCCGTTCCAGGACGACGGCCTCGGGCGGCTCACCGCCACCGTGTTCCTCGGAGCCGACCACGTCTTCGTCACCAACATCGATTGTGTGCCTGCCGCTCGGCGGCTTGGGGTGCCGCCGGATCGGATCACTCCGCTTCCGCATGCGTTCGACGATACCAAGCTCGTCGAATTCGGGGCCAGGCATAACGCGGTAATGCCGCCCGACGACCAGGTCGTTGTCTTTCATCCGACCCGGCACGACTGGCGGGACTCGGACCCAAGCCTGGTGAAGGGCAATGACCGGCTGATCCGGGCCTTTGCGAGCGTTGCCCAGCAAGCGCCGGCGCTGCGGCTTGCGATGATCGCCTGGGGACGCGACCTTGACGCCTCGCGGGAACTCATTCGGAGCCTGGGTCTCGACGACAAGGTGCAGTGGCTCGCGCCGATGCGCAAACCGGAATTGTGGAGGACATATCTCCGCAGCCACGCCGTGCTGGATCAGTTCGTTCTGCCATCTTTCGGTGGAATTACTTTTGAAGCGCTGGCGCTTGGCAGGCGCGTCATCACGAACGTGGATTCGGGAATGGCAAAGGAATTCTTTTCCGAAGCGCCTCCCATTCTGTCGGCATCGACCGAGAGTGAGATCGCCGAGGCGCTTCGCAGGATCGTGGCGGATCAGGACGACCGACATGGCATCGGTGCCGCTGGAGCAGCCTGGATCGGGCAGTATCACTCCGCGGGGAGAATCGTCGAGTTGCAGTTGGCGGCGTATCGACGGCAGATCGAATCTGTTCGCGACTGATTCATCACAGTGATGCATGACAACGACGCGCACGGATCGTCACATTCGCTCAGCAAGATGAAAATCCTTCACGGCCCCTTCAATATCGGCAATCAGCCCTGGTCACTCTCGCGTGCCGAGCGCAGGCGCGGAAACAAGAGCGACCTGGTCGTTCGAAGCGGGACCTGGTTTCGATACCCGGCCGACAAGGTTCTGTATGACGATACGGCAACCGACTTTCAGAAAGTGGCCCGAAGCGCGTGGTTCGGGTTGTCGGCGCTGCTGCGCTACGACGTGCTGCACTACTATTTTGGAACGACGTTCCTGTATCCAGGCTATGCGTTCGCGGGTGTAGGCCGGATGGGGCCGCTGCTCAATCGGCTCGTGACGATCGATCTCCAGCTTGCCAGGGGATTGGGCAAGAAGAGGTTCATGACCCTGCAGGGATGCGACGCGCGGCTGGCGGGCGAGGGCAACCGGCGAAACAAGTGGACCATGTGCGCGAGCGGGCGCTGCGGCGCCTATGAAGCCTGCGTCTATTCGCTGGATGCGCGCCGGTCCCGCCTGATCGATCGCGTGCTTCCGCTGTTTGACCGTGTCTTCTACCTCAATCCGGAATTGGGGCACGTCGTTCCGGGAGGGCAGTTCCTGCCCTACGCCAATGTGGAGATCGGTCATTTCTCGCCCGAGTATCCCCGCGCAGAAGGCAAGCCGAGAATTGTCCACGCGCCGAGCGATCCGAGTATCAAGGGCACTCAGATGATCCTCGATGCGCTGGAGCGCCTGAAGTCCCGGTTCGACTTCGAACTGATCCTGGTTGAAAAGAAAACGCATGAGGAGGCGATGGCCATCTACAGGTCCGCCGATCTTGCCATTGACCAGGTGCTTGCGGGTTGGTACGGCGGCTTTGCCGTCGAGATGATGGCGATGGGAAAGCCGGTGGTGTGCTATGTCAGGGAAAACGACCTGCAGTTCATCCCGCCGGCCATGCGGGATGATCTTGCGATCCTGAACGTCGATCCCGAGCGGCTCACGGAAGATCTTGCGGCCATTCTCGAGCGTCGCGCCGAGTGGACTGAGCTTGGGAAGCGGGCTCGCCGCTATGTCGAGCGATGGCATGATCCTGATCATATTGCCGGGGCGATGATCGCTGCCTACCGCAGCCCTGACAGCAAGTTCGTGCTGGCGCCCGCCGGCGCCGAGGTCGAGTAGAGTCAATGTGTGGCATTGCTGGCATTCTGCATTTTGGCGCCTGTCCGGACGCGAACGCCCGGATCCGGAATATGGCGGCCAGTATCGAGCACCGCGGTCCTGATGACAGTGGATTCCATGTGACGGCAGACGTCGCATTGGGCTTCCGCAGGCTTGCGATTGTCGACCTGGCCACGGGCAACCAGCCCATGAGCAACGAGGACGCAACCGTATGGGTGGTCTTCAATGGCGAGATCTACAATCACCGCGAGCTGAGGAAGGAGCTCGAGGCCGCCGGGCATGTTTTTGCGACGGACCATTCGGACACCGAGGTTCTGGTCCACGGCTGGGAGCAGTGGAAGGACAGGCTGTTCAACAGGCTGAACGGCATGTTCGCCTGCGCCATCTGGGACGAAAGCCAGCGTGAGCTGATAATCGCCCGCGACCGATACGGGATCAAACCGGTCTACGTCGCGGAGTTGCCCGGCAAGGGTCTCGTGTTCGGCTCGGAGGTGCGCGCGCTGTATGCCAGCGGATTGCTGAACAAGCAATTCGATGCGTCAGCGACGCTGGAGTACTTCACGCTGATGAACAATTGGGGAGGGCGCACGCCGTTCCGGGGCGTCCGCCTCCTCAAGCCTGGTACGTTCGAGCGCATGACGGCGAGCGGGAGCTCGAGCGGCACCTATTGGGCTGCCTCCTACAATCGCAAATACGCACCTGGTCTGGCGCGGGCTTCGGGCGAATTCGGCGAAATATTGCAGGGGGCGCTGCGCAGGCAGTTGGCCGCGGATGTGCCCGTCATGGCCTACCTGTCGGGCGGCATCGACAGTTCGGCGATCACGGCGGGTGCGCATCAGATCGATCCGGTCGTCCGCGCCTATTCGTGCATCTTCGATCTCGAGAATGTCGGTGTCGACAAATTCGTCGACGAGCGCGAGTTTTCTCGGGCGGTTGCAAAGCAGCTCAACATCGAGCGTGTCGAGCTCATGGTGCCGCAGGATGCCCTGGCCCGTCATCTCGATGCGACGGTCGGAGCGATCGAATATCCCCGCATGGGAATGGCCTATGTCAACTATCTGATCGCGCAACGCGTCGCCCAGGACGCCAAGGTCGTGCTGTCGGGTACGGGCGGCGACGAAGTCACCGGAGGCTATGTCGGCAGATACGCCATCGTGCCGCGGGCGGCTCCGGCCTCCCTGATGCAGCGTGTCATGCAGCGTTTTCGTGCCGCGGCGGGAGGTCAGGCCGCCTCACCGGATCCCTTTGCGCTCTACCGGGCAAGCCTTAACGTCCCGGTGTCGGCCGAGAAGATCGGCGATGCCTTTACGCCGGAATTTCTGCGAGCGGCAGGCGGTTTTGATCCGATCGCCGCGATCGGGGACGCGATCGAGGCGGTGCCGTCGCGGGACCGCTGGGACGCCGTCATGCACGTCGATCTGACCACCTATCTTCCAGGTCTTCTATCTCTGGAAGACAAGCTGTCGATGGCGCATTCCCTCGAGACCAGGGTACCGCTTCTGGATAACGAACTGGTCGACTATCTCCTCGGCGTGGATTGGGGCCTGCTGTCCGACGGCAGCACGGGCAAGATCCTGTTTCGCGAAGCCGTCCGGCCGCTGGTCCCCGACACGATCTACCGGAAGCCGAAGATGGGGTTTGGTCCTCCGGACGCCTCTTGGTACAGAGGGATTCTGCGCGCATGGATCGAGGAGCAACTCCCGGAATCCCGCATCAGGCAGCGAGGTGTATTCCAGCACGACTTTGTACGCCGGATTCTGGACGAGCATTTCGAGCAAAAGGCAAACCATGTCGCGCTGATCTGGTGCTTGCTCAGCTTTGAGTCCTGGTGCAAGCAGCATGGTGCCTATGGCGGCGCCCTCCATTAGTTGCAGTTGTAGGAGCTAGTTTTATGCGAACCGTTGCGTCTTCACGTCTCCGTCCGAACGGAATGGAGCTTCGGCTTGAGGCTTTCACGCAACAGGATGGCCAGGTCATCGAAGGCGTCCTTCGGACGCCCGATGCATCGCTGTGGTATCCGATTCTGCACGGGGTTCCCTGCTTCCTGAGCGGCCCGATGCAGCCCGACCTGACCGATTTCTGCTCGCGATACGGTTTGCCGAAGCCGACGACCGCGCAGAGCCGGCCGGAAGCCTTCGAGCAGGCCAAGACAAATCAGACCTTCTCGGACAAGTGGCGCCGCTTCAAGCAGTATGGGCTGGAACCCGAGCACAAGGAATTCCTGTTCGGCTGGTACTGCAAGAAGTTCGGGCTGCCCGATCTGGATGCCTTGAAGGCGTTCTACCGGTCCAAGCAGCACGTGCTCGAGGTCGGTCCGGGGTCGGGCTTCAACACGAGGTTCATCGCCGAGAACTGTCCGGGCGAGGTGTTCGCGCTCGACGTGTCTGATGCGGCGTTGACGACGTTCGAGAACACCCGCCATCTCGAGAACTGCTCGGTCGTCCAGGCCGATTTGATGGAAGCGCCGTTCCCCGACGACACGTTCGACTTCATCATCGCGGACGGGGTGCTGCATCACACGCCCAACACCAGGGCGGCGGTGGAGGCCCTGTACCGCAAAGTCAGGCCCGGCGGCCAGTTCTTCTTCTATGTCTACCGGAAGATGGGCGCCGTGCGCGTTTTCGCCGACGACCACGTTCGCCAGAATTTCATGCCGCTCTCCGCGGAGGAATGCTATGCGGCATGCGAGGGGATCACGGAGCTCGGCCGGGAGCTGTCGCGGCTGAACGCCACGATCACGCTTGAGAAGCCGATTCCGGTGCTCGGGATTCCCGCAGGCACGCACAACGTCCAGCGATTGCTGTACTATAACTTCCTGAAATGCTTCTGGAACGAGGCGTTCGACTATGAAACAAACAACATGGTCAACTTCGATTGGTATCATCCGCACAACGCCTGGCAGCACAGCGACGACGAGGTTGCGGGCTGGATGAAGGAACTCGGAGTCAAGGACTACGCCTTCAACGACTCCAATCCGAACGGGATTTCAGTCTTGCTGACGAAGCCAACGGTCTGACACGGGCATGCGGATATTATTGACGGGCTGTAGCGGTTTCGTCGGCTCTGCTCTCGGCCCTCGGCTGGCGGCCGAGGGGCACGAGCTGTTCTGCGTCTGCCGGCCGCGCACGTCGGTCGCCTTCGGCACGAAGGTGGTTTGGGATGGAGCGGCGTCGATCGAGGACTCCGGTTTTCCCAAGACGATCGATGCCGTTGTTCATGCCGCTCAGTCGCGTCGCTATCGCGATTTCCCTGCGGACTCGTGCGAGATGTTTGACGTCAACGTCGGCATGACAATGCGGTTGCTGGATTGGGCGGCGCGGGCGGCGGCCAGGCACTTTTGCCTGCTTTCGTCGGGCGCGGTCTACGAGCCGTTCGCGGGAACGCTGAGAGAGGATGCCGGCCTTGCGCCTCCCGGTTTCCTCGGCGCGAGCAAGTTTGCTTCTGAAGTCATTGCGAAGCCGTTCTCCGGCGTCTTCTCCTTGAACATTCTGAGGTTGTTCTTTCCGTATGGTCCGGGCCAGCGCGATCGACTCATTCCGCAGCTGATACGCAGGATCCAGGACGGAGCGGCGATCCAGCTCTCCGGCGGCACGGAGGGGATCCGCCTCGCGCCAACCTTCATCGACGACATCGTCGATGTCATCCTTGCGAGTATTGCGTCGTCATGGACGGATACGCTCAACGTGGCGGCCTCCGAGATGCTCTCGATCCGGCAGATCTCGAACACGATAGGTCAGCAGCTCGGCGTCGAGCCGAAGTTCGAAATCGTGAACCCGAACACTCCTTCTGTTGACATCGTCCCTGATCTGAGCCGGCTTGCATCTCGCTTGGACGTGCGGCGCTTCGTGCAGTTCAAGGAAGGGATTGAAAAGACGATCTCCGCGAGCCCTGTCAACACAGCGGATCATCGTCTGGCTCAGTCCCAACACCGCTAGTAGAATCCATGACGCTGAAGATCCTGACCATCGTTGGTGCCCGACCGCAGTTCATCAAAGCCGCGGCCGTCAGCCGTGCGATCCGGGAGACCGACGGGCTCACGGAAGTGATGGTGCATACCGGGCAGCATTTCGACCCGAACATGTCCGATGTCTTCTTCGAGGAGCTCGACATTCCGAGGCCGCGACATCATCTCGATATCAATGGCGGCGGCCATGGCGATATGACGGGACGTATGCTGATGGCGATCGAGCCGATCCTGCTCGAGGAAAAGCCCGACTGGGTCGTCGTCTACGGCGACACCAATTCGACGCTGGCCGGTGCTCTCGCGGCGTCGAAGCTGCATATTCCGGTCGCGCATGTCGAGGCGGGCCTTCGATCGTTCAATCGCCGCATGCCGGAGGAGATCAACCGGGTCGTGACGGACCATCTCTCCGCGCTGCAACTCTGTCCGACGACGGCCGCCGTCACCAATCTGGCCGCTGAAGGCGTGACGGCAGGTGTCCATCACGTCGGGGACGTGATGTATGATGCGACCCTGTTCGTGACCGACAAGGCCGAGAAGAGCTCGGCGATTTTGAGCAATCTCGGGCTGGCCCCAAAGGCGTATGCGCTCGCGACGATCCATCGCGCCGAGAACACCGGTGATCGGCAGCAGCTTCTCGCGGTCGTGCAGTTCCTGCAGGATCAGTCGCGCAAATTTCCCGTTGTCCTGCCGCTGCACCCACGCACCCGGCAGGCTGCGCTGGCGATGGGGGTCGATCTGGACGGCCTGAAGGTCATCGATCCAGTGGGTTACCTCGATATGGCGAAGCTTCTGCACAGCGCCCTTGAAGTCTATACGGACTCGGGAGGGGTGCAGAAGGAGGCCTATTTCCATCGCGTGCCGTGCATCACGTTGCGTGACGAGACCGAGTGGACCGAGACCATCACGCACGGCTGGAACCGGCTCTGGAGGCAGTCGTCGCAGGCCGCTCGGCGCGATATCGACGAGTATGGCACTGGCCGCGCTGCCTACCATGTCGCGCGGCTGCTGAGCTCGGGCGGTCCGCGCTAGCCTCGCCGTCGGGAATTCCGTCCGGAACTGCCGCCAGCTGTGGACGCAAAGGCGCGGTCTCCGGCGCGCCCCGACGGACGCGGCGGCAGGGTGCCGCGATGGCAAGTGAAGGTCCCGTTTGCTTCGTGCCGCGACGCTTGAGGCGGCCTCCCGCATGGCTTCCAGGGTTGTGGCTTTGCCGCTATGGCGCTATCAGAGGCCCCAGTTAGATGGTTTTCAGGCCGATTATCCGTAACAACCCCGTACGAGTGATGAAATGAATTCCGAATTGATCGCGAAGCTCAATGAGAGAACGGCCAAGATCGGCATCGTCGGTTTGGGCTATGTCGGCCTGCCTCTGATGCTTCGCTATTGCGAGGTCGGCTACAAGGTGATCGGCTTTGATATCGACCAGACCAAGGTCGACGCGCTTCGCGCCGGCCGCTCCTATATCGAGCACATCTCGAGCGCCAGCATCAAGAATGCGACGGAGCTTGGGTTCGAGCCGACGACCGATTTCTCGCGTGCGCGCGAGGTCGATGCGCTGATCCTGTGCGTGCCGACGCCGCTCAACAAGTACCGCGAGCCCGATCTCAGCTTCGTGCTGAACACCACGGAGTCGCTGCTGCCGTACCTCCACCAGGGAATGGTGCTGTCGCTGGAGAGCACCACCTATCCCGGTACGACCGAGGAGGAGCTGAAGCCGCGCATCGAAAAGTGCGGCTTCACCGTCGGCAAGGACGTGTTTCTCGTCTTCTCGCCGGAACGCGAGGACCCCGGCAATCAGAATTTCACGACGCGTTCGATTCCGAAGGTCTGCGGTGGCTGTACGCCGGCATGCCTCGAGGCCGGCGTCGCGCTCTATCGTCAGGTGATCGACAAGGTCGTTCCGGTGAGCTCGACCCAGGCCGCCGAGCTGACGAAGCTCTTGGAGAACATCCATCGCTCGGTCAACATCGGCCTCGTCAACGAGATGAAGATGGTTGCCGACAAGATGGGCATCGACATTCATGAGGTGATCCGCGCGGCGGCAACCAAGCCGTTCGGATTCGTTCCGTACTACCCCGGTCCCGGCATCGGCGGTCACTGCATTCCGATCGACCCGTTCTATCTGACCTGGAAGGCGCGGGAATACGGCATGCACACGCGCTTCATCGAACTCGCCGGAGAGATCAATTCCTCGATGCCCGATTACGTGGTGTCGAAGATCTCGCTGGCACTCAATCAGAGGCACAAGTCGATCAGCGGCAGCTCGATCCTGGTTCTCGGCATCGCCTACAAGAAGAATGTCGACGACGTCCGCGAATCACCGTCGGTGGCGTTGATGGAACGGCTTCGCGATCTCGGCGCCAAGGTGTCCTACAGCGATCCGCACGTCCCCGCATTCCCGAAGATGCGGGCGCATTCGTTCGATCTGTCGAGTGTCGCGCTCACTGAGGACAATCTGCGACGCTTCGATTGCGTCCTGCTTGCGACCGATCACGACAAGTTCGACTATCAACTGCTCGGCGCGCATGCGCCGCTGCTCGTCGATTGTCGCGGAAAGTTTCCTCGGCCGGCGGACAATATCATTCGCGCCTAGGCAGCTTCAGCATTTGGCCGGTGGTCGCCTAGTGCGACTGCCGGGGCCGCCGTCTGGTCGAAGGCCGACCGCGGTGCAATGTACCAGAGCAGGAAGAGCAGCCCGGTGCCGTTGGTGAGCAGGGCTGTCGAAAGCGGTACGTTAAGGAGGACTTGCGGGAGAAGCCCGGCCGATAGCAGCACGAATTGCGGCGGCAAGCCGGACGAGAGGCGATTGCCGAGAGCAATGATAAGGCCGCAGCCCAGTGCGGACACCGGAGCGAGCACGAGGCCGACCGATGCGATGCCTTCGGTGGCAAACAGCGAAGCGTTGAAAGCACCGAGATCGTAGGACTTCGCCATGACGGCCCATATCGGCTCGTCGTAGGCGCACGCGACCACCAGCTTCACCGCGTTGATCTGGCAGAAATGGGTCAGCGGATGTGCCGAGAAGTAGTTGTTGTAGATTTCGAGGGCGAGCGACGGGATCGCAACCATCCTGGTGTTGACGGTGCCGAAATAGACCAGTCCGGGGGTGAGTGGGAACATATCGGTCTTGACCAGGACGAACAGGATCAAGCCAGCCAGGACGGGCAGGAAAAACGACAGGATCGTCGCAACTCTGGCCTCGGCCAGCTTGCAGACGAGCGCCACAAACAGCAGCCAGACCGGCGCAAACAGCGCCATCTTGGTCAGCATGATCGGGTAGAACAGAAGCATCAGGACGAGCGTGATCCCAGCCTGCCAGAACCGCTTGCTGGTGACGAAGCAGGCAAAGGCGAGCGGCAGCAGGGCGTTTGAGGCGATCCAGACCGCGTAACGCAGGACCCCCGGCAACGCGACCTCCGCGCGATATTTGTACATCTCGCTGAGCGCGACCAGTTTGTGGTTGTAGAGCGCGCCGATACCGATGATCGCGGCCGAGGCGATCAGGATCGCCGAAGGCATCAGGTGAAAGGCGCGTGCCGGCATGACGACAGCCTGCCGCACCGGCGAGGTGATAAACAGCGTGGGAACAAGGAACGCGAGTGCCGACAGCACGATCGAGACGAGCCCCAGGCGGTGATCATAGTCGAGCAGCGAGAACTCGATCAGCCAGAGATATCCCAGCACCATGATGTAGAAGTAGAAGCCGACGAGATAGCCGAAGCTGAACCGGCTGACAGCGAACAGGATGACAACGGGACTGAACACCAAAACGTTCAGGATTGCAGACGTCAGGTGCGCTTTGTCGAAGCCGACGACGCCTGGAAAGGAATCCGTGATCGTGATGCAGTACAGCGAGATGCAGCAAACCGTGACATGGGCGTAGGCGAGCAGGGCGAGCCTGGCTTGGCGCCAGCGCAAATCCGGCTCCGGCCACATCACGCGACGGTTCATTCTCATCTGCTGCCGTACCGGACTTTGCATTTGGACTGTCTCGTTGGTGATCGTTGTATTCGGGCAGGCTAGGCCCGAACAATCGCCACACAATGACGCCTCCTGAACCCACGACATGGCACGGTCCCGTTAAGACGACAAGGATGGGCTGCTGTTTCATGCTGCTTTTCCTGCTCGGCGATGCAATTGCTGCCTCGAGCTCCGGCGCGTT
Organism: Bradyrhizobium embrapense; assembly: GCF_001189235.2. GTDB lineage: Bacteria > Pseudomonadota > Alphaproteobacteria > Rhizobiales > Xanthobacteraceae > Bradyrhizobium > Bradyrhizobium embrapense. Next base: position 823,422 of record NZ_LFIP02000003.1, read on the forward strand.
GCCGCTGCGGGAGCGGCGTTGCCTTCAGCAACAAATCCGCCGGTCGTGCTGTCCGACCCAGCCAAGGCCTTGCCTTATCCCACGTTTTCTGGGTAATGGACGCTATGCTGCGGCTCGCAAGGCCGCTGTTCCCTCGGCTTTTCGGCTGGCCGCAATGGCCGGTCACGAGACAAGACAGGGCCTGTTGCATGATCAGATTTGGCCTGCTCGGGTGCGGGCGTATCGCCAAGCGCCATTCCGATCTCCTGGGTGGCAATCACATCGCGGGAGCAAGCCTGGTTGCGGTCTGCGATCCGCTTCGTGCGCGTGCCGATGCGATTGCCGGGAGGTTCGCCGTTCCCGCCCATTACGACATGCACGAGTTCCTGGCGCGCAAGGATATCGACGCCGTTGCCGTGCTGACCCCGAGCGGGCTGCATCCCGCGCATGTGATCGCCTGTGCCAGGGCCGGCAAGCACGTCGTGGTCGAGAAGCCGATGGCGCTGCGGCTGCAGGACGCCGACGACATGATCCGGGCCTGCGACGAGGCCGGCGTCAAGATGTTCATCGTCAAGCAGAACCGCTTCAACGTGCCGGTAGTCAAGGCGCGCGAGGCGCTCGATGCCGGTCGCTTCGGCAAGCTCATCCTCGGGACTGTGCGGGTGCGGTGGTGCCGCGACCAGGCCTATTACGACCAGGACGATTGGCGCGGCACCTGGGCCTATGACGGGGGCGTGCTGACCAACCAGGCGAGCCACCATGTCGATATGCTGGAATGGTTCTTCGGCGACGTGGTGAGCGTGCATGCGCGCGCGACGACGGCGCTGGCCAACATCGAAACCGAGGACACCGCCGTCGCGACGCTGAAGTTCCGAAACGGAGCGCTCGGGATCATCGAGGCGACCACCGCGGCGCGCCCGACCGATCTCGAGGGCTCGCTGTCGATCCTGGGCGAAAAGGGCACGGTCGAGATTTCCGGTTTCGCGGTCAACCAGATCCGGCACTGGCGCTTCGTCAACGAGCTGCCGTCGGACAAGGACGTCGTGGAGAAGTTCTCGGTCAACCCGCCCAACGTCTACGGCTTCGGCCATCAGGCCTATTATCATCACGTGGTCGATTGCCTGGAGAACCAGCGCGCGGCGCTGGTCGACGGGCTCGAGGGCCGCAAGAGCCTGGAGCTGATCTCGGCCCTCTATGAGTCGATCGAGACCGGAGAAGAAGTCGCGCTGCGCTTCACACCGCGGCTGAGCCGGCTGGGTGTCGTTTCGTGAATCAGCCGGAAGTGCATCAGGCCGGCGTGCGCGACGTCGCGTTCGGCGAACGCGTCAAGATCGTCGAGCCCTGCAATCTCTACGGCTGCACGGTCGGCGACGACTGCTTCATCGGGCCTTTCACCGAAATCCAGAAGGGCGTGGTGGTCGGAGCGCGCACCCGCGTGCAATCGCATGCCTTCGTCTGCGAGCTCGTCACCATCGGCGAGGACTGTTTCGTCGGGCACGGCGTGATGTTCGTCAACGACACGTTCGCAACCGGCGGCCCGGCGCGCGGCCGCAAGGAGCTGTGGCGCGAGACCGTGATCGGCAACCGGGTGTCGATCGGCTCTAACGCCACGATCATGCCGGTCAGGATCACTGATGACGTCGTCATCGGCGCAGGGTCTGTCGTGACCAAGGACATCACGACATCAGGCACCTATGCCGGCAATCCGGCGCGCCGGCTGCTGGCGAGCCAATAGGGGAATATCGATGCCGGTGCCGTATGCCGATCTGCAACTGCAGTACCAGTCGATCAAGGACGAGATCGATGCGGCGATCGCCGGCGTGATCCGCGACAACGCCTTCATTCGCGGCAGCTATGTCGACGCCTTCGAACGCGAGTTTGCCGCGGCTGCCGAGGTCGCTCACTGCGTGTCCTGCGCCAACGGCACCGATGCGCTTTATCTTGCGATGCGGGCGCTGAAGGTGAAGCCGGGCGATGAGGTGATCACGACGGCGCATTCCTGGATATCGACTGCGGCGATGATCACCCATTCCGGCGCCACCGTCGTGTTCTGCGACACCGATGATGCGACATTCACGATCGATCCGGCAACGATCGAGGCCGCGATCACGCCGCGCACCGTCGGCATTATCCCGGTGCATTTGTACGGCCAGCCCGCAGACATGGACGCGATCATGGCGATCGCGCAGAAGCACAAGCTCTGGGTGATCGAGGACTGCGCCCAGGCCCATCTCGCGCGCTACAAGGGCCGCATGGTCGGCACGTTCGGCGAGGCCGCGACCTATTCATTCTATCCCGGCAAGAATCTCGGCGCGATGGGTGATGCCGGCGCGGTCGTCACCAACGATGCGGCGCTCGCCGAGCGAATGGCGATGCTGGCGCGCCATGGCGGGCTGGTGAAGCACCAGCACCACATCGAGGGCGTCAACAGCCGGCTCGACGGGATGCAGGCTGCGATCCTCTCGGCCAAGCTGCCGCATCTCACCGCCTGGACAGAGGCCCGCCAGGCCGCAGCCGAGGTCTACGATGCCGGCCTCAACCAGATCGAAGACGTCGTCGTGCCCGAGGTGGCGCCGGCGCGCAGCCACGTCTACCACCTTTACACGATCAGGCATCCGCGCCGCGACGCGCTCGCCGCGCACCTCAACGCCAATGGCGTGCAGACCGCGATCAACTACCCGACCGCGCTGCCATTCCTGCCGGCCTACGCCCGGTTTGGCCACCGGCCGGAGCAATTCCCCAACGCCCATCGCGATCAGGGCCAGATTCTCTCAATCCCGATGTTCGCCGAGATCACGCGTCAGCAGCAGGACGAGGTGATCGATCTGGTCCGCAAGTTCTGATCGCCATGGCCGCCTCGCGCCGGGCGCCGGGCTCAGCTTCGCTGCAGCAGCGGCTTCAGGAACACTTCCAGATTGGGGCCTGAGAACAGATAGCCCCTTACGCCCGCCGCGCGCGCGGCTTCGAGATCGGTTGGCTGATCGCCGATCAAAAAGCTTCGTTCAACGTCGACCGGAAAGCGCTCCAGCAGATCGGTGATCATGCCCGGCGACGGTTTGCGTCGGGGGCTGACCTGCCGGTATCGCTCAACGGACCCTTCAGGATGGAACGGGCAATACTCGAAGGCGTCGATATGCGCGCCGATCTTGCCGAGCTCGGCCGCCATCCAGTCGTGAAGCTGCTGGACGTGCGCCTCCTCATAGAGGCCTCTTGCGACACCTGACTGGTTGGTCACGACGAACGCAAGATAGCCCATGTCGTTGGCGGCCTTCACCGCCTCGCGCGCCCCGTCGATCCAGATCAGCCTGTGACTCTCGAACAGATAGCCGATATCCTGGTTCAGGACGCCGTCCCGATCGAAGAAAACCGCCGGCCGTCGCGGCTCACTTCCGGAAGCGCTATTCATGAGGTGATGATCCCGTCTCCGCGAGGCATGAACCAGCTCAATAGTTCACAATGCCGCGCGCGACAACGTGGATTGGACCACACGGGGTGGTCGGCTCATCGTTCGTCGGCGATCACCTTGCCGTCGTTCGGCAGTGCGCCGGCGCCGACCAGCTCGACGACGCCGCCGAGCTTGGTCACGGCACGCAGCGTGGCCGCAACCTCGTCCTGCAGGGTGCCGGCCGGAGAAGTGCATTCGGCTTTCAGCGTCATCGCGTCAGCCTCGCCAGCGCGCGTGACCACGAGGCGCAGCCGTCCGAGTGCGGGATGACGCTTGCCGATTTCCGCGATCTGCTCCGGGCGCACGAACATGCCCTTGACCTTGGTGGTTTGGTCGGCGCGGCCCATCCAGCCCTTGATGCGCATGTTGGTGCGCCCGCACGGGCTCGCGCCCGGCAGGGCCGCGGTCAAATCGCCGAGCGCGAGGCGGATCCAGGGATGATGCGGATCGAGCGAGGTCACCACGATCTCGCCGACGTCCCCCGGCGCGACAGGATCCCCGGTGCCGGGCTTGACGATCTCCAGGATCAGCTCCTCATTGACCGTCATCCCCTCGCGCGCCGGCGTCTCGAATGCGATCAGGCCGAGATCGGCGGTGCCGAAGGCCTGGTAGGCCTCGACGCCGCGCGCCTTCATCTCCTCCTGCAACGATTGCGGAAATGCCGCGCCTGAGACCAGCGCGCGCTTGATCGAGGACACGTCGCGGCCGCCCGCGGCGGCGGCGTCGAGCAGTATCTTCAGGAAATCGGGTGTGCCGCTATAGCCGACCGGCCGATAGGCCTCGATCAGCTCGAATTGCTGCTCGGTATTCCCTGGGCCAGCCGGGATCACGGCACAACCGAGTGCCCGCGCCGAGGCGTCGAAGATGAAGCCGCCGGGGGTCAGGTGATAGCTGAAGGTGTTCAGCACCACGTCCCCCTCGCGAAAGCCCGCCGCAAACAGCGCCCGCGCCCCGCGCCAGGGGTCGGCCTGGCGGCCTTCCGGCTCGAAGATCGGTCCGGGCGAGGTGAACAGCCGCGCAAACGCGCCGGGCTTCTCGGCCACGAACCCGCCGAACGGCGGGGCGGCCTTGTGCAAGGCCGGCAGCTCCGATTTGCGCAGGACCGGCAGCCCCGCCAGCGCTTGCCGGCTGGAGATGGAGGCGGGATCGATGCCCCTCAGCAAATTGGCATAGGCGGGCGCTGCCATCGCCTTGCGCAGCACGTCCGGCAGCCGGGCGAACAGGGCGGCCTCGCGCTCGGCCGGATCGCGCGTTTCAAGGGCGTCGTAATGGTCGGTCATGGCAGGTCCTTGGGAGGATTTGCGCAGGTGGCGTGCCGGTCCGCCCGTGCTATCAGACGGTGACCGCTGATATTGGGATGGTTCCAGGGAGCACGATGGCTGAGGCAGAGAGCGTTGCGGCGGACGGGGCCGCCGACGTCGTCGGGAGGTTGAAGCGCCGCATCATCGACCACGCCTTGCCGCTGTGGTCGACGGTCGGCTGGGACGGCACGGCCGGCGGCTTTGTCGACCGGCTGCATCAGGATGGGACAGCCGACAACGCCGCGCCGCGCCGGATCATGGTGCAGGCGCGCCAGATCTACTGCTACGCCAAGGCGGCCCAGATGGGCTGGTATCCCGAGGGGCGCGCGATCGCGCTGAAGGGGCTGGACTACCTGCTGGCCAAGGCCAAGGCGCCGGACGGCCGGCCGGGCTTCGTGTTCAGCCTGACGCCGGACGGCGGCGTGCATGACCCGCTGCGTGACACCTACGGCCATGCCTTCGTGCTGCTCGCGCTGGCGACCGCCTATGGTCTTGACCAGGATGCCCAGATCCGCGCCGAGATCGACGCGCTGCTGTCGTTCCTCGACACCCAGCTGCGCTCGCCCCATGGCGGTTTCCACGAAGGCCTGCCGCCGTCGATGCCGCGCCGGCAGAATCCGCAAATGCATCTCTTCGAGGCGATGATCGCCTGCTTCGACGCAACCCACGATTTGTCGTTCCAGAACCGCGCCGGCGATTTCTTCGCCCTGTTCCTCGCTAACCTGTACGACAAGCAGATGCACACGCTCGGCGAATATTTCGAGGAGGACTGGTCGAAGATCCCGCCGGTCAGCGTCGAGCCCGGCCACCTCGCGGAATGGGTCTGGCTGCTGAAGGGGTTTGAACGGATCACCGGCTGCCCCACCGGACGCCCGCGCGGCGAGCTCCTGGCCTCCGCGCTGCGCTATCGCGACGCCACCGGCTGCCTGATCGACGAGGGCGATACCGAGGGCAACATCCGCCGTCACACGAGGCGGCTGTGGCCGCAGAGCGAGCTGGCCAAGGCCTGGATCGCGCAGGCGGAGTCGGGCGAAGCCGGCGCTGCGGACGAGGCCCGCGCGGCGCTGGTGCTGCTGGAGCGGCACTATTTCAGCCATCCTGTGCGAGGGGGCTGGTACGACCAGTTCGACCGCGAGGGCAGATCGCTGGTCACCACGATCCCGGCGTCGTCTTTCTACCATGTGCTCTGCGCGGTCACTGAAGCCGAGCAGGTGCTCGGATAGAACCGCCTTCCTGTTCTGACGCGTTTTCTGCACACGCAACTCCGCCCGAAAACGCCCCGATATCCTCACAGCCAGCGCTTGCGCCGCTTGAAGCTCTTCAGGTTCTTGAAGCTCTTGCGCTGGTCGCCGGCGCCGCCGAGGTAGAACTCCTTGACGTCCTCATTGTCGCGCAGCTCGTCGGCGGAGCCGTCGAGCACCACCTTGCCCTGTTCCATGATGTAGCCGTGGCTCGCGACCGACAGCGCGGCGCGGGCGTTCTGCTCGACCAGGAGGATCGTGACGCCAAGATCGCGGTTGATCTCCTTGATGATCGCGAACACTTCCTTGACCAGCAGCGGCGACAGCCCCATCGAGGGCTCGTCCATCAGGATCATCTTCGGGCGCGCCATCAGCGCGCGGCCGATCGCGAGCATCTGCTGCTCGCCGCCGGAGAGATAGCCGGCAAGGCCGGTGCGCTCCTTGAGGCGCGGGAAATATTTGAACACCATGTCGATATCATCAGAGACCTCACCGTCGCGGCGCGTGAAGGCGCCGAGCCGCAAATTCTCCAGCGAGGTCATGTCGGCGACGATGCGTCGGCCTTCCATCACCTGGAAGATGCCGCGGCGGACGATCTTGTCCGGGTCGATGCCGTTGATGCGCTGGCCCTCGAACAGGATCTCGCCGCGGGTGACTTCGCCGTCCTCGGTCTTGAGCAGGCCGGAGATCGCCTTCAGCGTGGTCGACTTGCCGGCGCCGTTGGCGCCGAGCAGCGCCACGATCGCGCCCTTCGGCACTTCGAGGCTGAGGCCGCGCAGCACCAGGATGACGTCGTCATAGACGACCTCGATGTTGTTGACGCTGAGCAGCGGCGGCGGCGGGACTGCCGTCGGTGCTGGCCGTGTTGCTTCGACGCTTTGGGTCATGATCCGCATCACTCTCCGTTGTCGTCACCCGCGTTTGCGCAACGGCGCACTCGAGCGGGTGACCCAGTATTCCAGAGACGTTCGAAGCCAACGGAGAGGCCGCGGCGTACTGGATCCCCCGCTTTCGCGGGGGATGACGGACTTGTTTGTGGCGATTGTCTCCTCACCAGCCGAACCATTCCGGCTTGCGCGGCAGTTCGACGGTCTTCACCTTCTCGAGCTTGATCGTGCCCTTGGCCATCAGGTCGTTGATGTCGCCATCGGTCGCGCCGGAAACCTTGGCGCGATAGAGATCGACCTTGGTCGTCGGGCGATGATCCTTCTCGGTCCAGTTCGACGGATTGCAGACGCCGTCCATGCCAGCCGGCACCCAGTCCTTCTTCTGGTAGAAGCCCTTGGCGACGTTCTCGCCGGTGGCGCCGCCGTTCTTGGCGGCCCAATCCAGCGCTTCCTTCATGTAGAGCGCGCTGCAGACCGCGGCGATGTAGTGCACCGGCCGATAGACCTTGCCCGACGGATCGGACATCTTCGAGATCTCCATCACTGTCTTCATGCCGGGCGCATTGCCGCCCCAGCCGACCGCCGTGCGCAGCGGGAAGATCACGCCGTCGGCGGCATCGCCCGCGGTCTTGGCCGCGTTCTCGTCCATGCCCCAGACGTTAGAGAGGAACTGGACGTCGACGCCGGCGGTCTTGCAGGCCTTCATGACCGAGATGTTCGAGGCTGCGGTGTTGCCGAGATAGGCGTAGTTGGCGCCGGAGCTCTTCAGGCTGAGGCACTGCGCCGAGTAGTCGCCGGGCGACAGCGCGAACACCAGAGGCGGCAGCACCTCGAACCCGAGCTCGGTCGCGAGCGCTTCACCGGCGGCCTTCGGCGCGTTCGGATAGGGATGGTTGGCGCCCATGTGGACGAATTTGGGCTTGCCGGGCTTGCCCTTGGCCTTCCAGTCCTCGGCCGCCCAGGTCAGCTCGGCGCGCAGCGCGTCCGAGTAGCTCGGGCCGTAGAAGAAGTTGTACGGCGCGGGCTTGGCCTTGCCGCTGGTGCCTTCGGGATCGGTCAGCGCGGCCGCATAGGAGCCCGACATGTCGGGGATCTTGTCCTGCGCCAGGAAGCCGGTCAGCGCCTCGGTATCCGCCGTGCCCCAGCCCATGATCGCCGCGACCTTGCCGTCGGGCGCCGACCATTTCTTGTACAGCGCGATCGCGCGCGGCACCTGATAGCCATAGTCGTTGCTGTCGGCATTGATCTGCTTGCCGCCGACGCCGCCGTTTTTATTGACCCAGGCGAAGGTATCGACGACGCCCTGGCCATAGGGCGTGCCGACGTCCGAGGTGCCGCCCGAGAGGTCCTGCAGATGGCCGATGGCGATCTGCGCCTGCGCGGTGGCGGCCGCGCCGCTGACCAGCAGCGCGAGGGAGACCGAGCTCAAAAGGGATCTAATCGTCATTGTTGTTTCCTCCTTTTATTCGTTGAACCGAATTTGAGTTGTTCCAAGCGTCAGTGCGAGAACGGATATAGCTTCCAGTAGGCCTTGATCTGCCGCCAGCGATGCGCGAGCCCATCCGGCTCGAACATCAAAAAGCCGATGATGATCAGGCCGATCGCGATCTCGCGCAGGAATGTGATGTTGTTGTTGAGCTGCAGCGCCTTGTCGATGGCGCCGCCCTTCAGCCAGGCGCTCAGCCATTCCATCGATTCCGGGAGCAGCACCACGAAGGCCGTTCCCATCAGCGTGCCCATCACCGAGCCGGTGCCGCCAATGATGACCATGGCGAGGAACAGTACCGAGCGCTCGATGCCGAAGCCTTCCTGCGAAACCACGAGCTGATAATGCGCGTAGAGCGCGCCGGCGATGCCGGCAAAGAACGCGGCAAGCCCGAACGACAGCGTCCGATACTTGGTCAGGTTGATGCCCATGATCTCCGCGGAGAGATAGTGGTCGCGGATCGCGACCAGTGCACGGCCGTCGCGGGTGCGCATCAGATTGGTGACCAGCAGATAGCTGATCACCATGTAGGCGAGCACGACGTAGAAATACTGCCGGTCGCCGCGCAGAGTGTAGCCGAAGATCGAGAACGGATTGGCGCTGGCCGGCACCGAGCCGCCGGAGAACCATTCGGCGCGCGAGAAGAAGTCGAGCAGGATGTACTGCGCGGCGAGCGTTGCGATGACGAGGTAGAGTCCCTTCAGCCGCGCTGCCGGCACGCCGAACACCAGGCCGACCAGCGCCGTGATCACGCCGGCGAGGGGGATCGCGAAGAACACCGGGATCGGCGCGTTGTTGGAGATGTAGGCCGAGGTGAAGGCGCCGAACAGGAAGAAGGCGGCATGGCCGATCGAGATCTGACCGGTGAAGCCGACCAGGACGTTGAGGCCGAGCGCCGCGATCGCGAAGATGCCGATCTGGATCGCGATCGAGAGCAGGTAGTTGGACAGCAGCAGCGGCGCGAAGCAAGCGAGCGCGATGCCGGCAATCGCGAAGTTGCGGCTGGTCGCGGTCGGGAAGATCGTGGTGTCGGCCGCGTAGCTGGTGCGGAAATCGCCGGAAGGAATGAGTGTGCTTGTCGCCATGGATCAGACCCGCTCGATGTCCTTGGTGCCGAACAGCCCGTACGGCTTGATCATCAGGATGATGATCAGGACGTAGAACGGCGCGATCTCATACAGATTGCCCCAGTGCAGATACTCGCTGTCGATATACTGGGCGACGTTTTCCAACAGCCCGATGATGATGCCGCCGAGCACGGCGCCGCCGACCGAGTCGAGCCCGCCGAGGATCGCGGCCGGAAACACCTTGATGCCGTAGGCGGAGAGGCCGGACGACACGCCGTTGACCACGGCGACCACGACGCCGGCGACGGCCGAGACCGTGGCCGAGATCGCCCACGCCATCGCGAATACGCTCTTCACGGAAATGCCGAGCGACTGCGCGACCTGCTGGTTGAAAGCGGTAGCGCGCATCGCCAGGCCATACTTGGAGGCGCGGAAGAACCAGGCCATGCCGACCATCATGGCGAGCGAGACCACGAGGCTCATGACGTAAACGGTCTGGATCTGCAGTCCGAACAGGCTGACCGCCTGGCTCTGGAATACGCGCGGGAACGGCTGCGGATTGACGCCGAAGATCCACTTCAGCGCGGCCTGGAACACGGTCGAGAGGCCGATCGTCACCATGATTACGGAGATGATCGGTTCGCCGATCATCGGCCGCAGGATCACGACCTGGATCGCGATGCCGAAGATGAACATGAACACCAGCGTGATCGGCATGCCGATCCAGAACGGCACCTGGTACTTCGTCAGCAGCGCCCAGCACACCCAGGCACCGACCAGCAGCAATTCGCCTTGCGCGAAATTCACGACCTGCGTCGCCTTGTAGATCAGCACGAACGACATCGCGACCACGCCGTAAAGCGTGCCGACCACGAGGCCGTTGACGATCAGCTGGATCAGGAACTGGGTGTTCATGGGAGTCCGTGCTATCTTCGCCTCGCCCCGCTTGCGGGGAGAGGCCGGCGTGCGGAGCACGACGGGTGAGGGGGAGTCTCCGCATGCGCGGTGCGAGCGAGATCAAAACCGAACGCGCTAGGAAGTTGCGAAACGTCTCGACAGATGCTGAAGGGACACTCTGGTACCGGCTTCGTGCCCGCAGGCTGAATGGCTACAAGTTCGTAAGACAAGAACCGATTGGGCCCTACACCGTCGACTTTATCTGTCGAGAGCGCCGTCTCATCATTGAAGTGGACGGCGGGCAACACGCCGACAGCCAACCGGATGCTCTTCGCGACAAATGGCTCGTCGACCACAACTATCGCGTTCTCCGGTTCTGGAATAACGAGATCTCGGGCAATTTGGCGGGGGTCCTCGAAACGATTGTCACCGTCCTCGCGGAGGCTCCCCCTCACCCGGATCGCTGACGCGATCCGACCTCTCCCCGCAAGCGGGGCGAGGTGAAAGCGAGTGCGCGCCGTTGGGTGAGTCATTCCGCGGCCTCCGAGATGGTGGCGCGGCCGAGGTCGACGACCTCGAGCGTGGTGCGGACGCGCTGCGTGGTGCCGTCCTGGAAGCGGATCACGGTGTCGACCGGGATGCTGGCCTTGCCGCGGTAGATCGCCTCGATGATGTCGGAGTATTTCTCGTTGATCACGCCGCGGCGGACCTTTCGGGTCCGCGTCAGCTCGCCGTCGTCGGCATCGAGCTCCTTGTAGAGCAGCAGGAAGCGCGAGATGCGCTGCGCCGGCGGCAGGGTGGCGTTGACGGTCTCGACCTCTTTCTTCAAGAGCGCGTAGACCTCCGGCCGTGAGGACAGGTCGGTATAGGTCGTGAACGAGATCCGGTTCTTCTCCGCCCATTTCGAGATGATCGAGTAGCGGATGCAGATCATCGCCGCGAGCGCGTCGCGGCCGGCGCCGAGCACGACGGCCTCGGCGACATAGGGCGAGAACTTCAGCTTGTTCTCGATATATTGCGGCGAGAAGCGTTCGCCGCGCGAGGTCTCGGCGAGATCTTTGATGCGGTCGATGACGACGAGCTGCCGGTTGTCGTTGTAGTAGCCAGCGTCGCCCGAGTGCATCCAGCCGTCCTTGATGTCGGCGACGGATGCCTCGGGGTTCTTGTAGTAGCCGTGGAACATGTTGGGGTGCCGCACCACGATCTCGCCGACGCCGTTGACGTCGGGATTGTCGATGCGGATCTCGATGTTGTCGGCCATCGGAACGCCCGTGGTATCGGGATCGACCTTGCCTTCGGGATGCAGCGTGTAGGCGCCGAGCAGCTCGGTCTGGCCATACAGCGTGCGCAGCGGCACGCCCATCGCCTGGAAGAACTTGAAGGTATCCGGCCCGAGGGCCGCGCCGCCGGTTGCCGCCGAGCGCAGCCGTGTGAAGCCGAGCCGGTCGCGCAGCGCACGGAACAGGAGCTGGTCGGCGAAAACAGAGCGCTTGCCCTCGGCGAGCGCCGCAAGCCCGGTCTTCATGCCGAGATCGTAGAGCCGCTGCTTGAACGGCGAGGCATCCATCACCCCGGCGCGGACGTCGGCCGCGATCGATTCCCAGACCCGCGGCGCGAACAGCACGAAGGTCGGTGCGATCTCGCGGAAATCGTGCATCATGGTGTCGGGCTCTTCGACGAAGTTGACCTTCATCCGCGAGAGCAGCGCTTTGCCGAGCGCGTAGATCTGCTCCATGATCCAGGGCAGCGGCAGCACCGAGACATATTCGTCGTCCGGCCCTTTCGGATCGAAGGCGAGATAGGTCGCGCAGTGCCGCAGCACGCGTCCGGCCGAGAGCATCGCCAGCTTCGGATTGGCTGTCGTGCCCGAGGTCGTGCAGAGGATCGCGACGTCGTCGCCTTTCGTGGCGTCGACCAGCCTCTCGTAGAGCCCGGGCTCGCGCGCCGCGCGATCGCGGCCCAGCGCGACGAGCTTGCTCGCCTCCATCAGCCGCGGATCGTCGTATTTCCGCATGCCGCGCGGATCGGAATAGACGATGTGCTTCAGGTGAGGCGCCCGGCCGGCGAGGCCGAGCAGCTTGTCGACCTGTTCCTCGTCCTCGGCGAACACCAGCTTGGCCTCGCCGTAGGTCAGCAGATAGGAAGCTTCCTCGTCGAGCACGTCGCGGTAGAGGCCGAGGCTCATCGCGCCGATCGCGTGGCTCGCGATCTCGGCGGCGACCCAGTCCGGCCGGTTGTCGCCGATGATGCCGATCACGTCGCCGCGGCCGAGCCCGAGCTCGACCATGCCGAGCGCGAAATCATGGGTGCGGGTCTGGTAATCGTTCCAGGTGAATTCGCGCCACAGCCCGAGATCCTTCTCGCGCAGCGCGATCTCGCCGCCGTGCTCCCTGGCGTTGAGGCGTAGCATCTTGGGAAAGGTGTCGGCCTGCGCGGCGCGACCGGCATAGTCGATCATGCCGCGCTCTCCCGCACCGTCGGCCTGTCGTCGGGATCGACCAGCGCCTCGTCCTCTTCGCCGAGATAGGCGCGCTTGACGTGGGGATCGGCGAGCACGGCGGCCGGATCGCCCTCGGCGATCTTGCGGCCGAAATCCAGCACCATGACGCGGTGGGAGATGTCCATCACGACGCCCATGTCGTGCTCGATCATCATCACGGTCATGCCGAACTCTTCGTTGAGATCGACGATGTAGCGCGCCATGTCTTCCTTCTCTTCGAAGTTCATGCCGGCCATCGGTTCGTCGAGCAGGATCAGCTGCGGCTCCAGCGCCATCGCGCGGGCGAGCTCGACGCGCTTGCGCAAGCCGTAGGGCAGGGTGCCGGCGGTCGCCTTGCGCACCGACTGCAGATCGAGGAAGTCGATGATCTCCTCGACCTTGCGGCGGTGCTCGAGCTCCTCGCGGCGCGCGCCGGTCAGCCAGTACAGCGATCCCGTGATGAAGTTGTTCTTCAAGAGGTGATGGCGGCCGACCATGATGTTGTCGAGCACGCTCATATGGTGGAACAGCGCCAGATTCTGGAAGGTCCGGCCGATGCCGAGGCGGGGTCGCGCGTTCGGGGTGAGGCCGGTGATGTCCTGGCCGCGATAGAACAGCTGGCCCTCGGTCGGCCGGTAGCGGCCGGAGATGCAGTTGACGATCGAGGTCTTGCCGGCGCCGTTCGGGCCGATGATGGAGAACAGCTCGCCCTCGTTGACACCGAAGCTCACTTCGGTCAGCGCGCGGACGCCACCAAAGCGCAATGAGACTCCGCGCACCTCGAGACTGTTGGCCACCCTGTTCCCTCCAGATACGGGCGCTTTGGCGCGCTCTTTATCTTCGCTTCGATCTTGCATTTCGATCTTACATGGGCCGCCGGAGGGAAACCATCCGACTAATGAAGCCGGCGTTCGGGAGCAGCGCTCGCCCCGATCGCCTGCGTCATGCGCGGTAACGCCGCACCCGCCTGCAAGCCCGTCCCTCGCGTCATCCGTGGTCAGCGATCCATCCAGGCGCTGCGCGCGGCGTTACGCGAGGTGGCTCTGAATACGAGAAAGCGATAGGTTGAATTGTCATGTGCCCGACATTTGGTCAGGAATTTTTGTTGGCACTGCAAGAAGCGGGTTCCTGGCTTCACGCGCGGCGTTGCTGCGGTGCAATATTTTGCCAGTATCTTGGGGTGGGATGCCGTCGCTAGAATGATTGCTGCCGATTACCTGAAGCGCATCGCGGCCTGGTCGCGCGAGCTGAGCGAGCACGAAATCGAAATCGCACGCGCCGGCATTTCCGAGAAGTCCTACCGCGCCAACGAATTCATCTTCATGCGCGGCGACAATTTCCAGTACTGGACCGGCATCGTCACCGGGCTGGCGCGCATGGGCATCGTCTCGCGCGGCGGCAAGGCCGCGAGCTTCGCGGGCCTTACCGCCGGCGCCTGGTTCGGCGAGGGTACCGTGCTCAAAAACGAGCTGCGGCGCTACGACGTGGTCGCGCTGCGCGACACCAGGCTGGCGATGATGGATCGCCGGACTTTCGTTTGGCTGTTCGAGAACAGCGTCGGCTTCAACCGCTTCCTGGTCGGACAGCTCAACGAGCGGCTCGGCCAGTTCATCGCGCTGCTCGAATACGGCCGCACGCTGGATGCCACCGCGCGGCTGGCGCGCTCGATCGCCTCGCTGTTCAATCCGATTCTCTACCCCGAGCTCACCTTGCACCTGGAGATCACCCAGGAGGAGATCGGGGCGCTGTCGGGTATCTCCCGGCAGAACGCCAACCAGTGCCTGAAACGGCTCGAGCGCGAGGGCCTGCTGCTGCTCGAATATGGCGGGGTGACGATCATCGAGCTCGACCGGCTGCGCCACTATGGGGAGTGACCGGCGCTGCGCCGAACGACGCCACTTTTCGAGGTTCTAAAGCGCGATGAGATCGATCGCGCTTTAGCTTCTTGTTTGGGCATGATCTTTTCGGAAAACCGCTACACACTTTTCCAGGTCATGCCTTAAAGTCCTGATTTCAAACGATTATGCCATTAGACTTGCGGCAGGCCGGATGCTACAGACCGGCCTCGTCGGGACCGCGCGGTTTTCGCGCTCTCTGGAGATGACATGGCGGTTAAGGATTCGGTGGCTCAGGACTCAAAGCGGCGCGTTGCGCTGATTACCGGCATCACCGGGCAGGACGGTGCGTATCTCGCCGAATATCTGCTCGGCCTCGGCTATACCGTGCACGGTATCAAGCGCCGCTCGTCCTCGTTCAACACGGCGCGCGTCGACCATCTTTACCAGGATCCGCACGCCGGCAACGTGCCGTTCCTGATGCACTACGGCGACATGACCGATTCGACCAATCTGATCCGACTGGTGCAGCAGATCCGGCCGACCGAGGTCTACAACCTCGCCGCCCAGAGCCACGTCCAGGTCAGTTTCGAGAGCCCGGAATACACCGCCAACGCCGACGCCATCGGCGTGCTGCGTCTGCTGGAGGCGATCCGCATCCTCGGCATGGAAAAGGAGACCCGGTTCTACCAGGCCTCGACCTCGGAACTGTACGGGCTGGTGCAGGAGGTGCCGCAGAAGGAGACCACGCCGTTCTATCCGCGTTCGCCCTATGCCGTCGCCAAGCTGTACGGCTACTGGATCACGGTCAACTACCGGGAAGCCTACGGCATGTTCGCCAGCAACGGCATCCTGTTCAACCATGAGAGTCCGATCCGCGGCGAAACCTTCGTGACGCGCAAGATCACCCGCGCCGTCGCCCGCATCGAGGTCGGCCTGGAGAACAAGCTCTATCTCGGTAACCTCGATGCCAAGCGTGACTGGGGTCACGCCCGCGATTATGTCGAGGGCATGCACAAAATCCTGCAGGTGGACGAGCCCGGCGATTTCGTGCTCGCGACCGGCGAGACGCGCTCGGTCCGCGAATTCGTCGAGCTGGCATTCGCCGAGGTCGGCCGCAGCATCGAATGGCGCGGCAAGGGCGTTGAGGAGATCGGCGTCGACAAGGCGACCGGCAACACCCTGGTGCAGATCGACCCGGTCTATTTCCGTCCGACCGAGGTCGATCTTCTGATCGGCGACGCCAGCAAGGCGCGCGCCAAGCTCGGCTGGGCGCCAAAGACGCCGTTCGCGCAACTGGTGAAGGAAATGGTCGCCAGCGATCTCGTCGAGGCCAGGCAGGATGCGGCCCATGGCAAGCACGGCGTTTGAACTGAAGGGCAAGACGGTCTTCGTCGCCGGCCATCGCGGCATGGTCGGCTCTGCGCTGATGCGCCGGCTGGCGCGCGAAGGGGCCGATCTCTTGACGGTGTCGCGCGGAGAGGTCGATTTGCGTGACCAAGCCGCGGTCAACACCTGGTTTGCCGCGAAGCGGCCGCAGGCGGTGTTCCTCGCCGCCGCCAAGGTCGGCGGCATCGTCGCCAACAACACGCTGCGCGCCGAATTCCTCTACGACAATCTGGCGATCTCGACCAACGTGATCCAGGCGGCCCATGCCAATGGGTGCGAGAAGCTGATGTTCTTCGGCTCCTCCTGCATCTATCCGCGCCTCGCGCCGCAGCCGCTGCGCGAGGATTCGATGTTGACCGGCCCGCTGGAGCCGACCAACGAGCCCTATGCGATCGCCAAGATCGCCGGCATCAAGATGGCCGAGGCCTATCGCAGCCAGTACGGCGCCGATTTCATCAGCGTGATGCCGACGAATCTCTACGGTCCCGGCGACAATTATCACCCCGAATACAGCCACGTCGTCGCCGCGCTGATCCGCCGCTTCCACGAGGCCAAGGTCTCCGGCGCGGGCAATGTCGCGGTGTGGGGCACCGGCACGCCGCGCCGTGAATTCCTCTACGTCGACGACCTCGCCGACGCCTGCATCCATTTGATGAAGACCTATTCGTCACCGGAACTGGTCAATATCGGCACCGGCGAAGACATCACCATCGCCGAGTTCGCCCGCGTGGTCGCTGCTACCGTCGACTATCGCGGCGAGATCAGCTTCGATACCTCGCGGCCCGACGGCACGCCGCGCAAGCTGCTCGACGTCGGCCGGCTTGCCAAGCTCGGCTGGCGCGCCGCGACTTCGCTCGAGGATGGCATCAAGCTCGCCTACCAGGCCTATCTGAACGAGACCAGGCAGGCGGCGGAGTAGGACGCCTCAGCGTCGTCATTGCGAGCCAGCAGGTCGGCGCGATGCGCCGCCCGACGACAGGCTCCGCGAAGCAATCGATTTGTCCGCTCGGGGAGAGAATGGATTGCTTCGCCGCTTCAGCGTAAAATTGCTTTGCAATATTGTCGCGAACTCTTCGCAATGACGGTTTCTTGCGACTAACGCGCCGCCGCGCGCGGCGGATTTTTCGAAAGCGCGGCCGCCATCGCCGATATCAGCGGCCGCATGAAGAAGGCGTCTTCCGCCGGATAGATATCGGTGCGCAGCCCATGGGACTTGAGTTCGTCCGATACCGCCGGTCCGACGGACGCGATCGGCGTACGCTCGAATCCCTGACGTAACCTGTCCTCGCAGCCGCGCGCCCGTGCCACCTCGATGAGGCGGCGGACCTGGCCGAGATTGGTCAGTGCGATCGCATCGATGCGGCCCTGCGCCATCTCCTCGATCGCAGTGACGATGTTGCCGTCGGCGGCTTGCGCGTCATAGACATAGGGCAGCACCGTATCGACTTCGGCGCCCTGCGCCTTGATCGCGCCGATCAGCGTGGCGTGATCCTTGTCCGGATAGAGCTGCAAGCCGAGCCGATGGCCGCTCAGGTCGAGCTTCGCCAGCATCTCGGCGACGCCTTCCGAGGTCGGCTTCTCGGTCGTCATTTGCGGCTCGAGGCCGATCTCGCGCAGCGCGCGGCCGGGCTTGGGACCGCGGGCGAATTTGCGCGCCTTGCCGAGGCCGCCGACAAACTCCGCCTCGACCCCGATCCGGCGCACCACCTTCATCAGCCGGCGCAGGCCTTCGCCGGTCATCAGCACGAGGTCGTCGAGCGGCCGTTCGATGGCGCGGCGAATCCAGGCCTCGATCGGTGCCGGATCCGACGCATCATGGATGGTGAACATCGGGCATTGCAGCACGTCGGCGCCCTGCTCGGCGAGCAGGCGGGAAAACTGCGCTTCCTCGCGCGTTTCGAGGATCAGGATGCGGTAGCCGTTCAACCGGTCAGCCATGATGGTCCTTAACTCATATTGCCGTCATTTGTTCGATTTGACCCCCGTGCCGGGATTGGCGCAAGGCCGCCTGCGGTGTAGACGGAGGCCGAAAATGACCGTTCCACACATCTGCTCAAGCTTTGGTCAATTGGCATGCCCGACCATCAATTCGTTCTGACCCTGTCCTGTCCCGACCGGCCGGGGATCGTCTCTGCGGTTTCGACCTTCCTTGCGCATAATGGGCAGAACATCCTGGACGCCCAGCAATTCGACGACATCGAGACCGGCAAGTTCTTCATGCGCGTGGTGTTCACTGCCGCCGATCTTGCGGTCGGGCTGCCGGCGCTGCAGACCGGTTTTGCCGCGATCGCTGAGCGTTTCGGCATGGAATGGCAGATGCGCGATCGCGCCAGCCGCCGCCGGGTGATGCTGCTGGTGTCAAAGTCCGATCACTGCCTGGTCGACATCCTCTATCGCTGGCGCACCGGCGAGCTCGAGATGATCCCGACCGCGATCGTCTCCAACCATCCGCGCGAAGTCTACGGTTCGGTCGATTTCGGCGATATCCCGTTCCATCACCTGCCGGTGACCAAAGAGACCAAGCGGCAGCAGGAAGACGCGGTCTGGAAGCTCGCCCAAGACACCAAAACCGACCTCGTGGTGCTCGCCCGCTACATGCAGATCCTGTCCGACGAGATGTCGGCGCGGCTGTCGGGTCGCTGCATCAACATCCATCATTCCTTCCTGCCGGGCTTCAAGGGCGCCAAGCCCTACCACCAGGCGCATGAGCGCGGCGTCAAGCTGATCGGCGCCACCGCGCATTATGTCACCAGCGATCTCGACGAGGGGCCGATCATCGACCAGGACGTCGAGCGCATCAGCCATCGCGACACGCCCGAGGATCTCGTGCGCAAGGGCCGCGACATCGAGCGCCGCGTGCTGGCGCGGGCGATCCGCTACCATCTCGCCGACCGCGTCATCCTCAACGGGCGCAAGACCGTGGTGTTCGTGGACTGATCCGCAGTTTCACGCGTCGCCCATAACGCGCTGCAGGCGCGAAGGGCCCGATGCTCAATGGGCAGCGCTCTGCGCCGGCGCTGCCGGCTTGGCGTCGTCGCCACGCTCCGCCGCCGGCATCAGGCGCTTGCGTTCCCGCTCCTGCATGAACTTGTCGTATTCCGGGGTGCCCGGCCGCGGTGGCGCGTCTGCCGGCAGACCACCGGCCCAGGCCGGAATGTAGTCGGCCATGCCGGCCGAAACCTTCTGGTTCACTGTGCCGCATCCTCCGAGCGCGCAGGTCGCGAGCGCGAGGGCAGTCAGGACAGGGATGTGGCGTGTGAAGATCGGCATTGGCGGCAGCATACAGCCCTGAACTTTATGGATGATGATGTTGGGCGCGACCGTTCGGCTGCAATTGTGCTTGTTTGTTGACAGTGGCGCTTGATTTGCACGATCGTACAAATGAATCGAGCCTACAGCGGCTGAGCGCGCGAGCGGTTCATGTTGGGGCGTTGAGTTTCGGAGAATAGTTCTGGTATCCTGATACTTGTTTCTGCCGCTGGGCCAAATCGAGGCGCGCGACACACGTCCATCGTCCGATTGACAGAGGGCGCGGGGAAACGCCTTGTCGCGTGACGGCTCGGCCGTGACAGGCTTGGGTCAAGATAAGGCAAGGGCCGGGCACTCGGCTCGACGCAGAACAATGGAAGGGGGAGGGACGTCGATGTTGAATCGTCGCAAGATGTTGCTGTGGGGCGCCGCCGCGGCCGTGCTTCCGGGTTGGTGCGCCAGCATGCCGGCGTGGGCGGACGACGCCGTCAAGATCGGCTTGATCCTGCCGATGACCGGTGGGCAGGCCTCGACCGGCAAGCAGATCGATAATGCCATCAAGCTCTACATGCAGCAGAAGGGCGACACCGTCGGCGGCAAGAAGATCGAGATCATCCTGAAGGACGACGCCGCGGTGCCCGACAACACCAAACGGCTCGCGCAGGAACTGATCGTCAACGACAAGGTCAACTTCATCGCCGGCTTCGGCGTGACGCCCGCGGCGCTCGCCGCGGCGCCGCTGGCGACGCAGGCCAAGATCCCGGAAGTCGTAATGGCCGCCGGCACCTCGATCATCACCGAGCGCTCGCCCTATATCGTGCGCACCAGCTTCACGCTGGCGCAGTCCTCCACCATCATCGGCGACTGGGCGGTCAAGAACGGCATCAAGAAGGTCGCGACGCTGACCTCCGACTATGCGCCGGGCAATGACGCGCTGACCTTCTTCAAGCAGCACTTCACCGCCGGTGGCGGCGAGATCGTGGAAGAGGTCAAGGTCCCGCTCGCCAATCCCGACTTCGCACCGTTCCTGCAACGCATGAAGGATGCCAAGCCCGACGCGATGTTCGTGTTCGTGCCGGCCGGGCAGGGCGGCAACTTCATGAAGCAATATGCCGAGCGTGGGCTCGACAAGAGCGGCATCAAGGTGATCGGCCCCGGCGACGTGATGGACGACGACCTGCTCAACAACATGGGCGATGCCGCGCTCGGCGCGGTGACCGCGCATCTCTATTCGGCAGCGCATCCGTCTCAGATGAACAAGGAGTTCGTCGCCGCCTACAAGAAGGCGTTCGGCAATCGCCCGGGCTTCATGGCGGTCAGCGGCTATGACGGCATCCATCTGATCTACGAGGCGCTGAAGAAGACGGGTGGCGCGACCGACGGCGACAGACTGATCGAGGCGATGAAGGGTATGACGTGGGAGAGCCCGCGCGGTCCGATCTCGATCGATCCGGAAACCCGCGACATCGTGCAGAATATCTATATCCGCAAGGTCGAGAAGGTCGACGGCGAGCTCTACAATGTCGAGTTCGCGACCTTCGAGGCCGTCAAGGACTCCGGCAAGACCAAGAAGTGACGCGCGAAAGCTCCGCTCGCTGCACGTCATGGCCGGGATGAGGCCGGCCATGACGATCCTGTTGACGTGGTGTCGTCTGCGCCCTCTCGCTTAAGCTGACTTCATGGCCTCTATCCTCACCAATCTGTTCGACGGCGTCGCCTACGGCATGCTGCTGTTCGTGCTGGCCTGCGGGCTCGCGGTGACGCTCGGGCTGATGAACTTCGTCAACCTCGCGCACGGCGCCTTCGCGATGGCCGGCGGCTATATCTGCGCCGTGCTGGTCAATCAGTCCGGCTGGCCGTTCTTTGCGGCGCTGCCGCTCGCCTTTGTCGGGAGCGCCGTGATCGGCATCGCGCTGGAGCGCACGCTGTACCGCCATCTCTATAGCCGCAGCCATCTCGACCAGGTGCTGTTCTCGATCGGCTTGGTGTTCATGTCGGTCGCGGCGGTCGACTACATCATGGGATCGTCGCGGGTCTTCATCAAATTGCCGGCGGCGCTGGAGGGGCAGATCGATCTGTTCGGCGTCGGCATCGGGCGTTACCGGCTGATGATCGTCGCGATCTGCGGCCTGCTCACGCTGGCGCTGCAGCTGATCCTCGCCAAGACGCGGTTCGGCAGCCGCCTGCGGGCAGCGGTCGACGACCCGCGCGCCGCGATCGGGCTCGGCATCAACGTGCCGCAAGTGTTCGCCTTCACGTTCGCCTTTGGCTGCGGCCTCGCCGGTCTCGGCGGCGCGCTGAGCGCGGAGATCCTCGGGCTCGATCCGTACTTCCCGCTGAAATTCATGATCTACTTCCTGATCGTGGTGACGGTCGGCGGCTCGTCCTCGATCACTGGGCCGTTCCTGGCATCGCTGCTGCTTGGCATCGCCGACGTCGCCGGCAAATATTACGTGCCGAAGGTCGGCCCCTTCGTGATCTACACGGTGATGATCGTGATCCTGCTCTGGCGCCCGAACGGCCTGTTCGGCCGCACCGCGGCGCGGTGAGGCTGATATGACCGCGTTGTCCGACGTCTCCACCCACGCGATGGCCAGCGCGCGCTGGCGGATCAGCGAGGTCGCCTTCTGGGTGCTGGCGCTGGCTTGTGCGTTCCTGTTCCCGTCGCGCTATCTGATCATGACCGATATCGTGCGGCTCGGCCTGTTCGCGGTCTCGCTCGATCTGATTCTCGGCTACGCCGGCATCGTCTCGCTCGGCCACGCGGCCTTCTTCGGCGTCGGCGCCTATTCGGCCGGCCTGCTGGCGCTGCATGGCATCATCAACGAGCCCGTCATCGCGCTGGTCGTCGCCGGTCTCGTTGCGGCGGTGCTCGGCTTCCTGACCAGTTTCCTGGTGATCCGCGGTGTCGACCTGACCCGGTTGATGGTCACGCTCGGCATCGCGCTGCTGCTGGAAGCGCTCGCCGAACGCTTCTCCGACATCACCGGCGGCACCGACGGCCTGCAGGGTATCGAGATGCAGCCGATCCTCGGGCGGTTCGCCTTCGACATGTTCGGCAAGACCGGGCTCTTCTACTCGCTGATCGTGCTGTTCATCCTGTTCCTGTTGGCCCGCCGCGTGGTGCATTCGCCGTTCGGCCTGTCGCTGCGCGCGATCAGGAACAATCCGCTGCGCGCGGCCGCGATCGGCATACCGGTCAACCGCCGCCTGATCGCGGTCTATACGCTGGCCGCCTTCTATGCCGGAATCGCCGGCGCGCTGTTCACCCAGACCACGGCGCTGGCCTCGCTCGACGTGTTTTCCTTCGAGCGCTCCGCCGATTTGATGCTGGTGCTGGTGATCGGCGGCACCGGCTATCTCTATGGCGGGTTGATCGGCGCGGTCGTGTTCAAGATGCTGCAGGAGCTGTTTCAGAGCATCACTCCGCAATACTGGCTGTTCTGGATCGGCCTCGTGCTGGTCATGATCGTGATGGTCGGCCGCGCGCGCATCCACCGCTGGGTGCTGTTCGTGCCGAACCTGATCATCCGACAATGCGCCGGCCGCAAGGCCGCCGTCACCGTGCCCGAGGGCGACGCGCCATGACGATCGCGCTCGAAACCCGCGGCCTCGAAAAGTCCTTCGGCGGGCTTCGCGTCACCCGCGACCTCTCGCTGAAGGTGGTGCAGGGCGCCCGCCACGCGCTGATCGGGCCGAACGGCGCCGGCAAAACCACCGTCATCAATCAGCTGACCGGGGTACTGACGCCGAACGGCGGGCGCATCCTGCTCGAAGGCTACGACATCACCGGCCTCTCCGTGCACAAGCGGGTGCTGCGCGGGCTGTCGCGCACCTTCCAGATCAACCAGCTCTATGCCGACCTGACCCCGCTCGAAACCATCGGGCTTGCGGTCTCCGAACGAATGGGCCGCGGCGGCGACTGGTGGCGGCGGATGGGAACGCGCAACGACGTCAATGCCGAGATCTCCGAGATCCTGTCGCGCTTCCATCTACTCGACGTGATGACCGAGCTCACCTCGACATTGCCCTACGGCAAGCAGCGCCTGCTCGAGATCGCGGTTGCGATCGCCGCCAGGCCGCGGGTGCTGTTGCTCGATGAGCCCGCCGCCGGTGTGCCCGAGAGCGAACGCCACGACATCCTGGCGGCGGTTGCGGCGCTGCCGCGCGAGGTCACGGTGCTGCTGATCGAACACGACATGGATCTGGTGTTCTCCTTCGCCGACCGCATCTCGGTGCTGGTCAATGGCGGCCTGCTCACCGAAGGCGCGCCCGACGAGGTGGCACGCGATCCGCAGGTGAGGGCGGTCTATCTCGGCGAGACGACCGATGTCTGACTTGCTCTCCATCCAGGGCCTGCGCGCCGGATATGGCGAGGCGGTAGTGCTGCCCGACATGTCGCTGGCGCTTGCCGAGGGCCAGGTGTTGGCGCTGCTCGGCCGCAACGGCACCGGCAAGACCACGCTGATCAATTCGATTGTCGGCATCGTCAGGCGCCTCAGTGGCAGCATCGCGCTTGCGGACCAAGACATCACGGCGCTGCGGCCCGACCAGCGCGCCCGCGCCGGGATCGGCTGGGTGCCCCAGGAGCGCAACATCTTCCGCTCGCTGACGGTGGAGGAGAACATGACCGCGGTGGCGCAGCCCGGGCCGTGGACGGTCGAGCGGGTGTACGAGATGTTTCCCCGCCTGAAGGAGCGGCGCAGCAATTTCGGCAACCAGCTGTCCGGTGGCGAGCAGCAGATGCTGGCGATCGGTCGCGCGCTGACGCTGAACCCGAAGGTGCTGCTGCTCGACGAGCCGACCGAAGGCCTTGCGCCGATCATCGTTGAGGAATTGTTAAAGGCGATCGGAACCGTCACCCGCTCAGGTGGCATCTGCTCGATCATCGTCGAGCAGAATGCCCAAAAGATTCTCGGGCTCGCCGACCGCGTTGTGATATTGGAACGCGGGACGATCGTGCATGATGCCGCAAGCAGCGCGCTGAAGGCCGATCCCTCCGTCCTCGAGCGCCATCTCGGCGTCGCCGGGACCAAAAAACACTGACGCTCTCAGGGAGTTCACCATGCAGCGAACCAAGCCACCGTTCCGCGCCGACGAGGTCGGCAGCCTGTTGCGTCCGCCGAAGATCAAGGAAGCGCGCGCCAGGCTGGAGAAGGGCGAGATCTCGGCCGACGAGCTGCGCAGGATCGAGGACATGGAGATCGAGAAGGTCGTGCACAAGCAGGCCTCGGTCGGCCTCAAGCTTGCGACCGACGGCGAATTCCGCCGCTCCTGGTGGCACTTCGATTTCCTCAGCCATCTGACCGGCTGCGAGCTGTTCCACCCCGACATGGGCATCCAGTTCGCGGGCGTGCAGACCCGGCACGACGCCATCAGGGTGATCGGCAAGCTGGACTTCTCCGATCATCACCCGATGCTCGATCACTTCAGGTTCCTGAAGAAAAACGCCGACCAGGCGCATGTCACCCCGAAGATGACGATCCCGTCGCCGGCGGTGCTGCACTTCCGCGGTGGCCGCAAGCTGATCTCGAAGGAGGTCTATCCAGATCTCGAGGAGTTCTATCAGGACCTCGGCAAGACCTATCGCAAGGCGGTGAAAGCGTTCTACGACGCCGGTTGCCGCTACCTGCAATTCGACGACACGGTGTGGGCCTATCTGTGCTCGCCGGAGGAATTGCAGAAGTCGCGCGACCGCGGCGACAATCCCGACGGCCTGCAGGAGATCTATGCCCGCATCATCAATTACGCGATCGCCGATCGTCCGTCCGACATGGTGATCACGACGCATGTCTGCCGCGGCAATTTCCGCTCGACCTGGATTTCCTCCGGCGGTTACGAGCCGGTCGCCGAGACCATGCTGGCCGGCACCAATTACGACGGCTATTTCCTCGAATATGATTCCGATCGTGCCGGCGGCTTCGAGCCGCTGCGCTTCCTGCCCAAGGGCAACAAGGTCGTGGTGGTCGGCGTCATCACCTCGAAGTTCGGTGAGCTCGAGAAGAAGGACGACATCAAGCGGCGGCTGGAGGAGGCATCCAAGTTCGCCCCGATCGAGCAGCTCGCGGTGTCGCCGCAATGCGGCTTCGCCTCGACCGAGGAGGGCAATATCCTCTCCGAGGAAGAGCAGTGGGCCAAGCTCAGGCTCGCGGTCGAGGTCGCAAATGAGGTGTGGGGGAAATAGCCTCCGCTGTATCCTCGTGTCATTGCGAGGAGCGACAGCGACGAAGCAATCCACCCTTGCTTTTGTGGAGGCATGGATTGCTTCGCTTCGCTCGCAATGACAGAGGGGTTCACCTCTCCGCCAGATAGACCTCGCCGAGCAGCGAGGAGTTCGACCACGGCACCTGCTTGCCCTTGGTCGCGGCGACGACTTCGGCGCGGACTCGCGTCAGCATCTGCTGCACTTCGAGGCCGGGCGTGCCGACGTGGCGCGACAGTGCGGCCGAGAACGGGCTGTTGGCGCCTTCGCCGTCGAGCGCGACCTGGCCCGGCGCGGTCGCGAACGCGATCAGCGTGCCGGCGCCGAGCGTCGAGCCCGATCCGAGCGAGGCAGGCGCGGCAAGGCCTGAGCCGGCCTCGATGCCGCGGCTCGGGCCGGCAGATGCCACCTGCGGCGCCATCGGATTGTTGCGGCAGGCATCCAGGATCAAAATGTTGGTGCGGATCTGGTCGTCGAGGCCGGCCATGATGGTGTCCATGTCGACCATCGCGTCGGTCATGCGACCGCCCGCCTTGAATTCGATATCGACCGGCACGAGGTAGTTGCGACCATCGACCTGCACGCCGTGGCCGGCGTAGTAGACCACGGCGATCTGCGACCGCGCCGCCTCGCGCAGGAAATCATGGATCGTCGTCTGCATCGCGTCGCGATCGAGATCGAGCCCTTCGGAGACGGTGAAGCCGATGTCGCGCAGGCTCCTTGCGATGGCGTGGGCGTCGTTCGGCGGGTTGGGCAGCGCCTTGACATGCGCATAGGCGCCGTTACCGATCACCAGCGCGACGCGTCGGGCGGTGGCTGCGGCCTGCACGCGTGCCGTGGGCGCGGTGGGCGCCGGCGGTGCGGGCGCAGGGCTGCTCTCGGCGGCAGGTGCCGCCGCGGTCTTGCGCGGCGCTGCGTCGGCTTCCTTGAGCAGTGCAAGCCGCACCTTGGCGGTGGCCTGGTTGGCCTTGCTACCGGCATCGGAGGCCACGCCTTCGAGCACTGAGGCGTAATCTTCCTTGGCGTGCGCAGCGTCGCCCTTGGCCTCATAGGCGAGGCCGCGCTGGGTGTAGGCCGAGATCAGCACGCTGCCGGGCGGCGTCATGATGTTGGCGGGCGCCTTCGCCTTCGCGAGCCGGATCGCTTCGGTCGTGTCCGCAATCGCGCGCGCGATCTCGCCCTTGGCGCGCCAGATCACGGCGCGGCTGATCAGCGGCTGCGGCAGCGACGGATCTATCCGGACCGCTTCGTTGATGTCGGCGAGCGCGCCGTCGAGATCGCCGAGCGCCTGCTTCGATGAGCCGCGGTTCTGATAGGAGAACGCCGACTTCGGACCGGTCCTGATCGCGGCGTCGTAGTCGGCGATGGCCTTGGCGTATTCGCCCTTGCCGCGATAGGCATTGCCGCGGTTGTGATAGATGATGCCGCTCGGCGGCCCCATGCGCAGGGCGTCGTTGAAGTCGGCAATCGCGATGTCGTATTCGCCCTTGTCGTAATAGGCCGAGCCGCGCAGATTGTAGACGGCGGTGCTGGGCTTGAGGCGCAGCGCCTCGGTGGCGTCAGCGATCACCTGCGCGTAGTTGCCTTTCTTGTTCCAGCCCACCGCGCGCCAGAAATAGATGGTCGCGAGCTTCTCGCCGGAAAACACCTTCAACGCGATGATCTTGGTGCAGGCGTCGATCATCTGGTCGGCCGGCGTGGTGTCGGTCGTGCAGAGTG
Organism: Bradyrhizobium embrapense; assembly: GCF_001189235.2. Classification (GTDB taxonomy): domain Bacteria; phylum Pseudomonadota; class Alphaproteobacteria; order Rhizobiales; family Xanthobacteraceae; genus Bradyrhizobium; species Bradyrhizobium embrapense. The sequence continues at coordinate 850,598 of NZ_LFIP02000003.1, forward strand.
GGCCGAGCTGGGCGCGGGCCTGAGCAGAGCAGGGCGCCGACCACAGGAAGGCTGCGAGCAGACAGGGGATCAGGAGCAGGCGGCGCATCGGTCATCCAGAGGTGGGCCGTCACGATGATCGGTGACAGCACGCCGATCCAAAAGGCGGTTCCAGGAGGTTGTCCATGACTGTTTGGTGATCGGCCGTGGAGGGGGTTCAACAGGTGGGAAAATGGTGGTAAGACCTTGCAGCACACTACTTCTGCCCACTCCTGTCCCACTCGAACAGCTGCCCACTCGGCGTGATGAAGAACGACGAAATCCTCAGTCAGATCACGGATTTCTGCCGCCACTCCGACATGGCGGAGACGACGTTCGGCCGCCGTGCCGTCAATGACGGCAAGCTGGTGCACCGGCTGCGCGAGGGCAAGCGCATCACCATCGATACGCTCGATCGCATCAATGCCTTTATCGCCACCTCGACGCCGGGCGGCGTGGCGCCGCCGCGTGGCCTCGTGGTGCCGCCGGAAAAGCGCGATCCGAGGGGCAATTTCCGCTTCTTCGAGAACCGCCAGCGCTATCTGTTGTTCGTGCACACCTGCAGCGAGAAGCGCGTGATCGCCGATCGCGTCGCGTTGGAGCTGGCCGCGATCCACCCGCGGCCGCCGGCGCTGCGGGTGTTCGATGCCGGGATGGGCGACGGCACGGTGCTGGCGCGGGTCCTGCGTGCCATGCATGGCCGCTTCCCACATATGCCGTTCTATGTCGCCGGCAAGGAACTGAGCCTGGAGGACGTCCGCCTCACCCTCGACAAGGTCCCCGACCGACTGTTCGAGCACCCGGCGAGCGTCTTCGTCTTCACCAACATGTATTACGCCGAGGCGCCCTGGCTGACGCCGAAGAACTCCGCGGCGGCCGCCAGCATGATCTGGCACGAGGTCGCCCTTCGGGGCGCGTCCTCGGGCGAATTCGAGGCCCAGATCGCGGAACTCGGCCCCTTCCTGGAGCAGAACTGGCGCGCCAACCTCAGCCCCGGCAATGCGATGCCGATCTATGAGCGGCCGGTGGCGCTGGTGCTGTACCGCGACGATCACCGCTTCCTGCTCGATTCCATCATTCCCCGCGCCGGCCGGACCGAGGCCAATTTCGACCTCGTGATCGCCTCGCAGCCCTATCGCGCCAAATCCTCGGTGAATTTCCGCGCCAAGCGGATCATCGCGCCGCTCGCCCGCGCGCTGCGCGGCGGTGGACGGCTGATAGGAATCCACTCCCACGGAAGCGATCCCGGACTTGAAATCATTCAAGCCGTCTGGCCCGGAGAAAATCCTTTCGCCGTCAGCCGTCATGAGATACTGCGCGCGGTGAAATACGAGTTGGGCTCGGCCGGCCGCGAGCTAAATTTCAACGCCTACGCCGATAACCGATCGATCTTCCGATATGATATGGAAGCGCTGCCCAATGAGGTGACCGGCTCGATCGGAACCTCGACGGCCTTCGCCGCGTGGAATGCAGCCGTGTATGTCGCGCAGATCGAAGATGAGCGGCTGACTGAAACGACCGAAAACGGACGAGCTCTCGAGGCCACACGCGAGGTTCTCCGCAAGCACAACGGGCTGTGGTTCTACGACGAATCCTACGTCATCTCGCGGCGACGAGAGTGACATTCCGGGGACATATTCACCAACCAACGTCGGACTTCGACGAAACAAGGGGTTTGCTTGATGCGCGCGTCTTATCTCTTCACCAGCGAGTCGGTCTCGGAAGGCCATCCGGACAAGGTCTGCGATCGCATCTCGGATGAGATCGTCGATCTGTTCTATCGCGAGGGACCGAAGGCGGGCATCGACCCGTGGCAGATCCGCGCGGCGTGCGAAACGCTCGCGACCACCAACAAGGTGGTGATCGCCGGCGAAACCCGCGGGCCGGCTTCGGTCACCAACGAGCAGATCGAGGGCGTGGTTCGCTCCGCGATCAAGGACATCGGCTACGAGCAGGACGGCTTCCACTGGAAGACCTGCGACATCGAGATTCTGCTGCATCCGCAGTCGGCCGATATCGCGCAAGGCGTCGACGCGCTGCAGCCGGGCGAGGTCAAGGAAGAGGGGGCCGGCGACCAAGGCATCATGTTCGGTTACGCCACCAACGAGACGCCGGACCTGATGCCGGCGCCGATCTTCTACGCCCACAAGATCCTGCGGCTGATCTCCGAAGCGCGCCACTCCGGCAAGGAGAAAGTGCTCGGACCGGACTCCAAGAGCCAGGTCACCGTGCAGTACGAGAACGGCAAGCCGGTCGGCGTCCGCGAGATCGTGGTGTCGCATCAGCATCTGGTCGAGGACCTCTCGTCGAAGCAAATCCGCGACATCGTCGAGCCGTATGTGCGCGAGGCGCTGCCGAAGGAATGGATCAACGGCAAGACGATCTGGCACATCAACCCGACCGGCAAATTCTTCATCGGCGGTCCCGATGGCGACTCCGGCCTGACCGGCCGCAAGATCATCGTCGACACCTATGGCGGTGCGGCTCCGCATGGCGGCGGCGCATTCTCCGGCAAGGATCCGACCAAGGTCGACCGCTCGGCCGCCTACGCCGCGCGCTATGTCGCCAAGAACATCGTCGCGGCCGGTCTTGCCGACCGCTGCACGCTGCAGCTCGCCTACGCGATCGGCGTGGCGCGCCCGCTGTCGATCTACATCGACACCCACGGCACCGGTAAAGTGTCGGAGGATGAGCTCGAGAAGGCCGCAGCAAAGGCGATGGATCTGACGCCGCGCGGCATCCGCACCCATCTCGATCTCAACCGCCCGATCTACGCGCGCACCTCGGCCTACGGCCATTTCGGCCGCACGCCGGACAATGAAGGCGGCTTCTCCTGGGAGAAGACCGATCTCGTCGAGCCGCTGAAGCGCGCGCTCTAACTTTCTTGCCTCGCCCCGCCTGCGGGGAGAGGTCGCCACGAAGGTGGCGGGTGAGGGGGAATCTCCGCGAATTCAGAGCGCGGATCGTGCCCCTCACCCCCGGCCTTCTCCCTGTAGAGGCGGGGAGAGGGAGAAGATCGTGCCACATCGCGCTCCGCCCGCTTTGTTGCTGACACGCTGAATTCACTCATTAGGAAACCGACATGAACGCCCCCACGAAGCCCGGCTTCACCGACTACATCGTCAAGGACATTGCGCTCGCCGATTTCGGCCGCAAGGAAATCTCTCTGGCCGAGACCGAGATGCCCGGTCTGATGGCCACCCGCGAGGAGTATGGCCCCAAGCAGCCGCTGAAGGGCGCACGCATCGCCGGCTCCCTGCACATGACGATCCAGACCGCCGTGCTGATCGAGACGCTGGCCGCGCTCGGCGCCGATATCCGCTGGGTCTCCTGCAACATCTACTCGACTCAGGATCACGCCGCTGCCGCGATCGCAGCCGCCGGCATTCCGGTGTTCGCCGTGAAGGGCGAGACGTTAACTGAATACTGGGACTACACCGCAAAGCTGTTCGACTGGCACGGCGGCGGCACGCCCAACATGATCCTTGATGACGGCGGCGACGCCACCATGCTGGTGCACGCCGGCTACCGGGCCGAGCAGGGCGATACCGCTTTCCTCGACAAGCCGACCTCCGAGGAAGAGGAGATCTTCTACGCGCTGGTCAAGCGTCTCCTGAAGGAGAAGCCGAAGGGCTACTTCGCCGAGATCGCCAAGAACATCAAGGGCGTCTCGGAAGAGACCACCACGGGCGTGCATCGCCTGTACGAGATGGCCAACAAGGGCACACTTTTGTTCCCGGCAATCAACGTCAATGACAGCGTCACCAAGTCGAAGTTCGACAACCTCTATGGCTGCCGCGAGTCGCTGGTCGACGGCATCCGCCGCGGCACCGACGTGATGCTGTCGGGCAAGGTCGCGATGGTCGCGGGCTTCGGCGACGTCGGCAAGGGCTCGGCCGCCTCACTGCGCCAGGCCGGCTGCCGCGTCATGGTCTCCGAGGTCGATCCGATCTGCGCGCTGCAGGCGGCGATGGAAGGCTATGAGGTCGTGACCATGGAGGACGCGGCGCCGCGCGCCGACATCTTCGTCACCGCCACCGGCAACAAGGACATCATCACCATCGAGCACATGCGCGCGATGAAGGATCGCGCCATCGTCTGCAACATCGGTCACTTCGACAACGAGATCCAGATCGCTTCGCTGCGCAATCTGAAGTGGACCAACATCAAGCCGCAGGTCGACGAGATCGAATTCCCCGACAAGCATCGCATCATCATGCTGTCGGAAGGACGCCTCGTGAACCTCGGCAATGCGATGGGCCACCCGTCCTTCGTGATGTCGGCGTCCTTCACCAACCAGACGCTGGCGCAGATCGAGCTGTTCGCCAACAACAAGGACGGCAAGTACGCCAAGAAGGTCTACGTGCTGCCGAAGACGCTCGACGAGAAGGTCGCGCGCCTGCACCTCGCCAAGATCGGCGTCAAGCTGACCGAGCTGCGCAAGGACCAGGCCGACTACATCGGCGTCAAGCAGGAAGGTCCGTACAAGTCGGATCACTACCGCTACTGAGCCGCGCTGACTGCGATCGATGAAGTGAAAAGCCCCGGCATCGTCCGGGGCTTTTTGCCGAGATGGCTCAGCGTGCCGTCATTGCCGACGGGCTCGCGACGCGGCGGCAAGGAGCCTGCATCACCCCGAAGCCCGCGCCGTGCCGTGCCCGAGTTGCCGCGAGATCTCGCCTGCACAATCGCGCAGCGCGGTCGCGATAGCGCTGTCCCAGCCGGCGTCGAACGTGCCCTCCGGTCCCATCGCGGTGATGACCAGGGCGACGTGGCCGGCGTGATCGAACACCGGCGCGGCGAAGGCGTTGACGCCGGGCAGGGGATCGCCGATCGCCCGTGCGAGCCCGTGGCTGCGCACCTCGGCAAGCATCTCGGTGGTCTTCGAATTGATTGTCTCTCGCTTCGGATTGTAGCCGACGCCGAGGCGATCGAGGCCGCTTTCGAGCGCGGTCCTGACGGCGTTCGGCGGCATGAAGGCGGCGAAGGCACGGCCGGTCGCGGTCTCGAGCAGCGCCACCACCGAGCCGACGCGCATGGCGATATGCACGGGATGGCTCGGCTCCTCGAGCCGCACCACCGTCGCGCCGTGGGTGCCCCAGACCGACAGCGACACCGCATGGTTGATGCTGTCGGCGAGCGCGGCGATCCGCGGCGTTGCGATTCGCACCGCGGATTGTCGGCGCAGGCTGATCAGGCCGAGCTCGAGCGCCAGCGCGCCGATCTCGTAACGGCCGGTGGTCTCGTCCTGCTCGATCAGGCCGATGCGGGAAAAGCTGACGAGATAGGGATGCGCCTTGGCCGGCGGCATGCCGGCCTCGCGGGCGAGATCGCGCAGCATCATCGGTTCGCCGCTGCGGGCGAGCGCCCGGAGCAATTCTCCGCCGACCTCGATCGACTGTATGCCGCGGCTTTCTCTCGTCATGTGGTCCTGTTCGTGTTCGTGCTTCTCGCAATTGGCAGGAAATCCGGCCCTTCGTGCTACCACCGTCATCCTAAGGTGCTCGCGAAGCGAGCCTCGAAGGATGCACGGCCACAGTCGGGGCCGCCCATCCTTCGAGACGCGCTGCGCGCTCCTCGGGATGACGGGACTTTTGTCATGCCGCGGTTCCTTCTCTCGCCGCGCCGGCGATGTGCTTGCCTGCGATGTAGCCGAAGGTCAGCGCGGGGCCGAGCGTGATGCCGGCGCCGGGATAGTTGCCGCCCATGATGCTCGCCATGTCGTTGCCGGCGGCGTAGAGGCCGGCAATCGGCTGGCCGTCGGCGTCGAGGGCGCGGGCATTGGCGTCGGTCCGGATCCCGGCATAGGTGCCGAGATCGCCGATCACCATCTTGATGGCGTAGAACGGCCCGTGCTGGATCGGCGCGATGCACGGATTGGGGCCGTGCAGGGCATCGCCCTGGTAGCGGTTGTAGGCGCGCGAGCCCTTGCCGAAAGCGGGGTCGCGGCCCTCCGCGGCGGTCGCGTTGAACGCCGCGACGGTTGCCTCGAGCGCTTTCGCGTCGATGCCGGCCTGCGCGGCAAGCTCGGACAGCGTCGCGCCGCGCTTGAGATAGCCGGTCTTCAGGTGATGGCCGAGCGGCATCGGGCGCGGCGGCACGCAGCCGAGGCCGTATTTGCGCAGCGTCTGGTGATCGCAGAGCAGGAAGGCCGCGATCTCCTCGCCAGGCTTCGCCGCCTTGATCATTTCCTGCACGAAGTCGTGGTAGGAATTGCCTTCATTGGCAAACCGCTTGCCGTCGCGCATGACAGCGATCACGCCGGGTTTGGCGCGGTCGATGAAATGCGGCATCACGCCCTTCGAGCCGTCCTTGCGCGTGGTGCCCGAGACCGGCACCCAGGCCGCGGCATTCGGCAGTGAGTCCTCGACACGGCCGCCTGCAGATTCCGCAAGGCGTAGGCCGTCGCCGGTGTTGCCGGTCGGACCCGGCGAGTAATGTTCCTTGCCGGTCGGCGCATGCGGAAACATCTTCTGCCGCCGCGCGACGTCATGCGGGAAGCCGCCGCAGGCGAGCACGACGCCGCGCTTCGCGTTGACGCGGATGGTGCGGCCTTCGCGCTCTATCACCGCGCCGCGCACCACGCCGTTCTCGACGATCAATTCGCGCACCGGCGAATTGAGCCAGAGCGGGATCTTCAGGTCGAAGGCGGATTTCGCCAGCCGGCCGGCCAGCGCGTTGCCGTTGGTCAGCGTCATGCCGCGGCCGTTGCGCATCACGTCGATCGCGTGCTTCGACAGCCGCTTGGCGACATAGGCCGCCGAAGTCAGCGACCGCGTCGCGCGCATGAAGTGGACGATCTCCTTGCCGGAGCCCAGCATCATGCCGAACACGGTGAGCTCGGGCAGGGGGCTGCCGAGGTTCTTGATGGCCTCGCCGAGCTCGTGGCCGTCGAACGGCCGCGTCACCATCGAGCGGCCGCCCTGCGCGCCCCCGGGCGCCTCCGCATGATAGTCCGGGAAGGTCAGCGGCATGTCGAAGCGCACGGCGGTCTTGGTGGTGAAGAAGTCGACCGCCTTCGGCCCTTCGGTGAGGAACGCATCGACACGCGCGGCGTCGAAGCTGTTGCCGGCCTCGTGGCGCAGGTAGGTCCTGGCCTGATCGGGGCTCTCCTCGATGCCCCAGGCCTTCGCCAGCGAGGTGCCGGGAATCCACAGCCAGCCACCGGAACGCGCGGTGGTGCCGCCGAAGCGCGGCTCCTTCTCGACCACCAGGACCTTGAGGCCGTGATGGCCGGCGGTGACCGCCGCCGACAGCCCGGCGCAGCCGGAGCCGACGACGAGCGCGTCGCACTTGTACGCTTCTTGCGTTTCTTCGTTGGCCACGCGATCGATCCTATTTCTTGAGCAGCGGGCACTTGGACTCGGACACCGGGCGGAAGGCGTCCTCGCCCTTCACCGTCTTGATGATGTCGAGATAGTCCCACGGCTCCTTGGATTCCGAGGGCTTCTTCACCTTCGCCAGATACATGTCGCGGATGACGCGGCCGTCCTCGCGCAGCTTGCCGCCATGCACGAAGGTGTCCTCGATCGGCAGCTCGCGCATCTTGGCCATCACCGCTTTCGGATCATCGGTGCCGGCGGCCTGGATCGCCTTGAGATAATGCAGCACCGAGCCGTAGACGCCGGTCTGGATCATGGTCGGCATCACGTTGGCGCGGGCGAAGAACTTCTTCGACCAGGCGCGCGTCTTCTCGTCCATGTTCCAGTAGGATGCCGTCGTCATATAGGTGCCCTGCGCGGCGTTGAGCCCGATCGCATGCACGTCGGTGTCGAACATCAAAAGGCCCACCAACTTCTGGCCACCCTGCACGAGGCCGAACTCGCCGGACTGCTTGATCGAATTATCGGTATCCTGGCCGGCATTGGCGAATGCCACGACGTCCGCCTTCGAGCTCTGCGCCTGCAGCGCAAAGGAGGAGAAGTCGGCGGTGTTGGTCGGGTGCCGGACGCTGCCGAGCACCTTGCCGCCCATCTCGTTGATGAAGCGGGTGGCATCCTTCTCGAGCTGCTGGCCGAACGCATAGTCCGCGGTGACGAAGAACCAGGACTTGCCGCCCTCCGCGATCACTGCCGAGGCCGTCACCTTCGACAGCGCATAGGTGTCGTAGGCGAAGTGCACCGTGTTGGGGCTGCACAGCTCGTCGGTCAGCGAGCTGGCGCCGGGGCCGGACAACAGCGCAATCTTGTTGCGCTCGCGCACCATGTTGTGCACGGCAATCGCGATGCCGGAATTCGGGATGTCGACGACCGCGTCGACCTTGCCGTTGTCGAACCAGCCGCGCACGATCTGCACGCCGACATCGGTCTTCATCTGGTGGTCGGCGGAGACGATCTCGATTGGCTTGCCGAGCACGGTGGGGCCGAACTCCTCGACCGCCATCTTGGCCGCCTCGACCGAGCCTGGGCCGGAATTGTCGCGCCCCCAGCTCGAGAGGTCGGTCAGCACGCCGATGCGTACGACGTCATCGGACACCTGGGCATGAGCGGCCGTAGTCATTGCCGCGAGAATGGCTGCCGCCAAAACTTGTCTCATCATTCCTCCCTCTCGATGTCCGCATTCTCAGACGGACCATTTCGCGATTAGTAATTATCTAATCAGTTTGTCAATGGCGAATGATGGGTGTGTGATTGCGGCCACACGGTGGCCTGCTCGAATAAGGCGGTGCTTCACATTTGGTGAGCAGACGCTTACATGGCTGAACCGGGATGGCACGGCAGCAGGGCTTTGGCTCGCGCCAGAACTCGCGGCAGTGTCAAGTCACGATGAAACAGGGGAATTTTCGCGGACGGCGTTGCGCTTCGCCGCCCAGGGCTAAGCCGCCCATTGAGGGTTCAGGCTGCTACGGGGCGGTGCATAAAGAGCATCGGGGGGCCGCGATCATAGACGGATCATGTTGAGACAGCTCTTCGCGCCGCAGCTCGTTATTCTCTACGTGCTGGCGGCCTCTACACTCTACGTCCACTTCCGTGGCAAGCAGCGGCTGCGCTTCGCTCGCCAACTCGGCGATCACTCGACCTACCTCGCTCCCTACAATGTGCTGATGTATGCGGGCTCCGCGGTGCCGAACACGCCGGTGATCCCGGTCGAGCAGTTTCCCGAGCTCAAGAAGCTCTCCGACAATTGGCAGACAATTCGCGACGAGGCCACGCGCCTGTTCGACGAGGGCTTCATCCGCGCCGCGGCCAAGAACAACGACTGGGGCTTCTATTCTTTCTTCAAGAGCGGCTGGAAGCGCTTCTATCTGAAATGGTACGACGACTTCCTGCCGTCGGCGCGCACGCTGTGCCCGAAGACGGTGGAGCTGTTGAATTCGATCCCGAACGTGCACGGCGCGATGTTCGCGATGCTGCCGCCCGGCGGCAAGTTAGGGGCGCATCGCGATCCCTTCGCGGGCTCGCTGCGCTATCACCTTGGCCTGGTGACGCCGAACTCGAAGGAGTGCCGAATCCTGGTCGACGGCGTCGAATGCGTCTGGCGCGACGGCGAGGCCTTCATGTTCGACGAGACTTTCATCCACAGCGCCGAGAACAAGACCGACGTCAACCGCATCATCCTGTTCTGCGACGTCGAGCGCCCGATGAAGTACGGCTTCATGACCAGGATCAATCGCTGGGTCAGCCACAACATCGTCAAGGCGTCGGCGACCCAGAACGTCGACGGCGAGCATGTCGGCGCGCTGAACAAGGTGTTCGGCAAGCTCTACGAGATCCATCTCGCCAGCCGCAAGGTCAAGGAATGGAATCGGAACGTGTACTACACGCTGAAGTATTCCGTGACGGCGCTTATCCTCGGCCTGATCGTAATGTCGGCGCTGCGGTGATTGCGGCGGCCGCACCGCGTTGAACGCAAAAGCCCCGGAGCCGACCGGGGCTTTTCTCTGGCGGGCGAGCTGTCAAGCGCAACGACATCAGTCGCGTTCGAATACCTTGGCACCGGGGTAGACCCGCCTGGCGTAGGCCACGACCCACTCGCGGTCCTGGGTCTCCAGGAACGGAGTTCGGATCTTGCACGACCCGACGATGAGGTGCCACAGGCCATCCAGCTTTTGAATGTTGACGATCATTTGAGTGTTCCCCGCAGAACCCGCGTTCCAGTTGGCATTGCGTCTCGCGATCGTCTAGCGACTCTCCCTTCGGAGCAGTGATCCCGATCACGGAACTCCAATGCGCCCGTTGGAGCAGCTGCGAATTTAAGAATCGCTCGCCACCGCTCAACTGTACGCGCGTCAGCACAGGGTGCGACAAGGAATGAGGGCAGCATACCAAGGTATGTTGTGGACGCGTTGAGCCTCGGCCTGACCGTGATGTTTCCGCTGCCTCGCTTGGAATTACGGTTCCCGATTGGCGCCGACGCCGAGTGAACCGAGCGTGTCGGAAGCGGCATCCATATCGGCGGCAGTGATTGGTTGGTCGACGATGAACAGATAGCATCCCGCCGAGACGACGCCGATCAAGGCGCCGACGACGAGCGCCGGCACGAACGAACCGGTCTTCTGCACGATCAGGCCGGTCACGGTCGGCGCCAGCGCGCCGCCGAGATATCCGCCGAAATTCTGCACTGAGCCGATCGAGGCGGTGCAGTTGGTCGGGACCGCGACCGAACTCAAGGCCCAGGCGCAGGTGCTGGTCACATAGACCAGAAACAGCGAGATCGAGATGAAGGCGATCGCCAGCGCGTTGCTCTCGACATAGGCGGCAGCCACCGTGCAGGCGGCCGTTCCAAGCAGTGCGATCGCGGCCGGGTAGCGCCGGCTCCTGAGCGGCTCGACACCGCGGCGGACCAGGATGTCGGCGATGTATCCGCCGACGACGCCACCGACGACACCGCAGGCGAACGGCACCGCGGCGGCCCATCCGGTGTATTTCACGCTCATGTGGCGTTCAATCTCGAGATAACCCGGCAGCCAGGCGGTGTAGATCCAGGTCAAATAGATGCAGCCGAAATAGCCGAAGATCATGCCCCAGATGGTGCGGAAGCGGAACAGCAGCGACCAGTCGCGGAACGTAACCTTGGTGCGCCGGCCGGGCGGATCGCCTTGTGTCCGGTAGGCGTTCTCGTGCGGCGTGAGCGCGACCTGCTCGGGGTTGCGATAGAGCCCATACCAGCAGACGGCGACGACGAGGCCGGCGATGCCCATGATCACGAACATTGCGCGCCAGCCGAATGTCAGCATCAGATAGGTCAGCAGCGGCACGGCAATCGCCGTGCCGAGCGATGACGCGCAATTGAACACGCCGGTCGCAAGCCCCCGGTCGCGCTGATTGAACCAGTCGCGGACCACGCGCGCGCCGGTCGGAAATTGCGGGGCCTCGCCAATCCCGAGCAGGACGCGGGCCCCGAAGAACTGGCCGAAATTCTGCACCAGGCCGCCGACGAGCTGCGCGAACGACCACAGTCCGAGGCCCATGGCGAGAAGAAGGCGCGGACCCAGCCGGTCGACCATCGCACCGGTGGGGAGCTGCGAGAATGCATAGGCCCAGAGGAACGCGGAAAGCAGATAGCCCATGTCCGCGATGGACAATCCGAGTTCCTCGCGGATCAGCGGATTGGCAACTGCGAGGGTCGCGCGATCGATGTAATTGACGACCCCTGCAACGACCAGCAGAGCCAGCGCGACGCGCTGAATCGATTTCAGACGTGGCGTCGCAAGCTCGATTCCCGACATGATTCGTTTTTCCTCACCAATGATTTTGCCGGACAGTATCGGCGCGCGTGGTGTCGAACCAGAACGGAAGTTGCCAAGCCTGCGTTGCGGTTTCGACATGGACCGGGCGTCGGCCCTGGCGTCATCGCGCTATCACCAACGGCTGCGAGGCAATCAATCCGGCCTCACGGCCCGAAGAATTTGGCGGGCGGGGGCGGGTTCCGGTCGCTCGCACCGAAGTGCTACAGTCCTGACCGGGATTCCGTATCGAAAGGCTTTCTCATGCCCGAGACCACTGGAGCTTTCGCCACAACTGCGCTGAGCGGCTACGAGCTGTTGGCCGATCCGCAGTTGAACAAGGGCACGGCGTTCTCCGAGGCCGAGCGCGAGGCGTTCGACCTGCACGGCCTGCTGCCACCCAATATCCTGACGCTGGATGAGCAGGTCTCGCGCCGCCTCGAGGCGCTGCGCGGCTACGAAACCGACATCGAGCGCTATGCCTTTCTGCGCGAACTGCAGGACACCAACGAGACGCTGTTCTACGCGCTCCTGGTGGGCAACCTCGAAGAGCTGCTGCCGATCGTCTACACGCCGACCGTCGGCGAGGGCTGCCAGAAATTCAGCCGGCTGTTTCGCAAGCCGCGCGGGCTGTTCCTCAGCATTCCGCACCAGCACCGCATCGACCGCATTTTCGCCCATCCGCGCTTCGACCATGTCGAGGCGATCGTCGTTACCGACGGCGAGCGCATCCTCGGCCTCGGCGACCAGGGCGCCGGCGGCATGGGCATCCCGATCGGCAAGCTCGCGCTCTACACCGGTTGCGGCGGCCTGCATCCGGCGACCACGCTGCCGATCATGCTCGATGTCGGCACCGACAATCCAGACTGCCTGGCCGATCCGCTCTATATCGGCTGGCGCAACGAGCGCGTCCGCGGCCAGCAATATGACGACTTCATCGAGGCGTTCGTCTCCGCGGTGGTGAAGCGCTGGCCGCGCGTCCTGCTGCAATGGGAGGATTTTGCCAAGAACAACGCGACGCGGATGCTGGAGCGCTATCGCGACCGGCTGCTGACCTTCAACGACGACATTCAGGGCACCGCGGCGGTCGCGACCGGCGCCTTGCTCTCGGCCATCAACGTCACCGGCGTGTCGCTGACCGAGCAGCGCGTCGCGGTGTTCGGCGCTGGCTCCGCCGGCTGCGGCATCGCCAGCCTGATCCGCGCGGCGATGATCGATGCCGGTCTGTCCGAGAGCGAGGCGGCGGAGCGCTTCTTCATGGTCGACCGCGACGGGCTGCTGCTTGAGGGCATGAGCGGGCTCGCCCCGTTCCAGCTGCCTTTCGTGCAGAGCAGGCAGGCGATCGCGGGCTGGCAGCTCAGCCATCCCGACAAGATCGCGCTGCTCGACGTCGTGCGCAACGCGAGGCCCACCGTGCTGATCGGCGTCTCCGGCCAGGCCGGAGCGTTTTCCGAGCCGATCGTCCGCGCAATGGCCGGCTGCAACCAGCGGCCGGTGATCTTCCCGCTGTCGAATCCGACCTCGCGGGAGGAGGCGACGCCTTCCGATATCGAAGCCTGGACCGAGGGACGGGCGCTGATCGGCGTCGGCAGCCCGTTCCCGCCGATTGTGCGCGACGGCGCGCGCTTCAAGGTCGACCAGACCAACAACTCCTACATTTTCCCGGGTGTCGGCGTCGGCTCGCTCGCAGTCGGCGCCAGCCGGATCAGCGACGGTATGTTCATGGCCGCAGCCAAGGCGCTGGCCAGCGTCTCGCCGGCCCGCAACAACACGAAGCACAATCTGCTGCCGCCGGTCAGCGCGCTGCGCGATGTGTCGCTGACGGTGGCGCTGGCGGTCGCGTTGCAGGCGCACAAGGAAGGGCTCGCCAAGGACATCCCGATCGATCAGGTCGAGGCGCGCATAAAGGCCAAGGTCTGGACGCCGCGCTATGTGCCGTATCGGCGCACGGCAGCAGGCGCTCCCTGATCGCGGATGCAGGTCGTATTCTGCAGCGCGCTTATCCTAGCAGCCGCGGCAAATGCCCTTGATCTTGCGATCGACGATCGCGTCTTCCGGATCGATGATCTGCTGCGGCGACGCAGTCGCTGCCGGAAGGTCGGCGGCGCGCGGCTGGCGATGACCGACCGGCGCCAACCATGGCCGCGTCGCGGTTTCGTTTGACGCGTAGACGCCAGGCTCCCGCACTGCCGCTTGCGCGGAGGAGGCCGTCATTGCCGCGGACAGAGTTGCAGCCAGGCCAAGTGCTCTGCCAAGTCGCCGAAGTTCGCTCATGAGAATCTCCATACGGTCATCGCCGCGTTGGCGCGGCCTTGATGAAATGGAGTGCTACTCGCGTCCCGGTATTCCCGGTCCGTCCGATGTGATCGGGCGCTCGCGGTTCGGTGATCGCGCGTGAGGAAATAATTTCCCGGCATCCACAGTCATTGGTCACAGGAGCCGAGCTTTATCGGCTTCATCCACGTGCGGAGAAACCCAATGACCAAATTGACCTTCGTGACGCTTGCCCTGGTTGCGGCAGCCGCGTACTCGGCTCAGGCGTCTGCCGCCAGCAACCATGCTGCGGCGCGGCGCGCCCATGCTTCGATGGCTACCACCACGGCGACACCGGTCAGCAGCAAGACCACCGATTGCGTTCGCGCCCCGAACGTCGGATCGTTCGCAACCGCGCCTTTCACCGAGCCGCCCTGCATGCCCGGCACGATGCGATGATAGCGTAAAGCGGAAAGCCCTGGACGTCTGGTCCTGGGTTTTCCGGGGCGGTGCGATGTCGCCGGGAAGCGGCCGCGGAATGGGCGTGACCCACCTCACAGCCAGGCCAGTGCGATCGTGCGAAGCGTGCGGCGTCGGAGCTGGCGCATGGTGCCCGGCCCGAGTTGAAGGAGACGTCGCATGACACGCAATTCGCTCGTAGCTTTCGCTGCCGTTGTCGCGTTCGGCGTAACCGCGCTGAGCTCCGCACAGGCGGGTGGGCTTCACATGACGCCACCGAAGTCAGTCGGCGCGAAGCTGCCTCCGGGCGGTTCGGGCGGCCCGCACCGCCAGCCGGTCGATCCGCAGCCCTCGCTCGGATCGGGCTACAGCGGCGACAGTGCGGGTGGCAGCGGTGGTGGCGGATATTTCGGCGATCCCAATCATCCCGGCCACGAGCAATTCTGAAAAGGCAACGGCCCCGAATTCGGTTCGGGGCCGCGGTCTGCTGGTGGATTAGATCCGGAGTTACTCCGGCTTGCCGATCGTCACGGCGAGCGTGCCGACGCCGTCGACGCCACATTCGAGCTTGTCGCCGACCTGGAGCTGCGAGACGCCGGCCGGTGTGCCGGTCATGATGATGTCGCCGGCGGCGAGCTTTACCTGCTGTGAGAGCTGCCAGATGATTTCAGGCACGTTCCAGATCAATTCGGTGAGGTCGCCCTTCTGCGCTTCCTTGCCGTTGACTGTAAGCCAGATCTTGCCGCTTGAGGGGTGGCCGATCTTTGAAGCCGGCTGGATCGCGGAGCAGGGCGCCGAATAGTCGAACGACTTGCCGATCTCCCAGGGCCGCTCCTTCTTGCGCGAGGCGATCTGCAGGTCGCGGCGGGTCAGGTCGATGCCGACGGCATAGCCGTAGACATTCTCGAGCGCCTTGTCGGCGGGAATGTTGAGCCCGCCGCTCTTCATCGCCACCACCAGCTCGACCTCGTGATGCAGGTCCTTGGTCAGCGGCGGATAGGGGATCGTCGCACCGTCCGGCACCAGCATGTCGGCATGCTTGGCGAAGAAGAACGGCGGCGCGCGCTCGTCATTGCCCATCTCCCTGATATGCTCGAGGTAGTTGCGGCCGACGCACCAGATGCGGCGGACCGGATAGACGCCGGATTCGCCGACGACGGGGAGCGAGGGCTGCGGGGGAAGCGGAATGACGGTGGAGGCGGCGTTCATGCGGATCTCGCTGCTCTTGAGGTGAATTTCAGTGGTCTAGCCGGTGGCGCTGATCGGCGCCAGTGCCAGCGGCGACGGGTCGTGGTGGTGCTGCAGGCGGAAGAACGAGGCGTAGCGGCCACCGCGGCGCAGCAGCTCCTCGTGACGCCCGCGCTCGACGATCTTGCCGCCCTCGACCACCAGGATCGCATCGGCGTGCATGATGGTGTGCAGGCGGTGCGCGATCACGATCGTAGTGCGGCCCTGGCACAGGTGCTCGATAGCCTCCTGCACCTGCTTCTCCGACTCCGAGTCGAGCGCGGCGGTGGCCTCGTCGAGCAGGATGATCGGTGCGTTCTTGATCAGCGCACGGGCGACCGCGATGCGCTGGCGCTGTCCGCCGGACAGTTGCGTGCCATGCTCGCCGACCGGCGTGTCGTAGCCGAGCGGGAAGCTCATGATGAAGTCGTGCGCGCAGGCGGCCTTGGCGGCGTCGACGATCTCGGCCTCGGTGGCGCCCGGCTTGCCGAAAGCGATGTTGGCGCGGATGGCGTCACGGAACAGATAGACGTCCTGGCCGACATAGGCGGTCTGCTGGCGCAGCGACTTGCGCGAGACCGACAGGATCGACTGCCCATCGATCAGGATGTCGCCCTCGAGCGTCTCGTAGAAGCGCAACAGCAAAGCAAGCACCGTCGATTTGCCGCCGCCGGACGGACCGACCAGCGCGGTCACCTTGCCGGGCTCGGCGACGAAGCTCATGCGGTCCAGCACCGGCTCACCGGGCCGATAGGCAAAGCTGACGTCGCGCAGTTCGATCCGCGCTTCGGAGAGTTTCAGCGCAGACTTGTCGTCGTCGGCCTGCTCGCTTGCGGGACTGTCGACGACCTCGAGCAGCATCCGTGCGCCGACCAGCTGGCTGTTGAGGTCGATGTTGAGCCGCGCCAGGCGCTTGGCCGGCTCGGTCGCCATCAGGAAGGCGGTCAGGAAGGTGAAGAACTGGCCGGGCGTCGAACCGAGCGCGACCACGCTGTAGCCGCCATACATCAGGCAGCCGGCGACCGCGAAGCCGCCGAGCATCTCCATCAGCGGGTTGGAGCGGTTGGCGACATGCGCCATCTTGTTGGCATTGCGCTCGACGGTCGCGATGTTCTCGTCGATCCGCTGCTGCATGGTGCCTTCCAGCGTGAACGCCTTCACGGTGCGGATGCCCTGCAGTGATTCCTGCATGGTCTCCATGATGTCGGCGGTGCCGGTGAACTGGTTGTAGGCGAGTCCCTTGATCCGCTTCACCAGCTTGCGCAGCACCAGCATCGCCGGTGGCACTGCCACGAGCCCGATGAACGACATCAGCGGGTCCTGCCAGACCATGACGGCGACCATGCTTATCAGCATCAGCAAGTCGCGGCCGATCGCATTGACCAGCATGTTGAGCACGTCGGTGATCGACTTGGCGCCGGCGGTGAGCCGCGCCAGGAATTCCGACGAGTGCCGCTGTGAGAAGAAGCCGATGCTTTCGCTCATCAGCTTGGCGAACAATTGCCGCTGGTTCCGCGCCAGGATGGCGTTGCTGATCTTCGACAGGATCACCATGTGGCCGTAGGTCGCCACGCCCTTGATGAACAGCAGCAGCACCGTGATCCCGGCAAACATCGCGATGCCGGGGATGTTCTTGTCGACATAGGCCTGGTTGATCACCTGGCCGAGCACGTAGGTGGCGCCGGCCGTCGAGCCGGCCGCAACGGCCATCAGGGCGAACGCCGTCAGATAGCGCCGCCAGTAGGTGATCCCCTGTTCCGTGACCAGGCGGCGAATCAGGATCGCCGCGCCATAGGGATCGTCGGTAATTTTCTTTGGAAACTGAGCCATCCGCGTTCCATTGACGGCGGGCTGCGCCGGCCGTCAGGGTTGCGGACCTCCTTGCCCGCTTGGCGGGGCTTTTTCAAGCACAATAACGGCTTGATTTTTAGGCCGATTCTGCCTGTCGCGCGGCGCCCCCGCGCTCCTGGAACAGCTTCTCCTCCCAGTCCAGCGCATGGCTCGCGATGGTCTCGAGATCGTCATACCGCGGGGTCCAGTCGAGCAGCGAGCGGATCCGGGTGGTATCGGCCACCATGGTCATGATGTCGCCAGGCCGGCGCGCGGCATAGGCGACCGCAAAATTGCGCATCGAGACCCGGCGCACCGCCTCGATGGTCTCGAGCACGGAATAGCCGCGGCCGTAACCGCAGTTCATCGTCGCCGATTGGCCGCCGCCGCGCAGATAGGACAGCGCAGAGCGATGCGCCTCGACGAGGTCGCTGACATGGATGAAGTCACGCACGCAGCTGCCGTCCTGGGTCGGATAGTCGGTGCCGAACACGTCGATCTTGGCGCGCTGGCCGGTCGCGGCCTCGACCGCGATCTTGAGCAGATGGGTGGCGCCGATGGTGGCAAGGCCGACGCGGCCCTTAGGATCGGCGCCGGCGACGTTGAAGTAGCGCAGCACGACGTAACTCATGCCATGCGCCGAGGCGACGTCGTGCAGCATGATTTCGGTCATCAGCTTCGACGAGCCGTAGGGCGACAGTGGACGCGTCGGCGCGATCTCCGGCACCGGCACCTGGTCCGGATTGCCGTAGACCGCGGCGGTCGAGGAGAAGATGAAACGGTTGACGCCGCCCTTCACCGCAGCATTGAGCAGGCTGCGCGTCGTCATGGTGTTGTTGCGGTAGTAGCCGAGCGGATCGCGCATGGAATCCGGCACCACGACGGAACCTGCGAAATGGATGATGCTGTCGATGCCGTGCTGAGCGATCACGCCCTCGACGAGGTTCTCGTCGCCGGCATCGCCAATGAACAGCGGAACAGCTTCGGGCAGGAACGCTGAGAAGCCGGTGGAGAGATTGTCGACGACGACGACGCTCTCGCCGGCATCGACCAGCGCATGAACCATGTGACTTCCGATATAGCCAGCACCGCCGGTCACTAGCACGGTCATGGATAGAGCTCTCCCGATATCTTTAACGGATGATGCTAGCGGGAGTGCGGTGAAGAGGGGGTTTCGACGCGGCCGAACTGGCCACTATGCTTAATGTTGCGTATAGGAACTGGCACGAAACGGAGACTTGCGTGCCGATCGAGAACACAGCTGCCGGCGAGCTTGAGCTCATCGTGCCCAATCTGCACCGACGCTATTCGGGTGTCACCGCGACCAACCGTATGGTCGCGCCGAAGCTTGCCAAGATGTTTCGCGCAGCCTGGCTGGGCTCGCATCGGCCCGATGGCATCGACGCGATCGGATTTTCCGATCTGATGCGGCTGCGGCGGCGCGCGCGGCCTGTGATCTGGCACGCGCGGCGCAATGATGAGATGATCGCAGGCCTTTTGCTGCGCGCGTTCGGCTGGCCGCTGAAACTGCTGTTCACCTCAGCCGCGCAGCGCCATCACACCTGGCTGACGCGCTGGCTGATCCGCAACCAGGATGCGATCATCGCCACCAGTCCGCTGTCGGCATCCTATCTGAAGCGCGAGGCCACGGTGGTAATGCACGGCGTCGACACCGATCGCTATGCGCCGCCAGCCGATCGCGCTGCCGCCTTTGCCGAGAGCGGGTTGCCGGGACGCTATGCGATCGGCTGCTTCGGACGGGTGCGCGCGCAGAAGGGCAGTGACGTCTTCGTCGAGGCGATGTGCAGGCTGCTGCCGAGCTATCCCGATTTCACCGCCGTCATCGTCGGCGCCGTGGTGCCGGAGCAACTGGCCTTTGCCAGCGAGCTGAAGCGGAAGATCGAGGCCGCCGGCCTGCAATCGCGCATCATCATCACCGGCGAATTACCGATCGAGGATGTCGTGCGCTGGTATCAGCGGCTGACGGTCTACGCCTTCACCTCGCGCAACGAAGGTTTCGGCCTGACCCTGATCGAGGCGATGTCGGCCGGCGCGGCGCTGGTGGCTGCGCGCGCGGGCGCCGCCGAGTTCGTGGTCGATGACGGCACCACCGGCGTGCTGACGCCGCCGGGCGATGTCGACGCGCTGGTGGCGGCGCTTGAACCCCTGATGCGCGATCCGGCCGCGGCCGCGGCGATGGGGGCGCGGGCGCGCCAACGAGTTGTGGATAAGTTCAGCCTCGATGCGGAGGCGAGCGCGATCGCTGCGGTCTATCGCGCCCTGATCTGAGCCAGTACGCGCTCGGCGATATCGACGACCTCTTCGGCCGCGATGTCGCGCATGCAGCGATGGTCGTTCATGGTGCAGACCGTGCGCTGGCACGGCTGGCACGGCAGCTTGCTCTTGCTCTGCCGCACCGTGGCGGCGAGATCATTGAGGGGAGCCCACAGATAGGGGTCAGTCGGGCCGAAAATGCCCATGGTGGGGGTGCCGATCGCGGCCGCGATGTGCATCAGCCCGGAGTCGTTGGCGATAGCGACGCTGGCCGCGGCCATCGCCAGCACCCCGTTGCGCAGATCGGTGCCGGTGAGATCGCGGACCCGCGCACCGCCGGCGGCTGCGATTTCCTGCGCCAGCGCCTTTTCGCCGGGGCCGCCGACCACCCAGACGTCGAAGCCATGCTCGGCGAACAGCCGCGCGGCTTCCGGGTAATAGGTCCAGCGCTTGGAGGCGCCGACCGAGCCGGGCCCGAGCGCGACGGCGCGGCCGGTGCCGAGACCGTTGGCTTGCCGCCATCGCCCGATCTCGTCGGCAGAAACCCGGAGTTGCGGCACCGGCCATTCGAGCGGACGGGGAGCGCCGTCAGGCAGCGCCAGCACGGCGTTCTTGTCGATGAAGCGCGGCAGCTTCTTTTCGCCCCAACGCATCGCATTGATCAGGCCGAACCGCGCCTCGCCGAAGAAGCCGACCCGCTCGGGGATCCCCGCCAGCGCCGGCGCAATGGCGGACTTCCACGTGCGCGGCATCACCAGCGCGGTGGCATAGTTCCGCTTCCGAAGCTCGGCTGCCAGCGCCCGCTGCTGAGCCAGCGCCAGCCGGCTGCGCGGCAGGTCGAACACGAGCCCGGCGCGGACGCCGGGCATATAATCGACCAGGGGCGCGCAAAGACTGGACGTCAGAAGGTCGACCGGCCGGTTGGGCCAGCGCTTGCGGAGCACCCTGACCACGGTGTGGCCGCGCACGAAATCGCCAATCCAAACATAGGGCACGATGAGGATCGGTCTGGTATCCTCGGTATCCTGGGTTTCGATGTCAGATATTGAATCAATATTCATTTTTAAGCGGGCCAAAGCCGGTTCGGCGCGGCCAAGTCGGTAACCGGTTCGCGATGTGAGGTAAAGCCGTCGTTGCCTGTGGCGCGGGAGTGGGGCAAAGCTGGCGGCTGCAAAGGAATCTGGCGGGATTTCATCATGTTTCTGGTAACCGGGGGCGCCGGTTTTATCGGATCGAACGTCGTGGCCGCGTTGAATGACGCCGGGCGCAGCGACGTCGCGGTCTGCGACATCCTTGGCAGCGATGGCAAGTGGCGGAACCTGGCCAAGCGCCAGATCGCCGATTTTGTGCCGCCAGCCGAGTTGATGGCCTGGCTGCAGGGCCGGCGGCTGGATGGCGTCCTCCATCTCGGCGCGATCTCGGAGACCACAGCGACCGACGGTGATCTGGTGATCGAGACCAATTTCCGTCTTTCGATGCGCTTGCTCGACTGGTGCACTGCGACCGGAACCCCGCTGATCTATGCCTCGTCGGCGGCCACCTATGGCGACGGCGAGCAGGGTTTTGACGACGATGGTTCGGTGGAGGCGTTGAAACGTCTGCGGCCGATGAACCTGTATGGCTGGAGCAAGAACCTGTTCGATCTCGCCGTCGCCGAGCGCGCTGCGAAAGGCGACGCTCTGCCGCCGCAGTGGGCGGGTCTGAAATTCTTCAACGTGTTCGGCCCCAACGAATATCACAAGGGCTCGATGATGAGCGTGCTGGCGCGCCGCTTCGACGACATCAGGGCAGGCCGCGTCGTGCAGTTGTTCAAGTCGCATCGCGAGGGTATCGCCGATGGCGATCAGCGCCGCGACTTCATCTATGTCGACGACGTCGTGCGGGTGATGATGTGGCTGGTCGCGACGCCGCGGGTCTCCGGCCTGTTCAATGTCGGCACCGGCAAGGCGCGCAGCTTCAAGGACCTGATCGTCTCGGCCTATGGCGCGCTCGGCCTGCAGCCGAACATCCAGTATGTCGACATGCCCGAGCAGATTCGCGGCAGTTACCAGTATTTCACCCAGAGCGTCGTCGATCGTCTCGGACGCGCCGGATACAATGGCGGTTTTACGCAGTTGGAAGACGCGGTCGGAGCCTATGTGAACGGCTTTCTCGATCGCGCGGATCGCTATCGCTAGAGCGGATGACGGTGACTGATGTTCGATTTTGAAGCGATCTCGCGTGCAATGTCCGGCCAGACCGTGCTCTGCGTCGGCGACCTCATGCTCGACGAGTTCGTGTATGGCGAGGTGTCGCGGATCTCGCCGGAGGCGCCGGCGCCGGTGATCGCGGTGAGGCGCAGCGAGAGCAATATCGGCGGCGCCGGCAACGTCGCGCGGAACATCGCCGCGCTCGGCGGCCGCTGCATCTTCGTCGGCCTGATCGGCGAGGATGCCGCCGGCACGGTGCTATCAGAGGCGCTCGCGAAGGAGGCCGGCATCGAGACCGTGCTGGTGCGCGACGCCGCCCGCCCGACCACGCGCAAGGTGCGCTTCGTCTCCGAACAATTCTCGACCCATATGCTGCGCTCCGATTGGGAACTGGCTGCGCCCGCTGCGCCGGTCATCGAACAGCAGCTGATCGATGCGATCCTGCCGCGCCTTGCGCGCGCCGACATCGTGTTGCTGTCCGATTACGCCAAGGGCGTGCTGACCGCGCGCGTGATCCGCAACGTGATCGACGCCGCGCGCCAGGCGGGCAAGCGCGTGATCGTCGATCCGAAGAGCGCCAATCTCGCGATCTATCGCGGCGCGAGCGTGTTGACGCCGAACCGGAAGGAATTCGCCGAGGCAACCCGCAGCCGTGCCGACAGCCAGGACAGCATCGCGCAGGCCGCTCCCGATGCGATGGTCCTCGCCGATTGCGAGGCGATGCTGGTGACGCAGGGCGAGCGCGGCATGACGCTGGTGACGCGGGAGGACGGTTCGATCCACGTGCCGGCGCTGCCAGTCAAGGTGCGCGACGTCTCCGGCGCCGGCGATACCGTTGCTGCGGCGCTGGCGCTTGCGTTGGCTGCTGGTGCCGACTGGGACGGCGCGCTGCGGATCGCGAGTGCCGCAGCTGCGGTCGCGGTCGGCAAGACCGGGACCGCGATCGTCAAGTCCGCCGAATTGCGGCGAAGGATCCTGCCGCACGCGTCGCTGGCGGCCGAGGAGAAGATCGTCCCGGCCCGCGGCGATATCGACGCATATCTCGAGGAATGGCGCAGGCAGGATCTGCGGATCGGCTTCACCAACGGCTGCTTCGACATCCTGCATCCCGGCCACGTCAAGGTGCTGACCGCCGCGCGCGGCGCCTGCGACCGCCTGATCGTCGGATTGAACAGCGACGCCTCGGTGAAGCGTTTGAAGGGCGAGGGGCGTCCGGTGCAGAACGAGCGCGCCCGGGCCGAGGTGCTGGCGGCGCTGGAAGCCGTCGACCTCGTCGCAATCTTCGAGGAGGACACGCCGATCGATCTGATCGCGAAGGTGCGGCCGAGCGTGCTGGTCAAGGGCGGCGACTATACCCGCGAGCAGGTGGTCGGCCACGAGATCGTCGAGGCCGCCGGCGGCGAGGTGGTGCTGGTCGAGATTCTGCAGGGCCACAGCACGACGTCGCTGGTTGCGCGGGCCCGTGAGGGCAAGGCGTGAGCGCGAGCATGGCATCCCCGGCAGGCGCCGCGGCGTGCCCGGCCTGGCGCGATCCGGCACGCTGGCAGACCACGACCGACGTGGTCGCGGTCCTGATTGCGGTGTCGCTGCCGTGGTCGACCTCGCTGGTCGGCATCTTCGGCGTGGTGCTGCTGATCACGATTGCGCCGACCATCGACCTGCGGGCGTTCTGGACGCTGTTGAAGCGGCCGATCTGCGTGGCGCCGATCGCGCTGTTTTGCCTCGCGCTCGCCGGCACGCTCTGGTCGGACGCCGCCTGGGGCGCCAGATTGTACGCGGTCGGACCGACCGCAAAGCTGCTGGTGCTTCCGGTCCTGCTCTATCACTTCCAGCGCTCGACCCGTGGGACATGGGTGTTCGTGGCCTTCCTCGTCTCCTGCACGCTGCTGATGCTGATGTCGTGGCTGGTGCTTGCCTATCCCCACCTCGCGTTGCGGGCGCCGGCCCCCGGCGAGCAGGGCGTCTTCGTCAAGAACTACATCGACCAGAGCCAGGAATTCACGCTGTGCGCGGTCGCGCTGGCGTATCCGATCGTCATGCTGCTGCGGGCCAATCGCATCCTGCCGGCCGCGTTGCTGGTCGGGATCGCGCTCAGCCTGTTTGCCAACATGGCGCTCGTGGTGGTGTCGCGGACCGCGCTGGTGACCGTTCCCATCATGTTCGCGGTCTTTGCGCTGCTGCATCTGCGCTGGCGCAGCATCGTACTGATCCTGTGTGCGGCCGGCGCGTTGTCCGTGGCCGCGTGGTATGCCTCGCCACAACTGCGCGCGACGGCCGATTCATTCCAGCGCGACTACAAGCTCTACATGGAGCGCAACGAGCCGACGTCGCTTGGTTTGCGGCTCGAATTCTGGCGCAAGTCGCTCGGCTTCTTCGCCGAGGCCCCCGTCATCGGCCATGGCACCGGCTCGACGCGGGGCCTGTTCGAGCGCGTCGCGACCGGCGGTGTGACTCAGGCTTCCGGTGAAGTGATCGGAAACCCCCACAATCAAACGTTGAACGTCGCGGTGCAGTGGGGCATTGTAGGTGTAGCGATACTGTACGCGATGTGGCTGCTGCACTTGTTGCTGTTCCGCGGCGACAGCCTCGTCAACTGGATCGGGCTTCTCGTCGTGGTACAGAATATCTCAAGTTCGTTGTTTAATTCACACATCTTCGACTTTCATGAAGGCTGGATGTACGTGCTGGGCGTCGGCGTTGCGGGCGGTATGGCGTTGAAGGGGCGATTGGGGACGGATATGGAACCCGAGCCTCCGATCCGTCCATGATCGCTGGCAAGGGCCCCGCAGATACGCTACAGCCTGCCCATGTCCCGTCGCGAACTCCCAGTTGCCAGCAACACGTCCGTTAGATGACGCGCCTTTCACAATTCACCTCGCGCAACTTCCTGATCCTGGCACATGACGCGCTCGCTACGACGTTCGCGTTGCTGGCGAGCTTTTATCTGCGCTTCGAGGGCAGCCTGCTTACCGATCGGCTGCCGCATTTGCTGCGCATTCTGCCCTGGTTCGTGCTGTTCAGCGTCGTGGTCAGCTATTTCTCGAATCTGACCACGGCGAAATGGCGCTTCACCTCGCTGCCGGACGCGGTGAACATCCTGCGGGTCGCAGCGGTGCTGACGCTCGCGCTGGTCGTGGTGGACTACGTCTACTTCTTCACCGGGGCGAATTCGCCAAGTCCGGTGTTCCTCGGCCGGGTCACGATCATCCTGTTCTTCTTCCTCGAGGTGTTCGCGTTGAGCGCGCTGCGCCTCGGCTATCGCTACTTCCGCTATTCGCGCACGCGTCTTCATGCCCGATCCGACAATGCCGCGTCGGCGCTGCTGGTCGGGCGCACGGCCGATGCCGAAGTCGTCCTGCGCGGCATCGAGAACGGCGCCATCAAGCGGCTTTGGCCGGTCGGCGTGCTCTCGCCGTCGGCCGCGGACCGCGGCCAGATGATCCGCAACATTCCCGTGGTCGGCGGCGTCGATGATATCGAAGCCGTGATTCGGGATTTCGAAAGCCGCCAGCGGCCGATCACGCGCGTGGTCATGACGCCCTCGGCCTTCGAGCCGGATGCGCATCCGGAAAGCGTGCTGATGCGCGCCAAGCGGCTCGGTGTGATGGTCAGCCGCCTGCCGTCGCTGGAGGGCGGCGATACGCCACGGCTCACCAATGTCGCGGTCGAAGACTTGCTGCTGCGCCCGAGCCAGAAGATCGACTATGCGCGGCTAGAGACGCTGGTGAAGGGCAAGTCCGTCATCGTGACCGGCGGCGGCGGCTCGATCGGCGCGGAGATCTGCGAGAGGGTCGCGACCTTCGGCGCGGCGCGCCTCCTGGTCGTCGAGAATTCGGAGCCGGCACTCTATGCAGTCACCGAGGCGCTGTCCGCGCGTGATGCCGGCCCCGAGATCGAGGGCCGGATCGCGGACATCAGGGATCGCGAGCGCATCACGCGCCTGATGAGCGAGTTCAAGCCCGACATCGTGTTCCATGCCGCGGCGCTCAAGCACGTGCCGATCCTGGAGCGCGACTGGAGCGAAGGGGTCAAGACCAACATCTTTGGATCGGTGAACGTCGCCGACGCGGCGCGTGCGGCGGGCGCGAGCGCCATGGTGATGATCTCGACCGACAAGGCGATCGAGCCGGTGTCGATGCTGGGCCTGACCAAGCGGTTCGCCGAGATGTACTGTCAGGCGATGGACCATGACCTGATGACCGAGGCCAAGGGCAAGCCGCACATGCGGCTGATCTCGGTGCGGTTCGGCAACGTGCTGGCGTCCAACGGATCCGTGGTGCCGAAGTTCAAGGCCCAGATCGAGTCCGGTGGACCGATCACGGTGACCCATCCGGACATGGTCCGTTATTTCATGACGATCCGCGAAGCCTGCGATCTCGTGATCACCGCCGCGACGCACGCCATGACGCCTGCGCGGCCTGACGTCTCGGTCTATGTGCTGAACATGGGGCAGCCGGTGAAGATCGTCGATCTCGCCGAGCGGATGATCCGCCTGTCGGGCCTGCAACCGGGCGTCGACGTCGAGATCGTGTTCAGCGGCATCCGTCCCGGCGAGCGGCTGAACGAGATCCTGTTCGCAAGCCAGGAGCCGACGCTCGAGATCGGCGTCGCCGGCGTGATGGCCGCCAAGCCGAACCAGCCGCCGATGTCGACGCTGCGCAAGTGGCTCGCGGCGCTGGAAGATGCGATCGACAGAGATGACCGTGTGACCATCCGTGCCGTCCTGCAGGACGCCGTGCCCGAGTTCGGATCGAATGCCGCCTGACCGCGCCGTCCTGCGGGGCGATCGGGCAGGACCGTCTCGAAAGCCATTGATGCCCAGTGCACGAAAAGTCGTGGTCGCCAGCCAGCATTATCCGCCGGACCACAGCACGACCGCCGCGATCATGTCCGCGATCGCTGAACGGATCGCGCAGGAAGCGGACGTGGTGGTAGTCTCCGGGATACCGGGCTCGGCGCGGGCGCCGGCGCCGGGGCGGCCCGTCGTCGTCGAGATCAGGAACCGGTTGCCAGGCAAGGCGGCGCTGCTCAAGCGCGCGCTGGCCGAGACGCTGTTCACGGTGCGGATGTTCTTTGCGTTGTTGTCGCGGCTCAAGCGGGGCGATGTGGCGCTGACGGTGACGGCTCCGTTCGCGCTTCCCTATGCGGTTGCTGCCGCGGCAAGGTTGAAGGGGGCGAAGTCGGCGTTGATCCTGCACGACCTGTTTCCGGACGTTCTCGTGATGGCCGGGCTGCTGCGGCCGACCTCGCTGGTTGCCCGGGCGATGCGCGCGATCAACGCGCTGATGTTTCGTGCCCTGAGCATCGTCATCGTCATCGGCCGCGACGCCGAGAAGCTGTTGTTGCGCTATCGCGGAATGACACCCGACAAGATCAGGTTCATCCCGAACTGGGCCACGCTCGCCCCCGGCAATCGCCCCGTCAGCCCCGATAATCCGTTTCGCAAGGCGATCGCTGCCCGCTTCGTCGTCGGCCTGTCCGGCAATCTTGGTTTCACCCACGATCCGGATATCGTCTTCGAGGCCGCGCGGCTGCTCCGCGACGAACGCGATATCCATTTCCTGCTCTCGGGATGGGGCATGGGCTTTGCACGGCTGAAGGAGCTGCAGGCCGAGGCGCAGCTCACCAACGTCACGCTGGTCGAGCGCGTCGCGGACAGCGAGCTCGATGCGCTGCTCTCCAGTGCGGACGTCTGGCTCATCCCCTATCGCAAGGACGTCGCCGGCGTATCGGTGCCGAGCCGGTTCTATAACCTGCTCGCCGCTGGCCGGCCGGTCATCCTGGTGTCCGAGCCCGAGGCCGAGGCCGCGCTCACCGTCAGCGAGAACCGGCTGGGCTGGGTCGTCACGCCGGGAAGGCCCGATCAACTCGCCGAAGCCATCAGGCTGGCGTCGCAATCGCAGGACTCCGAGATGGCCGGGCGCGCCGTCGCGACCGCACGGACCTTCAGTCCCGAGCGGGCGCTGTCGGGTTATGCCGCGCTGGTTGCGGAGCTGTTATCCAATCACGATGTGGAGCGGACAGCATGAATGATCGCCGCCCGACGGTTCTGGTCACGGGTGCGAGTGGCTTTGTCGGTCGCCATGTGGTGCCCGAGCTGGAGCAGAACGGCTGGATGGTGCGACGCGCGGTGCGCACCTCGCCGCTAGACGCAAACGACGTGGCGATCGGCTCGCTCAGTCCCGTCACCGATTGGCGTGCCGCGCTCGATGGCGTGGACGCCGTCGTTCATCTTGCCGCTCGCGTTCACCAGCAGTCCGATGAACAGGCGATCGAGCTCTACCGCAACGTCAATATCGAGGGCACGCTGCATCTGGCGCGTTCGGCGGTCGCGGCGGGTGTTCGGGACTTCATTTTTGTCAGCACGATCCTGGTGCACGGGCGCAGCAACTACGGGCGCCCGCCGTTTCGCGAGGACGACGTCCTGACGCCCCGCGGCCTCTACGGAAACTCGAAGGCGGCCGCCGAAGTAGGGCTGAAGGGGATCGTGCCGGGCAGCGGCATGAGGGTGACCGTGATCAGGCCGCCGCTGATCTACGGCGCCGGTGCGAAAGGAAACTTCGCCCTGCTCAAGCGTGCGGTGATCAATCGCATGCCGCTTCCGCTCGCCTTCGTGAAGAATCGCCGGGCGTTCCTGTCGGCGGAAAACCTGGCGTCGTTCATCCTGTACCGGTTGTCGCGACCGGGAAATGAATTCGATGTGTTTCTGGTGGCCGACCGCGAGCAGGTCTCGACCCGGGAGTTCGTCGAGCGCCTCGCCCGCGCGGCAGAAACCTCGCCGCGTCTGTTCTGGCTGCCGTCGCCGCTCCTGAAGGTGTCGCTCACGTTGGGCGGCCGCAAGGAAGCCTATGACAGCCTGTTCGCCTCGCTTGAGCTCGATCTGTCCAAGGTCGCAAGCACCGGATGGCAGCAGCCGATCAGCCTCGACGAGGGGCTGCGGCGCGCGCTGCGCCGAACCGATATCTAGATTTTGTTTTGGCGCGTTTTCTTCACGCGAACCGGTAACGCTCCGGCCCGATCAGAACGGTCGCGAGAACCGGCGCAGTTGCCAGCCGACGGCGAGCGCGCCGGCCAGCAACAGGACGATGTCTGCTGCGAGGGAATTGAGGGCGACCGAAGCGAATGCCAGCAGCGCCAGCACCACGTTGAGTGCAAAGATCTCGCCGACGACGCGCCATACGGTGAATCCGTTGTCGGTCGCGCGCTGATAGAAATGTGAGCGGTGCGCGGACCAGAACGGCTCGCGCCGCGCGATGCGGCGAAACAGCGTTACTGTCGCATCGGCCAGATAATACAGCGGCAGTAGCAGGGCGGCGGCAAATTGCTGATGCAATGCAAGCTCGAGCAGGCACCAGCCCAGCAGCAAGCCGATCGGCAGGCTGCCGACATCGCCGAGGAATATCCTTGCCACCGGCCGGTTGAACGGCGCGAAGCCGAGCAGCGCGCCGCACAGCGCTGCCGCGACCAGCGCGCAAGCAGCGGGAACGTGGCCGAAGCTGCCGAGCAGGGCGACGGCCACCGTGATCGGCACGGCCTCGGCCGCCGTCATCAGGTCGAGCCCGTCCATGAAGTTGACGAGGTTCACGAACCAGAGGCCGGCGATCAGCAGCAGACCGCGTTCGAGCCAGAACGGGCAGGCCGGAACGAGCCCGAGATCGGCCGGCGCCGAAAACACCAAGGCTGCAACGGCCGCCGCCTGCAGCAACAGCCGCGGGACGACGGGCAGCGACCGGATGTCGTCGGCAAAGCCCACCACCGCGATGAACAGGCAGGCCGCGAACACCGTGATCGGTATCGTCAGGTCCGGCGATCCGGCCATTGCGATGACGATCCCGCCCGCCAGCAGCGTGGCTGCGATCACCGCGATGCCGGCGCCCTGCGGCGTTGGAATGCGGTGCGACGAGCGCGCGTTCGGCTTCGCCAGCGCGACGCGCAGCAGCAGTGGCCGCGTCGCCCGGATCAGGACGGCCGAGATCGATGCGGCCAGCACCGCCGCGATCAGTGACAGGAGGGTTTCGAAACTGCTCATTCCGGCCCGTTTATTGCGATCCCGGGACTTCGATCGGCTCGGCGCCCTTGGCCGCCTTTTCCGGGCTCAGGATCCACACCAGGCCGCCGAACACACCGACCACGAACGACACCGCGCCGAACAGCAGCGAGATGTTGACGCCCTCATTCGCGATCAGGCCGGCGTAGCCGAAGGCGAGCGCCATCGTCGCCTCGCGCACGCCCCAGCCCGCGATCGAGATCGGCATCATCGTGATCAGCATCACCGGCGGCAACAGCTGGAAGATCTGGCCGAAGGTGACCGGGGCCGCGATCGATTTCACCACGCACCAGCCGATCACGACGGTCACCACGTGAATGGCGATCGAAAGGGTCGCGACCCGCCATCCGTGCTCGCGGCTGAACAGCACCCGGTTCGCGATGACCGCGCAGGCGTGGATGTGGTGCGTTGCCCACCACTGCTTCAGCCAGGGCCACGGCAACAGGCCGATCACGAGGAAACCAAAGCCGGCCGCAAGCGCGGCGAGGTCGAGCAGCAGCAACGCCAGCCAGCCATTTGTATCGGCGATCAGCCGATAGCTCCAGGGCAGGGTGGCCGCGATGACGACGGCAAGCGCGATCAGTCCGACCGCGCGATCGACGAAGATCGAATAGGTGGCCGCGCGCCAGCCCGCACCGGCGCGCGCGACAAGCCAGAGCCGCACGGCGTCGCCGCCGATCGAGGACGGCAGTGTCTGGTTGAAGAAGGTGCCGATCACGTTGAAGCGCATCGCCTGTGCGGTTTCCAGCGGTGCGCCGCATTCGACGCTGATCTCGCGCCACCGCAACACCCCGAGGAAGATCTGCAGAAAAGTGACCGCGATCGCGAGGCCGAGCCAGCCGAGGCTCTCGGCCTGGATGCGGGAGGCGAGGTCATACAGGTTGACCTTGCGCAGCGAGAAATACAGCAGCGCAGCCGAGATCAGGATCTTGACGGTCGAAAGCAGGATTCGGCGCATTTCCGTTCGCGCTGCCAGGTTTTCAGAATGTGTCAAAAACAGCGCAAAACGCTTTCGCGCGCCCAAATTCGCCGCCTTGGTATGGTTTCCGCGCCGATCTGGCAATACCCGTGCCGACCCTATTGCGGCCCGCTCGACGGGGCGGCTAAAGAGGCCGGGCTGGGAGGAACAGCACTCAGCTGGGCTTACAATACGGGTAAAATCCGACCAGACGTGCGGGGGCACGCGTGATACTGCTCGGATCGTGCTTTGGAGGTAACCCGGCCGCCCGCTGCGGCTGCCCGGGAAAAATCTTAGTGTGTCGTCCGCGGGCACGACAGGACTTGAGGTATTGATGGACCGGCGAATAATCCCCCTGATCATGTGCGGCGGCGCAGGCACGCGGCTTTGGCCGGCATCGCGCGAGGTGCATCCGAAGCAGTTCCTGTCGCTGTTCGGGGCGCGCTCGACCTTCCAGGAGACCCTGCTGCGCGTTTCGGACCCGACCTTGTTCGAACGTCCCATCGTGATCACCAACGAGGCCTATCGCTTCATGGTGCTGGAGCAGCTGGCCGAGATCGGCCGCGAGGCCGATGTACTGCTGGAGCCGATGCGCCGCGAATCCGGGCCTGCGATCGCGGCCGGTGCGGCATTCGCGCAGAGCCGGGACGGCGAAGCGATCGTGCTGGCGCTCGCCGCCGACCATCTGGTGCGGGATACGCCGGCCTTCGTCGCGGCGTGCCGCGGCGGACTGGTGGCGGCCGAAGCCGGCCGCATCGTGACCTTCGGCGTCAAGCCGGAACGGCCCGCCACCGAATACGGCTACATCAGCCCGGGCGAGGTGGTCGCCGGCGAGGTGCGCGCGGTGGCAAAATTCGTCGAGAAGCCGGATGCCGCGACCGCGGCAGGCTATATCGATGCGGGCTATCTCTGGAACAGCGGCAACTTCATGTTCCGCGCCGGCGTGCTGCTCGACGAGTATCGCAAGGTCGATGCCGGCAGCATCGCGGCGGTGGAGCAATCGGTCGCGACCGCGACGCGCGATCTCGGCTTCGTCAAGCTCGATGCGTCGGCGTTCGGCGCGGCAAAGGCGATCTCGATCGATTACGCCGTGATGGAGAAGACCGCGCATGCCGCGGTGGTGCCGGTGGCGTGCGGCTGGTCCGACATCGGCTCGTGGCGCCAGGTCTGGGAGCTCTCCGACAAGGACAGTCTCGGCAACGCGGCGCGCGGCGCGGCGGTGTTCGAGGACTCCCGCAATTGCAACGTCTCGACCGACCGGGCGCTGGTCGCGCTCGAAGGCGTCGACGACCTCGTCGTGGTCGCGACCCAGGATGCCGTGCTGGTGTCGCGCCAGAAGGATGCCAACGGGCTGAAGCGGCTGGTTGCGAAATTGAAGGTGGCGGCGCCCGGGGTGACCGAGAACCACATCAAGGTGCATCGCCCCTGGGGCTCCTATCAGTCGGTCGACAATGGCGACCGCCACCAGGTCAAGCGCATCATCGTCAAGCCGGGCGGGCGGCTGTCCTTGCAGAAGCATCATCACCGCTCCGAGCACTGGATCGTGGTGCGTGGTACCGCCCAGGTCACCGTCAACGAACTGGTCAAGACGGTGCATGAGAACGAGTCGATCTACATCCCGATCGGCGCGGTGCACCGGCTGGAGAATCCCGGCAAGATTCAGCTCGAGTTGATCGAGGTGCAGACCGGCAGCTATTTCGGCGAGGACGACATCATCCGCATCGAGGACGACTACCGGCGCAGCTGAGGCGCGCCGGTTCCCGCGCCGATCGCCCGGCGCGGGACGATGTAACTCTTTGAATCAAAACGTGTCCGGATTTCGTCCTTGGCAATCGCCACATTTGTGACGCCGTGCTATAGCGGCTGCCAACGAAGCGGGGTGATTTGCGCCAGAGGCGCAGATCGGGATGAGGGGCCTTGGTCTTACTCCCTCGGAGCCGGGATGGCTCCCTGAGGAGCCGGGACAACCGCCAGAACGCTACTTGGGGTCTACGATATGAATGCAAAAGTGTCCGCAGCCGGCGCGAGGGCCGATATCGGCCGCGCCTTGCGCGTCGGCGTGATCGGCGCCGGCGTGATGGGCAGCAACCATGCCCGCGTGCTGGCCGGACTGCCCGGCGTCCTGCTGATCGGCATCGTCGATCCGCTGCCGGAGCACCGCACGCGCGCCATCGACCTGGTCGGTTGCCGCGCCTTCGAGAGCCTCGATCAGCTGCTTGCCGAAGGCATCGATGCGGTGACGATCGCAGCCCCCACCCACCTGCATCACGAGATCGCGCTCGCCTGCATCGCCCGCAACATCCACATCCTGGTCGAGAAGCCGGTCGCATCCACGGTCGAAGAGGGCCGTGAGATCGTCGCGGCCGCCGAGCGAGCCGGCGTCACGCTGATGGTCGGTCATGTCGAACGTTTCAACCCGGCGGTCGCCGCGATCAAGCAGGCGATCTCGGGCGAGGATATCCTGTCGATCGGCATCACCCGGGTCGGCCCGTTCCCGCCGCGGATGTCCAATGTCGGCGTCGTGATCGACCTTGCCGTGCACGACATCGACCTGATCCGCTGGTTCACCGAGTCCGACATCGTCGAGGTGCAGCCGCAGCTCTCGAGTGCGGTCGCCGAACGCGAGGACATCGCGCTGCTGCAATTCCGCACGGCATCCGGCGTGCTCGCCCACATCAACACCAACTGGTTGACGCCGTTCAAGGCGCGCAACGTGACGGTCGCGACCCGCGGCAAGTACGTGATGGGCGACCTGCTGACGCGCCAGGTCACCGAATGTTTCGGCTTCAAGCCGGACGGCAGCTATTCGATGCGCCATTTGCCGGTCGGTCACGACGAGCCGCTGCGCGCCGAGCTGATCGCCTTCCTCGATGCCGTACGCAGCGGCAAGCTGCCGGCAGTGTCCGGCGACGAAGGCGTCGCGAGCCTCGAGATCGCGATCCGCTGCCTGGAATCGCCCGCGCGGCCGGCCGCCTCGACGATGCGCAAGGGACCCCGCCGCATCGCCGGCTGATTGCCTCCACTGGCTGATTGTCATCCATTCAACACGTGCAAAGAGCTTCCATGAACCAGCATATGCAGCTTGAGCCCATTCCCTTCATCGATATCGCCGCGCAGCGCCGGCGGCTTGGCAAGTCGATCGATGATGCGGTCGCGCGCGTGCTCGACCATTGCCAGTTCATCAACGGCCCGGAAGTCACCGCGCTGGAGAAGGCGCTGGCGGACTATACCGGCGCCAAGCATGTGGTGAGTTGCGCCAGCGGCACCGATGCGCTGCTGATGGTCCTGATGGCGAAGAATGTCGGGCCGGGCGATGCGGTGCTGTGCCCGACCTTCACCTTCTGCGCGACCGGCGAAGTCGTGACGCTGACCGGCGCGACGCCGGTGTTCGTCGATGTCGATGAGGAGACCTTCAACATCGACGTCAATTCGCTGAAGCGCGGCATTGCGACGGCGCGCGCCCGCGGGCTGAAGCCGGTTGCAGTGATCCCGGTCGACCTGTTCGGCCAGAGCGCCGATCACGACGCGATTGGTGCGGTCGCCGAGGCCGAGGGCCTTTTTGTGTTGGATGATGCCGCGCAGGGCTTTGGCGCAACCTACAAGAACCGCAAGCTCGGCACCTTCGGGCTCGCGACCGGAACCAGCTTCTTCCCGGCCAAGCCGCTCGGCTGTTTCGGCGACGGCGGCGCGGTCTTCACCGACGACGAGGAACTCGCGCGCACGCTGCGCAGCATCCGCGTCCACGGCCAGGGCTCGGACAAATACGACAACGTGCGGCTCGGCCTCACGGCGAGGCTCGACACCATGCAGGCGGCGATCCTGCTCGAGAAGCTGAAGATATTCGACGACGAGATCGCGGCGCGCAACAAGGTCGCGGAACGCTATTCGCGGGCGCTCGGCAACCTCGTCGCGGTGCCGCGCGTGGCTCCGGGCTGCACCTCGGTGTGGGCGCAGTACACCATCCGTCTGACCAACGGCATCGATCGTGACGCCTTCGCAGCCACCTTGAAGGCGCAGGGCGTGCCGACCATGATCTACTATCCGAAGTCGGTCCATCAGCAGACCGCCTACAGCCACTATCCGGTCGCCGACGGCGGCCTGCCGGTCAGCGAGCGCCTGTCGAAGGACGTCATCGCTCTGCCGATGCACCCCTATCTCGACGAGGCGGCGCAGGACCGCGTCATTGCGGCTGTGCGCAGCGCGCTACAGGCATGATCCCGAAAAGTGGCTCCCGGTTTCGGGCAGGATCATGCTTAAATCGTTGACGGCCTGATACGTCATTTTGACGTAGGGTGATGATGCGCTAGAAGCAGCCATGCTTGGGCGCATCTTCACCGTCGGCGGCTATACCCTGCTATCGCGGGTCACCGGGTTCGCACGCGACATCATGCTCGCGGCGATCCTCGGCGCCGGGCCGGTCGCCGACGCCTTCTTCGTGGCATTGCGGCTGCCCAATCATTTCCGCGCGATCTTTGCCGAGGGTGCCTTCAACGCCGCCTTCGTGCCGGCCTACGCCCACGTCCATGGCGAGCGCGGCGAGGCGTCGGCGCGGCTGTTCGCCGACCGCATCTTCACGCTGCTGTTTGCCTCGCAGGTGGTCCTGCTGGTCGTGGCGATGGCGTTCATGCCGCAGGCGATGAGCATTCTCGCGCCGGGCTTCACCGACGACGCATCCCAGCGCAAGCTGGCGATCGAACTGACGCGGATCACGTTTCCCTATCTTTTGCTGATCACGCTGGTGACGCTCTATGGCGGCATGCTCAACGTGATGCATCGCTTCGCCAGCGCCGCCGCGGCGCCGATCTTCCTCAACCTCGCCATGATGATGACGCTGGCGCTGGCGGCGTTCTTCCCCAGCGCCGGCCATGCCGCGGCCTGGGGCGTCCTGATCTCGGGCTTCCTGCAGTTTGCCCTGCTCGCCGGCGACCTCGCCCGTCACGGCGGCCTGCCGCGATTCGCGCCGCTGAGGCTCGACGAGGACGTCCGCGCCTTCTTCCGCGCGCTGGGGCCGGCGACCCTGGGCTCGATGGGAACACAGGTCGCGCTGTTCGCCGACACCATTATCGCGACGTTCCTCCCCGCCGGCGCACTGTCGGCGCTGTATTACGCCGACCGTCTCAATCAACTGCCGATCGGCGTGATCGGGATCGCGATCGGCACCGTGCTGCTGCCGGAGATGTCGCGGCGCCTGACCGCCGACGATCACACCGGCGCCATGGCCGCGCAGCGCCGCGCCTTCGATTTCACGCTGCTGTTCTCGGTGCCGTTCGTGGCGGCGTTCCTGACGGTCGCCGATCCGATCATGCGTGCGATGTTCGCCCGCGGCGCGTTCTCGAAGGCCGATGCTGCCAGCGCCGGCGCCACGCTCGCGGCCTATGCGGTCGGCCTCATTCCCTTCGTGATGATTCGCAGCGCGGTTGCGACCTTCTACGCCCGCAAGGATACCGCAACCCCTGTCAAGGCGGCGCTGACCGGGGTCGCGGTCAATGTCGCGCTGAAGATCGCGCTGGTCGGCTCACTGGCGCAGGTGGGCTTAGCGCTCGCGACCGCGGTCGGAGCCTGGGTCAATCTGCTGCTGGTGCTGATGTTTGCCATCCGCCGCGGCTATCTCGCGTTCGATCGCGCACTGATTCGCTCGTTCGGCACTTTCGCGCTGTGCGGCGTGCTGCTCGGGCTCGCGCTGTGGCTGACCTCGCATTTCGCCTATGTATGGTTCGCGCCGATGCAGCACTTCCGCGATGAAATGATCCTGCTGCTGCTGGTTGCGGTCGGCATCTTCGTCTACGCCCTCTCGATCCTCACGCTGTTCGGCCGCGGCTGGCTGTTCGCGCTGCGCCGCGTATAGTTTTACCTTTCAAATCAAATGCATAGGAGCAGACCGCGGGATAGCGCCGGGTGCGGCGGAAAGCGGTTTGCGCTTCGCCGACAACCACGCCAATATGCGCAAAACACACCAAGGCAATTGGAGAGATGATGGCAGCTCCCATCAAGTTCGGCGTCGGACAAAGTGTACGGCGCAAGGAGGATGACGCTCTGATTCGCGGCAAGGGCCGCTATACCGACGACGTCGCACCGTCTCCCGCATTGCACGCGCTGATGCTGCGCTCGCCGCATGCGCACGCGACCTACACGATCGATGTTGGCAAGGCCCGCGGCATGCCCGGCGTGGCGCTGATCCTGACCGCGGCCGATGTCGCCGAGCTCGGCGGCCTGCCGTGCCTGTTCAATCTCGAAACCGATCCGTTCACCGCACCGCCTTACCCTATCCTCGCCAAGGACGAGGTGCGCCATGTCGGCGACGCCATCGCCTTCGTGGTCGCCGATACCGTCGACCATGCCCGCGACGCGATCGAGGCGATTGACGTCAAATGGACGCCGCTGCCGGCGGCGGTGGGTCTCGTCAATGCGGTGAAGAAGGGCGCGCCGCAGGTGTGGCCGGACAAGCCCGGCAACGTGCTGTTCGACGTCTCGATCGGCGACAAGAAGGCCGCGGAAGACGCGTTCGCCAAGGCGCATGCGGTGGCCGAGATCACCATCGTCAATCCGCGCGTCATCACCAATTTCATGGAGACGCGCGCCGCCGTCGCCGAGTACGACGCCAAGAGGGATCATCTGACGCTGACGATCGGCAGCCAGGGCAGCCATCGCCTGCGCGAGATCCTCTGCGACATGATCCTGAAGATGCCGAAGGAGAACATGCGGGTGATCTGCCCGGATGTCGGCGGCGGCTTCGGCACTAAGCTGTTTCCGTATCGCGAATATGCGCTGATCTCGGTCGCGGCGCGCAAGCTCAAGAAGTCCGTCAAATGGACCGCCGAGCGTTCCGACCATTTCATGGGCGACGCGCAGGGCCGCGACAATCTCACCACCGCGAAGATGGCGCTCGCCGAGGACGGCAAGTTCCTCGGCATGGATGTCGACCTGATGGGCGACATGGGCGCCTATCTGTCGACGTTTGCGCCCTACATCCCGCATGGCGGCGCCGGCATGCTGCCGGGTCTCTATGACATCAAGGCCTTCCACTGCCGCGTCCGTACCGTGTTCACCAACACGGTGCCGGTCGACGCCTATCGCGGCGCGGGTCGTCCGGAGGCCGCCTATGTCATCGAGCGGCTGGTGGACGCTGCCGCGCGAAAGCTCGGCATGACGCCGGACGCCATCCGGCGGAAGAATTTCATTCCGCCGAAGTCGCTGCCCTATACCACCGCGACCGGCAAGGTCTACGACTCCGGCGACTTCGTCGCGCACATGAAGCGCGCGATGGAGATCGCCAACTGGAAGGACTTTCCGAAGCGCGCCAAGGCCGCCAAGAAGGACGGCCTGGTGCGGGGCATCGGCATGGCGAGCTATGTCGAGGTCTGCGGCACCATGGGCGAGGAGACCGCCAATGTCGCGCTCGATCCCAACGGCGACATCTCGATCCTGATCGGCACGCAGTCGAGCGGGCAAGGCCACCAGACCGCGTATGCGCAGATCGTCGCCGAGCAGTTCGGCGTGCCGCCGGAGCGCGTCCATGTGCTGCAGGGCGACACCGACAAGATCGCGACCGGCCTCGGCACCGGCGGCTCGGCATCGATCCCGTCCGGCGGCGTCAGCGTGCAGCGCGCGACGCATGAGCTCGGCAACAAGCTGAAGGAGCTTGCGGCGCAGGCGCTGGAAGCCGGCACCGGCGACCTCGAGATCGCCGATGGCCGCGTCCGCATCGCCGGCACCGACCGCTCGGTCAGCTTTGCCGATCTCGCCAAGCGTCCCGGCGGCGATACCTCGAAGATGAATGCGAGCGCGACCTTCGCCAGCGCCGACGGCACTTATCCGAACGGCACGCACCTCGCCGAAGTCGAGATCGATCCCGCCACCGGCATCATCAAGATCGTCAGTTACGTCATCGTCGACGATTTCGGCGTCACGCTCAATCCGCTGATGCTCGCGGGCCAGGTGCATGGCGGCGCGATGCAGGGCATCGGGCAGGCGCTGATGGAGCAGGCGGTCTACAGCCCGACCGACGGTCAGCTCGTCACCGGCACATTCATGGACTATGCGATGCCGCGCGCCGCCGACGGGCCGTCCTTCGTGTTCGAGACCCACAACGTGCCGTGCACGACCAACCCGCTCGGCGTGAAGGGTGCCGGCGAGGCCGGCGCGATCGGCTCGTGTCCGGCGGTCGTCAACGCGATCGTCGAGGGGCTGCATCGCGAATACGGCATCGACCACATCGACATGCCGGCCACGCCGGAGCGGGTCTGGATCGCGATCCGCGAGGCGCAGCGCCGCCATAATCTCTGATAAAATTGTCGCAGGCGGAATGAAGATTCCGCCTGCGGTGTTTGCAAACAAGGCCGGCCGCGTTCCCGCGGACCGGACAGAGCAGGATTGAGGGGTTTTGCGGATGAAGCGGTTTGTCGTCGTTGCAACGATGCTGGCGTTGAGTGCGGGGGCGGTGGTGGCCGACCAGGACCAAGTCAAGGTGACCCAGGCCCAGATGAAGGAAACCGGCAAGAACGCCGGTGCGCTCGGCGCCATCATCAAGGGCGAGAAGCCCTACGACCAGGCAACGGTCGACGCTGCGCTGGCCAAGTTCGAGGACACCGCCAAGAAGCTGCCGGCGCTTTTTCCTGAAAGCAGCAAGGGCCTCAAGACGGAAGGCGATTACTCCGCCGGGCCGAAGATCTGGGAAGACAAGGCCGGCTTCGAGCAGCACATCGCGAGCTATGCCAAGGCGGTCTCCGATGCCAAGGGCAAGATCAAGGATGTCGACACGCTGAAGGCCGAGCTGACCGTGATCGGCAAGCAGTGCGGCGGCTGCCACGAGACCTATCGCCTCAAGAAGGGCTGATCGCCATTTCGATCAACGAAAAGGGCGGACGCTGCAAGGCGTCCGCCCTTTTTTGTGCCGGCCGTTTCTTGTTGGTGTGACTCTACTTGGTGACCTGTCCGCGGATCTCTCCGCCCGGGTTGGCTGCGGTGTGGACGTTGACATAATACTTGCCGGCGAGGAGATCGGCGGCCTGCGCGTCGGTCAACGTCGCGCTACCCTCGACCGGGCTCGACGTCGCGTTCGGGATCGCAACCGCGACACCGGAATTCTTGCCGGCCTCGGCCGGGCCGTGGAAATGCGCGGCGGTCGCCGGGCCCGACAGGCCGGAATAAGTCAGTTTCCAGCTCAGCTTCTTGGTGGCGGCATCGTAGTCGATGTCGGCGGTGCCGGTCCCGGCGCTGGCGTTCGCCGGCACTTCGGACTTGCCGTCCAGCTTGGCCTGCAGCTTCTCGGCAAAGGCCGGACCGGCGAGGGCGATAGCGGCGCCCAGCGTCAGCGTGGCAAGCAAGGTCTTGTTTGGCATGGTTCTCTCCCCTTTGACGTCACACGGTGGTTGCAAATCTTCAAACCGCGGCTCTCCGGATTTATTCCAAAAATCATCGTGAGTGCGGCAAATTTGATGCGAGCTTGTACGACGGGTTGCCATCATACTGGCCAGTGAACTGACGCGACGAATGACGGATCGGTGAATGTTGCGACGAATTCTCCTCCTGGCCGTTTTGGCCGGCTTGATCGGCTTCGGTGTGTTCTGGTGGCTGACGATCCCCCTGACCGTGGCCGCGAGCGCGCTGCCCGCCTACCAGCCCAACCTGGCCAACGGGCTCACAACGTTCAATGCCGGAGGATGTTCCTCCTGCCACGCCGTGCCGAAGCAGGACGACCGCACGAGGCTCGGCGGCGGGCTCGCGATACCGTCGCCGTTCGGCACCTTCTATGCGCCGAACATCTCGCCCGACCCGAACGACGGCATCGGCCGCTGGAGCGAGGCTGATTTCGTCACCGCTGTCATGAAGGGCACCTCGCCGTCGGGGACGCACTATTTTCCGGCGTTTCCCTACACGTCGTATCAGCACGCCAGGGTCAACGACGTGCGCGACCTGTTCGCCTATTTGAAGACCTTGCCGCCGGTTGCCGGCAAGGTGCGCGACCACGATGTGCGGTTTCCCTTCAACATCAGGCGCAATGTCGGGGTCTGGAAATTCCTGTTCATGGACGGCAAGCCGTTCATCGCGGACGCGAGCCGCTCGGCGCATTGGTATCGCGGCGCCTATCTCGTCAACAGCTTCGGCCATTGCGCCGAATGCCACAGCCCGCGCAACTTCCTCGGCGGCATCATCACTTCGCAGCGCTTCGCCGGTGGCCCGAATCCGGAGGGCGAAGGTTGGGTGCCGAACATCACGCCGCGGGGGATCGCGGACTGGAGCGCGAAGGACATCGCCTATTTCCTCGAGAGCGGCCAGACGCCGGATGGCGATAGCGCTGGCGGATCGATGGTGCGCGTGATCCGGAACACCTCGCAGCTCTCGTCGAGCGATCGCGACGCGATCGCCGAGTACATCAAGTCGCTGCCGCCGGTCGAGGGACCGCCGAAGCCGGTGAAGAAGGAGAGGCAGTCCTAAGGCGTGTCCTACTTCGCGCCGAACGCCTTGAAGGTGATGATGGTGAGCGTGTCCTGGATGCCCGGGATCACCTGAACCTTCTCGTTGATGAAATGGCCGATGTCGGTGTCGTGGTCGACGTAGAACTTGACCAGGAGATCGTAATTGCCCGCGGTAGAATAGATCTCTGACGCAATCTCGGCTTCCGCCAGCGCGTTGGCGACGGTGTAGGACTGGCCGAGCTTGCATTTGATCTGGACGAAGAAAGGAACCATCAAAGTCGTCTCCGGGGATTTCCGTGACTATAGGCCCAAAACGGGCCGCCAAAGCAAGGGTCAAGGCAGCTCCAACCTGCGGTAAAGTCAGGCGAACTTGCTGCCGATGGGCTGCCGGGTTAGGACAGGCCATGATCTTGTTCGTGACGGTCTCATTCGTCTCAACCGCCGGTGCCGCACCATGACGCCGGTCGCGCTCACCATCGCCGGCTCGGATTCCTCGGGCGGGGCGGGCATCCAGGCTGACCTGAAGAGCTTTGCCGCGCTCGGGGTCTATGGCGCCTCGGCGATCACGGCGCTGACCGCGCAGAACACCACGGGGGTCAGCGGCATCCATCCGGTGCCGGCTTCGTTCGTCACCGCGCAGATCGATGCCGTGTTCTCCGATCTTAACGTCGGCGCGGTCAAGATCGGCATGGTGGCGCAGGCCGAGACCATCGTTGCGATCGCGGGCGCGCTGCAGCGCTGGGCGCCGCGCCACATCGTGCTCGATCCGGTGATGGTCGCGACCTCGGGCGACCGGCTGCTCGCAGCCGAGGCGGTCGATGCGCTGAAGACCATGTTGTTTCCGCTGGCCTCGCTGATCACGCCGAACCTGCCGGAGGTGGCGGCGCTGCTGAACGAGCCGGTCGCCTCGAGCGAGGCCGACGTCGAAGGGCAGGGCC
This sequence comes from Bradyrhizobium embrapense, assembly GCF_001189235.2. Lineage (GTDB taxonomy): Bacteria > Pseudomonadota > Alphaproteobacteria > Rhizobiales > Xanthobacteraceae > Bradyrhizobium > Bradyrhizobium embrapense. The sequence goes on from NZ_LFIP02000003.1 coordinate 892,871, forward strand.
GGCAATTGCTGGCGATGGGATGTCGCGCGGTGCTAGTGAAGGGCGGCCATGGGCACGGCACTGAGAGCATAGACTATCTGATTGACGGCGAGCGCAGCATCGCGCTCGCAGCGCCGCGCATCGCCACCGCCAACACGCATGGCACAGGTTGCTCGCTGTCATCGGCGATCGCAGCAGGGCTCGCGAAGGGTGAGGCGATGGAGACCGCTGTCCGCAATGCCAAGGCCTGGATCACGGATGCGATCGCCGCCGCCGATCGCTTCGCCGTCGGCCACGGCCACGGGCCGGTGCATCACTTCCACAAATATTATTGAGGCTCTTGTAGCCCGGATGGAGCGCAGCGAAATCCGGGCTGCACGTTCCGCGGACGCAACACCCCGGATTGCGCTTCGCTTCATCCGGGCTACGCATTCAACGCCGTTTCGAATGCGTGTTGTTCCCCGCGATATGCGCGCAACACAACGCCTGTTCTGCACAGCCGCCGCCGCCCATGTCGCCAGATTGTCGCACGCCGCTGTTATCCGCAGGGGAGGGGCGTGCTGCTGATTCTCGTTAGCTTTTTGTGGGGCCTTGGGTCGCGGGGATCGTCATCGCCTTGTCACAGGAAGCTGTTAGGTGCACAGGCATGGGAAGTGACTCCTTGAGTGAAGAAAGCCCCGAGCGGCGCTTTCGCACTTTGTTTATCTCCGATGTCCATCTCGGAGCCCGCGGTTCGCAAGCCGACCGCCTGCTGGACTTCCTCCGCTCTCACGATGCCGACACGATTTACCTCGTTGGTGATATCGTCGATGGCTGGGCGCTGAAGTCGAACTGGTACTGGCCGCAGACCCACAACGATTTCGTGCAGAAGATGCTGCGCAAGGCGCGCAAGGGCGCCAAGGTGATCTACGTCCCGGGCAACCACGACGAGTTCCTGCGCAAATATTACGGTACGCATTTCGGCGGCATCGACGTGGTGGAGAATACCGTTCACACCGGCGCGGACGGCAAGCGCTACCTCGTGATCCACGGCGACATCTTCGATCTCGTGGTGCAAAACGCGCGCTGGCTCGCCCATCTCGGCGACAAGGCCTACGACTTCGCGATCCAAATGAATCGCTTCGTCAACTTCTTCCGCAAGATGTTCGGCGTGCCGTACTGGTCGCTGTCGCAATGGGCCAAGCTCAAGGTCAAGAAGGCGGTGAACTATATCGGCGCGTTCGAGGCGACGTTGGCCGGCGAGGCGCGGCGTCACGGCTGCGACGGCGTGATCTGCGGCCACATCCACTACGCGACGATTCATGACGAGCACGGCATCCGCTACATGAATTGCGGCGACTGGGTCGAGAGCTGCACCGCGCTCGCCGAGCACGAGGACGGCCATTTCGAGATCATCACCTGGACCGACCCGGTGCGCCGGATCGCGCCAGTTCCGCGAGTGACGGCACGCGCTGCATGACGCATATCCTGGTCGCGACCGATGCGTGGCATCCCCAGGTCAACGGGGTTGTCCGCACGCTGACCATGATGGCACAGGCGGCGCAATCGCTCGGCGTCGAGGTGAGATTCCTGACGCCGGACGAGTTCCGCACCTTCGCGATGCCGAGCTATCGCGATTTGAGGCTGGCACTGCCGTACAGGGCCAAGGTCGCGAGCCTGATCGACGCGGCCAAGCCCGACAGCATCCATATCGCGACCGAAGGTCCAATCGGGCTGTCGGTCCGCCGCTATTGCCGCAAGCGCGGCCTGCCGTTCACGACGAGTTTCCACACCCGCTTTCCCGAATACGTCTCGGCACGGACGCCAGTCCCGGAAGCCTGGGTGTGGCGCGCGCTGCGCTGGTTCCACAAGCCGAGCCGGGCGGTGATGGCGGCGACCCCGGCGCTGGCTGCAGAGCTGCGCCAGCGCGGCTTCCGCAACGTGGTGCTATGGTCGCGCGGCGTCGATACCGCGCTGTTCCACCCGCGCGACGTCGACCTCTGCCTGCCGCAGCCGGTCTATCTCAGCGTCGGCCGGGTGGCGGTGGAGAAGAATCTCGAAGCGTTCCTGGATCTCGATCTACCCGGCACCAAGGTGGTGGTCGGCGACGGCCCGGCACGCGCGGCGCTGGAGCGGAGATATCCGGAAGTCGTGTTCCTCGGCGCCCGCCATGGGGAAGAATTGGCCGAAATCTATGCCGCGGCCGATGTGTTCGTTTTCCCGAGCCGCACCGATACGTTCGGTTTGGTGCTGCTTGAAGCCCTCGCCAGCGGCCTGCCGGTTGCCGCTTTTCCGGTCACCGGTCCTCGCGACGTGATCGGCGCGGCGCCGGTCGGTGTCCTCGACGAGGATTTGCGCCACGCTTGCCTGGAGGCGCTCAGCATCCCGCGGCAGGCCTGCGTCGATTTCGCCGCGCTCCACACCTGGCAGGCGTCAGCCCGGGTGTTCATCGACCGCTGCATGAACGTCCGCCCCGCGGCGCCCGACGGCGAGGGGGAGGTGTTCGAATTCGGTGCCGAGGAGCACCATTTGGCGGCCCTGCCGGCTCCTCATCCCACCTCACGCTAAAGCGTCTTGCCGGGTTGCCCGCGGCCGCGATAGAAATTACGGATGACGGACACCCCTCTCAATCCACCCGTCGCTGCTGCGGACATCGATGCCGCCGCAAGGGTGGTCGCGCCGTTCGCGGTGCGCACGCCGCTACTGACTTTCCCCGTTCTCAACGAACGCGTCGGCACCCAGGTCTTCCTCAAGCCCGAGATGCTGCAGCGAACCGGATCGTTCAAGTTCCGCGGCGCCTTCAACAAGCTCGCCTCGATCCCGCAGGACAAGCGGAGCGGCGGCGTCGTCGCGTTCTCCTCGGGCAACCACGCCCAGGGCGTTGCCGCGGCGGCAAAGATCCTCAACATGCAGGCGACCATCGTGATGCCTGCGGACTCCCCGCTCACCAAGCGCGAGCGGACCAAGTCTTATGGCGCCGAGGTCGTGCTCTACGATCGCGATCGCGACGACCGTGCGGCGATCGCGAGCGGTATCGCCAGCAAGCGTGGCGCGACGTTGGTGCCTCCCTATGACGATCCTCTGGTGATCGCGGGCCAGGGCACCGCCGGCCGCGAGATCGCCGAGGATATGGCGGCGCTCGGGCTGACGCCCGATATCGTCGTGGCGCCCGCATCAGGCGGCGGCTTGATCGCGGGCGTCGCCACCGCGGTGAAGGCAAAATATCCGCAGGCCCAGGTGATCGTCGCCGAGCCTGCGGGCTATGACGATCACGCCCTGTCGCTCAAGGTCGGCCATCGCGAGGCGCATCCGGTCGCCGCGCGCACCATCTGCGACGCGCTGATGGCGATGATGCCGGGCGAACTCACCTTCGCGATCAACAGCAAGCTGCTGGCGAATGGCGTCAGCGCGTCCGATGACGAGGTCGGCGCCGCCGTCGCCTTTGCCTATCGCGAGCTGAAGCTCGTGGTCGAGCCCGGCGGCGCGATCGGGCTCGCCGCGCTGCTGGCGGGGCGGATCGATGCCAAGGGCAAGAACGTCGTCATCGTGCTCTCCGGCGGCAATGTCGACGCCGACCTGTTCGCGAAGCTGGTCGCCTGACACCGGTATCTGAAACGAAGCGGGGGCAGGGCGGTACGCGCGCTGCCCCTGTTTCGTTGTGGCGTGCGGCCGATCAGTGCCTGAAGCCACCACGGTTGCCGCCACCCATTGCGCCAAAATGTGAGCCGGACGGACTTGGGTGGAACGAAGCACGGCTGCCGCTTGAACTCGTCCGGTTGCCCTGCATGCTTTGCCGCTCGGCGCGGAAGTGCTGCCTGCTGGCGTCTTTCATGGTTGCGTTCGACGTGGCCTTGCCGGCATTCGCGACGGGCAGGCCCGCAACCTTGCCTTTGCCGATTGAGCTCGGCATGCCGACCGGCTTCGCGCCGGATGCGGGCATGGTCACGATCTTGCCGACGGCCCCTTGCACGCCGGCATTGAGCGGCTGGAAGGTCTGACGATTCGACAGCCGCGTGAACTGCATCAGCGGGATTGCTTTCGGCTGCACCTGCAGCTTCAACGCCGACTGCGCGTAGGGGCTGCCAGCGAAATTGTCGTGGAAGGTCTTGTAGGCGAACGGCGTGTTGGCAAGCACCGCCTTGTGCCAGGCCGCGACCTGCAGCCAGTTCGTCAGCAGGAAGCGGATGCGCTCGCACAGCGGATCGCGCGGATAGAGCCGGATGAATTCCTCGTAGTAGTCCGGCCGGCCCTCCGACAGCACGAAGTCATAGGCCTGGCGCACCGAGCGGTTCGGCAGGTTCGATGCCATCTGCACGACCGGGCCATTCGCCGGCGCACGCGCTGACGCCATGGCGGTATCGCCGAAGAAATAGAAATCGGAGGTCAGCGACGAGCTTTCCCACGGTGTCTGCCGGCCGTCGGTCACGGAGTTGACGTCGAGGCGGATGCGCTTGAACAGCTGCTCGATCGGCAGATTGGGCTCGCGCGCCAGGCGCAGGAAGGCGTTGGTGTAGGGGCTGTGGCCGTTGCTGCCGTCCTGCGCTTCCATGCCGGGCGCGGTCGAATAGCCGACGATCGAGCCGCTCGGCGCGTCGACCACGGCAAGGCCGCGGCCGGCGTCGTTGACGTTGGGAAATGGATTGTTGCGGCAGGCATCGAGCACCACGATACGCATCCGGCTCGGGATGCTCTCAAGCGTGCCCATCACGTCGACGAGGCGCACCGCATTGCCGTCGAGGTCGGACGGCGTTGCGATCCTGGCATCGACCGGAATCAGGTAGTTCTCGCCGGCGAGCTGCACGCCGTGGCCGGCGTAGTAGATCATCGCGACCGTGCCGGGGCCGCGCGCCGCGACCTTGTCGGAGAAATCCTGCAACACCTTCACCATGTCGCTTTGCCTGAGATCGGTCGCGGCGATCACCTCGAAGCCGGCCGCGTTCAACAGCTCGGCCATCGACTGCGCGTCATTGCCGGGATTGGCGAGCTTTGGCGCATTCTCGTAGTTGGCATTGCCGATCACCAGCGCGACGCGCTGCTCGGGGCCGCGCAGCACGCCCGGCACCGCCGCCGCTGATGTCGCGGGCGAAGCCGCTTGGTCGATGGATTGTGCCGGCGTTTGCGCCGCATTGCCGACGGTGATGCCGCCGGTCTCGGCAGACGCTGTGCCCGATAGAGCGAGACTGAACAGGCCGAGCAATGCGGCGGATATCATGATGGATCTCAGGCGGACCATCGCGCGCTCCCAAAAGCTGGTCCCGGTGCGGGACCGGTCGCGGCAAGGCTAGGCGCGGAGGCGCCCGTCGTACGTGAGCTGGGTCACGCTGCGCGGGTGGTCAGTGGGAGAGGGATGCGCCGCGCGCCCGCGTCGGGCCTACGAGAAGAACGCGATCTTCTCGGCCTGGCTCATGCGGCGGATCGGCGCGAGCGGATCGTTGGCTGCGACGTTCGGCTTCTTCAGGAGGCCGCTGGCGATGATGGTCGAGCCGAGTGAGACTTCCGCCACGGGAGCTGGAGCCTCGACGGTGGTCGGGAGAGGCGGTGGTGCGGCCGCCGGCGCCGCGTCGATCAGAGCTGCAGCCATCGGCTGGGGCTCGACCTTGACCTCGACCGTCGGCTCGGGCGACGGTGCAGGCTCGGGCTGAATGGCCGGCGCATCCATTTCGGGCTCGGCCGCCATCGCCTCGGCGACGCGCAGCTCCTCGGCGGCGCGCATTTCTTCGGCGATCGCTTCTTCGTCGATCGGATCGGGCGCGCCCATCTCCATCGCGATGAGGTCGAGCACCGCTTCGTCCTGGGCGTCAGCGGCCGCCTCGGTGACACGCGCGAGTTCTGCGGCCTCGGCTTCGGCCAGCGCGGCCTCCGCCTTGAGCCATGCTTCGTTCGGCTCCGGCATGGCGGCCGCGGCAACCTCAACACTCGGCGTTGCGGCAGGCTTCGTGGCTTCGTCGGGCAGCGCTGCAGCGGCCTCTTGAGACGGAGCCGGTGGCGCAGCGGCGACAGTCGCGTCGGGCGCAGCGCTCTCGGCCACCGGCGGCGGGGAGGGCGCAGCAGCGGACGCTTCTGCAACCGGTGCTTCGGCAGCAGCAGGTTCAGCCGCTTGTGTCGTCTGCTTGTCCGGATCGAATTCGCCGAGCCGTCGGGCCAGCGCCGCGAAGGCGGCGTCCAGCACGGCCTTGGCGTCCTTCATCGAGACCTCGGCGGCGCCGGCTTCGATCGCGCTGGCCTGCGAATCGATGATGTCGCAGATCCGGCCGTCATTGCCGATCTCGCGCAGCCGCCAGGAGATTTCCCTGATCACCCGCACGCCCTTGCGCACCGGCGCGAGGTTCTGATCGAAGCTGATGCTGTCGAGCGCCGCGCTGGCGGAGGCCTGGGCGGCCTCGATCGCGCCGCGCAGGGCGCCCAGCGCCTGCGCCAGCTGCTCGTCCCTGATCGCCGCTGCGGCGGCCTGGCGCTGCGCGCTGAGGCTTTCCTCGATCCGCGCCACGGCGTCGAGCACCATGCTTGTATCGGCATTGCGGTTGCGCTTGGCGTATTCGCCGAGGAACCAGCGGCCCCGCGAGGTCTCCATGAAGGCCGCGCTGATCGCGGCATAGTCCTCCTCGCTCGGCAGGGCCGCGCGGGCGGATATCGGCGACAGGGCGAATGCTTCTTCGGCCATCACAATCTCTCCGCGCAAATCACTGCGCGTTGGGTTAACGATCACCACGATATCGCGCGAATCGCAATTGAATTGATGTCTTCCGAATCACAAATCCCCATCGCAGCAAAAGTTGCGTCGCGGCGATTCGCGCGCAGCCTCGCGGCATTCTATGCCACGACGTTCGGGATGACCGGGGTCCATTTGCCGTTCTTCACGGTGTGGCTGAAGGCGATCGGGGTCGATGCCACCTGGATCGGCTTCATCACCGCGGTGCCGCCGGTGACGCGCTTCACCGTGCTGCCGCTGGTCACGGCCACGGCGGAGCGGCGCCAGATGCTGCGCGGTGCGATGATCACCACGGGATTCGCGACCGCGGTGGGCTTTGCCGTGATCGGCACCCAGCACCAGCCGTTGGTGCTGCTCGCGGTCTATGCGCTGACCTGCTGCGTCTGGACGCCGATGGTGCCGCTCACCGACGCCTACGCGCTGCGCGGCGTCAGGCAATTCGGCCTGAGCTATGGACCGTTGCGGCTGTGGGGCTCGGCGGCCTTCGCGGTCTGCGCGCTGATCAGCGGGTTCCTGCTGCGCTATGTCGCGGAGGTCGATCTGATCTGGATCATCACCGCCGTGACCGTGCTCGGCGCCTTGGTCGGGCTGACCTTGCGGCCGCTGGGCCGGCCGGCGGCAGCTCATGCGCCGACCGCGGGCGCGCCAAAACTGCTGCGCGATCCCAGCTTCCTCGCGATCATCGTGTCCTCGGCGCTGATCCAGGGCAGCCATGGCGCCTATTACATCTTCGCATCGATCGCCTGGCAGCAGGCCGGTTTCAGCGGCCTGACCATCGCGGCCCTCTGGGTGCTCGGCGTGATCGCCGAGATCGTGCTGTTCGCGGCCTCGCCGCGCTTCACGCTGCCGTCGGCTGTGCTGGTGATGATCGCGGCCGCCAGCGCCGTGGCGCGCTGGGCGATCACCGCGCAGGATCCGCCGCTTGCAGTGCTTGCGGTGGTCCAGCTCGGACACGGCTTAAGCTTCGGCCTGACCCAGGTCGGCATCATGGGGCTGATGGTGCATCACGTGCCGCCTCATGTGATGGCGCGCGCGCAGGGTTATCTCACCGCCTGCGGCGGCATCGTCGCGAGCAGCACGGCGATCGTCAGCGGCATGGTCTATGCGCGCTTCGGGCTCGGCGTCTACGACATGATGGCGGCGATGGCGGCGACCGGCGGGCTGGTGATGTGGCTGGCGCGCAAACGACTAACCGACTAAAGCGCGATGCGATTAGGTTGAATCGTCACGCGCTTTAGCTTTTTGACTGAGCATGATCTTTTCGGAAAACCGCTTCGCACTTTTCCGGATCATGCTCTAGCCCCAGAGTGCGGCGTCGGGCGGATAGACCAGGCTGCCCTCGTAGCGCAGGCCCTCGTCGCGGTCCCTGGCCAGCAGCAGCGGGCCGTCGAGATCGACGAAGCGCGCGGCCTGCGCGATCAGCATCGCCGGCGCCATCGACAGCGAGGTCGCGACCATGCAGCCGATCATGATCTCGAAGCCGAGCGCGCGGGCGGCATCCGCCATCGCCAGCGCTTCGGTCAGCCCGCCGGTCTTGTCGAGCTTGATGTTGACGGCGTCGTAGCGGCCGCGCAGGCCTTCCAGCGAGGCGCGGTCATGCACGCTTTCGTCGGCGCAGACCGCAACCGGGCGCTTGATCCGCGCCAGCGCCTCGTCCTTGCCGGCCGGCAGCGGCTGCTCGATCAGCGTGACGCCGGCATCGGCGCAGGCTGCGAGATTGGCGGCGAGGTTGGCCTCGGTCCAGGCTTCGTTGGCATCGACGATCAGTTCGGTGGCCGGCGCGGCCCTGCGCACGGCGGCGATCCGCGCGGCGTCGCCATCGCCGCCGAGCTTGACCTTGAGCAGCGCGCGATGGCCGGCCTTCGCGGCGGCCTCCGCCATCGCCTCTGACGTTCCGAGCGAGATCGTATAGGCGGTGGTGCGCGGCTCCGGCGCAGGCCGGCCGAGCAGGTTCCAGATCCGCCTGCCGGCGCGTTTGGCCTCAAGGTCCGCCAGCGCGCAATCCAGCGCATTGCGGGCGGCACCGGCGGGCATGCGGGCCTGCACGGCGATCCGGTCCGTGCCATGGGCGAGCGGCTCCTGCATCGCCTGTATCGCCTGCAGCGTCGCCTCGGGCGTTTCGCCATAGCGCGGGTAGGGCACGCATTCGCCGCGGCCAATGAGGCCGCCCTGGCTCACCTCGGCGACCACGACGACAGCCTCGGTCTTGGCGCCGCGGCTGATCGTAAAGGCTCCGGCGATCGGCCAGCGCTCGATCCGGCTGTTCAGGGAAACAGCTCCTTGCGGGGTGGAAGTCATTTTAAAGTCTACTATTTCCTGAAGCCTAGCTTGCGGCGCGCAACCAACTATGGCTGGTTAGCGGCAGATTCGACAAGCCGATCCGGCATCGCCGGAAATCTGAGTGAGCGGCGGCCAGCCGGCTTGAGGGGTAGGCATAAGGTGAGCGGCGACCCGACACTGGAGCGGATAGCCCAAGGCGAAGGACTGGCGTTGTGCGCGGCGGGCAACTGGACGGCCCGCTTTGCCCCTGCGCTCGAGCGGATCGTCTCCGACGCCGAGAAGCTGCGCGGCAGCCGGCCGCACATCTTCATCGACGTGTCGCAGGTCGCGAGCCTCGACACGTTCGGCGCCTGGCTGATCGAGCGGCTGCGCCGCAGCCTCAGCGATGCCAGCGCCGAGGCGGAGATCGCGGGCCTTTCGGCCAATTATTCCAGCCTGGTCGACGAGGTCCGCCGCGTCGGCCCCGCGCCCAAGGCCGCGAGCGAATCGCTGCTGATATCGGGCATGCTCGAGCAGATCGGGCGCACCGTGGCCGGAATCGGCGGTACCGTCATCGGCCTCGTCGACATGCTCGGTGCGGTGCTGGCCGCGGCGGCCAAGGTGCTGATCCATCCGCGCAGCTTCCGCTTCACCTCGACGGTGCATCACCTCGAGCAGGTCTGTTTGCGCGCGGTGCCGATCGTGGTGCTGATCACCTTCCTGATCGGCTGCATCATCTCGCAGCAGGGCATCTTCCATTTCCGCAGGTTCGGCGCCGACATCTTCGTAGTCGACATGCTCGGCGTACTGGTGTTGCGCGAGATCGGCGTGCTGCTGGTCGCGATCATGGTCGCGGGCCGCTCCGGCTCGGCCTATACCGCCGAGCTCGGCTCGATGAAGATGCGCGAGGAGATCGACGCGCTGCGCACCATGGGCTTCGATCCGATCGAGGTCCTGATCCTGCCGCGCATGCTGGCGCTGGTGCTGGCGCTGCCGATCCTGGCCTTTCTCGGCGCGATGGCCGCGCTCTATGGCGGTGGCCTGGTGGCCTGGCTCTATGGCGGCGTCGATCCGGAAGCCTTCCTGCTTCGCCTTCGTGATGCCATATCGATCGACCATTTCATCGTCGGCATGGTCAAGGCGCCTGTCATGGCGGCGGTGATCGGCATTGTCGCCTGCGTCGAGGGGCTGGCGGTGCAGGGCTCGGCGGAGTCGCTCGGCCAGCACACCACCGCATCGGTGGTGAAGGGAATCTTCTTCGTGATCGTGATGGACGGCGTGTTCGCGATCTTCTTCGCCTCGATCGGGATGTGATCATGGCCGAGCAGGAGGACGCCATCATCCGGGTCCGCGACGTCACCGTTCAATTCGGCTCCACCCGCGTGCTCGACGGCCTCGACCTCGACGTCAAGCGCGGCGAGATCCTCGGCTTCGTCGGCCCGTCGGGCGCCGGCAAGTCGGTGCTGACGCGCACCATCATCGGCCTTGTGCCGAAGGTCTCCGGCCGCATCGAGGTGTTCGGCGTCGATCTCGATGCCGCGAACTCGTCGCAGCGCCGCGCCGTCGAGCGGCGCTGGGGCATCCTGTTCCAGCAGGGCGCGCTGTTCTCCTCGCTCACGGTGCGCCAGAACATCCAGTTTCCGGCGCGCGAATACCTGCGCGTCTCGCAGCGGCTGCTCGACGAGATCATGGTGGCGAAGCTGGTGATGGTCGGCCTGAAGCCCGAGGTCGCCGATCGCTACCCGTCGGAACTTTCCGGCGGCATGATCAAGCGTGTCGCGCTGGCGCGCGCACTCGCGCTCGATCCGGAGCTCGTGTTTCTCGACGAGCCGACCTCGGGCCTCGATCCGATCGGCGCCGGCGATTTCGACGAGCTGGTACGCACCCTGCAGCGCACTTTGGGGCTGACCGTTTTCATGGTAACCCACGACCTCGACAGTCTTTACACCGCGTGCGACCGGATCGCCGTTTTAGGGAACGGTAAGATCATTGCTGCAGGATCGATCGCCGACATGAAGGCATCGCAGCATCCATGGCTGCAGCAATATTTCAACGGCAAGCGCGCCCGTGCCGTTGTGGCCTAGCCCATGATCCCGAAATCTGGAGCCGATTTTCGGACGAGATCATGCGCCAACAGGAAATTCGACGGGCTCGAACGCAGCCTGGCTGCGCGCGGGCCCAAGAGTTATGAACGCGAGTAGGTGATGGAAACGCGGGCGAACTACGTCTTGATCGGGGCTTTCACGCTGGCGGTGATCGCCGCGGCGTTCGGCTTCGTGCTGTGGTTCCAGAGCCTGCACACCACCAAGCAGCGCAGTCCTCTGCGGGTGATCTTCGAGGGGCCGGCGTCCGGCCTGCGCAACGGCGGCAATGTCAATTTTAACGGTATCCGGATAGGGGAGGTCGTGTCGGTTAAGCTCGACAATCCGAGGCGCGTGGTCGCGCTGGCGATGATCGAGAACAACGCACCGCTGCGCAAGGACACCCTGGTCGGCCTCGAATTCCAGGGCCTGACCGGGGTCGCCGCGATCTCGCTGAAGGGCGGCGAGGAGGCCGCGCCGCCGGTGCCGCTGGACGAGGACGGCATCCCGGTTCTGACCGCCGACCCGAACGCGCTGCAGGACGTCACCGAGGCGATCCGCGCCACCCTGCAGAACGTCAACCGCATCGTCGCCGACAATCAGCAGTCGGTGAAGAATTCGCTGAAGAATCTCGAAGTCTTCACCCAGGCCTTGGCGCGCAATTCCGAGAAGATCGACAACGTCATGCTCAAGGTCGACGGCGTGATGGGCAAGGCCGACAATCTGATGCTGGGCCTCAATGCGATCGCCGGCGGCAACAACGGCAGCGAGCTGAACCTGATGGTGAAGTCGATCCGCGAGCTCGCCGACAACGTCGACAAGCGCACCAATCTCCTGATCAATGACGGCCGCCGCACGCTCGCCGACATCAGCCGCGCCGTGAACAATTTCGACCGCAACCCGAGCCGGGTGATCTTCGGCGGCAGCAACAACGCCGCGCCCGAGCCCGCGCCGGCGCCCGCCGCAGCACCAACCGGGCCGCGGCGCCGGCAATGATGGGCGGCGAATGGTGAGTGGCGAATAGCGAATAGGGTTCGCTGTCGGACACATCCGTCATTGCGAGGAGCGCAGCGACGAAGCAATCCATTGCTCCCGCAAGCGGCGAATTGGATTGGTTCGCTCCGCTCGCAATGACGGTGGCTGACGCGGTCGCGGTGCGTCGACACGTCGTTCGCGGATCCATTCACGCGAACCCAAGCAAAAACGGAGGCCGTTGGGCCTCCGTTTCCACTCACTATTCGCTATCAGCCATTCGCCAGCTTTACCCCAGCCGTCCCGCCGCGTGGGCGAGCAGGGTGTAGACCAGCCCGGTCTCCGAGGTCAGGTGGCCGGCCAGCTCCTGCTGGCCGCGGCCTTCGCGGGCGACTTCGTCGAGCAGGCGCTCGAACTCCGCGATGTAGCGGTCGACCGTCTGCTTGAAGCCGCGGTCGGCGCGGTACTTGCGGGCCACTTCATCGAAGGCCTTCTGGCCGGCCGGCGTGTAGAGGCGCTTGGAGAACGCCTTGTTCTCGCCGCGCTGGTAGCGATCCCACATCTCGGCCGCGAGGGTGCGGTCCATCAGCCGGCCGATGTCGAGCGAGAGCGATTCCAGCGGATTGGCGGCCGGCTGCGGTTGCTGCGGACGCGGGCGCTGTTGGGCATCGCGGCCCTGCGGGGCAGGCGGCGGAGCGTCGCTGCGGTTGAGCAGGTCGGACAGCCAGCCATCGCCGTTGTTGGGGCTGGCCGGGCTGACCGACGGAGCCTCGGTGCGGCGCGAGGTCGCCATGCCGAGATCAGGCGGCGGCAGGGTCGAGGCGCTGTTGCCGTTGTCCCGCACGCTGTCGCGCATGCGCACGTCGCCGCGGCCGCCGGCGGCAGCCATGATCGGCTCCTCGTGGCGGACGCTGGCGCGGCTGGTCGAAACCACGTCGAGCCCGCGGCCGTGATGGGCGACGATGCGGTTCAGCTCGGCGAGCGCCTCGATCTGGTCGACGATCACCTTGCGCATCTGCGCGGTGTTCTCTGCGGCCTCCTGCGGCATTTCCAGCACGCCGCGGCGCAGCTCGTTGCGGGTGGCCTCGAGCTCGCTGTGCATCTCGCTCGCCATCTGCTTCATCGCCGCGACCATCGCGGAGAACTTCTCCGTCGATTCCCTGAACATCGCATCCGTCTCGGCGTTGCTCTGCTGGTAGAGGTCGTTCATGGCGTCGACGGTCTGCTGACGCTCGTTCTCGGCGGCCAGGCGCACCGCCTCGAACTGCTTGCTGATCGCAGCCGAACCGGCACCCGCGGTCTCCGCCACCACGCGCGCGATGTCGCGGGCGCGTTCTTCGGCCGCGCTGAGCGATTCATCGAGCAGCCCGGTGAAGCGCGACAGCCGCTGGTCGAGATCGGTGGTGCGCAGGTCGATGGTGGTGACCAGCGATTCCAGCTCCGACTTGCGTTCGCTGACGGAGGTCGTGGTCGAACGGTTGGCCTGTTCGACCACGGCAGCCGCCTCGATCAGCGCCTTGCCATGGGTCTCGAACTGGCTCGACAGCGCGCTGAGATCTTCCAGCGCCTTGCCGGTCTTGCTGTTGAACACCGAGAGCTGGTCTTCCAGCGTCTGGGTCGCCACGCCGTTGCGCGAGGTGACGTCGTTCATGGCGGACACGAAGTCGGCGACGCGGGTCACCAGCGCGCGCTCCAGCGAGTTGAGGTTGTCGTGGGCGCCGGTCAGCACTTCCTGCAGCAGGATGTTGCCCTCGCGCAGCCGCTCGAACAGCGCGACCGTATCGGTGCGCAGGATCTTGCTGGTCTCCTGCATCTCCGTGACGGCCGAGATCGAGACCTGGCGCGACTGGTCGATCGCCGCGCGCGAGGCCTGCTCGAGCTCCTTGAGCGACTTCGCTACCGCGCCGGTCGCCTGGTCGCCGGCCGAGGTGATGTTGCGTGCGACATCGCTGCCGTGCGCCGCCATCGACTGCGAGAAGGCGAGGCCACGGGTTTCGATCGCCTTCAGCGCATCCGCGGTGGCGCGATCCATGTCGTTCGACAGCTGCGTGGTCTTGGCGGTCAATGCCTCGACCAGCGAGCCGCGGCGGCCGTCGACTATCTGCGACAGCCGCTCGGTCTGCTGCTGCACATAGGTGACGATCTCGTCGGTCTTGCTGGTCATCGCCGAGCCGAATGCGCTGGACGCGGACAGCACCGAGCGCTCGATGTCGGCGGAGGTCGTCTTGACCTTGGTCGAGACCTCGTTGGACATGTTGACAAGTGCGGCCTGGGCGTTCTGCGCAGAGGTCTGGATGTTGTCGGTGGTCTTGGCCGTGACCGAGCCCAGCGCGCGCTCGATGTCGGTCGAGAGCGTGCGGATCTGGGCGGCGGCATCGGCGGAGGTCGCCGCAAACGAGCTCTGGGCCTCGCGGGCGCTGCTCAGGATGGTCTGTGCGGTCTCCGCGCTGGCGGTGGTCAGCGAGCGCTCGATCTCGACGGAGATCGCGCGGATCTGGGTTGCGGCCTCGTTGGAGGTCGCCACGAACGAGTTCTGGGCATCGCGGGCACTGCCGAGGATCGACTGCGCGGTGTTGGTGCCGACCGACGTCAGGGTGCGCTCGACATCGGCTGCCAGTGACTTGACGTGGTTGGCTGCTTCCGTCGACGCCGTGACGAGGGTGTTCTGCGCCTCGCGAGCGCCGGCCGTCAGCACCTCGATGGTGCCGGAACCGGCCATCGACAGCGCGCGCTGGATATCGGCGGCAAGCGCCGTCACCTTGGTCGCAGACTCGGTCGAGGCGTTGACCAGCATGCTCTGGGCTTCGCGCGCGCCCGACGTGATCGATTCCGCAGTGGCGGAGCCGGCCATCGACAGCGAGCGCTCCATGTCGGCCGCAAGGGTGCGGACCAGATCGGCGGCCTCGGTGGAGGCACCGGCCAGCGTGCTCTGGGCCTCGCGGGCGGAGGCGACGATGGCTTCCGCGGTGGCGGAGCCGGCCATCGACAGCGAGCGCTCGATGTCGGCCGACAGGGTGCGGACCAGGTTGGTGGCGTCGGTCGACGCGCCGGCCAGCGTGCTCTGGGCCTCGCGGGCGGAAGCGACGACGGCCTCCGCGGTCGCGGTGCCGGCAGTCGAGAGCGAGTGCTGGATGTCGGCCGCGAGCGTGCGGACGAGGTTGGCGGCCTCGGTCGACGCGCCGGCCAGCGTGCTCTGGGCTTCGCGGGCGGAGGCGACCACGGCTTCCGCGGTCGCGGAACCGGCCATCGACAGCGAGCGCTCGACGTCGCTGGCGAGCGACTTGACCTGGCCGGTGACGTCGGCCGACGTCGCGATCAGGGTGGTCTGGGCCTCGCGGGCGCCAGTCATGATCGCTTCGGCGGCGGCAGAGCCGGACATCGACAGCGATTGCTCGACGTCGGCGGCCAGCGCCTTGACCTGGCTGGCGGCTTCGGCCGAGGCCGAGACCAGCGTGGTCTGGGCGTCGCGCGCGCCCGACAGCACCGAGGCTGCGGTGGCGCTGCCGGCGGCCTGCAGGGTGCGCTCGACGTCCTCCGACAGCGCCTTGATCTGCGAGGCGACGTCGCCGGATGCGGAGACCAGCGAGACCTGGGCGTCGCGGGCACTGGTGAGGATCGAGTTGGCGGCGCTGGTGCCGACGGCGGTCAGCACGCCCTCGACCTCGGCCGAGCTCAGCTTGAGCTGGTTGCCGACATCCGCGGACACGCTGAGCAGCGCCTGCTGCGCGGTGCGCGCGCCGGTCTGGATGGTTTCGCTGGTGTTGACCACGAGATTGGTCAGCGAACGCTCGGCGTCCTCGACATGGGACTTGATGCTCGACGACAGCAGCTCGGCGCGGGACATCAGGTCCTCGCTCGCCTGGCGGCCGCTGCTCTCGATGCGGCCGGCAACGGCCTCGACGCGCGAGCCGAGCAGGTCCTCGAACTGCGCGACGCGGGTGTCGATGTCACCGGCGATGACGCCGACGCGGCTCTCGATGCCCTGCTGGATGTCGGCGAAGCGCGCCGAGATGGTGTCGGTGAGATTCGAGCTGTGGCCGCTGATGGTCTCGACGAGGCGGCTGTTGTGAGCGTTGATGGTGTCGGCGAGGCGGGTGCTGTGGCCGTTGATGGTGTCGACCAGGCGGACGCTGTGGCCGTCGATCGTCTCGGTGACGCCGTTGATGCGATGGTCGATCGCGGCGATCGCCTGCACGGTGCCCTCGGTCAGGGTAGTGGTGAGCAGGCCGAGGCGCGAGTCGATCGAGTGGATCGCCTGGGTGGCGCCTTCGGTCAGCTGGGTCGCTAGCGTGCCGAGATGGCCATCGATGGTATCGGTGACCGACTTGGCGCGGCTCTCGAAGGTGACTTCGAGCGTCCGCATGCGGCCGTCGATCGCGTCGTCCAGCGACTGCAGGCGGCCGTCGAACGAGCCGATCTTGCTGGCGAGCGATGAGTCGAACGAAGACAGCTTGTCGGTCAGCGAGGCGTCGAGACTGGTGACGCGGCTGCCGAGCGTGGTCTCGAACTGCAGCAGGCGCTGGTCGAGCGAAGCGGTGATCTCGCCGCTATTGGCGGTGACGCGATTGTCGAAGGTGTCGACATAGGTCTTCAGGCTGTCGGCGATGTCCTGGGTCCGCTGGCCCATGCGCTCGACGATGTCGCCGCCGAAGGTCTTCACGGTGCGGTCGAATTCCGAGATGTGGCGGGTGATCAGCGCGCCGAGCGTGCCGGAGTCGCGGGCGAATTTCTCGGCGAGCTCGCTGCCGTGGTTCTTCACCAGGTCGTCGAACGCGCTCATCTGCAACGATAGCGAATCGTGCGCGGTCTCGGTCTGGCCCACCACCTTGGCGACCAGCGAATTGACGGTGACGTCGAGCGCCTCGCTCGCCCGGTCGCCGGAGGTCATGATCTGGCCGGCGAGGCGGTTGCCGGCGTCGTCGATCTTGCTGACGAGGTCGTTGCTGCGCAGCTCGAGCTCGAGCAGCAGCGAGTCCGCGGAGTTCTTCAGGGAGTCGTGGACTTCCTCGGTGCGGTCGGAGATGCCGTCGACGATCGCGGACGAACGCTGCTCGAACTCGCCGGTGATGCGGTCGATGCGCTCGTTCAGCATCTCGTGGACGCGATCGGCCAGATCGACGAACTCGTCATGGACGTGGCCGGTCTTGAAGTTGAGGCTGGTGGTGAGCCGCTCGGAGGCGTCCATCACCGCGCGCGTGGTCTCGGCGCTGGCTTCCTCGAGGCGGTCGAGCAGGTCGCCGCCGCGCTCGCCGAGCGCGAGGATCATGTTGTCGCCGGCATGGCTCAGCGCGGTCGTGATGTGCTGGCCGCGCTCTTCCAGCGCGCCGGTGATGCTCTTGGCGACCTCGTCGACGCGCGAGGCGATCGCGTCCGAGATCAGCGCGATGTCGTGGCGCAGGTCGATCTGCACGCCGGAGATCGCGCTGCGCACCTGCTCGGCCTGGCCGACCAGGTTGTCGCGCTGGTGGGCGATGTCCTGCAGCAGTGCGCGGATGCGCACTTCATTGTCGGAATAGGCGCGCTCCAGCGCCGCCACCTCGTTGGCAACCAGGGTCTCGAGTTCGCCGGCGCGCGCGATCGCGCGTTCGACGCCGTCGCCCATCGCCGCGACCTCGCGGCGGATCGCCTGGCCGACCGTCACCATGGAATCGGCGGCGGCGTTTTCCGGCTCGGAGAATCGCATCGCGACCTGCGCCATCGATTGCGCGATCATCTGCATGCGCTGGCCGTGCGAGGCGAGGCTGGCGAGATAATAGAACAGCAGCACCGGAACGGCGAACAGCGCGGCGAGGCCGGCGAGCACCAGGACGCCGGTGCCCTGGGCCATCGAAGCCTGCAGCGCCGGCCAGAACGCGATGGTGAGAATGACGCCGCCGAGCAGCCAGGCGCCGGAGCAGACGAAGAACAGCGTGAAAGCGTTGCGGGCGCGGCCTCCCTGCAGCGTCTGCAGCATCTGGCCGATGGTCTCGCGATCGTCATTGGCGGCGCGGCGCGGCGCACGCGGCTCCTCGATCGGCTCGAACACCGAACGATCGCTGTTCGGACGGGGTTCGAACGATGCGGCGGAAAAATCCGGAGCTTGTGGCGGCAGGTTCGGCGGCGCGGCGCCGTCGTTGAGGGGGCTGCGGTTCTCGGCGCCTTGTTCGCTGATGTTGAGGGCTTCCTGGATGGCAGAAAGCGCGACTTCTGTGGGATCTTTGACCTTCTTGGGAGTGTTCGCCATGTTCAGTCTGAGCCCTCTCACTAATTTACGCGTCGGCGAGCTTGCGATTGTCCCCGCGCAAGCTCGAAGCCGGTGCCCACAAGCGGAGCACAAGCGGCCCCCTCCGGCGGCTTGTCCGCTACATCCGCAAACATCCTATTGGGAGAGCGATGCGAATGAAATGCTTGCGATTAATACTTTCTTAATCATCGTTAACAGCTTTGCGCCATAAGGCCTTATCGGTACTCGAAATTCCCGCCGCAGAGGGCCGATTGTGTCCGGAAATTGTCCAGAATCGGGCGGTTTTGCCGATCATCCCGACAACAATTCGTTAACCAGTTTCGTGATTGGCTGGCCAACGGTCCGCCGGTGAAGGCCCGGCAGAGACGACAGGGACAGGCCATGCCGCTTCATCTCGAACGGGTTGAATGGACCCAATCGCCGCCGCTCGCGCCGGGCGCCGGTCCGATCGACGTCGAGCACCTCAGGCGGATGACGCTGGGCGATCCGGGGCTGGAGCGCGAAGTGCTGGCGATGTTCTGGAGCCAGTCGGCCCGGATCCTTGGCGAGCTGGCTGCCTTGCCGCCCGAGGCCACGACCCATGCCCACACCCTGAAAGGCTCGGCGCGGGCGATTGGCGCCTTCGGCGTCGCCGAGGCGGCCGCCAACCTGGAAACCGCGCTGACCGCCGGTTCCGACCCGGCCCAGCCGCTCGCCGCGCTGGGGGCCGCGATTGCCGAGGCGCGCACGGCGATCGAGCTGATTCTGGGTCGCTCCTAGGCTTTCCCGCATCGCAACGGCTTGCGCCAACGGCGGGCGCCGTCCCGGCCGGCTGGCAGGTTTTCGGTCTCCGCGCTAGCGCTGTGCAGATCGACCCGTTATACGACTGCCCGGGACCTTTCCAACCATCGTCCGGCGCATTCCGGCAGCACGAGCAATCATGGCCAAAATCCACTTTATCGACCATTCCGGAGAGAAACGCTCCATTGATATCGAGAACGGCGCGACGGTGATGGAAGGCGCGATCCGCAACGCCATTCCCGGCATTGAAGCCGAATGCGGTGGCGCCTGCGCCTGTGCGACCTGCCATGTCTATGTCGATGAAGCGTGGCGCGAGAAGGTCGGCGCACCGTCGCCGATGGAAGAGGATATGCTGGATTTCGGCTTCGACGTGCGTCCGAACTCGCGGCTGTCCTGCCAGATCAAGGTGACCGACGATCTCGACGGGCTGGTCGTGTCGACGCCGGAGCGGCAAGCTTAAGATCGCTTATTCGCCGTCCGGGTTCACACCGCGACGGACCCAGCGGCGGAAGTTCTGCTTGACCTCCGCCGGCAATGGCGTCGGTCGGCGCGTGGCCTCATCGATCATCACGGTGATCGCTTTCGCCGATGCCACGCATCTCCCTTCCGAAAATACCACCTGATCGAACGTGGCCGACGTCCGTCCGAACTTGACCAGACCGAGCCCGAGCTCGATCTGGCCCGGCCAGTGCAACTCGGCGCGGAAATGGATGTCGAGCCGCACCATGATCCAGCCGAGCCCAGCCGGCATCAGCCCCATGCTGCGGTCTTTCACCAGCGTGACGCGGCCGGTCTCGAAATATGTTGCATACACCGCGTTGTTGACGTGCCCGTTCGGGTCGAGATCGGCAAAGCGCACATTGTCGGACAGGCGATAAGGGAAATCTTCCAGGCGCGGCGCGTCATCCGCGCGGATAGGGGCGTTCACGAGATTTGATCTCCGTCAGTTTCCGTCCATACAGCCGAGTTATGAAGGCTCGGCAAGGGGTTGCCGCGCCAGCGTCTACCCCTATTATGCATGTCCCGATCCGATACCTCCTGGCTGGACAGGCAACGGCCGCCCCGGTCGATTTCAATGGAAAAGAAGCGGACATGAGCGAAGCGATCAAGACCGATGTGCTGATTATTGGCGCGGGCCCCTGCGGACTGTTCGCCGTGTTCGAACTGGGCCTGCTCGACATGAAGGTGCATCTGGTCGACATCCTCGACAAGATCGGCGGGCAGTGCGCCGAGCTCTATCCCGAGAAGCCGATCTACGACATTCCCGGCATTCCCTTCGTCACCGGCCAGGGCCTCACCGACCAGCTGATGGAGCAGATCAAGCCGTTCAATCCGACCTTCCATCTCAACGAGATGGTGGAGAGCATCGAGAAGATCGGCGATCCCTTGTTCCGCGTGAAGACCGATGCCGGCAAGGAGTTCGAGTGCAAGGTCGTGGTGATCTCCGCGGGCGGCGGCTCGTTCCAGCCGAAGCGTCCACCGGTGCCGGGCATCGAGGCCTATGAAGGCACGTCGGTGTTCTATGCGGTGCGCAAGATGGAGCAGTTCCGCGACAAGAACATCCTGATCGTCGGCGGCGGCGACTCCGCGCTCGACTGGACGCTCAATCTGCATCCGATCGCCAAGCGCATCACGCTGCTGCATCGACGCGACGATTTCCGCGCGGCGCCGCACAGCGTCGAGCAGATGCGCGCGCTGGTTTCGGGCGGCAAGATGGATCTCAAGATCGGCCAGGTCACCGAGCTGGAAGGTGCGGGCGGCCAGGTTTCCGGCGCTCACGTCAAAGGCAACGACAATGCGATGAGCAAGGTCGACTGCGATACGATCCTGCCGTTCTTCGGGCTCACCATGAAGCTCGGTCCGGTGGCGAACTGGGGCGTCGCGCTGGAGAACAATCTGGTGCCGGTCGACACCGCAGCATTCGAGACCAACATTTCGGGCATCTTCGCGATCGGCGACATCAACACCTATCCGGGCAAGCTGAAGCTCATTCTCTCCGGCTTCCACGAGGGCGCGCTGATGGCGCAGAAGGCGCACCGCTACGTGTATCCCGACAAGCGGCTGGTGTTCCAGTACACAACCTCGTCATCCAGTTTGCAGAAGAAGCTTGGAGTGAACTGATTCCACTCCAACAGCGACCAATGCCAGGGGCATGGGCCATTGCCCGTCCGGCGCGGGTACTGGAACACTCCGCGAAATGGCCGTAGTCTGCTCGTAATCGAGTTTGTCGATTGATCAGGTGATGATGATGCGGAACACGCTATCCAGACTTCGGCTGATCTTGGCGGTCGCCACGGCCTTTGCGCTAGCTGCTCCGCTTGCAGCTTCGGCGGCCGAGCTATCGGCGGCCGGCCTCTGGCAGAAGGTCGAGGACGGCAAGCCGGAAGGCTGGTTCCTGGTGATCGAGCGCAACGGCCTGTTCGAAGGCATGATTGCAAAGATGTTCTCAGCGCCCGGCGATCCGCCCAATCCGGTCTGCTCGAAATGCACCGACGATCGCAAGGACATGCCATGGCTTGGCATTCCCCTGATCCGCGACATGAAGCGCAATGGGCTGGCCTATGAAGGCGGCAACGTGCTCGATCCGCGCAACGGCAAGGTCTACAAGGCCAAGATGACGCTGAGCGCCGATGGACAGACGCTCACCATGCGCGGCTATCTCGGCATCTCGCTGTTCGGCAAGGACGAGGTCTGGACCCGGCTGCCGGACACGGCGCTGGCGCAGCTCGATCCCGCAATCGTCGCCAAATATCTGCCATCGCAAGCCGCCGCGATGAAGCCGCCGCCTCCGGCGCCCTTGCCGGCGACGAAGCGGCACTGAAGCGGCACCAAAAAGCTCTCACGCTCCGATTGGGATCACGTTCGCTCGCGGCCGCAAGCGTGCGGTTGCGCGTGCAGCATTCAGCGTCGCTCCGGTGCGGTCGGCAATGGCGCGACCGGCTCGGAGATCACCTCGGGCACGGTGGTGTTCAATCGCAGCACGGTAGCGGCTGCGGGCACCGCGGCGTCGGCCATCGCCGCATGACCTTCCGCGCTCGGATGCACCGCGCCGCCATACACCGCCGACAGGATGCCCCATGTCGCGTCGTGGATGTCGGTCGGCTGCATCGAGGACGGCAGGCCCTGCGGGTAGGTCATCGCCGCGAAATAGCTGTCATTGGCGTCGCGGATCCAGCGTGCGCGCGGCAGGTAGGCGCGGTACTCGCCGGCGCTGCGGCCGCATTTGAGCGGCTGGCTTGCCGCGGCGACGATGTCCGAGACGAAGCTGTCGCCGTTGGCGGCGAAGCAGTCGCGGTCGAACTCCGGATCGGTCGAGGCGCGCGCGCAGAAGCCGTGGCTTGCAAACGCATCCTGGTGCGCATCGACGAATGTCATGCGGTCGGCCTGCGGATTGCGGCAGATGATGCCGGACTGGCACTGCGCGATCGCCTTGAGCTGCGGCAGGAACTCGTTCTGCACGAAGCCCGAGACCGCCGCGAGCCGCTTCGGATCGGCGTTGAACGAGGGATGGATCTCGAAGCCGGCGCGGCCGCCGGGGCAGGGCGCGCCGCCATTGGCCAGCGCCGGATTGGCGTAGGCCGTGTAGATCACGTGCGAGAGGTCGCCACCGACCAACGGCTTCAGCGCATCGCGCAGCTTGGCGAAATCGGCCGGCAGGTCGCGCGCCAAAGCCGAGCGGGCATCGTCGACGCTGGCCATCGAGCCGCCCTTGAACAGCGTACGTTCCGTCGGCGTGTCGACGATCACGTTGGCGACGAGGCCGGAGAAATAGATGTCGTTGGCGCCGATCGACAGCAGCACGAGGTCGAGCGTGCGGTCCGGCTGGCGGCGCTTGGCGGCTGCCATTGCCGTACGCAGCTCCGCGATCTGGCCGTTGACGGTGCCCGAGCAGGTGCTGGCGGTCTTCGTCGGCAGGCATTCCCGCGCCTGCTGCGAGCCGAGCAGGCCGTCGGCGATGGTGGCGCCGGTGCAGGCCAGCGGCAGATAGGTCACCGCGATGTGCGGATATTGCACGGCGAGCGCAAGCGCGGTGCGGGTCTGGTAGCTGTACAGCGAACGATGACAGGCCGAGTTGAGCCACAGCGCGCTCTGGCGCTGCCAGTTGGTCAGGGTGTCGGGCGCTTCGCAGGCACGGCCGCCTTTGAAGCCGGCACGGCTCGGCCGATAATATTGCGCTCCGCCGAGATAGGAGCGGAAGCAGAACCCTTCGTCGGAGAGCGCGATCGCGCGATCGGGATTGCCTTCGCCGGATGCGATGCTGTCGCCGAGGCCGGCGATCAGCAAGTCGCGCACCGCGATCTGGGTGGTCACGCGCTGGTTGGCATCCGCGCCGCTGGCGATGTCGACGGTCGCGACCGTGGTGCGGCCGTAGCGGACGCGCAGATTGACCGGCTCGGCGCAATCGAATGTCGAGGATTGCGGCCCGTCGCCATCGTCGAACGACCAGGCGCAGGTCGCGCCGACCGGAACCGGACCGGTCAGCCGCACGACGATCGGGTGATCGATCGGCGTCAGATAGCTTTCCTTGACGTTGTCGCGCGTGCAGGGCTCGTTGACGCGGCCCTGCAGGTCGATGCAGAGCCGGTTGACCGTGTTGCGCGCCCAGCCGCGGCCGTCGCTTTGCAGTTCCAGCGCCTGTTCCGAGGCCAACACGCTGCGGCCGAGCCCGCTTTCGACGTGCAGGCGGAAGTCGCGTTCCTCACGGAACAACCGGAAGCGGTTGCGGACCTCCCAGGAGATCGAGAGCTGGTCATCCTGCGCGTCCGCGGCTGAAGCCAATACCGCCGCGAGCGCGCTGCCGAGCAGCATGCTGCAAACCGTGACACGAAATGAAAATCGAACCAAAAAGCCAATCATGGCGCGGTTTGACGCGAGTGGTACGGCGAAAATAAGAGAAGCGGCCGCAGAGACCCAAATCCGGGATCGAAACCGCGACTCGAGGCGGGGACCTTGGGGCCGATAACGTCGCTGTTACCGTCTCAGCCGCCTGATCTGCTGCTGCCGGCTTTCGATCGGTTGCCGCACGGTCGCCGAAGCCGTGCAGGCTTGGCTCAATCGCTTTCTTTCCTGCCAGGGCCGCACCACGTTGAGCCACAGCTCGCGCATGCCCATGATCGAGATCGAGATCCCGAACGGGATCAGGAAATAGAGGATACGGAACACGACCAGCGTCGCCAGCAATTGCTCCTTGCTGAACTCCGGCAGCGCCACCAGCATCGCAGCGTCGAACACGCCGATCGAGCCGGGGGCGTGGCTCGCAAAGCCGAGCAGCGTCGCCAGGATGAACACCACCGCCAGCGAGACGAAGTCGATATGCGGCTCGGTCGGCATCAAGAGATACATCGCGAGCGCGCAGAAGCCGAGATCGACCACGCCGATGATGATCTGCAGCAGCGTCAGCTTGGCCGAGGGCAGCACCACCTTCCAGCCGTTCTGGCCGAGCTCGCGGCGCTTCTCGCCGGTCAGGAGCCAGACGAAATAGGTGCCGATGCCGGCAAGGCAGCCGAGCGCGATCAGCCGGTTCATCGCCGGCGGCAGCAGGTCCATCGCCGATGCCGCCGCGGGGTGCCAGGCCATGCCGAAGCCGAGCACGAACAGATTGCCGAGCCAGAAGGTCAGGCCCGAGAGGAAGCAGATCTTGGCGACGTCGATCGCCGAAAGCCCGTAGTCGGAATAGATCCGGAAGCGGATCGCACCGCCGGTAAAAACGGTGGCGCCGATATTGTGGCCGATCGTGTAGCTGGTGAAGCTCGACAGCGCTGCGATGCGGTAGGGGACGTGGGTCTTGCCGATCGTGCGTAGCGCGAAGAAGTCATAGAAGGTCAGCGTGCAGAATGCTCCGACCACGCAGAGCGCCGCCAGCGCGATCCGGTGCGGCGCGATGTCGGTCAGCGCGGTGAGGATGATACCGGTGTCGACGCCCTTCAGGGTGTGGACCAGCGTCGTGAGCGCGAACACGATGATGAGCACGCTCGCAGCGATCCCGAGCCGTTTCCAGCCGATCTTTTCCTTGAAGCCACGCCCAAGCGTGGTCAGCAGCCGAAGCATTCATCCTCCCGGCAGGGACAATTTCAGTGGGACCCGGTCACGGACGGCGACGGGTGACGGGCAAACGCACCGTACGCGATGACCCATAAGGCAAAACCGATGCGTTGTGCAGCCCTTGACAAGCCAACCTTCGGCCCCCGTCCAGCGTTGTTGTCATACTGGCTACATATGTTCTCGTTCTTCGGAATGTGAGTCGCAGCCATGTCGTCGGCCGCGACGGCAGCACTGCATGTTCCGCCGCCTTTCAGTCGTTCCTGACGATTTCGTAGGCTTTTTTTGCCGATTTTGCCGCCGTCGCAGCGCCACTGCGGGGCCGTCGGAGCGGAGCGAATAGACGCTATGCATCAGCGTGGGGGAGGTCCGGGCCGGCTGCGGCGTTTACCAAGGCGTGAAGTCGATGTGCGCATCTGCGTGATCGGGCTGTGGACCGCTGTTCGGGCCGGAATGAGGCACCCGGAGGGCGGTCCGTAGGTCTATTGAGGCAAAACGCCGCGCAACATCGCTGCGGCCGCGCGGTCCGGGCGCCACGAGGATACCACACTTCGACCGATGACGAAATATCCTTGAGCAACGAAGGCCTATCTCTCGGATTGGTTGCCGAGAAGCGAGGTCACGACCATGCAACAGACATCCCTGAACCTCCGGCGCATGCCGGACCCGCGTGCGAGGTCGCATCAGTCGTCGACCGGGCTCGCGGCGACGTTGACGCTCGCCGCGATGAGTCTCGGTTACGGCGTCGTGCAACTCGACGTCACCATCGTCAACACCGCGCTCAACGCCATCGGCGGCTCGCTCGGCGGCGGCGTCGCCGAGCTGCAATGGGTGGTGAGCGCCTACACCATCGCCTTTGCCGCCTTCATCCTGACCGCGGGCGCGCTCGGCGACCGGATCGGCGCCAAGCGCGTTTTCATGGCCGGCTTTGCCATCTTCACCGCGGCGTCGGTTGCGTGCGCGATCGCGCCTGATGCCGTGACGCTGATCGCCGCGCGCTGCGTGCAGGGGCTGGCCGCGGCCATCCTGGTGCCGAACTCGCTCGCGCTGCTGCGCCACGCCTATGCGGACGAGAAGGCGCGGGGACGTGCGGTCGGCATCTGGGCCGCAGGCGCGAGCCTTGCGCTGACCGCCGGCCCGTTCGTCGGCGGCGGACTGATCACGCTGGTCGGCTGGCGCGCGATCTTCCTGGTCAATCTGCCGATCGGCCTCGCCGGCCTCTGGCTCGCCTGGCGCTTTGCCGGCGAAACCACGCGCCATCAGCAGCATCGGCTCGATCTGCCGGGACAGATTGCGGCGATCGCCGCACTCGGCACGCTGGCCGGCGCGCTCATCGAGGGCGGCGCGCTCGGCTGGAGCAGCCCGTTGGTGGTCGCAGGCTTCGGCCTGGCGGCCGCCTTCTCCGTGCTGTTCGTCTGGCGTGAGGCGTGCGCCGCGCAGCCGATGCTGCCGCTCTCGCTGTTCAGCCACAGGATGTTTGCCCTGACCGCGCTGGTCGGCCTGCTGGTGAACGTTGCGTTCTACGGGTTGATCTTCGTGCTCAGCCTCTACTTCCAGCAGGTCAACGGGCTGTCGGCATTCGCCACCGGCCTCGCTTTCGTGCCGATGCTCGGCGCCGTGCTGCCCGCCAATTTGATCGCGCCGCTTGTCGCCGAGCGCATCGGCGCGCCGCGGACGATCGCGCTCGGCGCCGCGATCTCGGGCGCCGGATGCGTGGCGATGCTGTTCATCGGTCCCGCCACCAGCTATCTCGCGATCTGCCTGCAACTGCTCGCGATCAGCGGCGGCCTCGGCCTGCTGGTGCCGCCGCTGACATCGACGCTGCTCGGCAGCGCCGAGCCGCAGCATGCCGGGATCGCGGCCGGGGTGCTGAATGCGACGCGGCAGACCGGCAGCGTGCTTGGTGTCGCGCTGTTCGGCTCGATGGTCGGCCGCTCCGCGGCCTTCATCGCCGGCCTGCATGCGGCGCTCGTGATCTCCGCCGGCGTATTGCTTGCCGCTGCCGTGCTGATCTGGATCGGCGCATCATCACAAGCGCGGCAATGAGCGAGGCGGTCGTTGCGCGGTCGCGGCGCGGCAACTAGGCTTGCGCCGTAGGGGACTGTCGCCGAGGGGGCTGATCGGATGCCTGCGCCAATCGACCGTCGTCTGTTGCTGCGCCGCGTCGCCATGCTCGGGGCCTCGCTGCCATTTGCCAACCTGATCGGTCCGGCCCGCGGAGCGGCGCCCGCCCTGATCGCGCGCCGGGTGTTCTTCGACAATCCCGATTACATCAATATCCGCCTCAGCCCGGACGGGACGCAGCTGTCCTGGGTCGCGCCGCTCGACGGCGTGAACAATCTCTGGGTCGCCCCGCTGTCCGATCTCAAGGCGGCGCGGGCGGTGACCCGCGTCACCGATCGCAACATCTCGGCCGAATATCGCTGGGCGCATACCAACCGCCATATGGTGTTCTTCCGCGAGCGCGACGGCGACGAGAACTGGCGTGCCGCCAGCGTCGACATCACCGACGGGAAGATCGTGCCGTTGACGCCGGAGACCGGCGTCCGAGCGTTCCTGCAGGAGGCCGATCGCAAGTTTCCCGAGGAGATGCTGCTGCGGCATAACCAGCGCGACAAGCGCTATTTCGACATGTTCCGCGTCAACGTCGTGACCGGCGCCAGCGAACTCGCCTACGAGAACCACGATTATGTCGCGCTGATCACCGACAGCACATTCCAGCTGCGGCTGGCGTCGCGCCTGATCGCCGACGGCTCCGCCGAGGTGTTCGAGCGCCATCCGGACGGCAACTGGGTGCCGTTCATGACGGTGCCGATCGCCGAGACCGATACGACCCAGCTGCTGGATTTCAGCGAGGACGGCAAGACGCTGTACCTGATCGACTCGCGCGGCCGCGACAAGGCGGCGTTGTTCGCCCTCGACATGGCGACGCGCCAGACCACGCTGCTTGCTGCCGATGACGATGCCGACATCGTGCGGGCGATCTTCGACGAGCATCGCCGGCCGTTGGCGGCGCTGGCGATCTCGGACCGGATGCGCTGGCACGCCGTCGATCAAAGCGTCGCCAACGACCTCGCCGATCTCGGCCGCTACGGCGCCGGCGACATCAGTTTCGTCAGCAACAGCGACGATCTTCGGCTCGGCACGGTCCATTTCGAGCGCGACACCGAGAGCGGTGAATTCGCGCTGCTCGACCGCAAGACGCGCGAGGTGCGCAAGCTGTTCACCCAGCGCCGTGCGCTCGATGGTCTCGCGTTGCGCAAGCTCGAGCCGGTCGTGATCCCCGCGCGCGATGGCCTGCGCCTCAACGGCTATTTGACCCGGCCGGTCGAAGCCGCGTCCGGGGTGGTGCCGCTGGTGCTGGTGATCCATGGCGGGCCGTATTACCGCGACACCTGGGGGTTCAGCCCGGTCCATCAATGGCTCGCCAACCGCGGCTATGCGGTGCTTGCCGTCAACTACCGGGGTTCGACCGGTTTCGGCAAAGCCTTCGTCACGGCTGCCGACCACGAATGGGGCGGCAAGATGCACGACGACCTGATCGATGCGGTCGATTGGGCGATCGCGCAAGGCATCGCCGATCCGAAGCGCGTCGGCTTCTTCGGCGGCAGCTATGGCGGCTATTCGGCGCTGGTCGCCGCGACCAGGACGCCCGATGTCTTCGCCTGCATCGTCGATCTGTTCGGCATCTCCAATCTCGTCACCTTCATGGCGACGATCCCGCCCTATTGGGGTCCGTGGATCAGCGTCTGGAAAAACAGGCTCGGCGATCCCGGCACCGAGGCCGGGCGCGCGTTCCTGGTCGAACGTTCGCCGCTGACCCATATCGAGCGTGCGGTGAAACCGATCTTGATCGCGCAGGGTATGCGTGACGTCAGGGTTGTGGCGGCCGAGTCCGAGCAGATGGTCAACGCGCTCAAGCAGCGTGGCGTGCCCGTGACGTACATCACATTCGCTGACGAGGGGCAC
Organism: Bradyrhizobium embrapense; assembly: GCF_001189235.2. Classification (GTDB taxonomy): domain Bacteria; phylum Pseudomonadota; class Alphaproteobacteria; order Rhizobiales; family Xanthobacteraceae; genus Bradyrhizobium; species Bradyrhizobium embrapense. The sequence goes on from NZ_LFIP02000003.1 coordinate 921,861, forward strand.
GGTTTTGTGCGGCCGGAAAATCGGCTCGCCTTCTACGGCGTCACCGAAGCATTCCTCGCCAAACATCTCGGCGGCGGTTGCCAGCCGATCGGAAACGATTTCTCCGGCTCCTCGCTCAAGGTCGAGACCGGGGCCGAGCTGGTGCCCGGGTTACGCGGCTGAGACGAACTGCACCGGTGGATTGCCGTTGTTCCTGATTGTCTCGCGTGCGTTCAAGGCTTTTTCACCATGCGTGGACCCTTGCTGCGGTGCGGTTACCGTTCGTACACGAATGCACCTGTTCTTATAGGTCCATAAATGGGGCCTATAATGTATCGCGTTCTCACCTGTCTCACCCTGGAACATGACTGGCGGTTGGTCGTCCTCGGTGGGGTGATCTGTCTGCTCGCCAGCGCCGTCGCGATTAGCCTGTTTCACCGCGCCCGCGCGGCAGAGGGACGATCCCGCGAGGTCTGGATCGGTCTCGATGCGGCGGTCGGCGGTTGCGGCATCTGGGCCACCCATTTCGTCGCCATGCTGGCGTACGATCCCGGCATCGAGGCCGGATACAACATACCGATCACGCTGCTGTCGCTGGTGCTCGCGGTTGCGATCCTGGCCGTCGGCCTCGCGGTCGCAACGCTCAACGAACGCTGGTGGACGGTCGCGGCCGGTGGCGCGATCGTCGGCGCCGGTGTCGCGGCGATGCATTACACCGGCATGCTCGGACTGGAACTGCCTGCGCGCATCGTCTGGTCGCCTGGCATCGTCGCGGCGTCGATCGTATTCGGCAGCCTGTTCGGCGCGCTCGCGCTCATCGTTGCCGCGCGCGGCGAACGGTTCGGTCTTACGGCTGCCGCGACCGGCCTTCTGACCATCGCGATCGTCTCGCATCACTTCACCGCGATGGGCGCGGTGACGCTCGTTCCGGATCCGACCATCGTTCCCGACGGACTTACGGTCTCGCCGCGCGTGCTGTCGTTCATGACCGCGGTTGCGGCCTTCGCGATCCTCGGCCTGTCGCTGGTCGCCTCGATCCTAGATCGCCGCGCCAAGACCGAGCTGCACAAGCAGAAGGTGGTGCTGGATACCGCGCTCGAGAACATGTCGCAGGGACTGTGCATGTTCGATGCCGATGGCCGCATCATGCTGTTCAACGAGCGCTACAGCGAGATCATGGGGCGCAACCGCGTCCCGCTGCAGGGACGCCTGTTGATCGACGTGCTGCAGGACCTGCATTCGGTCGGTGAGTGGGACGGCGATCCCGAGGAATTCTGCAACGCGCTCATCGCCGAGGCAAGGGCCGGCCACAGCGCGACGCGGATCGTCAGCCGCAACGAACGCGCGATTCGCGTCGTCGATCAGCCGATGAAGGGTGGCGGCTGGGTCGCGACCTTCGAGGACATCACCGAATGGCAGCAGGCCCAGGAACAGATTTCACACATGGCGCGGCATGACGCGCTGACCAATCTGCCGAACCGGACGCTGTTCCGCGAGCAGCTCGAGAAGGCTTCGAGACTGGCCAAGCGCTCCGACCAGCTGGCGGTGCTCTGCCTCGATCTCGATCATTTCAAGGAGATCAACGACACGCTCGGACATCCGATCGGCGATGCGCTGTTGCGCGAGGTTGCGCGGCGGCTCGGCGAATGCGTGACCGAGCACGACACCGTGGCGCGGCTCGGCGGCGACGAGTTCGCCATCGTGCAGTTCTGCAGCAACTGCGAGCCGTCGGTGGTGTCGTCGCTGGCAAGCGCGGTGGTGGAGCGGATCGCCGCACCCTATGAGATCGGGGGCCATCAGCTCGTGATCGGCGTCAGCATCGGCATCTCGCTCGCGCCCGAGGACGGCAAGGATCCCGACGAGCTGCTGCAAAAGGCGGATCTGGCGCTGTACCGCGCCAAGGCCGACGGCCGCGGCACCTATCGGTTCTTCGAGACCGGGATGGATGCGCGCGCGCAGGCGCGTCGCCTGCTCGAGCGTGACCTGCGGCTCGCGCTCCAGCGCGACGAGTTCGAGGTCTATTATCAACCGATCCGCGATGTCGTGGGCGATCGGGTCGTCGCCTTCGAGGCGCTGGTGCGCTGGAATCATTCGCTGCGCGGGCTGATCGCACCGAACAATTTCATCCCGGTCGCCGAGGAGACCGGGCTGATCGTTCCGCTGGGCGAGATCGTGCTGCGCAAGGCCTGCGCGGAGGCGCTGAGATGGCCCGCGGACATCGCGGTCGCCGTCAACCTGTCTCCGGTGCAGTTCAAGAACCCTAGTCTGGTGTCGTCGGTGAAGGCGGCGCTGGCGGCGTCCGGCCTGTCGCCGGATCGGCTCGAGCTCGAGATCACCGAATCGGTGCTGCTGCAGAATAGCGAGGCGACGCTCGCGGTGCTGCACGAGCTGCGTGGCTTCGGGGTCCGCATCTCGCTGGACGATTTCGGCACCGGCTATTCCTCGCTGAGCTATCTGCGCAGCTTCCCGTTCGACAAGATCAAGATCGACCGTTCCTTCGTGACGGACCTTGCGACGCGCGAGGACTCGATGGCGATCGTGCGCGCCGTCACCGGTCTCGGCAAGAGCCTCGGCATCGTCACCACCGCCGAGGGGGTCGAGACCGATACCCAGTTCGACCTGCTGCGCCAGGAAGGCTGCACGCAGGCGCAGGGCTACCTGTTCAGCCCGCCGCGGCCAGCGGCTGAGGTCGCCAAGATGTTGCACCGGGTGCCCGAGCGCTCGGTCGCCTGATCTGGAAGAGGGGCGCGGCGCTCAGCTCTTGCGCAGGGCAAAATAGGCGCCGCAGAACGCCATCACCGCGCCGAGGCATAGCGCGGCGAGGCCGGCGAGCACGGCGGAAATGGTCGAGACCGCGCTCGGCGCCGACGCGGCCTGGCCGGCGCCGGCCAGCATCAGCACGCCGACGACGATCAGGAACTGCCGCATCCGCTGCGGGATCTGGCCGGCCACCGCGCTGTGCATCAGATTGGCGGTGAAGTAGCCGCCCGAAAATCCGACGCTCGCGATCAGCCACCAGGCGATCGCCGCGCCTGCCGGCATGAACTCGTGGCTATCGGAGCGCCACAGGCCGCCGAGATCGAGCCCGTAGCGCGCGCCGAGCATGTGCACGGCAAGCGCCAGCAGCACGCCGGATATCATCGCGCCGCCGAGGATGAGGTAACGCGGAAAATAGGTCGTCTCGGGCATGGCTCGCTTGTAGGATAGGCGTGACATCCCATGCAAGCGCGCGGATGTGTCGGAACAGGTGGGACGGCGGATTGCCAACAACGTTGCAGGACCGGTCTGACGCAGGTGAGGGCCCGCCGGTGCGCTATGCCTACAAGGCCTCATTGGTCGGCTCGGCGCACCAGTTCGAGCTGACCGGGGAGGGGCTGTCGTGGCGGATCGCCGGCAGGTCGGGCGTGTGGGAATACGCCGACATCTCCGGCGTGAAACTGTCCTACCGTCCGGTCTCCATGCAGCAGCAGCGGTTTCGCGCCGACATCGACAACGCCAAGGGCGGCCGGATCGCGATCCTGTCGACCACCTGGCAGACCGCGACGCTGGTTGCGCCGCAAGGGCATCTCTACCGCGACTTCATCGTCGAACTGCATCGCCGCATGCAGGCGGCGGGCAGTACGGCTCGGCTGGTCGGAGGCCTCGGGCCGAAGACATATACTGCCGCGCTGGCGCTGCTGGCGTGGCTTGCGGTGGCAATGACCGGATTGCTGGTGATGGCGCTGCTGGCTGCGAACTGGATGGGCGCGCTGTTCCTGGTCGGCTTCGCCGCGCTGTTCGCCTGGCAGGTCGGCGGCTTCGTCGGCCGCAACCGGCCGCGGCGCTACGGCTTCGATCAATTGCCCGATGCGCTGTTGCCGAAGGAGAGTTGCAATCAGTGAGGCGGCCGCTCTCGCGGACGGACTGTAAGTGGGCTGTAAGCAACGTGCTGTAAAGTCAGCAGCAGATTTGCTTTCAGCTGGGAGTGTCAGATGACAATCCGGACCCCCATCCTGGCTTTATGCCTTGTGCTCTCGAGCATCCCACCGGCGCTTTCCAAAGGCGGCAGCGTAGGCAACAAGCATGATCCGCTTGATCCCAGTCACGTCAATGCTTTGCCGCTCGATGTGCGGCAATATGTTGCTGGAATTTGCAAGGGCCGGCCTGTCGCGCAGCACGACTTTGCGACCTACTCACCGCAGGAAAAGCGCTGGCGGATCAACCTCGAATATCTGCAGTGCGGCGTGATCGGGGAATATCGCAGGGGCAACCAGTGCCTCGATGTCGACTTCGTCGCCGACGGCGCGCATTTTCGTCTGGTGAGAAAGACGTATGCAGCCTGTGGCTTTTGATGTCCTGATGCTGCGACGTCACTCCGTCGAATCAAAATCCTCTTCGGTCGCGCTCAGCATTCCCGCCAAGGTCCGCAGGCCGATGTCGAGTTGCTCCATCGGCGGCGCGGCGAGCGCGAGCCGCACCGCATTGGGCGCGTGTCCCGGCGTTGCGGCGAAGGTGGTCGATGGCGTCAGCGCGATGTCGCGGCGCGCCGCGGCCGCGACCAGGGTCTGCGAGCGCCAGTGCGGCGGCAAGGTCAGCCACAGATGATAGGACTTCGGGTTGGTCTGGATCTCGAAACCGGCCAGATGCTTGGCCGCGATCTGCTGGCGGCGGCCGGCGTCGATCCGTTTCAGCCGTGACAGTTCGGCCGCGGTGCCGTCGGCCATCAGCCGCTGCCCTGCGGCGAAGGCGTAGCCCGACGCGGTCCAGCCGCCCGAGCGCACTGCGGCCATGACGTTTTCGCGCAGCCGCGGCGGCGGGACGATGAAGCCGAGTGCGAGGCCGGGCGCGACCTTCTTCGACAGGCTGTCGAGCACGATGCAGCTGTCCGGCGCGAGCGCGGCCAGCGGCACCTCGTCGTCGAGGAATCCATAGACGCCATCCTCGATGACGATGAGGCCGAGCTTCTCCACCACGCGCAACAGCTCGGCGCGCCGCTCGACCGGCATCGTGATGCTGAGCGGGTTCTGGATCGTGGGCTGCACGTAGATCGCGGACAGATGCGCCTCGCGGTGGGCCTTCTGCACCGCGTCGGGACGCACGCCGTGCTCGTCCATCGCAAGCGGCACCAGCGCGATGCCGAGCCGTGCGGCAATGCCCTTCACGAACGGATAGGTCAGCGCCTCGACGCCGCAGCGTCCGCCGGGCGGCACCACGGCGGCTAGCGCGGCGGCGATGCATTGCCGGCCGTTGGCGGTGAATACGATCTGGTCGGGATTCGGAGTCCAGCTCTTGCGCGCCAGGAATTCCGCGGAGATCGTGCGCGCCGCCCGCGTGCCGAAACTGGTCGCCGGCCGCAGCGCGCCCTCGAGCACCTCGGGCCGCTCCAGCCCTTCCAGGCTCTTGGCGATCATCGTCGCCTGATGCGGCAGCAGCGGATAGTTGAATTCGAGATCGATGCGGGCGCCACGCGGTTCGGGCGGGGCGACGTTGCCGCGGCGCGCCTCGCCGGACACGAAGGTGCCGCGGCCGACTTCACCGACCACGAGCCCGCGCCGGAGCAACTCGGTGTAGACCCGGCTCGCGGTCGAGACTGCGATGTTGCGGTCATAGGCGAAATGGCGTTGCGGCGGCAGGCGGTCGCCCGCCTTCAGCGCGCCGCTGGCGATCTCGGCGGCCACCGCATCCGCCAGCTTCAGATATTCGAACCTCGACATTATTGCACCGAGAGCAATGTTTTACTTGCTCCGAGCAATGTACCGGATCATTTAAGGGGGAACAAGCCCATGATTGTACCGAGGAGTGCGCAGGCAATCCGAGGTCTGACGGCCCAGGTGCTGAAACCGCATTTGTGTCAACGGCATAGCTTTGCCGTTTGGGCCTCGAAGGAGATGACAATGACGACGATATCCTCAACCGCCGCAGCGCCCGTGCGGTCCAGCACGTTGGTCGGATTGCTCCGATTGCTCCGGGTGTTGGGCGATGCACTCGCGACCTATTGGGTGCGCCGGGAGGCGATCAAGACGCTGCGCCAGCTCGACGACCGGACGCTGCGCGATATCGGAATCTCGCGCTGCCAGATCGAGCCGGCCGTCGCCGGCGAACTCGACATTGACCTGGTGCGGATTCGCTAAACAGCAGCGTGATGCGCCGGAGCGAGACGGGTTCAGGATTGGCCCTGTCCTGCGCTGGCGAAACAGACGGCGCATCCGATCGGAGTGCCGGCCTCGCGTGATCGGAGCGATCGCATCGCGGCCGATCCCGACGGTTCGTGGTGCGGCTTTGCAACGATCAGTATTTGAGTACGGCGAAGTTCTGTTCAGGTGGGTCGCCCCGCACACTTGCCGCCGGTTGCGGAATTCACCGAAACTACACCAAAGAAGCGGAACAATCCCGGTTTGTGCCCGCCGTCGCTCCAAGGTTGTGGCGCTCTATGCTAGCGTAATAGTTGCGTACGCTAGCGTTGTAGTTGGGGACCGATGGCCGCTCGCAAATTGTCGCAAGGGCAGGCCTCGACCCGGGAAGCGCGTCGCCGCTGGCACGAGGAGCGGTCGCTGCGCTGCGCCATCAGGCTGGCCCGCATGGGCTACTGGGAGTCGCAGAGCGCCGCTGCGACCGATCTCTGGATTTCGCCCGAGCTCGCAGCCTTCTACCAATTCGAGACGGTCGACGGCTACGTCCCGATCGCGACGGTGCGCGCACGCTATTTGCCCGAAAGCCGGAAGCTTCTGGAGACGCATTACGCGGCCTGCTGGGCGGAGGGCCAGCCCTATGCCGTGCGGACGCGGCTGCGCAGTCCCGATGGCAGCCTGCTTGACTGCGTGGTGCATGGCGAGCCGGAATTCGACGCGCGCGGTCAGGTTCGGCGCGTGTCCGGCATTGTCCGCGACGTCACCGAGGAGACCTCGGCGCTGCGGCGCCTGGCGGAGAGCGAGCAACGGCTGGCCGACTTTGTCTCGACCGCCTCGGACTGGTGCTGGGAGAGCGACGCCGCCCATCGGCTGCTGCCCTATCCCAAATCGCTCGACGGCAATGCCGCTTTCCAGACGATCGCGTCCGGTGGAAGTGCGCGCTGGGAGCTCGCCTATGCGCCTGAAGACGAAGAGGGCATGGCGCGGCACCGGGCCGACATGGAGGCGCACCGCCCTTTCCGCGACTTCACCTATACGGTGATCGGCCAGGACGGATCGCGCGTCAGCATCTGCACCAGTGGCAAGCCGATCTTCGCCGATGATGGCAGCTTTCTCGGTTATCGCGGCACGGCCAGCGACATCACCCAGCTCAGGGCGGCCAAGGCCTTGCTCGACCAACGCACGCGGGCGCTGGAGGAAGCCCACCGGCTCGGCAAGATCGGCACCTGGAGCTACCGGCTCGACACCGGCCGCACGGTCTGGGCGATCGAGCTCTATCAGCTGCTCGGCTTCGACTCCGATACCTTCGAACCGACCGACGAGAACATCGGGCCGCGTTTCCTGGGCAACGACGCCGATCGCTTCCGCGATGTGCAGAGGAGGGTGCTCCGCACCCGCAGAACCGAGGCCACCGATCTGCGCATCCTGCACGCTGACGGCAGCGCCCGCGATCTGGCAGTGATCTGCAAGGCGGAGGTGGCCCACGACAAGGTCGTCGGCATCATCGGCACCGTGCAGGACGTCACCGAGCGCAAGGAGGCTGAGCGCCAGCTCGAACAGCTCGCCTACAGCGATCCTTTGACCGGCCTTGCCAACCGCGCGCTGTTCACGCGCCAGCTCGCCGCCTTGATCGAGGGCTGCGCTCGCGACGACCGCGGTGCCGCGCTGCTGCTGATCGACCTCGATCGCTTCAAGGAGGTCAACGATTCCCTCGGCCATGCCGCCGGCGACAAATTGCTGATCCAGGTAGCGGCCGCGCTGCGGCAGGAGCTCGGGCCGCGCGCCTTCATCGCGCGGCTCGGCGGCGACGAATTCGCCGTGCTGGCGGAAGGATGCGGCATGTCCGATGCCGCGCTGACCGGGCTTGCCGATCGACTCATCGCCAAGCTGTCCGTGCCCGTCGATCTCGCCGAGGGTGAAGCCGTCGTCGGCGCCACCATCGGCATTGCCCGTCTGCCGGAGCATGGGGCGACTGCGGAGGCCGCCGTGCGCAACGCGGACCTCGCGCTCTACATGGCCAAGGAAGCCGGGCGCGGCCGCGCACAACTGTTCGAGCCGGTTTATGCGCAGGCCGTCGATCAAAGGCTCGACCTCGGCCGGCATCTGCGCCATGCGGTGGAGACCGGCGCCCTCGAGGCCCATTACCAGCCGCAGCTCGACCTGCGGACCGGCAGCGTCACCGGCTTCGAAGCGCTGCTGCGCTGGACCCATCCCGAGCGCGGGCCGATCTCGCCGGCCGAGTTCATCCCGATCGCCGAAAGCTCGGGGCTCATCGTCGATCTCGGCCAGTGGGTGCTGCGTGAGGCCTGCCGGCAGGGCCGCGCCTGGCTCGATGCCGGGTTGCCGCCGCGCTCCGTCTCGGTCAACGTCTCGCCGGCGCAGATCTGGAACGTGGATTTCGAGACGATCGTCTCGGCCGTGCTGGGGGAGACCGGCTTTCCCGCGAAGCTGCTCTGCCTCGAGCTCACCGAAAGCCTGTTTGTCGATCATAGCGAGCAGCGCATCAGCCGCACGCTGACCGCGCTCTCCGGTCTCGGCGTCCGCCTCGCGCTCGACGATTTCGGCTCCGGCTATTCCTCGCTCGGCTACCTGACGCGGCTGCCGTTCCATTGGCTGAAGGTGGACCGTGCCTTCGTGGACGGCATCTCCACCGCACCGGAGAAGCGCAAGTTGCTCGGCGGCATCATCGCGCTGTCGCACGGGCTCGGCATGACGGTGGTGGCGGAGGGCGCCGAATTGCCAGCCGAAGTGGACGTGCTCGGCACCCTCGACTGCGACCTCGTGCAGGGCTTCGTGTTTTCCCCGCCCGTCACCGCCGACCAGGCGCCGCTGGTCGCCGCCGGCATCGAGCGCGAGGCACGCCGGATCGAGCCGAAACGGAATCGCCTTTAGGTGCAATTGTCCTCGGCAATGCGGTTCACCGGCTACGAAAAACAAGTCGAGCAGTGGCCTAACGCGCCTCCGCGGCAATGCGATAGGCTTGATGGCAGGCAACGCAATTCCTCATCGTATCGGCAAGCGTCTTGTTGATTTTTGCCGTCGGCGCGCGCGCAGCCGCTTCCTCGGCGATCTGGTCAAAGCCGCTGCGGACCGAGCCGATCATCGCTTTCCAGGCGTCGCTCTCTTTGGCGGCCAAGGTGGGCGGGCGGGCCAGTGCGGCATTGGCCTTGCGGCCGCGTGCCGCTGCCTCGCGTGCGACCAGATCCAGATCGCCCGAGCCAAGCCCTTCCTCGATTTCCACCACGGTGGTCAGGAACAGTCGCATCTGCTCCAGCACGAAAGCTCTCTCCGCCTCCGTTCGTTGCACGGGCTCTCGTGTATCGGTCGGCTGCTCAGCCCCTGCCGGAGGCGCAATTGCGCCAAGCAATGCAAAGACGGCGATGACGATCGGGGCGATCCGAGAATGCATGGTGCCTGTCCTTCGATTAACGCCGGGCATGATCGAGCCGATAAGCGGCGATGGACCGCTCGCCGCGGCGAGCATTGTCTGGTGCCGGATCATTTTCGTTCCACCAGAAGGGCTCGACAGTCCGATTCGCCGACATTTTCAGCCGTATGCGAGGAAGTTAAAGGGCCCGCGCTGGCAACTCCGGCCTTGTTCTTCAGTTCGCGCGCCGTGCCGTCCGGATTGTGGACTCGCACGGTGCAATCCTCGAGCGCGTAGACCACGAAAGGATTCGGGTGTGAATGCGGCTTGTCCGTCGCACCTTTCTTCCAGGTCGCCGTGATCACACGGAAGTTTTGATCTTCGAAGATGACCTTATAGACCGTCGGGTCGGCTTGATAGGAGGGAGGAGCGTCCTGCCCCGCAGCCGAGCCGATCCAGATCGCAGCAATCCCAAGTGCAAACATCGAACGTCTGACCATGATCAAATCCTATGCGGAAGAAATTTCGGGTAGTCGCTAAAGCAGACCTTGGGCGGCGGCATCGTCGCGATCAACCTGTCGCTGCCGGACAATCGACAACTCCCTGCTGCACGCAGCGAAGTTGTCTGTGCCCGCGCCGATTCCGAACATTCCACAGAATCGGCGATCTTCCTCGGCAACCGTCCGCACGAGGTCATCGCGCGCAGCGGCGCGCATGGCAGGACCCGCGATGAACATGGCGTACAGGCCAAAGGCAGCCAGGATCGCAATGAGCACAGCATATGCAAGCGAACGGAGCGGCACGGCAGTTGAGCCGTGCCCGCCGCTGTTGATTTCGGTCATCGAAATTTTCCCTAACTAAAAGAAAATTGAAAAATAGATCGTCCTTTGGGGGCAATGTCGGGCCGCGAACAAAGTCTAGCGGTTTCAAGCGAGATGCAGTCGGAAAACTTTGCGCCTATCGAACAGGCAGAGAAGGAGCCGCAGACAGGATCAGTCCACGAGCAACAGGCGATCGGCGTGCTCGTGCCGAGCCTTTGTCCAATCGCGCATCGCCACGAGGTTGACCGCATCGTGCAGATACATTCCAACTGCAAGGCCACGATCGTAGCTCGCCCAGTGGCGTGGCATGATCTCGATGCTCCGGCCGCCGCGCCCAATGATCCTGACGAGACCGGCCGCCTGCGCAAGGTTCATCAGGTTGCGGATATGGGTTCGCGAAACGCCGAAGCGATCAGCCACATCCATGTAGGGGATGGCTGCGGCTGGATCGCCCACATCCATGGCAGCCTTCAGGACCGCATTCTGAATCAGTGGGCCGGCGGCATGGGAAAAAAACAGCATCGTATCGGGTAGCGTCATCATGAGGCGAACAGAGACCGGAAAGAAGGGCAGGCCCACCCGGCAGTGGGTCGCGTTGAAGGCCTGATTTCGTGACAGTACCGGGCTGTAATCATGATGGGGGTACAATTTGGCAAGCGGTACGAAGTGCGTCGCAAGCCACTCGGCGTGATGCGAGCGTAGCTTGTCCGTGGTTGCCAGGAGCCGCACGCGCCGATCGGCCGGCGCGCGGCTCTGCTCGATAAATCCGACCTCGCAAAGCCGTGCCAGGAGATGATCCACCTGCCGGTCGCTCGCGTGTCCGTGCATATTGAGCTGCCGCTTCAGTGCGGAGACCGTGAACCAGGTTTCGCGTCGCGCCGGATCCTGTGCGGCCTCAAGCACCGCTGCACTCAGGAAGACAAGGAATCGGCCGGCCTGGAGTAGCAGGCGAACCAAGAACGGATCACCCTCGTACAAATCACAGAAGGCCACGATATAGGCGCGTCGCGCCTCCGGCAGGCGAGGATGGCCCACAATCTCCTCGAAGCTCAGCCGCAACTTGCGACCCGCCAGGCGCTCGAGTTCGTCTCTTTCCAAGGCTGCCCCCAGTCTTGAAGTTGCGAGGGTACAAGGCCACCACAAGGCTAGCAATGTCTTTCCTGCAGTTCTGACTTTCAAGTCGGCAACGGATCGACCGGAATTCGACTATGCTGTTCGGTACGGAATTTCGATGGCGGATATGTTCGCCGAGACGGGCGGTATCGAATTGGATGACCGGCGCTTGACCTCCACGCTACCCTGAGTGCGGCGAGCAGGCGGGCCTCGCCGGAGGTCCGAGCGGGCCCTGCCGGGACGGGCCACGGCAGTAAGAGCAGTGCCGTCCGCGGCGACGCGGCCTTCGGATCAGAAGAGCCTCGTCCCCATCGGGTAGTCCCGCCGCGAAACTGGTTCGATGCTTGAAATCGACTGCGGGGCTGCGGCCGGCGGCTCGATGTGCCGCTCCGAACTGCCGTGTTCGGGCTTGTCATCGATCAACAGGAGCCCTGGCCGGATTCCATCGAGGATAAATTGCGAAGCCAGCGAAGCAAGGATGACGCCTGCGAGACGAGCGATCACATTCGATCCGCCGGCTGGATGTCGCAAAAAAAAATTGCGGGAGCCCTTGAACGCGATTTTTTCGATTCCCAAGTCGTTTGCCGCCGAGCCGGTCCGGACGCTGGTTGCCGAGAGGCCGGAGGAAGTCGGAGCCCGCGACAACGGCGCCGGCGATGACCTTCTGATGAGGCCATCCGCGACGATGGCCGGCTCAAGCTCGAAGGAGAAAGGAGAGACACACCAGGAGACCCAAGATGAGCAGACGCATGCAAACTCGATCGCGAAAAAGCGGGACGGCTGTACTGCATTGGCTCATGTTCGTCCTCAGCTTTCTGACGATCGGATGGATCAGCTTCGTACCGACAGGAGGATGAGATGACCAGGAATCGAAAACCCGTCTCCGCCACGCCGGAGAATTTCAGCCGTAGCCGGAGATTTATCGCCGGCACCCTCGCATTGGCGATATTGTCGCCGACCGGCGCCACTGCCATGGACAGCACGCCCAAAGCGATGTCCGATCGAGCCGGCCATGTATTGCCGCTCCCACCCGTCCGCTATCTCGATTCGATGCGCTGGATGGATTGGAAGCCGGACGGGCCGCTGTTCAAGGTCGACACCCTGCTGCTGCCGGACAGCAGCCATCCCGGCATGTTCCGCCTTCCCTGGGATGATGAGCGGGACCTGCCCCGTGTCAGCTGAAGCCGACGAGGCCGAAGATGTCCAAGCCTGCATCCTGCCGCCCGCATCGCAGGGTGGGCGGCCGCTTCCGCAGAACGTGCGCGTTTTTCTCGTCGACAGCGAACGTCGCGTCGTGTTGCACTGCCAAAAGCTGCTGGCGCAGGATGACCTGCCGGGTGAACTCCGGCAGAGGTTGCTCCGCCTGGCCGCGGCAGCCGAGGACCAGATGCAACGCCTTGCAGGCGCGCACGAGATCAAAGCAGCTTAAAATCAAAGGAGGCGCTTGAAAGAACCGCAGATCTTGACCGCAGTCACAACATCGGGACGCCGGCTGTGGGCAAGTGCGCCCGCACCGCCCCGTATCAACAGGAGAACAAAGCCGTATCAGCAGGAGAAGAAACATGGCTATTCGTGATCTCATTCCCTGGACAAAGAACCAGGAGCTTGCGCCCGTGCGCGATACTTACGATCCCTTCATGACGCTGCATCGGGAGATGAATCGTCTGTTTGACGATGTGTTTCGCGGCTTCGGCGGCACCAGTCCGCTCATGGAGACCCGCTTCGGCTGGCCAAGGCTCGAGCTGAACGATGGCGACAAGAATCTGACCATCTCGGCGGAACTGCCCGGCATGACCGAGAAGGACGTCCAGGTCGAAATTGCCAATGGCGTCCTGACCATCCGCGGTGAGAAGAAGGCCGAGCGCAACGGGGAGGGCAAGTACTTCACCGAGCGCTATTACGGCTCCTTCGAGCGCCAGATCCCGCTCGAGGGCGTGCACGAGGACAGGGCGGAGGCATCGTTCAAGAACGGCGTCCTGACGATCTCCTTGCCGAAGTCCGACAACCCGCGAGAAGGCGTCAAGCGCATCGCTATCAACACCCATTAAAGCATGATCCGGAAAAGTGCGAAGCGGTTTTCCGGATCGTGCTCCAGGCTAAATCATGCGGACGGCGCTGAAGGCGCCGCCCGCATTGCTGCGCCCTCGGTGAACGGGCGTTTCCCTGGTCAATGCACCGGGCCGCAGTCTTCATCGGCGCAACCGGGGCCGACGAGAGGTCCCTCGGTGTTTGTTAACGAAAGCCGGAGGCGCCGGGCCGCCGCTGACGGTCACCAGAAAATTTTCTGCCCCCCTCTTGAAACTAAAAGCGACCTTGCTAATTTTTTTGTCGCCATCGAACGGTGGCGTCTGGGCGCCGCAAGGGCCCGGGCACTGAGGCGGGCACCGGTCGTGTCCGGTGTCGCTCGTATCCATCTTGCTCTTAGGAGGATTTGGCTATGCGCACTTACGACTTCTCTCCCTTGTGGCGCTCGACCGTTGGCTTCGACCGCCTGTTCGACCTCGCGGAAATGGCCCAGCGGGCCGGCGAGGACAACTATCCCCCCTACAATATCGAACGGCTGGCGGAGGACCGCTACCAGATTTCGCTGGCGGTTGCCGGTTTTGCGCCCGGCGATATCACGATCACGGCCGAGCAGAACGTGGTCACGATCGAAGGCAGCAAGTCCGACAAGACCGAGCGGGACTTCCTCTATCGCGGAATCTCGACCCGCAACTTCAAGCGTCAGTTCAATCTGGCGGACTATGTTCAGGTCAAGAGCGCCGCGTTCGACAATGGCCTGCTCAAGATCGAGTTGGTCCGGGAAATCCCGGAAGCCATGAAGCCGCGCCGAATCGCGATCAACGGCGCACCGGCCGACAACGTCCAGAAGCTCGAAGCCAAGGCAGCCTAGTCAGGGCTCCGGTTGGCAGCCGCGCGACGCGTCGCGCGGCCGCCGCTCATCGTCAATGAAAAGGAGGATACCATGCGGCCGACGACCGCCGACGACAATGTTTTCGACTTCAACGCGCTGCTTCATCCCGGCACCGTCTTCGAGCACCCGAAGGATGTGGTGAATCACCCGGTCCTCACGGTCGCCGAGAAGCGAGCAATTCTGGCATCTTGGGCGTCGGATGCCTCTGCGATCGCATCGTGCCCTTCGATGCGTTCGCCTGCCGGACTGAAGAAGCCGGTTTCAATCGACGAGATCCTGGAAGCGCTGTGCGAGCTCGATGGCGGTCCCCGGAATTCTCCCGGAGGCAAGCCCTGCCGATTGCGCTCTACCGAACGTGCCATTGCTGCCTGAGGCCGGGGGCGGATCATGCTCGAAGCGAACCTGCAACGGCTGCGTGCGCACCGAAGGAATATCGAGCGCTATCGCAGGCTGCTCGCAACGCGTCTTTCGGACCTTGAACGCTGCTATGTCGAGCGCCGATTGAGCGAAGAGCAGGCCTCCGCGACAGGACTTCTGCGAGAGGCGTTCCCCGACCGCATCTGCGCGCTGCTGCCGAGGATCGAGGGACGCACGACAACGCTTGAAATGGCCGCGCTGCTGGACCCGGCCGGCGCATTCGCTCATCCGATGGACGTCGTCGACGACTGCGATCTGACGCCGTACGAGAAGCGGGCAATCCTGTCATCCTGGGCCGCAAACGCTTGCGCGGTTGCAGGCCCAAGCCAACCCGTTCAGGCCAATGCCGTCACCTTCGACGACATCGTTGATGCCTTGAACCTTGTGGGGCCGGAACCAGAGCCCGCCGCCGATCAGGGTAAGGGATCTGGCCCTCATCAGGGGCGCGATGGTCCGGACTCTGTTTCCATTGACGTCTAGGAAGCTCTTGCGAGGGGCCAATGCAGCAAACCGTCTCTCAACTGCAGCCATCCATCAGTAGCGGGCTCACGCACTATCTCGGCCAAATTCGCAAGTTTCCGGTCCTGACTCAGGAAGAGGAGACCCGCTTCGCACGGCGCTGGCGTCAGCACGGCGACCGCGATGCAGCCTATCGCCTCGTCACCAGCCATCTGCGTCTCGTCGCGAAGATCGCGATGCGCTACCGGGGCTACGGCTTGCCAATCGCCGACATCGTTTCCGAGGGAAATGTCGGCTTGATGCAGGCGGTGCGGCGCTTCGATCCAGAGCGCGGGATTCGGCTTTCGACCTATGCGATGTGGTGGATAAAGGCGACGATCCAGGAATACGTCCTTCGGTCGTGGTCGCTGGTGAAGATTTCGGCGAGCTCTGCACAGAAGAAGCTGTTCTTCAAGCTGAGGCGGACCAGGAGCGCGATTTCGGCGCTCGATGACGGGGATTTGCGACCGGATCAAGCCAAGACAATCTCTGAACGCCTCAAAGTATCTGAACGTGACGTCGTGGATATGGATCGTCGCTTGCGCGGCGAAGTCTCCTTGAATTCCCGGCTCAACGACGCGCCGCAGGCGGGTGATGCGCTCGAACGACTGGTCGATCCTTCACCTTGCCACGACATCAAGATTGCTGAAGACGAAGAATTGGCGCGACGTCGCGCAGCGTTGCAAGCTGCCATTCAAACTCTCAGTCCGCGCGAAAGACATATCTTTACGATGCGCCAACTCACCGAGGCTCCTCCCAAGCTCGACGCGCTCGCGATCGAGTATGGCATCTCGCGAGAGCGCGTCCGCCAAATAGAGTCGCGGGCATTCCAGAAAGTCAAATCCGCGATGCAACAAGGAGACGCCTGCCAGACGCAGAGCTCCGTCAAATCAACCAACACGCAGTCCGCTCGCCAGGTCTGAGATGTTGACGCCCGTCGTTCTCTCCCTGCTGATTGCAAATACCATGGCCGCAGCCGGAGCCGCCGTTGCGGCCGAGCTAGTCCGCATCCTTGAGGACCCGTACAGGCCAAATTCCACCATGGCCGCAGGCGAGTAAGTCCGCGTCCTGGTCGGATCAAGGCAGGATGAGATCAGGTCGCAGCCGCAGATAGGGCGCGCCTTCCTCTCCCGCCTGTGACGTGCAGGCGAGGGGGATGCGGGGCGCAATTTCGGAATACTAGAAATATATCCCTGAGTTGCCCGACGTGTCAAGCTGCTTGGTGGAACGCCGGCAGCCGCCGGTTACTGTGCATGGGGTTGTTTTCGATATTTTGGCAGCGCCGCCTGTGCGAAGGCCCCAAAACTCATTCCGCTTTAGTGCCGCACCACCAGCACCGAGCACTTGGCGTAGCGCACCACGTGTCCGGCATTGGAGCCGAGGAAGTAGGTGCGCATCGCCGGGCGGTGCGAGGTCATCACGATCAGGTCGGCCTTCATGTTCGCGGCCTCTTCGAGGATCTCGTGATAAATGCCGCCCTGGCGGACCACGCCGGAGATGCGGGAGGGCGCGATGCCGGATTCGCGCGCGACGATGGCGAGCGCTTCCTCCGATGTTTCACGCTGCTGGCTGTCGAAATCCGCCGGGACATATTCGGCGAGCATCACCGGCGTCATCGGCAGCACGTTGAGCAGACGCACCGTCCCGTTCCATGTTTGCGACAGCGTCGCAGCGGTTGCGATCGCCGGCTTCGCCAGATCGGTGTCGGCGAGGTCGATCGGCACGAGAATGGACTTGTACATCTGCGCCTCCTGTCCGCGATGGGTCTGGAGCCGTTTGGTCCCTGTGCCGGGACGCGCGCTTCTTGTTCTTGACGTAGCCTGTGTGTCGCCGCGAACCGGTCCCCCTGTCGCGCCGGCAGCAATATAGCATGGCAGGGCGGCGCTGTCCGCTTGCGTCAGCCGCGCGAGGCCTGCTTCAACAGTTTGGGGCTGACGAACAGGACGAGCTTGCCGCGCCGGAAGGAGACCTCGTTCCAGTCGTCGGTCGCGAAGTCGAAGACGGCGAGCCCCGAGGTCGGCAGGTTGTCGGCGAGCGCGCGCTTGGCGGCCTCGTCGCCGCTGCCGGTCAGCGTCAGGGCGAGCTCGTGCATGCCGGGATTATGGCCGATCAGCATCAGCCGCTTCGGGTCGGTGACGGACGCCATCCGGATCGCGATCAGCAACTGCGCCGGATCGGCGCCGTAGAGTTCCGGCACGAGTTCGACTTTCGGCGCAGGTCCCGCACCCTTCAGCGCCCCGCGCACGATCTCCCAGGTCTGCGTGGTGCGGACCGCCGGCGATACCAGGGCGAGATTGGGCAAAGGCGGGTGGCGGGCGATCCAGCCGCCGATCTCCGCCGCATCGCGGTGGCCGCGCTCGTCGAGACGGCGGTCCTGGTCCTGCCCCGAAGGCGCGTCGGTTTCGGTCTTGGCGTGACGCAGCAGCAGCAAACGGCGCATGGACTTCCATCTCGATTCGGTCTGGTCGAATTAATTCTACAGGCTCATGCCCCGGACAAGGTGACAAGCGCCGCAGCGGTTCGTAAGAAACGACATGAGCGAGACTACCACAAGTGCGGCAGGCGGCCCCGACAAGGCGGCCTCGCCGTCCCGCGACCGTCTGGCATTCGACCTCGACGTCGACATCTGCGTGGTCGGGGCCGGGCTGGCCGGCCTGACCGTGGCACGCGAGGCGGCGCGGCTTGGCGCCAGCGTCGCCGTGCTCGAGGGCCGCCAAATCGGCTGGAACGCCTCCGGCCACCATCTCGGCACCGTGATGCCGGGCTTCGGCCTGCCGATCTCGGATGTGATCGAGCGTGTCGGCCTCGATGATGCCCGCCAATTGTGGGCGCTGTCGAAGGAGGGCGCCGACTATGTCCGCGCCACCGCCACCGAGGATCTGATCCCTGGCATCAGCCCCAGCGACGGCGTGCTCGAAGTTTCCAATGTCGATGTCGGCGAAGCGCTGATCAGCCGCCTGCAGATTTTGGGCGAGGAATTCGCCACCGAGGTCGAAGGCTGGCAGGTCGATCGCGTGCGCAGCGTGCTCCGGACCGGGCGCTATTTCCACGGCATCTTTTATCCGAAGGCGTTCCAGATCGACGGCCGCAAATATGTCCATGGTCTCGCCGCGCTGGCGATGCGGGCGGGTGTGCGGATCTTCGAGGAAACGCCGGTCGTCAGCATCGATTTTTCGGGCATCCGCAAACGCATCGTGACGCCGACGGCGCGGCTGCGCGCCAACCATATCGTGCTCGCCGGCAACATCCATCTCGGCGCGCCGCTGAAGCGCCTGTCGGATACGCTGCTGCCGGTGTGGCGCTACGCGGCGTTGACCGAACCGCTCGGAGAACGGCTGGCGGAGGCGATCGCCTTTTCCGGCTCGGTCCTCGACAGCGACGGCATCGACCATTTCCGCGTCGTCGACGGCGATCGCCTGCTGTGGGCCAGTCCCGAGACCACCTGGGACGCGCGGCCGCAGCGGTTTGGTGCGGCGGTGCAGCGTCGCATCGCCACGGTGTTTCCCCAGCTTGGCAAGGTTCCGATCGCCGACACGTTCGGGGGCGCGGTCGGCGTCACCGTGCACGGCATGCCGCAGATCGGGCAGTTGCGCAGGGGTCTGTGGGTGGCGAGCGGCTTCGGCCGGCAGGGGCTCAACACCTCGGCGCTCGCCGGGCAGCTGATCGCGCGCAGCATCCTGTGGGGCGACGACCGCTGGCGGCTGTTTTCGCCGTTCGAACTGGTCTGGGCCGGCGGCACCACCGGCCGGGTCGCCGGTCATTTCATCGGCCTGTGGGCGAGGGGCGCCGCATCCGCGGCGGGCGTGCTGGCGCGTTACCGCGAGGGTGCGCGTGCGAAGGAGCAGCGCCGCGAGGCGCGGCTGGCCGAGGCCAATCTCAAGGCGGGAACCCGGGGGCCGGCGCCCCGCCGCCCGCCGCCGTCCGCCGTGCGGCCGGTGCCGCCACCCGCGCCCCGGCAGGCTGAGGATGTTCATCCCTCGCAAGAAAGTGAGCGGATCTCCGACGGGCGGATGTAACGTCGGGCGGCGGGGTTCGTATTTGGTGACGAGCCAGTCTTGTTCGCCAGCTTTGGCCGTCCGCATCGGAGATGATTGATGATCGATCGCCGCATCCTGCTTGCTTCCGTCGCCGGCCTGTTCGGCATCGCCGCCTTCCGCTGGCTGCGCGCCTCGCCGGCACACGCCGCCGAGAAATTCGAGATCGAGAAGACCGACGCCGAATGGCGCGCGCAGCTGACGCCGCAGCAATACGAGATCCTGCGCAAGGAAGGCACCGAGCGGCCGGGATCGAGCCCGCTGCTCAAGGAGCACCGCAAGGGCACCTTCGCCTGCGCCGGCTGCGATCTGCCGTTGTTCTCGTCCGAGACCAAGTATGAGAGCGGCACCGGCTGGCCGAGCTTCTGGAAGCCGCTGGACAATGCGATCGGCACCACGTCGGACCGCACCTTCGGCATGCTGCGCACCGAGGTGCATTGCCGCCGCTGCGGCGGCCATCTCGGCCATGTCTTCGACGACGGCCCGAAGCCGACCGGGCTGCGCTACTGCATGGACGGATTTGCGCTGGTGTTTCACCCGGCCGCGCCCTCGGCGACCTGACGCCACAATCGTCCCGGCAATTGTTGCCGGCCCGGCAATTGTGCCCCGGTTAAACGGCCGGGGCTTTTTTTTCAAGCGCATGATTTTGTTACGTTTCGTTTCGTGGCACGACCTTTGCGACATGCTCCGCCGATGCGGCCATTCCTGTGATTGCCAGCCGCCGGGAATCGAATTGGAGAACATGTCATGGGTATCTTCGGCGCTCTTACGACGGCGGTCGGTGGCTTGCGCGCAGGGTCGTACGCGCTGGAAAACATCTCCGGCAACATCGCCAACTCGCAGACCACGGCCTTCAAGCGCATCGATACCTCTTTCCTTGACCTCGTCCCGCAGACCGCGCTGACCGCGCAGCTCGCCGGCGGCGTCACGGCGCAGTCGCGCTCGACCAACTCGGTGCAGGGCGACGTGCAGTCGGCATCGGTCGCGACCTTCATGGCGATCAACGGCAACGGCTTCTTCGCGGTGCAGAAGCCGGGCAGCTTCACCGACGGCTCGCCGGTGTTCGACGGCGTCGACCGCTACACCCGCCGCGGCGATTTCCAGCTCAACAAGGACGGCTATCTCGTCAACGGCGCCGGCTATTATCTCGAGGGCGTGCCGATCGATCCGACCACCGGCAACCCGTCGGGCTCCTCGCCGCAGGTGCTGCGGTTCAAGAACGACTTCCTGCCGGCGCAGCAGACCACCAAGATCGACTACCGCGCCAACCTCGCATCCTATCCGTTGACCACGTCGCACGACACCTCCGTCCCCGGTTCGGAGCTGATCCGGCCGGGCGCGTTCAGCGCCGGTCATAACCCGCTGGTGCTGGGCACGCCGGCCGCGCCCTACACCGATTCATCGGTTACCGGCACCGCGCAGAACAACAAGGCGACGCCGTCGGTCGCCAATACCGCGGCGACCCTGCTTTCGGGCGCGGCGGGCAGCGATTCGATCAATGCCAGCTTCAGCGCCGGCTCTGCCGGCCCCCCGGTCGTGCCGGCCGATACGATCACGGTCAACGGCACCGTCATCACTTTCGTGGCTTCGGGCGCGACCGGCAACCAGCTCAACGTCACCGACAGCATCGGAACGCTGCTCGCCAAGATCGACGCGATCACCGGCACCGCGACCCCGTCGACGATCAGCGGCGGCAAGATCACCCTGCACTCCGGCACCGCGGCGGACTTGCAGGTGACGAGCTCGAACTCGACCGCGCTTGCGGCGCTCGGCTTCACTGGGCAGGCAGTGGCGACCCGCGGCGGCGGCGGTACCGTCGGCACCGGCCAGGTTGTCGGCAACGACAACTCGACTTTCCTGAACGAATCCGTATCGGGCGGCGCCGTCACGGCCTACGACGTCTCGGGTGCACCGGTGAACCTGCAATTCCGCTGGGCCAAGACCGACAGCTCCTCGCTGGGCTCCGGACATACCGATACCTGGAACCTGTTCTATCAGGTCAACCCCAATGCGACCGGCACGCAGGTCTCCTGGCAGAACGCCAACATCAACTTCACCTTCGCGGCGAACGGCCAGATGTCGCCGGCGATCTCCTCCGTCTCGCTCAACAATGCCGTGGTCAACGGCGTGTCGCTCGGCAGCCCCGTGATCAATTTCGGCTCCGGCGGCGTGACCCAGTTCGCGGACGCCAACGGCAACGTCCAGGTCAACCAGATCCAGCAGGACGGTTTTCCGGCCGGCCAGCTGCAGTCGGTAAGCGTCTCGACCAACGGCCGCATCGTCGGCAACTACACCAACGGCCGCAACATCGACCTCGCCGAAATCTCGGTGGCGACCTTCAACGGCACCAACTTCCTCAAGCGCATCGACGGCGGTGCGTTTGAGGCGACCGACGAGTCCGGCGCGGCGTTGTTCGGCAAGGCCGGCACCATTGTCGGTTCGTCGCTCGAGAGCTCGAACACCGATATTGCCGACGAGTTCACCAAGCTGATCGTGACCCAGCAGGCCTATTCGGCCAACACCAAGGTGATCACGACGACCAATTCGATGGTGCAGGATCTCCTGAATGTCGTGCGCTGATCGCAGCGGCGACACACGCGTGAAGCAGTAAAGGCGAGTACACATCATGGGTTTGAGCCAAGCCCTTTCCACCGCGATGTCGGGCCTGCGCGCCACGCAGGCCTCGCTCTCGCTGGTGTCGTCGAACGTCGCCAACGCGGAGACGCCCGGCTACGTCAGGAAGACGCTCAACCAGGATACCGGCACCACCGGCCAGTTCGGGTCGAGCGTCCTCATCACCGGCGTCAACCGCCAGCTCGACGAATTCCTGCAGACCCAGCTTCGTACCGAGACGTCGGGCGCGTCCTACGCCGACGTCCGTTCGAGCTTCCTTGCCAATCTGCAGGGCGTCTACGGCAATCCCGACTCCACCGGCACGATCGAGGACGCCTACAACAAGTTCCTGACCGCGCTGCAGGGGTTGTCGACCAGCCCGGACTCGCAGTCGGCCCGCATCGGCGTCGTCAATGCCGCGCAATCCATGGCGCAGCAGCTCAACGCGACCTCGCAGGGCATCCAGACGCTGCGCGCCAATGCCGAGGCCGGCATCAGCGATTCCGTCAGCACCGCCAACAATGCGTTGCAGCAGATCGCGCGCCTCAATGTGCAGCTGCAGGCCAACGGCGGCACGCAGGACGCCTCGACCGCTGCATTGCTCGATCAGCGCGATCGCTACGTCACCCAGCTTTCGCAGCTGATGGACATCCGTACCGTTACCAACAGCCAGAACCAGGTGACCGTGTTCACCAATTCCGGCGTGCAGCTGGTTGGCACTGAAGCTGCGACGCTCAGCTTCAACGCCCAGGGCACGATGACGCCCAACACGCAGTACAATACCGACCCGACCAAGAGCACCGTCGGCACCATCACCATCACGTTCCCGCATGGCGGCACCTATGACATGGTGTCGACCAACTCGATCCGGTCAGGCAAGATCGCCGCCTATCTCGAGCTGCGCGACAATACGCTGGCGCAGGCCCAGACACAGATCGACCAGTTCGCCGCCGCGATGTCGAGCGCGCTGTCGGACAAGACGACGGCGGGCACCGCGGCGACGGCCGGGGCGCAGTCCGGCTTCGACCTCGATCTCTCGGGGCTGCAGAGTGGCAACACCATCCACGTCTCCTACAAGGACAATACCACCGGCATCACGCACAATCTGTCGATCGTCCGCGTTGATGATCCGAGCGTGCTGCCGCTGAGCAACACCGCGACCGTCGATCCGAACGACGAGGTGCTGGGTGTGGATTTCTCCGGCGGCATGAGCTCGGTGCTGTCGCAGCTCAACGGCGCGCTCGGCGGAACCGGCTTGCAATTCTCCAATCCTTCCGGGTCGACGCTGCGCGTGCTCGACGACGGTGCCGCCAACAAGGCCGACGTGACCGCGGCGTCGGTCACATCGACCGTTTCGTCGCTGACGTCGGGCGATCCGCAGCTCCCGCTGTTCACCGACAATGGCGGGCTCTACACCGGCGCGATCACCGCGAACGGCTCGCAGTCGACCGGCCTCGCCGCGCGCATCAGCGTCAACACCGCCCTGGTCGGCGATCCCTCGCGCATGGTCGTATATTCGACCAATCCACAGACGCCGGCGGGCGATACCACGCGCGCCAATCTCATTCTGAACCAGCTGTCGAACACCTCGTACAGTTATTCGCCGAAGACCGGCCTCGGCACGTCCGGCGCGCCGTTCACCGGCACGCTGTTGAACTTCGCCAAGCAGTTCATCAGCCAGCAGGGCGAATCGGCGACGGCGGCCAAGCAGCTGGCCGACGGTCAGGACGTCGTGCTGAATACGCTGCAGACCAAGATGGACTCGACCTCCGGCGTCAACATGGACGAGGAGATGGCGCATCTGCTGTCGTTGCAGAATGCATACTCCGCCAATGCGCGCGTGATGTCGTCGATCAAGCAGATGTACGACGCGCTGCTGCAGCTCACGTGAGGGTAACATGTCGATCGACGGCGTAAGCGGCAGAACTTCCTATATCGGCACCACGATCCTCAACCTGCGCAGTCAGCTCAATGACCTGACGACGCAGCTTGCGACCGGCAGGGTATCGACGACCTATGCAGGGCAGGGACTCGATCGCGGCTTTGCGCTCAGCCTGCGTGCCCAGATCAGCGGCATCAACGCGTTCTCGGACACTGCGACCAATCTCAACACGCGCCTGAACGTGGCCAATCTCAGTCTGCAGGGGCTGTCCGACGTCGGCACCCAGGTGAAGAACGCCGCGACGACCGCGACGCTGACGCTCAACGAGAGCGGGCAGACCTCGGGTCAGATCACCGCGCAGGCGGCGTTTGCCAACGCGGTCGCGATGCTGAACAGCCAGTCCGGCGACCGCTACCTGTTTTCCGGCCGCGCGATGGATACGCCGGCCACGGTCTCGGCCGACACCATGTTGAAGGGCACGGCGACCCAGGCCGGCCTCACCCAGCTCATCAACGAGCGCAAGCAGGCCGATCAGGGCACCGGTTTGATGGGACGCCTCAGCGTCTCGTCGCCGCCGGCGACCACGACGGTGACCAGCGTCGCCGAGGACGGCTCGCCGTTCGGCCTCAAGCTGCTGTCGGTGCAATCGTCATTGACCGGCGCCACCGTGACCCAGCCGGCCGGCACGCCGAAGTCCACCTCGGTCGATCTCGGCGCCGTCAATCCGAAGGACGGCGACAAGATCAAGTTCAACTTCACGCTGCCCGACGGCACCACGGATGCGATCGAGCTCACGGCGACGACCACGAATCCGCCGCCGGCCGGCTCGTTCCTGATCGGTGCCGACACCACGGCGACGACGGCCAACCTTCAATCGACGTTGACCTCGTCGATCAAGACGCTGAGCGACACGTCGCTGGTGGCGGCCTCGGCGGTCGCGGCGTCCAACAACTTCTTCAATCCGGTCGCGACCGTCTCGGGCGCCGCTGCCAACAACCAGAACACGCCGCCGGCGCCGATCAGCGGCGCCACCGCCCTCTCGGGTGCGGCGGGCACCAACTCGCTCTCGACGAGCTTCGCGGCCGGCGACACCATCACCGTCAACGGCACCTCGATCACCTTCGTTGCCTCGGGCGCCACCGGCAACCAGGTCAACATCACCGACAGCGTGCAGACGCTGATGGCGAAGATCGACCAGGTCAGCGGCACCAAGAACCCGTCGACCATCAGCAATGGTGCGATCACGTTGCACGGCGCCGATGGCGCGAGCCTCTCGATATCGAGCTCTAACACGACCGCACTCGGCGCGCTCGGCATCGCCAACAACACGACTGCGACCCCGGCGCCCCTCAGGGTAGGGGGACCACCGTTCGACACGGCGACCAATCTGGTCGCGGGCACGCCCGACAACACCGTGTACTGGTACACCGGCGAGAATGGCCCGGGATCGGCGCGCGGCACCGCCGTCGCGCAGGTCGATCAGTCGATCACCGTGCAGTATGGCGCGCGTGCCAACGAACAGGCGTTCCGCTATTTGCTGCAGAATGTCGCGGTATATGCGGCGGTGACCACCAACGCCAGCAACCCGAATGCAAGCGCACAGGTGACGGCACTCGCGCAGCGCGTCGGCGCAAACCTCGCGCCGCAGAACGGCCAGCAGCAGATCCAGGACGTGCAAGCCGAATTCGCCGGTGCGCAGACGGCGACCAAGGCAGCCACCGATCGTCAGACCCAGCTCAAGAGCATGGCGGAGACGATGCTCGACTCGGTCGAGGGCGTCAATCAGGACGAGGTTGCGACCAAGATCCTGGCGTTGCAGACCAGCCTGCAGGCGTCGTATCAGACCACGTCGATGCTGTATCAGACCACGCTGTTGAAATATCTGCCAATCGGTTGAACCTCATCTCCAGCCAGCAAAAAGGCCTCCTTGCGGAGGCCTTTTTCGTTCAGGCGGGGCTAGAGCATCTTCAAAGGAAGTGGATGCTGGTTCGCGTGAACAACAACAAGCTCTACGCGCTCTTGCGGGTGTCGTCCTGATTGCCGTTCTGCTGGCCGCGCGCGGTTTCCAGCAACTTCTCCTCGTGCGCGATCAGCTTCTTGGATTCCTTCAAGGCGTGATAGAGATCGCCGTTGAGGATGAAGTTGTTGACGCTTTCGATGAACGGCCAGGCGCTGGGCATCGCGGTGATGATATCGCGCACCAGGCTGAAATAGGTCGGGTGGTGCGCCATCGGGTCCGGCGACAGATACATCAGCTGTACCGCGAGATAGATCAGCTTCGCCGGCGTGTCCGCGGTCTCCGGCGTCAGGATATCCTTCTCGCGCAGGATCGGGATGCGGTCGCCGTCGATCAAGAGGCGGGCGCGCTGATCGGTGTTGGTGATCACGCAATTGCCGACGATGATGCGCTCGTTCGGTTTGAGTTCGACCTTCAGGGCCATGACCGTTCTCCTTTGCCGGGCAGTCGCGCGATATCGTCGCTAGCGGAACGAAGTTGTTTCGGCACTGCTTAGCAGCCGCGATCGCGGCCCGGGGCCGATGCGACAGCGATCCTTTCCCATGATGGTTAACGCTTGGTGAACAGCGGGTCCGCGCGACTAGCGGGACTCAGTCGAAATCGGCAATCGTCTCAGTAGTTTTCACGGCGAACTTCGCCCAATGGCGACAATTTTATTCTTCGGCATTTGTCTCAAATGCCGTGCCGGAGATTTCTTTTTCCTTCGAGGCTTGACCGGCAGGATCGGCCATCCGCTCGATCAGAAAGGATTGGCGCGGGTTTTTCCTCAGTTTCACACCAGAAAGGTATGAAAATGTCCGGTATCATTCTCTCCTCCTCCGTTCGTCAGAACCTCCTCTCCCTCCAGTCCACCGCCGATCTGCTCTCCACCACGCAGAACCGTCTTGCCACCGGCAAGAAGGTCAACACGGCGCTCGACAACCCGACCAACTTCTTCACCGCACAGTCGCTCGACAACCGCGCCAGCGACATCAACAACCTGCTCGACGGCATCGGCAACGGCGTGCAGGTGCTGCAGGCCGCCAACACCGGCATCACCTCGCTGCAGAAGCTGGTCGATACCGCGAAGTCGATCGCCAACCAGGTGCTGCAGAGCCCGACTGGCTACACCACCAGGTCGCAGGCCACGTCCACCGCGGCGCTCGGCGGCACATCCGCCAACCTCGTCGACGGCACCACGATCAAGAGCGGCGACGTTCTTGCGATCGCAGCGTCAGCCGGCCAGCCCGCCTTCAGCTTCACCTTCGGGGCCAGCAGCTCGCTGGCGCAGCTGAACACCGCGCTGTCGGCCAGCAATCTGACCGCGAGCCTGGACAGCTCCAACAAGCTCGTCATCACCACGACCAATGACGCGGCGTCCTCGACGATCGGTGCGGTGACCTTCACCAACACCGGCGGCGGCACCGCGACGTTCAGCGCAGCCGGCACCGCTCCGGTTGCCGATTCAGCCTCGCAGTCGGCGCGCGCGGCCCTGGTGCAGCAGTACAACAACACCATCTCGCAGATCACGACCACGGCGCAGGACGCCTCGTTCAACGGTATCAACCTGTTGAGCGGTGACAGCCTGAAGCTGACCTTCAACGAGACCGGCAAGTCGACACTCAGCATCACCGGCGTCAAGTTCGATGCCGCCGGCCTCGGCCTGAAATCGCTGACCGCGGGCACCGACTTCCTCGACAACAACTCGGCAAACGGCGTGATCGCGTCGCTGAGCACGGCGAGCTCGTCGCTGCGCAGCGAAGCCTCGACGCTGGGCTCCAACCTCTCGATCGTGCAGATCCGTCAGGACTTCTCTAAGAACCTGATCAACGTGCTGCAGACGGGCTCGTCCAACCTGACGCTGGCCGACACCAACGAGGAAGCGGCCAACAGCCAGGCGCTGTCGACCCGCCAGTCGATCGCGGTCTCCGCATTGGCGCTCGCCAACCAGAGCCAGCAGAGCGTGCTGCAGCTGCTCCGCTAAACGCGCCGAGAAGCACTTCGACAACGGCGGGGGAAACCCCGCCGTTTTTCTTTGTCTCCGGGGTATTACGGTCTCTTTCCATGCCGTCAGAACGGCGCATTCGTAACGCCTGCTAACCATATTTAAAGGCGCCGGATGCATAAATATCGGGCGCTAGAATTGCGTCTCCGCGGCCCGAGAAATCCGCACCCCATCGAGGTCATTAATGTCGAATGCAGCCCAGGCCTACGCTCGTACGTCAACGACGACGGCATCTCCCCGTGAAATCGAAGCACAGGCGTTGTTGAAGGCCGCGCGACAGCTGCAGGAAGTCCAGGCCAACTGGAACGGCCTCGACAAGGCGCTCGATCACGCATTGCTGTTCAATCGCCGCCTGTGGTCGATCTTCCTGAGCGCCGCAGAGGGCGCCGACAATCCGCAGCCGCTCGAGGTGCGTCAGAACATCGCGAACATCAGCGTGTTCGTGATGAAGCAGACCATCGACATCCAGATGAATCCGGACCCGGCGAAGCTGAAGTCGCTGATCGACATCAACTGCAACATCGCAGCCGGCCTTTCGGGCCGCGGCTGATCGACGGTTCGCAACGGAGCCCTCGGCATGGCCGACGTGTTGAGCATCCTGTCCGCCAACTACAAGGCCGCCGGCCTGACGGTTCCGTCGAAGACGCCGTATGTGGCCGTCGACCCGAAGCTCTATGAGGGCAGCTGGAGCGGCAAGTACGCCAACAACAAGTCGTTCAACATCTCCGTGTCGAACGTCGATGGCTTCCGCGCCAAGGTCCATTACCAGAGCGACGGCACCAGCAAGTATCAGGACGTCCTGATCAAGGACGGCTCGTTCCGGGTCGGCGATACCAAGTTTTCGCTGGTGCAGCAGGGCACGGCATTGATCGCCAATGTCGTCACCGATCCGGCCACCGGATCGACCTATCTCGACAAGGCCTACGCCACACAGAAGTGAGGAGCCGATCGCCAGCGTTACGCGCGGCGGTCGGTCGCGCGCGCCCGCGTCGGCGCGTCCTTGCTGAGATCGAGCGCGTGGAAATAGGCGCGGCGGCGCAACACGGCTTCTTCCGGAAACTGCCTCACCACCAGGTTGGTGCGATTGTCGACCACCTGGTAGACCACGGCGCGCGCATCGCGGTCGATGATGACCTGGTCGGTGACGGACGGCGCCTGATTTGAAATCGATGCGTTGACGGCGTTGGGATCGATCGTGACGCGCACGCTCGGCTCCGGAGCAGTGACGCTCTGGCTCGCGGGCAATTCGGTCTTCACCGCCTTCTGCGCCGTATCGCTCGCAGGAGTGATCATCGGCGCTGCAACCGGTGCCCCCACCGGCTTGATGTTGAAATCTGTACTCATGGCAGCCTCGTAGTGCGCAGGCACTAGTTTGCTTGAGTCAAATCCCAACCCCTCACGATCCGCAACTCTACGGGGAACCTCTCAACAGGCTGTTAGGGAACACGCTGAATGCCGCGCTGCCGGGGCCGCGTCGAATTGAGCTAAATTGTCGGCGTGCGCGTCAGAGCGTGCGGCTGACGGCGATCGGCGTCATGTTGCGCGGGCCTGGCGTGGCGCGCTGTCCGTTCGCGGTATAGGTGTTCGGGATGTTGCGGCGCTGCACCTCGGCATTGACGCCGCGCACGATGCCTTCGGAGACCGCGTGTGCGGTCGCAAGCACCGTCAGGTTGACCTGCAGCATCGCGCGGAACGTCTCGTGGTGACGCCGCAGCGTGGCGAGCAGTTCGGGGTCGGTCTGCGACAGCATCTTCTGCATCGATTTCATGTGCTCGACCGCGAGCATGTAGCGCCGCGACAGCTCCGACTTCTGCGCCTCGAGCTGCATGCCCTCGCGGATCTTGCCGGCGCGGACGAGCCCGGTCTCCTGCTCGACGACCGCGAGCAGGGCGCTCATCACTTCGGTGAGCTCGTTGGCGAGACGTGCGACGTCGGGCGGCGTCGATGTCGCAGGCCGCGACACGGGGGCGGCCGGCCGATGCTGCTGTGGACGCTGGTTCATCGCGCTGCTCCTTGAAACCGAATTAGCTCTTGTTGGCCTGCTGCAGGATCAGCGAGCGGAACACTTCGTTGGAAATGCCGACGCCGCCGGCCTTGGCGAAATTCTTCGAATACTCGTCGGTCAGCATCGAGCGCCACGCGCCGGTGCCGACCGTGTCGCCGTAGGGGCCTTCGCCCTTCAGGCCGGTGGTCATCTGCGAGAACATCGAATTGAGGAACATCGATTCGAAGTCGGTCGCGGTCGCCTTCGCCTTGGTGATCTGCTGCGGCGAGACCTTCTTCATCGCGTCCTGCAGCACAGGATCGGGACGACCGTTGAACATCGGCATCAGCGCCTTGTTCGGCATGCTGCCGGCGGTGCTGTTGATCAGGCTCGCCATCACATCACCTCGATATCGGCTTCGATCGCGCCGGCGGCCTTGATCGCCTGCAGGATGCTGATCAGATCGCGCGGCCCGATGCCGAGGCCGTTGAGGCCGTCGACGAGCTGCTGCAGCGAGACGCCGTCCTTGACCACGGCGAACTTCTTGCCGTCTTCGCTGACGCCGACGTTGGTGCGCGGTGTCACGACCGTGCGGCCGCGCGATAGCGGATTGGGCTGGCTGACCTGCGGGCTCTCGGAGATCGAGACGGTGAGATTGCCCTGCGCGACGGCGACGGTGGCGACGCGGACGTCGCGGCCCATCACGATGACGCCGGAGCGCTCGTCTATCACGATCTTCGCCACAAGGTCGGGATCGACCTGCAACTGCTCGATCTCGGTCAGGAACGCGACGACGTTGCCCTTGAACTCCGGCGGGATCGAGAGTTGCACCGTGGAGGGATCGATCGGCTCGGCGGTCTTGACGCCGAGATAGTCGTTGACCGCGGCGGCGATGCGCTTGGCGGTGGTGAAGTCGGCGTTGCGCAGCGCCAGGCGCACATTGGGCAGGCGGTTGAGCGCGAACTCGATTTCGCGCTCGATGATGGCGCCGTTGGCGATCCGGCCGACGGTGGGAACGCCGCGTACGACGCTGGCGGCAGCACCTTCGGCCGCGAAGCCAGCGACCGCTACGGATCCCTGCGCCACCGCGTAGACGTTGCCGTCGGCGCCGAGCAGGGGGGTGACGAGCAGGGTGCCGCCCTGCAGGTTCTTGGCATCGCCGAGCGCGGAGACGGTCACGTCCATCCGCGTGCCCTGGGTGCCGAACGCCGGCAGATTGCCGGTCACCATCACGGCGGCGACGTTGCCGGTGCGGATGGTGGCGCCGCGGATGTTGACGCCCATGCGCTCGAGCATCGCCTGCAGCGATTGCTTGGTGAAGGGGATGTTGTTCAGCGTGTCGCCGGTGCCGTTGAGGCCGACCACGAGGCCGTAACCGATCAACTGGTTTTGGCGCACGCCCTCGATATTGGCGAGATCCTTGATCCGCGACGTCGCGGCCGCGGGCATGGCGGAAGCCGCCAGCGCCAGCAGCGCGGCGCAGGCCAACCCGAATATGCTTACGATGCGGATGCCAGGCATCCAATGCTCCCCTCGAACTTCACGCGGATCACGCGACACTCCCATGACGGCGATCCGCCATTAACCATGCGAGCCGCGTGCCACTTCGTTTCGTTGGGCCAATGAATTGATATATTTATCGAAATTGTCGGGTCGCTATTCGGCTCCGGTTCGCCAGGGAGCGCGAAACTGCCGTGCGGCGGCAGAAATTGCCGGGCTGTTTACGCCTCGTTAACCATAAAACGGCGATGCTCGCGCCATTCAGGCCTGCGGGATCACGACGATGCGCATCTACGGACCGAACGGCACCACGCTTGGCACGTCCACCGGCGCCACCCGGCGCACCTCGTCGAGCGGCTTCTCGCTGCCAGATGCGACCAGTGCGCAGGAGGAGGTTCGCTCCACCGCTGCGCCAAAGGCCGCCGCGAGCCTCGATGCGCTGCTCGCGCTGCAGGGTGTCGAAGACCCGACCGAACGCCGCAAGCGCTCGGTGGCGCGCGGCAAGGGCGCCCTCGATGTGCTCGACGCGCTGAAACTCGGACTGCTGTCCGGCAATTTCGATTCCTCCACCGTGAACCGGCTGCGCGATGCCGCGGCGAGCCTGAAGGAATCCTCCGGCGATCCCGGCCTCGATGCCGTGCTGGGCGAGATCGAGCTGCGCGTCGAGGTCGAACTCGCCAAAGCAGGGCAATACTAGGCGCCTCTCGATCAAACGACCTGTCTCACGCGGGCAGGCAGTGTCTCAGGCCGCCAGTGCCTTGCGCTGCGTGTCGTAGCGGCGCTGCGCGGCCAGCACTTCCTTCAGATTCTGCTCGGCCCAATCGCGCAGCGGATCGACCGCTTCGGCAAGCGTCGATCCGAGCGGCGTGATCGAGTACTCCACGGTGACCGGAACGGTTGCGATCGCGCGGCGGCGCAGCAGCCCGTCGCGCTCGAGGCTCTTCAACACCTGCGAAAGCATCTTCTGCGAAATGCCCTCGATGGCGCGGCGAAGCTGGTTGAAGCGCATCGGCTCGCTGCGGAGCAGCAGCAGGATCAGCACCGCCCATTTGTCGCCGACCCGGTCGAGGATCTGGCGCGTCGGGCAATTGGCGGCATAGGCGTCCGGTTTCAGGCTGGCAGCTTTCATCGGGTTACTCCGGCGTAATCAGGTGAGACAAGAGTGCCTTCTTCACACCTACATCCATTTCGCTATCTAGTCACCATTGGAAACTATCTATCGGAGACTTGAGATGAAGATCGCCATCGCCGGCGCGTCTGGTCAGGCCGGCTCGCGCCTCACCGCGGAACTCGCTCGCCGCGGCCATGCCGTCACCGCCATCGCCCGCAACCCGGAGAAGATTGCAAACCTGCCTGGTGTCACTGCCGTGAAGGGGGATGTGAACGATCAGGCCGCGCTGACCGCGCTGTGGGCCGGCCACGAAGCCGCGATCAGTTCCGTCCATTTCACCGTCAGCGACCCGGCCAAGCTGATCGGGGCCGCCAAGGCATCCGGGGTCGGCCGCTATCTCGTGGTCGGCGGCGCCGGCAGCCTCGAAGTGGCCCCCGGCGTCCGCCTCGTGACCACGCCGACCTTCCCGGCCCAGTACAAGGCCGAGGCCTCGAAGGGAGCCGAATTCCTCGACCTGCTGCGCCAGGAAAAGGACCTGAACTGGACCTTTTTGTCGCCCTCGGCGCTGTTCGTGGCGGGCGAGCGGACCGGCAAGTTCCGGCTCGGGACCGACCAGCTTCTGACCGCCGCCGACGGCAAAAGCTCGATCTCGTTCGAGGATTTCGCAGTTGCACTCGCCGATGAAATCGAGCGCCCGGCCCATATCCGGCAGCGTTTCACGGTCGGCTATTGAGGGGCCGGAAGCAGGGAAAATACGGCCCCCGGGCAGGGCGGATAAGTTTGCCTGTGCAAGGCCTTGGGGGCAGCCCGGCTTTCGCGGTGGCGGATATTGTCTGTCACATGGCGTGGCTATATAAGGCGCCGCGCGGAGGGGTTTTGTTCCCTCCGCCAGACAGGGACATGGCTGCCTTTGGAAAAGCTGAAGAACTACCGGCCGACTGAAAAAGAGCCTTTCATGAATGAGCGGCAGCGCGACTATTTCCGCGCCAAGCTGCTGGCCTGGAAGGATGAGATCCTCCGCGAATCGAAGATCACGCTGCAGACGTTGCAGGAAGAGAACGTCAACCATCCCGACCTCGCGGACCGAGCTTCCTCGGAAACCGACCGCGCGATCGAACTTCGTGCCCGCGACCGTCAGCGCAAGCTGATCTCCAAGATCGACGCGGCGCTCCAGCGCATCGAAGACAACACCTACGGCTATTGCGAAGAGACCGGTGACCCGATCTCGCTGAAGCGGCTCGAAGCCCGCCCGATCGCGACGCTGTCGGTGGAAGCGCAGGAACGCCACGAGAAGCGCGAGAAGGTCTATCGCGACGAGTAGTGGCGGCGGATCGCCCCCACTGATTGCTTCTGGCGCGTACCGGTTGTACGTGCGCGCCGCCATGATGACACGCACCCTCAATATCGCCTCGGCCTTCTTCCTGGGCTGATCTCGTTTCCGCCAGGAAACACGCTTCCGCTTGGAAGCGCCGATCGTCCCCGCGGGCCTCGGCTCGCGGGATTCCACTGAACCGAATGAGCCGGCCAAGCTCCGCATGAGCCGGCCAAGCTCCGCGCATCGCGGAGCAGCGACGGCTCGATCGACAACCATGCATCGGGACGGCATTCAAGCCGGTCCGGCCCCGAGTGTCGTCTCGCTCGCCTCTGCGTGACGGCGCGGACCGTAGAGCTTCGACCACGCCAGCAATTCGCGGAAGGCCGGCGTCAGGCTCCACGCCGAATCCGTCAGCTCGTATTCGACCTGTAGCGGCTTCTCGGCGAGCACCTTGCGCGAGACCAGCCCGTCGCGCGCGAGCTCGCGCAGTTGCGCGGTCAGCATGTGCTGGGTGATCGGCGCCAGCGCGCGTCGCAGCGCGCCGAACCGTACGCCGCCATGCATCAGCGTGAACAGGATCTCGAGCTTCCATTTGCCGCCGAGCGTGCGGATCACGTGCTTGAACTCGATCAGCAGGTTGGGATCGGTCGGGCAGCTCTCGCATTCACCGCCGTCACACGGTTCGCTGGTATCGTTTTCCATACCGGTCTCGAATTTCATTCTACTTGTCCAACGTCAGATAGTGACCAGATGCGGCCTGTGCAGGGTGGGCGAAGCATTGTGTGCCCACCTGCCGAACCATGAGGAGGCAGGGACATGAGCACGGTTTTGGTCACGGGCGGATCCGGTTTCATCGGCGCGCATACGATTCTGCAGCTGCTCGCCGACGGGCATGCGGTGCGAACCACGCTGCGCAATCTGGATCGCAGCAAGGACGTGATCGCGATGCTGCGCGAGGGTGGCGCGCTTGCGGCCGACCAAATCGGCTTCGCCACCGCCGACCTCACGCGCGATGACGGCTGGCGTGAGGCGGTCGCGGGGTGCGACTACGTGCTGCATGTCGCATCGCCGCTCGGCGCGCCTGTGCCGGAGGACGAGAACGAGCTGATCGTTCCGGCGCGCGAAGGCACGCTGCGGGTGTTGCGCGCGGCGCGCGATGCCGGCGTCAAGCGCGTCGTCGTGACGTCGTCGTTCGCGGCGATCGGCTATGGTCATCCGCCGCAGGCGGCGCCGTTCGACGAGACCACCTGGTCCAATCTCGATGGCCCCGATGTGCAGGCCTATCCCAAATCCAAGACGCTGGCCGAGCGCGCCGCCTGGGAATTCGTCGCGCGCGAAGGCAATGGCCTCGAACTTGCCGTGGTCAATCCGACCGCGGTGTTCGGCCCGGCGCTCGGGCCTGATTTCTCCGAATCGATCGGGATCATCAAGGCGCTGCTCGACGGCGCGATGCCGGCGGTGCCACGGATCCATTTCGGCCTCGTCGACGTGCGCGACGTTGCCGACCTGCACCTGCGCGCCATGACCTCGCCGAGGGCCAGGGGGGAGCGGTTCCTCGCGGTCGCCGGCGACACCATGTCGGTCCTGCAGGTGGCCCGCCTGCTGCGCAGGAAACTGGGCAGCAAGGCGCGGCGTGTGCCGCGGTTCCAGATGCCGGACTGGATGATGCGGCTCGCCGCCCGGCGCAACCCGCTGGCCCGTGCGGCCCTGCCGCTGCTCGGCAAGGTGCGCCGTGCGACCAGCGCCAAGGCGCAGAACCTGCTCGGCTGGCGTCCGCGCGGCAATGAGGAGATGATCGTCGCGACCGCCGAGAGCCTGATCCGTCTCGGCCTGGTCAAGGCCTGACGGCCTCTGCCGTCCGGCGTGCTTGCCAGATGGTTCGGCGAGTGCTGAATTGCCGCGAGCAGACGGAGGCGCCACCGCGCCGCCGAGAACATCGGGGAGGCTGCGCAGATGGAACGGATCCTCGCGGCCGCAAAGGCGATTGCCAGCGCGCGCCGCAGCCGCGCGCCGCTCAAGGCGCTCGCCAAAGACGTCGTGCCGCGCGACGAGGCCGAAGGCTATCAGGTGCAGTACGCGCTGCACGATTTGCTGCAAGCCCAGGTCGGCAGCCTCGTCGGCTACAAGATCGGCTGCACCAGCGCGGTGATGCAGGAGTACATCAACATCCCGCACCCCTGTGGCGGCGGCGTGTTCGAGAAGGTCGTCCATGACAGCGGCGTCAAGCTGCCGGCGGCCGACTTCGTCCATGTCGGCGTCGAATGCGAGATCGCGGTGCGGCTGGCGCGCAACCTCGCTCCAGGCGAAGCGCCATTCACCGCCGAATGGGTCGCGGAGGCGATCGATGCCTATTATCCGGCGATCGAGATCGTCGACGACCGCTACGTCAAATGGGAGACGCTAGGCGCGCCGACGCTGATCGCCGACGACTTCTTCGCGGCCGGCTGCGTGCTCGGCGAGGCCGTGCCGCGCATCACCGTGCCCGATCTGCGCAAGGTCACTGGACGTGCGCTCGTCAACGGCAAGGAGGAGGGCCGCGGCGCCGGCGCCGACGTGCTCGGCCATCCCCACAACGCGCTCGCCTGGCTCGCCAATCATCTCGCCGCCGAAGGCCGCGGCCTGCACGCCGGCCAGATCGTGCTGACCGGAAGCCTGGTCAAGACGGTGTGGCTGAAGGCCGGCGACACCGTCGTGATGGAGCTCGACGGGCTCGGCAAAGTGGAAGCGACGTTCACATGATCTTGCGTGCCTGGCGCGCCAGGACGTCGCTGTTTCCTACGATTGATTGTTCGTGCACATCAGCAACCTGCCGTCCCACAGGCTCCTGATCGCATCGAACGGCACGGTCAGCCTGGCATATCTGCGATTGAACCAGACGCCGACCTCGAAGCCGTCATCCATCACCACGAGGCGATCGAATTCGTGCTGCAGGATGATCGTGATCTCCTCGGGATATTGCTCGATCAGGGCAGCGGGCAGCTTCACGCCATCGGCCCGGGTGGCGAAGGTGATGTTGACCGGCCGATCCTCGGCGGCGTGGCGGAGCAACGTGGTCATTTCGATCCGCATCTGCGCCGTGTTGCAGGGCTCGATGCCGGCGCGCGCCGGCAATGAGGCCACGACCAGCAGCAGCACTCCAGCCATCCATCCGCGCCGGCGCCACATCCGCCTTCTCCGTTCGCTCACGCGATGTCGTTCTTGGTTTCGGTGGTCGCAAGTGGCGCCGAGGTTCAAGTCGCCGGTCGCTTGGCGTCGGTGACAAGCTCGACCTTGCCGTCGGTCAGCCGGTAGACCGCGCCGACAATCCGAAGCTTGCCTTGATCGACCGCGGCGCTGAGGATCGGCGTCGCCGTCTTGAGCTTCGCGACATTGTCGATGACGTTTTGCCTGATGGCGTTGGCGAGCCGGTCGCCCGGTCTGCCCTCGGTCGCCTTCACCGCCGGCGCGATCGCCGTGACCAACTCGGGCAGATGGCCGGGCAGGGTGGTGTTGTCCTTCAGCGACTTGATCGCGGCATCGACCGCCCCGCAGCTGTCGTGCCCGAGCACCATGAACAGCGGCACACCCAGCACGGACTGCGCGTATTCCAGGCTCGCGATCATCTCGGCGCTGGCGAAATTGCCGGCGACGCGGCAGACGAACAGATCACCGCGGCCGGTGTCGAAGGCGTATTCAGGCGCTATGCGGGAGTCAGCACAGCTCAGGATGCCCGCGAACGGGTTCTGTCCGCCGGTCAGCGCCTCGCGCTCGTGCTTGAAATCATGTCGCCGCGAAACGCCTTCGACATAACGGAGATTGCCCTTCACCAGCCGGTCGAGCGCGGCGTCGGGCGGCAGCACGTTCTGCGGTTTCGGCGGCGGTTTTGTCTCCTTGCCCGTCGCAGCCGGCGCCAGGGCAAGGCTGACAGCGGTGCACGCCGCGGCAGCGAGGAAGACGCGCCGGGAAGTCTGGCTCGGAGGAGTGATCTCGCAGAGCTGGCACATCAAGGTTCTCCGTGAACAAGGACCGCATCCGCGCGATATGTCTAAGTCATGCGTAGTGCCTTCGCAACGACGTGCACTCGCATGCTGGCGGGCGCCACATTCGTCGCTGTCGTCTTGGCGAAAAGCCAGGACGACACCGAGTTCGTTGAACGGCCTGAGCCACGCATCCGCATTCTCGCGACATGACTTGCCCGAGCTTTGCATCTCGTTTCGCCTCGACGAGCAAATCAGCAACCATCACATAACCAGTTAGCTATGATTCGATCGATGCGGCTCTTGCATCGGATCGGCCGAGTACGGACAAATTTGAGGTCGGTCGGCCTTCTCAACTTCGCGCTTGACCAACCCATAGCTGTACGGTTATACGTTAATCCATAACCAGCGGGCTATTGATCCAATGCCGGACGCTCACGACGTGCTGTTTCGAACCCTCGCAGACCCGACCCGCCGGGCGATCTTCGAGCGGCTGTGCCGCGAGGGCGAGCAGACCGTCGGTGCGTTGACGGCGCGGGCAAAGATCTCGCAGCCGGCGGTGTCAAAACATCTCGGTGTGCTGAAGCAGGCCGGGCTGGTGCGCGATCGCCATGAAGGAAGGCAGACGCACTACAGCGCGCAGCTCGGCGCGCTGGCGCCGTTGATCGACTGGACCAGCCAGATGGCGGGCTTCTGGCAGAACCGGTTCGACCACCTCGAAGATCTTCTCAAAAGGATGGACCAATGAACAAGACCACCCGTGAGACGCGCTCCGCAATCGTGGAGCGCGAATTTCCCCATCCGCCGGAAAAGCTCTGGCGCGCGCTGACGCAACCGCATCTGATGGAGGAGTGGCTGATGAAGAACGACTTCAAGCCCGAGGTCGGGCACAGCTTCAATCTGCGCGGCGAGTGGGGCGGCGTGCTGGACTGCAAGGTGCTGGCCGTCGAGCCGCACAAGATGCTGTCCTACACCTGGAATTTCGCGCATGAAGATGCCGCTTACAATCTCGAGAGCGTGGTGGTCTTCACGCTGACGCCGACGGCGAAGGGCACCCATCTGCGCGTCGAGCAGTCCGGCTTCCAGCCGCATCAGAAGCAGGCCTATGGCGGCGCCCATGCCGGATGGAAGCAGTTCCTGGAGAATCTCGATCTGCTGCTGGTGCGGGAAGGCTGACGGTCTATTCAACATCCATCCAACAGGAGGTTACATTGAACTGGAACAACTGGATCAGGCAGTTTCACCGTTGGCTCTCGATCGCCTTCACGGTTGCCGTCATCATCAACATCGGCGCGATGGTCCTGCAGCAGCAGGCCGTCTGGATCGGCCTGCTGGCGCTGTTCCCGCTGATCTTCATGCTGCTGAGCGGCCTGTATCTGTTCGCGCTGCCTTATGTGGCGCCCCAGCGGATGCAGGGGGGATCGACCTCGGGCTCACAAGTGTGATGCCCGGGCATCACAAGTGTGATTGCATGGGACGGGCAGGGACCGCGAGGCAGCAATGACGGCATCGGAACATATCGACCGGATGATCGAGGATCTCACCGACTGGCGCGGCAAGGCGCTTGCCGGCCTGCGCAAGAGCATCCTCGCCGCCGATCCCGATATCATCGAGGAATGGAAGTGGATGGGCAGTCCGGTGTGGTCGCGCGACGGCATCATCGCGGTCGGCAACGCCCACAAGGGCAAGGTGAAGCTGACCTTCATGTATGGCGCGCAACTTCCGGACCCCGACAAGCTGTTCAACACCGGCTTCGAGGGCAATGTGCGGCGCGCGATCGATCTGTTCGAGGGCGACAAGATCAATGACCGCGCGCTGAGGGCGCTGATCCGCGCCGCGATCGAGCTCAACCAGGCCAAATCCAGCAAATCTGCGAGGAAGGCGACCGCGGGCGCTCGCGCCACCGCGAAGAGGAAGGCATGAGCTGCGCCGACATGCGGACTGCTGATCGGGTCCATCCGTGATGATCACGACCAGGCTTGCCACATCGCCGGATGCAGAAGCGATCTCCGGGCTGCTGACGGCCAGCGCCGGCGATCGCCGTGGCATGCTCGGGCAACGGCCGCCCGATATGGCTTTGGCGGCAAGGTTTTCGTGGTCCTGAGCGACAGGATGGATATCGTCAATAACCGGCCTTCGCGCACGGGAACCGGACGCGGCCAGGTTTTCCGACATCCTCGACCGAATGCCCTGAACGCAGGCACCTCAAGTGCGCGTCGCAATGCGTCTCATGCCGAGATGTCGACCGCCTGGCCGGCCTTGCCGGCGTTCTTCTGAAACGACTGTTCGATCAATTCCTTGATCTTCTGCTCGACCGCGGCGCGCTGATCCGGCGTCATGGTCTTCAGGTCCTGCTCCGACAGACCCATGCTCTTGAGGATGTTCGCGCGCATGCGGTCCATCGGGCTCATCTGCGCGTATTTGAGAAACTTCTGCTCGATGGTGTCGTCGGATGGGCTGCCGCCGGCGGCTTGCGTGGATCCACTAGCGTCGGCCGTCAGCGGCTTCTTCAGTGTGCCGGTCGTCATGCTGGCTGTGACCGGTCCAAAGGCCGAGATCGACGTCATCTGCGCGCGGTCCCCGTTGCAATGCTGCAACCGCAAAGCAAACGGCGTGCCATGCGCGGCCGCATTGATTTCAAGGAGATCGTGATGACGCGGCGCGCGCCAGACCTGCCGCGGGAAAGTTCTGCCGGGTGATCATTGCCGGTAGAGCGGCTGTCA
Source organism: Bradyrhizobium embrapense (assembly GCF_001189235.2). Taxonomy (GTDB): domain Bacteria; phylum Pseudomonadota; class Alphaproteobacteria; order Rhizobiales; family Xanthobacteraceae; genus Bradyrhizobium; species Bradyrhizobium embrapense. Next base: position 962,196 of record NZ_LFIP02000003.1, read on the forward strand.
CGCCTGGCTATGCACGATCACTGGACCCGCAACCCGGTTGCGGCCCTTATGCCTTGGTATGCACGATCACTGGACCCGCAACCCGGTTGCGGCCCTTATGCCTTGGTATGCACGATCACTGGACCCGCAACCGCGGTGGCCTGCCCGATCAGCAATGGACCGAGATTCTCATCGATCCAGGCCAGTGCGCGGCGGTTAGCTTCCTCGGCGCCTGAATAATTGTTGAAGACGCTGATGGCAGTGACGGTGTCGTCGCCGGCATAGACCACGTAATAGGCCATGAAGCCTTCGACATCGCTGATGATCGGAATTGCGCCTTCCTTGATCCGGCGCGCGAGTTCTTCGGCGCTACCAGACTTCGCCTTGGCGTGACGGATGGCGGCATACATGCGTTCCTCCTTCCGGCTGCATCGATCGGGCTGCGCTTCGCGCATGCGCGATGGTACGCCCGAAGGGGCGGAGACGCCATCGGGATTGCGGACCGATCAGCTGAAGCGCCTGGTCACGATGGCCGTGCGGCGGTCGGGAAGCTTCGGCAGCCGCGTCAGATCCGCGCGCGTTGTCGCGGCTTTTGGGCCGGGGGCGGGCGCCTGCTCCTGTTGCTGCAGAAACAGCGTGGCCTCGAACAGCACGCCGGGGGCCTGCTTGGCGGTGCCCGAGCACACCGCGCGATTGCCGCTGAAGGTGCCCGTCAGCTGCGCCTCGACCTCGTCGCATCCGAACACGGTGGTGAACGGGCCGTCGGCATATCTGCGCGTCGTCAGCACCGCCGTGAAGCGGTCCTCATCGAGCTGATAGGATCCACCATAGGTGAACATGGCGTCGCCGCCCGAGATCCTGCCGTCTGCCAGATGGACTATTCCGGTGCCTTCGCCGCGCGGCGTGCGAAACCACGCCGCATATTGACCGTCTCTTTGCATGACCGTCACGAACTGCAAACCCTGCGTTGTCGTCTAGCTACGTTGCAAGCGGCGGGACTGCTACTTAACCTTCACCCGACGGTTAACGAACCGAGAAGGCGATCGTGCGACTTGCGCGAAGCGGTACTGGACCTGTGCGCGACGATCGCGCGAGAGTCCTTTCCGTTCCGACGCAATCGAAAGCGGGCTCTGTCAACTTCGTTCGCGACTCTCCAATGCATTCGACCGGTCATAACACGCCACGGCCCTCGCCAGGGGAGCTAGCGAGGGCCGTGTTGGTACACCGCGCCGCGCCTAGGTTCGCGACGAGATGTGGGAGCTCGTAGAGGACTTACTCAGGCATGTCGTCAGAAGGGCAAGAGCACGTCGAGAACCTGCTGGCCATAGCGCGGCTGTTGCACGTCGGTGATCTGGCCGCGGCCGCCATAGGCGATGCGCGCCTGGGCGATCTTCGATGAGTCGATGGTGTTGTCGCTCTGGATGTCCTCCGGGCGCACGATGCCGGCCACGATCAGCTCGCGGATTTCGTAGTTGACGCGGATCTCCTGCTTGCCCTCGACCACGAGATTGCCGTTCGGCAGCAGCTGGGTGACGACGGCGGCGACACTGGTCTGCAGTGCCTCCTGGCGGTTCACCGAACCCTTGCCGTCGCTTGATGCCGTCGATTCGGCGGTCAGGATCTTGCCGGGCAGGATCTTGTTCGCCTGCGTGATGGTCTGCGAGCCCAGGAAGTTGGTGACACCGGAATCCTCGGAATTGCTGCGGCTGCGCTGGGTTTCGTTGGCGATCGCGGCCTTGTCGGTGAAGTTCACCGTGATGGTCAGGATGTCGCCGACGCGCGCGGCGCGCTGGTCCTTGAAGAAGGCCCGCGAGCCGCTGCGCCACAGCGAGTTGGGGCTGTAGGAGGCGACCTCGGGCTTCGGCATCGGCATCTGCACCGGCTTGTAGCCGGGCTGCGTGGTCGGATTCTCGATCTCCGTCAGCTTCGGCTTTTCACCGATCTGGGAAAGACGGTCGATCGACGAGCAACCGCTGGCGATGGTTCCGAGTGCGAGCAGCGCACCGGTCAGGATCAGGCGGTTGATGCGGTACTTGGACATGAACTTTACTCGGCGTTTGGTGCGACTGAACTCAGCTTGACGGGAGCGGACGTCGAAGAGGCGGCGTCGGCGGCCGGCGCTGCGCGCGGGGACGCGACCGAGATCGAAACCTCGCCGCGGCCGGTGACCACGCCGGCGACGGCGCGCTTGGATTGCAAATTCATCACGTTGACGACATCGCCCTCGGCGCCGGCGTCCATCGCCTTGCCCCGGATCGTGAGGTACAGACCGGAGGTGCGGTAGACCAGCGTCACGTTCTGGTCACGGGTGACGAGATCGGGTTTTGCCGTATCGGCTGTGCGTAGCGCCTGGCCGGCGCGCATCTGGCGGCGCATCTGCATGCCGACGGCGCTGTCGCGCACCGCCGCGTCGTTGCCGATTTCGGCTTTCGGACGGCGCTCGACAACCACGTCGGAGGCTTTCAGCACATCGCCGCGTTCGACGTTGCGGGTTAGCACGGCGGCCTCGATGGTCTCGATCGCGGTGCCGGTGAGGCGCAGCTTGTACGGCGCTGCGCCGGCTTCGTTGCTGACCTCGAAGGTGACGTCGAAACGCGTCGAGCGCGGGTCGTAGCGCACGGCGACGGGCTGCATCGCGCCGGTGTTGGTTGCCTCGAGCCTGATATCGCCGGGATCGCGGTCGAAGGTCAGCGCGATGTTGCCGGCCCTGCCGAGCCCGTGGCGGCCCTCCAGCGCGCGTGACAGCTGCTGCTCGATCTCCTTGCTGTCGATGGTGCGCGCGAGCCGCGTGACTGTGATCTCCTTCAGCTCCCGGGTGTCGACGCCGATCACCTGGTGGCTGCGCAGCACGTTGAGCACCTGCGCGACCGGCAGCGTGCCCGTGGTGCCGAGATCGGGCGCGCGATAGATCGCGATGCTGCCGGCGCTCCCGGCGTTGTCGATGAGGTCGCCGACCCGCACGATGTCGTCCGCGACCGTGACGCTGGCGCGCAGCGTCGGCGCAGCGATGGTCTCGCCGCGGACTTGTGCTGCGGCCGGGACCATTGTCACCGCAAGGAGCGCGGCTGCGATCAGGAGTGAGCGGGCGATCATCGACATCATCCTCAGCGGAACAGGTTGGAGGTCGCCTGCATCATCTGGTCGGCCGCAGAGACCACCTTCGAGTTCATCTCGTAGGCGCGCTGCGCTGCGATCAGGTCGGAGATTTCGGAAACCACCTCGACATTGGCCTGTTCGAGATTGCTCTGCTGCATGTCGCCGTAACCGTCGGTGTTGGCGGTGCCGTCCTGCGGCTGGCCGGAGGCCGGCGTTTCCTGGAACAGATTGTCGCCGATCGGCATCAAGCCGGCCTTGTTGATGAAGCGGGTCAGGCCGATCGTGCCGATGTTGGTCGATGCGGTCTGGCCGGGCAGCGTCACCGAGACCTGGCCCTGCGCGTTGATGGTGAGACCCGAGGCGTTCTGCGGGATCGTAATCGTCGGCTGCACCAGATTGCCCTGCGCGTTGACGATGCGGCCCTGGTTGTCCATCTGGAACGAGCCGTCGCGGGTGTAGGTGAAGGTGCCGTCCGGCATCAGGATCTTGAAGAAGCCTTCGCCGCGGATCGCGATGTCGAGATCGTTGCCGGTCGGCGACAGCGTGCCCTGGGTCATCATGCGCGGGGTGCCGACGGTCTTGACGCCGCCGCCGAGATCGATGCCCATCGGCATGATGGTGTTCTGGTCGGAGGCCTGGGCGCCGACCCGGCGCACATGGTCGTAGATCAGGTCCTGGAACGCGGCGCGCTGCTTCTTGTAGCCGGTGGTACGCAGGTTCGCGATGTTGTTGGAGATCACCTGAACGCTGAGTTCCTGTGCCGCCATTCCGGTCGCTGCAGTATAGAGTGCACGCATCGGTCAGTCCCCCGGATCAGGTCGGCACGTCGGCGAGCTTCTCGATCGCCGATTTGTGCAGGTCGCTCTGCTGCTGCAGCAGCGAGGCGATTTGGGTGTAGGTCCGCGTGATCTCGATCATGCGGCTCATCTCGACGACGGAATTGACGTTAGACTTCTCGATGAAGCCCTGGCGGATCTGCGCCTTGGTGTCCGGCTGCGCCACCGCCCCTTCGCCGAGCGCATAGAGATTGGATCCCTCCTTCAGCAGGCGCTGCGCCTGCGCGAACGAGACCAGGCGCAGCTTGCCGCGGATCGAGTCGAGTCGGGACGTGCCTTCGAGCACGCTGACGTTGCCGTCGGGAGCGATGTTGACGTCGTGATCGGTCTGCTGGAACGTGATCGGGCCGGCGGTGCCGAGCACCTGATAGCCCGAGGCGGTGACGAGCTGGCCGCGATTGTTGATCTGCAGATTGCCTTCGCGGGTGTAGCGCTCGCCGCCCGGCGTCTGCACCACCAGGAAGGCATTGCCGTCGATCGCGACGTCGAGCGGGTTCTTGGTTTCTTCGGTCGGGCCCTGCGAGAAATCGTGGAAGGTCGCCCGGTCCTGCACGAACGAGACGCGGCGGTCGGAGGACGCGAAATTGTCCTCATGCGCGTTCGAGGACAGGTATTCCTGGAACAGCGACCGGTCGGCCTTGTAGCCGTTGGTGTTCATGTTCGCGATGTTGTTGGAAACGACATCCATCTGCCGTTCCAGCACCATCTGCTTCGATAGTCCGACCAGAAGCGTATTCTGCATCGGTGGTCTCCCCTGTGAGGTGATCCGATGCGAAAGGTTCTCCCAAACCCTCACGCCGGACCGGCGGTAACCATTGGGTTCTCCCAAACCCGCCGGTTACGCCGTCCTCTCAGCGAAAGCCGTGCCAACTTGAAATGCTGATATATTTAAACGGCTTAGGTGTTTTGTGGGGCGCTATACGGGGCGGCAGAAAGGTCTTGTTGACCATGTTTGCCCGGCAGTTTTTTCCTAGTGGAAGGTAAATCCTAATCTTCCGTTAACCATTATGACCCCAGTGTTGCCGGCATTGGGGCGCGTGTGCGCCGGCGGCCTTTGTATCGCGTCTTCAAGCCAAAGCTGGGGCAAATCGCGTTCGCATCCTTCTGGTTGAAGCGAGCGGACGATGGCGGACGAGGAAAAGACCGATAGCGGCGAGGGCGCGGCCGCTCCGAAGAAGGGCAAGCTCAAGCTGATCATTGCCGTCGTCGGCTTCCTCGTCGTGCTCGGCGCGGGCGCGGGCGGATGGTTCTTCTTCATGCGCGGCCATGGCGAGGAGCAGCACGCAGAAGCGCCGCCGCCGAAGCCGCCGAGCTTCGTCGACGTGCCCGACATGCTGGTCAATCTGGTCGGCGCGCCCGGCGAGCGGGTGCAATATCTCAAGCTCAAGCTCGTGCTCGAGATCAAGGAAGAAAAGCAGGTCGAGGCGATCAAGCCGGCGCTGCCGCGCGTCACCGACCTGTTCCAGACCTATATGCGCGAGCTGCGTCCGAGCGATCTCAACGGCTCGGCCGGCCTGTTCCGCCTCAAGGAAGAGCTGACCAAGCGCGTCAACCTCGCGCTGGCGCCCAACCAGGTGAACGCGGTGCTGTTCAAGGAAGTCGTGATCCAGTGACGGGGCGGATGTAAAGCCATGGCCGGCAACGACCAGATGGACCAGGACGCCATTGCGGCCCAATGGGAAGCCTCGCTCGATTCCGAGGATCCCGCGACGGCCGCGGCGGAAGCTGCCAAGAACGAGCTCACCGAGAACATGGCGCTGCAATGGGCCGCCATGGTCGAGGACGGCAGTCGCGACTTCGGCGGCAAGAACACCAATGGCGAGCGCGTGCTGTCGCAGGAGGAGATCGACAATCTCCTCGGCTTCACGGTCGGCGACGTCAGCCTCGACGATCATTCCGGCATCCGCGCCATCATCGATTCCGCGATGGTGTCCTACGAGCGTCTGCCGATGCTCGAAATCGTGTTCGACCGCCTGGTGCGGTTGATGACGACGAGCTTGCGCAATTTCACCTCCGACAACGTCGAAGTCTCGCTCGACCGCATCACGTCGGTGCGCTTCGGCGACTACATGAACTCGATCCCGCTGCCGGCGGTGCTTTCGGTGTTCAAGGCGGAGGAGTGGGAGAATTTCGGCCTCGCCATGGTCGACTCCAACCTGATCTATTCGATGATCGACGTGCTGCTCGGCGGCCGCCGCGGCCAGACCCAGCTCAAGATCGAGGGCCGGCCCTACACCACGATCGAGACCAATCTGGTCAAGCGGCTGGTCGAGGTGGTGCTGTCGGATGCCGAGCAGGCGTTCCGGCCGCTGTCGCCGGTGACCTTCACGATCGACCGGCTCGAGACCAACCCGCGCTTTGCCGCGATCAGCCGCCCGGCCAATGCCGCCATTCTGGTGCGCCTGCGCATCGACATGGAAGATCGCGGCGGCAATGTCGAGTTGCTGCTGCCCTACGCCACCATCGAACCGATCCGCAACGTGCTGTTGCAGATGTTCATGGGCGAGAAGTTCGGCCGCGACCCGATCTGGGAAGGCCATTTCGCCACTGAAGTGGCGCAGGCCGAGATCGCGGTCGATGCGGTGCTGTACGAGGCCGATATCCCGCTGAAGGAGCTGATGAAGCTCAAGGTCGGCGACACGCTGCCGCTGGATATCCGCTCCGACGCGCTGGTCTCGGTCCGATGCGGCAACGTCACCCTGACGGAGGGCCGCATGGGCCGCGTCGGCGACCGCGTCGCGATCCGCGTCACCAAGAATTTGCGTAAACCCCAAACCACCTTCGCGATGTTCGAGAAGGCGGACGAGCGGACCAAGATGATGGAGGCACCATGAGTCATGTGCTTGGACTGATAATCGAGAGTCTGGTGGCCGTGCTGCTGATGCTGACGATCGGCTATTGCTGGCTGCTCAACAAGCGCCTGCAGCGGCTGAAGGCGGACGAGCATTCGCTGAAGGCGACGATCGCCGAATTGATCACCGCGACCGAGATCGCCGAGCGGGCGATCGGCGGGTTGAAGCACGCGGTGCGCGACGTCAACGAAAACCTCGGCAACCAGCTCGATGCGGCGACGCTGATGTCGGCGCAGCTGAAGAACCAGCTGGCGGAAGGCGACCATGTGGTACGCCGCCTGTCCAAGATCGCGCTGGCCGCGCGGCCGCCGGAGCCCGCTCAGGCGCCGGCACCAGCAGCTGCGCCCGCCGCGCCGGTGGCGCAGGCGCCCAGGGTTTCGGCCGCGCGCGCGGTTGCCGCGGCGGCTGAAGCCTTCACCGAGCGCAGGAGGGCCGGCGGCCTCGCTGCATGAAGTTGCTTCGTGACATCAGAGTGATGCCCGTGGTGCTGGTCGCGATCTTCGGCCTGATGGTGCTGAAGGTCGCGGGCCTCCTGCTCGATGGCGGTTACGTGTTTGCCGAGGACGCGCCGCCGGCTGGCCCGGCCGGTCCCTCTTGGGCGCAGCAGAACTTCAACTTCCCCGGCGCCCCCAAGGCGGTTGCCGACAGCAAGATCAAGGCCGATCCCGGCGACATCACGGGATCGGTCGAGGGCAAGGACGCGAAGAAGGACGAGGCAGCGAAGCCGGCCGCACCCGCCGCGGAGGCGCCCAAGCCCGACGGCGTGGTGGTCAATCTGGATGCACCGCCACCGGTGTCGGCGTCGGAGCGCGCGATCCTGGAGCGGTTGCAGTCGCGCCGCCAGGAGCTCGAGACGCGCGCCCGCGAGGTCGAGATCCGTGAGAGCCTTTTGAAGGCGGCCGAGAAGCGCATCGAGGCCAAGGTCGAGGAGGCCAAGGCCAATGATGCCAAGGCGAACGCCGACGCGGCGGCCAAGGCCGAAGCCGACGCCGCCCGTTTCAAGGGCATCGTCACCATGTACGAGAACATGAAGCCGAAGGACGCCGCAAAAGTGTTCGATCGGCTGGAGATGACCGTGCTCTACCAGATTGCCTCGCAGATCCAGCCGCGCAAGATGTCGGACATCCTCGGCCTGATGCAGCCCGAGGCTGCCGAACGGCTCACGGTCGAACTTGCCCGCCGCGCCGGCGGCGACAAGTCGGCCCCGACCGACGAGCTGCCCAAGATCGAAGGCAAGATACTCGCGCCGAAGACGAATTGACGGAGCGAGTTAGCCCGAGAACTTTCGGTCGGTTTGCGCCCGCGAGCCAAGTGGCGCGCCTTCGCGGCGGCGGCGATAGCGTCGCGACGAAAGATGGATCGTCCTCATCCAGCGCCGCCGCAATAGATGCGGTTTGCTGTTCAAGGGCGCTCAGATGCTTCTGGATGTCGAATCCCTTCGTCTTGAGCGGCAGCTCGAACCAGCCGATTTCCGCGAACCGTTCCAATGTGATGGCAAGAGTTCTTTAACCATACCGCAAACCCGTTCGACTGGCAGATTAGCGCAAGGGCGAAGCCGGCGTCGAAACCCGCTTGGTAACCCCCATGAAACAATCCATTGACGTTAACAGCTCCTTAACGCCGCCCGATCCAAGATCGGGACGCGTGGGCGAGGGCGCTTCGCGCTGGTATGGCTGAAGTCCCGAGAAGACGTTTCGAGATGGCGCGAACGGCTGCCGCTGAAACTTGGTCGCTAGGCCGCGCCTGGGCGCGGACCGCGCGTCTGTGCCTGCTCGCAACCGGCCTTTTCCTCACCACCCTCGCAGATCCAGCCACCGTGCGAGCCCAGGATCTGTCGCCGGTGCCGGGCGAGGCGACATTCTCGGCCGCGAACGGCTATGCCCGGCTGGTGCTGAAGACGAAGGAAGAGGTCGAGTCGGAGGTCACGACCGCGGGCTCGATTATCGTGATCCGCTTCAAGCGCCCGGTCGATATCCCCGTCGAGAAACTGTCGGATGCGGTGCCCGATTATGTCGGCGCCGCGCGCCGCGATCCGGACGGTTCGGCGATCCGCCTGTCGCTGGCGCGCCGCGTCACCATCAACACCATGACCGCCGGCGAGCGCATCTTCGTCGACTTCCTGCCCGACGGCTGGACCGGCCCGCCGCCGTCGCTGCCGCAGGACGTGATCCGCGAACTGGCGGAGCGCGCCCGTGCCGCCGAGCGTCTATTGCGCATCCAGCGCGCGGCCGATGCCGCCAGGAAGAAGCCGCCGATCCGGGTTCGCGCACTGGTGCAGCCCACCTTCGTCCGTTTCGTGTTCGAGGTTCCCGACGGGGTCAGCGTCTCTTCGGTGCTGAACGAGCAGAAGCTGACGCTGTCCTTCAACTCGGTTTTGAGCTTCGACCTGGCCGATGCCAAGGTCGCCGCTCCGCCGAACGTCGCATCGATCAGCTCGCGCGCCGACACCGATACCTCGGCGGTCGACGTGACGCTGATTGGCGATGTCGACGTGCATTCGTTCCGCGACGAGAAGAACTACATCGTCGATGTCGCCTTCCAGCAGAGCGAGCAGCAGCAGGCGGCGAAGCCCCCGCTAAGCTCGTTGTTGCCGACGCCGCGCGGCAAACCGAAGAGCGCGGCTGCAATCGCGCCGGTGACATCGGAGAGCATCGCGCAGCAGGCCAAGATCGAGATCAAGTCCGAGCAACCCAAGGCAGAGCAACCCAAGGCGGAGCCGGCCAAGCCCGAACCGGTCAAGCCCGAACAGGCAACGACCGAACCACCGGCGCCCGCGCCCGCCAAACCGGAACAGCCGAGATCAGAGCTGCCCAATCCGGAGCTGCCGAAGATCGCCGCTGCGCCGCCGGCCGAGGTCGAGAAGGCCGCTGCACCGGCCGCGCCGCGCGAGGGCGGCGCCGCGACGGAACAGAGCGACGCGCCAAAGCCTGCGCCTGCTGCCGCGGCGGCGCCAGCCGTGGAGGCGCCGAAGCCAGCGGCAGCGCCATCGCCGCCTGCCGAGGCCCGCGCCGGCGCCAAGTCTGCTGCCAGTTCTGCGATCGAAGCCCAGCGCGACAGCGACGGGTTGCGGGTGACGTTCTCATTCCCCGGCGCGACGCCGGCGGCACTGTTCCGTCGCGCCGACACGGTATGGATGGTGTTCGACACGCCCGAGGCGATCGACGTCGATCCGATCCGCGCCAAGGCCGGCTCGCTGATCTCGGATGTCAGCCGGATCGCGCTGGAGAAAGGGCAGGCGGTGCGCTTCCGCCTCAACCGGCCGCAGATGCCCTCACTCGAGAGCGACGAGCGCTCGCGCGGCGTGAGCTGGACGCTGACCTTCGCCGAGCGGGTGCAGAAGCCGCCGCTGCCGCTCAGCGTGGTGCGCAATATCAGCGAGCCCTCGCTCGCCAATGTCAGCGTGCCGCTCGCCAATCCCGGCCAGCTCCACAGACTGATCGATCCCGACGCCGGCGATACGCTCTGGGTCGTGACCGCGCCGCCGCCGACCCGCGGCATCATCAAGCGGCAGGATTTTGTCGAGCTCTCATTGCTGGAATCGATTCACGGCGTCGTGGTTCACCCGAACGCCGATGACGTCAAGGCGGAGGTCGGCGACGACAAGGTGATGCTGGGCCGGCCAGGCGGCCTGACGCTGTCGTCGGCAGGCGTCACGGCCGAGCGCGCGACCGCGGCGGTGAAGCCGCTGTTCGATCCGGACGAGTGGCACAAGAACCAGTCGGAGAATTTCCTCAAGCAGCTCGACGGACTGATTGCGGCGGCTTCGACCGCCAATGCCGAGCAGCTGCCGCAGGCGCGGCTCGATCTCGCCGATTTCTACATGGCGCGCGGCATGTACCAGGAAGCCCACGGTGTCACCAATCTGATCCTGTCCGAGAGCAAGCGCGGCAGCGAGTCGGCGTCCGTGGTGATGGTGCATGCGGTTGCCAGCATCCTGATCGGGCACCCGGCGCAGGGCCTCAAGGATCTGGCCAATCCCGTAATCGGCAACGGTTACGATTCCCAATTGTGGAAGGGGCTGGCCTTTGCCCGCGAGGGCAAATGGCCCGAGGCGCGCGAAAAGTTCAAGAACGCCGAATTCGCGGTCGCGACGCTGCCGCCCGATCTGCAGCGCATCGTCACCATGGATTCGATGAAGGCCTCGCTCGAGGTCAAGGACTATGCCGGCGCTGCGCGGCGCAAGAGCGATCTCGACGTGGTCGGCATTCCCGACGAACTCAAGCCCGCGGTTGCCGTGCTGCGCGGCCGGCTTGCCGAAGCGCTCGGCCAGGAGAAGGACGCGCTCGACGCCTACCGCTTCGCCGCCGGTTCGCCCGACCGTCAGGCCGCCGCCGAGGGCAGACTGCTGGAGACGCTGCTGCGGCAGAAGCGTGGCGAGATCGGCCGCGACGACGTGTTGAAGGAGCTCGAGCTGTTGTCGATGCTGTGGCGCGGCGACAATATCGAGCTGAAGACGCTGTATGTACTGTCGAAGATCTATGCCGAGACCGCGCGCTACGCCGATGCCTTCGCGGTAACTCGAGCGGCGACCCGGCTGCAGCCGAACGCGCCGGAATCGCGCCAGGCGCAGGATGCCGCCTCGGCGTTGTTCGTGCAGCTCTATCTCGGCCCGAAGGGCGACGAGATGGCGCCGATCGATGCGCTCGGCACGTTCTACGACTATCGCGAGCTGACGCCGATCGGCCGCCGCGGCGACGAAATGATCCGCCGTCTCGCCGACCGTCTGGTCGGCGTCGATCTGCTCGACCAGGCCGCCGACCTCCTGCAATACCAGGTCGACAAGCGGCTCGAAGGCGCGGCGCGCGCCCAGGTCGCCGCGCGGCTTGCGATGGTCTATCTGATGAACCGCAAGCCCGACCGCGCCATCGGCGCGCTGCGCTCGACCCGGATTGCGGACCTCTCCGGCGAACTGCGCCAGCAGCGGCTGCTGCTCGAGGCGCGCGCGCAGAGCGATGTCGGCCGGAACGACCTCGCGCTCGACATCATCTCGAACATCACCGGGCGCGAGGCGATCCGGCTGCGCTCGGACATCTATTGGGCGTCGCGGCATTGGCGCGAGGCGTCCGAGCAGATCGAGCTCTATTACGGCGACCGCTGGCGCGACTTCACCCCGCTCAACCCGAGCGAGAAGGCCGACGTCATCCGCGCGGTGGTCGGCTACGCGCTCGCCGAGGATGCCATCGGGCTGTCCCGGTTCCGCGAGAAATACGCGCCGCTGATGTCCGGCGATGCCGACAAGTTGGCGTTCGACGCGGCCAGCAAGCCGGTCGCGACCTCGAGCGCGGAATTCGCCCAGATCGCGCGGATGGCCGCCAGCGTCGACACGCTCGACGGCTTCATCCGCGAGATGAAGACCCGCTTCCCCGACGCCACCGCCCGCGCGCCGCTGCTCGATCCGGTCACGACCGGATCGCTGCCCGACGGGCCAAAGGCCGCGCCGGTCAGCACGCTGCCGGTCATCAAGGGCGAGCGCCGCGCCAGCGCGACGCCGTAGCGGCACTGGCTGCTACGGGCCGGGAGTTACCCACGCGGTCGAAATGATCCCCTTGTCGTCGAGCGCGATGCGCCAATGCGCGGCGCCGTTGGCCTGTCTGACGCTATAGACATCTTCGCCTTGCTCCCCGACACCGAGAAAGCGGATCGCCTGGATCGTGCCGAGGTCTGCGAGGGGCTGAAGCCACGTCATCTGCTTGCGGGTCGCCGCCGCGAGCGCCGGGCTCATCTCGTTGTAGTTGGGATTCCCCGAGGCGATCCCATCGATCAGCCGGTGCAGCGCAGCCTCGGTTCCGGGATTGGCCGACTGGTTCTTGACGCGCTCCGCCGTCTGATCGGCGATCTTCCGTGCCGCTGCGGCATCGATACGCGCCATCGCAATATCGGTGCCGTTCTGATGCAGGATCAGCGAGGTGACTTGTCCGTCCGGTCCGACGACGAAGCTGACTTGGGCGTCGACGATCCTGGCGAAGAATTCGGTCACGCTCTCCGCAAAGAACCGCACCGAGCGCTGTCCGGTCAGTTGCATCACCAGCTGATGTCCGTCGGGTGTGACCGTGAACACGGCGCGGTCGTTGAGCTTGTAGAATCCGGCATAATTGTCGAGCACGGCTGGATCCACCGCAATCTCCTGCCGCGCGGTGGTCGGCGGTGATCCTGCGGTGAAGTCTGTAGCCTGGGCTGGCGTGCTCGGCGGTCCGGCGGCCTGTATCCGCGCCGCCAGCGTGTTCCAGTCGCGCTGACCGAACAATCTGGCGACCAGCTCCAGGCTGTCGCTATGGGTGAGGGGGATCGATTTGGCGGCGAGCGCTTCGCGCAGCGTCTGCGCCATGGTCTTGGCATTACGGAAGTCGCGCATGGGATCAACCTTTGCATCGACGAACGGTGAGCGTCAGGGGCTTGCGTTGCTGACCCGTTCGTGCGGGCAAAGGAAGCCTGAAACCTGGCTTGATACGTTCACCGTCCCCGGGCGGGGTGCAAGCGGCGGGTGGTATCGAACCCTGTCCGATGTTCGCCGGGGACCCGTAATTTGTCAATTGCAACAGCCCGTGATCAGGTGCGTGCTCTCGACATTCAGCCGCCAAATCGGCAACCATGGCTGATGTCGCCAACCAAGAGGACGTCGTCACATGAGCAAGCCGATCAGGACCGAAGCCGAACTGATCGCGATGGCGCGCGCCGAGTTGAAAGTCCATGCCGATTGCCCCGACGGCATCGACATCTCCGTGCTACGCGACGGCGACAGCTGGGAATTCCGCGCCAGCGCCGACGCGGCCACCGTGGCAAAACCCGGCTACCCCGAATGCGTCGCGATGCTGGTGCAAATCGGCGACCACCTCAGCAAGCAGTATGACGTGAACGGCTAGCCACTGCTGCGAACCGGGGAGAACGATGGACCGCATCGACGCCATGAAGATCTTCGTCGCGGCGGTCGACGAGGGCAGCCTTGCCGGCGCGGGGCGGAAGCTGCGGCGCTCGCCCGCGGCGGTCAGTCGGGCGATCGCGTTCCTCGAGCACCATGTCGGCGCCGAGTTGCTTCACCGCACCACGCGGTCGCTGAAGCTGAGCGATACCGGCCAGCGTTACGCGGCGGCGTGCCGACGCATCCTCAGCGAACTCGAGGAGGCCGAGATCTCGGCCGGCGGCGAGCGATCGGCGCCGCGCGGCACGCTGACCATCACCGCACCCGTCGTGGTCGGCGAGGACGTGCTGCGCCCGCTGCTTGACGCCTTCATGACTGAATATCCGGCGGTGTCGGTGCGGCTCGTGATGCTCGACCGCACGGTCAACCTGATCGACGAGGGGATCGACGTCGCCCTGCGCATCGCCCAGCTCGCCGATTCCAATTTCATCGCGATCAAGCTCGGCGAAGTGCGCCGCGTGCTCGCGGCATCGCCGGGCTATCTCGCCCGGCATCCCGTGATCGGCGAGGTCGCCGATCTCGCCAAGCACCAGATCATCGCGATGACGCATTTCGGGCTCGACTCCTGGAGCTTTCCGCCGGCCGCCAGGTCGAAGGTTGCGCGCGCGGTCCAGTTCGAGCCGCGGCTGGTCGTCAACACGGTGCGGGCGGCGGTCTCTTCGGCCAGCGAAGGATACGGTGTCACCCGGCTGTTCTCGTATCATATCGCCGAAGAAATCCGTGACGGCCGGTTGCAGATCCTGCTCCCCGGTGACGAACACCCGCCGTTGCCGGTGCATCTGCTGGCGCCGCAGGGGCGCTTCGACGTGCCGAAGGTGCGCGCCTTTGTCGATTTCGCGGCGCCGCGGCTGAAGCGCTATTTCGAGCGGCTGTCGCACGAGGCCAGCCGGGCCAGTCGTTCGCGCCGCGGAAGAGTGTCTGCCGAATAGCAGGCATTCGCACGGAAAGCGGATGTATCTAGCTTGCTCTCCATCGAGGCGGCGCTGTTGTCGCCTCACCAACAGATGGAGAGAGATCATGGGTGCAGAGCAGAAGGTTGCCGTCATCACCGGTGCGTCGCAGGGGATCGGCGAGGCGCTTGTCCGGGGGTATCGCGATCGCAATTATCGAGTCGTCGCCAATTCCCGCAGCATCAAGCCGTCGACCGATGCCGATGTGCTGGCGGTGCCAGGTGATATCGGTGATCCCGAGGTCGCAGACCGCATCGTCAAGCAGGCGCTGGCGCGCTTCGGCCGGGTCGACACGCTGATCAACAATGCCGGCATCTTCGTCGCCAAGCCGTTCACCGATCATACCGACCAGGACTATGCGGCGGTGCTGGCGACCAACCTCAACGGCTTCTTCTACATCACCCGTCGCGTTGCCAAGGAGATGGTGAACCAGGGCTCTGGACACATCGTGCAGATCACGACCAGCCTGGTCGATCACGCCAACAGCAATGTGCCATCGGTGCTGGCCTCGCTGACCAAGGGTGGCCTGAATGCGGCGACCAAGTCGCTGGCGATCGAGTATGCCGCCAAGGGCATCCGCGTGAACGCGGTGGCGCCCGGCGTGATCAAGACGCCGATGCACGCCCCCGAAACTCATGAGTTCCTCGCCAAGCTGCATCCGGTCGGCCGCATGGGTGAGATGAAGGACATCGTCGACGCCGTGCTGTTCCTCGAGGGCGCGGGCTTCGTCACCGGCGAGATCCTGCATGTCGATGGCGGCCAGAGCGCCGGGCACTAGTCGAGCAAAATCGGGAGCGTGTGATGCCTGTCGTCACCATTCAGGTCACGCGTGAGGGGACGACGCCGGGCGCGTCGTCCACCACGCCGGAGCAGAAGGCGGCGCTGATCAAGGGCGCCAGCGAGTTGCTGCGCGATGTGCTCGGCAAGCCGACGGAGTCGACCTTCGTCATCATCGAGGAAGTCGACCCCGATAATTGGGGCTGGGGCGGGCTGCCCGCGCTGGACTACCGCAGGAAGCTCGCAGCTGCCGCGGCGACATCATCGCGCTGACGGCTTCTGCCAAATCGAACCGGGACCTCGCCGATCGGGAGAGGTCTCGAAATCGCTGCGAGCGATTGCTGCGATCGCAACTAATCATTTTTCACGAACGGCCGGAGCGCCTATTGCCATGTCTATGTCAGCCGATGTCGATCATAACAGGCGCCACCACGCCGAGCCGCGCCGCGACGCCGGCGGGCCGCTATGGCTGTCCGCAACGGCGGGATTGTGCGCCTCGCTGGTCGGACTGGGGCTGGCGCGCTTTGCCTACACGCCGCTGATCCCGGCACTGATCGCAGCAAAATGGTTTACGCCGGCGGAGGCGGTCTATCTCGGCGCCGCCAATCTCGCCGGCTATCTCGCCGGCGCGCTGATCGCCCGCGATCTCGGCGCGCGCATCGGCTCGGTGTGGGCGCTGCGCGGCATGATGGTGCTGGCTGCCGCCACCTGCTTTGCCTGCGCGGTGCCGATCTCCTTCATCTGGTTCTTCGGCTTCCGCTTCCTTGCCGGCATTTCGGGCGGCGTCATCATGGTGCTGGCGGCGACCGCGATCCTGCCCCACGTCGCGCCGAGCAAACGCGGTCTAGTCGGCGGCGTGATCTTCGCCGGCGTTGGCCTCGGTGTCGCCGCGTCAGGCACGCTGGTGCCGTTGTTGCTGCAGCAGGGCGTCAAGCAGGCCTGGTACGGCCTTGGCGTGCTGTCGGCGGTGCTGACGTTGATCAGCTGGAGGGCGTGGCCGGCGGAGGTGCCTGTCGCGTATGGCGCAGCCGAGCCCCACGTCGCCTCGCACGGTGTGCGCTCGCCGCTGGTGATCGCGCTGTGCGTGGAGTACGGGCTCAATGCGCTGGCGCTGGTGCCGCACATGGTGTTCCTGGTTGATTTCGTGGCTCGCGGCCTCGGGCAGGGGATCGCCGCAGGATCCTATTACTGGGTGCTGTACGGTATCGGCGCCGTTGTCGGACCACTGCTATCCGGACATCTCGCCGATCGCGCCGGCTTCGCTGCGGCGCTGCGTGCGGCGTTCCTGATCGAGGCGGTGGCGGTCGCGCTGCCCGCGGTGACGAATTCGCCCCCGGCGCTGATCGTGTCGAGCCTCATCGTCGGCGGCTTCACGCCCGGCATCGTGCCGCTGGTGATCGGCCGCATCCACGAGCTGATCCCGCATTCCGCCGCAAGCCAGCGCTCGGCCTGGGCTCAGGCGACCACGGCCTTCGCGCTGTTCCAGGCGGCCGGCGCCTACGGCCTGTCCTGGCTGTTCGCGCAGAGCGGCGGCAACTATGCGCTGCTGTTCGTGATCGGCGCGGCTGGCGTTGCCGCAGCGCTCGCGATCGAATTGGTCAGCGTCGTCGTGCTGGGGCGCAAGCGGACTTAGCCGCGCAGCGCTTTCGTCAGGACGGCGACGAGGCGGTCCACATCGGCCTCGTCGTTGAAGACGTGTGGCGATATCCGCATCCGGCCGAGCCGCAGCGCGACGTGGATGTTCTCGGCGGCAAGCTGTGCGATCAGCTCCTTCGGAATGCCGCCGGTCATGCCGAGGCTCAGGATATGCGGCGCGCGCAGGCTCCGCGCCAGCAGATTGAGCCCGAGATCGCGGACCCCGTCGGCGATCCGCTCATTGAGCATCGCGAGCCGCGCGCTGACGGCGGCGGCGCCCCATTCCGCCATCATCTCCATGCCGATCGAGGCCATTTCGAGGGTGATGAAATGATCGCGCTCGCCCATGTCATAGCGCCGGGCATTGTCGACATAGCCGAGATCGCCGAAATAGACCGGCTTCTCGGAATTGACGTCGCGGCGGCCGGCGGAGGTCTGCTCCAGCGGCACCCCGTTCTGGTGACGTTTCGCCACGTAGAGGAAGGCGCGGCCGTAGGGACCGATCAGCCATTTGTAGGTCGGGAAGATCACGGCGTCGGGATCGAGTTCTGTCACATCCATCGCGATGACACCGGCGCTTTGCGTCGCGTCGATCACGAACATCGAGCCATGCCGCCGCAGCGTTGCCTGCACCTTGTCGACGTCGATGAGGCCGCCGTCGGACCAGTGCACCGACGAGATCGAAGCGAGGCCGACCGGCGGCGCGCCTGGCCGCTCGATCGTTGCAAGCACCGCCGACGTCCAGTCGCCGTCGGCGGGCTGGCGCACGGTGTCGACGACAAAACCCTGCGCCTCGGCCCGGGCATGCCATTCCAGCACCGGCGAGGAGTGATCGTTCTCAAGCACGACGACGCGGGTGCCGCGTGGAATGGTCAGGGCCTTCGCCACGGTCGCGATGCCGTAGCTGATCGCCGGGATCAGCGCGATGTCATCGGGATCGGCATTGATCAGGCGTGCCGCGGCGCTGCGGGCGCGTTCATGCTGGCGGCCGGCAAAACCGGCATCGATCGTCCAGGGCTGGCCCTTGCGTCCGACTGCGGCGCGCCCGGCGTCGAGCGTCTTCAACGGCAGCGGGCTGTAGGACGCCGAGTTTAGGTAGCAGACCTCGCGTGGAATATCGAACAGATGGCGCTGGGAGGGAAGCATGTCGTCTCGTGGCTGGGATTGCTGATGATGTCGCGATGCGGACGAACGTGCGCTCATCGGTCATATTGGTCCGGTCCCATCGCCCATGGCGCCTGGTCGTAGCCGTTGGCGAAGGTGCGGTTGGTCTGCGCCGGATTGCGGTTGACCAGCGGCCGCAGATACATCGGATGGGTGGCGCTGCGCACCTCGTGCTCGACGGTGAACAGATGCCGGCCATCTCTGGGATCGACGATGTCGCAGAAGCGGTACTGGTACTGATTGTCCTCGCGCGAGACCAGGTTGCGCTGGCGCAGCCGCCTGTAGGGGCCCGAGAAGTCCGTGATGTAGATCTGGACGTGATGACCGTCGAACTCGCCCTGTGCCTGGTCGGTCTCGCGGAATTGCAGATACTGGTCCTTGCCGACTTGTGCGCGCGCGACGACACCGTCACCGTTCGCAACGCTGGCCGGGATGCCCATGATCTCGGGATAGAACCGGCTGATCGCCTCGGCGGTGCCGCGCGGCACCTCGAACTCGACATAGGGCATGCCGAGCGCGATACGTCCGAACCGCCCGGCGTCCGGCTCATAGCAGCGCAGCCGGTTGCCCCACGGGCAAATGGCCTCGACGTGGTCGTTGTGCTCGCGATAGCTGAACGCGGTGCCCTCGAGCTTGGGCGCGACCGCGGCAAGCCGCTGCAGCAGGGCCTGCCGTCCGGCGATCACGATTGCCGTGTGGCCGCGCAGCACCTGCGGTCGGCCGCTCGGCAGATGAAATTGGCTGCGGCCGGCATTCACCCACATGTTGCTGTCGGAGACCATCAGATAGGGATCGCGGGTCAAGCCGATGCCGGCGACATAGAACAGCGTGGCGAGGCGCTGGTCCGGCACCTGCACGTTGACGTGCTCAAGATGGATGGCGTTGCCGAGGTCTTCTGCGGCGCGGTCGAATGGCTGCTGCACGGCGCGGCTCCCTGGATGCGGTGCCGCGTATGATAGTGCAACGGCACGGCCGATCCAGCGATGAGGCCATGAATGTTTCGCGGGGCTACCCCCCGTAACTCTGCACCAGGCTGCCGGCGACCAGCGCCCAGCCGTCGACCAGCACGAAGAAGATCAGCTTGAACGGCAGCGAGACCACCACCGGCGGCAGCATCATCATGCCCATCGACATCAGGACTGAGGCGACCACGAGGTCGATGATCAGGAACGGGAGGAACAATAGGAAGCCGATCTCGAAGGCACGCTTCAGCTCGGAGATCATGAAGGCCGGCACCAGGATGCGCAGCGACATCTCCTCCGGTGTTGCCGGCGGCGGCTCGCCGGAGAGATCCATGAACAGCTTCAGATCCTTCTCGCGGACGTTCTTCTGCATGAAGCCGCGCAAGGGGACAGAGGCGCGCTGCAGCGCTTCCTCGACGCCGATCTGGTTGGCGACCAGCGGCTTGATGCCGTCATCATAGGATTTCTGCAGCACCGGTCCCATCACGAAGGCGGTGAGGAACATCGCAAGCGCGATCATCACCGAGTTCGGCGGCGCCGTGGCGGTGCCGAGCGCGGTGCGGAGCAGCGACAGCACGACCACGATGCGCGTGAACGAGGTCATCATGACCAGGATCGACGGCGCGATCGACAGCACCGTGAGCAGCGCGATCAGCTGGATCGCGCGCTCGGTCACGCCGCCATTACCGCCGCCGAGATTGATGCTGATGTCCTGCGCCATCGCCGGATCGGCGAAGGATCCGGCGGCGATCAGGACAGCGATGAAAAAAACTCTACGCGGGACCGACCCTGATCTCACGAAGGATTCTTCGGTCGGCCGAGCAGCGATGCCATCTCGTCCTCGAGATTCTCGAAGCCGCTCTTCTGTCCGCCGGCGGGCGGGGCGGGCGGCTCGCTACGCGGCGCGCGAACCGGCTGTGCCTCGGGCGCAACCGGCGGCGCGACGGTCTCGTTGGCGCCGGTTGGGCGGCGCAGGGCCGCCTCGAGCCGCTGCGCCATCTCGGCAAGATTGGCATCGGCGTTGGACGACGGCGGCACCGGCGGAGGCGCCTGTGTGGCGACCGGCGGAGCAGCGGGAGGCGGCGGCATGACGGCGCGCTCGGGCACACGCGGCGGCGCCTTCGGCGGCTCGGCAGCGCGCGGCGGACGCGGAATCACGGGTTCGGAGCGCGGCGGCAGGCGCGGCGGCATCGGATCTGGCCGCGGTTCGCTGCGCTCGGCCGTCAAGCCCGCGAGCGGATCGTTGCGACGCTCGGCGATCGGCGGCGGGGGCCGGCGCAGCTCGTCGGCGAAAGAGGGGCGCGCCTGACGCGGCGGCAGCTCGGGCTCGGGAAGGTCGAAACTGTCGGACCGGGCGGCCTCGCTTTCGTTCCAGGCGGCATCCGGCAGAGGTGCAGCGCGCGGCAGCGCAGCCTCGGGCGCAACCGCGGGGCGGCTCGACATCTGATCGCGTCCGGGCATCGCCCGCACGATATTCGGCTCGACGACGATGTCGGTCGGGCCACCGATCATCAAGAGATGCTCGATGTTGTCGCGGCGAACCAGCACCAGGCGGCGGCGGCCATCGACGGCTGCTGCGTCGATCACCGCCAGGCGCGGCATGCGCCCGCGGTTGGCGTTGGCGCCGAGGCGGCTTCCGGCGAAGCGGCGGACGAGCCATGCGGTGACGCCAATCAGCGCCAGCACGACGACGAATGCCAAGACGAAAGTAATGACCTGCATATTGGAGTCCCCGGCCATCGTGGCCTTCCTCAGCTTCCGCCATCAACGAGCGCGGATTGATAGGTGCGATTTGCGCAGCGAATCGCGCCCGAGATTCGCCTTATTTCTTAATTCCCAGCGGCTTGCAGCCGACTGTTCTATTAATAAACCAAGAATCGCTTGTCCCAAAACGACTTCTCAGCGCCCCACGCTGTCTTGGTTCGTGCTGGTTAACGCAGCATTCGTGGCGAAAATGCGCTCGCCGACCGCAGTTGCGGCGTTCTCCACGGCTCCGTCCGACATTTTAACCATCCGTTAACCATACACCGGGCAAATTCTGCCTACCTCGGAAGGCCCAAGGGGCGTCCAAAGGTTAACGGAGCCGCGACGATGGCCATGAACGACCTCCCGATCCTGTCGGCGCTGCGCAGCAAGATGCAGTGGCACCAGGAGCGCCAGCGGGTGCTCGCCGAGAACATTTCCAATTCCGACACGCCGAACTTCCGGCCCCGCGACCTGGTCGAGCCGAAATTCGACCGGGCCGGCGCCACGGTCGGCGGCGGCATAGGGACGCTGCCGATGATGCAGACCAGCGCCACCCACATGGCAGCGTCCGGCGCGCCGGACACATTCGATAATGATCGCGGCAAGAGCGGGTTCCAGACCCGCCCGGCCGGCAACGCGGTCAATCTCGAGGAGCAGATGCTGAAAGTGTCGGCCAACCAGATGGACTACGCGGCCGTCACCTCGCTCTACAGCAAGAGCTTGCATCTGCTGAAGACCGCGATCGGCAAGGGCTAGGCCGCCTAACGGCGGCGGGAGGATCCCATGGCAGATGGAACAAGCGATTTCACCCGCTCGATGAGCATCGCGACCTCAGGCCTGCGCGCGCAGGCGGGGCGGATGCGTGTGATCTCGGAAAATATCGCCAACGCCGATTCGACGGCGCAGACCGCGGGCGGCGATCCCTACCGCCGCAAGGTGCCGACCTTCTCCTCGGCACTCGATCGTTCGCTTGACGCCCAGATCGTGACGCTCGGCCGGATCCGCCCCGACCAGTCGTCGTTCCGCATCAAGCACGAGCCGGGCAATCCGGCGGCGGATGCCTCCGGCAACGTCAAATATCCGAACGTCAATTCGATGGTCGAAATGACCGACATGCGCGACGCCCAACGCTCCTACGAGGCCAACCTCAACATCATCAGCGCGACGCGGCGGATGATCCAGCGCACGCTCGACATCCTCAAGTCCTGACGCAACAAGAACTGGGAACGTAAATCATGGCTACACCGACCGTCGCCGCCAACGCCTATGCCAGCCTCGCCAGGATGATGGAGCGCGGCGGCGCAGAGAAGGCCGGGCAGGCCGTCGCCGGCCCATCCTTCAGCGCGCTGCTGAAGGACTCCGTTGGCAGCGTGCTGGAGGCGGGCAAGAAGTCCGACGCGCAGACCATGGCGATGGCCTCCGGCAAGGCCAACGTGATGGATGTGGTGACGGCGGTCGCCGACACCGACGTCGCGGTGTCGACGCTGGTGTCGGTGCGCGACCGCGTGATCCAGGCCTATGAAGACATCATGAAGATGCCGATCTGACGTCCATCAGCACGTCATCGCCCAGGGCGATGCGAAGCAAGATTGCAAAAGCGAGAACACAACAATGACCGGCCCTGAAACCCTCGACGTGGCGCGCGATGCGATCTGGACCATCGTGCTGGTGTCGTCGCCCTTGATGGTGGTCGGCCTCGTGGTCGGCGTCGTGGTGTCGCTGTTCCAGGCGTTGACCCAGATCCAGGAGCAGACGCTGGTCTTCGTGCCGAAGATTCTCGCGATCTTCGTCACATTGCTGCTGGCCCTGCCGTTCATGGCGGACGCGCTCAGCAGCCACATGATGCGGATTTCGTCGCGAATCATCGGCGGTTGATGCACTAATGCCGCGGTCATGCGCATCGATGTCTCCCTGCTTCCGGCGCTGGCCGCGATCTTCGTGCTGGTCTTCGCGCGCGTGGGCGCGATGGTGATGCTGTTGCCCGGATTCGGCGAGAGCAACATCCCGGCGCGGGTCAAGCTGTCGATCGCGCTGCTGCTGACGCTGATCATCCTTCCGCTGCATCGCAACGCCTATCATGTCGACCTGACGTCGATCTCCGCGCTCGGCGTCCTGATGGTGCATGAGCTGATCATCGGCATCGTGCTCGGCGCCACCGCGCGGGTGACGCTGTCGGCGCTCAACGTCGCGGGCTCCGTGATCGCCCAGCAGCTCGGCCTCGGCTTCGTCACCGCCGTCGACCCGACCCAGGGGCAGCAGGGCCAGATCATCGGCAACTTCCTTACCATCCTCGGCCTGACGCTGCTGTTTGCGACCGACAGCCACTATCTCGTCATCGCGGCGCTGAGCGAGAGCTACCGCATCTTCTCGCCCGGCGAGATCATGCCGACCGGCGACGTTGCCTCGCTTGCGACGTCCGCGTTCTCCGCGGCCTTCAAGATCGGCCTGCAGCTGTCGGCGCCGTTCCTGGTGTTCGGCCTCGTCTTCAACATCGGGCTCGGCGTCTTGGCGCGGCTGATGCCGCAGATGCAGGTCTACTTCGTCGGCGTGCCGCTCTCGATCGTGGTCGGCTTCCTGATCTTCGGCGTCGTGCTCGCGGCGATGATGAACACCTATTTCGACTACTTCAACGGCGTCTTGCGCCAACTCGCTCCAATGAACTAGTCAGGAGACGGGATGGCCGAGGACACCGAAGACAAAACAGAAGACCCTACGCAAAAACGTCTCGATGAAGCCCTCGAGAAAGGCGACGTCGTCAAGAGCCAGGAGGTCAACACCTGGTTCATCATCGCCGGCGCCACGCTGGTGCTGTCGACCTTCTCGAGCTCGATCGGCGGCGGCATCTTGATGCCGCTGCGCAATCTGATCGCCAATTCATGGATGATCCGCACCGACGGTGCCGGCCTGCTGCAGCTGACCCAGACGCTCGGCTACGCGGTGGTTGCCGCGATCGGCGTGCCGTTCCTGATGCTGGCGCTGGCGGCGATCGCGGGCAACATGATCCAGCATCAGCTGGTGTGGTCGGGCGAGCAGCTCAAGCCGAAATTCTCCAAGATATCGCCGGCGGCCGGCTTCAAGCGGCTGTTCGGCAAGCAGGCGGTGGCGAACTTCCTGAAAGGCCTGTTCAAGCTGATCGCGCTCGGCGTCGTGATGGTCATGGTGCTGTGGCCCGATCGGATGCGGATGGAATCCTTCCTGCGGGTCGACCCGGCCGAGCTGTTGCCCGCCATCACCGGCATGACCGTGCACCTGCTGGCTGCGGTGGTCGCCATCCTCGCCGCGGTCGCGATCGCCGACTACTTTTTCCAGTACCGGACCTGGTACGAGCGTCACAAGATGTCGCTGCAGGAGATGAAGGAGGAGTTCAAGCAGTCGGAAGGCGACCCGCACGTGAAGGGCAGGATCAAGCAGTTGCGGGTGCAGCGCGCCAAGAAGCGCATGATGGCCCAGGTTCCGAAGGCCTCGGTGATCATCACAAACCCGACCCACTATTCGGTGGCGCTGGCCTACGACCGCAGCATGTCGGCGCCGATCTGCGTCGCCAAGGGCGTCGACAACCTGGCTTTCAGGATCAGGGAGATCGCCAAGGAGCACGACATTCCGATCGTCGAGAACGTGCCGCTGGCCCGGGCGCTCTATGCGACTGTCGACATCGACAAGGAAATCCCGGTCGAGCACTATCATGCGGTTGCCGAAATCATCGGTTACGTGATGCGGCTGAGGCGTGGCCTGTCCGGCCTGCGCCAGTAAGGGGCGGAAAACCGCTTGAAATGCGCGTAACTTGCGAATTAGCCGCCTGATGGACTTGCGTTTTCGGGTCCGATTCAGGCACTCAGGGGTGAGGTGGCCGGCCGGTCGCCTTCGTGATGCAGACGAGCCATGTCTCTCCAGATGACCGCCGATAGCAACGATCCTCCCGCGACTGAGCCGTTCGTGGCCCACGGGCGGGCGCGGCGGAGCGGCAGTATCCTGCTGGTGCTGCTGATCGCCACCGGCATCGTCGCGGTGGCCGTTTGGCTCATGACCATCGGCCGGACCCAGGCACAGCCCTATATCCTCTTTGTGCTGGCGCTGCTCGCCACCGTCGGGCTGTTCAACCTGTTCGCCCTTGCCGCCGGCATCATCCGCTTCTCCGACCGCACCAGCGACGACCCGGTGATGGGCCGGATCGCCGATCACGCCCACGAAGGGCTCGTCGTTACCGACTCTCGCGGCCACGTGGTCTATTCCAACGCCGCCTATCTCACGCTGACCGGCGCGGCGGGGCCGCAGGACGTCCGTCCCGTCGAACGGGTCTTCATCGGCAACCCCGACGTCTCCGAGGCGGTGTTCCGCCTCCTGAAGGCGGCGCGCGAGGGCAAGCGACAGCAGGAGGAGGTCCGTGTCGCCGGCCACGAGGCCGGGCAAGGTGGTGGGCAGGGCCGATGGCTGCGCCTGCGGGTGCGCCCGCTCGGCGAGGGCAAGCGCGACGCGAAATATGCG
Organism: Bradyrhizobium embrapense; assembly: GCF_001189235.2. Taxonomy (GTDB): domain Bacteria; phylum Pseudomonadota; class Alphaproteobacteria; order Rhizobiales; family Xanthobacteraceae; genus Bradyrhizobium; species Bradyrhizobium embrapense. The sequence continues at coordinate 987,591 of NZ_LFIP02000003.1, forward strand.
GTGTGGTCGATCGCCGACGTCACCCGCGACCGCGAGCGCCAGGAAGACGTGTTCCAGGAGCTGCGGCACGCGATCGAGTATCTCGATCATGCGCCGTGCGGCTTCTTCTCGGTCAATCCGGCCGGCGAAATCGCCTATATCAATGCCACGCTCGCCAACTGGCTGGACTATGATCTCGCCGAGATCGGCTCGGGTGGCCTCAAGCTGACCGACATCGTCTCGGGCGACGGCGCGGCGCTGCTGACCTCGATCGCGGCGGTGCCCGGCGAGGTCAAGACCGAGGTGTTCGACATCGACCTGCGAATGCGCGGCGGCAAGACCGTGCCGGTGCGGCTCTATCACAAGCTCGCTTTCGGCGCGGACGGCGCGGCAGGGGCCTCGCGCACGCTGGTGATCAGCCGTGCCCGCGACGAGCATTCCGATCCCGAGCGCGCCGCCGAGGTGCGGTTCATGCGCTTCTTCGACCACACGCCGATGGCGATCGCAACCGTCGATCGCGGTGGCAACGTGGTCGGCGCCAATGCGCGCTATGCCAAGCTGGCGCAGGGGCTGAACGGTGACGGCGGCGCGGCCAAGTCGATCTTCCGTGCGGTCAATCCGCGCGACCGCGGCCTGTTGATCGCCGCGATCAACCAGGCTGCCGAGGGCCAGGGCGATATCGCGCCGGTCGAGGTGATGCTCGACGGGCCGAAGGAGCGCTTCGCCCAGTTCTTCGTTACCACCGTGGAAAAGGACGAACGCGACGCCGAGACCGCGATCGTCTACATACTCGAGATCACCGAGCGGCGCGCGCTGGAAAACCAGATCAACCAGTCGCAGAAGATGGAGATGGTCGGCCAGCTCGCCGGCGGCATCGCGCACGACTTCAACAACGTACTGTCGGCCATCATGATGGCGAACGACTTCCTGCTGAACGCGCACAAGCCGACCGACCCCTCGTTCCAGGACATCATGCAGATCAAGCAGAACGCCACCCGCGCCGCGACGCTGGTGCGACAGCTGCTCGCGTTTTCGCGCCGCCAGACGCTGCGGCCGCAAGTGCTCGATCTCGGCGATGCATTGAGCGACCTCACCATGTTGCTGCGCCGGCTGATCGGCGAGAAGGTCAAGCTCGACCTCGTGCATGGCCGCGATCTGTGGCCGGTCAAGGTCGACGTTTCGCAGTTCGAGCAGGTGGTGGTCAATCTCGCTGTCAACGCGCGCGACGCGATGCCCGACGGCGGCAAGCTGATCATCCGCACCGCCAACGTGCCGACCGAGGAAGCAGCCCAGCTCGCCAACAAGGGCATGCCGGCGGCGGACTACGTGAAGATCGAGATTTCGGACACCGGCACCGGCATTCCGCATGAGATCATCGACAAGATCTTCGAGCCGTTCTTCTCGACCAAGGAAGTCGGCAAGGGCACCGGCCTCGGTCTGTCCACGGTCTACGGCATCGTCAAGCAGACCGGCGGCTTCGTCTATGTCGATTCCGTGCCGGGCAGCGGCACTACGTTTCGGATTTATCTGCCGCGGCATCGCCAGGAGCAGGAGGTCGCACCGGAGGCGCATGCCGGCAACGGCGCGGCAAAGGAGACTGCGACCACAGAAGCCGCCAAGCCGAAGCCGGATCTCACCGGGCAGGGCACCATCCTGCTGGTCGAGGACGAGGACGGCCTGCGCTCGCTCAATGCGCGCGGCCTGCGCTCGCGCGGCTACAGCGTGATCGAGGCGGCCAACGGCGTCGAGGCGCTGGAGGCGTTCGAGGAGAAGAACGGCGCCGTCGATCTCGTCGTCTCAGACGTCGTGATGCCGGAGATGGACGGCCCGACGCTGCTCAAGGAAATGCGCGGTCGTAATCCGGAGCTGAAGATCATCTTCGTCTCCGGCTACGCCGAGGACGCCTTCGAGAAGAGCCTGCCGGAGAACCAGCAATTCGCTTTCCTGCCGAAACCATTCACGCTGACCCAGCTGGTCGCCGCGGTGAAGGAAACCATGACAGCGAATTAGAGCATGATCCGGAAAGGTGGAAACCGGTTTTCCCTCGCGACAAACGCAAGGGCGTTTGCGCGGAGATCATGCTCAAACAAAGAGATCAGATCATGATGCGTTTCCATGATCTGCGTGTACTCATGACCGACTGGCCAACCTGTCCGGTAAATCACGTTCCGGCCGAGACGCCAAAGCGCGTTTGCGGACGCCTTATCGCGGTATCGATTTCCCCAGGGTGGTACGCCATGGCGCCCCCGACGCGGCGGACGAGAGTGTTCCACCTTTTTCTGCGTTCGATGTAAGCTGCCCGCAAATGCGGAAAATCTTCCGCAACATTGATGTCTGCATCCTGCAGGCGCTTCCGTGCATCCTCGAACCGAGCTTCCCAGAGCCGCCGGTCCGTGTCGTTGGGGTCAGCCGATGACTTGTCGTGCAGGAAGACGTTGTCGAGCGTGGAAAGTAGAAGTAGTGCCGAGGACCACATCTGGGTGACCGCGCCCGATTGCTTCAGCCAATCCGCGTCGTCCGGCAACGCACTTCGGATCAGCGATACGGCGTCGAGCACGATGAGCCATGACCTGGAAACGGCGTAAATCGGTTCAGGAAAGCGAAAATAAAACAGAATGGGATAGAAGTGGTGAGCTTCCTTCGCGTCCGTGAGCTCTGCCGCAAGCTCTGACAGGTTGTTGTAGCCAGCGCTGAGCTGGTTTTTCGCAAATAGATGCGCGAGCAGAGCTGCAGCATCGCCGGTCTCGCCGGAAAGCGCGTGAATCTTGAGACAGAGCGAGTTTCTGCTCCTGAGTGCGCCGTAAATCTGCATCAGGTAAGTGATCGTGAGCGATATGACCGACGTTCCGATGACCGAATTGAGGAGAAACAACAGCTTCGCTCCGGCGCTTTGCGGACCGAAGTTGCTGCCGCCAACGATCGAGAGGCTGCTTCCGGCGACGTAAAGCGCGGTCACGAAATCGGTTGGAGTCTCTTGGCTGCTGCTCGTGATGCTTGTGCCGAGCTGAGGGTGCACAATCAGTGCAGCCCCAAGCGCGAGCAAGATCGACCAGCTCATGAGTAAGGCGACCATGATGAGCGGTCCGCAGAACGAAAGCAGATGGCTATTGTTGCGAATGCAGGCAACCGCGCGCATGGCCCGCCAGACCAGTTTTGCCAGGCGGCTGCTGATGATGCCAGTGCCGGCCCGCGCGTAGAGAACCGTGAGGAAGACGTCGGCAAGGACCACTGCCATCAGCAATGTGCCCAAGACAGGCTCGAACCAACGCGCCATCGGCCCCTCTCCTTGAGCCGCCGGTTGCAATCGTGCGCTTACGGCCGCTTAGGCTCGCTGCGTGATCCGACCGTGCCGGAATCGCGCGGCATAAACTTGAACAAGGTGAAGTTCTTGTCGGTCCAAGCCATGTGGAACCAGGGTGAATCCTGAATATGGGATGCCGTCACATAGATTTGCCCGTCAGGACCTTGCGAAAAGGTATCCGGCCAGCGCAGGCGGGAATCTGCCAACAGCTGTCGCATGCTGCCGTCTTGGGGATTGATGATCTTGACTGCATTGCTTGCAATTGAGCTCAGATAGATCTCGCCATTCTCGCCCGTCCAGAGTCCATCAGCCGGCTCCGTCGTCGCCACCGTCTCCGGACGCGCACGACTTGCCGCATCAGGATCCTGGATACTCGATGTGGGGATCCGATAGAGCGTTTTCCCGGTCAGGGCTTGCCAATAGAGGGTGCTGCCATCCTTGGAGAGCGCCAGACTATCCGCATTGAACAACGGTTGCCGCCCGTCTGGCCGCCGCAAGGGCTGGCCGTCGGTCATCACAATGACGCTTGGATCGAACTGGGTTGAAGCATCGTCATTCAGCACACGCCACGCCTGCCCGGACCCGATGTTGAGTACAATCAAGCCGCCGGGCGAGCCGGAGTCGGTCAGGTAGGCGAATCTTCCGTCGGGCGCGATGCGCACGTCGTTCAAATAGCTGCCCGGACCAGCTATGTCGGCAGGGATCGGAAAGGATCGTTTCACCGCGTTTGATTTCAGATCAATCTCGATAACCTTGGGCCCGCCCTTGATGGTCTTCTCGGCATTGGGAGCTGCCGGATCCACGACCCAAAGCGATCCGTGTTGGTCCGCAACGACGCTCTGTACGCAAACAAAATGATCGCTTGGCGAGACCTCCGACATTCGTCCATTGCGCCAGCTGTTCCACTCCTCATTGGGGTAAGGCTTGATCGACCCGTCCGGCATGAGCTCAGCCACAGAAATGGGCGTATCCTCGGTCCAACGCGGGAAATTCACGAATATCCGGCCGTCCGGTGCGACGGTGACACCGGTCACCTGATGTTCGAACGTGGCGACGACTTGCAACCGACTGTCGCGAGTGTCGACCAGTGGAGACACAAGTCGTTCCGCTTTGGCCTTGATATCCTCCGTCGCGGATTGCGCGTGGACAGCGGGCGAGATCGACAGTAGCGCTGCCGCGCAGGAGGCGAATACGTTGGCCCGCATCGAGAGGTCCTCTCGTTGAAAAATTCAGGGCACAATCGTCGGGATCTGACATCGTTCCTATGAAGGGGCGCTAAGCTCTACTCAGCCTTCGGATTGACCTGGCACGGAAAAAATTACTCGTCGAAGGATGTGCGGCTTAAACTTGGGTTAAGAAACATTCTTGGCTTCTGATGACTGCCGCTAGCGGCCCAAGCTATGTGGAAAGTCGATCGCGACGAGATTCCGCAGGATAGAGTTCTGCGCGGCATTGTTTGCCTGCCTCTTCGGTGGAATTGAGTTTTCTCGCGTTCGATTGCAGAGCAGAATATCCTCGTAAGACGACAAGGCCGACCTTTCACTGAGCCTGACCAAAAGCCGGCATGCTGTCGTCGCTCGCCGATGTCAGGTTCTAGGATAAAACCGACATGGCGGGTTTATAACTGCGCAGCCTAGCTGCGCGGCGAGGCGCGATGTGCTTTGATTTCTCGCAGGTGCGAGGTGAAAATCCGCCGCGGCTACGGTTGAACGGAAAGCTGGTCCCGCGCTAGGTAGCGCTGTCGCATCCACAAGGACCATAGTGTCACATCGCCGCGACCGAGGGCCGCAGCCGCGGTTCCCGTTTCCCGCTTCACTTTTATCAGGCCCTGCCCATGTTAGGGGCGTTTCCCCATGCCGGGGATCCTTTGAGGAAACCAACATGAATTTCTCGCAACGCACGCGTGGAATTGTTCGGGCGATCGCCGTCGCGATGGCGCTGGCGCTGCCCGTGATGATGACCGTTTCGGCGGCCGACGCCCGCGTTGGCGGTGGCGGCTCGCGCGGCTCGCGGACATTTTCCGCGCCGCCCCCGACCAACACCGCGCCGGGCTCGGTTGCGCCACTGAACCGGACCTTCAGTCAGCCCGGCAGCCCGGGCATGAGCTCGCCGGCGGCGGCGAATTCCGGCGGCCTGTTCGGCCGCGGCGGAATGGGCCGTGGCCTGCTCGGCGGCCTCGCCGCGGGCTTCCTGGGCGCCGGCCTGTTCGGCATGCTGTTCGGCGGCGGCCTGTTCTCGGGTCTCGGCGGCCTGTCGTCGATGCTCGGCCTCTTGCTGCAGATCGGCCTGATCGTGCTCGTCGTCCGGCTTGCGATGTCGTGGTGGCAGCGCCGCAATCAGCCGGCCGCTGCTTACGCGGGCGGACCCGACGTCGGCCCCGGCCCCCAGGCCAACGCCCGCTCGGGCTTCGGCTTTGGCCTCGGCGGCGGATCGAGCGCGCCGGTCGAGATCGCGCCCGCCGACTACGAGACGTTCGAGCGGCTGCTCGGCGAGATCCAGGCTGCGTGGTCGAACGAGGACATTGCGAAGCTGCACACGCTCGCGACGCCGGAGATGGTGTCGTACTTCTCCAGGGATCTCGAGGACAACAAGGCGCGCAACGTCACCAACAGGACGTCCAACGTGAAGCTCTTGCAGGGCGACCTCGCGGAAGCCTGGCGCGAAGGCGACAGCGAATACGCGACGGTCGCGATGCGCTATTCGCTGGTCGACACCATGCTCGAGCGCGGCACCAGCCGCCAGATCAGCGGCGGGCAGCCCGAGGAGGTCACCGAGGTCTGGACATTCGTGCGCCAGCGCGGCGGCAATTGGGAGCTCTCGGCGATCCAGCAGACCAACTGATCGCTGGAGATGAAAGATACAAGGCGCCGCGGCATCCACCGCGGCGCTTTTGTTTTGCGCGCTTCATTCGCCCGTCGTGGCACTGGCGGCGACGGCGCGCGACCCGTTGGCTCGCAATGACGTGGAGAGAGCAGTGCGCCGGTGACCGCGCTCAGCTCTTCTTGCGCTTGGCAGTCTTCTTGACGGCCTTCTTTGTGGCCTTCTTGGCCGTCTTCTTTCTCTTCGCGGCCTTCTTCGCCGCGAAATAGGCCTCGACCTTCTTCGAGGAATGTCCGACCTCGCCGACCGCCGCCTTGAGCCGGGCAGGGGTCACCTTGAACTTCTTCGACCAGTAGCGGACCTCGTAGGGCTGGCTGATCGCGATCCGCGCGCGGTCGGCGGCCATGTGCCGCTGCTCCTTGAAATAGGCCTCCACCTTCCTGGCCGAATGCCCGACCTTGTTGACGGCGGCCTTGAGCTTGGCCGGCGTGACCTTGAACTTCTTGGACCAGTACGCAACTTCGTAGGACTCGCTCAACGCGATCAGAGCGCGATCCTGTGCGCCCCGCTTCTTCTTGTTGTCCGCCATCAGATGATCCTTCATCGAAGATTCCACGTTGGAACCTTAGCAGTCGCCGCGCGGTTCGCACAGGCGGACTGCGTGAGGTGGACGATCTGACCGCGGCGCGGCTACGATCGACCGGAAGCGAAGCGACGCGGCGAAGTTCTTGGAGATAAGTGCATGCACTATCAGCTTTACTACTGGCCGATGATCCAGGGGCGCGGCGAATATGTCCGCCTCGCGCTCGAGGATGTCGGCGCGGATTATACCGATGTCGCGCGGGCTAAGGGCGGCACCGGCGCCATGATGAAGATGATGGACGCGCACAAGGGCACGCCGCCGTTCGCGCCGCCGTTCCTCAAGGCAGGCCAGCTCCTGATCGGGCAGACCGCCAACATCCTGCTCTATCTCGGCGCGCGCCACGGCCTAGCGCCGAAGGCTGAAGGCGGAAAGCTCTGGGTGCATCAGCTGCAGCTGACGATCGCGGACTTCGTGCTGGAGATCCACGACACTCATCATCCGCTCGGGCCGTCGCTGTATTACGAGGACCAGAAGGCGCCGGCGAAGAAGCGCACGGAGGAATTCTGGAAATCGCGGGTGCCGAAATATCTCGGCTATTTCGAGGATCTTGTGCGGGCCAATGGCGGCGGCTTCGTCACCGGCCGCCGGCTGACCTACGCCGACCTCTCGCTGTTCCAGATCGTGGAAGGCCTGCGCTATGCGTTTCCGAAACGGATGGCGGCATTCGAGAAGAAGGTCCCCCGCCTGATCGCGCTGCGCGATCGGATCGCCGAGCGGCCGAACATCAAGGCGTATCTCGCCAGCCCGCGGCGAATTCCGTTCAACGAGGAGGGGATTTTCCGGTGCTACAAGGCGCTGGATTTGTAGATACCGTCATTCCGGGGCGATGCTGCGGACCGCCCCGGAATGACTGTTTTGCAGTCACTTGCTGCGCCCGTCGACCGGCGTCATCTTGATCTTCGACAGGTCGATGCCGTCGATGCAGCTGACATTCAGCGCCACGATGTCCGAACCATCGGGTTTGTTGCCGCGCGCGAATACGTCGACGCCGCAATCGACGCAGAGCTGGTGGCGGATCGCGTGGCGGTTGAACAGATATTCCTTCAGGTTCTCGGCGCCGGCGCGCAGCTGGAAGCTCGATGGCGGCAGGAATACGAAGTGCAGGCCCTTCTTGGTGCAGATCGAGCAGTTGCAGGCGGTGACCATGGCCATGTCGGTGGTGCATTCGAAGCGCACCTGGCCGCAATGGCAGCCGCCGGTGTAGGTCTTGGTCTCGGCCATGCTGGTTCCTCACCACAGTCCGGGCACGAGGCGATAGCGAACCCGTGCCGCATAATCGGCATAGCCCGACAACCCCGCCAGCAGCGTGCGCTCCTCGATCCCTGTGCGGAACGCGAACATCGCGAAGAACAACGGCACGAAGGCGAGGCCCCACCAGGAGCCGAGCGTCACCGGCACGCCGATGAAGAACAGCATCACGCTCGCGTACATGGGATGGCGGACCAGCGCGTAGGGGCCGGTCGAGATCACGTGATGATGACGCTCGGTCTGCACCTTCACGACGGGTGCTGCGAACGAATTGGTGCGGAACACCCACAGGACCAGCACGGTCGAGAGCACGTAAAGTGCGAGGCCGAGCACAATCAGCGTCGCGCCGGCATTGGCGCCGCCAAAGCGCCGGTCGAGCCCCATCGCAACGAACCACAGCACCGCAACGACGAGGAACACCAGCATGAAGCGCTTGTCCTCCGACGGCTGGCCCTCACGCGCGGTGAGACGCATGCGCTCGGCCAACAGGCCGGGATCGACTTTGGCGAGCCACGCCCCGCAGGCCGGTCCGATCAGCGCCGAGGCGATCAGATACGCCCAGGCGCCGGGCCAGTGCAGCGTGCCGGCGAAGCCAAACAGCAGCGCGGCCATGGCGACGACGAAGAAGGTGTTCTGCACGAGGAGCTTTGCGATCATGGGGCGGCTCCGTGATTCCAGCCGCGATTATCGCACTCTTTTTCCGGCAAGCATGCGACCGCAATCATCAACTTTCGGAGTGGGCGACCTGTTCCTGCGCCGCGACCGCATTGTCTTGCATTGATAATCGTATAAGCAATTGCTTATACATTAGCATGACCACCGCCATGCAGCTGACCAATGTGCTCAAGACCCTCGCGGACCCGACGCGGCAGGCAGTGTTCGAGCGGATCATCCGGGAAGGGGAGGTCGCCGCGACCGGGCTGGTGCAGGGCTCCAAGGTGTCGCAGCCGGCGGTGTCGCAGCATCTGCGCGCGCTGCGCGACGCCGGCCTCGTCGCCGAGCGGCGCGAGGGCCGCCACATCCATTATCGCGTCGCGCCGAAGGGGCTCAGCCCGCTGATCGACTGGCTCGGCCATTACCAGACGTTCTGGGCCGAGCGCTTCGCAAATCTGGAACGGCTGTTGAAGGAGAGTGAGTGATGGGCGAGACGCACGCGATCACGGTCGAGAAGGTGCTGCCCTTTGCCGCCGACAGAATCTGGCGGACGCTGACCACGAGCGACTTGCTGATGAAATGGCTGATGCCGAACGATTTTCAGCCGCGCGTTGGGCACCGCTTCAATTTCCGCACCAAGCCGATGGGCGATTGGGACGGCGTCGTGCATTGCGAGGTGTTGAATTGCGATCCGCCGCGCCTGCTGCGCTATTCCTGGAAAGGCGGCGCCGACACCAATCCGCAATACGGCTCGAAACTCGACTCGATCGTCACCTGGACGCTGACGCCGGTCGAGGGCGGCACGCTTGTCCGCATGGTGCATGACGGCTTCGTCTTCCCCGGCAACCGCTTCGCGTTCGACATGATGAGCCCGGGCTGGGGCAAGATCGTCGATGCGATCGGGCGGGTCGCCGCGGAAGCCTGACCGATCACTCGTTCTTGCCGCGCCGGACCGTGATCGATGCTTCGGTCTTGTTGCGCGTGCATTCCAGGTTGAGGCGGCGATAGCGCATCGTGATGGTGTTGCCGCGCAGGATGCCCATGCGCTTCAGGCAGCGCGAGGTGCCGGTAGCGGCGTCGTCCTTCGGCACCGTAAAGACCAACGCCGTGGCGGAGCCGACCAGATTGAAGAATTCCGGCTTCATCTTGCGGTCGGTCTTGGCAAACAGCTCGATCGAGTAGTCCTTGCCACGGCAGCCGAGCGACAATTCCTTCGCCGCCGGGTGTGTGAGGTATGTGATGTTGGCGGCGCTGAAATTGACCTTCAGCCCGTCGATCTGGCCGGCGAGCTGCTTGGCGATGTCCTCGCAGGGATCGGCATGCGCGGGCGCGGCAGCGAAGGCTGTCGCCAGCGCGATCAGCGCGGCCGGCAGAAAAGAGCGGATGCTCAAGGGAAAGCGTCGGCGCAACGGTGCTGTCACGAAATACCCCCGCGGTATGAAAATACGCGAAGCTACATGCAGGCTCCCGCGCAGCGCGTCAATACGGCCCGGTCAGGATGCGCACTTGCCGTCCTGCGCCTTGGAGGCGCCGGCGGCGCGGCGTTCGCAATCATTGCCATAAGTCTTGCCGTCGCAGCCGCACACCGGTTTATAGATCTTGTTGCAGATCGTCGGCCGGAACGCGCAGCTGCCAGTCTGGTCGGCGCGGCCGCATTGTCCCGGCTTGAACTGGCAGAACTGGCCGCTACGGCTGCATTGAACGCCGGCAAGGCCGCCGCACGATTTGCCGAGGCGGGCCGCATCGGCGCCGGTCGGGACCGCGATCAACAAGGCCAGCGCCGCGAACCAGACGAAAAGCGCTGTCTTCATGATGGTCTCCTGATGGCTTCCACGACCGCTTCGCGGATCATTGGAGCGTTGTGGCAACCAGAGATTACCGACGGATGAAGGGTAACACATGGATTGCCGGTCCCGTGCATGGCTGGAAGGCGGCCGGCTTCCCTTTCCTTTGTCCGAAAAAGGCTTAGAACGGCTCTACATTCCGGCGGCCGCACGGCCGGACCGGCCTTACGAACCCGACCTGCAAGCCCAAAGAGCAGCTCATGAACGCCCCCTCAGCCTTCCCCGACCAGAAGCCCGTTCCGCCCTACAAGCACACCCCGCTGTTCCCGCTGGGTGCCGACACCACGCCCTACAAGAAGGTGACGAGCGAGGGCGTCCGGGTCGAGAAGGTGCTGGGCAAGGACATGCTGGTGGTGTCGCGCGAGGCGCTGCGGGCGCTCTCCGAGGCCGCCTTCGGCGACATCAACCACTATCTGCGGCCGGGCCATTTGAAGCAGCTGCGCTCGATCCTCGAGGACAAGGAAGCCAGCGACAACGACAAGTTCGTCGCCTTCGACTTCCTGAAGAACGCCAACATCGCCGCCGGCGGCGTGCTGCCGATGTGCCAGGACACTGGCACCGCGATCATCATGGGCAAGAAGGGCTGCAACGTCATCACCGACGGGGACGACGAGGCCGCGCTCTCCGAAGGCGCGCGCGACGCCTATCTGCGCCGCAACCTGCGCTACTCGCAGGTCGCTCCCTTGTCGATGTATGAGGAGAAGAACACCGCCAACAACATGCCGGCGCAGTGCGAGATCTACGCCGAAGGCGATGATGCCTACAAGTTCATGTTCATGGCGAAGGGCGGTGGCTCCGCCAACAAGAGTTTTCTGTTCCAGGCGACGCCCTCGGTGCTCACCAGGGATCGGCTGCTGGCGTTCCTGAAGGAGAAGGTGCTGACGCTCGGCACCGCGGCGTGCCCGCCCTATCATCTGGCGATCGTGATCGGCGGCACCTCGGCCGAGCTTTGCATGAAGACGGTGAAGCTTGCCTCGGCGCGCTATCTGGACGCGCTGCCGACCCACGGCTCGGCCGATGGCAACGCGTTCCGCGATCTCGAGATGGAGCAGGAAATCCTCAAGATGACGCAGTCGCTCGGCGTCGGCGCGCAGTTCGGCGGCAAGTATTTCTGCCATGACGTGCGCGTGATCCGCATGCCGCGCCACGGCGCCTCGCTGCCGATCGGGCTCGGCGTCTCCTGCTCGGCGGACCGGCAGGTGCTCGGCAAGATCACCAGGGACGGCGTCTATCTCGAGGAGCTCGAGCACAACCCGGCGCAATATCTGCCCGCGGTCGAGCAGTCGCTCGGCGGCGATGTGGTCAAGATCGACCTCAACAAGCCGATGAAGGAGATTTTGGCCACGCTGTCGCAATATCCGATCAAGACCCGCGTCTCGATGACCGGCACCATGATCGTGGCGCGCGACTCCGCGCACGCCAAGCTGCGCGAGCGGCTGGAGAAGGGCGAGCCGCTGCCGGACTACTTCAAGAACCACCCGGTGTACTACGCCGGCCCCGCCAAGACGCCCGATGGCTACGCCTCCGGCGCGTTCGGCCCGACCACGGCCGGCCGCATGGACTCTTTCGTCGACCAGTTCCAGGCTGCCGGCGGATCGATGGTGATGGTCGCCAAGGGCAACCGCGCCGTCGCGGTGCGCGAGGCCTGCAAGAAGCACGGCGGCTTCTATCTCGGCTCGATCGGCGGCGCGGCGGCGAACCTCGCCGAGCACTGCATCAAGAAGGTCGAGGTGGTCGAATATCCCGAGCTCGGCATGGAAGCGATCTGGCGCATCGAGGTCGTCGACTTCCCGGCCTTCATCATCATCGACGACAAGGGCAACGACTTCTTCAAGGAATTGAATCTGGGTTGAGGGCAACAGGCCTCGACGGATTCTCCAAAGGCTGGGTCGCCGTCACCATCGACGGCGACCGGCGCACAATTTCCTTTCACCGCGATGTCGCCGACGCGCTGGCGCGTCCGTTCGATCGTGCCGGGATCGATATCCCGATCGGCATGACCGATGACGGCGAGCGCGATTGCGATCGTCTGGCTCGCGCGCGGCTGCGCCCACACACCTCGCGCGTCTTCACCGGGGCGCGCCGCTGGCTGTGGCAGGAGTTTGACGATCCAGATCAGGCGAATGAGGAAGCGCTGCGCCGCGGCCAGAGCCGCGTCTCGCGCCAGCTCTGGCATCTCGGCAGCAAGATCATGGAGGTCGACGCGTTTGTGCGCGCCAATGCCGCGCGCGACGTCCGCGAGGTGCATCCCGAGCTGGTGTTCCTCCGGCTGAACGGCGGCGCGCCTTTGCCGCGCAAGAAGTCGGAGGAGGGTGATGCACTTCGCCACAAGCTGCTGAAGCGATCAGGCTTTCGCGAGATCGATCGCTGGCTCGGCGAGGCGCGGATCGGCACCGGTGCGAAGCGCGACGACGTGCTGGATGCCTGCGCGGTGGCGGTCGCAGCCCATGAACCAAACGGCTGCGTTCCCGAGGGATCGCAGCCGTTGGATGCCTATGATCTGCCGATGCGGATCTGGTTCTAGATGGTGCGGTTACGCTCGTGTGCCGGTGAAGGGGAAGCTGCCCATCGGGCCGATACCCATCTCGCCGGAGATGCCGTCGCCTGTGACCTTGCCGGTGAATTCGAGCGTCAGCGGCATCGGGTTGGTGATGGAGACTTTCCAGGCGACGCTGTCGCCATTCACGGTACCGTCGAAGATCTCGGTGGAATTTCCCTCGGCACCCTGCGTGCCGGTGAGCGTGCCGCCGGAGCTTGCCAGCGACAGCGTCGCCTTGCGCTCGCCCATCGGTGTCGTCATCGTCAGATTCCAGTTTCCGTCCACCGCCATTGATGTCTCCCTCCAGTTAGCAGCGTGGGCGGCGGTATAGCCCATCTTGCCGCGCCCGCCTAGTTCGCGGCTGCGGCGATCAGGCGCGGGCCGCGGCGCGCAGCCGGTTGCCGACCAGGAAGCGGAAGGCGACGTACTGGATCGCGAACGCGGCGATCTTGGCGCCGAGCAGAACCACCGATACGTAGAACGCCCACAGCTTCATGTCGCCGGTTGCCGCGATCGCGATGGTGCCGGCGGCGAGGATGAACATCAGTCCGGCCCAGGCATAGCCGGCGAGGGTGGCGTATTCCGGAATGGTCTCGGTCACGATCGGCGGCAGATAGCGCAGCATCCAGCCGCGTTTGAGCATGATCGCGCCGATCGCGATGTGGCCGATCGCAGGCTTCGCCAGCACGAAGCGCGGATCGTTGGTGAGCAGTGTCGCGCCGCCCAGCACGATCACCAGCCCAAGGCTCGCCCAGGTCATGTAGCCGAGCGCCTGTCCCTTGACGCGCGCATAGACCACTTGGGCAATGGCACCCACAATCGCGATAGCGGTGGCGATCAAGACGTTGTCGGTGGCGAGGTAGACTACCAGAAATACGATGGTGGAGAGAAAGTCGCTTGCGAGCCTGGCAAATACGCTCTTCATCGTCGTGGTTCCCGTTTCCTCGATACGATCGTTGTGATGTCGTTGTGGCAGCGTCTAGCGTGACGGCGGCGCGCCGGCCGGCGGCGTCCCGTACTTGGCCGCGCGATATTGCGGATACCAGCGCGTGAAGCCCACCGCGGCGTTGCGCGCCGCAAAGGCGATCAGGAGGCCGGTCCACAGCGGCAGGGCCGGCACATAGAGCACCGCGATGTTGCCGATCAACATCAACAGCGTCGCAGCGGTCCAGGCTGCGGTGATCAGGTAGTTGGCATAGAGGAAGCCCGGCTGCCTTGCGATCTCGGCATCGACCTGCTCCAGCGCATATTGCCGCGTGAAGGGATGGCCGATCAGGATCGAGCCGAACGACACCAGCAGGATGCCGGCATCGACGGCGATCTTCACCGCGATCGTGCTCGGCGTCGGATCGACGAAGGTGAGGTAGCTGCCCACTGCGGTGAACACGATTACTGAGCCGAGGCCGAGGATCTTGATGCTGCGGCCGCGCGCGATGTCGAACGCGATGACGGCAAGGCAAATCAGCGCGGCAGCGAGCAGACTCACCGTGGCCGAGGTCGCCAGCATCAGCGTGGCGTAAGCGCCGTAAGGGGCGAGGATCAGGAAGATCGTCATCGGGAGCCTCAAAGGCCAATCTTTACATCGTAAAGATACCTTAAGGGCGGGCAAAGCGAGCGTCAAGCGATATCTTTACAGTGTAAAAATCGTGATGCAATCTCAAGAAAGTGAGTGAATTCATGTTGATACATCAGCGGTCGTGGGCTGCTCGTTGTGCTGGCAGCGGTCGCGGCCGGGCCTGCCCCAGCCATCCTCGTCTTTCTCGCAAGAACCAACAAGGAATGCCCGGGACAAGCCCGGGCATGACAAGTGGAGGGACTGGGCATTCTCAGGCTTGGAGTGACGCGCAGCTACTCCGCACCCACCCAATTGCCGTGGAATCCATCGGGCACGCGGTGACCGAGATGAACCAGCGCGGTTGGACCAGTCTCGACATCTTGCGCGTTGAACACGGCGAGGTCGCTGCGGTTCTCGCGGGCGCGCCAGACCACCGCGAGCAACCAGCCGTCGCCTTCCTTGGCGTCGGCGTTGCGTTCGACGAACACGGGCTCGGAGATGGTGTCGCCGACGGGCAGCAGATAGTGGCCGAGCCGCTTGCCGCGGCCGTCGACATGCACGATGCCCGACAGCGCACCGAACATCGGCAGATCCGGGTTGGCGCAGGCGTACCAGCCGTGATTGCTGGCAAATCCCGCGCGGCGATCGTCGACGCGGGGGAATTCGCCGGTGAGGTCGTCGAGATAGGTCTGCGTGAAGCGGTCGGTATTGCCGGATAGATCGAACGTCCAGCGGCAATAGCGCGCGCGGTTCTTCTTCGGGTCGGTCGGCGAGCCGTCGGGATGGTTGAACAGCGGCGCTTCCTCGAACTGCATCACGTCGGCGACGATGCGATTGCCTTCTTCCCATGCGTTCATGACATGGAAGACGTAGCAGGTCTCGGCGCGGAACCAGACGATGTCCTTCGACGCGCCGCTGCGCTTCATCACACCGACATAGGCGCCTTTCTCCGGCTCCCAGGCATAGGGCGCCTGTCCGCGCATCGCGCGCTGCATGCTGCCGGTGATCGGCAGGATCGGAAACAGCACATGGTTCTCGGTGACGATGAAGTCATGCACCATGCTGGTATAGGGCGCTTCGAAGCGTTCGAACCGGGTCACCACGCCGGACGAGCTCACGGCTCCGTACGACAGCGCCGGCGTCAGCGGGCCCGCGGCATTGTAGCCGAAGAACACCATCTCGCCGGTGACCGGATCGATCTTGGGATGCGCGGTGAAGGGGCCTGAGATCGCGCCCTTGTAGTCGCAATAGCCGAGGCGATTGAGCGTGCCGGGCTCGATCTCGGTCGGCAGATGGCTCTCGACGAGCGCGAGCAGCTTGCCACCATGGTAGATGATGTTGGTGTTGGCGACGCAGCCGTCGGTCGTGATGTCGGCAGGAGCGTCCGGCATCTTGCGGCCGAAGCCGCCGAACAGTGCGCGGCCGGCATCGTGCTCGGCCTGCCATTTCGGGGTGCGGACCCAGCGGTTGCGGTAGCTGGCGCGGCCGTTCTCGAGATGGAAGGCGTGCAGCATGCCGTCGCCGACGAACCAGTGCGCGCCCGGCGCGTCGAACTGCGGATTGGGACCGTTGCGGTAGAGCGTGCCGTTGAGCTCGCGCGGCAATTCGCCCGTGATCTTCAGGAACGGCGCATCGGCTTCAAACGGAATCGGCGCCAGATTGGTCCGCGCCGTGTTGGAGGTGACCTGGTCGAGCATTCGCATCTCCCCGCATTATAATCTTTACATCGTAAAGATATCAGTAGGGATGACACCATCGCTCGTCAAGCAAAATCTTTACAGTGTAAAAATTGCGACCTATAAGATCCGGATGGCAAGATTATCCAAACAAAACAAGGCGGCTCGCCCGGCACGGGCCCCGGCGCGCCGGGTTGCGCGAGCTACGGCCGATCGTCCGCGGCGCCGGAGCAACGACACGCCTTATCATCATGGCGATCTGCACGAGGCGCTGCTGAGGGCCGCCGAGCGCGTGCTGGAGCGTGATGGGTTGGCCGGACTGACCTTGCGTGCGGTGGCGCGCGAGGCAGGCGTGTCGCATGCGGCTCCCACACATCATTTCGGCGACCTTACCGGTTTGCTCAGTGAACTCGCGGCGATCGGTTTCCGGCAATTCGGCCAGGCGATGGCGGCGGCGGACGCTTCAGCGGCAACACCGCCCGAAAAGGGAGTGGCGAGCGCCAGGGCTTATGTCGCCTATGCGCAGGCGCATCCCGGTATGTATGGGCTGATGTTCCGCAGCGAGCGGCTCGATCATGCGCGGCCGTCGCTGCACGAGGCGTCAGAGGCTTCGTTCGCCGGGCTGACCCGTGGCGTCGCCGCCAGCCGGCATGAACAGATTTCCAAGGAGCAGCTTACATTGGACCAGGCGGCCGCGATCGCGTCGGCCTGGTCGCTGGTGCATGGCTTCACCATGTTGCTGCTCGACGGACGCCTCAAGACGATTCTGGATCGGGCGCCCGAGGGCACATCTGTGGAAACGTTGTTGACCGCGATGCTGCGTTTGTCCGCGGGCCGCTCGGCGCGCACTTAACCAAGCAACCCTCGTCGTGCTGGCGCGTTGACGCGACATGGCACGATCGCCCCGCGTTCCCTGGAAACGTCCGAACCCGCGCAAGCGGGCGGGCAAATCATCGAAGCATTTGTCGCCGCCCAGGAAGGCTGCGGCCAAGGCGGCCGCACGGCGTGCCGGACGGCGCTATCCAAACCTCGTGGACAATATGCGCATGGCAGCAAAGACGAAGCGCAAGACAAAGACCTCTGGACGGAAGCGGGCCGCGTACAAGCGCACCGCTGCGAAGAGAAGCTCGGCGAAGAGAAGCTCCGCGAAGAAGACTGCGGCAAAGAAGCGCAAGACCGCAAAAGCGTCGGGACGAAAGCGCGCCGGCGGCAGCCGCGAAAAGGATCCGCGCGGCGGCCTCACCGCGGCGGGCCGCAAGGCATTCGCCGAGAAGCAGGGCGCGCATCTGAAGCCCGGCGTCACGAAGAAGGAGTCCGAGATGACGCCGCAGGACATGCGGCGCAAGGGCAGCTGGGCGGTGCGCTTCTACGGCCGCAAGCAGTTGCCGCCGCTGGTCGATGATCGGGGACGGCCGACGCGACATGCGCTATCGGCCCATGCCTGGGGCGAACCGGTTCCCAAAACGGTGGCCGCCGCGCGTCGCATCGCGGCCAGGGGCGAACGGTTGCTCGAACGCTACAAGCGCGCAAAGCAGCCGAAGCGCTAGCGCTTCGTCGGTGAGGTGGTGCGGCCGCTCTGTCCGATCGTCTTCACCTGGTCGGCGCCGCATTTGAAGTCGCGGGCGAAATCGTCGGCGGCCTGCCTCGCCAGCTCGTTGGCGTTGGGGTTGGCGGCGACGTCGACATAGGCGACGTGACAGACCTCGCCCGGCGGTAGCCGCGTCACCGCGAGCATTGCCCGTGAAACCGGACCGCCGCGCTTGTCCTGCTCGCTGTTGTCGGCGATCTGCCAGCGCTGGATGATCGCGAAGGGCTTGCTGTCGGCGGCACGCCATTCGACCGTATCGCCGCTCGAGCTGAACGGGCCGAACCAGGCCTGCGCCGCCGGTTCCCTGGCTGCTGCCGCACGGTTTCGGCCGACCGACACCACTTCGCGCAGGTCGCCCTCGTTGATCAGCACCACGAGGCCGGATTTCCCCGGGCAGACCCGCGTGGTGCTGCCGTCCTCCTCGTTGGGTTTGCCGATCATCCGGCAGGCCTTCGGCGCGGTCGATGTATAGAAGCTGCTGATCGTTTGGGCGCCAGCCTGACCAGGATTTGCGCTGGCGAGCGCCACAACGATTGTTGCAAAAGCAGGGTATTTCATCGGGGGAAACCTGCAATCCGGACGTTACTTTGTGTCTGACATATGCAATCTGGGGAAGGTTCAACAGACACGCGGGAAACACCTGACAGGCGCGCGGAATCGTCCTAGAAGGGCGGCTTCGCAACTTCTGTCGCGTGCACCTTGCGTGCCTTAGCCTTGATCGTCATGCCCGCATCATTATCGCACAAGCCCTATCGCGTCGGCCGTTCCCGTACTGGCCTTGGCCTCTTCGCCACTAAGCCGATCAAGAAGGGGACCAAGATCATCCGCTATTTCGGGCCGCTGCTCGACTCGAAGAAGAAGGATGAGGACGCAATCGAGAACAAGTATTTGTTCGAGCTCACCAATCGCTGGACCATCGACGGCTCGATCCGCGAGAACGTCGCCCGCTACATCAACCACGCCTGCAGGCCGAACGCGGAGTCCGACGTCAAGCCGCGCAAGCGCAAGGTGTTCATCCGCGCCATCAAAGACATCGAGCCGGGCGACGAGATCAACTACGATTACGGAACCGACTATTTCAAAGCCTATCTGAAGCCGATCGGCTGCAAGTGCGACGCTTGCGAGAAGAAGCGCAAGAAGAAGCGCGCGGAGGCGAGGGCGGAGCGGCTGCGGCTGAAGGAAAAGGCCGAGCGGAAAGCCAAGCGCGAGGCCGAGAAGGTCGCTGAGAAGCGGGCCAGGCAGAGGAAGGCCGGCGCGAAGAAAGTCGCGAAGGCCAACGGCAAGCTCGGCAACGGCAAGACGTTGAATGGCAAGCACCTCAACGGCCACAACCTGACGGCCGCAGCCGGCAAGCGGGCAACGCCGTCAAAGCGCGGCGCCGCGCGTGTGCTGCAGGCCTGAGTTCCGAAACCGATCCGGCTCGCCGATCGTCATGACGCGCGCGCCGGATGGCGCCCAGGACGCGGCAGGTAGGCGCATTCGGCGAGCGTGGTTTCGTCAAGCTCGCGCATGAAGGCCTCGCGGGCCGCCGCGAGCTTCGCCTTCAGGCGGCAGCGCGGCAGCAGCGCGCAGTCTCCGCCATCATCCCTGAAACATTCGACCAGCGCGCTGCCGCCTTCGAGCGCGCGCACCACCTCGCCGAGCGTGATCGCCTGCGGGGCGCGCGCCAGCGAGAATCCGCCGCCGGCGCCGCGCTGGGTCGCGATGAAGCCGGCCTCGCCGAGGTCGCGCACCACCTTGGCGAGATGATTGCGGGAGATGCCGAACTCGGCCGCGATCTCGCTGGTCGCGAATGAGCGGCCCGGCTCGCCGGCCAGCCGCATCAGCGCGCGCAACGCAAAATCCGTGAATGATGTCAGGCGCATGAAAGCCCTTTGAAATCAGCTCTTGGAAATCGGCGCTTGGCGGATCCGCTATAGCAGTCTAAATAGGCATTTCAAATACCTATTTAGGATGTGAGGCATGACGGCAGCAGAGCGCCGCGAGCGGATCACCGCCGAGATCATCGCGCGGACCGGGATCACCGAGGCCATGATCGAGCAACTGGTGCACGGATTCTACGCCAAGGTCCGCAAGGACCCGATGATCGGGCCGGTGTTCGAAGCCAGGATCACCGATTGGGAGCCGCATTTGGCCCAGATGTGCGCGTTCTGGTCCTCGGTCGCGCTGATGACCGGGCGCTATCACGGCACGCCGATGGTCAAGCACATGAAGCTGCCGGTCGATGCCGCGCATTTCGACCGCTGGCTCGAACTGTTCGAGGCAACCGCGCATGAACTGTGCCCGCCGGTCGCAGCGGATCATTTCATCGAGCGCGCGCGGCGTATCGCGGCGAGTCTGGAAATGGGCGTCGCCAGCGCGCAGGGCGTCATGCTCGGTGTGGGCGAGCGTTACAGGCAAACTGAAGTCCGAACGGCACAGTAGCCTCGCAAAGGCAGAGGCCGCCCGGAAGGCGGCCTCCATTCGGTGGACGGTTAGTAACAGGGTTGCCCCAGCCTCCACCTCGTTGCGCACTTCAAATTGGGACCCAAGGCAAATTCCCGGTCTCGCATCGCAACATGTGGCGACTATTGCCGACCGAGCCGCTGATCGGAATACGATCTTTGTGCAGATTTGTGCGCTGCACCCGGATTTGATACGCATCAAGTGAGTGCTTACGTTTCGTTCCAGTCTTGCGCTCCGATCTGGAGGGGCAATGGCGCGAGCGGACGAAAAAGGGACGGAAAAGTCTCTCCGTCCTGCAAATGGTGATCAGTTTCGCGGCTTCGTCGAGTATGCGCCTGTTGCGATCGCCATGTTTGATCGCGAGATGCGCTATTTGGCGGCGAGCCGGCGCTGGATCGACGATTATGGCCTGCTTGGAAAAATCGAGGGCCGGTCGCATTACGAAGTCTTCCCGGAGATTCCGCAAGCCTGGCGCGAGATCCACCAGCGCGCGATGAACGGCGAAACCTGCAGCTCGGACGAGGAGAGGTTCGAGCGCGTCGACGGGACGGTGCATTGGCTGAGGTGGGACGTCCGGCCCTGGTTCGGACCGGACGGTGATATCGGCGGGATATTGATCCTCACCGAGGATATCACCCGCAGAAGGGCGGCCGAGGAAGAGCTTCGTCGCGATCGCGAACTGTTGCGCGCCTCAGAGGATCGGTATCGCGCGATATTCGAGGCGGCGCCCAATCCGATCATCCTGATCGACGCGCGAGGGATCATCGAAGCGGTCAATCCGGCGATGCTCGCGGTCTTCGGCTATCAATCAGGCGAGTTGCTCGGCAAGAACGTTGCCCTTCTGATGCCGGAGGCCGACGCGATGGCTCACGACGGCTATCTGCGCCGATATGCCGAAACCGGCCAGGGGAATATCATCGGCATCGGCCGCGAGGTAACCGCCAGGCGCAAAAACGGCACCGTGTTTCCCGCGGAACTGGCCATCACCACCTGGCGAAACGAAAATGGTGCGCAGCTCTATTGCGGCACGCTCTCGGATGTGACCGAGAGAAAGCAGGCCGAACGGCTGGTAGCCGAGAGGCAGCGGCTCGACGCAGTCGGACTGCTTGCAGGTGGCGTCGCTCATGATTTCAACAACTCGCTTGCCGTCATTCTGGGAAACCTCGAACTCGCCGAGCCACGAATAGGCGATCGCGTGGCGCAGCATCTCGTCAGTCGCTCGCTGCAGGCGGCCAAAATGGCCTCTACGGTGACCCGACGCTTGCTGGCGCTGGCACGCAAGCCCGAAGGCGAATGGGAGATCGTTTCACTCAACGACGTCGTGCGCGAGACGGTGCCGCTGCTCGAGAGCCTGGTTGCGGGCCAGTGGGCGCTGCGTCTGGACCTCCTCGAGGAACTCTGGCCGACGCGAGTCCCTGCGGGTGAGCTGTGCAGCGCGCTTCTAAACCTGGCCGCAAACAGCCGGGATGCAATGCCTGAGGGCGGCAACATCACGATCGCCACGCGTAACATGCATGTGACGGAAGAGGCCGGCACAGCCGCACCGGGCCGCTTCGTGTGCCTCTCCGTGACCGATACCGGCGAAGGGATGCCGGCCGATGTCCTGCACAAGGTCTGGGAGCCGTTCTATTCGACCAAGAAACCGGGGCGAGGCACCGGATTGGGGCTGACCACGGTCAAGAACCTGGCAAAGCTCGCAGGCGGCTTCGCGAAGATCGCCAGTGCGCCCGGAAGGGGCACCACTGTGACCCTCCATTTTCCATGTATCGAGGCTGCCATATCGGCACAGATGCTTGCTGATCCGCTGCCGATCCCGTTCGGCGACGGCGAAGCCATCCTGGTCGTCGACGACGATGATGAGGTGCGCGAGATTGCTATGAAGCGGCTGGAAGCGCTCGGCTATGTTGCGCTCGAAGCGCGAACCGGGGAGGAGGCCGTGACGACGTTGCGGAACGATGACGCGATTGATCTCGTTTTTGCGGATGTGGTGATGCCCGGCATGTCGGGGTATCAGCTTGCAAAATGGATCCGCGCGCACCGGCCGCGGACGGCGGTCGTACTGACCAGCGGCTATCCCGGTGAAGTCAGCACCGGGGAATCCAGCAATGGATCTGCGCTGCTGCTCAAGCCTTACAGCCGCGAGCAACTCGCGCGCAGCATCGAGCAGGCGTTGGCGGCGAGACCAGCACCGGCAATCTAGCTGCATGCTATCCACAAAACACATAACCCACCCCTCTGACGCTTTTGATCAGATGGGGTTCGTCGGAGAGCGGCTCGAGCTTGCGCCTCAGGCGGGCAACATGGCCGTCGAGGGTGCGATCGAGCGGGGACCAGTCGCGTCCTCGCAAGTAGGTATTGATCTCGTCACGCGAGAGGACACGTGATGGATGGCGCAGGAAAAGCTCGAGCAGTTTGATTTCGGTCTCGGTCAGGTCGATGACCTCTCCGTTCAGTCGGCGCAGCGCGCGGCGCCGGAGGTCAAGAATCGCATGGTCGAAAGTGTAGGCGTCGGGAACGGAGCGTTGATTCTCGCGGGTGTCGTCGTAGCGGTCGAGCAGCGTGCGCACGCGCAGTATGACCTCACGGATGTGGAAAGGCTTGGTGACATAGTCATCGGCACCGTGCTCGAGCCCGCGGACACGATCGATCGGCTCAGCCCGGCCCGTGATGATCAGGATCGGCACGTTGATCATGGTCCTGATCTCGCGCGCCAGCTGCAAGCCATCGTCTTGGCCGAGCCCGATGTCGAGCGTGATCAGGTCAACGGTGCTCTGTTCTAGTTGCTTGATTGCCGCTTCGCGACTTTCGGCTTTGTTCACTACGAAACCTTCTGCCGCCAAGCCAGACGTCAACACCGCTCGAACCTCTGGATCGTCGTCTATGACGAGGACGGTTTTTTGTGGAAGCCGCATGCGTGAGACCAATTCTGGATGCGCGATTGTATCAGTTTCTGCTGCATTTCATTGAGGTGGATCAATGCCACATGCTGCAGGGCCGCACGGGCATCGTCGACAAATCTGCACAAATCTCGAATCGCATCGACCGCGCTTGCGCGGCTACGTTGCGCAAGCGACCAAGGACGAAACGTCTAGAGCGGCTGAGAGCGGCAGAATGTCGGAAACCAGCAACTGCTTCCAGAACGAACGGCAGGACCCCATCACTCCGATGGAGGCGTACGATCCCGCTTATTGGCGGCGATGCGCGACATGGGCGCGCACGAAGGCAGGCCAAGCACCGGCACACCGGGCGGCGGCACTCGCGCGGGAGGCTGCTGATTATGAGCGGCTCGCGGCCTACGCGAACGCTGTTCGGGCCGCGGGCGAGGCCACGGTCTAAATTCTGCCCCGGCGCGCCCAGACCGCCCCCCAGCCCCCAAACAGGTTTGACGCGCCGGGGGCTCTTTCCAAGCTGCAGAATTCTATGCCGCGGCCATACCCTCGCTCCTCCGCAACCCGACAAATTGCAACTCGGCGAACACGCCGGTAGCAATCGCCTGGGCGAGGACCACGAGTGTTCCGACCAGGTTCGGCGATACTGCGCCCGACAGCAGCAGCGCGACGCTGGCCAGCGTCCAGGCCGCGTTGCCGGCGACCACGAGGATCACGGGTCCTTTCGGCAGCGAGGTTCGCGCGGCGAGAAAGCCGACCAGCGCGGTATAGGCGATCAGGAACAGCCCGGTCTCGCGCAGCAGAGCCTCCGGCAAGCCGAGCAGCGATGCCAGCGCGCCGGCGTCGAGCACCATCGCGACAGCCGATGTGCCGCTGAACACGGCGTCGGCAAGCAAGGCGCGGCGCAGCAGCTGGGACGAATGGATCATGGCAGTGTCTCCTCGAGTTGGGTTGGGTTTTCAGCGCATCAGGGATTGCAGCTGACGCCACAGGCCCTTGCCGACCCTCATCTCGACCGCATGGACCTGCGCGAACACGAACATGCTGGTCGCGTGCACGAGCGGCTGGGGCATGTTGAGCGAGCGCGCGACCAGCCAGGTGGCGAGATGGATCAGCCCCGGGAGCAGGACGGCGAAGGCGCGGATAAGGGACAGCATCAGCATGGTCATCTCCTGTGCCGTGGAAGATGAGCCGGCCCGCGCGCCAATTCGATTACCTCAGGCGTAATGGAACGGGCGAATTTCGCATGGTAGGTTTTGCACCATGAACGCACATGCATCCCTGGCGCGGGCCGAGCCCGCAAAACCCGTCCTGATCGGCGAGCACCTGCGCGAATGGCGGCAGCGCCGCCATCTCAGCCAGCTCGACCTCGCCGTCGATGCCGAGATCTCGGCGCGGCATTTGAGCTTCGTCGAGACCGGCCGCTCGGCGCCGTCGCGCGACATGGTCCTCAAACTGGCGGAGCGCCTCGACGTGCCCCTACGCGAACGCAACGTGCTGCTGGTTGCTGCGGGTTTCGCACCCGCATTCCCGCAACGCTCGCTGGATGATCCCGCGCTGAAATCGGCGCGCGAGGCGATCAATTTGGTGCTGAAGGCGCACGAGCCGAACCCGGCGCTGGCCTATGACCGGCACTGGAATCTGGTCTCCGCCAACCGCATGGTGGCGCCGCTGCTCGAGGGCGTGCCGCAGCGGCTGCTCGGTCAGCCCTTCAACATCCTGCGGCTCGCCTTCCACCCGGAGGGCCTGGCGCCGCGTACCGTCAACCTGGCGGAATGGGCCGCGCATCTGTTGGAGCGGCTGCATCGGCAATGCGAGGCAACGGCCGATCCGGAGCTGCTCAAGCTCTATCAGGACCTGAAGTCCTATCCGATCCCGGCGCGGTCGGCCCCGATCACGACCGACAACAACGTCGCGCTGCCCTTCAAGCTTCGCCTCAATGGCGAGATCCTGAGCTTCATCTCGACCACCATGGTGTTCGGCACCCCGGTCGACGTCACGCTGCAGGAACTGGCGCTGGAGACCTTCTTCCCGGCCGACGAACTGACCGCCGAGCGGATGCGGCAGATGGCAGCCAGTATGAAATAGCGGCTTGTCTTGGGGCGCTTTCGGCCTACTTTCGGGGTTCCAATTCCGCCGGGAACCCCTGCCATGAGCGATCTGAAGCCGCTTCGCCTCGATATCGTCTCCGACGTCGTTTGCCCTTGGTGCTATATCGGCAAGCATCGCATCGAGGATGCGCTCAAGCTGGTGCCCGACGTGCCGGTCGAGGTGCACTGGCGGCCGTTCTTCCTCAACAATTGGGTGCCGCGCGAGGGCATCAGCCGCGACGAATATCTCACGGCCAAATTCGGCTCGGTCGAGGCCTACAAGGGCATCGCCGGCCGCGTGGTCGCCGCCGCCAATGAGGAGGGGCTGACCTACCATCCCGAGCTCGTCAAGCGGCAGCCCAACACGATCGACTGCCACCGCCTGATCCACTGGGCCGAGGCCAAGGGCAAGGCGGCCGAGATGAAGCAGCGGCTGATGGAGCTGTATTTCCGCGACGGCGGCGATCTCACCGACACCAACGTGCTGGTGCAGGCGGCAGCCGACGTCGGGCTGGATGCCGACGACGTGCGCAAGCGCCTGGCCACCGACGAGGATGTGGCACTGGTGTCCGCGCAAGCCCAGGAAGCCTCCGAGAAGGGCATCTCCGGCGTGCCGACCTTCGTGTTCGCGCAGAAATACGCAGTGTCCGGCGCCCAGCCGGCCGAGCAGCTCGCCCGCGCGATCCGCCAGGTCTCGGCCGAGATCAACGCGCAGGCCGCCGAGTAGTCCGCAATTCCCATCGAAAGCCCGGCTCATGCCGGGCTTTTTCGTTTGCCTATACGATCCATCGGAAACAACCAGGGAGACCATCATGATCTATGAGCTGCGCACCTACACGGTACGTCCAGGCACCGTCGGCGAGATGGTGAAGGCGGCGAGCACGATCTCGCGCGACATCCGCGGCGACAATTTCGGCAAGCTGGAAGGCTACTGGATCACCGAGATCGGGCCGCTCAATCAGGTCATGCACATGTGGAGCTACGCCGATCTCAACGAGCGGTCCCGGCTGCGAGCCGAGCTCGGGAAAAACCCGCGCTGGACCGGTGAGTACATTCCGGCGATCCGTCCGCTCCTGGTGCGCCAGGAGGTCCGGCTGCTGAATGCGATCATCCCGCCGGTGGCGCCTGCCACCAAGGGCAACCTCTACGAATTCCGCAACTATCGCGCCAAGCCGCTCGGCGCCGCCAAGCAATGGCTCGACCTGATCACCGGCGTGATGCCGGAGCGCGAGAAACATTCCAAGATCGTCGGCCTCTGGGCCACCGACGCGGGTCAGCCCAATGAGGTCTGCCACATCTGGGCCTATCCCGATCTCAACGCCCGCGCTGCTGCACGTGGCGCTGCGATGAAGGATCCGGCGTGGTTGGAATTCCTCAGCAAGGGCACGCAGCTGCTCGAGGAAATGCACTCGACCATCATGCTGCCGGCGCCGCACTCACCGCTGCAGTAAGGCGGGCCTCGCCGAGAACGCCGGCAGAAAGCCTCACCCGATGCTTCGATCGGATGAGGCTTACCAGGCAAGGGCATGCGCCGCCTGAGAAACGGCGCACAGCAACGCTAGAAGGGCTAGCTGACACCAACCTGACGGCGGCGAACTGATTGTTTCCTGGTGTGTCTGCATGGCTAGGAAAGGGTAAATCACTGGCGCGCTGAATCAGGCCGTCCGCCGGCTGCGGATGAAGCGGACCGCACTGCGCGCGGCTTGATAGCCGAACCTGTTCAGCGTCAATGCGGCATGAACAGCGGCGACCAGCGGATCGCGCCGTCGCAGCGGCAGCAGCACGTCGCCGATCGCGAAGCGCCCGCGCCAGATCGGGTCGATCATGGGGTGGCCCGGCGCCGCGGTGGAATCGGCCGAATTGATCGCAGGATCGGAGCAGAGATGGCGCGTCAGCTCCAGCGTCAATTGCGCGCCCGGCGAATGCTTCGCAAAGCGCTCGTCGATACCGATCTTGAAGAAGAAGGCACGGTCCTGGTGGCGTACCACGATGCCGCTTGCGACCGACGTGGCGCCCGCATGCAGCGTGACGATCTCGCAGCGGCCGGTCTCGGCCAGCGCCGACGTCGCGCGGCGGATGAACGCCGCGTCGCCGGCATGCTGGCCGAGCGCGGTGCCGCGCTGGCCCTTCCAGCCACCGGCTTCGAGCGCAAGGAACGTCTCGAGCGCCGCCGCAACGTCGCGCGGCGTGCGGGCGACGTCGAAGCGCACCGCGCCGTGGTCGGACAGGCGATGGTGCTGCCGGCGCAGCTCCTTGAGCTTCTTGGGGCCGAGCGCGTCGCGCAGCAGCTCATCGGCATTGCGCGTCGCATCGAGCTGCGCGCGTTGATAGGCGCTCAGCACGCGCGGCTGCAAACCGTCGCGCGCGAGGACCGCGCGGATCGCCGCCATGGCCGGGCCCTCGAGCGACATGGTGCGCAGGATCAACGCATGCGCGCCCGCATTGCGCGCCTGCTGGAGCATCTTGCCGGCGGCCAGTTCGGCGGCGTCGCGGTCGAGCAGCGGTGTGCACAGCGTGCCATAGGGTTCGGCGCCGACCAGCGCGGGCAGCGGTATCCGGTAGATTCGCCGCATTGGGATGACCGGCAACAGCCCGATCAATTGCCCGGCATCGCCGGTGGCGCTGAGCAGCGATGCGCCGGTGCGGCCGCGCGCGGAGGCATCGACCGCCAATTCCCAGTCGGGCTGGTAGTAGCCATTGGCCTCGATCGCACGCTCGGCCAGCGCCCGCCATGCGCCGACCGGCGCGGCCGACAGCGGCGGCAACCCGCGATCATCCGTGGCATCCTTGCGCGATGCACGGCGGATCACTGCCTGGTCAGCAATATCGGCCACGTCCCATGTTCCCCGGTCCGAGAGGTTGATCGGCCTTGCGTTTATCGCGGGCAACGCTAGCGGACAGAGATGGAAAATGCCGTTGAGGCCATCCGGCAATTTGAGCGGTAATGTTAACGGGCTGTTCAGCATATGACGGCGACAGCAGCAGCGCTGCTGGAACGTGACTGGGGGGATCGCAAAAGCTCGCAACGATACGGCGACAACGTCGCGATCGGCATTGCCGCTCGCCGGCAGAACAATGTCAGACGCTAAGGCTTGGCGCTTCGTTGCGCTTCCATTTGAACGGCGCTTTCGACCGGCTCGTAAGTCTCGGTCACGCAATTGTCGTCAGCTTCCACCTGCCGGCGATCGAAGATCGCGCCTTCATTGATGAAGACGCGGTAGGTCTGCGTCCCGAGCGGCTTGCCGATCACCGAGGTCAGTTCGGCGCGCACGCAGGCGGTCCATCCGGTGCCGCGCGGGTCGTGCAGCGGAGCGGAGACCCGCACATGGGCCGGCTGCGAGCCGGCGGTGAATACCGAATCCAGCTTGCCGGCTACCAGGTGCTTGACGTCCGGAGGCGTCTCGAGCGGCGCCGGCTCTGTGGCCTTGACCTTCAACATCTCGGGCCATACCGCGTGGCTGTCCGCCAGCCCGCAGCCGCTCAACATCAAGGCGGCGCCGGCCAGCAGCGCCGCCATCTGTACCTGTCCCTGTCCCATTCGGTCGATTTAATGTGCCGCCGCCAACATTGCGCCCCCCTGGTGGGGCTGAATCCGCATCGCGCGGCGCTTTGTCGATCAACAAATGTCGAGCGACAAGTCATGTTTGGGGTAGAGATGTTGCCGGATGTTTCTGGGGCTGCGGGGGAGAGAGACTGACATGAAAAGCTTCACGGTTGCTGCCGTCGTTCTGGCGCTGATCGCGACACCGACCCTGGCCCAGGGCCGGCGAGGCGGTGGGGGCGACGACAGGAAGACGGAGCAGAAGCCGAAGGTCGACGAGAAGGCCTACAAGGCCGCGCTCGATCGTATCCCCGAACCCAAGGAGAAATACGATCCCTGGGGCGTCACCAAGCCGGCCGCCGATCCGGCCAAGAAACCGAAATAGTCAGCCGAACTAGTCAGTCGAAACAGCAGGCGCAGCGGGTGGCTTCCCAGTTCCACCAGAACTTGTGTCCGAAGCTGCAGATTGCCGCACGGCGTGAACCTTCACCTGACGGCATCAGACCCATTTCCGATGCCATTGTCGGAGGCTGCCATGCTGCGCCGTTCGCTCCTCAGCCTGCTCGTTCCCGCTGCGATCCTGTTCAGCGCCGCGCCGGCATCGGCGGAAAACCGGCTGGCGCTGGTGATCGGGCAGTCCGCCTACAAGTCGGTGCCCGCGCTGCCCAATCCGGCCAACGACGCCAGGGCGATGTCACAAATGCTGACCGATGCCGGCTTCGCGGTGACGACGGCATCGGACCTGTCCCAGGATGAGATGCGCGCAAGGATCAGCGACTTCGCCGGCGAGGTGGCGGCGAAGGGCGCCGATACCGTCGCGCTGGTGTTCTATGCCGGGCATGGCCTGCAGATCGATGGCGAGAACTATCTGGTGCCGGTCGATGTCGACCCGAAGCGCGAGGCCGACATCCCGATCCAGGCCGTTCGCCTCAACGACATCCTGAACACCCTGACCTCGGTGCCGAGCCGGATGCGTATCGTGCTGCTCGATGCCTGCCGCAACAATCCGTTCCCGGAACTCAGCAAGACCGCCGGACATGGGCTGGCCATCGTCGACGCCAGGATCGGCGCGCCCGGCACCTTTGTCTCGTTCTCGACGTCGCCGGGTGCCGAGGCCGAGGACGGCAGCGGCGCCAACAGCCCCTATACGACCGCGCTGCTGGCTTCGGCGAAGGAGCCGGGGATTCCGATCGAGGACACCTTCAAGCGCGTCCGCCTGGCGGTGAACAAGGCGACCGACGGCCGCCAGACGCCGTGGGATTCCTCGTCGCTCACCGACGACTTCCGCTTCATGGCAGGTACGTCGGCGTCGCCCGCGGCCGCGCCGACGCCGGCCGCGACCAAGCGCACCGTCGACGAGTGGAAACGCGAATTGCAGGGCAAGTCGATCGAAGCGGCAAATGAACTGATCGTGGTCGACGGCACTGATGAAGCCTATGAAGCCTTCGCCGCGATCTTCGCCGGCACGCCGCGCGGCCTGCAGGCGCGCGACTGGCTCGACCGGCATCGGCGCATGGTGGCCTGGAACGACGCCATTGTTGCCAACACGGCGGCGGCCTATCGCAGCTTCCTCGTGCTGTACCCTGACAGCGATCTCACGGCGACCGCGCGCAAGATGATCGAACGGTTGCGCTACCGTCCCGAGGCGGCGCCGGCCGCAGCGCTCAGCGTGCCCGCGACCAACGTCGCGCTGGCGGCGCCGACTTGTCCCTGCAACAATTCGCCGCCGCAGCAGGAGCAGAAGGCGGCCGCGCCGGTGAAGAAGCGTGCCGATCCCGATCCGTCGCCGCGGCGCGCCGGCAAGCGCCCGCCGCGCGTCGTGGTCGAGGATGACGTCGTGGTGGTGCGCCGGCCGCCTCCGGCCGTGGTCTACGAGCCGGTCGGGCCCCCGATCGGAATCGGGATTGGCATCGGCGGCGGTGGCTATCGCGGCAATTATGGCGGCGGCTATCGCAGGGGTGGATACTGACGTGGCATTCGCGTAAAGGCTTTCCCCGCATGAGATGCGGCGTGTGATGATCGCATCTTGCGGGAGGACGCAATGCGGTCGCTGTTTCGCCTGCTTGCCGCGCTGGTGCTGTGCGTGCAGCCGGCGCTCGCCTGGGAGTATTGGGGCGGCGACCGCGGAGGCACGCGCTTCTCGCCGCTGACGCAGATCACGACAGACAATGTCGGCACGCTGGTGCGCGGCTGGGAATTCCGCACCGGCGATCTCGAGGCGCGTCCGCCCGAGGTCATGAAGCGCACCAAGTTCGAGGTGACGCCGCTGTTCGTCGAGGACAGCCTGATCTTCTGCACGCCGTTCAACGAGGTGATCGCGCTCGATCCCGGCACCGGCGCGCAGAAATGGCGGTTCGATCCGAAGATCAGCATGGCGCAGCGGCCGGCCAATCGGTTTGTCTGCCGCGGCGTCGCCTACTGGACAGATGATCGCGCGGCGGATGGCGCGGCCTGCAAGTCGCGCATCTTCACCGGCACCAACGACACGCGCCTGATCGCGCTCGATGCCAGGACCGGCAAACCCTGCGCCGATTTCGGCACCAATGGCGAGATCAAGATCGACGCCGGCATGAAGCTGGAATGGCCCGGCGAGTTTCAGATCACGTCGGCGCCGGTGACCGGACGCAGCGTGGTCGTGGTGGGATCTGCGATCGGCGACAACCGGCGGGTCGATGCGCCGGTCGGCGCGGTGCGCGCCTTCGATGCACGGACCGGCCGGCCGCGCTGGACCTTCGACCCGCTGGTGCATGCAGGCGTCGAGGCCGGCCACAGCAATGTCTGGGCACCGATGTCGGTGGACGAGGAGCGCGGCCTGGTGTTCCTGCCGACGACGTCGCCCAGTCCGGACTTCTGGGGCGGCAAGCGCCCCGGCAATGACGAGCACGCGAATTCCGTCGTCGCGCTGCGGATCGAGAGCGGCGAGCTCGCATGGGCGTTCCAGACCGTGCATCACGACGTTTGGGACTATGACCTGCCGGCACAGCCGACATTGGCGCGGATCGACACCGGTTCGGGCATGCGCGACGTCGTGATCCAGCCGACCAAGCAGGGTTTTGTGTTCGTGCTCGATCGCGACACCGGCAAGCCGGTGTGGCCGGTCGAGGAACGCGCGGTGCCGCAGAACGGCGCCGAGGGCGACACACTGTCGCCGACGCAGCCGTTCCCGACCCATGTGCCGCCGCTGCTGACCCAGCGGATGACGGCCGATGATGTCGGCGGCCTGCTGCCGGGCATCGGAAGCGCGGCGTGCGACAGGCTGTTCGCGCAATCCCGCAATGAGGGGCTTTATACGCCGCCGTCGACGCAAGGCACGATCGTCTATCCGATGACCGGCGGCGGCGTGAACTGGGGCAGTGCGGCCTTTGATCCGGTCAACCAGATCCTGTTCGCCAATGTCAGTCACGCGGCGCATGTCGTCACGCTGATTCGGCGCGAGCAGGCCAGGGGCTTCAATCCGCCGCCCGGCCATGACTTCGGCCAGCAGCAGGGCGCGCCGTTTGCGATGTCGCGGGCGCTGGCGATGACGTCGGTCGGGACGCCCTGCAACAAGCCGCCATGGGGCGAGACGGTGGCGGTCGATCTCAAGGCCGGCAAGATCCTCTGGCATGCGTCGGTCGGCACCAGCGAGGATCTCGCGCCGCTCGGCATCGCGCTCAATACCGGCACGCCGCTGCTCAGTGGCGTCGCGATCACCGCGGGTGGCCTCGTGTTCACCGGTGCGATGGATGCCTATCTGCGCGCGTTCGACGTCAAGTCGGGAAAGCAATTGTGGCTCGGCCGGCTTCCGGTGCCAGGCGTCGCCAATCCGATGACCTATCTCTGGAAGGGTGAGCAGTATGTCGTGATCGGCGCCGGCGGCCATTCCGAGGGCGGCACGTCGATCGGCGACAGCGTGGTGGCATTTCGCCTGCCGCGCCAGGGCGAGGGGGCATCGTTGTGGACTCGCCTGATCGACCGGCCCGGTGGGCGGTTCACCGCCAAGGCTATGGCCGCCGGGCTCGTACTCGTGGCCCTCGTTGCGCTGTTATGGCGCTGGCGCAGCCGTCGCTCGCGATCCGCTTAGGTGCTCCCTGCCGCAGGCGCGCAGCTGCAAAATATCGAAAACAACCCCATGCAAAGTAGCCGGCGGCCGCCGGCGTTCGAAAGGCAGCTTGACACGTCGGGCAACTCAGGGATACATTTCTAATATTCCGAAATAGTGCGGGCGCCGCTTCTGACCGGTCCGGTATTGGGTGTAGTCCGGACTTCTCGTCACCGATCGTCGACCGCTGTATTTGACCCGAAGCGGTAAAAGCGTTCGCTCTAATGGATGGAGATTTGCAACGGGGCTCTTGGTACGAGTGTGTAGTTCCAACATGGACAGGTATCATGCGGCGACAACGTGAGTTCTTTCAATTCTTGGGCAGTTACTTTGCGCCCTTTTCGATAGATTTCCTGATCGAGGCGAGCTTCTACCCTTAGTCCGGCACTGATTGTCGTACCTCTGATGAAGGCAAGCATCATGTCGAGATTGAGAAGAG
This sequence comes from Bradyrhizobium embrapense, assembly GCF_001189235.2. Lineage (GTDB taxonomy): Bacteria > Pseudomonadota > Alphaproteobacteria > Rhizobiales > Xanthobacteraceae > Bradyrhizobium > Bradyrhizobium embrapense. The sequence continues at coordinate 1,020,922 of NZ_LFIP02000003.1, forward strand.
GCTGGCCCGCCCAATTCATACTGATGTGACTGAAGAGCCGATATTCGATTGGACACCATAAACCGGACGCCACTTTGACCGAGCCGAACCGACGCGATTGACCCGAAGGCGACCTTGCACTCTGTCCGTGAATGCACTCTTTTTAGTGGTTAGTTCTTTGACTGGCTTGGGTGCTGCCCGTATTGTGACCCCTGTCGATGGCAAGGACGTTCCATGAAAGGCATGCGCGAGGAGTTAGAAGATCTCCGCACAAAGATCGCCGAGTGCGAGGAGATTTGCGACAAAGCTAAGGATCGCGACCTGAGCGAGACGCTTGCCAAAGTGGTCCACCACTACGCCAAATTGGCTCTGCACTTTAGAGAGCGTGCGGATGATTTGGAAAAGGAAATCGCCAAACTATCAAGTGAGGAATAGGGCCGCCGCAGTGGGGGCGCCCTAGTTCGCTTTCCGAATGTCCATTATTGGCCCCGAAGCAGACCTTTGGGCGACTTTGATAAAAAATCGAGACGTTCCCATTGCGAATAGTTGATTTATTCGGGCTAGTCGTCGGCGATTTCGACCTCGCGAGTTTTGCATTCATATGATCCTTCCCTCTACATATCTGCCGGCCCTGTCCGTGCTGATGTTTCTAGGGTGCTCCGTAATGGCGTATCGGAACCTTTTCGCGCCCGATCGGGGCGGTAAACGGTCCGCTTATATCTGGCTGAGCTTGCCGGGTGCGCTTGTCGCCGCGCTTGGTCTTGGCCAGTTGGTGCACTTCGCTTACTTGGACTCATCTACCTTCGCTAATCCGTTCGTCGTCCTCTTCGTGCTGGCCTACGCGGTGCTTAATCCTAGTTGGATCGTGTTTACTGGCGTGCTCGTTCGCAATGCGCGAGAAAAATCATCTGAGCCGGGCGATAGATTTTCGCTCTTCATTTGTGGTCTTCTAACCCTGCTATGGTTTTGGGGCTGTCTGGTCGACAATGTTTTTCTTCCGGCACTAAGTGACTCGCTTGGATAGCCGGTAACGACATGCACCTCTAGGAAGCGTCATGCATTCTTCCCTCAGAACCGGCAGCCTCGTTAGACACATAAGCGGGGGTCCCATCATGATGGTGACGATGGCGTATCCTCGACTCCCGATGATGCAGTACGATCAAATACGAATGCACTTGGGTCGAAAACCAACAGAAAATGGTCGCGGATTTCGAAGAAGAGCTGTTGCAGCCCGTGGATGCCGACGGTACGCCGCGAACATACGCCGATGGTGACTGAATGTCGCCTTGTGGCCCTTTTCGGAAGTGCCGCGCTGGCTACCGAAGGTCCGGTGTCGGCGGTGAAGCGGACCTCACGGTTGCGGGAGATCCGACTTCCGAGTTTGACCCATAGCGGATTAGGGACGCGTCGCTGTGCTAGGCTATGTTGTTTCGGTCCGACATTCTTGAGATGAGGTTATGCGAAGGCGCGATTTTATCACTCTTGCGAGCGGCGCAGCGGTAGCTCGGAGCAATGACCGATGAGAAGTTCCGTAAAGCCCGATACCGGCGCCGGGAAAGGACTCTCGCGACGCTCTGTCCTGGCCGGAGTTGCGGCAACCTGCGTTGCGGCGTCGGCGAAACGGAGTTGGGCTGCCGAAATCAATGGTGGTCCGTCGTTTTCCGCTGATGGCCCGGAC